>LN913007.1 GCA_001487125.1 Gabonibacter massiliensis
TCGGGAATACATGATGTGCCTGCATGCTTTTCCCGGGGTTAATGCCGGTTAACCGGATCATGTTTTTCCGGAAGTTCCCGGCTTTAAAAGCCTTCAGGGCCTTGCTTGTCACCTTGCCCCCGGTGGCTCCCCATCCCGCGACGGGCACCAGCTTCGGCGCCAGTTTTCTAGTATGTCAAAGAACGTATCTTGTAACACGTCCGTTAAAACCGTTATGGGCGGAGTCCTGTATCGTGATCTTATTTAAGATAACCCGGGATTAATTCGCTGCCAATATTGGTTTTAAATTTGTTATTGATAACAAATTTAAAATATTATTCTCGTAATCCCAATCGCACGATCGTTTTTTTCACGTGTTATCGGGTTTTAGAGACTTGGAAATAAAAACAGGGGACGTTTGACTTGTCCCCTGAATTGTTTTTAAATTCCCTGAAAAATTGAAATAATTTAGTTCTTGCGTGGTAATATTAAGCACAATCACACGGGATTAAAATTTCCGTTATATTTTCAAATTGGATATTTGTTATTTTCTCCGCTAACAAGGCCTCCCGTACCTTTCGAGTCATCATGATGCTATTATATCGTTGCTCAGGCATAAAGATATCGCTACCGTCCCATTGTTCCATGTCGACGTGCATTCCCTTGTAATTAGTTTCCTGAATACCTGTCGGGTACTCGATATACACGATCTCGCTTTTCCCCCAGTCGACTCTCCCAGCCCGGCCGGTGACGGAGAATCCCTGGTAACCGGTTACTTCCTCTCCCTTTTTCGTGAAAAGCCGGACGGGAAAACATTTCCATCCCGTGAAGTTGTTCTTTTCCAGCACCTCCCTGAAACGATCCGAGATTAAATAAAGCGAGCTGTATCCTATTCCCAATACATCATCGTATCGTTTCCCGCTATAGTGACGGAACTCCAGGGGAAATTCCGCCCCCCGGTAATCGCCCGTCAATAACATCCGGTATTCCCGTAATCCAGCGGGCTCTGCCCACTCCCATTCTCGAGTTTGCTCCATTTGTACCGTCACGGAACGATACTTGTCTTTAAATCTATAAAAATTCGATAATTCCATCGTGTTTAAAAATTTAAAATAAAACCGTGTTTAGCACCTAATTCCCGGGCGAGACCATAAGCTCCCCCGGTGGTGGGATTGTCCTTGAAAAATTTATCCCATCTTTGATTGTACCGGTACGAGTTTTTCTGGTGAGCGTTCGTTTCCCACCAGCTCCCGAACTTGGGATCATCGATGTTAATGCCCAGTTCATGAAATTGCGTCCGGAATTTTTTCGGGAATACATGATGTGCCTGCATGCTTTTCCCGGGGTTAATTCACTGCCAA
>LN913008.1 GCA_001487125.1 Gabonibacter massiliensis
GTATTTAACTCCATGTTACATGGTTACTCTTGCTAATAAAAATAACGATTCTCAATAAACCGCAAGCGCGACAAGGTTAACGACTATTCAGGGGACAAGTCAAACGTCCCCTGTTTTTATTTCCAAGCCTCTAAAACCCGATAACACGTGAAAAAAACGATCCTGCGATTGGGATTACGAGAATAATATTTTAAATTTGTTATCAATAATAAATTTAAAACCAATATTGGCAGCGAATTAATCCCGGTTATCTTAAATAAGATCACGATACAGGACTCCGCCCATAACGGTTTTGACGGACGTGTTACAAGATACGTTCTTTGACATACAAGAAAAGTAGTGCCGGAGTACAACTCGAGTCGGCCAATTTCGGCAGCGGCGTAATCCGGGCAAGCAACTCCACCAACGGCGGGTTCGAGGTGAACTACTTTTTGAACGATCATCTCGGCAGCGTCAGGGTGATTGTAGATGACAACGGGAACGTGAAGGAACGAAACGACTACTACCCCTTCGGCGCCAGGCACGCCCGGGCAGATTACGCCCAACAAGGAGGAAACCGTTACAAGTACAACGGAAAGGAGGAACAGACCACGGGCAACCTCGATTACCTCGACTACGGCGCCCGCATGTATGATAACAAATTAGGACGCTGGTTCACCGTCGACCCCATGACCGAGAAATATTACTCGTTGAGTTCTTATAATTATTGCGCGAACAACCCCGTTTTGTTTGTTGATCCGGATGGACAAGACATGGATTGGTATAGAGATCCAACAGGAGAAATCAAATACGATCCCACGATACATTCCGCAAAAGAAATGAAAAAGAAAAAGATAGAGGGAACTTATTTGGGAAAAACTTATACAGAAGGAAATAACTATTACAGCTTGTTCGGACACATGATGAATTTACAAAACTGGGAAGGACGTCTCTATCAGAAGATAGACGAGTCTCTAATATCACACGCAAATTATATAAAAAGAATGAGTGAATTTGATGATGATCCAGATATCTTTAAAATGGAACCTTTGGAGCGTTCTGTCAATTTTGATATTGGGATTCCGTTCAAAAGAGATACTTGGGGATTGGCAGAGAATAATATTCATATATTTGAATATGAAGGGAGTACCGGATATTATTTCATGAACGAAGTTCCTAACGGGATGTACGGAAAATTTGACCGTGGAGATGACAAGTATACGCATACTAAGGCTATTAGTAATATGGGATTAAAAAGTGGTTACAATATGTATATTAGAAAAAAATTAGATCCTCAGTCTAGTATTGTCACGTTTGTTTTTCCAACGTTAGAAAGTAAAAATAAATTTTATAAGAAATGGCAAGAAGAATTTTTTTATTCAAAATAACAATTTGTGTCTTGATACTTTTTTGTGGGTCTTGCAAGACCCACAAACATATGGCAAATATGGGGAGATATGATTATCCTTTCTTGGATTGGATAATTGACGGGTATAAAATATATTATCTTAAAAGTCCGGAATCAAAAGAAGATTTATTAAAGTTATTGAAAGATTATAAAAAAGGAAACAAAGACTATTATCTATCTTACTCGATCTCTAAATTCAAAAAGAATGTAAAGCGAATAGAATGGGTATCGGATAGTAATTATAGTATGTTAATGGAAAATGGACATATTATTTCAGACTACATTTACCCGTTTGAACCTTGGATGTATAATATTTACACGATACCAAGTTATTTGAGAGGGGTGCATTGTTTCGATCGAAATGGAAAACCTGTAAAAAAGAAAATTGAAAACAAGATAAAGCAAGGCATAAGGGAAATACGTTCTCGTTATCCCCGTGGAAAATACATCATCTTATCTGGAGAGGAGGATGAGAGGTATCTTATACTAAAATATGACCCGATAAACAAATTACACGCGTACGGGGAAGATTTTGAAGAGTATGTGAAAGGACCTTACTTTGAAGAAATAGAAGCCTATTTTCAAAAGATAACTAAAAAATATAACTTGTCCAGGATTATTTTCTCCACTGTTTTATGTTTTCCAAGAGATAGTATTCCAAAGTAAATGATTTGTATTATTCTTTGATTCTATAAAATTCAGAGAGACGATTCTTCGAGGTTAATGCTAACCTCTTGGAACCGTCTCTCGATTTTTTTAATGGAGAAGTAACCATGAGGAGTGACGGTAACCCACAGGAATAGTGTAACGGTTATCACGACAGAGTGAATCGATTCACGGGTAGAGTAAGCAGTAAACCATTCATGCTAAATGATCTCCCCGAGTCGGGGTTCGACTACGGGGAGATCTTAATTTTAACCGATATAAATTAAACGTTACGAATCGGATAGGGATTGCTTTATTCTGAACAACAGGTATTCATAATGCGTTTTGGTTTCGCCCGAAGCTCGGGTTACTTTGTCCTTTAGCATCGACTCGATATCCAGCAACATTTGATAATAGAGTGAGGAAACCGGATAAGATTTTTGCCGAACTCCCGCTACAGGATAAAATCCGGCACGTTCAAATTTGACTTCCCCGGATGTCAATTTATCCACAAATTTTTTACCGTATTGCATCGCCAAAGGAGCTTGTACGGGTATCGCCAAAGCATCTTTGGACGAGTAGAACGTGGCGGGAGTCGCACTTACGGTCGAGGTGGTTATTACGCTATTCAAGAAAGCCCGCTGTAAATCGATTTCCTCGCGTGTCAAGGAACGATTTTTTAACGTTGCTTCCCATACCCATCGGTAGAGATCGTCCATGTACTCCCGGATGGTATATGTTTCGGAGGATTTCTCCGTACAAAATGCCACGGCAACGGTTCGATTGAATAAGGCAGAGACGATAAGCGATCGAAAAGCCTCTTTTTTACTCTCCATGATCTCCAGTTCGTTCAGGATTTCCGCTTCATCCCACCAGGAAAGATCTTTTGCCAGATCCATCAGGAATTTCACCGACTCTTTTTGTTTTTGTTTAGAGACCATCTCGTAGGGCATACGTCCATCCCCCATTTTGACATCCCGAAGATAGCATCCTCCGATCGTTGCAGCCACCTCACGAACTTTGTTCGTGAACAAGTTGTCCACATATCCTAAAAGCTCTTTGCATTCGCTCGTTTCGGTATTATTTTTCAAATACCATTCGTGGAAATGTACCAGAGCCGATTTTATATTTTTTACCAGGTAACCGAGAGCCTTCACCTGATCGTCGCCTAAATCTCCCGAAACGACTGAAGGATCAAAAGAGGGGTAGGAGATTAGTTTTCTACTGAACCTGCAATAAGGATCTTTCAGCCCCTCGCGTATCCATTTGTCCAACTCGGGAGTTTCATCCTCAAAATTCTTTCCGGATATAGGTTTATACAACCATTTGATCGCGTAAAAATCATATGGTCCCACACCCTTGGGACTCATTCTTACTCCCTTTTTCACATCCTCGGGTTGTGCTATATAGTTGTAAGTGATTCCATCCATGATAGAAGGAGAAAGCCCGTACGTATCGGTAAAAGTGGGCGAACGCAAAGAATCGACAGGATATGCATAAGATGCTCCTAAATTCCTTGTCAATCCCAGACAACTTCCGACAGCCTGTGTCACGTGGGCTTTCAACATCTCTCCTGTCATTTGCAAGGAAAAATTGTCTTGCCGCACGGAAGGGTCGGCCCCCATTGTCTGTGATACCCGATCATTATACATCGAACCGATAACATTGTTATGGATATAGAGAGAAGCATTCAATATCTCTCCACTTCGAGGATCTTCATGCATGGAGGTCTGAACCGCAGTCATCCACAATACCGAAGGAGAATATCGGATGGTTGAATGACGAATGTCATTGGCATCAAAATCGGGATCGTTCCCGGGAAAGTTGACCACCCGAATCACATTTTTAAATCCGATCTTTTCAAAGGCCTGATTCCACTCTTCCGCACCTGCTTTCACGTAAGGCTTCCAGAATTCCGGCATCAGTGAGTCCAGATAAAACACAATCGGTTTCCGAGGTTCCACGAGCTCTCCGGAAGCATATTTTGCCTCATCCGCCGGTTCGAGTCTCCAACGTTTCGCGAAATAAATCGGTTTCACACCCTCGTCGGTTTTGGAAAAATCGACTTTCCTGATCGGCATCACCCCGATTCGGGCATCCGCCAACCGAGGACGCATCGGTTGCTCCGGCAATAGTATCAACATCTTATTTACAGTGACACTCACGGGAGCATTCAGAGCCATCGGGTATTTTCCAAAAACCAAACGATCCACGTCAAATCCCATCTCACAGGTTACGCGAATTTCCTGATCCCTCACCTGAATGTCTTTTAGAAAAGATCGATCCGCTTGATATTTATGAATGCGAGCCACAAAACCGAATAAAGAATTTCCACCGAAAGCCGTAAACGGATTGGTATAGGCTGAACTTTCCAAAAACAACGGGGTGACATCCACTAAAACGGCATTTTTATCCGGTGTCCGTGCTTCGATTTTGAAGCTTTTGTAAACGCCCCCGATGGTAGACTCCTTCAATGCCTGACTCAATCCTTCGTTATCCTCCGGATCATACACAGAACTGGAAATCAAACGTGCCTGTAACAAAGAATCCAATTTGGTGAAACGGAGATGTACGCCTTTTCCGGCAAATTGTCCCACAACACCCTCTCCGTTGTCACTAATCTCCTCTATGGAAGAAGTCAACAAAATATCTTTGTTTAACAACTGATTCGGAAATTCCATGTATACTTTACCGTCTATCTGATGAAGTTTCACGAATCCTTCCCGGGTAATGCATTTCTTCCCTTTAAAAAATTTCTGATAGGGAGTTTCGACCTTTTTGGGGGTCTCTTCTTTTTTCTTTCGTTTGGCAGAAACCTCTAGACTAAGGCCTAAAACAAAGAAAGAAATAATACTGATATAGATTATTTTTCTCATATTCAACTTTCTATTTACCATTTCGGATACAATATATTTTACCGTAAGCATGATCCGAAAATCATTTTAAAGCCTTTTCGATCTTGTACATTAACAAACGATAGTGTTTGCGGGTATCCTCCGATCCGGTATTCACCTTCGTTTTCAACAAATTGTGCGTACGCTTCAAGATATTGTAGTAAACATGCTCCATCGGCTTTCCTTTTCGTTGAACTGAAACATAGAGGCTGAATCCGGCTTTTTCCTGATCGATCCTTTCATCCGGACAAGGTTCCACCGGAACGAGTGCTTCATTCGTAAATCTTCCCAACACGGACTCCGGCAATTCGCCGTAGATCTCACGACTCCGTTCCTTTATCTCTTCCGGGACCGCCACCATCTGATTTTCTCCCGCCAAGGCCAAAACACCCAGAGAAGAACCTTTTTCTCCTCTATTGACACCGGAATTAATCATTAGCATCGACAAAAATCGAAGTTGGTATTTTTTCTCTGTCTCGCTCAATGTTTTGCCCTTTATCGTGGGTTCCCAGATAAAACGATAAAAATCATCCATAAACTCCGCCTCCCCGTAAGGATCCGTCTTTGCTTTCGATGCACAAAGATTTAACGCGAACGGACTTCCCATTAACGATTTGAATAGCTCGTCCTCGACAAGATTAGAGATATCTCCGCGCAAAGGTAACCCCTCGTCAAACTGCATTCCATTCAGCCAGGTCAAATCTCTCATTTGTTCGAATATAAAAGCAACAGCCTGTTTTTGTCTCTCTTTCGGTACCGTAACATAACTCGGACGAGCATCTCCGGCATACCGTTCATTCAAATAGATTCCACCGATATTGGCAAACACGTGATTGATATACCGGAAATATTGGTACACGATTTCGTTGTACATCGTGGAACGGAACGTGTAGTCATAATCTTTCTCCCCGACCCACTCATTCAGGTGATTCAACAGGTATTTTAGATTCTTGACCCCGTACGTTGCCGATTTTATAGGATCGTCTCCCAAATCTTCTTCCATCGAACTCGGATCGATATGAACCTGCAATTGTTGTTTCCCGTACCAATATACAGGATCTCCCGATTTTTCAGCAATCCAACTACTCAACGTAGCAACTTCCTCCTCGGGAGTCTGAGCATCGAACAAAGGAGCATACAACCACTTTATAGAAAAATAGTCGCTCTCGCCCAATTCAGGAGGAGTCAAACGAACACCTCGCTCTTTGTCTCCCGGCTGTGCCACGTAATTGTTCCGGGCATAGTCCATAATAGAATACGTTGTACCGTATTTTCGCGTAAATGACGGAGAGCGTAACGAATCCGTGGGAATAGAAGAAGAACCCGCCATATTATGCATCAAAGACAAACAATGACCGACCTCGTGACTAACGACATAGCGGATACACTCACCCAGCAATTTCTCGTCCATTGTCATCGATCGTACATCGGCATCGGCAGGTGCCGTTTGCAGGAAACGCCAGTCTTGTACCAACTTGATCAAGTTGTGATACAGGTAGACAGAAGCATTTAAGATTTCCCCGGTTCTGGGATCCGTCCAGGAGGGGCCCATGGCATTTGCCACTTGAGAGGGAGAATAACGCACGCAAGAATACTTCAAATTATCCGGATCAAATTCAGGATCATTGGCTGGAAAATCTTTGGTCACTACCGCATTTTTAAACCCGATCTTTTCAAAAGCCAGATTCCACTTTTCTATCCCTTCTTTTATGTAGGGTTTCCAACTTTCCGGGAAAGTATTATCGATGTAAAACACGATCGGTTTGCGAGGTTCTACCAGTTCTCCCCGCCGATATTTTGCCTCGTCTTTCGGTTCCAACCTCCAACGATTCGTGAAATAAACCCGTTGTACACCATTTCCTTCATTACTAAAGGTGGATTTTTCCATCACGAAAATATTTATCCTGGGATCTGCTATCCTGGGACGCATAGGCTCTTCGGGTAATAAAACAAAACTACGGGTCATCACCGCGGTGAACGGCTTCTTATACGTGTAATAATACCGTTGATCCCTCACGCTTACAATATATGTTAAAGAAGATCTCACGCTTACATTATCCGAGAAAGCTTTGACTCCGGCAATCTGAGAATCCGCGGCCTTGTACTCCTTTTCGATCCAAGCCCGACCGTATCCGGTTGCCGGAGCATAAGGATTAAAAGGACCGATATCATCATTATCCGACAGCAGGAAGTCTGTCATGTCGATCACCACGTTGGCACTGTCCGGACTAAAGGCCAGAATCTTAAAATTCCGCAAAATAGCAGGTACCGTACTCTCTTTTATTCTCTGCTCGATATTGGCATCCTTAGAGATAAAATTAGAGGTAACTGTTCTCAAGTTGATCAAAGAGTCTGCACGAGTAAATACGACATGCAAAGGCTCACGGGGTTTTTCTCCCACGATAGCAAAACGGTTATCCGTTATTTCACTGACCGTTGAACCCAACAACATCTCTTTATCCAACATCGTTACCGGCAATTCAAAATAGACCTTACCATCCATTTTATGAAGCGTGATCATTCCGGGAACAGTTTCACAAGCCTTATCCTTGAATAACTTTTGGTATTTCGTCTCCTTTTGTTCCTGCTTCGAGGAGGTAGCGGTTTTCTTTCTCTTTCGAGCATCAACCGTTAGGGTAAGGCCAAGCATTACCAGTAAAAGAAATAAAATTTTTAATTTCATACAACAGTGATTTTTTTAATTTATAGACAATAAACGTGGAATGGGACAGGACTTTCGCCCCGTTCCACGCTATAGATTTCAAGATTTGGTTCTTAATATTGCTTGTAGAAGTGATCCACGATTTTTCCCGGAACTCTCGTTTGATAAATCGGTTCCGGCAATTCCGGAGCCACGAAAGCTTTTTCCGAAACATCCAGGAGATAAAAATCTCCACTATCTAATCCCACTGCCAGCACGTTATCTTTTTGCGAGTAGTCCGACTCAATGGAGGTGATATTCCCGGCAAAACCGGTACTCAAACGATAAGGATATAGCATCGATGTATTCAGATCGTAATAATACAATTCTTTTCCTTTCCCGATAAACAAATAGGGTCTCGTTCTGAGACGATGCCAAACCGATGTTTCGGACAAGAGTGCAGAAGCTTTAAACTCTTTTTTCGTCAACTCCTTACACTCTCCCAGTAAAGGTCCCGCGAAAGAGTAGACGAACACCTTTCCATCCTTATCTTTTATCAAAGAAAAGACTGACGCAACACCATTATAACCGGTATTATACAATTGAGAATAGAGATTTTCATAAGCATATAGATTGGCGGGGGAAGGAACTCCCGTCGGGAGAGTCTCCGGGGCTGTAACCACGGAGGTACCTCCCGCACTGGATAGAGATCCTCCTTTTACGATCATAAAAGCTCCTTGTGTCTTATCATACAGTATCATATCGTACATTTCTCCTTTAGGATGGTCATTCAATAAATATTGAGCGTTCACCTTCTGTTTTTTATACTCCATGGGAATTGCGACAAAAGAACTATAGTTCAATTTATTACGATCATATATTCTAGTATACACATTTCCATCCTGTCCAATCACAACGCCACAACAATCTCCGAAAGCGAAGCCTTCCGCTTTAAACCCGACATCCGGTAACATCTCTCCTACAAATTCGGATTTTAAAGTTTTAGTCAATTTCAAATCTTTCGGATCCAAAGAAACAGATCCTTCGGGACCATCTTGTAGAATCCTAAGCTCATAGGGTTCCCCCCATTTTATTCCTTTTTTGTTCAGTAAGATTCGGTGAGGCCGGGTTCCCAAATCCCCTCCCCATAAAGTTGAATATAACCGCTGATCCGTTATGTACTCGTCATTCCGCACACGTACCATATTTACCCGGGACTTTCCATTCTCATCCGACAAAATAAACCATCCCGTTCCGTAAGGACTTTGGTAACTGACACCGATATTCGAGGACCACATCATTCCGGTTGTAGTATCCGTCACGATCAAGATTCCTTCTACGCTACCGGTCTCTCCCTCGAACACGTAGCTCATGTTCTTTTCGGAGCAAACGCATCCGTATTTTCCAAAATAATAATTGAATTTAAGTACATTCGTATCTGCATTCGGGTTATCCAGCCTCAGTTTCGGAGTAAAAATAGCCGGTTCTCCATAATAGGGTTTTGCCGTCCATGATTTAAAGAGCACCGTAACCTTATTTTTCTCCATATCCTTGTAATCGTAATTTCCTTTATCCTCATAGCAAGCAGAGAATAAAAACAAGGTAAATAGCGTTACATATATTAATTTATTCCATTTCATAATCTTACTTTTTAATATTAACCTTTAACCGGAACTGTCATCAGGGAACCGTCTTTTTCTGTTACAGGTCCCTCCGGAGAATCAGCTCTCTTTTCCAAGTGATATTTCAATTTCAGGGCCCACGTACGAATCATTCCCTCGTCCACCTTACCCGTCAGATCCGGTTGTGCAGCAATCATTAACTCCCGAATTTTTTCATCGGAATAGGCCCCCAGGTAATAGCGTTCCGTGTTACGAGACCACCAATCGGGTTTAGCTACGTTATCATTGATTTTTATATACATCCGACGATAATTGCGGTCTCCTAATTGAAAGGCATCATTCTCCTTTAACTCAATGCACAACATATCCGTTCTCGTCTGTAATTCGGGATAGTTTTTCAGATGAATCTTAAACGTATCCAAATGACTCATGGCACTCATTTCGGGTTGCGGTAAGTCATAGTATTGAGCCGCCATCGTGGTTTTTTTCTCGTTCACGACCAATGATATTGGTTGTTTTTCCCGATAAGGATCTCCCGTGAAACGAACGGACACGGGTAAATCGTACTCCTGCAAGTTTCCCAACAGAAAGAACGAGACCACCAAGGTATCCGATTCCTTTTCCACGAACGAAATATACCCTTCGGACTGATACACCTCTACCTCATCCGTACTACACCCGATAAAGGCAAACAAAACGATTAAACTATATAAATATCTTTTCATAATCTATCAATTAAAATACATTCTGACTATTCGGAATATCAAATACGAACACCTTAGCACTGGGTGCGATTTCAGATCCAACCGTTAGAATCGGACGATTCAAACGTTTATACATAAAAAATAATTGTCCTTCCCCGATAAACTCCCGCCGGGCATCATTTAACAGAACATCGTAAAAATCTTTTTCCGAAGTAAAAGAAGTTATCTTCCGTTTACATCCCCGCGCATCTCTCAATTCTTTCAATATTTTCACGGCTTCGGGTTCCCTTCCCTGATGATAGAGACACTCTGCCAGGATATAATAAATTTCGCTCATCCGCAAATTCGGTAAGGCCCTCCCCTCATCCCGATTTATATTTGCATCACCGGAAATACGCTGGTACTTGATAGACCAATAGACCTCTTCCCCGTACACTTCTTTATGATCCAACAGATAATTCAAGCGATAATCGTCTTTATCGTTCGCAAAAATTTCGTTTACACCCTGAATTTGCATCGCCTGATCCACCCACCACACGTTATAGTCGACATAATTATTCAATAAATCGAAATTATAGAAAGAGAAGAGGCCATCCGACAAATGCTTTTTTTGCCGATATTTCAGATCGTCCGTAAAATCAGAGGATGCGTTCCATTTAAACCATTTTTTCTTTACGACAAAAGTATTATAAAATTCAGAGGCATATTTATAAGCATTATCTCGATCTCCCTTATACATATATACCCGAGCCAACATCCCAAGCACAGCACAATAATTAAGGCGATATCCCCTGTTGTTCATAAATTTTCCACCCTTTACGCTGTATAATCCCTTTATACGCACATCGACATTACTCATTCCTGTCGCATTATACGAGGTATCGTTAAATGCCAATAGATCCTTGGCTTGTAGTAAATCTTTGATCACTTCATCCAACGCTTCCGTAGCGGTCAATTTCTTTTTGATCTCGGAAGGCCATTCCGTCTGATAAGGGATCAGATGCTTCGGAGCATCCTTTTCCGTTACCGGAGCCGGAGCAAACAAACGAACAACGTCAAAATGGAAAAAAGCTCGTAACGCTAAAGCTTCACCTGCAATTACATTTTTAGAAACCGTATCTAAAGTAAAAATAGAAGGTGAGGCTTTAGCCACCTCGTTTAACAACAGATTACAATTGGCTATCAGGTTATACAATTTTTCCCATATAGCAGCCACAACAGGCTCCGTCGTCTTGTTATCATAGGTAAATTCAGCAAAATCCCCCTCTTCCTCCAACAAAGACTCCGGATCATAAATCTGAGAAACAGCACTTAGCATACCCCAACTCATATTTTTACCATACAACACTCCCAAGGAAGCTCCTTGATAAATGCCGTTCAACGCATTTTGAAATCCGGTTTCATCCGAAAACAATTTATCCTTATCGATCTGACTTTTAGGTTCTATATCCAACCAATCATTACAGGAAACGGTTAGAAATACCAATAACAATAAAATAACATCTTTTTTCATAATCGTTCTTTTTAGATTTAGAAGCTTATATTTAAGGAGAGATCATACACTCTTGCATAAGGATAAGAGGTCCCCCGCTCCTGTTTTACCGTTGAGAAATGGGCCAATCCCGTTGTATTAAATTGCAATTTCAACACGTTCAATCCCAATTTTCTTACCCAATCGTTATCAAACGTCCAAGCTATACTCAAAGAGTTAAAATCAAGCGTATTGTATTTTTGTACAAAACGGGAGGTCGGACGGGCAATAGCCGAACGATCCTTAATATCTTTCAGAGGTGTTTTATCTCCTATATGCATCCATCGATCGGAAAATACCCGTTTATCCGCATTGTATTTCCACAAATCCACACTTTCGATATGCGTCGGATAAGTATTATTATACCGTTCACCTCCGAACTCGTACATAAAGGAAGCATAGACGGAAAGCGATTTCCAAACGAAGTTAAAACCGAAAGATCCTTTGGCTGCCGGTTCCGTATCGCCGATAATCTGCTGCTCATTGGCTTCCCAATCATAGGTGATGGTTCCGTCCCGTCTCACGTAAACCTCTTGTCCGCTGGCCGGATCGATCCCTAAGGATTTCATCCCGAATATGGAGGTCAATGTGCCCCCCTCCTCGTATTTCAAAAAAGGCTTGGCGTATTTTTCATCAGCAGATTCAAATTCACTCCTGTTATACTCCTCGTAGTAATCGTTTACTTTATTGTTATAATTACTCAACGAATTGGATACTTTTAAAATCTCGTTTTTGTTGTGAGAAAGATTGGCAAAAACAGATACAAACCAGTCCTTTTTATTCAATATATCCGAACGCAATTGAAACTCGTACCCCCGGTTTTCAACTTCTCCCAAATTGTCATAATATTGGGTAAATCCGAAAGAGGAAGGGATATCGATCTGCGTGATCATATCTTTTGTCTTTTCGTAATAGTACGTCCCCTTTAGATAAAACAAACCCTCTTTCAAGGTAAACTCCACTCCAACGTTCGTGCTATTCTTCACCTCCCAACCGAGAGAAGTATTTCCCAAGGCCATCAACTGAACTCCCATACCGGTAATGTACCAGTTTTTATCATAGATCTCGTAGATATCCTTGGCCGCATACGGTTGGAAATTAACCTTACCCGTCTGTCCGTAGGTTAAAGTCAACTTCAGCTGAGAAATCCACGGATTATCGGTCAAAAATGGATATCGATGCATATTCAAGCCGGTTCCCAAGGACCAAAAAGGAGCCCATTTCCTGTCGGCACCGAATTCAGACGAACCATCCAAACGACAAGAAGCATCAAACAAATAGATATCTTTATACGAGTAATTCATGGTTAAGAATGCTCCGAAAAGACGGGTATGGTTATCCGTTTCATTGGTCTTACCCACCTGCTCCTGAGCGTACATAATCGAACTCAGATTCCCGGAAGGAAATCCGCGGTAAAAAGCCGAAGTACCGGAAATAACAGACTCCGTCGTATTCAATCCTAAAGTTCCTGTCAAATAATGGTGTTCGAATATCTGATTATACATCAACAACCAATTGGTCGTCCAACGAAATTGATTCCCGTCTGAAACTGCCAAAGAACCCTTTTTCTCCCCGTTATACTCTTTTGCGTCATTAAAAGTCCCCGATTTCGGATCCAAAAAGTTTTTAGAACCGTCGATCCGTTTGGTCAAGGCGATTTGTCCTTTAAAACGAAATGCTTCCGTTATGTACCAATCCAAACTAAAATTATTGGTAAATTCTTCGTAATAGTTTTTGCTGAAATTTTTAGTTTCTGCTCCCTCGTACATCGGATTCACAAGTGATGTACCATTCCCGTAAAGAGGCAACTCCGGTGTATAATGTCCGGTTTCATCCTTCATTTCGTTATAGGGCAACTGTTTCACGAAATCGCCGAAACTCCCGAAGGGTGAATTTCGGGCACTTACCCGGTCATAGGTAACATGATTCCGTATCTGTAAATCTTTCAATCGATAATCGATGTAAAATCCGGCACCGACCCGATTCCGGTAAGATTTTTTCATCACACCGTTCTCATTGTCATAGCGTAACTCGAATCCATACCGCACGGCATCGTTACCCCCGTCCACGTATACGCTATGTTTATGATTGAATCCCGTACGCAAAGGTTGACTTAACCAGTAAGTATCTACCCCTTTATTGATAGCATTCAATTTTTTCATGTAATTTGTATACACCTGCCTGATATTACTTCCATCCTCTTTCAATTTATAATACCCGGCAGCGACCTCTGCGGCTAATTTCTCCCTGGCATCGAAATAATCGTAACTGGACAAATCCGGAGCAGTCAAACTACCCACGAAATTGTAATTCACGTTCAATCTTCCGGCTTTTGGAGCTTTTGTCTCCACCACGATCACCCCGTTAGAAGCCCGGGAACCGTATATGGCTGTTGCGGCAGCATCTTTCAAGATCGTGATACTATGGATACGGGTCGGATCCATATCGTATATTTTCTCGGCACTCACGTCAAAACCATCCAAAATAAAGATCGGTAAATTCGGATTATTTTTCAACTTCGCTTCGGAAACATCAGCCAC
Source organism: Gabonibacter massiliensis (assembly GCA_001487125.1). GTDB lineage: Bacteria > Bacteroidota > Bacteroidia > Bacteroidales > Marinifilaceae > Gabonibacter > Gabonibacter massiliensis. The sequence continues at coordinate 13,965 of LN913008.1, forward strand.
GTCCAACTCTCTCACCCCCACTCCCGACTGTCCTCTGACGTAAAATTCGGGAATCGCATTCGGATTAGATCCCATCAGATTATTTTCCATAATGCGAAACGAGGGATCGAACACCTGTAAGGCCGAAATTATATTTCGATTGGCCACTTTCATTAACTCTTTTCCCTCTATTCGAACCGAAGTTCCGGTGTAAGACTCTTTACGTACATTGGCATACCCCGTAACGACCACATCGTCCAAACTCTCGGCCTGTTCTACCAGAACAATATCCAACTCTTTTTTCCCATCGAGAATTTCCTTATCCTTAATATCTTTCAACTTGATGACTTTCGTTTCCATCCCGATAAAGCTAACTTCCAAAACAATATCCTTTATATCCGGAAGCACCAATTGAAAACGTCCTGCCGTATCCGTAGCACAACCCAAGGTTGTCCCTTTTATGATAACGGTTACGCCCGGCAACGGGATCTTCTCCAAATCGACCACCCGTCCTTTAATAGTTTTCTTATCTACTTTTTGAGTTTGCGGGACAACTTTTGTATTCCGAATAACAATTGTCTGATCAACAATTCTATACTGCAACTTCGTTCCTTTCAAACACTTCTCCAGTATAGCCTGAACAGTTGCATTTTTAAAATCCAAGTCAAGGTTTGTTACCTTCGACACCTCCTCGTAACTATACAAACAGGTATAATCACTTTGAGATTCTATCGACTTTAGTACCTCGATCAACGAAACGTTACTCATCTTTAAATTAAACAACACCTCCTGCGATTTCACTTCCGCCCTCAATTGGAGAATAGAAATAAACATAAATAAAATGGTGAATTTCATTGTGACATAGCATTTCCGAAGGCCATAATCACGACCTTGATAATTGAACTTTTTTTTCATACATTTGTGAATTAGATGAATAATTATTTCCGGATACCCTCCGGGAAGGTTTTAGGTCGGAAGATACGGGCGTATCTTCCGACTTTTTATTTCCGATCTTTTATCATAACACGATTACCGTCAACTTCTATATCTATTTTATTGATTAACGTCAACATATCCAGTATGGGAGCCAACTCCCCGTATCTTTTCAGATTTCCGGTAAACAAAACATCCTTTAAAGATTGATTCTCATAAGACACGCATATGTCATACCAACGGGAAAGTGTATTCATGATATCTTCCAGACGCTGTTTTTCAAAAACGAACCTCCCCTCTGTCCAGGAACAATACAGACGGGTATCCACGGGCATAACGGCCGTCTGACCGTTCCGTTTATCCAATTTCAATTGTTCCCCAGGCAATAAAGTATATTGTTCCCCGGCTCTCTCGAAAGCAACTTTTCCATTTACCAACGTGGTTTCAAGGAAATTTTCATCACCGTAATCCCTCACGTTAAAAGAAGTTCCCAACACACGTATTTCCCCTTGCTCCGAATGAATAACAAAGGGAGCCGTCGTATCCCGTGCAACCTGAAATAAAACCTCCCCCTTCATAAAAACCTCCCGGATTCCGCTCCGGAAAGAAGCCGGATAACGGATCTCTGATTCCGAATTCATCTGCAAAACACTTCCGTCGCTTAACGTCAGCGTATACTCTCCTCCCCGGGGAATGGATATCGTATGATATTGCTCTTCCACAACGGAAGTATCGGATGTAGCATACCGGATAGCTCCTGACATGATCCGCATATGAGCTCCCTCCTTATCTAATTTTCGATCGGTCTCAATTTCGGAAAGATCCACCTGACTCCCGTCTGCTAACGTCAGTATAGCCTTATATGTTCCGGGAATAATTCGGGCAACCTTTTCAGGCTTGGACAAAACAATATTTTCTTTTCCGAGATACAACATTCCCCCAAGCAGTATGAAAAAAGCAATCACGCCGGCATAACGATAAAAACGAACTTTTCTTTTCCGTTCCGCTCGTTTCACTTTTAACATCAACTCCTGATAAGAGGCCGAAATATCGTGTTCAGCAATAAAACGAAATTTATCGACAATAAACTCTTCCGATGTATACCGTTCATGCAAACGAGCGTTTTCCGGCGAAGCAAGAATCCAGTCTTCCAATTTCATTCTTCCCGCTTCATCGATCGTTCCGGTTATTCGGGCTGTAATCAAATCCGCAATTTCGTCTATTTCATTATAATTCTCTATCATTCTTGACCGATTTTTATTGTAAAACACTCCATCCGTCAAAAAGTGACAAAGAATCAAATTAAATTTACAAGAAAAATTAAAAACGTATGATCAAGACCCGCTTTCAAAAGGTCTTTTCCCCTCTTTCGCTGCGTTTTAACCGCATCCACAGATATGCCGAGTTTTTCCGCAATGTCTTTATCTTTTAATCCTTCCAAGGTCAAATTGATAACAACTCTGTATTTCTCAGGTAAATAATCCACCGCCTGTCTTAACCGAATAAAAATCTCCTCTTCCAACACGGCATTATAAAAATATTCCTCTGATTCAATCTCGTAATGACTCAGGCATCTCTCTTTTACCTTCTTTCCCCGGATATGATTCAGACATTTATTTCTCACGACAGTATAAAGGTAATACTGAAGTTCATTTCCATCAATAAACAAATGAGGTGAATGCCAGAGTTTATAAAAAGTGTCCTGAACGATATCTTCCGCCTCGTTATAGTCTACATATTTACAAGCAATAGCTAATAAACTATGAAATAATTTTTCATACAAATCTTTGAACTTTACACTATTGGCTCTTTTACTTAACACCATACACCTATAAAAAGCTCATCCGAAACCTATATTAATTAAACGATCGTTTAATAACATTCTTATTTATTTAATTTTCTTAGTTGCATAATTATTTAACATATTGATTATTAATGATTGATTTTTTTGTATCGTATATAAAATTATTTATTTTTGCATATTATTAAACGATCGTTTATAGATTCTTATGGGTAATAATCAGCTCACAGATCGTATTAAAGAAGAGGTGTATGCCGTTAAAAATAAAATAAACACGATTTTTGGGTTCCTATTTGATAAAAAATTCTTATTTTTATAGTCTTACTAACTAAAAAACAGTGCAAATGGGAATGATCGCGTCTTACAAGATGGTCGATCCGGATGTTATTGACCGTCTGCTTCAGTTGGATCACGAAGAGCTATCTGAAGAGCTATCCGAAATCAATGAAGATCCTCGATACGAAACAATCGATATAGATAAAAGTTGGGACGGACTTCATTTTTTATTAACCGGCAAATCTGCCGTAGTCTCGATGAAAAACAATCTTCTGAGCGAATCCATCGTGGGGTCGCATCTATTTAGCGAGGACGAAGACAATGATTTTGTCGCTTATACCCGATTCGAGGAGTTGGAACCTCTCATCTCAACCTTTAAAAACATAAACAAAAGAACCCTTTACAAAAAGTTTTCCCCGGATCTTTTCTCTAAAAGCAAGATCTACCCGGATATATGGAATACCAAAAACAAAGCCGAATTGTTCGAATTTTTATATGAAACCGGTTATAAAAAACTATTGAGATTTTACCGGAGCGCTCTCAAACATAAAAAGTGCGTTATCGTGACGATTCAATAACAGATTATTTGAATACTTCTTCCATGCTTTGGAAAAAATACAATTTTCTCATCCCGGATTCTATATCATTGCAGATGCCGTTAAATGGAAGAAATTGTAAAAATAAAGCGGTATATCCTTAATTTTTTTGATTACCTTGCACCCGCAACAATAAAAAAAAATTATCCGCTATGATTAGAAAGTTTTTACTGATGGCCGTGATTGTTTTCACGGGTGCAACAACGCTTTTGGCACAAAAACAGGGAGGTCCCCGTTCCGGTTACCAATTCGAAACCATTGCCGATCTTAAAACCACCCCGGTGAAGGATCAACAAAGTGTCGGGACCTGCTGGGATTATGCCGCCCTCTCCTTTTTGGAATCCGAACTATTGAGAATGGGAAAACCGGAATACGATCTTTCCGAATTATTCGTTGCCAAAAATACTTATTACGAAAAAGGAATCCGTTATATCCAATTCCACGGATCAAATAACTTCGGAGAAGGAGGACAGGCACACGATGTCATCCTCATGATTAAAAAATACGGTATTGTTCCGGAAGAGGTATACACGGGACTCCAATACGGCAGGGATTTTCACATCCACGGCGAATTGGTCGAAGCTCTAAAAGGGATGCTGGATGGTATCAACAAAAACCCGAACCGCCGTCTTACCCCGGTTTGGCCAAAAGCTTACGAAAGCATTATCGACACCTATTTAGGAGCGACCCCGGAAAAATTCACCTACAAAGGAAAAGAATACACCCCAAAAACGTTCGAGGCTTCTTTAGGGCTCAATCTGGACGATTACGTGGAAATCACCTCCTTCCAGGAATTTCCTTTCTATACACAGGTTGTACTTCCCATTCCCGACAACTGGGCTCACGGTGTTTACTATAATCTTCCGATCGATGAATTGATCGAGATCATGAACAACTCTTTGAAAAAGGGATATACCGTATGTTGGGACGGAGATGTCAGCCACAATAGTTTTAACCACGGAGCCGGTTTAGCCATCTTGCCGACCGACGAACCTTCCGAAATGATCAATGCCGAAATCGACAAATGGCAGACATTAAGCGAAAAAGAGAGAAAATCTAAAATGTCCTCTTTCGAAGAACCCGTACCGGAGATGAGAATCGACGATTCAAAACGTCAATTCAGATTCGACAACCGGCAGACGACCGACGACCATTTGATGCATATCACGGGCCTATTGAAAGACCAAAACGGCACGCTTTACTATAAAACCAAAAATTCGTGGAATGCAGACAGTAATCCATTCGGCGGTTATCTTTACATGTCGGAACCGTATTGCCGTTTACAAACCGTGGCTATTATGGTACATAAGGACGCCATCCCCAAAGCGATTCGAAAAAAATTAGGACTTTAATCCGATAAAAAACAGCATCTGGAAGATGCTGTTTTTTTATTCTAATCCATTTTTACCCACTTCACGGCATCCGCTATTATGATTTGACTATAAGATGATTTATAGTGCGTATACCCTTTCCACGTGGTCAAACTACGTACAGTGGACCAAAATTCCCCCTCCTTCTCTTCCGATTTCCCTCTATCATCCAAGGAGACTCGTGCCAATCCCTGTTCCAGATAATAGGTACCCAGCGATATCCACCCGGAGGTTCTTCGCGTCGGTCGTATGACAACTTCACGCTCGGCTTTACCATCATACACAAAATAATGGACGGGATTACGTAAAGAGGACACGCCACGGGAACCCGAACTTTGATATGGTACATGATAAACAAATATTTCATAATTTCCCGCCTCCTTAATATCGACTTCCCATATCGCTTTACACTCTCCGTTACCTACCAATTTAGCGTAAGCATCTTTCACGTATTGTCCGTAACACTGCTTGTCCACCAATTTTGCCCAATTATTGGCAGAGAATCGATTGTATGAATACTTATCTTCTTGTTCTCCTTTAAACCAACGGACAAGCTTCTTACCGGACAAATACTCCAAATGAAACCCCTTATCCGTGTTATCCACGATAATCTCTCCCGGTATTGACTGAAAAACGAGAGAATCGGCATCGTATATACCCGGAACGGTGTCTTTTGAAAAGTAATCGCTGATTCTGAAAAAATCATACTGAAATTCCCCCGGAATGTTCGCCGACACCCCGGTATTAATTGTCAACCGGCTTATTTTGCCTGAAATAACAATCTTTTTACTCTCTCCCTTTCCAATTAAATAGTATAAACTTCTCGGCCGGTTATTTTCTGTTACCGAGACCTCGATAATACCGTCACGCTTCCCGGAATTTCGAATATAAAAACGGATGAACTTCTGCATTTCGTTTTCACCCTGAACAAGCTGAACATTCCGCACGGCGAACAAAGGTAGAGATGAAGATTCATACCATTCCCGCAAAAAATCCTCTATATCAACCCCGAACTTCTCTCGCACTTTAGCTATAAACTGCCCGTACGTGTATTCCTGAAAAGGTAAATCCCTAAACGCTTTCCAAAATTGTTTTACCGTTTCCGGAGAAGAGTAAAAGATCAAGTAGTTTTCTAACGATTTACTTTTCAACCTTACGACCTCGTCCAAAACTTCTCGTTTCAAAGTCCGGTCCCTTAAAGCCATCTTAAAAGAAGCTCCTCCCCGCAAATAATAACGAGCCTCCAACAGATCGGACAAGCTAAATTCGTATTCAGACCGATCTTTTATCGACGACTGTATACAATTCCCCATAACCGCATCCAAAACCGGAATTTCCGAAGAGAACACCGATTTCGGTCGAAAAAGAGGATATATAAAATACCGGCAACCATAACCATGATTATTAGCATCAGACGAAAACATGAACCTGCGGTAAAGTTCCCCGAATCTTCCGTTATTTTCCAAAAAACGGCTCAAAAACGAGAGGATGGCCATCGGACTTATCCCTTCCTCTTCCCTATCTTTAGCCGACACCGGACAAGCTTCCTTACCTTCCGGAAAAAAAAGCATCTCCGGCTGAACAAATTCACTTGAATTTTTCCAGAAACGGTAATAAGCAACCATAGAAGGAGGCGTTTCTATACAATAGAAATTTTTATACGGATATAGCACTTCTTTTATCTCTTCCAACCGGGAAAAAGCATTAAACACGAATCGATCCGAGTCATAAGGAAAAATATCGTGTCCTTTAAAATGTAGAATCGAAAACTTCCAATCTCCGATCTGTTCCGTTTCTTCTTCAAAAGGTCCCGTACAAAGAGTGATTCCGGACAAGCATTCCGGAGAAGAGAAACAAACCGTGTCTCCGTGAACAGACATTTTCCCCTGCGACACGACTCTATCATCATTTGCAGGGATCACCCGAAGCGAAAAAAGGGATTTATTCCGTATCGTCTCGTAGGGTGAAGAGGGATCCGCCGGAGGATAAATCACCGGATACCAAAGACATTCAGGTAGTAACAAGGTATAATTCGAATCTAAATAACAATAACGACGACCGGGCACAAACGACTGGATTTCAAAGCTCGGGTAAAAATACTCTTGATCCGGAATATCCAGGTAACAGATCCGCTCGTCTATACTTCCTTCGTATTCCATGTCGAATACGGCCTTTTCACCGGGAGACAAGGTCGTCTCTAAAATAATTGCCTGATGTTCTTTCCGAAAGACGACCATTTTACCGTCCCGTTCTATTCGGACCACGTTCAGAAAAGGATTCAGATAAAAAAAAACACGAGGCAGACCTACACGACTGCAATTCTCCAACTCGAGCCGACTTTGCATTTTCACCCGCTCTCCTTTCAAATGACAAATTATATCATGAGAAAGTAATGCCAAACAAGCAGAAGAGGGATATTTCAAATAAGTTTGTCGATAAATTTCCCGAATCTCTTTTTCTTTTTTTACACCGTACACCGGAATATACCCTATTCCCAATCCGCACAAGACAAGAACCAAACCGGATAAATGAAATCTTATCTTCCTGCTCTGTCGATTAGGTAATCGTTTTATGAAACCGACAGCGCTCACGAGTGCCCCAGTACCTACCAGTAAGAAAGAAAAACGTTGAACCAAATATTTCCATAAATCGAAATGTCCCGTTATACCTGAAAAACCATTCGGCAACATCCTGCCGTACAAATCTAAAAATTCCACCGGCTTGGCATAAACGAAAAAAAGATACAGTAACCCGAATAAAAACAAAACCGGAAAATAACGATTTCTAAAAACGGCGCAAACCCATACACAAATCCCCAGCATAAACACGAACGCAGGAATCGTAAAAGAAAAAAAATAAAAAAAATAAAGCCTCAAATCGAAGGGAGAATCACTCGCAAAAAGATGGATAAAAAACGCCACTCCCATGACGATCAAATTCATTCCCATGAGAAGTACCGTTATTCCTCCGATTTTACCTATAAAATAATCCCGGTTATCAAACGAGCGTACCATTACCGTTTCCAAAGTATCTTTCTCTCTCTCCCGCCCAAAAAGCTCCAACACGATAAAAACAACAAGTAGTGATAACCAAAAATTAAACAAGTAAGCATTCATCAAAGGAAAAGAACTGGGCAAAGCAACCATCTTTATATTAAAGGGCTTTAAATTGCTTTGTAAATAAAAATGGTAATATCCTATAAACAAAACAGCCAATACAAAGAAAATATTATATATCCAGTTTCTTCTCCCGATTTTTATCTCGTATCGAGTAACAAGCATTATATCTCGAAAATTGATCATACGAAACGAATTGGCTTCTGACAAAAAATTAAAAACACTCACAGGGAATAAACAAAAAAGAACCTATCTCTCTTTATTCAATCCCCTTTTACAAATCCATTTCTGACGGTTATTCCCTCCACATATATACATCTTTATTCTCGAATCTTCTTCCTGTTACTTTTAAAGACTCTATTAATTCCTGATAATTATCTTTTGAAAATTTCACATCGTAATACTTCACCTCTTCCTCCAATAAACCTTCAAATGTAAGACTATAATATCCATCTACCTCCGTGAGGTCCACGACGAGATCATTATAAACGACTCGAACATCCTCCAAGGGTTCCAATTCGTCATCATCATAAACAATACCAGATACAATACCATCATAATACTTAGAACCGACTACAAATCCAGTTTCCACAATAAAAAAAGAGAGCATAATCACGTAAAATATCATCTTTTTCATAACATTTGTCTTAAAAATTAATAATAAAATATCTCTCAAAAGAATGTGTTTTCATTCTTTATCAGAAGCCTCTTTTTGCATTAAAAGATCCGGAGCGTTCATAATACGACCCAATGATTGCAAAACCGTATCAATGGAAACCTTAGCGTACCCTGATTTAGTAAAAACCATTTTTTGTCTTTTATTACCGCCGACAAAAGAGACCAGGTAGTTCCCGCACGTCGAAGTGGTTGAGACGCGTATGTTCATGCAAGTTACGCCTACTCCGGAAAGCGGTTCTCCGGTTTCGGCATCTTTTACCTTTCCCCGGTAAATAACCTGTTTCACCGTATCTACATTTAATAAAACATCAGGCAAAACGATTCTCCCCTTCCCTCGTTTTATCCCCCTTTTTATCGTGTCTATCTCTTGTGATTTTCGTTTATACCCTACAATAGAATAGCGAATCTCCGCAGATTTTTTTAATTTTAGAACAGGTAACCGATAAAACCCGCTCGGATCTGTTTGTATCGATTCCTTTTTTTTACTTTCAGGATCAAAGGTATACACCTTCACATCAGCCAAAGGATCTCCTGTTTCGGCATCTTTCACGTATCCTTCGTATGTGGCTTCACGACTTCCACAACTCACGGATAAAAGGATACATGCCATTCCTATCAGCCTGTAAACACTTTCATTCATCACGAAAATTTTAAATTAATACATAGATTCCCGTCTCCTTGTTTTTTCAAAAAGGAGATTTACGAGAAAAAACAATTACTCGGAATTTACCCCATAAGACTATATTCTACTTAATTTATAACATATTTTTTACAAATATAAAAATAATCACAAATAAAAACAAAACAATATTTTACAATAGAGATATATTAATAAAAATACAAAAAAAATTCATCTAAAAAGAGTTAGCATCTGCTATGGAAGAAAACTTTTTCCGGATCCACCGAGAGAGATGAGTTGTAATTTCGGCCCCGGAGAAAGGGATAAACTCGTCGTACATATCCGCCTGATCAAAATTATCGATGCCGACGGAGAGTACTTCAATGCCCCGTCTACGTCCTTCCCGAACCACTTCCCACACGTGTTCCCGGGCATTCTCCCCGTCATACCCCGTGGCAGAAGGGGCTCCGTCGGAAATCATAAAAAACAATTTGTTTTTTGCATCAGACTTAAATTTATCAAAGCAATAGAGCATAGCATAACCGTCGGCATTGGCATTTAAGGCTGACTGTGAAAACAATTTTCCCCACTGCAATTTTTCTCCGTTCTCGTAAAAACGCACAATCTCTATCTTCTCCGTATCACAACGATGGCCATAGATAGAGAAACGAACGAGGTTGGGATATTTGCCGAAGGCCAAAGCGAGAGCCAATGAGATAACCGTCTGCATTTCGATCTTATCTCCCGTTACCATAGAACCGGACAGATCGAGCAGTATGACGACTTCCAGAATGACCGAAGAAGCATACTCTTCTTCTTGAAAAATATAACGATTATAACGCACCTGATACAATTCGTCCTCATCCAATTCACCGGAATCCTGTTCGTAAACGGTTCGGACCCGATCCATTTTAGCCGAGAACATGGAGAGACTCAACCGTATCCGAGCTGCAAATTCCTTAGCCCGATTCAGTAAGACTTCCGAAATTTGGGCATCTTCCGCTTCCACCTCCTCTATCCGGTCACAACAACCCAAATTTCCTTTCCATTCCAATTTGGAACGTTCAGAAGAGACAAAGGACTGATTACTAAATAGAGGTTCCGAATTTAAGGTTTTCCGCATATCCCGAATGACAGACTCCGCCATTTTGATTTGTCGGTCCGTTCTAAAATCTTCTACACCCCTGAGTACGTTTTTCATCTCCTGCAAACAAAAGTTATCGGGACAAAAATCTTCCTGCCGAAACAACCGGGCCAATTCTCCCGCGTATTTCTCGACATCAGCGTACGTCAAATCGGCGTATTCCTTTATTTCGTTCAATACCGAATCCACCTCCTTCACCTTCTGTCCATTTGCCGGGAAGGACAACACCTCACGCCGATAAGAACCGAACTCCAGAATATTCGGATACAATATTTTAGAACATATATAATCCAAAAGAGCCTCGGATCCGTCTAACCCGTTACTTTCGTTATCCTCCCCCGGACCGCCGTAAAAACCGACTTGCTCTTCTATGGCATTTATCCCCACGGCCATATCCAAACGACGGGCTGCATAAAGATAAAAATGATATCCCGGAAAATCCCTGACTAATTTAGATTCCACCCGACGGTCTTCCAGCATATGAATCAATTCATATTGTAAACGGGTATATCTCCATTTTTTCGAATCCAGATGATTGATCTCCTTCCCGGTATAAACCATATGTGCCATTTCATGCACGAAATGACCGAAAAACGAATATACTCTTATCTCATCGGAAAAAGCCAACCGCAACAATTTCAGATTCAACGCGATCTGCATAGGATTCATTGCCAGACCCGGGGCTTTATTGGATAAGATCATTTTAGGAATCTCTCCGGTAACATGATATGCTATCCGGGCACAAACGGGGACCAAGGTCAAAATATCGGTCGTACCGAGATTCCGGTCGACCAAATTCCGGGCCCGCGGAAAGTTTCCCCACCAATCCCGATCCATGAATTGCTCCTCGTATATTTCCTCTATTTTTCGAAAATTCATCAGAAACCGTTATAAGGCTTGAACCAGGGAGCGGGCCAATGTCTCTTCCCCGGTAATGAGATAATTCGTCAAGATGACTTTTTCAATGATTTCATTCAACCGGTACCCCAAAGGCAGATAAGCCGCCGCATCCAATACCTGACGGGTAGACAGGGAAACGGAGAGAGTCTCCCTCCGTTCCGCCAACCGCAATATTTCCGCCACTTTAGTCAATGCTCCGGCCGCTTCTTTGGACACTTGGGGATAACGATCTAAAATCAGGTCTGCTTCCTCTGCCGGAGACAGGTAATCGAGCCGAACCTTGATAAACCGATCTTCAAAAGCCGTATCCAACCGTTGAGTCGAAACGTAGGCAAACCCCACGTTTCCAGCCGCCACAAACAAAACATCCTCTCCTTTATCGTACCGCGTACCCGAATCCTCATCATAAATGTAAGACTGCTGCCTATCCAGTATTGTCATTAAAAAATTGGCAGCCACCATCGGGATCCGCATCAGCTCATCCAAAAATATCAACGTCGGACGGGAAGAGGTAAAAGCTTTAAAAAATTCGGAACGAACAGCTTTTGTTTTTCCGTCATCTCCGATAATCAATCCCCCGACAAACATCTTCTTAGGTTTAAAGGCCTGGCCCATGTCGAAAGCAAAAAAATCCATTCCGGTAGCTTCGGCCAGCTCCTTAGCGACCGATGACTTTCCACAGCCTTTGGGGCCTAATAAAAAGGGATATTTCTTTAAATACAACGTGTGACACAGAAACTCCCACGTCTCTAAAGGAATATACAGATCTTCCGAATGTTTCGGAGGAGAAAATAATATCATGTTGGTTTGCCTCGGCACACGTGTTTTTTCCGTCATTTTTCCCCTATTTTCATGGTTATTTTATCTTACAAATCTAACCATAAAAAACGAGGCTACCTGAAAAAAGCAGCCCCGTTCTCCGATAAATCTTATTTTTTACTTTGCCCAAAGTTGAATCAGATTCAAAATGGTCTGCATGGCTTTATGCATCGTATCCAAAGAGCAATACTCGAATTTCCCGTGGAAATTCATACCTCCGGTAAACAAATTCGGACAAGGTAATCCCATGTACGAGAGACGCGCTCCATCGGTCCCCCCGCGTATCGGACGCACGATAGGAGTCACTCCGGCCTGCTTCATCGCTTGAAAAGCCTTGTCGATCACCTCCGGGTGCGGTTCTACCATCTCACGCATATTATAGTATTGATCCTTGAGTGTTAAAGTAATTACCCCTTCCCCGTATTTTCGGGTCAGCAACTCGACCACCTTACTTATATATTGCTTCTTAGCCTCAAATTTTTCCCGGTTATGATCTCGGATAATATAATCGATGGTAGCATTTTCCACCGAACCACCCAACCCTACCAGATGATAAAAACCCTCGTATCCATCCGTATGTTCCGGACGTTCCCAAGCCGGTAGCAAACTGTTTATATCAGCCGCTACCTGTAAAGCGTTGATCATTTTGTCTTTCGCGTATCCCGGATGAACATTACGTCCCTGAATAACCATCTTGGCACTGGCCGCGTTGAAATTCTCGTACTCCAATTCGCCCTCGAAACCTCCGTCGATCGTATAGGCAAACTTAGCCCCGAATCTCTCGACATTAAAGAAATCAACCCCACGGCCTATCTCCTCATCCGGGGTAAACCCTATACGAATCTTTCCGTGCGGCACGTCAGGATGATTAATCAGATATTCGGCCGCCGTCATGATTTCAGCTACACCGGCCTTATCGTCGGCTCCCAATAGGGTCGTTCCATCCGTTGTTATCAACGTATGACCTTTAAAATAAACCAACTCGGGAAAATCGACAATCCTCATCATCAAGTCGGCGTTCAATCTTATGTCTTTTCCATCGTAATTCTCGATAATTTGCGGGTTTATACGAGCCCCGCTCATATCCGGGCTGGTATCCACATGAGAGATGAAACCGATTACCGGACGATCTTCATAACCGGGTGTCGCCGGAACAGATCCCATAGCATACCCATGCTCATCCATTTCTACCTCCACCAATCCCAAACTCTTCATCTCCTCCGTCAAATGCTTCAACAATACCAATTGCTTTTCCGTTGAAGGAAAGGTCTCGCTGTTCTCATCACTTTGAGTATCGAAAGCGACATATCTTAAAAAACGCTCTTTTAAATCCAACATATCGATTTAATTTTTTATTTTATATTATCATTCCAAACGAAGTAATTCTCGCGATCGCACCCCAATCACTCAATCTTCTAATCACTGAATCACTCAATCACTCAATCCGTTAACTTAGCTCTCAACGAATCTTTAATGAAATAAACGATGATCGCGATATACATCACTACGGCTAAAATTTCAGCACCGCTCCATTCCACGAACCAATCCGCACCGCAATACTTCAATATGGCGCTGATCACACCCATCAAGGCTCCCCCCGCGATAAATCCGGAAGCAATCAATGTCCCCCGTTCCCGGCGGGATTTATTTACCTGTTCATCTTTACTACGGGAACCGACATACCAACTAATCAACCCTCCGATCAACAAAGGCGTATTTAAATCCAACGGAATAAACATCCCCAAGGCAAAGGCCAAGGCAGGAACACCGATCATCGTCAAGATCAAAGCCAACGCGGCTCCGGCAAAATAAAGCAGCCAGGGAGTTGCACCGCCCTCCATCAAAGGCTTAATCACGGCAGCCATAGCATTTGCCTGCGGTGCCACTAAAGCACCGTCTCCCACGAAACCGTAAGTCTTATTCAATACCATCATGACTCCGGCGATAGTAGCTGCCGACACGGCCGTTCCCAAGAATTTCCATCCCTCTTGTTTAGCGGGTGTGGTCCCCAGCCAATAACCGATTTTCAAATCCGTAATAAAACCTCCGGCCATAGATAAGGCCGTACAGACCACTCCTCCGATAATCATAGCGGCCGTCATTCCGCTTGTTCCGCTCAACCCCGCACTGACCAATACCAAAGAACTAAGAATAAGGGTCATCAACGTCATACCCGAAACCGGATTAGACCCCACGATAGCAATCGCGTTAGCAGCCACCGTGGTGAAGAGGAAAGCGATCACAAACACGATTAAAGTGGCAATAATCGTATGAAACATATTTCCCAACACCCCGATCTGGAAAAATACGAATATAGCGATCAATGTGGCAATCAAACCGGACAAGATCGTCTTCATCGGAAGGTCTCTCTGGGTGCGTTCCGTTGTCTCCCCCGCGTCCTTTTTCCCTTTCAACTCACTCACGGCCAATCCCAAAGCTTGTTTTATGATACCGGAAGAACGAATGATTCCGATAATACCTGCCATCGCGATGCCTCCGATACCGATGTGACGGGCATAATTGGAGAATAGCTGTTCCGGACTCATCTGACCAATCAGCATCGTAATATTTTCTCCCACGGCCAAAGTCTGTCCGTCGGCAAAATAACTGATAAAAGGAATCAAAACGAACCATACCGTAAACGAACCCGCGCAAATAAAAGCAGCGTATTTCAATCCCACGATATAACCGAGACCCAATACCGCGGCTCCCGTGTTAATCTTTAACACGACTTTCATCTTGTCAGCCAACAACTCCCCCCAACCCATAATCCGGGTAGAGATCCCTTCCGACCACCAACCGAAAGTACTCACGATAAAATCATACAATCCGCCGATAAGCCCGCTAACAGCCAACAATTTAGCCTGATTTCCCTTTTTCTCTCCCGAAACCAAAACCTCCGTCGTGGCCGTTGCCTCCGGGAAGGGATACTTGCCATGCATATCCTTTACGAAATATTTCCTGAAAGGGATCAACAACATAATACCCAGCAATCCTCCGAACAGGGAAGATAGGAAAATCTGATAAAAATGTGCATCCAATCCCAAAATATAAAGAGCGGGTAAGGTAAATATAGCTCCCGCGACAATAACCCCGGAACTTGCCCCGATCGATTGGATAATGACATTCTGTCCCAACATGTTTTTACGTCCTAAGACATTACCGACCCCTACCGCAATGATAGCGATCGGAATTGCCGCTTCAAATACCTGTCCTACTTTTAATCCCAAATAAGCGGCAGCGGCCGAAAAGACAATTGCCATAATGATACCGAATGTCACCGAATAGACTGTAACCTCCTGAGGTTTCGACTTTGCCGACATCATAGGCTTGTACTCTTCACCCGGCGCAAGCTCCCGATAGGCATTTTCGGGAAGCGAATTAGGTTGTTTGTTTTCTTGATCCATCGTTTTTATAGTAAGTGATTTATTTATTCTGCCCCCAAAGATAATTATTTTAACCAAAAAATAGGAACCGAAACAACCTTTCTCTCCCGGTACAATCTTTTTAACAAATCGATCCTCACGCTGTCCCCCGTTTTTCACAAGAGTATGACTACGATGTTTTAAATAAAGATACAAATATGTGATATCGTTTATCTTATGTTTCAAACTCATCGATCATTCGTTCATCCACGAACCCCTTCTTATGTTTCCAGGCTTTCCGAAATACCTACATTAGAGCATACATTTTATTATTTTATACAAACAGATATTAAAAACTAACATCAATCCCAAACTCCAAACACCGCATAGAAACACCCGCACAAAACAATCCGTAAAAATAGTAACAACTCTTCCCTGTCTTTCAATACAAGAATAAACATCTAAAAATGAATCCCTTTATCTATTCACCTATTATTCTATTCAAAAGGAGAAGATTCTTTGTTAAAAAAGAGATTTAAATAATAAATATTATAAATATAAATAAAAATATTTTGATAAAATCCATGTTTTTTATAATTTTATACGACTATTAACTCTAATACATCTTAACCACATGAGAAATCTATGTATGATTCTCTTTATGTTTTCATTCTTTTCGGTTTATGGCCAAAAAGACGTTGAATTAACTCAATCGGGCATCGAACAAGCCCATAAAGGTAACTTTTCGCGGGCAATAACCCTATTCGATAAAGCACTGAAGATTAATCCTGAAAATATAAAAGCCATCTACAACAAAGGATTTATCCGGGAAAACCAAAACCGTTTCGAAGAAGCCGCAGAACTATATTCCAGAATCATCGATCTGGAACCAAAGGATATATACTATTTCAGAAGAG
Source organism: Gabonibacter massiliensis (assembly GCA_001487125.1). Lineage (GTDB taxonomy): Bacteria > Bacteroidota > Bacteroidia > Bacteroidales > Marinifilaceae > Gabonibacter > Gabonibacter massiliensis. The sequence continues at coordinate 30,478 of LN913008.1, forward strand.
GATACTGCTATTTTCAATCACGGCGATACCGGGAAGCACTTAAAGATTATAACCTGATGTTAAAAAAATATCCGGATGACAATGATTTACTGATGAAGAGAATCCGGATTTACATTCAACAGAAACAATGGAACAAAGTACTTTCTGATTTTGATACTTACTTGGAAAAAGATCCGGACGATTTCATCATACAAGCTAACAGGGCGAAACTATTGATTAACTTGAAAAGAGAAAAAGAGGCCCATACCATTCTGGAGAAACTAATACAAAAATACCCGGATGAAACCATCATTCTGAACAGCTGGGCTTTCTCCTTATTAAAACAGGGGTTGACCGATAAAGCCTTACAATATATTAACAAAGCCCTGAAAATAAAGCCGAGCTACGCGGCAGCCTACATCACAAGAGCTCAAATATTCTTAGAGATAGGAGACAGGGAAAAAGCATGTAAAGATTACACCCAAGCTCAAAAATTAGGTTTTCCTATCGATCAATTAAACGAAGAGAGCATTGCACGGCTGAATGCCAATTGCAAAAATTAACAAGCAGTTACACGATTAAAATGATAAAAATAGCGCTGCCCAAAAATTGAACAGCGCCATTTCCGTTATTGTGAATATTATTCGTTACCGTACTTCATTTCAGCACGACGTTTATAGCCTTCATACCTCCATTTAGCATCCCGTTCAGTCATTTCGAACAAACGTTCCGCATCTTCCGGAGCAGCCTTAATTAAGGAGTTGTAACGAACTTCGCCCATTAAGAACTCTCTGAATTTGGAATAATCCGGTTCTTTCGAATCCAACTGGAAGGGATTCTTACCTTCTTCTTCCAGCATCGGATTATAACGGTACAATTGCCAATAACCGCATTCCACGGCTTTCTTCTCCTCGGCCTGTGATTTACCCATACTTGCTTTCAACCCGTGATTAATACAAGGCGCGTAAGCAATAATCAGAGAAGGTCCGGGATAAGCCTCAGCTTCTTTCAACGCTTTCAAATACTGAGCCTGATTTGCACCCATGGCAACCTGTGCTACATACACGTAACCGTATGAAGCAGCCATCATACCCAAATCTTTTTTCCGGATCCGTTTCCCGCTTGCGGCAAACTTCGCCACGGCACCGACAGGCGTCGATTTAGAAGATTGACCGCCGGTATTTGAATATACCTCCGTGTCCACAACCAGAACATTCACGTTCTGCCCGCTGGCTAACACGTGATCCAATCCACCGTAACCGATATCATATGCCCAACCGTCACCACCGAAAATCCATTGTGACTTTTTCGTGAAATAGGGTTTCAACGCCATGATCTCCTTGGCAACAGCCGATGTTTCTTTCGACATTGCAGCAGATAATTTATCGCTCGTTGCCAACGTCTTATCCCCGTCTTCATAAGCGGTAATCCACTCTTGTGCGGCAGCCTGAGCCTCAGCAGAGAATTGATTCATATGCTCTTCAATCAGTCTCTTGACACGTTCGCGCAAACGATTAGCACCCTCTGCCATACCGAATCCGTACTCGGCATTATCCTCAAACAAGGAGTTCGCCCAAGCCGGACCGCGACCGGTCACATTATTTTTACAATAGGGAGTGGAAGGAGCAGAACCTCCGTAAATAGAAGAACATCCGGTTGCATTAGCTACCATCATTCTCTCTCCGAATAGTTGGGTAATCAATTTAATATACGGGGTCTCACCGCAACCGGCACAAGCACCGGAGAACTCAAACAACGGTTGTTGGAATTGAGAATTTTTTACATTGTTCGGTTCCACCAGGCGTTTGTAACCGACCTTTTCATCCATATATTTGAAACGAGCAATTTCAGCTTCCTGCGATTCAAGCGGCTTCATAACGAGGGCTTTCTCTTTTGCCGGACACACGTCGGCGCAGTTTCCACAACCCGTACAATCCAACGGAGATACCTGAATCTTGAATTGAAGACCGGCAAACTCCTTACCGATAGCCGGCTTGGAGGTCGTTCCGGCAGGAGCAGCGGCTAACTCCGCTTCCGTCATCAAGAACGGGCGAATGGCAGCATGAGGACAAACATAAGCACACTGATTACATTGTATACAGTTATTTACTTGCCATTCCGGTACATTAATTGCAATTCCCCGTTTTTCATAACGGGAAGTCCCGGCAGGAAAAGTTCCATCCTCGCGTCCCGTAAACGCACTTACCGGAAGATCATCTCCAGCTTGAGCATTCATCACATCTACCACCTTACGGATAAATTCAGGACGATTCGGATCGGGAGCTGCAACTTCATCTTGCAAGTTTTTCCAATCGGCAGGGATTTCTACCTTAACGACATGCTCACCGCCGGCATCCACTGCCGCGTAATTCATTTTTACGACAGCTTCTCCTTTCTTGCCGTATGACTTATCGATGGCTTTTTTCATTTCACTCACGGCCAATTCATACGGAATCACGTTCGTAATTTTAAAGAAAGCAGCCTGCATAATCGTATTCGTACGATTGCCCAAACCTAATTGCTGACCCAATTTCGTACCGTTAATAATATAAAAATTAATCTCATTTTGGGCTAAATAACGCTTCATGGCATTCGGAAGATGATTCCCGACCTCTTTTTCATCCCAGATAGAGTTCAACAAGAAAGAGCCCCCCTTCTTCAATCCTTTCAATACGTCATACATATGAACGTAAGCCGGAACGTGACAAGCCACAAAGTCAGGAGTCGTTACTAAATAAGTAGAACGGATCGGCTCATCACCGAAACGAAGGTGAGAAGCGGTAAAACCTCCCGATTTTTTAGAGTCATAAGCGAAATAAGCTTGACAATATTTATTGGTAGCACTACCGATAATCTTAATCGAATTCTTATTGGCACCAACCGTACCGTCCGAGCCTAAACCGTAAAACTTAGCCTCATAGGTTCCGGCAGAAGTTACTTTTACTTCCGGTTCTACGGGAAGAGAGTGGAAAGTAACATCATCTACGATTCCGATTGTAAATTTATCCTTAGGCTCATTCATTGCCAAATTCTTGTATACGGCGATAATCTGCGCGGGAGTTACGTCTTTGGAACCCAAACCGTAACGTCCACCCACGATAACCGGAGCATTCTCTTTGCCGTAGAAGATCTCTTTCACATCCAAATACAACGGATCTCCGTTTGCTCCCGGCTCTTTTGTACGATCAAGTACGGCAATTCTTCTTACAGATGCCGGCATGACGTCCATAAAATATTTAGCAGAGAACGGACGGTACAGGTGTACTGCTATCATTCCGACCTTTTCTCCCTGAGCCATCTTATAGTCGATTACCTCCCGAATGGTCTCGGTCACCGACCCCATAGCTATGATGATATTCTCGGCATCGTTCGCACCATAGTAATCAAACGGACGATACGTACGTCCCGTGAGCTTAGACATCTCTTTCATGTATTCAGCCACGATATCAGGAACCGCATCGTAAAAACGATTGGCAGCCTCTCTTGCCTGGAAATAGATATCCGGGTTCTGAGCCGTACCCTTCGTCACCGGATTCTCAGAACTTTGAGCTCTATCGCGGAACTCCTGCAACGCCTTCATATCCACTAATCCGCGCAGATCTTCCATATCAATCTCTTCTATCTTCTGTATCTCGTGAGACGTACGGAATCCGTCGAAGAAATTTAAGAAAGGTACTCTCGATTTTATAGCAGTCAGGTGAGAAACAGCTGAAAGGTCCATCACTTCCTGAACGGAACCGGAAGCCAACATAGCAAAACCGGCCTGACGAGCAGCGTAAACATCCGCGTGATCTCCGAAAATAGAAAGAGCATGAGCCGCTAAAGCACGGGCACTCACGTGGAAAACGCATGGTAACAGCTCTCCCGCAATCTTATACATATTCGGAATCATCAGCAATAAACCTTGCGATGCAGTATACGTGGTTGTCAAAGCACCGGCTTGCAAAGAACCATGAACGGCTCCGGCAGCACCCGCCTCTGATTGCATTTCAACCAGGCGAACAGTTTCGCCAAACATATTTTTTCTTCCTTTAGCAGCCCATTCGTCAACGTATTCAGCCATCGGAGACGAAGGAGTGATCGGATAAATACACGATACTTCACTGAACATATAGGCTATATGCGCAGCAGCAGCGTTACCGTCACAAGTAATAAATTTCTTTTCTTTTGCCATTTTTTTTTACATTAACTAACAATCATTCATTCCTCTGAAAACACGATTCAACACCTGAAAAATACCGAAGCCCTCTCCGTCCAGCATGTGATCTTATTCTCAACTATATTACACTATTTATTTAATTATCAATATACAAAACCAGTAAGCCATAAAGGTACAATATTTTTCTTCCCTCGTTCTATCATATCCGTCATTATTATTAAATTATCCTTTATTCGCCTTTTATCTCCCTCTTGTCTCACGAGAATATCATAGCGTCCGTTTACCAGAAAATCCGCATTTTCCGAATAATTCAAGCTGGCCACAGGGCATAACTGACTAACTAAAAAGGTTTTTCTGACCGTAGCGGCATCCGTATTATCCAAACATACGGCATTCAATAAATTGGGATTATGAAGATATACCTGATTAGGCTTCAAGCCGTTCTCATCATCACTTTCCTTGTCAAACAACAAAGTCAGTAAACGGGCATTTTTCATATAATGCAAATAATTGAGTACCGTGGCCCTCGATACTCCGATTTCATGGCTCAGTTTGCTGATATTTACATTGTTATTATCATTTGCCACAATATAAAGCAATTGCTTCAATTTGGTCAAATATTTCATTTCTATCTGGTTATTATACGGAATATCAAACTCTAACGTTAAGTTTATATTCTTTAATAAATAATCGATATGTGATTTCTCTTCCAAATAGATGGGATAATAGCCGTATTTCAAATAATTCCCGAAATGGGCCAAAGGACGCACGCGGTCTAAAATACGGTCTACAATCTCCTCGTGATGCTCCAATATCTCCTCAAAAGCAAATACCGGAAATTTATGTCCCGTCTCCAACTCCAGGAATTCCCGAAAAGACAGCCCGCTCAGGTTATACATCTCCACAATTCCGCACAGGTATTTGTTGGATTTAATCCTCACGATGGAAGAGGCCGTGAAAACAATCCGCAATTCTGGAAAATGATCGTAAGCTTCCCTCAACTCTTTATCCCAATTGGGATATTTATGAACTTGATCCAGCAGCAATACTTTTCCCCCCAATTTATAGAAACGCTCCACAAAATGGAACAACCCCTCCGTCGCAAAAAAAAGATTATTGATATTCACGTAAAGACACGATGGATCGTCCTCATAATATTCTTTGCATAAAGCCAGAAGAAAATTTGTTTTCCCCACCCCGCGGCTCCCCTTTATAGCAATCAGACGGGCACGACAATCTATTACATCCAGCAATCCCCGACGGATAGTAGAAGTCCTCTCCTTCAATAGAATATCGTGTGTAATACGTAAACTCTCCATCTCTCTTTTTTTGCAATGCAAATATAGTAAAAAAAGAAGCATTTTGTAATCTACATGTTACAAAACATAGAAAAAGCGGGTTAAAGATCATTTTAACCCGCTTTTTTATCTTATAAGTCATCTGAATCACTTATCATTCATAGAAATCAGAAATTCCTCATTGGATTTCGTTTTTTCCAAACGATCTTTCACAAATTGCATAGCTTCAACGGAGTTCATATCCGTCAAATAATTACGTAATATCCAAATTCGATTCAACGTGTAATCACCCAACAAAAGGTCGTCACGACGCGTACTGGAAGCCGTAATATCCACAGCCGGATAAATACGACGATTGGATAATTTGCGATCCAATTGCAACTCCATGTTACCCGTTCCTTTAAACTCTTCAAAAATCACATCATCCATTTTCGATCCGGTCTCCGTCAATGCGGTGGCCAAAATCGTCAACGATCCTCCATCTTCAATATTCCGGGCCGCTCCGAAGAAACGTTTCGGCTTATGTAACGCGTTTGCATCCACACCGCCGGAAAGAACCTTACCGGAAGCAGGAGATACGGTATTATAGGCGCGGGCCAAACGAGTAATGGAATCCAAAAGAATCACCACATCATGACCGCATTCCACCATACGTTTCGCCTTCTCTAAAACGATATTAGCGACCTTCACGTGGCGTTCCGCCGGTTCGTCGAACGTAGAGGAGATAACCTCTGCATTTACATTCCGGGCCATATCCGTAACCTCTTCCGGGCGCTCGTCTATCAACAGTATGATCAAATAAACCTCCGGATGATTAGCAGAAATGGCATTGGCAATTTCCTTCAATAACATGGTTTTACCGGTCTTTGGTTGAGCAACGATCAATCCGCGCTGTCCTTTACCGATAGGAGCAAACATATCTACCACCCGGGTCGAAATGGTCGCACGTCCGTTTCCGGTCAAATTGAATTTTTCATTCGGGAAAAGAGGGGTAAGATGATCAAACGGAATACGATCCCGGACAGCTTCCGGAGACTTCCCGTTGATCTTTTCCACTTTTATCAAGGGGAAATATTTTTCTCCCTCTTTGGGCGGCCGCACCGTTCCTTCAACCGTATCACCGGTTGAGAGACCGAAAAGCTTAATTTGGCTCTGTGACACGTATATATCATCCGGCGAGTTCAGGTAATTATAATCCGATGAGCGTAAAAAACCGTAACCGTCAGGCATAATCTCCAACACTCCGGAATTTAATATAATACCTTCAAACTCATAATATTTATCTCTTTTGTCGAACCGCATTTTATTCGTATTCTCACGCTTCTCTTCCGACTCCGCCAACGGACTTTCAAGCACGGGTTCCTGTACCAATTCGGGCAAAATATCAACATCCGGCTCATCCAATACGATATCGTCCTCTACAACTTGCTGTAAGGCTTCGTTATCTTTCTCGTAACGTTTAGCCTTCTTTACAAATTTAGACATCCGATCCTGTTTTGCCGGAAAATTTTCTTTACTCTTTTCTTCTTCCTTCTCCTCCGGTATAGCGGGCTCCGGACTTACCGACTGTTCATTATTTTCCGGCTTTTTATTCCGGCGATCCATAAACTTACGATTAGGCTTGTTTCCCCGTTTGTTTTCCTGACTATTTTCTATTTTCTTCTCCTCAGGAGCCGTCTCTTCAACTTCCTCTTTTTTATTCTCGACAACTATACCGTTCTCCGTACGATTCAGAACTATATCCTTATCCAAAATATCACTATGGATAACATTAATAACCCGGGGTTCTTCCTTCTTCTCCGCTTCTACCGCCACAGGTTCTTCTTTTGGTTCCTCTTTTGTAGGTAGGGTCTGGGATTTGTTATCCTTCTTATTAAACCTTTTCATTCCTCCATTGGAATCTCCCACTTTCTGCACCCCTCCCCGTATAACCCGCACCCTGGGCTTCTTTTCTTTCGGTTCAACAGGAGTAGTTTCTTCTGTAGCCACCATAGCCTGCTGATCCAAAATCTTATATATCAGCTCTTTCTTTTTATAGGATTCAACCCTTTTAACATTCAGATCTTTTGCAATTTGACGCAAATCTGAAAGTAATTTTTCATTCAGTTCTAAAATATCGTACATATAATTACGTTATGGATAATTATCATTAAGTAAGTTAAGTCACCCGGCATGAACCAGGTGGAAAGTATAATCTGCACAAAATTAGAAAGAATTATCTTTATTCCCAAATTGTTAAGAAATAATTTAAAGCAACGGCATATAAATTATTTTTTTGGTTGCAAAAAACTCTTCTTCAAAAAAATCCGGAATACCATATACACGGACCTTATCTCTATACGGTTTTATCTCCTCGTCAAAATCCCCTCCCTTTATATAAAGAATCCCGTTCGGCAATTCGTTGTTTCCTCCTTTTCGAATGCGATTCCGCGTCCAGGACATAAAAGTTGGAAATGCCGTAACCGCCCTACTTACAATAAAATCAAATTTTTCTTTTACCTCTTCAACCCGAAGTTGCTCCGCTCTTACGTTTTTAAGCCCCAAAGCTGTCACGATTTCCCGAACGACCTTTATCTTTTTACCGATCGAATCTACTAAAAAAAAATCCGTTTCCGGAAAAAGAATCGCCAAGGGGATTCCCGGAAAACCTCCGCCAGTACCGACATCCATAACCCGGGTACCCGGTTTGAAAGAGATAACTTTCGCGATGGCCATGGAATGCAATACATGATGTATTTCCAATTCGCCGATATCTTTTCGAGATATGACATTTATTTTTTCATTCCATTCCCGGTACAGTCCTTCCAATTGTTCCAGTTGTTTTTTTTGCAAGTCACTCAATCCGGCAAAATATTTCTGAATGAATTCCATTGTTTCTTTAATCATTAATAATTAATTAGCGATTCCGATTGTAGATAGGCAAGTACAGCATACACAAAACTCCCATTACGATATACAATAAGGTCATCGCCCCGTGAGACAATAAAGCGAACGTCTTGGCCAGACTTTCCATTTCGGGAGTATTCGGCAGATACAACATCAAGGCAGCCACAACCATAAAATGCCATGCCCCGACACCCCCCTGAACCGGAGCGACCATTCCATAACTGGAAATAACAAACACGGTTAGGCCGACCAGCATATTTAAGCCGGAGGTAAACTTGAAACAGAAGAAACAGACATACAGCATTAAAAAATACATCAACCAAATGAAAACAGTATGCGCTATAAACAACCATTTGTTATCCACTCCCTTTACGGCCCAAATACCCTCCTTTAATCCAGATAAAAACTTATGTATCCGTGCCGAAAAAACGCCTTTCCGAACCAACCAAATCAATATCATTAACAGGATAACAAATAAAAAACCGATAGCCCAAATCCAACCGGATGTCAGTAAACCGTACAGCTTTTCCTTTATATCTTCGTTAGTATCCAAAAAACGTACGACTTGTCCAAATTGAGATAAAATCACGACCAAAGTCAACAATAGCAACATGATCATATCGAACACCCGCTCCGTGACGACCGTTCCTAACAACTTGGAAAAAGGTACCTGTTCATATTTAGCTACCACTCCGCAACGAGTGAACTCTCCCATTCGAGGAATGGCCAAGTTAGCAAAATAACCGATCATAACCCCCATAAAACTATTCATGAAAGAGATCTTATAGCCCATGGACCGAGTCAACAACTGCCAACGCATAGCCCGGCTGACGTGACTAAGAATTCCCAACACCACGCCGACCCATACCCAAGTATAATTTACATCTTCACGCAATACTTTCATTAAATCCGCCGGATTCTGATCCCGGTATACCAACCAAAACAAGAAAACCGTTACGGCAAAAAAAGCAAAAAACTTTATTATTTGCTTATATATTGGCTTCATCCATCAACTTTAGTAAAGTTCACACTTTAATAATTTCCTCAAATCAAAATAAAATGATTATTTTGTAAGTTGATTGCAAATGTACATTATTAATCGGAAGTTGAAAAATTAGGGAGGAGAAAGTCGTTATAATGTAAGCACATTGTTTTTAATACAACAGGAACAGATGGGTATTGTAAAAGCTAAAAAATATTTAGGACAACATTTCCTAAAAGATCAAAATATCGCTCGAAAGATCACGGACAGTCTTCTTCCTTTAACGGCAAACGTGTTGGAAATAGGACCTGGGATGGGTATCTTAACCCAGTATTTACTAAAAAATAACCGATTTTCAGTTTTGGCTATCGATATCGACCAAGAGTCCATAAGCTACCTCCACGAGGCCTTTCCGCAACAGAAAAAACAGATCATTTACGGTGACTTCCTTAAAATGGATCTCACTCTTTTTCAAAAAGAACCTTTTTCAATAATAGGAAATTTACCTTATAATATCTCGTCGCAGATTTTTTTCAGAGTTATTGAAAACAGAGATTACATTCCACAGGTTGTCTGTATGATACAAAAAGAGGTCGCCGATCGGATCAGTGCTTCCCACGGAAACAAAACCTATGGGATATTAAGTGTTTTCTTACAAACTTTTTATCATATAGAATACCTTTTTACCGTGAATGAACAGGTATTTGATCCCCCTCCCAAAGTAAAATCCGCTGTTATCCGTCTGACGCGTAACCGAAGGGAAAAATTGGATTGCAAAGAACAACTGTTTTTCAACGTCGTAAAAACCGGTTTTAATCAAAGGAGAAAAACACTCCGAAATTCATTAAAACCGATTTTACCCCCGGAATTTACTTCGGATATGTTAAATTTGCGACCCGAACAACTTAGCGCAGAAGACTTCATCACGCTATGTAAAGCCATAGAAAACAACTTATAACAGACCTGACAAGCATGCAACAATTTGAATTGACCAACGAGTTTCTCGCCAAATTAGAAGAAATCATCAACGCGAACGATAAAGAGGGAGCTTCCAAAATAGTGGAAACCCTCCACCCTGCCGATATCGCCGAAATCTTAGAAGAACTCGATAATAAACAGGCTCAATTCTTATTCTTACTTCTTGATAATGAGTTAGCCGGTGACGTATTAGCAGAATTGGAAGAGGACGAACGTAAACGTTTTATCGAATCTTTTCCCCCGGAAATCATCGCTAAGCGTTTCATCGACAATATGGATTCGGATGATGCGGCGGATTTGGTAGGAAGCATGTCCGATGAACAACAACACGAAGTACTTTCCCACATAGAGGACTTGGAACAAGCCGGAGATATTGTCGACCTGTTGCACTATGATGAAGATACCGCCGGTGGTCTGATGGGAAAAGAGTTAGTTGCCGTCAATGAAAATTGGACCGTATTGACCTGCCTCAGGGAGTTGAGTCGACAAGCCGAAAATATCGGAGAAATTTTCTACGTGTATGTCGTTGACGATGACAACGTACTAAAAGGAAGATTATCATTAAAAAAAATGATCTTATCCCCGACATCGACCAAAATAAATAAACTGTATAACCCTGACGTCATCTTCGTTAACACGGACGAGACCGCGGAATCGGTAGGACGGATCATGCAAAAATACGATTTGGTAGCCATTCCGGTCGTGGATTCCATCGGACGACTGGTAGGTCGAATTACGATCGACGACGTCGTGGATGTCATTCGTGAAGAGGCTGAAAAAGACTATCATATGATGTCCGGTATCACCCAAGACGTGGAATCTTCGGATACGATATGGGACCAGACAAAAGCTCGTCTACCTTGGTTAATCATAGGTCTTTTCGGAGGAATGATAGCTGCCTATATGATCTCGTTCTACCAGGCGGATATTGCCCTTTTCCCGGCTACGGCCATGTTTATCCCTGTTATCACCGCCATGGGAGGAAATGTAGGAATACAATCTTCGGCCATCGTCGTAAAAGGTTTGGCCTCCAATTCTCTCGGAGTAAAAAATATTTTCCAAAACATTATTAAGGAAATAGGAGGAGCTTTAATCAACGCTACCATATGCTCTTCCATCATTTTTGTCCTCACCCTTTGTTTCAATATGAACTCTTTCGCCATGCCGCTCACGGTAACGATTTCTCTCTTTACGGTAATTATTTTTGCTTCGCTATTCGGAACGGCTTTCCCTCTGTTACTCAATAGAATCAATATTGACCCGGCTCTGGCTACCGGTCCTTTCATCACCTTAACCAATGATATCATCGGATTAAATATCTATCTTTTCATCGGAAAATTAATCCTTGCCGAACTATTATAACCCCCCTTTAGCATTAGCTTCCAAAAGCACTTTTTTAATTACAGAAAAAATTGTTTAATTAAAAGAGTGTTGCTAACTTGCGCCCTCGATAAGAAAGAAAAACTGCTATAAATCATAAGGCGTTAAGATAAAATAAATCATTATGTATCAAGGAATAAAAACAGTATCATTTGAAGAAGCTGTAAAAGTAGTGAAATCGGGTGACCGAATTCACATTCACAGTGTTGCTTGTGCTCCGCAAGGATTGATTCAAGCCCTTTGTAACAGAGGTCGTGCAGGTGAATTAAAAGGTGTAAGAATACAACACCTGCACACGGAAGGAAGCGCTCCCTATGCCGAAGCCGAATTCGAAGGTGTTTTCCTTCTCGAATCTTATTTCGTGGGAAGCAATGTTCGCAAACCGACCCAAGCCGGTTATGCCGATTATGTTCCCGTTCACTTGAGTGAAACACAAAAATTAATCCGCAGCGGAATTCATCCGATAGACGTAGCTATGATTCAAGTGTGTCCGCCGGATAAACACGGATACGTATCTATGGGGACCTCCGTTGACGCGACTTTAGCTGCCGTACAAAACGCGAAAACGGTTATTGCCGTCATCAATCCGAATGTTCCCAGAGCATGGGGTGACGCTATCATTAAATTATCGGATATCGATGTCTTCTGCGAAGACAACACGCCGTTAATCGAAGCACATCCGGCCTCTCTAACGGAAGAGGATATCAAAATCGGAAAAAACTGCGCCGCATTAATCGAAGACGGAGCTACCTTGCAAATGGGAATCGGAGCTATTCCGAATGCCGTGCTTTCTCAATTGGGAAATCATAAAAATTTAGGTATTCACACCGAAATGTTCGCAGACGGCGTACTGCCTCTCTATGCCAAAGGAGTCATCAATAACTTAAATAAAAAATTCGATAAAGGAAAGATCGTATCCACCTTCTTAATGGGTTCCAAAGAAGTATATGATTTCATCGACGATAACCCGGCCGTAGCCATGATGGATGTAGGGTATACCAACGACCCGTGCATCATCGCTCAACAACCTAAGATGACAGCCATTAATTCGGCTCTGTCCGTCGATATTACGGGACAGGTGAATGCCGACTCCATCGGGTGCAAATTTTACAGCGGTTGCGGCGGCCAATTGGATTTCATCCGCGGAGCAGCAGCCAGCGAAGGAGGTAAACCCATCATCGCCTTACCCTCCGTTACCAATAAAGGAGTGAGCAAAATTACCCCGACCCTATTAAACGGAGCCGGAGTCGTGACCACCCGTTTTGACGTCCACTATATCGTAACGGAATTCGGTGCGGCCGATTTATACGGAAAAACACTGCAACAAAGAGCAAAAGCACTTATCGCTATCGCACATCCGGATCATCAGGAAGAGTTGGACAAAGCAGCCTTCGAACGATTCGGCAGTCATTTCCATTTTATCCAAAAATAAAAAGAAAAGAGGAAGCTTAAATTAGCTTCCTCTTTTTTTATTACTATTTTTGTACATAATACCGATCAATGGATCAGGTATTTTTTTTAAATTTTTTATTATGGATTGGAATAAACTTATATCTGCCAGACGGTATCAACCGGGAAGTGCCCCCACCCTATTTCGTTCGCACGATCGTTCGCAATTCCAAAGGGACTACGATCGTTTGATCTTCTCTTCTCCCTTCAGACGCTTACAAAACAAAACCCAGGTATTTCCTTTACCGGGAAACATATTCGTGCACAACAGACTGACCCATAGTCTGGAAGTAGCCAGTGTAGGGCGTTCCTTAGGAATCAAAATCGCCCAATTTATAAAGCAAAGAGAGAGAGTAGAAAACCCTGAAATTTTAGAGGAAATCGGAACGATTGTCAGTACGGCTTGCCTGGCCCATGATTTAGGAAATCCCCCTTTCGGTCACTCCGGTGAAGAGGCCATATCTTACTTTTTCATAGATGGTGAGGGACAATACCTAAAAAAATTACTCACGGATGAAGAGTGGGCGGATATCAGTCATTTTGAAGGGAACGCAAATGCCTTCAGATTACTAACCCATAACTTTAACGGCCGGCGGCCGGGAGGATATACCATGACATATACCACGTTAGCCTCCATCGTCAAATATCCCTTCGAATCCAAAGCGGCAGTTAAAGGGCATAAATACGGTTTTTTCCAAAGTGAAAAAGAGATTTACCGGGAAATTGCCGAAGAGTTGGGATTAATCCAGCTGAATGAAAAACCTCTTCAATTCGTACGCCACCCTTTAGTCTTCTTAGTCGAAGCCGCAGATGATATCTGCTACCAAATTATGGATATCGAAGATTCCCATAAACTGAAAATTTTATCTTACGATGAGACGACCAAAATATTATTAAATTTCTACGATAAGGAAGAGGATAAAGAGGATTTGAAAACGATAGCCAAAACATTCAAAATAGTTACCGACAAAAATGAGTGTATCGCTTTTTTACGAGCCGGAATCATCAACAAATTGATCAATGCCTGCGCCAACGTATTCTGTGAGAATTACGAGGCAATCATGAACGGTACATTCAAAGGTTCTCTGATACAACACCTTTCCGGAATCAATAAAACAGCTTATGATGCCTGCACCGATTTGGCTTATTCGCGCATATACCATACCAATATCGTGACTCAAATTCAAATAGCCGGTTTCAAAATATTGGCCACGATCCTTAAAGAATACATCGATGCCGTCCTGAAACCGGGAACCTATTATGCCCGAAATATATTATCCATCATGCCGGAACAATACAAAGTACACCAAGACGATAGCATTTATACAAAAATTCAAACCGTAACCGATTATGTATCGGGGATGACCGATTCCTACGCCCTGAATCTTTACCGCAAAATAAAAGGTATCGAACTACCCGAAATCAAATAAAATACCTCAATCAATTGACAATTGACGATTGTAGATTGTAGATTGTAGATTGTAAATTAAAGGATCGGGGGATTGAGAGATTACGTGATTAGGGTGATTATGCGATTGAGGGATTAGAAAGCTTGACGATTGTAGATTGTAAATTAACAAAACAGCATTCAATTTAAAATTTACAATCTGCAATTTACAATTAAAGGATTGACGATTGCAGAATAAATGCTTAAAAGAGCTTGTCTAAAGTTTTGTTATTAGACAAGCTCTTTTTTATTCAATGCATTTTCAAGCGGATCTACCTATAAAGCACCGAATCCTCCAGAGGGATTCGGTCACTTTATATATCTTGCTAAAAATATGAGTTTTACGAACTAATATTGCATCCGATCCAACATCTTCTCCAACTTTATCAGCATACCCTGGTAATGGATTCTATCACTACCCGTCGAACCGGGTAGTTTAGACTTCAACAAATTAATAGATTTCTGTACCATATACACCATATAGATATCCTGTACATCTATTCTCGTCACATCAACACTGCGTTGCCAGCCATAACCAGCCCCAAAACCTACTTTTTCCATTTGAGCAGCCAGCACACCCTGCCCGTAACGGCTTTCCAGCTCTTTCAACTCCTTAAGGTAACGCTTTGTCATTCCTGACGGATCCAATCCATATAAATTTATCTCGTCAACGGAAGGCGCAAAACTGTATCCGGATGACGGAGACGGTGCCGTATGATCGGCAAAACCCGCGATAATGCCGTTTTGCATCCACCATAAAGTCGTCATTTTCTTAAAGAAAGACTTTTGAATCAACTGGTCAGTATGCGTAAGACGCCGTCCCTCCATCGTGGGTTTCCAGATTTCATTAAAGACATCTTCCGAAAATTCTTTTTCCGTGTATGTATTCGGGAAAGTAACGGAAGATAAAGCCACCCGGGAAGCCATCCACGAACCGAAAAATTTATCTACCACATATAGCATATTATAGGACATCGGAACATCCAAAGGGATTTTGTCCACGACCGGAGTTTTTGTCAGCCATCCGGAAGAACGTACTTGTTTGAACAACCATTTCACGGAGGCTTTCTGCGCATCCTTGGGCACAGGACGTTTATTATGTCCCGGAGTACCTTCCTTCACGGAAGACAAATAAATACCTCCAATATTCTGGACCACATTCCCCAAGTAACGAAAGTATTGCATTACAATCGCATCATACAATTTCGCTTTGTACTCTCCACTCGGATCATCCTGTACCCATTCATTCAAATGAGCCATTATATATTTCAAATTCTTGATCCCGTAATCTCCCGCTTTAATCGGGTCATCACCCAAATCTTCCTCCAAGGCACTCGGATCAAAACGACTGAGTATCTGCTGTTTTCCGTAACGATACATCGGATCTCCCGCCTTCGCATCCACCCAACTCTCCACGACGGCAGTTTCTTCTTTCAAAGATTTGGCTTCCGGTACAGGCTTGTATGACCATTCGATAGCAAACTCATCGTACACCCCCAAATAAGGCGGAGACAATGTTACCCCTTTATCCCCGGGTTGAGCCACGTAATTAAAACGGGCGTAATCCATGATAGAAGCCGTTGTCCCGTATTTCCGGGTGAAAGTGGCCGAACGCAAGGAATCCACCGGAATAGCGGCAGAAGCCGTCATATTATGCATCAACCCCAAACAATGACCCACTTCATGCGCGACAGCATACTCGATAGATTCCGCCATCACATCGTCGGCAATACGTTTCCCCCGCACCCGAGGATCGATTTGTGCTGTTTGCACGAAACGCCACTCGTTGATCAATCCCACCAGATCATTGTATATCAATACAGATGCGTTAATAATTTCTCCCGTTGTCGGATCTACCCACGAGGGTCCCATCGCATTCTCGATAGCCACAGGCACATAACGGATACAGGAATATTTCAAGTTTGCCGGATCAAAATCAGGATCATTTTTCGGGAAATCCACCACTTGAACTACGTTTTTGAATCCGATCTTCTCGAATGCCTTGTTCCAACGTAACGCCCCTCGTCTGGTCGGCTCTTTCCATTGTTCGGGAAGAGCATCATCCAGATAAAACACGATCGGTTTCTTAGGTTCTACCAGTTCACCCCGTTTCCATGCCTCCATGTCCTTAGGCTCTATACGCCAACGGTTTGCCAGGGAGTAGTTCTGATATGCATCACCACTTTTCAAATGCTTTTTCTCGGTTAAAAAGATTCCTACCCGGGAATCCGACACGCGAGGACGCATTTTTTCTTTCGGCAAAAGCAAAAATGTTCGGGTCGCTTTCAACAAAACCTTACCACCACCAAAATCCACACCCATCATTTTTTTCATGTAATTATACATGAATGTCGTATTTACCGTTACGTTATCCTCGAAGGCTTTAATCTCTTCCAGAGATGTATACTTCGGATCAACATTCCCGTTAACAGAGAGATAACCCATATACGAGGACAAGGGGCTTAAATAAGGAATATCTCGCGTGAATAATGGCGTCACCTCCACTACCACGGCTGAACTATCTCTATTGTAAGCCTCTACCATAAACTTTTCCAAAATTTCATCGGTATAGCCCGCCTCCTGAGATTCAGCTATCGACTTCCGGGAAACCTCATCATACGTACATCGGGTATTTATCTGTTTCAAAAATACCGTACTGTCTTTCATCGAAAACTTAACATGTAACGGTGCAGTCGGTTTATACCCCACAACCGCCACTTCATTATTCGAGGTTGCCGCAATAGTCGAAGCCAATAACATCTCCTCGCCCAAGCGTCTTATAGGCAGCTCGAAATATAGCTTACCCCCGATCCTGTGAATCGTGATAAAATCACTTTTCGCCGTTTCACTTTTTTTCCCCTCGAATAATTTTTCATATTTACTTTTTGGTTTCGGAGCCACGGCAGTTGTATCCGCCTTGTTTTTTTTCTTTTTCTTCCACCAAAAAGCATACGAACCCTGGGTTGGCATCACAAACAGTGACACCAACAATAAAACAATCCATTTTTTCATTTTACATACAATTAAATAAGTTAATCAATACACCACTTTCATTGTTTATTTTGAATATCTACCAAAATGCGTTTTATGATAGCATACTTTGCCATGATTAAATCATATTCTCCGTACATTTCCGTAAATACCTCTTCGGGATAAGCATATATATATTCCACATAGTCTGAGATATCCTCCATTTCAGTCGGGGTTGTATAATAATCCGATAACTCCCTTAAAAAACCGTACTCGTTCATATCAATATTCCAGCTTGGAGGATTTGAATCATAACTTAACTTGACATTGTAAAAATTTTTACCGGCATACGTATTCGTGTGCGAATAAAATTCGGTCAACTGCTTCGAACAGGTTCGATACACGTAAGGTCCATAATCCGATGCAATAATTTCCGCTGCCAACTCCTGCAACTTCACCTCGTCCATTTCCGGAATCTCAGACATTTTACCACAAACAGTCGTCATCATCCCCTTGTATATACCCCGGGATTCCCACTCGTTATAATATTCATTTACTAAATAAGCCACGGAATCTACCAAAAAATAGCTTTTAGGCAATGCTCCTGCCGGCATATATTTTAACACTCGTTCTTTCAAAAAACGAATAGCTTGTAAAATCAAATCATCATCTTGACTGATAACAAAGTGATAATTAATACCCATCCTGTCTATCGAATAATGCGGAACTAAAATCTGGTAATGTATCACGGGATCTCCGTTCTGATCCATTCCCCGCACGCTTCTTCCGATCGTATCGTTATAAAATACAGCGATTTTCTTGTTTACGTATATATCGTATACCAGACTTTTTAAAGGATCCGTCGGATCGTTTTCTATTACAAACCAATCCTTGTCAAAACCACTGGGCTCCAAATTTTCGTTGTCCGAACATGCCAAACACATGTACAGAAACAACATACTGTATACAAAAACTAACTTTCTCATTTCCTTTCGTTTTTAGTGTGTCATCCCTATATTCTTCCGATTATTGCCTTTCAACATTCCTTGATTAAACCGAATCGCGTAATCGGGTATCGGCAACACGTAATTATCACTATCTTCCGAGTAAGCCGGTAATACATATTCCCCCAAACGGGCAGGTCTACCCACTGCCTTATCCCAAACGGTATAGGAATGAACGATAGGTTTGTTTTCAGGATATTTTGAACAAACCGCGTAGCGCCGGATATCGAACCACCGATGCCCCTCGAAGCAGAATTCCAGTCTGCGTTCCTTCCGAATCAGTTCAATCAAATCTTTTCCCGTCTTATCGATAGCCCCCACGTTCCCTTCTTTAAACCGGGTCTTTCTGAAATCTTGTATTATCTTTATCGCTTCTCCTTCCTCTCCCAACATAACCAAAGCCTCTGCCCGGTTTAAATACACCTCGGCATAACGGATCAAAAAACGATCGGAAACGATTCTGGTGTCATTTTTTAATAATTTCGACGCCAGCGTTACAGACGGATAATCCGGTGGACACGAGAAAAAGGCATCCTTTCTCAAATCTCCCGGCTCATACAAACTCAGTAAATCCGCATTCACGGCATACGAGAAACCGATAGGAAATACCCATCCCGGCATTACAGGAAAATAGGAATCGACCCTCATGATAAACGAATAAACCGGATTTCCTCCCATCGAGAATACCGTTTCTTGAGAGTCCGCATTCGTAAAACTCGTCTTTAAATCCTCCAAATTCAAATTTTTCAGTTGATAACCTGCCGACACATCTTTAAGCACATTAAATGCTAACTGCCATTCGTTCATATATAAATACACGCGACTCAATAAGATTCGTGCGGCCGTTTCGTTCGCCCGATAAACAGATGCTTCCCGGACTGTCTTCAAATGATCTACAGCTATGGTCAAATCTTTCACGATTTGCTCATACACCTGTTGCACGGTAGCACGAGAAAAATAGCGGTCCTCGATGTAATTCGTTAACTTCATCGGTACCCCGGGCTCATCAATGGCCGTGGTCTTCGCGTAAGGTTTTGCATACAGGTTTACTAACCAAAAATACCAGCACGCCCGCAAGTAATGCGCCTCTCCTTGTACTTTTGCATAACCTTCTTCACCTCTGAAATGTTCCGTTTCCTCAATAATCGTGTTCAAAGCACCCAGTTTTTTGTACACCCCCTTCCACACTTCATCATCAATCGGCTTTCCGTAAGATTCGAAAGGTTGCTCCTTATAACAATAAAATCCATTATCCATTCTATTATCATCCGAATAAAGGTAATCCACGACAGACTCCGTCACATCGTCATCCATTAAATGGATAGCATAGAAATCAACATCTCTTCCCACTACTCGATCCGAAGCCGCGTACCCCTCTCCCACCAACAATTCGCTTAAATCAGTCATACTTGAAGCATACACCAAATCCTGGGAATATTCTTGAAGAAAATCTCCGCAAGAGGTAAACACCAATCCGATGCCCGCTAATATTGAAACATAACTCTTTTTCATAACTCTCTTTTTTAAAATGAAATGTTTAAATTCAACGAATACGTCGGACGCAATGACAGACTTGTTCCCGCCGAACTTCCCGATTGCGAAGCCGGGTCTTGTCCTTTCAACTTCTTATCGCATATCGTGAAAAGATTGGTGGCGTAAAAACCGACATAACATGATTTCAGATATAATTTACCACACAAGCTTTCCGGCAAACTGTATCGGAAAGACAGGGATTGTAATCTCAAATAATCACTCTTGGCTACCCGTAGGTCGGAATTATCATACATTTGCCAGATATTATCGGAAAACTTATTAGCATAGCCTCCTCCAACCCACCAGGGAGACATCGTTTCTGAAAACAAGGCATTAGGAACAATTCCGGGAATATCCGTACGTCTCTCGTCTCCGGGTGTCTTCCAACGATTAACAAACTCTTTACGCATATTCTGTAACGGCTTCGGGGCGATCGTCCCGTTCGGTCTGGTCACATCAGGATATAGGCTCAGTAACCTCACTTTACCTCCCAAACTATATGTCAAGTTAAATGACAACACGAATCGCTTGAATGAAAAAGTATTCACCAATCCACCTTGCAGTACCGGAACCCGGGTTCCCGATTTCTTCATCACGGACATATAAGCCTCTTCTTTGGTCATCTCCTTCATTCGCTCTCGATTGGAGATCGGGTCGCCTTTTTCGTCTTTCATAATCTCCCCGTTCACGGTGTAAAATTCCTCGGCACCGTAAAACATGGGTAATCCGTTTTCCCCGTTTAGTCCGGCAAACTTATAAGAATAGAATGTCCCTAACGGTTCTCCCGGCATCTCCACGCTTCCGGCTAAATAATTTTTATAAGTTATAGCGTCTTCATCTCTAAACGTATTCTCTTTCCGCTCAAACGCCTTATTCAGTAATTTATTGAATACCTGTCCCAATTGCGGGTCGAAATTCCAACGGAATCCCTCGGGATTGCCCGCGCTGACCGTGTTGATAGGAATAATATTCAACGCGACCTCGATACCTTGATTTTCCAATGTTCCCCGATTCACGTAATATGTCTCCACTCCGTTAATTTCCGATACGCTTTTATTCATAAACGCATCCTTGGTCTTCTTATAAAAATAGGAGAAGGTTCCGTTTATCCGGTTGTTCAGGAAACCGAACTCCAAGGTGAAATTCATGGATGTCGTTTTCTCCCATTTCAAATGCGGATTCGGGAATTTATAGATGGTAGATCCATATTCTTCCAGTGTCGGAGACATTTTATCCCTTTTGATAATCAAACGCGGAGACTCCTGCGCCAGCATATTCCCCTGAAAACCGAAAGAAGCCCGTAAAGACAGATTCGTCACCCAATTCGCCCGTTTCAAAATATCCTCTTTTACGTTCCAACGTCCCGATAACGACCAAATGGGCAAGAGTTTTTCATTGCTCGCAGCACCAAAACTATTCGAACCGTCTATACGCCCGTTGATATTAAACATGTAATAATCCTTGTAATTATAAGACAAGGTCATGTAAGCGGAAGCCATCCGGTTTAATTCATCTTTTATAATTCCCCAACATTCCGGAGAAGTAGAAAGCATATATGCAAATTCACTGTATTGAGACAGGTCTACCAATATCATCTGCTTCCCTCTTTCCGGTACATACCCGTAATGAGTCTGCTTTTTTCCCGCGTAACGACTGGAGGAAATTTCACCGCCGACCACGGCGACAACCTGGTGTATATCCTCTTTATCCAGAAATTTCACGAAATCCAATTGCCCCCGTACTACATAACTGTTATTTCTTTGGTTATCCTCTTTCAGTATTCCCCCGAAAGGCAATAATGTTTTATCCGGTTTAATCACTCCATTTCGTTCTTTCCTCAAAATCTTCGCGGCAAAAGTATTTTCACCATGATACTCGTCCTGATAGGTATTAGACGTCGTGTAAGACAATGTCAACCCGAATTTCAGCGGATCGATAATCTTGTAATCCGCCCCCACCGTCAAGCTTAACTGGTTAGAATTAATATCAAATAAACTGTTATTTACATCCTCGATAATATTGAACGGATAAAAATCATAGGTTTGATCCGCATCATTTTCCGAGCGAAGGTAATGCCATAAACTGCCATCTTCGTTACGTGCCGGCACGGCACGATTCGTGTTGTACGCGTACCCGATAACATTTACATCGGAAGGAGTATATTTTTTTTCACTCACGTTTGCCTGCATCCCGAACCGAACGGAGAATCGGTTATAATTCGCGGACAGGTTGATATTCGCCGTGTATTGCTTGTTACTCTCTCCCTTGGCACTTCCTTTGGCATCATTATAACCGATTGAAGCATAATACTTCATCACGGAGGAACCACCCGATATATTCAGATTATGTTTATGCGTGAAAGCATCGCGGGTCAAAATATCGAACCAATCGGTATTCATCGTTTCCAGCTTAGCCACTTTCTCAGCCATTTCCGCGTAAGTGATGTTTTGGTTCCAAAAATCCCGCATGACAGCTTCATACCCTACCCAAGAGTCAATAGAAGGATAAACGATACTATTCTCCACCAGCTCGCGGGATAAAGCCACACGTTCTTTAGAATTCATCATATTCACACTCCGGTCAGAATAACGAGGACGTTGGGTAAAATTCATCGACAAAGAATACGAAATCGTCGGGGGGCCCGCTTTTCCTTTCTTTGTCGTGATTACGATCACCCCATTTGCCGCCCGAGCGCCATAAATAGCTGTTGCCGAAGCATCTTTTAACACGTCGATCTGCTCGATATCATTCGGGTTCAATCCGGATATCGCGTTGCCTAACAAATTCACGAAATCGAAATCATTGATCCTCGACGGGTCCACATTCACCGGGTCATGCTGGATAATCCCGTCAACCACCCACACGGGTTCCTGATTACCTATAATCGTCGATGTTCCCCGGATTCTCAATCTTGGCGTAGCCCCCAACTGTCCCGAATTCTGCATAAAAATCATACCCGGCACATGTCCTTCCAGCATTTGATCGATGGAATGATAAGCGGGATTCAGAATATCGGCAGCTTTGATCGTCGTGATCGCACTCGTGGATTTTCGGGGATCGATACGTTGATAACCCGTGTTTACCACCACTTCGTCCAATTGCGCCAAAGATTCTTTCATCACCACGTTAATCGTATCCTTTCCCCGGTACTCGATCTCCCGGGTTTCCATTCCGATGAACGAAAACACCAGTACCGCTTTTTTCGTCTCGGGAAAAGCGATCGAATACTTCCCGTCTTTATCGGAGGCCGTTCCTATGCTTGTGCCTTTTAATCGGATTGTTACCCCGGGCAACGGATAATCCCCCTCATCCGTTATCTTTCCCCTCACGCGAATTTCTTTCTTCTGCTGAGTTTGTTTTTGTTGTACTTTCAGCACGATAAACTCGTCGATAAACTCATACCCGAGTCCGGTCCCCGCCAACGCCTTATTCAACACTTTCTGCACCTCCATATCATGGAATTTGGCCTCGACTTTACGGTTTTTATTCAACTCGCTATTGCTGTACATCACCGTCAAGCCGGTTTGCCGTTTGATTTGGTCAAATAATTCGGCATACGTCATGGTATCCTGCTCTATCGTGATCTTAGACTGCGCCCCGACGTCGGCTAAAACCACGTGAACGAAAACAACCGATAGAATTACACTCAGTTTCATAATCTGAAAAATTTTTCGGAACTTACTTTTATTCCAAAGCAGTTCACCTACTCCATTTTTTTTCATACATTTGTCAATTAGTTAATAATATACTTTATAGTTATTATTCCTCCCGGATAATGCATCACCATTATCCGGGATTTCATATCCCGGAATATCCGCCTCGTCGTCACACGAGACGCAAACCCATCACTTGGTATACACTACAATATAATCCCCGCTTTCCTTAAAACCCACGGCTGTTGTTTTAGAAATAATGTCCAACACGTAATCCAACGGTCTGTATTTCGTCACGGCTCCGGAGAATCGCAATGCTTTACTTGCCTCATCGCCGAAAACGAATTTCACCCCGTACCAACGTTCCAATTTTATCACCAACTCGGAAAGTGTAACATCCTCAAAATTAAAGCGCCCGGAAGTCCAAGCAATAATCGCCTCAACGTCCCCCTTCCGCACGGTCGCATTTCCGTTTCCCCGGTTCAATGTTGCAACCTCACCCGGTTTCAGTACAAACACTTCCTCCCGCGTATCGAAACATACTTTCCCCCGTAACAAAGCGATCTCCACACGGGCATCCTCCTGATAAGACATCACGTTAAAAGCCGTTCCCAATACCCGCACGCGAATTTCTCCCGTTTCCACGTAAAACGGTTTTTCCTGATCCGACACGACTTCAAAATAAGCCTCTCCTTTTAAATTCACCTCTCGACGATCTCCCCGAAAACGAGTCGGAAATACTAATTCCGATCCGGAATTCATCCACACTTTTGTCCCGTCACTCAGCACGACATAATACTCCCCCCGCTCCGGAACCACGATCCTGTTACTGTCTGTTTCACCCTCCATGCCAATACCGGAATCCTCAAATCGAACACCTCCGGCTGAATCCTGTACTACATCCACTCCGCTGATATTTACAACCTGATGTATGTTCCCGCCTTTCAATTCGATTCGCTCCCCGGATTGCAGTATAAGCAAAGCCTTTGGCGAACCGGATTCGACGGTCATCATATGTTTTACCGGAACTGCTTCCTCGGAAAAATTTACCCGCTCCCATACAAACACAATTCCTACCAAAAGAACGGCCACCGCCGCTCCCTTTACGCTCCACAAGTAGAAACGTTTCCCGTGTATCTCTAACATCTGAACTATTTTTCCCCATACATTCTCCTGCATACGGTCCAGTTTACTCCATTTCCCGGCTGCAGACACACGTAACCAAACCCGAAGCATCCGTTCGAACTCCTTCTGATTTTCCGGTGAAGCCTCAACCCATGCCGTTAACTTTACCCGATCCTCTTCAGATAGAACGCCTTGACAATATTGACTCACCCACTCATCTATATTATTCCATGATTCCATGCTTCATCTTCTTTCCCGTATAGACAATAAAAAATAAAATCGGGTGAATCAAAATGAAATTTTTTACTAAAAAGATCAGATATATTTTAGATTGCAGATAAGGTCGATTCTCGTCTGAATTCCGTTACAGCCCTCTTTTCATTACAAAATAACTATGAATCAATAAATTTACCGATCAAAAAAATCTACCGGTCTCCCTATCACAGAATCCTTTAATCCCCTAATACCTATATCTTTTAGTCACGGAATTATTTTAATCGTCAGATACCCATTTTGCAACACCTATCTATTTTGGATTATATGAAATAAATAACAATTGATTTTTTATATCTTTGTCACACAAATTAGGAGGAGATAAAATCAGTAACGAAACCGATTTGAATGAAAAAAGCATTACAAAGAATTTGTTTTTGATCAGGAGAGAGCTCCTGATCGTGTATACAAACGCATGTAGTGAGATTGCCACCTGTTTGCAAATAAAACAGGTTTGATCATGTTTTTTTTGATTATTTGCAAGAAAAAAATGGGGAGGATGTATTTACATGTATATATACTTTTGCATGATTCGATTGATTTTGTTCGTTTATCGGCAAAAATTATAGTGTTGGAATATTCCGAAGAAATACGTATCGAGAAACATTTTATGAATTATTTAAAAGGGTTATTCCCTGTATATGCAACAAATGAATAGATCGAAAAATAGAGCAGGTATAAAAATAAAATTCGAACAAATATATAGAAGATATTCGAAACCCATGTTTCTATATGCTCTCAGTTTCCTGGTTTTAGAAGAAGAAGCGGAAGACGTTATACAAGAAGTGTTTGTCAATTTCTGGAAAGACGATACTTTTCAGAAAGTATCGAATGAAGTGACAAAGACTTATCTGTTTCGTTCTGTTAAGAATAATTGTTTGAATCGTTTGAAAAAAAAAGATGTATTGAAGGACCGGTTGGACCATTTGCAGGAGGATGTTGCGGAAGAAGAGATGCAGATCTGGAATGATGCTTTGATACAAGAAGTAGAATCAGAAATAACTGGAATGCCGGAACAAACCCGTGAAATCATTCAAGGCGTATTTTTTCGGGAAATGAAATATCAAGAGGTGGCAGACCAATTAGGAATCTCTATAAACACGGTGAAAACATTATTGAAGAATGGTATGCGGCATTTACGGGGACGTTTTGCAGAACGGTTAGATTTATTCCTTTTAATAACATTGACTAAATAAGTTCCACGTTGAAATTGAGATTCATAGATTAAGGAGTAGCATGATCGAGAAATTAAATGGATTCTGTGATTGAGAGATTCCGTGATTAGGAGATTAAAGGATTGACGATTGTAAATTGACGATTGTAGATTTTAAATTGTAGATTGAATTCCGTTTTTAATTTACAATCTACAATCTACAATTTAAAATAAAAAAGCCACGATCTCTCGTGGCTTCTTCCTAAATTCGGCATCGACCTACTCTCCCACCTCGCGGCAGTACC
>LN913009.1 GCA_001487125.1 Gabonibacter massiliensis
CGTCTCTCTATCTACCGGCTTCCCCCTTTTTTAACGGCGAAAGCGGACGCAAAGATAACACCATTTATTCTTACCTTCCAAATCTTTTTCACTATTTTTTTCGAACTTTTTTTCAACCCCCTCGTTCAACACCTCCAGGCCCGTTTCATCTCGCTACCCCTCCGGAAAGCGGGTGCAAAGATAAAACAACTTTATCCCCTTTTCCAAATTTTTATCACATTTTTTACAGGAAAAAATCAAACGGGAAGCTATCATCCTGCGGATGAATCGTTTGAAAAAAGGAAACTAACGCGTTTTCACGCGAGAGGAAAATCGAGAATCGATCGCTTCGAATAAAAACACGGGGTACATAAAAGGTGGTCAAATACTCCATACATCGACCAAGGGGTATCACTTTCACTTGTTTACGACAAAACCGGCAAAATCATTATGCAAAAATTTACTTAATTCTTGCGGAGTAATACGTACCTTAAAGTGACCGTCTTTAACGAAAGAGATATTTCCGGTCTCTTCACTAACGACCACGATATGGGCATCCGTTGCCGTACTCATACCGATAGCCGCCCGGTGGCGTAACCCCAGACTCCCCGGTATATTGTTATTATCCGAAACAGGCAAGATACAACGCGCCGCCAAAATTTTATTATCGGTAATGATCACGGCACCATCATGAAGAGGTGTATTCTTGTAAAATATATTTTCCAATAACTCTTCCGAAACATTCGACCGAAGCAGAACTCCGGTTTGCGCATAATTAAACAATTCCGAGTTTTGAGACAATACAATCAAAGCCCCCGTTTTTGTTTTGGAAAAATAGTCACACGCCCGTACGATAGCATCTATCACTTCGTCCTTCATGGAAGGTTTCGAAAACAATCTTTCCAGGTTAAATATGTTTTGCAGATTATATTTGCTGCCGATCAACAATAAAAAACGCCTTACTTCCTGTTGGAAAACGATCAATAAAGCAATCACTCCCATTCCGATAAACTGCCCCAGAATAGAAGATATTAACTCCATATTAAAAGCCCGGACCAATAACCAAGCCACGTAGAACGTAAAAATCCCGGCAAAAATATTGATAGCGACTGTTCCTTTCACCAGTTTATACACCTGATAAAAAATAAATGCTACCAATAAAATATCTATAATATCAAAAAAACCGAGTTTTATAAACAATAACATATAGAATCCATATCTAAAATCTTTTGCAAATTTAAAGAAAATACAATACAAACCCGCAAACATCCGAATAAACTTCAAACAGAAAAGCAGGTTACTTTTTCATTTTACAGATGACGATCGTCACCGCAACAATAACAACGATCAATCCGACATAATTCAAGAAGGTCAATTGCTCGTGAAAATAAAAAACACCAACGGTAATCGCTGTCAAAGGTTCTAAAGTCCCTAACACGGAACTCGGTACAGGACCTATCAATTTTACGGCTGCAACCAAAAGACGAGCAGACAAAATAGTACTTAATAAAGCCAATAAAAACATATCCAACACGAAAGCCGGGCGGGCCACTATCTCTAATTTCCCTTGTACGACTGCGACCAAAAAATAAAATGCAGCCGAAAACAACATCACATAACAGGTAAGGACATCGGGATTTATCCGTTTCAGTACGGGACGGTTCAAAGCAACAATATAAGAACCGTAAGTCAAGGTCGACATCAATACAAAAAACAACCCGAACCACTTGATTTCTCCCGGAGACCAAGAGAGAAAATAAACACCGACGATGGCCATTAAAATACCGACTTTTACAACCACGGATAATTTTTCCCGGTAAAAAACAGCCATCAATACGGCCACCACGACTGGATAGAAGAAATGAATAGCCGTAGCCATCCCCGTCGGCATATAATGATAAGAAAGAAAAAGAAAAAAAGCCGTAATCCCATATCCACCGACACCGGCGATCAAAACTTCCCTCAATTCCGCCAGGGAAAGACGCATGCTTACCTTACTTATCCACAAATAAATAGCATACAACAAACCGGCAATCCCATACCGATAAACCAATATTGTTTCGTTATTCACCCCATCTATAATAGCTTGATTCGCGTACAACGGGATCAATCCGAAAGTGGCAGCCGACACGGCAGCAAACACTATTCCCTTTACCTTCTTCATATCGTCTCCTTCGAAATGCCGCAAAGGTAATAAACAATTAAAGAAAGGAACAACCTATTCCCGATTATATCCTCATCAAATTGATTAGCACGCAATGGCCTGATCCAACGTATCTATCCTTAATAAGATCCATACGAATTTTAGGAAACATTTGCCCTCAAATTTTTACATCTATCCGATATTCTTTATCTTTGTCTCCATATTAAAGAAAATATAAAGCAAATCACTATGAAATACATTTTATCCCTTATCGCAATCGCCATGAGCAGCATGCTCTCTTACGCTCAAACAGACACGAACGCTAAAAACATTCTGGACAAAACTGTAGAAAAAATAAAATCGTATCCTGCCGTAGAAATTGTATTCGACATGGCGATGGAAAATAAAGCCGAAAATATCCACGAGTCTTACGAGGGGAAAGCTTACATGAAGGAAAAAATGTATAAGATTGAAATTATGGATCAAATAAATTACTTTGACGGAGAGACCATTTATACATACATGCCGGATGCGGAAGAGGTAACCGTAAAACTCCCCGACGAAGATCAGGAATCCTTTTTAAACCCGACTATTCTTTTCGACATTCATAATCAAAAGTTCAACCAAAAGTTAGTCGAGAATAAAAACGGGATTGCTTACATCGAATTAACCCCTAAAGCTCCTCATAAACAAATAAAAAAAATAGGAGTTTGGATAGATACGGCCAAAAATACGGTACAGAAAGTTATCTCTTACGGGAAAGACGGAAACGACATTATCATTACGATTAAAAGTCTAAAAAAACCGGAACAGGAATTGGACATAACTTTTTTCCGTTTCGACACGAAAGCTCATCCCGATGTAGAAATCAACGATCTGCGTTAAATATCAAACAGATTTACAATTGAAACGACGGGGTTTCCCGTCGTTTCAATTATCCAATCACGAATCTTCAAACTTCAAATAACCGAACCAACAAATCCTTCAACATCTTCACGTTGACAGGTTTGGTCAGAAATTCATCGCATCCTGCCTCCGCGGCACGAATTCGATCCTCATCAAACGCATATGCAGTCAAAGCTATAATCGGGATTCTTTTATCTATTTTCCTGATTTCATATGTCGCTTCCAATCCGTCCATTTCAGGCATCTTTATATCCATAAAAATCACTTGAGGAGCTTTTTCTTTATATAAAGCAATCGCTTCTTTTCCGTTCTTGGCCCATACCAATTCATACTCTTTCTTTAAAATAGTGGACAAAAACAAAAAATTACTATCGTTGTCTTCGGCAATTAAAATTACTTTTTTATTGCGATTCTCCTTCTTAACCGACGCTCCGTTTTTGGGCAACAAAAGATCGGTTCTCACCCCCTTTTCAACCGAAACGTCACAAGGTATGAAAAACCAAAATGTACTTCCTCTACCCCATTCGGAGTCAACCCCGATCTCTCCTCCCAACCGCTTAACGATCATCTCACATATAGATAACCCCAATCCGGTTCCTTGAACGAAACTATCGAATTTAGTAAAACGTTCAAATACATTCTTTAGATTTTCAGGAGCAATCCCTTTACCAGTATCAGTAACGTAAAAACGCAATCCTTTCGCAACCCGTTCATACCCCATACGAATACTTCCCGACGATGTAAACTTACTGGCATTACTTAAAAAATTAGATATCACCTGTGTTAAACGGTTTTTTTCAGAATGAATGATACAGGTCTCCTCGGGCAATTCGCAAATCAACCGTACATCCGGTTTAATTCGATAAAGATATATCTGTTCCAGATCCCGGAACAGGGTAGAGACGTTTATATCAGAATAGACAAATTCAAGCTGTCCCGCCTCTATTTTCGACAGATCCAGAATATCGTTAATCAATTGCAATAATAACTCGTTATTGGTCTCAATAATCCGACAATAATCCTGAATCTCATCCGCATCGGTCGTTTGGGTAATCAGGTCGGAAAAACCGACAATCGCATTCAACGGAGTACGAATCTCGTGGCTCATATTAGCCAAAAAGGCCGTCTTTAATCGGTTGGATTCTTCAGCCTTGTCTCTCAATAGAATTAACTCGTTCGTTACACTCTTCCAATCCGTTATATCTCTCCTCAACCCCGTGACCTTCACTAATTTTCCTTTATCATCCCGTTCATAGGCGACTCCGTGAATCTCTACCCAACGATAATCCTTATTTTGTAATTTCACTCTGACTTGAATGGTTATTGTCTCGACCTCTCCTTGAATCAACTCTTGAAGAGCCTCTTCCACGATATGAATATCATCTCCGTACATATAAGAATAATACTCTTCCGTCGTAATGCCATGGTACATGAAAGACTCCGGATTGGGTGAAGAAAATATTCCCGTAGCAATATCGTAATCCCATTGAACTATTCCTCCAGATTTTATGACCAAATCAGATTTAAAAATATAATCTTTTAATCTCCTCTCCGCCTCCACTGCCTCTGTGATATATTTTCGGGTCCCCATAACCTTCAGCGCATTTCCATCTTTGTCTATCCCCATAGCCTTGGCCGTCAACTGAGTCCATTCATAATTACCACTTAAAGCAGTCGTATAGATCACCAAATCCATCACATCAGTTTCCCGGTAGATTACCCGTTGCAATTCCCGATGGAATCTATCGCGATAATCGGGATGTACAAGAAGCAAGTACTCGCTTAGACTGAATCTCCTACCAAAAAAAACCGATTTCTCACTGCCGGAATAAAATAAATCCTCTTCAACATTATAATCCCAAGGCACTATATCCGCCGCTTCAAAAGACAATTCCAATTTAAATTTACTCTCCTCTAACTCTTGTTGTTTACCGATCTCATCCGTAATATCCCGTTCCGTACCGACGATCTGACAAATCGAATCATTGTCCACAGAACAAATACCTATCGCGTGCGTTTCATACCACTTGTAATTTTCTCCCCGTTTAAAACGCAATCGAACGGAATCTTTCTCTTTCTCCCCGGAAATCAATACGTTCATAAAACGCTTGTACTTTTCCCGATCATCCGGATGCAATATGGAATATGCTTCCTCAAAACTCAAACCGTTCTGCGCTACCGTATCATGATAAAAAGAGGAGAACTTCTTTTGGGATACATCATAAGTCCAAACCGATAAAGAACCGGCATCCAAGGCCAAAGAGAGTTCATTCTTAATATTACCTAATTCGATTTCGTTCTTTCTGATATCCGTAATGTCAACAACAATTCCGATAAGATAACAGGAATCATCATTATTCAATAATTTTGTTTTCGTCAACACGCCCCAACGCAAAAGAGCACCTTCTTGATCATATATACACCTCTCGTATGTCAACGGCATATCACTATTCAGCACCATCCTATCTTCTTCTCTATACATGGCGGCTTTAGGATCGTTCAACTCAAAATCATTCTTCCCCAAAAAAATATCAGATTTTTCCTGGTAAAACTCTACCGTTTTCCGGTTATAAAAAATATAACGGAAATCATTCGAGACATCTTTTACAAAGAGTCCAACAGGCAGGTTATCGATGATCGATTGCAAAAAAGTTTTCAATTTCAGAACCTCTTTTTGCGCCGCTACGCGAGGGGTTATATCACGTACAAAACAGATCACTTTATCGCCCTCGAAAAGAGCCGTCCTCGACTCGGCAAATGCCTCCTTATCCCCTATTTTTACCACGTAATTAAAAGAATATTGCTTCTTGTCCTTTATCGTACGCCTGACATTTTCTTCTATAATCGTAAAAGCCTCCTTAAATTCAGGCGCTATTTCTCCTATTTCTTGAATATTTTTCCCCAATATCTCCTCCTTTGTCAATACCAATAATACATCTTGCAAAGGATTAACAATATCTATCACATTCAGGGAACTATCGTAAATAACCACCATGTCCGGCATATTTTCCAACAAATGGGTCATTTTTGAAACTAACCGTACGTATTCCCTCTCTTTTCGTTTTTTATTATAACCAATAAATAAAATAACAATCACCAAACAGATAAGCAGAACAAAAAACACAACCACCTCCTCCGGATACTCTTCCCAAAAAGAGGGAATCATATTATGCCAAACCACATTTTCCGGCAAACGAGACTTACTGATCCCGGATTGCGAGAAGATGGAATAATTCAGATGATAACGAGGCCGTGTAGGCGTTATCGTAAAAAACGGAGCTTTCTCTATCCCGTTCTTCAACACCGTATAAGTCAAACTGGCCAGATCCCTTCCCAGCTCCTCTCCGGTTACAAAATACCCTCCGAAATTACAAGAATCTCCAAAATCCAAATCTAATATTCCATAAACGAATTTGTCCGTATGATAGGGCAACTCGTTACTCAACATGGTGCTCGCATGTAAAGACTTGTTCACATCGGTATACCATCCGGCAGAAATCAAGGCACAATGATTATCAGCCAAAGCGATAGAATCCAATAAAGCTGTCGTACTCAAACGACTTCCAGGAAAATAATGTATCTTCAAACCACCTATTTTTTCAACAATCGATTTCAAATAGGGTTCGAAAAAGATCTGGCGATAACGGTCGTCATAGTAAAGTAGGATATGTTTCACCTCCGGTTGTAACTGTTTTATTAACCGTAGATTTTCCTCGAAATAATCCACGATATAATAACCCGCCACCTTGTATCCGTCGAATGTTGTTTCTGTAGATAAAATATCGTGTATATCTTTTGCCTTAACCCCCGAATAGTCGATTATACCACGTTTTACACCTCCCAGTATGACCGGAATACCTTTCCATTTCTCTATACAACTATGTCGATAAGCCATCCAAGCTTCACTTCCAATTAGAATAACGGCTTTCGGCAACACGCTATAAGCATGAAATAAAGAATTCATCCAACTACTCCAATCCTCAAAATTCTGATTAGCTTCACAATCCAAATATTCTATGTTCACCTTCACATCCGTGTTCAGCCCCAACTCTTCTATGAAGGCCGAAATGATGCGACTTCCTCTCTCTTTCAGAGGAGAATAAGAACTAATCACCAACAATTTTTTATCTTCTGCTACCTCTTTGGCTTGTAATCCACTTATCCCCGAAAATAATAAAATCAGACTCAACAAATACGATTTATAGTCCATTTTAAATAGAGATTTGTTTATCATATTTAATTCTTGTCATTACTCACACACTTATTTTAAGAAACACTCCAAACATGACAAAAAGGAGACAACAAAATTACAAATTAAACCCCTATTTCCCCCACATCTACTCCAATATATTCATCCAAATCTTTTAATAATCAAGTAATATTATTTGTCAATAATAGTTTCTTAAAAAAGGTTTTATACAAAATCCCACGCGTACCATCGAAACATAACGGTCATACTCCAGCATATTCTCTGCATAACCGTTGTAATACTGAATAAAAAAATACTCATTCGCTTTAAGGGATGGCTTATAATTTATTTCCAATATGGTATTCATATCAATAAATTGACGTCGGGGATTAATAACGACGGAACACCATAAACGTTCATTCGCACTTTGATAATTAAAAGCCAATAATCCATAACCTTTATATTTCAACAAGTCTGGATTCCCGTCTTTATCGACCCATCCGGCCCATAATTTAAGTTGCAGCGAAAAGCGCAAATCAAAAAAATAAGAACCGGATAAAGAAAAATAATTCCAACTCCTGGATTCTAAAGAATCCCTTCCGTTCGATTCGTGCTCAAAAGAGAATACCGCAACTCCCCGTATCTGATTTTTATATATGATGGCTTTACTTAAGCTAAGCCCGGGATTAAAATTATTATCTAAAAACGGACTCGATTTCCGGTATATATCCCAAAAAGATTTTTGAGTATAGGTCAAATAAAGAAAGGTTCTAAAAGGTAAGATACTTTTAGTCAATCTTTGCCGGATGCTGATTTGAAATTTCGCATCCGCACTATTTTTGTCTATACGACGATTGGTCGGAACTCCGGTCACAAAATAATTATCTCTGTATATTCCGAAACTCGGGGTATTATCAAAAATAGCCAAAGCATCCTCTTCATTAGGCAAAATCGTATCGAGACGTACTTTTTCCCGAATCAATCGTTCCCGTTGACGTGATAAACTATCTTCCTTTATCCCCTGAATCTGCCCCGTGACAAAGCAATTCAATGATAATACAAATACGAGCAGACAAATTCCCCTTCGTCCGTTTCTCATTATCAATTACATTACAATTCAATTTTATCCGTTCATTTGCCGCTGAATAACGACACGATTGCCAATAATACGATAGCCCCGACAGTTGCCGAAATCAAACTCCCAATAACTCCTCCCATAGCAATTCCCATCAACCCGAACAACCAGCCGCCTAACACGCCACCGATAATACCGACAATCAAATTCACGATTAAACCCAATCCACCGCCCCGAACGATCTTACCGGCAAAATACCCGGCTAATATACCGATAATTATGTACAGAATAAATATCATAACTTTATATTTTTTATTTTCTTATTAAACTTTCTTTCCACTGAAATTGTTTCATTCCCGGCTCGTTTTTTTTTAATTATCCGTTTAGTTACCCATGTCGGCAAAACGATCAGGCGGTATTTTTAGCCTGATGCTACTTATAACAAGTACTCACCCGAGAGAAAACCATGAAACGTAGACGTTTTCCCTACCGTTAAAAATGACTGCTGCCGCATTCATCATGATAGGGAAGACGACTGTATCGTTACCGGACTACTATACGGTACAGGAAACAAACGGAGATTTCCCACCCCCACCTTTTACTTACAACCGTTTTTATTTCCGTCTACAAACCCCGGAAACCTCTATTATTGCACGCGATACCCTCCGGCTTTCCAAAACATTTCGTGTTACAAACACGTAATACCCATAAATACAAATAAGAAAAAACATGAAAAAATTGATATTAGTCAGACATGGAGAAAGTGTTTGGAATAAAGAAAACAAATTCACGGGATGGATCGATGTAGACCTCAGCGAAAAAGGAGAAGAGGAAGCCCGAAAAGCAGGAGAACTAATCAAAAGAAATAATTTGACTTTCGATATCGCTTACTCCTCTGTTCTAAAACGGGCTATCAGGACACAACATCTGCTGGCCGAAGCGGCCGATCTGGTTTGGGTCCCGGAAATCCATCATTGGCGGCTAAATGAAAGACATTACGGTGCATTACAAGGATTGAACAAAGCAGAAACAGCCAAAAAATACGGGGCGGAACAAGTCCACATCTGGAGAAGAAGCTTTGATGTAACACCTCCTTTGTTAGAACCCGACGACCCCCGTAACGCCGTCTTTGAAAACAAATATAAAGATGTGGACCCGGCAGCTCTGCCTCTCGGAGAGTCGTTGTCCCTGACCATTAATCGAGTCCTGCCTTTCTGGCAAGATTATATTGCACCGGCTTTATTAAGCGATAAAACGGTTTTGATAACCGCACACGGGAACAGCTTGCGAGCTCTCGTTAAATATTTAAATAACATCAGCGATGAAGATATCGTCAAGTTGGAAATACCGACCGGTATTCCTCAATTGTTCGAATTAGACGATCAACTCATGCCTGTTCGTCACGATTATTTAAAATAAAGAACCTCGATTCCGTTTTTCTTCTTCAGCAAAAAAATGTAGATTTGTCCGTTTTAACGGAATAAAATGAAAATTATCACTTACAATGTGAACGGCCTCCGGGCCGCTCTTTCCAAAGGACTGACGGAATGGATGGCTGAAGAACAACCGGATGTTTTATGTATTCAGGAAACC
This sequence comes from Gabonibacter massiliensis, assembly GCA_001487125.1. Taxonomy (GTDB): domain Bacteria; phylum Bacteroidota; class Bacteroidia; order Bacteroidales; family Marinifilaceae; genus Gabonibacter; species Gabonibacter massiliensis. The sequence continues at coordinate 9,886 of LN913009.1, forward strand.
AAAGCTCAACCGGAACAAATTCCACTTCTGGAATTTGAAGCATTAGGATATCACACCTATTTTTTTTCAGCCCGAAAGAAAGGATATAGCGGCGTAGCCATCCTGACAAAACAGAAACCGGATCAAATAGTATACGGGATGAATATTCCCGAATACGACAATGAAGGACGATTCATCCGGGCCGACTACGGGGATCTTTCCGTCGTGAGCGTGTATCATCCTTCCGGAACTACCGGAGATGAAAGACAAGCTTTTAAAATGAAATGGCTTGCTGATTTTCAAAATTATGTCAAAGATCTGGAGAAAACACGCGAGAAATTAATTCTATGCGGAGATTATAATATATGCCATCGCCCGATAGACATTCACGATCCCGTACGGAATGCGACGAATAGCGGTTTTCTTCCCGAAGAACGGGAATGGATAGGTAATTTCATCGATTCCGGCTTTATCGATACTTTCCGGCTTTTCCACCCGGAAGAACCTGATTGTTACACCTGGTGGAGCTATCGATTCAATGCCAGAACAAACAACAAAGGATGGCGTATCGATTATTGCATGGCATCCCGAAATTTACAAGCCCAACTAAAAGATGCCTATATTCTTCCCAACGCCAACCATTCGGACCATTGCCCAGCGGGTATAATAATTGATAATTAATTGAAAACTGGATAAGGCCCTTTCAAAAATCTTATCCAGGTATTCATCTGATACATCTTGTTCTTAGCAACCGTCATTCTGGCAACGGCAAAAAGAATCCCATCATCCAATAAATCAAACCGGACATGACAATGGTGGCAGGGATGGTTAATATCCAAGCGACAACAATATTGGAAGCCGTGGCCCAACGGACAGAAGCAACACCTTTCGTAATACCGACCCCTATGATAGAACCGGTAATCGTATGAGTAGTACTAACCGGTATTCCCAATACCGCTGTTCCGATCAACGTCAAAGCTCCTGCTGTTTCCGCACAAAAACCTTGTACAGGCTTCAATTTGGCCAATCCGTCCCCTAACGTCTTTATCACCTTTTTACCCCCGATAATAGTACCTAAGGCAATGACGGAATAACAGGTAATAATCAACCATAACGGGACATGAAACTGGCCCGTATTCTCGTATAGATATTCACCGACAAATTCGTTACTTCCAGCCACGCTGAAAAGAAGGATAGCTATGATTCCCATCGTTTTCTGTGCATCATTTGCACCATGTCCCAAGCTGAATATTGCAGACGAAAAAAGCTGGAAGGCCTTAAAAAGCCCCTCTACTTTTACCGGATGCTGCTTATGAAAGACGCGCAAAGTAATACACATCATGATAAACCCGAGTATCAAACCGATCAGCGGGGAAAGTACGATAAATATAGCTATTTTGAAAATTCCGGAAAATACCAGAGCCGAACTTCCGTAAGTAAACCAAACCGGACCGATCAAACCTCCGATCAAAGCGTGAGAAACACTGATAGGCATACCGAAATGAGTACACAACCAAACCCAAACTACCGATCCCAATAGGGCAGCTAAAATCAAAAATTCGTTGATCTTAGTGGGTTCGACTATGCCTTCCCCCATCGTGTGAGCTACACTTACTCCAAAAATAAAAATCGCGGAAAAATTCCAAAAGGCAGCCCATAAGACAGCCATCGTGGGAGAAAATACCCGTGTCGCCACAATAGTAGCTATCGAGTTGGCTGCATCGTTCATTCCATTCAAAAAATCGAACAACAAGGCTACAACAATCGCAATAAGTACAATGGTCAACATAGGTTTATGCAAATTTAATGATAATTCCCCGAACCGTATCTCCTATGTCCTTGGCCCGGTCAGTGGCATCTTCCAAAGCCTGCCCGATATTTTTCAACTTAACCAATTCGATCGCATCTTTCTCGTTGGCGAACACATCACTCATAAACTGCTCGTATAAATCGTCCACCTCATGCTCGATTGCCTTGATCTGATAACATTTCTCACTGATCATTTGCGGCTTCTTCTGAATGTATTCCAAATTTTCCATAACCGACTTTAAAATAACGGCATCCTCCGCAATATGCTTTCCGATTTCGACCAAAGTCTTATTCACACTCTTGGGCCGGTACATCAGAATCCGCTTTGCTGAATCATGTATGAAATCTAAAAACGTATCCATCCGCGAACCTAACGAATTCACGTCTTCGCGGTCAAAAGGAGTAACAAAAGTCTTATTCAGTTCTTCATATATTTTTGCAGTAATACTATCCCCTTGGTTCTCAAATGTTTTTATATCCTTATACAATACTTTCTGTTTTTCAGGGTCTTGCTCCTGCAAAAGTTTTACCAAAAGATTGGCGGCTTGCTCTATCACAGAAGCCTGCTCCTTATACATCGGATAAAATTTCTTTTCCTTTACGACAAAAATTTGTAAAAAACGATCTATTTTCATAACACACATATATTAATTTGACAAATGTAATATCCTTGCTCAGACTATAATGTTAAAAAAGTAGAAAAGATATCTTTTTTGAATCTAAATAACAGACTCATTTTCTACACGAAACATCTTTTTTCGACAGAATCATTCCATCCGGGGCAAAATTCATTACCTTTGGAGCGTCGTTAAAACGATTCAAATGTCGCACGTACCCGTTTTAATATCGGATTTGGCAATTATACTATTCTCGGCCGGATTAATTACCATTATTTTCAAATGGCTTAAACAACCTGTTGTCTTAGGGTATATTGTTGCCGGATTGATTGCCGGCCCCTATACCTTCGGAGGACCATTAGTAACCGATACGGAAGATATTCAGATATGGGCCGATATAGGCGTTATCTTTTTACTTTTTGCCTTAGGCCTCGATTTCAGTTTCAAAAAATTGATGAACGTGGGAGGAACAGCCATGATAGGAGCTCTTACCACCGTGGGAGGAATGATGACATTAGGATACGTGGTCGGCATGTTTTTAGGTTGGGGACACATGAACAGTCTTTTTTTGGGAGGAATGCTATCGATGTCTTCAACGACTATCATTTTCAAGGCTTTTGACGACATGGGATTGAGTAACCAGCGTTTTGCAAGTGTCGTATTCGGGATATTGGTGGTTGAAGATCTATTCGCGGTCGTATTGATGGTCCTACTATCCACGCTTGCCGTCAGCAAACACTTCGAAGGACTGGAAATGATTGACAGCATACTGAAATTAAGTGCTTTTTTACTCTTTTGGTCCATAACCGGTATTTTCCTTATTCCGACCCTACTAAAAAAAGTGAAACAATGGCTGAACGGCGAAACGTTATTAGTTGTGACCCTGGGATTATGCTTAGGCATGGTCATGTTGGCCGTCCAAGCAGGGTTCTCTTCTGCCTTGGGAGCCTTTGTTATGGGTTCCATTTTAGCCGAGACCACCGAAGCCGAAAATATCGAACATCTCTTAAAACCGGTAAAAGACCTGTTCGGGGCTATTTTCTTTGTTTCCGTAGGAATGATGATCGATCCGGCCATGCTATTGGAATATTGGTTTCCCATCTTACTCATTACCTTAACCGTAATGATCGGACAAATTACCTGTGCGACATCGGGAGTTTTACTTTCGGGACAAACTCTGAAGGTAGCCGTGCAATCCGGCTTTTCCTTGGCTCAGATCGGAGAATTCGCTTTTATTATAGCCGGCTTAGGTATCTCTCTAAAGGTAACGGATCATTTTTTATACCCCATTGTCGTTGCCGTTTCCGTCATTACGACATTTTTCACACCTTATATGATCCGGATCGCCGAACCTACCTATCGCTCCTTGAGCACCCGCCTGCCTCGATCATGGATCCATTTTCTGGAAAGATATAGCTCGGGATCAAACACGATCCGCCACAAGAATACCTGGAAACAGCTGTTGAAATCCTTGTTCAAAATCGTAATTACCTACACGGTTTTATCTATCTTTTCAATCGCCATTTTTTTACAATACATAACCCCCTTTATCCGGGAAAAAATCCCGGGGATTCAGGGCTCTATCATAAGCGCCGTTTTGATACTTCTCGTCATCTCACCGTTTTTACGGGCCATCATGATGAAAAAAAATCATTCGTCGGAATTTCAACAATTATGGAACGACAACAAATACAACAGGGGCCCCCTGATCTCTCTGATAGTCTTACGGATAGCATTATGTATCTGGATCGTTATGTTTGTCATTTCCAAACTGATCAACGTGGCATCGGGACTTCTTATCGCTATCGCCACGATTACCATTCTGCTTTTTATTTTCTCCAAACGCCTGAAGAAACACTCTATTCTTCTTGAACGCCGATTCCTACGAAACTTTACGGCACGTCAGCAGGAAGAAGAACGTAAATCGCCCATCAAACAACGTTTTGTACGTCATTTATTATCCAAAGATTTACATTTGGCCGAATTCGAAGTCGCTCAAACCTCCCCGAGCGTAGGGAAAAGTCTAAAGGAATTAAACTTCCGACAAACCTGCGGGGTTAGCGTGGTGACCATTCTTCGGGGAGAAGAACGAATAAACATACCCGGAGGAGAGGAGGTGGTTTATCCGTTTGACCGCCTTATCGTGGCTGCCACGGATAACGAGATCGAAATTTTCCGCAAATTTGTAGAAAATAGAGTCCAACAACGAGAGAAAGAGATTAAAGAAAAAAACACGGAAGAAGTGAGTTTAGAACAGTTCATCATCGAAAAAGGGGCGAAATTGGTCGGACGCACCATCCGGGAATCGGGAATACGGGATAAAGAAGCCTGTCTGGTCATTGGTATCGAAAGAGGCTCCACTTCCATCATGAACCCCTCACCCTCTACCGTCTTCGAAGAAGGAGATATCGTATGGATCGTGGGTGAACACCAAAAATTATTGTGTCTGGCCGAAGGTAAAACCATCAATTAAAATCAAGACTCATCACTCTATCTCCAAACCGAAAAGATTTTTTAACTCTCCGACAGCCGGATTCAATCCCATAAAATGTTCAAACTTATCCTTTGCCGTGAATAAACGCTTTTTCTCTTTTCCATCATCCGTCTCCTTGTAAAGCTCAATATTCAACGTGATGTAACCGTTGTTCAGGCGTTCTGCTAAATAAGACAAGATTCGCTGATGCAATTCATTCATTTTAGCCATCAAAAACTCGTTGTCAACCTCTATGGTAACGACAAATCCGTTGACCTTGGGAGGATGTGATGTAAGAGCCACTTTTACGGCCTCCCCGACTGAAGAATCAATAAAAGTACTTAAGACCGAAGAAACCGTTTTCCCGTCGAACGGGTCTTGCGCTTTAACCTTTTTCTCGATTCTTTGGACTTCAGACGTATTTCGTATCTCCGCATAATCCTTGCTTTCAGCCATAGCCTGTTTTAACTTGAAGGATTCAATCGCCGGCCTCATGACAGGCTTCACCGCCGGTCGGGAAGCCGAAACCGCCGGAACAGGCGGACATACCTCCTGCTGAAACTTTCCGATAAAACCGTCGATTTTTAAAAGGCCGGCAAACTCTTCTACACTAAGGCTTTTTTTTTTAATGCATTAATCTGACAAAGCTTAATTAAAGTGATCTCTACACAAAGCCTTTTTTCTACCCGGACCTTATATTGCATCTCACATTGTTCGATCACCTTCAATGCATTAAAGATAAAATCGACATCCACCTCTTTTGCCTGCCGTAAATAACGTTCACGAATGGATGCACTCACTTCCAATAAAGACAAGGTAACCTCATCCTTTGCAACCAACAAATCCCGGAAATGCTTTCCTAAACCGGCGATCAAGTTACCCGCATCGAAACCTTTCGTCATGATTTCATCAAACAAAAGAAAAGTCTCCGCCACCTTACCGTTATAAAACAAATCCGTTAATTTAAAATAATACTCGTAGTCTAATACATTCAGATTTTCTATCACCTTCGCGTAAGTCAACTCTTTTCCGCAAAAGCTAACCACCTGATCAAAAATAGAAAGGGCATCCCGCATCGCTCCATCCGCTTTCTGAGCTATAATATTTAAAGCCTCCTCCTCGACCTGCACTCCCTCTTTATCCGCTATCCTCTTTAAATGTTCTATGGTATCCGAAACCTTTATCCGGTTAAAATCATAAATTTGACAACGGGAAAGAATAGTCGGTAATATCTTATGCTTTTCTGTCGTAGCCAAAATAAAAATAGCATGGGCAGGAGGCTCTTCAAGCGTTTTCAAAAAAGCATTGAAAGCAGAAGCACTCAACATATGCACCTCGTCAATGATATATACACTGTATTTTCCGACTTGTGGCAGTAAACGTACTTGATCCACCAACCCGCGGATATCGTCCACACTGTTGTTGGAAGCCGCATCCAATTCATGGATGTTCAGGGAACGGGAATTGTTAAACGCGACACAGGACTCGCATTCATTACACGGTTCCCCGTTCGGTTGAAGATTCATGCAGTTGATCGTCTTAGCGAAAATACGGGCACAAGTTGTCTTTCCGACCCCCCGAGGTCCGCAAAACAAATAGGCTTGAGCCAACTGTTTATTCAATATGGCATTTTTCAACGTAGAGGTAATCGCACGCTGTCCGATCACCGTATCAAAACTTGCCGGTCTATATTTTCGAGCTGAAACAACATAATTTTCCATAATATAACCACATGATTATCAAGAAGGACAAAAAGAAATAAACAATCAGGTTTTTTCGGCTAAAACAGATGCTACCACCTCAACAACCCGTATGATTTGTTTACAAAGTTACAAAGTAAAAACCAACTCTACAATAAATTTCTATTTTCGATCTGAAATAATCAAATTTTTTCCAAATCCGTTTTCAATATCCAGCCTTCATTTCCATCGGCCATCCTGACATTATACCAATCGCCCAAGGCCTCCAGGATCTGAACTTTCAATCCTTCATGCACCACAAATAACTCCGTACCGCTACTATCGGGAGCACCCCGAACGATGACACTCGGCGTCATCACGATACCGTAATTTCGATCCGACACCCGGTGGTATTGTTTAGCGGCAAAGAATACCGTCAATACCGTCAACATTAACAAAACAATTCCCATCGTAAATCCTGTTTTTTTCAAACTTATCGAGTTAGAATGGAAAAACAGAGCTGCCATGATTAAAAAGGCAATAAACAAAACCACTGAAAAATAGGCCCATTGATCGGCTGTAAAGGTAGAAACAAAAGAGTTATACCAACGAACAAAAAATAATTCCGGCAAAACTTTAATTTTATCCACCGTCGATTTATGAGCCAGCGTCAAATTATATTTCGTATCCTTATCTCCCGGATTCAGAACCAAAGCCCGTTCGTAATTCAAAATCGCTTTGGCGATCTCTCCCGATTTATAATAACTGTTACCCAGATTGTAATAAACTGCAGAAGACTCCACTCCCGCATCTAAAACCTGATTATATAACTCTATCGCTTTCTGATAATCTCCGTCCTGATACATCTTATTCGCCTCTCCCTCCAACGCCTTTACATCGACAGCAAACACGCTCAGATTCAGCGAGAGCAGACACAATATAATATATATTTTTTTCATAATTCCAGATTTACGATTTTACAAAGCCTTATCCAATTTCGTAATGACAGTCAAACCGTCTTTATACACCTTATCCATCTCCTCCCCCTGATTGCTTCCGGGTGCGTAACGAGCATATTCACAATGATCCAAAACATCTATAAAATTCTGTATCAATTCTGCAGATGCTCCCCGTTTCGTGAGGTGTTCGTTGATATTGTCCCGATTTAATTCGGAAACTTCTATATTCAGCTTAAAACTGACATACCCCCATAAAGCTTTCAATACCTCTTGATAAAACAACTCGGAATTACCGCTCTTCATTGCCACGGAAGCAGCTTTCAGGCGCTTCTGCGCCACCTTACTGGCAGCCTTGCTCTTTACCCTTACCAAATCCGCATTCGCCTTGATCCTACGACGATTCAATATCATCCCTATGATAAAAAGAACAAACGGAATCAAAAAACTCAGCCAATAGGCCGTCGAGGCAAAATACCGGACTCCCTTCGCTTTTAAAACACTATTCCCCGTCTTGATATAACGAATATCCTCCCCCAACATCTTCACATCTTCCTTTTTAAAGGATTGTACGGCACCTCCCTGTACTCCTCCTCCCGTATCATTTCCTTTTAAAACATGTACCTTATACTCCTTTCCTTTCAATATTTTGTATTTAGCCGCTAAAGGATCGAAGAAAGAATATTCAATGGATGGTATCGTATAATCGCCCGCGAAACGAGGTATAATCAGGTATTCGTAGGTAACCGTACCCGTCGAACCGCTTACCGTTGTCCGCAGATCCTTGGTAACCTTAGGATCAAATATATCAAAATCAGGAGGCAGGGAGATTCTCGGGGCTTCCAGTAATTTCAAATTACCAATTCCCTTGAATATCACTTTATAAGTCAATGCATCGTTCGCCTTCAACGTATCGGGCGACAAAGAAGTCGACATACTCAATGTTCCGACCATCCCGCTAAAACCTAAAGGTTTCCCGGTTTCCGGCAAATTTTTTACGGTTATTTTTACCGGTTTCGTACGTCGTAATACCGTTACCGTACGTGTATTTCCGAAAAAACTATCAAAAAAATCCGGAGAACCGCCCACCCTTTGCAACATTCTGCACTCCAACTCGAAAGGTTCTATCGTCAGCACGCCGGCATGCTGAGGGAAAAGTACATCTTGTTTCAACACGCCTACGTCATAAATCTTTCCGTTGTACTCTTCCCGCTTCAATTCAACACGAGGCACCTCTACATTTTCAGCAAGAAAACCATCAAAAGCAGGAAACTTCGTACGCCCGAAACCATTCAAATCCACTCTCGAATATACCTTTAACGTGGCCACCAAGCTCTCACCCACGTAAAGACTACTTCTGTTAACCTCCAATCGTAAAAATAAATTATCCTCCGTAATCCGCCCGGACACCTCACGCCCCTCGGTCTGCTTTTGTCCCCGGTCTGCCTGGGAGGTCCCCTCATCCTTTACGACCTTTATTTTCATTGATTGAGACTTAATCTCTTTACCATCCACAACGATCGTAGCCGGATCAATAGTATATTCACCCTCTTCATCGGCAATCAATATATAAGAATAGATTATCGACGTCTCCACCGTCGTTTTGCCGTTAATACTTATAATGTTCTGAGCTTCACTCACGGAAGGTCCCATCAACAGTTCAAATCCCTTCAAAGCGGGTAATTTCATGTTCTCTCCCCTCTTACTCAGCTTATAAATCAGTTTGAACTGTTCACCTACTCCCACGACACTCGGAGCAGAGACCTCCAATTTAACATCCTGGGCAAATCCCTTTACTCCCCCTAAAATACATATGATGATTGCAATTATAAATGACCTCATTTGTTCCTTTTTTAAAAGTGTCCGTTAGCCTCTAAGAATACACAAAATTACCAATTCTTTTCTATTTTCATTTTCTTCGCCTTCTGAGCCTGAACTTTCTCTTTTTGCACTTTCTCCTGCGTCTTCTTTTCGTCAGCTTCCAAAGCATCCAACAAACGCTTAGCATCTTCCTTTGAAATCTTCGTTCCTTGTTGATCTTTACCTTGCTGATCCTTATTCTGGTCTTTATTCTGTTGATCCTTATTCTGGTCTTTGTTCTGCTGATCCTTGTTCTGATCTTTGGTTTGATCCTTATTCTGGTCCTTATTCTGGTCCTTGTTCTGTTGATCCTTGTTCTGTTGATCCTTGTTCTGCTGATCTTTGTTCTGCTGATCCTTGTTCTGATCTTTGTTTTGATCCTTATTCTGGTCCTTATTCTGTTGATCTTGTTTCTGTTTACGGGCAAACTCCAAATTATATTTGGTCTCGGAAGAATTCGGACGACTCCTTAAAGATTGCTTATAAGCCTCTATACTTTCATCTAACTTATTCATAGACAATAGAGTATTGCCTATATTATGATATAACTCTCCCAATCGCTCTTTATTCGTCTCATCCTTGGCCAAAGACATGAATTGTTGCAAGGCCTCATCGTATTTTTTCTGTTTATACATAGCATCTCCCAGATTAAAAGCGGCCTCATAAGAATCCACTTCTTTATCCAAAGCCTTCCGATACTCCACTTCCGCTTTTTCAAAATCCTGCTTATGAAACAAGTTATTTCCGCCACGGATGAACTTTCTCTCCTGTTGTGCCCACGATGTCAAACTCACCATCAAGGCAACCGCTATCAGTATTATTGTTTTCATCATATTCCTAATTTTTTACGTTTTCCTCATTACCGAATATATTAATCTTCAATAGATTCTTATTCTTACGCCCTAAAACGATAAATTCAAGCAATACGAATAATAAACCTATTAAGATAAAATATTGATATTTCTCTGAATAATCGCTGTATACCCGTTCTTCCAACAAGGTCTTATCCATTCGATTGATCTCGTCCAACAAAGTTGTCAATCCGACATTCGAATTACTTGCCCGTACAAACATACCTTCTCCCGCTTTGGCTATGGCCCTTAACGTCTCTTCATCCAACTTGGAAATCACTACATTTCCCGAACCGTCCTTCATAAATTGACCTGGATTTCCTTTTTCCGGAATCGGTCCTCCTTGCGGTAGTCCCATTCCTATCGTATGTACATATATCCCTTTCTCCCGGGCTGCTTTGGCCGCGGCAACGGCATCATCCTGATGATTTTCTCCATCCGTAATCACAATGATTGCTTTAGAAGCCTCCGTGTTCGGTGTAAACGATTTGGATGCCAAATCGATAGCGTTACCTATAGCTGTTCCCTGAATCGGTACGATATCCGTACTTATGCCGGATAAAAATAACTTGGCAGAAGAGTAGTCCGTTGTAATAGGCAATTGCACATAAGCATCACCGGCAAAAACGATCAAACCGATCTTATCATTATTCAACTTTTCCACCATACGAGAAATCGCTTGCTTGGCAGCCTCTAAGCGATCGGGTTTTATATCCTGTGCCAACATCGAGTTGGAAACATCCAAGGCTATAATCAACTCCACGCCCTCTTTTTTCACCTGCTGCAACTTGGATCCGAACTGAGGTCCCGCAACACCCAATATGATAAAAAGGAGCGCAAGCAAGATCAGAACGAACTTCAAAGCTCCCCTCTTAAAGGATAATAAAGGCATTAAACCGCTTAGCAAATCCGGATTTCCAAATTCTGCTATCGCCTTCTTCTTATGCCTTACCGTCACGATATAAAATATAACTAATAGCGGAATGACAATCAATAAATATAACAAGTCAGGATGCGCAAATCTAAACATACCTTCTATTTTTTAAGTGGTAAACCACATGTTCAATACTATTCATATAACATCTCCTCGATAACGATCACGGAATTTTCCGCAACAACGTGTACCGACATACGGATTCCAATATCAACAATAAAGCTCCGATCAAAGCAAAATAAAAATATTGCTCGTTTTTCTTACTAAAATGCTTTACTTCTATCTTACTTTTTTCCAATTGATCGATCTCCTGGTATATCTGAGCCAATTTAGCATTATCGGTCGCCCTGAAATATTTTCCTCCTGTCATATTGGCAATCTGCGTCAAGACATCTTCATCGATCTCCACGGGCATACGTTGCAATTGAACGCCAAAAGGAGTCTGTACCGGATAAGGGGCCTCTCCCAAAGACCCCACGCCAATCGTGTAAACACGAATACCGAAAGTATTAGCCAACTCGGCAGCCGTCATCGGAGCAATAGCCCCCCGATTGTTTACTCCATCCGTCAGCAAAATGATTACCTTCGACTTGGACGGACTGTCTTTCAAACGATTCACCGCATTGGCCAACCCCAATCCTATCGCCGTTCCATCCTCTATCATCCCGCTATGAATATCTTTCATCACATTGACTAACACGGCCTGATCCGTCGTCAGCGGACTTTGGGTAAAGCTCTCTCCCGCAAAAACCACCAAACCGATTCGATCCTGCGGACGCTCCAGTATAAATTTCGTGGCAACCTCTTTGGCAGCCTCCAAACGATCGGGAGTAAAATCCCGTGCCAGCATACTTCCGGAGATATCCAAAGCTAACATGATATCGATACCTTCGCTGTTATAAGTCTGCCAGCTGTTACTGGACTGAGGACGGGCAAGGGCAAATACTAAAAATACAATGGCCAGCACTCTTGCGACAAACAACAAATGACGAGCCCAAATCCGATTGCCCCGTTTCATCATTTTAAATATCCTGATAGAAGAAAACTGCAAATCAGCATGCGAACTTTTCTCCTTCAGTACGTACCAGATAATCATCGGTATCAATACCAACAATATCCAAAAATACCCAGGGCTTGCAAATTCATATCCAAACATAATCTTTTCATTTGAACATTCGACATTCGAAAAAGTTCACGCTCTCGAAAGAATCGCTCTTTTCCAAATCTACAAATGAATATATTTTCAAATCAATTCTACTTTTCTTCTCCCTCTTCCGCTTCCTTTCGTGCAGCCTCCTCCTTCTCCCGTTCTTCCCGCTCGCGGCTCTCTTTCTCCTGCTTTTCCCGCTCTTTTAACTCCTGTACCTGCTCGTTCGTATGGTTGACAAACTCAAAAGCGATATCCAAATTCCGGGCATTCTCATCCGGTAACGGCATCGCCTTGGCAAATTTCACGAAATCGGCAGTCTCAAACATCATCCCTAACTTATCCTTCAACGGTGCGGCCACCTCCCTGCACCCCTCCAAAGAGCGCATGGTCTCGAACGAAGTCTGCTCCATAGCCGGAATATCCAGCTCTCCATCCAAGTAATTTCGTATCGCATCCGTCAATTGCGTATAATACTCCTTTGTCTTTCCGCTTTGCCATAATTTTTCCTCCTTGATTTCGTTCAAGGCTTTCATTGCCAAATCATAAGGGGGAATAGCCGGTTTCTCGGTAGCAAACAAAGGCTTATTGGCCCTACGCTTTTTAATGATCCACCAAACCAGCAACAGAATCACAAGACCCAGTAAAACCCATAACAGATAAGGTAAGATTTCGGCAAAAGTCCAAGGCGTTGCTATCGGCATGACGATATCGTAATTTCCTTTCTGCTGATCCACTGCATACGTGTTTACGATCAATTGCATGGGATCTGTCCGCAACACATTATTGTAGCTCTCCTTTTCCACTTGGATAGGCAAGGAAGGTATCCTGTAGACCCCTGAATCGAAGGAAGTGATCAGGTAAGCCTCCTGTATCAACATACGACCGTCTTTCTCCCTGATCGAATCCCGTACAGGACCGGAAATAACCTCGACACCATTAACAATCGTATCTTTCAATACCGGAAAGACGACCCGAACTCCCGGATCAGCCTTCACCTTCATTTTCAAATGAATCTGATCGCCGATCATCATGTAATTCGTGTCCAACTCGGCAATATACTCAACGTTTTGCGCCCTCACACCCATGATACATCCCAGCAAAACAACAATCAATATAACTAACTTATTTTTCATGTGCATCTTTTGCTTTTATATTTCTTTTCCGCCGCATTTTATGTTAATAACCGGCACCCCGGCGTTTAAACAAAGCTATCAGGGACTTCACGTAATCCTCGTCAGAACTGATTGAAGCGACGTCTACCCCGGAATGTTTGAATACACGATCCAACTCCTTTTCCCGGTCAAATACATAACGGCGATAATCCTCCTGCACCCGGCGATCGGACGTGTCGACCCAAATATGTTCGCCACTCTCCGCATCCGTTAAATACATCAGCCCGACAGGGGGAATCTCATTTTCCCGAGGATCATATACCCTTAACGCCACGATATCATGTTTTTTATTCGCGATCATTAAAGGATGCTCAAAATCATGATCATCCATAAAATCAGAGATTAAAAAACAAGTACAACGCTTTTTTATAGCATTGGTCAAATACTGTAAAGCCTCCGTAATATTGGTCCGCTTATCTTCAGGCTTAAAATCTATCAACTCCCGAATAATATGTAAGATATGAGTTCTTCCCTTCTTGGGTGGAATAAATTTCTCAATCTTATCGGAAAAGAAAATAACTCCGATCTTATCATTATTCTGTATGGCAGAAAAAGCCAAGACCGCGGCTATTTCGGTAATTTGATTTTTCTTTAATTTCGAAATCGTACCGAAGTTACGGGAGCCGCTTACATCTATCAGCAACATGACCGTCAGCTCCCGCTCTTCTTCGAATATCTTCACGTAAGGATGATTATAGCGAGCCGTCACATTCCAATCAATACTCCGGATATCATCCCCGTATTGATATTCCCGAACTTCACTAAAAGTCATTCCTCGACCTTTAAAAGCTGAATGATATTCTCCCGCGAAAATATTTTTCGACAACCCCCGGGTTTTGATCTCTATTTTTCTGACTCGTTTTAACAGATCTGAAGTTTCCACCTTAATTCATTTTAGATTTACCGATTTTAAATTCGAAATTCCAGCCTCAAAACTGGTACTTGATCGGGATCCTGTTTCTACCCGAGACCATAAATCGATTAAGGTACCTCTACCGTGTTCAATATCTCACTGATAATATCCTCGCTCGTCAAATTATTGGCCTCTGCCTCGTAACTCAAACCGATACGATGACGCAATACATCATGACAAACAGCCCTTACATCTTCCGGAATAACATAACCTCTCCGTTTTATAAAGGCATAAGCCTGTGCCGCTTTGGCTAAACTGATACTTGCTCGAGGAGAAGCCCCGTAAGCGATCATAGAGACAAACTTCTCCAACCCGTGTTCCTGAGGATAACGCGTTGCAAAAACGATATCTACAATGTATTTCTCTATTTTCTCATCTAAGTAAACCTCTTTCACCACTTCGCGTGCCCGCATAATATCTTGCGGTTGCAATATCGTGTTAGCTTCCGGAAAACTCTTTTCCAAATTCTGACGGACAATTAATTTCTCTTCATCCTTTTTCGGGTAATCGATCACTACTTTTAACATAAAACGATCTACCTGTGCTTCCGGTAGCGGATAGGTACCTTCCTGCTCTATCGGATTCTGAGTGGCCATCACCAAAAAAGGTTCGTCCAATTTATAAGTCATATCCCCAATGGTAACCTGACGTTCCTGCATGGCTTCCAATAAAGCCGATTGTACCTTTGCAGGAGCTCGGTTGATCTCATCGGCCAATATAAAGTTTGCAAATATCGGACCGTGTTTCACAACAAATTCTTCTTTCTTCTGAGAATAGATCATAGTACCCACCACGTCGGCCGGTAATAAATCCGGAGTAAATTGAATTCTGCTAAACTTTGCATTGATAATATGAGCCAACGTATTTATTGCTAATGTTTTCGCCAACCCGGGAACACCTTCCAATAAAATATGCCCGTTTGATAACATGCCGATCATAAGTCCTTCGATCAAATGCTTCTGGCCTACGATCACCTTATTCATCTCCATGTTTATCATATCGACGAACGAACTTTCCTGCTGTATGCGTTCATTTAATGCTTTAATATCAACAGTATTCATATACTTAATATTTTAATTAGAAATTTATAATTCCACTTTTCATAATAACACGTAACGTAAAACCCCCGCTACATGTTTCAAAAGACACACCGAACTAAGTAATTTACCACCTTATTTTTTCGGTTTCCTCAAAAGTAAAGATTATTCACCCAAATGTTAAAATGGGTCCGCTAAAAAATGTTAATGCTAACTTTAAGTTTTTCCCAAAAAAATAGTAACCTCTTCCAAAATTTCCCGATAACCGACGTTTGCTATTTTATCCGATCCTTTCGTTTCCCTTGACGGACCAATTTAAGGCGACTGGTTACGAACATAAAAGTGCAAAAATGAATATTAACACACGTAAAAAAAAGATTAGTCGCCCCTATGCTCCCGATCTGCGACAAAGCAGGAATAATATAAACCGTCAACCCGAGAATCAACTTCCATTTCCTTGCCAAATCCGACGGATCACATGGGATCCACATCAAAATACACCTTCAACGTCCGGTAATTATTAAGAGTAAGCAGTTCGACGATCGCCCCTTTCAGAAAAGATTTCAGTTTGGATAAGGATAAAGCGGGTTCTGCCTTTATTAACAACTGAATCCGTTGCATTTCCCGAATACGCGAAACTTCAGGAACGGCAGGTCCATACACGCGTCCAGCCAATCTCGACCTCAACCGTTCCGCCAACTCGTTAGCGGCACGACGAAGTAGAAGCTCATCCTTATGACGCAACTCCAATTGTATCAAACGGCCAAAAGGAGGATACCCGAAAAATTCCCGCTCCCGGGCTAAGGCTTCATAAAAAAGAGAAAAACTCCCCCGCGCCACCCATTGGTAAACCCGGTTATCCGGATCCGAAAGCTGTATGACAACTTTTCCCCGCTCTCCTTTCCGCCCGCTTCGCCCGCTGACCTGCGTCAACATAGCGTAAGTACGCTCCTCGGCACGAAAATCAGGGTATCCTATCAAACTATCCGCATCCATCACTCCGACCAACTTCACCCGCTCGAAATCGAGTCCCTTGGAAACCATCTGCGTTCCGATTAAGATATCGAAATCCCCCGCTTCAAAACGATCGATCAACGTCTTGTACTTCGTCTTGCTGTTCATCACCTCCAAATCCATCCTGGCCACCCGGGCCCCGGGGAAAAGCTCCGACACCTCCTCTTCGATACGTTCCGTTCCGGGAGTTCGCTGAATATAACGTCCCTGTCCGCACTCCTCGCATAAAGACGGAACGGTACGAAGACTTCCGCAATAATGACAACTCAGGGTACTCCTGTATTTATAATAGGTCATACTTACGTCACAACGCTTACAACGTGGAATCGCACCGCAATGGTCACACTGCAAATAAGTAGAATAACCTCTTCGATTCTGCAATAAGATAACCTGCATCCCTTTTTCCAATACCCGTTTTACCTCTTCGTACAATACCGGAGTAAAAGCACCTTTCATCAACTTTTTCCGACGAAATTCCTTCATATCGGCAAAAACCAACTCCGGCATTTTCACGTCTCCGTACCTGATATTCATCTGGATCAAATCGTACTTTCCACTCATCGCGTTCCCGTAACTTTCGAAAGAGGGTGTCGCTGATCCCAAAACGATTTTAGCCCCGAACATCTTTCCCAACATAATCGCCGCATCCCTCCCGTTATACCTGGGTGAAGGCTCTTTTTGCTTATAAGAACTCTCGTGCTCTTCATCTACAATGACTAAGCCTAACTTCTGAAAAGGCAAGAAAACAGAAGAACGCACCCCCAACACGAGTCGATACGGAGCATCTCCGTTTTGTTTTTTCCACATCTCTACCCGGGCCCTGTCGGACATACCCGAATGATAGATCCCGACCTGATTACCGAAAGCTTTTTGTAATCTCCTCACGATCTGTACGGTCAACGCAATTTCCGGCAACAGGTACAACACCTGTTTGCCTTGAGCCAATACTTCCCGTATCAAATGAATATATACTTCGGTTTTGCCGGAAGATGTCACCCCCTGCAACAAAACACAATCTTTCTTTTTAAAAGAATCCCGGATTTGCATTAAAGCGAGTTCCTGGGTATCCGAAAGCCTGTTAACCTCCCTTTCACCCCGTTCATCCTCGTCATGCCAATGGACTTCTACCGAATTTATTTTCAATATTTCCCGGTCGCATAAAGACTTTAAGGCTACCGCAGAGTTCCCGATCAAACGGGAAAAATCTTCTTTAATGATAAAATCCACCCCCTGCACCTCGCAATAATCAATCCATTTGCACAACATACGGTATTGTACCGGGGCCCTCTTTAAGGTATCTAACAAACGGGATAACTCCTCCTCTTCAAATCGACGCGCCCAACAAACCCTTTTTTCCCGTTTGGGCTTAAAAAGATCATCAACTTTCTCCTTTATCGTAACCACCCCCTGATCTAACAGACTCTTTACAATATTAACCGCCTGACTACTCTTTAAGCACTTTTCAATCTCCGTGACGGAAAGGAACTCTCCCGGACGCAGCAGATTCAATACTTTTTTTTCGGCATCGCTAAATATCCTATCTTCAATATCCGTTTCCGTCAACCTCACACAAGTATGACTCTCCAAACGCATGGCAACAGGAAAGGCAGCCCGAATGACATCTCCCGGAGGAGCCATGTAGTATTCACTCATCCACAATAAAAACTTCAAATGTTTTTCCGAAAGAATAAATCCCGCCTCCATCACCCGATCTATAGGCTTTACGGTAATCCCTTCCGGCTTTTGAGTATGTAAAGCGTACACGACGCCCGTGTACCGCTTCTTCCCGGCAAAGGAAATAGCAACAAGTCCCCCTTTCGTTACCGCATGCTCCCATTCTTCCGGTACCGAATACGTAAAAAAGCCCTCTACTCCCAAAGGAACAATAACATCCGCGTAAACCAAGCTAAAACTTCAAGTTTATATTTACGATTATATCAAACGCTCTAATTGTAAATTGAACGCCGTTTTTTAAGTTACAATCCACCATCGTCAATCTTTCTAATCCCTCAATCACGTAGTCACCCTAATCACGTAATCTCTCAATCCCCCGATCCTTTAATCCGTCAATCTAAAATCTGCAATTAAATCGACAGTATTTCCAAAAGTCCCAACAGATTATGATTTAACGGTTTGGAATTTTTTATCGCCTTATTGAAAGGTACGTGTACGACCTCTTTATTCATGATCCCTACCATAATACTCATCTGGTCGTCCATTAAAGCATCTACGGCTGCAACTCCTAACGTACTGGCCGTTACCCGGTCAAAGGCAGAAGGAGAACCACCTCGTTGAATATGCCCTAAAACCGTTACCCGCACATCATAATCCGGATGTTTCTCAGATATCTTTTCCGCAATCGTGTACGCCCCTCCTGATTTCTCACCCTCAGCCACGATCACGATGCCGCTGGATTTATGTGGCTTATAGTCGTGTTCCAAATACTGATTCAATGCATCCAAATCCGTCTTGATCTCCGGGACAAGAACGGCCTCCGCTCCCGTAGCCACAGCCGAGCGCAAGGCAATAAATCCCGCATCGCGTCCCATGACCTCGATAAAAAACAAACGGTTATGCGCACTTGCCGTATCCCTGATCTTGTCGACAGCTTCCACCACCGTATTCACCGCCGTATCGTAACCGATCGTATAATCCGTGCCGTAAAGATCATTATCGATCGTTCCGGGTATCCCCACAATAGGCACATCATGTTCCTGTATCATCTCGCGAGCCCCGGAAAAAGTTCCGTCACCCCCGATAACTACCAGGGCATCTATACCATGCTTTTTCAAACACTCGTAAGCCTGAGTCCGTCCTTCCGGTGTCCGGAAAGCTTCGCTCCTCGCCGTTTTCAATATCGTCCCCCCCCGTTGTATAATATTACTCACGTCATGAGATTGCAAACGTCTCACATTACCCGAAATTAATCCTTCATATCCGTCATAAATACCATAAGCTTCACAACCATTAAAAATAGCAGCTCTTACAACCGCACGAATAGCGGCATTCATTCCCGGCGCATCACCTCCTGAGGTTAAAACACCTATTTTTTTTATTCTTCCCATAGTAATCTCCTGATAAACGTTATTGTTTAAAACGGTCTTATATAATTAAAAAGGGTCTGTTTCCAACCGATGTAAAATAGCCTCCATAACCCAATGAGGTGTCGAGGTCGCTCCCGTAATACCTACACTCCGAGCATCCCGGATCATCTCTTCACGGATATCATCCTCTCCCTGAACAAAATAAGTACGGGGATTCACGTCCAGACAAACCGCAAAAAGTTGTCTGCCGTTCGAACTTTTTTCCCCGCTCACAAAAAGGATCACATCATGACGAGCCGCAAACTCCTTTAATTGAGGAATACGATTCGCCACCTTCCGGCAAATCGTATCATTTACGGTTACCGAATTCCTGGCCCTGGCTTTAACCCTCTCCACCATACTCCGAAAACCGTCTAAACTTTTGGTCGTTTGAGAAAACAATATAACCGGACGGGAAAAATCAATATTTTCGATATCCGTTTCATCTTCCACGACCACGGCCTCCCCGTTCGTTTGAGCGACCAAACCGTTTACCTCAGCATGTCCCCGTTTCCCGTATATAACAACCTGAGCCTCCTTTTCCGTTAAAAAAGCCTCGCGAATCTTTTGCTGCAAATTCAACACGACAGGACAGGATGCATCTATGATCTCCACGTGATTCTGCTCCGCCATCCGGTAAGAACTGGGCGGCTCTCCGTGAGCACGGAACAATACCCGGCAATTCTTCAAACGGGCAAAAACCTCATGATCGATCGTATACAACCCCAACTTTCTCAGTCGTTCTACCTCCAGGCTGTTATGTACGATATCCCCGATACAGTATAGAGGACCGCGCGTCAACTCCTCCTCTGCCTTTTCGATAGCATTGACGACACCAAAACAAAAACCAGAGTTCTCATCAATCTCGACCTTCATATTTTGATTTTATCACTTTCAACATCTCCGACACTTCCTCCTCGATAGACATCTCCCCGTTATCAATAACGATAGCATCCGGTGTCCTCCTCAACGGACTGAC
The DNA here is from genome assembly GCA_001487125.1 of Gabonibacter massiliensis. Classification (GTDB taxonomy): domain Bacteria; phylum Bacteroidota; class Bacteroidia; order Bacteroidales; family Marinifilaceae; genus Gabonibacter; species Gabonibacter massiliensis. Next base: position 30,392 of record LN913009.1, read on the forward strand.
CTCCCGGTTTTCATCGATATAATCTCGTTTACGAACATTCTCTTCAACCTCTTCATAAGTCACCTTTTCCCCCTTCTCCACCAACTCTTTGTAACGGCGTTGAGCCCGTATTTCCGGAGCAGCCGTCATAAAGAACTTAACTTCCGCGTGAGGAAACACGACACTTCCTATATCCCGCCCGTCCATCACGACACCCCCTTCTTCGGCCATCTCCCGTTGCTTACGTACCAGTACCTCTCTCACATAAGGAATCGCCGCGATCAAACTGACAGAATCGGATACATCCATCCGACGAATCGCATCCTCCACGTAAACCCCGTTCAAATAAGATTCGTATCGATTTTTCTCCCGGTTGTATTTAAATCCAAAAACAATCCTTTGCAACTCCTCTTTCAATCGCTTGTCATCCACTCCGTCCACCGACAGTATATCCTCGGATATCGCCCTGTAGGTTACCATTCGATACATCGCTCCCGTATCGATATAGGTATACCCCAAACGTGCCGCTAAAATCTTGGAAACCGTACTCTTACCGGTGGATGAGTAACCGTCAACAGCAATAATCAAACCTTTCTTTTCCATTCTTTTACTCTTCTGTTCAATTGCGAAGATATAAAAAAAGAGGATAACCACCGCGATTACCCTCCGTTATATTTTTATTACGAATCAAAGACTATCTCACTACCTGCATCAATTTACGAGCCTTCTCCTGAAAGTTCTGATTTTTCGATTTTTCAGCGATAGCATTGGCCAAACGAGCGTATTTCTCAGCAACATCCTTAAATCCACACTTTTGAGATATCAAGGCGTAATTGTATATAGCATCGAAATCCTTAGCAGACTCTACGGTCTTACCCGCCCATAACTGTATTACCTTTAACCTGGAAACATCATTCATGATCTCTAACGCTCCATCCGTGATCTCTTTGATCATTTTGCGATTCTCCGGAAAATAACGGAAAAGCTTCCGGGCTTTATAAAAATAATCTTCCGATTTACGCTCCGAACGTAATTCCCGGATATAAAAATAATCAGCAACCACATCGTAATGTTCGTATCCGGATTTTTTCAACGATTCCAAATAATTCCGGTATTGAATCTTATCCTTATCGTAAAAACGCTCCAGATGCCCTACCAATACGTTGTCCAACTTCTGGAAAACATCATCTTTAGAATAAGACTGTATAAATTTAAGTTGGTTTTTGAACAAATATTTTATCTGCGGCGCATCGACATCATCCACGAAATCCCGAATAATAGACCAGTTATACTCTTTCAAGTAATCCGTCTCGCTCTGAGTCTTAAAATAGCGCTCTACCACATCACTATTCGGCTTACCCTGATTTTTTAATTCTTTCAATAATTGAATCGTATTTTGTGCATCTGCCGGATTTGCTTCAAATTTTCGTACCAACTCATCCAATGCCACCATCTCTTTCTCATGGGCTTCAACTTCTACCAAATTGAATAATAACATCCCAACAACTAAAATAATTTTCAACATAGTATCATCAATTTTAATCTTCTGCTTATATAACACCAAAGGGTAGCAAAAGGGTGACTCTAAAATCTATTTTAACTTAATTTTTAACAGGATTTAATCATTTAAGTAACAAAATCAAACTAAATCACTCTTTTTAATAAAAAATTGAAACTATGGAATCCTCTATAGTATATACCAAAAACTCAAGCAAGAATTAGACTTAAAACCACTGCAGAAAGGATCCATTTTGCATTTTTTTGATAATTTCGCGATTGGATTTATGACGATTTATAGATAAAAATTAAAATCATGAAGAAGATCACTAAGATTATTATTATCGCATTGGTTATTTTTTTTAGTCTGATAATTATCGGTATTTTAATAGCCCCGCCCATCGCTAAAAACTACATTAATAAACACGGGAAAGAATTGATCGGCCGCAAAGTAACGATAGAAAAACTTTATGCCAATCTTTTCACGGGTTATAACAGGATTTGTGGTTTTACCTTGTATGAAACAAACGATTCCGATACCTTTATCTCGTTCGACACGTTAGTAGTAGATCTCTCCTTGTATCGTTTAATCGTTAACGAACTAAGAATAAACGAAATATCACTTATAAATCCGAAAGTAAACCTTTGGCAAAAAGGCGAGACATTCAACTTCAGCGATCTGTTGAAAAAACATTCGACGGATACGCTCACAGCCCCGGAAGATACGACTTCAAATACCTCCTCCCTGGCAATAGCCATCTATAATATCAATCTCGCGGGAGGACATATACGATACAAAGATCTGATCCGCAATTCCCTATGGGATATGGAAGATATGAATTTGCATATTCCGGGAGTCTATTTCAGCGGACAAAATACAGATGTTGGCATTAATTTAAATTTCAGTAACGGTGGTTCGTTACAGACTCAAACCCAATATAATCTGACGGACGGAGAGTATTTGGTTCATTTGAATTTAAACAATTTCGCCATCGACAATCTCCAGGCTTACCTGGCGGATTACGTGAAGATCGGTCGATTGAACGGCTCGCTCTCCGCCGATTTGGAAATCGCGGGAAATACGAACCACATCATGGACATCTCGATAAAAGGGCTTACCTCTTTACGAGAATTGCATATTACTGATGAAAAAGCACAAAAAATAGTCTCTATCGACTCTGTCGGTCTGGATATAGAAGAGATCAATCCCGGAACAGCTAAGTTCCGTTTCAACGCGTTAGCCATCCATAAATTCAGCTCCTCGTTCGAACTCTACTCCGACCACAATAACTACACGGCATTTCTCAAAGAAGAATCGGGAACACCAACGGATACCGCGCCCGAAACACCGACCGCCGCACCGGACACGACCGCTATCCCCATGGATTTACGTTTGGGAAAATTAGCCGTAACCGAATCCGATTTCACGTTTAACGATCATACCCTGCATGAACCGTTCTCTTTCCGTATGGATAAATTAAGTGTCATTTCCGATACGTTAACGCTATCGGGCATTAACCATATTCGCCTCCAAACGAAACTCCCGGACGGGGGATCCGCCTATGTCAATTGGAAAGGTAAGCTAAACGACATCAGCGACTTAGACCTTACATTAGCCATTAAGAACTTGAATCTAAAAGAATTCACCCCTTATTGCCTACAATATTTCGGTTATCCGATCAGAAAAGGTAATCTTGCGTTCACCAGTATAAACACGGTAAAGAAAAATCAACTGGAAGGGCGCAATTCATTAGACGTATTCGCTTGCGAATTGGAAAACAGACAAAAAGGTCTTAAGGTAGAGTATAACCTCCCCTTAAAAACAGCTCTCTACCTGATCAAAGATAAAAACGATAAAATCAATATGAATCTTCCGGTCAGCGGAAACATCTCCTCCCCCGAATTTTCATACCGTAAACTCATTTTCAAAACGTTGACAAACCTTTTGATAAAAGTAGCAGTATCCCCGGTCTCTTTCTTAGCCAATTCATTAGGTTTTTCTCCCGATAAATTAAGTTCGATTCCTTTAATCGCAACCCAATGGGATTTTACTTCCGAGCAGTATTCCACTTTCAACGCCTTAACAGAATTACTTAAGGCCAAACCGGAAATGACATTAACTTTGGAACAAGAGATCGACCGGGAAGCCGCTTACAACGAAATAGCCTTGTTCGACATTAAAAAAGATTACTATCTTTCAATGTATCCCGAAAAAAGCGATACCACGCTACAAGCCATAGATTACGCCAAAATCATGGAAATCGAAACCAAAGATTCCAATTTCAACAACTACTTGAATAGTAAGGTAGACCCAAACATTTCCACTCGTTCCGTACAGGAAAAAGCGCGGTCGCTCCTATCCGCGGCATTTGTAGAAGCACAGATAAACCGATTGATCGAACTCCGCAATCGACAAGCCTTAAACTACCTAACAACCAAAGGCATTCCCGCCGATCACCTGAAAGTCTCGACCTCTCAAGCTATCGGCTATTCCGGTAAACACCAGTATAAAATCAATCTTGTTCTCGAAGAAGACCAACAAAACGAAATCCCCGAATAACCCTCGGGTATTTTCGGGGACGGTTTCAAAATACATTTTCGTGCTTGAAACCGTCCCCGAAGAACATCAATGGTTAGGCAAAACAAAAGACCAATGCGTGTGTATAATACTCCACCCACCGGATGAACCCGATTTATACACTTCGGTACAATGCATTCTAAATACCTGCCCGTCTCTACACGCCTCGTAATCGTATGTCAAAACGGCAATACCACAGGATAACAGTACAGCAGGCCTTATCATCTTATACTCGTCGATCTCAACCTTTCCCCGGATAAGATCATAGTATTCTTCCAAGGCTTTTTTACCTTCAAGCTTATGTTCTAAAGCGGGATCGAAATAAACGACATCATCGGACGATAACTCTATAAACCCATCCGGGTCTCCATGATTCCATCGCTCTAAAGCCTGTTTCTCCAAGGATAAGATCGTGACTCTAATCCCCTCCTCGTCCAATGATACCTGTACATTTTCCTTCATAAATCAACATCTGTTTATACCGTTTCCCGTCTAACCCGGATATAAACCCAATGGTAAGTAAACAAAAGCACGATGATGACGATAGAAATCGCAACGACATTATACCACTCTACGGTCAAATCGCTCCAGGCCATACCGCCTGAATGCCTATTACTCATATCTTTGGTAAGTCTTCCCAAACAAATGCCGTAAAAAATTCCCGTAAACCGGATAACCTGCAGCACGGCTTTATTAACATAACGATGCGTGAAAATCATAGCGACCCCGAGTAAAGTAGACGCGACAAACCCTATTTTAGTATAAAACAACTGTTTCCCCAAAACTTCACCGGTCTCCCCGGTCACGTAACATTGAATTACCATAAAAAGAGCGATTGCAAGCCCTACTAACGAGCACAACCAAACTCCTTTCAATAATAAAAGTCCGATCTGTTTTTTTGAATCCAAAATTTCTATTTTCATACTACAAATATTCATTTTTTATCACACATGTCCTCACAAACAACATTTATTTCAACAACTTCGTAAATATAATAATTTTTTTTAACTTACAATAAAATATAAAATCAGTCACCCATAGAGAATAACATTGAAAATCAGCGATACATCTATATACCCGGCTGAAACATATAAATCTATATAATCATTCTCGGCATACGGTTATTGATAGGGTTCCAAAAACGTTTGGCTACTCTTCTTACCGGCATCCCAGGATTGACGTTCGCTTTTTCTATGCTGTTCTTTTTAAATATAAAAACACTATTGGACTATAGCGTATTTTCTATAGCCGTATGCGCTTTCACATTTTATAAAAAAATAATCCGAATTCTTGCAAAACGAATTTGTAACCTACTATGACAAGGTTTACGGGGTACTTATGATTTACTTACAACAACTATTCGACGAACAACAAGATTTTGGCTTTTCCGCGTAAACCGTGATACTGAAAATTACCGTCGGATTAGCTTTATACTCTGTAATCTCGTTATCACTCAAATAACGCTTAAGTATATCGTCAGGTACTATAATCGGTTTTTGTTTTTGAAGGATTACATTCGTGAATCCCGCCTCCGCAACATAATCGAGGTATTCCGTTTTATCGATGGCACTTGCAACACAACCGGCATACATTTCAGCCGCCGATTTGATCTTCTCCGGCAAATTACCCGTAAGAACGATATCGGATATGCTAAAATGCCCTCCGGGCTTTAATACTCTGTAAATATCGGCAAACACGGCACGTTTATCGGGTACGAGATTAAGAACGCAGTTACTGACAATAACATCGGCAACCTCATCCGATACCGGCATATTTTCTATATCCCCTTCCCGAAACTCGACATTGTTAAAACCTCGCGTTTCAGCGTTCTTTCTGGCTTTAGCAATCATGGCAGGAGTAAAATCAATACCGATTACCTTTCCGGTTTCCCCGGTTTCCGCTCTTGCAACAAAACAATCATTTCCGGCACCGCTCCCCAGATCTATCACGGTATCCCCTTTTCTAATTTTCGCGTATCGAGTAGGCAGACCACACCCCAACCCCAAGTCGGCATCCGGATTGTAACCATCGAGTTCATTGTACTCCTCACTCATAATACGATATACTTCCGTGGAGCATCCGCCGGAGCCGCAACAGGAGGATTGATTTGTCTCTTTATCTTGTAAGGCTATCTCATTGTATTTTTGCCTGACCATCTCTTTGATCTCATTTTTATTCATAAATTATAATTATTAATTATTCGTAATATTACGAACATTATATATAAAAAATATATGCTAACAGCATACATCTTTATTTTCCGGCAATTCTCTTAAGAAATTCTGGAACAACTTGCGGGCCAAGTCCCAGGTTCTTCTATTTATACAGTATCTTACTTTGGGTGTTTCAATTTCCCCCTGAATCAGCCCGGCATCTTTCAACTCCTTGAGATGTTGTGATACGGTTGCTTTGGCAATGGGTAAAATCTCGTGAATATCACCGAAAAAACAGGTATCCTGACCTGCAAGAAAAGAAAGTATTGCTATACGGTGAGGATGTCCCATTGCTTTGGCAATCCGTGCTAATCTCTCCTGTTTACTCATTTCTGGCTTTTTCATACTTTTATATTGTTCGCAAATATACGAACAATATTTTAATTATTACACGATAAATTCAAACAAAAAATTAGTGATCTGCAGGGACGGTTCTTTTGGGGTGACAAAAATCACATCCAAGAACCATCAGCAAGGTTTTTTAGATCATCAGTAAATCTACAAAAATTGGACATATCAGTAAAACGCAGCTCTCGATAATCCAACTTTAACCCACACAGACATCTGACAATTAACTATATTAAAAAAATATATACCTATATTCAAAGAACGAAAGCGGAGTACTCCCATGTTTGACGGTTATATCTCCGACTATAACCCACATGCAAAATATTGATTTTTAAGCCAGTAATAATACATCGGGTCTTGAAACGAAAGCTTATTCGCCTTATTGTCCAAAATATCTTTCTCTATAAGAGATTTCTTTGAACGAGTTACGTTACCGGACGACGTTAAGCGGTAATGAGCAATCACCTTGGTTGATGATAAGGTTGTTTCTCCTGCAACCATTGCTTTTAAAAAGTTTATCTGATTATTGGTTAGTGACTCCGTAATCGTTACAAACAATAAACTTAATTGTTCGACGATAGTGATATGAGCCTCTTTTACAATCTCTTCCGTGCAAGAATCACTTGTCCTAAGCCATGCTTGTTGCGCAAGCTGTTGAACATAGTACGGGTGGTTGTCTGCTAAGCCGACAATCAGGCGTGCTTGTGTTTCGGTTATGATTTTACCTGTCTTTGAGAATTGTTCCGTGATGAATGCAATCCACGAAGGGGTGTCTATTTTTTCAAGAAACAGCAAATCACCAAACTTATAAAACGGCATTGACGAATTGGTAAATACATCGAGCATCATGTGTCGTTTACTTCCATAGAGGCAGTAAGAAACATATTGATGTTGCTGCCAATGCGAACGCAGTTTTTTCTGAAAGTAAAGCGGATCATTAAATTCGGCAATATTCTGGAATTCATCAACACATACAACTATACGAATTCCCTTGTCTATCGCAATTCGTTCAGCTAAATCTAAAATCTCATCTGGATTTTTTCTTATTTCATTCCAATCGAACTCAAGAGAGATTTCGTTTCGCATATCACCGGCAAGAACAATTTTGGGAATAATTCGGGTGAAAAATTTTTTAACTGAATCAATAGACTCTTCCCATCTCGAAGAGGTGGTTTTCAGAATGTTCATAGCAAGGAGTTCGTAAAAATGCTCTTCATTACGCACGTTAAAAAGGTCAATCTTACAAATCTTAAGTTTTTCATTTTGCGAAGTTGCAATATCGGCAGCCTTGGCTACAAGAGAACTTTTCCCCCAACGTCTCGGAGAGATTATAATCGTATTGATGAGTGAATTAAAATTAGAGACCAGCAATGCGGTCTCTTTTTCCCTGTCGGTGAAATTTTCCGACTTGGCTATTCTTCCGAAAATAAATGGTGTATTCATTGTAAGATCCGTTTTATGAAACAAATATATGAAACAAATTTGTTTTAAACAAAAATGTTTCATAATAAAGCTACCTGCAAAATAGCATCGGAACCATCTTAAAAATCAATTTATTTCAAAATAATTCCCGTATGATCAATAAGTACAAAAAATCTTCCAGCCGGATCAATAAACAAAATAAGCTATTAGTACAATAATTATAAGAACTCGACGAGTAATACGCCTCGGCCATCGGATCGACACAGAACCATATCTGCCAAATTAATATAGAGGGATGTCAACATGGCCCCGGTCTTTACCGCCGATAACAAATTTAAAACATTATATTCAAAATTCAAATAAAACAACAAACGGGGGAATGCCCAAAAGACATTCCCCCGTAACTATATCCCTATTTTACAAATAAAATCACCAAATCGCTAACCAGTAAATAATATTTTTAGTGGTATCACTACTGATTGCATATCCCCGGGAATAACCGTTCTTCCACTCGGGAGGAAGACCTAACCCTTCCGTCAACCACTCTTTTTTGATATAGATCCCGGGCGAGGCGTCTACCACGTAAATCGTGTATCCCTCCGGTAAACGATTGTTTAGTGGATCTGTAATACCCGGATGAGTTCCAATAGGATAGTTATGTTCATAAAAATTAGGTACCGGTATATAGCCTTTACTTTTCGACCAAGAATAATTTTTTCCAAATTCCCGATATCGTTCCAAAGTGCTCTCCCCGAGTCTACCGACAATCAGCAAATTACTATCTTGTGAGGAATAAGCCGCTTTATGTTCGCAATTAATTAATGATCGGGCAAGAGAATCCGAGTAAGAAACCTCCAAAATCATTCCGTTAAACCTATAATATTCATATGAACCCAAAGTATATCCTCTAATTCTTGAATATGAAGAATGAACATAGAAAGGAAATATGGTTACAAGCGAACTGTCAAACATTGAACGAGTTTTTAGATACTCTTTATTAAATTCTTTGTTTACCCGTTCTGCAGTGTCGTATTTACATCCTCCCAATATTATTATCAATAATAAAGTCGTTCTAATTATACTTTTCATTTTAATCGTGTTTTTTCATACATTATATTTTCATTCATGTAGTCAAATTCCTTACCAAATTTATTACCTCCTTGTACTAAACTCCAAAAGTTAGCCCAAAATGTATTGATTCCTACTGGATGGGAATAACGAATAAAACTTGTTCTCGTTAAAGTTAACATCTGAACTCCAACCTCTGGAGCTACAAGGTGTTTTAGTCCTTGATAAAAAAGCACAGATTTATTTTTAGGAAAATACGTCGCTTTTTCTACAAAAATATTCCGTTCTCCATAAATAAAATCAGCTATATGTCCCTTTCCCTTATCCATAGACATTGTATAACTACTTTTCCTTTCTATATATTGGGTCATCGCGTACTTGTATCCCAAATCATCCATCACCTCCAGGGCATTATTCCTGTCGAAATAAGCGGTTGGCAAGCCAACTTTTCTCCATTCTCCCGTTCCGGCGATATACATCTCTTTTGTTGAAAATCCCTTTTTGGAAATCCTGTTGGAATATTTATTTAAAATATTCCTGTCCGGGGTTCCGAACATTCCGTTCTCTCCCAACCAACTCCAGGAATCTCCAAGTTTCGACTCGTCTCCTTTTTTCATAAACGGATCATAATACAAGCTACCATCGGCATCAACAAACCAATCCATCGCTTGTCCATCCGGGTCAATAAACAAAATCGGACTATTAGCGCAATAATTATAAGAACTCAACGAGTAATACGCCTCGGACATCGGGTCGACACAGAACCACCACCCTAACTCGGTAATCCTAGGGACGGTTCTCGAGTGTCGAAATCACCCGCGAGAACCGTCCTTTTAGGCTAATACAAATCTTTTCGTGGTCTTATGAAGTAATCACTTCTTTTTTTTAAACACGACATTTGGATTCTTTTCATACATTTCGGGCATAAAGAATATTCTTACCCCGTCAAAACCATTAATTACCCCGTGGAGTTTTTCTATGGAGTAATTTTCTTGCACAGACAGGGAATCCAAAAGAAATATACCTTTTTCCCACGTTCTTCCACTTCCATCAAAATAACAGTGAACATGAAATTGGTTCGGTATTTCGGTAGTGTCCATGTCTATCCAAACCCCTCCGTCTATTCCACCATGCCATATGGCAGATTCCGGGATACCCGATTCTCTTGGAGGCGCCTCTACTTTTTTGTTATTCCAACAACAGGCACATAGTAAGGGTATTAAAATAAATAGAATTACACTACTTTTTATTACCATACCAAAACTATTGCCACCAGTTTTGTTCCGAGCTTGTTTTTTTCTCTTTTTCATCATACCGTGTTGTTTGATCGTTATAATTTATTGTAATCCCCATACCGTAATTATAAAAGAAATCGTAATCACTTATTCCCCGATACTGTTTTGTTAAACTGTACGGGTCAGGCACTCGAAACTACATAGCCCTTTTTGATATTCGATCGTCCTGCTTTAGCACGTTTGTCGCGAAATCTCCGCAATTATTGGTTAATAACGAGTATTTTTCCTCTCTTCATTCTCGTTTTCTTTTAACCTGCTTTGAGCAAAAGAATTCATCTCGTCAAACTTGTTGCTTTCAAAATAAAATCAGGACGCGTCATGTATATTGACAATTTATTCTTGAAACAATATAAATAATAAGGTCCTCGCAAATCAAAATTTGTCCATAAAAACGCTATCCAATAGGTTGGAAGAAGGATATTCCTGTTTTACATGTCCACACAAAAGTTTTCCATTCTCCTTTTTATTACGTTTAATCCCATCTGCCCCCCAAGTTCCCCATTGTTTGAAATAGAAAGCAGCTCCCTGAATTCGACATTGCTCTTCAATATTTAAAACCCACTCTTCTTTCATTGGACGAGCATTAGTACCACTTTCGCCGCCGACAATTACCCAATTAATATTAGTCAAATCTATGTTTTCCAAATTTTCTAACAAAGGTTCACAAGATAAAAATTTCACAGTAGCGGGAATATCACGCAAATCATTAATTCTATTTTTCACTTTTTGATTTTCAACGGTGACACCCAACCAAACATTGGAGGGAACTTCTCGGGTTGCAAAATATTGCTTCAGTATATCTGCCCGCTTTGTTAATACCTGATAACGATGGTGCGGGGTGCACTTTATCACATCAAAAACCTGATCAATAAATTCAAAAGGTATATCCTTATGAAATAAATCACTCATCGAATTTACAAAAATCGTCCGTGGCTGTTTCCATCTTAGAGGTTCATTCAAAGTTTTTGGATGTAGAACCAATTCAAAACCACTACTGTATTTTTTTATTCCCATCGCTTTTAGGCGCAATGCCATAATCGCAGCGTAACAATGTTGACATCCTTCAGAAATCTTCGTACATCCTGTAGTCGGATTCCATGTACTATCAGTCCACTCAATTTTTGTTGTTTTCATTATTTGTTACCTTAATAATTTTTTGTGGTTTATGGTCTAAATAGAAAGCGCCACGTTTTCTGTTATCTTCTCCTTCAACACGTATTTTATTCTCTTTTTCCAGTTTCTTCAGAACATCAACCGTTTTAGAAATACATATACCTGACTCTAATGAAAATTTATAAATTTCCTTATTTGTTTTAGGAGTGAAAAAATAGTTCAATAAACGTTCTTCATAAGATTCTAATTTTTTCTTAAATTTACTAATTCCTGAAACTTCATCAAACAAATCCATAAATGAATTCTCATATTTCTTCGTTTCATCTATATCATGGTTTGCCACACCATTGTTTTCATCGATACTCCAAGAAGCATCCAAAAATTTTTTCAACCCCAGAGGATGATGTGAACCAAATATCAAACCATAATAATTTGTTTTTTTCTTTATAGAAAACCGTCCTAAATAATAATCACCTTCTATCAGTTCTTTATAATAATCATAAACCTTTTCATGGCATTCATAGGGCCTACTTTCTTCAAAACGAATTTTCTTGGCGTTTATACTTTTATTTATTCCTGCATCATCCTTAAATCTCTTTAAAGTAGCATAATTTAAAAAAACAAAAAATATCATTCTAATAACAAGAAACTAATATCTTAACGCTTTTTCTTACCTGAATCAAATTCAAAAATTGCAATTTGTAATTCCTTACCTCACAAATCTTTTTGTATTTATCTTCTATGACATGTTAGGATTCAACTTTCAACAACAAGCCAGAACTATAAATAAGAATAAATTCTAAACATCTTATTTTCCCTCCAAAAATAATTGTTTTTGCTATTTTTTAATAGAAAATATTATCTTAACTTTGATTGGTTGATCCTTAGCGCGATAACGCGTGCTTGTATTTTAATTATTCACCAATCTAATGCTTACCGCGATGAACAAACGTTTAGTTGTTGTCAAAATTATCGCGTTGGTTCTGTTTGTAACAGGATTGAACGTGTTGGCTGATCAAACGGATAGGGAAACAGATCAAAATCTGTTAATTATTTTATCGGAAAATGTTGTTTTAAAAACAGTTGCGACGACCCATTCTTCGAAAAGTGAAGCTGTTGTCAGTATTTACGGGAGAGTAATCGACCAATACGGAGATCCCGTAGCTAATGCGGACATTTTAATCGATGGACAATTTACGGGTAACACTACTACCACAAACGGTGATTACACCATTAGTCAGATTACGACCGGATCTACCCTATCGTTTTCTTGTGACGGGTATAAAACGACCCATGTCATTATCGCCCAAGGAGGTGCCCAAGATGATATAATCATGGAACTTTTAAGCACACCGTAAATTCACCTCGATGATTTAGTTTATAATACTCTTCGGCAGTAAATTACCGGAGAGTATTATAATTTTACTTATTTACATTTACAACGAATTAATATTCCAAATTAAAATCAAATTACAATATATTGGATTATTGAAAAATATTTCTATATTTGTGTTGTTGATATTAGGTAGAGTAATCCGCCATGAACATATTAGTGAAAGTTTGTCAAAATCTTGAACCAAAAGTTCGCTAAATTATTACATACTAGATGGACAAACACGTTCACACAAATTAGCGTGGACTGTTGTCTATCAGTATACGGGTGTTTAGCGATACCTTGGTTCAGATAATTACGACAGTCCTCGCTTACTTTATTGTACAATTTTTGCTTTTAAAGGATGAAGGTAAAGTTTAATAAAAAGAATATGGACGAACCACCAGACTAAAATTAAAGAGGTTTCTCTGGCCACAATTCACGAGGAGAACATCCTAAGACCCGTGCAAGTTCATTAATGTGATCAACATTATATGCACTATCTTTCTTAAGATTTTCTATATCACGTATAAAGCTTCGGGAAACATTCAAACAGTCAGCAATGTACCGTTGACTCATTTTCAGCTTCTTACGACGCTTTTTAACTTCTGAGATAATATACAATTCTATTACAGACTTCATTATAAAAAAATTATTTGTAAAGTAACAGTATATTCAGAAAACAAAATGTCGTGTATACACGCCCAAAATACATAAAATGAAGTGCTTAAAAACAGGAAAAGCCTTTATTATGTTACATTAAAAAATAATATCGAAAATAGAAATTCAGAAACTTATACACTCCTATTTAATAGAAGAAATTTATAATGAACATGTTGCAATGAAAAAATTATTTTATGTATTTATCTGGGAAGAAATCTTTGATTGAACAATCAAAAATTTCCGCAAGTTTATTCAAATGATTCAGATTGTATTTGCTCCGGCATTTGTTGCTCTCTACTTGACCTACAAATCCACTACCAAATCCCAACAAATCATTTAATTCGGCTTGCGTGAGTTTTCGTGCTTTTCGCATTTCGCGAACTCGTTTTATGACGTACCTCTCTATTTTAGTTTTCATATTTAAAATCTTTGATAAAGAAACTATAATTAGATGCGAAATAAAACGAGTGATAGCTCGGTAAATAACTAAAAATTTATTGATATTAAACTTATTAAATGGTATTCTTTAAAGAGTTTCAACAAATTAATTCAAAAGAATAAAGCACAAATAAAAGCCACAAAAAAAGGAGAGCCCAACGCCTAGTAAACTTTGGAACTCTCCCTAAAACAAATAAATTTTTTACTTTTTAGAACTACAAAGTTATGAAAAAAACAAGAGTTAGTAAAATCCTTCGTGGAAAATATGCTCTAATCATGAGCGTATCTATAGTTTTAATTTGGATCATGCCCTGTCGGGGTAGTACTCTACACGAACAACAAGATTCCAGTAAGAACACCTCCAAATCGTATCTTGTAAAAGGAAAGGTTTTAGACGAAAAAAAGCTGCCTATACCCGGGGTAACCGTTCGTCTCGACTCGACGAAATTAGGGTGTACCACGAATAGCGACGGAACATTTCTTATGCGTCTACCAAAAACGAAAGGAATACTGGTGTTTTCATTTATAGGGTACAAAACGATCAAATCGAAATTTAAAGCGGAAGAACCGTTAATCATTCGAATGCAAGAGGACATTTCGGAACTCGAAGAAGTGGTGATCATCGCTTACGGGGAACAAAGCAGGAGAAACGTGATCGGCGCTATGTCCGTCGTGAAAGCGGAAGAAATTAAAGACATTCCCTCCCCGAACTTAGCCAATCTATTGCAGGGAAGAGTAGCCGGAATGAACGTGATAAACGCTTCCGGTTCTCCCGGTGGTGGCGGTGTCATCACCACTATCCGGGGATTCAATAGCCTATCCGTCGAAGCGGGCCAAAGGTTTAGCGAACCGCTCTGGGTAATCGACGGGGTGCCCATGTACTCTTTTACCTCCCCTATCACGGGACTCAATACTTTGGCCGAGATAGACCCTAAAGACATCGAAACGGTACAAGTACTGAAAGATGCGGCCTCAGCCTCCATCTACGGGTCCCGGGCCGCTAACGGCGTAATACTTGTCACAACAAAAAAGGGACGTCTGGATCAACATGCACGGGTAAGCATCAATATCTCCCGAACATTTTCCTTTAATCCCAACTTGCCGGAACTTACCGGGGGAAAACGGGAAAGACTCTTAAGAATGGAAGCATTAAAGAACGAACAGGAGACTTATCTCGATTTTGCGAACAACAGGTATACTTACCCGGGAAGCTACAGGGAGTCGTATGAAAGAGGGGCAAAATACAACTATTTTTGGAACATGGGAAACGGGGCAAATATTCCCATTTACCAGGATAGTTTGAATCCCTTTTACAACAACTCCACGAACCTGTTCGATTATTATTTCCGCACGGCGAAAATTACGGATGCAAACATTCAGGTTTCCGGCGGGGGTGAAAGCATCGCGTATAACATCGGTTTAGGGTATTACGACGAAACAGGAGTATTGAGAGGGACCGGTTTTAACAGGATCAAGTTACTATCCAACCTTTACATTACCCCGGTAAAGCGGATGAAAATGAACCTGCGTTTTTACCTGGCATGTACCGACAGAAGTCGTTCTTCCAGTAGTCAGAACGGCTATAACTTCACGACCGGTAACGATCTGGAACAAATCCCGGACGAATTATTAAAAACCTCCACTCTATTTCCGGGAGAAGGTTCTCCGGCTTTCGATCAAATGATCCGAAGATTCCGGGGGACAAAAGAAAAAAACGAATCCTACAGGGCAAGAGCAAATTATGATTTGAGTTACGAATTTATAAAAGGACTGACACTCAAAACGTCCGTGGCGGTCGACTATTCCCAACAAAATTTAAACCAGTTTAAGCCCTCGTACCTGAACGAGAACAACGAATCGTATTCCGGTGGCCAAATCGAGCGAGCCATGATGCTATTGAACGAAAATCTTTTAACGTACAAAAGCTCGTTTAGCGAAAACCATAACATCGATATTTTATTAGGGCACTCATTACAAGCGGATGAATCGAATTCCCTGCGGGGTTACGGTAGCAAAGCTCCCAGTAACCTGATCCACTACGTCAGCTGGTACGCGAACGTGTACGATGTCAACGCCAATCGAATTCTCAAGGACTTCTATTCCGAACGCCAAAGAAGTACGATGATTGGATTGTTCGGGAGAATCAATTACAACTACAAACAAAAGTATTTCGCTTCTGTTACTCTAAGACGTGACGCCTCCTCCAAATTCGGTGAAAAAGTAAAATGGGGAACTTTCCCCTCTTACGCTATCGCTTACACGTTTTCGGAAGAACCTTTTATGGATTGGTGTCGGGATATCCTGAACTTCGGCAAAATCAGGATCAGTTATGGGAAATCGGGAAAACAATTCTCGCAACCCTATATCGCACACGGGTTACTCGTGCCATCCCCTCCTTTCCTTAATCAGCCGGGAGTTATCCCACTTTGGAGCGGAGGACTGATCAACCAGAAATTAACCTGGGAAGAAACAAACCAATACGATATCGGGGCAGACATCGATCTTTTCGATCACCGATTAAGCATCACTCTGGACTACTATCACCGTTTGACAAACAAACTATTGTATATTATCAATCTTCCGGGAAACTATTCCGGTTACCAGCGACAATGGCAAAACGCTTACGCCATCGTGAATGAAGGAATTGAATTTCTCGTGAAATGGAACATTTTCAGGAATGAAAAATTAAAATGGGAGGTAACTTTCAACATCGCCCGAAATTGGAACAAACTAAAAAGAAGTACTAACGGCATGGATTTCCAAAACAAAAACGGGTCGGAAAAATTCCAAAACAACCTGAGTATCTTGGGCAAACCTCTAAACGGCATTTACACTTATCAGGACAACGGGTTTTACGATAAAGACAGCGACGTACCCTATTATTTTTCGAACGGACGAAAAATGTATTTATACGGTAACTCGACACAACAATATTATCGGGCTGGAGACCGTATCATTGCTGACATAGACGGAAACGGCCAAATCAACACGTTACAACCCTTGCAAGACGATCGGGTCTATTCGGGATCGCCTCTTCCCATCGCCAACGGGGGAATCACCAGCGGACTCGAATGGAAAGGATTCGACCTCAACCTGCTCTTCAATTTCGTGATCGGGCGTCACATCCTCAATGCAGGCAAAGGAGCTTCCGTGGGAACACGTCTCGGGCTCACGCTCGCTGAGACCACGACTCCGGTATTTGCCAATCTCGATAAAATCAGTTTTTGGAAAAAACAGGGGGACAAAACCGACTTTCCGATAAACCGCCTGGAAGGCGTATTGTTGAATTTTACCACAAACTTACTTTCCAACGTGGAAAATGTCAGTTTCATCAAGTTTAAAACAATCACTCTCAGGTATACTCTCCCGGAGAAAATAATGAAGTCGATCGGAATAAATGCACGAGTATTCATCTCGGCAGAAAATCTATTCACGCTCACCAACTACAGCGGTCCGGATCCTGAATCCGTGGACCCGGTGACAGGCATCGATTATTTCGGGAATTATCCCCTAAGCAAACGAGTAACTTTAGGTTTAACCGTTAATTTTTAAGTACATGAAAAAGATTATATACCTATTACTCTTACTTTCCACGTTAACGGGATGTGAAGACTTTTTAAACGAAGAACCGGAAACGGCAGTAACCAACAACAATTTTTGGAAAACAGAACAAGACGTTGAATCCGCCCTACACGGACTACATTACCTGTTTAGATTGACATTTGGGGATGTAAACTACATTTACCGGGATCGCGGATTGCCGTTTGATTACATGAATGCCATCTGGTCCCGGCCGTCAAACGGTACGCCCAACTGGAGAAGTACCTCAAGCCAACTAAACTGGATAAAAGAATACGAGGTCATGGCACAATGTAACCTTATCATTGATAACATCAACCGGGCCAAACTGGAAAAAGGACGCCACGACTATTACCTCGGACAAGCTCTATGTATTCGAGCCTACACCTATTTCTACCTGCTTAAAACCTGGGGAGACGTACCTTTGATCAAGACATCCACGGATGTGGGCGAAAAAGCCAGGATTCGATGGCAGGAAGTGGCAGATTTTGCCATCGAGGATTTAAACCAGGCTAAAGCCATGCTACCGATTGCGACAAATCTACTTGATGCCAACGGTTCGTCGGTCACAAGTAAACAAACCCCGTCACGAGGCACGGCATGGGCCATTCTTGCACACCTTTACGCGTGGAAAGCCTCTTTAAACAGGGAACCCGAATTAAATCAACTGGCTATAGCCGCCTGTGACTCGGTCATTGCCGACAAATCCTATCGTTTAGCCGATAATATCAGGGATGTTTGCGAAAAGGTTATGAGAGGCAATAGTCCGGAAGGAATTTTTGAGTTAGACTATCAAAACATATCCGATAATGATTTGAAATCAGTAGGAGCATACCCGGCCTTTACATTCCAAAAATGGCCTATCGTCCCTTTAACGACTCCTTCAACCCGCCGTTCTCTTTTACGAATGAACAATGCAACGGCAAAAGCTTTGTTCCCGGATCTGTCGGACGAAAGAAGAAAAGAATATTTCTACGAACTGGATTATATGGCCACTCAACCGACATCCATCACGCAAGGAGCCGCCTACATTCAAAAATGGAGAGGAGTCATTACTTACACGGACGGAAGCGATGCGGGAAAATTAAAAACATTTGACGACAACGAAATCATCCTTCGTCTGGCCGACATTATATTACTCCGGGCAGAATTAAGAGCAAACACGGGAGACACGAGGGGCGCAATTACAGATTTAAACACGATCCGTAACCGGGCAAAAGCAAAAACCTACACACCCGAAGAGGGAAACTTGAAAGAGGGAATAGCCCTCGAGAGGGAAAAAGAGCTATTTCTGGAATTCGGGGCTCGCTACTACGACATCGTACGCAACGGCATATTCAGGGAAAAATTAAAAGGTAAACATAAAACTCTGACCGACAAAGACGTGTCCGATGGAGCTCTCTATTTACCCGTGGGCATTGCCGCCTTTTCAGACAACACGCTGATGAAACAAACTCCTTATTGGGCCAGAAACGGATATGCATACTAATCTTAAAACAAAAAAGACCATGAACAGATACATTCTATTTATAATAACATGCATCGCGTTTATCTGCGGATGTAACGATCATTATTTTCACGACACGGGATTGGCAAACGGCAAGCACGACTGTACGATTTGGGAATACATGCAAAACGACAAAGAAAATTGGGATTCCACCCTATTGATCATCAAACGGGCAGGACTGGAATCTCTCTTTGACGGGTCGGACAGCGAACACAAGGAGATCACGTTTTTCGGTCCCACTAACATAGCCGTCATGCAATTTCTGTTTAAGACGGTCGACGACCGGAATCAAATGCTCTACCGCTCGGTCGATGAAATCCCTGTCGAGCTCTGCCGACAAATGATCCTTTCCCACGTGATCAAAGGAAGAAAAATGAAAAACACCTTCGAGTACGAGAATGTCGGGACACTCACGGGAGGGACAATAGAAAAAAATCTTCTCGGGAACGATTTGAGAATTTACCGGACAAAAAGCTCCTACATGGACATCCCCGACATCGGCCCGGAAGATCTCTTTATTCACTCCCTGAAATACGGACATATCGTCTATATCTCCACTTCCAACCTGGAAATGACGAATGGAATCGTTCACGCCTTGAGTAATACCTATCAAATTACAGAACTTTAACCGACATACCATGAAAAACATATATAAACTTATCATCCCGATTCTGCTTTGTTTCGCCATACCCGGTTGCGAACATATCACGATAGGTTATCTGTTTACCGATAACCTCTCTTACACCCCCGATTCGCTCGTTATAAAAGCCGAACTCGATCCGGTAATAGACAAAGAACAAATCACGAATCAAATTCCCTGGCAATCCCTCGCCTTAGAAGGAGTCCAAGGAACAGCCCCCATCAAATACACCATTGAACGGGTGCAAACCGCGGACGGCAACCCCGACAAGGCATCCCAGTTTAAAATGGTACGCAAAGGAATCATCGAATTACCCTGGAATCACACCGTACCACCCGGAAAATACATCTTCTCGATCCGGGTGACCAACGAGGGATGCTCCATCGTGAAAGACTCCGTCTTTACCATTATCGTAAAAACTAAAAATTAGTAATCATAAAAATAACAAAAAGCCCGTCTAACTTTCTATTGTTAGACGGGTTATCAATTTATTTATTCATTTATAAAACTTCATTAACAAACCATTCATCTATACTTGCATATGTATCTCATTTGTTAAAGTGGCCCATCCTATACTTTTCATTTGATCCCACGATTTCAAATCCTCTAATGGAGCATCCAAATTTTCAGGTATAAACACGACTACATCTATCGGAAAATGATCTAATTTCTTGATCGCAGAATCACTATATTTCGCCAATAACAATAAAAATGCTATTTCTTTTAACTCTATCCCATAATCTATACCACTTAAACTATGATTAATTTTTACAACTAAAACTTGACGATTGTTGACATGTACATTTTCACTAATTGTACACTCATAGGGACCTCTCAAATTCTCGTATTCTTCTGAAAATAAATATAACATAACTAATACAGTTAATAATTTACCCAAAAATCTTTTATCAAAATATTATTTTTATTATAAACTTTAAATTCAGGTACTAATCTTCCCCAATTTCCGTCCAATGGAGCTGCCGTATTCAAAGTTTTAATATTTATATTCTTCAATGGTGTTGATGCTTTCAATGTATAAACTCCCGTATTTACATTAGGTAAACCCGCAAAATTTCTATAGTGAGAGCCGTATAATTTTGGATTAATTGGAGTCCAATAATTACCAATAGCTCTAGCCTCTCCTCCAAAAACACGATAAATAGGAATCTTTATATTTCCTAACAGAGATTTTCCTAAACTTCCTAATGAAACCATTCCCTCTATTCCTCCAGTTCCTACAAAGAGTAACGAATTGATCGCAACTTGAGTCATCGGATGATTCAAGAAATTAGATTGAGCCCTATGCATACTATTTACAACTATATCATTTTTGTAAGTATCAGCCAATGGACTATTTACACCCAATAATCTCGATGACAATGCAGGATGATTCAAAATTGAGGATAAAGCATTTACAGGTAATGAAGAGGTCGAAACTGGTATATTTTGATAATAATTTAAATACATGTCTCCCATATTAATAGACACGCTACTACCTATATTACGATAAGTTTCTCCATTTATCTCTAATTCTCTTGCTTTACTGTCTCTCCATAAAAGAGCCTTTCCATCACTATTCTGGTACCAATCCATCGCTTGTCCATCCGGGTCAATAAACAAAATCGGACTATTAGCGCAATAATTATAAGAACTCAACGAGTAATACGCCTCGGACATCGGGTCGACACTGAACCAACGTCCTAACTCGGTATCGTACATCCGGGCACCGTAGTCGAGGTAACCGAGGTTGCCCGTGGTCTGATCTTCCTTGCCGTTGTATTTCAGACGGTTGGCGGGATCCACGTTACCGCCCGACTGGCTGTATCTCGTGCCGAAGGGATAGTAGTCGTTTCGCTCCTTCACGGTTCCCGACTGATCCACGATGCTTCTGACGCTACCGAGGTGATCCGTCAGGAAGTAACGAATATCGGTACCGACACGGCTACCCGCCGCAATAAGAACACGACCGCTCGCCATGGCTGCGCCCTCTAACTGTATCCCGGCGCTGTTTTTAACGTATGTCAAAGAACCCAAGTAATAGAATCCGTTGCCGCTCGCATCCGATACCCTTAACTTCGTCCCGTCGGCCAAATAAGTGTAGGAGGCTTTTAGCGTCGTTCCGGACTTTACCGCCGATAACAAATTTAAAACATTATATTCAAAATTCAAACTTTTTCGACTGTCATTTATCATGTTCCCGTTGGGGTCGTAAGAGTAGGTCCCGCTAACCCCGTTTTTGGTCAGGCCGGTCAATTGATTTCCCGTGTAAGTGTAGGCGAGAGAGGTCGCGGATGAACCCGTGCGATTGAGGGTCAGGATGTTGCCGTTACGGTCGTAAGTCAGCCCTTTCTCTTCATAAGCGTTGTTCCCGGCAAGAGCTGTCCATGCCGTTCCCCCCTGGTAATGAACGCTGCCTGACAGCCGGTTTAAACCGTCGTAAGAGAGAGCGTACATCACGGGAGTCGTGGTCCCGTTTTTCCATTCCCACTCGCCGATGTCGCCGTTGTAGTACTTCTTCCCGGAAGCACCGAGGGCGGTCGTCTCGTAACGTAACGTCATGGTAAAAGGAGTGCTGGTCTTGGAGGTAAGCCATCCCCGGACGTTGTAGGTCATCGTCTCGGGAAGGAAGGTCGATCCCGTCTTGTACTTGTTGGTCTTTAACCGCCCCACGGCGTCGTACTCGTGTTGTACCACGGCGGGGGTTCCACCGTTCAGCACGCCGCTCGATGTGAGAAGCCGTCCCCGGCGATCGTACGTGTTCGCCGTCTCCAGCACGTCGCTTCCCGTGGCGCTATAACCGTGGGCTTCACGGGTTTTCAGGACGTTTCCGGAAAAATCGTAACTCATGTCGACACGGCTCTTGTAACCGAGGAGGTTATCGCTCGCCACCTGGATCACCCGGCCCAGGTCGTCGTAATAGGTGGTGGAGGTGAGCCAGGTACTCGTGCCGAGAACACGGGTTTTCACGCTCGTGATCTTACCCCCGGTGTTCGTGCCTGGAGCGGTGGCGTACCCGGCGGTAGCGACAAAGGGAATCGCTATCACGTTCCCGGTAGTGGGATAGGTATCGTACGCCGTGTATGACAGGACCGTTCTCGTTCCCGCCGGGGTATAACTCGCGCTGGCGGATGCGGACGATTGGAGGGCGGCGGGAGTGGTAGCCGCCGACAACACTACCTCCCCGGTTTCAATCTCCCGGTTGAGGTCATCGTAAAGGGAGTAACTCCATTTTTTTGCATCCTCGGCCCGTTGGTTACCGTCCTGACTCATCACCAGGCGATCACGCTCGTCATACACCAGGTAGACAGGAGCACATCCCGGTAATTTCTTCTCCGTCACCCGGCTCTTACCGTCATAAGCGTAATAATAACCGTAAAGACCAATTATACCTGCTGTCAAAGGACCACGGGCATTCGCCTCCGGCGATAACACGTGACGCAAACGCCCCAGGTCGTCGTACACGTTACTGGTGGCCAGACGTTGCCCGGAGAGGTAAGTCACGCTCTCCACCATTTGCCCCCTCGCGTCGGTGAAGCTCTCCGTGATATTGCCGTCCTCGTCGGTGGTTCTCTCCCGGGAGAGAGAATTAGCCGGGTAGTAGCCCCCGTCGATTAATGTCCCGGCAGCGTCGACCTTCCAGCGACGCACCTCGTTGGCCGTGTTGGTACCATAATAAAGAGCCACCCGTTTTCCCGCCTGGTGCCAGTTTTTGCCGGGACCCGTCTCGGTCAACACTCGCCCGAGGGGACTCGTCTCGAAGGTCGAGAAGCTAAACGCGAAATTACTCTCGTCACTCCCGTAAATGCTTCCCCACCGGGAGGCGAAGAGATTTTTATCGAGGTAGGTTCCGGTTCCGGCGGTACTCTCGAACGGCAGGAACTTTTTCTCCTCCCGGCCGAGTTTACCGAAACCGAAAGGCGTGACGATATCCTTCCCCGAGGGAGAGGCTGCCACGGAGACTAATTGCCTGGAGCGTCCGCCGGGACCCGTGTAGAGCACGTCGTCTACACGTTTGGCCCTGTTCGAGCTCGAGCTCCCGGAGTCGTAACGCCCGCTGATCACCTGGTCCACCCCCGCGGTGTAGAGCTTCCCGTCGTACCGACAGACCGTCACGCTTCCGATCATCGCGATGGTTTCTATATCCAATGTAGCCTTTATCTGGTACACTCCGGCTTCTCTCACCTTAAACTCGATGGGACGATCCAGGTAACATTGCCATTTCCCTTTTTCGACCTCTTCGGCTTGAGCATCATCCGGCCACTCCGGGTATAGGCTCAGATCCGGATTGGCAGGTCCGTAAAGATACGCCACTTGTACTCCGTCACGATAAAGACCGTACTTCACACCCGGTTCCGTGCCCGACAGGCGTATAACGACCGAGTTTGTGTCGACCACGACACCGCCTCCCGATACCCGAAACCGATTCAGGTTGCCGTACGATCCTTTCCGACGGAGAAACAACGAAGTTTTAGCCAACTTCAACTGGTACTCCCTAAAATAGAGCTCACTCGTTCTCGGCATAGTTATGGTTATCTCTCCATCATAGCCTTCAATCTCTCCCCCTGCCACTTGTATCGTGGCTGAAGAAAAAGGTGTTCCCTGCAACTTCTGCCGCAAAGCGGTCTGAATATTTTCAGCGGTTACATAATCCGAGGTAAAAAAGGATACCTTTACTGTTCCCCCTTTCTGGGGAAAAATAACTCGTTCCGGTTCAAATTTTTGTATCTTATCCAAATGAACCAGCACACCTTGTCCCGCCACAAAATAGTGGGTAAACAAAAAGCATAATATGATATATATCGTTTTCATGATCTTGTTTTTTACGATTAATGATTACCAGGCTGTACATGATAGTGATACTCTTGAAGAATATTCCCGTTTTTATCTCTTGCCCGGAGCAAGCGCCCTTGCGGATCGTATTCCCGGCTCTCGATAATCCCGTTTCTGCCGGTACGACAAACGACATTCCCTTTACCGTCAAGACTGGTCAGTTCGAATTCAATACCGTCCGGACAGAGCGCGGCGGACAGCACGTCATCAGAAAACCTCAATTCCAGGCTTGCTGACAATTGCGCCGCCGAGACAGGAATTTCTCCCTCCATGCAATAGTGTCCTGTTCCCTGGGTGACCGTGAACGTGTTCTCCCCGGTTCCGACCGCTACCCCCGACTTGGTAAATGTCCAGGATACGGATATGGAGAGGGCTTTTGCGGCAGAACGTTCAACCAATAACTTGTAACGATATTTATTAGCATTTACCTTCTGTACAAGTAGTTTACCCGGTATGTCCACACCCATTTTATCCCGTCCCGACAAGAATGCCATCATATCGGGTTTCCGGGTATCAAACCGGATCGGATCGACAATATCCTGTATCATATTTAAATAATCCGCCCGAGATATTCCAATATTATTTTGTCTACGGTACCATACCATTTCGTATTCTCCCTGCATCTGCTCCTTTTTACCGGCCTCCTCAAAGATTTTTTGACGATGTTCTTTACCTTGTAAAATATCCTCCACGATATTCATAATTTCTTTATGAAGTGTCCAGGACTCACTCAAAAAAGAATCCCGTAAAACACTTTCAGGGAGATTTTGATGAAAATCGTAGTAGGTTTCCAATTTCTCCTTCATACCTTTATCCGGCAATTCATTCAAATTCAGATGCTTTAATTCGCTCTTCCGGTAGCGATCGATTGCGGCCACGGAAGAACGATCGGCCTGCGCGGCCACAAATATACGATTACCGGTCTCTTCGTCATAGACATAAGTCTCTTTACCCGCCGCAGATTTTACTTCGGCAACTTCCACTTTCACACCTACACCGGAGTAATGTAATTGGTTATCCACGGTATAGGCCGACTGCGCCCGCGTGAAGTAATTATTCAAACTACCGCTTGCCACGCTGACGGGATTCACCTGGTTCGATCGCAACAATTTAGAAGGCAGGTAATAATGTTTTCCACCGATCAGGGTATCCGTGTAAGTCGTTACCTCTTCACCGGCAAGGAGAAAGCTCGTGCTTCCCGCCGCCTTCACGTACGTACTCGTTCGAACGGGTAAATAGAGCATATTAGCGGCACGCATATCGGTCAACAACGCGCTCGTGTTATCGGGAAAGGCATCCATCACTACTTTTAAATCCTGCTTGTACTCTGTTCCGTCGGCCGTGGTCGTGACAACACTCGTGGGGGTAGTTCGCTGGGTATTCCCGTAAGTGTAGCTTCGGGTGGTCACGTTATATTTTCCGGTAAACGAGGTTTTTGTAAAATCACTCTCGGAAGGTGTTCCGGCAGCTGCCGATTCCTGATCGAAGAAATCGTACTCCACCTCCCCGGTCAAAACGGTCGCTCCTCCGTAATATATTTTATAAAATTGGTCCGGCACTACCATATTCTCCCGGGGTTGCACGTTGGGGACATAAAAAGTCGTATAGGGATTGAAATAGACTGTTGCCTCCCCGTTCCAATAAAACGGTTCGTTTCGATTCGGCATATAGGTTAACGCATTCTCCGTATCCACAAAAAAGCGGAAGGATTTCAATTGTTCAACCTGGGTAGAGAAACCATAAAGAGAAGCCCCCGGAAAGAACTCGTTTTTAATCGTACTCGAAATGGTATAAGTGGTCCCCGGAAGATTGACCAAAGCTTGAGAATAGCGGTTCTTTTTCAGTTTCAACAGCCTTCCTTGCTTGTCATACACGGCAGTACCGAGCGGCAAACCGTGTAACCAATAAGGGTAAAAAGAACGTTGATTCACCGTTGTCGTCTGAAATGATTGGGGCACGCAAAAATAGTGCGCCGTGTAACCGTTCCCCACCTGCTCTTCCACCACGTATTGGTAGAACAATCCGTTATTCCCCGTGTTCACGATAGCCATTTCGTCATTTTGCACGGAAGATAAAAGGACTTTATCGGAGAAACTACCATAATTCAGTTCTTTTGTCAAGGTTTGGTATCCCAACGCTAACACTCCGGAACCCGTGTTACCGGTAGCGGCGAGATTCCGGTAATGATAACGGGTGGTATCCCGGTTCCCCTCCCCATCGTCCAGCACGACCTCCTTCACACGAATTCCGCCGTACTTACTTCCGTTATACTCGTTCAACTCGTAATTCACGTTTAACTTCCAACCTCCGGTTCCCGTGATTTGCCGTAAAGAGTAGGCTTTCGCGTAATCGATATTACAGGATCGGGCAGGAGATGTAGTCAGCTCGGGAGGCAGGCTTAAATGTTCCGATTGTACATAAGGGTAATTCGTTTGTATTTCCGCCACTAAAGGAATCAAGTGTTCGATATTCGTAGCCGATCCGTTATAATAACCCCATATATCCCGAGTTTTGGCATGCAACGTATCCAAGTAATAATCAAAATTATAATACCCCAGTAATCCGGCTTTTTCATTTCCGATCGTCAATCGACTCAAGGTTCGTCCTTTATAGGAAAAGTTAACCTCCCGGACCACATCTTGTTTATAATTCTGCCATTGTATCCCTGTTACAGAACGTCCTTCTCCTAAAAAAACAATTTTATTCGCACCCCAGATAATTCGATCCGGTCTTCTTTCTTTAGCCGACTGTCGCATAAAATCATTCACCTTACGAACGGTCTTGGTTGTTGTTTCTTCAATATCAAGCCTCATATAACGCAAGATTTCCGTCAGACTCCCGCGAAGAGCCGCCGCATCCAATAGCCCGGCTTGTATATACTCATCCAGTAAATTCCGCACGTAACAGACATTGGTCATCGTTCCCGAACAAGTTTCGGAAATATAATTCCAATCGGACAAACAACCGATAATACGATCGGCTGCCGCAATCTGATTCATTACATTGTAATCGATCGTCGTATGTAATGTCGGGATTCGGATTACATCCAACTTGCTATATGTTATCCCGTCTTTTTCAGAGCGCTGCACCTCAGTCAATACTTCCACGTAGGTAGGAATATTTTCCACGTTCTGAGCCAATTCTCTGAACCGGATATCATTGGGTAATTGAGAAGCAAAATACTTGGCATTATCTATATTCGTGGTAATTTGTCTTTGATAACGATCGATCTTACAATCGCGTTCCTTCACCCCCTTTCCGTAATTATATACCATCTCGTTCCACGAAGTGTAGTCGACAACAGAACCGTCCGTGTAATAAAAACGGATAGGATCATCACCGGGAATTTGAATCTCACTCAAATACCAGGAAGAGACAAAATCTTTATTCCAGATATTGTTTCCCGCATCGTTCGGATCCTGATAACAAGCTCCTAATGTCATTTCCGGAACGGAAAAGACATATTTCACTCCGCTCTCGTCCGTGATCTCATATCCGTCTTCTATTTTTTCGATCAATAGATTCGACTTTTCCAAGGTTTTTACGACCACCTGACCGGCCTCTTTTACCTCGATAAAAGAGACCTTCCGTCCGTTGAAAAAAGCCGTGAAAAGATCGGATTCTCCATCCTGTTTATGGGTATTTACCTTTTTCCGGGTTGCCGTCGTGTGGTCTAAAGTTTCATTTAAAAATCCGCCATAATAATCATCCGCCATTCCTCCGCGAATCGTACGGGTAACCACACCTCCGCACATCAGATTCCACCCCATTCCGTAAGGTCCTTCCTGCTCGTCTACCTTGACGCCTTTAGCCGAATAGACAAGGGAAACAGGGAGGGTAAAATGCCCGGAAGATAGCTCAAACAGGGGAATCGTGTAATTAAAAGTTCCGGTACTGTAATCGACAGACGAGCTCTTTAAATCGGCAAGTCCTTTTGCCTGTTCACCCGGCTCAAATTTTTGCGCACGGGACATTCCTAAAATACCCCAACATAATATGAATATAAAAAACACTCTCTTTTTCATAATTTTTTAATTTTAAATTTCACTTTTGGTTCCATCGGCCTACTGCCGACAAATCGTTTTTAACTAATGTTCATGTTCCTTTCTCATAAGCACACATTTAAAAAATTCGACATTTGATTTCATTATCCGATGACACCCCCGAGCTTAAACATCGGCAGGTACATCGAGACTAACACGAGGGCAACAAGTCCCCCGACACACAGTATCAGAACGGGTTCCAACAGATTCCCGAGTTGTTTCAATTCATGTTCCAGCTCCCGAGTAAGATCTTCCGCTTGCTTCGAAAGCATATATCCCAGACGATTGGTCTCCTCACCAACCCGCACCAGAGTCACTAATTTTCGATCGTAAATCAATGGAAATACACTCAACGTATCGGCAAACAGTTCTCCCTTCCGTAACCCATGACTAATCCTATCGAATGAAATTTGATAAGGGAAAAAGGTAATAATATCCCGTAATAGCTCTATCCCGTTTAACAGGGGAACTCCGGAGCCGTAAAGCAAGTAAAGCAACTTGCAAAAACGGGCTTCCTGATTTTTTCGAACTAATCCCCCTATCCCGGGAAGTCGCAGTAAAAAAGAGGAGAGGGGAGAACGAATCCGATCGTTTTTACCCTGAAAAAAGAAAAAGAGTCCCCCCGCAACCAGAATACCCAAAAAAGTCAATAAATAAACCGGAAAATTGCCGGATAACGAAATAATCCACCGGGTTATAGCCGGAAGTTCTCCTCCCATGCGAGCATACACCTGTTCGAACATAGGGACAATGACCAATATCATAAATACCAGTACCAACATTGCCGTCGAGAGGATAATCAACGGATAACTCACGGCACCCGTTATCATCCGGCGTTGTTCCTCCCGTTTACGGTAATAATCGGCCAAAAAACGCAACGATTCATCCACTCGTCCCGTCTCTTCTCCGATCCGTAACACCCCGCTATCCAACGGAGAAAATTTCCCACTCGCCACAAAACTTTCCCAAAGCGAATGCCCGATAATCACGGATGCATATAGCTCCTCCAACAAAACTTTTACTCGTTTGTCCGTCTCCCCATCGATGAGTAACCGAAACGAACGCCCAAAGTCCAAACCGGAAGTCAAAAGCGAGTGTAATTCGGAAAAAAGTACCTCCTTTTTCCCGTTTTTCAATCTCCAGTTTTTCCGAAATACATCGATATCACTCTTCATACTCGTATATTTTTTCCTGCTCATGCAGTTTATCCGTAATTTCTCCAAGACGGCGATTACCGATACCGAAAGGAAGATCCAAGATCTTTTTCCCCATCCGCAGATATATCCGCAAAGAATCCGGAAAAGAGAGATCTTCTTTAGAGGATATAAACTCCCATCGTTCTACCGGACGAAAAAGCGTATCCGTACTCTCCTCACCAACCCGTACGACAACCGAATCCCTCTTTTCCAACACGGAACAAACCTCACCGTTTCGATAAAGGAATAAACGTTCTCCCCGAAGCTCGGCACGATCGTTCGCCTCGAGCAAACAATCCATTCTCCGGTAGTTATCCGACAAACGATAGGAGGACAACAATCTATCCGTCAGTCCGGCCGTCAACCCCCGAACCAGATCAACCCCGTCAAAGAGAGCCAGAAAGAGGAGGGCAGAAACCGTTACGACAACTAATATTTCTACCAGGGTCGTTCCTTCCCATTCAAATCGTTTTACATCAAATTTCATTGTTTTCGGATTTAATCAGATAATCGTACCGGCTATCCCTTCTGCCCCGCAAAGGATACACGTGAATACTCAATCGTTGTATTTTACCCCGGTAAGGAATCAACTCGATCTCCAAGATTCCCCCGTCGTAAGTTCTCGTGTAGTTTCCCGAGGGAAAGGCCCCCCTCGAATAGTCCTGAAAACACCGTTTCACGGCTACCCAAGCGCATAAGTCCTCTTCCGGGGATTGCTCCTTTAGCATCACGCGTGTCAATATCTCCATCGTGACCATAAAAGCTCCCAACCAGATAACGGAAGCCACGATACACTCCAAAAGAGAAGAGGCTCGCAGTTCATGTCTCAATCGACCCATTTGACCTCCTTTCTCTCGTAATTCTTTCCCATCCAAAAGGGATAAGAGACCAGCGAAGTCTCCAGCAAAGCCACATCATAAAGAATCCCGGAATAGAACCCTTCCGGGGCAAAATAGTAAGAGGACCGGGCATACAGGCTACCCGAAACGACCCCGTGTACCTCGGCGATACCGTCCACGTACACCAATCCTCGCACCCTGGAACTCTTCGATTGAAAATAGTTGGCCGAAGGAACTTCGCTCTCCTCATCATGCCCGGATACGATAATATAGCCATTTACCTCACAATACTTCCCAAGACGGATAAGCCGTCGATCGTTCTCTCCGCTCACCCACAGACCCGAGCCGGGAGACAAACGGACCTCATCCTCCAGAAGAATGGAATCCCGCGCAAATACCTGCAGACTTCCCTGAAATCCGGCAGCAATTTCGACTTTACGGGCCACGACGATCAGGTTTTCCAAGCGATTATCCCGCTCTAAAAAAAGTTCTCCCGGGGTATACAGGATTACCCGCCCCCGCATATCGACTCCGGAAAGGTATTCTCCCGTTTCGAAACAAAGAAGCGAATCGGTAAAAGATCGATGCAGATACTCGTTTCCCGCAAGAAGAGGATATCCATCAAGAGAAAAAAGTTCTCGAATCCCGTCAACATACTCCTTTTCAGGAAAGGGGAACTCTTCCGGACTCTGTTTTATACTTCCGGCATCGACCTTCTCCCCCCCGAAAAAGACCGAACGCACCTGCGTGTAAACAATCCCGTTACGGGGAATCCGGGCATCACCCTTCACGTAGGTTTTCCCGGCTAAGGAAAGAGTCCGTCCATCTTCCGGCAGAAAAAGAGTCGTTCCGTATTTCCCCTCTCTTCTCTTTCCGAACATCCGGGTTCCCCGTGTCCCGTTACGAACCTTCACGGTGACCACCTCATACAAACCCCATTTTCCCGAAGTATATTGTACCCGGGAAGAGGAATCTCCCTCGTAAAGCAGATAAGTCCGATCCTCCCGTAACCTCTCTGTCAAAGTACTGTCCAAAGCATAAAGTACAAAAGCAGACTCGATATGCGCCCGGTATCGTTCCCGTTGCTCCGATTGATATTTCAATGTTAATTCAATGTACCACAATGACATAACAGACAAAACAACCAATAACATAAGCATGCAAACTACCAATACGGTAGCCAGCACCGAAGCCGGTATCGTACAATTTCTCATAAATTCAGATTTTTAACGCACGGACAATAAAACGCTTGTCCTTTTACTCATTTTCCATGATTACCGTGTATTGCTTACTTCCTTTACGCACGACGACAGAGTCCGCAAACACGCTACAAACCAAGAATCCGTCGATTTTGTCGGTGACGGCAACAATCCGTCGCTCCTCTCCCGACGCCACCAAAAGAAAGTCTTTTTTCCCCTTTTTAATTTTACCCAACAAACGGAATCCGGGAGGAGACTCCACTTGCTGAAGGAGTTCCCGCTTTTTTCCGGGCAGTCTTCCCCGGGAGACAGGCCGAGCCGATCCATGACCTAAAAAAGGGTCCCGGTAATTTAATAGCAATGCAACCTCTGTTCCGAGAGGAGACGTTCTCGGTTCCATAACGGGAATCTCCGTTTTTATCCCGGAACCGGTTAACCCGATCACCCGGACCGCAATCGCACCCCAAATCAAAAAAGTCGACGCCAGTAATATCCATTGGGTCCCGTTCTTTTTCAATGTTTTCATCACTCCTCTTTTGAAGGTAAAACAACAATTCTCCGTACGGAATACAATCCTTTATATGCCGAATTCTCCGGCCTTACCCGCCATTCATAGGTACCTATATCCAAGGTAAAAGAATATTTATTCCCCGTCACAAGCGTATCCAACAAATAAAACTCAGGCCGTTCAAAACCGGGTTTCGCCACTTCCAATCTATAACCCGAAGCCCCGGAAACTTCCTCCCACACGAAATTTTGTTCCCCATGCGGTGTCCGAATGCTATCGGCCGGAGCTATCAAACACACTCTTTTCTCCGAAATATCTTTCTCGAACAAATCCTCACATCCTCCCAATAAAAGCAAGAGAATCATACAACCGGCCACCCTTTTCTTCCGTTTCACTCCCGATGATGTACGCTTAATTGTTGTATCCATAACGTCATTTTTAATTGTTTCTTTTTCTTCACTCTGTCTACGGTCGTACCAAAAACGACCGAAACCACTTTTCCCAATGATTTATCCCGTTCGATAAAATCCAATAATTTCACTAAAGAGATAAAATCTCCCGAAAGAATTAATTCACCGATATCTATTCTTACGCTCCCTTCCGTTCGAAGCAGATAAGGAGTATATTTAGACACGACGGTCTCTCCTTCCGTAAGCATGGGTGATAATTTTTTCAACCACTGCCCGTCCTGTAACACGGCTTGTGAAGAAAAAACCTCTTTTACCCGCGGTAGACTACTTCCGTCCGATTCCATCCTCAATTTTTCCAACACGCCCAGTTTCTCTCTATACTCCTGCCAGGAAGCAACCGTTCCCTGAAAACCTAAAAACCAGGCTATCAAAGGCAGGGCACACAACAAGCCGGCCAGTTTTATAAAACTCTTATAGGCTCTCCATCCGTTCATAACCGAATCTCTATTTTAAAGAGCGACTGTCCCGTATCCCGTTCCCGCTCCAACGAAATCAACTTAACCTCCCGGGCGAAATCCGTTTTCGTCAACTCTCCTATAAACCGCGTTATCTTTTCCGTTATCGCACATCTCCCTTTGCAACGCAGCAAACCGTCACGAATCGACAACGGTTTTCCCTCTTCGTAAACTTTGAGAAGCGGGCCGATCTCCAAAGATTCCAGCACGACTTCCGGAGGAATAACAGCAGCCATCCGGTCGACGATAAAAGCATTCCTTCGATTTCCGGTTCGCCGGTATTCATTCACGACACGTTCCACTTCTCTCGAATGCTTATCCCGTGCCGAAACATTACGTTCCATCCGAGTCAATTCGGCCTGTAGCAAAGAGTGACGTTTTCTCAACGTGTCGTTCCACAGGAAATTGACCAACAATAAAGAGAGCAGACAGACCAAAACGGGTAATCTCAATTTACGCCTCAGAAGAGTACACAAACAACTTCCTCTTTCCGTCGGCTCCATCAATACCTTCCATTTCAATTCTTCCTGAAAAAAGCGGAAGAGATACGACTCGTATTCCCGTTCGTCGACAGAAGGACTCAAATGAATGCCTGCAACGGGAATCTTCTGCTTTTCCAAAACAGCCGACAAAACCTTTATTCTCTCTTTCCGGGTAAAAACGATCTTCATCCCATCCCCGGAAAAAGACTCCCTTTCCCACAAAAATTCACCTCCGACAGTTATTCGTTCCATTCCACCTCCGGTCTCATCGAATAACTTCGTAATAATCCCCTCTCCCGTGAACCATATAACAACAGGGTAATCAGGAGATTTTCTGAAAAACGACTCCGGTTCCACGCTTCGTTCCTCTCTTACTATCGTCACTCTTTTTCCGCGACAAATCCCTTCCAGGTAATCCACAACCGGATCACCCTCTCTCTTCATTCGCACAACCAGGAGTCCAACTCTCTTCAATATTACACTCAATCCTCTCATTTTCAATAGATCACCGTAGGTTTAATAAATACGTTTAACTTCTCATCCACCTTACTGTTTTTCGTCGACCCGAACAACCATTTCAAAACCGGGATCCGGGCTAAGAAAGGTAATCCGTTAGACGTTTTTTCCCGGCTATTTCGATCTATCCCGCCAAGCAGGACCATCTCTTCGTTCCGCACCTGAAGCAAAGACTTAAAACTCCGGGTGGCAGTACCGGGAGGGGCATCCTTCTCCTCCCGGGTTGTAAACTCACTCTGCTCTATCTCGATCGAAAGGGTTATCTTCCCGTCCTGACTCACGAAAGGCACGATCTTCAGCGTCAAATTAGCCTCTATATTTTTCCAGGTATAAGACTCTGTCGGGACCGGGATCTGAGAACCGTAATAATTATTTTGGACCTCTTTATAATACTTGGTCTCCCCGCTCTTAAGCGTTGCTTCATGGCCATTTAAGGTAGAAAGTTTCGGAGTCGAACGCAACTCGATATTCCCGGCATCCTCCAAGGCTTTCAGGTTAAGGTAGAAATCAGGCGTCACTTTTCCCAAATTAATCGATCCGAAACCGTTAAAGCTATTGATCAACTTATTGATCGAGGAAGCCGAGAGCGACACGGCCACACCCGGACTTAACGTACCGCCTGTTTTTACCGGTTTATCTCCGAGTCCGGCCGTTATACCCACTTCCCGGATGACGCTTTTTCTGGAATCCACGATCAATACCTCTATCGTAATCAAAGGTACGCTACGATCTATCGACTCCAGGAATCGTTCCACCTCCCGTACCTGACGAGTTGAACCGGTCGCAATAATACTATTTTGATCCGGAAACAACTGTACCTGCATTCCGGTCTTCATGGCCGTGGGTATCAACTCCACGATTTTATCCGCCGAACGATAACGCATCGGTATCACCCGGGTTAAAACCAACTCGTTATTTTTAGTCGTCGAACCGAATAGAAATATTCCATTCTCTTCCCGGTAAGTAAAAGGCGTACCGGCAAAAAGCACCGAAAAAAGAGCAGGTAAATCAACATTTTTCACGTGTAGCGCCGTCTCCTGATTCAACGGAACCAGAAACACCCGGTCGATTCCGAGCAACGCACACACATCCGCCACGATGTCCTGAATATTTCCCCGGTTGATCGAAGCCGTTATCCTTTTCAAACTATCGGCCGTTATCTGATCGGCAGAAAAACCGCGCCTCCTGTTATAAAGGGGAGCCGTATCGCTTTTATCCCCGGCAGCTGCCAGCGGAGCATACAACATCCATGTTCCGCTTTTCTCCCGGACAATCTCCAATTTATTTCCGGAAGCTAAAACCGTAATAGCCTCCTTCACCGGCATCTCCCGAACATATCCGGACACCCGGTAGCGGTATAAATCAGTAGGAACAACGATCTTCTGTCCGGTCAAAACACTCACTATTTTAACGACGGAAATCAGATCGTCATCCCGAAGATCGTAAGACAAAACACCCTTTATACTATCAAATTCTATTCGGGGCTCCCGTGCAACGGGAGCAGGCTGTTCCGGGGAAGTAATCGAAATAATATTCCCCACAACTTCCAAATCCAAACGATACTCTTTGCACAGAAAAAAAAGCAGATCATCGATACGAATCCGTTTAAAGTTACAGGTAACCATCTGATCCTCGTCCACCTTGTAACAAAGATTCACCCCGTTTACCCGGGCTATGGCTCGAAAAAATTCTCCAAGCGACAACTTCCCGACAGAAATATCGATCTCGGAAAGGTAAACACTATCCCGGGCAACAACCCGTTCCAACCTCACCCGGACAGAATCCAGCCGTTCTTCTTCTCCTTTCACCTTTCCGACGAATACCTGTAAAACAACAAACAGCAGAATCATTTTTATACTCATCATCATATCTCTTTTTACGAGTTTAGTAAAGTCAACACTTCTTCCAGAGAGGTCTGTCCCGTCTCCAATAATTCCAGAGCCGAATCCGACAAGGCGCGAATATTTCGTTCCCGAAGATACTTCCCGATGTCGGACTCCTCCCGTCGGATCGCCCCGGATAACTCTTCATCCACCGGAATGACCTCATATATAGCCTTACGTCCCCGGTAGCCAGTATAATAACATTGCTCGCACCCTACAGGTTTAAACAGAGATTTCAAACGATGAACGGTTGAAATTCGACCTGAAATCGCCCCGACCTCTATCTCTTGCTTGCAACAAGGACAAAGCAAACGTACCAAACGCTGGGCCACACAGAGAATAAGCGTATCCGCTATCAAATAGGGATGCACTCCCATATCTACCAAGCGGGAGACACTTCCCCAGGCACTATTCGTGTGGATCGTCGAAAAAATCAAGTGTCCCGTGAGTGAACTTCGAATAGCCATTTGAGCCGTATCCGTATCCCGGATTTCACCCAACATGATAATATCCGGATCTTGTCGTAAAAACGTACGCAAGGCCGCCGTGAACGTCAATCCGATCTCCTCTTTCAACTGTACTTGATTTATTCCTTGAAGAGTGTATTCAACCGGATCTTCTATGGTCAATATATTATTAGTCACCTCGTTCAACAAACGAAGAGTGGCATACAAAGTCGTACTTTTACCGGATCCCGTGGGTCCGCTAATCAGAACCAACCCATGCGGTCTCCTGACAGACACGAGGTAATCCTCCAATTGCTTACGGGAAAACCCCAGGTTTTCTAACTCCAATAACTCCACGTGGCGGGTTAACAGACGCATCACCACCTTTTCCCCGTGGATCGTCGGTAAAGAGGAGACCCGGACATCAAATTTATCTTCTCCCTGTTCGTAAAGAATACGACCGTCTTGAGGCAACCGTTTCTCGGATATATCCAGATTGGCCAAAATCTTTACCTGATTGACCAAGGCCGCGTAATTCCCTCTCTCGATCACGTAACGCTCCACCAATTTTCCATCCAACCGAAAACGCACCCGACAACGCTCCTTATCCGGCTCCAGATGAATATCACTGGCATACTCCCGGTAAGCCTCTTCTATCAATCCTTGCAGAAACCCCGGATTTCCAGAAGCCGGTTTACGTTTTAAGCGTTCCCTTTCGACCGCATCTCCCTCGTTACGATACGATTGTTTTATCAACCGGGAAAATAGTTCTCTATTCAAAGAGTTTACAACGATCTTCTTTCCGGTCAATACTTCCAATTCGGTTATAACCGATTCATAATCCCGACCGGACTCCCCGTAACAACATAACGTATCCCCTTTCGTTTCACAAGGCACCAATTGATACTCCCACGCTTCCCGGGCAGAAAAAAGTTGAAGCATCTCGGTAGATACATGAATTTCTTTCATAACGTTGAATATTGAACAGTACACATCGGAAACAAGAAGCGGATTAAAATCCGAATCAAGTAACAAATACCGACCGTCGCCACTAACGGAATCATCAACTCCCTTTTTCGTTTACAACAAACGCCCCATCCCACCAATGTCAACAAAAACGAGATTACCAAAAACTTCGGAAACTCCAATCCCGCGAACGCCGGAGTCAGGAAAAAAAGAAAGACTATATCTCCGCTACCGATAAAACGGCGGGTCGCAAACGCCACCGGACCGTATTTCAGTAATAAATACAAGCACACACCTATACCTAAAAATAAGAGAACTACACTATTTATTCCGGTCCGTATAACAGTTTCATATATCCCTTCTTTCATTAAAACAACGATAAACTGTAAGCTTCCGAAGACCAATAAGGTGTATACACTCACTACCCGCCTTTTAAAATCGGAACGGATTAATAGCATCAAAGGTATCGTCAACAAAAATTCCATCGTTTAATCTTTCGTGATTTCTTTCAGTTCCTTGTTTTGATTGATCTCCCAAACATTATATATCCCGTCGCCGTCAAAATCCACAACCGCCGTAGCTATTGCCCGGAAACCTTTCTCGTTGGCCTCCACGATCTCAATGCGGTAATTGGCATTTCCCCCGTCCGTCGTAAGCTTTGCTTGTTCGAACCCCAACTCTTCTAACGAGGTGGAATAACGCGAGTGAGTATAAAAATTACTCTTCTGCAGGGTATGCAGAAAAACCAATTGCTGCTGCGCCTCCGTACTCTTCGCTTTTGAAATCAACGGCATCAGATTAGGTAAGGCAATTAACACCAGAATGCCGATAATCACCAAAACAACCAATAATTCAGGCAAGGAAAAAGCCTTTAAACAAAAACTTCTTTTTTTATTCATACTATTTTTCATTTAATACATTCATATTGATACTCATTTTCATCGAATACATTTGCCTCTTCCTCGTCCTGTACTTTTAACATATACCCCATCTGCCAATAGGTCACAATCTCGACATAAGGTATCGGTTTCAATAGTTTACGACAACAGGATATGATCTTTCTTAATCCCTGAACATTGGATTCGTCATCACATCCCCATCCCTCTAACAATAGGCTTCGACGCCGGACGACACAAGAGCAATTTTCGACCAACAGTCTCAATATCGCGTATTGTTTTACCGTTAACCTCGTGGCCGAACGTCCAACAATCAATTCGGATACATTTCTCTTCAAATAAACATCCTTGGCCACTTTCAGGACTCCTCCCCGCCTTGCATTCAAACGATCCTCTCTTTCTATCGCCTGCGCATAAGCCAAAATACCTTCCGCTCCGCACTCTTGACTTATGTATTGGTTAGCGAAACCATTCAATCCGTTTACAACCTGTTCAGCAATGATTTTCTCCCCGACTAAAATGACATAAATATTACAATTTTGACGTTTTATCATTTTAGCATAGGTCGTACACGAATACCTCTCGGGATAATCCCTAAGAAACACGATATCCGGAGTCCGCTTTTTACAGTAATCACAAGCTTCCCCATTACTTTTAACAACAATCAAACGATGTCCATTACTTGTAAATAAATCGACTACCTTTTGAGTCATATCAGACCGTTGTTCTACATAAAGCACTAAATTCATAATTAATATATTAATTAATTTCTGATAAATTTAAACACTCAAACATGCACTAAAAAGGCAGTAAACATTACTTTTTCACTCCTTTTAATACACATATCTATACTTTTATTTATATATATTTACTATGATATTTATCAATAAAAATATCACACTACCAGTAATCAGTTATTAATAACTCGATTAACATAGAAAGTAATAGAATTATCATATCAAAACAGAATACATATTTACATTTATTAACATTTAGGCGTTTTTTAATAGAATCTCCTTTCATCAAAATTTTATGAAAGAAGCAATAAAGAGATCAATATCTCAAATCAAATTACACGGAGTAATTACAATTCGTTTTTATTTCTCACACCAATACCATTAAAATTTTTCAAACCATTCGCTCTCCAACTTTCTTTCAACAATAAAACAAAATACTCCGTTTACAACCAAATTTCACACCCACATATTACAACTTAAAAATGTTTACGATCAACATATTCATGCAACATTCTGAATTAAAGGAGCTTATTTTCAGTACAACAAAATAACAAAAGAATGTTTACTCCCTTTTTACTGCTCATTCTTTGATATAACATCAAGGCACGAAAAGTCAAACCTAAAAAACAGACGTGCCTATGGAAAAAGAAATTTAACCCTCCCCCGACACTTCACTACTAAAATAAGCCAACCGGGACAAGTGTTAAATTAAAGAAATAATAAGATCATGAAGAATAAACTATTTTTTATCCTGATCATATTCCTGGGTATACCGGGAATATCCCCGGCACAAAATTTCGAGCCGGGAGAGCAAGCTCAAGGCTACTTGAACATGAAAAACGTTTCCGTCGATTATGCCACGGGCACATTCCACTACAGTATTCCCCTGTACACGCTCCGTTCCGGAGATTTTTTGCTACCCGTATCATTGGATTATAACGCGAAAGGAGTAAAAATCGATGAAAAACCGGGACAAACCGGTTATAACTGGACCCTAAACACGGGAGGGATCGTCACGCGTGTCGTTCGGGGAGGAATTGCCGATGAAGACGACTTGGGCTATGCACGGGCAGAAAGCGAGGCTGATGCCGTTGTCGTAGAAATTGATATTGACCGGGTCAATAAACGGCAAAGAGACGGCGAATCCGATATCTTCACTGCCGTATTTAACGGCAACAAGGTCAACTTCATGATCAAGATGGACGCGAATAACCGAATCCATGCCGTCCCCCTCGAGCGAACGAACATTCGTATCGAGTGTAGCACCAGTATAGCCGGGAAATTTATAAACGGGTGGACTATCACGGATGAAGGCGGGAATCGTTATTATTTCTATTATTCGGAATTAATAAAAAATATGAACTCGGAAGCCGCCATCAGTAGCAACGGGATCCGGAACAAAATGTACCTCTCGTCATGGTATCTGACCCGGATAGAACCGTTAAACGGGGAACCGATTACCTTCAACTACTCCGGGAGAGTCGAAACCGAGTACATCTCTCCTTATCGCACGTCGTACTGGTACGGTCGTCCCGTGATTGAACGGTCGCTTAATTTCAGTTCCTATCAAAATCAATTTCGATACGCCATTGAGCAGGCAAAAAGATATCTTGGCTCGTATTCGAGCGAAGCCCAACTAAACAGTCAATTTCTCGTGTATGCCGGGTATGGGAATTGGATCATAAATCCGTATTTTGAGGAAAATCAGCAAATCATCACCACGAATCTCAGGATCATGGGGATGTTAGGGGATATTCAACGCGTGACGGCTGCCTCACAAAATTTAATCAACACGTTAAACAACCTCATTAACTCGTACAAGAATAGCAGTTCAAGTAATGCCCGGGCTGCCGCCTCTTGGTTTCAAACAGCCAAACGGTACGTTATCGAAAGTATCGACGAGATGGCCCCTGTCACGTTAAAAGAAAGCGGAGGGATAACATCTTATAAAATAACATCCCCTCTATTGACGGAAATAAAATGCGTGGATAAAAAGATCATGTTCACTTACAAGGAACAAATGGCAAAATTAAACACGATCACCTTGTCAGACATCACCGGGAACCAAATCTCCAAGGTCAAACTATATCAAGGAAACGTGTTAACGTCTCTCTATTTTTACGACAAGAATGACGTATCCATTGAAAAAATGCTATTCGATTATTACCCTTTGCCCACGGAAGGAAGTCCGTATTATGACCTCTGGGGATATCGTAAACGACTCGTGGGAAATGACAATCCTTATTCCCAAAAAGTGGATATAGAAGCGGCAAAAGCCTATTCTCTAAAAACAATTACCCTGAAAAACGGGGGGCGATTGAGCATCGATTACGAGTCGAACGTGGCGGAATACAAACAGGAACCGTCATCAGGAACGATAGTAGTCGATATCGGCGGGATACGGGTAAAATCATTAACATTCATGGATCGGACGGGAGAAAAGACAGACTCTGTCTTGTATGCCTATCCTCGTCCCGGTAAAATGGTGTACGACAGTTACGAACGCCTTGATTTAGTCCATTACGAGGAATTCACGGATTGGGTAAAACACTCCAGGATCAGATCCACGGGCTTCGCCTTTTTAAACACGGGAAACAACGGGGTATACTATCCTTACGTGAAAGAGACCACTCCTGGTAAAGGGATAAAAACCTTTTTGTTTCACGTGCCTTCCCTGTACTTTTTCTGGCCGGAAGCTCCTCTAATTTATCCTTTCTGGTTAAACGGCTTACCCCTAGCCACAGCCGAATATGATGATCGTGGGAACTTGAAACGACTCGTTGAAAAGAAGTACTACACCGATCTCTCGTTTAACCCGGGATTCATTTCACCCTATTTTTATGACAACATGAGTTATTTCACGCAAGGCGATACCTCATTGTGTTACAAACAAAAACGCGTACAGGTAAAACCTTACGAGTATTATTTAGACCGGGAAGAACAGATAGCCTATTTCCAGGGATTAGGGACAATTCTTTTATACCAGGACGAAGGCAGATTGTGTTATTATATCCCTTACGACCACACCTTTATACCGAATATAGAACCCCGTACCCGGATAACAACACTACCGCAACAAAACTACGAGCTGTATTACGGGGGAAAAACATTGCTCAAAGAGCTATCGGAATACCGTTTCGAGGTACAAGTCACGGATAGCGCCTCTTTTAACGACTTTACCACGTGGGCAAGCGGTACGCCGTTTCAAAAGACTGAATTCTTTTACGATAACCCGGGAGCTTCCGGCTTGCCTACCCGAATATCCCGGAAAGATTCCCGCGGGAACACGATCGTGAAAGTGATAAGCCGAGTAACCGAGATGAGCGAATCCGCAAGCCCGTTTATCTCGAAAATGAAGCAGGCAAACCTGCTATCCCCTGTGATCAAGCAAATAACCCTGAGAAACGGGCAATTGATAGATGAAACAGTATCCCGGTACGAAACCCTCGAAACGGATAGTTCATGCTTTTTCGGTCTTACCGATCAACACATCTATCAAACAGAAAACCCCGTTGCCCACACCTTGGCCATACCCGATCAAAACTTGTTCACACGAGGAGAAAACAATTATCGCACGGAGAACAGTTCCGAATACAAGCAAATAAAGAAGTTTTACCAGCCCGTGGGTAACACGACCCGTTCGACCAGCTCCGCTAACGTGTACGATGCCTCGGGAAACTACATCGTCTTAAAGGCACACAATGCATCCCCGGATCTTGTCGCGGCGATAGACCGGAACAGACATACACAGGCCGCCTCTTTAAAAGAACAAATAAATATTAACATTCGGGGTCGGGATTTGTGTGACAAGTTTATCAAGGGATACAACGTTTTCCCAAAAATAAATTACGGCCCGGATTACATGGCTTACACGCAAACCTATGAACATGGCCTGATGATAAACATCATATCTGTCGTCGCTTCCGGAACCGCACCGGTCAATCCCCAACAATTTCAAGTATGGCTCGACAGCGCAAGGGCCAACGACAATACGCATGCTATCTCCTTTATGCTATCGTATTTCCTTGTAGCAAATGAACCGAGCTTTGACATGGACATCAATAGTCTCCAATTCATGATAGGAGCTATTTGCAATCCGGAAATTGTTAACCTGAAATTTTTCGATAAACTGACCCCTTTCGATCCCGAACAAATTTTCCCAGCGGAAAACACAATAAGTATTACTTCCGTTCCGAACACGAAACGAGTCAAACTATTTGTCCTGGTCGAAGGACCGGAAACATCGCTTACTTACTCGGTTCGTCATGCCGGGGGAACAAGCAACGGGACGTTGACGCTTTCCGGTTCATCAAGATACTCGGTACAGTCATTTGAAATCGACCTGACCCCGTACGCCGGAGTAATTTCCGTTACCGCCACGATTCCGTCAAATGTCGTGAGCATCGTCATGGTTCCCCGGGAATCCTCTTTCGAGGCGAT
Organism: Gabonibacter massiliensis; assembly: GCA_001487125.1. Taxonomy (GTDB): domain Bacteria; phylum Bacteroidota; class Bacteroidia; order Bacteroidales; family Marinifilaceae; genus Gabonibacter; species Gabonibacter massiliensis. The sequence goes on from LN913009.1 coordinate 74,010, forward strand.
CTCCTATAACCTGGACGGATCTATTTTTTGCAAGTTCGACCACAACGGGCAGCTGGAACTGAACGAGTACGACGAGGCGGGCAGACTGATCAGGATAAAGGACCGGACAGGCAACACGATGAAAGAGCTGCAATACAATCGACTAAAATAAAACACGTTAACTCGAATTCTAAGATCATGAAAAACATATATATACTTGTACTATTGACGGTGGCTTTTTTCCACGGGATAAAAGCCAGCCCGGTAAACGAGAATACCGTGCCTCCCTCCTTCACGACTACACGCGACTTCGTGGCGGAGAAAATATACATCGAACCGAGTAACAGCATTCCCTCTCCCCGAAGCATCTATAACGTGATCTATCTCGACGGTTTCGGCAGAAAACAACAGGTGATTCTGGTTAAAGCCTCTTCCGGCGGAACGGCCGACATCATCCTGCCCCTCGTGTACGGGGTGCAGGGAAGGATAGAAAAAGAGTATCTCCCTTACAACAAGAGCGGAAACAACGGGGCTTATCACGATACCCCCGCGACCGCGAGCAACTGGAACGCGTACGGCACCGCGGAAGCCGCTCACGCGTTTACCGGAACAGTGTACGACAACTCTCCCCTAAATCGGGTAATAAAATGTACGGGAGCGGGCAAAAACTGGCACGACCGCCAAAAGGGAGTATCGATATCCCACGGCTTAAACACGACCAATGAGGTTCGTCGCTACAAAGTTTCCCTTAACGGTACGTTATCTCTTGACGGGTATTACCTCGCCGGCTCCCTCCAAAAGGAAACGATCATCGACGAAGACGGGAACATCACTGAAAGGTTCTCGGACAACCAGAACGTAATCGTGCTGTCGGCAAACACGGAAGGAAACTCACGATTAGAAACCTACAGCGTGCACGACGACCGGGGACTACTCCGTTATGTTCTTTCCCCGGAGGCCAGCTATCGACTGGGAAGCACGATTGACGAAACTCTCCTCCGGCAACTGGCTTACCGGTACGATTACGACCGCTGGGGACGAATGACCGTGAAACGTTTACCGGGTTGCGATCCCGTCTACCTGGTGTACGACAAACGGGATCGGCTTGTCATGAGCCAGGACGGTAAACAACGGGACGAAAACGCTAACAAGTGGAGCTACTCGTTGTACGATCCACGAAACCGGGTAATCGAAACGGGCGAAATCGTGTTAGCGGCGGCAACCACCCACGCCGACTTGCAAACAGCCGCCTCCGCAAGCGAGAACTACTCCCCCGCCGGAACCCGTGCTCCCCTCCAATATACACGGTATGATTCTTACACGCCCACCCCTAACGTCCCGGTACTGCCGTTCGTCGCGACGCCAGGTTACCCCGAGGCGTATTACCCCAACGTTACCGGATGCGTTACCGGTACAAAAACAAGGGTACTGGGAACAAACACCTGGTTGACCGTGACTACTTACTACGACGACCGTTGCCGGGTGATCCAAACCGTGAACGACAATCTTCACGGTCAAAAAAGCCGGATCGATACTAAATACGATTTTGTCGGAAACGTGCTGCAACAACGGGAAAGCCACGGGGTAAGCGCCACGCGGACGGATATCCTGGAAACCGTGAATACCCACGACGACAGGGGAAGGCTAATGACCTCCGTCACGAATTTGAACAACGGCGCCCCCGCCACGACTATCCATACCTATGACGCTGTCGGGCGACTCGAAACCGTGAAACACGGGAACACCACGGAAACGATGACCTATAACCCGAGAGGATGGTTGACGGGGAAAGAGAGTACACCTTTTAAAATGAAATTACGTTACGATTCACCCCGGGGCACCACGCCCGCCCGTTATAACGGGAACATCAGCGAGTGGGAATGGCAACAGGGGACAAACACAGCCCTGATGTACGGGTTTACCTATGACGGGATAAACCGCTTGAAAGAAACAAGTCAATTCCAGAAAAACGGGAACACGTGGACGACCCTGGCAGGCAACTACCTGGAAAGAGGCATTGCCTACGATCGTAACGGCAATATCAAAACCTTGCAACGAACGGCCAACGGGAACACGGTGGATAACCTCGTTTACACCTACACGGGCAACCAGCTGACCGGCTTAAACGAGAGTATCCGCACCACGCCAGACGGGGATATTTACACCCCGGGCAATGCCGCATCGGGCACCTATACCCACGATAAAAACGGCAACATGCTAAATGACAGCCGAAAAAATTTGAATTTTGAATATAATGTTTTAAATTTGTTATCGACGGTAAAAACCGGAACAACTTTGAAAGCATCCTACACCCATCTTGCTGATGGAACCAAGTTACGGGTAAGGGATGCCGCCGGGAACGGTTTTGACTATTTGGGTTCTTTGACATACAAGAAAACAAGTGCCGGGTTACAACTCGAGTCGGCCAATTTCGGGAGCGGCGTGATCCGGGCAAACAGTTCCGCCAGCGGTGGCTTCGAGGTGAACTACTTCTTGACCGATCACCTCGGCAGCGTCAGGGTGATTGTCGATGCCAACGGGACCGTGAAGGAACGAAACGACTATTACCCTTTCGGGGCAAAACACGCCCGGGCAGATTACGCCCAACAAGGAGGAAACCGCTACAAGTACAACGGAAAGGAAGAACAAATCACGGGAAACACCGGGTTCTTGGATTACGGATGGCGCATGTACGATAACGCGATTGCCAGGTGGTGGGTTCCGGACCCGATAGCCGGAGAAGACCCGGCGGGATCGCCCCTAACCTACGCGTTGAACAATCCCGTGCAATTCATCGATTTCCTCGGGTTGGACGGTATACCCGTAAACGACGTGGATTGGCCCAGTTTTAACCCGAACGAGGACGTGATCGAGCTGGGCGAGGTCACCGTCACGGCCACCAGACGACGAAACCGCTTCTGGACGAGCGGACCGGCCATGTTTTTTCAACAACATCATTACGGGGATTACCGGGTACAACAGGGGTTAAAAATTCGTTGGGTGGAGAGTGAACATAACAAGAGCGTCGCCACCCTGCAATCGGCTCTGGACATTATAGGGCTGATGCCCGTCGCCGGGGAGATTTTCGACGGCATAAACGCGCTGGTTTACCTATGCCAGGGAGATTACCTCAACGCTTCCATCAGTGCCACGGCCATGGTGCCCGTCGCGGGATGGGGTGCCACCGGGGGCAAGGTGACAAGCAAGGCCCTGAAGGCTTTTAAAGCCGGGAACTTCCGGAAAAACATGATCCGGTTAACCGGCATTAACCCCGGGAAAAGCATGCAGGCACATCATGTATTCCCGAAGAAATTCCATGATAATTTTAAAAAATTAGGCATTAACGTCAATGACCCCAAGTTCGGGAGCTGGTGGGAAACGGGCACCCACCAGAAAAACTCGTACCGGTACAATCAAAGATGGGATAAATTTTTCAAGGACAATCCCACCACCAGGGGAGCTTATGGTCTCGCCCGGGAATTAGGTGCTAAACACGGTTTTACTTTAAATTTTTAAACACTATGAAATTATCAGACTTATTTTCATTTGGAGACCGGTATAGTTCCGTGACGGTACAAATGACATCGACACGGGAATGGACATGGGCAGAGCCCGGTGGATTATGGGAATACCGGATGTTATTAATGGGAGATTACCGGGGGGCGGAATTTCCCCTGGAGTTCCGTCATTATAGCGGGAAACGATACGACGACGTGCTAGGAACAGGATACGCCTCGCTTTATTTAATCTCGGATCGTTTCAGGGAGGTACTGGAAAAAAACAATTTCACGGGATGGAAATGTTTTCCCGTCCGGCTTTTCACGAAAAAGGGAGAGGAAGTAACCGGTTACCAGGGATTCTCCGTCACGGGACGAGCCGGGAGAATCGACAGGGAAAAAAGCGAGATCGTGTATATCGAGTACCCGACAGGTATTCAGGAAGCTAATTACAAGGGCGTTCACGTCGACATGGAGCAATGGGACGGTAGCGATATCTTTATGCCGGATAAATGGTTCGGGATCGTCATGACCCGAAAGGTTCGGGAGGCCTTGTTAGCGGAGAAAATAACAAATATTCGCTTCGAGAATATGGCGGAGTATTTAACTCCATGTTACATGGTTACTCTTGCTAATAAAAATAACGATTCTCAATAAACCGCAAGCGCGACAAGGTTAACGACTATTCAGGGGACAAGTCAAACGTCCCCTGTTTTTATTTCCAAG
>LN913010.1 GCA_001487125.1 Gabonibacter massiliensis
AGCCGAGCGGTACTAATAACCCGATAGACTCTGTCGGTTGTTTCATTTCTATGTTCGATGTCCCTCTCCATTCAACTAGCTTTAGGTTTGACGCTATAGACGTTGAATTTTTTTAAAGGTATTTAAAGGTATTAAAAGGTATCTACAGCGACGGTGATCCACCTCTTCCCATTCCGAACAGAGAAGTTAAGCCCGTTAGCGCCGATGGTACTGCCGCGAGGTGGGAGAGTAGGTCGATGCCGAATTTAGGAAGAAGCCACGAGAGATCGTGGCTTTTTTTATTTTAAATTGTAGATTGTAAATTAAAAACGGAATTCAATCTACAATTTAAAATCTACAATCTACAATCGTCAATCCTTTAATCTCCTAATCACGGAATCTCTCAATCCCTAAATCCTTTAATCTACCATCATCAATATTTCTAATATCAGATTTTTTCAATCTATACTTGTTATTATTTGGAATAAAATTCAATAGAATTTATTTGCAAATAACATATTTTTTTTAACTTTACAAGTGATATATTTATTATGAACTTATACACTTTAGGATTATGAAATCAAAAAAGTTAAAATTAATCTTGACCGTATGTATCGGTCTAACCCTTACGATCGTTGCTACTGCCGCTGTGTATGTACTTAATCCGCCTTCGCCTCCTCGAGCGCTTCAGATTGATGATATAACGGAAACCAGCTGTATGCTAAGCTTTTCTCCTCCTTCAAGTGATGGCGGATCACGTGTATTACGTTATATTATTGAAGTTAAGGATGCTCGTTGGGATTTCTCCTGGAGGCCTTACGCTTCAACTCCATCGACTAAATATCTAATTACGGGTAGAAAGCCGGGATCTGTTATGAAGATTCGAGTTTTCGCTGAAAACGCAGTTGGACTGAGTGAGCCATCAAAAATAGTAGTAGAATTCCCAAAAGTAAACTAAAATCTTTTATTTATATTTCGGATAATCCCATGCAAGATAATCCGAAATTAAATTTATAATCATGAAGAAGATGTATAGATTTTTATGGCTTTTGTTCGGCATTTTTATTTTCGATAGTCACCTTGCCGTTTGTTCTTCTCCCCCTACGCGTTTGGATATGAAAAGGGATTTCACGGTGGTTGAAAAAGTGGAACTGAAGCCTTTCAAAACATACGACGGTTTAAAAGCGTGGCATACCTGGATCATCGACGGCTCCCTGCTGTATGTCATAGACCATGATCCCAAGTATGATTTGGGAACTTGTTATGATTTCGACACGGGAAAGAAGTTATCCGTGCTTGCAAAACACGGGAAAGCTCCATACGAATTATCCGATTATATATCCTACAAGACCATTCACGTGACAAAAGATTTTATCGTGTTCGTGCCTGCTGAAACGATTGCAAAGACGGTTTCTCGTAAAGCCGTTTATACTCGAGAAAACGCGATAAAGGTTTTCGCCAAAAAAGATATGATCAACAATGTTCCCCTGAAAGACAGGAAAGTGATCATTCCCGCATTTCCGGACAGCGTTTGGGTAGAGCAGGCGACGATCCTCCCGAACGGGGCTATCGTGGCGATAATGCCTTCTCCTTTCTTTGACTTGCAAAAATTAGAAAAAGATGCCCGAACGGGTATGGAGAAGAAAACCCTGATGGTTCTCGGTCAGAAAGGGGTAACCTATCACGAAACACTCCCGGGTGAGGGTTTCCCGGAATACGAGATGTATTCGAAGCCGAATCCGTACATCTCGATGAAACAGGCTAACGCGAGAGGTCTTTTTAGAACGAGAGGCAACGATATGGCTGTTTTCGCCGTGGATGGTCAATTCATGTTGTACACGTTCGATTTCAACAGCGGGAAGGTCAAAAACGTGAAAAGGTACACGGATATTTTACCTTTGAATGGTGGAAATGAGGTAGGTAACGACATGGGATTGCGTGTCGTGTGCCTGGAAGTGACCGATAACCATATTTTCTGTCTGGTAAGCGGTTATTTTAGCGAGGCGGATAAACAATCGAAGACCGACAGAAGTGCCGTATTCGTGTTTGACTGGAACCTGAAACCTATTAAGAAGTTTGAATTGCCAAAGCTAACCAAGGGGTACTACACGATTCCCATGGATGGAAGCGCGGTTTACTTCAAACAAGTCGACAAGGAAAACGACAAAAACACGCTGTTGTATAAGGCCGATTTGAAAATATAACGACATATAGTCAAAAATCATAAACTTTTGAAAACCGCATTAAAAACAATTGTCACTCACGAGAGCAAACTGGTGAGAAGAAACTGGTTATTCTACCTGTTTATTCTCGGGGTGTTCGGATTCATGGTCGGGTTCTTGATCCCCTGGAATGCCCGAAGCCTCCAGTGGTGGCAGGTGGTCCTCGCCTCGTCCCTCCCCGCGTACGGGTTTTATTTCTTGAACCTCTTTCAATCCATAGTGATCACTTTTTTAGTTTGTGACATCCAGCGCAAGCGGAAAAAAGCCGAAACGCGAGAAGTTCTTTTCACCAGACCCGTTGATAACGAGGAGGTATTCCTCGGGGAGGTATTAGGCATACTGATCCCGTTTCTCGCGGTCGATGTTATCTTCATGATTTCCTGCGGGATTATCCATGTCATCATTCCCGATTCACCCGTGAATCCCGGGGTGTACCTGTTTTACCTGCTGGTGCGCGTGATTCCCGCGCTCGTTTTTATCACCGGGTTAGCGTCGCTCGTGAACCGCTTGACCAAACACCCCCTTGTCAGCTGGATGATCCTGGTTGGGGCGCTCTACTTCTCGTGCGCTTACCTGACAAAACCCCTGCACGGGATGCTGGATTTCCGGGGAAGTTCGCTCACGGACTCTTTTTCCACCCTCGTGGGGTTCATAGACCTCGACGAAACGTTGCTACACCGGGGTGCCTTCTTGCTACTGGGAATTTCCTTACTTTGCTTTGCCGCCCCTCTTGCTAAAAGATTACCCGGAAAACCCCGTCGAAAAATTTATTTCGCTGCGGCCGCTTCCCTCCTCCTCGTGCTTTCCGTGGGACTGGGGGGCATCTACTTGAACAAGTTCCAAAACCGGAAGGAGAACAGGAACGCGTACCGGGAAACTTTCGCCGGGTATAACAAGTACCCCACCGTCCGCGTACTCACCCATGACATCGCGTGTCAGCCCGGGGGAGACCGCCTCACGGCAACAAGCCGGATGGAGATACAAAATCAACGGAAAGTGAAAATGGAGCGATTTTTACTCTTCCTGAACCCGGGTCTTCGGATCAATAAGGTGGAATCCAACGGGCAGAACATTCCCTGGCACCGGGAACATCAAGTCGTGGTCATTGAACGCCCCCTGGAGCCCGGCGAGCGTGCTGAGGTGACGATGGAATACGCGGGAGGCATCGACGAGGAGGTTTACCAGGTGAACCTCCCCGACGAGGAGTTCTTTTCTCCCGTCAGTTACACCATGCACATCGAGAATTTGGGGAGGCGGTTGGGTTTCGTGTCGGGAGATTTCACGCTGCTGGTACCGGAAGTGATGTGGTACCCCATGGCCGTGCCCCCCGTGGGGTTGATGGCCTCCAGGGAGATGAATTTCACGCGTTACAGGCTACGGGTGAAGGAAGCGGGGAACAAGGTCGTTTTATCCCAGGGAAAAACCTCCAGGGAGGGGGAGTACGTCACGTTTGAGAACCTGCAAAACCTGACCGGGATAAGCTTGTGCATCGGTCAATTCGAAAAAAGAGCGGTTACTGTGGATTCCCTGACGGTGGAGCTTTACACCTACCCGGGAAACGACTTCTATATGAAAACCGTTGACGCGTATAAACCCCTGCGAAAAGGGGCGCCGGGACGGGAGCAAAGGATAGAGAGCATATTCCGTTCCTGTAAAGATATCATCGAAAAAGGCCAGGATTACCCCTATCCCTACAAGTATTTGAAATTAATCGAGGCACCGGCCTCTTTCCTGCATTACAACGGGCATTCTCTGTATCGTGATAACGCCCAGCCGGAAATCCTGTTCTTTAATGAGCGATGGCCTCAAGAGGTAGAAAAACCCGGGAGCGGTTGGGAAGAGTTGTTGTCAGACAAGTTGCCCTACGCCTTGAAACACACGGGTATCGACAAGGTTTTCTCGGGACACACCCGTAGCATGACATCCGACAAGTTCCGGGGGATGGATCTCCTGTACCGGCAAATGATGAACCCGCTATCGCAGAGGCTTACTGTAAAACCATACATGTTCGAGCGGATCGAGAAAAACGGCCTGGAAGGATGTATCACGGGAGAGTACAGCCTGGAACAGGAGGTTGCCATTTCTTTAAAGGTTTCCCACTTGTTGAGTTACTTGACGACGATAACCTCTTGGGACTCCTTGAGTCGGTTCATGGAAGAGTTTAACGCGCGAACCTGTTTCCAGGAAGTGAATTTCGATTCGTTTATCGACGAGTTCGAACAATGTTTCGGGAAAAATATCCGGAATTACCTGGACGAGTGGTACATGAGCCGTGAAATACCCCGGTTGCACGTCAAGGATCAATACAATAAAGTCACGGATCGATTAAAAATTATGGATTTTAAGGTGGGTAATATCAGCGAGACGGGTGGTATCGTCTCCGTCATCTCGTACGCGACTGATGACCTTGGAAGAAACCGGATATATCGTTGGCGGAGTTACCCGGTCAACCCCGGGGAATACAAGCGAATCGTCGTTCATGAAGATCGAAGGTATGGATTAATGCTCACGACAAATTTCTCGGGGAACCTGCCGGGAACTTTTTCATTTCAAAACGGGCAAACGATTAAATCCGGCACGATACCCGAAGAGGGGGTTACCCCGCTGAAGCGGGACGAATTCTATCCCCCGGGAGAGATTATCGTGGATAATGAAGATGAAAATTTCCATCTGATCGACTCCCCGGAGAAGCGGATGCAATTGGCGGATCTTATGAACCAAAAGAGAGGCGAGGGAGAATATAATTTGAGCTCTTGGAATACTAAAATAAACACGTGGGGTTCTCCTACTATTCCCATGTTGGTAAATAACTGTTACGGGAAATGTATACGTAGTCTCTATATCAAAAAAGCGGGTACCGGGAAGTTCAAGGCCGAATGGGTAGCGAACCTCCCGGAAGCGGGCAGATACGAGATCTTTATTCATCGACCTCATTTGCTGAGCCATACCCGCGAGAACGAGACATTTCTTGCCGACTACCCGGGGATGAGAAATTACTACACGGTACACACTCCCGAGGGAGAAAAGGAGGTTGTCCTGGAGGTTGAAGAGGGAGATCCCGCCTGGGTATCGCTCGGTGTATTCAGCTTGCCAGCCGGGGTCTCCCGCGTGGTATTGGACGACCGGGGAGCTCCTCCCATCACGGCCAAGAACGGAGTAACGTATGTTCAGCTGGTGGTGGCTGACGCTGTCAAATGGGTGAAGCAAGAGTGATGATAAAGAAAATGAATAGATAAAAAATAACGTTATGAAGAGAAACAACATGAAATCATGGTTACTTACTTGCTTAGGCATGGTTTTCACGATCGTGACAATAGCCGGGGTAAGTGGAGTACTTAAAGCACCCCGGGGATCCGGTGTTCCGGAATATAGACGGACAGAAACGAGTATCAATATCACGTTCAAACCTCTCCAGGGAGACGGCGAGGAACCCGTCTCCCACCGGTATGTCGAATCCCGGGGCCCTTGGAATCTGGCATGGAAGTTCAGGGGGATGACTTCGACGTCCGAATACGAGGTGACGGCGATAAGGAAAGGAGCTTTGGCTGAATATCGCGGAACCGCTTCCAATGCGGCCGGTATGAGCAAAAGGTCAACCGTGAGTACCAGTTTCATAAAAATTCAGTAGATTCATCAAGATTCAAGGTTCGTTGAATTTAACATCAAGTAATCATGAGAAAAAAAAACATACAATCACTTTTAGTTCTTTTAATCGGCCTCTTCATGTTCAGTTGCGACAACGCTGAAAAGTTCCCGCTGTCGAGCATAGACACGGATTTTGTTGTTGTCGGGAAGCTGGATTTTCAACGCTATAAAAATTTGACAGTCAAGCACGACAACTTTATGGATGACGTGATAACTACAAGCAATATTAACGTGATAGAAGACTCGGTGTTGTGGTTCGTCGAGCCCCTTGACCATGATGATTACGATGCTTGTATCTGTTATAACCTGAACACGGGGGAATCGTTGGCGTCGAGTGCGTCACCGGGGAGAGCACCCTACCAGATGGAAGGATTAACGGGGTTCAAGATTGCGGGGGATTCCGTCTACTTTTATGAAGGCCGGAACACGGTCAAGACCTTTAACAAGCAAGAGATTATTCGGGATGTTCCCATGGAGGAGAGGAAGTTCAGCGTAACGACTTTCCCGGATTCGGTTTGGGTATCCCGAATGACGAAATTGCCGAACGGCACGGTGATAGCTACCATTCGCCCGCCTTTTGAATTTGAAAAGAACAACGTGAACGGGATCAATAAAAACTCGGTGGTGGTTTGGGACCATCAAGCAATGAAGGGGTACCAGACCATCGACTACGCCAGTTTCGATGTCAAGAAAAGGAAGCGCACCGAGATCCCGGCGAACGACCTCATCAAGTGGACTTATGCGCAAGGCTTTATCGAGACACGAGGTAACGACTTGGCCGTGATCGCCTCCAGCGACCAGTTCATGTTATACACGTTCGATGTGACCACGGGTAAAGTGGTGAACGAGAAGAGATACACGCCGGTTCAATACTCTAATGAAGAGTTCTGTTTCTTATCAACCAACGACATGCGGCAGAGTATTTTAGCCATGGAAGCGAACGACTCGTACATCGTGTGCAAGGTGGGTGGTTATTTTAATGCAGAAGATAAAGAGTATGAAGTGTATAAAGAGGCCATTTTCGTGTTCGACTGGAACCTGAATCCGATCAAGCGTTTCGATTTGCCCGATTTAGGTCCCAAGGGGTACTTTTCGATATCGAATGATGCCCGCTCGGTGTATTTCAATGATTACGCGGCCGAAGAGGATGAGTTCTTTAAACTCACGCTGCATAAAGCGGATTTAGCGTTATGATTTATCATTCGGGCGGCCATTGTCTGGCCGCCCGACTTTTGAGAAACATCGTCTGTGCAACAAAGCGTCGTGGCATGATTTGTCCATCTTTTTAATCCTCCGATCATTATATCATTCAATCCCAAAAATTCCTTAATCTTTTAATCATTAACCAACATTTGTCATTTGTCATTTTTTTCTTTTATCTTTGATTTCAAATGAAGTTTAGGACCAACAATATTATTTTGATGGGCTTTGTTTTATTAGCCCTTTTCCTTGTGGCCATTTATTTGATCGGAGACAAGATAGGTTCCGTATGGAATCGGTTGAGTAATGATTTTGTTATGGATCAATGTCGTTATCGTTCGCAAACTATTGCTTATGAATTTAAGAAGACGGAGCAATTGCAACGGGTAGTCCGGGAATTTTTTACTTCCAAAAAGTGGCAGGAGGAGGAGGAGTTGTTTTCTTCTTTGATGATTATACCTCAATTGGACACGAAACTGAGCCGGATATGGTATTTTGTGGATGGAGAGAAAATATTGAATGTATTGGATAAAGATACGACCTCTTTTTATAAATATAAATTGTCGGAAAGGAAGCAGTCGGAATTTAGAGAGATGATAGATACGCTCCAGAATGATCGTTATAGCGGGACCTATAATGATGCTGGAAAAATTTATTGGACCACGGTAGATGTTATTAGGAATAAAAAATGGGGAGATGTGCTTTTAGGCTTTGATATCTCTTTACCGGATTTGCATACCTATTTTTCGGAGATAACGGCCATATTCCGGAGTTATGTTTTTATCGTCAATGAAAAGGGTACTATTCTCTCTCATCCGGATGAACGTTTATTGGGGCAAAAGCTGATGGAGAAAGAAGAGTTGGATTCGATAAAGCAGGTATTGAAAGAAAAGAAGGAGTTGCGTATTTTGGCGAACTCTGCTTATTTGAAGGTTCCTGTGGTAAGGGTCTATTTTCCGTTGGAAGTAGGAAATGAACGCTGGATCATAGGAGTGAATGTTCCTCAATTTGTTTATAGCGAACAAACCGAAGAATTCCATCGTTATGCTATTATTATCGCGTTGATTACTATTTTGATATTTACGGTGTTACTCTTCCTCGCGCAACATAAATGGCGAAAGGAGTATCGGTTGAGGCGTAAGGTGGAGCGGGAGTCTGTCGAGTTGAACTTGCAACAGTTGAAAAATCAGATCAATCCTCATTTTCTTTTTAATTCTTTAAATTCGTTGAGTGCTTTGATTGGAACCGATACGGTATTGGCCAAAGAATTTGTTTTGAAGTTATCAAAAGTATACCGTTACCTTTTGGAAAAAAGAAATGTCAGTTTGGCCACCGTCAGAGACGAATTGGAATTTACCCGTCAATACTACTTTTTACAGAAAATACGGTTTGGCGAGTCTTTGGAGTTGATATTCGATATCGATTCCGATGTATTCGACCTGAAGATCCCGACCATGAGTCTGCAAACGTTGGTCGAGAATGCGATAAAACATAATCAGGTAACCGTACAAAAACCTCTCTGGATAAAAATATACGTGTTCGACGATTGTGTCGTCGTTGAAAATAATTACCAGCCTCGTACCGAATCTACGGTTGAATCGATAGGTGTAGGCTTGGAACGTATTCGAAAAATGTATGAATTTTACGGGCGTTCCGGCTTTGAATTCAGTAGTACAGGTGCTTATTTTATATGCAAATTGCCGTTGTTAAGCGTTGATTCATAAGGAGAAACAATGAATTTTCGTTTCGTGGTATTTTTTCTGTTATTCACTCCTTCATTTTAGGCATTCACTCCTTTTTTATTTCGTTTTTTTCAATAATAGGGTATTATTGTAAAAGATGAATAGGCTCATGATAACTATTATAAAGACAAAAACTATGATTACAACGAAAACCTTTATTGTATGTATGACGGTATTGACGTCGTTTTTCTTTCTTCCTGCCGAAGGAGCGGTTAGAAACAGGCATAAGAAAAAGGAGGTTAAAACGGATACTGCGGTTACCAAAAACAAATACGATGAATTATTGAATAAAGCCAAGACGGCGGAAGGTATGATAAAAATTCATACAGTCGGTAATGACTATTATTTTGAGATAGCCGATTCTTTATTGGGACGGGATATTCTGATTGTAAACAAAGTATCCGGAGTTCCTGGAGCTTTGAATGACGCCGGACTGAACAAGGGAATGGAGTACGATGACAAGATTGTTCGTTTTTATAAGGACGAGGCTTTAAATAAGGTTTGGGTAACGACCTACGACCCGAGGGTAAGCGTTCCGGAGGGGGATGCAATCAGTCAGTCGGTCAAAGATAATTACCGGGAGTCTGTGATCGAATACTTTCCGATCGAAGCTTATGGAAAAGATTCGACGACGGTCGTATTTAAAGTGAACAAGATTTTTGACGGTAGCGAGAAAAGTATAAATGATTTGTATAATAGTATCTCTTTGGGAACGTCTGTAAAAAGAGATCTATCGAAAATATTGAGCGTGAAAGTTTTTCCGAAAAATGTGGTGGTAAAGGCGTTAATGACGACGCAGGTGACAGATGGGGCCGTTTCGGTCCCATTAACCGTTGAAACGACAACAAATCTTGTGCTTTTGGATAAAGAGCCGATGAAGCCCCGTTTTGCGGATCCGAGAGTTGGTTTTTTCAGTACGGAACGTATTTATTTTAATGACAAACAACAAGCGGTGGAACGACGGGAGCTTGTACATCGTTGGAGATTGGAACCGAAACCGGAAGACGTGGAAAAATACAAACGGGGAGAGTTGGTTGAGCCGGTGAAACAAATTGTATTTTACATCGATCCGGCCACGCCGAAGCAATGGCGTGAGGAGATAATAGCCGGTGTTTATGACTGGCAGGCGGCTTTTGAAGCGGCCGGATTTAAAAACGCCGTTGTTGCCAAAGAAGTGCCTGCCGATGCGACGGATTTTGATATTGAGGATGTACGTTATTCTGTAATCACTTATGCCGCTTCGGAACAGGCAAACGCGATGGGACCTTCGGTTGTCGATCCTCGTTCCGGAGAGATTATTGAAGCGGATGTGGTATGGTGGCATAATGTAATGAGTCTGTTACATACCTGGATGAGAGTTCAGACAGCAGCAATCGATCCGAGCGTCCGCGGAAATAAATTGAGCGATGAACACATGGCAAGTGCTATTCGCTTTGTTTCTTCCCATGAGGTAGGACATACCTTCGGATTGAAACATAATATGGGAGCCTCCTCTTCTTTCCCGGTAGATTCGTTAAGATCGCCCGAATTTACGTCTAAGATGGGAGGTACGGCAAGTTCCATTATGGATTACGCTCGTTTTAATTATGTGGCGCAACCGGAGGATGGCGTAACGGAGATTACCCCGAAGATCGGCATGTATGATAAGTTTGCCATTCGCTGGGCTTATCGTTGGTTGGATGTTGCGACTCCTCAAGAGGAATTACCTGTTTTGAACGATTGGATACGGGAGCATGAGGGCGATCCGATGTATTGGTACGGAGAACAACAAGATCCCCGGGATCCGATCGATCCCCGTTCTCAGGATGAAGATTTGGGAGACGATATCGTGAAAGCCAACCGTTACGGAATAAAGAATCTGAAACGGATCGTTCCCCATATTCAGGAGTGGACGGAGGAAGAGGGACAAGGTTATTTCGAGGCAGGTAAATTGTTGATGGCCGTGATTAATCAATGGAAAATGTACGGGGATCATGTAACGGCAAATGTAGGGGGGATTTACATTAACAATCCCGTAAAAGGAAGTTCGGAAGACCGTTATATTCCCGTGCCCAAAGGCATCCAGAAAGAGAGTGTAAAATATCTTATCGAAGAGGTCTTTACGGTTCCCGAATGGTTGTTCGGAGCGGAAGTATGGAAAAAAAGCTACCCGATACAATCGGGAGTCGAATACTCTCCGTACACGGTTGTCAGGGAGTTGCAGTACGCTACTTTTTATAATTTGTTGAAAGACGATCGTTTGATGAGAATGTATGATGCGGAAGCGACTTTAGGTAGAGAGAAATGTTATACACCGGAAGAGTTGTTTGCCGATTTGCACAAAGCTGTTTTCAAAGGAACTTTAGCCGGACGTAGTTTGTCCGTTTATGAACGTATGGCTCAAAAAAATTATATCGATGCCATCATCGTGAGTTCAAACAAAGCAGTAGAGAAAACTACGAAAAAGGCTCTTCGCGGGGATGAAACAGGGTGTTGTTTTGCATCCCGGAGGCCCGCTTTCACGTTAGATCTGCAGGAAGATGTACGGATTCGGGTGTTGCATTTCTATTCCATGGGAAGAGTTTCCGAGGCCGTATCCGTGAAACGGGGAGAGTTGCTGAAGGTATTGAAATTGGCGGAGAACCGTCGTGCTACGGGTGATGTGGCGACACGACACCATTATGAGGACTTGATTATACGCGTAAAAGAGGCGTTGAATATGCGATAATAGAAAAGAATAACCAAGATGTGTACTTGCGTTCAGAAAACTACAATTTAAAACAAACGAAAATGAGAAAAATTTTATTGTTAATTGCTCTGTTCTGTCCGCTTATGATATTTGCCCAAAAGGACAAGGATATCAGAATAATTAAAGGCGAGGTGTTGGATTCGATCACCAAAGAACCTTTGATTGGAGCGACAGTATTTATTGACCCTGAAGCGGTCGAGGCGAAAAATTTCACCCCGCAGGGGACGGCTACGGATTTGGAAGGTCGTTTTGAGATGAAGTTACCGAAAGCGGTGAAATACGTGATGGTTAGTTATATAGGATACCTTACCCAGAAGGTGGATGTCAGCAAAGGAGAGGATTTTAAGATTCTTCTGAAGTTGGATCAGAAGCAGTTGGATGAAGTGGTCGTTTATTCGACCGGTTATCAACAGTTGGATAAGAGAAAGGTTACTTCTTCGATGGTAAAAGTGGATATGGACGATATTAAAAGAGTCGGGGTTGCCAGTGTCGATCAGTTGTTGGAGGGACAAGTTGCCGGAATGACGTCAATTCCTACGAATGGCGCTCCGGGTGCTCCTAATAAAATGCGTATCCGCAGTACGGTTTCCTTGACCGGAAGTACCGATCCATTATGGGTGATGGACGGAATGATTCTGGAGGGGAACGATATTCCGGCCAATTTTAGTGATAAAGATAATATTGACGAACTGTATAATACTTCCATCGCGGGAGTGAACCCGGCGGATATCCAGGATATCACGGTATTGAAAGATGCCGCGGCTACGGCTATTTATGGCGCTCGTGCCGCTAATGGAGTAATCGTTATTACCACTAAAAAAGGTGCTAAAGGTAAACCGAGGGTAAACTTTTCAGGAGGTGTTTTTTATACCTTGAAGCCGGATTTGGGTAAGTTGAGGTTGATGAATGCTTCCGAGAAAGTGGATTTTGAACTGGATATCGCTTCCCGGAGTGATTTGGATTATAGGAGCGAATACGGGGAAGTTTCCCGTATCTTGTCCCGGTACGGTCAATTGGATGCTCTTCGTCAGAATGGTTTCAGCGGTATATCCTCTGATGCTCAATCGGAGATAAACGCGTTACGTAATATCAATACGGACTGGGGAGATGTGATATACCGGAATGCCGTGAACCAACAATACAATTTAAGCGTATCCGGAGGTTCTGATTTAGCCAGATACTATTTTTCAGGAGGATATTATAACGAGGAAGGAACAACTCGCGGTACCGATTTCGAACGTTATAATTTAACGATGAAGACCGATTTCGATTTGTTTAAAAATTTCAACGTGGGAGTCTCTTTGTTCATTACAGACAGTAAAAGGAAAAGTTATTTGACCGATGCAGACGCTTTTATTAATCCTGCTTATTACTCTCGTACGGCCAATCCGTATCTGAGGGTAAGAGATGAAAATGGAGACTACGTGTATGATAAGGATATAGAGGGATATAGCGGACGGCACTTGGATTTTAATTTTGTCGAGGAGATGAACAATACCGATTATACCTTGAAAAACCGTTCCATAAAGCCGATGATCTCTATCGATTACAAGGTGGCTTCCTGGTTAAAACTGCAAACTCAATTCTCTATGCAGTTGGAACATACCGCTTCGGAAAAGATTGCCGATCAAAATACCTATTATGTTAGAAAATACAGGGAGAAGGCCAGAAATGGCGAGGGAGTCTCTTTCTTGCCGGATGGAGGTATTATCCAGAATGCGACGACGGATATGAACCAGTATCAGTGGAAAATTCAGGGAGAGTTCGATAAGGTTTTTGCCGATAAACATGCTGTCGATGTGATGATGGGATTGGAAATGCGGGGAAGTAAAACAACCGATATTCAAACGAAAGGCTTCGGTTACGATCCGAACTCTTTGACGACCAAACCGCTGGTATTTCCAGAGGGAAATACGATGATAAACGATGCCTCTTTCCGTCAATATAAGAAGACGTTCAATGAAGATCGATTCCTCTCTTATTATATGACGGCATCCTACACGTATGATTATCGTTATACATTCTTCGGAAGCTTGCGTTATGACGGATCCAATATGTTCGGTGTCGACCGGAAATATAAATATTTACCGTTGTGGTCTGTTTCTGCTGCCTGGAACATCAATCAGGAAAGTTTCTTAAGCAACGTGGAGTGGATATCCGATTTGAAATTAAGAGCCTCTTACGGAATTCAGGGGAACGTAGATAAAAATACTTCACCTGAGATTGTGGGAGAATGGGGCAACATAACGATTCTTCCCGGGAATAACGAGTCCAATATTACCGTGAGTTCTCCGCCTAATCAATATTTGCGTTGGGAAAAAACAAAGAACTGGAACGGAGGATTGGATGTAGCCGTCTTGAATAATCGGATCGCTCTCAGCGTGGATGTATACCATCGGGTGAGTGATGATTTGATCGGTATACGGGCTTTACCCGGAGAAAACGGTTTTAACTACTCGACGATGAACTGGGCGAAGCTGACCAACGAGGGATATGAGTTTTCATTGTCTACGGTTAACGTGAAGACCAAAGATTTCAGATGGGCTATGGATTTCAATATCGCTCATAATAAGAGTAAAATCAATAAAATCAACGTAAGGGAAAATTCGTACGAACCTTCAAGAGAGGGTTATTCCGTGGGAGCTGTATTCTCTTTGAAAACAGCCGGATTGGACGAGAACGGTTTACCCGTATTTTTGAATAAGCAAGGAGAAAAAGTTTCATTCTACGATTTTTATGGATTGGAGTACGGATATATGATGGGAGGCTTTATTCCTTTCCTGAAGAGTAATTTGACGGCGGAAGAATACCGGAATCTGTTTACCTATGAAGGAACAACGGAACCGAAATTTACCGGGGGATGGATCAACCGGTTCTATTATAAAAATTTTGACTTGACGGTATCCGCTTCCTTTATTTTGGACCAGACCGTTCAGGAAACCCCGTTCTACAATCCGACTTCGACCTCTCCGGGACAAAACTATTCCAAGAAAATGCTGGATGTGTGGTCTCCGAGTAACCCGAACGGGAAATACCCCCGGATTTTAGGAACAAACACGGAGGGAGCGGATAATTGGGCTTACCAATGGATCGGAGGAATGGACCAGGGTTCTTCTTTTAAAAATTATGATATCTGGTTTAAGCAGATGAGCTATATGAGAATCAACAGTATCCGCCTGGGATATACAATACCCGAGAATGCCATGAAAAGGATCGGTTTTGCTTCCGCGCGGGTAAGCTTCGAGGCTCGTAATCCATTTGTTTTCGGCGGAAGTTATAAAGGGTATTTCGATCCGGAGACCTATGGAAGTATGTATGCTCAGCCGTTGGCAAAAACCTTCTCTTGTGGCCTTGATTTAACATTTTAATTAGGAAGAATATATGATGAAATATATACAATATATCGTAGTTTCACTGGTTCTGTTTACATCATGTAATTATTTGGATGTGGAACCGGTAGGGAAAGTGATTCCTGATGAGATTTCCGAGTTTCGTGCATTATTGACCACGGCTTACGGTACTTATCCCCAATATAAACGTTTGTTGACGGTTCGTTCGGATGAAGTTTTTCCGGATGCGTACGGGTTATCCTACGAAGACCATATTGACCTGGCGACTTGGAATGACGAAAATCCGGATCCGATTACCCCGACTTATCCTTGGACGGATGCTTATAAGACGATATTTTATGCCAATAGTGTTATCGAAGGCGTGATGGATGCCAAAGAGGATGTGAAAACGGATACGAGAGAACAACTATTGGCAGAAGCCTATTGCCTGAGAGCTTACGTGCATTTCGACCTGTTGAATCTTTACGCGAAATGGTATACCCCGGAAACTGCAACTTCGGACAGAGGCATTCCGCTTTATTTGACGATAGATATCGGACAGGAATTCGTGCCTTCAAGCGTAGAAAATGTATACAAGCAGATCGTATCCGATATCGAGGAGGCCGGGAAATATATGCAGGTAGAGGAACAGCCTGCGGCTACTCGTTATCGTTTTTCCAAGAAATCCTTAAAGGCTTTTGAAGCAAGGGTACGTTTATATCGGGGCGAATGGGAGTTGGCACAAAAAGCTGCCGAAGATATTTTACCTCAATGTCCTTTGGAAGATATTGTAACAGGGACGGTAAAACCTTGGACAAGCGAGTCTAAGGAGGCTATCCTTTCTATGGAACAAGTTTCCAGTACGGTGATTCGGGAGGATATGTATGTTTTGGATAACGTTTTGAGTAAATACAATATGGATAAAGAGGGTGAGGTATATAAAGATGCGCGTATAGGACTCTATCTACGACCCGGTTATGCAGCCGCTTATGCCGGAAAAGGAGGGACACAGGGAGAAAAGGTAAGTTTTCGCAGTTCGGAAATCTATTTGATTGCCGCAGAGGCTGCAGCTCGCCAAGACGGTAAATTGTCGATAGCAAAAAGTTATTTGTTGACTTTGCTGAAAAATCGGTTGCAAAATAGTTATTACAATGAAAAGGCTACTGAAATTGAAGCTATGAATCAACAGCAATTGATCGACGAGATCATGAACGAGCGTGCCCGGGAATTGATATTCGAGGGACATCGTTGGTTCGATTTGCGGCGTACGACTCGCCCCGAGATCGTGAAAGTTTATTTTGATGCCAATTTTGATATGCATACGGCTACGTTGCAACAGGATGATCCTAAATATATTATTCCGTACCCGGAGGAGGCTATCCAGAATAATCCAAATTTGGGTGGAAGATAAGTAGTAATTAAAAACCAAGAGGGAAAAGCAGTGAACGAAAGTTCACTGCTTTTTTAATTTGCGATTGTTAATCGTTATTATTTTATCTATTTTTGCGAATAGGGAGGGTAAAGGCTCTGAATTAAAATCGATAGATATGAATGCTGTTATCATTGAAGATGAGTGTTTGGCTGCAACTGAATTGGAAACGCTTTTAAAAGAGGTTGCTCCGGACATTAAAATAGAGGTGAAATTAGATTCGGTGGCGGATAGTGTGAAATGGTTGAAAAAGAACCGGACGGATTTGATTTTTATGGATATTCATTTGGGTGATGGACAAAGTTTCGATATTTTCGAGCAGGTAGAGATTCATGTTCCGGTCATTTTTATTACGGCTTACGATGAATATGCCTTGAAAGCTTTTAAATATCAGGGAATTGATTATATCTTAAAACCGTTCGACAAAGAGGAACTGCAACGGGCCTTGTCGAAATTAGGTACACTTCGTTCCGATTCAGCCCCTTTCCCGACAGCCTCCTTGTCTGTTTTTCAGGAGCGTTTTCTGGTAACCGTCGGTGCCAAGATGAGATCTGTTGCGGTGCAGGAGGTCGCATATTTTATGGCAGACGGGAAGTACCTTATCCTTTTTACCCGGGATGGACAGAACTATATTCTGGATCAGACCATAAGCGGCATAGAAACCAAGTTGAATCCCCTTCATTTCTTCAAAATAAACCGGAAATTTATTATCAATTTTGCGGCAATTAAAGAGATGGTTCGCTATTCCAATAGCCGGATCAAAGTTATTTTGTCGCCGCTCCCTCCCGACGGTATAGAATCGATTGTCAGTACGGATCGAATACAAGAGTTTAAGCAATGGTTAAACAGATAAAAGAATGACAATTTACAATCGTCAATCTTTTTAATCTCTTAATCCCCAATTACTGAATCCTTTAATCCCAGAATCTTTTGATTCTTCAAATCGTCAATCTACAATCGCAAGGGATAACTCCTCGGGGCGGGGAGGTTCTCGTCGGTCGTGTAGTCGATTTTCGTTCACTACCCTCCGGGACTCGCTACGCTCAAACAATCCGTCGGGTGGCCGTTCCGACACTCGAACCCGACACTCGCCGTTCACTATTTATACCCCTTCGTTTTTCTCCCTTCCCCCTTTAATCAATTGTAAATTTTAAATTGTAGATTGTAAATTAATTTTTGATTTACGATTTATGATTAAGATTCTGATCTTACCCTCTTTAAATCGTAAATCTAAAATCCGAAATCGTAAATCTTTTTAATCTCAGAATCTACAATTAAATAAGGTATGGACTTAAATATTTTACTAATAAATAACCGCCGCCTAAAAGCCAGACATAGAGGACTAATGCCAGAATAAACGGTTTTGCTCCTGCTTTTTTAAATTTTTCAATACTCGTTTCTGCCCCGAGGGCCGTCATGGCCATGGTTAATAAAAAGGTATCGAAGTCATTGATAAAACCGATGACCGGTTGAGGCAAGAGGTTAAAAGAATTGAATCCGATCACGATCAGAAAACCGAAAGCGAACCAGGGCACTGTTATTTTCTGTCCTCCTGTTTGTTGTTTGTTTTTGTTTTTTCTGGCACGGGCTACCAAATAACTTACGATCAGTAAAACGGGAACAAGCATGATGACCCGGATCATTTTGACGATAATGGAAACGGCCGCGATCTCTTCTCCCATGGCATTTCCTGCTCCCACGACGTGAGCTACTTCATGCAGCGTTGAACCGGTATATATTCCCATTTGTTCGGGATTTAAATCCACGATACCGCTTTTATAGAGCATGGGGTAGATGAACATGGAGATGGTTCCGAAGATAACGACAGTAGATATGGCCACGGCCGTTTTGTAAGGTTTGGCTTTTATGGTCGATTCCGCTCCCAGAATGGCGGCCGCTCCGCATATTCCGCTTCCGATAGAGGTCAGCAAAGCTATGCCTTTATCCATTTTGAGCAATTTGCCGATAAGTACGCCTCCGTATATCGTAATCGTTACGACGACAGCATCGATCAAAATGGCCGGTAATCCTACGGCTACAACGTTTTGAAACGTCAGCCTGAATCCGTATAAAATAATTCCTAAGCGCAAGATTTTTTTAGAGCAAAATAAGATTCCCGGGACCCACGTTGCCGGTAATCTGTTTCGTAAACTATTGGCATATAGCATACCTAAAATAATACCCACGATAAGGGGGCTAAAAGACAGTTTTTTTACGAAGGGAAATTCACTGATGTAAAATGCTGCACAGGAGAATAAGGCGATCAACAAAACGCCGTGGAGCATATTGCCTCTTTTTTCACTTAATTTCATTGTATTGTACTTATTAATATTGTTGGTTTAATCTCTTTTAAAAGCCGATGCGAAGAAACTAAATTTTTTTACGAAACATAAGATATAAATTGTTATTCGGTATAACTTTTATTTATGGAGAAAAGATAAAACAAGAGGATATGACAAGTGCTTTTCTATTTGAGAATCTCGACTCTTTATTTTATCACGAATATAATAAATTGATAATTAGTGATATAATATATTTTTTATAAAAAAACGAGTTTTTCATTCCCCATAAAAACGGTTTTTTGTGTTATATAAGTAGTGAGCGATGAGTCATTCTTAAAAGGATCGTTTATTGATGTTATGCTTTTTTTGATATAGAACTCCCCGATACTTCCCTAAAAAAACGCCATTAACTCTAATTACTAAATAGTTAACAAATATTCACGTAATATCCATACTTGTTGTTTTGTCGTGTCAATAAACGATGGTTTATAGCCATTATTTGATGTTCCTTTTAATTAAGTTGCATAACTAAAACAAACAATTTATGAAGAAAATTCTGACATTGTGCCGGAGGTATCCCGGAAGATTAAAAAAAGAGGGAGTCGTCTTCGGTTGGGTATTATTATTCGTTTTGTCGGGTGTATTGAATGTTCGCGGGGCGGAGAGCTTCAAACTCGATCGAGAGGTGAAATTGTCCATGAAAAATGTTTTTTTGAAAGATGTCATGTGGGCGATAGAACACCAGACTAAATTCATTTTCATGTATAACGAAGAGGATCTGGATAAGGTCGGTAAAGTGAATGTCGAGGTACGGGCTTCCGATATCGAGGAGATTTTAAATGTTTGCTTGAGAGGTACGGGGTTGACTTACGTGATTCAGGATGCCGTGATCGTGTTGAAACCCGTGATAGAAGACAAGAAAACCAAGAAAATCAAAGTTGCTGGAAAGGTGACTGACGAGAAAAAAGTACCCTTGCCGGGGGTCACGGTATTGATAAAGGGGACGACTTTGGGAACGGCCACGGGTGTGGATGGAAAATACTCCTTGTCGTTACCGGACGTAAAGAGTATCACGTTGGTATTTTCCTTTTTAAGCATGAAGACCCAGGAGATCAAATACACGGGGCAGGACACGATTAACGTGGTCATGAAAGAGGATTTGCAGAAGCTGGAGGATGTGGTGGTAACCGGTTATTTGAAATTGAAAAAAGAGAGTTTTACCGGGAATGCGACGACCGTGACAAGAGATCAATTGCTGAAAGCCAATAATAAGAACGTTATTGCAGCGCTTCAAGCGTTCGATCCCTCTTTCCGGATCAAGGAGAATAAACTGTTCGGATCGGACCCGAATGCCCTACCCGAGTTTACGATCCGGGGTGAAGGAAGTCTCGGTATCGAGCGGGGACTGGATGTGGAAAAAAATCGTCGAACACAACGTACCGCGTTGAAGGATAACCCGAATCTGCCTATCTTTATCTTAGACGGGTTCGAGGTTGCCGTTCAGAAAATATACGATATGGACATGAACCGGATCGAGAGCATGACCATTTTGAAAGATGCGGCAGCCACTGCCATGTACGGTTCCCGGGCGGCCAACGGGGTCGTCGTGGTTACCACCGTACCTCCTGTACCCGGAGAGTTGCGGGTATCTTACAATTTTACCGGGGGAGCGGAGTTCCCGGATCTTTCGGATTACAACTTGTGTAATGCCGAGGAGAAGCTGGTGGTGGAAAAATTATCCGGAAAATACATTCAGGAGGATGGCGACGCCGGGATGCAATTATTAAAAGACCTTGCTTACAACGATTTGGTAAACGAGGTACGTCGCGGGGTAAAAACCGATTGGTTGGCCCAACCCCTGCAAAACGTGTTCAATCACTCGCATAGTTTGAATGTTTCCGGGGGAGTGGAAAGTATCCGTTACGGCTTGGACCTGAATTACGGGACGCATAACGGGGCGATGGCCGGTTCTTACCGGGACAATGCGGGGGCCGGTTTGACGTTGGATTACCGGAATAAAGGGTGGTTGCAGATCATGAATTCCGTTTCGTTTAACGTGACCCGGTCACAGGACTCTCCTTACGGGGCGTTCGATACTTATGCCAAATTACAACCCTATTACGCTCCTTATTCAAACGACGGGGAGTTGTTGATCAGGCTGAAGAACGATGAGGTTAACCCGCTTTACAAGGCCAAGCGATTGGGAAGCTACACGGGGAGGTCGCGTTTGAACGATTTGACCAATAATTTCAGTATTAATCTTACGATTTTACAGGGTTTCACGTTTAAAGGTCAACTTTCGTTGACAAAAACCGATTCGGAAACGGAATCTTTCCGCGACCCGAAGGACCCTTTTTTCAGCACGGCTCCGACCCGGGAACGGGGTGTTTTGTCTGTTTCCGACGATAAAAGTTTTAACTGGAATGTAAATGCCATGTTTTATTATAACCGTTCAGTCGGGAAACACTTTATCAACGCGACGGCGGGTTTAAACGTGCGGGAGACTCACGGGAAGAGCACCTCTATGCGGTACAAGGGATTTCAGTTGAGTAATTTGCATTCTCCGACCTATGCGGCCATGCAGGACGGTAAGGCAAGTGTCTCTTCCGACAAGAGTCGTTTGTTGGGGATTTTAGCTTCCGTCAACTACTCCTACAATAATATCTACCTGTTCGACGGTTCTTTCCGTTTGGACGGGTCGTCCAAGTTCGGTAAGGACAAGCGTTTTGCTCCCTTTTGGTCCGTCGGGGCGGGTATGAACGTGCATAATACCGAGT
Organism: Gabonibacter massiliensis; assembly: GCA_001487125.1. GTDB lineage: Bacteria > Bacteroidota > Bacteroidia > Bacteroidales > Marinifilaceae > Gabonibacter > Gabonibacter massiliensis. Next base: position 21,334 of record LN913010.1, read on the forward strand.
GGTTGAAAGATCATTGGCTGATCAGTACCTTACGGGTGCGGGGAACTTACGGGGTGACCGGTAACGTGAATTTTCCCCCTTACGCGGCCATCTCGACCTATAAGACCTCGGACAAGTGGTATTACGCCACCCCTTCCAATACCCTGATCGCCTTGGGCAACCCGAAGTTAACCTGGGAGAAGACCTATACCGTGGATTTCGGAATGAACTTAGGGTTGTTTAACGAGCGGTATTGTCTTGAATTCAGCTATTACCGGAAAGATACTAAAAATCAATTGGAGCAACTCTCGATACGTACCTCTTCCGGCTTCTCCGGTTTTTACACGAATGCCGGTTCTGTCAGGAACAAGGGATTCGAGATCAAGGTAACAGCGACTGTTTTACAGACTCGGGATTGGACGGTGGCCCTGACCGGAACTTTAGCTTCCAACACGAATAGAATCACGAAATTGGGACAGGAAGCCGAGCGATACAACAAAAATATTCAGGATTTTCATAATAGTAAAAATGAGGAGGGAGGAGATGGTGAATATAAAGAGTTGCTTTATATTCCTTTAACCCAGTATTACGTGGGAGCTTCCACCACGGCCATTTACGCGGTTCCATCTTACGGTATCGATCCGTCGAACGGGCAGGAGTTGTTCCGGAAAAGAAACGGGAGAAGTACCTATGTCTGGAACGCGGCGGATGAGGTGGTCGTGGGAGATAAAAGCCCCGATGCGCAAGGATCTTTCGGGATCAACATCGGTTGGAAAGGTTTCTACGTGAATACCACTTTCCTTTACCAGTGGGGAGCGCAGGATTACAACGAGACGTTGATCAAAAAAGTGGAAGAGGCGGATATCGACGGGGGAAACGTGGATCGCCGGGTATTGACGGAGCGTTGGAAACGGCCGGGCGATATCGCTCCTTTCTTTGATTTGAAAGCGAGAAAACAGACACAGCCGACTTCCCGTTTCGTTCAGGACAATGATTACGTGGCATTTAGCGGCCTTTCCTGTGGTTACGATTTCAATCAGGAGCTGATTCGTAAATTCCGCTTGACCTCCTTGGGGCTGCGTTTTAACGCGAACGATATTTGCCGGTGGTCCACGATACGGCAGGAACGGGGAACCAGTTATCCCTATGCCAAGAATTACAGTTTTACCTTGACGTTAGGTTTCTAATTTTAAAATGAAAGGATCATGAAAATAAAGATACAAATCATTCTTTTAATCTCCGGGCTGTTTTTCGGTTCTTGCCGGGATTGGCTCGATCTGCAACCGGAAGGAGAGGCAACCAGTGACGAGTTGTTTACTACCGGCGACGGCTACCGTTCCGTTTTGGCCGGGATCTATCAGGCTATGACGTCCAAAAATTTGTACGGGGTGGAACTTCAATTCGGTATCGTGGATTGTATCTCCCGGCAATACACTTGGAATTGGCAATACTCGGACGACGGGAAAAGCATGTATCGGAGCGCCGGTAGTTTCGACTATTACAATGTTTCGTTAAGGCCGACTATCGATGCGATTTGGAAAGACGGCTTTAACGTGGTGGCCAACGCGAACAATTTGTTACAAAATACGGAGAAGGCCTCCCCGGACCTGTTTGCCGGGGGAGAGACGGAGCGTAGATTGATCATGGGCGAGGCCTATGCCTGCCGGGCTTTGATGCATTTCGATATCGTACGGCTTTTTGCCCCGGCTTTGATCCATGACGACGGAGAAAAGCGGGTTCCTTACGTGGAAGCGACGCCCAATATCCAGCCCGATGGAATCGCGTTAAAACCTTTTCTCGAAAAGGTGATCCGGGATTTGAAAACCGCCCGTGCGCTGACGATTGAGTTCGATACTTCGGCTTTGGGAATGAGCATGAGCGCTACCGGGAAAACCCGTTTCGAGGGCATCGTGGAATCCGGAATGGAGGGGTTTAATAAAGAGAACACGATAGACGGTTTTTATACCGGGCGGGGATACCGGTTGAGTTATTACGCCATTACCGCTTTGTTGGCAAGGGTGTACCAATACGCCGGTATGTACGAGGAGGCTTTCCAGATGGCAGATACCGTGTTGAAATTTAAAGCGAAAGGGGTGAACGGGGCTTCTTATGACATGTTCTCCAGCGAACAGTTCTGGTCGATCCAGAATGACGATAACGAGCGAAAGGAGGATTTGAAACTCACCTCCAATCTGATTTTTGCTCTCTATAACGAGGAGGCTTACAACGACTATAACCTTGGAGATTTTTTCCGGAAAGAGGCCAGTGGAATGACACAAGGCAATTGGCTCGCCCTGGATGAGAGAAAGCAAAAGATATTTCTGAACCCGAGTGATTCCTATGACGAGTCTCAGATGGATATTCGTTCCCGCTATCTTCTGTTTCAACCGGGAGGTTTATGGGGATATAAAATATCGGCCAAATGGTATTGTAGCGACGACACGAAAATACGCCAGAAGAATGTTCAGATCCTTCCTGTTATCCGGGCCACGGAGATGCGCTACATTATGGCCGAGAGTTATGCCCGTAAGGGGCAATTTGCCCAGGCATACGATATCTTAAATACCGTTCGCCGCAACAGAAGTACCTCTGCCGATGTCGGAGGAGGTGTCTGGGCCACGATGAAAGATCTTCCTGTTACGACGGATTATGCCTCTTTTCAACGGGATTTGGTTCGCGATGCGCAACGGGAATGGATATCCGAGGGACAGTTGTTCTATCTTTACAAGCGCTTGGGAACCAAGATATTTATGCAAGAGGGAGAAGAACGCGAATTGAGTAAATCCGAATATATGTTTCCGCTACCGGATAATCAGAGTATGTAATCTTAAACGACACGAGATATGAAAAGATATTTGTTATACAGTATGGTGGTTTGGATCGCCTTTTTTACGGCTTGTGAGGAACAGTATATCGAGCCTTTCGGAGACCGGCACGAGGTGTATTTTAAACGATTTTTTAAAGACGAGGCGGCACCCGGAACAGCGAAGGCCGACTCCACGAACGTGACCTTCTTTTTTGCCAAGCCTACGGACACGTTCGTGATGGCTGAGCTGGTGGTAGTGCTTGCCGGACGCCCCCTGGCCAAGGACTTGCATTTCGGGTTAAAAGTGGTGAAAGAGATGACCACCGCCAACCCGGACGAGTACGAATTGGCGGATTCCTACACGTTTCATGCCGGTCCGATCCCGGAGGATTTGGATATGTTTCAGGATACGATTCGAATCCGGATGAATAAAAGCGGCCGTTTGGGCGATATGGAGAATGGGGTACGTCTGGTCGTGGAGTTAGTACCGGGCGACGGGTTAGCCGTGGGACAGTTCGAGCGTTCCCGGGCGGTAATCCATTTCACGAAAGACGCCGTGAAGCCGGAGTGGTGGGACCGGGAGGTGGAATTTTACTCTCTGGGCTCCTATTCATCTCTAAAATACAGGACTTTCTTGGAGAATATCGAGGGGGCGTACGACTTGAACGCGGAGATGGTCAGGGATCGTCCGGATAAGGTACGGAAATTGGTTATCGCTTTTAAAGAATGGTTGGCCGACCATCCGGTATGGGACGAAGAGAATAATGAATGGATGTCTGTTAATGTTTAACGTGTTAAATAAGATGGTATGAATTATATAAAACTATGCGGTCTGTTGTTTTTTCTTGGCTTTTTGTCGGGATGTTTTAAGGACGAGGGCAATTATACCTATACGGAGTTGAACCCTCCTCAATGGATACAAGATTTTAATAAAACACCGGAGTATATATCCGGTTGGGCCGGTAAGGGAGAAACCATGGTGTTCCACGGGAGTCGTATGTTTACCTGGGGATCGGATTCCGCCGCTCGAGCGAAAGAGGTTCGTTACGAGTGGAAGATCGCCGGTGTCGTGATCGGCGATCAGCTGGATATGGAGCTTCCCACGGATTCGGTGTTTCAAAAGTTGGGTTTGGATGCTTATACCAATTCGAACGCTATCTGGGGAACTTTTACGGTGATCGAGAAAGAGACAGGCGTCTCCTTCCCGGCCCGCCTGTATGTATCGATTTATTCTGCTTTTGCCCCAAATGACTGGTTTATCTTGTCGGAAGACGGAAATAACACGAAGTTTTCGGCCATCTGCCGACGGATCGTGACGGAACAAGGCAAACAAAAAGTGGTGTATGTGTTAAAGGACAACGCTTACGGGGAGATCAATCACGGAAAGCTCCCCGGTAAACCGGTTCAGCTGGGTATGGAGACCGCCCGGGATATCAGCCCGTCGGGAGCCTGCGTGGTGATCACGGACCAGGTGGCTTACGAGGTGAATATCCAGAACATGGAGAAGGTGGGGGAGGTAAAGGATCAGTTTTTGGACGGAACTCCCCCGAACTTCGTGGTTTCCGATTTACGGGAGAAAGCACCACAAACTCCCGGACAGGAGAGTGCCTGTACCTTCGTGGCCTCTGTAGACGGTAGGGTGTTTTATCGAATGAAGTCTCCCAATTATTTGGGAGGACAATACCTGACGGAACCTTACGTGATAGACGACAGAGGGTATAAAATAACCAAGTTCGGGCATTCTAAATACGGGGGTATTATTCCCTGTTACGATGAAAAAAACCGGAGAGTGGTGATGGCGACGACCTGGCGGGACGGAGGGTCTTTCCCGGGAGACAACCCTTCCATATGGCGGACGCGGATGGTTCCGATAAAAACACACTATAATGTACCCGTGTCCGGATTTCCCGAAGGTACGGAGGTGTTGTATTTGACGGAAAAAAACCATATCAGTTGGGGATATGGCGGAACGACGCTCTTGTTTACCGTCTATTACAACGACCCCACGATGGAGAATCGAACGTTGGTCGGAGATTTTTCTTTCAGCACTCAAACCGAAGCAATAACCCGTACGACCTTCGAGCGTTGGTTCTATCTTCCGGTAAGACTGGATGCCTCTTCGGTGTTTTTGGTAAGTGCCAATAACCGTCCTTCACTTAGCTATAATAAAAAGGCCATGTACCGCGATTTTTACACGGTAGGGAGCAAACTTTATTACCTGCAACGCTCAACTTCATGGAGTGCAACTGAAGATGCGAATCAAAGAAAATTTATGACCTTTAACGCCACCTTCCCTTCCAAGATTACGGCTTTGGCGTATGCTTTTTACCAAACGGATCAGATTTTCGTGGGGTGTGAGGACGGAAGTATCTATTGTTACGATATCAATAATATTGAAAACCCGAGACTGTTGTTCCAAAAGAAATTAAACGGGAAGATTTCCGTGGTAAAACAGATCGGTTGGCATACCAGTAATCACGATTGGTATTAAAAAATTCCGGTATGTTGCATTTGTAGATTATGAAAAGAGCTGCCGAAAACTCGGCAGCTCTTGATTGCTTAGTTGTTTTTGTATAGAGTTTTGCGTTTTAATTAACACCTTGCAGAACAATACCTACGCTGATGGCAAAACTTTGTGTCGCGGGAATTCTGCCGTTTCCGGCTTTGGTGCCGTAAGAATATCTGAATCCCAAGTTAAAGGCGAATTGATCGTTTAATTCTATCAAAGTTCCGATTTCCGGGGCAAAGGCGAATTGCCATCTGGACTCCGTCGAAGAGAACTGTCCCACGTCTAATTTCAATTCCGTCCAGCTTGTACCGATTCCTAAACCGAAATAGGGTCTGAAAAGAGTGTTGCTTTCCGTGAACCAATAGCGGCCGATTGCCATAATGGGTACCGTATTTACATAACGGTATTGATGACCGGTAATGGTGTGTATATCGCTATTTCCTTTAAAGTAGAAATCTGCTGTTTGTACACCTTTGTTTTTGTAAAACGTGTTCCAACCCACCATACCTCCGATAGAGAATTGTTCACTTAAGAAATAGTGGTATTCCAAATCAATACCTCTGAAGCTCATTTTACCCGTGAAGTCGTTGATTTTTCCGATTGGAACTGACATCTGGTAGTTTAAATTCAGCATCTGTCCTTTTACAAGGGGACTAAGACCGAATAATATCAATGATATAAATAATAGTTTTCTCATAATCTTTTGCTTTAAAAATTGACAATAAGGATGTTCTTTTACTGGGCGTTACCACTTTTCAGGTAAGGCGATTGAGTGAAGCATTGATTAATGGTGGAGGTCATCCGGTTCAGAATAGATTGCTCAGAACCTTGTAAAATTCCGTCGGCTACGCCGCTCCATAGAACGGGAACTTTTTTAGTACTGGTCGTCGTAGCATCGGTGGCGATCATATCAATCACGATAGATCCGCTTCTATAGGAATAGACAGCAACAGGATACCACGGGTAAGAAGGACCCCAACCCGGACCCCAACCTGAACCCCAAATCCAATTCCATCCTGGATACCATCCCCAGTAATCATACCAATAGTTGGCTCCGTAATAGTAATTTACATTTGAGAAGGCAGAAACCGTCACGATAAAACTCGGTTGATTTATCTCGGTTTGCTCCATGTAGGTATATCCCTTATCTTCAAAATTTTTCTTTACCAAATCTAAAATTTGGGCATCGAACTTGTGATTGGGAGTTTCTCCCTTAGCCACGAAATAAACAATCGTATCCGGGAGTGAAAAGGTGGTGTACTTCGTAAAATCTGCACTCTTGTCATAATTCGTTATGGCAACATCCATCTCATCCACGTCATCCGCACCTCCCGGATAACATGAAATCATCAGCTGTGCAAACAATCCAATGAAAGATAATAATAATAAACGTTTCATACTTAGTTAGTTTTAGTTTAACAATTGTTGCTATTCTATAATTCCAATGTGTTATAACAAGTGTTACCATTAGCACTTGTTTGGTTGTATACGCTTGCCTTAACGATTGGTTTCAGAAAGCAGAATTTTTTTTTGAAAGAGGATAGGAGCGATCTGCCTTATTCCGGGGTAGTTGCTATAATCAGGCGATAGTTGTGATCTTTGGCGATATTCATTACTTTGACGATCTGTTCTAATGGAACCGACTTGTCCGCCTGCAAGGAAATACAGGGTTTGTCCTGATCTTTCAGCTCTTCGACCAACTTACTTTCAAGCTTGGAAAAAGGAATTACCTTTTCGTTTAGGTAGAAAGTATGGTTTTTATCGATAGAAACAACCGTAACCGGTTTTTCAGAAGTCTGATTTGTACTTTCGGGTAATTCCAGGCGTAAAGCATTGGGGTTAATCAGTGTCGAGGAGACCATAAAAAAGATCAATAGCAAAAACACGATGTCGGTCATGGACGACATGTTAAAGTTCGGATTTATTTTGCTACTGCGTTTGATGGACATAATTGATTTAGTGATTCTGAGATTTGGTGATTCTGTGATTTAGTGATTTAATGATTGTGTGATTAAAAGGTTTAGTGATGGGGTGATTCCTGTTTTTTTAACCGGATCAGCAGGTCGATGAGTTCGGAGTTATACCGTTCCATGTGCAGGACGATTTTATCAATCCGGGAAACTAAGTAGTTATAAGCCAAGTATCCGATGATCCCGACGATCAATCCGGCCACGGTCGTGATCATGGCCGTATATATACCCCTCGACAACAGACTGATGTCGATATTGTTGCCGGCCATAGCCATGTCGTAGAATGCCTGTACCATTCCGACGACTGTTCCCAAAAACCCGATCATGGGAGCTGTACCCGCGCAGGTCGCTAAGGTCGCTAAGCCTTTTTCCAAAGTTGCCACTTCGTAATTGGCCGTATTTTCCATGGACTCGCGAATCTCTCCCGGCGCCTCCTGTCTCAATAGAATACCTTTTCTTATGATTTTGGCCAAAGGGGTATTTTCCGTATCACAGTCGGTTAAAGCTCCTTCTATGTCTTTTTTTTGTATTTTTTCTTGAATCAGTTGCATGAATGCTTCATCTCCCGTTCCTGTTTTCCGAAGAATCCAAAATCTTTCGCAAGCGATGTAAATGGCGATAATCGATAGAATAAAGATAGGGATCATTAACCATCCCCCTTTGACAACCAACCCCCATAGGCTCATATCCATATCTGCCGCTTTTGCTGCCGGGGCCGCTATTTGTATTATCCAATTGTTCATGCACTTATTTTTTGATAATCTTTCTTAAAAGTGTTGCGAAGATAATGTGGTTTTTGCGAAAACACAAATTCCCTTATGGAATTGTACGCGCGGATTGGGAGGGACTATCAAAGTACTACCAACTCTTTTTCTTGTTTTTTACACAATATTGCAATAATTTATTGGCGTACGGATCTAAATAGCCCTGTTTATGAATCGCGTACAATTCCCGGGAGATTTCCAACTCTTGTATATCGATGATTTTTAGTTTTCCGGAAGCTAACTCTTCCCGGATGCTGAACACGGAAACGAGAGCATAGCAATCCGAATGTTTCAGGTATTGTTTGATTCCTTCGGTTGTTCCGATCGTAATCTGCTGGTTCAACTCTTCCATGCGGATATTTGATTTGGCTAACTGTTGCTGAATGATTTTATAAGTTCCGGAACCGTTTTCCCTGAACACGAATTTCAGTTGTTTTAGTTCTTCCAAGGTGATGACCTCCTTGCTCGGGTTCCGGGTTGAGGTAACCAATACGATCTCGTCCTGTAAAAAAGGTATGTAGTGAATATCCGGTTCGGAGGGAGATCCTTCGATAAAGGCTAACTGGATGTTGCGGTGTAGGATTTCCTGTTCGATCTGGTTGGTATTTCCGCTGATCAGGTTAATCCTGATATGCGGGAAACGCTCGCGGAACGGGGCTAACATTCCCGGTAAGATGTATTGTGACAGCGTCGTGCTGGCACCGATAGACAGAGTACCGGAAAATTCATGTTTCATTTGATGGATGCCGAATTCGATCTCCCGCTCTTTATCCAATAAATCTTCACTTTTTTCCAATAAATACTTTCCTGCCGGAGTCAACACGAAACGTCCTTTTTCCCGTTCGAAAAGAGTGACTTCCAATTCTTTTTCCAACTCTTTTATGCTTTTGGATATAGCCGGCTGGGAAAGATGCAGCTCTTCGGCAGCCTTTGTCGTGCTCAGGTATTTTGCCGTGTGATAGAATATCGTGAGTTTGTGATCTAACATAATGAGTCGAATTAAATTACGCGACGCGAGACTTTTTAACCGGTTTTGTTTAACAGAGTCCTTATTTCAGGTTTTATTTATTCGAAACAAATATACTATTTTCAAAATAACTGCTGATCTTATGATCGGTATTTCTCCATAAATTATTCACGTTAGCACTTTGGGACGGGGTTAAAGTGCTATCGAATCGACTTTTCTGCATGATCGACCACGAAAGCAATAGATGGAGAAATAGAAAGATTTCATAAACTTTATAAGCACCGCAAACGTTATCTATATTCATGTATTTTGATTTTTGGTATGATATTTGAAGATTAGGATTATCCGAATTATTAGATTCGATCTGCTTGGCGGTTAGAAGAAATCAGCGATTCGGCGTGTTAATTTTCATTTGCTTTTCCCGATAATTTTTAATACCTTGAGGCCGTTTTTTCAGAGAGTTAAGAGACAAAGAAAAGTTAAAAAATGGGGATGGAAAAATACTATTTCAATACACATATATATGGAGAATAAATTAGATGTTTTAACGAAGAAACTTTACGACGAGGGGGTGGATAAAGCACGTCAGGAGGCGGATGAGATCCTCGCGAAAGCAAGACAAGAGGCCGAGAAGATTATAGCCGAGGCCAAGGCTAAAGCAGACGAAATGCATGCTACAGCCAATACGGATATCAGTAATTTGAAGAAAAAGGCAGAATCCGAGATGAATTTAAGCGTGAGACAAGCGATTGCCGCGTTAAAATTGTCCGTTACGGAGCTGATTTCGGGGAAAGTTGCCGGAGAGATGGCAAAAGTCGGATTTGAGGAGAAGACATTTGTTCAGGAGTTGTTGATGACAATCGTAAAAAAATGGGATATCTCATCCGGGAATTTAAATTTGGAAGTGATCCTTTCGGATGATGAGAAAACTCAATTTGAATCTTTTGTCGCGACCAAATACAAAGAACTTCTGGATAAGGGCTTACGTGTAAAAGCCGGCAATGTGGAAGGTGAATTTGTTATTCAGCCGAAAGACGGAGGTTATCAGATTACTTTCTCGGAAGAACTGTTTGAGGCATTCTTCTCTCAATACATGAGGAGTTTCACGAAAGAACTTCTTTATAAAAATTAATGAATCATGAGATGGTGTGATTATGTGATTGAATGATTTGGAGATTATGCGTTTTAATCATGAAATCATAAAATGACAGAATCCAGAATCGTAAAATAAAACTGAGAGGGATGATATTAAAAAATGGTTACTACTGTTTGATTGCCGGTTTGCCGGAGATCGCTTGGGATGATCGGAAATTGGCAATATCTGTCAGTAATCTGCGGGAGTTGGCTCAAAACGATTTGAGTAAAAAAGATATGGAACTTTTGAATCTGTTCTTTCTTCCGGCAGATCATGTACAGATTCTTCGTCTGTTGACGAAGCAGGAGCCTGACCCTACTCTTTCGACGGTATATCCTTTAAAGCAACTCGAAGATGAGATTGCCGAACCTACCTCTTCTTTACTTCCTTATTTGAATCAATTTATAGCTGATTTTAAAGGAGAACATCTGAAATACGATGTAGCTCCTGAAAATGTGTTGAGTTGGATGTATTACGATTATTTATTGAAATCCGGAAACTCTTTTGTGAGACGATACGCGGAATTTTCAATGAATGTCAAGAATCTGATCACCGCATTGAATTGTCGGAAATACGGAAAAGAGATAGAGAAAGAGGTGATCGGGAACAATGCTTTCGCGAAAGCGTTGCGTACGTCCAATTCGAAAGATTTTGGCTTGGCTATGGATTATCCTTACGTGGATAAGGTGATATCTTTAATGGCTAATCCTAATTTGGTGGAAAGGGAGCGGGGGTTGGATTTGTTGCATTGGGACTTTATAGAGGAAGCCGTTGTTTTCGAGTATTTTTCCGTGGAGAAGGTTTTGAGCTTTATGTTGCAATTGATGATTATTGAAAGATGGAGCAAGATGAGTTCGGAGTCCGGACGTAAGGTATTCATGGAGATGGTCGAGAAGTTCAGGCATAGTTTTGAATTCACGGAGGAGTTCAAATGATTTTAAATTTTACAAGGGAAGAATTCCCGGAAATTTAAGATGGAGAGATTAAAAATTAAAAATTGAAAAATGGATAAAACACAAGGAAAAGTTCATAGTATTATATCCAACCTCGTGCTTGTGCGTACCGAAGGCCCGGTTTCCCAGAATGAGATTTGTTTCATTCTGATGGGTAACGAGAGGCTGATGGCGGAGGTCATCAAGGTCGTTGGAGATATTGCTTATGTGCAGGTATTTGAAAGTACGCGTGGTTTGAAACCCGGTACGTTGGTAGAATTTGAAAACCATATGTTGGAAGTCACCTTGGGACCGGGGTTGCTATCGAAGAATTTCGACGGTTTGCAAAATGACCTGGATAAGATGACCGGAGTTTTCTTAAAACGAGGAGAATACACGAATCCGTTGGAAGTCGATAAAAAATGGAGTTTTACTCCTTTGGCTAAACCGGGAGATAGGGTAAAAGCCGGAGACTGGTTAGGAAACGTGAAAGAGAATTGGTTGGACCATAAGATTATGGTTCCCTTTAAGATGCAAGGCGAATACACGGTAGTTTCCGTCGCTGATGCCGGAGAGTATACGATTGAAGATACGATTGCCATCGTAAAAGACGAAAACGGTAAAGAGTTTCCGTTGACGATGACACAGAAGTGGCCGGTGAAGGTCGCCGTAAGAAATTACGTGGATAAGCCGCGTCCTTTCCGTCAGATGGAAACGGGAGTACGGGTAATCGACACGATGAATCCGATTTTAGAGGGAGGTACCGGATTTATTCCCGGTCCGTTCGGAACGGGTAAAACGGTATTGCAACATGCTCTTTCCCGTTTTGCCGATGCGGATATTATCATCATGGCTGCTTGCGGTGAACGGGCTAATGAGGTTGTAGAAATTTTCACGGAGTTCCCCGAGTTGGAAGACCCTCGCTCGGGACGTAAATTATACGAGAGAACGACGATCATTGCCAATACCTCCAACATGCCCGTGGCTGCCCGTGAAGCCTCGGTTTACACGGCTATGACCATCGGTGAATATTATCGTTCCATGGGGATGAAAGTCCTTTTGCTGGCGGACTCTACCTCTCGTTGGGCTCAGGCTTTGCGTGAGATGTCCAACCGTATGGAGGAACTTCCGGGACAGGATGCTTTCCCTATGGACTTGTCTGCCATTATTTCAAATTTCTACGCTCGTGCCGGAATGGTCTACCTGAATAACGGGAAAACCGGTTCTGTCACTTTTATCGGTACGGTATCTCCCGCGGGAGGTAACTTGAAAGAGCCGGTTACGGAATCTACGAAGAAGGTAGCCCGTTGTTTTTACGCTCTTTCGCAGGCTCGTGCGGATGCCAAGCGTTATCCGGCCATCGATACGTTGGAGTCTTATTCCAAATACTTAGAGTATCCGGAGTTCATGGAGTTTGCAAAGAAGAATATCTCGGATCATTGGATCGCCGATGTAAACGAAGCGCGGAATATGTTGGTTCGTGGACGGGAAACTGCCGAACAGATCGATATCCTGGGGGATGACGGTGTACCTTTGGAGTATCATTTGATTTACTGGAAATCGGAACTGATAGACTTTGTTATTTTGCAACAAGATGCATTTGATAATATCGACGGTTCGACCTCTATGGAGCGTCAGAAGTATATGTTGAATGCCGTGTTGGATGTCGTGCGTTCCGATTTTGATTTTGACTCCTTTGAAGAGGTAAATCCCTATTTCAAACGTATCATTAACGGGTTTAAACAGATGAACTATTCCGAGTTCCAGTCTGAACACTTTAAGAAATACGAGGCAGAAGTGAAGGAAATTATTAACGAGAGAAAAAAAAATGATTAAAGGATTTTGTGATTGAATTACTGAATCGCAGAATCTGCAATCACCGAATCGTTAGGTTATAAAAATTAAAATTTGATTATGTCAGTTGCTTTTCAAAAAGTTTACACGAAGATCACCCAGATCACGAAAGCCACGTGTTCACTGAAAGCTCAGGGCGTCGGAAATGACGAGTTAGCTATCGTGAACGGCCGTTTGGCTCAGGTCGTGAAAATCTGGGGAGATGATATAACCCTTCAGGTGTTCTCCGGAACGGAAGGGATTCCGACAAATGCAGAAGTGACATTTCTCGGAAAGGCACCTACTTTAAAAGTCGGAGAAGATTTATGCGGTCGTTTTTTCAACGCGTTTGGAGATCCGATCGACGGGGGTCCGGCTATCGACGGCGATGAACGTGAAATCGGCGGTCCTTCCGTGAATCCGGTACGCCGAAAACAACCTTCCGAATTGATAGCCACGGGTATAGCGGGTATCGACTTAAATAATACTTTGGTATCGGGACAGAAGATTCCGTTTTTTGCGGACCCGGATCAGCCCTATAATCAAGTAATGGCCAACGTGGCTTTGCGTGCGCAGGCCGACCGGATTATTTTGGGGGGAATGGGATTGACGAATGATGACTACTTGTATTTTAAGAATTTGTTCGACAACGCCGGGGTTTTGGATCGTATCGTCAGCTTCGTGAATACGACGGAGGCTCCTCCCGTGGAGCGTTTGTTGGTTCCGGATATGGCGTTGACTGCTGCCGAGTATTTTGCCGTGGATAAAAACGAGAAGGTATTGGTATTGTTGACGGATATGACTCTGTACGCGGATGCCTTGAGTATCGTGTCCAACCGTATGGATCAGATCCCTTCTAAAGACTCTATGCCCGGTTCGCTTTATTCCGATTTGGCGAAAATTTACGAGAAAGCCGTACAATTCCCGGCAGGTGGTTCTATTACGATTATCGCGGTAACCACTCTTTCCGGGGGAGATATTACACATGCTATCCCTGACAATACCGGATACATTACGGAGGGACAATTGTTCTTGCGTAAAGATACGGAAATCGGTAAGGTTATCGTCGATCCTTTCCGAAGCTTGTCCCGCTTGAAACAATTGGTGATCGGTAAGAAAACCCGTAAGGACCATCCGCAGGTTATGAATGCCGCTATTCGTCTGTATGCCGATGCTGCCAATGCCCGGACCAAAATGGAGAACGGATTCGATTTGACGGATTATGACCGCCGGACTCTCGATTTCGCGAAAGAGTATTCGAACGATTTGTTGGCCATCGACGTCAACATCTCCACCGACCAGATGTTGGATACGGCTTGGACTTTGTTCCGGAAGTATTTCAACCGCTCGGAATTGGGAATCAAGGCGGAAATAGTAGAAGAATTTGGAAATTTTCCTGAATGAAAATTTCCGATTGTAGATTGTAAATTGACAATTGTAAATTAAATGGATAGTACCGATTTTCAAAATAGGACGAAAGCATTAGGATTACAAATTATTCGATTGGTTGAGTTTTTTCCTCAAACTCATGTTTCTCGTGTTATTGCGAACCAATTGCTTCGTTGCGGTTTGTCTGTCGGGGCTAACTATAGAGCAGTCTGTCGTGCAAAGTCGGCTAAAGATTTTATCCATAAAATGAAAATAGTGGAGGAAGAGTGTGACGAGACTATTTATTGGTTAGAAATTATAGTGGAAGCTAATGTGATGAAACGTGATGTTGTGATCCCTTTAATCGCAGAAGCTAAGGAGATTCTTGCGATGGTGGTAGCTTCGATAAATACTAAAAATAAGAATATACAGTCGTCAATCTAAAATCTACAATCTACAATTTACAATTATAAATAAGTAAGGTATGGCAATAAAATTTCAATACAATAAAACTTCGCTTCAGGGGTTGGATAAGCAACTGAAGATGCGGGTGCGGGCGTTGCCTACCATCAAAAATAAGGAGTCCGCGTTACGGTCGGAAGTGAAAAAGGCAAAGCAAGTTGCCGACGAGTTTGACGAGAAGTTGGAAGAGACTTTGAATCAGTTACATGATATGTTACAACTTTACGACGAGTATTCGAAAGATATTCTCGTGGTGAAGGAGATAAATATGTCTGTAAAGAAAATTGCCGGAGTAAAAACCCCTGTCTTGGACGGGGTGGAATACGAGGTAAAGGATTTCAGCTTGTTTAACCGGCCGGGGTGGTTCCTTGACGGGGTACAATACATCAAAGAGGTGGTCGATATCGCTTTGGAAAGGGAGTTTTACATGCGTAAAATGGAGTTATTGGATAAGGCGAGGAAGAAGACCACTCAGAAGGTGAATTTGTACGAGAAAGTACAGATCCCCGGATTCCAGGAGGCAATCCGGAAGATTAAGCGTTTCTTGGAGGATGAGGAGAATCTTTCCAAGTCTTCGCAAAAGATCGTGAAAAACCGTAAAATGATGGAGGCAGAGTCATGATAGTACCTATGAAAAAAATATCCCTGTTGATTTTTTATAAAGAATATCAGCAATTTCTCGAGGAACTTCGGGAAAAGGGAGTGGTTCATATCCATGAAAATGTAGAGCGTTCGGCCGAGGATAAAGCCTTGCAGACCAAGTTGATGCTGATCAAACAGGCTGGCGAGATGATTATGCGATTGGAAAATCGGAACGCGACCGATCAGAAGGAAAAAGTCGACGTTGCCGACGATCAGTTGTTGGAGTATTTGGATAACAGCTATCGTCGTTTAGAGCAAATCGATCAGGAATTGGCCTATGTCCAGAAAGAATACGCGCAATATCGTCCTTGGGGAGATTTTTCCAGAAATCGGGTTGAGGGGTTGAAAAAGGCAGGCTGGGAGCTTCGTTTTTTTACGGTACAGGACCAGAAATTCGATACCGCATGGGAAGGGCTTTACAATGCCGTTGTGGTAAACGAGATGATGGGACAGAAGTATTTCGTGACGGTGACACCTGTTGGAACGAAAGTGGATTTGGAGGCAGATCCCTTCGTGTTTCCGACGGAATCGGCGGAAAAATTGGCTGGAGAGATGGAGCGTTTACGAAAAGAGGCTTTAACGTTGAATCAGAAATTAGATCGGGAAGCGGAGGATGCGATCCATCGTTTAAAGGATTATCGGTTGCATGTCGGTGAGATCGTGGACGAATTGAAGGTTGAAGATGCGGCAAGGGCTTTGGTTGAAGAGAAAGTCATCGCTTTGGAAGGGTGGATTCCGGCAGAGAAGGAAGAGGAGATGAGAAAATTTTTAGAGACCAAGGATACTTATTTCGAATTTAGCCGGCCGACTCCAGAGGATGATGTGCCTGTTCTATTGCGTAATAATGCTTATACCCGTTTATTCGAGCCGATCACCCGGATGTTTGCTTTACCGAACTATAACGAATTGGATCCTACCCCGTTTTTAGCTCCTTTCTTCATGCTGTTTTTCGGCTTGTGTATGGGAGACGGAGGATATGGTTTGTTGATTTGGGCCGTATGTTTCTGGTTGGGGCGGAAGGCTAAACCGGAGCTGAAAGGGTATCTCGTGTTAGGACAAATTTTGGGTATTACCACCATTGTAGTGGGTATTCTTACCGGATCGTTTTTCGGTATCGCCCTTGATTCCGTTGAATGGCCTTGGCTGAAAGGCGTGAAAGAGTACTTTTTGACGGAAGCGAATTATGGAAAATACCTCGGGGGCTATAATCCGATGATGGTACTTGCAGTTGTAGTCGGGATTGTACAGATCCTTTTCGGAATGTGCATCAGTGCGGCTAAATTGACGAAGCAGTACGGCTTTAAGTACGCGATGTCGACAATTGCCTGGGTCGTGGTGATCCTTATGGGGATCGTTTTGCTCGGTCTTCCGGCATTGGGAATGACATTACCTCTCGTGTTGACCTATGTTTTGTACGGTATCGTCGGTATATGTGCTATCGTTATTCTCTTTATGAATTCTCCGGGCAAAGGAGTGTTCACGAATCTCGGTTCGGCTTTATGGGGAACCTACAATATGGCAACCGGCTTGTTGGGAGATACCTTGTCTTATATCCGTCTTTTTGCTTTGGGTTTGACAGGTAGTATTTTAGGCGGCGTATTTAATACGCTTGCTTTCGAATTGACCTCGTCATTACCTTTTGTCGTTCAATTTATAGCCGCCTTTTTGATCCTGCTGATCGGACACTCGATAAATTTCGGTTTGTGTATGATCGGGGCTTTCGTGCATCCGATGCGACTCACTTTCGTGGAGTTTTACAAGAATGCCAGTTTTGAAGGAGGGGGTAAACAATATGAACCTTTTAGGAAAAAAGTAGCTTAATTAGAAAATAGAAATTATTAGAAATAACAAATTAATCGTTTTAAATTATGGAACCAATTTTATTAGCTTATTTAGGAATTGCATTGATGGTAGCATTGTCAGGTGTTGGTAGTGCTTATGGTGTTACAATTTGCGGTAATGCTGCCGTGGGGGCTTTAAAGAAAAACCCGACGGCTTCCGGTCAATATATCGGTCTGTCCGCTCTGCCTTCTTCTCAGGGATTGTACGGATTCGTGGGATACTTCCTGTTGAGTAGTCATTTGAATCCTGCTATGGATTGGGGCGTTGCTTCCGCTATCTTCGGTGCGGGTATCGGTCTTGGGTTAGTAGCCTTCTTTTCGGCTATTCGTCAGGCACAGGTTTGTGCGAACGGTATTATCGCTATCGGTAGCGGATACAATGTATTCGGAACCACGATGGTATTGGCCGTGTTCCCCGAGTTGTACGCGATCTTGGGATTGTTGGTATTGATTCTGATTTCCGGTTTGATTCCCGCCTAATCACGGTATAATATAGATGGACGAGGCCGTTTGAAAAACTCAAACGGCCTCGTCGTTTTATAACAGGTCTCTGTTCCTTGTGTTAATATTGTTGTAATACTCGGTAAAAAGCTTACATTTGCATGTATATAATATAATAATTTATTATAAGCATGGCATAATGGAAGAATTTTTTGACGGTCAAACTTTCGAAAAGCTATTTAATAAGCATTTTTCCAACCTTACGGGTTTTGCGTATAATTATGTAAGGGATGAGGAGATAGCGAAAGATATCGTACACGATGCTTTTTTATTGCTATGGAATAAACGGAAATGTTTGAATCCGGTATATCCTGTAAAATCTTACCTGTTTGTTTTGGCGCAGCATAAGGCATTGAATTATTTAAGGCATTTAAGCGTGGTGAAAACAAGCGAATACGAATTGGAAACGTTATTTGATTCGGCAGCCGGGGAATTGGATGAACACGAGAAACGTCTTGTTCGCTTGGAAGAGCAATTGTGTCTGTTATCGGAAATGCAACATGATGTTTTGATCAAATGTGTGGTGGAAGGAAAGAAATACAAAGAGGTCGCGGAAGAACTCGGAATTAGTTTAAATACCGTTAAAACACATCTTGCCCGAGCGTTAAGATTTTTGCGCAATGAATTAGAAGACCGTGTGATTATGTTTTTCATCCGGTATAAATAATCCGGTTTATGCTTCGCGTTCTGTTATATTTGGTGTAGAATTTTAGTTGTTTTGGTATAATTGTCGGGGTCAAATTCTTTCCTGTTACTAAGGAAGTAGGTGTGTGTTGTCAATGTTTGTGATTACAGGTAATGCATATTGCTTCGAATAAAACTCTTATTTTCATGGTGTTATATCTTTTTTGATTGATACTTGCTTATTATTTGTCGGATGGGTTTAATTTTTTTTGAAAAAAGTAGGTTTTGCGTGTCACCCGTTTTTGGGGGGTGGGGGTATTAGATGTAAAAATAGGAGAAGATGAGCTATCACGAGGAAGATATAAGATTTGCCATTAAGATTCTTTCCTGCAGGAAAGCGTTAGAAAACAGGGAGGTTGAGCAGTGGATGAGTATCCCCGAACATGTGGAGTTATTGAAAGAGCTGGTTGCTATCCGGCAAAAGAGTTCGACTGTCGATTTCGAGCAGGATAGGTCGGCTGTTTACTTTCACTTGCGACAAACCATTGGCCGACGAAAGAGGCGTCGGTTGATTTGGTATCGTTCCATAGCGGCTTCTGTCGTGTTATTGGGATTTTCCGCGATATGGGCTGTAAAAGAGTTGCAAATAACGGGGGGAGAAGACTCGACGATACGAACCGAAGCATTTCGCCCGGAAGGTGCGGCGATTGAATTGATATTATCGGATGGTCAAACGATTCAATTGAGTAAAACGGGGAGTGGATGTAAAGATTTGTCGGCAACGGGAATTCGTAACGACTCCTTGCACGGTTTGAGTTACGCGGAGGTGAAGGTTGACTCGGGCGGAGAGGAGATTTACAATACCCTGAATGTGCCGAAAGGAGGTTTTTACCCGATAGAATTATCGGATGGAACGAAAGTCTGGCTGAACTCGGAAACGAGTCTCCGTTACCCTGTAAGATTCACGGAAAGGGAGAGAAGGGTATATTTAAGGGGAGAGGCTTATTTTGAAGTGGCGTATGATAATCGGTATCCTTTTGTTGTAAATGTCGGAGGGATGGAAGTGAAGGTGTTGGGGACGAGATTTAACGTGAATTGTTATGATCGTGATACCATACGGACGACGCTGGTAGATGGAAGTGTTTGCATAAAGGATGTTTTTTCGGATAGAGAGACCCTACTTTGTCCGGATGAGATGGCAACGTATTGTAGAAGTACGCGGTTAGTCACCAAAGAAAAGGTCGATCCGTTTGTTTATACTGCCTGGAAAGAGGGTAAGTTCGTGTTTGAGAATGAGACTGTCGAGGAGATCATGAAGCGTTTAAGTCGTTGGTATGACATTGAGGTCGTCTATGAGAATCAGGAGATAAGGTATCAGACTTTTACGGGTATTATGGAACGTTTTTCGGATGTCCGGGATATCCTTCATTTGATCGAAGAGACGGCTACGGTAAAATTTGATATTGAAAATCATGTAATTGTAGTAAAATAAAAAACCGAAAGTTGTTCCAGCAACTTTCGGTAGAAGATGGATGTTTACACATCCGAGTGTTAAATAGTAATATACAAATTTATGGAAAAAAATCGAAGATGGTTTTGTCTTGGGCGGCTTTTATGCCTAAAAAATGGAAAAACCAGGGTTTTTAAAGTGATTTTGTTGTTGTCCGTGATCTTACTACCGGGAGTGGTAGCGGCTCAACAGCAAAAAGTAACGATTTACCTGACAAAGGTAGGTGTACAGGATGTATTTAAAGAGATCAACAAACAGACCCGGTTGAATTTCGTGTATAATGCGGAACAATTGAAAGAGATCGGATCGGTGACCTTAAACTTGAAAAACGTGACGGTGGATTCGGTTCTGACCAGATTGTTTGAAAAAACTTCTTTTACCTACAAATTTGAAATGCAGTCGATTATTATCAAAAAGAAGACGGTATCGCCTGCTGTTGAGAAGATGATTTTGACGGGAGAAGTGACCGATTCCAAGGGGGGTCCGCTTCCGGGAGTCACCATCGTACTGAAAGGGACGACTTTGGGAATTACAACCGATGCAAAGGGTAAGTTTACGTTTGCACTAAAAAAATCGAAAAATCCGGTATTGGTATTTTCGTTTATCGGAATGAAAAAGGTAGAACATGCGGTTGTGCCCGGAGAGCCTATTCTTATAAAAATGGAGGATGATGTTGAAGAGATGGAGGAGGTCGTGGTTACGGGTTACGGAAATATCAATACCAAAAGTTTTACCGGAAACGCGAGAACGATACGGGGAGACGATTTGTTAAAGGTATCGAGAACGAATATTATAAAAGCCTTACAAATATTCGACCCGTCGTTTAAGATTACGGAGGATAATTTAGCCGGTTCCGATCCGAATAAATTGCCAGAAGTAACGATTCGGGGGCGTTCGAGCTTGGGTAAAATGGAGTTGGATGAGTTGGGAGCGAATCCGTTTGCGAAATCTTCATTGGAGGCGAACCCGAATACTCCCACGTTTGTGATAGATGGGTTTGAGGTGGATATACGTAAGATTTACGATTTGGACCCGAACCGGATAGAGTCGGTGACCCTCCTGAAAGATGCTGCGGCAACGGCCATGTACGGTTCGCGGGCTGCAAACGGGGTAGTCGTTATCACGACCCGTACCCCTAAAGAAGGTGGGTTACAGGTCAGCTATAACGTGACGGGATCCGTGGAATTTCCTGATTTGTCCGGATATAATCTGATGAACGCGAGGGAAAAGTTGGAGGCAGAGAAACGTTCCGGTGTCTTTGATTATGATCCGAATTCAAACTCTCCCATGTATGATGGGCAGGAGTTGTATATGAAAAGGTGGAATGCCGTCTATGTGGAGGGTGTAGATACGGATTGGATGGCTTTGCCTTTGCGTACGGCTTTTCGACACGATCATAGTTTACAGGTTGAAAGTGGTTCGAAGGCTATTCGTTATAGCCTTATCGTGGATTATTCGCAAAACGATGGCGTAATGAAAGGTTCCGAGCGAAATACTTGGGGAGGCGAGTTTAATATTCATTTGAAATACGGAAAATTATTCTTACGTAATTCTGTTTCTTACCATTATACTTCTACGGCCGATTCTCCTTATGGAGCGTTTCGGGATTATTCCCATCAATTGCCTTATGTAAAGTATAAAGATGCGAACGGGAACTTGTTGAAAGAACTCACGACATTCGCATCGGGGGGAGATTCTCCTAACCCGATGTATGAAGCTCGATTGGAGAGTTTTGCGAAAACGACTCAACATGAACTGATGGATAATTTGCAGTTGCGTTGTAACGTGACGAATTATTTGATGATTCAGGGATCATTGGGAGTGACTCAAAAATGGAATGATGACAGTCGTTTTATAGATCCGCTTTCGAAGTACAGCTCCCGGAAGATTTCGGTAGATAATTTGGTTGCCGGGGATTTGTATACCGATGTCGGAGGTTCCAGTAGAGTCAATGTTCGTTTGGGGATAAGTTTAAATAAAACGATAGAGAAACACGATATTAATATTGCCATTAACGGAGAGTTGACAGAGAATAAGAGTCATTCGGTATATACACACTATGTCGGTTTTCCTTCGGGGCATTTGTCTTCCGTGAATTATGCGTCGGAGGTTAACGGGAAGCCCAGTAAGAGAGAAACTACTTCCCGTTCTGCCGGAATAAACGGTATTTTGAATTATAGTTGGAACGATATTTACCTGATGGATTTTTCTTTTCGTTACGAGGGTTCTTCGGTTTTCGGGACGGAGAAAAAAGGTTCTCCTTATTGGGCTTGTGGCCTTGGAATTAATATTCATAAATACAGTTTTTTGGAAAACACGGAATGGTTGGATCGATTGAGGTTGAGAGGCTCTTACGGGATGATCGGAAATATTAATTTTCCGGCTTATGCTGCCCGGAACTATTTTGTAAATATGTTCGATGATTGGTATGTGACGGGTTTCGGGACTAAAATCACCTATTTGGGGAATCACTCTTTAAAGCCGGAAAAAACAAGTACTGTAGATGTGGGGGTAGATGCCTCTTTTTTGAGGGGTAAGATCAATCTGAAGTTATCTTATTATAATAAAACAACCGTCGATATGGTAAATGATGTCACTATTCCTTCCACTTCCGGTTTTAGCGTGTATAAAGATAATTTGGGCAAGGTTCGGAACGAAGGAGTGGAGTTCGATATCTACGCGAGTGTGTATCAGGGGCGGGATTTCTCATTAGCTCTGAACGGTAACATCGCCCGGAATAAGAACCGGATGCTTGAAATCGGTAAATCGTTGGAAGATTATAATCGGAAAGTAGAAGCGTATTATGACAACTCGGATAAAGCATTGGGGGAGCAGTCGGATGAACGGAAAATCTGGACGAAATTTTACGAGGGAGGTTCTTTAACGGCTAAATACGGGATGCGTTCTTTGGGAATAGATCCGGCTACCGGACAAGAGGTGTTTTTAGATAAAAAAGAGGCCGTGGTTTTTGAAAATGATCCGAAGGAGTATGTCGTTATCGGAGATACGGAGCCTTTGGGATCGGGGTCTTTAGGATTACATGCAACCTATCGGAATTTTACCTTGACGGCCAATTTTTCTTATGAGTTCGGTAGCGAGCGGTACAATGAAACGTTGGTATATTATGTCGAGAACGCGAATATAGAAACTGAAAATGTGGATAAGCGGGTGTTGAGCCAACGGTGGCAAAATCCCGGCGATAAAGCTCCGTTAAAAGATATTAAGGAGAGATATAAACAGACACGACCTACGTCCCGTTTTATGCAGGACTATAATATGTTTTCATTAAGCTCGATGTCTTTGCAATACGAATTGGGTAAATCTTCCTCGGAAAAATTGGGACTCGAAAGAGTGCGTTTGGAAATCGGATGCGGAGAATTGTTTCAACTGTGTAGCGTGAAACGGGAGAGAGGATTGGATTACCCTTTTGCCCGGAGTTTTAATTTCAACCTAATGATTAATTTTTAAATTATGCTAAATAGATGGTGTGTTTTAGGAATATGCTTGGCATTTATGTCTTGTAATTCATGGTTAACCATAGAGCCTAAAGAACAGATTTCAGAAGAAGATCTATTCTCCCGGGTAGAAGGATTTTATACTCAATTGGATGGACTTTATAAGTCGATGGCTGAACAAGGTATGTACGGGCAGGAATTATCTTGGGGATTTTTGGATATCTTGGCACAATATTATGATACGGAGAACACGAAGAATCATGCTTATGAAGAGGCGTCCAAATATAATTACGAATATACCCGGGTGAAAACGATAATCAAGACTTTTTGGACAGAAGGATACAATATTATTGCCAATTGTAACGTGTTAATAAAGAATATTCTAATCGCCGATCCTAATCTATTCTCGTTGCAAGAGAGAGAACGGGATCTTATTTTAGGAGAAGCTTATGCGGTCAGGGCTCTCGTGCATTTCGATTTATTACGTTTGTTTGCTCCCAGTATAAAAGTAGATGGTGAAATAAAGGCTTTACCTTATGTAACCGAGTTCCCTGTTTATTTTCCGGATAAGGTAAAAAGTTCCGTCTTTTTGGATTCTGTTATTAGTGATTTGAAAAAAGCGCATGAATTGGTACAAGAGTATGACTGGAGTAAATTGGAAAGGGTAAAGGAACTTAAAGCGAGATTGGAATTAACGAGTTTTGAAAGCAATCGTTTTTTAGAATTCCGGGGATACCGGTTAAATTATTGGGCTGTTAAATGTTTATTGGCCCGTGTCTATATGTACAAGGGAGATGAAAAGAGTGCATTCGCTTATGCTAAAGAGTTGATCGATCTGCATGAACAAGAGGATTGGATCGAATTTACAACGAGAGACGATGTGGAGTCTCAAAGTAATCTCAAATATTATGACGATGTGTTTTTTGCTTTATACAATAATAATCTGACGGATTATTCGACCGGATACTTCGAGGAGAACAATTATATATGTATGCAAGATGTAGACGGCTTGTTTTCTAATAGTGATAAAAAATACGATTACCGCTATGAAGCGTGGGAAGACCACCCGCTATACGGATCAGATCAACCGCTTCCCAAAAGATTAAAAGAACTGACACAAGGTAAAGGGAAGTATTGCAGTAAAATGATACCCATGATTCGTTTAAGCGAGATGTACTATATTGCTGCCGAAGCCGTTTTTGATGAAGATCCGGAATTAGCTGAAGATTACGTGTATTTTGTCGTTCGTAAAAGAGGTTCCCGTGCAGGTGTGGCAGGGTATAACACGAAAGAGGAATTTATAAAGAATATTATATTGAAAGATTTGCGTCGGGAAGTGTACGGAGAAGGTCAGTTGTTCTTTTTTTATAAACGTCATCATATGCCTGTCGTTATAGATGCTTGGACCGAGAAGACGTTGGAAAAAGAGTTTGTATTACCCTCGCCGGAAATAGACGAAATGAATAATTAAAAATTTGGATGATGAAAACGAAATATAAATTAATGGGAATGTTGATTTTTCCCCTTATGCTTTGGGCTTGCGAACAGCGGAAAATAGAGCTTTATAATTCTCCCCGGTATCTTTCTTTCGAGTCGAATGAAAAGGATACGCTCTATTTTTCCTTTTTCTTTACCTTAGACGAAGAGTATGAATATCCTGTTGTTGTTAATTTGACCGGTGACCTTCTTGAGGAAGATAGAGAATTTATCGTGAAGGTGGATACAGCATCGACGCTCGCGAGTGATATGTTTGTACTACCGGAGCGATTTGTTTTCAGGCGAGGGGTTGTATCGGATACGTTCAGTATAAAATTAAAAAATCATCCGTTATTGCGAACGGAAAAATTATTTTTAAAGTTGAAGTTGGAAGAATCAGAGATCTTTTTATCTACAGGAGGCGTTTGGAGTCATTCGATTCTCTCTGTTACGGATATTGCTATAAGACCTTCCTGGTGGGATGAAAGGGTCGTCGAACGGTTTTACTTGGGGACCTATTCCAAAAGAAAATTTGAGCTTTTCATGGAAGCAACTGGAATAACGGATATGAGTGAAATGAGCGACGGCGAGAGACGTATCGCCGCCTTGAGATTTAAGCATTGGTTAGCTGATCGGGAGCCTATCCCGGATGAAGAGAACGGTGGATTTATATCAGTACCGGTTATAGGTTAGTCATTTAAAACATAAACATTATGAATACGATAAAATACATATTTATCCTTGCTTGCCTTTTGAATTGCATGAGCTGTTTTGAGGATAAAGGGAATTATGATTACGGTAAAATTTATACCATAGGGATAAAGTTGCCTAATAGTGTTACTATGGTCGTCAACGAATCGCGTACTTTTAAACCGGAACTCACCTTTGACGAGAAAAATCCGGCGGGCGTAAAATACGAATGGCAAATAGAGAGTAAGGTCGTTTCACATGATTCTGTCTATACGCACGTGGCAAAAGAGTTAGGTTCTTTACGAGGATTGCTGACCGTGGAGGATGAGAAAACCGGAGCGAAATTTTACAAGGAGTTTTCGATCGAGGTGAAACCCCTCTATGAAATGGGATTTTTGTTATTGACGGAAAATGGAGAAAATAGTGATTTGGGATTTGTGAAGGCGGGTAGGATTCCGAGTAATTCTCAGACCGGGACAAACGATACGGTTGTGTATATAGCGGATTATATCAATTGTTACAGTGATTTGTACGGGGAACCTATAAATGGAAAACCTTTACAATTAAGGGAACATTACGCTTTCGACGATTATAATCGGGTATTCGGGGAAGTTACTGTTAAAACGGCCCTACCCGAAAGAAATCAATTTATGGAGTTGAATGGAGAGTCGTTGAAAAAAGAGACATTTATAGAAGAGGAGTTTAGTAACGGGTTATTACCTGTTGCTTTCCATCCCGTGGATTTGCTTCATACCTGTTTCGATAGTTTTTTATTAGATAAAGACGGTTTATTGTATACTCGAAGGTGTAATCCCGCCACGGGTTATCATTTGGGATATTTTTCCAAAGATGTGGTTTATTTAGGTGGAAAACGAAAAATATCGAATATTATATTTAGCGATTACGTGGAGTCCGGAACGATTTATGCCATAGAAGAAGATGCTGCCGGAAAAAAGAGGTACTTGGGGATCTATTCCGATTATTACAGTAATAGACGGAATCTTACGGAGATGGAGTTGGTTTATGAAGAAGAGGAGTTTGCCGCACATTTTACGGATTTAACGGATGAGGTTATGGAATCGGATTATTTTAGGGTAAAGGAAGAGGGAGTTTCCGGGAGTGCAGTTGTTTCTAAAAACCCGGAAGGGGAATATATGTTACATCTGTTTGTCGGAGGAGCGCCTTCTTCCGCGAAGCACGTGAAAATATACAGCTCGCAGAAGATTAATTTGACGCGGGAACACGGAATTACCGATTTTGTAAAACTCGGTACTTTTCGGAATTGCAATATGGTATATGTTTGCGATAAACAGAATATCTATTATTTTGAAGTCGACGAGACCTTCCATAAATATGAATTCGGTATTGTCCGGACGTTCGATAAGGAGATCGTTTCTATGGCCACTCAGTCCATGTTCGGTTATGGGGCAAAGAGTTTCGAACATCATATCGGAGTCGCATTTGAAGATGGATTCTTTGATATATACGAATTGCAGTACGACGGTAAGGATATGAGTAGCTTGTATAAGTTCAGCAATAAAGTTTACGGTTCGACTCGGAGCTTCGGAAAGATACGCGATGTTATTTGGAAATTGGGTGTCGGAAACTATTATTTTAACGGAAGGTAAGATGAGGAAGGTATTTATTTTGTTAGCTTGTATGGCGGTGATGGCTTCGGCTGTTGCGCAAGCAGACTACGAACAGGTTTTTCGGTTTGAAAAAGAGTTTAAGGGATTCGGGGGTGGATTTTCTATTGTTCCTTATTTTATTAACGGCACGGATAATTTTTGGTTTCGATACAAAGATGGCGGTAGTATGAAATACTATATTGTCTATCCGCAACGAGGAAAACAAGAGCTGTTGTTTGATAACCGGGATATAGCAACGAAGGTAAATCGATTGACGGGGAACAAGGTAAATCCCGATAATCTGGGGCTGGACGGGATAACTTTTGATCGTTCGTTGAAAAAGATCTCATTCTATCTCGGTGATGAAAAATTTTCCTATCATTTGAAAACCGGAGTGATGAAATCGGAAGCGGAAGAGTGGGAATATTACGGCCAGCCTTCTGCCTGGGAGTATTCTCCGGATAGCTTATACATTTTGTTTGTAAGGGATCATAATCTGTTTTTAGCGCATAATCCGGAAAAAAGCGGTGATTCTACGCTTGTCCGACTTTCGGATGATGGTTCGAGATTCAACTCTTACGGTCAGTATTTTAAAGGAATGGAAGAACGGGAGGTAAGGCCTAACGGTTGTTGGTTGCCGAATTCGACTCATTTTGTAATTCAATCTGAAGATCGACGCTGCTTGGGAGAGATGTATCTTACGGATTACCTTCATTGGAAACGCCCGAGTTTGCGAACCTATCGCTATGCCGTCGCCGGAGACAGCTTGGCCTGTCAATATGGTTTGAAGCTAGTTGATGTGACGATTCCCGCTATTCGGGAATTGGATGTTTCCAAATGGAAAGATCAATATGTCGAGTTTTTATACGCTTCTCAAAATGGAAAAAAGATCTATTTCCAACGTATCAAACGCACGTGGGACGAGAAGGAGTTATGCGTGTATGATATGGATACGGATAGCGTACGGGTATTGATTCATGAGGTGGATAAACCTTTTTTCGATTATGTTTTGGCTCAGGTTTTTTTCTTGAATGACGGTAAAGAGATCGTTTATCGATCGGAGCGTACGGGATTCGGGCATTTTTATTTGTATGACGGGGAGACGGGACAATTGAAACGAGCACTGACTTCCGGAGAGTATGTGACGGGACATATTCAGGAAATCGATTCAAAGACACGGGATCTTTATTTTTATGCTTATGGTGTTGTTCCGGACAGAGATCCCTATTATAAAGTTTTATGTAAGACAAATATTGATAAAGGCGGATTTCAGATCCTTACTCCGGAGAATGCCACACATAAGATAGAGCTATCTCCGGTCGGAAAATATATAATTGATAATTTCTCCCGGGTCGACACGGTTCCCCGTAGCGTTCTTCGGGATGCTAAAGGTAGGATTGTGTTGGAATTGGTTAAACACGATATTGATCCTTACCTTGAAAAAGGATGGGATATGCCGATTCGTTTTAAGGTGAAGGCGGCCGATTCGATTACAAATCTTTACGGGGTAATGTGGCGGCCGATGAACTTTGACCCGAACCGGAAGTATCCGATCATCTCGGAAGTATATCCCGGACCGCAGGGAGAATATGTACCGGTATCGTTTGGTTTAAGCTCAAGTTACGCCACCAAATTGGCTCAGTTGGGTTTTGTGGTTATTCAGGTCGGCCATCGGGGTGGAACGCCAATCCGGGGAAAAGAGTATCAGCGTTTTGGTTATGGGAACATGAGAGATTACCCGTTGGCGGATGATCGGGCTGCGATTATAAATTTAGCGAAGCAATATCCGTTTATCGATACTACTCGGGTTGGAATCTACGGACATTCCGGGGGAGGTGCTATGTCTACGGCTGCTTTACTGACCTATCCGGATTTTTATTCGGTAGCCGTTTCCGTATCGGGAAATCATGATAACCGGATTTATGCTCTTGATTGGGTGGAGTTAAACAATGGAGTGCAAGAGATCGTCGATAGCGTAGTCCGAGATAATAAACCCTATGATAAAAGGACGAACTTTAAGGTTCGGGAAATTCGTACCAATATGCAATTGGTTGAGAATTGCCGGGGACATCTTTTGCTCGTTCACGGAATGCAGGATGATAATGTTCATCCGGCTCACGCGATGCGGATGGTACAATCATTAATAGATGCCGGAAAAAACTTTGACATGCTGATTCTCCCTCGAAGCGGACATGCAATAGATGGGAGAGAGAACCGATTGTTGGAACATAAGATGCGGGGATATTTTGCCAAATATCTGTTAAACGATTTTTCAGGCGATATGTATATTGATATAGAAGAGCGTAAATAGACCGAAAGGTAAATTCGGTTAAGATTTTGTATCATTATCATTCTTTACGGCAGGGAGAAATTTTGTTCTCCCTGTTTTTTTAGCCGGAAGAATGGAAGAAAACGTAAAATGTTGTACATTCGTAACCTAAACGAAGAGAATTATGTTGACATTATTGATCATTATTGCCACGGTGGTGGTTTCGATGGCTTGTTTTAATAATCACCAACTGTTTGATAAACTGGCTTTTTCTGCCTATCGGGTGATAAGAGCTAAAGAGTGGTACCGTCTGATCACGCACGGTTTTGTACATGCCGATTGGGTACACCTGTTCGTGAACATGTTTACTTTTTACTCTTTCGGTTCTTATTTGGAACAATGGTTTGAGGTAAACGGTTTCGGTTCGGTAAACTATTTGTTGCTTTATTTCGGGGGAATGATAGCAGCTTCTGTCTATGATTTGTTCAAGTATAATAAAAATCCGTATTATTCTTCTATCGGAGCGTCGGGAGCGGTTTCCGCTGTTCTTTTCGCGGCGATTTTTCTAAACCCTTGGGATAAGATCTATTTCTTTGCGATCCTGCCCATTCCCGGAATTTTATTCGGTTTCCTTTATCTTTTTTATTGCCAGTATATGGCGAAGCGGGATAGTGATAATATAAATCACAATGCTCACTTTTACGGGGCTGTTTATGGTTTTATCTTTCCGCTATTGGTAGAGCCCTCTTTATGGCATCAATTCGTTCAAAACCTTTTGGGCCGCTGAATCTTATTTTTTGGCCCATCGGTTGAGGTAGGGGATTTGTTTGAGCGGCAAATCCTTCTTTATCACGTATAACAGGTATAGGGCGAGAAGGATCGTCCGGAAACCGAGACGCGGGATTTGATTCTCTATGGGAATCCATAAAGCTAAGGCGTACAAGGCTAAGGCTAACAGGAAATATTTTCCGATTCCTTTTAAATCGTACCGGATCGGGTAATAGTGTTGTCCGATAAACCAGGAAGCCACCATCATGGCAAAATAGCAGGTGAAAGCGGCCCAGGCACAGGCTATATAACCGTAACGGGGAACGAAAGCGATATTGATGGTCAGGGTTATGGCTAAACCGAAAAGAGAAAAATAAGCTCCCCATTGAGTTTTATCCGTTAATTTATACCAGAGAGAGAGGTTGAAGAATATGCCGAAAAAGAGTTCTGCGATCATCACGATAGGAACAACCTGTAAACCGGAGAAATAGTCCGGATCGATAAAATATCGGAGTATTTCGAGATAGAACATCACTCCCAAGAATATGAAAAGCCCGAAAATAATAAAATATTTCATGGCTTCGGCGTAAGCTACCCGTTTGTCTTCTCCTTTGTTCTGGGCGAAAATAAACGGTTCGTAAGCGTACCGGAAAGCTTGCGTGAACATTACCATGACGATGGCTATTTTGTAATTAGCTCCGTATATTCCTAAGCCGCTTTTGGCTGCAGCAGGATCGGCAATCAACATAGGGTAGAGGATTTTATCGAGGGTTTGGTTCATGATACCGGCTACTCCCAAAATAAGCAGTGGGAAAGAGTAACGTAAAATGCGTTTTAGTAGATCCGGGCGAAACCGCCAGGGAATACGTACAATCTCGGGAGCAAGGGCTAAAAGAACGATGAATGTGCCTAATAAATTGGATATCAATATATATCCTACGCCGTAAGTCGGATTGTAGAACCAATCGATCCATTCCGGAGCGTGTTTCCATATCCAGGGACACGCGACGAGGAAAAACAAGTTAAGAGCAATATTTAAAGCGATAAATAGAAGTTTCAGTGCGGCAAATCGTATCGGGCGTTTCAAATAACGTAAATAGGCAAAGGGAAGTGCACAAAAAGCATCCATAGCGATAATGGCTGCCGTAATCAGAATATACTCCGGATGTTCCGGTAACTTGATAAGCCGGCTGATAGGTGCTTGAAACAAAAAAACGAGTCCCATAAATACAAGGGAGGTCGTGGCCAAAGAGAAAAGACAGGTGGAGTATACTGTTTGGGGATCCCCTTCCGCCGAATCGTTGGCAAAACGGAAAAAACCGGTTTCCAGGCCGTAGATTAAAATGACCAGTAACAAGGCCATCCACGCGTAAAGATTGGTTACGTCTCCGAATTCTCCGGTTGCTAATTTGTACGTGTAAAGCGGTACCAGACACCAGTTCAGAAATCTTCCGATAATACTGCTCATCCCGTAGATAGCCGTATCTTTTGCTAAGCTTTTTATTCCTGCCATGCTCTTTGTTTTACAACAGATCGTCTCTTGCTATTAAGTAATCAGACTCGGCAAAGATATTAAAAATGACGGAAAAGAATGGAAATATTCGGGAAAGTCCATAGAGCCAAAGTTCATAGAGATGAAGTCCTAAAATCGTAAGTCTACTCCCAATCTCCTAATCCGTCTAATTGTAAATTGTAGATTGTAGATTTTAAATTTTAAATTGATTACTGATTAATCTACAATTTTAAATCGTCAATCTACAATCGCGACGGGGGACAACCCCTCGGGGTGGGGACGTTCTCACCGATCGTGTAGTCGATTTTCGTCCACTACCCTCCGGGTCTCGCTACGCTCAAACAATCCGTCGGGTGGCCGTTCCGACACTCGCCGTTCACTATTTACGCCCTTTCGTTCTTTCTGTTGATCTATAAATTGTTCGAGTTGTATGCCAAAAGACGCGAACGCTTATTGGTGCTTGATAAGGTTGAAGTGCTTGGTGAAGCTGAATGGTCAGGCAAAAAACTTCAATTGCCGGGTTTTTCCAGTTTCTCGTTTAGTGCCCTAAAAGGAGGCTGCTTGTTGATCGGTTTGGGGTTGGGTATCTTTATTGCTTTTTTGATCTGTTCCTTAGGTTTTGACTTGTATGCTCCGGGTAATGACAGTTTTTTAAACATGAAAATAGAAACTGTCATTTATAGTGCCTCTGTCCTTTTGTTCGGTGGTATAGGATTATTGGCCGCTTTTTTATTAGAATTAAGAATGGAACGCAAGGAGCGGAAAATAACGGTCCCTCAAAGCAAATGAAGTAGGATTTAAAACGTGCGTTCGCTTTTATAGGAAAGATCATGATTCGACCAATCACGATCTTTTTTTTATTATAAAATATAAAAGTCTATCTTATCGTTAAATAATCTTTTTTAGTTTTTTTACTAAATAAATTAGTTCGCAAACTAAAACTTTTAGTTGTATTTGAGATAAATGAGTCAAAATTATGAAAGGGTTAACAAATAAGGAAGAAGAAATACAACTCTCTTACGATCGAATCGAATCCATAAACATGTCGGCAACCAAAGAAGGTAAAAAGGTTTTCCGGGTAGAGACCGGTAAAAAGAAGTAAACCGGTTTTTTACTTGAGATTCAGCCTGCCACAAAATACCTGCTGTGGCAGGCTGAATAGTTTAATTGTAAATTATTTTGTTTCTTCGATAGCGACAGCGACGGCGACTGTTGCACCGACCATGGGGTTGTTGCCCATGCCGAGGAATCCCATCATCTCCACGTGAGCGGGTACGGACGAGGATCCCGCAAATTGGGCATCTCCGTGCATACGGCCAAGCGTATCGGTAAAACCGTAACTGGCAGGGCCTGCTGCCATATTATCGGGATGGAGGGTACGTCCGGTACCGCCTCCGGAGGCTACTGAAAAATATTTTTTCCCGGTTTCCATACACTCTTTTTTGTAGGTTCCGGCTACCGGGTGTTGGAATCGTGTCGGATTGGTTGAGTTGCCTGTAATGGAAACGTCCACTCCCTCGTGACGCATAATGGCTACTCCTTCTCGGACGTCGTCTGCCCCGTAACATCTTACCTGGGCTCGTTCCCCTTTGGAATAGGCTTTTTCTTTCACGATTTTCAATGCTCCGGAATAGTAATCGAATTCCGTTTGAACATAGGTGAATCCATTGATACGGGAGATGATCATAGCGGCGTCTTTTCCCAAGCCATTGAGGATGACTTTCAACGGTTGCTTGCGTACCTTATTGGCCGATTTTGCGATCCCGATGGCTCCTTCTGCGGCAGCAAAAGATTCGTGTCCGGCCAAGAAAGCAAAACATTTTGTCTCTTCCCGAAGCAGCATGGCTGCCAGATTTCCGTGTCCTAATCCTACTTTTCTGTCGGCGGCGACGGAACCGGGGATACAGAATGCCTGCAAGCCTTCTCCGATGGCTTCTGCCGCTTCTGCCGCCTTTGTGCAACCTTTCTTAATGGCAATGGCCGCTCCTACCACGTAGGCCCACGCTGCATTTTCGAAAGCAATAGGTTGAATTTCTTTACACATTTTGTAAGGATCGATTCCTCTCGCGTCGCATATCGCTTTCGCTTCTTCGATGTTTTTTATGTTATAATGGTTTAAAACCGCGTTAATCTGATTAATCCGGCGGTCGTAACTTTCAAATAAAGCCATGTTGATTTTTATTATTCTGTGATTTTGTGATTACCTGATTCTGTGATTTGTTGTAATTTGCAATTACTTAATCTCATAATCGATTAATCGTTTTTATTCGTGTCTCGGATCGATGTATTTAGCGGCTTCGGCGAAACGACCGTATGATCCTTTTGCTTTTTCGAGTGCCTCTTTGGGTTCGATACCTTTCTTCAACATATCGGTGAATTTTCCGAGATGGATGAACTCGTAGCCGATGACCTCACCTTCTTCGTCTAATCCCATGCGGGTAACGTATCCTTCAGCCATTTCTAAATAACGGGTTCCTTTGGCTCGCGTACCGAACATGGTTCCTACCTGGCTGCGAAGTCCTTTCCCTAAATCTTCCAAGCTGGCTCCGATGGGAAGACCTCCTTCGGAGAAAGCGCTTTGACTGCGTCCGTAGACGATTTGCAGGAAAAGTTCCCGCATGGCCGTATTGATTGCATCACAAACTAAATCCGTGTTTAAGGCTTCCAACAAAGTTTTTCCCGGAAGAATCTCCGAAGCCATGGCGGCAGAGTGGGTCATACCGGAACAACCGATAGTCTCTACCAATGCTTCTTCGATAATTCCTTCCTTTATGTTCAGAGTCAGTTTACAAGCTCCTTGCTGCGGAGCACACCAACCGATTCCGTGTGTTAGACCGGAAATGTCTTTGATCTCTTTTGAACGTACCCATTTTCCTTCTTCCGGAATGGGAGCCGGACCATGATCCGGTCCTTTTTTTACAACACACATGTGTTGCACCTCTTGTGAATAAATCATCTTTCGTTTGATTAAGATATAATTATTATACTCCTGTTGTTAAGATACGCGGGCAAAAATAGTACAATTGTTTAGATTAAAAAACATCTTATACAACATATAATTATGCATACGTTTGCGATGTAACTTTCTGAAAATGTGATAGATATGTAGAATAAACAAGGCGGTTTAGAATCTCAAAAAACGAACTTTTTTTGAGATGGCAGTATAAGTAGACTGTGGTTTATTATTCAATAATGTAATATTTTGATTGTTAATCATATAAACATCGCATGTAAATATTGCATAATGAGAAATTTTGTTTAGTTTTGTATCTTTATAATCGTTCTTTTTAAGAGTCTGATGTTACATTGGTTGTCAGGATGTTGTTTTATTAAAGATAAGGGAAAATTTCATGTATTCGTCTGTATATAAGATAAATATAGAAGATAAGGCCGTGTTTAAAAGTCTGTTCAACGATTTTTTCGTGACCTTGTGTCTTTTTGCGGAGAGATACGTGGAAGAACCTGAAATGGCTGCCGATATTGTACAGGAAAGTTTCGTTAAATTATGGCAGAATCGAAAGAATTTTAATTACTTACATCAGGTGAAATCTTTTTTATACGTATCTGTCCGAAATTTGGCCCTCAATGAAATAAAGCATAAACGTGTGGAGGAGGCTTATCGGGATTGGGCGGGAGAGGGTTTCCGACTTTGGGGGGAAGAGGTAATAGAAGAGGAAAGTTATCGGTTGCTGATGCAAGCGATTCAAAAATTACCGGCGCAGTGCCGGCGGGTGATTATGTTGGCCATGGAAGGCAAGGCGAATAAAGAGATTGCCGAAGAATTGGGAATATCGGACGGTACGGTACACTCTTTAAAAAAGACGGCTTATAGACGTTTGCGAGAAGAATTAAAGCATTATTTTTATTTGTTTATCTTGTTGATGCACAGCGTACAATAAAAAAACTGCAAAAAAAATTATTTTTAACTACCCCATTTTTGACTTTCAGTTGTTATAGAGAAAAACTGAAAAAATGTTACATCGGGAATTTGATATTGCTTCTTTCATCGCAAAATCGTTAGCCGGAACGATGAACGAGGAGGAACATGCTTTATTGGAAGCATGGAAAGAGGAGGATATTGCCCATCGGCGATTATTCGAAAGATTATCTTCTCCCGAAAATTTGGCCCGTAGAAACGAGCATGCCGAACGTTACCGGAAATTACAACGTTGGGAAGATCTGGAGAAACGAATAGACAATCGGCGGTTTGTAACGGTAAGGAGAGTGACGACCTATGCGGCTTTATTGATTGTTTTATTTGTAGCATCCTATTTTGTTTTTCGTTTGTCTGAAGGACCGAATGAAAAGGTCGGACAAGCCCGGCTTATTCGTCCGGGTGAAGCTAAAGCTGTCTTGGTTTTAGCCGACGGGCAGCATGTTACATTGGAAACCCGTTCCTCTTTTACTTTTCAGGAATCCGATGGGACGGTGATTTGTAAAGACTCTTCCGTGTTGGATTACCGGGGGAAGGATGAAAGAGAAACGAGCGGAGAAAAGGTTATATATAATACGATAAAAACCCCTCTTGGGGGAGAATATTTTTTAGTGTTGAGTGACGGTAGCCGAGTACATCTTAATGCCATGAGTTCCTTGCGTTTCCCGGTTCGATTCACGCGAGAGAGACGGGAAGTTGAATTAACCGGGGAGGCTTATTTTGAGGTAGAAAAGGATAATCGTCTTTTTATAGTGACGACCGGAGAAACGTCAACGGAAGTATTGGGTACGAAATTTAATGTTTCTGCTTACCCGGAGGATGAAGAGGTAAAAACAACATTAATACGCGGGAGCGTCCGTTTTACGGCGAAGGTTCGGGGAAAATCATTCCTTCTGAAGCCTTCGGAGCAGGTCAGCTTTAATAAATTGTCCGGAGAAGCAAAAGTGGAAGAGGTAGATGTAGCTGATTTTATTGCCTGGAAAGAGGGATTGTTTCGTTTTAAAGATTGGCGGTTGGAAGAGATCATGGAGCAGTTGGCCAGGTGGTATGATATGAAGGTCGAATTCCGGGAAGAAGTTTTAAAAGATATCCGGTTCGGTTGTTGTTTTAATCGTTACCGGGATATTACTCCGGTATTGGAGTTGCTCGAGGAAACCTGTAAAGTGACGGTGAAGGTAGAGGGGAACACCGTCGTATTGGAAAAAGCGAATACTAAGACTAAATAAAAAACTACGTGATGCGGGAACATCGCGTAGCTCCAGTTCTTGTAAAACAAGAACTTATGTTAAACTTAACACACAAAGTTATGGAAAAAAAAAGAATTTCTTTCACACGGAAAGAATTAAAAAAGGTTTTTTTTCTGATGAGATTAGCCTTTTATGTGGTTATTTGGAGTCTGTCAGACCTATCGGCGGGAAACCTTCCCTCCGCTAACACGACAAACGAGCATGCGCCGGAACTCTGGGTGATAAAGGGGATGGTCATCGATAGTGTGACGAAAGAACCGATGCCGGGAGTTTCCGTTCGTTTAAAAGGAACGCAAATCGGTACGGCTACGGCTGCCGACGGTAAATTTGAACTTAAAATTCCGAAATCTAAGGAGATGATTATCGTGGTCTCTTTTATCGGCATGAAGACCAAAGAGATCAAAATCACTAAACCGGAAACAACGTTGAAAATTTTATTGCAAGAAGATGTGGCAAGAATAAAAGATGTAGTGGTGACCGGTTATGCGACCGTCCGCCGGGAAGCGTACACGGGTTCGGCTACCGTAATGACAGCAAGAAAGATCGAAGAGCGGCCGGTGGCCTCTTTTCAGGATGTATTGCGGGGAAATTCGCCGGGGACGTTAGTAACCTCGACCGGACAACCGGGAGTTTCCGGAACTATCCGTTTAAGAGGAATCAGTTCTATGAATGCTTCCAATGCTCCGCTTTATGTCGTGGACGGGATTGTTTGGGATGCCGCCAACATGTCGGGTAGCGCAGAGTTCCCCACCAATCCGTTGAATACCTTAAATCCTTCGGACATTGCCAGTATGACGGTTTTGAAAGATGCGGCATCGGCTTCTTTATACGGTTCGCGCGGAGCCAACGGGGTAATTGTAATTACCACGAAACAAGGCCAGATAGGGAAAAGACCGCAATATACGGTTGATATGCAATTCGGTTTTTCCAAAATATTTGAAGCCTCCAAACCGGAGTTGGTAAACGGAAAAGAGTTTACGGAGCTTTGGCTGGAAGGGGAGATGCACCGGATGGTATATGCTGCCTGTTCCAAGGAAGATGATTTCTTTGCGATCATTAAGGATTTGTATAAAGACAAGGAGGGATATAAGTTTGACGGGAAAAATTACAACGAATGGTATGCGGATGCCAAAACCGAGTTTTGTGACGTCTTTAAAATCAAAAAAGGAGCGGATAGTGACGAGTACTATACCGATCTGTTCGGGGCGGATGCCGACAGGATGCCTGATGTGAATTGGTATGACGAGGTGACCCGTACGGCTCCTTTCCAGAAGATCAATGTTTCGGCCCGGGGTGGTTCGCGTGTCGGAAAATTTTATGCTTCGTTGGAGTATTTCAATCAACAGGGAGTTTTGAAATCGAGCGAATTAAAACGTTACTCTCTACGTATGAATTTGACTTCCGATGATCCGGACAATTTCTTTAATTGGGGGCTGAATACTCAATTAACTTACTCCGCCCAATCGGGGCCCCGCCGGGATGCATTGGGGTACGCCATGTTGCATTATACGGCTTTATCTCTTGCTCCGATTGTTCCGGTCTATTTAGAGGACGGATCTTTTAATTTCAATTTTCCCAAAAATGTCAATTCGAATATGAACCCCCTGGCTGTAGCAAAATACAATAGCTACGATCGTCCGCAGACAAAAGTATTGACATCCGGTTTTTTACAGTTTAATCTTACGAAGTGGTTAAAGATAAAGAGTACTTTTGGTCTTGATTATCTGCACGCTCGTCGTCGTCAGTATTATGATAAGGATTTCGGTGACGGAGCAAAGAGTGATGGTTATTTATACGAACGGGATGCCCGTCGACGGAAGATCTCCAATACTAATTTAGCCTATCTTGAAAAAACCTTTAACGAAGTACATGAGGTATTAATCTATGGAGGAATCGAGTGGGAAGATATGAAATCTGAGTATATCAGGGCAGAAGCGACGAAGTTTCTTTCAGACGATTTTCCTTATCTAAGTGCGGCTGCCGTACCCGATGAGGTCGCTGGGGACGGAGATCGTTACTCCATGCTTTCCTGGCTGTTGAAAGGAGATTACAGTTATGATAATAAATATTTCTTTTCTGCTTCTTTCCGAAGTGACCGTTCTTCCCGCTTCCATAAAGATTACCGGGTGGGTAATTTTTGGTCCGTATCAGGAGCTTGGCGTATAAAGGAAGAGTCTTTTATGCAAGGTTTAGATTGGTTGAATAACCTGAAAGTCAAAGCCAGTTACGGTATAAACGGAACCTTGCCGAGTTCTTATTATAGCTGGCGTTCCCGTTACTCTTTCGGCTATAATTACAATGGACATTTGGGTTTAAAACCGACGGCAATTGCTTCTAAGGACTTGTCATGGGAAGAGAATAAAATCTTTAATATCGGTTTGGAGATGGGCTTTTTCAATCGGATCGATTTGAGCGTGGAGTATTATAACCGAAGGACGGAAAATTTATTACAAGATCTGCCGATCTCTTACGTAACGGGACATAAAGAACGTTTGGTGAACTCTTCTGCCGGACTGAAAAATCGGGGATGGGAAATCGAATTACATGCGTCGATTGTTCAGGAGCGTCAGATCAATTGGGATTTTAATATCAACATAGCCACGTTGAGAAATGAATTTTTCGGTTTGACCAACGATGATATCGGTACTCAGATCAAACGTAACGGAGAGAGTTATTACTCCTGGTACTTGAGGGAGTGGGCCGGTATAGACCCGCAGACAGGGGAACAGCAGTGGTATAAAAAGGACGATCAGGGGAATAAAGTAATCACCAAGGATTATGATGAAGCAGACCGGGATATCCGGGGGACGGCACTTCCGAAGGTAAACGGAGGGTTCTCCAGTACCGTTTCGTATCGGGGGTTGGAGTTGAGTTTCCTGTTTACCTATGCTATGGGGCATAAGGTGTTGGATTATACCGGTCGTACGGCCACGAAAAATGACGGGGCCCGGGATATTCGGGCGATTGAAAAAGATCAGCTGGATCGTTGGACTCCTGATAATCCTACCGGGAAAAATCCGCTACGGATCAATTCCAAGAAATGGAGTCGCTGGACCTCTACCCGGTACTTGTATAAGGGAGATTATTTGAAATTGAAGAATATTAAATTGCAATACGATTTTCCAAAACCCTGGATGGATAAATTGACATTGAGAAGCGCCAAAGTTTTTGTACAGGCGGAGAACCTGTTTGCCCTTTCCAAATTGAAAGGATATGATCCCGAAATGACCTTAAACGGTTATCGTAATCCGGACGATTATCCTTCGGCTATGACGTTTACGGCAGGTTTACAGATTAACTTCTAAAATGATACAGTTATGAAAAAGATATATCTATTAGGAATATTGGTGGTCATGTTATCCGGTTGTGATCACTTTCTGGACCGGACACCTTACGATAATATGGATGAAGATATTGTATTCGAGAAATTGGAGCATGTACAGGGGGCTTTGTATGGAGTGTATGATGCGATATCTCATGAAAATTATTATGGACGCCAAGTGTATGCTTATGAGGCGGCAAAAGGCCCTGACTTTTACGTAAACAGCGGGACGGGAAACCGTTTCGAACGGGAGAATGGTTACCAGGAGTCCTCTTCTTCCGGCGGATTTGCGATCGATACGTGGGAACAGCTTTATGGCGTGGTAAAGGCTACGACCAATATCATCGGACGTATCGATAATGTTCCCGGTAATGAGGAAGAGAAAAAACGGATAAAAGGAGAGGCTCATGCTTTACGCGGATTGACCTATTTCGATTTGATGCGGATGTTTGCTTATCCTCCGATCTTCTCTTGTCCGGGAGGGGCTAAGTACGAAGATAAATATAAGAAGGGAGTACCTGTAGTTTTGACGATCGAGGAGTTGAATAGTGTGATTACTACACCTATCGGTCGTTCGGATGCAGCCACTTGTTATGAGAAAATTCTCCATGAGTTGAATCAGGCGAAGACTTGTTTGAAGGGAATGCCGGTAAAACAGGGAGAGATCTCTTATTATGCCGTTTGTGCTTTGCTTTCCCGGGTATACCTTTATTTGGGGAAATGGGAAGAGGCGATCACGGAAGGGGAGTTGGCTTTAGGGGGAAAAAGTAAGATGATGGATTATAGCGAGTACAAAACGAATTATTATAAACCTTTCTGTAAGGAGAATATATGGGAGTTGGCTTATACGGCAACGGATAATTTGAGTACGGCAGCCTTGAATTATATTATACGCTATCCGACAATTGATAATCCGGAAGATCCGAAGGACGGAAAAGTTTCGGCCAAGCAGGGATATGCTGCTTATAGTATCAATTCGTTGTGGATGAATATCGTAAAAAAGGATGCAAAGGACGTGCGGAGTTATTTGATTTGTGACAATAGAAAAGGCAAGGGGTGTCGGAGATATATAGGTGATCCTACCCATTATCAACATAATATTCCTGTGGTTTGTTTGGCTGAGGTCTATCTGAATCTGGCCGAAGCTTACGCGGAGAGTAGCCGTCCCAACGGATTAAAGACGGCTTTGGATTATATGAATGAGGTGCATGAAGCTCGGACGGACGAAACGTTTGAAGGAGGATTGTTGACAAAACAGGAATTGATCGATGCCATATTATTGGAGCGTCGCAAAGAATTGGTTTTATTGGGACATACCTATTGGGATTGTTTCCGTCGGGCGATTCCTTTTAAACGGGAAAGGAAAGGATGTGTGACGGCTGCAAACGAAAATATTGATTATACTTTGCCTCAGGTAGTATATCCGATACCGGAGAATGAGATGGATGCGAATCCCAATATCCGGGGAGAACAGAACCCGGGCTATGCGCCTTATCAGTAAGTTTGGGTGAATAGATTTGCTTGTTTGTAGAGAGATTGTCCGAAAACGGGTTTCGGACAATCTTATTTGCGTCAGGGATACTACCGGGTTTATGCCGGAGAATTACAGTAATCGATAACCAGAATAAAATCGTAAGATCGAGGACGAACAGAAGCATTTATGAAAAGATTTATTAAATATCTATTGCTTTGGGTGTCTCTGAGCATGGGGGAAACTCTTCAGGCTCAGGAGCAACGGGTTAATTTGAATCTGAAGGATGTCATGTTACGGGATTTGATCTGGGAGTTGCAGCGTAAAACCGATTTGATTTTTATTTATAGTACGTCCGATGTGGAATCGGTACGACTGTCCCGGGTAAAAGAGAGAAACAAGGGGGTTCGGGCGATTCTGGATAAATACCTCGAGGGTACCGGGTTGTGTTATGATGTCCGTCACGAGGTTTTTGTACTTCGACAATGCGACAAGCAGCCTGTAAAGATGAAAATGAGAACGATACGGGGATGCGTACGGGACGAAGAGGGAGTCGTGTTGCCGGGAGTTACCGTACGGTTGAAAGGAAGTTCTATCGGAGTCGCCACGGATATAAACGGTTGCTACGCTTTGCGAGTACCGAAAGAGGGACGATCGATATTGGTTTATTCTTTTATCGGGATGGAAAGTTGTGAAGTGGAGATTACTGCAGGAGCGACCGTTGACGTGGTGTTGCGGCCGGATTGTAAACATTTGAGGGAAGTGATCATTACCGGGTATGGTCAGTATGCACGGACCGGCTACACGGGATCGGCTACGGTTATCGGATCGGAAAATATAGGAGGGCGTTCCGTCAGTTCGTTGCAAGATGTTATCCGGGGACTCTCTTCCGGTACGTTGGTCGGCGGATCGGGACAACCCGGGGTGGCTTATTCCGTTTTAATCCGCGGGGTAGGTTCCATGCATGCTTCCAAGGATCCCCTGTATGTCGTGGACGGGATGGTTTGGGATTTGATGAATCTCTCCGGTGACGATGAATATCCGATCAATCCTTTGAACACGATTAACCCGCAGGATATTGTTAATATTACGGTATTGAAAGATGCAGCTTCCGCTTCCCTTTACGGTTCCCGGGGAGCAAACGGTGTTATCGTTATTACGACAAAACAGGGAAGCGGAAACGGGAAGACCCGTTATACCCTGGATGCCCAGTTGGGGTTGTCTTCGTTGTTCTCCGGAGCAAAGCCCGATCTGGTGAATGCAGACGAGTTTACCGATTTATGGGTGGAGGGTGAAATGCACTGTTTAGTATACCAACAGATCTCTAAAAATAATTTTTTTGAAGAGGTGAAACGGTTGTATGCGGATAAAGAAAACTATCTGATCGAGGGGAAGAACTATTATGATTGGTATCATATCGCACAACAAAGGTTTAATGAGGTCTTTAAGATAAAAAGAGGAGACGGGGGGTATTACGAGGATTTGTTTGGGGTGGATCGAAGAAAGTTACCGGATGTCAATTGGTATGAGAAAGTGACTCGCTTGGCTCCGTTTCAAAAAATTAATTTCTCCATGGATGGAGGAGATCCTGCCGGAAACTACTATATTTCGCTGGAGTATCTGAATCAACAGGGAGTTATTCGGGGAAGTCAGTTGAAACGTTATTCTTTACGGGTGAATTTTGCTTCGGAACCCGCGGGAAAATCGTTTCATTGGGGAATAAAGACTATGCTTTCTCATTCCGATCAG
Source organism: Gabonibacter massiliensis (assembly GCA_001487125.1). Classification (GTDB taxonomy): domain Bacteria; phylum Bacteroidota; class Bacteroidia; order Bacteroidales; family Marinifilaceae; genus Gabonibacter; species Gabonibacter massiliensis. Next base: position 64,699 of record LN913010.1, read on the forward strand.
AGAGGGCCGCGACAAGATGCTATGGGGTATGCCATGCCTCAGTATACGGCTCTTTCTTTGGCTCCGGTCGTTCCGGTTTATTTAGAGGATGGATCTTTGAATCTGGAATTTCCGTACGGACAGAATAGCAATATGAATCCGTTAGCCGTTAATAAATATAACATTTATGCCCGTCCGCAAACAGTCGTTTATGCTTCGGGATGGATACGTTGTTTGTTGTCTCGATCTCTTTCTTTTCGGGGAACCGTTTCTTTGTCGGCTTTAATGGCCCGTCGTCGTCAATATTACGATAAGGATTTCGGAGATGGACAAAAAGATGGAGGGGCTCTTTACGAACGGGATGCCCGTCGCCGGAAAATCGTGGGTACGGGAATACTTTACTATTGTCCCGTTCTGGGGAAGGGGCACGAGTGGAGTTCTTATACCGGATTTGAACTGGAAGATGTAAAGGAGGAGTATATATCGGCCAGAGGAATACGTTTCCTCTCGGATGACTTTCCTTATTTATCGGCTTCCGCCAAGGTGTCGAGAGTAGGAGGCGGCGGAGAAGGTTATGCCATGTTTTCCTGGTTGTTTAATTCGAATTATACGTACAGGCAGAAATATTATTTGTCGGTTTCTTTGCGTGGGGATCGTTCTTCTTGTTTTCATCCCGACTATCGTTTCGGATTTTTTGGTTCTGTTTCGGCGGCCTGGAGGATTTCCCAGGAGCGATTTATGCAACGGCAGGATAAGATACAAGAATTGAAATTGAAGGTCAGCTACGGAAGTAACGGCTGTTTGCCTCAGAAGCTTTATGGTTGGCGTTCCCTTTATTCTTTTGGTTATGAATATAACGGTAAACCGGGATTGAACGCCGAAACAATTGCCAATAAACGTTTGACTTGGGAAAATAACCGGATATTGAATCTGGGGGTAGAAGCCGTTCTTTTGAACCGGATGCATCTGAATCTGGAATATTATTACCGGGTGACGGCAAATTTGTTGCAGGATGTTCCTCTCTCCTACGTAACTGGTTATTCCAGCCGCTTGGAGAATACGGAAGCAGGATTGTGCAATGCCGGGATTGAGTTGGACGTGGAGTTGGATCTCCTGAAAAAGAGATTCTGGAGTTGGGGTATTGATTTTAATCTGGCAACCCTGAAGAATCGATTTTTCGGATTGAAAGGAGACTACCTCGGATTACAGATACAGCGGAACGGGGAGAGTATATATTCCTGGTATTTAAGGGAATGGGTCGGGGTGAACCGGCAGACGGGCGAACAGCAATGGGTTCATGTGGAAAAAAATGGGAAAAAGGAGCTGACAACAAAATATTCAAAAGGTTCGCGGGACGTGAGAGGTAGTGCTTTGCCTAAGGTTAGCGGAGGATTGACAAGTGTGTTGCGGTATAAGAATTGGGAATGGAGATGTTTGTTTACTTATGCCTGCGGATATAAGGTCTTGGATTATACCGGTTTTTATAGTACGAAGAATGATGGTGCCCGGAACTATCGGAATATAGAGCGGGATCAATTGGATCGTTGGACACCGGATAATCCGGCCGGGAAAAATCCGATCCGTATAAATAATGGTTGGGATCGTTATAATTCGACCCGGTATTTGTATGACGGGGATTATTTAAAGTTGAAGAGTATGAAGGTTCAATATAACCTGCCTGAAAGTTGGACCCAAAAATTTAAAATAGAGCATGCGCATTTGTTTTTGCAAGCAGAAAATCTTTTTGTGTGGACCGAATTGAAAGGATTCGATCCGGAAATCACCTTAACCGGTTATAGAAGACCGGAGGTTTATCCTTCGGCCACGACCTATACGGTCGGATTATACATGGTGTTTTGAAAATGTTTTTTTAGATTTTAATGAAAGGTATGAAAATGAACAGGATAATATGGGGATTGCTGTATTTCATAATGTGGCTCCCTGCAGATCGGGTATTTGCACAAGAAATACAAACGAAAGATACGGCCCTTTCGGTAGATGGGCCTTATATTCTACACGAGAAAGAGGGGTGGTTGAGGTTGTTGAAAGTGGATGAGGCCGGAAAATTGACGGATAGTTTGTTTTTTCCGGATGATCGCTTCTCTTTTCAGGTACGTTCGGAGGATGGAGAACACCGTTTTTCCGTCCGGTTACATGAATTTGAACGGGAGGAGTATAGAATTCCCCGGGTTTCGGATCAGGTTTTTGTAATTTCCGATCCTCACGGGAATTTGGATTGTTTTGTTTCCATATTGCAGGCCGGAAAAGTTATAGACAAGACATATAGTTGGATTTTCGGTCGAAATCGTTTGGTTATTATCGGAGATGTTTTCGATCGGGGAAAAGACGTGCTCCCGATCTTCTGGTTGATTTATAAATTGGAACAAGAGGCCCGGGAGGCGGGGGGAGCCGTTACCTTATTGTTAGGGAATCACGAAGAGATGGTATTGCGGGGAGACTTACGTTATACCCGGAAAAAATATTTGAATCTGGCCAAGCGTCTGGGGCTTTCTTATCAGAATCTTTGGCATGGAAATAGTGAGTTAGGCCGCTGGCTTCAAACCAAAAATACGGTCGCTCTTATCGGGAGAAACATTTTTGTGCATGCCGGTTTTAGTCGAGAGTTTGCCACTTTGAAGGAAGATTTGGGAGTGGTAAATCGAACCGTAAGTACTTCTTTGTTTTTATCTAAGCCGGAACGTAAGGCCGTATCCGAACTGTCCGCCTTTCTATTTTCGGGGAAAGGACCTTTATGGTACCGGGGGATGGTGCTGAACAAGAAAAAATACGATCCGATGACTTTAAAAGAGGTTAAATCCGTTATGCAGAAATTGGAAGTAGACAAGGTATGGGTAGGGCATACTATCTTTAAGGATATATCCCGGTTTTACGGGAAACGGGTGATTGCGGTAAACGTGAATAATGTAAAAAATCGGGAAGCCCAACGGGGACGCGGCGTTATGATGAAAAAGGGGAAATTATACCGGGTTTATGATTCCGGTAAATGGAGAGAGATGAGGTAATAGATTGAAGAGAGTAGGACAGATATGGTTTTTATAATTTGTGAATTTCCTTTTAATGAACAAAAAGGAAATTATTTTAAGTCGTAAATGTACAGTCATTTTCTATAAATGGGAAGAAGAGGACCTTTTTAGCTTATTTGGGGTTCTCTTTTTGTATTTATTGAGCTATTTTTGTATTGTTTTTATTAGTATTTTTTCTTAATTTTTCTATTTTGTTCATATCGTTTTCACGTGAGAAATTGGTTACTTTATCACCATTTTTGTTGTGTATGAAAGACGTGTACGAGATGACTGATAGGAATTTGAAAAAGGTAAACGGATATGCATATAATGTAGAGACTGTATTTAAAGAATATTATAGTCCCTTATGTTATTTTGCATCTCAGTATATCCAGGATGACAGTATTACGGAGGACATAGTGCAGGATGTTTTTATCAGTTTATTGGAGAAGAAAGTTACTTTTCAGACAGAACTTCATTTGAAAAACTTCCTGTATCTATCTGTGCGGAATGCTTGTTTAAATGCTTTGAGGAATAAGGTTTCCAGGGAAAAGTATATAGAGTTTATTACCCGGGAGGAGTCTTCTGAGAATTTTGAAGATAACCTGATTCTTACCGAGGTTCATAAAGAGTTGGCCGAAGCGGTGGAGAAGCTGCCGTCCGAGTGTCGTAAAGTGTTCGATCTTTCCTATTTTCAGGGAAAGGACAATGAAACCGTGGCGGAAGAGTTAGGACTAAGCGTGAATACGGTGAAGGCTCAAAAAGCGCGCGGGAAAAAAATTTTGAGAGAGGGGTTAAAAGACATTTTTCCTTTCGTGATGTTTTTTTTGAATATTTTGGATAAATATAGTTGATGTGATTATTAACTTGTATACAAGGATTTTATGATGTATTTGTTTTTAGGATAATTGTTCCTGAAGCGGAGGCAAAAACTTTTTTCGAAAAAAACGAAGATTCATTTAATCCTTTTGAATACCCTTCGTGTAATAATGATGATGAAAAGAGAAAACCGGACATATCAGTATGACATTGCCGCCATAATAGTTTCCTATTTGCGGAATGAAATCAATGAGGCCGACCAACGGAAGTTAGATGCGTGGGTGGCTTCTTCAGTTCGTCATAAGGAGCTCTTTTCACGGATTTGTGACGAGACGATGCAGTTGGAGGAGATTCGGAAAATTCTGTCTCATGATGCCAACAGTGCATGGGTGGTGTTAAAGATAAAAGCCGAAAGGCGCCGTAAACAACGTTTATTCAGGATATACAAGGTTGCAGCTTCTGTCGTGGTCTTGTTCGGTGTGTCTATGATTTTGTGGTTGAAATCTTCGAATAAGCTTGCGGAGGAGGAGAAACTGGCCGTTCGAGAAGAGATCGTGCCGGGACGTTCGATGGCGAGGTTGACGGTTGCTTCAGGGATTACATATCAATTGGATACGTTGGGAGATTTGATGTTGGCAAGTTCTGCAGCAGAGAATAACGGACGGGAAGTGGTGTTTAAGGATTTAGATGAAGTACTGCAGGATTCGTTACCCCAATATGGAAAAATGGAGATTCCGCGCGGAGGAGAATATAGAATGGTTTTAAGCGACGGCACCAAAGTTTATTTGAATTCGGCGACGGTGTTGCGTTTTCCGGAGAGTTTTGCGGGCTGTAAGGAACGGGTGGTGTATCTTTCGGGAGAGGCCTTTTTCGAGGTGGCTAAGGATGCCGATCGGCCTTTTGTCGTTGTGTGTTCAGCTTACGATGTCCGGGTTTTGGGAACCTCTTTCAATGTTTCCGCTTACGAGGACGATGAAGATTCGAGGACAACGTTGGCTTCTGGGAAGGTCGAAATAAATACGCGTAATAACAAGCAAATCGTATTGAAACCGGGGGAGCAGGCCATAGTGACGGATAGAGGTGTGGATGTGAAAGGAATAGATGTGGAACTTTACACTACGTGGATGCACGAGAGCTTCCGCTTTAAAGGCGGTAGTATAGAGGAGATCATGAAAAAATTGGCTCGATGGTACGTGGTGGATGTGTTTTATGCCAATCAAGCGGTAAAAGATTTTCATTTTACCGGTTTTTTGCCTCGTTATGCAAAAATCGAAGATGTGTTGGAATTGTTAAGTTTGACGACAAAAAATATAGCGTTTGAAGTGAAAGGTAAAAGTGTATGGGTTAGGGAAAAATAAAAGAAAGGGTATAAGAAAAGGGCCAGAGCTGCAACCCTGACCCTTAAATGTGTACTAAAAATAAACCAAAAGGGATTACAAATATACTCTTTTTTTTCCCATAAACAAATATTAAGCAAATTTTCTCACGATAATTTTGAAAAAAATTATGCGGGAGAAAGGGGGTTTGTGGTGTATTGAATTTTTATAAAACATCAATTACTTGATTCAGAGAATACTATGGTAACTTTCTGACTCTGGTGATATGTACTAAAAATGACCTAAATAAATTAAAAATCAATGAGAAGTAAAATGAAAAACTGGTTGTTTGGTCATAGTCGATTTTCGTTAGGCTCGAAACTGACGTTAATGCTATTGCTAATCACGCACATTGCTTTTTCAAGCGAAAAAGCTTTCAGTCAACAGAACATTACAGTTCAGTTTGAAAAACAGTCCTTGAGTGAGGTGTTGAATGTACTGAAAACGAAGACTACGTATGAGTTTTTGTACAATGACGAAGAGGTGAAGAATATCACGAACATTACCCGTTCCTTCACGGACGCGACGATTTCTGAAATATTGAAGTCCTGTTTGTCCGGAACGAAGTATGATTTTAAGATCGTGAATAACATCATCATCATTACTCCGGACGATCAAAAGAAAGAAGAAGTAAAGGCTGTTACGGTAAAAGGTAAGGTTTTCGATGAAAAGGGCGAACCTCTACCCGGTGTTGCGGTTATTTTGAAAAAGACAACTTTGGGTGTCGTTTCGGACATTGATGGTAAATTTGAAATTAAGTTTCCCAAACGGGATACGATGATTCTGGTCTTTTCTTTCCTTGGAATGAAATCCCACGAAGTGGATGTTAACAAGATCAAGGATCTGAGCAAAGATGTTATCGTAAGATTGCAACCGGATGTAACGGAAGTGGACGAGGTTGTGGTTACCGGATACGGACAGATCAAGAAGCAAAGTTTTACCGGTAGTGCGCAAACGATTGAGGGTAAAGAGTTGCTGAAGGCTTCTAAAAGTAATGTGATAAAAGCATTGCAGGCTTTTGATCCTTCTTTTAGAATACAGACGAATAATCAATGGGGATCCGACCCGAACGCATTGCCTGAAATGTATATCCGGGGACGTTCCGGTATCGGTGTGAAAGAGTTGAATAAAGATCCGTTATCTAAATCAGCCTTGCAGAATAACCCGAACCTACCGACGTTTATTTTGGATGGTTTTGAGGTAGATGTACAGAAGGTATACGACTTGGATATGAACCGGGTTGCCAATATTACGATTTTGAAAGATGCTGCTGCAACGGCTATGTACGGTTCTCGTGCTGCTAACGGTGTGATCGTTATCGAGTTGATCGCTCCGAAACCGGGAGAAGTGACGGTTTCTTATACCGGAAAAGCCACGGTAACCATGCCTGACTTGTCCGATTATAATTTGGCAAATGCAAAGGAGAAGTTAGATATCGAGGTGCTTTCCGGCTTATACGATCCGGCTAATTATAATGGTTTGGACGATGCCATGAAGGCATACAATAGACGTTACGAAAGGCTTGTAGAGGGTGTGGATACCGATTGGATGTCGATGCCATTGCGTAATGTCGTTGAACACCAACACAGTTTGTATGTTGAAGGAGGTAACAATGATTTGCGTTACGGTTTGGATGCCCAATTCAACAACAGAGGCGGTGTAATGAAAGACTCTTATCGTAGAACGATGGGTGTGGGATTTTCCGTGGATTATCGTTTGAACAAGAAGTTCCAGGTAAAGAATACAATCTCTTATACCTACACGAAATCGCAAGAGTCTCCTTACGGTTCCTTCAGCGATTATACGGAGTTGTTGCCCTACGATCGTCCATACGATAAGAATGGTAAATTGGTAGAGAAGTTGGATTTCTCCGTGGATGCCTCCAATTCAGGTTTGAACAACCCGTTGTATGAAGCTACTTTGAATAATTTCGAGTATAGCAAATACGACGAGTTTATCGATAACCTCAGTATGAACTGGTATGTTAATGATTTCTTGTCAGTCAAAGGACAATTCAGTATCACCAAGCAGTATACGAAAGGAGAACGTTTTTACGATCCTCTTTCCAACAAGGTATCTGCCAAGGATTCTGACGATAGCGACGGTCTTTTGGGAGATTTGTACTGGAATAAAGGAGAAAATACGAACTGGAATGCCAATGTATTCGTTTATTACAACCGTTTGATCGGTGCCCACAGTGTGAACTTTTCTTTGGGTATGAATGCCCGCTCTACGAAAACGACCACGACCTCCATTCACTACAGAGGTTTCCCGTCCGGAGAGTTGCATTCACCGAACTATGCTGCCGAAGTATACGATAAACCTTCCAAGAGTGAGAACCAGACCCGTTTGGTCGGTTTTATCGGAAGTTTGAACTATACTTATAATGATATTTACCTGTTGGACGCTTCCGTACGTTTTGACGGTTCTTCCGAATTCGGACGTAATCAACCTTGGGGTTCTTTCTGGTCCGGCGGTTTGGGTTTGAATATTCATAATTTCGAATTCATGAAAGACAACGGAATTTTCGATCAGTTGAAAATCCGCGGATCTTACGGACAAACCGGTAAGGTGAATTTCTCTCCGTACAGTGCAATAACTACTTACGAAGCTCAAACGGACGAGTGGTACAAAACCGGATACGGTGTGAAATTGAAAGCTTTGGGAAACAAAGATTTGACCTGGGAAACCACGAATGAGTTGAATGTCGGTTTGGATATGACCGTGTTTAACCGGTTCACGTTGAATTTCGACTTCTACAATAAGAAAACGGTTGACTTGATCAATGATGTGACGCTTCCGACCTCATCCGGTTTCTCTTATTATGTAGACAACGTGGGAGAGAACCAAAACCGCGGATTTGAAATTCAACTTCGCGCGGATATCATTAAGAAGCGGGATTTGAACATCGCTCTTTGGGGAAATTTAGCCCACAATAAAAATAAGATTTTGAAAATCTCCGAGTCGTTGAAAATGTACAATGACCAGGTAAACGACTATTATAAAGATGCCGAGGATGATCAGGTTAGTGCTTCTTGGATTAGTAAAGATCCCAAGTATTCCAAGCCGATTATGAAATACGAAGAGGGCGGTTCTTTGACCTCTCTATTTGCGATGCAATCTTTGGGTATCGACCCGAGTAACGGAAAGGAACTTTTCCTGAATCGCGACGGATCCGTTACTCATACCTGGAGTGCAACCCAACAGGTAATCGTTGGAAATACCGAGCCGGATGCTCAGGGTTCTTTCGGTTTGAATGCCATTTATAAGAACTTCACCTTGTTTGTTAACTTTATGTATCAATGGGGTGGACAGGCTTATAACCAAACGTTGGTCGACCGGGTTGAGAATGCAAAAGTGGAAAACAGAAACGTGGACAAACGGGTATTGACCGATCGTTGGCAAAATCCGGGAGACGTGACTCCTTTGAAAGATATTAAGAATCGTGACGTGACGACTTTGCCCACCTCTCGTTTCGTGCAGGATGATAATTTCCTCACCTTGTCTTCCATCTCTTTGACGTATGATTTCAACGAATCATTTGTAAAACGTCTTAGAATGAGCCGGATGAGTTTTGAGGTAAGTATGGAGGATATCGTAAGATGGTCCAGTATTCGTCAAGAACGGGGACTTAGCTATCCGTTTGCACGGGGTGTAAGCTTCTCGTTAATGGTCAACTTTTAATTAATTAGAAAACTATGAAAAGATATAAGTTAATATTACTTTCTGTTTGCGTGTTGCCTTTTGTGTTGGCTTCGTGCAACAAGTGGCTGGATGTCTCTCCGGAGGATCAGATCACGGAGGAAGAACTTTGGAGTAAGGGAGAGGGATTCCGGAATGCCTTGAACGGTGTTTATAAATCGATGGCCGCTTATAACCTTTACGGTCGTAATCTGACTTGGGGATTGGTAGATGCTTTGGGACAATGTTATAATATGAATTACGCGGCGGATAATGCTACCAGGGATATGAAGAAGGCCGTGGAGTACGAGTTCGAAGACGAAGCTTTGAAACCGGTTATCGAAACGATCTGGGAAGAGGCTTATAATACGGTAGCCAATTGCAACAACATATTGAATAATGTGCCTCAGGCTGATCCTGAAATTTTTGCAGCCGGAGAACGGGAAAAGAATATGATATGGGGAGAAGCCTTGGCTTTACGCGCCTTTATCCAGTTCGATATGTTGCGTTTGTACGCGGCAGCTCCGGTAACGAATCCGACCACGAAATATATTCCTTACGTGGATACTTATCCCTCTTTGATCTCTAACAAGAAAAGTGTAAACGAATGTTTGGATTTGATTATCAGAGATCTGAAGGATGCAAAAGCGTTTTTGTGGAAGAGCGATTCTGCTTACACGTTATCTACTTCCAATCGTTTTGAGGTTGCCGGAAGTTTGACCAACCGCTTTATTTCGACCCGGGGCTACCGGATGAACTATTATGCCGCTTGTGCTGCATTGGCCCGGGTATACCTGTATGCAGGTCAGACGACCAACGCGTATAACGAAGCTACTGCTTTGATCGAAATGGAGAAGAAAAATAACTATTTCTCTTTCAAAAATTCGGCCAGCAATGGAGATTTGAAATTCTATAGCGATATCATTATGGGATTGTATGCTCCCAAGTTAGGAGATTGGGATCGGGCTGCCAATGAGGTGATGAGCGGAAGCAGCATGTATTATTTGAGACTGACGAACATTAAAAAAATCTTTGCTCCGGACTTAAAGGGTTCTTATGAAGATATAACGAGTGACGATTATCGCTTTAAGTATCAAATCGAGAACTACATGGGATACGAGTATTTCCGTCCTTTGAAATACAAAGAACAAACGGCGACTACGACCCAGACAAAGGTTGCTAACTATTTGGTTCCGATGTTGCGTATGAGCGAAGTATATTATATCGCCGCGGAGGCTATTTGTGGAACCAATTTGGACGAGGCTAAGGAGTATCTGTTTAAAGTAAAATCCGGAAGAGGAATCAGATCTGCTGCCGTGACGGAACAAAAACAGGCTATTAAGGATAAAGATACCTTTATTGAAGCTTTGCGTAACGATATGCGTAGAGATTTGTGGGGAGAAGGACAATTGTTCTTTATGTTTAAGAGATTGAACGAAGCTATTCCTTCGGATTACGAGACCTTCGGTCCTTCGGATGAGTATTTTGTACTTCCGGTACCCGATAGTGAAATTACTATTAAATAAAATCGAATTATGAAGACAAATATTATATTACTTCTTTTATTGTCCCTGTTTTCTCTGTCGGCTTGCGACGAGCAAGGTTTATGGGAGAATTCGAATGATGTGACTTATATCTATTTCTCTAAGGATGCGACAAAAGACAGCACGGCGACTTCTTTTAAATTGTTTGCCGGAGAGAACCGGATTACGATTCCCGTGGAGGTAACGGTTGCCGGTAAGTGGCCGGATCAGGATATCGAGTATACCGTATCTGCGGATTTGAACGAAACCACCTTGTATCCAGAGAACTATGTTATTCCGGAAAAATTCGTTTACCGCGCCGATCATAAGGTTGATACGATCTTTATCGAATTTATCAACCATCCCGATTTGGCCACGAAAAATTTGAGATTGGTTTTGAAAATCGATCCGAAAGGAGATGTTTTGGAAGGACCGGTTATCAATCAAAGAGCGATTATTTCTATCACGGACCGGATTTTCCAACCGGAGTGGTGGACCGTATGGGATTTTATCGGTACGAACGGACAACCTCTCTTTAATATAGCGGAAGCTTATTATATCGGAGAATATTCGGATACGAAATACCTGATGTTCCTGGATATACTGGACGGTGAGCCTTTTGACGGAAAGGACCGGAACAAATTGAGGGGTTATTGTTTGCAATTGAAGTACAAGATCGAGGAGTTCAACAATGATCCGGCTAATCAGGCTGCCGGGTTGACACCGTTGAAGGATGAGAATGGTAAAGTAATAACTGTTCCTATCAAGGGATAATTAAAACGAGAAAATAAGATGAGACATAATTTTTTATGGATTGTAATGCTGCTGATGGCAGTGAGTTGTTTGGACGATAAAAACAACTACAATTACAAGGATATAAATACGGTTGGAGATTCTAAGATTACAGGATTAAGAAGTGTTTATACTTGTTTCCCCGGCGAAGAGGTGCATTTGGTTCCCGAAGTAAAGCTTTCCAAAGACACGTTGAATCCGGATGTAAGCTACTCCTGGTATGTTAACGGTGCTTTAACCGAACATACGGAGCCCACGTATACGTTCAAATCGGATGTTATCGCCACACATAAGATCGTTTTTTGTGTGACCGATAATCAGACCGGTGTTCAGTTTGTGGCAGGAACTCAGGTTTCCGTTGACTCTCGTTGGCTAAAAGGGTGGATGATCTTGTCCAAGGGGGCCGGAGACGCTTCTCAGGTATCCATGGTGTTGATGAGAAGAAGCGAGGTCGCTTTACCGGAAAATCAAACCAAAGATACGATTTACTATGATGGCCAGGATATCAATATTGTAAAGGATCTGGGAACGGGACCGAAGAAATTGAGAGAATCTTTTATGATTTACGATTATGGTTTTGACGGAGCCATGGATGAAATTGTTGTGTTACAAGATAACAAATGCGCAGAATTACACGGGAGCGACTTGCATAAGGTAATTAACACGGAAGAAGAATTCTCGGGAGCCGTTCCCTCCAACTTCCGTCCTTTGGATGCTATTATGTCCACCGGATTAAAATGCGTATTGGATCAAAACGGTTATGTATACACGAGTACGGGAGCCGTAATCACCGATTTCCATGCCGGAAGATATCCGTCCGAGCCGGCCTTCAACGGAAGAAAATTTAAAGCTCTTTACCAATCCAACCGGAATAACGCTACGTTTTTCTTAGCTCTGGACCAAAATAATACCTTGGTCGGAATCGTAGACGATGCTACCGCCAGATACGGTAGTCAGGATATTCAAATGGGGGGTAAAGCGGGAGCGTTAGCCGAGATTCGTTTCCCCGAATCGAGCTACGATAAGACTTTGTTCCAGAAAATTCCGGAAGAGGTATTGTTTACGACATGGACGGATGAACAGTACGAAGATCCTTCGTTCGTATCTTTGCTGAAAGGACAGAACGATTATTACATGCATACTTATTCTTTTGAATATAAGCGTAATCCTTCTTCGGAAGAGCCTAATTTGGATGTTACCTCGACCAACGGAAGAACACATAAAATTTCTTCTGCCATGATGGATAATTTCACGGATGCGGCTGCACTTTACTACTATAAATGTTTGATCGTGGCTAACGGCAACAAACTATACAGTTGTTCTTTGACCGACGAGAACGATCCCGGTAAGGAGTTTATGACTTTCGCCGGTAATATCGTTGCCATCGATGCCAAGGATATGGGACGAGATGCGGATAGCCCGAAATATGATTTCGGCGGTGCTCATGTCGGAGTGGCGTTGGATAACGGAGAGTTCTATATCTACGAGCTCAAGTATGACGAGGATGCGGCGAAAGTGACCGAGATGCGGGAGTTGTATCATTATGCCGGATTTGGTAGTATCGTAGATGTCATATACAAGTATGGAGAAAGTACTATGGTAACTTTCCCGTATCAGCCGAATTGATTACAAACTGGATTTTAATAAATGTGGAAGGGAGCTCAGGCTCCCTTCTATGTTCTAACGAAGGAGGGTGCGGATGTGGGGGATATAGATGGTAATTGTATGTAAATGATAATTGTATGAAAAAATGTTTGATTTTATTTCTGTTATTTTTTGTTTTTGAAAGTGGGAATGCACAGCAGAAAGCGAATTATAAGTTAGCAGAAAAATTTACCCGGATGGGGTTGAGCGGGGTCGTGTCGCAGAATAGCACGCGGGTCGTTCCCCGGTATATCCATAACGGAGAAAAATTTTGGTTTGAATTCAGAACGGACGAGGGGAAGAAATTTTATTTTGTAGATCCGGAAAAAGGAGAAAAGCGTCTGCTTTTCAATAATACGGATATCGCCCGGGGAGTGAGTGAGTACACCCGCAGGGCTTATGACGAGAAAAATTTAGTATTGTCGGATATCGATTTCTCCAAAGATTTGTCGAAAATGACCTTTTCCATGGATAACGGAGAATACGAATACAACATGAAAACGAAGGTTGTACGACAATTGCCGAAGCAGGAAAAGAAGGAGGAACCCGAGAGGTATACCTGGATGTCGCTGTCTCCGGATAGCAGTTATATTTTATACGCGAAAAATCATAACCTCTATGTCAGAGGAAATAAATATAAAGGTCGGGATACGACCGAAATACAGTTGACAACCGACGGGGAACAATATTTTTCCTATGCCCGGGATAACCAAAGTATGGACTCCACGGAGACGGAAATGGAGGGACGTTGGTTTAAGTTCGCCAATAAAGCTTACGTTTTACGCCGGGATCAACGGAAAGTGGAAGAGATGGCCGTGATCGACGTATTGGCTCAACCGAGACCCAGGGCAATAAGTTATAAATACGATATGGCCGGGGCGAAAGAGCTGTCTAAATGGGAATTGTCCGTTATCGATGTTGAGAAACGCAAAGTATTGAAGATCAATGCAGATAAATGGCAGGATCAGGATATGGAAGTGTTATACACGACCAAAAAGGGAGATAAAATTTTCTTTGAGCGTTACAAGAGGAAGCGGGATGAGGTGGAACTTTGTGTTGCCGATACCGAGACCGGAGAGGTGAAAGTATTGATCCACGAGGAGGACAAGCCCTATATCGATTACCATATGCGGAATATCGTCTTCCTGAATGAAGGAAAGGATATCCTTTACCGTTCGGAGCGAACCGGATGGGCCCATTACTATCATTACGACGGGGAAGGAAACCTGAAGAATACGATTACCTCAGGCGATTGGGTGGCCGGACAAATTGCGGCCATAGATACTGCCGGCCGGACCGTCTATCTATATGCGCACGGGTATGATAAAAAGATGAATCCTTACTATTACCAAGTAGTAAAAGCCCATATCGACAGGGAAGGGGTTTCTTTGTTATCTCCCGAAGACGGTCAGCATAAAGCTACCTTTTCCGAATCCAGAAAATATTTTATAGATACCTATTCAAGGGTAGACCTGGAACCGAAGTTTGTTTTAAAAGACAATAAGGGACGAGTGATTATCCCGGAATTGGCAAAAGCCGATTTCAGAAGGGCTTACGAGATGGGGTGGAAGGCTCCGGAACGTTTCACCGTGAAAGCGGCAGACGGTTTGACCGATCTTCATGGAATCATGTGGAAGCCGGCCGATTTCGATCCGAACAAGAAATATCCGATCATCTCTTCCGTTTATCCGGGACCTTTCTTCGAATATGTTTCTACCGGATTCAGTTTGAACGACAGCTACAATATGAAGTTGGCGCAGCTCGGATTTATCGTGGTGTCTATGGGACATCGCGGAGGAAGCCCGATGCGGGGTAAGTTTTACCACCGTTACGGATACGGAAACTTAAGGGATTATCCTTTGGCCGACGATAAATATGCCATAGAACAGTTAGCCGATCGTTATCCTTTTATAGATATCACGAAAGTCGGTATATTCGGGCATTCCGGTGGCGGTTTCATGTCCACGGCTGCCATCTGTACCTATCCTGATTTTTACAAAGCAGCGGTTTCTTCTTCGGGAAATCACGATAATAATATCTATAATAACGGTTGGGTCGAAATTCATCATGGCGTGAGAGAGAGGAAAGAGGTGATCAAGGACAGCATCAACGGAGACCGGGAAGTGTCGGAATTCAGCGTGAAGGTTGCTACGAATATGGAGCTTGCGAAAAATCTGAAGGGACATCTTTTGTTGGTCACGGGGGATATGGATAAAAACGTTAATCCGGCTCATACCTTGCGGATGGCTCATGCACTGATAGAAGCCGGGAAAAATTTTGATATGTTGGTATTGCCCGGAAAAGGCCACGGATACGGAAATGACGACTATTTCTTTGAACGGAAATTGTGGTATCACTTTGCCAAATATCTATTAGGCGATACGACGGCCGATCATTTTGGAACTATAGATCAATATAAAGAAACGGAAAATTGAAAGCGATGATAAAGAATATAGTGTTAGGGATGCTGTTATTGGCAGGTTTTAGTCTTTCTGCCCAACAGAAAGCGAATTATAAATTGGCCGATCGTTTTACCTTTAAAAATTTCCGGTATGCCGACCGGAACAGTTTATCTATTTACCCGGAATTTATCAACGACGGGGATTGTTTCTGGTTTTCCTTTACGACGGAAGAGGGTAAAAAGTATTATTACGTGGATCCGGCTAAACGGGAAAAAAGGTTGTTATTCGACACGGGAAAGTTATTGGGACAATTGAGTGAGGAGACCCGTAAGGCATACGATACAAAGGATTTTACTCTTCAGGGAGTCGAGTTTGATAAGAAAAGGTCCTCTTTCACCTTCGTTTTTGAGAAAAACAGGTATCGTTACGATATGAAAACGGGGCTCGTTGAAAAGGTGGATACCGTGATCAGCAAGGGATGGGGAGAATCTTGGAAAAAGTATTCTCCGGATAGTTCTTATATCGTTTATGCCAAAAATCATAATCTGTTCCTGATGGGGAATAAGGAGAAAGGAAAAGATACGACCGTTGTACAATTGACGACGGATGGGGAGAAATATTATACTTACGCGAAAGAGGAGGCGGATACGTTTCCGACGGCTCCTGTTGCCGTATGGTTGAAAGATTCGAAGAGAATCTTTGCCGTTCGCGAGGATATGAGAAATATGAAAGAGATGGGTATCGTGGATGTATTGGCGGAGCCTCGTCCCAAACTGAAAACCTATAAATACTCAATGCCGGGAGATCAGGAAGCCGGCCGTACGGAAATGGTGATTATCGATGTAGAGACGAAAGAGATCAAAAATATCGATATACAAAAATGGAACGGAGAATATTTTTCTGTTTTACATACTTCGAAGAACGGCGATAAAATCTTTTTCGAGCGTCGTCCCCGGACATTTGACGAACAGGAAGTTGGCGTTGTGGATACGAAAACGGGAGAGGTGAAAGTGTTGATTCATGAGGTCGATAAGCCTTTTATGGACTATAAGATGGCCAATATCATGTTTTTGAATGACGGGAAAGATATTATTTATCGTTCGGAGCGTACCGGTTGGGGACATTATTATCTTTATGACGGGGAGGGTAATTTTAAACATGCCATTACCTCGGGAGCTTGGGTGGCCGGTCCTGTGTCCGATATCGATACGGTGGGACGCACGCTCTATTTTTATGGTTTGGGGATAGATAAAAATATCGATCCTTATTACTATACCTTGTGTAAAGTGGATATCGACAAACCGGGAAGCGTGAAGCAACTGACTTTTGAAAATGCGACCCATATGGTTCATTTTCCTAAATCCTATGACTATTTTGTGGATATATACAACCGGGTAGATATGGTCCCCCGTATTGTACTCAAAAATAAGAAAGGTAAAGAGTTAATGGAGTTAGCCAGACCGGATATCCGGAGAGCGGTGGAGATGGGATGGAAAGCCCCCGAAAGATTTAAGGTAAAAGCCGCCGATGGCGTGACTGATTTGTACGGTGTAATGTGGAAACCTTTCGATTTTGATTCCACGAAACAGTATCCGATTATCTCTTCGGTTTATCCCGGACCGTTCTACGAGTATGTTCCGACCCAGTTCGCGTTGCTGCATGACGATAATACCCGTTTGGCTCAGCTCGGTTTTATCGTGATTGCCGTGGGACATCGCGGGGGAACTCCTATGCGGGGTAAGTTCTATCATACTTATAGCCACGGTCGTTTACGGGATTATCCCTTGGCGGATGACAAATATGCCATCGAACAGTTGGCGGACCGTTATTCTTTCATCGACGGTACGAAGGTCGGTATATACGGCCATTCGGGAGGTGGTTTTATGTCCACGGCAGCTATTTGTACCTATCCTGATTTTTATAGTGCTGCCGTGTCTTCTGCCGGAAATCACGACAATAACATCTATAATTCCTGGTGGGGAGAGGTTCATCACGGGGTAAAAGAGGAGAAAAAAGTGATTAAAGACAGTATCAACGGCGATCGGACGGAGAGTACCTTTAAATTTAGTGTCCCCACGAATATGCAATTGGCCAAGAATTACAAAGGCGGTTTGTTGCTGATTCACGGTTGGGTGGACGATAATGTGCATCCGGCACATACCTTGCGGATGGCGGATGCCTTGATCCGTGCGAATAAAAACTTTGATATGATTATTCTACCTGCTGAAAATCACGGTTTTGGAGGCGCTGCCAATACCTTCTATGAGCGGAAAATGTGGTTTCACTTTGCCAAGCATCTGTTGGGTGACGAAACGGGTGATTTTTATTACGAGATAGAGCAGTACAAGGATCGAAACTAAAAGATTCGAAGAGGATGTAATTTAGAGATTCTGTGATTACTTCATTCGATCACAGAATCTTTTAATCGTTAAATCATAAATAATATTATATGTGATGCGGAGTATTTTAATATGTATACTATTATCAGGGATCGTATTTTGCAGTACGGCGCAACAAAGGGCGAATTACGAGTTGGCGGAACGTTTCCGGTGTCTTACTCGGGTGCCTGTCGTGAAAAATTCGTTGGAGATACGTCCCCGTTATATCAATAATACCGACCGTTTCTGGTATAATTTCCGGACGGAAGAGGGGAATAGGTATTATTTGGTCGATCCGTCGAAAAAAAGTAAACGTTTGCTCTTTGACAACGCGGAGTTGTTGATGAAAATCAGCGAGATTACCCGTAAGGCTTATAGCGATAAAGAGTTGGATATAAATTTTGAATTTGCTCCCGACGGGAAGACCATTTATTTCAACTTTGACCGGAATAATTTTGCCTATAATACGGAAACCAAAGTGCTGAAAACGGAAGAGAAAACGAGAGGTTATTACTCTTCCTCTCCTTATTGGATGTACTATTGTGCGGATAGTTCCTACATGCTTTTTGCTAAAAGACATAATCTTTACGTGGTCGGGAATGCTGAAAAAGGAAAGGATACGACAGAGGTACAGCTGACAAAGGATGGAGAACGTTATTATACTTTTAACCGGGAGGACGAAGGAGAGATCGACGATCGTTTCGGTTGTTCCGCCAAATGGTTTAAGCAGGGGCATAAGTTTTATGCCATAAGGGAGGATTCCCGTTTAGTAAAGGAACTGTGGTTGGTCGATGCGTTAGCGGAACCGCGTCCGAAACTGAAAACTTACAAGGCTGAATTAGCTGGGGACGAACATGTGATCCAATATGAACTTCTGATCGGAGATGCAGATAAAGGGGAAGTGAAGAAAATAGATATAAGCCGGTGGAAAGATCAGTATATTGACGTGTTGTATACCAGTAATGATGGGAAAAGACTTTATTTCCAACGTTACAAGAGAACCTGGGATGAATGTGAAATCTGCTGTGTGGACACGGAAAGCGGAGAGGTGAAAGTGTTGATTCATGAGGTTGATAAGCCTTATTTGGATTACCAGATGAGAGGTATCTCTTTTCTGAATGACGGGAAGGAGATTTTATTCCGTTCGGAACGTACCGGATGGGGGCATTATTATTTATATGACGAAAACGGGAACCTGAAGAATCAGGTGACTTCCGGGGCCTGGGTCGCCGGACCGATTATGAAAATCGATACGGTAAAGAGACAAATCTATTTTATCGGTTTGGGTAAAGAGGCAAACGTGGATCCTTATTACTACGTGCTATACCGGGCCGATATAGATAAAACGAATGCGATAACCTTGCTGACTCCCGAGAACGCAACGCATGATATCAGTCTGTCTCCTTCATGCAACTATTTTACCGATAGTTATTCGAGGGTAGATATGGAGCCTGTAAATGTGGTTCGCGACCGGAAAGGGAGAGTTATTATGGAGTTGGAAAAACCGGATTTACGCCGTCTTTATGAATTGGGATGGAAAAAACCGGAACGCTTTAAAGTGAAAGCGGCTGACGGGGTTACCGATTTATACGGGACGATGTGGAAACCGGCCGATTTTGATTCGACCAAGTGTTACCCGATTATCTCTTCCGTGTACCCGGGACCTTTTTTCGAGTATGTCCAGACTCGTTTTACCTTAAATGATGATTTGAATACCCGTTTGGCACAGGTCGGTTTTATCGTAATCTCTGTCGGACACCGGGGGGGAACACCTATGCGGGGTAAATTTTATCATACCTATGGCTATGGTAATCAACGGGATTACCCTTTGGCAGATGATAAATACGTTATCGAACAGTTAGCAGACCGTCATGCATATATCAACGGGAAGAAAGTCGGAATATTCGGCCATTCCGGGGGCGGTTTTATGTCTACGGCGGCTTTATTGACTTATCCCGACTTTTACAGTGCGGCTGTATCTTCCGCGGGAAATCACGATAATAATATTTATAATAAGGGATTCGTGGAGATCCATTATGGCGTGAAGGAGAACAAGAAAATCGTTAAGGATAGCGTTAACGGAGACCGGGAGGAGATTACATTTACGACTAAAAGTAAGAGCAATGCGGAGTTGGCCAAAAATTACAAAGGGGGGTTGTTGATCGTTACCGGAGATATGGATAAGACGGTTCATCCGTCACATACGTTACGGGTCGTGGATGCTTTGATAAAGGCGGGGAAAAATTTCGATATGTTGGTATTACCGGGCAATACGCACGGTTTTAGCGGAGAAGCGGAAGATTTCTTCGAACGGAAATTGTGGTTTCATTTTGCAAAGCATCTTTTAGAAGACGATTCCGCTGATTACGAAGGCGATATCAATTATTTTATGAAGCGTTAATGTTTGTGGGGAGGGATATAGCTATGGGGTTAACCGGGAATAACACCCGGTTAACCGCTGTCCCGGAACTCCGTTTTGTTATAAGTTTAACGGAACGGGGTACTTTTGTTAAACTTATGTTATATATGTTATATTGCAAGTTTGTCTAAATTAAAATTATTTCATTTGTATAATGAGTTGTGATGCCGGATGTGTATGTAGAAAAGGGGTCTAACAAGGGCATGCGGCATGACGGATCGAACAATTAATGTGTACTATATTTTAAACCAAAATTGATTTATTATGAGACTGAAAACTATCGTTTTTGTTGTTGTCGGTCTTTTCTTGTTGCAAAGCAGTGTGACTTTTGCAGGAGAAAGGAAGAAAAAGAAATCGAAGGAAGAGAAAGTTGAAGTAAAGAAAGAGTCTGCTTATGACAAATTATTTAAAGGTCAGAAGTGCGAGACTGTAAAGGGAATGATTACCATTCACAAAATGGACGGGAAAGTTTATTTTGAATTTCCATTGAATTTATTGAATAAGGATATGCTTTTGGGATCAACGATTACCCAGATTACCAATAACGGTTTTGGTAGTGTTGGTGAAAAACCGTATGATCCTTTGCACATCACCTTTGTGAAAAGAGATTCTTCCATGAATCTTTGTGCCGTTAACACCAATTATACGACCAAAGATGAAAACATTGGCAAGCGGATTGAGGAGAGTACGATTCCCGCCGTTATGCAGACCTTTAAGATTATGGCTTACAATGCGGACAGTACGGCTGTCGTATTCGATGTGACGGATTATTTCCTTTCCAACGAAGATAACATCGGACCGTTCTCACCGTATGCTCCTATTTTATATCGTCGTCGTTTGGAGAAAGAGTTTAAAAAACAGGATTCCCAGATTACCGGTATTAAAGCCTATGCTGATAATGTTAGCGTGGAGTCTTCATTGAGTTATGTTGTCAGCGTAAGCGATCAACGTTACTATTATATTTATAAGGCTCCTTTCAATGCGGTAATGACCCGGAGTATTATCTTGCTGCCGGAAGAGCCGATGCGTCCCCGTTACGCCGATCCTCGTATCGGAATCTTCGTGGGAGGTCGTTCTGAATTTACGAGTGACGGTTCCGGTATACAGCCTCGTTATTTTGCTAACCGTTGGAGATTGGAGCCTTCTGACGTGGAAGCGTATAAGAGGGGAGAGTTGGTAGAGCCGGTAAAACCGATCGTGTTCTACGTGGATAACACTTTCCCGGAAGCTTGGCGTAAATACATCAAAGAAGGTGTAGAGCAATGGCAGGCTGCTTTTGAAGCTATCGGCTTTAAAAATGCGATTATCGCTAAGGATTTTCCCACGGATGATCCTGAATTCGATCCGGATAATTTGAAATATTCTTGTGTGCGTTATTCTCCCTCCTGGACGGCTAACGCGATGGGACCCTCCTGGACGGACCCTCGTACCGGAGAGATTTTGAATGCTTCCGTATACCTGTATCATAACTTGATCGAGTTAGTACAGAACTGGCGTTTCATCCAAGGAGGACCTGCAGATCCTTCCGTTCGTAAAATGGTATTGGATGAAGAGACTTTGGGAGATTGCATCCATTATGTGGTAGCTCACGAGATCGGTCACTGTTTGTCATTGATGCATAACATGGGATCTTCTTCCGCTATTCCGGTAGACTCTTTGCGTTCTCCGTCGTTTACTCAAAAATACGGAACGACATACTCTATTATGGATTATGCCCGTAACAATTATGTAGCGCAACCGGGAGACGCCGAGCGGGGTGTGAAAATGACCCCTCCTGATTTGGGTGTTTACGATATGTATGCTATCCATTGGTTGTATACTCCGATATTCGAAGCTAAAACATCCGAAGAGGAGGTGCCTGTATTGGATAAATGGATTACGGAAAAATCCCATGACCCGATTTATCGTTACGGAAAACAACAGATCAATTACCGGATCGACCCGAGTGCTATGGAAGAAGATTTGGGTGACGATGCGATAAAGGCTGCTACTTACGGTGTGAAGAACTTGAAATATCTGATGAAAAACCTGAACAACTGGATCGGTGATGAAGATAAGGACTTCCGTTTCCGCGAGAATATTTATAATGAGGTGATTTATCAATATTTCCGCTATATCAATCATGTGATTTTCAATATAGGTGGTATCTATTTGAACGAGCGTTATGCACAGGATGCACGTCCGAGCTATAAATCCGTGGAGACGGAGAAACAAAAACGGGCAACTCAATTTATGTTGGCTCAATTGAAAGATCTCGCTTGGTTGAATGACCAGTCTTTATTGAAGAATTTCGAAATCCGCAGCAATATCATTTCCGATATGGAAGATGCTATTTGGGAAGGTTTGACCAAACGTTTCGGTGCCGTTGCCATGAGTGCGGACAAAGCGGAGGAGAATCCTTACACGCAAAAAGATTATATGAAAGATTTGATGGACTTTGTATGGGCTCCTACCAAGCAAGGCAAATCATTGAGTAATATCGAGAAAAAACTGCAATTGAATTTTGTTTCTTTCACTATCGGAAATACCGGAATGAATATGATGAGAGGCAATTCTTTGAGTTTCCATGCCGAAGACCTGATGATTCAGGTTCCCGAATGCATAAAAGAGAAGAGCCGTAAAATGTATGGTGAGGTGTCCGAGCATTGGATGGGTATGTTCACGAACAAGAAAGAGATAAGTCATGACCATGTACAATGCGGTGGTGTCGAAAAACAAGGATTTGGTTGGTATGTGAGTGTTACACCTCCCTATGAACCGCTGGAACACCTTTACTTCAACGCGTTGCAAAATACGTTGACTTTATTGAAGAGTAAAGCGAATACCGGAAATGCAGATACGCGTCAACATTACAAATTGTTGATCTACAAAATAGAACAAGCGCTAAAAAAATAATTTGCGATAGAAGATCCGGGGCGGTATGTCGCCGAAATTCCCGGGTCTGAAATCATGAATCTAAAGTTTGATATATGAAAAAAGGAATATATTTATTGTTTCTTTCGTTTTTCTTGTTCGGTATCTGTACTCAAGTAGATGCCAAGCGGAAAAAAGAGACAAGCAAGGAAACCAAAAAAGCGACCGAGACAGCTTATGATAAGTTGTTCAGGGGAAAGAAATATACCACGGCAGAGGGGCTGATGAAGATTCATAACATGCAGGGAAAGATTTGGGTCGAATTCCCGGTTGCCTTATTGGATCGGGATATGGCATTGACCTCCTCTATCAGAACGATTAGCGATAACGGAGAGGGTGTTGTCGGACAGTTTGCCGGCCGTCCTATGCATTTGCGTTTTACCCGTCAGGATTCGTTATTACAAGCTCGGTTTCTTTTATTTAGTTCCCCTGTAAATACGGGAAAAGAGGTGAAAGCGAATCAGGCTTTGGTAGAATCCAATCTACCGGGTATTTTCAAATCTTTTAAAATTAAGGCTTACACTCCGGACAGTACGGCAATTGTTGTCGACATGACGGACTTGTTCCTGGAGCATTCCTATTATACCAATCCGTTTGCCGGCTATGCCGGAAACTCTTTTTTCGGTTTTGTGGCACGGACGCATAAATTCCAGGGTGACCGTTCTTCCATCTCCGGTATTAAGGCTTATGACGATAATGTCGTGGTGATGTGTAATATGGGGTACGATGTGGATCATTTGGTATTCGGGGCTTTCTTAATGAAAAAGGATGTTCCGGTAAGCGTAAACGTGGATAAAATGTTATCTCTTTTGCCGGAAGAACCGATGCGTCCCCGTATGGCCGATTCCCGTATCGGAGTCGCTTACACGGGAAAAACCGCTTATACCGGAGGAAGCGAAGGTTTCAAACCGATGTATTATACGAAACGCTGGAGAATAGAACCTTCCGACGAGATAAAATACCGGAACGGAGAGTTGGTTGAACCGAAAAAACCGATTGTATTTTATATCGATACGTTAATGCCTGCATTCTGGAAACCCTATATCAAGGCCGGTGTTGAAGAGTGGAATAAGGCTTTCGAGAAGATCGGATTTAAAAATGTATTGCGGGTAAAAGATTTTCCTGCTGATGATCCCACGTTTGATGCCAATAACATCAACTATAATACCATTCGTTACGCTCCCTTGTGGATGTATTTTATTCAAAACTCCATGTTTACGGATCCTCGTACGGGAGAAATTTTACAGGCATCCATGTATATTCACGATAATGTGGTTATCGGTTTGCATGAGGATCGTTTGATCACGACAATGGCTGCTGATCCTTCCGTTCGTACGTTCGATCCGACCCCGGAGTTGGATGGAGAGGCTCTTCGTTTGAAAGTGATGCAAATTGTTGGTAAATGTCTTGGTTTAACGGAAAATATGGGAGCTACGGCTGCCTATCCGACCGATTCTTTGCGTTCTGCTTCTTTCACCCAGAAGTACGGCTTGAGTCCTTCCATCATGGATTACTTCATGTTTAACTACGTGGCGCAACCGGGAGACGTGGAGAAGGGCGTTCGTTTAACGACTACCGGGATCGGGGCTTATGATTATTATGCCATTCAATGGTTGTATAAACCCATATATGAAGCTGCTACCCCGAAAGATGAAGAACCCGTGCTGGATCAGTGGATTCGTGAACACCAGGATGATCCGATGTATCGTTTCGGGATCAGACAAGCTTCTTACGCTTCTTATGATCCGACTTCGCTGTATGCCGATTTGGGGGATGATCCCGTGAAAGGATTGATTTATACCGTGAACAACCTGAAAACGTCTCTTCAAAATGTGTTTACCTGGTATGGGGGAGACAAGGACAGAAGTATGACGAAGAGACGTTCCATGTATTCCGGATTGACTTCCGCATTCAGGACGAAACTGGATTATGTTTTTGCCTATATCGGCGGTATGTACTTGACGGATAAACGTGCGGGAGATACCAAGCCTTCCTATCAGCCGGTACCGAAGGCAAAACAAAAGGAGATTGTGAAGTATTTGGTCGATCTTTCCCGTGATCTCTCTTGGTTGGATAATGAGGCGGTTTTGAAGGAGTTTGAAATCGGAGATAGAATAGCGTCTAAAAACGAGGAAGAGATCATTTACGGATTGTTGGATCGGATCCGGTTTATCGCCCTTTCGGCGGAACGGGGAGGAGACTATACTCCGGAAGAGTATGTAAATGATATTTATAATATCATCTGGGCTCCGACGATGAAGAATCAGAAATTGACCAATAAGGATATGAAATTACAGAGTGCCTTTTTGATGGGAATCATTACGACTTCTACGGTTAATATGTCTCCGGCCGTATTCGATGTTCCGAGGGAAGCCTTCCGTTTGGCCGATTTCGAGGATTTGAGTGTCCGGAGCATGTATCAGCATAATTTTGCTTTGCTTGAAAATGCCAAATTCCCGGTAGGGCCGATGAAAGAGGGTATGATGATTGCCGGAGAAAAAGAGGGATTCGGTATGGTGGATTATATCGAGGCAAAACCGTATTCTACCACTCATCTATTCTATAACATGCTTTTGAAAACAAAAGATATGCTGGCGCAGGCCGTGAACAGAAGTACAGGCGAGGCCAAATCTTATTATCAATTGTTATTGTTTAAGGTAGAGAAAGCTCTTGACCCGAAATAACTTTAATGCAGTATAAGATTACGGGCTGGCGGGTATATTTTTCGTACTTGGTCAGCCTGTATTCGTTTAAAGGTAAATCTAAATTGTATATTATGTGTTTAAAACGAATTTTCGGTGTATTGATCCTGTTGCTTGTCGTATGGGAAGCCGGAGCCCAAAAGAGGCCTTTGGATTTGGAGTCTTATAAACTATGGCGACGGGTGGAAGCTCAAAAGATGTCCGAGGACGGTAAATGGGTTACTTACCGTTTCGCGTATATTGACGGCGAAGGACATGATAAGGATGAACCGGTAACCTATTTACGCCATGTGGCGACCGGTAAAGAGTATGAATTGCGGAATGTTAATTACGTGAATTTCTTTAACGGGGGTAAGGGGTTGAAATATACCGTGAATAAATCTCCGTTGGATACCGCCAATCTGACATCCGACTCTACGATATTACTCTCCTTAAAGGACATGAAAAAAACGTATTGGGATAGGGAATATGCGTGTAATGAATCGCCCCGTTCACCGCTTATTACGTATACTTATTCTATCGGAGAAGCTGACGGGAAACCTGTTAACAGATTGGTAGTGTGGAATTTTGAGACAGGAGATTCCACGGTGCTCGACAGCATTGAATATCCCGTTTCTTATGACCAATACAAGACGATCGCTTACCTGAAGAATAACGGAACGCACAAGAGTCTTTACGTCGGACCGTTGAAAGGAAAGCATCGGTTGATATACGGGGACCCAAAGGCTCCGATAAAGAATTTCTCTTTGAAAATGGGAGGAAGAGAAGGTGTGTTTACGGTCGCTTCCGATACCTCCTATTTGAAAAATCCGGATCTACTGTATACGTTTTCTGTTGCCGATGGAAAATATAAATTGGTGATGGATTTGAAAGAGGTGGAATTACCGGGAGAATACAAGATCAGTCCCAGTACTTATACTGTTTTTAACCACGGTAAGTATATTTTAGTTGATGTAGAACCTAAGGTGAGAGAACCGCGTAAGCCTAAAGCAAAACCGGATACCAGTTTTGAATTGGAGTTGTGGAAATGGGACGATGAAGTTTCACAAAGCCGCCAAAGGCAGGGAGGGACCCGTCTCAGGAGGGAAATGCCGAAATATGTTTATCATGTGGAAGATAAAAAATGCATCGAGATCGCTCCGGCTGATATCGAGCGGATCTCTGCTCCCACCTGTGAGAATTATGAATATGTTATCCTTGTGGATGAAGCTCCCTATCGTAGGTTCTCCGATTGGAAAGACGGAGTGAACGCCGATTTGTATTTGGTCAGCTTAGAAACGGGGGAGCGTAAACCGTTATTTAAGGATTTCGAAGGACGTCCTGTCTGGAGTCCGAACGGACGATATGCCTTGCTGTATCGCGGGGTGGAAAAAGTATGGTACAAGTTGGATGTACGGACGGGAGAGTTGAGCGACATCTCTTCGGCCATCGGTTATCCGGTATACGATGAAGACCATGATAAGCCGAAACCTGCGGATGCTTACGGTATAGCGGGATGGTCGGAAGACGGGAATACCGTTTATCTTTACGATCGTTATGATATCTGGACCATTGATCTGACGGGGAAAAATAAAACCGTTTCCTTAACACAAGGATACGGACGCAAGCATAATATTATTTTGCGCTGGTTGAAAGCGGATTACGACACCAAAACGTTGGACGCAAGCCAGAGTCTGTTATTGCGTACGGTGAAGGTAAGTAATTTGGATATGGGAATATATCGTTTCTCTCCTAACGGAAAATTTAAGAAATTGATCGAAGGACCTTTTTCCATTTATGTCAATCAATTTTCTACAGATGGAAAATCCTGTATCTTTACGCGACAGAGTTACACGGAATTTCGTGATTTATGGTGGAGTAAATCCGATTTTACACACCCGAAACGTTTGACTTATGCCAATCCGCAACAGGAAAACTATAAGTGGGGTTCCGTTCGGTTGGTGGAATGGACCAATTACGAAGGAAAACCTAACCGGGGTTTACTCTATTTGCCGGAGGGGTACGATTCGACCAAAACTTATCCTACCATCGTGAATTTTTACGAAACTCACACGGGAGATATTCACATGTACCATGTCCCCGCTTTAAGTAGTGCCATGATCAACACGGTGACCTATGTAAGCAATGGTTATGTCGTCTTTATGCCCGATGTCCATTTTACGGTCGGGGCTCCCGGTGAGAGCAGTTATAATGCGGTAGTCAGTGGAACCCAGATGTTGATAGACAAGGGGATCGCCGATAAAGACCGGATAGGTATACAGGGGCATAGTTGGTCCGGATATCAGGTAGCTTATCTGGTGACGCGTACGAATATGTTTAAATGCGCTAATCCCGGAGCTGCCGTGTCCAGCATGGTTTCGGCTTATACGGGTATTCGTTCCGGCAGCGGGATGCCTCGTATGTTTATGTACGAAGAGACTCAGAGTCGTATGGGTAAACCGTTGTGGGGAGAAGGAAATACGGAGATGTATATTAAAAACTCCCCGATCTTTTTTGCCGATAAGATTGAAACCCCCTTGTTGATTTTCCATTGCGATGCCGATGAAGCCGTGCCCTATTCGGAAGGATTAAACCTTTTCTTAGCCATGCGTCGTTTGCAGAAACCGGCCTGGTTATTGAATTACAAGGGAGATCGTCATTTTATCTATAATCATGCTGCAGAGGTGGATTGGACTATCCGTTTGCAACAGTTCTTCGATTATTATTTGAAGGATGCGCCTATGCCTCGTTGGATGGATGAAGGAATTGACGTTAACGAGAGGGGAATTGATCAGAAATACGACTACGTGAAGTAACGGAAAAATCGATTCTACTAACGGGAGGTTGAATTCAAAAGCTTAAAACTTTTGAATTCAACTTTTTTTGTCTGGTTTCGTATCGATAATATGATTCTTGCTGAAATGAAAAGGGCTGCCTCATTGCGAGGCTGCCCTTTGCGCTATGTTAGAGAAATAATTATCCGAAGTCGCTTCCTATTCTAAAAAGAATATTAATAATTTTATCACCTAAGCTCGTTCCCTTGGGCATTTCCCAAAGTAGTTTTTCTTTTTCCAGATTCAGACCGTTCACTTCGAGTATAATGACCCGGCCGTTCTTAAGAACGATGCCTAATCTGTTTGAATTGTAATTTTCAGCGTTCATACAAGCAATTTCGCTGTCCTCGAAATGATAATACGGTTTAACTCCGTTTTCCGGGTTATTGAGATTGTAGATGAATAAATCTTTTCCTTGGGCAATCATCACGAAAGGTTTAGATTTATAGGGTAAGTTATAAATGACACAATCTTCGTATTTTAACGGGGTTCCGTCTGATGCTTGCCGAGGTAATTCCGCATATGCCGTGCCGGGGAATTCATAAGTTAAGCCGGTCGAGCTGTAATCTCTTTTGAGAATGAATTGTTCCTGGTAATACTTATTGGTTGTGTTGTCCTTCAATACTAAGAAATATTGACAAGAGGTATTACCTTGGAATATATAGCCACAATGAATCAAGGTGCTGTTTCCTAAGTTGTTTGCCGGTATGTATTGTTTGGGCCATCCGTCGTTAGGATCCGGCAACACTTCCACTTTCCCCATGGCATAAACATCCTGGAAAGTATTTTTTACGTCGAATACAACCAAGAATCTATTTTGAGGAGCTTGAGAAGTACCTTTTTCATGAACGAGACAATATTGAGTATCTCCGATTCTGGAGTGAATCAATTGTCCGTAAATTTCATGTTCCTCGATTTTCATAGGAGTCTGAATAAAAAATCCGGAATGAATCAATTCATTGGTTTGTTTGACACGCGAATAGATTTTGCCGTCGTGGTTCTGTAAAAGATCAACCCATTGCATAAACATGGCGTTTACCGGACGGAAGTCGACAGGGTAATTGCCTCCAATGAACGCTTGCTTCAAGTTTATATCTTTTTCGAATGTGGTGCTGTTAACATCGATATCGCCTTGTCCTCCTGATTGAAGTACCAGAAGTTGGGCGGGAGGTGTCGTACGGCGACCGAAATGTTCATGTAATTTTAACGGGCCGCTCCCCATCTCTTCCTTGTTTACGGTTTTATAGAGATTTTCGTAGATTCGATTGTGGTATATATTCGTCTCGTCATCTTGAATTTCACGAATATAACTTAAACTGGAATACCCGTTCTTTTCCGTTAAAATGTACCAACCGTTGTTGACGTAAGGAGTTGTAATATTCAACTGGGTCGTTTGCATGTATTGCACATTGTATTTGTGATCCGTGACCCGCAGTATGCAATAGGCTTTGGTCATGGTGTCGATAATCCATTCCAGATTCCGTTCATTGCCGATAACCTTACCTGCAAATGTCCATTCGTAACTTAACTCCACATTGCTGCTGTCGCCTTTCGAGTAAGTGAACTTCGGAACGATCCGTATGGTATCTCCGAGGGTCGGACTGGAGATATAGTTGAATTCTTCGATCTGAATCTCGTTCAGATCGGCGTAGTCGTAATTTCCTTTATCGTCGTAACATCCGATAAAACTCAGTATCAATACTGCGAGTGCATATATGATATTTTTCGATCTCATAATATTTTATTTATTATAAAGTTAGTAAGCCGGAACTCCATCTACCATCGGAAATTCATTGCCGTCCTTATCTTTTTCCATGATGTTGTTTTTAATCAGATATTCTTTGAATTTCAATGCAAGAATTCGAATTTCAGAAAAAGACATGTCGGAAAGATCGCTGACCTGGGTGGCAATAACAAAATGGTCGTACTTAGCATCGCTGTATTCTCCTAACAAAATCAACTCGACATCGTCTTTCCACCACAGCGGTTGGCTTTTAATATTGCTGAAAATAACTTTGATGTCCTGCTTGTTGTAAATTCCCGGTGAGAAATTTTCATTGGCAGTGATCCGGAAGGTAACTTTAAAGCTTCTTTCCGAAAGCTCCGGCCTGGCTTTTTTGATGTGGATATAGATGGTATCCTTATCTTGATTCGGAGCGAATTTCAATGTATTGGGTAACTCGTAATCCACGGGTAGCGCTGTTGTTAATGAATCGACGACAACCAATTTGTATTCCAGAGAGTCGTGAGACGGTTTACCGATTAAGGCAATTTCAAACGGAACGTCCAGTTCATTCGTGAGATAATGGGTAAAGGAGATCACGGCAGAATCCCGTCCTTCATCATTGGGGAAATAGAGATAGCGTGCTTCCCCTTCGTAGATGGGGGTTTCATTTGTTTCACAGCCGATTAATGCTGCAAAAAAAGCGAATAACAGAATATATTTTTTCATGGTATAGATGTTTAATTGATGAGTTCATTATCGGGTAATGGAATAACAAATCCGTTATCGGGCATCGTTCTGACCGGCTTTATGTTTAAACGTTTGTAGTAGTAAAAGAGCTGGCCTTCTTGCATGAATTCTCTTTTGGCTTCTTTTATTAATTCCTCCAGGAAACTATCTAAATCGTTGATTTTGTTGTTAAGGCCTTCTCGTTCGCATCCCCGAGCTTCTCTTAAATCGTCGAGGGTTTTCAAAGCTTCGGTTTTGTCGTTATTTCTGAAAAGATATTCGGCTTTGATATAGTACATTTCACCAAGACGAATCATCGGAATCATGTCGGCACTTCTGCTGTAATTGCCTGCACTTCCGGTAGGTTCTAACAACTTGTTGCAAGCTCTGTAACTTCCGATCAATTCCGTTACGGCATTTCCGCGGCAATCTCCTCCGTCATCGAACATCGTTTTCAGATCGGTAGTTTTGGTCATAAGGGTGAACTCTATACTGTTGTCATTGTAATTATTGACCGATTTATACCGATCCAATAACAGCGTGTTAGATAATGTAAATATGATTTCTTCGTACATTTTACGATCCTTGTTGCTTTCGACATCATAAGCATCGGTAAAACTATATACTTGGGTATCCCAGCTTCCGTAAGCGGCATCGATTACTTCGTTTGCTTGTTTGTAGGCCTCTTCGTGTTTGCCCATGTAATTGTAGACGCGGGCTAATAAGGCCGTTACCGCGTAATAGTTCATGCGATATCCGCGATACCTGTAAAATAAATCTTTAGGGACATAACTGCTTTCACCTGAAAGATAATACCTGTATTGTGCCATGTTTAGCATATCCACATGAGCGGGGATCGTGTCGAAAGAACCCACGAGGTTTTTTGCTTTTAGCAAATCCTGTTCGACCAGGTTCAGTATTTCGGTCACGGTTCTATCCGGCTCGAAAGTAGAGGGATATTTACTGAAATAAGGGATGTAACCTCTATCGTCGTTTTTGGCTGCTTCCGGCGAAGGAGCGAAAAGACGTAACATGTCGAAATGGAGTAGGGCTCTCAAGGCCAATGCTTCTCCTTCGATTAGGTTTTTCTCTTCCTGAGCTCCCGGGAAAATCAGGGGATCGGTTGTCTGTAGTTTCGTAATCAGGTTGTTACAATTAGCGATGCAATTGTATGTTTTCGTCCAGATGCCTTCAGTGATAGGCTTTACCCTTTTGTCGGTATAAGCATAGCTATCCGCAATTTTGCGATAGGCGGTAGAGCTTTTGAAGCGGGATTTGTAATAAAGTTGTCCCATGACATCGACCAAGCCCCAACTCATCTCTTGTCCGTACATGTCGTATGAGGACATTTGGCGATATACTCCGTGTAGTGCATTTCGATAACCTTCGTAAGTCGAGAAAAGTTCTTCTTCCGTTACGGTATCTTGCGGGTCTACGTCTAACCAATCATTACAGGAATTCAGCACGATCGGTAAAATACATATGATTAAGAATTTCTTTAATTTCATAACTTACAATTTAAAAACTGGCCTTTATTGAGAAACTGAAAGATCTTGCAAAGGGATAACTCAATCCGCGTTCTGCCTTTACCGTACTCCATCTGAAGATTTCGCTGCCACCTATTTCTAAACGCAACATGCTTAAGCGACAAGCTCTCATCCAGCTTGCCTCTCTGTCGAAATCATATCCGAGGGTAACGGAGTTCAAAGACAACCAGTTGTTATCTTCAACAAAACGAGAGGAAGGACGGGTCGTTTCTTCCGATTGGTTGGCTATTCCTAAATTAATTTTACGGTATTTCGCGATATCTCCGGGTTCTTTCCAACGCTCTTTCAATACGCGTTTATCCACGTTTGTGGTACGGATGTTAACATTTTCAACTTTGTCTACTAAAGTCTGGTTATAGATCTGACCTCCCCATTCATATGAAAAGGTAACGAATAAACTGAAATTTTTATACGTTGCATTCATACCGAACGATCCTTTTGCTTTGGGCTCCTCATTTCCCAGGATAACCTGATCGTTGGCATTCCACAGATCGGTTAACGTTCCGTCTTTTTTCACTAATATTTCATTGCCGCTGGCAGGATCGATTCCTAATGAGCGGACTCCGAAAATGGACGTTAGCGAGCCTCCCTCTTCAAATTGACGGAAGGGTTTGGTATTCGATCCGTCATATCGGCTACTATTCGTGAAATGATCGTTAACCTGGTTGTTATAATCTTTTAAACTTTGGGCGATTTCCAGTAGTTTGTCCTCGTTGTGAGCCAAGTTGGCAAACAGGGCGAGAAAAAGATTTCCTTTTGAGATCAGGTTACTTCTCATGTTGATTTCGAATCCGGTTTTCCGTAATTTCCCGATGTTATCCACGTAGGTCGTGAAACCGGTTGAACTGCGGATCGTTACGCTATTGACCAGATCAACGGTTTTTTCGTTGTAATAGTTGAAATCGACATAGAAAGCCTGTTTCAATAAACCTAATTCGATACCGAGGTTGATCTTATTCGTGGTTTCCCAAGTTAAATCTTTGTTTCCTAATGCTTTTAAGGATGCTCCGTATCCGGTTTTGTACCACTCTTCCGAAAGAATTTCGTACGTGGTTCTCGCTTGATAGGGGGCAAAATTTACTTTACCGGTTTGTCCGTAAGTACCTTTAATTTTCAATTGTTCGATAATGGAGTTGTTTTTTAGAAAGGCATAATTATGGATATTGATACCGGCTCCTGTTGACCAGAAGGTGGCGTATTTGTTGTCTACTCCAAATTCGGAAGAACCGTCAACGCGAATAGAGGCATCGAATAGATAGATATTGTTGTAGCTATAGTTAACTAAACCCACGAATCCGATTAACCGGGTAGAATTTTCCGAATAAGACGGTTTTTGAACGATTGTTTGTGCGTAGTTTGGAGAACAAAGACTCCCTGACGGGAAACCTCTGTAAAAGGCCGAATTTCCGGTCGTTTTGGTTGAGCGGGCGTTTATTCCGGCCAAAGCATTGATGTTGTGTTTGTTGATGTTGCGGTTATAAGATGCCTGGAAATTTAAGTTCCAGTTAAAATTTTTTCCGTCGTTGGTTCTAAGCTCTCCAGAAGAGGTATTGTAAGAGCTGAGTGGTTGAGAATTTCTTTTCGATAGCGGATCTAAGAATTTTTTACCGTCGTTCACTTCTTTGGTTATGCTGAACTCTCCTTTAATCAACAAGTGGTTTGTCGCATACCAATTGATGCTGAGATTATTGGTAATCTCTTCGGTAGAGGATTTTTCAAAACTTCCCAAAGTCGATTCGTATAGAGGGTTGGGCTTGTTCAGAGTTTCTCCCCAACCATCCAAATTTTCCAAATAACGTCCGAATTTGTCTTTGTACACATCGTAAGGTTGTGCTTTCGTGTATTCGGAGAAACTTCCGAAAGGGGACTCTTGTGATCTTACAACAGTATAGGAGACCTGATTTTTTACCTGTAAGGATTTTAACCGGTAATCTATATATAAGGCCACGCCAAATCTGTTTCGAAAAGACTCTTTCATAATACCGTCCTGATTATGGTAAGAAACGTCTAACCCGAAACGCAAGGTTTCTGAACCTCCTTCCACGAAAAGGGCATGTTTGTGATTAAAGGTTGTTCTCAAAGGTAACGAAAGCCAGTAGGTATCGACACCTTTGGCTACATTAGCCTGTTTCCTGTGATAAATCTTTTCAAGGGTTACCCTGTCATATTCGTCTTCCGCCTCGAAGATACCGGCACGAACTTCCGTTTCGAGTTTTTCCGCCGCATTCGTCAGGTTGTAATCGGTTAAGTCCGGCATGGTAATCTCACTATCGAAACTATAAGAGACATTGATACTTCCGGCTTTCGGGGCAACGGTTGTAATAACTACAACTCCGTTGGCAGCTCGCGAGCCGTACATGGCCGTGGCGGCGGCATCTTTTAGGATGGTGACCGATTCGATCCGCGTGGGATCCATATCGTATAATTTTTGTACGCTGATTTCGAAACCGTCCATGATAAACGTCGGCAGGTTCGGGTTGTCTTTTAACGCCGATTTGGAAATATAGCCTTGTGCTTGATCGGCTTTTAATTTATCCAATTCTTTTAATCCGATTCCGGAACGGCCGCGAATATACATTTCAGGCAAGGCGTTCGGGTCGGATCCCCATTCGTTATTGGTTTGAATACGAAAAGAGGGATCAAAAACCTGTAATGCCTTGATCACATTGGTCTTGGATACTTTTAACAGTTCCTCTCTGTGGATGGTTACGGAAGAACCCGTAAAACTCTCTTTACGGATATTGGCAATACCGGTAATAACGACTTCGTCGACTTCTGTTACGTCTTCTTTCATTCTGATGATCAAATCTTTATTATCATCTTTGCGATCCTCTTTTAAACGATGCTCTACGGTTTGCATCCCGATAAACGAAAAGACCAAAATCGTACTGTCTAACTTGGGTATTTCCAATTTGAATTCACCGTTTATTCCGGTAGCGATGCCGAGTGTCGTTCCTTTGATGATAACAGAAACCCCGGGCAGAGGCAAACCTTTATCGTCCATAACCTTTCCTTTGATTACACGAGGCTTGTAGTCCTCCCGAACTTTTTGTTGGGGGCGAATGATGATCACTCCGTTTTGGATTTCATATGATAGTTGGGTATTGGCTAAAATTTTTTGTAAAAATTCTTCGATGGTAGCATCTTTGATATCGATATCCCGTTTCCCGTATTTTTGGACTTCTTCGATACGATACAGAAACTTGTATTCTGTTTCTGCCCGGACACTTTTAATTAACTCATCGATGGTTGCATTTTGCATTTTTAAAGTCAACCTTCCGTGTTGTGATGTATTTCCGGCTTGTAGTGAAAACGTGGAAATCAGAGTAAGCAATAGAGTTGCTCGCAGAATGGTTAACGTTTTTTTGTATCTTTGATGTAAATCAAAGACATAGATTCGTTTTTTTTCCATAAATTTGAGAATTTATTAATAGTCGATTAATAGATTAATAGGATACAGAAGATATTACCACTATCTTCTGTATTTTTATTTATGAGTTTTATTTATAATCACATTTTTCCCGTTGATATTGAATTGAATATTGGTTGCTTTCTCAAGCATTTTTAGTACTTCACTGAAATCATCGTATCGTTCCAAATCTCCTGTAAAATGGAAACTCTTAACAGATTCGTTTGCGTAAAACAGATGAATATCGTACCATCGGCTCAATTTATTCATGATAGATTCAAGCGTTTCGTTTTCGAAAATAAATTTGCCTTCTCTCCAGGAAGATATGTGATCGGCATTTACTTCTCTGGACTTTAAAACTCGATTACTCGTATGGTAAACGGCTTGTTGGTTCGGTTTTAATTGGATCGACCGTTGTCCGTTGCTGACTAAAACAGAACCTTCGCTAAGTGTTGTTTCTATGGTATTTTCATCGGTATAGGCCTGTACGTTGAATTTTGTACCGAGAACTTTGATTGTTAATTTATCCGCCGTTCGAACGATGAATGGGGCAGAAGAATCTTTTGTCACGGAAAAAAAAGCCTCACCTTTTAAATTGACAATTCGTTTGTCTTTATCGAATCGGGTCGGGAAGGAGATTTCCGTTTCCGAATTTAACCAAACGGTGGTTTCATCCGGTAAAATTAGAATAAATTCCCCTCCGCGAGGAGTACGGATCGTATCGATCTTAACGGGAACTAAGGAATCCGTTGTTGGGAAATAAGTTACTTTTTTCCCGTCATTGGTTATTTTTGTACCGTTTTTAAGCTGAATGGCCTGTTCTTCTTCATCAATTGATGATAGAGCTATTTTTTGTCCGTAGGAGGTAATCAACATGGCTTTTGAACTTCCCGGTACAATTTGTGCCGTAGGAGTTACAGCTTTTTCCGATTGAGGAGATTGAAAGAGGATGGAAAAACCGATAAACAGACTGATAGCTGCTGCCATACCGCCATAGACAAATAACTTTTTATTTCTCTTTCGGGGTATGAATAGGCGCTTCCGGGTTTTACTCCATGCCAGGGGGATATTAATTTGTTGTATGAATTGATCTCGTTCTTTTCTGTTTTCGGTAGAACAGATATCTTCAAATAGGATTCGATTGTTTTCGTCTGTCGCTTTCCATGCCTCCAGCTCAGCCTCTTCCTTTGGGGTTATGGTTTTGGCCAAGTATTTGGCTAAAAGTTGTGAAATCCTGTAATCTTCAGAATAATGTGTAGTCATTATTTTTATTTTAATGGGACCTTTTATTGACAGAACACAGCAAAAGTTGAAAAGGATGAATGAGAGTGTTTATTTTTTATAAATAATTGATTTGATGAAGAGACTGTCCGAAATTTTAGTTTCGGACAGCTCTTGGTTGTTGATACGAATGAATTGGATTATTGTATTATCTACTTTTTCTGAACCACCACATTCTCAGACTGATAAATACTAATATGCCGGGAAGAAGTCCCATGAATAGTAGTTTTAACCAGATTTCAGAACCTTCTCCTATGTAAGCTTTATCATCAGAGGGGCGAGGTCGGCTCGTGTCTACCGGGAATTCACCGTAACTGAGATCGCCGAATGAATTTGTAATCAAGGAAAAGTTAGAACTCCTCACTCCCTCTCGCGAGGTGGTTAATTCTCCGTTTCCGATGCAGTCGGCATCTCCCCATACGAAGATACGTTGTTCCTTTTCTCCTACCCGACGCGTTAATTCGACAACAACCGGAATCGTTCGTTCCTCCTCTCCGACTTGGGAGTTGTAAATAGGTTGATTATCAATAAAATCTGTCGTTTCTAATTCGTTCCAGGCTCCTTCTTCGTTGGTGGTGACAAGAGGAGTGACTTTGAATTCTTTTTCTTCTAAGATTTTGATTCCTACGGCTCCCGGCATTGTAATTTTATATTTTCCTCTCCATAGTTTTTGATACCCTTTGGACGATTGTGCTGCTGCTTCGGTAATGTTGCCAAAAATCAAATCGGCCGTGAAATCTTTGGAGGGTTGGACTAAGATTCCTGGCATAAATTCAAGTCCGAGAAAAGAGAAAAGGGGATTCATTATGTGTTGACGGTAGGGTTCTCCCGATAGGATCATATTTCCTCCTCTGTCTATATACTCTTTGATTTTGGTTAATTCTTCCGGTGCTAAAACCGTTCTGGGTTCTGCTATGACAAGTATATCGATATCTTCCGGGATATTTTTTTGCTCGTCTAATCTTAACAAGGTTACGTCGAATCCTTGGTTCGGTAACGAGTAGCGGAAGGTGAGATCTCTGACGAAAGCTCCGTAATCCCGTTCTCCTGCCCCGTCTACGTTTCTTTCTCCGTGTCCCGTAAGGAAGGCAACTTTGGGAGGTTTCGTGACGAGACGTTTTAAAGCAGCCGTAAACTCACTTTCTGTCGGAGTGCGCCGTATGTCTTCATAAAATCGCAAGAATGATTTCTGACCGTTTTCCCGTTCGATAACCCGAACCAATCGGAATCCTTCCCCGGAGAGATCGATTTGTCGATTGATTTGTTCCGGGGTGAGGAACATGGCGGTGTCCCATTCCATGACTTTACATATTTCTTGGACCCGCTGTTCGGGGGTTAATCCGGGATAACGCCTGTCCATATAAGGATTATAGCAGGGATGATAGTAATATACGTATTTGATTTCGGTTTCCGGTTTAAAACGTACATATTTTTCAAATTCTTCGAAATCGTATTTTCTTCGATCGGGCATTGCCCGCCAATAGTTATCCTCTAAAATATTGACATAAGTAGTGATCGTTAAACCTCCTGTTAGTTTTTTCATTACCTCCTGACTGTTGGGCGTTAACGTGTTTATTTTAGTTTCTGTGGTGTCGTAGAAACTCATGAACTGGGGTCGGGAAGATATATAACCGAGTAAAAGGGCTATGATAATGACTGAAGCATACCGGAAGAGGACAACGTATGGCTTGTGCCGTTTCCGTTCAGAACCTAATTTCAGAATGGAAAGAGTTAAGAATAAAGTTATCACGATAATAAAATAAAGTACGTCTTCGCTGCAAATCAGACCATCCAACAGGGTGGATGACCGCCCCGAGATCGACAGCCAATAGGTTATTTCTCTAACAAACTCCATGTTTTGTCCTACCTCTTTGATGAAGTTTAATACAGTTAGAAGAGCTAATGTTCCTATTGCGGCAACCACTTGATAAGAGGTCAGGCAAGACATAAAGAGACCGATCGCCGCGTAAGTACACGTGACTAAAAATACTCCCAGCAATCCGGACAAAAGTTGGGGAAGATCGATGTTTTTTATGGCAAAAGCGGTAAATATGATATATATGGAGAGAATGGCAATTAGGATCAACGCGTAGATGATCATGGCCAAGTATTTTCCAAATATGATTTGTTTGTTGGTTACAGGAGAAGAGAAAAGTAATTTGATGGATCCGCTATAAAATTCTCTACTCATTAATCCCATGGTTAAAAGAGGAATATATAAATATAAATTATCGAGCATTTTAGAGAAAACTCCGTTGTAGTTGGAAAAAAGTCTGGAAGTTATACCTGAAAGGTTGTAACCCAATGCCTGATAACGTATCACGTCCGAGTATACATCCGCGTAGGTCATCCCTGCTTGAAAGGTGAAAATGATTAGAATCAGCCACGCTATCGGGGAGAAAAACAGCGTGCTTAGTTCTGTTTTGGTGATTCTGAATAATGTTCTCATAATGTATCTTTACTATTTTTATTTGTGTGATCTTTTTCCGGACAATTGAGCGAAGATTTCATCTAATGATTCTTTTTCAAGGTGAATTTCACGAAGTTCCCATCCATTGTAGATACTTTGCTCTACCATCCTTTCGGTAATGTTCCTGGGTGCGTCGAATTGAATCCGGTAAATCGAGTTATCGAGAGGTTCAACTCGTTTTACGCCTTCTAATGCCTGTAATTCTTCTATTGCGGGAGGATTATCCAGAGTAACCAGAAAGGCGGTCGGTTCCACGTAATTATCAAAATCATCCATGCTCCCCGAAAAAACGACTCTTCCTTGTTCGATCATTTTAATATTGTCACAACTGGCCTGTACTTCTGAAAGAATATGAGTGGAGAGCATGACTGTTCGGTCTGTTGCGATCTCTTTGATAAGGTTGCGAATCTCTACGATCTGATTGGGGTCTAATCCGTTTGTCGGTTCGTCTAAAACGACAAAACTGGGGTTATGAACAATGGCTTGTGCAATGCCGACCCGTTGCTGGTATCCCCCCGATAGGTTTCGGATTAGTCTTTTGCTGAAATGAGTAATGCAACATTTTTCTTTGGCTGTATCTATCGCTTTTTTTATTTTGTTTCTTTCTACCAGATGCAGATGGGCGCATAGGGTTAAATATTCGTCTACCGTCAAATCGGGATATAGCGGGGGTTTTTGAGGAAGGAAACCGATATGGCGTTTAGCCTCTACCGGATTTTCCCGTAAATTGATACCGTTTAGATATACTTCTCCTTCTGTTTGGTTTAGTACACCGCATATGATATTCATGGTGGTGGATTTACCTGCTCCGTTGGAACCTAATAATCCGAGGATACCTTTCTCTTTGATTTCGAAGTTAATATCACGGATAGCCCATTGAACACTATATCTGTGGGAGAGATGTTCTACTCTTACGACTGATTCTTCCATGTGTTTTTGATATATAATAATAGATGATGATTTACAGGATAGGATTCGCGTTATTTTCTTTTTCTTCTAATCCAAGTCATGATGCTTAATAGGAATAAACAACCCGGTATAACACCCATGGCTGCTGTTTTAATCCAGGTTGAAGCTTGAATGGACAACTTTATTTTTTTATCCGGGAGATTCGGACGATCCGTAGCGATGGGATACTCATCGTAAGAAAGCCATTTGAATGTACCTGTTACGAATTGGTGATTGGCTATATAAATTCCATTCCGTCGTTTACCCAGTTCTCCGTTGCTGATGCAGTCCGCATCGCCGACAATCATAATTCTTTGTTCTTTATCGTGGAGTTTACGACTTAAAGCGAGAACGACGGAATTGGCCTGTTCCACTTCCCCGGCTTGGGTATTGACCGTGAGTACGGCATCCTGAAAGTTGGTCGTTTCTAATTCGTTCCAACTTTTTTGTTGCGGACTCCGGGCGACGGGACATACATCGAACCCTTTGTTCGTCACGTAGTTTAAGCCGCAGGCAGAAGGAAAAGCAAAAGAATAACCGTGGTAGCGGGTCAGTCTGAATGAAGGAAATCGTTCTGCCGCTTCATCCGTAATTTCTCCGATGATTAAGGTAGGAGAAAAATCCTCTTTGTTGTCCTGTACAAGGATTCCCGGCATGAGTTGAACTCCGAAATTAGCTAAGATGGGATTCATGAATTCCTGACGTTGGGGTTCTCCCAAGATAAACAGGTTACCCCCTTTATCAATATAGCGTTTCAAACGCTCTTGCTCTAACGGGTCCAGGGGCGTTTTCATGTCGGCAATAATCAGTATGTCGATGTCTTGAGGAACTTCCTCCTCTTTAAGAGAAAGGGTTGTTACATCGAATCCTTGATTGATCAATGAATGTCTGAAATAAACATCGGTGGCAAAACGTTTGTAATAACGATCTCCGCCACTCGTGATGTTCCGTTCTTCGTGTCCGATGAGGAAGGCCAACCGGGGACTTTTTACTAAAAAGCGTTTTAAAGCTGCTGTAATCTCGGTTTCGGAAGGATGCTTCTCCATATCATCGTAAACTCGTAGTACTGCTTTTTGGCCGTTATCTCTTTCTATAAGACGAACGAAACGATTTTCTTCCGGGCTTAAATCGATTATTTTTTTTATCTCT
Source organism: Gabonibacter massiliensis (assembly GCA_001487125.1). Classification (GTDB taxonomy): domain Bacteria; phylum Bacteroidota; class Bacteroidia; order Bacteroidales; family Marinifilaceae; genus Gabonibacter; species Gabonibacter massiliensis. The sequence goes on from LN913010.1 coordinate 106,419, forward strand.
TCGGGTGACAGGAACATGTTGAAGTTTAGTTTATCCACTTTACAAAGTTTTTCTGCTTTTTCCTTGTCGCTTAATCCGGGATAGCGACTTTCAAGAGATTCATCTTTGGCATGATCGTAATAGTAAACATACTTCATTTTAATCTCTGGCTTAAAACGAATGTATTTCTCGAACCTTTTGAAGTCGTCTTTTCTGTTCCGTGGTAGTCCTGTGTAACGGTTCTCTTCCAATAAATTGACATAGGTGGTAATTGTAAGTCCTCCTTCTATTTTTTTTACAATCTCTTGGCTGTTAGGAGTTAATGTATTGCTTTTTGTTGCTGTTACATCGTAATAGTATTTTGCATGGGGAAGAGTACTCAAATAACCGATAAATAGTGCGGAAATAATAACTGCACTGTATTGAAATATGGTTTTCGGTAAGCTTCGTTTTTTTCGTTCGGCTTGTAGCTTTATAACGGAGAGTGCGAGGAAAAGGAAAATAACGACAACAAAATAGATGACGTCTTCACTGCAGATCATACCTTCTAAAAACTCGTAAACTCTTCCCGAAATGGAGAGCCAATAGGTGATATCCCTAATGAAGTCAACGCCTTGTCCCATTTCTCCTACAAAATTCAAAAAACCGAGAACAGCAAGAGTACCCATGGCAGCGACAACCTGATAAGAGGTTAAAGTGGACATGAAAAGTCCGATGGCAGAATAAGCGCAGATCAATAAATATAAACCGAATACGGATGACAACGTCAAGGGAATATCCATATGGTCGATGGTGCATGCTCCGAATAGGATGTAAAGTAACCAAATGCAGATGAGAATAAAACCGTATGCCATCATGGAAAGATATTTACCCAAAATAATCTGTAAATTAGTGATGGGGGAAGCATAAAGTAGCTTGATGGAACCACTGCTAAATTCTCTACTCATTAATCCCATGGTTAAAAGAGGGATGTAAAGATAAAGATTACGAACCATTTTGGTGAAAATTCCCACATACCCTACGTATACTTGATGGGTTACACCGTAAAGTGAATGCCCTAAGGATTGGTTTTGTAGCTGTTTCCCGAAAACGTCGGAAAAGATCATTCCTGTCTGAAAAGCAAAAATAATGAGTACTAACCAGGCAACAGGAGAGAAAAACAATTGTCCTAATTCGGATTTTGCAAGTCTATATATAGTATTCATAAGTTATCTAATTTTGTATTTTAAAGATTCTTCCCGGATAATTGAGCGAAAATCGTATCTAACGACTCTCGTTCTAACACGATTTCACTTAATCTCCAACCGTTGGAAACACTTAATGCTGTTATTTTTTTGGTTATGTCGGGACTGTCTTTAAAGTGAACCCTGAAGCGTGTTCTGGTTAATGATTCGACATGTACGACGCCGGGTATTTGATTTAATATGGAAAGATCGGGAGGATTTTCCAATGTCATGACGAAAGTACTGGGTGCCATGTAATTATTGAAATTTCCGATGGAACCTGAAAAAACGACGTGACCGTGTTCAATCATTTTAATCTCGTCACAAGTGGCTTGTACTTCGGGCAAAATATGAGTGGAAAGCAATACGGATCGATCTTTGGCAATTTCTTTTATCAGGTTACGAATCTCCACTATTTGATTGGGATCCAGTCCGTTGGTCGGTTCGTCCAACACAACGAAACGGGGATGATGTACAATAGCTTGTGCTATACCAACCCGTTGCTGATAGCCTCCGGATAGATTTCGGATCAATCGATTGCTGACTTGGGTGATGCGACACCTTTCCATTGCTTCATCGACAGCTTGTTTTACTTTTTCTTTCTCGACAAGTCTTAAAATGGCACAATGTCGAAGGTACTCTTCAACTGTCAGATCCGGGTGTAAAGGAGGTTTTTGCGGTAAAAAACCGATATGCTTCTTGGCTTCGACCGGATTTTCGCTTAAATTAATACCGTTGATATACACCTCTCCTTCGGTTTGATTCAGAACTCCACAAATAATATTCATAGTCGTGGATTTACCTGCCCCGTTAGAACCTAACAGACCGAGGATACCTTTTTCTTTTATTTCAAAATTGATATCCTTTATAGCCCATTGAATGCTATAACGATGAGAAAGATGTACAACTTTTACTACTGATTCTTCCATACATTCAATTTATTTTACAGATTTCCATACAATCAATCTTTTTTGCCATCGACTTGGCCGGAAAACGGGAAAATTCCGTGTTCCTTTTTAGAGAACACGACAAATATTAAAAAGGATGAATGGTAGATAATTTTTTCTTCAATAGAGATCAAAAATGGATTCTTCCATGTAAATGATAGAGTGTGAATGTATCTATTAATTTATTTTTGACTCAATAAAATCAATAAGAGGTAGAAATAGTCTTTAAGACTGTATTTTAAGTTGTGTATGGCATTGTATTTTAGTGTTTTAACACTATTGACAGATATGCCCATAATTTCAGATATCTCTTTATTTTGTTTACCTTCCAAAGTTAGTTTTATAATCTTTGCACTTTGAAGGGGTAATTTCTCTATGGCTTGTGTAAGGATTCGGTAAGTTTCTTCCTCGATAAGTCGGTTATGGAAAAGGATCTCCTGCCTTTCAACCTCGGGAGAGGTATATTCGATGGTCTCCTTTCTGTCTCTCAAGTGATTAAAACATAAATTTTTAACTGAAACATATAAAAAGGTTTTCAGGTTGGGAATACTATCGTAAGCCGTTCTTTTTTCCCATAATCGGACAAATGCCTCTTGTGCGATATCTTCTGCTGCAGCCTTATTTGCAATAAATTTCATCGCGATCCTGCACATGGACGGATAAAGTTCTTCAAATAATTTCCCGAATGCGTCTATATCACCACCTTTGATAGCTTCGTATGAAATACCTTCTGCCATATGCAAGCTAAAAATGTTCGTTTAATGATATACAACCTTATTGCCAAATGAAATTTTTAATTATTTTTAAACAAACTAATTATCAATTATTTCAAAAAAAATAGCAAATCATTTTTTTTTGTTACATTTGAACGCATTAAACGAACGTTTTATGTTATTCTTTTATACTTTTTTACTTGTTGGGAACGGTAGTTTGAACGTTTGAATGCATATGTTTTACTCATTCTGCAAGATGTAAAAAGGGAGCAAATGATGGCAAGATATTAAACGTGCGGGTGTTTACGAGCGGTATCGAACGAAATCGGACGATCCTGTCCCCGCGTGAGGTGGGGCATTGTTATGTACCTGATTGAAAGAGAATGATCATTTAATCAAGTACGTGAAAATACAGAATTTTCAATTTGGGAATTGTATTTTAAGCTTGTGCGGGCGATAGGAAGAATATCGTTTGAATTTTAAATAGAAGAATATAGGTTTGCGTGAAAACGACCAAGAGGCTTTATCCCCTCGGTCGTTATATTTATTATTTAAAATTAGCGAATTCGCCTTGATTTAAAAACTCGATGGCATTTTCAATGTCTTTGTACATCACCCGATCTTCTGCATTGAAAGGAACGATGCTACGGAATTCTGCCATGAAATCTTCCAAATAGGGAGAAGTTTTAGTGGGACGTTGCAAGTCGATGGCTTGTGCGGCATTCATAAGTTCTATGGCCAAGATCCTCTCCACGTTTTCCATCACTTTTACACTCTTCGTGGCGGCATTGCCTCCCATGCTGACATGATCTTCCTGTTCGTTGGATGAGGGAATAGAATCGACGGAACACGGGGTACACAGTTGTTTGTTTTTACTTACGATAGCTGCTGCTGCATATTGCGGGATCATAAATCCGGAGTTCAGTCCTGAATTGGCGACTAAAAATTCGGGTGTTTTACGGTCGCCGGCAATAAGCCGGTATGTTCTTCTTTCCGATATACTGCCTAATTCAGCTACGGCGATGCTTAAGAAATCCAGTACTAAGGCTAAGGGTTCTCCGTGGAAATTTCCTCCGGACAGGATCAGGTCATCTTCCAAAAAGATTGTCGGATTGTCCGTAACGGAATTGATCTCTCTTTCTACGACCGAGGCGACATAATTGATCGTATCTTTGACGGCTCCGTGAACTTGCGGTATGCAACGGAACGAATAAGGATCCTGCACGTGTGTTTTCTCTATTTGTTGGAATTCGGAACCCTCTAACAGGGAGCGTATATTACGGGCCGTCTCGATTTGTCCGGGATGAGGACGAGCCTCGTGAATTTGTGGTAAAAACGGATCGATGCGGCCATCGTAAGCCTCTAAAGAGAGAGCTCCGATAATATCGGCATATTTAGCTAATTTAAAAGCCTTTAATAAGGCGTATACAGCATGAGAACTCATGAATTGGGTTCCGTTCAATAAGGCTAAACCTTCTTTCGCTCCTAAAGCAATAGGCTCCCAACCGAATTTTTTATTGATCTCTTGCGCCGGGTAGATTTTATCTTTATAAAAGACTTCTCCTTCACCGATAATCGGCAAAAAGAGATTGGCTAACGGAGCTAAATCCCCGGAAGCACCTAACGAGCCTAATTCCCGAACGACAGGGAGCACGTCGCGATTGAACATATCGATGATTCGTTCCACTGTTTGAAGTTGTACCCCGGATTTGCCTAACGAGAGGGCGTGGGCTTTTAATAATAACATCAGGCGGATGATCTCTTTATGAATGGGAGTTCCGATGCTGCATGCATGGGACATGACCAGGTTGGCTTGCAGTTGGCTTAAGTCTTCTGTCGAGATACTTATTTTGCAAAGAGAGCCGAATCCGGTCGTGATACCGTATAAGGGTTTGTCTGATGTCGCAATTTTGTTGTCCAAATAGGCTTTACAATCGTTGATTCGTTTTTTGCTTTCTTCCGATAGGGCTAATTTATATTTTTGAGTTAAGATAGCCTCGATTGTTTCAAAGGTTAAAATATCAGGTGATATATAATGAGTTTTCATCTTGTTAACAATTAAAAATTAGAAATTATCAATATGTAAAACAGAGGATAACTATCCTCTAAACAGTAGGAAGGGGATTCTCATGGGAAACGGGTATCGAATCCGTGATTCTTTAAAGGACGCTGTTCTTTTTTATAGATTTGCATAATATAGAACTTATCGGTAGAGGTTATTTTAATTTTTCATATAGACGGTTGATTGCTACACTCTCCTGTTCTCCCGTTGCCATGTTTTTCAATGTTACCGTATGATTTGCCATCTCATTTTCTCCCACTAATGCTACATAAGGGATTCCTTTTTTGTCGGCGTAAGTCATTTGTTTTTTCATTTTTGCCGTATCCGGATAGATCTCTGCATTGATGCCCTGATCCCGTAAGTTTTTCAGAAGTGGGAGACAAAATGCTTCCTCGCGTTTTCCGAAATTGACGAACAGAATACGGGTCGTAGTGGTAGTATCTTTGGGGAATAGATCCAATTGATTCATGACGTCGAAAATACGATCGGCTCCAAAAGATATACCTACGCCGGACATGTTTTTCATGCCGAAGATACCGGTTAGGTCATCGTAGCGTCCTCCTCCCGTGATGCTTCCGATTTCCGCGTCTTTCGCTTTCACCTCAAATATAGCTCCCGTGTAATAGCTTAAACCTCTGGCGAGGGTAAGGTCTAATTTTATATCGGTTGCAATGTTCAGCTCCTTTATGTATTGAAAGACCGTAATTAATTCCTCAACGCCTTTTAGACCCGTTTCGCTTTCTTGAAGTATATGCTGTAAAGAGTTCAATTTTTCTTCGTTACTACCCTGCAAATTCAATATGGGTTGCAGTTTTTGGATGGACTCTTCGGAAATTCCTTTTTCCCGCAGTTCTGCATTTACGCTTTCTGCACCGATTTTATCCATTTTGTCAATGGCGACCGTAATGTCGGTCAGTTTGTCGGAAGCACCGATTGTTTCGGCGATTCCGGCCAAGACTTTGCGGTTATTGATCAGTAGGCGTACGTTGATTTTTAAACGACGGTATACTTCATCTACGATTTGGATAAGTTCTACCTCGTTTAATAGGGAATCACTACCGACTACATCCACGTCGCATTGATAGAATTCCCGGTAACGTCCTTTTTGAGGACGATCGGCTCTCCATACGGGTTGAATTTGATAGCGTTTGAATGGAAAGCTGATTTCGTTTTGATGCTGAACGACAAAGCGGGCAAATGGGACCGTTAAGTCGTATCTTAATCCTTTTTCACAGATTTTATTCGTAAGTCGGGGAATGTTTCTCTCTTCGATCTCGTTATTGGAGACGGAGGATAGAAAATCACCGGAGTTAAGGATTTTAAAGAGTAGCTTATCTCCTTCCTCCCCGTATTTTCCCATCAATGTCGATAGATTTTCCATAGCCGGTGTTTCCAATGGAAGGTATCCGTAAAGTTTGAATACGGATTTGATCGTATCGAATATGTAATTCCGTTTCACCATGATTTCAGGTGAATAATCTCTTGTGCCTTTGGGTATGGATGGAATTTGTGCCATGGTCGGTTTTAGATTTATGTTTTTAATATATTAGGACGGACAATGTATTGCCTTTTCGCCTAAAATTTACGTTAATCTCTCATTTTTCTGCTGCAAATATAGAAGATAAAAATGATAATTGGCAATTGAAAATTGACAATTGTAAAATGCCCTTGGTCGATGTATGGAGTATTTGACCACCTTTTATGTACCCCGTGTTTTTATTCGAAGCGATCGATTCTCGATTTTCCTCTCGCGTGAAAACGCGTTAGTTTCTTTTTTTTCAAACGATTCATCCGCAGGATGATAGCTTCCCGTTTGATTTTTTCCTGTAAAAAATGTGATAAAAAATTTGGAAAAGGGGATAAAGTTGCTTTATCTTTGCACCCGCTTTCCGGAGGGGTAGCGAGATGAAACGGGCCTGGAGGTGTAGAACGAGGGGGTTGAAAA
>LN913011.1 GCA_001487125.1 Gabonibacter massiliensis
GCCGGTGACGGCACAGCCGAGCGGTACTAATAACCCGATAGACTCTGTCGGTTGTTTCATTTCTATGTTCGATGTCCCTCTCCATTCAACTAGCTTTAGGTTTGACGCTATAGACGTTGAATTTTTTAAAGGTATTTAAAAGTATTAAAAGGTATCTACAGCGACGGTGATCCACCTCTTCCCATTCCGAACAGAGAAGTTAAGCCCGTTAGCGCCGATGGTACTGCCGCGAGGTGGGAGAGTAGGTCGATGCCGAATTTAGGAAGAAGCCACGAGAGATCGTGGCTTTTTTATTTTAAATTGTAGATTGTAGATTGTAAATTAAAAACGGAATTCAATCTACAATCCACAATCTACAATCGTCAATCCTTTAATTTCTCAATCCCTTTTCAGCGGATTATAATTCATTGATTTGGACAGTCAATTTTTGGTAAAGTTTTTCACTAACCTCAGTTAGAGGAGTTCTTAGTTTATTGCATGCGATTACTTTTTTCAGGTGTAAAGCAGCCTTTATTCCCGCTGGGTTACCTTCTTCAAAAAGGGCTTTGCATAGTTCCGACAATTCAAAATGGATCTTTCGGGCTCCTTCGAATTTCATCTCGGAAGCTAAATGCACCATGGTTGTAAATTCCTTGGGAAAAGCATTGGCAATAACGGAAATAACCCCGCAACATCCGATCGACATTAAGGGTAAGGTTATTCCATCGTCACCGGAAATGAAAAGAAACTTTTCCGGCTTGTCTTTTAGAATAGCCGTTGCTTGTTCGAAATTGCCGGAGGCTTCTTTTATACCTATGATATTCTTGAAGTCATGAGCCAGTCGTAATGTTGTTTGAGCAGCCATGTTGACGGAGGTTCGTCCGGGTACATTGTACAATATCACGGGTAGAGACGATTTTTCTGCTATCATCTTAAAATGGCGGTACAGACCTTCTTGAGAGGGTTTGTTATAATAGGGGGTTACGCTTAAAATGGCATCGGCCTGCGGAACATAAGGTAGTGTATTCAAATCCTGTAATACTTGTTGTGTATTGTTCCCGCCGACTCCCAAAACTAAAGGAAGCCGTCCTCCGTTTTGTTCCGCGATAATGTTTACTACTCGTTCTTTTTCTTCGGCCGATAAAGTTGCAGCCTCGGAAGTCGTTCCTAAGGCTACTAAATAATCTACGCCGTTATCTATGACGTGATCAACTAATCCGCATAATGAAATTTCATCTACTTGGCCGTTATTCGTAAAAGGAGTAATCAAAGCAACTCCTACACCCGAAAATTTTTTCATTTTAACCTAATTTACTTTACTCAATAACCTTGAAATACGCTCTGTAAACGTATCGATGTCGTTCACATCCTCAAATATGATATCGTTTTCGAAACTACTGCGTCCCATGCCGATCTTGCATTTTGCCCTGGAATTTCTCACAATATAATCAGGCAGGACATTCGGTTTCAATGATAAATCAATCCATAAATCGTAAGCATTCTCCACACATCCTTTTAGTTTGCTGTCTGAAAACTTTCCACTGTAAGATATGCAGTCTTCATTCACGCAAAATGTCTTCGGTATGACAGGCAGCGGTCGCCCCGGTTCGAGAAAAACCAGAGCATCCACATTCATGTGTTCCGATAAAAGATTCTTCAGTCTTTCTGCTTTATCGAATGGGATATCACTTTCTACCCAGAAAATCATGCAACTCCGTGCTGTTTTGAAATTGTGAAAGGAGAGTTTTCTCTCGAACTCCATTTGTTTTCCTTTCAAATTCCATCTCTTCCATTTCCTGAATATTTTCTTAAACATACACTTTGATATTAATCATTGAACAACCCTATACAAAAATAATAATTAAAACAAGATTCGGACCATTTTCTTCTTTTTAGAAATAAAAAAACTATTTGAAAAAAATCAAATAAAGACTTGCAGGTTCGTCAAAGTTTATCTATCTTTGCATCGCAAAACAAGAAGGACTCGTAGCTTAATGGATAGAGCACTTGGTTACGGCCCAAGAGGTTGTGGGTTCGACTCCCGCCGAGTTCACGAAATGGAGTGAGAAATCTTAAATCGTTGATTTTTCACTCCTTCTTTATTTTATACAGGTATGATAAACTCCCGTTTTCAGGTCAGAACTCTGTTATTTCATCTTAATACCAGACTTTTGAAGAGGTACTCTCGATACAAATTGAAATTAAATATTTTAGAGATCGTATAAAAATAAAATAATACTATATTTATACCCTTTTACGAACAGGTAGATAAAATAATATAAGTATTTAATATTTCAATGTTTACACATGAGACATATTACGATAACAGGAAGTCTGGGAAGTGGTAAAAGTGTGGTTTCCTCTATTTTAAAAGAGCGATTGGGGCTGGAAGTCGAGTCGATCGGAAGTCTTTTGAGGAGGATGGCTCAGAATTACGGAATGAGTACAAACGATTTCAACAAGTACATGGAAACGCATCCTGAATTTGACCATGAATTGGATAATTTCGTCAAAAGTGAAGGCCTAAAGCCGACTCCCAAAATATTCGATTCCAGGTTAGCATGGCATTTTATACCGCAATCTTTTAAAGTGTATTTATACGTAAAAGATGAAATTGCCGCCGAACGTGTTTATAATGACGTGGGAAGAATCAACGAAAAACATGAGAATATCGGAACTGCTTTAGCTAATATCATTCAACGCCGGAACAGCGAGGTACATAGATTTAAAGTTCAATACGACGTCGATTTGGAGAAACTTTCAAATTATGATTTGGTGGTGGATACAAGTTACTCTTCTCCATCGACGATCGCTGATATTATTATTGCAAATTATCGCAATGGAACCTCTTCCCGTGAAGTTTGGTTGTCTCCCTACACGCTTATTCCGATGAGAAGCTGTGAAGAAATTTCTATGGAAAGTGCTCGATGGGTCGATAGCGAATTGAAAAAGGCCGGTTCGCATCTTCAAGCTCCAATCGACGTAGTTGTATTCAATAATAAGTTTTATATTTATGACGGGCACAAGAGGGTATTGAATGCGGTCCATAAGGGTGTTTCCTTGCTATCATGCAAGCTGATGAATGTTAAAGCTGACGAAACGTTGGCTTCCGGACAGGTTATTCAGGAATATATTCAAGAGAATTGTAAAGAGAAGGATTTGCGTGACTGGAATAAGCGGATAGCCAGTCTGAAAGGTAAAGCGGATGAAAAGTAAGGATGGATGTATTTTTTATTCCGGGTTCGACCTCTTTACATTGTCTATTCTTCCCCGATTTCCTCATCATAGTGAATTTTAATTTGTTGATTGTAAATTAGAAGAATTCTGTAATTTAGGGATTCGAATTTAATCCCTAAATCTTTAGATCTACAATCGTCAATCGATATACCCGGGTTGAGAGCGTCGTAAGCGTTTGATCTTGCTCTTTCTGTACATAAAAAAGGCAAGCGCAAGGATGCATAATATAGGAAGAAAGAAATTGAAGTTTTTACAGAATATTTTTGTCCCGTCACTGATGGGTGGTAGTACCTGATGGGTAATAAATTTATTTCTCAAATTGATTAATCCGGAATCGTCAGCTAACCATTCGATGGAATTTACGGCAAACGTGGTGTTATCATGGTTGGGGAAGTTGTAAATATCATTTTGCATAAAGTCGGCATCCGTGATCACGACAATCGCACTGTTGTTGTCTTCATTGGTAAGTAAGGCGGCTACGGTATTGTTCGGGTGATTAAAATCGTGTTTTGTCCAGGTCTTCATCAAGTTAAAGAACACGGGTATTTCTTCGACGCCTGAAATGGAAGAGGACTTGGCTAATGAAGTGAATACGTAAGGATGGGTTGTTTTTACATTCTTAATGCTACTGGCAAATTGAAGAACGATGGCATTTAGTCCTTTGGTAATGATGTGTTTGCTGAAGTTCCGGATAATCGGGATATAAGGGAAAATAGTAATATGTCTGAATTGGTTTTGTTTAATGGTTATCGTACCACAACTTCTGTCTACGATGAAATCGTATTCGATTTTTAAACCGAAATTTTCCAGCATCTCTTCGATGCCGACCTGATTGATAAATCCGGTATTCTGGTTGTGTCCGATTTGCCCTACTGCATGATTCAAAGCGATATAAAGCCGTCCTCCTTGTTCCAGGTATTCTTCTAAGCGACGAATCTGTTGCGGAAGGAATTTTTCTTCAGGACCTACAATGCAGATTACTTTGTAATCATTTAAATTCGTAAACTGGTCAATGTATATGAAATCGATATGTCCCATGGATGAAAGTTCGTTGATCACATGGGATATATTACTTAGCGGTATTTCGTTGTGTCCCCGCAAAAATCCGATTCTGGGTTTTAACGTATCACACGCTTCTTTCAGTATTCGGGTCATCTCGTATTCCATAGACATGTGAGAGGAGAGATAAGGAATGGTCGTTCTGCGATCCCCTATCCTGATTGTTGCGCCGAAAAAAACAGTTTGGGTAAAAATCTCATTGATTTCCTGGGGAATATACTCTATTCCGGCATCCAATGCCGCATGCTTTTTCTCCTCGTTGTCCGGATTGATCGTATTTATGGTGAAACCTTTATTACTGAGACTTTTGTATTCTTTGAGCAGGTTTTTGAACTCTTTCTCTACTTTTTTCTTTTCCTGACTGATATCTTGAGAGATATAAAGATCGATGGTAATGTCTTTATCTGTTTTTTTTATGAAAGATTTACTTACCTGACTTAACGAGTATTTTTTATTCGAGGTCATATCGATTCTTACGAATGTGAAATAAGCTACGATATTCACTATAATCAATAGGACGATCAAATAAGCCGGATGATAAAATATTTTGTTTCTCATCAGTTATTTTTTTTAGGTTGAATTCTACTCTTATTCATGACGTATTTCGTCAGGTTAAGAAAGAGAATAATAATTGAAAAGAAATAGATGATATCTTTTGTATCGATGATTCCGCGCGAGAAAGAATCGAAATGCTCTCCCATGGCAAGGTAATGGAAAATATTCGTCAGAAGCCCCGTCCCGAATAATTCCGCGATCCATTCGAATAACTTTTGAAAACAAAGTCCCACTCCGATACTGATGAAAAACGCGAATAAAGGGTTACTGGTAAGAGAGGAGGCGAACATACCGATACTGATGTAGCAACTGCTTACTAAAATCAGCCCAATATAACCGCATATGCCTACCGCGTGATCGATATGCCCTAAGTAGGCAAGGGTAATATAATAAGAGAGTGTTAGTACCAAACAAAGGACGACCTGTAATAGAATGGCACAGAATTTTCCCCAGATGATTTGCCACGTTGTAATGGGTTTGGATAGGAGGAGTTCATAAGTGCCGACTTTGCGTTCCTCGGCGATACTTTTCATGGTGAGGAAAGGGATCAGAAAAAATAAGGCCCAGTAAAAGATGTTGAAAAGATAACTGAGGGGTACGAGTCCGATAGAGAATATGTTAGACCAGGAGAACCAACATATAAAACCTGTCACTCCGAAAAAAACGATGAGAGCGATGTAAATGAGTATAGAGTTAAATGTAATTTTCAGTTCTTTGTTTATTAATGTTTTAACCGTACGCATACCTCTAATTTTGAGTGACTTTATGAAATATATCTTCCAGACGCGCTTGTATAGGGGTCAATTCCGTTATATACCAGTTGTTGTCGTGGCATAGGTCAAATAGGATCTTTTCGATCTCTTCCCCTGGGGTATATTCTAATTCGAATGTTTGCTTGTTTAATTTATCGATATTTTTTATTTGAGGTAATGAAGAGAGAGCTTCATAAATGCGAGTGGTTTCTCCTCCCTTTATCGCTAATCTGAGACAGTGTTCAGAGGCTGATTTTCTACGAAGTTCCGAAGCCGTTCCGTCTGCTACTATTTTTCCATGACTCATGATCATAACACGGTCGCAAGTCGTTTCGATTTCGGTAAGAACATGTGAACTTAATACGATTGTCTTATCTTCTTTCACTTTTTTGATGATATCCCGGATTTCGATGATCTGATTCGGGTCAAGACCTGTCGTCGGTTCGTCCAAAATGAGAATATCGGGATCATGAATGAGGGCCTGGGCCATTCCGAGACGTTGACAATACCCTTTGGACAATTCTCTGATTAATTTGTGTTTTTCATTTTCCAGGCCGCATAGTCGTAACATATCCAATACCCTGGCAGTCGTTTTATAGCGGGGGATATTATATAGTTTGGCAATAAAGAACAAGAAATCGATGACATTCATTTCGTTATATAACGGATTATGTTCTGCCAGATAACCGATTGTTCTTTTTATTTTTGCCTTGTGTTTGTGTATAGAGTAATTCCCGTAAAAAATATTTCCCTCATCCGGATAAAGGAATCCGGACAAAATTTTCATGATAGTTGTTTTGCCAGCTCCATTCGGTCCTAAAAAACCGGTAATTTCCCCTTTCCTCGCGGTGAAAGAGATCGATTCCACGGCTTTTTTGTGTTTAAAAGATTTGGTTAAATTTTCAACGACGATATCCATTGGGCTGCTGCTATTAGTTTTCTACAAATTTAATGATGTAGTCTTGGGCTATAGGTGGTTTAACAATATTTAACCATGTGATTAACAAGGTTTTAGACTCCTAACTTTAAATATGATTAATTATTATGTAATATTTGTCGTTTACGGTTTGACGAGTCCCGAACGATTAATTCACAATTCACGATTTCTTCTCTTATTTTGGCGTGCCTGTTATTTAGAATTTGTTCGAAAAGGAGTTCAGCCGCAATTTTCCCTATTTTTTCCGGAAATTGATTGATTGAACTGACGGTGGGCGACATGTATCTGGATCGTTTCGTGTTGGAGAAACCGACCAGTGCGACATCTTCCGGTATACGTAAGCCTGCTTCTTTCAAGGCTTCGATTGCCCCGATAATTAAATCGTCGTTGATTCCGAATATCGCTTCCGGGATATCTTTTGCGGCGATGATTTGCTGAACGGCTTTTTTGCCCGCTTGGACCGTATAATCCTCACAATAGCAGACGTAATGAGGTTTTACTTCCAAATGATTACTTTCCATGGCTTTTAAATACCCCTTCATCCGGTTGCCTCCGATTGTGATTTGTTTCGGTCCTGTAAGTATAAAGATCTTTTTTGCGCCAACTTCCACGAGGTGTTGTACGGCTTGAAAGGCTGCGGTCAGTCCGTCAGTGACAACCCTTGATATTTCAAACTTATCGGTTGTCCGGTCGAATAGAACAACAGGAATTCCGGCCTCCTGTATATTTTTAATATGGTCGAACGTACGAGTTTCGTGGGCTAAGGATAAGATAATTCCATCTGCACGGGTTCCCAATAAGATGTCGATGCTTTTCATTTCTTTTTCGAAACTTTCGTTGGAGGAGCTGACTAACACGTTGTATCCGTATTTATCAGCGACCTCCTCAATCGTTTTTACGACGGTTGCGAAAAAGGTGCTGACGATTTGGGGTACGATAACTCCGATCGTGTAACTTTTATGTGTTTTTAGGGCTACAGCAATGGGATTGGGTTTATAACCTACCTTTTTTGCCAGATCTTGCACGGCTTTCCGGGTCTTTTCGCTAATTTCGTGATTATCTTTCAGTGCCCTGGAAACGGTAGAGACAGAGATATTCAACTGTTCGGCAAGGTCCTTAATCGTTATCGGTTTTTGACTCATGATCTGTAGGTTTACTATCTTGTTGTTTTAATTTCGGATAAGCAATACGGGCGTGATATACGTTTACTAACATTTCCGTGTATACTCTTTTCACCGTCGAGATATCTTTAAACGTAATATCGGCATTGGCAAATCTTCCTTCTTTGAGTTGATCGTCGATGATATTATTTACCAGTTTGGCGATATTCTCTTCGTTTTTTATTTCCAAAGCGCGAGAAGCCGCTTCCACGGCATCGGCCATCATAACGACGGTACACTCTTTGCTCATAGGGTCGGGACCCGGGTAAGTGAAGAGTTCTTCGTCTATCTCCTTATCGGGGTGTTTATTCTTGTAAGAATAATAAAAATATTTGACTTTACTTTTACCGTGGTGGGTTCGGATGAAGTTGATGATGGCTTCCGGTAATTTGTATTTGTTGGCTAATTCGACTCCTTTCGTCACGTGTCCGATAATGATTTGTGCACTTTCGTCGAAGTCCAGTGTTTTGTGCGGACTGATTCCTCCGGATTGGTTTTCGATGAACATGATTGGATCGTAGGTTTTTCCGATATCGTGATACAGGGCTCCGGTCCGGGCTAATAGAGGACTTCCCCCGATATGGTATATGGCTTCTTCCGCCAGATTGGCTACCATTAACGAATGCTGAAAGGTTCCGGGAGCTTTTCTGGTTAATGTACGTAAAACAGGATGATTGGGATTAGAGAACTCCATCAAGCTGATTTCGGATGTGTACCCGAATAGTTTCTCTACTAAGTAGAGTACCGGGTAAGTCAGGCTGAGCAAAAGGACATTAATCATCAAAAAGAGGATGTCGAAAAGCTGACGAGGTAATAGGGTCCCGTTTTGTATGAGGGTAAATGCCCCGTAAACGAGTGTATAAGTAACGAAGATAAATGCGATAGCCAAAAATAGTTGCCCGCGGCGTTGTAATTGGGATAAACTAAAAATGGCAACGATACCGGCGGATACCTGCATGAAGAGATACATGTAACTGTTCGGCGAATAGTAAGATACCAGCATGCTTGTGCCGATTAATAGGTACAAAGCCGGACGAGGACCGAATAAAATATTCACGATGATCGGACAAAAAAGTACCGGAATCGCCAGGATGTTGATATCCCGGAAATAACAGAGACTTCCTAACAGGATCGTGAGTAGGAACATGCTGTAAAGAAAAAGGAAATCTTTATTGTTATAAAAGAGTCGTTTCCTTGAGAAATAAAGAAAAATAGAGAAACTGATAAGGGCTATCAGTGTCAGTATTGTTTGAGCGACGATCATTTTTATCCTGTCGCCAGAAGAGCCGAGATCTTGTTCGTGTTCGATTTTGAATGATTCCAATATCTTGTATTTTTCCGGTGTGACCAACTCGTCTTTTAGAATGATAACCTCACCTTTCCGCACCATTCCCTGTGTCGGACTGATGTTCTTGATCGCGTTGTCTAAGGCTAAACCTGTTTTTAGTGCGTCGTATTCCAGATTCGGGATGAGATAATTGTTCAGATCCATTCCGATTAATTCCTCTTTTGCCTCTTGAGGTATATTCAGTTTGTGAATAAAATCCGTTAATGTTTCATATGCTTTTTTAAGCGTGTATACCTGTTCGAAATTTTCCTCAAAAGCGATGTTGTTTTTTACGACGAGAATGGATTTGATATTGCTTTTGCTTAATTTCTCGGGCAAAAGAATGATACCTTTTTGGTAGATTTCTTTTAATTTCGCAATGATTTGGTTAATGGCTTTACTATTACCTCTATTTTTTAGACTGTTAATCTTTTCAGTAAATTTGCTTAGTTGTCCCGTTATTAATGCTTCGTTGAAATTGAAAATAGGTAATTGCTCTTTCTTGACTTTTTCAATTTCGGCCATTTTTTCTTGGGACGTTTTATGTATGGGAAAATCCATGGGAGAGGTTAAGGTTCCGTATCTCCAGGGCATTCCTTTTTGATAAGTATATTTAAATCCTTCTATTTTGGGTAATAAGGATACAATGATACCACAAATAATAATGATTATGACTATTTTGAAAAAATGTTGTAGTCTGCGATGTTTGTTGTTCCTTGTACTGTTTGACATAATGATCTCAATTGAATGACGCTCCCCTAAATCGGGGAATAAAGATACAAAAAATTTTAAAGCCCCCCATCCGGGAGGCTTTAAAATCATTTATTGAATACCTGCTGTCTCTGCGTCTGGATTCACTTTTTTAATAAGTCCCTGTAAGACTTTTCCGGGTCCGATCTCAAGGAAAGAAGAAGCTCCGTCCGATAACATGTTGCGAACCGTCTGGGTCCAACGTACGGATGCTGTCAATTGTGCGATTAGATTTGTCTTAATCTCTTCCGGGTCCGACACGGGAGCGGCGTTGACATTTTGATATACCGGGCAAGAAGGTTGGGAAAATTTGGTGTTCATGATAGCTTCTGCCAATTCTTTGCGGGCCGGCTCCATTAAAGGAGAGTGGAAAGCACCTCCAACGTTCAAGGGTAGTACTCTTTTTGCCCCGGCGGCTTTCAGTTTCTCGCAAGCGATTTCGATACCTTTGTTGCTGCCGGAAATCACAAGTTGACCCGGGCAATTGTAATTAGCCGTAACGACAACCTCATCGATTCCGTGCAGAACCTCCTCTACGGTTTCGTCGGGTAAACCTAATATTGCCGCCATCGTTGATGGATTGGCTTCGCAAGCTTTTTGCATGGCTAATGCTCTCGCGTGTACCAATTTCAGACCATCTTCGAACGATAGAGTCCCATTGGCGACCAACGCGGAAAATTCTCCTAAGGAGTGGCCTGCAACCATGTCCGGTTTTTCGTTCAATGATTTGGCTAAAATAACAGAGTGAAGAAAGATGGCCGGTTGGGTTACTTTGGTCTGTTTTAAATCCGCCTCCGTTCCGTTAAACATTAAATCGGTGATACGGAATCCCAGGATTTCATTCGCACGTTCGAATAATTCTTTTGCTTCCGGCGAATTTTCATATAGATCTTTACCCATTCCGACGAATTGGGCTCCCTGTCCGGGAAATACAAATGCTTTTTTCATATGTTTCTGTTTTAATGAAATTTGTTGCTGATTAACCGTATGAACTCTTCTCTCGTCGCTAATTTTTCAAAAGCACCGCTAAAATCGGAAGTCGTCGTAACGGAGTGTTGTTTTTGAACGCCGCGCAGAATCATGCACATGTGTTGTGCTTCAATGACAACGGCAACGCCCAACGGGTTCAACGTGTTTTGAATACACGTTTTGATGTCGTGGGTCAGACGTTCCTGAACCTGCAATCTTCTGGCAAAGGCTTCAACCACTCGTGCAATTTTACTTAATCCGGTAATATATCCGTTGGGGATATACGCTACATGAGCCCGCCCGATAAAGGGGAGCATATGATGTTCGCATAAAGAATATATTTCGATATCTTTTACTATAACCATCTGTCTGTAATCCTCTTTAAAAAGAGCCGAGCGCAATATCTTTTCGGGATCCTGCGTGTAACCCTGCGTCATGAACTGCATGGCTTTGGCAACACGGTAAGGTGTTTTGACAAGGCCTTCCCGGCATGGATCTTCTCCGAGTAATTTGATAATTTCGTTATAGTGATAACTTAGTTTTTCAGTTCTTTCTTTGTTAAAACATTCTATTTTATGATAGAATTCGTTGTTGTTGTCTGTTTCAAAGTCCATCATTCCTCTTTCTCTTTATGAAATTAGATCTATGCGATCAATTATGCAAATTGAAGTGCAAAGTAAATACAAATATTTTAGATTAGGGTTGATGATGAGAAATAAAATGTTCTATTTCTGACGGGAGAAGCTAATTTACCTCTTTATTGATAGGATTTTAATAAAAAAAATATACCTTTAAACGAAAATTTAAATCAAAAGTATTATGGAGTGGTTGGTGCTTATTATGTTGATTCTAATAGGTTTTGTTCTATTGATTATGGAGTTTTTGGTTTTTCCCGGGGTAAATGTTGCCGGGGTTATCGGTTTTGTTTGTATCGGAGTCGCTATTTATATGGCATACAGCAGCATGGGAGTGTGGGAAGGACATTTTACGGTACTGGGTACAGCCGCGGGAGGTATTGGAATTACTTATTATACGTTGAGATCTAAGACTTGGAAACGTTTGCAGTTAAATACCCAGATCGACGGAACGGTTGAAGGAATCGATCGTTCGATACAGGAGGGAGATACGGGATTGTGTCTGGGAAGGTTGGCTCCGATGGGAAAGGTAAAGGTCGGGGACCATATTGTGGAAGGACAGTCTCAATCCGGTTATATTAACGAGAACAGTGAAGTCGTGGTAATAAAGGTTTTAAAGAATAAGATTATTGTTAAACTAAAAACAGAATAGAATGGATGGAATGGTTTTATTGATTGTTGTAATAGCCGGAGGACTTTTTCTGCTTTGGATCGTACTCTATTTTATACCTATCGGATTGTGGTTTCAGGCTTTGGTATCGGATGTAAAAGTATCTCTTTTGCAGTTGGTATTGATGCGTTGGCGTAAAGTTCCGCCTTCTGTCATCGTGAGGGCTATGATCGAAGGGAAAAAAGCCGGCTTGGAACTTTATCGAGATTTATTGGAAGCACATTATTTAGCGGGAGGCCATGTGGCACAAGTTGTACACGCGTTGGTTTCAGCTTCTAAAGCAAATATCGATTTGACTTTTCAAATCGCAACGGCAGTAGATTTGGCAGGTCGGGATGTTTTTGAGGCCGTGCAGATGAGTGTGAATCCTAAAGTGATCAATACTCCTCCGGTGGCGGCGGTGGCAAAAGATGGAATTCAGCTGATAGCCAAAGCGAGAGTGACCGTGCGGGCCAATATCCGACAGCTGGTCGGGGGTGCCGGTGAAGAGACCATTTTAGCTCGTGTCGGTGAAGGGATCGTCTCTTCCATCGGATCGGCTAATTCGCATAAGGAGGTATTGGAAAATCCCGATTCGATCTCCAAGGTAGTTTTGAATAAAGGGTTGGATTCGGGAACCGCTTTCGAGATACTGTCTATTGATATTGCTGATATTGATATCGGTAAAAACATAGGAGCGGAGTTACAAACGGATCAGGCGGATGCCGATTTGAAGATAGCACAGGCTAAGGCGGAGGAACGTCGAGCTATGGCTGTCGCTACCGAGCAGGAGATGAAAGCATTGGCTCAGCAGATGCGGGCTAAGGTGATCGAGGCGGAAGCCGACGTCCCTCGGGCAATGGCGGAAGCTTTCAGAAACGGAAATTTAGGAGTAATGGATTATTATCGGATGAAAAATATAGAGGCCGATACCACCATGAGGGAATCCATCGCGAAACCGAATGATAAAAAAACTCCCCGCAAGTAAAAGGATGCGATTCGGGCTATACAGGAAAAAGACGCCGCCGTTTCAGGGCGGCGTCTTTATTGTCTCCTCCATGTTTCGGAAAAGTGGATACCGGGAAGATCCCGCGGATCGTAGCGGGAGGCCGTTCGATATCAGGTTCTCCTGTTCGATGAGATGCCGGATACAAGGCGGGACGGATTAAATCGTTCATTCCGGCGCTCAGAACGATAAACTTATTATTTTTTGCCTTCTTGTACGTACAAAACGCGGGAAATATGGTTACCGCATTGACCGACTGATGAACGTCCCGGTTCGGAATGGATTTTTTGATTCGGAAGTGCTTGGAAAAATGTTTTGAGTCGTTGAAAACAGGCTGCAAAATCGGGTATCAAGTGATTTGTGGAATAGTCACTATCAATGCCCAGACCTTCTCCGAAATTAATTCGGCTGCCTTTTGAATGCGTCGGGCCGAGTCCGCGGATGTTCTTCGAAATTTTAATACGTTCATGATGTTTGTATATGTTGTTTGATATAAAATAAAAAAGCCCGTGTAATTTACACGGGCTTTTTCCATAGTTTTGACTGAAAACAGTTCATCGGCATGCAAATAATCTTTGCATGCACATAAGTTTGTATGAGTTGTTAGTAAATATCATTATTCTTTATTTTTTGCGTTGCAAATTTATACATCTGTTTTCGATTTGCAATAGATTGTTAAATATTAAACAAATTCACATTTATTTGTTGAATATTACAACAGCCCAATTCTCTTTTACGTTGTGAGATTTGAATCTGAGTCCTAAGTTTTCTGCTTCTTCCTGAATTTTGGGCAGGTCCTGTAAATAGAAGCCGCTCATAATCAAATACCCGTTTTCATTAAGGACAGAGGTGTAGCGATGCATGTCATTTAGCAGGATATTGCGGTTTATATTAGCTAAAATGATATCGTAATTTTGTTGTGCTCGTAATAGATTCGCGTCACCGATTTTAATACGTACGTTGGATATACGGTTTGTTTTTAAGTTTTCCACGGCATTATTATATGCCCATTCGTCGATATCGATTCCGGTTACTTCAGATGCTCCCGATTGGGCTGCCATAATGGCGAGTATTCCTGTTCCGCACCCCATATCCAGTACTTTTTTATTTTTGATTTCCGGTTTGATTTCTAATAT
The DNA here is from genome assembly GCA_001487125.1 of Gabonibacter massiliensis. Taxonomy (GTDB): domain Bacteria; phylum Bacteroidota; class Bacteroidia; order Bacteroidales; family Marinifilaceae; genus Gabonibacter; species Gabonibacter massiliensis. Next base: position 14,152 of record LN913011.1, read on the forward strand.
GGTTTCGAGCATGAGGGCTGTGGTCGCGTGGTGACCGGTACCGAAACTCATCTTCGGATCGATGATTATTTCATGCTCGATGCCGGGAATGGAGGCGTGAAATCCGGCTCTGACCAAAATCCGGTCTTTAACGATGATGGGGGTGAAATTTTCTTCCCACACTTTATTCCAATCCTGGTTCTCGACTTGAGTCGTTTCCCATTTGATTTGGTATTCTTGCTCGAAAAACGGGAGTATCTCCATCCGCGAAATGGCGTTCTTATCGTATTGTTTGCTGGGGATGTAGGCTTTGAATCCTTCGTCAGTATAGGAGAAGCTGTCGTAACCTAAATGGCCGAGTTCCGAGATAAGAGCATCCGTGATATCTTCGGAATAGGGGGTAATGTGAAAATTGACTTCCGTGTAATACATGCTATCTAATTTTTTGCAAAAGTAGCAAAAAATTAGATAGCTATGCTCTTCACATGAGTTTATCCAATCCTTTTAAAGATCGGTTGATTTCAATATCCGGGATTTGAAAATCCGAGAGGTTTCCGTTTAGGTATTGTTCATAAGCGAATAAATCGATCATACCGTGTCCGGACAAATTGAAAAGGATGGTTTTTTCTTTTCTTTCTTCTTTGGCGATCAGAGCTTCCCGTATGGTTTGTGCTATGGCGTGGGTTGATTCCGGTGCGGGAATGATACCCTCGGTTTGGGCGAATAGAATACCAGCCTTAAACGTTTCCAGTTGCGGGATAGCCGCGGCTTCTATCAAGCGATCTTTCAAAAGTTGACTCACGATCATGCCTGCCCCGTGATAGCGTAATCCTCCGGCGTGGATATCTGCCGGTTGAAAATCGTGGCCTAAGGTATACATCGGCAATAAGGGAGTTAGACCTACGCTATCTCCGAAGTCGTAATGGAATTGTCCTCTGGTCAGTTTCGGACAGGATTGAGGTTCGACAGCGATGATCCGGGTGTTTTTATTCTTTTTTAGCTTTTCGCGTATAAAAGGAAAAGAGATTCCGGCAAAGTTAGAACCGCCTCCAAAACAACCGATAATGATATCCGGTTCCGCTTCTGCCTTTTGCATTTGTAAAATGGCTTCTTCTCCGATAATCGTTTGATGGAGCAGTACATGGTTCAATACACTACCTAAGGAGTAATTTGTATACGGATCGCGGGCTGCCATTTCTACGGCTTCGGATATGGCAATGCCTAAACTGCCTGATGAATCGGGATGTTCTTGTAATATTTTTCTTCCGGCCTCGGTAAGTGTACTGGGGGAGGGAATTACATCGGCACCCCAGGTATTCATCATTAGTTTTCGATAAGGTTTTTGACCGTAACTGACTTTTACCATAAATACTTTCAGATCGATTCCGAAATGCTGGCAGGCGAAACTGAGAGCGGTTCCCCATTGGCCTCCTCCGGTTTCTGTCGTCATTCGTTTGATACCTTGTTTATAGTTGTAGTAAGCTTGTGGAATCGCCGTGTTGGGTTTATGCGATCCGGCCGGGCTCGTCCCTTCGTTTTTAAAATAGATTTTAGCAGGAGTATCCAAGGCCTTTTCTAACGCATAAGCTCTCACGAGAGGGGTTGCTCTCCATATTTTATACAACTCTTGTACTTCATCGGGAATCTCGATATAGGGTTCCGTTGCGAACTCCTGGTTTATGAGTTCTCGAGCGAACAAGGGAACAAGATCCTCTTTTTTTAAGGGAAGTTTTGTTCCCGGGTGGAGGGCCGGTAGCGGTTTGTTCGGCATATCGGCCACGATGTTATACCATTGCGTCGGCATCTCTTTTTCTGAAAGCAGAATTTTTTTAGTCTTTTTCATAGTATGAAATTTGTAAGTGAATAAAAAAAGAAGCGAGCCTACTGTAGTAAACAATAGGCTCGCCTGAAATCTTTATGCAATACAATTACATAACCTCATCGTTTACTACGAAGTTTAAATAGGTGCCACCACCAATTTAAGGTTATGTATCGTTTCCTTGTCATGTTTCGTATTCTATTTGTGGGTGCTAATATAGAATATTCTTTTTTTCGATACAACTCTTTCTCCGGTTATTTAGATTTATTAGAGTTCTTTATTCTCTACGCGACGTGTCAATCGGTCTTCCAATTTCCCGATCTCCCGGTTTAGCAACTTGATCTCTTGATCCCTTTGGTGAATAAGTTCCTGTAAATATTCTATTTTTTGTTCTTTTTTGATGCATTCTTCACAAAATCCGTAAGCATTCCGGTTAATATGGCGGACGATTTTTTGATCATTAAACATATTACCGGCATTGGTTATGAGCCAATTGGCATTTAATTCCGGATAAAGTTCAACAATTCGAATGATATGCTTTTCTGAAATTTTTTCTCTGCAATTGATCCAATTACTGACTTGTTGACGGGTTTTCAAACCTAATTGTGAGCGCAATTCCTCTTGACTAATATGTTTTTCTTCTAAGAAATCGTCAAGTCTTTGATTTATTGTCATATCCATGATAGAACGATTCTAAATTTCAATACATGTATTGATTCCCATACATATTTATTCACAAAATCAATACTTTTGTCCTAAATATCGTTTATAATTTAATGATAAATATGGATAATTACCATAATTAGAGTGGTAGATTATTTAAAAGAGACTGTCATGCAACCAGACAGTATTTATAAAGTGTGCAGGGTGTCGATGATTCATTTCATCGGCACTTTTCATTTTCGGGGAAAAGAATAGGGGAAAGAGAAGGCTTCGGGTGAAACTTTTTATGTATACATCCGTAAGGGAAAGTGTTGGAACAACTTGTTAATTTAAACTGGGAAAAAAATGAAAACTTGTAGAAGAATAGGATGGATTAATTTGTTAATGGTCGTTGCGGCTTTAACGTTTGTTGCTTGTGGAAATAAGCAAAAAAATCAAAATGCGAATCAAAAGTCGGTAACGCAATCTCAATCGGTACCTGATTCTACGGATGTTGTTGTCGAAGAATCGGAGGTTCTTATCGTAACGGATAGCATCGCCCCCGATACAACGGCTCCGGCGAAGCAAACCAAACCTACGAAGTAAGGAAAAGAGGCGGTCTCTATTTGGACTACTCTTTTGGTTTTTGACTGATTGATTATCAGTACTGGTTTTGCTGAGAATTGCGCATCTGTCTTTGTAAGTATACATAGATGGCATGGACAGCCAACTAATTGCGAATACAAAGGTATATGAAATTTTTGGATTGAAACACAGAAAGAGAGTCTCTTTTACCGGAATGCGTATACAAAACAAAGCGACGTGTGTAGGGGGGCAATTTTACCGTACATGCGCCGCTTACTTATTCCGCTGATTATTATTCGTCTATATTGGTTGATGTTACGTACTCTCCATTGCTATTGGTTGCAGTCGGAGTTCGGTATTGTCCACTTGCCGAATCAGGAATATCTCCTTGAAACGGGTTTGACGAGCAAGCCTATGTGCTCGTGTTCGAGAATGTGTTCCATGCCTTTAGCGGAACGATGCCCCGCGTATAAGGCGTTGGATGGCCGCATCGGTGCGGTAATCCCATTCCCTGGCAAGCAACATGTGCAGAAAGGAGTCGATTGTCATTGTCTCGGCCATAGTAGAGGTTAGGCTTTCAGTGGAGGCGGTAGTCATGCCGCGGAGTTTCATATGGTTCATCGGTTCGACCGTCAACGTGTTGCGGGACAGTTTAAAGCTCGTGCTTATCTGCTTTATTCCCATCCCCAATGCATGACATTGGAGAATGTTTGCTATCTTTGTTGCATAGTAGAATGATTTTATCCCACCGGTCAAGACGGGAATCAAATCTACGAAAACACCTCTGTCAGACAACGTTCGGCAGGGGCATTTTTATGTTGGTATCAAGGGGGATGTTTATTTGGCACAAAGGGGCAGAATCGCTTGGTTTATGGGGGCAGCTTCCGCTGGATATTCCAGATGGCGGCTTTCGTGGTTCTCGGCGGAGTCATATGGTTACGACACCGACATGCCGTGCGGCTGAGGACGGAACGGTACCGTTACCAATCAAATAGTACGGCGCTGCTTTCTGAGGTAAAGCGCATGCAGGTTGATTCGGTGACGATGGCGCTTGCTTCCGAGACATTGCGGTTGACTCTCGGCGCATATAAGCGGTTCAGGGCGGAAGATGCCGCATCCCTCAAGCGGCTCCGGGTGAAATTAAAAACCTTGAAGCAGTGACACGGCATGAGTTGGAGGTTGCAGGTCCCATTGATGCGGCTATCCGCGATACGGTCGTAGGGCGGGATACGGTTTCGGTTCTGAGACGGAAAGTGTAGATGATTACGCCGTACATCCGGTTGGCCGGTATTATCGAGGATAACCGGCCGCATGGTAAGATGCGGGTAGCGGTGACGTTGCATCAGGCTGTATGGATAGAATACCGAGGTTGGTGGTTTTGGAGTCGGGTGAAGGCGGTCTATCAAACGATTTCGGGTGACAATCCGTATGCGGAATCAGGTATTCCGAATGTATAGGAATACGTAAAAATAAAAATAGGAGCCTTCATTTTTTTAATGAAGGCTTTTTTATTGGCTGAAATCAAAAACAAATCGTATGGCAACAGTAAAAGTGAAATTTCGTGCTTCTACCATCCCGACGAAGGAAGGCACAGTATTTTATCAAGTGATTCATAACCGTGTGGTACGACAAGTCAATCCCGGTTACAAACTCTACCCGGATGAATGGGATACGGCAAACGCGGAAATCGTCTTTCCTCCGGGTATAGAAAGCGGTCGCCGGAATTATCTTGTTTCCTTGAAAAGCGCTTTGGCGGAAGATGTCAGACGTTTCAAAGGCATCATCACCCGCTTCGAACGGGCGGCCCGGGACTATACGGCCGAAGAGGTGGCGGAACGCTTCCTTGTCTCGGCGGACAGCGGAGGGTTCATGTCGTTCGGCCGTGAACTTGTGCGGCAGTTGAAACAAATCTGCAAAATGCGTACCGCCGAGCGTTATACGACCGTCCTGAACAGTTTCGGAAGGTTTCTCGGGGAGAAGGACGTTCCTCTGGACGAGGTGGACTCCCACCTGATGGTCGAGTATGAAATCTTTCTGCATGCGAATGATGCGTGTCCGAATACCTCATCCTACTATATGCGGGGATTACGGGCCATCTACAACCGTGCCGTCGAAAAGGAACTGACCATACAGCGCAGCCCTTTCAAGCACGTCTATACAGGAATCGACAAGACCGTCAAACGTGCCGTGCCCTTGAAAATCATCCGGCAGATAAGGAAACTCGACCTGACATTGTTTCCGGCCATGGACTTCGCCCGGGACATTTTCATGTTCTCGTTCTACACACGCGGAATGTCGTTTGTGGATATGGCCTACCTGAAAAAGAAGGACCTGCAAAACGGTATACTATCATACCGCAGGCAAAAGACGGGTCAGCTACTTTTCATCAAATGGGAAAGACCGATGCAGGAGATCATCGACAAGTACGATACGGGCGGGAGTCCCTATCTGCTGCCGATTATAAAGAACGTGAATGCGGATGAACGCTGGCAGTACAAGAATGCCGCGCATCTGGTCAATAGTAAGCTTAAACGGCTCGGTGAAAAACTGGGACTGGCCATGCCCTTGACGAGTTATGTGGCCCGCCATGCGTGGGCTTCCATCGCCAAAAGCAAGAACGTGCCGCTGGCAACCATCAGTGAGGCGATGGGGCACGATTCCGAGAAAACTACGCGAATCTATCTGGCTTCACTGGATACGTCCGCTGTGGATAAGGCCAACAGCCAGATATTGAAATCTTTGTAAGTGATGAGGTCGCCGGAGTTTGTCGGACAATAGTAAAGTTCTCTTTTTAAGAGAAATAGCATACAGACGCAAAATTAGTGAAAACGCTGAAAACGACAATGAAAACCGATAAAAAAAAATCGGTTTTCAAAAATGAATCTGGTCGGATGTTAAGTGAATACCGGAATTTGTTGTACAATTCTGCCATCCTTTAACTATAACTCCCTAAAAATAAGGCAATATTATTTCTGTCTTTCTCTTAAAAAGAATTTTACGGGTTACAAAGCAGACTTACGCTATTTTTAATTTGTGCAGGCATTTTTTTTTTTTATCTGTCCGAGATTTAATGTTTGCCACGTTTTCACTAATTTTGCAACTGCGTACTATTTCTCTTAAAAAGAGAAGTGGTTAGAAAAAGTTGTATGTATATCAAGAAATGCCGTGTCGTGTTAATTTTCTTGTATTTGCATACGCATTATACATGTATTGCAAATGATTGCCATAGAAGGATATATAAAACAACATATGTAACATATAATGGATATGAGACTGAAATTAACTGTCATCGCTGTCATGCTGACACTTTTTTCGAGTGTCAAGGCGCAGGATGTAGCATTGAAGACGAACCTGCTCGCCGATGGCTTTTTCAACCCGAACCTCGGTATCGAGGTGGGGCTTGCTCCGAAATGGACTTTGGACATTACGGGACAATTCAACGCGTGGACTCTCTCGCACGACCGTCGCTGGAAACACTGGGCCGTGCAGCCCGAGGTCCGTTATTGGCTGTGTGATCGTTTCGGCGCACATTTTTTCGGTGCGCATTTACATGGGGGACAGTACAACATCGGCGGTTTCGATGGCAAAATCAACATTTTGGGGACGGATGCCCGGAAACTGAAGGATTCTCGTTATCAAGGCTGGTTTGTAGGTGCGGGCGTGGCATACGGCTATGCATGGATTCTCGGTCACTATTGGAACTTGGAGGCGGAAATCGGTTTCGGTTATTCCTATACCCGTTACGATAAGTTCCGGTGTGCAGGATGTGGGAAAAAGATAGAAACGAACAAGCCGCACCACTACGTGGGACCCACCAAGGCGGCCATTAACCTGGTTTATCTATTCTAAATTGCAACGAACATGAAAAAGACGATATTCATACTGGCAACCTTGCTGGGCATGGGAAATATGTCGGGAGCGATGGCGCAAGACACAAAAAACATTCTACCCGGTGTTTCCATCGAGAATTTCAATATGAATCGTAACGGCAAATACCTTACTGTAGAGATGGATGTCGATTTGACCGCACTCGACGTGGACGCCAACCGCGCCGTACTGCTTACCCCTCGATTGGTCAACGGGGCGGATTCTCTGGACTTGCCGTCGATAGGTATTTACGGACGCCGTCGATATTATTATTATGTACGAAATGGTATAAGCACCATTTCGGGCGGGTCGGAGAAGTCATTTCAAGTATCGAAAAAACCGGAACAACTGGAGTATAACAACCCTATTCTCTACGAAGATTGGATGAACGGAGCCACACTCAAGCTACATCGTAGCGACTGGGGATGTTGTCAGGAAATACTGGCGGAATACGAAGGCGATCTGGGAAGCCACCATGAGGCGTTTTTCCCCGAACTGGTATTCGTGCAGCCCAAGGCAGAAATCATGAAAAGCCGTTCGTTATCCGGTTCGGCATACATCGACTTCCCGGTGGATCAAACGGTGATTTATCCCGACTACCGTCGGAATACGGTCGAGTTAGGCAAGATACAGGCGACCATCGACTCCGTGCGCAATGACAAGGATGTCACCATCACTTCCGTATGGTTAAAAGGGTACGCCTCGCCGGAGAGCCCCTACAAACACAACACGGAACTTGCCATCGGACGTACCGCCGCACTCAAAAAGCACATAGGACAACTATACCGTTTTGCGGATAGCGTCATCCAAACCGATTACGAGCCTGAGGACTGGGCTGGATTGCGCCGTTACGTGGAACAATCGAATATCGACCACCGTGCGGAGATTCTGGCTTTGATAGACAGCGATATGGAACCGGATGCCAAAGAGTCGAAAATTAAGCGCACTTACCCCAACGAGTATCGCTTCATGCTGCAAAATTTTTATCCCGCGTTGCGCCATACCGACTACCGCATAGATTACAACATCCGCACGTTCAGCGAAGTGGATGAAATAAAACGCATCATGGCGGAGCAGCCGCAGAAATTGAGCTTGGACGAGTTTTACCTCGTTGCCGGAAAGTATGAACCCGGCACGGACGAGTTCACGGATGTCTTTCAAACGGCGGTGCGCATGTTCCCGAACGATGAAACAGCCAACCTGAACGCCGCCAACGCCGCCATCCGCCGTGATGATTTCGGGACGGCACGCAAGTATCTCGACAAGGCCGGCAATTCCGCCGAGGCTGTCTATGCACGTGGAGCGCTTGCCGTACGGGAGGGAGATTACGACACGGCGCGCCGCTACCTCAGCAAGGCGAAAGAGATGGGACTTGAACAGGCCGGCAGGACGCTTGACGAACTGAACGAAAGGCAGAAATGAGATCAAATCAATAATATAAATCAAAAGAGAAGAAACATATTTTCAAACAATTTAATTTAACGATATGAAAAAGAACTTTTTATTTATATCTGTGCTGGCCTCCCTGTTTATCGCGGGATGCTCACGGGATGAGATTGCTCCGAACGAGGAGGATGTAGGCAACGGTAAGGCTAATACCAGCTACATTGCCGTAAACCTGGTGTCTTCAGATGTTACACGTGCACGTGCCGCTTCCGGTTACCAGGATGGAGAAGATTATGAAAACAAAGTTACCAAAGTTCGTTTCTATTTCTTCACCGAGAACGGTGCCGCCACTGATGTCAAACTTCAGGGCTCCACTTATGTAAATTACTACGACTGGCCGAACGTGGAGCAGATAGGTGGTACAATTGACACGGATGATATTGAAAGTAAACTTAAGGCCACTATTGTCATCAGCACCAAGCCCGGAGACAAACTTCCCCAGATGATGGCGGCTGTGCTGAATCCCACCACTAATTTGGGCAACGAGTCAAAGAGTCTTGATGACCTAAAGGCGATTTCCAAAGATTACGCTTCCGACGACTTCACCAAAGAGGGCTCGTTCGTTATGTTCAACTCCGTATATGGAAATAAGGGTGCAGAGGTCTGCGCTGTTCCCGTAAAGGCTGAAAACCTGTGTAAGGAAGAGTCTGAGGCCAAATTACATCCCGTCACCATATATGTTGAGCGCAGTGTGGCCAAAGTTACGGTCAGTTTGGGTGATGCAGTAAAACTCGCTGGCACTGACAAACTGCCACTGAAAGATAAGAAAGGGAATGCACTCACAGCTGACGGAAAGCAGGTTTACCTAACACTTGAAGGCTGGGCCCTGACCGCAGAAACCGATAACAGCAGACTTGTCAAGAAAATTAATCCCACGTGGCCAAGTGACTGGTGGAACGGCACACACCGCAGTTTCTGGGCCATGAATTCTTCTAATGCAAAGAACAAGTATAATAAGTACGCCGATATCCCTAATGCTATTGACACTGTATTGTACACCAATGAGAACGCCGCTAAGGCTGATGGTAGTGATGTTGCCGAACTGGCCAAAACCAAGGTTATCCTAAAGGGGTTCCTCTGCAATGAAGACGGCTCTCGCTTGACTTTGGTAAGACACATGGGTTCCCACTATGCCGATACATATTCCGAGATACCGTCTGAAAACCTCCCCCTCCTGAAGGCAAGTATCCTTGCCCAGCTGAAAGCCAACGGCTATAACTACTATTATGGAAACAGTACAACGCGTACACAGATTGGTACCGACGATCTTCAGATTGTAATTGCTAAACAGCTGGAAGAAGAGAACAGTACGAACAACTGTTATGTATATGCCCAACTGACAGAAGTCGCAAAAAAGAAAACATGGTACAATTCTGCGGATCAAACTGTAACAGAGACTATTAAAGCAGATACGATTAACGAGAAACTTAAGAACAAGAATATAATTGACTGGGCTTTGGTTTGGAAATCCGGTATGACCTACTATTATTACGAGATTATTCATAATGGTGAAGGTGAAAATGCTACTAAGGGCGTAGTCCGCAACCACGTGTATAAGACAAACGTGACAGGGATAGCTGGCTTCGGCACCCCTGTCTACGATCCTGAGCAGGTGATTTATCCCGAGAAGCCCGACCCCAATGATCACTACATTGCGGCTGAAGTCAAGATTCTGTCCTGGCGCATTGTCAATAATGACTATACTTTGGATTGGTAATGAACCTGACCGCCCGAAGGCGTTCCTGATACTTATGATGAGTGGGAAACGGCTACCGTCTCCCACGCATCATACAATAATCAAATAAATAAACACAGTACCCGCCCACCGGCACACAAGGGAGGTGCGGCATCGGAAACCTGTACATAAAACAGGTATCCCACTTGACGAGGAAATCCGGATGCGGAAGTTCCGCACATCATACATATATAAGTAACACTGGTATAAACTATACAAAAGAGTATACGATATGGATATACAGGCATTGATAAGGAATGTGGTAGTGAAGGTCGGCGTGGCGTCGGTCTGCCTGTTGGTTCTTCCGTCATGCAGTAACAACTGGCTCAATGAAGAAGAAGGCGATTGTTCGGTGTATTACCGGCTCAAATTCCGTTACGACAGGAACCTGAAGTGGGCGGATGCTTTTGCAAACGAGGTTTCATCGGTGCATCTGTATGCCTTCGACACGTCGGGCATACTGACATGGCAGCGGGAAGAACAGATAGATCCGTCTACGGCGGAGAACTATTCGATATCGCTCGACCTGCCTGCCGGCGACTATCGGCTGTTGGCATGGTGCGGTCTCAGGAACGACGGCGGGCATGAAGAGTCCTTCTCCGTACCTGAAGCCCGTGTCGGCGAGACCCGGATGGAGCAGTTGCAATGTGCGTTGAACCGCCAGCATGACGAGTCAGGTGCCTACAGCAAAGAAAGGCTTTATCGACTCTTTCACGGCACTTTGGATGTATCGCTGCCTTCTAACGACGACGGAGGCAGTTACGACTATACCATGTACCTGACCAAGAACACCAACCATATCCGCATCATACTGCATCATCTATCGGGAGAGGATGTGGATGTCAATCAATTCACCTTCCGCATAGAGGACGAGAACGGGTTGATGGCTCATGACAACGAGTTGCTGGAAGACGAGAACATCACTTACCGTCCTTGGAAAATGCAGAACGGCGAGGCCGGCCTGGGGAAAGCCGATTCCCGTGCCATCATCCATGTAAAGGGTGCTATCGCTGACCTGACTGTAGGACGCATGATGGAAACCCATCGTGAAAAGATGTTCCTTACCATCACCAACCGAGAGGGCGGGATTGTGGCCCGCATCCCGGTGATCGACCATGCTCTGCTGGCGAAAGACTATTACGAGGAGGAGTACAATCGCACGATGACCGATCAGGAGTTTCTGGACCGCGAGGACGACTATGTGATGACCTTCTTCCTCGACGAGAACAACAAGTGGATTAGCAGCTACATACTGATTCAATCTTGGCGGGTGGTGCTGAGTAACGTTGATGTTGAATAATTAGGAAGAAGGATTGGACTGATGAAACCGAACATTATACATAGCATTGCAGTCTGCCTGGCGGCATTCGCACTGCCTTTTATGGTGGCGTGCAGCAGTCGGGAAGAATCCTTACCGGAGGACACTATGGAAGCTGCTCTTTGTTTGAATATAGAGCCGATTGTACAGACGAGGTCGGAACTGGCAGAACTGCCTGACAACGAGAAGATGAAAAGTGTGCGCGTCGTGATCCTGCATGCTGATGGGACGGTGGAACATAACGAATTTTATCGGTTGGGCGGTGCGGTAGAGCGAAAATACATATTACTTAAGGTAAAACCCAACGAAAAGAAAAAGATATTCCTCTTCGCCAATGAAGAGAGCGTATCGACTGTAGAAGGCGTAGCGGGGCCAAACCAAACGCTGACCGGTTTCTTCGACAATTATGCAGAGAGTACGTCCGGCTTTGAAGCTGCGGTGAACGGGCTCTATTTCGCTCCGGACTACTCGGGCGGAAAATCCATCCCGATGTCCTCCATGTACGAAATAGATTTCCCTGAAAAAGGAAGTTTCTATGGGACGTTCTACGTGGTACGTGTCGCCACCAAGTTCACGGTGAACTTTATGAACTGGCGTGGCGAGAAAGTGACTGTGAACAATTTCACCATAGCGAGCCATGCCGACAAGAACTTTCTGATGGCGCATGTCGATGACACCGAACAGAACCGACAATTATTCAATGGGAAAACTTGGATAAATTGGTTGAAGGAGGTTTCCGACGCTTCGTCCGAAAATGACGATTACGCCACCACGGAAGCCGCCGGCTGGTTGAAGGACTACCAATTACCTACACAAGCGGATAAGACAAAGACCTATACCCACGGGACGGTTACTTTAGGAGTACCGGCAGTTGATATGGAAAACCCTGATAACTCAAAACCGGGTGTAGCAGAGAATGTTCCCGTTTTCTACCTGCCCGAGAGCATGAACCCCAAGGCGGGTACAACGGATGGCGAGCAGGAGTACACCCTGACAATTAATATAGACGGAAGGAGTGAACCTTTTGTCTACACGCTGCCCAACTTGAAGGCACTTTTTCGTAACACCCATGTCGTGGTGGACATAACATTGTATAATAGTAATGAAATCGTAGTTGATGTGATTCCATATAGCGAAAAATTCCTTTATCCAGCATTTGGATTGTAAAAAAATAAATGGAAAGAAGTATATGAAGAAGAGTTTTACACAATATATGATTGTCTTCCTGATGAGTTTTATCGTTGCCGGTTGTCAGGACGAATTTCTGAAGGAAGAAACCATAGGCGAAGGTCATGCGATGGTTTCCGCCACATTGGACTTCAAACCCATGTCCTCGGCGTTAGCCCGTGCACGGACTGCCGGGGATGCCCTAAAGGATATCAGCTCTCTGCATGTATTGTTGTATGATTACGAAACAAAGGCACTGAAAAAGAGCTGGGAGATAAAAGGATACACCATGTCCGATGAAGACCGTAAAAACACGGATGCGGAAAACGGGCACAGCGCGGAAGAAAAAACGAGACGCGCCACATTCAAGCTGCCGGAAGAAATCGAATTCGGCAAGTATTATATATATGCCGTTGCGAACATCCCCGACTTACTTACAAACTCGAAGTACTCTGAAGCCATAAAAACAGTGGAAGACCTCAAGAATATTCCCCTCGCATGGGACTCCGAAAACATAGCTAACAATGGCCAGATGATAGGCTTTTTTACAAAAAAATCTGCTCCCGCTCTATCAGCGGACGACGAGTCTCTTGTAGTGAATGAAAAAAGCGTAAAACTCCACGCGTGGGTGCGCCGTGCGGCTTCCAAAGTGACCATCGCTTATGACGGCTCGAACCTCAAAAAAGATGTATCCATCTATATTATGGCTGCCTCCATAAAGGACATACCCAGATCATGTCCGCTGGGAATGCCTAATACACCTGCCCACAATGATTTACTCGTACATGACGGAGGTATTATAAAATATTTCGAGGGCGATATCCAACCCGATGTGGACGGTTTCAAAGACCATTATAAGGCCGTTATCACTAACCAAACGCCGACATACGGGTCGGATCATTCGGAAACGGCTGATGCTCTCTTCTTCTACGAGAATATGCAGGGCGAAGGTAAGGACAAGACGCAGACGGCCCCCGGACCGGGAAATAACAACGGCAATGACCATGCCATAGGCTATCCCAATCCGGATAAAGATGTCGAGGGTTCCGGCTGGAAAGACAACAAACCTTACGGCACTTATATCGAGGTCAAGGCGATATACCAATCGACGAATACCGAGCGCCCCGGAAACGGAATCATAACTTATCGCTTCATGCTCGGCAAAGACATATACAGGGACTACAACGCAGAACGTAACCATCACTACAAACTGACCCTGAAATTCAACAATTTCGCCAATGATTATGACTGGCACATAGAATACAAGGAACAGGTCCTTGAGGTGACAGAGCCTAAAGTGATGAATTACCAGGGAAAGGTCTTCGTCCCTGACAATTCATTGCCCAATCGCGGGCATAAGTTCAGTGACAAAAACACTGTAACAGTTACGAGCTATATAGAGGAGAACGAGAAAATAAAGATGGATTTCTCGATAAAGTACCGTGACTCCGGTAAGGCGGATTTTTCCGATGCTTCCGAGTGGCTCGAATGCGTTATTGAAGATGGCGATGTCCCATACGAGAAAAAGGTGGGGTTCAAAGTCAAAGAAGAGAGACTGCAACCTGATGAAAAAATAAACATAAATGCCAAACTGCAATCCGCTCCCTCGAAAGGTTCGAAAGACGCCCCTTACAATCTTGCAGATCCGAATGGTACACCTAACAGTATCGTCTGCACGGCCAACTGCTACATGGTCGATGCTCCGGGATGGTATATCTTTCCTTTGGTATATGGCAATGCGATTCACAATGGGATAGATAATAAAAGTTCCTACACATATACCGGCGGAAGTACGGGTGATAATATATTGTCAGTGTTCAGGAACCATCTCAATAAGCCTATTACAAGTCCCTATATCAAAAAAAACGAAGGTTGCAACCCCACAAACGCGTACTTCGTATGGCAGGACGTGAACGATCTTCTGCGTCCAAGCTATACGTGGGAAAGTGAGCCGCATGACGAATCCCCGACATATTTACCGGATGCTTACGATGGAAAAGGAGGAATCAGATTCTATGTCGGTGCGAATATTAAGCAGGGAAATGCCATTATAGCGATAAGCGACAAGGCACCTGAAAAAGTAAATGATGGTACGTGGAGGGTTATTTATCCCAATGCTATATGGAGCTGGCACATCTGGGTAACCCGTCTCGATGTCGAGGACAGCGACAAGACCATCAAGGTCACCGCCCATGATACTAATCGCAAGTTTGAATTCATGCCGATGAATCTGGGCTGGTGTTCCGAAGACGGAGAGGAAATAAAGTATTACAAAGAACGCGAGTGTGAGGTCCAGTTTATTTCCGGTAATAAGATCCAGACGATAAAGATTGTCAAAAAATCGCACATGGCTTTCACCCGTGGCAATAATCCCTATTACCAGTGGGGGCGCAAGGATCCTTTCGGTGGAAGAACAGAAGACAGGGTTAATAAGAAGAGATGGAATTACATAGGATATGATGTCAACGATAATCCTCCGCTGCTCACAGGTTACTTCGATGATTCAAAATTGACCACACGTGCTGCCCTGCACTTGCTTATACAGAAACCAGATACGTGGCACAATCCACCACGAACAACGGGGACGGGAGGACATGATTTTGACAGCGACAACAAAACATACGCCAATCTGTGGGAAGGACGCCCCGGAACAGACCCGTCAGCTCAAATTCTTAAGACCATATATGATCCATGTCCGGTAGGTTATCAGGTATCCCATTATAATGCTTTCACCGGCTTCACGACCACGGGTAACAACACCGATTACTCTCCGGAATGGTACGATGTGCGGGTTGAGAACATCGCTGACTACGATGAGACGACCCAGTCGTGCGGAATATATTCGGATAACCTCTACGAGTTTTATACGAATCCCGATAAATACCAGTCGATCATATTCCCCCAGACCGGTTATCGGGATTGGAATAGTTATGCGGATGTCTATCATCTGGACAAGATTGGCTATGTCTGGGCAGCGGGAAATGTGAAAAATGACGACAACAACTCTTACAATTTCGAGTTTTCGCGCATGGATGAAGGAAGCAATAGCTATGTACGCCCGAAAAACACCTTCTATCCTTGTGACGGCTTCCCCGTGCGTCCGGTCCGCAACGGTAACCATGGCGTAAACACGCCTTAAAGTTTGTCGTTATGCAAGATGCCGAGTTTCGTTATAGCACCGTGTGGGAACGGTACCGTACTGTCAATATGGCCGTGAAGGAAATCCGCGAACAGGAAGAGTTGGAAAAACTCATGACGGCCCTTGCCTCCGGTAACACGGAAGAGCTGGATGCGTATTGCGGCGAGGACAAGGTTATCCGCATCTATAACGATTTGAAGCTCGGGTTAGCAGGAGACATCACGCTTACCATTCCGGATGGATATGCACTTGATGGTACGGGGCATAACCTGACAGTCACCGGTGGAGATTTGACGATTAGCGGTGGTGTGAGTGGTTTGTACATCACCAGAAAAAGTAAAATCAATCGGAGCAGCCTTGAAAAAGAGAACGGGTCTAACCGGGTAAGAGGGTGCAAGCCGGAGACGGAAGCGAAATATCGTTCAGCACTGGAGTTGTACACTGCCACTGATCTTTCCTATGTCGAGATAGGTCGGCAGTGCGGAGTTTCTCTCAGCGGATTTTCCCGATATATCCGTACCTATCATCGCCATTTGATGCTGAAACGAAAGGGTATCGAATACAATTTGGAGGAAGCCGGCAGTATTAAAATAAGTCAGCGATGCGGACAGCGTCCCGAAACACATGCCAAATACAAGGAGGCTATTGCGGCATGTGACAGCATGGAATATATTGCATGTAACGTATCGCAGATTGCCCGTGAATTCGGATTGGATGGTACGAACCTTGCCAGACAGTTGATTACACATTATCCCGACGTGCTGGAATTTCGTGAGCGGACACGTCAACAGTTGGGTTTGAACGATAATCTGCCGCGCGGTATGCGCCAGTGGTGCAAAGAACAATATGCCGAGGCGGTGGAGCTTTTGCGTGCCGACCGTTATATCACGGTACAGGATGCCGCCAAGCGTTGCAATGTCTCCTACACCGGATTGAAACAACACTTGATATTCTACCACAAGGAGTTGGTTGAAAATCGCATCAAGATACGCGAACGGGCTGTAAGACAGCAACGCAAGGGCAAGATAACGGGGCGTGGAACGCTTCATGCTCCTTCCCCTGAAACAATTGAGAAATACGCGGAAGCCCTACACTGGTACCGCACTACGCCGTTGTCCGCCAGAAAGATAGCCAAGCAGACGGGGGTGTCGATAAAAGGGTTTTACGAATACTTGCAAACATGGCACAAGGACTTGGTTTGCAGGCGAAAAGGCATTCCTTACGAGGAAGGCAAGCCTGTGGACTGGTCATCCGTGCGAAGATATAACCCTGCTACGGCAGCCAAATACGCGGACGCCATAGCCCGGTTGAAAGAGGGCGGACTTACAACGGCAAAGGTCGCCGCCGAGTTCGGTCTGCATCCGGAATGCTTTAGACAATACCTGAAAGAACACGAACCGGAACTGCACGCCAGCTTGGGAATGAAAAAGACGGAGAACGGTAAAATGGTATCGCCTCAAAGCATGGAGAAATACAAGGAAGCCATACACCTGTATGAAACGACCCCGGAATCCTTGAAATCCATCGCCCGCCGTTTCGGACTGCACGCCTGCTCGCTGGGACAATTTATCAAACGGCATTTCCCCGAACTTATGGAACGCCGTAACCTGCGGGAAAAAGAAAGGAACCGGAAAGGCGGAAAAGAGCGGTCGGAATCTACCGAACTCGCCTTGAAAAAGGAGACCGAGGAAAAAGTGCATCCTACAGGCATTGGTCCTGCGTAACTCGGCGTATTTTTTCGCGTTGTTGGCACTGTCGGCGATTTGGTTGTTTTTGATGCGTTTTTTTTCTTTGGAACGTAATTCGAGATAGTCTGAAGAACCGACTTGACCTTGACCTCCGATTGGGTTTGTTTCACTTCGTCAAAGCCATGTGAATGTTGAACCGGAGACCTGTTGCGTCCTTCCGATTCCCGCGTGTCGGCCATATGCAGGTATTTGGTACGCAAATCGAACAACAGTTTGTTCTTGGCAGTCGCTTCCGTGCGGCAGACACGGAAACTCTGTGATTTGGCGTCTCAATCCTCTAATGAACCGGTAATATTTAATACCCTTGGTACGCGGATATAGCCGGTTTTAAAGAATATCATCTTCAGCTTGACCATTTTCTGGTCCTTGGGGTTTTGTTTGCCCGGATGTTGATCGTGTACATAAAAGGATAACGTGTTAGTTAAATGGTACTTTTAATTCGCGTAGGTAGGCATCAAGTCAGCTTAATTAACCTACATAGAAGCCTATTTGAAAAGAGGAGGACTCTCGGCGAAATAATGGTTATACGGTTTAATCCGTACTTGTATCGTTTGTTAACACGTTATCAATCAGTGAATTTTAAGCAAGATTAAAATTCATTTCGAAAAAAAGGAAACCCGCAAAGAGACCGCTTTTTTATAAGATCATTTGGGGCATAAATTCAAAACTGTTGTATTTGGGACGAAGCCGTTCCGTGTTATAGAATTTTTGGACGTCTACTAATTTTTTCGAGCTGGTGACGATCTCGATGGGAGCGTTGTCGTAGCGACCGTTCCTGAGGATGACCAATCGTCCGTGTAATCCTTTGTTGATTAAATCCAAGGCGAGATTCCCGTATGCCATGGGAACAATAGAATCTAAAGCGTCCGGATCTCCGCAACGCACGAGATAACCTAATTTTTGGGTAATCGTGTCAATGGCTTCTCCCCGGTTGAATTGGGGGGTCAGCTCTTTCAGTTGCCGAGAAATCAGGTCTCCTATTCCTCCCAACTTTTTATGTCCGAACATATCCTTTTCTTCACTTTGGAAAATCATATCTCCTCCGGAATAAGTCGCTCCTTCTGAAACCAAGACGACAGAATACCTGCTTGGATTGGTAAACCGGTCTTCGCAGAGCAACTCCGTCAACAGCTCTATATCGAACTGGTATTCGGGGATAACGCATCGATTGGCTGCTCCGGCTAACGTGGGTAACATGGCCGTGAATCCGGCGTATCGGCCGAACACTTCCAAAACCAGGATACGCTCGTGTGAACCGGCAGAGGTCCTTAGATCATGAGTAAGGGAGATGGTTCTGGTAATACAGGTGCTGAAGCCGATACAGTAATCGGTTCCGGGCACATCGTTATCCATCGTTTTGGGAATGGCGACAACTCTTACCCCTTCTTGGCTCAATCTGACCGCGTAACTGAGGGTATCGTCTCCTCCAATGGGTATTAGAAAATCTACTCCTATAAAATCCAGGTTCTTCAATACTTCCGGTGTTAAATCGTTTATATCGTCCGTGTACTTGTCTTGTAAATGTTCCGGAACGCTTGCTTTAGGTACATGGGATGCCCGTGTTCTCGAGGTATGGAGAAAAGTTCCTCCCGTACGTCCTGCTCTGTTTACGATTTCTTCCGTCAATTCGAAAAAGTTATCCGAATTGTCATACTCGGGATCACGGATAATGTCAATGAGTCCTTTCCAACCTCTCCGTATTCCGATTACTTTATAGCCTTCTCTCAGAGCCCTTATTGTTACGGCTCTGATGGCCGGATTCAGGCCGGGGACATCTCCTCCTCCCGTTAATATTCCAATGATTCCTTTTGTTTTTTGTCCTTTCATAGTTTAGCTATTTTTGTGTTCGTAAATTCTCTTCTAATGTAAATAAAATTGTTCAATAGATACGGTAATTTAAGGTTTAAGTATGTATATTTGTCCGATTTTTGCACGATGGAACAAATATTTTTATTATGGAGAATCTTCGGATTATATGGGAAGGGTATGGGTTTTACGGGTATGTGGCGATTTTTCTGCTTTTTTTGTGGGGGATTCACCTGTTTTACGTCATATATAAGAGTATCTCCGTTTTGCGAAAGGATAAAAAAAGAGTGGGAGGTTCGAAGGAAGGGGTTTCGGTTATTATTGTTTCCCATAATAATGCCGAATTCCTGAAGAGAAATCTGCCGAGCTTTTTAATGCAGTTTTATGAAAACTACGAAGTGATCGTGGTTGATGAGTGTTCGGAGGACGATACTCAGGATGTTTTGGCCGAGATACAAAAGGCGTATCCTCAGTTACGCTATACGCGTATCTTTCCCGACACGAAATTTCGTTTTACGAAGAAACTGGCGATTAATATAGGAATATTGGCGGCGAAACATGACATATTGCTGTTTTCAGAGAGTTATTGTCGTCCTGCTTCCTCTTTTTGGGTAAGAACGATGCAATCCTATTTTGATAAAGATACGGCGGTCGTATTGGGATTCTCCAATTATATCGAGGATGGACCGGGTATAATGAAACGGCGGTGTTTTCGGTTATTACGTTTTTTGAAAATGTGTTTTCTTGTGAAATCGAAAAAATATATTTTGGGTGATGGATGTAACATGGCGTATAGAAAATCGTATTACATAAAGAATCGCGGTTTCACGGGAAATTCGCAATCATATTTAGGTTACGATAACGATATGGTTAGGGAATTGTCTAAGTTTGGAAAGGTTCGAGTGGTAAAAGACCCGAATAGTTATATGATTGTAGATGAAAACGATAAGAAGGGTGGAGTGGATGAGATTTCTTATTACTTTGCCAGTAAGTTCAAATGGCCGATCGTGTTGCGTGCGCAAGTGGAAGGGGATGAGATTGTGCGTATTTTATTTTACGGCTTGTCATTTTGCTTTATAATTATGGGTGTTTTTGAGGAATATTTATTAATATTAGTTCTTTTAACATTTTTATTAGATTTTATATTGTTAAATATTTACTCTAAGCATCTAAAACAAAGAAAATTATTCCTAACTTCGTTAGTCGTAAGTACAGTGGGTTTTGCCTATCGATGGTACTGGAATGGATATTCATTTTTTAACAGAAAGAAATGGAGATAACGAATAATTTATCAGAAAAAGCGCTTTATGATTATAAAATTGTGAAGCGAGCGATTGGGGGTGACGAAAAAGCTTATGCAGAGTTGTTAAAAGGTATAAAGATTCCGTCTATTTCATGATATTGAAGATGGTGAATAACCGTACCGATGCGGAAGATTTGATGTTCGAAGCATTTGAAAAGGCTTTTGCGAGTTTAAATTATTATTCACCTCAATTTGCTTTCAGTACGTGGTTATTTAAGATCGCATCGAATAATACCATTGATTTTATACGAAAGAAAAAAGCTTTAACCGTTTCTTTAGATAAAGATGATATCAATCCGGACGACCGGGGATATATCAATAGTGTTCCGGCGGATGTATTAAGCCCGGAAGAAGAGACAATTCGTAATCAACGCGCAGAATTCATGCGTGAAAAAGTGGCGATGTTGAAAGGGCGTTATCGGAAATTGATCGAATTACGTTACTTTGACGAATTTTCTTATGAAGAGATTGCTCAGGAGTTGGCGATTCCCTTAGGAACTGTTAAAGCTCAGTTGTTTCGGGCAAGGGAGCTATTGCTGAATATTTTGCAGAATAGTGAAATTGCTCGGGAGAATGAGAGGATTTAAGTTTTTCCTGTTATTTTTTTTCTTTTATGGCATATATAGTGTTAACGGACAGGTTGAGAAGCAGGATAATCTGTTCGTTACGGGAGTAGTGTGCGATCGGGATAGTATTTTTCCGCTCCGGAACGCTCTCTGCCGATTGGATAGTACTTACCGGGGGGTAGACGAGGACGGGCGTTTCGCTTTTGAGGTAAAGATGGGGGATACGTTGGTCTTTTCTCACGTGGGGTATGTGCCCGTGAAAATAGTCGTTAGCGATACGCTTACTCAAAGAGATTATCTGTTAGGGATTTTTATGACTCGGGATACTGTATTATTGGCGGAGGTTGTGGTCATCCCCCGTTATGTATTGGAAGATTATAAGCCGGACCGCAGTATGGAGAATGCCTTATATAATGAAAAAGGGATTGTTGCCGGGGCTTTTTCTCCGGTAACGAAAATGGACCGGGAGATGAATCGGAAAATGCAGATAGAAAAATTTGCTCATACGGTAGAGAACAAGGGACATGTGGATGTTGGATTTGGAGTGGGGGTCCAATCGATAAGGACGATTCGTAAGCTTTATATGTCTCGGAAATTATATGAACGGTTTCGCCCGATTCGACAGGATGAAGTGGACCTGTTAAAGAAAATTTTTTATGTAGAAAAAAGGGAAAAACGAGCCAACTAAAAGAAGAAAGACTATCTTTGTAACTGAAACTATTTCCACCGGGAAGTCCGTTTCCAGTTAATCGATTTATTAATAACAAAGTTATATTTTATGAAAAATTTTTCGATAGGATTAAATGTGTTATTGTTAGTTGCCGTGGTCGTGTTGTATATTTTGCATTTTGCAGGAAATAATAAAGCAGGCAATGAATCGGAAGGAGTAAAAGTTGTTAATCCTGAGGCTAAAATCGTCTATATCAATATGGATACCTTATTGAGTAATTACACTCAGTCGAGAGAATTGAATGAGGCTTTTTTGAAAAAGATAGAGAAGTATAAAACGGACATGAACGTGAAAATGAAATCCCTGGTAAAGAGGCAAGACGAATATCAACGTAAGTTGGAGAATAACGGGTTCGTGACCCGGGAGAGTGCCAATCAGGAGTATTACGATATCGTACTCGAAAGTCAGAATATGGAGCGTTTGAAACAGGAAACTCAAGAGAGTATACTGCGTGAGCAGAACGAAATCAATAAAAAGTTGTATGATGTTATTATTGCTTTTTTGAAAGAATACAACAAGGAAAAAGGTTATAATTTAATTTTGAGTACAACCTTGGGTGGAACTGTTTTTTATGCAGAAGACGGATTTGATATAACGCAAGACATATTGAAACAGTTGAATGCACAATATAAGAAGAAATAAATAGGATAGATAATAAAGAGAAAAGGCTGAATAAATCAGCCTTTTCTTTTATATGAAAAAGTTTATGGATTTTAAGTATACGATTGAAATAGTTGCCGATCCGGAAGAGGTGTTTGCAGCTTTGACCAATCCTTTTCAAATCGAGCTTTGGAGCGGTTATCCGGCACAAATGAAGGCTGAGAAGGGGTTTGTTTTTTCTCTTTGGGAAGGAGATATCTGTGGTGTGAACTTAGAGATAGAGCCTTACAAGAGGGTGGTGCAGGAGTGGTTTTTCGGAGAAACAGAAAACCCTTCGGTAGTAACGATCGAATTGAAGAAGAAAAAAGAGACGACTCGCGTGGAGTTATTGCATACTCATATTCCGGACGAGGTGTATGATGAAATCGTGGAAGGCTGGAAAGAGTATTACTGGGGGGCGATAAAGGGGATGTTGGAAATGTATTGATATAAAATCAGTAAAAATGCGGATGTATTGAAAAAAAATGTATCTTATTTTTGTCGCTGAATAAATTTAAGAATTAGTCAGATGAGTAAATGTAAGATTTCCGAAGATTGGACCTCAGCAATAGTGGGGTGGTTTATTATTTTATTGATAATTTTTCAGTTGAAACCGCAGTGGCCTTCTTTTAGCTGGCCGGATGCAGATGTCTTGATTAATAAGGTATTTGCTTTAGATAACGTGGGGCATGCTCTTTTGGTTTTTGGGTTTATGTTTATTATGGCGTTGATTGCCGGAAGAATGAACGGCCGTAGTTTTAGATCCGTTATCTATAGTTTCCCTGTCGTGTTCTTTTTGACGCTTTTGGCTATGGTGGTCGGCGGGAATAAATTTTTAAAGGATTGGGGATTGGAGACGGTGATATTCAGTTTATTAATCGGCCTTTTCATCAGCAATGTTTTTTCTATTCCCAAGTGGTTGAAAGAGTCCCTTTCTTCGGAGCTTTTTGTGAAAATCGGATTGGTGTTATTAGGAACGACCGTATTGTTCGGAGACTTGCTGAAGTCCGGTTCGCTGGGGTTGATACAGTCTTGTATCGTTGTCTTCGTGGTGTGGAATTTTTGTTTCTGGTTATGCAAGAGAATGGGTATTGATAAAGAGATGGCTTTAATGTTATCCAGTGCTGTTTCCATCTGTGGCGTATCGGCAGCCGTGGCCACGGCTGGAGCAATCAAAGGGGATAAAACCAAATTGTCCTATGTCGTTTCGTTGGTTTTGGTAGTAGCGGTTCCGATGATCATACTTATGCCGGCCCTGGCTAAATTGCTCGATTTGCCGGAAGATATGGCCGGAGCATGGATCGGGGGAACTATCGATACTACCGGGGCGGTGGCCGCAACAGGCGCTATATACGGGGAAGTCGCTTTACAGACCAGTACCATTGTGAAATTTTCTCAGAACGTATTGTTGGGTATTGCCGCTTTTTTAATCAGCATATATTGGTCCTATACCAAAAAGGAGGTAGAGGGCGTAGAGGAAAAACCGACTTTAAAAGTGATATGGACCCGTTTCCCGAAGTTCGTGTTGGGTTTTGTAGCTGCTTCTTTGGTATTTTCTTTTCTGATAGACCCTTCCGTTGTGAGTGAGGCAAAACCGATTCTGAAAAATATTCAGGGTCTCTGGTTCGCCCTTGCGTTTACTTCAATCGGTTTGGAAACGGATTTCAGGAGTTTGATTACCTCCGAAAACAGACGTTCGACTTATGCTTTTCTGGGAGCCCAGGTATTTAATGTGTTTTTTACCTTATTGATAGCTTGGCTGTTATTTGGTGTATTGAGTTGAGAATGATATTTTTAATTCTTCATTTTTAATAATATTCGGATATTGTTTATATTTTTGTGTGCAGTTCATGATGTTAAACCTAAAAATGATATTATATGAAGTTTTTTATTGACACCGCAAATTTGGACCAGATTAGGGAAGCTAATGATTTGGGGGTATTGGACGGAGTGACGACAAATCCTTCGTTGATGGCCAAAGAAGGAATAAAGGGAGTAGAAAATTGCAAAAAACACTATATCGAAATATGCAATATTGTAGATGGTGATGTAAGTGCGGAAGTGATCGCTACGGATTATGAAGGAATGATAAGAGAAGGAGAGGAATTAGCTGCTTTACATCCCAATATCGTGGTGAAGGTACCTTGCATCGCGGATGGAATTAAAGCGATAAAATATTTCTCTGGAAAAGGAATTCGTACGAATTGTACTTTGGTTTTTTCACCGGGGCAAGCTTTATTGGCTGCTAAAGCTGGTGCTACTTACGTCTCTCCTTTTGTTGGTAGATTGGATGATATCAGTAGTGACGGTATTGAATTAGTGGAAAAAATTGTTGATATGTATGCTTATTACGGATACAATACTCAGGTGTTAGCCGCTTCGATTCGTCATACGCAACATATTATTCAATGTATAGAGGCCGGAGCCGATGTAGCGACCTGTCCGTTGAATGCTATCAAGGGGTTATTGAAACATCCGTTGACGGATAGTGGTTTAGCCGCATTT
Organism: Gabonibacter massiliensis; assembly: GCA_001487125.1. Classification (GTDB taxonomy): domain Bacteria; phylum Bacteroidota; class Bacteroidia; order Bacteroidales; family Marinifilaceae; genus Gabonibacter; species Gabonibacter massiliensis. The sequence goes on from LN913011.1 coordinate 39,146, forward strand.
CTGGCTGATTACAAGAAGGTGAACTCGTAAATCAGCGGGTTATGTTTGTACGCTTATTCGAGGATAATCCCAATGAAAGGGAGATTCGAAAGATTGTGGATTTGTTACACGACGGAGGCGTGATTATTTATCCTACCGATACGATCTATGCTATCGGATGCGATATTAATAACGTGAAAGCGGTGCAACGGGTATCGGCCATCCGCGGCGTGAAAGCGGAAAAGGCGAATTTCTCGATGATATGTAAAGATTTGAGTAACATATCCATTTATGCAAAAGTGAATAATGAGGTGTTCCGGACGATGAAGCAGTATATACCGGGCCCTTACACTTTCGTGTTGCCTGCCACGAATAAATTACCGAATGTGTTGATGAATAAGCGGAAAACGATAGGGATTCGCATTCCAAATAATTTTATAGTGCAGGCCATTGTAAAAGAGTTGGACGGGCCTTTGCTGACGACTTCCGTAAAGGGAGGTCCCGATGAAGAGGTCGAATACATTACGGATCCGGAATTGATTCATGAAAAATATGAAAAATTGGTAGATCTGGTCATTGACGGAGGGTACGGTAAAAATGTTCCATCTACCGTATTGGATTGTACGGGAGATGAAATAGCCGTGATCCGTCAGGGATTAGGGGAATTATAAGACCGCTTTTATGCTATAACGGCGCTTTCTTTTAAGATGGCGCCGTTTTTTATTGCTTGTTCCGAACGCAATTATTTTTTCCAGAAAGTTCTGCTAAATAAAACGAGTACGGTGAATACCTCCAGACGACCGACTAACATTAGGATTGCCAGGAATATTTTTGCAATACCGGGAAGGATGGAAAAGTTACCCATCGGGCCGATCTCTCCAAATCCCGGTCCCACGTTACTCAGGGAGGTAATAACGGCGCTACAGGCTGTCGCGATATCTTTCGTGAAAAAAGACATGATAACGCTGGAGATGCCGAATATGAAGATGTATAGAATGGCGAATCCCATCACTCCGCTCATGATGTTCGGATGCACGCTTTTGTTATTGTATTTCACGTTAATGATGCCGTTGGGGTGTATGATTCGCTTCATCTCGATGAACGAATTTTTAAACAACAGGCTTATGCGAACGCATTTTAGTCCACCGGAGGTGGAACCCGCCGAGGCTCCGACAAACATCAAGACGAAAATAATTATACCCAAGAGAGGAGGCCACAGAAGGTAATCGGTCGTCGCGTAGCCGGTGGTCGTTTGTATGGTAACGACTTGGAACAGGGCATCGCGAATGCTTTTCTCTAAATCGGAATATCCGTTAAAATAGAGCCCTAAAGCGATGATCGTACTGGATACGACGACAATAAGAAAATAGAGTTTGAATTCTTCATCCCGGAAAGGATTGCGTATCTTTTTTAAGATTACGGAGTACATGAGTCCGAAATTGGTTCCTGCCAAAAACATGAAGATAATAAATACATATTGAATATAGGCTGAGTCCCAGTAAGCGATGCTATTTTGTTTCGTTGAATACCCTCCGGTCGCCATGGTGGTGAATGAATGACAGATGGAATCGAAAAGATCCATCCCGCCTAAAAGAAGGAAAACCGTTTGCAGAAGGGTCAAGGACAAGTATAGAGTCCACATGCGCTGGGCCGTTGAGGTGAAGGTGGCCGTGAATTTGTCGTGGGTCGGGCCTGTTACTTCCGCCACGAACATATCCCGTCCTTCAATTCCGAAACCGGGTAAAATGGCCAGCAGCAATACGATGATACCGATACCTCCCATCCATTGGGTCAGGGAGCGCCAGAATAAAGTTGCGTGCGGTAGGGCTTCGACATTGTTAATAATGGAAGAGCCCGTCGTGGTGAATCCGGACATCGTTTCGAAGACGGCATCGACAATAGAGGGGATGGTATTGCCAAACAGGTAAGGCAGACAACCGAATACGGTAAAAATGACCCAGGTAGAGGTTACGATAAAATACCCGTCTTTCTTTGCTAAAACCCGGTCCTTTACTTTTACCGTAAATGCCATAAGAGATCCGGCTGTCAAGGTGATTACGGCGGAGTAGATGAATGCCAGTAAATCGTTTTCCCCGTAAATTAAAGCGACAACGATACAAAGCATGAGAAAGGCACTTTCTACTAATAAAAGTTTTCCTATGATGTTTACGATAAATCGGAAGTTGATCATTTCTGAAAGAGCTTAATTACTTTTTTTACGGCATTGGGCAAAGCGAAAATAACCACGTTGTCTCCGGCTGCAATTTGCACGTCTCCTTTGGCGATAATGGCTTCGCCATCCCGGATGACCCCTCCGACTGTGGCGTTGAGGGGAAAGTTTATATCTGCCAATGTTTTTTTGGTAATCTTGGAACCTGCTTCTGCTGTCAATTCGAAAACCTCCGCCTCGGAAAACGTCAGGAACTTCAGGTGTTTTACATCTACATTCATGGTATAGCGATAGATGTGTGAAGCGGCGATTAATTTCGTATTGACTAATGTTCCGATACCTATATTTTCGGCGAGATCGATATAATCGATATTTTCTACCTCCGCCACGCTTTTTTTCACTCCTAATTTCTTGGCTAACAGGCAAGACAATATATTTGTTTCGGAGGAGTGCGTAACGCTGATGAATGCATCCGTATTCTTTATTCCCTCTTCCCGGAGGAGGGCAAGATCTCTTCCGTCACCATTGATAACCAAAGTCGATTTTAATTTGTCGGCCAAGAGGATACATTTTTCCCGGTCTTTCTCGATAATTTTTACATTGTAATTTTTTTCCAGCAAGGAGGCTGCTTTCACTCCGATGCGGGAACCTCCCACGATAACGACATTTTTAATTTCGTATTGTGATTTTCCGCAGAGGGCAAAGATGTTGGGTACATAAAACGGCTTTGTCACAATAAAGACCAAATCCCCGTACATGAATGAATCTAATCCTCTGGGAATAATGGTCCTGTCTGCCCTTTTGATAGCGACGACCCGAAAGTTCTGTGCTCCATAGCGTTCTGCCATTTTGATCAGGGTCAGGTTCAAAACCGGGGCATTTTCCCATAGCTTAATACCCAGCAGCTGAAGCCTCCCGTCGGAAAATTCATGTAATTGTCTTGACCCGCTTTGCTTTAAAGAGGCGACAATCTCTTCTGCCGCCAAACGTTCTGGATAGATCAAAGAGTCGATCCCGATCATTTTCAAATACTCTTTGTTCTCATTTTCTAAGTATTCGCTGTTATTTACTCTGGCGATCGTTTGTTTTGCCCCTAATTTTTTGGCCAATATGGCTGAGTTGATATTCTGGTCTTCTAAATGATTTACCGCAATGAAGAGATCGCATTTGTTTACACCGGCATCTTTTAAGGCTCCGATAGAGGTACACGACCCCACGATAGACAACACGTCCAGTTGGTTTTCGAGTAATTCGAGTTTTTCCTGATCGCTGTCTATCAACATGATGTTATGCTCTTGCTTGCTGAGCATATTTGCGAGATGTGTTCCGACTTCTCCTGCTCCCGCTATAACGATATTCATTTTAGTTAGGTGTTATTTAAGCCAGCAAAATAAAGAATTATAATTTTAATACCATAATTTTGCCGAATGAAATTGCAATAAAAGAGCTATTTTAGTTTGAGTTGTAGCGATCCGTTTTCATTAGTGGTCTGCAAGGGAAGTCCTTTTTCTTTTGCCCATATCCTCCAGGCTTCAATGCTACGACTGTGATTGGAGCCGTCGAGGATGATTTTTTTCAATTGGCTTTCGGAAAGACAGGAGAGCTGGTGCGGAAAAATATTGCCGGTGATAACGAGGTAGTCGGTAGGAGGAATGTTCCGGGTTGAAGAGTCGGCAATATATAATGAAAAAGAGGGAGAGATAAGCCGATCATGCAAACGTTGTATCTCGTCCGCAATGAAGCTGTGATGAGGAGGGATGGCTTTCAGACGGTTCGCTTCGATATAGGGAAGATGCCGTGAATGGGGATAGGTATTCTTTAAAAAGGTATAATATCCCTTGTAATTCAAAAGAATCATAGAGCTGTTATAGCGGTGATAGATAACGACCTCTTGCTTGCTTTGTTTTTCGTATCGGGAGATGCCGTTGAAGAGGAGCAAAGAGAGAGAGACAAGGTATATGATATGTCGGATGTATGATTTGCGATTGGTTGTGTAGGCCCGAAAAGACAAGAGGAGGAGGTAAATTAAAACGAGTTGTACGGGGGTAGGGTAAAGATTATCCTGCACGAGAGAAAAGCGGTCAAAAATATGTAGTAGGAATAAAAGAGATCGTTCTATACCTACGATAAAAGGAGAGACAAGTAAGCCGATACATCCCGGCAATGCAAGTATTAAAATACCCCCGTATAATAGAGCCGTGGCCAAGGGAATGGCCGCGATATTAATGATAACGCTGTTTAACGTCAAAGAATGAAAATAGTAAGCTGTCAGGGGGAGGACGGCGATCTGTGCCGCTAAACTGAGAAAAAAAAGCGAACATATTTTTTGAATAACGACGGGCCGGCGGTTGGATTTTACCCGAAAAACGGGATAAAGCAGTACGATTCCCGTGTATGCCGCGTAAGACATCTGGAAGCTTACGGAATAAAGTAGCGCCGGTTTTATCAACAGGGTGAAAAAAGCGGAGGCCCCGACGGCATTTAAAGGGGTATGGTCTTTATGTAATAATTTACTTATGACAATAAAGCTTAAGATCGAGGCAGCCCTGCATGCCGACGGAGAGAGTCCCGATACGAAAGCGAACAGCCATAATAAAGGAATAAGCAGCCATTCTCCCTTTTTTAGATGAAGTACAGATAAAACAGACGTTAATAACAGATAGATGGCTCCCATATGCAGACCGGAGATCGCTAATAAATGGACTGTTCCGGTGGATTGAAATACTTTTCGATAATCCGGGGGGATATTGTATTTGTAGCCGAGACAAAGTGCTTGTAAGAGAGAGCGTGTCGTCGTATCTTTTACCATGTGATTTAATTTTTCAAGTAACGCTTTCCGGATTTTTTGCGAAAGTCCCCAAAAGGAAGATCGGTGTTTGACGGGAGTCAGCGGAGAGAGTGCGATCCCTTGTAGATGAATTCCCTGTTGTCGGAGATAATCGTTGTAATCGAATTCATAAATGTTGGAACGGGAGGAGAGGGGAAATAACCTGGCCTGGAAATAGAAACAATCTCCGATTTCCGGGCAGAGGGAATCCTTAACCTGTAAACGTATGCATAACGTTTTATTTTTTATGATGTAGTGATCGGGGGAGAATTGACCGGTGTATTCTCCTGTTATGGCATAGTTTTTCCCGTTCAGGGGAATGGGAACTTCAGGGGAATAATTTCTATACGCGGCGAGGAAAAAGAGGAACAGGACAAGGGATAGATTTTGAAATAGAAAATTTCGGGATAGTAGGAAAGTGTATGCAATCGACGCGAGCGAGAGAAGTATACCTACCGTGTATCCTTGGAGCGTGAAGGCCGTTATATGGCTGCTCCATAAAATCCCGCCTGTTACCGGAAAGGATAGCAGTATAAAAGGATATTTATGTTTGAATAAGGCAAACATACGCGATTCGTTTATAATGAATAAACTACGGCGTATGTTTTTGGACGGCCGGATTATTTCGGCAATACGACCCTGTAGTCTATTTTAAATTTACCGGCGCTAATATTGTTCAACTTGCTCTTTAATAGTCTTTTTTTCAATACGGAAAGATGATCCGTGAATACTATCCCGTCCAAATGATCGTATTCGTGTTGTATGATACGGGCACGCATTCCCTCGAATTCTTCCACGTGATCTTCCCAATTTTCGTCTTTATAGGCAATTTTTATCTTGTCTTTTCTGAGAACATCTTCGTGGATCCCGGGGATACTGAGACATCCTTCGTTTTGTAATACATTCTCTCCTGTCCGTTCTATGATGTGCGCGTTGATAAAGGTCTTTTTAAAATCTTTACACCGGGGATCGTATTCTTCAAACGGAGTTCCGTCTATCACGAAGATACGGATGTTTTTTCCAATTTGGGGTGCGGCGAGTCCTACGCCATCCGATTCGTACATGGTTTGCCACATATCTTCCAATAATTTAGGTAGTCCTTCGTAATCGGGTGTGATATCTTCCGATATTTTTCGAAGGATCGGATGTCCGTAGATATAAATAGGTAAAAGCATAGTTAAATGTTTAAATTCCGTTGTTTTTCCATATAAGACTGTAGGATGATAGTTGCGCTGATCGTGTCGACGATCGCTTTATTCTGCCTTTGTTTTTTTTTAGCTCCTCCTTCCAACAGGGCCTTATGAGCTAATACGGAGGTAAAACGTTCATCGTACATTTCCACGGGAATGGTCGGAAATTTTCGTTTTAGTGCCGTGAGGAAAGGTTTAATATAAACCATACTCTCGGAATCCGTGTTATTCAATTGCTTCGGGTAGCCCACGACAAACAGATCAACCGTTTCTTTAGAAGTATAAACTTCCAAAAATTGTAAAATTTCATGTGATCCGACCGTTGCGATACCGTTGGCAATAATACGACAAGGATCTGTTGCGGCAACTCCCACCCGTTTTTTCCCGTAATCGATAGCAACAATTCTTCCCAATACGTTTACTTTTTTATCACAATGAAAATATCTTCATTTTCATTTTTCATTAAATACTGCTCTCTCGCGAATTTTTCGAGATTATCCCGGTTACTCAATAACTCCTCTTTTTTCCGGTTGTCTTCTTCAATCTTTTTCTTGTAATATTGCTTTTCGTTTTCCAGTTTGAGAATTTTGGATTGTAATTGGATCTTGTCGATAAAACTGTATTTATCGAATAAAACGATCCAAATAACAAATACCAGAGTAACAAACGTGTACTTGTTTGCGAATCGTTGAAAAAAGTACCGGATAGGTTGTTTTTTTTCACCTTGCATATGACAAAGATACGAAGAATTCGCAGAAAATATGCAAAACCTGGACGAAAATAGCTAAGTATTTGGTTGAAAATCTCAAAAGCGTGCAGGCGTGGATACAGAGAAGAACACGCTTATGAACTACCGTTCTACCTATGTGTATGGTCGAGAGGGAATGGCAATCTTAATGAACAGAGCATTTTTGTTTATACGGGTTAAAAATGTTTTCGGGTGTAGGTTAAGCATTCATAGTTATTTTTTTACCCATTTAACAGCATCGGCCACCACTATTTGGCTCTGTTTTGACGCGTGCTCGTCTTCGTTGGGAGGAACTCCCCGGTCATCCAGTACAACGCGGGATTTTCCTGCCGGTAGGGTGAACGTGCCCAGTGATACCCAAGTAGGATCACCTTTCTCAACCTCTAAGATGATTTCCTCTTTTCCTTCCGGGGTATGGACGGTATAGTAGTTTTTTATCTTCGGGTGATTTGTTGTATTTTCATGCGCCTCTCGTGTTTCATAATAAGGTCTATTGATAAATATCTCGTATTTGCCCGCTTCCGGGAGGTATGCCACCCATTCTGCCTTGAACTTTCCCGTGCCGCACCCTTTTGTAAAAACGCTACGAATACACTCGCCGTAAACATGACGTCCTTCTGATAAGTAAGGACGACCCCACGTGTTAACTTTAAGATTAAGAAAATGATTATATTCTTCCTCGTCCTCATTTAGAACGAGATCCGCCAATCGTTTCCGATTGTCTGTGGAATCGATTAAATAGAAACCCTTGTCCTCGTTGTCGACGATGATCTCTCCCGGGGGAGAGAATTGATCCCTATCGAGCAAGGTGACTCCTTCATCGGGAATTGTGGCCGACGAGGGCAATTCTTCGTTATTGAATGAAATGACTCTCGGTAAATTTACCGAGAAATTCGTGGTGAACTCCAGGCGAAACCCGATGTTTTCATGAACGACGATTCGTTTACATTCCCCGGGTTTAACCGGGAAACTCCGCCAATTTTTAACTACCTTTTTCCCGTCTTGACTCCAGTCAACTGTAATGATCGAAACTATACCGTCTGTCTCGCCGAAATTGCCCACTTTGAAATCCGCAATCTGCGTTTTCCTCGTTTCTTTAAAGGACAGGTCTTTTATCGATAACCGTGGAATCTGGTGACCCGTGTACCACTCGTCCATGTAAGCTTGGATGTTCTGCCCGAAACGCTGCTCGAATTCTTCGATAAACGAGTCGAAGTTAACTTCCCGGAAGCGGGCTCGGGCGTTAAACTCCCGCGTGAACCGACTTAGCGAGTCCCAGGTGGTAATCGTCGTGAGATAACTCAGTAGATGGGAAACTTTTAAAGAGATAGCGAGGTATCGTTCTCCGCTGTATCCTTCCGTGATGCACCCTTTTAATCCTTTCTCTGCGATATAATTTAACATTTTCGGCATGATAAACCGTGACGGTGCTCCTTTCGTGTTCACCATTTGATTGAATATTAAATCCATACCCAAGTATCTGTCAGAGGTGATACCAATATTATGGGCCGTGAAAATGCGATCTGTGTTTATCCGGTTCAAATAATAGGGCATTATTTCGTATAGCATACATTCCTGTACACTCATGCTCGGCGTCTTGAAAAAAGCATCGGGTTTGTTATGTTCTGTCGTGGCAAATCGTTCCTCGAAAAACACTATTTCCGGTTGAATATTATCATGAAACAGGGACATGCGCAAAAAGGAGGAAGGCGTCTCGATCAGTTTAAAATACGTGAAGGGGTAAGGGTTAGGCATACTCCCCTCGATGATCTCTTTACATCGATGAAATATGCTCGTTAAGTTTCTCTCCCGCTCCGGGTCGTCTTCTTTCAGGTCTTCCCACTCGTCGAGAGGTTTCATGTAGAAATCATTTCCCGGGTAAGTGTAAAATTCCACCGTCAGGGAGTCGACCGTGATCGCTCTTTTCTTGTATTTTCCCATGCAAAGACTTAAGCCGTTCAGGTTTTGCCTGTTATTGAACGTGACGTCATCTCCCTCTCTCGCGGGTTTTCCCTGGGATAAAACGGTCATCTCGTCCGGTTTTTTAACACGAAGGGTATAGGCCGTGAAATTAATCTCTTTAGATGCCTGCATTTCGACCGGGGGAACCGCTGTCGGGTACCACATCACTTCCGGTACAAGTAACGTGAATTTATCTGACACGAAAGCCGAGCGTTTACCGTAATTTTCATGGAAGAAGGTGTAAACGACGGGAGCGAAGAAATCCTCGTCGGGGATATTTACCTGATAAATATCCTCGTCGATACGTCCCCCGTACTCGATCTCCAGTTCGATATTCTCGCCGGGTGTCAGGGAATGTTCGATGACGACAACCTGGCGATCCCTGTGAAAGGGAAGGTTTTGCCCGTCGGATTCAATCTTGTCGATCTCGAGTCCCGGGTTTAAAAAGAGTAAGAGTCGGTCTATTTTTACTTTTTTCTGGTTTTGGACCTTCATCCGGCTTGTTGCCGAAAACTGACTCCCCTTGGGTTGATACGTGATGTCGTGGGTGAGTACGCGTGAGGTGGGGTATTTATTGTATTCGAGAAACGCTTCGCGATAGGCGATTCTATTCTTCAAGCGGGTTTGAAATTTCTCGACGTAAATGTACCCCAGGCACAAGGAAAATACCAGAAGCAGGCAGGCGGAAACTATAAAATAAGGCTTTTGCCCGGGGGTCCCGGGTAATCTCTTCGCGAGTGGAACGGCAAAACAAAGAAAACTGGTTCCTAACAATAAAAAAGCGATGCGCTGGAGCAGGTAATCCTCGAGATGCATAAAGCCGGCTATCGTGGAAAAAGAGTCTGGCAACCAATTGCCGCGGAAATCCAGTATCCCGTGAAGGGGTGTTGTCAGGTAAGCGTACGCCAAGTAGAGAAAAACGGTCAGGATAAGCCAACTTAAAAAAGGGTGTTTGACCAACCTGTTGACAAGTAAGGATAACCCGGTGATAAAAACGAGCGAGGGCAGTATGCGCGTGAGGAGGTAAAATAGATTTATCAAAGGGTTAACCGGTGAATCCGGCACGAATATATTGATAAACACGCAAGCAATCATGAAAATGACATCTACTGCAAGGAACGGAAGAAGAACACCTGAAAATTCCCATAGATAGGATTGCCCGTTACCGACAGGTCGCGTGGAAAGCACTTCCCGGGTATCCGCTTTTTTTTGCTTTCTCCGGTTGTCGCAAACGATGAAAGTAATGATTAACGATTGAAACAGATTCAAAAAGTAAATCCCGCGTAAGGGAATGGATGACGCGAACGCGATATTCGACCATAGAATGCGATTTGTATCCAACGGGATCAAAACACCTATCGTGTATCCCAGTATCCCGAGAATAAAGAAGTAAAACAACCAGTTTCTTCTTACCAGTTTGCTCTCGTAAAAGGTTGCGGTTTTTAGGGCTGTCATGTTATTTCAATGATTGTTCGTTTAACTCCCGGGCAATTCATATCATGATTTCCCGGGAGTTTTCATTTTTAGTATGTTGGGTATGGATCCATAAATGTTATAGGATCGCTAACTAATGATGGCTCACTCGGTCCTGCTGCATTAAAAGCATACACTCGAAATTCCACCCGAGTTCCTTCAACCATATTTGTGGCGGTATATGTAGTAGCAGTAATAGGCGGATCAGCTTTGAATCTTTTCCACTCACTCTCCGACGTTACATATCTATACTCCACCTGATAGTGTGTCACTGGTGACCCACCGTCATATCGGGGTGGTGTCCATGTTATAGTACATCCATGTCTGTTTATATCAGTAATAACGGGCCGTCCCGGAGGACCAGGAACATCAATATGTAGGCTTGCACTCGTAAATACAAGTGTCGTGATCAAGCCCAAACTGACAAACAAGAATAGTTTCAAAATGTTCTTTTTGATAGTTTTCTTAATTTTGATGTTTATAGTGTAATTAATCTTTTCGCAAAGATAAATAATATAATCTAATATTGAAAATAATTATCATTATTATTTTAATAAAATTTATTCATAGATAGAAATATTAGCTTTTATTATTATTGATCCGTATTTCTTTTTTCAATAGCTGCGAGGCTGATAAGAGTTCAATTATCCCTATCTCAAATAGGGATGAGGTTTTCCTGTTACCGAAAAACTTGGAGTTTAAGCCTTTTAATAAATAGGACATTCTTGTAAAGGGGGCGGTATTCCGCAAGAGGGGAACGTGGTTTTGAGGCCAGCTGTAACTTGCGAGTATAACAAGAATACTTTTGCGTCGTATAAAACTGATTTAAATGTTTAAACAAAGACGAGATTGCAAATTTGCAGGGTTTGACTAAGAATATATCCCCTGATGGAATGCCAGTATTTCACTTTTGGGAAGATTAAAAGAAAGTGTCCGAAAAACTTGACAGCCCTTTGTATTTTTGGTTTGTGCGACTATCGGCGAAAAGTCAGAAGGGGATTGAAAATTCTCTTAAATGGAGTAGAATGTAGTTCAGGTATTCGAGTCGTTTAATGGTGTAAATCAAAGTGTATCTAAATGCTTTGTTGTAGCCTTCTTTCTCGATATACTCTTGTAAGCTTATTGTAGTCAAACAAATATCTGCCAACGACATCCGATATGCAAAAAAGAGAAAGTTAAACGAAAGTTCTGGTGGAAATTTTTTACGGGAAAAGATCGATTTTGCGCTGCATATTTATAAAAACGAAGGGAATATTTATACATATAGCTTATAGTCAGTGATTTATGTAAATGTAAAAATGGAATTTACCTATTTTTCATATGACTTATTTCGTTAGCTTTGTGGACGAAAATGAAACATTGAAAAGAGTTAGAAAAATAATTATAAAAGTTGTTGTATGGAAAAGAAACTGGCTGTGGTTGCCTTAGGTGGTAACGCTTTGCTGAGAGGAAATCAAAAAGGAACAATCGAGGAGCAAAATGCGAATACGGTTGATACTTTGGAGAATTTGGTCTTTTTATTGAAAGACGGATATAATCTGATCATTTCTCACGGGAATGGTCCGCAGGTGGGAAATGTTTTGATGGATAATGCTGCCGGTGTGGAGAAATTCGGAAATGCGGCAATGCCTTTAGATGTTTGTGTCGCTTATACTCAGGGACAAATCGGGTATATGATTGAACGGAATCTGCGTAATATTCTGAAAAAGCATGGAATTAAACGGAATGTAATCTCTATGGTTTCTCAGGTAATCGTGGATAAGAATGATCCCGCCATGAGCAATCCGACGAAACGTGTCGGAAAGATATACATGAAAGAGGAGGCCGACCGCTTGGCAAAAGAGAAGGGATGGGTATTTAAGGAGGAGATAAAAGTGGAAGGAGGTTGGAGACGGGTTGTCCCTTCTCCCGAGCCTATTGATTTTATGAATGCCGAGTTGGTAGAACGCTTGGCCCGGGAAGGCAATATCGTTATTACCACGGGAGGGGGAGGAATTCCCGTGTATATAGACGAACAGGGAGAAATTAAACCGTTGGAAGGTGTAATCGATAAGGATTTAGCTTCTTCCATGGTGGGTAGTCGGGTGAAAGCGGACGAATTTTATATATTGACGGACGTGCCTTATATCTATAAGGATTATAAAAAACCGACTCAAAAGGTGTTGGAGTTTTTGGATTATGCCGATACGGTAAAATATTTGGAGGATGGTACGTTTGCGGAAGGGAGTATGGCACCTAAAATCAGGGCCTGCCTGCGCTTTGTAAAGAATGGGGGGCAAAAAGCCGTGATTACGGAGGCCACGAAGTTGGAAGATAAAAAATACGGTTCGAAAATCACCATGGAGTACGAGGACGACAGAAGATGATTTTTCACTTTCTATTCTCGCTTCTATATTGTAAATTTGACGGAATTTTATAACGGAAAGAATATTGTCCTTTTCAATATGAAATAGGGAATCATAAATTTAAAATTATATTAGTATGGCTTTTAATTTAAGAAACAGGAATTTTTTGAAGTTATTGGACTTCACTCCGAAAGAGATTAAATACATGTTGGATTTGGCTGCTGATTTGAAAAAAGCGAAGTATGCCGGAACAGAACAACCTCGTTTGAAAGGGAAAAATATCGCTTTGATATTCGAGAAAACATCTACTCGTACGCGTTGTGCTTTTGAGGTAGCCGCTTATGATCAAGGAGCTCACGTGACTTATCTCGGTCCTTCCGGATCTCAGATCGGCGTGAAGGAGTCGATGAAGGATACGGCTCGTGTCCTGGGACGCATGTACGACGGAATAGAGTATCGCGGATTTGCTCAGAAAACAGTTGAAGAGTTGGCCGAGTATGCTGGTGTACCCGTGTGGAACGGATTGACGAACGAGTTTCATCCGACCCAGATCCTGGCTGACTTCCTGACGATGATGGAGCATTCGGACAAACCGTTGAATCAGGTTACTTTTGCTTATCTCGGGGATGCTCGTTTTAACATGGGCAATTCGTTGATGGTCGGTGGTGCTAAGATGGGAATGGACGTACGTATTGTTGCGCCGAAGGGATTGCAACCCGATGCGGAATTAGTAGCCACATGTCAGGAGATCGCCAAGGAAACCGGAGCTAAAGTTACGATTACGGATAATGTTGAAGCTGGAGTGAAGGGGTGCGATTTCTTGTACACGGACGTATGGGTGTCTATGGGCGAGCCTGCAGAGGTTTGGGCGGAGAGAATCAAACTTTTGACCCCGTATCAGGTGAATAAGAAAGTGATGGAGATGACTGGAAACAAGAATTGTAAATTTATGCATTGTTTACCGGCATATCACAATCTGGAAACTCAAGTAGGGCGCGACGTGAACAAACAATTCGGGATGGATGGAATCGAAGTGACCGAAGAGGTATTCGAATCTGAAAATTCAATCGTATTCGATGAAGCCGAAAACCGTATGCATACGATCAAAGCTGTTATGGTTGCTACTTTAGGTGACTAATGCAAGATACAATAACAAGAAAAGCGGGTTTTAACCCGCTTTTTTTATTTACATCGATTGTAAACAAGTTTCTCTGGTTCCGGTAATATCGAAGATTACTTGCAAGTGCAGTAATTTGAAAATCTCTAATACCTCTGGGGTAAGATTGCATAATTTCAAAGTAGATCCGATACTTTTAGCAGTCTTGAATAGAGCAATGATACAACCGATACCACTACTATCGATAAAATCAATTCCATGGAGATCGAAAACCATTTTACACTCCTTGTTGTTTAAAAGTGGTCTGAGTTGTTGTTTTACTTCGTCGGCGATGGATAATGTAAATCGGGTTACATCCACAAACTCGACAAGAGTAATTCCGTTTTGTTCTGTTACATTGAGAATCATTGTTAATTGGTTTATTAAGGATTAATATTTATCGTAGTTTATGTTTTTTCATTCGAAAAGGTATTGTTTTTGCCCTTTATCCGGGTACTATGTTGCAAAAGTAATCATTTTTTATTGGAATAAAAAGCAGAATAATTCCGAAAGATAATATTTTTACAGAAAGGATGGCAAGGATAAATAAAAATTTTAACTTTGCGGAACGTTTAACACAACGTGCGGAAAATAATATAAATATAAAAATAACAGATAAAATGAAAACTACCGTTTTTACACATTTTCATGAAGCGCTTGGAGCGAGAATGGCTCCGTTTGCCGGTTATAACATGCCGATAGAATATACTGGCATTAAGGAAGAACACAATACGGTTCGGGAAAAGATCGGGGTATTTGATGTTTCCCATATGGGCGAATTCTGGGTGAAGGGCCCCAAGGCTTTTGAATTGGTTCAGAAATTAACGTCCAATGATGTAGCCGCGCTAACGGACGGAAAAGTTCAATATAGTTGCTTCCCCAACGAGACGGGTGGAATAGTGGATGATCTTTTGGTATATCGTTTCAGCGCGGAAAAGTATTTGTTGGTGGTAAATGCCGCCAATATCGACAAGGATTGGGAGTGGTGCACAAAGTGGGCCAAAGAGTTGGGAATGAATGTCGATACGGATTTGGAAAATGCATCGGATAATATTTGTCAGTTAGCAGTTCAGGGACCTTTGGCATTGAAAGCGATGCAAAAATTGACTACGGCAAATGTAGAGGATATGGAGTATTATACGTTCCAGGAAATTCCTTTTGCAGGAGTAGACAAAGTGATATTTTCCACCACGGGTTATACCGGGGCGGGAGGATGTGAAATTTATGCTTATAATAAAGATGCCGATAAGATTTGGAACGCTGTATTCGAAGCCGGGGCAGAATTCGGAATAAAGCCGGCAGGCTTGGGAGCCCGGGACACTTTACGTTTAGAGGCGGGCTTCTGTTTATACGGACATGAAATTGACGATACTCATTCTCCGATAGAAGCAGGCTTGGGTTGGATTACCAAATTTGTTCCGGGAAATGATTTTATCAACCGGGCTTATCACGAGAAGTTGAAAGCGGATAAACCTTCCCGTTACATGAAACCGTTCGAATTATTGGATAAAGGTATCGCTCGTCAGGGATATGTGATCGAAGATGCCGAAGGAAACGAGATCGGAGTCGTTTGTTCCGGGACTGTTTCCCCTTGGACTGGAAAATCTATCGGAACCGGATACGTGAAGAGCGGTTTCCATAAATTGGATACTGAGATTTATATTCGGGTAAGAAATAAAGCTCTTAAGGCAAAGATTGTAAAGACGCCGTTCTTTTAATCGGATGCACGGAGTCGTATAATCAGAGAGGCATCCGGAGACGGATGCTTCCTCTTTTTTTTAAATACAAAGTAGGTCTGTAGAGGACTTTGGTAAGGAGGCAAGTTGTTTGATTTTCAGTAAATAAGAAAAACGAATAAAAAAACGGTAAAAAGGTTTTTTATACAGACTTATTTCGCATATTTGTAGTGTTTTTATAAATAAGATTTTCGTATTAAATCTATTAAATAATTTTAGTGATGAGAAAACATATTTTTAATGCCGGTCCTTGTAAATTACCGGATTCTACATTGGAAAATGTATCAAAGGCTGTTCTTGAGTTCGGAAACACGGGGCAATCTATTATGGAGGTATCTCACCGTTCTGCAGATTTTCAAGCTGTTTACGATGAAGCCGTTGCCTTGTTCAAAGAGGTGTTGAACATTCCGGAAGGTTATTCTGTACTTTTCTTGGGAGGTGGAGCCAGCATGCAGTTTTGTATGATTCCGTACAACTTTTTAAACAAAAAAGCTGCTTACGTGAATACCGGAACTTGGTCTACGGCTGCCATTAAGGAGGCTAAAATGTGGGGTGAGGTGGAAATCGTGGCTTCTTCTGAAGCTGACGGATTTACTTACTATCCGAAATTTACTATCCCTTCTGACGTGGATTATATGCACATTACCTCAAACAATACCATTCGCGGTACTGAAATTTTTGAAGATCCGACTTCTCCGGTGCCTTTGATTGCCGACATGTCTTCTGATATCTGCAGTCGTCCGGTTGATGTGGCTAAATATGCAATGATCTATGGCGGTTGCCAAAAGAATCTCGGACCTGCCGGTGTTACTTTCGTGATCATTAAGAATGACTTTTTGAATAACGTGGTAAAAGACAGAATGATTCCGACGATGTTGAGATATCAGACTCATGTGGACAAAGAATCGATGTACAATACACCTCCTTGTATCAACATCTTTGGCGTAAAAGAGACGTTGAAATGGGTTAAAGCGATGGGTGGAGTGAAAGCCATGGAGGAGTTGGCTATCGAAAGAGCCGATATGGTTTACGCTGAATTGGAGAGAAGTAAAGTTTTCCGTCCGGTCGTTAAAGAAGGTTCTCGTTCCAGAATGAACATTCCGTTCTTGTTGAGAGAAGGATACGAGTCTTTGGAGAAAGAATTCCTTGATTTCGCAAAATCCAAGAATTTGGTAGGTCTTAAAGGTCACCGTTCAGTAGGTGGTTTCCGTGCTTCTACTTATAACGCATGTACGATTGAAGATGTAAAAGCTTTGGTCGCCGCTATGCAAGAATTTGAAGCAAAACACATTTAACGATTATAGGTTTACGATTTCAGATCTACATTCGGTTTGCTTGGGGCGGGCTGACTGTGATCCGGAATCGTAAATCTTTTTTTTATTATTTAAAACATACGATGTATTCCGATTCGGGAGACTCGTGATTTAAAATTTATCGAGATGGCAAAGAAAGTTTTAGTCGCAACAGAAAAACCGTTTGCTGCTGTTGCAGTGAAAGGAATTAAAGAGATTGTTGAAGCTCAGGGATATGAGTTCGTCCTATTAGAAAAATATACTTCACAGGCCGAGTTGCTTGCAGCTGTTGCTGATGTGGATGCTATGATTATCCGTTCTGATAAAGCAACCAAGGAAGTGATCGATGCTGCCAAGAATTTGAAAGTAATCGTTCGTGCGGGAGCCGGATACGACAATATCGATTTGGCCGCTTGTACTGCACGTGGCATTGTTGCCATGAATACCCCGGGACAAAATTCAAATGCCGTTGCCGAATTAGCTTTCGGTATGATGATTTACATGGCCCGTAATTTCTATAACGGAAAATCGGGTTCCGAGTTGAAAGACAAGACGATCGGTATTCATGCTTATGGAAATGTAGGGCAGAATGTTGGACGTATCGCCCGGGGATTCGGTATGGAAGTATACGCTTTTGACCCTTTCATGACGGACGAGCAGATCAAAGCTGCTGGTGCTACTCCGTTGCACTCTGCTGAGGAGATGTATAAAAAATGTCAATACATCTCGTTGCATATTCCGGCAACGGAACAAACTAAAAAATCGATCAATTACAATTTGTTGAAAGACATGCCGAAGGGAGCCGTTCTGGTAAATACAGCCCGTCAGGAAGTAATCGACGAAGAAGGGTTGGCTAAATTGATGAAAGAGAGAAACGATTTCCACTATATTACCGATATTGCTCCGGTATGTGATTGTTTCAGTAAATTCGAAGGTCGCTTCTTTGCCACTCCTAAAAAAATGGGAGCTCAGACAGAAGAGGCTAACGTGAATGCAGGTTTGGCTGCAGCGCATCAAATTGTTAATTTCTTCGAGAAAGGCGATCAAAAATTTAAAGTAAACAAATAAATTGTAAATTTTGGGTTTACGATGAAGAGGATTCGGGAAATAGGTGATTCGAAGGTTGAATATAGAGTTTAGATAATCGCCCGATTACTAATTTTTCGTATAGTTAAGTCGTAGACTGCTAAATCAAAATGAAATATGGCTATAGTAAAACCATTTAAAGGATTACGTCCACCAACCCAAGAGGTTTGCGAAGAGTTGGCGTGTCTGCCTTATGATGTGATGAATTCGGAGGAAGCCGCTCAGATGGCTGCCGGAAAGCCTCGTTCTTTATTGCATGTTACCCGTGCGGAGATCGATTGTGCTCCGGGTACGGATATTCATTCGGAAACCGTTTATAACAAGAGTGTAGAGAACTTTAAAATGTTTCAGGACAAAGGTTGGTTAATACAGGATGCCGAACCTAAGTTTTATATTTACGCTCAGACGATGGAGGGAAGAACTCAATACGGTATCGTGGGTTGTGCCGCTTGCGAAGACTACATGAACGGAATCATTAAGAAACATGAATTGACTCGTCCGGATAAGGAAGAGGATCGTATGATCTTAACCCGTTACGTGAAGGCCAATCTGGAACCCGTATTTTTCGCCTATAAGGCTGTTCCTGAGATTGACGCTATCGTGGATGATATCGTGAAAAACCGGAAAGCCGATTATGATTTTGTGGCCGAAGACGGTTTCGGACATCATTTTTGGGCTATCAACTGTCCGGAAACCAATAAACGTTTGGAAGAGTTGTTCGCGACAAAAGTTCCTTATACTTATGTAGCCGACGGACACCACAGAACAGCTGCTGCTGCCCGTATCGGAGCCGAGTTCAAATCTAAGAATCCGGACCATAACGGAACAGAGGAGTACAATTTCTTCATGGCCGTGCATTTCCCGGATACTCAGTTGAAAATTATCGATTACAACCGGGTTGTGAGGGATTTGAACGGGTTGACAGAGGAGGAGTTATTGGCTAAATTAGCCGATCATTTTACCGTGGAGTGTATGGGAACTGAAATATACCATCCGGCTAAATTGCATGAATTCAGCATGTATTTGGGTGGCAAGTGGTATAAACTGACAGCTAAAGCGGGAAGCTACGATGATAATGATCCTATCGGAGTATTGGATGTGACGATCCTGTCCAATCATGTGTTGGCGGATATTCTTGATATCCAGGATTTGCGTCGTTCTACTCGTATAGATTTTGTCGGTGGAATCCGCGGTTTGGGTGAGTTGAAACGTCGTGTCGATAGCGGTGAAATGAAAGTGGCTTTTGCCCTTTATCCCGTTTCTATGGAGCAATTGATTAACATTGCAGATACGGGTAATATTATGCCGCCGAAGACTACTTGGTTTGAACCGAAGCTTCGTTCCGGAATGGTAATTCATAAAATCTGATTATAGCGGCCTTCGGGCCGCTTTTTTTATGTCTTGAAGCTTTATTAATTTAGACAATTTTGTACCTTTGTTTTGCCAAAGTATATTTATCGGGTAAATACCGCAGTAGATGGTGTCCGTCTTATTATATAAGAGCAGGGAATTCCTCGCACGTGTATTTATCCGTGTATACTTTGGCAAAGTGAGGAACCCTGCTCTTTTTTTGTACGAGCAAAAGTAACAGAAACAGATAGGATATACAAAATAAGAACTGGTTTTAGTTCGAAAAAAGATCGCTTAGAGTATACGTGATATGTAGCATAGGGTTACCGGGAGGCAGGAAAGACTACATTTCTCTATAGGAATTTAAAGATGCGGTTGAGAGATAAGTGTTCATGTTGGTGACAGAGGTGGTGTTGTTGACCGGGTAGTGACCCTACCCGGTTTCGTTTAATATTTTAACCATTTGTACAATTCTTTCCAGGTGACCTTTTTGCCGTACATTAGAATTCCGATGCGGTAGATCTTGCCGGATAACCAGGTGAAGAACAGGAAGGCGGCCACCAACAAGAGCATGGAGGTTATAATTTCCCACGTGGGAACTCCGAAAGGAATTCGGACAAGCATGACAACGGGAGAGGTAAACGGAATCAACGAACCCCAGAATGCGATCGACGAGTCCGGATTTTTCATGGCAGCGATACCAATATAGAAAGCAACGACTAAGATAATGGACAGAGGCGTCATAAATTGTTGAGAGTCCGTTTCGTTATCGACGGCGGCGCCTATGGCTGCAAACAGAGAAGCGTATAATAGGTATCCTCCCATGAAATAGAAAAGAAAGGCTCCGATGAATTTGAGGATAAATGACGGGTCTATCGTCTTCACGAGGCTTTGAATAACGGCAAGTTGCTGCGGGTTGAAGGTTGAGTCTTGGGCCATTATTCCTAAATCGGTCGCATTCTTCAGAGCTTCTATATCTATATTAGGCATGAAAACGATCTGTACGATAATGATTACGAGCAAGCATATTACGATCCAGATCAGGAACTGCAAAAGACCGACAGCGGCAACCCCGATGATCTTACCCAGGAGAAATTGGAAAGGTTTTACGGAAGAGACGAGCACTTCTATAATCCGGTTCGTTTTTTCTTCAATAACACCTTTTAAAACTTGGGAGGCATACATGAAAATAAAGAAGTAGATGATTATGCCCGGAACAAGTCCTATGATCGAGGCAATTTCGGAGGAACTTTCTTTGGCGTCACCTTTTTCCGATACGACCATCGTGCGAACCAATACCGGTGTTCGCGTGTTTTGTAATTTTTCTTCTAAATCGGGAATTTGGCTTTCCGCGATGACTCGAGAACGTTTGATATTTTCAATTTTCTGACGCAATTGGGCCGAAAACTCGTTCTTTAGCTCCATGGGGACCTGTGAGAAAGAGTAAATAGAAAATTCGCCGTCACGCATGACCTCTTTCGGGATGATTGTGATGGCGTAAAAATTGTTTTGTTTCAAATATCGGGCGAAATCACTTTCCGGAATATCCTGGTCCAAATAGGTGAAACTGGTATTGTTAATCTGCTCGAACGGTTGTTCGATAGAAGAGTGGTTGATGACGGCGACGTCTCGTTTTTGCTGGTCGTTTCTTAATAACATCCACATTAAGAAGGCGTAAAATAAAGCAAAAAGAATCGGAACGAAGATGGTGACGATCAGGAATGTTTTTTTACGAACTCTTGTCGTGAACTCCCGGTTGATAATAATTAAAATCTTGTTCATAATAGTTTGATCTTATTGCTCTTTTACCAATTTAATAAAAATATCATTCATTCCGGGAATGATTTTTTGGAATGAAATGACTTCTGTTTCGGGTAATACTCTGTTTAATAAGATATTCGAAGTACAAGGCCGTGTTTGTTGCAGGACGATTTCCTGGATGTCTCCTTCTACCCGTTGAGATATGATTTCAAATTCGTTTCCGAGGATTTGTTCCGGAAAAAATGAAGGATTGTACCTACAGGTTAATTTATAGGTGTTGTTCGCGTATTTTTCCCGGATTCGGTTAATGGGCCCCTCTATAATCTTCCGGGATTTGTTAATCAAAGCGATATGGCTGCAAATTTCTTCGACAGACGCCATATTATGAGTAGAGAAAATGATGGTTGTCCCTTTACGTCGTAACTCCAGGATTTCTTTTTTCAATAGCTCTACATTGATGGGGTCAAATCCGCTGAAAGGTTCGTCGAAGATTAACAATTCCGGTTCGTGGAGGACTGTGGTGATGAATTGAACCTTCTGTGCCATGCCTTTTGATAATTCTTCCACTTTTTTATCCCACCAATTTCCGATTTCAAATTTTTCAAACCACATTTTTAATCGGTCTATCGCTTCTTTTTTGCTTATTCCCTTAAGGCGAGCAAGGTATACGGCTTGTTCCCCGACTTTCATTTTTTTGTACAATCCCCGTTCTTCCGGCAAATAACCGATATGGTTGACGTCTGACCGTTGTAGGGGATTACCTTTGAATAACAATTCTCCGGAATCAGGAGCGGTGATTTGGTTGATGATTCGGATTAAAGAGGTTTTTCCTGCTCCATTGGGACCTAACAGACCGTAAATTGAACCTTCCGGAATGTCAATGGAAACATGGTCTAAAGCTACGTGTTGGGTATAAGTTTTAACGATGTCTATCGCTTTAAAGAAACTCATGATGTAAGGTTGGTTTAAAGCCGCCCCGAAGGGCGGCTTTTCGTTATTCTATCTCGAACATTGACGTGTTTTTAGGAAGTTTGTCTCCTTTTTTCACATGGATTTTTTTCACATGTCCGGAAATCGGAGCAAGCACTTTATTGTGCATCTTCATGGCTTCCAGCAGGCATAACAAATCACCTGCTTCGACCTCTTGCCCCTCTTGAACGTAGATATCAATAATAGATCCCGGAATGTAAGTTGTAACATTTCCCGGATTTGGCTTTTCCCATTTCTGGCGATTCGTGAATTTTGTCGTCAGATGGGTCTTGTATTTTAACCCGTCGATTTCCAGGCTATCGTATTTACAATTACTCATCGTGGTATGTTTTAAAATTAAAATGGAGGAATCCCGTGTTTTTTAGCAGGAGTCATTACCGATTTATTGCTGGATACCTCGATGGAGTGTTTTAATATTTTCCTGGTTTCTTCCGGTTCGATAACAGAGTCTATGTATCCTTTAGATGCGGCAACATAAGGATTTGCAAATTTTTCCCGGTATTCGGCTACCTTGATTTTGCGCATCTCTTCCGGATTCTCGGCCGACATGATCTCTTTTCTAAAAATAATGTTGGCAGCACCTTCAGGACCCATTACCGCAATTTCTGCCGTTGGCCAAGCGAACATGAAGTCTGCTTTCAAATGGCGCGAGTTCATGGCAATGTAACCTCCACCATAGGCTTTTCTCAAGATAACGGTTACTTTGGGTACGGTAGCTTCGCTATAGGCATATAAAACTTTTGCCCCATGACGAATAACTCCCATGTGTTCTTGTTCGGTCCCCGGTAAATATCCCGGCATATCCTCGAAAGTTACCAATGGAATATTGAAAGCGTCGCAGAAACGGATAAATCTTCCGGCTTTATCAGAGGAATCGCAGTCCAGTACACCTGCCAATACACAAGGCTGGTTGGCGACGAAACCGATTGTTTCTCCGTCGATACGACCGAAACCTACAACGATATTCTGTGCAAATTCTTGTTGAACTTCCAAGAAATCCGAGTCATCGGCAACAGCCCTGATGACGTCTCTCACGTCATAAGGTTGAGTCGGATCTGATGGAACTATTTTTTCGATTTTATATTCCGGTTTTGGAGGTTTAGGAGGGAATGGCTTTGCTTTCGCCTGATTACTCCACGGAATGAAGGTTAATAGCTTTTTGATTTGCTCAAAACATTCGTGCTCGGTTGATGCGAAGAAATGGGCGTTTCCACTGACCTGGCTATGTACTTTTGCACCGCCTAACTCTTCCATGGAAATCTCTTCTCCCAAAACTGTTTTCACGACTTCGGGTCCAGTAATAAACATTTTAGAGATATTATCTACCACGAAAACGAAGTCTGTCAAAGCTGGAGAATAAACAGCTCCTCCTGCACAAGGACCTAAAATAACAGATAGTTGGGGGATTACTCCGGATGCTTGGGTATTACGGAAAAAAATTTCTCCGTATCCGGCTAAAGAGTCGACTCCTTCTTGAATACGCGCTCCACCGGAATCATTGATACCGATTAAAGGCATACGCATTTTTAAGGCATGGTCCATGATTTTGGTGATTTTGCGGGCATGCATAAGTCCTAAAGAACCTCCTGCTACCGTAAAATCTTGTGCATAAATACATACAGGTTCACCATAAATGGTACCGGTACCGATGATTACACCGTCCCCGTGAAGAACCTTTTTATCCATGTCAAAATCTTTTGCCTGATGCTCTACGAACATGTCGTATTCGTGGAAAGAATCTTTGTCGAGAATGGCTTCAATTCGTTCGCGAGCTGTCAGTTTTCCCATGGCAACTTGCTTCTTAATCGCCTCTTCGCCACCTCCTTGAAGAACAATCTCTTTTCTCTTTCTTAAATCAAGAACATTTCTTTTAAGTGACATATTTTACATTTTGGTTAATAAATAATGTGTCATTCTTTTTTAGAAAAAACACATCTACCAGCTTGCAAGATTACGAAAAAAAAACGAGGAAAAAAACTGCCTGAATCGAGATTTGATATAATGATTTGATAATTAAATGCTTATTCGCTGTTTTTTGAGAAGAGCAAATGAACGGGTTTTCGTAACTTGTATTTCGGGTTATTCGTTGAAGTAAATCTAAGGATTATTCTTTCTGAACCGAGAACAGGGAGGGTTCTTGCGGGAGTGGCGGCCGAAGAGAGATTTAAGGTGTTGCAGGTAGGGATTTAAAAAGAAATAGTTGTAGTTTTGTTGAGATTTTTGACTGTAAAAGAAAATGAAAGTCTTACGTAAGGTTCTGAAATATATATTGAGAGGCGTATTGTTTTTATGGGGAGTCGTCGTACTACTCGTGCTGCTTTTGTATGTCCCTGCAGTTCAGGATTATGTAAAGACAAAAGTCGAAAGTTACGCGGCGGTAAATCTCGGAGTGAATTTATCGGTGAAAAGAGTATTGTTGAAGTTTCCCCTGGATCTTTACGTGGAGAAGGTTTATGTCGAGCAGGTAAAGGGAGATACATTACTGGCTGCTGGCCAGATTCAGGTCAATGTTTCTTTGCTAAAGTTGTTGAAAAAAGAGGTCGAGGTTCGTCGATTGCTACTGGAAAAGGTGGTCGTCCGTTTATCCGACAGCTTGTCGGGAATGAAATTAGACGTTGTTTTGGGACAATTGCGTTTGCAGTCGGGTAGAGCCGATTTAAGTCGGCAGGATGCGGAGATAAATTCATTGTCGTTAACGGATGGAAAGGTTAAATTTCGGGCGGGTGAAAGGCTGGCAGAAGTTGCCGATACGGCTACTACTCCTTTGGCATGGCGATTCTTATTGGATAAAATCTCTTTGGAGAACGTAAATTACGAGATGATGGGATTACCCGTGGGAAAGCTTCGGTCAGGAGTGGGAAGTGGGACGTTGGATGCCGGTCTGGTCGATATGGGACGTCAGTCTGTTGCGATCAGGCGATTGGAATTAAAAGGGGCTTATTGTGAACTTCGGACCACTGAACAGGAAGAGAAAACGGGCAACGCGGTTTCTGTCGTCCGGGAGAACGTGGCGGATACAGCGGCTTGGGAAGTAAAAATGGATGAGCTGGATCTGAAGGACGGACGTTTTAAGATGGGGCCTGAGCACGAAAATAGCATGGCATTCCCGGAGGTGATCGATATCAATTCTTTAGCCGTTGCGATGGATAGCATTTATAATCGCGGGACGGAGATAGCCACTGTGATTAAGAGTATCCGATTGAAAGAAAAGAACGGATTGGATATTCGTAATCTGTCGGGACGCGTGAAAATGGGAGAGCAGGTAATGATAATATCCGATTTGGCCGTAGAAACGCCGTATAGTCATTTTTCTTTACAGGCAAAAGTGGGAAGCGGCTTGTCAGGAGTGAACTCTTCTACTCCGATGGAAGTATTGGCGCAGGGGAGTGTTTCCGGTCGAGATATTGCCTTGTTTGTTCCGGATAGTAATAATCAATTGAAGAATGAATTATACGGTAAATCCATAGATTGGGGCGTAAAGGCGGAGGGAACACGAGAACGGGTCGATTTGGAATATTTGCGGGTACATTCGGATGCTTATTTTTCTGTTGACGGGAACGGAACGGTTGCTTTTTGGAATGATCCGGAACGGTTGACAGGTACATTTGATTTTATCGCGAAAATTGAAGATAGTAGTTTTTTATCTCCTTTTTTGATGAGTGATTCCACCTCCGGGTTTCGACTCCCCAGTCCGATTGAAATGGATGGAGGGGTGGTGGCATCCCATGGGGATATTAGTTTTAAATTGGGAATAACTCCCGGTAAGGGGGCGGTCGAATTGAACGGTAATTATGGATTGAAAACGGATTCGTACCGGCTTGATGTGAATATCGAACAGGTGGATCTTGCTGAATTCTTTCCTGGAGATTCCTTGGGGATGGTCTCGATGAATTTTTCCGCATCCGGACGAGGATGGGATTGGGAAAGGGCGGTGGCTACTTCAGCCATGGAATTGCAATCGTTGGTTTATCGGGGATATTTGTATGAGAATATTACTCTGAACGCTTCTCTTGAGGCCGGAAAATTAGAAGGCAAACTGCAAAGTCCGGTTGAAGATATGTCTTTGGATTTGAATTTCGGGTTAGATTCTGATCGCGGGGATTATCGTGCCGTTTTAGACGGAGAAGTTCACCGGGTCGATTTGCGGGAATTGCATTTTATGCCGGACGAGTTGGCTTTTGCATCGAGCGTCCATTTGGATGCGTCATTAAAAACGGATGGAGAGTCTTCCCTGCAGCTGCAACTCTCTGAGATCAAATTAAACCAAAAGGGGCGAAAATTGAATCTGGGCAAATTCGATCTGTCCGCTTCCAGTGGAGTAGGCCATACGGATGTGAACATGGAAACGGGTGATTTGAGGTTTTCTTTTAAAAGCTGCGAGGGAAGAGAAGAACTGATCCGTCAATTTACGGCTACGGGCGAGCGAATGGTTCAACAGATAAAAGAGTACGCCTTGGATATGGACTCCATTCGGGGAAGTTTGCCGGATTTCCGATTGTACCTTACTGCCGGAACCGACAATCTGTTGAATCAGTATTTAAAAATGAACGGTATCCTCTTTAAAAGTTTAGATGTAGATATGAGGGTTCCTCAGGGAAAAGAGTTGGATATCACGACAGAGGTACGGGGAATCGTTATGGAGAAAATGAGGGCGGACAGCTTATTGGTGCGGGTATGGCAGGAAGGAGCTGTATTGAAATACGGGCTGACTCTTTACAACTCGAAGGATATACAAGCCAATTTTTCCCGGATTTCTTTAAGCGGAGGAGCCGTTTTTGATCAATTGTATGCTCGATTGAAAGGAAATACCTTGTCAGGAAAGACGGCGGTTAACGTGGGAATGAATTTTACGTTGCGCGATAGTGTATTTACCTTTAATATTGCTTCCGATTCTTTGATTTTCGGTTACCTTCCCTGGCAAGTAAACCAGGATAATTATCTTCGTTTATCTCCGGAAAAGAGATTGTCGGCTGATTTGCAATTGACAAGCGGGCAAAAGAGATTTAAGCTGTTGTCCTTTCAGGAACCAGAGAGGTCGGGAGAAACTTTGAGTGTTGATATTCAGGGTATCGAGGTGGGATTGATTTCGGAGATGCTCCCTTTTATTCCGAATATGGCGGGAATCTTTTCTGCCGGCTTGGAGTTGAAAAACCAGGGACATGTATTGGACGTGACCGGGAATATCCGGCTTGATCAATTTTTTTATGAACACCGGAGGGTCGGCAACCTGGAGTTGGATGCAGGATATCGCTTGACGCGGGAGCAGCTTCATGAAATGGATTTTGCCTTGCATTTGGATGGAGAGAAAACCGTTTTGGCCAAAGGAAAGGTATTGACGGGGAATCAGGATAAGAACATGTCTATAGATATAGATATTCCCAAGTTCCCTTTGCGTGTGGTAAATGCTTTTATTCCTTCCGGTCTTGTCGATCTGCAAGGAGATCTGCGTGGGACGATAGCTTTTCGGGGAGATCCGGAGCATCCCCTGATTAACGGAGGAATATTATTTCAGCAAGGCCGCGTAACAGTTCTACCTGTCGGCACATTATTTCAAATCGATTCGAATCGAATCTCAATTGCAGATAATCGTTTGTCGTTTAATGGTTTCGGTCTGATAGCACCCAATCGCCAACGGATGGAATTGCAGGGAGATGTAAATTTTGCTTCGTTTTCGGATATTCGAATGAATACGACTGTAAACGCTAAAAATTTTCAAGTGATCAAGGTAAACCCGAATGATACAACCATGGTTTACGGTAAAGCTTTTATTGATCTGGACGTTCAGGTTAAAGGAGCTTTGAATGCTTTATTTATAAGGGGTAATGTAGGCCTGTTGGATAATAGCGTAATAAACTATGTTTTGAAATCATCGCCTTTGGAAGTAAATGATAAAAGCTCTAATATCGTGCGTTTTGTTTCTTTCAGGGATACGACCCTGGCGGAATTGGATGATCGTATCGGAACAATACAAAATAGTAGTTTGGATATTTTATTGCTATTGAATATTTCTCCTTTGGTTAATCTGAACGTTTTGCTTTCTGATAACGGACAGAATCGGGTCGTTATTAATGGCGGCGGAGAACTGACTTATTCTTTGAGTCCTTTGAATGAAAGTCGTTTGGTGGGTAAGTACGTTTTGACGGGCGGCTCTGTGAATTATAGTGTCCCCGTAATTGGAGAAAAGGTTTTCACGATTCAGGATGGAAATTTTGTAGAGTGGACCGGGGATATGGCTAATCCGATGTTGAATATCACGGCGGCGGAAAATATCTCGGCTAATGTTTCCGATGATAATCAAAATTCAAGGATGGTAAATTTCAAAGCATTGATACGGATTACCAATACCTTGCAGCATCCGGATATAACGTTTGATTTGGCGGCAACCGGAGATATGACCATACAAAACCAGTTGGCTGCCATGACTCCGGAAGAGCGGTCTAAAGAAGCCATGAATCTGATGATATACGGTTCTTATAACGGTCCGGGGACGGTGGCAAAATCGAACGCGTCCAATAATGCGTTGAACGGATTGATTGAAAAGGAGCTGAACCAATGGTCTCGCAGATACCTGAAAGGGATGGATTTAAGTTTTGGTATAAACACTTATAATCAGACAACAGAGTCGGGGGAAACACAGAAAACGGATTATTCGTATCAGTTTTCTAAACGACTGTTTAACAATAAGGTGCGAGTGAAAGTCGGGGGGCGCATTTCCACGGACAATGATCCGGCGGAGGGAGGTGGTGGCCTTGAAGAGAATTTGATAGACGATATTTCCGTGGAATATTTGTTTGGAAAGAATCCGAATTTTTTCTTAAAAATATTCAGGCATACCGGATATGAAAGCGTATTGGAAGGAGAGGTGACTCAAACCGGTATTGGTGTCGTTTTAAGAAAGAAATTTCAGAAATTCTTAGATTTGTTCCGGAAAAAGAGTGTGAGAGAACTTAGAAACGGAACTTTAAAAACAGAAAAAGAAAAGTAGCATGAGGGAAGAAATTTATTGGCCTGCCGCGAAAGGGAATAAACATAGGTATTACGGAGTAAATCTATTCCGGGAGGTGTTATTCTTTTGTGTTTGTGCAGGGGTTCTGTTTTTAGGGGGATGTTCTACTACGAAGAAGCTGACGGAAGGGCAGGTATTGTATACCGGGGTAAAAAAGATGAAAATCGAAACCGAAAAGGGGGTCCGATTGGAAGGTCCGAAAAGTTCTGCTATTACGGGTCCTTTGTCTTATCCTCCGAACAATCCTTTGTACTCACCTTACGTGCGGACTCCTTTTCCGATAGGTTTGTGGGTGTATAACTGGAATATTAAGAAGAAAAAAGGTTTTAAATATTGGTTGTATAAACAATTAGCGAAAAAGCCTGTCTTGATTTCGGATGTTCAACCGGATTTACGGCTTAAGGTCGTCGATTATGCGGCTAAAGATTACGGTTATTTTGGAGTGAAATCCGATTATCGATTGATCTATAATAAGCGTAATCCCAAAAAGGCGAAAATCAGCTATCATGTATATATTCCTAAAGCTTATGTGTTGGGGGATATTCATTTGTGGGGATGGGAAGGGCGGATGTCGCGTATTCTTCAAAATACGTGGGGAAGAAGTTTGTTGGTCAAAGGAAACGAATACGATCTTACCACGTTGGAGGATGAGAGGGAACGGGTGGCGACCGTTTTACGCAATAGGGGATATTATTATTTTCGCCCGGATTATATAGAGATATTGGCCGATACGACGCAGGAGAGAGGAGTCGTTGATATCCGGGTTGCTTTAAAAAGGGGCGTTCCTCAAAACGCTCTCCGACCTTACAAGATCAATCAGGTCGATTTGATACTGGAGGATTCTTTCACGGGTGTGGTTCGGGATTCTTTTTATTTTCACGGGTTTAATATAGATTACGCGAAGCCTTTGCGAATAAAACCTAAAATCATAGCTTCCTCTATTCGTTTGTTGCCGGGGGAGGTGTATTCCGCCGCCCGGCAAAATAGGACGCAGGCTAATTTGATTCGTCTGGGGATTTTTAAATACGCGAATTTGGCCGTAACTCCGGCTGATACTTTGGTCAGGGATTCTTTCGGAAAATTGGATGTAAGGATTACGGCAGCTTATGATTTGCCGATAGAAACTGAAATAGAGGTTGATGTCTCTTCGAAATCCAATAATTTACTGGGACCAGGTTTGATTTTAAGCGTTACGAATAAAAATTTATTCCGCGGCGGAGAAAATCTATCATTCCGCTTGAATGGAGCTTATGAATGGCAAACGGGAAAAAAGCAGGGAAAATCGACTTCGGGCCTGATTAATTCTTATGAAATCGGCTTGAATGCCGATTTATCCGTTCCTCGTCTGTTGGTTCCCGGCTTTATGAAACGAGAGAGGGATTTTGCGGAGAGGACACATTTTCAGTTAGGAGTGGATTTTTTAAATCGCCATACCTTTTTCCGGATGATCTCTTTTACCGGGGCTGCTAATTATAATTTCCAGTCATCTTTGAGGAAATACCATACGATTACGCCTTTAAAAATCAATTATACTTATCTGCTTCGGACCTCTTCTGCATTTGACTCGACAATGACGAATAATCCGGCCATCGCGTTGAGTTTTAAGAACCAGTTTATTCCGTCTATGTCTTATTCTTACACTTATGACCGTGCGGCTACTTCTCGGAATCCGAATCGATTTATGTGGCAGAGTACGTTGATGTCCGCCGGAAATGTTTTGTCCGGAATTTTATTCTTGACAGGTAATCGTCAGGGGAGCGGTAAAACCATATTCGGTAATCCTTACTCTCAGTTTTTGAAATTGACATCGGAAATTGTCGTGTATCGTCGAATGACGGAAAAATCGTTATTGGCTATGCGTTTATTGGGGGGAATAGGATATGCTTACGGAAATTCGGAGGTGATGCCTTATAGCGAGCAATTTTATATCGGGGGAGCCAATAGCATCCGGGCGTTTACGATTCGTTCTATCGGTCCCGGCAGCTATCATCAGGAGAGTCGTAATTCGACGGCCTATTTGGACCAGACCGGAGATATTAAATTGGAGGGAAATATCGAATATCGCTTTAAGATAGGTTATCGTTTGAACGGGGCTATCTTTTTGGATGCGGGAAACGTTTGGTTGCTTCGAAACGATCCGAAGCGTCCCGGCGGTGAATTTAAATTGAAAGGATTATGGAAAGAGATTGCGTTAGGTACCGGATTCGGTTTGCGATACGATATCAGTTACATTGTTTTAAGGGCGGATTTAGGTATTGCACTTCATACTCCGTATAAAAATCCGGATAAACGCGGGTATTATAACATTTCTAAATTTAAAGACGGGTTGGCTTTTCATTTGGCCATTGGTTATCCGTTCTGACGGAAGAGGTACGTTAATTCAATAACGTACCTCTTTTCTATGTAGACACCACCAATCTATAACATTACCATGGGAATATTGGCAATGTTATCAATAAATTGTTATATTTGTAGTAGACAGATCACAAATATAATACAATTTTAATAGTCGCGCAAATAAAATTGGATTATTTGTAAGCTGTAAGTAAAATTTTAAATGATTCTAAATAAACTATTATGGGATTTTCAGAGAGATTAAAAGAAGTTATGGATGAGAAAGGCTACACGAACTATCGTGTCGCTAAGGAGTTGAATCTATCAGCTACCACGCTTTCCAATTATTTGAACGAGCGCACTAAGCCTGATATTACAAAATTGGAAGTCATCAGTCGTTATCTTGGCGTAAACAGAAAATGGTTGATTTCCGGGGAGGGGGAAAAGGAACGTTTAGTGGCGGAAGACGGGAAACCGGAAGAAGACGAGAATACGGTTAATAGACTTTTGAATTTGTTGGAAAAACATACGGATAGTATCCGGGAGAAAGACCAACAAATATCTCAATTGATTAATACGGCAGAGTTGTTGATAAGTAAATTGCCTCCGTTAGGTAATGAAAAATAGATGTCGAAAAATCTTGGAATGGACGGAAGATCAATGATCTTCCGTTTTTTTATGTATAACGCTTACTGCTATAAGGCTGAATGTTTGTGCTTTTCTTTGTTTTTATTTGTCATAATTTTTATATCTTTGTAAAGTTTAAGTGGGTTGTATAGAATAAGGGGGGATGGGGTTATAAAACAAGTAGATTGATTATTACTCATGGTCCAGGGAATGGGTATATATTGGAACATGTGATAAAAAGTGTGGTAGTATAATATTCCGAAGGGGTGGAAGAATGGGCGTTTTAATCGTTGTGCGGTAGATGTTTATCATGGGTCATACGTGCCGGATTCCAGGTATAAAATTAAACTTTTTATCATGAGAGAATTATGAAAATTGAGAAATTGACAGGTACGGAATCCCGATTGTATGAACTGGTTGCACCTTTGGTGATGAGTCCCAATGTATTGCGTCAAAATAACAACTATCCTTTTAAAACTTCTCGAAATCATGTTTGGTTTATCGCGTGTGACGAGCGGTGGGTGTACGGTTTCGTTCCGGTAGAACTCCGAACACAACAAGCCATTATTAATAATTATTATGTAAGAGGTGATGACACGCTTTTGCTTTCTTCTTTGATTAAGGAGGTTTTAAAAGCTTTCGACCGGGAGTGTAAAATTACATCCGTGACGCTGTCCCGCCATGTTTCCGTGTTTAAAGAAAATGGTTTTCGTTCCGTGCGGGAGTGGAAACAATATGTAAAAATGGAAAAAAGTAATGAAGATGGCAAGAAACGTTTATGAGGCGGTTTTGATTCGTTTGAGTAAGATCTTTGCTGACTTTGATAATGTTTACGTCTCTTTTTCGGGAGGCAAGGACAGTGGCGTCTTGCTCAATCTTTGTATCGATTTTATTCGGCGAAACAAATTGAATCGTAAATTGGGGGTTTTTCATATGGATTACGAGGTACAATATGAAGAGACTACCCGTTACGTGGAACGGATGTTAAGTTCCAATGCCGATATCTTGGAGGTATATCATGTTTGCGTGCCGTTTAAAGTACCGACTTGTACTTCGATGTATCAGAATTTTTGGCGTCCTTGGGATGAAGAGAGTCGAGCTATTTGGGTGCGGAATTTACCTCGGGGAAGTTATACCCGAAAAGATTTTTCTTTTTACACGGAAGAGTTATGGGATTATGATTTCCAGATGCAATTCGCTCGGTGGTTTCATGAGTATAAGAAAGCGGAAAGAACCTGTTGTTTGGTGGGAATCCGGACGCAAGAGAGCTTAAATCGATGGCGTTCGATACACGGGGAGAAGAAATATTATACTTATCGGGGAATGAGATGGACGCGTAAGCTGTATGATTATGTTTATAATGCTTATCCCATATACGATTGGTTGACCACGGATGTGTGGACTGCAAATGGTAAGTTTCATTGGGACTATAATAGGTTGTACGATCTCTATTATCAGGCCGGAATACCCATTGAGAAGCAACGGGTGTCGAGTCCGTTTATCTCTCCGGCTCAAACCAGCCTGAAATTGTACAGGGTACTGGATCCCAATACCTGGGGAAAAATGGTGAATCGGGTGAACGGAATAAATTTCGTCGGGATATATGGCGGAACTTCTGCTGTCGGTTGGCAGTCCGTGAAATTACCTCAGGGACATACGTGGGTGAGCTATATGGAATTTCTGTTGCAAACCTTACCGGAAGAGACTCGACAGAATTACTTGGAAAAGTTGTCCGTGAGTATCGATTTTTGGAGGAAAAGGGGCGGTTGTTTGGCAGATAAAACGATAGAGAAATTGCGTGAAGCCGGAATAACGATAGAAGTAGGAGAAAAGAGTAACTATAAAACATTCAAAAAGCCGGTTCGCATGGAATACCTTGATGATATTGATCTGCCGGAGTTTAAAGATTTACCCACGTTTAAGCGGGTCTGTATCTGTATTTTGAAAAATGATCATGCATGTAAATACATGGGATTTGCATTGAATAAAAGCGAAAAGGAGCGTAAAAAACGCATAATGGAAAAATATCAATCGTTGTTACACTATGAGTGATTACATAAGTCCCGTATATAAAGTGATAGCCGTGCCGGTTGAAAAAGTGTGTGCCAATAATTACAATCCGAATATCGTCGCACCTCCTGAAATGAAGTTATTGGAGCTTTCTATCTGGGAGGATGGTTATACGATGCCCTGCGTATGTTATTACCTTGCCGAAAAAGATGTATATGAGCTGGTGGACGGGTATCACCGTTATCAGGTATTGAAAAACTCAAAACGTATTTACGAACGGGAAAAGGGTTTGTTGCCGATTGTCGTGATTGAAAAAGACTTGTCGAACCGGATGGCTTCCACGATACGGCATAATAGGGCAAGAGGATCGCATAGCATCGAGCTGATGACGGAGATTGTTTCCGAATTGACAAAAGCCGGTATGTCGGATGAGTGGATCCTTAAAAATATTGGTATGGATAAAGACGAGTTGTTACGATTGAAACAGATCTCCGGTTTGGCTGAACTCTTCGCCGATAAAAACTTCAGCATTCCCAAGAGAACTTTGCTTAGATAATTAAGTGATAAAGACAGTTTAGGGATTCGATGATCTTGTAATTAGGAGGTTAAACGATTGACCGCTTCCGTTGCTTGTAAGTTGTAAATCAAAATCGAACACGTGGAGACGGGGATGACTCGGGAGTTGTACTCCCTCGAGAACTCGTTACGACCCCCGTCTTGCGCTTCGTTCGAATCCCTTTAATGTAAAAAAAAGAGAATCGGTTTATTGCCAATTCTCTTTTATTTTTAACTACTTAGGCGGAGAGACGGGGATTCGAACCCCGGATACCCTTTAGGGGTATACACGCTTTCCAGGCGTGCCAGTTCAGCCACTCCTGCATCTCTCCGGATGCGGAGGCAAATATAGAAATAATTTTCTATTAACAACTCCATTCTTATCGATTTTTAACGGAAAATCAACAACGAAAATGAAATGGAAGGCGTATCAATAGTACAATTTAGTGGGGAGATATGATATGGGGATTGGAAAAGAGACTACTAGCATTAGGGTAGGAGAGAATCCCTGGTATACAATCTTGGGATTACACGTGAATGTAGATTGTTGCTAGTCTCGGTGCGGTTTTCTTCGTGATGAAGTGAACCGCACTTTTCTTTGAAACTTTTGAATCGGTCTATATAGATAGTCTGATATATTTGGTAAATTTGTGGTGAATTTAATAAAATGAATATGGACGATTTTCAGCATGTCGGTTATAGTAAAGAGGTAATCGAATTCGTGGCTGTGGCAAAGGAATTTTGTGATTTTGTTGAAGCTGCCGCGGGGGGAGGGCGAGAGCTTTTTCTTTCCAGATTGCAAAAATTTATTCCTTTGATCTATTTGAAGGGGAGTTTATTGCCTCGTTGCGAGAGTGACGAGTTGGGACTGTTGGAGGATACGGTAACGGAAGAAGATTATAATGCTTTGTATGCCGCGCTTCATCAATTGATGGGGGAACAGGATGAATACCTGGAGGTATTTGATGATAATATGCAATATAGCGAGACTCCGATTGTTAATTCCATAGCGGAGAAAGTTTGTGATGTTTATCAAGACCTGAAGAATTTTATATCGGCTTACAGGCATGGAATGACAGATGTGATAGAGGAGGCCTTGTGGCAATTGAATAATAGTTTTGAACTTTACTGGGGACGGGCATGTGCAAGTGTTTTAAGAGCTGTTCATGTAGCCGTTTTTCGAATAATGGATAATGAGGTCGAGTGATTCATGGGGAAAATTGTCATGCAAGAGTATAAAAGGAAGATAGAGCCCGATGAGGTTGAAGAGTTTCCTGTTTTTTTATATAGGGGAGAAATTATCGTGGTGGATAGACCGGAACAGGTGGCTGCTGCTGTTGCAGATTTAAGAGATAATGCTGTTTTAGGTTTCGATACGGAAACCAAGCCTTCTTTTAAGAAAGGGGTTGTTCATCAAGTGGGGTTATTGCAATTGGCGTCGAAGGAACGGGTTTATTTGTTTCGGTTGAATAAATGCGGTTTGCCTTATTCTTTACGGGAATTATTGGTGAACGAGGATGTTTTGAAGGTCGGGGTGGGAATCCGGGATGATATTCGGGCATTACGTAAAATGGCTGATTTTTTACCGGCTTCTTTTGTGGACTTGCAGTTGTTTGTAAAAGCCTTTGGTATTGAAGAGATGTCGTTTTCTAAATTGATGTCTATCGTCTTTGGCGTGAAGATTTCAAAACGGCAAAGAACATCGAATTGGGAGGCTCCCGTGTTAACGACCGCACAAATACGTTACGCGGCAACGGACGCTTGGGGGGCTTTGAGAATGTACGAAGCTTTACGTTCCGGAAAGAAGCAAAATATCTTACTTTATTGATCGCAAAGGTTTAATGGGAACAGAGAAATAGAAAGTCGTTCCTTTCCCTTCCGTTGATTCGAACCATAGTTTCCCGTGATTCAATTTTACGAATTCTTGGCTGAGTTGAAGACCTAATCCGCTGCCCTTCTCTTTCTGGGTCCCGAATGAAGTAATGTAGCTCCCTTTATCCAATAGTTTACGTTGGTCTTCCCGTTTGATGCCTTGTCCGTTGTCCTTTACGGATATAATCAATTTATTCTCGTTCTGTCGGCAGTCGACATGTATCTCTCCGTCGGGATAGGTGAATTTTATGGCATTGGAGAGCAGGTTGCGAATGACCGTATTTATCATATTCGTATCAGCATAAGCTTCAAAATGTTGTTTTACCTCGTTAAAGATCGTGATCCCTTTTGCTTTGGCGACGTTATCCAAGAGGGCGATAACCTGTTGGATCGTGGCAGTTAAATTGAATTCCCGCGGGTTCGCTTCCAGTCTCCCGTTTTGGCTGTTGCTCCATAACAGAAGGTTCTCCAGAAGAGAGAAAGCTTCATCCGTGGTTTCTATTACCATCCGTAGCAATTGGCGTATATTTTCATCCGGGATTTTGTTTTTTTGATTGTCAATTGCTTCCAGGATCATTTTGATTGTTCCGATCGGTGCCCGTAAATCATGGGCAATGACGGAATAAAGTTTATCTTTTGCCCGGACTACGTTTTGGAGTTTTTCATTTTGTCGTTCAATGATCCGTAAAGATTCCAATAGCAACAACTGATTATTTAATCTGGTGAGCAGTTCCTGTTTACTTAGTGGCTTGGAAATGAATTCGACACCTTCATATTGAGATACCATGACAAATTCTTCATGTTTATTACCTGTAGTCAGGTAGATGATTGGGATTAATTTCGTTTGTGGGTCGGATTTCAGTTTTTGAGTAATTTTCATCCCTTCCCCGTTTACGCGTGTTAAAGCTAATATGATGATGTCCGGGGATTTTGTTTTAACAATGGGAATAACTTCTTCACCCACGGGAGTCGTGATTACATTAAAAGCCTCCCGCTCGAGAATATATTTTGTTTTTTCGAGATTTGAGGCTGAATCGTCCGCGATAAGTATGGTGTATTCGTGGTAATCAATGTGCATGGGTAGTGAATTTGGGATCTATTTTTAACAATAGTTCTTCATAACGATGGTTGAATGCGAAAACCTTTTCGTGTATGCTATCCATGGAACCGTTACAATCCGATAGTTTACAATTGGACAATCCTTCCTTTATAGCAAGCCAGATCGGGTACATGTTTTGATTGAAGGCTCGTAATTCCGATTTGAATAATTCAAATTCTTTATAATATTCGGAAATATCGTGCCCGATGATATGGAGCTCTACCAAGTTTTTTTCAAGTCGAATGGAATAAATATGCCATTTCATCCATAACGTTTCTTCCCCTTTCTTTAATGGAGTGTTTATAGACAAGACTAATTCCTGATTATCCTGAAGATCTTCTATATCTTGGGTATAGGGAATCAGTGCGGGGATTAGTTCTGTAAATTTACAGCCGAGGACACTTTCCGGGTTTTTTCCGAAAAGGGAGTAGAATCTTTTATTGGAATAGTTGATATGCAATTTCCGATCGAGACGGAGGATAAAATCAATTTTGTTTTCGATGAAGTCTTGGTACAACGTGTGGTGCTTCACTAATTTGGAAAGGATAAGTTCCTTTTCAAGCGCACCTGAAAATACGCTGGCCACTTGGATTAGAAAGCGGATATCTTCCTCTTGCCATTCGTCCTTGCAATCCACCCTGCTAAGACTTAAAAACGACAGAAGATGACTGGAGATGAAGAGCGGAAGAAGAAGAGCGCAACGAACATGAGTCGCTTTCAGGATATTTTTTATACTCGGATCCGCGACGTCGTCTATATTTTTGATGTAAATATAATTATCTTCATCAAGTTGTTTTGCTAATTTTTTATCGAGTAAGAAGATGTTTTGGGACATATTGTTTTGGATGGAGGTCATCCCTTCCCTCAGCCATTCGTGAGAGATAGAAAAACTCATGTCGTGTTTTATATCGATGATATGTATTCGGTCTGCTTTCTCGTGTTCTCCCAATTTTTTTAGTGCCAGTTGAATATTCTTTTCTGATTCCAGATTTGCGGCAAGCAAAACACTTAATGCTGAAAGAAAATCCGAATCCGATGAATGTATATTGTTCTGCATATATTGTATCGATATTTTTTATTCTTTACTTTTGTTTTTACTTTTATACTTCATTCGGGTAGAACATGTTACGTTAAATCTGTTTTTTGCATTCTATTCGCATCCTTTTTCAGATTAAGATTTTTATATTCAGATTCTTATCTTAAAGGTTAAATTCTATGTAAGAAAAATCTTTGAAAATGTTTGGTACGAAAGAAGAATTTTGTACTTTTGTGCCCGGGTAAGTCCTATGCGACCAGCTCCTGTCGAACTCCCCCAGGGTCGGAAGGCAGCAAGGGTAGATGGTTGTAGCGGTGCGACATAGTAAGCTTACCCGTTTTTATGAAATTCGCCTCTTTAGCTCAGTTGGCCAGAGCACGTGATTTGTAATCTCGGGGTCGTTGGTTCGAATCCGACAAGAGGCTCAAGTGAAGAAAATATCTCCGGAGAAGGAGAATAAGGGATTTAAATGCTGTTGTAGCTCAGGGGTAGAGCACTTCCTTGGTAAGGAAGAGGTCTCGGGTTCAAATCCCGATAACAGCTCAGAAAGCCATCAGAAATGATGGCTTTTTTTGTTTTATAATCCCCCGGGACGGTTTTAGGGTGGCATTTTGATCCTTGAAAACCGTTCCCGATTTGTGTGTACGAGAATTGTTGTTCGTTAAAAAAAAAGCGGCCACCGGGGAGGGAGGCCGCTATGTCAAGGATTATACAAAGATCACTTCAGTGCGTGTTCCGTGATCTATTGATAAAAACATTAAATAATCGTAGTGTGCTTTCGTATCAACATAACCACATCCTTGACCAAACAAATATACGATTTTTTTATATTTCGGCAATATGAAATAAAAAAAAATCGTGCGGAAGAAATTATCCGCACGATCCTTTAACGTTTTATTTATTGATTAAAATAAAGATTCGATGAGTTGGTCGTCAGCTAAATTGGGGAGTGTGACTTTCAGATTCGGGTTATTTGCCATGGCCCGTTTGATCGCAAATATGGCCCCCTCGTTACGGGCCCAGCTGCGACGGGAAATTCCGTTATTGACATCCCAGAACAGCATGTTCTTTAAGCGTCTGTCGCTATCGCTACTTCCGTCCAGCATCATTCCGAACCCGCCATTGATAACTTCACCCCAGCCTACGCCGCCGCCGTTATGGATGGAGACCCAGGTTGCTCCGCGGAAAGAGTCTCCGATGACATTTTGAATGGCCATATCGGCGGTGAAGCGCGAGCCGTCGTATATATTAGACGTTTCGCGATAGGGAGAGTCCGTGCCGGATACGTCGTGGTGATCCCGTCCCAGAATAACGGGAGCGGATATTTCTCCATTCGCGATGGCTTTATTGAATGCTTCTGCAATTTTTATACGTCCTTCTGCATCTGCATACAGGATACGTGCCTGAGAACCTACCACTAAACGATTTTCTCCCGCGGCTTTAATCCAACGGATGTTGTCGGCCATCTGTTGCTGAATTTCTTCGGGAGAGTGAGACATGATCCCTTCCAATACTTGTGCGGCGATCTCATCGGTCTTGGCAAGGTCTTTCGGGTCGCCGCTGGAACATACCCAGCGGAACGGACCGAACCCGTAATCGAAACACATGGGGCCCATGATGTCCTGAACATACGAAGGGTATTTGAAGTCTCCGTTCGGTTTTACGATATCGGCACCTGCTCTGGAGGATTCCAATAGGAAGGCGTTACCGTAGTCGAAGAAATAAGTATTGAACCGTTCCACGCATTTGTTGATGGCTGCCACGTGACGGCGTAAAGATTCCTGAACTTTTTGTTTGAATCGCTCCGGTTCTTCGGCCATCATGCGTTTGCTCTCTTCGAAACTGATTCCGACGGGATAATAGCCGCCTGCCCACGGGTTATGCAACGAGGTTTGGTCCGAACCCAATTCAACGGGGATATCTCCTTTTGCGAAATGTTCCCAGACGTCTACAATATTTCCTTGGAATGCAATGGAAACAACTTCTTTTTTCTCTCTGGCTATTTTTACCCTTTCTACCAGTTTGTCCAGATCATCGATGACTTCATCTACCCATCCCTGGTTGTAACGGGTTTGAGTGGCTTTCGGATTGATCTCCGCGGTAATGCTGATACATCCGGCGATATTCCCTGCTTTGGGCTGAGCTCCGGACATACCGCCTAATCCGGCGGTAATAAAGAGTTTACCGGCTAATCCTTCCCCGTGCCGTGAAATTTTGCGTCCTGCATTCAACACGGTAATGGTTGTTCCGTGAACAATTCCCTGGGGACCGATGTACATGAACGAGCCGGCAGTCATCTGTCCGTATTGAGAGACTCCCAGGGCATTGAAACGTTCCCAATCATCCGGTTTGGAATAGTTGGGGATAACCATTCCGTTCGTTACAACCACCCTCGGTGCGTCTTTGTGTGACGGAAATAATCCCATGGGATGTCCCGAATACAAGACGAGTGTTTGTTCGTCCGTCATTTCGGACAGGTATTTCATGGTCAATCGGTATTGGGCCCAATTTTGGAACACGGCCCCGTTTCCCCCGTAAGTGATTAATTCATGCGGATGTTGGGCGACGGCTATGTCCAGGTTGTTATTTAACATCAACATGATGCCGGCAGCCTGTAAGCTTTTGTGCGGGTAATCGTTGATGTTGTGGGCGTACATTTTATAGTCCGGACGAAAACGATACATGTAAATACGTCCGTATTTTTCAAGTTCATCTGCAAATTCGGCTGCAAGAACGGCATGGTGCTTGGGATCGAAATAACGCAATGCATTTCGGATGGCTAATCGCTTTTCTTCTTTCGTGAGAATATCTTTCCGCTTCGGGGCATGATTGATTTCAGGCTCGTAAGGCTTTGGGGCGGGTAATGTATCGGGAATACCCTCCGTGATGGATTTTTGAAATTCTTGTAATGTCATTATTATGTATTTTTAACTTATGATCCAATTCAAGGGCTAAGTTAATAATTTCTAATGTTTTTTTTCGCATTCATGCCGTTTTTTTTACTTGCAGCTCTCTTTTATATTACCTCTACGGGAAAAATCTTATTTTTGCAAAATAAAATAAGGAATACGATGAATGTAAGAATAGGTGATATCGTTCGCTTTATTTCCGAGAAACTGGAAGGTAAGGTTACCGGAATAATTGATGCGAACAGCGTAAACGTATATTGCGATGAGTATGGTTTCGAGATCCCGGCTTCGATAAACGACCTGGTGGTCATTCGCTCGGATTTTCATGCGACAACCGTTTCTGTTGCGACAGATGTGCCGGTTCAGGCACAAAAGGGAGTGGAGATGTCGTCGTCGGACACGTTGTATTTGGCTTTTGTTCCGGAGAATTTTAATAATTTGAACGAAAGTCGTTTCGATCTTTATTTAGTCAACGACACAGATTTGGTATGCTTGTGTTCCGTTGCTTTTTATGATGGTAAAAGATACAATGGGATTACGGCCGGGAATTGTAATCCGGATGCCGCTTATCTTGTCGGTAATTATTCTTTGAAGGAGTTGGACGGGGTGAAAAGCATTCAAGTGCAAGCTATTTTTTATCAAAAGGGGTATTTTACCTTCAAAAGTGCGATTGATGCGCCTGTGAAACTGAATCCGGTTTCTTTGTGTAAGGCAGGCGCTTATAAGCACGTGCGTTGGTTTGAACCGGTAGCTTTCGTTCGCCCTCTCGAAAGGGATAGTTCGATAACGGAGCGAGTCGATTTGGAGGCGAAACCGTTGTTGCAGGCCTCCAAAAAAGAAATCGATGAGTTGCCGGGAAGGAGACCTGCAAAACAAATGGTGGGAAACATGCTTGAAATAGATCTTCATATTTCTCAATTGCTTGAGACGACAGCGGGTATGGAAAGTAAGGATATGCTCGAATATCAGTTGGATGTATTTCGTAAAACTTTG
Source organism: Gabonibacter massiliensis (assembly GCA_001487125.1). Taxonomy (GTDB): domain Bacteria; phylum Bacteroidota; class Bacteroidia; order Bacteroidales; family Marinifilaceae; genus Gabonibacter; species Gabonibacter massiliensis. The sequence goes on from LN913011.1 coordinate 81,652, forward strand.
GAGGAGTATAAATTACGTCGGGGACAAAAAATTGTTTTCATCCACGGAAAAGGGGACGGAGTTTTAAAACAACGTATTTTATGGGAGTTGCAGACTAAATATAAACGCTTTCAACATCAGGATGCTTCTTTCAAGCAGTATGGTTATGGAGCAACGATGGTAACGATAAAATAACAAAACACCGGGGAGATCTCCCGGTGTCTTATTTTAAATTCCACACTCCAATTCGCTTAGATAACGCTCCGCGTCGATTGCGGCGCGACAGCCGCTACCGGCGGAAGTGATCCCTTGACGGTAGATGGGGTCCATCACGTCGCCTGCGGCAAAAACACCGGGGATGTTGGTTTTCGTGGTTACACCTTCCGTAAGGATATATCCCTGTTCGTCCAATTGCAGGTATTTTTTGAAAATATCCGTGTTGGGAGTATGACCGATGGCTAAGAAGAAGCCGTCTATTTTGATCTCTTTCGTGCATTCTTCCGGAGTCCCTTTCCGGTAAACGAGCCGGGCTCCTTCCAGCCCCATATCGGAGCCGAACAGTTCAACGGTATTGTGCTCGAACAATACCTCGATGTTAGGTGTGGCGAAGACTCTCGCTTGCATGGCTTTCGAGGCTCTCAGGTAGTTTTTTCGAACAACGAGATACACTTTGCGACATAATCCTGCGAGATAGGTCGCTTCCTCGCATGCCGTATCTCCTCCTCCGACGACAGCCACGTCTTTATTTTTATAAAAGAATCCGTCACAGGTGGCGCAAGCACTGACTCCTGAGCCTCTATAGGCTTCTTCCGAAGGTAGTCCTAAATACCTTGCCGTGGCTCCGGTGGCAACGATAACGGCGTCCGCTTCTATTTTTTTCGTGTCGTCGACCGTTATTTTGTGCGGGTGACCGGAGAAGTCAACCTGGGTAACAATACCGAAGCGTATATCGGTTCCGAACCTTTCGGCTTGTTTTTTCATGTCTTCCATGAGGACGGGACCGCTGACTCCTTCCGGGTATCCGGGGAAGTTTTCAACTTCGGTGGTAGTGGTTAACTGCCCCCCCATTTGTAATCCGGTGTATAGTACGGGAGCGAGGTTGGCTCGCGCGGCGTAAACGGCAGCCGTGTAACCGGCTGGTCCGGAGCCGATGATAAGGCATTTGACTCTTTCGGGAATCTCTTCTGATGACATATTTGTATTCATTGGTTTCTTATTATGTTTTCCTTTACCTGCAAATTTATCAAATTAAAATCGGAACACCAACTTTTATCACCTACGGTCAATTGGTCATTTGCGTTAATTCGTTTAGAATGAAAATATTAACTACCCGCTTGTGCTCGATAAATATTTTTTGTACCGGAATGCATCTATTCTAAAATTTTTTTTCTAAATTTGCACCTGCATTTCGGGATGTAGCTCAGCCCGGTAGAGTCCACGTCTGGGGGGCGTGTTGTCGCAGGTTCAAATCCTGTCATCCCGACTACTGAGAATCAAGAGGTTAGACCAAAAGTCCGACCTCTTTTATTTTGCGGGTGCGATATATTGTAAGCTGACTAATGCCTGGCCCCGAAAAATAAAGAGGGAGGATTTCTATGCCAGCGGGAATAGTGTAGCGATAGAGACACCGATGCCGGTCCGCGAAAGAATATCGATCGTTTATTGGCTATACTCTGTACGATGACAAGAGTGAGGAAAGATGTAGCGTCTATCCTTTAAAGGAAGTTTTTTAGCGATAAAACTTTTGAGTGGCCGTCCCTTTTGTTGTAATGCTAAACTTTTCGTGTAAGTATATGTGTAATTTTATAATAAATGATTTAAATTATTGATTATTAACACATGCCGGGCGGTTTGGTCTTGATCTTTTTGTGAGTGTTTATTTGGGTGGGGGTATTTCTTATTTTCTCTTTATGTGATTTGATTTCTATTTAAACGTGTAAACTTCGATCGGGATGTTAATGCGGGTATTGTACGATTGTGTGATGGCTGATTTTAGTCGTAAAGACCTTGTTTTAGATGTAGAAAAGAATGAATATAAATGAATAATTTCATGAAAATAGTGTTTTTTTAAATTTTAATTTCTACATTTGCATATCTCACTCAAGTAATAATACGTGCATTGCATAGGAAGATAGTGCCTCCGGTGTGCAATTGCACGTTTTTTATTAAATTTTGAGTGAGATCTTTATTTAATACCGGAGGCTTTTACAATCTTCTGTGTCGTTTGAACGTTGGACTGAAAATATTGTTATATTTTTGTATAGCAACTTTTGAAAATTCTAATTTTGAGGCGGGGCCGTGACGGTTACCCGCCTTTTTTTTGTTGTTTCCCCGTTATTTTTGTTTATTTTTGTTTAGGATTAATTTAAAACAAAATGGTCGTGAAACAGAGGAAAAGCTTTAATCTTTATTTTATACTACTCGTTGTGGTAGTGATGTTTGGATGTTTTAACAACAAGAAATCATCCAAATCAGGAGATGCCGAAATCGTTGTTATTTCTACGAATGATATGCACGCTCAGATCAGCCAATTTCCTAAATTTGCTACTTTCGTGAAGGAGACGAGAGAGAAGTTTCCTAATGTAATATTGGTAGATGCGGGAGATCGTTTTTCCGGCAGTCCTTTCGTCGATCATGCTAAAGAGAGGGGAAAGCCGATGATCGAATTGATGAATAAAGTGGGATACAACCTTGCAACGATGGGAAATCATGACTTTGATTACGGTCAAACGGTATTAAGAAAACGACTTTCCGAAGCGCAATTTAAAGTGATTGGCGCCAACATTCGTTCGGATGGGAGCGAGTTGGGACAATTACCGCCTTATTTGTTCGTGGAAGAGGCCGGGATAAAACTCTGTTTTTTAAGTTTTATCGAAATCAGTCCGACGAGTCATATCCCCGCCACGAATCCCGAGCATCTGGAGGGTATTACATTTGCCGATTTTAAGGGTGAGGCAGATACCTACCGGAAATTGAAGGACGAGTGTAATGCTTTTATCGGACTTACACACCTGGGGGTATATGCCGATTCGGTGTTGGCCGCGATCATGCCGGAATTAGATGTTATTATCGGGGGACATTCCCATACGCTTTTGAAAGAACCTAAAATGGTGAATGGGGTCATGATCAGCCAAACGGGAAGTCGATTGCATTATGCCGGAGTTACGGTGTTAAAATTTGAGAAGGGTAAGTTAACGGATAAATCCTACCATGTAGTCGATTTGGCGAATATCGAAATTCCGGATGCTGAGGTTGCCGCTATGATTGAAAGTTACAGCAATGATCCTGATTTTAAGGTTGTGGTCGGGAAAGCGGCCGAACCAATGAAATATAAGGAGAACGTTGCCTCTCTGGTAACGGATGCTATGGCCGACCGGGCGGAGTGTGATTTTGCATTTTATAACTCCGGGGGGATTCGTTTAAATACTATTCCGGCAGGAGATATTACGAAGGGAATGATTTATCAGATAGAACCTTTTGATAATTATGTGGTGAAACACGAGCTTTCCTTGCCGGAAATGAAGGCGTTGGTTTTGAATCGATTCAATAGTGAAACGAGTAATGAATATCGTCGTGTCGATCTTTTTATTTCCAAGGGAAGTTATACGATTTTGCGGGATAAGACGGGAAAAGGCGTGGATGTGGTTTTTAAGGATAAGAACGGTCGTAAATTGAACGAGGGGCGGCGGTATAAGATCGGATTGAGCAATTACGTGAGTACTACTTATGATTTTTCGGGAAAGGGTAAAGGAGAAAAATCCTTATCGATCACGGAGGCGGTAATGCAATATTTACAAAAGGCGGGACCGGTGGTTTATAACAAAAAGCGTACATTTATAAATCCTAAGTAAGAGATGGAGGATTTATGGATGAAGTGATGGGAGGATTTAATCACTCGATTATTAAATCGCGCGTACTTTTTCGATATTGTAGAAATTAATTGTTTATTTTGTTGCGTTGACTATTTTGTATATTTTCGTCAAATGCTGAAATAAACGGGTGGTGTATGATAAATCGGGATGAGCGTAATCTTTTGGAAAAAATCAACAAAGGGGATGAGTCTGGCTTAAAAGAACTTTTCGACTTGTATTATAAACCTTTGTGTGTTTTTGCATTGAATTACATTGATTCGTATGAGGAGGCAGAGGATGTGATCCAGGAGTTATTCGTGAAGTTTTGGGAGAGAAGGGAAAAAACGATGTTTCAAGGTTCCTTGCGTTCCTATTTGTTTTCGTCTGTTCGGCACAATTGTGTCAAGTTGTTAAAAATCAGACGGAAATATCAATTTGATGAATTGGAGCCTTACGGAGAGATGCTGGATGTCCAGTATACCGCCGAGGCCATAGAGGAGGAGCGGGAAAAATTATACGCGGAAATTGAAAAATTACCCGAACAATGCCGTAAGGTATTTGAAGCGGTCGTATTGAGAGATATGAAATACAAGGAGGCGGCGGAGTATTTGGATTTATCCGTAAATACGGTGAAAACACATTTGTCAAGGGCTTTAAAACAGTTGAGGAGTTCGTTGAACACGATTGTGTTGGTACTGCTTCATTAAAAAAAATCAAAAAAAATTCGTTATTAATTCACCCATTTGAATCGTTTTGGGCTTATCCGTATAAAAGCCTTAAAAAATGGATGAGATAAAAGTTATCGAATGGGTCGTTTTATACTGCAAGAAAGAGTTGACTTCTACGGATGCGAGCGAGTTGAGGCGTTGGTTACGGGAGGATCGAATGCACGTGGAGATTTTTCGGGGGTACTTGAAGAGATATCGTCGGGGCCGGCAACTGGCCTTTTGGGATACGGCGGATACGAGTGAGGCTTGGTGTAAGATAGAGAAAAAGATCAGGCGTTCCGATACCGGGAAGAGGAGATGGATTACCCGTTGTTATCCCTATGCGGCCATGCTTGTTTTGTTACTTTCCGTTTCGCTTTACTGGTACATGCAACAAAATGCGGACACTTCCGGGGAGAAAAGCATGGCTGTTTTGCCGGGTTCTTCCAAGGCGGTATTGCTGTTGTCTGACGGGAAGCAGGTAGATCTTTCCCGGGATTCTTTATTTCGATTAAACGAGGTGAACGGGGCTGTGATAGAAAAGGATACGGCGGGCAAAATCCGATATGTCGCGAAGGGTGAAGAGGCTGGGGAAAAGATTTGTGTAAATACGATTCTTGTTCCTCGCGGGGGAGAGTATTTTTTACAGCTGTCGGACGGGACGAAGGTTTGGTTAAATTCGGATTCGAAGTTAGTTTATCCTGTTGTTTTTGGTAAAGAGAATCGAAGCGTACGATTGGAGGGAGAGGGCTATTTCGAGGTGGCAAAAGACGAGTCCCGGCCTTTCTTGGTTCAGAGCCGGGGGGCACAAATAAGGGTTTTAGGAACTCATTTTAACGTATCGGCTTACGAACAACAAGAGAAAGTGGTAACGACTTTGGTTGAAGGTTGTGTGCGGATATCTAACGGGCGGGATTCGTTGTTGTTGAAACCGGGAGAACAAGCTGTTTCCGATGCTACGAAAATAGATGTAAGGCAGGTGGACGTCAGAACATACGTTGCTTGGAAATCGGGTGTTTTCGAGTTTGAGAAGATGGAGTTGCAACAAATTACCGCCCAGTTGGGGCGTTGGTATGACGTGGAATTTATTTATTCCGATGAATCTTTACGTCATATTCTATTTACCGGGGCGGCCGATCGGCACCGGGATATGAGTATTATCCTGGGGATGATAGAGAAATTGTCAAAAATTCAGTTTATTAAAAAAGATAGGATTATTACTGTTTCTAAAAAATGAAAGGAGTGCGGCTAACACTCCTTTCCAAACTCCTGTCGGCTAAACAGGAGTTGATTTTAACGTAAAAAACAAAATTATGAAAAAAAAGAGTAGATGGTACACGTTTGCACGGGGAAAATGTGCAAACAAAATCATGAAAATTATGAAATTAACGTGGCTATTGATGTTTGTCTTTACATTGCATCTGGCGGCTGAAACTTCGGCACAGCGTGTGGTTAATGCAAAATTCTCAAATAAGGCTTTGAAAGAGGTCTTGCGGGAGATCAAAACACAGACCGGTGTTTATTTTATGTATAATAACCGGGAGGTGGATGTCGATCGGACAGTAAGCGTGGAACTGAATAACATGTCTTTGGAATCGGCTTTGGCTAAGTTGTTTAAGATCTTGCCTTACCGTTACGAGATCACGACGGGGTATGTTTTGATTTTGCCGGACCGGGGTGTTAAAACGGATTCCGTCATTGCGAAAAGAGAGATAAAAGGAGTCGTGCAGGATGAGGGAGGATTGAAATTACCGGGAGTTACGATTCTATTGAAAGGAACGACCGTGGGAACGGTAACGGATATTGACGGGAAATTTAAAATAAGTGTTCCGGCCAATAAAGAGATATTCCTGATTTTCTCTTTTATAGGAATGGAAAAACGGGAAATAAAAGCCGATACCGCTTTTATGAAAGTAATTTTGAAAGAGTCGGTGGAGGAGGTGGATGAAGTGGTCGTAACCGGTTACCAACAAATTGATAAGAGAAGGTTGTCCAGTTCGGTGACTTCTATAAAAGGAGAAAATATATTAATGGGCGGGGCCATTTCTGTGGATCAGATGTTACAGGGACGTTTAGCCGGTGTTACTGTATTGAACCAGACCTCGACTCCGGGAGCTGCACCGAAAATTCGAATTAGAGGATCATCCTCTATCACGGGAAACCGCGAGCCGATTTGGGTGGTCGACGGGATTATTTTGGACGAGCCCGTACAGATTTCTACAGAAGAGTTGAATAGCATGGACAAGGTAAATTTGATCGGGAATGCCATCTCCAGTTTGAATCCGAGTGATATAGAACGGATCGATATATTGAAAGATGCGAGTGCGACGGCCATTTATGGAGTGAAAGCCGCAAACGGCGTAATCGTGGTGACCACGAAAAAAGGACGGGAGGGCAAAGTACGTATTAATTATTACGGCGGGATCTCTATCATGACTCCTCCTTCTTATAAGGTTATGCGCTTAATGGATTCCAAAGAGCGGATTGAGATGTCGGAAGAGATGCATGAAAAAGGATTGGAATTTACCTCTTATAAACCCACTCATATGGGTTATGAAGGAGCACTGATGGATTTGTGGAACAAGACGATCTCTTACGATGAATTTCGGCAACAGGTAAAAGAGTTGAAAGAGTTGAACACGGATTGGTATGATCTTTTATTTCGTACTTCGGTCAGCCATCAGCATTCGATTTCTGTTTCCGGTGCTTTCGATAAGGGAGATTATTACTTTTCTTTGGGATACGCGGACGACCAGAGTGTGAATAAAAAGGAAGACGTGGATCGTTACAATGCGATGATCAAGGTAAATACCCGTTTCACCGATCGTTTCAGAGTGGGTATGAACCTGAGTGCTGCTTTGACCAATACCAAGCGACCCCATAATTCCATTGACGTGTATCAATACGCGGCGCAGACGTCGAGAGCGATTCCTCTTTATGATGCAAACGGTGATTTGTTCTTTTACGATAACGGAATAGGTTATTCCGACATGATCCCGTTTAATATTTTGAATGAGTTGTCCGAGAGCGGAACAAAAGTAAAGAATCATGCTGTCAGGTTGAATCTGACAGTGGATTGGAATATTTTGTCGTATTTGAAATTTAGTTCTTTGCTGGGTATTTCCACGAATAATAATTACCAGACCTATTGGGCTGGTGAAAAGTCTTATTATGTTTCGATGAAGCGCCAGACGCCTTACGGAACACCGCTTCCGAAAGATCCGTCGAACGATTTTCTGGATAGGTGTGAGATCCCTATGGGAGGAGAGCTTGTCAACGAGGATACGCGAAACGTTCGCTATACCATAAGAAACAGTTTTACCTTTTACAAGGATTTCGGAAAACATAATGTAACGGCGATGGTCGGAAGTGAGATCTCTTCTTCCAAATACGACGCCCTGAAATCTACCCAATGGGGATACCTGCCCGAACGTGGGAAAAAGTTTGCCCAAGTCGATCTGACAAAATGGAGAAAATTGGCTCAGAATATAACCAATACGCCGGACGTGATCACGGATAATCTGACTAATATTGTATCCTGGTACGGTACGTTTACCTATTCTTATGACGATAAGTATATTGCCAATTTCAATATTCGGACGGACGGATCCAATAAGTTCGGACAGGATAAGAGTGTTCGTTTCTTACCGGTATGGTCTGTTTCCGGGAGGTGGAATATGCATAATGAGAATTTCATGAGGGGGATAAATTGGTTGGATGAGTTTGCCGTACGCGCATCTTACGGTATTCAGGGTAATGTACATCCCGATCAGACGCCGAACCTGATCGTGCGCATGGGAACTTTGGATGATGTTTCCAGGGAATACGAATCGACCTTATATAAATTTCCGAATAATAATTTGAAATGGGAGAAGACTAAATCCTACAATCTGGGTATAGATGTCTCTTTCTTTAAAGGATTGGTATTCGGTACGGTAGAGGTGTATAAAAAGAAGGGAGTAGACCAGATCGTACAGAAAATAATTGCTCCTTCTACCGGGGCGAATTATGTGGCTATTAATGATGGTGACGTAAATAATTCGGGTTGGGAGATCAGTGTAAACGTGAATCCGATTCGTACGAAAGATTGGGCATGGGGAATCTCTTTTAATACGGCGAAAAATTATAATAAGGTTACTAACGCGGGTGAGGCGGAATCCGTATCTTGGAGCGATTATATCAACGGAACCTTAGTACGGAACGGCCGTTCGATCAATAGTTTTTATGCTTATCGGTTTAAGGCGTTGAATGATAAAGGGCTTCCTACGTTCTATGGAGAGTCGGAATCGGATGAAACCGGGAAAAAGGTGATCAATTCGCAAGAAGAAGCCTATGCTGCTGCTTTTGTATACGCCGGACGGAGGGAACCGACGTTTGCGGGAGGTTTTTCAACGGATTTAAGATATAAACGATTCAGTTTGAATGCTCTTTTCTCTTTTGCTTTAGGTAATAAGGTCCGTTTGAACGACCTCTATTTGTCGTCCGGACAAGCATTGCCTTTCCCTCAACAGAATATGTCGAGCGAATTTGTGGATCGTTGGCGCCAGAAAGGAGATGAGGATTATACGAATATTCCGGCTCTGTCCGATGACGATATGGCATTTACCACTTATGAAAGAAAGTATCCGATAGCCAATAACCGATGGGATATGTATAATAAGAGTGATTTGAGAGTCGTATCGGGAGACTTTTTGAGATGTCGTTCTTTGACGCTGCGTTATAATTTTCCCGAAGAGTTGCTGAAAAAGGTGTGCGTCTCTTCGGCAAGCCTGAGTTTTGACGTGACGAATCCTTTTGTGGTGAAGAGTAAAGACCTGAAAGGACGAGACCCGGAACAAGTAACCATGGGATCCGGGACTGTTCCTCCTCAAAGGGGATACTCGTTAAGATTGAATGTTTCATTTTAAAATCGCCTGTGATGAAAAAACATAATTTATTGTATATTATATCTATCCTATTGTTCGGAGCTTGTAGTGATTTTCTGGATGAAAGTTCGCAGGACTTGTTAATTCCCAAAACCGTTCAGAACTATAAAGAGTTTTTATACGGGGAAGGTTTGAACAATAAGCTTATCCTATGTGATTACTTGGACGTGATGACGGATGATGCGGAAGAGTATATTAATTTAAAGAGACTTGATCGGGAAGACAAGCGAGCCAGGTTCTGGTCCTATTATTCCTGGCAACAATATCCTGAATTGCAAATGAATAATGCGCTGATGGAAGATCAGGCCTGGGGGGAGTATTATCATCGGATATTTGTGGCAAATGTGATTCTTGATAATTTAAAAAGTATGGAAGGTAGCGGGAAGGAGAAAGCCGATCTGGCCGGAGAAGCTTATTTCCTGAGAGCCTGGTCCTATTTTATGTTGGCTAATTTGTACGGTAAGCCTTATATTAACGAGGAGCAGGCTGCCGTCGATTTTTGTGTACCGATCAACTCTGCGACAGGCATAGAAGACAGATTGTTATCCCGTTCCTCTGTTAAAGCGGTGTATGATTTGATGGAGGCGGATATTAAACGTTCGATTGCTTCTTTTAGAGAGGCTGAAATGGAGAAAACAATTTTTCGACCGAATTTATCCACCTCTTATTTGTTGGCTTGTCGGATTGCTTTGTTCAGGAAGGATTATGACCGGACAATTGCTTATGCCGATTCGGTCATTATGACGACGAATGCCGAATTGTTTGATATGAATGGAAGCTATTCGAATCAGAGATTTATGTCTATAAAAAACGGAGAGATACTGTTTACTTATGGCAATCTCTCGACCCAGAGTCAGGCATTTCTTTATGGTTCTTCTTACGCGGCTTCTTTTATTCCCTCGGGAGAGTTGATGAATCTTTATCCGGCTACCGATAAGCGGAAAACGACCAACTTGTTTTTTGACAACACGAAGAAGAAACCGTTGAAATTTTACGGGGCTTCTTCCGATGGAGTTTATGCTTACGCTTTCCGTTTGTCGGAGGCTTATCTGAATCGGGCAGAGGCTTATGCCAATAAGGGAAACATAGAAAATGCCATGCGGGATGTAAATGCTATCCGGGAGAAGCGAATTTCAGGGGATTACACTCTTTCGGCCACGACGGCGGCACAGGCTTTGAATTACGTGAAGGAGGAACGTCGGATGGAATTCTGTTTCGAGGGATTCCGTTGGTTTGATTTACGTCGTTGGGATCGTCCTGAGATCGTACATCGATATACATCGGTAGAGAACCCGAGCAACTATACCGAGTATGTGTTGAGAAGAGATGATCCGGCTTATACCTTGCCGATACCGCAGAAAGAGCGGGATATGAATCTTTCCATAGAGCAAATAGACCGTCCGCAACGGAGAAAATGATGAAAACCAAAAATTAGATGAAGATGAAAACAATACAATTAATACTGTTTTGTGCATTGGTATGTTGTTTGAATGCTTGTTCCGATGAGGATAAGATTCATGCTTCCGTAGGAGATAGCTGGTATAATTTAGAGGACGATCCGTCGGATCCCGTTCAACATTATATTTATGAATTTTACAAAACCTACCAGACGATTATAGTAAAAGATCCGGATATTCGGGATTACCGTTATAACTTTAAGAAGAAGAACAATATCAGAGTAGTATCTCCTCTTCAGGAAAAGGAGCTCCTTGAAAAGGGGTTGTCTTTGGTAAAAGAAGTGTTTGTCGATGTTTATACCGAGGGTTTCTTAAAGGAATACCTGCCTTATTCCGTGATCATGGCCGACTCCATTTTCTTTTTGGGGATGGAGGATCAGACTCCCAGTTATCATGCTTTCGTAAGCACGAACTATGTGGCGATTGCCGGTATTCGTCCGGAGATGGACAGTTACACGGATGCCGATATCCGGGAAATTCGAGGAGAAGTGAACGGTAAATTCTGGAAGGATTATTTACTGGCCATCAAAGGTGTATTTCAGGTTCCGGAGGAGTTTTATGAAGTGAGTGAAGAGTATTATAAGCAATCCGATTGGGACTGGGATGTGGAAACCCCGGAGGATGTCGACTGGCATGAAATGGGATTTGTCTCCTATGATCCGGGGATGACGAATTTTGATCCGGATCCGGATTGGGGAGGTTGGTGGATTCAGGCACCATCGAAAGATATCGATATTTCTCAATGGTTGGAGTTCGTTTTCAGGGTAACGAAAACGGAACGAGATGCCATTTTTGAAGCATATCCCCTGATGAAAAAGAAATACGATATATTGAAAGAAGCGATGAAACAATGTGGTGAGTTCGATATCTCATCACTTCAGTAGGTTGGTGGTAGCAAGGAGGCGGCCCTAAAGGCCGCCTCTCTTTTTATTCGGAAATTATTTCCATGTGTTTGATCCATAGCGTACTTTCGGCTCCCATGAATTGATCCCCGTCTTTACTGGGGGTACAAACGATAGCTAATTTGTATTTTTTCGAGGGATCGAATGTTCCGTTACCCGTTTCCGTGAAATTGATGGTTCGTTCGGTATAGCTGCTTGTCGAGTTCCCGTCGATAAGGCTTGCTTTCATGATTACGGAAGTGGAAGTATTTATATTGCTTCCGTCTAAGGTTTCATCGTAAGAGCTTACTTCATACAGGTAAGCGTTGATGGAACAAGTATCTTTTGTATTCGGCATCTCTACGGCCGTATTGATCGTGGAGTTTCCGTTCGACACTTTTTCCGTTTTATAATAAAGTGCTCCCGGGGTATATTTATAAAAAACTTTCAGGGATACCGGTTTTTTCCGGTAAGGAACACCGAATTTGGTGCTTTTCAGTTGATCTAAAATGTTGAGTTTGAATTCACCGTTGAACAACGTTCCGGCTGTCATGGCAGGAACCATACCGCTTGGAGACGTTTCGCTAACGGTTTTTCTGGTTATGACCTTTGCGGCTCCGTCTTCAGCTTTTGAGACGGGGTAAGGCTCCACGGGAATGCCCATGATGGAGAAGAGAGAGGCTGCCGTGTTGGAAGAGGTGAGCCCTGCAGGTTCAAAATATTTACCAATGGAATTCCAGTTTTCCATCGTATATACCAGGTCTTTATCCTCTATTTTTACAACGAATAATTTTTTTATGCTGTTCTTACGAACGTCTTCGGCTGTAATGTAGTAGGCTACATAACACTCCGGGGTGAATTTAGAAAAATCGATAGCTGTCTTGTTATCGATTGGGGTAGTGCTCTTATCTGCGGCATTATAAATTATAACGGAGTCCAACGTTGCTCCTGCCGGGATCTCTATTTCAGGGAGTAGAGCCAATTGCTCGGTCGGGGTGGAATCCCATACTTTGAACGTGTAGTTGGACCCGCTGACCGCGATCGGATCGAGTAGAACGTTACTGTTTATGGTAATCGTAGCTTTCATGTCCGTACTCTCCGTTACGCTCTCTCCGTCAAACGAAACGTTAACGGTTAAAGGGCCTGCTTTTACGATTAACGAGAGTTGTATGTTGTTACCGACAATTACTCCGTTGACATCCGCCTGCACTTTTCCGATTCCCTGTACTTCTATCTCTTGGCCTATTGATTTGAAGGAATAATAACGTCCTCTTTGAAGGACAGGAAGGGTATCTAATTTTATCGTTCCTAACGACATGCCTGAGAAAGAGAAATTATTTATCTCCAATTGGATACGAGATTTCTCTTTAGTGGAAGGACGCGAGGTGTAGATTCGTTGGGTCATAACCACGGGCTCGGTCAGGTTGGAAACTTTGATGGTCATCTCTCCTTTGTAAGTTTTGTTATAAAAACTTGTAGCATCTATACTTTCCCCACCCATGTCGGTTATCGTAATCGTGGCACTTAGGATCCCCGCTTCGACACTTCCTGTCAGTTGTACATCGTATCCGGCGATACTGTCGGTTACGCTTCCCTCAAGCTTACTGTAATAAGCACTTTTGCTTACCGCTTCAAAAGTTGCATTGGGAATAGCGAATTCCGGAACACCCGGCACGATATTCAGTAGTTTGATCGTACTCGTTTCATCGGTCTCTTTTATGATATTGACGGCGGCATTCGATGGGAGGTTTTTTCCGTTGGCAGTAGCTTGAAGCTTGTCGGAAGAGTAAGTGGCGGCAATGTCGTCGATGGTAGGCGGAGCTTCCGGTTTGTCGTCATCATGGCAAGCGGAAAAAATGCTCATGCCTAAAATTAGAATAAGGAGTAATTTGTTTTTCATAAGTCATTAATTATTAATTAAATTTTTATATTATAAATAGCCGTACCTTCTATCAAAAAACGTTCCTTTTTTGATAGGGAATAAAATAAAGAAAATGAAAAAGGTTATAATTGTGTGTTTTTATTTAACATTCGTAATATAATAATGCATGATGCACGCAATTAGATATATAGGAAAATAAAATGTTAAAAAACAAGGGGAAATTTAATTTTTGATTATTTTTGCATGTTTTTTGCTGCTAATCAATTCGTCGTACTGGAAAAAAGAAGGTTTAATGATGAAAAACAATATGTTTAATTAATATTTAATGACTATGAAAAACAAACTTTTGTTATTATTGATTTTAGGTGTTACGTTCTTTTCGGCGTGTAGTGATGATGACGATAACGATCATGCTCTTGTCGGTACTTGGAAATTAGGAAGCGTGCAAACGGACGATGATGAGATGTTCGTTTCCGGTCCTTTGTCTTTCCAATGGGTAGCTGAGGAGGGAACCACTTTTCCTATGTTCGGAATTCCTTTCCCGATAGAGTCTATTTCCGGTATGGCCGAAGGATTTGGAAGCATACTTTTAGCACAGGTATTGAAAGATGTTACTTTCCAGAAGAACGGACAGGTGGTAGCCACTTATTCCGATGCCGGAGTAAGTCTTGACGAAACAGTTACTCCTACCTGGAAAACATCTGAACCGAAATATTTGAGTTATAAGATCGTATCCGGAACTAAAATCGCTCTTTATCCCAATATCGTTAATATTTTGGCTGAGGCTGATTTGAGTTTGGAGTCTTTGGGAACCCTCGGGTTGTCGCAAGCCGACTTGCAAACGCTTATGACTTTTGTCAATAAGGTTACGACAGAGGGAATTCCTGCAACTTACAAAATGACTGATCAGGATAAGAAGCTCGAGATTTCTCTTGATAAGGCTTTCTTTGATCAGGTAATGGCTTTGCTGCCGGTACTTTCCAAATTAATTCCGGAAGATTCAACCGATGAGACGATTGCAATGATCAAACCGATAGTGGAAGCACTTCCCGGAGTTTGGGCTAAAACAACCGAATTCAAAATAGGAATCAGATTGGAGAAATAGTTTTTCCGATAAAGAAGATAAAAATCCTGCCGTTAAAACCGCAGGATTTTTTTATTATGGATGGTTTTTATAAAAATAGTTTTATATTTGCAGCGATAAAAGACAAAATATGAGAACAAATTTACATCATATCCATCATCATTACCATCACTGTGTTCAGGTGAGATGATGCTGTTGTGCTGTAATTTGAAATAGAAAGTATAAACGAGCTCGCCTGGATTCAGGCGGGCTCGTTTGTCTTTTATTCTTTTGGCCTTCCCGGATTCAGCGAGTTTTTAAATCAAAAATTATGACGAGATTGAAAATTGCTGTTCAGAAATCGGGACGATTGTATGACGATTCTTTAGCTCTTTTGCGGGAGTGCGGAATCTCGATCAATAACGGGAAAGATCAGTTGATGGCTCAGGCGTCCAATTTTTCATTGGAAATTCTCTATCTGCGAAATTCGGATATTCCTCATTACGTGGAGGATGGTATTGTCGATTTGGCCATTATCGGTGAAAATACGTTGATAGAGAAACAATCCCGGGTTACGAAGTTATTGGATTTGGGATTTTCCTCCTGTCGTGTTTCCATCGCTATCCCGAAGTCGGAGACTTTTACGGGACTTTCTTACTTGGAAGGAAAGCGAATTGCCACTTCTTACCCGAATACGTTGAATGCTTTTTTGAAGCAAAACGGCTTGCGGGCCGAGATTCATGTGATTTCCGGATCCGTGGAGATCGCCCCGAATATAGGTTTGGCGGATGCCATATGCGATATCGTGAGTTCCGGCAGTACCTTGTTTAAAAATGGCCTTTCCGAGGCGTATATTTTGTTCCGTTCTACCGCGGTATTGGTGTCGAATCCTTCTCCGGATCTGGAAAAACAGATGTTAGCGAAGCAGTTGGTTTTTAGGATGAAGGCCGTGTTGGCGGCAAAAAGCAATAAATACATTTTGTTGAATGCCCCGGAAGCGCGTCTGGATGAAATCTGCAGAATATTACCCGGAATGAAAAGTCCCACGGTTATGCCTTTGCGACGGTCCGGTTGGTATTCTTTGCATTCCGTGGTAAACGAGAATCAGTTCTGGGATTCGATCGATCGATTGAAGGAGGCCGGGGCGGAGGGAATATTGGTCGTTCCGATAGAAAAGATGATCGAGTAATTTGATCTGCGTTTATGATGTTTATAAAGCTAATTTAATGATATAGATATGAAAAAGATAGTATATCCTACAAAAGAAGAATGGAAGGAGTTGTTAAAGCGTCCATCGGATCAGACGGTTGATTTGGAAAAGGTGTGTGATCTTGTTTTTGAGGAAGTAAAGCGAAATGGTGACGAGGCGTTAAAAAAATATACCCGGTATTTTGATCGGGTAAAACTGGATGATTTTGAGGTTACGGAAAAAGAGTTTGATGAGGCGAATGAGTCGGTAAACGAAAAATTGAAAGTAGCTATTCGGGAAGCAAAGGAAAATATTTATCGTTTCCATGCTTTGCAAAAACCGTTGAAAGTCGAAGTCAAGGATGAACGGGGCTTTTGCTGCTGGCAGGAAGCAAGAGCCATACAACGGGTCGGGTTGTATATTCCCGGGGGGAGCGCTCCTTTATTTTCTACCGTCCTGATGCTGGCTGTACCTGCGCGGTTGGCCGGGTGTGAGGAGGTTATCCTTTGTACTCCGCCGTCTGCCGATGGTAACGTAAATCCTGTCGTGTTATGGACGGCTGCCTTGTGCGGGGTGAAGAAGGTATATAAGGTGGGAGGAATTCAGGCGATAGCGGCCATGACAATAGGAACTTCTTCGATCGGACGGGTCGATAAGATCTTTGGTCCGGGGAACCGGTTCGTGACTGCGGCCAAATTACGTTCCGGGCGTTATGGCGTAGCGATAGATATACCTGCCGGACCTTCGGAATTAATGGTTGTTGCGGATGATTCTGCCCGGCCCGGCTTTATTGCGGCCGATTTATTATCTCAAGCTGAACACGGGCCGGATAGTCAAGTGTTTCTCCTTACTGACCGTGAAGATTTATCGAAAAAGGTTGAGGTCGAACTAAAACGACAATTGGAAGAACTTCCCCGGAAGGATTTGGCAACAAGGGCGTTGGAGAACTCGAAATGCATCGTGTTGGAGACGATACGGGAATGTATGGAGTTGGCCAATTGGTATGCTCCCGAACATTTGATGCTTTGTGTTCGGGATTATGGACGTTGGCTCGCGGAGATCAAAAATGCAGGTTCTGTTTTTTTAGGAAATTATTCTCCCGAAAGTGCGGGTGATTATGCATCGGGTACGAATCATACTTTGCCGACTAACGGGTTTGCCCGGGTGTACAGTGGGGTGAATCTGGATTCTTTTATGAAAAAGATCACGTTTCAGGAAATAACTTCCGAAGGTTTGTCCGTGTTGGGCGAAACGATCGAGATCATGGCGGAGTACGAGCGACTTTGGGGACACCGGAACGCGATAACCGTACGAATGAATGCTGAAAAAGAGTAGAATATGTTTGAGAGTATTATTCGTGGCTGTATAAAAGAGTCGGAGGCCTACTCGTGCGCCCGTGCGGAATTCGCCGGCGAACGAATCCTGTTTTTGGATGCGAACGAGAATCCTTTTGAGACGGGGGTTAATCGTTATCCGGACCCTTTTCAACAGAAATTGAAGAAACGCTTGGCAGATCTGAGGCGGGTTTCTACGGATCAGTTGGTCTTGGGGAACGGTAGTGACGAACTGATCGATTTGTTGATCCGGACAGTTTGCGAACCGGGGAGAGATCGGGTAATCCTTTTTGATCCGGGGTACTCTATGTATGAGGTTTGTGCCCGGATCAACGGGATAGAGGTTTTGAAATTGAGGTTGGATGAGGCGTTTATGCCTGAATGGGACAGGGTGGAGTCCTGTATGGACGATAGAAGTAAAATCGTTTTTTTCTGTAATCCGAATAATCCGGTTGGAAATGTTTTGCCCGTAGAACGTGTATTGAAGATGGCGGAAAAGTGTTCCGGTTTGGTTGTTATCGATGAGGCTTACATCGATTTCGCGAGTCAAGAATCGATAGTCGGCCGATTAGGGGATTATCCTAATGTAGTTGTTTTGCAAACGTTATCCAAGGCTTGGGGAATGGCCGGCTTGCGCGTGGGGTTACTTGCGGCGCATCCCGGGTTAACCCGTTATTTGAATCGGGTAAGATTGCCTTACAATGTAGGCTCTTTGGTGCAAACGGAAGCTTTACGGATGTTGGAAAATACGGAATTCTTTCAAAGGTGTTTAGATGAAATAAAACGGGAAAGGGAGAGGCTTTATGATTACCTGAAACGGAATGCCCTTTTTGACCGGGTTTTCCCTTCGGAAGCTAATTTTATTTTAGTATGTAGCAAAGAATATGAATGTTTGTATCTGGAGCTACTGAAACGGGGAATCGTGGTCAGAGTCCGGCGGATGCCTCCTCGGATAGAGAACGGACTACGTATCTCGGTCGGGACCTCGCGCGAAAATGATTTTTTTATGGATGTGTTGTCTGAATTGGAAGACAGGTATTTAAAACAGGGTTATTTATGAAAAAAATATTATTTATTGATCGGGACGGAACGATCATAGAAGAACCTCCGGGTGATTTTCAGGTGGATCGAATGGATAAATTGCGCTTTAAGCCGGGAGTTATCGGTTCTTTGCGGAAAATAACGGAAGAAACAGACTATCGTCTGGTGATGGTTAGCAATCAGGACGGTTTGGGAACAGCTGCTTTCCCTTTAGCTGATTTTATGCCTCCGCATGACTGGATGTTGAAAGTCTTGGCAGGCGAGGGAATTATTTTTGATGAGATACTGATAGACGGTAGTCTCCCGGGGGAGAATTCGCCTTTTCGAAAACCCGGGATCGGTATGGTGGAAAAGTATATGAACGAGTGCTTGGACCGGGAAAACTCTTATGTGATCGGGGATCGTATGACCGATATGGAGCTGGCGTCGAATATGGGAATAAAGGGAATCTTGTTGGGTGAGGGGAATGCAGGAGGGGGTTCGGAAACGATAACCTGTTCTTCCTGGGAGAGGGTGTACCATTATCTGAAATCGAATACTCGTAGAGTAAGTTTATCCCGCGAGACTTCCGAAACGAAGGTTGGAATGACGTTGGTATTGAACGGGAACGGAGAGAGTGATGTACGTACGGGTATAGGCTTTTTTGATCATATGTTGGAACAGGTCGTTCGTCACGGGGGGATCGATTTGGTCGTTGATGCGGACGGGGATAGACAGGTAGACGAGCATCATACGATAGAGGATACGGCTATTCTTTTGGGGCGGTGTTTTAAGGAGGCTTTAGGGAGTAAGAAAGGTATCGAACGGTACGGATTTGTATTACCGATGGAGGAATCTCGCGCCGAAGTGTTGCTTGACTTCGGCGGAAGAGGGTATCTGGTCTGGAAAGCCCGGTTTGAGCGAGAGTTTGTAGGGGATTTTCCGACAGAGATGACGCGCCATTTTTTCGAGTCATTTTGCCGGGAGGCCGGTTGCAATCTACATGTAAAAGTTGAGGGTGAGAATACCCATCATCAGATCGAAGCGATTTTTAAAGCTTTCGGACGTTGTATCAAAGTAGCCGTAAATTCTTCGGGAAGCGGAATCCCTTCCTCCAAAGGGCAACTGTAATAGTATCGGAAATGGTTACGATTATCGATTATGGTGCGGGAAATGTTTTTTCCGTGCAGACGGCGATCCGGCGATTAAATGAAGAGGTTATCATCTCTTCCGATCCGTCGGTCATCCTCGAAGCCGAACGGGTAATTTTTCCCGGGGTAGGGCAAGCTGCCGCGGCGATGCGACAATTGCGGGAAAAGGGGTTGGACAAGATTATTCCCGAACTGAAGGTTCCGGTATTGGGAATTTGTCTGGGAATGCAGTTGATGTGTACTTTTTCGGAGGAAGGTGACACCACGGGATTGGGAATATTTCCCTTGGCCGTAAAACGAATAGGGCAGGGGAAAAAAATCCCTCATATGGGATGGAATAGAATATTCGGTTTACATTCCGATTTGTTCCGGCGGGTCGGAGAAATGGAATGGGGATATTTCGTTCATTCGTATTATATTCCATGTAACGCGTATCAAATTGCGACATGTGATTATGATGGAGAATTTTGTGCTGCCGTTCGAAAAGATAATTTCTGGGGGTGTCAATTTCATCCGGAAAAATCTTCAGGTACGGGAGAATTGATTTTACGTAATTTTTTAATGCTTTGAATATGGAGATTATACCGGCAATAGATCTTATGGGCGGACGATGTGTTCGTTTGAGTCAGGGAGATTACGATAGATGTTCTGTTTATACGGAGGACCCGGTTGGTATGGCTCATCGTTTTGAAAAAGCGGGAGTCGAGAGGTTACATTTGGTTGATTTGGACGGTACCCGGAAGGGAAAGGTCGCTCACCTCGATTTATTGAGGGAAATTTGTTCTTTGACCCGTTTGGGGGTGGATTTCAGCGGGGGAATAAAAAGCGAAGGAGAGGTACAACAAGTATTGGAGGCGGGGGCCCGGTGGGTAACAATCGGAAGTATGGCACAAACGAATCCGGGGAAAGTTAAAAGTTGGATAACGAAGTACGGGGCCGAACGAATTATAATTGCGGCAGATGTACGGGAAGAACGGGTCTATATTAACGGCTGGCAACGGAAGTCGGATAAAACGGTTTTTGATCTGATCGAACAATACGACGGCGTGTTGATGAACTTGATGTGTACCGATATCGAACGGGACGGAATGTTTTCCGGGCCTTCGTCAGGGTTGTACGGCAAATTGCGGACGATGTATCCGGAAATAAAATTAATCGCTTCGGGAGGTGTTCGCTCGGTTGAAGATGTAAAGGCTCTGTACCGTTTGGGAGTGACCTCTGTTATTATAGGGAAAGCTTTTTACGAGGGGCGATTGACCTGGGAAGAGATAGTACGAATGAAATTATAGCGGGAGTAATATGGGATTGGCAAAGAGAATAATTCCTTGTTTGGATGTAAGAGAGGGATGTGTCGTGAAAGGAGTTCGTTTCCGGGATTTAAAAAATGTCGGAAATCCGGTGGATTTGGCTCTTCTTTATTCTGATTCTGGGGCAGATGAATTGGTGTTTTTAGATATTGCGGCCAGTAGCACTCGGAGGAAAACGATGTCTGAGTGGGTGAGGGAGGTTGCTGAGGCGGTAAATATTCCTTTTACCGTGGGGGGCGGTATCGCTTCAGAACGGGATGTCGAAGTGTTATTAAAATGTGGAGCCGATAAAGTTTCTGTTAATTCGGCGGCAATCGGGGATCCGGGATTGATTCGCCGACTTGCGGCAAATTTCGGAAAACAATGTATCGTCGTGGCTATCGATGCTTCGCTAAAAAGAGGAGAGTGGAGGGTTTTTAGTCACGGGGGAATTAGGGAAACCTCTTTCGTTTTACGGGAATGGGCACAGGAAGCTGCAGATTTAGGGGCTGGAGAACTTTTGTTTACTTCCATGGATCATGACGGAACCTGTCGAGGATTTGCCTATGATACGATAGCCGCTTTGGCTAACGAGTTGACTATACCGATTATTGCTTCCGGCGGGGCCGGAAAGGATGAGGATTTTTATGATGTTTTCACGAGAGGAGAGGCAGATGCGGCTTTGGCCGCGGGTGTTTTTCACGACGGAAGAATCAAAATTCCGGAGTTAAAATCTTATTTAGTAGCGAGGGGGATTGAGATTAGGTAGGTTAATGGAGTAAAATTAGAAATGATGTTAGATATTAGTTGTTTGAAATTTGATGCTGCCGGTCTGATTCCGGCGATTATTCAGGATGTGGACACCCGCGTTGTTTTGATGCAGGGATATATGAATGATGCTTCTATCAAGTTGTCGCTGGAAACCGGAAAGGTGTGTTTTTTCAGTCGTTCCCGGCAATGTTTATGGACGAAGGGAGAGGAGAGCGGACACTTTTTGTATTTGAAGGAAATGGTTGCGGATTGTGACGGGGATTCGTTACTGGTGAAAGTAAAACCGGTAGGACCTACTTGCCATACGGGAGAGGATACTTGTTGGGGCGAAAAGAATTGTTCCGGTGATTTTTTGTTTTATCTGGAACGTCATCTACAAAAACGAAAAAATGATTCTCCCGAAGTTTCATACACGGCACGACTAATCGCGAAGGGGATAAATAAAGTGGCTCAAAAAGTGGGCGAAGAAGCCGTGGAGTTGGTTATCGAGGCAAAAGATGATAACCCGGAATTGTTTTTAAATGAAGCCGCCGATTTGATGTACCATTATCTGGTGTTGTTAATCGCAAAAGGTTATGCCTTGGAGGATGTGATGGGGGTATTGAAACAAAGGCATAGATGTAATTCAGAATCTTTAAATGGAGATGCGTATTTGAAGCGATAGGTCGAATAATTTGTTGTCGTTGACCCGGGTAAGCGAGGAACCGATGTATTCTTTATCGGGATAATATACCATTCCTGCTTTCAAATAGAAAGTGATCGATTGGAGTACCTTCCAGTTCAGGTTAAGGTAGGAACGGAGGCCTCTATTCTGATAAGCCGGGAAAGAGTAACCGTATAATACGTTATGTTCATAAGTATAGATCCGGGAATTGTATCCGTCCGTGTTGAAATAGGCTATGCGGAATTGGGTTTTGATGTTTTGTTTACGACTGGAGAATATAAAGTCTTGATAGATGAGCATTCCTTTTTCTTCTCGCGTATCTTTCCGGTAATGAATATAATCTATACGGGTACGAAGTTCGAGAAAAGATAGGTATTTGTTGGAGAATTGAAATCTGAATTCATTTCTCTGCCGTTGAACGCGGGCTAATGTTTGTCTGACCGGATTCTCGGGTTTGGATTCGTGCTTAACGCGAAAATAGCATTCCCATTTGTGGAAATAGTAGGTAATATCGCATACTATTTCCTGCCCGGAACCGGGGAGGGTGGCTTGGTAGCGGGGAGCAAAGAAGCGAAACCAGTCGTAATAGAAATTTATTTTCAGGTTTTTCACGGGAGAACTTGCTATACCGATATAGATGCCTTCTTCGTTTGAGGTGTTGGAGTATTCGGCAAATCCTTGATTGTAATGGGAGCGGTAATCCTTATCGTAATGGCGGTATATGATGCAGGCAGATGCTTTGGAGAATCCGCTGTAACGCAGTCCGTGAATAGTACCGATTGCCCCTTTGTCGCTTAGGGCAAATTCACCGAAAAGGTAAAAGCTTCGAATACCTGTTTTGTAATCTATGCTGCTTAGAAATCGCTTGCTCCCGGTGTCGTTATAGCGTTGATATACGCGGTTTCCCGCGGATAGGCGAGGGGTGAAATCGTAATATAAAGTATGGATACCGATTCGAAAACGTCGGTGATTTAGATTGAAAGACCCTCCGGCGGTGAACTCTTTTAAAGAGTGCTTTTTTTTACATTCGGGCAGGTTTCTGTGGTAACCGCTTTGGTAGAGGGAGGCTGTTTCCAACTCTTCCGGATCGAGGCTGTCCCGATCGATGAGGTTTCCGTCGGTTTTTTTGCGGGAGAGGAATAAAATGGTTTTGATGTTTTTGTGGGGAGCCAGGTATATGCCTATCCCTCTCAGGAAACGGTTTTCATCGGTAGAGGTGTAAGGGACGATTCCGTTCCCCGATTTTTCGGTATTCAGGGAAGCTCCGGATTTTCCGGCTGAGAAACCGTGCCAGGCGACTAAGCCTTGTCCCCATTGTAATTTGTAGTCTCCGATGATGATTTTTTGAAGCCAGTGTTTGTTCGTTAACATGAAATGTGCGGATAGAAAGTCGAATCCGTTTTTTTGATATCTCGTGAAGTAGCTTTCTCCCGGGTCATTTTCGAGTGTAAAGCCGACGGTCCAGCGGGAGCGTTTCCCGATTTTGTATTTTAACAGGCTCCCGAAGGGTGGCCCCCGGAATTGTTTTTCTTGTGCCTTTTTGAAATCTTTCTCTTTGAGGAAAGCTTCCCGCTTGTATTTTCGATACCCTTTTTGCATAGGTCGGGTCGTTTTAAGCCTGGCTAATATTTCTTGTTTGACGCGAGTCTTTCTTTTCAGAACGGCTGTTGTAACGGTAGTGCCGATTTGAATGAAAGGGAGAATATTGGCCAAATCCCTTTTACCGATGCCGGTAATCAACAAAAGTTCATTTGGATGTTTGAAGGCTCCTGTTTTGTTCCTGAAAATCAGAATCTGATCGATTTGGCTATCCGAAAGAAAAAATAACATTCTCAGGCTGTCGAATCCGACCGTATTTATGTCGAGGGGGTGTTGTCGGAGATAAGACAGGGTCGTAAGCATCTCTTCGTAATTTTCTTCGGAATCGAGAATACCGTTTTCTTCCAAGAGTTTCTCTATATCGGATGTTTCTTGAGCGAAACAGTCCCAACATGGAAGGAGAAACAGACCGATGAGGAGGAGTACTCGTTTCATGATATACCAATTGTAAATGAGGTCTTAATCGTAAAAGAGTGTGTGAACAGACACACGGGAGCTATTCTTTTTTCAAAGTTATGGAAAAATGGAATACGTGTATTCCGTATGTGGTGTTAAATGGTATATTTTTGGATGAATGTGACGGGTTGTTTTTAAAACAAATCGGGGCTACGGGTCAATTTATGGCGGTATAACGGTAATCCCGGGAAAAAGTCGGGACGGAACCAACTGTCTGTAAAAATAAATCCGGTTTATTTTAAACCGGATTTATTTTTAGTTGGTTTTATAGTCGTATTTTACTTGTGCCAACTCTTTGTTGGCATCGACAATCTTCTTTTTAAGTGATTCTTTGAACTCCACGATTTTATTTTTTAGTTCGGCATCTCCGACCGCTAAAATTTGTGCGGCTAAAATTCCGGCATTCATGGCACCGTTGATGGCTGTTGTTGCCACGGGGATTCCCGGGGGCATTTGGGCGATGGCTAACAGGGCATCCATGCCGTCGAGAGAAGCGTTAATGGGAACTCCGATAACGGGTAGGGGGGTCATTGCGGCTATGACACCGGGAAGGTGGGCAGCCATTCCGGCTCCGGCAATAATCACCTCGATGCCTCGTTTCCCTGCATTCTTTGCGAACTCTTCTACTTCTGCTGGTGTGCGGTGGGCCGATAAGGCATTTATCTCGAAAGGAATACAAAAGTCGTTCAATACTTTTGCAGCCTTTTCCATAACGGGCAGGTCCGAGGTACTGCCCATAATAATACTTACTTTTGGGTTCATATTTTTACGGGATTTTAAATTCAAAATTGTACTTTTGCGCAAAGTAAATAAAAAAAAACGAATTCGGGGCGAATTCTCCCGATCTTCAATGGTTTAAATTGAAACAAGAATGAAAAAGGTCAGATTGCACGATAAGGAATTTCAGGTTTCTATTGAGGCGGCTGCTATTGATCGAGAGATCGAGCGGGTTGCAGGAGAAATTAACCGTGATTTACAGGGAGAACGTCCGTTGTTTTTAAGCATATTGAACGGGGCATTCATGTTTACGTCCGACTTATTGAAATGCATCACTTTGGAGGGGACGGAGGTTAGTTTTGTGAAGATCGCTTCTTATGCCGGGACCTCTTCTACCGGTAGGGTGAGAGAGTTGATCGGGTTGAATGAAGATATTACGGGGCGTACGCTTGTGATCGTCGAGGATATGGTTGATTCGGGGAAATCCATGGTGCACCTGAAAGAGATGTTGCAGAAAAAAGGTCCGAAGCAGATCAGGATAGCGGCGATGTTTTATAAGCCTAAGGCTTTGGTGCATGAATTGACTGTCGATTATCATTGTTTTGCTTTGGAAAATGATTTTGTTGTAGGAAGAGGGTTGGATTACGACGGCTTGGGCCGTAATCTTCCGGATTTGTATACGTTGTGTAAAGATTAAAACTGATTATAATGGCAGCAACCAATTTTGTAGATTATGTAAAGATATATTGTCGCAGCGGGGCAGGAGGTCCTGGTTCAACCCATCTTCACCGGGATAAGATGACGGCCAAGGGTGGACCTGACGGGGGAGACGGCGGCCGGGGGGGGCATGTGATATTAAGAGGCAATCGAAACTATTGGACGTTGATCCATTTAAAATACCAGCGGCATATTTTTGCCGAGGATGGGAAGAGCGGTAGCGAGTGTCGGAGTACCGGGGCGAACGGAAATGATGTCGTCATTGACGTGCCGTTGGGAACGGTGGCACGGGATGCGGATACCGGTGAATTGATCTGTGAAATTACGGAAGAGGGGCAGAAATGTATCGTTGTTGCCGGCGGCCGCGGCGGATTAGGAAACTGGAATTTCCGTTCGGCCACGAATCAGACTCCGCGTTTTGCCCAACCGGGAGAACCTCGCGTCGAACGGACGGTTATCATGGAGCTGAAGGTTTTGGCGGATGTAGGATTGGTCGGTTTTCCGAATGCCGGAAAGTCGACCTTATTATCGGTGGTTTCGGCGGCAAAGCCTGAAATCGCTAATTATCCTTTTACTACTTTGGTACCTAATCTGGGGATTGTGAAGTATCGGGATGATCGCTCTTTCGTGATGGCGGATATTCCCGGAATTATTGAGGGGGCCCATTTGGGAAAAGGATTGGGAATTCGTTTTTTACGTCATATCGAACGAAATTCCGTTCTGCTGTTTATGGTTCCCTCCGATAGTCCTAATATTCATAACGAGTATAATGTTTTGCTTAATGAATTGAAACAGTATAACCCTGAGCTATTGGATAAAAGACGCGTGTTGGCCATTACCAAATCGGATTACGCGGATAAGGAGTTGATAGCGGAGATGGAGACGGATTTACCGGATATCCCGTATGTTTTTATCTCTTCCGTCACAGGGCAGGGAATTACAGAGCTTAAAGATATGCTCTGGAAGGTATTGAATGAGGAATAAAGGCTTAATTTAGGGAAATTTACGAAAAAATCAGGAACATAGGGAAGACGTGGCCTCGTATATTCATAGAATTTTAAAAAGAATTGGATATGAATTACGGCATTAGTATTTTGTTCAGAGGAATTCCCGTGTTTATGGCGTTGATATGCTTTTTTCTGGGAGGGTATATTTTTTATTACGGAAGCGATACGGCACGATTCGTTGCGGGACCGGTCGTTTTTTCGTTGGGTGTGATTTGTATGGCATTGTTCGCGACGGCGGCAACGATCATCCGACAACTGATTCACACCTATAGACCGGTTTTTAAATATGTATTGCCGGGGTTCGCTTATTTGCTGGCATTCGGTACGATCGCTTTCGGCATATGGATATTCAGTGCACACGATATGCCGGAATTGTTTGTTTCCGGTCATGTGATTTGCGGGGTGGGATTGATATCTGCCTGTATCTCTACCGCGGCGACTTCTTCCACCGAGTTTGCTCTTATTCCCACGAATTCCCATACTCCCGGTAATAAAATTAATATTCAAGGATTTTCAGCGAAAACGGAAAGTGTTTTGATTGCCCTGGTTATTTTGTTTTCGGCCGTAGCTTGGGTGTGGGCTATTGTCCTGTTGTCCGACTCTTCGGATTCGAATTCTTTTGTTGCAGGTAGCGTTATGGGGGGCCTTGCTTGCATTTGTACCAGTTTGATCGGTTTGGTGGCGAGTATTGCCCGGCAGATACGAAATGACTATACCGACCGGGATCGCAAATATTGGCCGATGTTGGTTTTCTTTATGGGTAGTGTTTGTGTGGTATGGGGATTGGTCGAGTTGTTTGCCGCTTCGGCTCCGGTGAATACGACCGGTTTCATTTTGATCGGTTTGGGGTTGGTTTGTTTCAGTATCTCCAGTAAGATCCTTTTATTGGCTAAGGTTTGGAAGCAAGAGTTTAAGTTGGCGAATCGTATCCCTTTAATTCCGGTCATAACGGCTTTGTTATGTTTGTTTTTGGGAGCTTTTTTATTTGAAGAGGCCATGTTGGACGGGGCATTTTTTGTGCCTGCCCGTGTGCTTGTAGGATTGGGAGGAATTTGTTTCTCTTTGTTCTCGATCGTCAGCATTTTGGAAAGCGGAACTTCCGGCAAGTAGAATATAAATATACAATCTGATATATAGGCAACTGAAAATTGGTTTTCAGTTGCTTTTTTATGGATAATAGTTTGACGGGAAAGGAATGTATTTTTTTAAGAAAGAATTTATAAATTGAAAACAGAATGATACCTTTACCTCAAAGTAGGATCGAGAGGGTGGCTATGACAACCGGTAAAGGGAGTTTAGCTTTCGGTAAAAAAAAAGCTGGAAGGCTCTGCCTGTAATTGTTATTTTGATTTGGTTATTTATTGGTTTTGTCCGAATTTGTCGGAGTAACGATTTAGTTAAAGAAACAGAATATGAAGTGGATATTGAATGTAGTTTTTATTTTTTTGTTCGGTTCAATTTTTGCTCAGGAAGAAGTTGGATCGGTCTGTACCCGGAAATTTCCCCTGCGCGAGAATATTCGGAAGGTACGGGTTGATTTGGAGATCGAAGCGGACGGTAAGGTCGGGTTGGAAATGAAATGTGAGTATGCGGGAGTAAAGGCAGAACGGGATAGTTTGCTATTTTGGATGAGAAAGCCGGAAGATGAAAAGCGTAAATGGATATCGACTCGCGTGGCGTGCGGTAAATTGGAGTTGAAAGATTTCCGGTTTTTTGAGCCTGAGGGAAATGACGTTCCGGAGATCGGTTATGAAATAAAAGGAACTCTAATCGGTTTTTGCGGTAAAAGCGGGGATCGGCTTTTCTTTTCTCCTTTTTCTTTTTCAGGAATAAAGGATATCCCTTTGTCTTCCGGAGATGGTGTGCCGCCGGTAGAGATAAGTTGTTCGTTTACTCAAATAGATACGATTTCCGTGAGCATTCCGGAAGGATATGTCGTGGAGACGGGAATTGCGCCGGTTTTTTTATACAGCCCTTATGGGGAGTATTCCACGGAGGTGTCGCGTTTTAAGGATAAAATTTATTTAAAAAGGAATTTTTTGTTGAAGGCCGGGATTTATCCGAAAGAGGCTTACGAGGGTTTTCAGTTGTTCATTCAACAGGTTCAATTGCAGGATCGATTCCGAATGGTATTGAAACCACGAAATAAGTAGTGAAGGGAATACTTACGATTTTAAGTATCGTTTAAATTCGTATTTTTGTCCTGCTGAAATTAAAGAAGAGAAAATGGCAAAAAAAGAGAAGGTACAAGAGATGTTCGACGGTATTGCACCGAAATACGATTTGTTGAATCATCTTTTATCCATGGGGATTGATAAAAAATGGCGGAAAAAGGCGATGAAGGTGGTCGGAGCGGGGCGTAAGGATATCGTTTTGGATGTGGCTTGCGGAACGGGCGACTTTTCCATAGAGGCACTGAGACACGGGGTAAAGAAGGTAGTCGGAGCAGATATTTCGGAAAATATGCTGGCTGTTGCCAGGGAAAAGGCAACGGAACGGGAATTGACGGATCGGCTGGACTTTCGTTACGGGGACAGCGAGAACCTGGAGTTTCCTGATAATTCCTTTGACGCGGTCACCGTGGCTTTCGGGGTACGGAATTTCGAACATTTGGAAAAGGGACTGACGGAGATGTACCGGGTTCTGAAGCCGGGAGGAAAGGTGGTCATATTGGAATTTTCAACGCCGGAACGTTTCCCCATGAAGCAGTTGTATCGTTTTTATTTTAAAAAAATACTTCCTTGGATCGGAGGTATAGTTTCCGGTAATCGGAAAGCCTACGAATATTTGCCGACTTCCGTTTTTGCTTTTCCTCAAGGCGGTCAATTCCTGAACATAATGCATTCCTGCGGTTATCGTCGGGTTTTGCAGCGTCGGCTGACTTTCGGTATCGCCTCTCTCTACGTGGGGGAAAAATAAGAGTAATTTACGATGGAATGATTTCGTGATGAATGGATGTAAAAAGATAAAAAATAAATTGATTTTGTGTCAGATGGTTTTACTTGTCGTCGGATAGTAAGCTTTTGATCGAGAACCGGAATGCTACCCCGGTAGACACGGTATTGTTTTACCTGAACCCGGGTTTGGAGCTTTCCGTGTTGATGATAGACGGAAAGGAACGGTCCTTCGAGCGGCAGGATCAGGTAATCGTTGTGCCGTACAAGATGCAACCGGGAAGTCGTTCGATTGTGATGATGAAATATTCCGGTAAGATCGAGGCGAATATTTGTTACCCCGAAATCGAAGACCAGGAGTTTAACGCCATGGACTTTAATAACCTGTTATGTTTTGGTCATCGTTTTTTCTTTTTGACGGATGATTTAATCTTTTTCCTTTAAATAGCTCCGAGTGGCGTTGGACACTTTTTGTTTCGGATTACGCTCACGGTGACGTCGTGAGAAGTTTTTACAGTAAGGCCAGCGGTAGCGGTAAATCCCGGGTAGAATGGAATGCCTCGATCAGGGAAGCGGGTACGTATGAACTGTTTATCAAGCATGTTCCTACTAGTGGTAGTCCATTATCATTTGTAAATGATCCGTCGGTTGAATACTCTTTTTTTCATGATGGAGTGGAAGACAAGATCTTTTTTATCCCTCCCGAGGAGGCGAAAAGGGAGTACGATTTTACGGTTAAGTTGCGTCGGTCTAACGGGGGAGAAGAGGAGATTAAATTGAACTACGGGACAGAGGAGAGAGGTTCTGATTTTTTTAACGGGTGGGTTGCTTCAGGTAAATATGAGCTTTCTCCGGGTAATGTAAAACTTGTACTTCAGGATAAGGGGCTTTTGCCCGGTAAGATATTGACCGCAGATGCCGTGAAATGGGTGAAAATAGATTGACGATAGTGGATTTAAAGGTTAGATTAATAGCTGATACTATTAAATAGAGTCGGGACAAAGAAGAAGAGGCTGCTTATTAAACAGACTCTTTTTCTATTGTAAGACATAAACTCGATTTCGTGCCAGATGAATTTATCGTTTTTTTGATACATGTACGGTGCAAGTCGTATCCGCTTTACCTATTATATTTTCTGCTTTTATTTTGTAAACTCCTTGATCTTCTTGCTTTGTCTTTACTATCGTTAACGTTGCTTTACCCGTTGTTGTATCGTTTTTTATCGTTGTTCTATCGTTGTTGTAAATTCTACGGTTTTCTTTATACCAACGAACCTCGGGAGTTGGAGTTCCTCTGACGATAGCTTCAATTTTTATCGTTTCTCCTGGCGATACTGTTTGGTCGGATGGTTTTTTTATGAATTTCGGCATGGAATTCTCAGCGCTACTTGCCGCATTTGTGGTACAGATATAGCTTCCTGCGAGAGCTATAAATAATGTAATGATAAATACAATTTTCTTTTTCATAATTAATAAATTTGTAAGTTATATAATACAAACAAATAAAATAAAAATAATTATATATATCAAAAATATCAATTAATATGTTGATCTAATATGAATTTAAATTATCTGATTTGAATTACATATTGTGAATTAATGTTATGAGTGCGGGAGTGTATTGATTCTATTTAATCTGCAATTACGATACTTGTTTTTTTGCATGGGGCGAATTGGAAAATTGTAAAGTACGAATTTGTGACTTATATTTTGTGTTTTGCATTTATTTTTTCTTATCTTGCTGTAAATTTTAATATTTTCTATTCTTTATGAATAGAAATAAAATATCGTTATTTTATTCTGGATATCCAAATAATGAAATATAATTTAATCATTGATAATGGGGTATATGAATTTCAGAGACATGAATTTAGTTGCGAGCTACGAGCGAAAGATGATGACGAGGAATTTTGTTTTTATTCTTTTGGCTTTTTTGTTAGTGGGAGGTATTTCGGGTTTTCATGTTTTCGCTCATAGCTACTGGCGTGTCGATTCCTACGCTTTTCGGGCGGATATCCCTTCCGCCATCCCTTACACGAACGCTTACCTGTTTTGCGTGTTTCAGGCTTTTTTCGCCATTTTTATAGCGGGTGATTTTATAAAACGCGAACGGTCGAAAAACACGAACGATTCCCTGTTGGCTCGTCCAGTCGGGAACGTGGAATACGTGATAGGAAAAGGGGTAGCCACCGTTGAAATGCTGATCGTGTTAGATATCGTGTTGATGGTGTTGACCGGGATGCTTCACGTTTTCGTGACAGACGCTGTTTTCTCTCCTTTACAGTATGTCTTTTATTTCTTTACGTTGACATTGCCGGCGATTCTTTTTACCACGGCGTTGGTCGTCTGCGTGAAAATGTTCGTTCGTTCGCGAATTTTTGTTTTGTTGGGGTTGCTACTCTACCTGTGGGCATCGTTAGCCTTGTTTCCTTTTTTCGCTCATGGTATTGCCGATTTCACGGCTTCCCGGGTGCCGAATATTTTCTCTCCGTTAGCGGGTCATCCCGGGATGGGGGGGTACCTGTTACAACGCTTGGTGTTTGTCTGGATTGCCATAGGTTTGTTTGTTCTTTCGGTTACCGGTTTCAGGCGATTGTCCGGGAGGTGGAAATATACCTGGCAGATTATCGCCCTTTGTTTTGTGGCGGGTATCGTGACCGGTTTTATTTATCTTTTTCCTTTTGAACGTCGAAGCGAACTTCGGGAACGCTACCGGGCTGTCTATCGGACGTATGATAATTCCTCCAAAGTGAACACGTTGGAGCACGAGATCACGTTCCGGCAAGAAGGGGGATACTTGTCGTCGGATAGTAAGCTTTTGATCGAGAACCGGAATGCTACCCCGGTAGACACGGTATTGTTTTACCTGAACCCGGGTTTGGAGCTTTCCGTGTTGATGATAGACGGAAAGGAACGGTCCTTCGAGCGGCAGGATCAGGTAATCGTTGTGCCGTACAAGATGCAACCGGGAAGTCGTTCGATTGTGATGATGAAATATTCCGGTAAGATCGAGGCGAATATTTGTTACCCCGAAATCGAAGACCAGGAGTTTAACGCCATGGACTTTAATAACCTGTTATGTTTTGGTCATCGTTTTTTCTTTTTGACGGATGATTTCACCTTGTTGACTCCCGAGTCGCTCTGGTATCCCACGACGATTCCAGTCGTGAACGTCGGTTTCCCGTGGATATCCCGTCGTGATTACACGTTGTACAAGCTAAACGTGATAAATCCCGATCGAAAAACGGTGCTCTCGCAGGGAGAGATGTCCGGGAAGGGGGACACGATTTGTTTCGATAACGAGCGAAATCTTTTCGGGATCGTTTTGGTCGCTGGTGATATGGATAGAGAACAATTCCAAGCCCAGGATTTTTTAAGCGAGTATTATTATCCTCGTGGGGAGTTTCCTTGTTCAGGAGCCTTTTTGGCGTCGGGAGAGGGAAAGAGTCAATCCGCTGAAAAGATCAAGTGGCGATTTGTCACTTATTACGGTTACCCGCACGATAGGGTCGCTCTCGTGGAAGTTCCGGTCTCTTTTTATACGTTTATTCGGCCGTGGAGGGAGGGAACCGATTACATTCACCCGGAACTTTTTCTCGTTCCGGAACGGCGAACAAGTCAATTGGGAGGTGGCGAGGAGATGCTTCAAAGAAGGATACGGAATGAACAGTCTCGTTTAATGTCAAAAGGAATAAAAGATACCCCGTTACCTGACGTTGAGGCCGATATCATTGTAGAAAACTTCGAGATGTTTTATAAAGCGGGGCCGGAGCGGGAATTTTTCTCGTGGTTGCCACTCGTGAAAAAGGATAAAAGGCGTGGTTCAATCACGGCAGATTCGTGGAATAAATACGATTACTCTTTCCTGGGGAAAGAGGGAACCCTGTTATTGAGTTCCTCCCGTTACCCGATGATCAACTCGATCTTTAAAGCGATGAAACCGGATAAATTTCCGGTGGGCTCTATATGGTTTAAAGTGGAGAGAGACATGGAGGCTATCGAGTATCTTTCGGGAAACAGTTTGGAGCAAGCTTTTAAGTCAGGAGAGGTAATTCCTGAAATGAAAAGTATCGTGGAGGTAAAAGGGAGGGAATTGTGGAGGTATTTACATAACTTGGCGGGAGATTCCTTGATCCGGTTTGTCGATGATTTCAAGGAATGTTATAAATGCCGGGAGGTCGATTTTGACGTGTTCTGTAACGAGCTGAATCGCCGTTTTAATATAGATGTTTATCCTTTGTTAAATGCTTGGTACACGAGTAAGGGAGTTCCGGCGTTCGTTGTGCGGGATGTCGAGATAAACGAGAATTGGGAAAAAGAACAGGCGACGATTTCTTTTAAAGTATGGAATAAAAGTGACGTGGAGGGAATGGTTTCCGTGGATTATGCGCATTCAATGTGGGTAGGGCCCGACCGAAAGGGTACGTTGAGATATGTCCCGGTCGCTCCCCGAACCTGTATGGAGGTTACTTTGGTGGCGCAATTAGAGGGGAATTCGAGTCGTTTTTTAATCAGTACCGGTTTCTCGAGGAATATACCGGAGCAATTTGATGTTTTAATCCCGGGTAAGGTTTGGGTGGACCGGGACTCGATTCGGGAGATCGATACGACCTGTTTTATGCCTTCCGCTAACGAGATTATCGTGGATAACGAGGATGAAGGTTTCGTGATTCGGGAAGAGCGGTCATCTTATTTTGAAAAACCAGGAAAGAAGAAATATAACCTTTTCCCTTTAGATCGTTCGGAATGGCGTTGGACGCTTTTTGTTTCGGGTTACGCTCACGGTGATGTTATAAGAAGTTTTTACAGTAAGGCTGGTGGTAGCGGTAAATCTCAGGTAGAGTGGAATGCCTCGATCAGGGAATCGGGAACGTATGAATTGTTTATCAGGTGTGTTACCACGGGTGGAACGTCGTTTGTGTTGGATGGGGGACCACCGGTTGAATATTCTTTTTTTCATGATGGTGTGGAAGATAAAATATCCTTTGCTCCTCCTGAAAAAGGTATTGCATTTACAGTTAAATTGCATGGAGCAAGTGGGGGAAAGGAAGAGATTACATTGGATCTTGGAAAAGAAGGGGCAGATTCTGATTTTGCAAAAGGATGGGTGTTTTCGGGAAGGTATGAGCTTTCCCCGGGCGATGTGAAAGTCGTACTTCAGGATAAGGGACTTTTACCCGGTAAGGTATTGAATGCCGACGCTGTGAAATGGGTGAAAATAGATTGATGATAGTGGATTAAGTGTTAGATTAATAGCCTCGTGTGTTCAATTACATGGGACAAGTGGGGGAAGGAAGAGATTGAATTGGCTGGGAAAATATGAATCTTCCCCCCTGGTGATATGAAACTCGTGTTTCAGGATAAGAAGTCCGGCAAGGTGTTGACTACTGACGCCGTGAAATGGGTTAGAGTTGGAATAGAAGTCCACGGATAATTATTATGTCTACCTCAGTATGCTTGCAGATGTTAAGGATACAAAGGGTCTGTTTGATGAGCAGACCCTTTTCTCTATCGTCTTGTGTCGAATAACTTTATTTAATTGTCGATACGTATACTTCGCAAGTCACTTGATCTATGCCTATGGGATTTTCTGCAAGGATTCTGTATTCTCCTGTATCTTCTGGTACTGCTTTTTTTACTACTAACGTTACTCTTCCTTTGTCATAGCTTATTGAAAAATTTTCGCTATTGTAGATTCTCCGGTTTCCTTTATACCAGCGAACCTCAGGTTCTGGGCTTCCGGTAACGATGGCTTCGATCTTGAATGATTCACCTTCATTTACTACTTGATTACGCGGTATGGCTATGAATTTCGGTGGTGTCTCTTCCGCATTGGCGGCGGCATTTGTGGTGCAAATATAACTCCCCGTGAGGGTCATGACTAACATGACAATAAATACAATTTTCTTTTTCATGATTAAAAATTTTATGTGTTATACAATAATAACAAATTAACTAAAAATAATTATGTATATCAAAAGAATTATTTAATATATTATATAAAAATATATAAATATAATATATGTATAATTAAAATAATGATAAATGAGCTAATTGATGGAAAAAATTGGAGAATGCGAGAAGGTCGAAGGATGTCGGCTTTATAGTATGTTGTGCTCGTCTCCGCGTATAAATAGGATTCAGTGATTCGAATGCAATCACGGAATCAATAAATCCCCTAACCTCTTAATTTCTTAATCTTACGAATTTATAATGGTTTGCACGTTGAACTTGTTCTCGAGTATGACGTGGGAATAAAAAAACGCCCCCAAGAATCTTGTGGGGGCGTTTTTCATTTCGGGTCGTTCAAAAGGTGCTTTTGAGCGAGTTATTTACCATTCGACGTTGTCGCGGTTGACCGGCATGGTCATGCAGCGGGCTCCGCCTCCTCCGCGGGGGAGTTCGGAGCCTTCGATGGTGATCATGTATTTTTCGTAATTTTTCAGGTCTATTTTGTTGTTGATGACGTCGTTAGCACGGATGATTTCGAATCCGGCCTGATTCATGGCGTCTACCGTGTAGTTGTTGCGGGCGTAACCGATCACTTTTCCGGGGGCTACGCAGAAGAAGTTCGCCCCGCTATGCCATTGCTCGCGTTCCTGATTCCAGGTGTCGTCTTCTCCTCCGCAATATACCGGTTCCAGGTCCATGCCCAATTTTTTTAAGGCATGCAGTAAGTTCTTTTCCCGGCGTATGGAGATCAGTTTGCCGTGTTGGATTTTGATGTGTACGGTCTGGTAGTTGCCCGGGCTCATGATGAGGGGCTCGTACGCCATGCATTTATCCCGATCCAGGAAGGTGAATACCATATCGAGATGAATGAAGGATTCCGGGGTGTGCGGGAGTTCCTGCACGAGAATGTGTTGTACCCGTTCTTCCTTGCGGTTGATGAATTCGTTCATCAGCATGTCGATGGCGTGAGTGTTGGTACGGCATCCGTTTCCGATGACTAAGATGTCGTCCCGCGCGATCAGTACGTCGCCACCCTCGATCGTACATTTGCGACTGGCCGCGTTGCAGGCCGGATCGAGGTTCAGGGTTTTGGTTTTGAATTCCGGGGTGAAGTCGAAAATCGACTGCATGATCACGGATTCGCGATCGCGTACGGCATTGGCCATTTTACCGATCAGTACCTCGTTATACATGCTCATGGAGGCATCTCTCGTGAAGAAGAAGTTGTGTAGCGGACGCAGGTCGTACCAATCCTTGTTCAGGAATTTGGTCAACGTGTCGCGTGTCATCTCCACTCCCTCGATGAGCAGACGAGCCAAATCTTCTGCATTTTCATCCAATAACCGCTCTTTGATGGAGCCTTTCGGGGTAACATCGGCGATAAAGGGTTCGATTTTTTCGATTCGATCGAGCACGGTTTGCTTGATCTTGTCGTCTTTCAAAATGTTTGTCAACAAGTCTCTTACCTGATAGGTTTTGGTCAGTTTCCCCAAAACCTCACTGAGCTGTTTGTATTCTTTTTTGGCAATGGATAGATTTAAAATGTCGCTGTAGAGTGCTCTGCCAGCGTTTTCAGGAGTCATGTTTTCCACCTCTTCTCCCGGCGTGTGGAGTATCACTCCGTTTAATTTACCGATTTCGGATTGAACATTTACCTCAACAATCTTAGACATAATGTATTTTTTTGATTTACACCACAAAAATAGTATATAATGGAGGATAAATCGTATAAATCAACACTATAATTATGCAAAAAGGGAAAATAATTATGCATAAAATAGAGAAGGGGGTACCTCCGTACCCCCTCTCCTGCTCGGGAGTTTGCACTCGCTCCCGAATGGTTGCATTGGTCTGAAATTTAAAGCTATATCTTCATAACTTTTTTATCCTTTAAGGTGCTGGCACTTCACTTGCCGGTTTGATCGTTACCGGAATCGTGATCATGCGGTCACCGTATTTCGTCGAGTAGGTCACTACTACGTCTACCGTGATTTCAGTGAATAGTGCTTCTGAAACTACGGTCCAGGTCAGCAATCCGCTCGTTTGATCTACACTTACGTTGACAGCAGGAGTGGTCGTGTTGTGATTGAAGACCTCGATTTCGGTTGTTCCTTCAAATACAGAAGGAGAGGTCGCATCAATCTCGCCGTTTGAGGCATCAACAAGTTCGAAACCGTCGATTGCCTTTAAGGACAATTGTTTGGTAATCTCTACCGTGTTGTTTCCGGCTTTATTGTAAGCAATAAACTCTGCATCCGGTATTTTTGTAAAGTTACCTAACGGATTCACGTATTTCACAACGATTTCTTCCGTGTAAATTTCTGCACTTGCGCTGTTTTTAACGATAATCGTTACGGGAATTCCCTGGATAGCACTAAGATCTCCTCCTGCAAATGCAGCTGCTTTTAATTTCAGTGTTTTATTATCCATATCGATTTCAGCGTAATCGTTGCTCGGGTCAACTTCGAATGCCAAAGTCTGAGGAGCTGTTACGGTCATGGCTTTTGTCAGGTCGAAATCCATATCCCAGTTTTGAGGATCGCCGCCGGAGGCTTGTTTACCTTTGATATTTAACGTATTTCCTGTCCAGAATCCGGGTACTTTTTGCAAGGTTGAAGCCTCTTCCGTTACGGTCAGGTTCACTTTAGCCTGTACTTTCGTGTCGGCATCTTTTTGGTAGGTGATCGTGATGGTGTAATCCTCTACTGCTGCCGTTCCCGGGATTTCGATCGTGGGAACACCGCTCGCATTGGTTACGTTCCAGTTACTATTAGTTATAGTTCCTGCAGATTCTCCTTCGATCTCCACGGTATATTTTCCGTCTCCGGCCGAGGTATTATAGGTATATCCCTCTAAGGTTGCGGCAGAGATAACCAATTCGTTGGCGATGGCATTGAAATTCCATCCCGTTGCCGTGTTCAGGTTAACAGCGGCACCTGTATTTCTTTGCGCAGACAAGTTCGCCGTGAAGGCCGTCGGGATCGTACCCGGGGTCGGCGGTGTCGTTTCGTCCTGCTCTTTCAGGATGTAAGGGATTTCAACGCTGGAGGTGATGTAGTTTTCACCGTTTTTAGCGTAGAAAATAACGTTACATGTTTTTTCAAGAGCTTCTGCCGGGGTATTGGTTGCTTTGGCTTTAACGGTCAGCGTGGCTTGATCCAACTCGAAATAGGCGTTGTTCGGATCGGACGGATCGGCAAATGCCAATTCGATACCGGTCGTGAAGCCCAAGTTGTTCAATAACGCGTCGTCGGAATCTCTCACGGTTGCCAGGTTGTAGCTGATACCGGTCGTGTTGTTGTAT
The DNA here is from genome assembly GCA_001487125.1 of Gabonibacter massiliensis. GTDB lineage: Bacteria > Bacteroidota > Bacteroidia > Bacteroidales > Marinifilaceae > Gabonibacter > Gabonibacter massiliensis. The sequence continues at coordinate 120,457 of LN913011.1, forward strand.
TTTAATTTTCTTTGGGTATTGGCAAGTATGCTACCGACAACACCTTCTCCGTCGATTGTTTTGATATTTACATCTGTTTTTGCCAGGGGAGCCGCGTTTTTGATCTTGATAAACGAAGAGGCTATCTCGTCATTTACCACGACGGAAACGGGATATACCTTACCTTCTTGTAATCCGTTTACGGCAACCGTTACTTTAAACTTACCGGGAGTACCCGTAACGGCTTCGATAACCGGGGTTCCGAAAGTCGGTCCGGCAGTTCTCGCGATAGGCGCTTCGGTATTGAACTTCAATGTTGCTTGCGTCAGGTCGAAGTTGGTCGGATATACCTGGAATAACATTTTCACGTCCTTGTTGCCAGCTAAAATCTCTCCGCCGGAAGCGGTTACCATTTCAGCGATCGTGGCGTAGGTGTTCAATGTGTTGATCTCCACGTCCGTGTCGCCTAATTTGGTCGGAATGAATGCGATGCTTCTCAGGGCGGCACCCATCATCTCCACGGTCGGTAAGGTTACCTCTTCGTAGGCCACGAAAACTCCGTTCTCGTATTTCGGCATGTTGATCGTGATGCTTCCGTTGGTGTTTCTCATCATGTAGATGTTGTTATTCATACGGATCTCCGGTTCGATGGCTACACCGTTTAGGCAAAGCACGTCGTTAACCACGGTCAGCTTCACGCTTTGGGCGATTTGACCGACAACGGTTCCGTTCACGGTCCAGTTGCCATCCGTATCGGCGCCGAATGTAAACATGCCGCTAATGTCACCGGCTTCAACGGGTAGGGCTTGCGGGTTGTTGAGGTCTTTTACCATCAGCTTGCCGTCCACGATGGAAAATTCGAATTTCGGAGATTGAACTTCAGGGGTCGTGCCGGCGTCGCCTTTTACCTGGCCAAGGTCGGCTTTATTGCCGTCGGTATAGGTACACCACAGGTGTCCGTCGATGATTTCGAATTTTACCACACCTTTTCCGGCAGGTCCAGCGGGTAAAGTAGCCACCGGACTACCGTTCAATAATAACTCGTTGGTAGTCTCGTCGTAGGTGAACACGAAATCGTCCACGGTTATATTGGGAAGCGTAGCTCCTTCGATTTTTACAGGTTCTTCACCTTCGTATTGATAAGCTAAAGTTCCGTCGATTACGGAGAAGGTCGGTGTTTTTCCGGTTGTTCCTTCTTCTCCTTGGTCACCTTTGGTAATGTGGTGTTTGGTACCGTCTGATAAGGTTAAGAAGATACCTCCCTCGTTGTCGGACTCGACTTTCGTCACGACTGCTCCTTTATCGACCAAGTCCTTGATTTTGGCGAGAGCCTCTTTATTGGCGTCGATTTGTGTTTGCAGGTTTTTGATATCGTCGTCATAGTCTTTACAACCGACGAATGTAGGTCCTGCAAGTCCATAAAGCAGTGCACATAACAATGCGGTTTTTGCAAAATTCCCTTTTTTATTCATACGTATTAAAATTATATTAGTAAATAAAATTTGAAGTCACGCGATAGAAACTTCTTTCATAGTTTCGGATTTAGGTTCTATTCTTTTTCAATGTCTTTTTTATTTTCTACCTCCTTTTTTATGGGTTAATGCCGTTAAAAAATCGTCTCCGGTATATTGTCCTGTTTTTTTATCGTTTTATCCGTGAAAACCTTATCATAATTTTGTGTGAATATTTCCACATGTTTCATTAAAATGTGATTTTATTTCACAAAAGTATGTTTTGAAATTCACATGTGCAAATATTTTTCAACAAAAATGTAGGATAATATCACAAACATTAAATCTTTTCTCCCGATAAATCTTGTAATTTTGCTTATTATGGAATTGGATATAGGAGAAATAATTAAGAGGGAATTTGAAAAGAGTGGCTTATCAGCCAGCCAATTTGCCCGGATGATCAATAAGGAGAGGAGTTTGGTGTATCATCTTTTTAAGCGTCAATCGATAGACACGGATTTGTTGTATAAAATCAGCATGGCCTTGAATATCGATTTGTTCCGTTTGTTTTCGGAGAAGTTGAGAGAGGAGAATGTTGTGGTTGAGGCGTGTAGTCGCAGATCGGAGAATCTTTCTTCCAAAAGGAAGGTTATGGTAGAGATGGAGGTCGAGGACGATGTTTATCGAAAATTAATCACTAAGTTTTTAGAAGAAAAAAAATAGGACAAGCGGGATCAAAATCCCGCTTGTTTTTTTTGAGCTCATGGTTCTGTTCGTCTGACAGAAATGGCTGAATTAATTTTGTTTTGAAACTGAATTTGGCCGTATGATCGCTTGAAATTCGGCTGTATAACCCAGCTTGTACAAGAAGCGGGTACGACAATCAATGGATGCATTAAAGCGGCTTTGGGTGATCGGATAAGGCTAAGTCATTTTTACGGTTTTAACTAATTATAAGTCCAATTTGATTACCGTGATTCCGGCTCCGCCGAGTTGTATTTGCTCGTCGGCAAAATGTCCGACCACAGGGTTGGTCTTTAAGTAATCCCGGATGATTTGCCGGAGAGCCCCTGTACCCGTGCCGTGCAATATTCGTAAATCTTTCATGTTCAGCATGACGGCCTCGTCGATAAATGCGACTACCTTTTGCAGGGCTTCGTCTCCCCGGAGGCCTCGGACGTCTATATCGGGTTTAAAGCTCATCCGTTTTTGACTGATGTTTTCCAAATAGTTGGAATAACCGGTTTGAGGTTTGTTCTGTTTTATTTTTTTAGCCTGACTGCCGGAGAGTTTTGTCAATCGTTCCAGTTTTACCGTGGTCAGCAGAGCTCCTAAGGCGACGACCGCAGTTTTCTCGTTTACTTCGATGATCTCTCCCACGGTATTGTCGTTGATTTTTACCGGATCGCCTTTTTTAAAGACGACGGTTTTTTCCTTTTCGTCTTCTTGGCTCGTTTCTATTTGTCCGGGTTGTTGTTGCCCTTTTATTCGTCTGTTTTTTTCCCGGTTTTTCAATTTCTCGATCTTTCGTTTCAGGCGTTCTTCCTCTTCCGTATTTTCGTCAAAAAGACGCTCTTTTTCCTGTTCGAAGGCAGTTCTTGCCGTTTTCGTTCGTTCTTTTTCCGCTTGGCTTTCTTTGATTTCCCGGATCGTGTTTTCTATGGTTTTGTTTGCCCCGGCTATAATCTGCCGGGCTTTTTCTTTGGCTTCTTTCAATACTTCTTTCCTGAGTTTGGAGGCTTCATCCAATTCTTTTTGGTATTTGGCGAGAATTTCTTCTAACCGTTTTTCGTTTTGGTGTATCCGTTTACGCTTCTCTTCCCAGTAGCGTTTGTCCCGGATAATCTCTTTCAGGTGTTTGTCGAAGTTGACATGCTCTTCCCCGATTTTCCCGGCAGCATCATCTAAAATTTCTTTCGGCAATCCGATCTTTTTCGCTATTTCGAAAGCGAAAGAAGAACCTGGTTTGCCGATCTCCAATTCGAACAGGGGAAGCATGTGATGGGTGTCGTAAAGCATAGCCCCGTTTTCTATTCCGGCAACGGAGGAGGCAAAGTGTTTCAGGTTGGTGTAGTGAGTGGTAATCACTCCCCGGACCTGCCGGTCGTTTAAAGCGTTCAGGATCGCTTCGGCAATGGCACCCCCCAGCATGGGTTCCGTTCCGGTACCGAATTCATCGATCAGGATAAGGGTATCGGAAGAGGCGTAGCGCACGAAATTTTTCATGTTCAGGAGGTGTGAACTATAAGTACTCAGGTCGTTATCGATGGATTGTTCGTCGCCGATATCGATTAATATCTTGTGAAAAATACCGAATTTACTGTTCTCTTCTACCGGGACGGGGAGGCCGCATTGGAACATGTACTGGAGGAGACCGGCGGTCTGCAAACAGACAGATTTTCCTCCGGCATTGGGACCGGATATCAGAATGATACGTTGTTTTTCGTCGATCTCTAAGTTCAACGGAACAACCTCTTTTCCGCTTGTTTTATAGTTCAAGTAGAGTAAGGGGTGCTTGGCTTTGTACCATAACATGGAAGGGGTGTTCTCGAAAACCGGAACGATGGCGTTCAGGTTTAAGGCGAAGAGCGCTTTTGCCCGGACGAAATCGACAAAAGCCATGAAACCGTAAGCCGGGAGCAGGTCGTCGATATAGGGACGCAGGTCATCGGCAAACCGCCTTAAAATACGGGTGATTTCCCGTTTTTCTTCCAATTGCAATTCCCGTATCTCGTTGTTTGTTTCGATAATCTCCGCCGGTTCGATATAGGAAGTCTTTCCGGTAGCCGACTCGTCATGTACGATACCGTTCAGTTTACGTTTGAATGCCGAGGGAACGGGAATGACCATGCGGCCGTCGCGGATGGATACGGCACTATCTTTGTCGGCCCAACCTTCTTCCTGTGCTTTTTGTAAGAGTGTCTGCATCCGCCGGGAGATACCCGATTGCTTTTTCATGATGGCGTGTCGGATGGTATTCAGTTCCGGAGAGGCTGAATCTTTGACGGTTCCGTATTTGGAGATTATGTTGTCGAGACGTTGCAGAATGTAGGGAAACATTTGCAGGTTACCTGCCTGTGCCGTTAGGCGGGGGTATTTTTCCTCTTTTCCCCGGAAAAAGCGAATGATGGCGTTTAGTGCTTCTAATGAATTTTTCAGTATCACCAATTCATGAACCTCTAAAAAAAGTCCTTCTACCCGGATTCGAGTCAGGAACGGTCGCGCATCATGATAAAAGGAGACCGGAAAATGGTCTTCTTCCTGACAGATGCGCATCAGTTCCCCGGTCTCTTCCAGGGCGGCCTGAATAGCCGTCGGATCGGTCATAAACGATAGATCGTCGACCAGTTCTTTGCCCATATCGCTGAGGCAGTAGGCAGAGATCAACTGACGTATTTTGTCGAATTTTATTTTAGATTCAAAGTTTTCGGGATAAATCATAAATGATTAAGTGATTATGTGATTAAGTGATTATGTGATTGGGTGATAAAAAGATTGAGGATCGTAGATTTAAGGATTGAGCGATTAGGTGATTGAGCGATTAGGTGATTCAAATTTATCTCGTAATCACGAAAGTATTGAATGGCAGAATTCCCCTAAAATACGATCTGAAATTTACAATAAGCGGTGGTGGATTGGTGAATCTGTGATTGAAGGATTCGGTGATACTTTTGACTTTGTATGTTTTATTGATCATTTCGGGATTATTTTTCTATTTTGATAATGAATTTTCCTTGTACTCCTTCACTGGTCGTGATAATAAGCGTGTCGGAAGGGGAAACGTTTCCCATCATATTGTTTTTTAATGTAATGATAATATCTCCTTTTTGTTGTTTTTGAATGATTAAGGGAGAGTAGTCCAATTCGAGATAGGTCGGTTTCCGTATCCGATCTAACGAGATTCTTTTCTTCTCATTTTGAAACATACCGATGATTTGTTTCGGGTGGTGCGCATCCAAACGGATGGTATCGGTCGTGAAACGCAGAGATCCTATGGCGAAAGGATACTCCTTTTGAATATCGATAGGCTCCTCGACAACTTTCCCGGTAATTTTCAGGAGATGGTTCGGGGGAGTGGCATTCGTGTAGACGACAATCTTTTTTAAAAGATTACCGGGACGTGAGCGGGGATTGAAGGTCACGGTAATCGATCCGGTACCTCCGGGCGGTATGGGACGCTTGTCCCATTTGGGAACGGTGCATCCGCAACTGGCTTCCACGTGACGAATGATAAGAGGAGAATCTCCTTCGTTTTTAAAGGTAAATTCAAAGGATACTTTCCCCCCTTTTTCCTGTATCCGGCCAAAATTATGCTCCTTGGAGTCAAAGGCTATTTTTGCTTTCTGGGCGAACAGCAACGTCGGAAAAAGCAGAAATATGAATATAATGTAGTTTCTGATCATTACTTATTTTATTTGCAAAGATATAAATAATTGATGATTGTAGATTGACGATTTTAAATTGTAAATTAAAAAGGTTGAGCATTTATGTGATTGTGGTAATTGAAATTGTAATCTCTCAATTACTAACTCTTTGTATTCTACAATCGTCAATTTGCAATCTACAATTAAAATGTCTTGTTTTGTATCGTAATAAAGTATATCTTTGCGGCGTTAAAATAAACTTTAAAATTAAAAGACTGAACATCATGTATTTGACATCAGAAAAGAAAGAAGAACTTTTTTCAACGTACGGGAAGTCTAATAAGGATACCGGCTCTGTTGAGTCACAAGTAGCTTTATTTTCCTACCGTATTGCTCATTTGACTGAGCACATGAAAGCAAATCATAAGGATTTTGCAACGCAAAGATCATTGATCAAATTAGTAGGAAAGCGTAGAGCACTGCTTGATTACATGAAGAGAGAAGATATCGAAAGATATCGTACACTTATTAAGGCATTGAATATACGTAAGTAGTTACATAGAGGCAATCCGAGGTACTCCTCGGATTTGCTTTATTTACCCTCCCTCCCTCCTCCTTGTCTAAAAGAATTCCGTTAAAATTATTGATATTTTAACTGTATTATTTATTACTATGAATGTGATTGAAAAGAGTATTACCCTGAAAGATGGTCGGGTAATTACGCTGGAAACCGGGAAGTTGGCCAAGCAGGCTGACGGTGCCGTCATGTTAAAGATGGGCAACACGATGATTCTGGCAACTGTTGTTTCAGCTCAGGAAGCTGGGCCGGACGTGGATTTTATGCCGTTGTCCGTGGATTATAAAGAGAAATTTTCCGCTGTCGGTCGTTTCCCGGGAGGATTTACGCGGAGAGAGGGAAGAGCGTCCGATTACGAGATTTTGGTTTCTCGTTTGATTGACCGGGCTTTGCGTCCGTTGTTTCCGGATGATTATCACGCGGAGACTTTCGTACAGGTGACCTTGTATTCAGCCGATGAAGAGTCAATGCCGGATTCTTTAGCCGGATTAGCCGCTTCGGCTGCTATTGCCGTGAGCGATATCCCTTTTCACGGACCGATTTCAGAGGTGCGCGTGGCCCGTATCAACGGGGAGTTCGTGATTAACCCGACGAAGAGCCAGATGGCAGAGGTCGATTTGGATATTATGGTAGCCGCCACGATGGATAATATCATGATGGTGGAGGGTGAAATGAAAGAGGTATCTGAAAAAGAGATGTTGGATGCCATTAAGTTCGCCCACGAGGCTATCAAGGAACAATGTCAGATCCAGATGGAACTGGCTGCTGCCGTGAACAAGGAGAAGAGAACGTATTGCCACGAGGTGAACGACGAAGAGTTGCGTAAGGATGTATGGGAAAAGTGTTATGACAAAGCCTATGCGGTCGCTCGTCAATGTAATGCCGACAAGCATTTGCGCGAGAAGTTGTTTGCCGAAGTGAGAGAAGGATACCTGGAGACGATTCCGGAAGAGGAGAGGGAAGAGAAAAAAATGATGGTAGGACGTTATTACCACGACGTGGAGAAGGAGGCCGTTCGCCGGATGATTTTGGACGAGGGACTTCGTCTGGACGGTCGTACGACAGAACAGATTCGTCCGATATGGTGTGAAGTGGGTTATTTGCCGGGTCCTCACGGGTCTGCAGTCTTTACCCGGGGCGAAACACAGGCTTTGGCAACGGTAACCTTGGGAACGAAGTTAGACGAGAAGATCGTGGACGAAGCTACCGAACAGGGAAAAGAAAAATTCTTATTGCACTATAATTTCCCGCCCTTCTCTACCGGTGAGGCGAAGCCTTCGAGGGGAGTGGGACGCCGGGAAGTAGGTCACGGGAATTTGGCTCATCGCGCCTTGAAAGTGATGTTGCCTGATAATTATCCGTATACCGTACGTGTGGTTTCCGATATATTGGAATCCAACGGTTCCTCTTCTATGGCTACGGTCTGTGCCGGAACACTGGCGATTATGGATGCCGGAATTCCGATGAAGAAGCCGGTAACGGGTATTGCCATGGGGTTGATTACCGATAAAGGATGCGCCAAATATGCCGTGTTGTCGGATATCTTAGGTGATGAGGATCATTTGGGCGATATGGACTTTAAGGTGACCGGAACGGTGGATGGTATTACGGCTACCCAGATGGATATAAAAGTGGACGGGCTTCCCTATGAAATTTTGGAGAAAGCCTTGGATCAGGCCAGAAGGGGACGTTTGCATATTATGAATATTATTAAGGAGACTTTACCGGAACCGCGTCCGGATCTGAAACCGCATGCTCCCCGTATGGTTACTTTGACGGTCGATAAGGATCAGATCGGTGCGATCATTGGCCCCGGCGGTAAGATCATACAAGATATTCAGGAGAAATCCGGGGCTGTCGTGGTTATCGAAGAGGTCGGCAATCAGGGTATAGTAGATATTTCCGCCTCTAATGCCGAGTCTATCGCTATTGCCGTGGCACGGATTAAAGCGATTGCCAGCAAGCCGGAGATCGGCGAGGTATACGAGGGTGTGGTAAAGAATATCACGACTTTCGGTGCTTTCGTGGAATTCCTGCCGGGAAAAGACGGATTGCTTCATATTTCCGAAATTGACCACAAGCGCTTGGAGAAAGTAGAAGATGCTTTGAAGGAGGGAGATAAGATCCAAGTGAAATTGATCGATATCGATCCGAAAACCGGTAAGTTTAAGCTTTCCAGAAAAGTTTTGCTTCCGAAACCGGAACGTCCGGAGGGAGAGGAGAGAGGAGAACGTCCGAATCGCGGACCCCGCCCCCAAAGACCGGAACGGAAAGAAAATAAACCGGAATAAGATTCGGTAATTAAAAATGGGGTAATTCAGGGATTGGGTGATTATCGTGATTCTGAGATTTCGTGATTCTGAGATTTCGAGATTCCGTGATTAAGGGACTCCGTGATAGGATGTGATTGGGGGAGAGAGTCACGATTACGGATTGACGATTTAGAGCTGAATTATCCGTATTTTTGAAAATATTCAGAAATGGAAGAAACGAGGCGGCCTGCTTTCTTTTTGGGTCGCCTCGTTCTTTTTTTACTGTTTTTTCTTACCTTTGCGAAAATGAAATAATCAGTATTATGGAAAACAGATTAAAAGTAGGGATTACGCAAGGGGATGTGAACGGTATATCTTATGAGTTGATCATAAAATTATTGGCCGAGAATAGAATTTGTGAATTATGTACTCCCGTTCTTTACGGTTCACCCAAGGTTGCTGCTTATTACCGGAAGGCGTTGAATGTGGAGAATTTTAGTCTGAATACGATTCGGGAAGCTTCGGAAGCCAATCCGAAAAGAGGAAATGTGGTTAACTGCGTTGACGATAACGTGAAGGTGGATATCGGTCAGGAGACCTCCGAATCGGATGCCGCATCTATGACAGCTCTCGCTTACGCGTTAGGACAATTGGACAAGGAGGCTGTCGATGTGCTGGTCGTTACTCCGCAGGGAAATTCAAGTTTCGCTTTGGAAGAGGTAGGTTCTTTGACCGAATACCTGTCGAAACGGTACAATAAGCCGGAGGCTATGTCTATTCTGGTGAACGATAATATAAAGATAGGGTTTGTGACGGAGTACGTGAAATTTCGTGATGTTCCCCATCAAATTACGGTAAAAAATATCGAGAGGAAGTTAAATCTGTTGAACGATGCGTTGAAGTTGGATTTTACGATTCAGAAACCTAAAATCGCCGTGTTGGGGTTAAATCCCCAAGTGGATTGCAAACAGTTGACGGAAGAGGAAATTAACGTGATCCATCCGGCTATTGAACGTGCCCGGGAGAAAGGTGTCATTGCCATAGGACCTTTTGCGGCAGACCGTTTCTTTGCGGAACAGATGTACAAGAAGTTCGATGCGGTTTTGGCCATGTATCATGACCAGGGAGCTGTTCCTTTCAGTACGATCCAGGAGGATAACGGGGCTTTTTATGTGGCGGGAGTACCTGTCGTTTGCGCCTCTTCTTTAGATGATGCGGGGTACGATATCGCGGGGCAGGGAGTAGCAGACGAACAGGGATTGAGGAATGCCGTCTATTTGGCTATGGATGTTTTTAATAATCGTCAACAGAATTTATTCCTTCAGGAAAACCCACTGCCTCATTATGATATTGCATCCGGCAGTAACGAAACCGATCTGAACGTGGAGCAGATCGAAGGAGTGAGGGAGGAAATAGACGATTGAAAACGAACAAGCGGTCTAAATTGTAAGGATAAGTGATTGAGGGATTCGGAGATTATGTGATTGAGGGGAGCGAATAGTTTCGGATGTAATTTGAAATTGTAGATTGGAAGATACGGTTAATAAGTGATTAAGTTTTTAATCACTTATTTTTTTATTTAAGATCGTCCCTCTCCAATTGCCGATTATTAATTGTCGGCCACGACTTCTGCTATGTCTTTTACCGGAATGTCCTGGGACGTTTTCATGAGGGTCTTTTTGCAAAGGGGACAGGCAGTAACGATCACATCGGGTTGATAGGCGGCATAGGCTTTCACGGTATCTGTACTGATTTTTGTCTTTTGGTTCGAATCGATGGCCGTGTTGGCTAAGCTGCCCCCGCAACAAAGCGATTTTTTCCCGTCGTAGGCTGTGGCTATTTTATGACTCACCTGTTTTAAGACATTTTCAGGAGCTTCCACGACTCCGCATCCTCTACCCAATTCGCAAGGATTATGGAACACGGTCTTCAGATCGTTGGAGCGGACTTGAAGCTGACCGTTTTCGATCAGAAGGTCGAGGTATTCCGTGTGATGCATAATTTGTAACTTCAGCGTATAATCTTCTTTGAAAGTTTTATAACAGATCGGACAGGAGGTTACTAAAATCTGTGCCCCGGAAGCCTCGATCGCTTCCTGGTTGTGATCCATGATGATTTTTGCGGCATTCCAGTTACCACTGAGGGCAGACGGACGTCCGCAACAAATACCGGCTTCTTTGTCGATAAAAGTGTAGTCTACGTGGGCCCGTTCGAAAATTTGTCGCATGGATTTTATAATACCCGGAGTCAGGTGGCTCATGCAACCGGCAAAATAAGCTACTTTGGCCGGTTGGATATCCGGTTGGGGGATGTACGCGTAAGTCTCCTTCGTGACTCTGTTTATATCCGGGCGTTTACTGAGCCGAATGGCATTCAGGTTGATGCCGACAGGACAGGATTGTTCGCATCTGCCGCACATCAGACAGTTTTCGGCCTGTTTGTCATACTCTTTTTTATCTCTTAGCCGGCGTAAGAAATAGACCGGTTGTACATCGTTTATTTCACAGGAAGAATTTAGCTGACAAGCATTGATACATATTCCGCACCGGGAACAGGCGTTGACTTGTATTTCACTGAAACCGTTGTATTTCTTCCCTTGTTTTATTCCCCAGTTTTTCAGGAAAATATAGACCATTTCCGTGGGAATGTGCATGTATCTCGAGAACGGGAGAAGCAGAAAAAATAGCCCGAGCAAGGAGGAGTAGGTCCACCACGCCGCATAGGAGAGATGTTCCACCGGAAGATACTGGGCGAAGAAGTTTCCAGCGTTATAAGTAAGGTAACTACCGGCCCCGTTTGTCCCGCTGGTAAAACTTTCCGCTAAAAAGCGAACCGGGAAAATAAGCCATAATACGGTCAGGATGAGCAGGTCGTAAGGTTTCTGATTGGTCGTTTTTTTCATTCCGAATAAGGCGGAATAGAAGCGTTTGGTTACGGCCAGTAGGATTCCGATCAATAAAAACAACAAAATCGTATCCATCAGGAAGGCAAAGGTTTCACTATACGGGAAGGTTTCCTTTGCCGGATGGAAGTAACGGAAAAAGATGGCGAAATAGGGCGGATTGAACGCACTCGTGTGGTAGACCATGGATTCGATCTTTCCGATGACGATCAACAGAAACCAACCGAAAGCAAAGGTCATATGCATATATCCCAACATAGGATTGGTTCTGAATATATTGCGATGTATTAAACTTTCTTGAAAAATTTCTTTCGCGGAACGGATTGTCCGGGTTGAAAACAATCCTTTTCGTATTTTTATCCGGTCTGCTTTCGGAAAACTTTTGATCCATCTGTAGTATTTGAAACACAAATAGATTAGTAATATATTGAGCCCGATAGTAAAGGGTAAAACAAAATGATCGTAATACATAAGCTCTTTATTTCGAGTTGTTTTTAATATAGTTTTCCATTACTAAAATCATTTTCCGGGTTTCCACCCCGCGGGGACATACCAACATGCATTTTCCGCATAACATACATTTATGTAGTTGTTCTCTCGCTTCTTTGTATTCTCCCCGTTTCATCAGCATCTGAATTTTCCGGATATTAAAATCAGTCAGATTGCCCGCCGTACAGCCGGCTGTACAGCCTCCGCATCCGATACAAAGTTTACTGCTGGGCACCTCTTTTGCTACATATTCCATCATGCCCTTGTCGTTTGTATCGTAGTTGATACTTCTGGTCTCCGATATGTTAAATCCCCAAAAATTCATGACAGTCTGCTTTCTTTTATTGTTTCACGTATTCCGAAATATGGGTTGCGGCAGAACGGGCATCGGCTAAGGTGTCGGTTAGGTTCATCGGGGCCCCGCTGCATCCCGCTATAAAAATGCCTTCCTTGTTGGTCAGGTTGTTCCGATAGTGAGGATCTTGCGATTTGATAAAACCGTTCGGAGCCAGCTCCAGTCCCAGTGCTTGCGCCATATAACGATTGCCTTCGGAAGATTCCATGCCGATCAATAAAACCATCATGTCGAGAGTCATTCGCAACGGTTTACCGACTAATGTGTCTTCCACTTTAATGATGATTTGCTTTTCCATGTTTTCAGCGGCTTCCGAAAGTCGTCCCCGAACAAATTTAATGTTATATTTTTCCTGTGCTTCCCGGTACATCTCTTCATACCCCGGTCCGAACATGCGCATATCCATGTAAAAACAGAAAATTTCGGCTTCCGGAAGCAATTCCCGTAGCTCAATGGCTTGCTTTACCCCGGTAATACAGCATAGTTTGGAGCAATGGTAATTGCATACCTTTTCGTCACGAGAACCGACACAATGAATGACTCCTATCCTTTGGGGTATTTTGCCTTTACGGGTTCGGATGGAGTGATTATAGAACATGTTTTCCAATTCGACGGAGGTGATCACGTTTTCGTATATACCGTAACCGTACTCTTCTTTTCGTCTGGCGTCGAATAATTTGAAACCCGTCGTTATCAACATGGCTTTTCCTTCTATCAGGCTGCCGTCACTCAGTAATACCGAATAGTTTCCTTCTTTCGATTTTTCTGTTTTCCGGGGTTCCATTCCCACGTGTAGGTTGATGTTAGGATGATTCAGGTGCTTTTTCAGTTGGTCGTTAAGGGTTTGGGCATATTTCCGGTCTGGAAATAGCTGGTACCAGTTATTCAGGTTACCTCCCGTTTCATTGTTTTTTTCCACTAATTCCACGCGGATATTTTGGTTGGCCAATTGATAGGCGGCTTCACATCCTGCCGGTCCTGCTCCTATGATGATAACGGTTTCCATCTATCTTGTTTTAATTTGTGATGTTTATTCTCTGATTTTTAGATATGTAGGACACTTCGGGCGGCCGATATCCTCCCCTTTTTTATTTTTATATTTGGCTTCGGGATCGTAGCGGACCCCCATTTTATCGAGGAGAGGTTCGACGGATACCTGATGCATTTGCAGCCCTATTTCCCAGGGATCGTATCCTAACACCAACGCGGCTAACTCCTCGTAAGTCAGTACGGGGATTCCATAGCCGTCGGGACCGTACGTGATGCCTTCCATTTCGCTGATCGTGTATTGCCATTTATCTAAAAACATGGCACATCCCGGGCAGTTGGCCACGATGAAATCCGGCTCGTAAGGTTGCATGGACTCAAATTTTTTCTTGGAGTTTGCCACGGAATATCCCCGGTTCGCCATGACTAAATATTGCCGGAATCCGAATCCGCAACAGTGGCGTCGTTCCGGATAGTCGATAACGTCCCCTCCCCAAGCATAGATCATGCCTGAAAGTACTGCCGGAAATTCCGCTCCACCGATGCCTTTGGTGGGAAACATTTTAGAATAGTGACAACCGATATGATCCACTCCCCGAAGCGGTTTGCCGGTGTGTACATCGACGAGTTTGTATTGAGCTTGTTGAAAGATCTCATTCCGGAATTTATACATCACGTCGGAGGTATGAGCTAAGTTCTTCGGTTTGTTGAATTCCCGTTTTGTGGCTTTCCACAGGTATTCGCGTATTTTTTCCTCTATTTCGGGATGGTGTTCCCAAGTCTCTAAGATTTCCGTATATATACCGAAAGAGGTGATGCAAGAGGGCGTCATATTCTCGTATCCTGCTTCTGTCATTAATGCGAAATGGCGGGCGACGACCGTCATAATGGTTTCGGCAGGGACGATGTCGGAATGGTAGCCTATTCCGGTACACGTTGTATGGCGGGGATCATCCAACAGGTCTTTTCCCAGTTTGTTTTTCATGATATCCACGTAAGCCCACTCCGATCCGGGAAAGAAAGTCTGACGGATACAACTCCTCGCGTAGTAGTATTTATCATCGGCAATCTCTTTTTGATAGTCTTTCCATATTTGTTGTTTTCCCTCGAGATTCATACTATGCTATTTACGGTTTATGATTTACGATTTTGAATGACCTTACTGGTGGTTGTTGCTGTTCTCCATATAAGTTTTCAGGAAATAGGATTCTTCCAGGTCGGTACCGGTCTCTTTCGCTTTGTCTCGCGAGCATTGTTCGATGTGGTTCATAAATTCGGTTCCGCCGGTAACGTTGAATATCTCCCGGAGTTCCTGCATGCTTTCCGCGTTGATTTCCCTCATGGCTCCTGCTCCCGGTTTCCGGTAATTGGAATGTAAACGGTCATACACGTCGTCGAGGTGTTCGTATATCCATTCCCATACCGGTCCCTGTTCGGGGTGCATTTCCGGTTTGACCAGGTCGGGAGTCACGCAATATCCCCGTTTTAGTACCGATTCTCCGATGACATGCTTGAGGGCATATTGCTGGCGTCCCTTTTCGGAATAAACGAAATAACCTAATTCCTGGGAGGCCCGACGCAACGCCATGATGATAAGTCCCGGGGTATTACAGCGAGGACAGCGGGTCTTGCAAGACATACATTCTCCGCAATACCAGATGGTATCGCTTTTCAGTAAATTTTCAATTTCTTTTTCGTCACCCCGTTGAACGGTCTCCACGATCATGCGCGGGTCGTAGTTGTAGAATTCGGCGGCAGGACAGATTGCCGTACATACCCCGCAATTCATGCAGCTGTTCATTCCCTCGATGAAATGGATGTCTTCGCGTAATTTTTTTAATATCTCGGACATGTCTTTCGATTTTACCGTTTTATAAAAAATTTCCCATACGATGAGATTTTGCAAAATTAAACCTTATGATCGGTATATTAAAGGAGGCAAATACCTATTACGAATGTGTATTTATACCACCCCTTTACCATCCGTTTGAAACTTAGATTTTTGCTTCCCGTATACAAAAGATATGAATCACTTTAAACAATTATTTTATGGAACAGAAGATTAAAGGGACTTTAACGGAAGCCAATCTTTTAAAATCATTTGCCGGAGAATCACAGGCAAAGAATCGGTATACGTTCTTTTCCGAAGTGGCTAAAAAAGAGGGGTACGAGCAAATTGCGGGGATATTTTACGAGACGGCTCTTCAGGAAGAGATACACGCAAAGCGTTTTTTCAGCGAGTTGCCGGGAGGTATGTTGGAGATAACAGCTTCTTATCCTAACGGAATTATTTCGGATACGGCCAATAATTTGCGAGAGGCGGCAGAGGGGGAATACGATGAATGGCATCATCTTTATCCTGAATTTGCCCGGGTTGCAGAGGAAGAGGGATTTAAAAAAATTGCCACGATGTACCGGATGATTATTGAAGCCGAAAAAAATCACGAGGCCCGTTACCTGAAACTTTTGTCGAATTTAGATGAGGATATCGTATTTAGACGTTCTCAACCGACGAGGTGGTATTGTCGGAGGTGCGGTTATATCCATGAGGGACCGGAAGCTCCTAAAGTTTGTCCGGCTTGTTTGCATCCGCAAGCTTATTTCGAATTATTTAAGGAGAACTACTGATGTGGGTATTCGGTTGAAGCAGGTCTTCTGTTTTAGACGATTTCGGGAAATGTAAAAGATGCTGTCTTTTTTGGGGACGGCATCTTTTGTTTTTGAATTTATGAGGAAGATTCGACTATTCTTGTTATTTTTGCTTGGTTAAAGACAATGGGTATGCAGGAATATCGATTAAGTGGATTCCGAATTCTCGAGTATGACGAATTGGAGTCTACCAATAGTGAAGCCGCTCGTTTGAGGTGGAATGAGTTGGAGGATAGAATGGTGATTCTGACTTACCGGCAGACGCACGGTAAGGGGCAGGTGGGGAACCGTTGGGAGAGCGAACCGGGTAAAAATATCTCCATGACCGTTGTTTTTAAACCGGAGGCGTTGCTTGCGGGGGAGCAATTTGCCATGTCGATGGTGATCGCTTTGGGAGCAAGAGATTTCCTTTCCCGTTATGTGGAAGATGTATCCGTGAAGTGGCCGAATGATGTCTACGCGGGCGAACGAAAGATCGCGGGAATATTGATCGAACATACGGTTGTGGGGAAGAAGGTCGCTTTTTCTTTTTGCGGCATCGGGTTGAATGTAAACCAATCCCGTTTTTTATCGGATGCTCCTAATCCGGTCTCCCTCGTGCAATTGACTGGAAAAGAGAAGGATCTGACTGAAGCGTTAGCCGAGTTGTTGTCTGCAATAGGTCGAAGATACGAGCAAGTTTATGATTACGATAAATTAGAAAAGGATTTCGTATCCGGACTTTATCGTCGGGAAGGTATGTTTCGCTGGAGAGACGGGCAAGGGACTTTCGAAGCCTCTGTCCTGGGTATAAATGAATACGGACAGCTCCTGTTGAGAGATACGGAGGGAAAAGAGCGGATTTACGGTTTTAAAGAGGTGGCGTATCTTTAGACGATTTCGGGTAGTGATAGGCGGAAGTATCTGATTTCCGGATAGAATAAACGTCGGACTACGGATTTTCTAATTTTTTCTTATTGATAAATAAAAAGATAAGGCTAAAAAATGCCGGGAAGTGAAGTGCAGGAGAAGGATTGAAAAAAGATATTTATTATTTTTGTGCAAAACGAACATAAAATATGGTAGAGAATTATTCGGAAGAATCTATTCGAACGTTGGACTGGCGGGAACACATACGGCTACGGCCGGGTATGTATATCGGGAAGTTAGGCGACGGGGCGGCAATGGATGACGGAATTTATATTTTGGTGAAAGAGGTGATCGATAACTCCATTGATGAGTTTGCCATGGGGGCGGGGAGTGAGATTGTCATAAAAGTAGAGGAACGGACCGTGTCCGTGCGGGATTTCGGACGAGGCATTCCGTTGGGAAAATTGGTGGATGTCTCCTCTAAGATGAATACCGGGGCGAAATATGATTCCGAAGCCTTTAAAAAATCCGTAGGGTTGAACGGAGTTGGTATTAAGGCTGTCAATGCTCTTTCTGAAAATTTTACCATTCAGTCTTTTCGGGACGGCGAGACAAAATACGTACGTTACAGTAAGGCTGTCGTCGTGGAGGAGAAGGGGATCGAGCCGACGAAAGAGCCTAACGGTACGTTAGTCACCTTTGTTGCAGATAAGGAGTTGTTCGGGAATTATCATTTTATCATGGAGTATTTGGAATCCATGTTTAAGAATTATGTTTTTTTGAATTCCGGGTTAACCATTATTTTTAACGGACAGAAATTTTACTCGAAACGGGGGCTATATGACCTTCTTACGGAGAACATGAACGGGGAGGGACTTTACCCGATTATTCATTTGAAAGGTTGCGATATAGAGATGGCCATGACGCACGGACGTCAATACGGGGAGGAGTATTACTCGTTCGTGAACGGACAGAATACCACGCAAGGAGGAACGCATCTGGTTGCTTTCCGGGAGGCTGTGGTAAAGACAATCCGTGATTTTTACAAAAAGGATTTCGAATTGTCCGATATCCGTACATCGATTATCGCTGCCATCAGCATAAAAGTACAAGAGCCGGTATTCGAGTCGCAGACGAAGACCAAATTGGGTTCTAAAGATATAGCTCCGGGAGGGCCTTCGGTTCGTAATTTTATCATGGATTTCGTGACAAAAGAGTTGGATAATTACCTGCACCGGAATCCGGATACGGCCGAGTTGTTATTGCGTAAGATCATAGAGGCGGAGAAGGAGCGTAAGGCTATGTCCGGAATCCAGAAGATTGCCAGGGAGCGAGCCAAACAGGTAAGTTTACATAACCGGAAGTTACGGGATTGCCGGGTCCACTTTAATTCGAATCACGAGAGAAAGACGGAATCTTCGATCTTTATTACCGAGGGGGATTCTGCCAGCGGTTCTATTACGAAGTCGCGGGATGTGAATACCCAGGCTGTATTCAGTTTGCGCGGTAAACCTTTGAATTCTTACGGATTGACGAAAAAAGTCGTTTACGAGAACGAGGAGTTCAATCTTTTGCAGGCTGCCTTAAACATTGAAAACGGTTTGGAGGATTTACGGTATAATAATGTTATTATCGCCACGGATGCCGATGTGGACGGTATGCATATTCGTTTGCTGCTGTTGACTTTCTTTTTACAATTTTTCCCTGACTTGGTCAGGGCGGGTCATTTGTATATTTTACAGACGCCTCTATTCCGCGTGCGAAACAAGAAAGAGACCCGGTATTGTTATTCTGACGTGGACCGGGAAAAGGCGGTTAAAAGTCTGGGGCCGAAACCCGAGATTACCCGATTCAAGGGTTTAGGCGAGATCTCTCCCGATGAGTTCCGGTATTTTATCGGGAAGGATATTCGTTTGGAACCCGTACGAATGACAAGGCAAGATTCGATAGATGATATACTGGCTTATTATATGGGGAAAAATACCAATGATCGTCAGGATTTCATTATTGAGAATCTTTACGTGGAAAAAGATGAGATTTGAGGTCCGGATGTAAAATCGGACATAATCATAAGTTTTAAATTTGGATTAATACTATGGCGGAAGAAGATCAGGATAAGACGGAAGAAAACGGGCTAAAGAATGATACCGAAAATGCGGAAGTTCAGAAGCGACAGGATGAGAATGGAAAGATTCGTTCCATACGTCATTTGTCGGGAATGTTCGAGACGTGGTTTTTGGATTACGCTTCTTACGTTATACTGGAACGGGCCGTTCCCTACGTGAATGACGGGTTAAAACCCGTACAGCGTCGTATTTTGCACGCAATGAAGCAAATGGATGACGGACGTTACAATAAGGTTGCCAATATTATCGGTAGTACGATGCAGTATCATCCCCACGGAGACGCTTCTATCGGGGATGCTTTGGTACAACTGGGACAGAAAAATTTGTTGGTCGATTGTCAAGGAAACTGGGGAAATATATTGACGGGGGATTCGGCGGCGGCACCCCGTTATATCGAGGCTCGATTATCTAAATTTGCTTTGGAGGTGGCTTTTAATCCCAAAACCACGAACTGGAAATTATCCTATGACGGACGGAATAAGGAGCCTATTACTCTGCCGGTGAAATTTCCCTTGTTGTTGGCTCAGGGAGTTGAAGGTATTGCCGTGGGCTTGGCTTCTAAAATATTGCCGCATAATTTTAACGAGTTATTGGATGCTTGTATCGCGTATTTGAAACACGAGGATTTTGTTTTGTACCCGGACTTTCCGACCGGAGGCATGGTCGATGTTTCGAAATACAACGACGGTATTCGGGGGGGGAGTGTGAAAATTCGGGCGAAGATCGAGAAGGAGGCAAGTAATAAAATCTTAAAGATCACGGAGATTCCTTACGGTCGTACCACTTCTTCTTTGATAGACAGTATACTTAAAGCGAACGAAAAGGGAAAGATCAAAATCAAAAAAATCGATGATAATACGGCGGCCGACGTGGAAATCTTGGTTCATTTGGCTCCGGGAGTATCTTCGGATAAAACCATCGATGCCTTATACGCCTGTACGGATTGTGAACTTTCTGTTTCTCCCAATTCCTGTGTGATCGAGAACGATAAGCCCGTGTTTATGCCGATAACCGACATATTGAAAAAGTCGGTAGACGATACGGTCGCTTTGCTTTTATTAGAGTTGAAAATCCGTTTGGGAGAGTTGGAGGCGGACTGGCAATATTCCACGTTGGAAAAGATTTTCATCGAAGAACGGATTTATAAAGATAAGGAGTTTGAAGAGAGTGCCACGATAGAGGCGGTTATCGGTCATGTGCGTAAACGTTTGGAGCCTTTCTTGCCGCGATTGTTACGCCCCGTTACGGATGAGGATATAAAACTGTTGTTGGAAATTAAGATGAAGCGCATTCTTAAATTCAACTCGGAACAAGCAGAAAATTATATCAAAGGGTTGGAAGAGGAGATTACGCGGGTGAAATACAACATAGAACATATTATTCCTTACACGATAAAATACTATAAAAACATCAAGGACAAGTACGGAAAAGGGCGGGAACGGCTTACCGAAATCCGGAATTTCGAGAATATCGAAGCGACGAAGGTCGTTGTCGCTAACGAGAAACTTTATATCAACCGGGAGGAAGGTTTTATCGGTACCGCGTTGAAAAAAGATGAGTTCGTGTGTGAGTGTTCCGATATCGATGATGTGATCGTCTTCCGTAAAGACGGTACGTATTACGTGACTAAGGTGGCCGATAAGTTGTTTGTCGGAAAGGATGTATTATACGTGAGCGTATTTAAGAAGAGTGATAAACGGACGATCTATAATGTAGCTTACCGGGATGGAAAAGTCGGGGCTTCGTACGTGAAACGTTTTTTTGTGACGGGAACGACAAGAGATAAGCAATATAATCTGACGAAAGGCACTGCCGGTTCCAGGGTGCTTTATTTTAGTGCTAATCCTAACGGGGAGGCAGAGGTGATTAAGGTTTGCCTGAAACCGAAGCCGGGAATGAAAAAGTTGGTTTTCGAGTATGATTTTGCCAATCTGGCGATCAAAGGTCGCGATTCGCAGGGAAATGTCTTGAGTAAGAACGATATTCACAAAATATCGTTGGTACAGAAAGGAATCTCGACCTTAGGCGGACGGAAGATCTGGTTTGACGAGGATATCTTGCGGTTGAGCACGGACGAGCGGGGACGCTATTTAGGAGAGTTTCAGGGAGACGATAGAATATTGGTGGTAAATAAAAATGGAACTTATTATACTTCCGACTTTGATTTAAGCAACCATTATGAAGAGGGTTTTCTGAAATTAGAAAAATTTGAACCCGATAAAATATGGTCGGTTGTCTTCTTTGATGCCGAGCAACAATTTTATTATCTGAAGCGGTTCCGTTTTGAAGATAGTGCGAAGTTGTTGTCGTTTATAGGGGATACGGAAGGCTCTCGTTTAGTATGTTTAAGCGGAGAAACCAGACCCCGGTTCGAGATTCTGTTCGGCGGACGCCACGAGAAACGGCCGGGCGAGATCATTGTTGCCGACGAGTTTATTGCCGAAAAGTCTTATAAGGCCCGTGGAAAACGGATGACAACTTATGAGGTGAAGGAAATCCGGGAAATAGAACCTTTGGAGGCGGGAGAGAAGGAGACAACGTCGGAAGAGGAAGAGGGAACCGTCGACTTTGAAATTACCAATCCGGATATGTTGAGCGGTGAATCTCAGATGACCATAGATTTTGAATGATAACGAATGAATAAACTCCGAAAGTTCGACATATTTACTTTTGGAGTTTATTATGTATGTTTTGTGTTCTATTTTATTTTTATCCATTTTACAGCATCAGCATAAAGATTTTGTTCTGGATAAGCACCTTTATCGGTCAATGTTATTTTTGTAGTACCGGCCGGAAAATGATATTTGCCCAAGGATACCCAACCGTTTCCACTATGGTTGATTTCGATTGTTATACGCTCTTTTCCTTCCGAATGGTCGAAGAGATAGGTTTGCGTAATAGGATTCGTTCGCACGGGGGGCTTTTCTCCTTTTTTATGAAAAACAGCCTTGTTACAATAATCAAAGAAGTCGTAGTTTGTGAAGATAAACAATTCATACATTCCTTCCGTCGGTAGTTGTGTTTTCCATTCAATAGAAGATTCTCCCGTACCCGAGAGTTTACAATAATAACTTTTCACAGGTTCGCCATAAGCTTGAGGATGGATATAACGGGTCCACTTTTTAGGAGATGAACCGGCTAATTTTTCCTGTGGAAGAGCTTCTTCTTCTATTATTTTTTGAAGATTGGATCGGTTGTTGAGTATACAAAAATCTTTGGATTCGTTGTCCACGATGTATTCTCCGGCAACGGGGGCGAACACTGCGGTATCCGTGTCGAATAATCCCGTGAGAGGAATCGGTATAGTGGATGTAATGGTTATATTTGTGCATTCATAACGATTCGGTAAGTTTTGGGATAAACCAGTGGATATGCTGAATTTTTTGAGTTCGTTTTTGTTGAAAATGGCTTTAACTTCTTTTGCACTATTAGCTGATATGCTGTAAAATTGAGGAGCTGAGTGATCTAAAGTTACGGAAATAATACCATCGTTATGACTCTTATTCCAAATTTTGAAATCGGCAAGAATGGCTTCTTGGTCTCGATTATTTTTTGTAGCATAAAATTTTAAGTCTCGTATCCGGAAAGAGAATATACCCGATTCCTGGTACCATTGTTGAATGATCGGTAAAATATTTATTCCGGATGTTTTTTCATACTCCTCACAGAATTGTTCAAAAGAGATACGTTCAAATGGATGTTGTTCCGATTGGTTTTTGAGTTGTTCTTTTAATTGTTCGAACGGGAGAAGTAGAGATAATTGTTTTATCAACTCTTCCGTCTTTAAAGATATTAATTGTTTTATAAAAGGTTGAGTCCGAGTGTCTGAGAAAGCGGTGGCCAAACTATTTTTTTGGAAATAGGCGATGCACTCGGGATTGACATAATGGTAACTTTGCTCGATGTCGGCTAATATAAATGGAATACTGTTCAGAATTGTATTTAGGCCTGGTAATTCTTCGGAGAACCAATAGGATTTATTTTCCCAGAATAAGGAAATATTGGTTTCATTTTTTAAATGATCCGAGCTTTTTGATCTTGTTTTAAAACAGGGGAAGAGTAAGTTCCGTGTAGGAAAATATTTTTCGGTTCCCATATGCTGTATATAATAATATTGAAACCAGTTGTCTTGTGGTGTTTCATTTTCGTTAGACGAAGAATATCTGGTTGTATTGAACGCGGGGTTCTTACGTCCCATGGCTTCTCCTTCCGGCCGGAAAATAAGCTCCGGTTGCAGTTGTTCCGTTTCTTCTTTCCAGTATCTGCCGTATGAGCAAAAGTGAACGGGAGTTTCCACTAATGCTAATTTCCGGAGCGGGTATTCGGGTTGTTCGTCCCATGCGAAAAAGGATTGAGGTTTTAGCAGGTTTTTGAGGTTTTTTTGAAATTCCTTTGTATCGATGTTCTTTATTATATTTTCATGTCCATGGAAAAGGTATAATTCGGTAATTATTCCTGCTAACGTGTCCGATATACAAGTGTATTTTCCCATGCAAAGCGATAAACCCGTAAGTTTTTGGAAATTTGTAAAGCGGACGGTATCTTGTGATTTTCGAGCTTTTCCCTGCGATATGACTTGCCGATCCTTTTCACCCGTGACTTCTAAGGTAAATTCGGTAAATGTTTTGGGCGTAGTGTAAGGGGAAAGAACGTTTACCGTGGGAGTGGCGGTCGGGTACCACATGATTTCCGGGGTCAGGAGCGTAAAATCCTTTTGTAGGAAAAACATCTCATTCCCATAATTGAAAGGAGTGTAACTCCGGGATTCGGGATAATCTTCCGGACGATCGAATTCTGCGTAACATATGTCTTGCGTGGGTCTTCCGTTGTATTCGATTTGTAACACGTATTCTTTTTCGGGGGACAGTTGTTGTTGTAACTCGATAATTTGAGCTTCTCGATGGAAAGATATCGACTCTCCGTTACAGATGATTTCTGTAATGATTAATCCCGGGTTTAAATAAAGAACGAACGAGGGAAGAAGTGTTTTATGCGGATTGAACAACGTAATTTGGCTTTTGGCCGTAAAATTTTTGCCTGATTGTTGAAAACGAATATGGTGATTTTTAATTTTTACTTTGGGTCGTTTTTCGTGTTTGGCAAATAATTGACGAGCCGTTTTGCGAGCTAGTTGTTGTTGGTGAAAGGATGCATTGTATTGCCAAACAGAAATGATCCCTAATAGGATAAGTAGTATCCCGACAAATGAGAAATAGTTTCCAAACTTCTGTTTATCGGATAGACGGAGAAGTAATCGAATACTCAAAAACAGAAATCCGATACCCCATAGTAGAAAGATGCTTCTTTGCATAAGATAAAGACCCAGAGCTGAGAATCCGGTCCATTCGGAGAACATGTTGGGGAGTGAAGAACTAAAAAGATCAAAACCTCCGTGTAGAAACCAGGAAGCCTGAGTTATTTCCCAATAAAAGATAATACATAGGATAAGCAGGGCAATTTTTTGTCGGCGAAGGAGGCTTTTGAGTATAATGGTTAGTCCGGTAATGAATAGTAGGGAAGGGAGGGTTAGTGTGAAAAAGTAAAAAAAATAGGGGTAAAAATCCCATGGAGATTCGGAAGCAAACAGGTGGATCAGTATGGCGATACACATCAGTATCCCATCTAAAATGAGTATAAGAAATATAAACCCGAAAGTTTTTCCCCATAAGTATTCCGTGTTCGTATAGGGGCGAATACGAATAGCGTCTGTCGTGTCTGAGTTTTTTTTTTGAAATAGAAATCTTCCGGCTAAGAAAATAGCTATAAAGGTTTGGATATAGTTGATGAAATAAGCATTCGCATATGGAATCGTAGAAGCTAAAGATATGGATGCCCACACAGGCTGATTGAAATTACTTTGGTAAAGTAAATGTAATGCCGTTACTGTCATGACGGAGAGTACCGACATACACTTGAAATTCCATTCCCGGCTGAGTAATTTTGCTTCATAACGGATGAAAGAGAGTAAATGTTGTCTATCCATATCATCAATTGTTAGATTCCATATGCGAATGATTAAGAATTATTCCTCGGGTCTTAGAGGAATTGGTTTGCTTTCTTGCGGAGAGAAAAATAAAAGTAAATGATTCTTTTGCGGAATGTCTCGAGTGCTTGTTTGTTTGTGAACTTTGTAAGGTGGTTCAGGACAATCTTCCATAAATATAGTAGTTGTTCCTTTT
Source organism: Gabonibacter massiliensis (assembly GCA_001487125.1). Classification (GTDB taxonomy): domain Bacteria; phylum Bacteroidota; class Bacteroidia; order Bacteroidales; family Marinifilaceae; genus Gabonibacter; species Gabonibacter massiliensis. The sequence continues at coordinate 145,616 of LN913011.1, forward strand.
TCGGGAATTAAAGTAGCGATTTCTTGACATGGAGCTGCTATTCCATATTTCGATGCCAATCGAACTCTAAATGCATAGACTTCTCCCGGAGTTCCTCTATCGCATACGTAACTATCACTAAAATTAATAACATTTTGATGATGCGCCCTATACCATTTACCTTCAGGTAGTTTTCTATATTCAACTATCATTCCGATAGCATCACTTGGATCTTGAGCTGTTGAGATTAATAAAACGACCTTTTGTCCAAAGGAGGTTATTCCCAAACATAGTAATACACATAGTATTACATACTTTTTAATCGTTTTCATATTTCATATATTTTATATTAATACTTTACAAATATAATATTTTATTGGAATATTTGCAATGTATAATAAAAATATATTAATAAATAAAAGATCGGTTTAACGGATCAGGGAGCGGATGTTTTCGATCAATAAACTAAGGGCGACGGAATTGAAACCGCCTTCCGGGATGATGATGTCTGCATATCGTTTGGAGGGTTCGACAAATTCGTCATGCATGGGTTTTACTGTTCCGAAGTATTGGGTCAGAACGGAGTCCATGCTTCTGCCCCGTTCCTGAACATCCCGGAGCAGGCGGCGTCCCAGGCGGACATCGGCATCGGTGTCCACGTATACTTTAACATCCATAAGATTTCTAAGTTCTTTATTTTCCAGGATCAGGATGCCATCGAGAATAATCACTTTTGTCGGATAGACTTTAACGGTTTCCGGTAGCCGATTGTGCTCCACGAAAGAGTAGACCGGACGTTCGACGGGGACACCGGCTTTTAGGGCAAGGATATGTTCGATCATCATATCGGTATCGAAGGAGGCCGGGTGGTCGTAATTCAATTTCGTACGTTCCTCGTAGCATAATTCGTCATGTGCCTTATAGTAGTAGTCGTGACATAAGGTAAGTACGTCTTCGCCGATGAAAGCTTCCTGTAATTTTTGAACCAGGGTTGATTTGCCGGAGGCTGTTCCGCCTGCTACTCCTATGATGGTTGTATCTATCATGACCGTCTTGATTGTTTTATGCAAAAATAGTGATTTTTATTATAAGGTCTAAATGAATTTTTTGATTTACGATTCAATTCTGACCTTGCCGTTTTTTATCGTTCATCTGCAATTGCAAAGGGGATAACTCTTTCGGGTCTCGCCGTGCTCGGACAATCCTTCGTCCGGTCGCTCCTAAAAGCTAACATGCCGCACGCCGTCCACTATGTATGCCCCTCCGTTTTTATCCCCGCTTCTTCATTCCTCGATCGTCAAGAATCCGAAATCACCTAATCTCTTTAATCTTTTAATCTACAATTTACAATCGTCAATCTACAATCGCAAAGGGGGATAACTCTTCCGGGTCTCGCCGTGCTCGGACAATCCTTCGTCCGGTCGCTCCTAAAAGCTAACACGACGCTCGCCGTCCACTATGTATGCCCCTCCGTTTTTAACCCCGCTTCTTCATTCCTCGATCGTCAAAAATCCGAAATCACCTAATCTCTTTAATCTTTTAATCTACAATTTACAATCGTCAATCTACAATCGCAAAGGGGGATAACTCTTCCGGGTCTCGCCGTGCTCGGACAATCCTTCGTCCGGTCGCTTCTAAAAGCTAACATGCCGCACGCCGTTCACTATTTATGCCCTTCCGTTTTTATCCCCGCTTCTTCATTCCTCGATCATCAAGAATCCGAAATCACCTAATCTCTTTAATCTTTTAATCTACAATTTACAATCGTCAATCTACAATCGCAAAGGGGGATAACTCTTCCGGGCCTCGCCGTGCTCGGACAATCCGTCGTCCGGTCGCTTCTAAAAGCAAACACGACGCACGCCGTCCACTATGTATGCCCCTCCGTTTTTATCCCCGCTTCTTCATTCCTCGATCGTCAAGAATCCGAAATCACCTAATCTTTTAATCTATAATCTTTTTATTTCCGTTTGCAGATTTCATTGTAGGGGCAATGTTTGCATTTTTCACGTATCGGGGTTTGTTCGAACGGATGATCGGCAGAAAAAAGTTCTTCCAGCAGCCGGACGAGTAAACGGTTGAATTCCGATTCGTAAGGTTTAAACCGGTAGATCGGTTCGTTGTTGTATTTCAGCAAATAGTCGTAATTGGGGGTAAACAGTAGTTTAGTACTGTATATCCCCGGTTGTATCGGGTCTGCACCGGGATTTCCGTACTCGTACATCATGCAGTAGAGTAAGGTTTGAAAAGCCGCTTTATTCCTTTGTTTATTCGTTATGTCGAATATGGAGGCAAGATCTTTGAATTCGGTTTTGTCCGTTCCCGTTTTATAGTCGATCACCCGAATTCCCCGGGAGGTCTTGTCTACCCGGTCGATATCTCCTTCCACGTAGACGGTTTTAGCACCCTCGGAGGATTGAATACGAACGGAGCTCCGGTAATTTTTTTCCATGGAGATGATCTGAAAAGGACAGAGCGTTTTATCGTATTCCAAGACCTTTTTGATGTATTTTTTTACTACACTTAATACCAAATCGTTGGTCCCGCTTTCCATCATTTGGGATACCGCGGTATCGTACAATTCGGAATAGGCTTGCCGGATGTGTTCTTCGATTAAGGTATCGTTTTGAGAAAGTATTTCTAATTTTTCGAGGGTTATCTCTTCCCGCGAGAGCGTTTGATACAGGGTTTGGGTTGCCTGATGAAAAATAGTACCCAGGAGGCGTTGATCCAATTCTTCGGCTATCTCCTCCTTTTCTTTGATGCGGGCTATGTATTTGAAATAAAACCTCAGATGGCATTCCATATAGGTATTCAACGCCGAAGGTGAGATTCCCTTTTCACCCTGTCGTGTATAACGCTCCAATTGTTGTAGTATGCTTTTGTTTTTAGGAATGGTTAGCGAGGGAATGTTTTGGACGGAGATATCGTTTTGGAAGTTCGTTTCCCGGATCTGTAATCCCGACTCGTATTTTATTTGATAAAGGAAACGGCTCATTTCCCCGCCGGAGGTTCCTTTGGTGGTGTTCGCATATAGTAATTCAACTTGTTCCGCTCTTTGAAGCAGCCGATAAAAATAGTAAGCGAACAGTGCATCCTGATGTTCCGGGGTGGGTAAATTGAAACCTATTCGAAGATTATACGGTATGAAAGAGGAACTGTAACTGTTTTGGGGAATAATACCTTCATTGACGGATAGAAGTATCAGTTTTTTGAAGTCCAGCATACGGGTTTCCATCAATCCCATGATCTGCATACCTTCCAAAGGCTCACCCGAGAAGGGGATGGAAAGTTCTTGAAGAATCTTGCCGATCATTCGAATGTAGAAAGGGTCGTCCGGGGTAATTTCTTCCTCGTGGAACGTATTTTCGATGCTCTGTATGATCGTGTACAGGGTAAAGATAAATTCTTTTTCAATAGCGGTGTTAGCCTGACTCTCCGTCGGTAGGGATGCGAGTAGTTTTTTTAACACGTTCAACAGATAAGTCGGTAAGCTCTCTTCTTGAGAAGAGAAGATAGTCCGGGTTATTTCGTTGAACTGTAAACTTTTTTCTTTCACGTATACGATATTTCGCGTATTTATATAATCGGTTATTCGGTGGATCTCCCCGGGGCAAGTAGACTGAATCAGTTCGTGATTCAGCAGGGCGATGACGGGTTTGTAATAGTAATAGGTCATCGTACTTTCTTTCTTGGCATAGTGTTTCAGATCTCCCAACATGGAGATCAGGGCGGCAATGGCCGTATTCCTGGCCGGATACCCCATCGTGATATTGATTTTTTTGACAAAATCCGGAATGGAATGTAAAACCGGCGTCAGTAGCTTTTCGTCACATAAAACAATAGCCGTATCGATAGGGGAAATATTCGAATCCAGGTGGAAAGATTCCAGCAAAGAAGGAATTAATTTGGCCTGTCCGATAACCGAGGGAACCGAGATGTATTCGATGTGTTTATTGTTATAACGGAAATTGTTGAAATGTTCCAAGCCTAAAGCGTTGGGGAATAGCTTCATGTTTTCCCGGATGTATCTCCCGGCTTCATGATTTTCGTTTGACAGGTAATAGAGGTCGTAATCCCAGTAGAATAAAGCTTTTCCATTGTCTCTAAAATGAGAGAATATTTTTTTCTCGCAAAAGTTCAACGCGTTAAATCCGGCGAAGATGATGGATTTATCCGTATGAACGGTATGTATGCTTTCACAGAAAAGCCGTTGTCCCATACCCTCGTAACACAGTTTTTCGGAGAGCAGTTTTTCTTTGAAGCATCGGTAGGTCGGGTATAGTTTTTCCCACACGTGGATAAATTCCAGTTGTTCCTGGCTAAATTTGTCCGGATGGAAACTGCTCCAGAAACTTTGTATGATTTCGGCTTGTTCCGGGGAGAGATAGGGAAAGGATCGTTCTATTTCTTTCAGGGCCGTCAGGTTTGAAAAAAGATCTTTCGCGTTAACGAGGTATTTATCTATGTCGTCAAAATCCCCGAGCAGCATATTGCCCCAATAATAGAAATCATCGAAGCGTTCCGTTGTTCCGGAGACGGATTGGTAGGCTTTATAGAGTTTGATAATGAGGGGAAGGTCGTCTGCTTTTTTTAGTCCGGTATGTTGTTCTATAAATTCGCCCAGCGTAATAATTTCCGGCATCCAGACTGGTTTGTCGATAAAAGTGGCTAATTCTTTTGCAAAAAACAGACCGGCGCGTTTATTGGGAAAAATGATTGACAGGTCATCGAAATGATCACCCTGTCTTTGTATCAGGTCCTTTGCCAATAGATGCAGAAATGAACTCATCGTTTTATTTATTATGGATTGCAAACTGCCGTGCTTGTTGCCGATAGCCTGTATATCCGTGGGATTTCGAATTATTATTATTAATTTTGCTTCGAAGCAAATTTACGATTTAAATTTACAATCTAAAATCAGATTTATGTTGAAAGAGTTGTTGTTGAGAAATAGAAGTTATCGTCGCTTTTATCAGGAGGTGAGGATAACGTCCGAAGAGCTGACGGATCTCGTGGGGTTAACCCGTTATTGTGCTTCCGGTAGGAATGCGCAACCCTTGAAATACAGAATGGTTACGGGAGAAGAGGAGTGCGACCGGGTTTTTCATACCTTGTCTTGGGCCGGTTATTTGACTGATTGGGCCGGACCGGATGAGGGAGAACGCCCTTCCGCTTATTTGATACAGTTATTGGACACGGGTATCGTGGAGAATTGTTTGTGTGACGACGGGATACAGGCGCAGACGATTTTGCTCGGGGCAGTAGAAAAAGGGTATGGGGGATGTATTGTAAAGGCTTTTAAAAACGAGTCGTTGAGGACTATCCTGCAATTGCCGGATCATTTGAAGATCACGTACGTGATTGCTTTGGGAAAGCCGAAAGAGACCGTCGTATTGGAAGAGATGCGGGGGAAAGATTATAAATATTGGAGGGAAAACGACGGTTCTCACCATGTTCCTAAACGTCCGGTGCAGGATTTGTTGGTTTAGACGAAAGACGCGTTATTTTATTCATAAATACTGGTGAAATGAAACTGTTGTGTACGGAGTATAATGTTTTCGGAGAACGGACAGGGGTGACTCTCGGAGATAATGCTTTGTTACGGAATAATGAAGACTTTTATCTTCCGGCTTTTGCAACGGAATTGAGTTGTGTCCCGCAATTGGTATTGCGTATTTGCAAGATTGGTAAGTGTGTATCCGAACGCTTTGCTTCCCGGTATTACGAGGAGGTAGGAATAGGTATTCGTTTTTACGCGGATAACCGGGAGAAGGAGTTATTGGAGAAGGGATTATCTCCGGCCGTGGCTTATTCGTTTGACGGGGCGGCTGCCATTTCTTCCTTGTGCAGCCGGGATAAGATAAGGGGAGAGTATATTTTGGAGTTGAACGGGAAAGAGATCTTTCGAGGGAATGTGACGGACTCTTCCGTGACGCCGGAACAGGTTATAGCCGCAATGTCCGAGTACTATATGTTGAAAATCGGAGATTATATATACTGTGGAAATCCTTTTCGCTATCGCGGGCTTCAGATTGGAGATCATCTTAAAGGATACCTCGACGGGAAGTTACTGTTGGATTTTTGTATTCGTTAAAAAAGTCGAGTGAGAACTCGACTTTTTTAATTTACTTGTTATATAAGAATCTTTTTATCTTATGGGTAGGGGTTTTTTCGAAAGGTTCGTGTTGAGTCATGACCAACTGTAATTTGGAGAAGTTATTGACCCGGGCGTTTACATATTCGCGTAACTCTTTCTTCTGTTCTTCGATATAGTCGCTGATCATTGTCTTGTAATTATCAGCTTGGCTTTTAAGGTTCTTGTAATGCTTTTCTAACTCTTCCATGTTGAAATGAACCATAGCGACTAACTTACCGCTGTTTTCCACGACTAAGGATTCGTTAACAAAACGGAAATTGTTGATGATGGATTCGATCTCTTCCGGATAGATATTTTCTCCCGATGCTCCCAGGATCATGGTTTTAATCCTGCCTCGGATAGATAAGCGATTCTTTTTGTCGAAAGAGCCTAAATCTCCCGTTTTAAACCACCCGTCTTTCGTGAAGACTTCGGCATTTAGTTCGGGGCGTTTGTAATAACCTTTCATCACGTTAGGACCTTTGATCCAGATTTCTCCTTCTCCTTTTTCGTCCGGTTCGTTGATTTTTATAGAAACGCCTTCCATCATCGGTCCCACGCCTTGCAAGAATGTTCCTGAAGGGTTGGAGCCGGCGGCCATGGGGGCTGTTTCGGTCAGTCCGTAACCAATGGCGTAAGGGAAGCGTGCTTCTTTCAAAAATTTTTCTACTGTTCCGTCAAGTTTAGAGCCTCCGACACCGAAAAATTTTAATTTTCCCCCGAATGTTTCCATTAATTTCTTACCCGCCATCCGGTGGAAGAATTTACGTGCTACGGAAAAACCGTATAAGGCTCGAATGATTCTGTTACTGTTGAATTTGGGAACGATTTGAGTCTTGTATATCTTCTCGATAATAAGCGGTACGGATAGGATAACCGTAGGATGAATCTTTTGCATGGCCGGAACCAAAAGTTTGGGGGTCGGCACCCGGTCCAGATAAAAAACCTGAGATCCGAACATAAGCGGTAAGAGCAAACCCAAAGTATTTTCATAGGTATGAGCCATAGGGAGGATACTTAAGAAACGGTCCGATTCGTCTACATGCTGTATCGTACGGCATTGACGGGCATCCCATACTAAATTTTTATGTGTCAATTCTACTCCTTTGGAGAATCCTGTCGTGCCGGAAGTATAAATAATGGATGCCGTATCTTCCTCTTCTACCGTAATATCGGGTAACGGAGTATAGTCGTTGAGGTCGATATCGGGAGTCAACTTATCTAATTCTTCGGGGGCATAACAGCCTTCCGGGATGGTTGCAAAATTATTGATTAGAATCTTATGTTTTAAGAACGGGGTCTTAACATCTTCTAAACATTTGGCCAAAAGGCGGGATACGAAAATTACTTTTACTTCAGCATGTTCCAGTATATTTTGAAGTTCCGTGGAGCAGAACCCGGGTAAAATCGGAACGGCAATGGCTCCCGTACTTGCTATTGCAAATTGAGTGATTCCCCAGTTGGGCATATTAGCGCTTAAGATGGCTACTTTATCTCCTTTTTTTATATTTAAGCGAATCAGATGATTGGCAACAGCAATGACGTCATTATATAAATCTTGGTAAGTTCTTTTTCCGTTTGCGACAAAATTTAACGAGAGGTTTTTTGCGAACTTAGAACAGCTGTGTTTCAGCAGTTCGGGTAACGTCAATTTTTTTAAAGTCATAGTTAAACATTTGAATTTTCCCAACAAAGATAATACAGAAAATCGTCCCTTATGGTTAAAATAATAAAAAAAAGAGAGGGGATGTTGTTAAATGAAAGGCGGATGCGGGGCGGTTTCGTAAAAGATGCTAACGTTTGCGTTTAGAGATGTCGCGTTTATGAAAAAGACAGATTTATTTTTTATGTTTTGAATAGCATTCAAAAGACGAAAAATAAATCTGTCTTCAAAGATGTATTATTTTTCAGGAATAGCCTGTAAGGTAGCCTTCAGAAAATCCCAGAATTTAACGATGGATGCGATGTTTACCTTTTCATCCGGAGAGTGCGGAGAGCTGATGGTCGGTCCGAACGAAATCATATCCCAGTTCGGGTACGTGGATCCGAGAATACCGCATTCCAATCCGGCATGGATGGCCATAATAGCCGGTTTTCTACCGTATAATTTCTCGTATACGTTTTCCATCGTTTTACGGATTGCCGAGTCTGGATTGGGTTTCCAGCCCGGGTATTCTCCCACGAAATTGATCTGGTCCGCTTTGGCCAGTTCGAACACAGCCTGAACGGATTGAGCTAATGCCATTTTTGCCGTTTCAACAGGAGAGCGCATCAACATATAAACTTCTACTTTGCCTTCTCCTCCTTTGACGATGGCAAGGTTATTGGATGTTTCCACCGTGTCGGGCATAGAATCGATCATTCTCATGGCTCCATTCGGACAAGCCACGATCGCGTTGATGATATTAGCTTGAATTTGAGCATTCATCACGTTTCCGGGCATGGAAACTTCCTCTGCGAATAGTTGCAATGTCGGTTCTTTTGCACTGAGTTCCGCCTTAAAGATGGTTTCGTATTCTTTGATTCTGTTTTGGAATTTATCAACATGGATTGCGGGAAGGGTTACAATGGCAAATGCCTCGCGCGGAATGGCATTTCTCATGTTTCCTCCTTCTATGGAAGCGATTCTTATATCGAGTTCCTGCGCTACGGCTTTTAAAAAGCGGAAAAATAACTTGTTCGCGTTTCCTCTTCCCAGGTTAATGTCCATACCCGAATGGCCGCCTTTCAATCCTTTTAAGGCCAATTTATAGGCTTTATTTCCGGCCGGCACGGCTTCCGGAGTATAAGTAAATTGAATTTCTCCGTCAATACCACCTGCACATCCGACATATAATTCGCCTTCCGTTTCCGAGTCCAAATTCAAAAGGATATCACCTTTTAACCAGTTCGGACGAATGCCGTTGGCTCCGTCCATTCCTGTTTCTTCAGTGGCGGTGATCAACACTTCTAACGGCCCGTGAGGAATATCTTTGGACAGCAGTAAAGCCATGCCGGTGGCGACGCCGATCCCATTATCAGCTCCCAGGGTCGTGCCGTCTGCTGTTACCCATTCTCCGTCGATATAAGCATCGATCGGATCTTTGGTAAAGTCATGTTTTTTATCTTCGTTTTTTTGAGGAACCATATCCAGATGTCCTTGTAGAATAACTCCTTTACGGTTCTCCATTCCCGGTGTTGCGGGTTTGCTCAATAGTATATTATTGGCTTCGTCCATCTCGGCTTTTATTCCGTTTTCTTTTGCCCAATTCATAACGAATTCTCTTGCTTTTTCTTCGTGATTGGAAGGACGGGGAACTTGCGTGAGTTTATAAAAGTTTTCCCAGATAGCCTGAGGTTCCAGCGTGCATATGCATTTGCTCATAATCTTTATTTTTTAAGTTAAACGATTTCTCTTTTGTCGGCATCAAGTGGTATTTGCAAAAAAAAAAATTACATACCAATTACTCTACTTGCATTTTCGACCCCTAAAGTTATAAAAAATTAAATTGTTTCGTCAATGAAATTGATTCTAATTATGCAATTTTGTCATTCTCTGTCATAAAACGCATGTAATCAAAAGGTATCGAACCGAGATGGAGGTGTCATTTTCTAATGTGTGAAAACCATTTTTCATATTGCTTGTTACAAGATAATTTTTGGGGGATAAAATAAATTCTTTTAAAAAATGTATTTGTGATAATTATTTAATTTTCCAAAGAATCGGTTCTTACCCATTTTACGGCATCTGCAACAATAAACTGTTCCGCTTCTCCTTGGTCGTTGAGCGTCGTGCGGACTTTACCTTTATGAAAATGGTATTTTCCGAGAGAAACCCATGCTGATGTTTTTTTAGGTGTGATTTCTATGGATTTTTCTTCTTTTCCTGTATAGACAGTATAGTGGTAGGTTAGATTTTTCTTTTCTGGTTGTTGTGTTCCGCCTGAAATAAATGAAGCGGTAACGGGGGAACGATCGTGAACCATAACCATGACTTCATATTCCCCCGGAGTGTTAATGTATGTTTCCCAGATTATTTTGGCAGTACCGTCTCCGCCTGATTTGTACAGATAATTTTTAATATATTTGCCGTAAGCATTTTCTGAAAACGTAGGAGTCCATGATTTTGTCCGTTTATGAAGAGGGTTTGAAGCACGATATTTCTTTTTTCGACTTTCCCAAAGTTTTTGAATCAGGTTTTGTTTAAGATCAATTTTAAAACAGGTTGAGTCTTCGTTATCCACGATGATTTCATTTTTAGGAGTATCAAATTCGGATAGGGGAAGATCCAATACATACCATCCCTTTCCCGGTATTGGATCAAGTTTGATAGGTGTTTTATTTGCCATTGTCCATGGATTGGAAATGAGAAAGAGGTTTCCTGGAATATTCTTGGAAAGTGTGTTTATTTTGAAAAAACCAAAAATATCGATTATTCTTACTTCTTTAGCTTCGTTCGGTTGGAGATAAAAATTGTGATTTACAATTGAGTCGCCTCGTGATATTTGACAAGAAATGAGTTCTTCTGCTTTATCATTATTCGAGATTTTTATTTTCCCCATTCTTAAATCCGAGTTGAATATAGGCAATATTTCTCCGTCTTTTATTTGCACGAGACCATCGTGTTTGCAAGTAGCCCATTTATATACGATTTCTTTTAGGTTAATTCGTAATGAGTCTTCCATAATGTTTGTAAATTGATTAAATGTTATTTGATGCGGATATTGGGTATATATTGAATGGATTAGTCTGAACAGTTTTTGTCTGGAAGTATGTGTTGTCAGGTAATCTAACAAGTGTTCGCTTTTCAATTTTAGAATTTCCTGTAAAAAGAATGAAGGGAGATTTTGTTCTAAAACTTCTTCGATTGTTTTTCCTTGCAAGAAACTGCGGGCTTCCCGTTCGTAAGGAGAAGGAGTTATTGTGACGAATTGGCATAAATTTGATTCTTCTTGTAGAAGAAGTTTGATGATTAGGTCCAAATAGGGATATTTTTCGGAATATAAGGTTGTGTGCGTATCATGTAGCATTGGGAGAATGTTATAGGGATTCGGTTTGTTTTGAAAGTTCTGTTTTTTCCCGAATATTTGATGAATGGCGGTACTGTTTTGTTTACTATCGGACGTAAGAAAGGAGCTGGCCCAAGTTATAAATAAATTTGCTTCCGCTTCGGTCTCGCTCATCCCGTTCCGGAGCATATTTTTGAGAGAAAGGGTATTTCGAAAATGATTTATATCCATGTCGATACCCAATTCCGATAAGAACACGAGACCGGGTTGAATTCTGTTATTGCATTCTATGCTGAACTGCTCTTTTTTTTGAAAGATTGCCGGTATTTCAAGTAATAGTAATTGTTGGTCATATTGTTTGATTCCCTGTAGAAACTCATCAATCCGGTGGGCCGATAACAAATTCTGCTGAATTTCAAATTGTAAATCCTTTCCCGTCGTGTGTCGGAAATAGGTAGAAAAGAAATCATGATTTTTAAAATAGAATAATTCTATTCGTGAGTTTCGGATTTCCATGTATTTTGATTCGTAAGGTCCGCCGCATAAAGAGAGTCCCTTTATTGGGTGTGAGGGATGGAATGATATGCTATCTTTACCGGAATAACTTTTTTTACCCTGAGATATTATGCGTGTTTGTCGAGGATGTAAGACGGAGAGATGAAAGCTTGTGAAGTCGTTATAACTGAAATATGAAACTCCCGGAAGGACTGGAGGAATGCTTGTCGGGTACCATATGCAGTAGGGAGTTAACAAAAGAAAATTGTCGCTGATGAAAGAATTTTTCTGTCCGAAACGGAAAATGAAATAATCAAGAGGAGACTCGTGTATTTTTTGTTTCGGTTGATCTATATTGCAAAAATTTTCGTCAATATATCCTTCATACTCGATTTGTAGATGTACAGAATCTCCTTTATGGAGAAAACGTTGTATGCTTAATGTTTGATTATTCCGTGTGTATATTAAGGGGTGATCTCCTTCCCTTAAACTCGTTATTTTCAATCCCGGGTTCAAAAATAGTATAATTCGAGTGAGAGGTTCCGGATTCAGATTCTTCGCAACTATATCGCTTTTCAAAAATATTTTTTCTTTTTTTTGTTCAAAAATTATCGAGTGTTCTTTTATATGGGCTGAAGCAGTAGCCTCGTAAAAGGAGTAATTCTTTCGGAATTTTTCTCGTGCTTGTTCGTTTTTGCTATAGTTAAATTCTATAATAAAGCCCGAGATTATTCCGATGAATATAAACAGGCAACCCCCGGATGATTGCAAACGGATATGTTTGGGATTGTTCGGTTTGCGATGTAATAGAACGACGGCCGTGATAATTAATCCGATTCCTATTAGAAGATAGATAGATCGTTGTAGTAAATAAGAGGATAAATTCGGATGGCCGCTTATATCCGAAAACATGTTCGGTAAAGAATGACCCAGAAAGTCGAGTGTCCCGTATGTATTCGGGGTAAAAAATGCCGTCACAATCCATAAGACAAGTAGTATCGTTTGTGCAAAGAAACGTGATCCGGTTATACCTGATAACCATAACCCTAAACCTGTCAAAAAACAGAGTGAGGGTAAAGTCAAGGTGAATAAATAGAATAAGTAATATGGAAAGTAAAAAGGAGCATCGCTTACCAAAAGGTTCAACAAGCAGCAAGTCACAATAGAAAAAATATTTATGATGACGTACAAACAGAGAATTCCCATGACTTTTCCACACAGGTATATATTATTTTCGATAGGGCGAGTATAAATGCAGGCATTCCAAGCTTCTCGTTTTTCTCGCTGGAAAAAATCGGTGATAAAGAAAATGATTAGTAGTGATTGAGCAATATTGAAAAGGTATGCATTTAGGTAAGGCATGTGTGCTGCAGAGGCAATCATTCCCCAGTCGGTATTTGCCCCGATACATTGAAACACCACTTGCAGAGAGACAATTCCACTTAAAGCAATAAAAACAAATACTTGCCATGTCCCGTTACGGGATATTAGCTTTATCTCTTGACGTGCTGTCAATAAAAAATGAGACCATTTCATGTGGTATTGTTAATTCTTTGACTCGGGTTTTATTGTCGTGACATTCTGGGGATTAATTTGCACGATCTTCTTACGTGCAATACAGGATTTTCCCGACTTCTCTTTTTCCGTTAAATGTATTGTTAGAAATATTGCCGTGGATAATGCTTCTTTCTTTTTCTTTTGAACAATTAGTTTCAACCGGAAAGTTTTAAAATTCTCTTTGTGAATTTCTATAATCGAATCATTTTGTGAAACGCATATTTGAAATGAATTTGATTTCGAAAGAGGGCTTTTCTCTTTATTATATTCAAAAATAATATCTTTTAATGCGTTTCCGGCAGAGTCGGACACATTAAAATGAAGTATATTTTGCTCGAATAGAATAATGGTATCGCGTATTTGTCCCCCGTTTCCTTTTTTCTCCTTGTCTTTTTTTTCTTCAGGAATAAACATAAAACTCGTCATGATAATAGTTGAAAGCAGTAAAATAGCTTTAAAGTAGATTTTATCTTTTCCCATGATGATTGTGTGTAATATGTTATTTTTTTCTTTCGGAATAGAATCTTATAGGTTTAATGTTTACAACTGATTCATGTCTCGTATCTGTAGATGATTTTGTAATGGGGATAGTCGGTTGTATGACTACAAGTTCAAAAGCGTATATATTTCCTTTCCCATCGTTCAGTATTACAATTCCTTCGTATTCCGGCCTGACGTTAAAAATCCATGCCGTAGGTCCATTTGCATAAAATTCAAAAACTCGTCGTTCATGGTAGATATGTATATTTCTGGGATTAGGACCAAATAAATATTCGAGGTCTATGCGAAGGTTACTTCCTATAGGAACGCTGTAAGATGGAACATTTCCTTGTGCATGGAGGAAATTTAAGGATATGTTGCTTGATGTGAAAGCAAAGATTAAAAAGAGGCAGCAGATTTTTTTTTCCATAATAGTATATCTTTAGATGCTATGGGATTGTTTTTGTGGCAATATAATATTATCTTTCCAAATAAACTAATTTTTATTCGGAAAAATAAAAAAAAGAGGATAGAAAAATCCCGCTTTTCGAAGTTATGAATAGAAAAGCGGGGTTATTTTAAAAGAAAAAATTTATTTCAAATGCTGATTCAGGTAATCCATGAATTTGCCGTACAAATGCAGACGTGTCATACCTCCGAATATACTGTGGTTGCGGTTGGTATAAATTTGCATGTCGAATGGTTTATTGGCTTGTACCAAGGCTTCCGATAATTCATAAGCATTCTGGATGTGAACATTGTCGTCTGCCGTTCCGTGACAAATTAATAAATGTCCTTTCAGTTTATCTGCCCAGTTGATCGGAGAGTTGTCATCGTAGCCGTTCGGGTTGTCCTGGGGACGACGCATGAAACGCTCAGTGTACACGGAATCATAGAACCTCCAGTTGGTAACCGGGGCTACCGCTATGGCCGTGGAGAATACATCGTTTCCTTTCATCAGGCAAAGAGAGGACATGAATCCTCCGTAGCTCCACCCCCAGATTCCGACCTTTGCCGGGTCGATATACGGTTTTTCAGCCAACCATTTGGCCGCGGCAATCATATCGTCACTTTCGATTTTACCTAACTGCATGTAAGTACATTTTCGGAATTCTTCTCCTCTTGCACCGGTTCCCCGGGGATCGATACAAGCTACGATATAACCTTCTTGTGCCAAGTATTGCGTCCAGTCGATGGCCCAAGAATTATGTACCTGTTGAGAATTCGGTCCGCTGTATTGAATGATCAATAAGGGGTAAGTTTGTTCAGGATCGAAATCGACGGGTTTCATAATCCACGCGTTGAGTTGTGTCGTCCCGTCTGCGGCCGGTATTTGAATGTATTCCCGTTGAGCCACGGAGTAATCTTTTAAGGTCTCCTTTAGCGCCGCGTTGTCTTCCAGTATACGGATGTCTTTTCCATTCGCCCCGTAAAGAGTGATGACAGGAGGAGTGTCGGCATTGGAAACCGTGTTTACATAGTATTTGAAAGATTTGCTAAACTCCGCATTATTCCAACCTTGCGTGGGAGTTAGTAATTTTTTTCGTCCTTTTAGATCGATGGAATAGACGTATTTCTCGATAGGAGATACTTCGTGAGAAGAGTAGTAGAATAATCTTTTTTCGGGATCGTAACCGTAAAAATCGACCACGTCGAAATGACCGGAGGTAATGGCTTGTTTTTCCTTTCCGGCCATGTCGAAGAGATAAAGATGGAGATAACCGTCTTTTTCACTGCTGAGTACGAAATGTTGTCCGTCTTCCAGGAAAATAAGGTTATCGAAGTTATTCTCGTCTATGTAGTATTTATTCTCTTCCCTGTACAGCATTGTCGTATTGCCTACCCGGGCGTTTGCCAGCAAAATTTCCAGCTTGTTTTGAAATCTGTTTAATTTCAGTATGGCTAATTTTTTAGGATCGGTGGTCCATTTAATACGCGGGATATAGATGTCGGTTTCGTCCCCGATGTTCATGGGAGTTGTGACGCGATCTTTTATATCGTACACGTGTACGCTGACTTTGGAGTTCGCTTCACCGGCTTTCGGGTATTTATAAGAATAGTTGGAAGGATAGACGGCATTTTCTTTCAGTTCCGGTCTCTCTCCCTTGAACATGTTCATATGGTATATCTTTACATCCGATTCGTCAAATTTCATGAAAGCAATGGCGGATCCGTCGGGGGCCCACTCGAATGCTTTATTGAATTCAAATTCTTCCTCGTAGACCCAATCCGGAGCCCCGTTAATAATTTGATTGAATTTTCCGTCGAAGGTGATCTGTAATTCGGAGCCGAAGCGTAAATCCGCGATAAAGAGATTGTTATCCCGTACGAATGCTATTTTGGTTCCTTCCGGGGAGAAGGTTGCCAAACGTTGAGGTCCACCTGTGGATAACGGTTTCAGTTCCCTGTTTTTAAAATCGAAAACGTAATAGTCAGCCGTGAAAGAACGACGGTAAATCGGTTTTACGTTCGTGCATATCAAAATACGGCTTTCATCGGGACTGAACTCGTAGTCTTGTATCGTTTTTACCTCTTTATATTTGGGATCACTGAGATCTAACAGGGTGTTTACGGCCTTTCCGGTTTTGTAGCTATACATGACTAATTTTTGTCCGTTGGATTCCAAAACCGTATAATGTTCTCCGTCGTTCAGTGAACGAAGTCCCCGAACCCCCGTGGGCATAAATGTATAATTGAGACAGAAATCGGCCAGACTAAATTTTTTATTTTCGCTTTGTGCATATCCGGGTAAAACCAACCCCACCATAAAAAGGAATACAATTAACTTGTAAAACATTCTCATAACCTATAATTTTTTAGCATTTTGAATCAAGTTCCAAAGATTCTATTTTTTTCTTTTATTTGAAAATGATTTGCTGATTTTAAGTTTAAAATAACGATTTAATGGCTTGGATTTTAAATTTTCGGCCTGATTTGAGAGGGAAGGGTACGTTTTTGCGATATTTAGGGGAAAGAGAGACGATTTTAATCTAAAATAATCACTATCTTTGCCGATTCAAAAATGAAAGCGAATGAATTACACCCTTTTAGCGAAAGATAAGCATAGCGAAGCAAGATGTGGCCTGTTAACGACAGACCACGGAACTATTGAAACTCCCATTTTCATGCCGGTGGGGACAGTAGGGACCGTAAAAGCTGTGCATGCCCGGGAGTTGAAAGAGGATATTCAGGCTCAAATTATTTTAGGAAACACGTATCATCTCTACTTGCGACCGGGTACAGATGTGTTGCAAGCCGCGGGAGGTTTACATAAATTTAACGCGTGGGATAGACCGATATTGACCGATAGCGGCGGTTTTCAGGTATTTTCTTTGACCGATAGCCGGAAGATCACGGAAGAAGGGGTTACCTTCCGTTCTCATATTGACGGGTCGAAACATCTTTTTACACCGGAAAACGTAATGGATGTCCAGCGTAAGATAGGGGCCGATATCGTGATGGCTTTCGACGAATGTCCTCCCGGTCAAAGCGATTACGTCTATGCTAAAAAATCTTTGGAGTTGACTCAAAGGTGGTTGGAACGTTGTGTAAAACGTTTTGATGCAACGGAGCCGTTATACGGTTACCGTCAGTCTTTATTTCCGATCGTTCAGGGATGTGTGTATAAAGATCTTCGGGAACGTGCTGCTGAGCATGCGGTGTCATTGGAGCGGGAAGGATATGCTATCGGAGGCTTGGCGGTAGGAGAGCCCGCGGAGTCGATGTATGCGATGATTGAGGTGGTGAACCGGATTTTACCGAAAGATAAACCCCGCTACCTGATGGGTGTCGGTACGCCCGAGAATATTTTAGAGGCCATTGCTTTAGGCGTCGATATGTTCGATTGTGTTATGCCTACCCGGAACGGAAGAAACGGAATGTTGTTTACGACGGAGGGGGTAATTAATATTAAGAACAAAAAGTGGGAAAAGGATTTTTCCCCCATTGATCCTTTAGCTCTCTCTTTCGTGGATAAAGATTATTCAAAAGCTTATTTGCGCCATTTGATTAAGGCAGATGAAATTTTAGGGTTGCAAATTTGTTCGATCCATAATTTGTCCTTTTATTTGTGGTTGGTAAAAGAGGCGCGGAAGCATATATTGGAAGGTGATTTCCTTGCATGGAAAACGAAAACAGTAAAAAAAGTGACAACTCGGCTGTAGATGAAAAAACTGGATATATATATTATACGAAAGTTTCTGGGTACCTTCTTTTTCTCAATGGTACTCATTCTCAGTATCGTTATCGTTTTCGACCTTTCGGAGCGTTTGGAGAAGTTTATAGAGAACAGTGCTCCGGTCAACGCCATTGTCTTTGACTATTACCTCAACTTCGTTCCTTATTTTGCGAATGTGTTTTCTTCTCTGTTTACATTTATTTCTGTTATTTTCTTTACTTCCAAGATGGCTTACAATAGTGAAATCATAGCCATTTTGAGTACGGGAACCAGTTTTCGCCGGATGGTACGTCCCTATATGATTTCGGCGGGTGTTATCGCGACGTTGTCCCTGTTGTTGACTGCTTTTATCATCCCTAATGCCAATAAGAAACGGATAGAGTTTTCGGAGAAATACATTTGGAAAACTTTTCAAAATCGAGAGAAGAATATTCATCGTCAAGTGGCTCCCGGTTCTTATATATATATGTCCTCTTTTTCCGTTGGTCCTAAAATAGGATATGATTTTTCATATGAGAATTTCCGGGGAGATACGTTAATAAATAAATTGAACGCCCGGTTGATCGAATGGGACGAGAAGAAAGGAAAATGGACGATTAAGGATTGGACTTACAGGGAGTTCGACGGAATGAAAGAGACGTATACGACGGGTAGACAGATCGATACCTTATTAAATTTTACTCCGGCGGAATTTTCAGAAGATCCCAAGAAGATAAAGGAACGTTTGACTTTGCCGGAATTAAATGAATACATTGACAGACAAAAGCTGAGGGGAAGTAGTAATGTTGTTGAGTTTCAGATTGAGAAATATAGAATTTTCTCCAATGCTTTTGCCACCTTTATACTGACATTGATAGGGGTGAGTATTGCTTCCCGAAAAATTCGGGGAGGTATGGGATTTCATTTAGGATTAGGGTTGTTGATCAGTTTTTCTTATATTCTATTCATGCAATTTTCGACGGTATTTGCAACCAATGGAAATATGAATCCGTTATTAGCGGTATGGATACCTAATATCTTGTATGCTTTCGTGGCATTTTTTGTTTATCGAACGGCTCCGAAGTAAGTTGAGTCGGGAGTACAATTGAATTAAAAAATAGAAAGATCAGTTGTCTAAAAATCGAAGAGCATTTAATATACTGTTGATTTATAGTATGCTCAGTTATAATTAATATTTAATTTATTAGAAGTCTGTTATGTACAATCGGGAAGAGAAAAGACCAAGGATTAGTCGAAATGCCGGGCATCGTGACGAGAATCGGCAAAGGAAGCCTGACACCCGTGAGGGAGATGAGAGGGCAAATCGTTTTAACAGGGAGCGGAGAGATGATTTTTTTTCCGGAGAGGGAGAGTCGGATCGTCCGGTCAGAAGGTTTAAACGGGTTGAGATTCGGGATTTGAATCAAGAACGAGAAGGTAAATTTGTTCGTCAAAATCGTTTTGACAGAGGGGAACGTAACGATGAGGGGGAGAGATTCCGTAGAGATCGTTACGAGGGAGATCGTGACGGGGAAAGAAAAGAACGTTCATTCCGTCGCCGGGACGAAAATTACCAGAAACGGGAAGAACAAGGAGAACGGAGGGAAAACCGTTTTCCGAGAAGAGAAAGCCGGGAAGATAGAAACGAAAGGTATACTTCCGACAGGGAGAACCGGAGCGAGGGGGGAGAACGGCGTTTCCAGCAGAGGAATTACCGGGAAGAGCCGGGAAAAAGAAATGAATTCAGGAGAGGAGCACGTTCTGAGCGGGAAGAGTATAACCGGGGAGAACGTGAAGAGAGAAACGACCGTTTCAACCGGGTAGATCGTCCCAATCGTGAACGTAGAAATTTTCCGGAAGCAAGAGAGAGAAAGAGAAGTGTCTATTCTCAGAAGAAACAGTTGGCTCATCGGTTGGAGAACGAAGGCGATGAAACGGAATTGCGGTTGAATCGATATATTGCCAAAGGGGGAATTTGTTCCCGCCGGGATGCAGATGAATTGATTTTAGCCGGACGGGTAAAAGTAAACGGTGAGGTGATACAACAAGTAGGTGTGAAGGTTAAACGGGAAGATAGGGTAGAAGTGGACGACCGTGTTGTTGTGCCGGAACGTAAAGTGTATTTGGTATTGAATAAGCCTAAAGATTACGTGACTACCGTAGATGATCCCATGGAGCGCAAGACGGTTATGTCTCTGATCGAGGGGGCTTGTAAGGAGCGGGTTTATCCGGTCGGACGTTTGGATCGCCAGACGACGGGAGTGCTTTTATTCACGAATGACGGCGATTTGGCTAAAAAATTGACGCATCCGAAGTACAATCAGAAAAAAATATATCACGTTTTTTTGGATAAGGTTGTAAGTATGGGAGATATTCAATCCATCCGGGACGGAATTGAGTTGGAAGACGGTTTTGTTCAGGCCGACGATATTCAAATAGCTGCTGATGATCGTACGCAAGTCGGCATCGAAATTCATTCCGGAAAGAATCGTATCGTTCGTCGTATATTCGAACATTTCGGCTATCAGATTCTTCGATTGGATAGGGTTTATTTTGCCGGAATCACGAAAAAGAACTTGCCTCGCGGAAGATGGAGATTCTTGACGCCTGAAGAGGTGACTGTGTTAAAAGTTTATTAAATAGGTAGATCTTTGTAGATACTATTGTGTTTTTTTATACTTTAACAACATCTTTCATGGGTCGGTTGCATAGACCCATGAGAGATGTAATATAACGGGAATTTATGGTTGCATTTGTTACAAATGGATTGAATAGGATGAAAGCGCTGCACTCTTTCTCCTATACGCCAAGATGGATCGTTTTTATAATCGACGTGATGTTGAGTTGCGTCGCGGTCGGTGTCACTTATTTGATACTTGGGAATTTTCAGTTAGACCGCATAAACATGTCTCTTGTTTCACGAGGGGCGATTTGTATCGTGGGGGTAAGGATTGTTAGTTTTATTTGGGGAAAAACTTATTCCGGTATTGTTCGATTTACAGGAACAGAAGATGCTTTACGGATTTATTATGTATTAACGGCTGGAGAGTTGGTACTTCTTTTAGGAAGCGGTGCTTATTTTTTGGTGACCGGCCGCCTATTGATCGCTATCTCCGTGCTTTTGACGGAGTACGTGTTGTTAATGAGTATGATGATTGTGAGCCGGTTGATTGTAAAAACTCTTTTTATCCAATATATAGGAGCGGAAAAGGCAAAGAAGAATGTCATTATTTGCGGAAGCGATGAGTATGGGATTATGGCCAAGCACGCGTTGGATAACGCGGAGGACGTGTCTTATAATATCCTTGCGTTTATTGATGTGAATGATAAAAAAGCCGGGAAAGTATTGGAGGGAATTAAGATTTACAAGATGTCTTCTTTGGGGTATCTGTTGAAGCGGAATAAGGTGGATAAAGTTATTATCGCTAAAAAGATGATCGCTTACGATAAAAAGCGAACGATTGTCGAAACCTGTCTGAAATATAATGTCAACGTGTTGGAGGTTCCTCGTTTCGAAAGTTGGATTAACGGGGATCTGAGTATACGGCATATAAAAAATATAAAGATCGAAGATTTGTTGGAGCGGGGAGAGATCAAATTGGATGAGGATAATTTGCGGAAGCAATTACTTAATAAGGTCGTTTTGGTGACCGGTGCGGCCGGATCCATCGGAAGCGAGATCATCCGTCAATTGACTCATTTCAGACCTTCTTTGATTGTGCTTTTTGATCAGGCAGAATCTCCGTTGTATGATATAGAACTGGAATTGAAAGAGGAATTTCATTTTTTTAATTATAAGATTGAAATCGGGGATGTTCGTGATAAAGAGAGGGTGGAAGGTATGTTCAGAATGTATCATCCGGATATCGTTTATCATGCCGCGGCTTATAAACATGTGCCGATGGTTGAGATGCATCCCGTGGAGGGGGTGAAGACCAATGTGTTCGGAACCAAGAATATGGCGGATTGTGCCGTAAAATACGGCTGCAAGCGTTTTGTTATGATCTCCACGGATAAGGCGGTAAATCCGACGAATGTCATGGGAGCCAGTAAGCGTATTGCTGAAATCTACACGCAATCTTTAAACAAGATATCACAAACTAATTTTATAACGACCCGTTTCGGAAATGTATTGGGATCGAACGGATCGGTTATCCCTCGTTTTAAAAAGCAGATCGAAACGGGGGGGCCGGTTACGGTAACTCATCCGGAAATAACCCGTTTCTTCATGACGATTCCGGAAGCCTGTCAACTGGTCTTGCAAGCGGGTGCTTTGGGGCATGGAGGGGAAATTTTCGTGTTTGACATGGGGAAAAGTGTGAAAATCGTAGACTTGGCTCGGAAAATGATCAAATTGTCCGGTTTTGAAGTCGGTAAGGATATTCATATTGTCTTCACCGGGTTGCGTCCCGGCGAGAAGCTATACGAGGAAGTTTTGAATGTAAAGGAGACAACTCTTCCCACCGTTCACGATCGAATAAAGATAGCTAAGGTCAGGGAATACGATTACAGGGGGGTATTGGAAGAGATAAATAGATTGCATTCAGCCTTGGAGACCGCGGATAGTTTTATGGTTGTGAAACAGATGAAAAACATCGTTCCTGAATTCAAGTCTAAAAACTCTGTTTTCGAATCCATTGATTTCCAAATGGAAGAAGAGGGAATGAACAAACAGATGCAAGGCGTACTCGATCGTATGGAAGTATTAGAGAAACAGGAGGTGTCGGGTGATGTTTGAGAAAAATCAATCGCGTTGGTACGCTGTTTACACGGCTTCCCGGGCAGAGAAGAAAGTAAAGGAGCGATTGGATCAGCAGGGGATTGTAAATTATTTGCCGTTGCGTGTCGTAATCAGAAAATGGAGTGACCGTAGCAAAAAGGTGGAGATCCCTTTGATAAACGGATATATATTCGTATACGTGAATTTATTGCAGATGCAAAAGGTTTTGACGACTTTTGGAGTGGTCTCTTTTTTGAAGGAATTCGGGATACCGGCTCCGATACCGGATAAACAGATAAAAGCATTGCGTTTTATGAACGATAACGCGGAGGAGGAGGTGGAAATTTCTACCGTGGATTTGCCTGTCGGTTCTTATGTGCGGGTTGTGTTGGGAAAGCTGGCGGGGTTGGAAGGAGAGTTGGTTGAGGTCAGGGGGAAACATCGAATTATGGTCCGTTTGGAGCATTTGGGGTGTGCTTTGACCACGGTGCCTTTAAGTTGTGTGGAACCTTATCGAAGAGTCGCTTCCGGTACGTAGCTACGGATAGATAATTTTCAGATATGTTTTTTTGATTTTCAATTAAAAACGTATCTTTGCCGTCGCCTGCAAAATAGAGTTGTTTTGGTGGTTTTGCGGTTAAATATTTTAGTGAAAACTTTAAAACGATTAAAATCGATTATATGAGATTCTTGTTGCTTATTGTATTTTTGTTTGGTGCGGTTGTCACTTCTTTTGCCCAGATGACCGATGCGCAGGTCATTCAATTGTTGAAGCAGGCTCAAAAAGACGGAAAAACACAGCAGGAGATGATGCTGATGTTAAAAGACCGTGGAGTGACTCAGGAACAGATGTTACGTCTGAAGGCACAATACGAAAAGATGATGGCAGAGAAGGAGGGGGGAGCAGGTAAAATGACCGATACTAAGTCGGGGGGAAATCGTTTGAGGACCATAAACAAAGAGATGTTGAGTTCGATGGACTCTTTGTTTGTCATGATGGATTCCATTCCGGCCCTTGTTGCCGATCGTTCGGAGGAGGTGTTCGGTAAGGATCTGTTTAATAATAAAAAATTAACTTTTGAGCCGATATTGAATATCCCCACTCCTGAAAATTACAAGTTGGCGGCGGGTGACGAGGTTATCATCGATGTGTGGGGGGATTCGGAACAGACCGTGCGGTCGGTGATATCCCCGGACGGAAGTATTATCGTCGAGAATTTAGGGCCGATCTATTTGAGCGGTCTTTCCGTAAAAGAGGCGAACGGAAAAATCAAAAACGAATTTTCTAAGATTTACTCCGCGATAACGGCTGCGCAACCGACTACTTTTGTTAACCTGACATTGGGACAGATCCGAAGTATTCAGGTGAACGTGATGGGAGAGGTGCTTGTTCCGGGGAGCTATACCTTGCCTTCCTTGGCATCCGTTTTTCATGCGCTTTATTCTGCCGGAGGGGTTAACGATATCGGTACTTTAAGGGAGATTAATATCTTTAGAAAGGGAAATAAGATTGCAACCCTTGATGTATATAAGTATATTCTGGAGGGGGGAAATATCGGGGATATCGTTTTGCAGGACGGGGATAACGTTGTTGTCGGTCCTTATAAAGATTTGGTACAGATAAAAGGAAGGGTGAAAAGACCCATGAAATACGAAATGACTGCGGAAGAGAACTTACAGAAGTTATTGGACTATGCCGGAGGGTTTACGGGAGATGCATATAAAAAGAATGTACGTTTGATTCGCAAGAGCGGTTCCGAATACCAGATCCACACGGTGAAAAAGGAGGATTTTCCTTCTTTCCTATTGGATGACGGGGATGTGGTCGAGGTCGATTCTATCGTGTCGCGTTTTGAGAATAAGGTTTCTGTACAGGGAGCCGTGTATCGTCCGGGGGATTACTCCTTGGATAAGGATATTCAAACGGTGGCCCAGTTGGTAAAGGTGGCTGAAGGTTTGAAAGGAGATGCTTTTACGGGACGGGTTTTATTGTATCGGGAAAATCCGGATTTGACGAAGCAGGTTCAATCGTTGAATTTGCAAGAGATATTGTCCGGAAGGGAAGAGGATATGCTCTTACAAAAGAATGACCTGCTTTATATACCTTCTACTTCGGAACTGCAGGAAAATTATATTGTTACGGTCCGCGGAGAAGTAAAGAAACCGGGTATTTATCCTTATATACAGAATATGTCGTTGGAAGATTTGGTATTGCAGGCAGGAGGACTTTTGGAATCGGCTTCTATGGTAAAAGTGGATGTGGCTCGTCGGGTAAAGAATCCCAAAGCGAAAAAGGAGGCTCTTTTTGAGGCGAAAATATTTAGTTATACGCTAAAAGACGGTTTGATTATCGACGGTCCGAAGGACTTTGTTTTGGAACCTTTCGACGAGATCGAGGTCCGTCGTTCTCCCGGTTATAGTGAACAACAGAATGTGATGGTAAAAGGAGAGGTGATGTATGAAGGTCAATACGCTAAATCGGTAAAAAATGAACGCTTATCGAGTATTATCAATCGTGCGGGAGGACTAACCACCAAGGCTTATATTAAAGGAGCCCGTTTGGAGAGAAAATTGAACGAAGATGAACGCAGGAGATTGGAATCCAAATTGAAGTTGATGACTCAGGGGGTCGGTAAGGATTCTATCGACGTTAAAACTTTAGAGTTAGGTGATACCTATTACGTGGGTATCGAATTGGATAAGGCGATGGCTAATCCCGGATCGGATTACGATGTGGTACTTCGGGAAGGAGATCGCATTATCGTTCCGCTTTATGACGGAACGGTGAAAGTAGACGGAGCCGTGATGCGTCCCAATACCACTACCTACAATCCTAAAAAGAAATTGAAAGAGTATATTGCCAGTGCAGGCGGTTTTGCTTTCAGAGCTAAAAAACGGGGGACGTATATTGTTTATATGAATGGAATGGTGGCTAAGAGAAAAGGGAATAGTGCGAAACAGATAGAACCGGGATGTGAGATCATCGTACCGATTAGACCGATAAGGAAGGGAATGAGCTTGGCTGAAATCATGAGTTTAACTTCTTCTACGACTTCGATGGCGGCCATGATTACAACCATTATGAATAATTCGAAATAAGCGATATGGAACAGAACGAAACAATATCACAACAAAATAAAATACGTCCTGAAGAACAAGAGATCGATTTGGTTGAAGTGGTTCGTAAATTGTGGAAAAACAGGAAATTGATTTTGAAGGTGACCGTTTGTTTTATGGTGATCGGAATTTTGGTAGCCCTTTTTAGCCCTAAAGTATATACGGCCGGTAGTACGATGGTACCCCAGTCGGGAGAGAAGAATATGTCGGGAGGTTTGTCGGGGTTGGCTTCGATGGTGGGTATCAATTTGGGAAGTATGAGTGCGGGAGAGGTCCTTTCGCCTAAAATCTATCCGAAAATTATCGCCAGTGTCCCTTTTCAAAAAGAGTTGATGAATGCTCCTTTGACATTTGAGGGTATTGACCACCCGGTGACGCTTTTCGAGTACTTCACGGAGGATCAATACCAGCAATTTAGTTTGATCGGATTTATTAAAAAGTATACGATCGGTTTACCGGGAGTTATCCTCGGTGCGATTCGGGGAAAAGATACGACTTCTGTTGTTCGGGCAGAGACTAATTCTAAAATTCAGTTTATGACCAAGGATGAACAGGAAGTATCTAAAAAATTAAAAAATATCATAACTCTTAATATCAATGATAAGGATGGATATATTCAGTTATCTGCGGAGTTACCGGAACCGCTTGCCGTAGCGCAGCTGGCCCAGTATGCACAGACTTTACTGCAGCAATATATTACGGAATTTAAGATAGAGAAGGTCGCTTCTAATTTGAAATTTGTCGAAGAGCGTTATAACGAGACCAGGAATGATTTTGAAGAGAAACAGAAAGAGTTGGCCCGTTTTCAGGATCGTAATAAAAATTTCTCTTCGGCCATGGCTAAGATTGAAGAGGAGAGATTGACGGCAGAGTATACTTTGGCTAATAATGTGTACAATGAGTTGGCCAAACAATTGGAACAGGCCAAAATTGCCGTAAAAGAGACGACTCCCATATTAACGGTCGTGGATCCGGTCGTTATTCCCAATGAACGATCCAAACCTAAGCGGGCATTGATTTGTGTATTATTTACTTTTTTGGGAGGATTTGCCGGTATCGGCTTGGTGTTGGGTTTGCCCTTCGTGGCTGAAATCTCCGGAAGTGCGAAATTGAGGCGGATAGTTAAAGAATAAATAAAAAAGCGGGAAATCGATAAGTCTCCCGCTTTTTTATTGTGTTATGGAATGCAATCCGAAATACTTTCTCATAAACCATATGTACCCGAAACTCAAGATCAGGATGATGCTTATAAAGTACCAGGATTTATAAGCTTCACAATAGATGTAGCCTATGCTTATGATGCTTTGGAGTAACATGTAAAACCCAGAAACAGCAACGTGTGGAATTTTAAGTTCGTTTGCCATTATTTGGTAGAGGTGTTTTCGATGAGGGAGACTGATGTTTTCGTGTAATAGAAGCCGGTGTATAATCGTGAGTATGCTGTCGACCCCGTATACCGCCAGTAAAATAATATAGCCGAGATCTCGTGTTTGTATAATTAACTTCCCTAACAGGAATAAAATGATAAACGCTATGCTGACTGATCCGACATCCCCGGCAAAACACTTCGCTTTCTTGCGGAAGTTAAAAATGTTGAATACCGTGATGGCGATCACCATAACCCATAATAGTTGTGCTTCTATAAAATTCACCTGGTATTCGTTTATATAGAGTAAAGTTCCCGTTACGACCAAGCTGTATCCCCCGGTAATGCCGTTAATACCGTCCATGAAATTGTAAGCGTTGATCAGTCCTGTGCAGAAGATCAAGGCGATCGGGATATACCACCAGGGTAAGGCCGTGCCCCCCCACTGGTAGAATAGCAGTAACATGGCCGTAAAGTGTATCGCTAAACGCACTCTCTTGGACACGGAATGGATGTCATCGATAAAGCTCACGATTGTAATCAAGGTCAAGCCGGCCATGAACCACGGGTATTCAAAATGGTCCGCAAGAAAATAGAGCAAGGCTCCGAGATAGAAAATAATTCCGCCTCCCCGTAGGGTAACTCGTGTATGCGAGCTCCTCTCGTTCGGTTTATCGATAATATTGAATCGGTCCGCTATATGGAAGTAGATCAATTCGAGGACCAGCAATAAAGCAAAAACTAAAAAATAATACACGACCGGATCAATGAATTTTAAAATGTTCCAACACGTTTAACGGTTCCCAGCCCAACACTCTCTTCGCTTTCTCGTTACTGAAAGTCAACGATCTCGTTATCTTGTCTAATTTCGAGGAATTGATCGGGGCCTTGTTTCCCAAACAATCGCCTGCTAACGCTAATGCTTTAGCCAACCAGTAAGGTATGTTCACCGGTAATTTCTTGCCCAATTGAACCGAGATCGTTTTTTCGAGTTGCCGAAAACTCGGATGTTCGTTATCACACACGTTGTATATACCCCCCTTGTCGACAGCCATGAATAATAACCTGGCTATATCCTCCGCCATCAACACGCTCTTACGGGCTTTCCCTCCGGCAATACTTAAATAACGTCCGGTTCTGATCCCCTCGATCATGGATCCCAAATTTCCCGGGGGATTTTTTCCCGCTAATAGAGAGGGGCGCAGGATTGTTAATATGACGTTATGTATCGAGCACCACTCTTGTAAATAGATTTCCGCCTGTTTTTTACTGTCGGCGTAAGGAGTATTCCCGTTTAACGGGTGATCTTCACCGATCAACCTTCCCGATTCGCACCCGTAAACGGCAACTGTACTGATGAAAACGAATGAACCTGGTACTCCCGCTTTTTCCAACGCCTCACATAAATTCCTCGTGCCTTGCAGGTTTACTTCGTAAAACTCCTGTTTTTCCTTCTCCGTTCCGGGAATGACGTGAGCCTTACCGGCAGCATGCAGTACCACGTCGTACCTCTTGGACAAGACCGGTACCTCTTTGGCCAGGTTTACCGTGTAATTATCAAACGAGGTTAACCCGATCGTTTCTAACTCGTACTTTTTTGATAATAAAGGACCTGCCTCTTTCCCTAAAAAACCGGAAGCTCCCGTGAAAAGTAAATTCATATTACTTGTATGTTTTTGATGTCGAAAGTTTTTGCTTTGTCCCAATCTATCAGGGAATCGGCTTGGCGAATATCGACGAAGTCGAAATCCCGGATGAGTTTCTGATATTTCTCGAAAGCGCCTCGTAAGCCCATCGAGTTTTTGATTTGGCGCATCAAAGGCAAGTGTTTCATCCTCGGTTGTGCCGGGTCGAAATCGCTCGGGTGGAAATAGTTTATCACGTAATCGCTATGTCGCATGAAATACCTTGTTAACCGGTAAGGTAAAATCCGGAAATACCCGCCGCCGGAAAAAATGATATCTTTACCGAGGAAACGATACACGTTCATCGGAAATTCTTTTAATCGGTAACCGTTGACGTTTATAATCCCGGGAACACCTTCTCCGTATTCTTTTAATCCCCCGAATTCCCGGTTGGCGGGAAATATAGAGCAATCGTATTTAAAACCCAGCTCCGCAAGCACGTCAAAAACGTACAGGTTTTGTTTCATGACGGAAAAGGAGGGGGCCCTGAAAGCATCCACCGCTTCTCCGGTGATGTCTTCCAGCAGAGCTTTCGATTTGAAAGTGTTGTTTTTGAATGCTTTATAATCTAATCTTAATGCCAGTTCATGCTGGTAAGAGTGACATCCCACGTGGTGTCCTTTCTCGTGAATCGTCCGGATCACTTCGGGATGTTTTTGCGCGAGCCATCCCAGGCAGAAAAAAGTTCCCTTGACTTTCTTTTTTTCCAGTTCCGATAATATTCTTTCCAGGGGCTCGTGTATTCGAACTTCGTGCTTGTCCCACTCCATGTTTTGGGAGTAATTGTCATGACAATACCAGTCCTCTATATCAAAGGTCAGAATGTTCATTATAATAATGTGGTAAAAGGGTTATGCCGGATGATAAATTGGGATCAAGCCACATCGAAATCGATCAGTTGGAAAAAGATATTGTCTTTCGTAACAGGAGGTAAGTTACCTGTTAAATCCATGAAGATTAAATTGAAAGGAGAGTGTTTGATAAAACTCGGTATACCGAAATAGTGGCCATTTTTCAAGTCTGCCCCCAGCCCCACGTAAAGATTTAGCGGTCGCAAGAAATTGTTGGATTTTTTCAAATTTAGCTTAGACAGCAATTTTTCCGGGAAAACACCCATGAATGTTTTTACTCCCAACACGTTTCGGAATTTGTAGAAGTTCGTTTTCCCGACGATAGAGGTTTTATGGACAGCGTATTCCTGTTTTCTTAATCTCCAGTTCAACAACTCCTCGTCCCAGTAAACGCTATACGTCTTGTTCGAAGCGGGTCTTATGCTCGTTCCCCAGCCGTATTTTACCGTTAGTTTAGAGATAAGGGTAAAGTTGAAGTACTTCATGTAACCGTGTATGCTGTTGGCATTGGCCACTCCCAAAATGAACCCGAAACCGCTCTTTTTAGCGTGGTCGAATGTCTTTTGAGCCAGCATTTTAAAGAGTCCTTTACCTCGATGATCCGGGTGTGTTACCGTCGCTATATCCAACAAGCCGAGAACAAGCTTGCCGGCGATGTTCATTTTCATGGGGATACAAGCGTAATGAGCGACAAGATCGTTGCCCTGAAAAGCGTTGAATGAAATTACTCTTCCTAAAGGATTGTCCAAGTACAGGTATTTAAACCCGGCAACAGAGAACTCGTGGTTAGAGCCGGCATATACGATATTTTGTAAATCAACTATCTTTTGCAATGATGCTATACCGTCATCAAAAAATAATTGTCTGATTTCATAGTCCATAAAGTATCTTTATGATAATTCGTTTATAAGTTTAAAATAAGCTTTGAATAAATATTTGTAATCAAAAAATTGAGCAGCCTTTAGCGCATTATTGCATAGCATATTATACTCCTCTTTATCCAACGATGCAAATTCATTGATAATTTCCGCGTATTCTTGGGCGTTACTTATATTTTTCGATATACCCGCTTTATATTTGTTTACAATATCGTATCCCATCACGTTATTGGATAAGATTGGTTTACCGCTCGCCAAATACTGAAATAATTTACCTTGACTTCCTCCGTATTTTTGAGTTTCTACTTTTTTATAATTCATTAAGTTTAGAGAACTACACGACAAGATATAGGGAACGTATTTTATGTCGACCCACTTTTCTTTGAAAATGACGTTTTTTATGTTATTCTTTTTACAATATTCTATTAGTCTTTCTCTTTCGTCTCCATCTCCGTATATCAAAAACTTGATTTTAGAATTGTCACGAAGAAAAGCGGCGGCATCTATTAATTGCTGTATGTTATTTGCTAAACGTATTGAACCTAAATAGATGACTTTAAAGTGAGAGTTGTCTGATAAATCATCGTCTTGTAGGATGTAGTTCTTTTTGTTATATTCGAATTCATCTAAATCGATGCCATTATTGATGTAATTGTATTTATCGATATTTATTTTTCCGCCGTGTTCCGTATCCCACCCCTTGTTTACTATATAATCTTTTCCTCCCTCTATTGTAAATATCAATCGATCAGCTTTTTCGTAAAGAAATTTTTCAATTCGATATGCTATTTTAATAAATGGATTTTTGGGTTTCATGAGTCCGGTAGCAACAAAATCTTCCGGCCATAAATCCCATACTTCTGTAACATATTTAGCTTTTAACTTTCGAGCGGCAACATATACGGGAAAATCGAAAGGGACCCTTAAATTATGTATTACAATATCAGGTTTGGGAAATTTTTTCCTGTAATACAATAATCTCCATGCAAATAAAAAAATGGAAAATATTCGTTTTAATCCATTGGAAGTGTAAGATGGAGTTTTTATGAAAACGTATTGTTTGTCCCCGTATTTTGATAGGAGGTATTTTTGAGAGTTGTTGATAGAGTTCGATTTATTATAATGTAAAAAGCTACCTGCAAAAATGATAACATGATACCCCTTCTTTATTAACATTTCTGCAAATTTTTGATGTCTTAAATGTGTATCTAATTCTGGGGGTTGTGCGTTTACACAAACTAACCAAACCGTTTTTTTCTGTTCCATTATTTGAAGGAGTTTACAGTTTCAATAACCGTGTGTATCTCATATTCAGTCATAGCAGGACTTATCGGGAGACTAAGTTCTTCTCTGTGAATTTGCTCTGTAATGGGGAATGATAGATCATTCCATTCTTTATAGCACTTCTGTTTATGTGGAGGGATTGGGTAATGAATGATAGTCTGAATTCCTTCTTGAGTAAGATACTGTTGAAGCTCGTCCCTGTATTTGCAACGGATCGGAAATAAATGAAATACATGAGCTTTCCAATCTTTCACGATCGGAAGAGTAATTTTTTGATTGTTAATATTCTTTATATAATGTCGGGCTACTTGTTTGCGGATCGCAATGTCTTGATCCAGGTATTTTAATTTTACATTTAGTACGGCTGCTTGAATTTCATCCAAGCGACTATTCCGTCCTGTATATTTGAAAATGTATTTTTGACTTGACCCGTAGTTAGCCAAAGCTCTGACTACTTCTGCCAACTCTTTGTCATTCGTGGTAACTGCACCTGCATCTCCTAATGCTCCTAAATTTTTGCCCGGGTAAAAACTATGACCACTGACGTCTCCTAACGAACCGGTTTTTTTACCGTTAAACTGGCACCCATGAGCCTGGGCGTTATCTTCAATCAATTTCAGATTGTATTTTTTACAAAGCTCTCCGATTTGTTCGGAATAGGCGCATTGCCCATACAGGTGAACAATTAGAATCGCTTTCGTTCTTTGCGTGATCACAGCTTCTATTTTTGTATCGTCTATTTGGTAGGTTTCTATATCGGGTTCTACCAAGACAGGCTTTAAACCGTTTTCCGTAATCGCTAATATGGAAGCTATATAAGTATTTGCAGGAACAATGATTTCGTCGCCGGGATGCATGATTCCCATCTCTATATATGCTCGAAATATCCAAATTAATGCATCTAATCCATTTGCGCAACCGACACAATATTTCGTTCCTATATATCGGGCGTAATTAATTTCAAATGCTTCGTTTTCCTTTCCCTGCAAATACCAACCGGAATCTATAACTCGCTTAACTGCTGCATGGATTTCTCCCTGATACTTGGTCGTTATTTTTTGTAAATCTAAAAATTTAATCATATCTTGTATTGTTTTCCGTTTTTATCCTTCATCTCCATGTCTAAAAGAATTCCGTCACACGTTATGTACCCTTTTTGTTTTGCAGGATTTCCATACCAAACCGTATTAGCAGGAATATCTTTAGTAACAACACTCCCTGCTCCGATAAATGCGTATTCACCGATCACTACTCCTGCTATAATCGTGGTATTGGCTCCGATGCTGCATCCTTTTTTTAAGTAAGTTTTTATAAATGCGGGAGGATAAATTTTGGAACGAGGGACTAAATCATTTGTAAATGTAACATTAGGGCCAATGAAAACATGATCTTCCACGATAACTCCGTCCCAAAGCTGTACACCCGATTTTACCGTAACGTAATTCCCTATTTGTACTTCATTCTCGATCAGCACGTGTGCACAAATATTACAATTTTCTCCAATAATCGAATTGGGAAGTACAACGCAGTATTGCCATATTTTTGTCCCCTTTCCTATTTTCTTAGACTGGACATCAGATAAATGGTGAATAAAACTCATTTTTTGAGATTTAAAAATTCTTGATAATCCCTTACATAATCCGTTTCGTCATACTCCATCGAAGCCAAAACCAAACAGACCGAACCGGAGGAAAAATCATCCAATGTTCTCCATATTCCCGGAACGATTAACAAGCCTTGATAAGGGCGGTTTAATGTGAAAGTACGTTTCACGTCTCCGTCATCGAGAGTAACATTGAAACTACCGCTTGCCGCAATTATCAATTGATACAAATTTTTATGAGCGTGCCCTCCTCTTGATTCTCCTCCCGGAATATCGTATAAATAGTAAGCCCGTCTAATCGCGAAAGGTATGGTCTTGTTATTCTCTACAACGGAAATATTTCCTCTTTCTTGATGGTGTTTATCCAGCTCGATGATCGTACAATCGTAAACTCTACTCTCTTTCCTCATTTGATAATGATTTAAATAGTTCGTAATCGTAGATATAATCGTTTGCATCGAATGGAGTTGACGCTAATATCAAGGCTAAGGAATTCGTTGAAAAGTTCTGCATTTGTCGCCAAATACATTTAGGAACGTATAATCCGAAATAGGAACGATTTAAGGAGAAAATCTTTTTTTCTTTTCCGTCATCCAAAACGACATCAAAACTTCCGGACAAAGCCACGATGAATTCCTCGTTTTTACGATAAGCATGTCCTCCTCGAATCTGTCCGCCAGGCACATCGTATATCCAGTAGGAGCGTTTTATATCAAAAGGAATGTGCTTCATTTGCTCTATAAAAGATAAATTCCCTCGATTATCTAAAAATTGAGGGAGATGTATAATCTCTACGTTATTTAACGTCATAATTTAAAATTATTACTTAATCGTTGTATCTCAACAAAAATTCTTTTTCGTATTTTCCCCAATTAAACTCTTCCGAGATTGCTTTTTGTCCGTTTTTACCCATTTGGTAAGCTTCATCTTTATGGTCAATGATGTATTGCATGGCTTGGGCAATGGCTTTGCTGTCTCCTGGAGGTACGCATATTCCACAGTGATACTTGTCTATGATCAATTCTTTCCATAGTCGAAAGTCTGTACAGATTACAGGTAATCCCATGTCCATGTATTCGAAGATTTTATTCGATCCCAACTGTCCCTCGGTATAACAACAGATTCCCACGTAATCAAAAACGACAAGTCCGGCGAGTGCTTTAGAATAATATTGGTCTAAATCCGTTTTGGAAACCCAATCTATAAATGTAACACGTTTTGATGCCGGCATGGTCTGAAGTTGTTTTTTTAATTCGGGATTAATCTTGCCTACAATCGTATATTTGGCTGCTGGCACGCGAGTGAGGGCTTGTAAAATCTGTTTTTGATTACTCATTTCATATACGGTTCCGGCATATATGAATGTTTGATCTTTTTGTTGGGATATTTCATGTAAATGATTTATTATTGGATAGTTAGGAACGAAATATACCTGATCCGAATATTGTTTCAGATTGCTTACCATATTAGGGGAGACTGTGAAGATCGCATCAAAGTCATTCAAATGTTTTTTGTAGAAAAAGGTCAGCCTTTTTGATAAAATTTTAGAAAGAAATTTCGGTAAAAAATTTATCTCCGTTATATAGGCTTCCCAGTTTTCATGAGCGTCGAAAATTACTTTTTTTCCTCTTTTTTTTAAATATAATCCCAAGACGATAAGTTCCAAATCATGAAATTGATATATATCAGCATTTTGTTTTAATGCATCTTTCGCTAACCTCCTTGGGAATAGTAGTAATTTTGCGCGTTGAAATTTAGATAAAGTTTTTTTACCCCAGGAGACAATTCTCACACCGTTTAAAACCTCATCCGGTTTATTGTCAGCGCATAGTAGTATTACTTCATGGCCGACTTTTTTCAAACTGTAACACTCTCTTTTTAATATACGTGCATCATAACGTCCGTGTGCTACCGTCAAATGACAAATTTTCATTATTGTTCAATGATGATTATTTTAATTTATCTATAATTCTTTCGCATGCTTTTCCATCTCCGTAAGGATTTACTGCTTTACTCATTTGATTGTAATAGTTCATATCGTCTAATAGTTCGGATACTTCATAAATGATTTTTTCATAATCAGTCCCGACTAATTTTACTGTTCCGGCATTTACGGCTTCTGGTCTTTCTGTTGTGTCTCGCATTACCAGAACTGGTTTTCCCAACCCTGGAGCTTCCTCTTGTATGCCGCCGCTATCCGTGAGTACGATAGTACTTTTTTCCATGAGGTAAACAAACGACAGGTATTCTAACGGTTCGATAAAAAACATATTGATTAGTTGCTCTGAACCGAAAATGTCGTGAATAGGTTTACGAACATTTGGGTTAAGGTGCATAGGATAAACAAAATCTACCTGAGGGTATTTTTTTGTCAAAGTTTTTATTGCGTTACACATATGAATGAAACCTTCCCCAAAATTCTCCCGACGATGGCCGGTAATTAAAACCAGGCGGCGATTGTTTTTTAACCGTTCCACATCATAGCCGCTGTTTTGTATAGAGAGTTTTAATCGGTAGCTTAGAGCCGCATCTTGTTTTATTTTTTCAACTACCATATATAAGGCATCAATCACGGTATTACCCGTTACGGTGATTGTTCCCTCTTGTATCCCTTCCGATAATAGATTTTGCCGACTCAAAGACGTCGGGGCAAAATGATAAGTTGCAATTCTTCCTGTAATTTGTCGATTTATCTCTTCCGGCCAGGGACTGTAAATATTATGCGTGCGCAATCCCGCTTCTACGTGTCCGACCGGGATTTGTTGATAAAAAGAAGCTAAAGCCGTGGCTGTCGAGGTGGTAGTGTCCCCGTGAACAAGCACGACGTCCGGTAGAACTTCCTTCAATACATCTCGCATACCTGTTAAGACCCTGGCTGTTATGTCATACAGGTCTTGGCCTTGTTTCATGATATTCAAATCATAATTTGGCTTTATATCAAAAATTTGTAGTACCTGATCCAACATCTTTCGGTGTTGACCTGTAACACAGATAACAGTCTGAAATTGTTCCGGGTATTTCTGAAACTCTTTTACCAGAGGAGCCATTTTAATTGCTTCCGGACGCGTTCCAAAAACGAGCATTATTTTTTTCATCCTTATTTTTTATAGATTCCGCAGAAATCGAGCATTATTTTTTGAGTTGTCCAAGGTAGTTCCCTGAACTCATTGTGTGCGACGAGCATAACAACGATGTCAGCTTTGTTGTAAGCCTCCTTATAGTTAGTCAGTTTGAATACTTTATGGTCCTGAACATTAGGTTCAACAACTAAAATATCGGCGTTATTGCAGCTTTGCATTACTTTGCTGGTTATGTATTTGGCCGGAGATTCTCTGAGATCGTCGATATTGGGTTTGAACGCAAGTCCCATCATAGCTACGACCGGCTTACGATGGTTCTTCAATTCGAATTTCAGCATCTCATTCTGTACTTTTTCTGCGCACCAAAATGATTTATAGTTATTGATTTCCCGGGCGTCGGCAATAATTTTGGATTCCATGGGAAAATCAGCCGTAATAAAATAAGGATCTACCGCTATACAATGTCCACCGACTCCGCAACCCGGTTGAAGGATGTTGACTCTCGGATGTTTATTGGCCAGTTCTATTAATTCCCACACGTTGATCCCGGCTTTGTCACAAATCAATGATAACTCGTTGGCAAAGGCGATTTGGACGTCTCGGGAGGAATTTTCGGTAAGTTTGCACATCTCAGCCGTTCGTGCATTGGTCCTATGTAAGGTCCCTTGAACAAACTGACCGTAAAAAGCAGAAGCCTTCTCGGTAGATTCAGGATTTATACCCCCGATTACCCGATCGTTGTGGACCAACTCATAAATCACGTTTCCCGGTAAAACCCGTTCAGGACAATAAGCAATGTAAATTTTATCTTTTAGTTCCGGGCGTTTAGAAAATATTAATTCTTTCATTTTATCCGTGGTGCCGATCGGGGACGTTGATTCGATGACATATAAATCTCCTTCTTTTAAGAAAGGTAAAACACTATGGGTCGCAGCTTCAACGTAAGAGGTATCCGGTTCATGATTCCCTTTGAAAGGAGTGGGGACCACGATGAAATAAGCATCGCTTGTCTCAGGTTGCAAAGAAGCACGCAAATATCCGTTTTGAACTACCTCTTGAAGATATTCTTCCAGTCCGGGCTCTATAATATGTAGTTGTCCCTTGCTGGTAAGTTCTACCACTTGAGGGTTAATGTCTACACCGGTTACTTGTATGCCATGCTTGGCGGCAATAATAGCTGTGGGTAAGCCAATATAGCCTAACCCCATAAAACATGCTTTCATAAATTATTTATATATTAATTTAAACAATCCAGAATACAGAAGAATAGTTGGGTGGAAATAGTTTATTGATAGACATCTTTATTCCGGGGAATACAGTATAACATCAACATCAACAATAAAAGGCCATGGGTTAATAGTGCCGTTGTAAATGTCGTACTTAAAAATGCCAAAGCGACCATATACACAGGAACAAACATCAATCTTTCATCTACTCCATTCGATACGGATTCTATTAATTTTAATAAAAAAATCAATATCAGGGGAAACATTAATATTCCTATGATCCCGCAATTATAA
This sequence comes from Gabonibacter massiliensis, assembly GCA_001487125.1. Taxonomy (GTDB): domain Bacteria; phylum Bacteroidota; class Bacteroidia; order Bacteroidales; family Marinifilaceae; genus Gabonibacter; species Gabonibacter massiliensis. The sequence continues at coordinate 183,514 of LN913011.1, forward strand.
TAGGCATCGGTAAATAATCCATTATTTGCCCGTGTCTCATAATCATTGAAATATCTGGAACCAATTAAAAATTCGATTCCCCCTTCATAGGGAGATTCGAATCCCAAATGTCTTAAAAAACCTTGTCTGAAGAAATCGAGCTCGTTATCTTTAACAAAGTCATAATAGCAATAATTCAATTGACTCGGAATCAATAACATTCTATAAATTATAAAACCGGAAAAAAATTTTTTAAGAAAAATAAATTCCACAATACTCCAAGTACTCATTAGAGCAAGCATTCCGTATACCAGTATCGTTCGTTTATACCTAAAAAAATAGAAACCTAATACACACAAAAACAATGAAAATAAAACACCTTTACTACCTTCTATACCAAAATTGAGAAGGATAACAACTATCAATGCGATAGATGCGATTTTCTTGTTTTTTAAAATACAATAAATCAAAATAATGGGCAATAATTTATTGGCTGCTGTTGCTAAATAACCGACGATCGCTCCGACGTTGTATTCTCTTGCCTCTAATCTCAGATCATAAACATCTTTAAGCCCGAAATGGAATCTGAATCCGGTGTATTTCCACGATATGTACAGTACGCTCATGCATAATAACAGGCTTATCAGAAGAAACAATTTTTTATTACTATTCGTTTTGATTTGAAATTTAGGAAAAAAGGCGTTATATGAAAAAAAACATAACCAATAAATATACAGCAGTAAAACAAACTTAGCATCGAAATCCAAATAGGCTATTAAAGTCGTGGAAGGAACGAGCGATATGGCGGAAAGCAGTAATAATACACAATTGGAATATGTGATATTTCTATTCATATTCGTGATAAACGGAACGAATGTCAATAAAAAACACCATGATATGATGTAATTGCTTGTATTAAAATTATTACCAAGTCCCATATAGGCGAATGTATCTGATATAACCAATTCATAAGAATAATCTAATGTTATTCTGTATAAGATAATTGAAAGAATAATCCAAAGATTGCCGTATTTGCTTTCAAACATTTTTCGAATTGTAATAAGATTCAATCTTTATGATTAATTTCTTTGAACAAAACACTTTCCCCGTGTCCCGGGTAGATTATTAGTTCACTTTCTTTACCCTTGAAATAATTTGATAATCTATTCAAAGATTCCGATAATTTTTCTTTTGAACCGCCTTTTAATTTGGTAATCGTTTTATAACCAGGTATAAGAGTATCTCCCGTGAATAAAAACTTCTCGTCGATACTGAAACAGATACTTCCCTTGCTGTGCCCTTCGGTTAGAAAGAAGCGAATGAAACAATTATTCCAATTTAGCGGATTACTTGTATCTTCAATATGGATATCTGCCTCTTGAATACTTGTCTGCATGACATTTTCTGCATATTTGGAAAGATTCCATTCCGGTAACCGGATATTTTGGGCGCAGACGGATGAGCATATTAACTTGATGTCCGGGTAATATCTTTTTAATTCGTTATATCCGATACAATGGTCATAATGTTCATGTGTCAGTATGGCATATTCTGGTTCCAAATTATTCTCCCGGCAGAAAGAAACGATTGAAACAGGATCGGGTGTTCCCGGATCCACCACAATGCAATCGTTCCGATTCGGGAGCGACACGATATAGCAATTGGAAGAGACCGGAGAATTTATTATTCTTTTTATCTGAACCAAGTCTTTAATCCATTACCTTTGCCGGATTTCCCACCACGATCGAATTTTCTTTCACCTTTCTCATCACGACGCTTCCCGCTCCTACGGTTGCTTTATTCCCGATTGGTAAACCGGGATAAATAACCGATCCCGTGAAAACGGATACTCCGTTCCCGATCCTGTTTTTACCGCTGACAAGTGTTCCAACGTAAAGATGGGAATAGTCCCCGATTACCGAGTCGTGTCCCACGTTACAATGATCTTGTACAATAGTGTGGTTCCCGATTGTCGTGTTGACCGATATCGTAGTAAAAGCTCCTACTATATTCCCTTTTCCTAATTTGGCGGAAGAACAAATATTAGCGAAAGGATGAATAATGTTGATGAAATGTCCGCCTTTAGCTTCTATGAACCGTGTTACAATCTCCCGTTCCTGTCCGTTCACGTACGAACAGATAAAAACGTCTTCCGGTTCTATGGAGTATTCCTCTACCGTTGAAGTGAGGGTGGGTGTGTCATTCGGTGTATCGAATTCAGATTTTAGATATCCCTTTATCACCCACTCCTTGTTGTATGCCATGCTTTTGCGTGCGTATTCTTCAACGACTTTGCTGAAATTGCCGGTGCCGATTATGATCAGTTTTTTCATAACATACTTACCTTAAAGTAAATCCTCCGTCCATGATGAAAAAATTACCGGTTACCCATTGGGATGCGTCAGACAAAAAATAGATGGCTGCATAGGCGATCTCTTCCGGTCGGGCAAATCTTCCTAATGGGTAATCTTCTTTTATTTTTTCAATCTCTTCTTGCAATGTATATTTTTTTAGCATCTCGGTTTCAACGAAAGCGGGCTGGATACAATTAACCCTGCCTTTTAGAGGTAGTAATTCCAACGCTAATATTTTAGAGAATGAATTTAATGCTCCTTTTGAGGCTGCATACAATCCATTGGAAACTGCCGGATAGTAGGCGGAAATGGATGATAATATGACCACCGATGCGAATTTGTTCAGTTTTTTTGATTTTAATAGAGAGCGAATTAATAAAATCGGTGCGAATAAATTAATGTTCATCATTCGATCTATTTTATCCCGATTGACATGCTTAATTAACGATTTATCATTAATACCTGCACATAACACGACCCCGTCTATTTTATCAATCCGATGGCATAGTGCTTCAATTCCGGCATCGGAAGTTAAATCGGTCTGCACGGATTGATGATTTTCTCCTTCCAATAAATTCAATGTTTCCCGTAGACGGGACTCGTTACGTCCCGTGATGATCAGGGAGGCCCCCATTTTTGAGCATTCTATGGCGGTAGCCCTACCTATCCCCGACGAGGCTCCCGTGACAAGTATGGTCTTGTTTTGTAAATTGAAGGGATTCATGTATTCGCGTTATTCATGTAGATTTATAAATATACAAGGTCAGAGCAATGTATATCACCTTGCGTTTCGATGTATGCAGATGCCACGGAGAACCCACCTCCAATAGTCGACATCAGTAACTTTAATTTCTCTTTCGCTAACGGCTGGTTTAATTTTAACGTCATGGTTAACGGGATGGAACCCCCACTCGTATTTCCGTAATCGGGAAACGTATAAGGAGTCTTTTCTGCCGGTATCTTTATTTTTTTGCGAATCTTTTCGCATAAAAATTTGTTGGCCTGATGCATGACTAAGAAATCGATATCGTCTTTATTGATATCGTAGTGATTCATCAAGGCCCCGATAGATTTAGGCATATAAGAATTGGCAAAAGAGAAGACATCTGTCCCGTTCATTCTCAGGTGTGTCTTGTTCCGCTTTATGCCCTCCTCGTCTTCTTCCATGACGAAAGAGTCCGGAGTGATAGGATGCCGGTATCCCCCCTCGGGAATATACACGGAGCTGAACTCGGAACCGTCCGTGAGAAAGTGAAACTTCATTAAGTCGTAATTGTCCGGTTGATATTCCAAAGCGGTAACCGTTCCCGCATCGCCGAATATCAAATAGGTACTTTGGTCGTAATAGCTGACATTTTTGGATTGCGTATTTCCGACTAGAAGTAAACCTTTTTTAAAAGATCCGGTTGACATCAAATTGCCGATGATGCTCAGACCGTATAAATACCCGGAGCACCCGTGGTTTATGTCAAATGCCATGATGTCTGTCGGTAGACCCAAACGATGCTGAAGAGTACAAGACGTGGAAGGGAGTTTATAGTCTCCCGTGTGCGAGGCAAATACTAACAAATCGATTTCAGATTTATCCCATTGCAGATCCGTTATCAATTTTTCAGCCGCTTCACAGCAGAGATCAGAGGTGCATTGATCTTCCTTTGCCCGGTGTTTTTTCAATACACCTACTGATTCTACGTACTTTTCCAGCATCTCTCTTGGTAAAAGATCGTAATCGAATGTCTCTTCCACGCCGGAAGGAACACAAGCTGAAATTCCTGCTATCTTTACTTTTTTGACTTCAAGAAATGCCATTACTTGGACTCAATCAAATTATACAAATCTTCTATGGTTTTGCAAGATCTTAAATCTCCTCCCGAAATGCGTTTCCCCATTTCATCGTCGACCATGGCAATTATAGACAGTGCCACCAATGATCCCCATTCACCTAAGTCTTTATAGATTGTTGAAGGTGTGAATTTTTCAACCGGGGTATCGTCAAATTGTTCTGCGAATAACTGTACGAATTCTTCTAATTTCATGATTCTTTTTCTTTAAATGGATTTATACTATTATACTCTTCTATTTCCCAAATGGAAGTTACTTTTTTATCGGGATACATGCGAGTAACGATCTTTTGCAGCGTATCGTCCGTGCCGACTTCGTAAAAATCCGTTACTCCGTCTTTTACCATATTATTGACCATGGCAGTCCATAATACGGAATGTGTTATGTGGATAACGAGATTATCTTGGATCTCTTTGGGGTTGACATGAGCTTTCCCGTCCACGCATTGGTAAATGGGACAACGTGGTTTTCTGAATTCCGTGTCTCTGATTATTTTACCTAATTCTTTTTCCGCTTCTAACATAAACGGGGAGTGGAACGATCCCCCGATGGCTAAGGGTACGGCCTTTTTGGCTCCTTCTTTTTTAAATGTTTTGCAGGCTATTTTTACTCCTGCCTTCGAGCCTGTAATGACTACCTGACCGGGGCCGTTATAGTTCGCAAAGTAGATAGGTTCACCGGACTCTTCAGAGATTTCTTTTAATCTTTTTTGAATATATTCATCCGGAAAACCGATAACGGCTCCCATGGCCGTGTCAAATTTTTCGCATACTTTTTGGCCGATTAAAGCTCTGTTCAAAACAAGATTTAAACCATCTTCATAGGATAAACAACCGTTTACAACCAAAGCGGCGAATTCTCCTAAAGAATGTCCAGCGACAACATTCGGTTGAATTTCATTTTGTGTTAAGGCCGTGGCGACCTCATACACGAAAACGGCAGGCTGTGTATTTTTAGTTTCCATTAATTCCAGTTCATCTCCACGAAACATAACATCGGTTATACGCCTGCCGAAAAAATCATTAGCCCGTTCAAAAAGTTCCTTTGCCCGGGGAAAGTTTTCGTAAAGTTCTTTTCCCATGCCTTCTTTCTGGCAGCCTTGGCCTGGAAATATGAATGCTTTCTTCATTTTATTACTTGTCAAATTTATAACCTCTTTTTCCTGAGTTTTGATACATGTCGATTCCTTTTTTTCCCAAGTTGATTAAATGAGGTATTATCTCTTTTGCGTGATATACTCCGATAATTAAATTTGAGATTTGAGAACAGGCATACCAATTTTTATTGAAATGCTTTTTTGTCATTCTTTTGGTTGCGAAAAACTTATATCTGACATATCTATTATCATAGCAATAATAATACTTATGTTCGCCGTCATAATCTATATATTCATGTTTGACCGGCTCCCGGGTGTAAAAAGAAGAATAATAAGGATAACTTTTTCTTAATACAGATTCTACGCAGTGTAGCATTGTTCCGATATAATATCTTCTTAGACCGAGTGTAAAAACTAATGCGTCAATCTGAGACAACCTAAAATAAGGAGATTTCTCATCCCAGCAAGATTCTCCTAAATGGTGTTCCTTGAGTAAGAAGTCACTTTGGGGACCTAAAGCGCAAACCGAATGTTGCACATTGATGCTTCTTTTTACGCCGGGATACCTTCTAAAAGTTTCGGCCAAAGTCCCTGCTCCTGTAATACTCTTTTTCACATCAAAAATTTTCCCTTTACGTAATAGGGGCAAGGCCGGCATGATTAATGTCCCTTCAGGGCCGATTACTTCTAAAATCGCATCTATCAGATTTTCTTCAGAGCCGTTATAATTATACATTTCATCCCAGGTAGAATGAATGAAGATATTACTTCCATTTTTCATTCCCATTTTTTTCATCTCCTCTATAATATCTTTAGTATTTATTTTCTTTTTATATACCCAAGGTCCGAATCTTAACCTAAAATACTTCTGAAAACTTCTAAGAGTTAATGTTTGATTTTGAGGTATACCCAAAATTCTTTTTGCGATTCTAATTAATTTTTTTCTTAAACCTTGATAATGAATCATTGTCTATTTTTCTCCTTTTGAATAATAGAACGATAAAAACAATAAGTATATATAGGCAGAAGCTCTGAAGGCACTAAATAATATTAACGCATAGTAAATGTTACAATCCCATAGATAAGCGATTATTAACGGTGCGATAGAGGCGAATGTATAGTATAATTGCCATATTAAATTTTGTTTTAGTTTGTTGGTTATGATTAATACCCCAGATAAGGATATTGCAATAAAATCAATGGCGATCATGGGAAGTAATATTTGGGCGTATTTGCCTGCTACTGACCATGGCTTACCTAATACGAATGCAAAAAGATCGGGTAAAAAATAGATAACGGTTAGGGAAGCCATTAAAGTTAATACAAAAAGAATCTTAAATAATTTCACAAATAGTCCCCTGAAATTTCCTTGTTCCAAATATGTTTCATTCGCTTTTTGTCTAAAAGTGTCTCGTATTGATATACTTATTACACTGATCGGTACGCTGAGTATTGTTATTGCCATAGAAAAATAACCGACGTCAGTGTTATTGTAATAAGCTCCGAGTATTAATATTGGAACAGATCCTCCTATAGTATTCAGTAATTGGGCTGGCATTGTATATTTAGGGAATTCGATGAACTTAAGAGCCATTGTTTTTATCCCTTTGTAGGTAACCTTTTTAAAGATATCCCAATCTTTATTTAACACACGGAAAACACAACATAAGGCAGTGATTATTCGCCCAATGATATCTCCGATGATCAAACCTGAATTTTGAAATTTTGTAAATCCGAATAGTAGTTTACCTAACGTTACGGATACGGAATTGGTAATTTTATTTATAGATAAATTGAAATAATATTTTTTTCTGACACACCATTCATTATAACAGTTAAAAATATTGATAAAGAAAGCAGCAAACGGACAAATTAATATCCAATATTCCGAATTATTACCACATAATCTCCCAACTTCGTCCCGGAAGAAAAACAATGGCAATAAAATAAATAATAAGAATAGAGCACTGATTACCAGTGACAAACAAGTGATGTTGGCGGCATCTTTATCATCTTTTGCTACCAGAATAGCAAATTCGTATTTTCCTGTAGAGATAACAGTTAGAATCGATATGAGCGAAGTTAATAATGCCAAGATGCCGAACTGCTCAGGACTATAAATTCGCGCAAGAACAGGATAAATTAATAGTGGCAAAAATTGAGCAATGGTTGTACCTATGGTTAAGGTCAGTGCATTTCTCGCAAAAGAACTGTTTTTATAAAAACCTAAAAAATCAAATGCCATTATTTAATAAATTGCGAAGTACTATCCTGATGAGCGATTGTATCTCAATGATTACTTATTTTGGGATATAACTAATTTGTAATTGTATTTTAATTCTCAGCAAGCGGATATTTAGTACTTTAAATTATAAAATATTGTTAGTTGTTTTTTATTATATTTGACTATGTCAAATTATTGTTTGTTAGTGGTTTATATAACCTTATTAAATGTTTTTTTATGTTGTGAAAAATCTTTTAATAAACGACCGATTAATGATATTTTCAGTTGATGTTTGATATGTAATTATATATATAATTAAGTTAATTTATATACATAATAAATCCTGACAGAACTTTACGTTCTATGATGAATGGTTTATATAAAAAATAAATGTCGGCAACAGAAAAAATGAATTCAACAATAAAATGATAGTGAAGAGCATGATCGATAAAAAAGCTTGCTAAATGCGAGATAAAAGAGTCGTTTATTTTGTATGTAGTATTATTTTTTTACTTTTGCACTCGTTATAATGCGGTCGAAAATGTATCATTTATGATACAAAACTGAAAAGTCTGATTAGATCCCACATGGGATTGACCGGGCGGAGCTATGAAATAACTCATGAGTCTCTAATCAGAAAATACAGTATATATTAACATATATTTATTTTACTCTATATTTGAGGATATATATCATTAATCGGTCGATATTTGATCTTGGAGTAGAGCTCGTTCAAGAATCTTTATTCTACTTTAATTAATCCATTTTAATGGTGAGATAATCATTAGTTTATATGATGAACATTCAGATGGTGGACCTGAGAGGTCAGTATGATAAAATAAAAGAAGAGGTAAATGCCGGAATACAGGAGGTGTTGGATTCGACGGCGTTTATTAACGGATCTAAAGTTAGGGAATTTTCCGGTCACCTGGCCGATTATTGCGGGGTGAAACACGTGATTCCTTGCGGAAACGGCACGGACGCTTTGCAGATCGCTCTCATGGCTTTAGGTTTGCAACCCGGCGACGAGGTAATCGTGCCTGCCTTCACTTACGTGGCCACGGCCGAGGTCATCGGCTTGCTGGGGCTCACGCCTGTCATGGTGGACGTGGATTACGCCTCTTTTAACGTCACTGTCGATAACATAAGGAATGCCTTGTCTTCGAAGACGAGAGCCATCGTGCCGGTGCATCTGTTCGGGCAAAGTTGTGACATGGAACCGATCCTCTCTTTTGCTGCCGAACACGGGCTGTTCGTGGTGGAGGACAACGCGCAGGCCATCGGGGCAGAGTATACCTTTGCGGACGGAACGAGAAAAAAAACCGGAACCATGGGCCATATCGGCTGTACCTCCTTTTTCCCGTCGAAAAATCTCGGTTGTTACGGTGACGGGGGGGCGTTGATGACCGATGACGAGGAGTTGGCCGGGAGAATCCGGATGATTGCCAATCATGGTCAACGGGTGAAATATCACCATGACGTTTTGGGATGTAATTCCCGGCTCGACACCATTCAGGCTGCCGTGTTGGACGTGAAATTGAGACACCTCGACGAGTACGGGAAGGCCCGGCACGAGGCGGCCCGGTATTACTCGGCCCGGTTACGGAATATTCCGGGAATCGTGGTCCCGGAGGAGATGCTTTACACCACTCACGTGTATCACCAGTACACGTTGAAAGTGTTGAATGGAAAACGGGATGCCCTGAAAAAATACTTGGAAGAAGCCGGAATACCGGCCATGATCTATTATCCTTTGCCTTTGCAAAAACAGGAGGCGTTCAAATCGATCGCCCGGGCGGCGGGAACGCTCGACACGGCAGAAAGACTCTCGTGTTCCGTGTTATCGCTCCCGATCCACACGGAGCTGACACCCGGCCAACAGGATATCGTTATCGAGAGGATAAAGGAGTTTTACAAATAATATATATTGTTCATGAAACAAGAGTATTTCGCCCACGAGACGGCGGTGATAGACGAGAATTGCCGGATTGGGGAAGGAACGAAAATATGGCATTTCAGTCATGTCATGAGCGGTTGCACGATCGGCAAAAATTGCAATATCGGCCAGAACGTGGTGATTTCCCCGGAGGTCGTGTTAGGAAATAACGTGAAGGTGCAGAACAACGTGTCGGTATACACCGGGGTGACCTGTGATGACGACGTGTTTTTGGGGCCTTCCTGCGTGTTCACGAACGTGACCAATCCCCGGAGTGCCGTTAACCGAAAATCACAGTACGCGCAGACGCATGTCGGGAAAGGGGCTACCATCGGAGCCAACGCCACCGTTGTTTGCGGTCACGATATCGGGGCTTATGCCTTTATCGGGGCGGGCGCCGTGGTGACGAAGAACGTTCCTGCCTACGCCCTGTTAGTGGGCAATCCCGCCCGGCAATTAGGCTGGATGAGCGAGTACGGACACCGCCTTCATTTCGACGAGGATGGTGTTGCCGAATGCCCGGAGAGTCACGAGAAGTACCGTCTGAAAGACGGGCTGGTGTCAAAAATTCGAGGGTAAATATTTTTGTAGTCACGTTCCGTGGAAGATCATCTAATGTTATAAGACATTTATACAATCATTATGTACAATAAATTAGTTAATAAAGAGGCCAAATTAGCTTTGGTCGGATTAGGTTATGTAGGTTTGCCGATAGCACTCGAATTTGCCAAAAAAATATCGGTTATCGGTTTTGATATCAACGAGGAGCGCCTTGCCAAGATGCGGGAGGGGATCGATCCTTGTAAAGAATTAGGACACGAGGCTTTCGAGGAGACGGATATAAAATTTACTTCCTCTATCGACGAGTTGCGGGAAGCTTCCTTTTTTATCGTGGCGGTTCCCACGCCTATCGACGATCATAATCAACCCGATCTGACTCCCTTGTTAGGGGCTACCCGTTCCGTGGCCAAGGCCTTGAAAAAAGGGGATTATGTCGTTTATGAGTCAACTGTATATCCCGGGTGTACTGAAGAGGATTGTATTCCTATCTTGGAAGAGATTTCAGGTTTAAGGGCCAGGGTCGATTTTAAATTCGGTTATTCTCCGGAACGAATCAACCCGGGAGAGAAAGTACATACCCTGCCCAACACGATAAAGATCGTTTCCGGCTGTGACCCGGAAGCGCTCGACACGATAGCCAAGGTGTACGAGCTGGTCGTAAAACCGGGCGTTCACCGGGCCCCGAATGTAAAAGTGGCGGAAGCCGCGAAAATCATCGAGAACACGCAACGGGACGTGAATATCGCCCTGATGAACGAACTGTCGATCATTTTCAGCCGGATAGGGATCAATACTTACGATGTGCTGGAGGCAGCCGGAACAAAGTGGAACTTCCTGAAGTTTTATCCCGGACTGGTTGGCGGGCATTGTATCGGCGTGGATCCTTATTATCTGGTTTATAAAGCCAACGAGTTGAAATACCATAGCCAGATCATCAGTGCCGGTCGTTTTATCAATGATACGATGGGCGGGTATATTGCGAAAAAGCTCGTGAAAAAGATGATCGGGATGGGGAAGAATATCCTGGGAGCCCGCGTTTTGGTCATGGGAATGACATTTAAAGAGAATGTTGCGGATATCCGGAACTCGAAGGTCGTGGATATCATCAGCGAACTGAAAGACTTCGGAGTAGACGTGGATGTTGTTGATGCCTACGCGGATTCTGAGGAGGTAAAGCAAATGTATGGTTTTAAGCTCATCGAGAAACCCCGTGATAATTACGATGCGGTTATCGTGGCCGTATCGCATGACGCTTACAAAAATCTGGATGAAAAGTACTTCAAATCCTTGACGTATGATAACGCTGTTTTGGTTGATGTGAAAGGGATGTACCGGGGTAAAATTCAAGAATTGAAATATTGGAGCTTATAAGAATTAATAAAAACAGGTTTTATGCAGGGGTATAGGAGATGTAATAGATGTGTGATGGATAATCATGGGGATCATTTAATAACTTTCGATAAATACGGATATTGTAATTATTGTACGGAAGCGATTGCTAGAATGAATTATGAATATTTTCCAAATAAAGAGGGGCAAGAGAAATTAAATAATTTGATACAACAGATTAAAAATGCTGGAAAATCTAAAAAATATGATTGTTTAATGGGAATTTCTGGAGGACTCGATTCATCATATTTAGCGATGCTCGGAAGTAAATGGGGCCTGAGAATATTGGCTGTTCATATAGATGATGGTTTTGACGCACCTGTGGCAATTAATAATATTGAAAAGTTATGTGATAAAGCAAATCTCGATTTGCAGATTATTAAGCCTGATTCGGAACAATTTAATGATTTAACTTGTTCGTATATAAGAGCAAAGGTTCCTAATTTGGCTATTCCACAAGATAATATACTATTTGCTTTTATATATAACTTAATGAAGAAATATCATATATCTTATTTTTTATCGGGTGGTAATTTTTCGTTAGAGTCTGTATTGCAAAAAGGTAATACTCACACTTCTTTGGATGTTAAAAATATAAAGGCTATTCACGATCGTTTTGGAAAGCAACCAATAGATAAGTTGTATTTTATTTCAGAAAATAAGAGAATAATCAATCGTTTTTTTTATGGGATAAAGACAGTTAAACCCTTAAATTATATTGATTATAATAAGGCAAAAGCAATTACAGAATTGGAGGAATTTTGTGATTTTAATTATTATGAGGCAAAACACTTAGAGAATACATTAACTAAAGTTATTCAGTTGTATTGGTTATATCATAAGTTTGGTGTAGATAAAAGAAAGTCTCATTTTTCAAGCTTGATAGTCTCAGGGCAAATGACTCGGGAAGAGGCTTTAATTGAATTAGGTAAACCTTTGTATAATGAAGCACAAATGGAGGCTGATATTGAAAACGTGCTCTATAAGTTAAACATTACCAGAGACGAATTTGAAGGGTTAATTAAAGGAGAAAATTGCCAACATACAGATTATTCATATTCGACGAATTCTATATTAAATATCGTTAGGAAATTTCGTATAATCAGAGGATTAAAAAGCAAGTTGTAATAATCTATATTGGGCTATAATTCCTTGTACGAGTTGAAAATACAGCATAGTAAATAAGCAAGACAATATGTTGAATAGCGAAAAGGGTAAACTGATTGCAAAAAATACCTTTATGTTATATATAAGGTTATTATTTACGATGTCAATTTCCTTATATATATCACGTATTGTGTTGAATGCGTTAGGTGTTGAAGATTACGGTATTTATAATGTAGTAGGAGGTGTTGTTGCGATGTTTTCATTTCTTAATGCAGCAATGGCTGTCAGTACTCAAAGATTTTTGTCGTTTGAATTAGGCCGTCAGAACCAATTCGAATTGGAAAGAGTTTTTAGTACTGCTGTAACGATTCATTTACTATTAGGTATATTTATATTAATACTTGCCGAATCAATTGGACTTTGGTTTATTAAGCACCACTTAAATATTCCTATAGAACGGATAGATGCTGCACACTGGGTATATCAGTGTACTATTTTTTCTTTTTTTTTCTTAATTGTTCGAGTACCTTATCAGGCTGGAATAATTGCTCGCGAGAAAATGAATGCTTATGCTTATCTCAGTATCTTTGAGGTTGTGTTAAAATTGATAGCAGCTTTGCTATTAATTGGTGTGAGTAATGATAAACTAAAATTGTATTCAGTATTATCCTTGTTTGTAGTAATTATTACTACAACTTTTTATAAAATTTATTGTAATAGAAGATTTAATGAAAGTAAATTTAATTTTATTTGGGATAGAAATTTGTTCAAAGTTATGATTTCCTATGCAGGCTGGAGTTTATTTGGAAGTGCTGCCTCTATAGGCTATAATCAAGGTATTAATATTTTATTGAATATCTTTTTCGGTCCTGTAATTAATGCGGCTCGTGCAATAGCTTTTCAGGTAAATACCGCAATTCAATCTTTTACTAGTAACTTTCAATTAGCAGTAAATCCACAGATTGTTAAATCTTATGCAACTGGGGATGAGAGGTATATGATGTCATTGATATTTCAAAGCTCAAAATATTCTTTTTTTTTATTATATATAATTGCCTTACCCGTATTATTGGAAACAGAGTATATACTGAAAGTGTGGTTAAAAATAGTGCCTGATTATACTTCAATTTTTTGTAAATTAATTATTATAGATGCTTTGATTGGATGTATTTCATATCCACTGATGATAGCATCACAGGCTACTGGAAGAATTCAGTTGTATCAGTTTGTTGTTGGAACTTTATTGCTTTTAAATATACCTTTAACATATATATTCTTTAAATTCAGATTCGGACCGGAATATTCGATGTATGTAGGTATTATTTTATCAAGCATAGCTTTAGTCGCAAGATTAGTAATGCTTAAGAGATTGATCTCCTTAAATATAAAAATATATATGAAAGTTGTAATTATAAGAGCATTATTAGTTGGTTGTACCGCCTTTATAATACCTTTTTATGTAATGCAATATATAGATGATCTTACTATATTACATTTTTTACTAAGTATTGTATTATGTGTTATTTGTACTGTATTATCTATCTATTTTTTAGGACTTGATAGTTTTGAGAAAGAATATATAAAAAATAGAATTGAATTTATTTTTAGAAAATTTAGATTCGGTAGATGATGAAAAGAGTATTGATAAGAGGTTGTATAGGTAATAAGAATTTTGGGGATGATTTACTGATATATGCTATTTCTTTGGCTATGACACAAGTGTCAGACAAGTGCGATTATTATTTCCTTGCTGAAAATATCAAATATTTGGATAATATTGTAGATGATATTAAAATAGTAAAGTCTTGTGAATTAAAAGGAAAGTTTGATGCCATTATATACGCTGGAGGAACTCAATTTGCTAGTTTTAAAAATAAAACTGATAGGAGTTTTCCAGCAATAAAAAGGTTGTTGTATTATATTCAAAATCCTGGTATATTGTGTTTACGGTTGTTAAATAAATTAGGGTTAATTACCTTTTCTTATAAAAAAATCATCTTTGTTGGAATCGGTGTTGGACCTTTTTATAAAAAAGATAATTATTATAATTCGACAATACAGTTATTACAATCAGCTGAAATTTTAATAGTAAGGGATCTATTAAGTTGTAGAATATGTGAAGAAAATAAGATTAAATATATCCTAGGATCTGATTTAGTATATTCTATACCATTATATTTCTGGGATAAATATAAAAATAATAATCACAGAAATTCTAGAATAACTTCGGTTGCTATCATATTTAGGGATTGGAAGTTTACAGATGATGATGGGAAATTTATTCATAGTATAGTAGAACTTACGAAGTATCATGATATCACATTTTTTTCTTTTGCGGATTATGCCGATCAAGAATGTTATCAATATTTGGTAGCTAATAATTTTAATGTAAAACAATGGGAGCCGAATGTAATGTCATTGGATAGTTTTATGAATGAGTTGCAAAAATGTGATTTATTCATAACAGCACGTTATCATGGTGCCGTTGTCGCAACATTGATGAATAAGCCTTTTATTACAATAGGCATAGAACCTAAACTTGAAATGATAGCTGAATTGTTTGAGATGCCATGTTGGCATTATCCGTATGATATATCTGAATGTATGGGTTATATAAAAAAAATACAAGGGGAATATACTCAGATACAGGAACGAATAGAATTAATTATTTCAATGGAGCATAAAAAAGCCTATGAAATGGTGGAACGTCTTCACGAGAGTATTTTGAAGATATAACTCGGAAATATGAACATTATATATTCTTTACGATGAGAAATCATGTCATCACTTTCAGGTCAGATCTAAGATATGACGGACGGGTATGTGCAATGATTAGGACACTAGCATTGGCTTTTCCTGAAGATAAAGTATATTTATATGAATTGTTGAGAGAAAATGCTTATGAATTGCCTGTTTTTCCTGATAATGTTATAATTAAACGTCCTTATCTTTTATCAAAACGATTACCGAGTAATAAATTATCAAAAATATTTGTATTTTTTGAATTTTATGTGTACTCCTTATGTTTTTTATTGCGCAAAAGGCCTGTAACAATTCAATTGCATTATGAAGTTTGTTTGTTACCTGCTTTATTATATAAACTATTGTTCAGACGTTCTAAGTTGATTTATAATGATCAGGAGTTATATCATTATAGGGATAAAAATATTCCTTCTTTTTTTTATTGGATAGAATATGCTATTATAAAATATTCAGATATACTCATTGAAACGAATGAATATCGAAGGAAAGCCGTGTTTTACATTCATAAAAATGATATAAAGAAATGTGTTACTATAGATAATTATGTTTTTGAACCTTCGATAGGCATTTTAGATCAAGGGTTTATTGCACAAATTCATGATATAAAAAGGAAAGGATTGAAAATATTACTTCATCAGGGTACTATTGATCCCCATAGAGGTGGAAATCTGTTATTAAGTATCTTGAGAAATATTCCAGAAGATTGGATAATTCTTTTTATTGGAGTATCCGAATATGATTATTTTGATTTTCTAAGTCATATTCCGGAGAATTATAAAGAAAGAACACATTGGATGGGTTTCATTCCTTATAAACAACTGAATTCTCTGTATTGTTATATTGATGCTGCCGTTTTATTTTATGGAGATCAAACATACAATAATAAATATTGTGCTCCCAATCGATTATATTCAGCTGTGAATAATGGTGTTCCGATAATTGTTAATAAGGAAAATGTTACATTGTCGGATTTTATCAAAAAATTTAATAATGGTGTCTTTATTCCTGAGTTCCCTAATTTAAGGTTATTCTTTGATAAGTATTCTTATTATAGAGAAATTGCTTTGGATTTGAAGGGAAAATTTCAATATGGCAATACTATAGATATATTAATGAAAATATATAAAGAAATATGTTAGCATATTTGTTGCCAGTTTCTATTTCATGTTTATTAGGTTTCTTTTCAATAGGGAAGTTACCAAAATATAGTCCCCAAATAGTCTCCATTGTTGTATTTTTGGGTGCATTTGTGTTTTGTGGGGGCTATATGACCGGTAGTGACTGGCGAAATTATGAAGTTATATATACTCATGCCAATTGGTCTTTATTATCAACATATGAACACGAAAAGGGATTTTACTTTTATGTATGTTTAATGAAGACGTTGGGATTCGGTTTTTTTCCTTTTTTAATATTGACTAAATTTATTGTTTTCATTATTATAACAAAATTCATTTACAGATATGCTGACGATTTTTATATAGCTTTTGCCATATTTTTGATGACGAGAGGGATGAGCCTCTTTGTCGATAACCCTTTTAGATATATGATTGCATTAGGGATTTGTATGTATGCCATAGAAGCTGCTATGCAAAAGAAAATGGGTAAATTTATTATATTTTGTTCTATAGCCTTTTTTTTTCACATTTCTTCTTTAGTAATTGGAATTACGATTTTTTTCCGGCATATAAGGATTAACAAATTTATATTGATAATTTTGTATTGCCTTCTTTTTTTTCTGGTTAATCCGAGTAATTCAGTCTATTTTATCGAACGTTTTTATCCAGATATAGCATTATTATTAGGTAGATATTATAATAATGCTGAATTAGTAACCTTCTCTTTATTTTCTATTGGACGTATCATGGGTTTAATATTTTTTTTGATAATTGTTATCAACAAAGAGGTAATAATGAAAAAAAAGTATGGTGAGGAACTTTATTCTATTGCCATCCTTTTCTTTTTTTTTAATATTTTCTCCTATGCATTACCGACTTTGCATAGACTTGCCATGTATTATGAACCGGTGTTTGCTGTTACGTTGTCTATAGTTCTTGTCAATATTATAAAATACAAAAAGATTGTAAGGGTTTTTGTTTTCATGTATCTTATCATGTCGTTTTGTTCTAACATGTATGTCAGTTATACTTATATTCCTTATTCAAATTATTTTATTTATTGTGCATTAGGTAGAGAGTATGATTTTGACTATCGTTCTAATTTTAACAAAAATAAATATTTTGAAAGAACAGGAAAAAATCCTGATGGTATCTGGTCTGATTAAGATAATAATATAATTATGAAAAAAGTGATGTTAGTTTTTGGAACTCGTCCTGAAGCGATTAAAATGGCCCCTTTAGTAAAAGAACTTGAGAAGTATCCTGCTTTTTTTGATGTAAGTGTATGTGTGACTGGGCAACATCGTGAAATGTTAGATCAAGTGTTAGACCTTTTCGATATAAATCCGGATTACGATCTAGATATCATGAAGCAAGAGCAGGATCTATACGATGTGACAGCTCGAGTATTGACAGGTATGCGGGACGTATTAAAAAAAACTCAACCAGATGTGGTTCTTGTGCATGGAGATACCACGACCTCAACAGCGACAGCTCTAGCTACTTTCTACCAGCAAATTCCAGTGGGGCACGTCGAGGCCGGACTGCGCACACACAATCTGTATAGCCCTTGGCCAGAAGAAATCAACAGACAGATTACCGGAAGAATTGCAACGTTTCACTTTGCCCCGACTCCATTGAGTAAAAAAAATCTGTTAGCGGAAAATGTGCAAGAAGAATCAATCGCTGTCACCGGAAATACGGTGATCGATGCTTTATATATGGTTGTCGAAAAAATAAAAAGTGATAAGGCTCTAAATATTAGATTGAAACAATCTTTACAGAAAAGCGGTTACGACGTAGAACGATTAGAAAATAATCGTCGTTTGGTTTTAATTACCGGACATCGACGAGAAAATTTCGGAGATGGATTTATTCACATGTGTAAAGCCATAAAATTTTTAACAGAAAAATATCCAAATGTGGATTTTGTCTATCCCATGCATCTGAACCCGAATGTTCGTAAGCCTATCCACGAGGTTTTTGATTCCGAACAGTCACCCAATATGTTCTTTATTGAACCCTTGGAATACCTCTCTTTTGTCTACCTTATGGAAAAAAGTACAATTGTACTCACGGATAGTGGCGGAATCCAAGAAGAAGCTCCCAGTTTAGGAAAACCGGTTTTAGTCATGCGTGACACGACGGAACGCCCGGAGGCTTTAGATGCTGGAACTGTTAGGCTCGTCGGATCCGATTATAATAAAATTGTGGGAGAAGTATCCGTACTGTTGGATAACAAGGAGCATTACGATCGAATGAGTAAGGCTGTGAATCCGTATGGAGATGGAAATGCAAGTGAAAGAATAGTCAAAGTGTTATGCGGAAAATAAAAATATGTCATTTAACAAGCGTTCACTCGGCAAAAGATGTTCGCATTTTTGTAAAAGAGTGCCGATCCTTAGCATTTGCAGGTTATGAGGTTACACTTATTGCGCCTAATGCTTTTAACGAAGTAGTTGATGGAGTAAGCATTGTAGGTGTAAATATTTCTTATGCAAATAGATTATACAGAATTTTTAAGGCGAGTAATATTGTCTTTTCTAAAGCATTGGAAATTGATGCAGATATATACCATATTCATGATCCTGAGTTGTTACCTTATGGGGTGAAGTTGAAGAAAATAGGGAAGAAGGTAATTTTTGATTCACACGAAGATGTTCCGAAGCAAATATTAAACAGAAGGTGGCTTCCAATATTATTTAGAAATATTGTCTCTTTTGCATATAAAATCTATGAAAAGAAATGTTTAAAAATATTTGATGCGGTAATTTCAGTGAATAATACGATTGTAGACAGATTGAAAAAAATAAATAAAAATACTGTATGTGTAACAAATTTTCCATGTTTGACTGAATATGTTTCGAACCATGATATAAATAAAGAACAAGCTATATGTTTTGCGGGCAGTATATCTCCTGTATACATGCATCATATAATACTTGATGCATTGGAAGAATTAGAAGACGTGAAATATTTACTAGCAGGAGCGGTTGATAGAGATTATATGACAATATTACAAAAGAAATCAGCTTGGCGAAAAGTGGAATATCTAGGATATGTCAATAGAAAACAAGTTTACGATATGTATGATCGTTCAATTGCAGGTGTTGCCATTCTTGATTTTATACCGAGTATTGGAGGTAAAAAAGGAGGAATTGGATTTATCAAAAATTTTGAATTTATGATGGCGGGATTACCGATTATATGTACTGATTTTGAAGAGTGGCGTGAAATTATTGAAAAATATAATTGTGGTATATGTGTTAATCCTACAAATAAAAAAGAAATATCTGATGCGATATCATTTCTATTAAAGAATCCCGACACTGCAAAACTTATGGGACAAAATGGGAGGCGTGCTGTTGAAGAAAAATATAATTGGGGGACTCAGGAAATTGTGCTTCTTAAATTATATGATAATTTATCTAGAGATATGATAGGTTAATTTTATGAATATAAATTGAATGAATAAATCTATAGAAAATATATACAATAGTTTACCTGTAAGCCTACAAAATATAGGAATCTCTATTTATGGCTATTTCTGGAAAAAACATCGTTTGGAGGGAGATTTTTTATCAGAAATTAGAGCAACTCGAGAACGAGAATTATACACTTACGAGCAATGGAAAAATTATCAAACTGTTATATTGCGGAAATTACTAATACATGCTTTTGATTTCGTTCCTTTTTATAATGAAAGGTATCGTTCGCTGGGTATTGAAAGAGATTTTTTGGCAAATATCACATTAGACCAATTAAAATTATTACCATATACGACAAAAGATGATTTTCGAAGGTATGGTGATACAACGATGTTGTCAACCAAATTGGCAAAAGGCTATTTTGAGCACAGTAGCGGTTCTACAGGGACTCCTGTACATATTTATATGCCGGATTATGTTGCACAACGTCTTTCGGCATATATGGAAACTCGCGTTAGGAATTGGGCGGGTATTGATTACAAAATGCCAAGAGGTATGGTTGGTGGACGTCGAGTTGTTCCCGAAGCGAGAATGACTCCCCCTTTCTATCGTTATAATATTTTTGAAAAGCAGACTTATTTTTCAGCTTATCATATTTCTGAAAAAACAATTGAGGATTACGTAGAAGGAATGTTTAGGCATAAAATAGAGTGGATGACAGGGTATGCGATGAGTAATTATTTTATTGCAGATTTTATTAGAAAGTCGAAATTAAGAGCTCCTCAATTGAAGGCCGTGATAACTTCTAGCGAAAAATTGACCTCGGAAATGCGGCAAGTTATTTCTGAAGTTTTTCAATGTAAAGTATTTGATTCTTACAGCGGATGTGAAGGTTGTGGATTAATTTCGGAATCTCCGGCTGGTGAATTATTAGTGAATCCCGATGTCGGTATAATGGAATTTATAGATGAATCTGGAAACTTTGTGTCTAATGGAGAAATAGGTGAAATAGTTTCAACAGGTTTATTGAATTTTGATCAACCTTTGATTCGGTATCGTATAGGTGATTTAGCAAAATTGGCAGCTGATCAGCATTTGCAAACAGCTCATCAGATGCTTAAAATAGATGAGATAATAGGAAGAGTTGAAGATGTTGTCGTTGGCATTGATGGAAGAAAAATGGTTCGTTTTCATGGATTATTTATTGGGGTTGATGGGCTCATTCAATCTCAATTAATTCAGCATACTTATACTGATTTTGTATTAAAACTAATTGTCGATCGCAATTTGTATCGACCTTTAATTGAAGAAAATAAGATTAAAAAAAGATTGAAGAGTCAAGTCGGAGAAGTAAAAGTAGATTTCGAATACGTAGATACATTGCCAGTAAATGGAAATGGCAAAGTGAAATCGGTAATTTCATTGGTTCGATGAAAATATTATTAATTAATCATTATGCTGGTTCACCTGAACTGGGTATGGAGTTTCGTCCTTATTATATGGCTAAGGAATGGATAAAATCCGGAAATAGAGTATTAATTGTGGGTGCTACTTTTTCCCATCTTAGAAAAACACAGCCTGTTTCTGGAAAGCAGAATATTGACGGAGTCGATTATTATTGGGTGAAGACCAATACTTATAAAGGGAATGGAATAGGACGGATATGTTCAATGTTTTTATTTGTCGTTAAATTACTGTTTTGTTTCAGGAATGTATGTAAATCATTCGGTCCCGATGTGGTGATTGCCTCCTCTACCTATCCGTTAGATATATTTCCGGCAAGAAGAATAGCAAAAAAGTATCATGCAAAATTAATATTTGAGGTGCATGATCTATGGCCATTGTCCCCTATGGAAATAGGAGGGTATTCAAAATGGCATCCGTTTATTCAGGTCATTCAATTCGCCGAAAATTATGCTTATAAAAACGTGGACAGAGTTGTTTCAATGTTGCCTAATGCGGAAATGCATATGTTGGAACACGGGTTGGCACGTGGAAAGTTCGTCTATATTCCGAATGGTTTTAATGAAGAGGAATGGACTGTAGAAAATAAAAATATAGTTTGTAAATATCAGGATTTGTTGAAACAGATGAAATTGTCGGGGAAAAAAATAGTAGGTTATGTAGGCGGACATGCTAAATCTAATGCTCTTGATATTCTGATAGATGCGATGAAATTAGTTAATAATCCCGATATAGTATGCGTTCTGGTGGGTAAAGGACATGAGAAAGAACGGCTAATGTGTAGAGTTGCGGAAGAAGGAATTAAGAATGTGATGTTTTTAGATCCCGTGCATAAAAACGAGATTCCGGCTTTGCTTTTATGCATGGATGTGTTATATATTGGTGGGGCGAATAATCCATTATATCGGTTTGGTATTTCTCCTAATAAATTGATTGATTATATGTTGTCCGGAAAACCGATTTTGCATGCTATCAATGCTGCGAATGACTGGGTTACCGAGTATGATTGCGGTGTTTCTGTGCCTGCCGAATCTCACGAGAAAATCGCTGAAAAGATAGAGTATCTGGTGTCGCAGGACGAACTTATGTTGAAAGAAAAGGGAAAAAATGGGGAGGAATTCGTAAGACAGAATCTGAGTTACTCTATTTTGGCTGGTAAGTTTATAAATGCTGTTAAGGGATAAATATCTGTTGACACGATGTGCGCTTTGTGGCATTTTCTTATCTCGTATTGAAAGTAGGATTATATTGTTTCTAAAATTAGGGAATTTTACAATTAAAATAATATGAAATATTCTGAAATAGCTTATTTTTTAAATAAAAACCTGATTGGTGCTGATGGGGAGTTTGTTACCTATGCTTCTTTAGACGACATAAAGCCGGGTAGTGTGGTATTTGCCAAACGATTCGATACGATTATAGTAGATATTCTCAATAGTGCGAAAAATATAGTGGCGATTGTTACTTCCGAATATGAAGGTCGGCTGCACGTATCTCATATTTTATCCTCCAATCCGAGACTTGATTATTTAAGGGTATTGGAGCATTTTTTTTCCAAAGAAGAGATAAAGGTTGGAATACATCCTACTGCTGTAGTGGAATCGGGTGCGGAAATAGGGAAAGAGGTCTGTATCGGGGCTAACTGTTATATAGGGAAGCAGGTAAAAATAGGGGATGGATCTTTTATTTCTCCTAACGTTGTTATTGAAGGTGTGTGTGAGATCGGTAGACATGTGCATATTAAATCAGGTGCTGTAATCGGGCAGTCCGGGTTTGGCTTTGAAAAGGATGAACGGGGAGTTCCGGTACATTTTTGTCATTTGGGCAAAATTGTAATAGGTGACTATGTATATATTGGTGCAAATACGGCTATAGATCGTGCGACCTTGGGCGCAACGATCATTGGGAATCATGTGAAAATAGATAATCTGGTACATATTGCCCATAATGTTGTAATTGATGACAATTCTATGGTTATTGCCGGAACGGTACTTGGTGGAGGCGTTCATATTGGAAGTAATTGTTGGATTGCACCGAATGTTTCTATTAAACAACAATTACGTATAGGGGATAATGCGTTGGTCGGTCTTGGGGCAGTAGTAGTAAAAAATGTAAAAGCGGATTCTACAGTAATTGGCAATCCTGCAAAAGAATTAATGAAGTAGGTATGATGAATTTTAATAATGTTTTAGTTTTGGCTCCTCATACGGATGATGGGGAATTGGGACTTGGGGGAACGATACACTCTTTGATACAACAGGGTAAGGAGGTTACCTATGTAGCATTTTCTACTGCTGAGGAGTCAGTTCCGGTTGGGTTTCCCAAAGATATTTTAAAAACCGAAGTTAAAAAAGCTACACTCAAATTAGGGATAAAACCGGAAAATCTTATTATATATAATTATCAGGTACGTAAGCTGAATTATGTGCGTCAGGAGATATTGGAGGAGCTTATAAGAATTAGGAAAACTAAAGCTTACGATTTGGTTTTTATACCCAGTCTACATGATATACATCAGGATCACACTACTATCGCACAGGAAGGTGTCAGGGCTTTTAAAAATACAACAATACTGGGTTATGAATTGATCTGGAATAATATGACATTTAATACCCAATGTTTTTTTAGACTCTCAAAAGAAGATATAGATGCCAAAGTTCTTGCTTTAAAGGAGTATGAGTCGCAGGGGAAGAGGGATTACTTGTCTGAAGAATTTATTTATTCCTTGGCAAAAGCCCGTGGTGTCCAGGTAGGAGCGCCATTTGCCGAAGCATTTGAAGTAGTCCGGTTGTTTTTATAGATAGCTAAACTTCGTACAACAGTATTTTTGAAATGCTGTGTGATTAGAAAACCGTAACTTGCTTACGATAGGTAGTGGAGGCTTGAAAAAAAAGCTTATTTCTTTGATAAATTATGCTTAACCATGCGGGATAAAACGAGTGGTTGGAATTGGTGGAAGGTGGATTCAATTTGTTGGCGGGTCGTGATGCGGACCGGATATTGACTTGTGTGAAAGAATTGTGGTTGAAAGATAAAGGCAGCTTTAAAAATCATTTATATGGAAATGGGGATGCTGGAGATAGAATATTAGACGTGTTACGAACATTTTAATCGTGTATATACTGTTTTTCTTGCTCTTTAATTTTATACTTTTTCGGTAAGCTTTACATGTGGTTTATTTTAAGTAAATGTTTTTATAGGCGGCAGTTTATAAAGCAATGGAATGTATGGTCTTAATTTTAAAATCTTTATTATATGATACCTTTTTCACCGCCTCGGATGGATCAAAAGATCATCGACGAGGTTGTTGACACGTTGAAATCCGGTTGGATTACAACCGGTCCGAAAACAAAAAAATTTGAAAAGTGTTTGACCGCCTATTGCGGAAATAAAGCGACATTGGCTGTAAATTCAAATACGATCGGTTTGGAGGTTGTGTTGCGGTGGTTCGGCGTAGGCGAAGGCGACGAGGTGATTGTTCCCGCTTATACTTATTGTGCTACGGCTAACGTAATCGTACATTGTGGAGCGAAACCCGTGATGGTAGATGTCAATGCGGATGACTTTAATATTTCGGTAGAAGGTATTAAAAAGGCAATTACTTCTCGGACAAAGGTTATAATACCTGTTGATTTAGGAGGAATGCCTTGTGATTATGATGCTATTTTTGAGTTGATACGATCTTCCTGCATTCGAGAGATGTTTACCGCAATGACAGAGGAACAAAAGAGACTGGGACGAATTCTGGTTTTATCCGATTCTGCTCATTCTATTGGAGCAGAATATAAAGGACGAAAAGCGGGAAGTCTGGCCGATGTATCGGTATTTTCTTTTCATGCGGTGAAAAATCTGACTACGGCGGAAGGTGGAGCAATTATGTTGAATTTACCGAAGCCATTCGATAACGAAGAGGTCTACCGTTATTTATGTACCTATACGTTGCATGGGCAAAATAAGGATGCTTTGGCCAAAACCAGAAAAGGGTCTTGGCGTTATGACGTTTTAGTTTCCGGGTTCAAGGGTAATATGACCGATATTCAGGCTTCTATCGGTATTGTGGAATTAGAACGTTACGAAGGGGATACATTAGTTTATAGAGAACGTATTTTTAAACGGTACGAAGAGGCTTTTTCGAAATATGCATGGGCTCAGTTACCGATATATAAAACGGCAGATAAAATAAGCTCGTATCATGTGTATTGTTTGAGGATAAAAGGGATTACAGAAGAACAACGGGATGAGATTATTCAAAAGATTTTTGATCGAAACGTTGCCGTGAACGTACATTTTCAACCGTTGCCTTTACTAAGTGCTTTTAAGGATAAAGGTTACAGGGTAGAAAATTATCCGATATCCTATGATAATTATAGTCGGGAGATTTCTTTACCTGTTTGGTACGGATTGACCGATGAAATGGTGGATGAAGTCGTAACAGCTGTTGTCGAATCAGTTATAGATGTGATATAATCGTTTTATGATTCGTTTTTTTGACCTATTCTTTTCTTTGGTAGGACTGATTGTCCTGTTCCCTTTGTTTATCGTTATTGCCGTATGCATTGTATTGGACAGTCGGGGAGGGGTATTCTTTCGACAGGTACGTGTTGGGAAAAACGGAAACGATTTTCGACTGTATAAATTTCGTTCTATGGCGAAAGGAGCTGATCGAAAAGGATTGATAACGGTAGGGGAAAATGATTCGCGGGTTACTCGTGTCGGACGTTTCTTGAGAAAATATAAGTTAGATGAATTACCGCAACTTCTCAATGTATTTTGTGGAGATATGAGTTTGGTCGGTCCGCGTCCTGAAGTACGAAAATATGTGGATTTATATACAAGAGAACAGAGAAAGGTATTATCAGTACTTCCGGGAATAACCGATTATGCTTCGATAGAGTATATCGACGAGAATCGGATTTTAGGACAAGCCTCTAATCCTGATAAAGCGTATGTGGAATTGATTATGCCGGATAAGATTCGTTATAATATGAAATATATTGATAGGCGTTCCGTGAAAGAGTATTTTAAAATCATTTTTTTGACATGTATAAAAATAATCAGATAATATGAAGAATTTTGCGTTGATAGGGGCAGCAGGATATATTGCACCCCGGCATTTGCGTGCGATAAAGGATACGGGGAACCGGTTGATTGCCGCTTATGATAAGTTCGATAGCGTGGGAATTATGGATAGCTTTTTTCCGGAGGCCTCGTTTTTTACCGAGATGGAGTTGTTCGACAGGCATTGTTCGAAGTTGAAAGGAACGGAGAAGCAGATCGATTTCGTGTCGGTATGTACTCCGAATTACCTGCATGACGCGCACATGCGTTACGGGATGCGGTTGGGGGCGGACGTGATTTGCGAAAAACCGTTGGTGTTGAACCCGTGGAATATCGATGCCTTGGAAGAGGTGGAGCGGGAAACCGGCCACAAGGGATATACGATTTTGCAATTGCGTTTGCACGAGGCCATAAAAGCGTTAAAGAAACGGATAGACGAGGGGCCGGAAGATAAGGTGTACGACGTGGATTTGACCTATATCACTTCCCGGGGAAACTGGTATTACACGAGCTGGAAGGGAGACGAGCACAAGAGCGGTGGGGTGGCTACCAATATAGGTGTACATTTTTACGATATGCTTTCCTGGATATTCGGTCCGGTAAAGGAGAACATCGTTCACGTGATGAGTCATGACCGGGTAGCGGGGTACCTCGGGTTGAAACGGGCACGGGTACGTTATTTCCTGAGTATTAACGCGGATAATCTGCCGGAGAATGCCGTGGAAGGCGAGAAAAGAACGTATCGTTCCATTCAGATCGAGGGAGAGGAATTCGAGTTCAGCCAGGGATTTACCGAATTACACACGGAGAGTTACAGGAAAATATTGGCGGGAGAAGGGTTCAGGATAGAAGAGGCCCGGAATTGTATCAATATCGTGCATGATATCCGGCACGCGACCCCTGTCGGGTTAAAAGGGGATTATCACCCGTTGGCCAAATTGCCTTTGGCGAAGCATCCTTTCGGATGGGAGAGGTAATTGGAGTGTAATAATAAAAAGTTTAGGGCATGTGTTTTTATCACATGCCTTTTTTATATAATATTGTAGCTTATTAGCGTGTAATGGATTTAAGATTGAAATGGACTTACATATTTTATCCCAAAGAATAAAAGGTGAAGTGGAGTCTGATTTGCTCCATCGGGTAATTTATGCGACGGATGCGTCGGCCTACCGGGAGATGCCGTTAGGGGTCGTATACCCGAAAGATGCTTCGGATGTAAAGGAGATCGTGAAATTTGCGCGGGAAAATGAAGTCGGGTTGATCCCGAGGGCGGCCGGTACTTCGTTGGCCGGTCAGGTCGTGGGGGATGGTTTGGTCGTGGATATTTCCCGTCATATGAATCGGATCCTGGAGTTGAATGTGCAGGAAAAGTGGGTGAGGGTAGAGCCCGGAGTCGTGTTGGAGGCTTTGCATTCGTACACGAAGCCGTACGGGCTGTTTTTCGGACCGGAAACTTCGACATCCAACCGGTGTTGCATGGGAGGGATGGTCGGAAATAATTCTTGCGGGTTGCATTCGTTGGTATACGGCAGTGTCAGGGATCATCTGTTGGAAGCTAAAGTGGTGTTGGGAGACGGAACGGAGGTCGTGTTGAAAGGTTTGACGGTCGACGAGGTGGAAGGAAAATTGGAGTCGGATACGTTGGAAGGAGAGATATACCGGAAGGTGGTGGGGATGTTGCGGGAGCACAAAACGGAAATTCTCGAACATTATCCGGATCCGGCATTGCGTCGGAGGAACTCGGGATATGCTATGGACCAGTTATTGTATTCGGGTTATTTCGATAAACGGTATGATGAACCTTTTAATCTTTGTAAGTTGATAGCCGGCTCCGAGGGGACCTTGGCTTTTATCACGGAATTGAAATTGCATTTGGTGGCTTTGCCTCCGGATGAAAAGGCGGTGATTTGCATTCATTGCTCTGCGCTGGAAGAGGCATTCGAGGGTAATTTAGTGGCTTTGAAGCATAAGCCGATGGCCGTAGAATTGATGGACCGGACGATTTTGGAATTGAGCAAAGGAAATATAGCGCAGAATAAAAATCGTTTTTTTATTCAGGGGGATCCGGCGGCCATTTTAATCGTAGAGTTGGCTTGTTCTTCCCGTGAAGAGGTCGATCGGTTGGCGGATACGATAGAGGAAGATTTTAAAAAGCACGGATACGGTTATCATTATCCTCGATTGTACGGGACGGATATCAAACGGGTTTGGGATTTGCGGAAAGCCGGATTGGGGTTGTTGTCGGGAATGCCGGGAAGTGCGAAACCGGTTTCGGTGATTGAAGATACGGCTGTGGCTCCGGAACGTTTGCCGGCTTATATGAAGGATTTCGGGGCAATGTTGGAACGTATGGGATTGAGTTGCGTCTACCATGCCCATATTGCGACCGGAGAATTGCATTTGCGTCCTGTTTTGGATTTGAAAAAAGAGAGGGACCGGAGGTTGTTTCGGCAGGTGGCGGAGGAGACGGCATTACTGGTGAAAAAACATAAGGGTGCATTGAGCGGGGAGCACGGGGACGGTCGGTTGCGGGGTGAGTTTATTCCGGTATTGTTCGGTCAAGAGGTATACGAGATGATGCGGGAGGTAAAACGTTGTTGGGATCCGGCAGGAATATTCAACCGGGGAAAGATTGTAGATACTCCTCCGATGGATAAGAATTTAAGGGTCAAAGAGGATCATGCCGGGGAGGATGATTTGAAAACCTATTTCGATTTTTCCCGGCAAAAGGGATGGGTATGCGCTATCGAACAATGCAATGGTTCCGGGGATTGCCGGAAGGAAACCGAGTTCGGGGGAACGATGTGTCCGAGTTTTCGGGCGACGGGGGATGAAAAGGATACGACGCGTGCCCGGGCGAACGTACTTCGGGAACTGTTGGCTCGTCCGAGAACCGAACGGATATTCGACCAGCCGGAAGTGTTGGAAATATTGGATAATTGTGTCTCCTGTAAGGCTTGTAAATCGGAATGTCCCTCAAACGTGGATATGGCCCGTTATAAGGCTGAATTCTTGCAACACCATTACGATGTTTGCGGTGTGCCTCTGAAAGCTTTACTTGTAGCGAACCTGAGTCGGATACAACGTTGGGGTATGTACTTGCCTTCCCTTTATAATGTATTTATATCCAATCCGTTGACAGGCGGCTTATTGAAAAAACTTTTACGGTTCGCACCTGAAAGGAGTATACCGAAATTGTATAAAACGACGTTACGGCATTGGGCTACCCGCCATCGGTCTTGTAATAAGGATACGACCCGGGGAAAAATATACCTGTTTGCCGATGAATTTACCGATTACATGGATGTGCGGGTCGGTATACGTATGATCGAGTTATTGAGCGGATTGGGATATGAGGTGGTGATTCCCGAGCACGTGGAAAGCGGAAGAACGGCTCTGTCCAAGGGGCTGTTGAAAGAGGCAAAGAAAATAGCCCGTAAAAATGTCGTTTTATTAAAGGATATCGTGACGGACGAGAACCCGTTGGTGGGAATTGAACCTTCCTGTATTCTCTCCTTTCGAGACGAATATCCCGATTTGGTCGGAGACGATCTGAAAGCCGAAGCTTCTTCTTTGGGGAAAAATTGCCTTTTGTATGATGAATTTATAGTGCGGGAGATACGGAAAGGGAATATCCGGTCGGGGCAATTTACTCGTAAGCCGTTGAAAATTTTATTGCACGGGCATTGCCACCAAAAATCCTTAGCATCGGTCGAGCCTTCTAAGATCATGTTGTCTTTACCTGAGAATTATGAGGTGGAGGTGATCCCTTCCGGATGTTGCGGTATGGCCGGGGCATTCGGTTACGAGAAAAAGCATTACGAGTTGTCCATGAAGATAGGGGAGCAGGTTCTGTTTCCGGCAATAAGGAATGCGGATGAAGGCGTTTGTATTTCAGCACCCGGAACCAGTTGTCGTCAACAGATTAAGGATGGAACGGGACGAACGGCCCTGCATCCGATCGAGGTCTTGTTTCAGGCCTGGCAGGAGACGGAGGGATAAAGGTTTTTATTTTTAATTTAGCGAATTAGATGAAACATATGGATTTGATCGATACAAATTTATTGAATGAGGTTTCTCGGCAAGCGGAGGAGAATCCGAGGTTACGAATGAATTATAATTTTCATAAAACGTTGGATGCAAGGGCTCAGCGTTTATTGAATGCTTTGGAACCGGGGACTATCTTGCCGATACACCGTCATATCGCGACGGCAGAAACTTATATATTGTTACGAGGAAAAATAAAGGTATTGTTCTACGATGAAACAGGAGAATTGACAGAGAGTGTCCAGTTGAATCCTTTAGCGGGAATTCATGGCATTCACATTCCCGCCGGACAATGGCATACGTTAGAAGTATTGGAGCGGGGTAGTGTCATTTTCGAGGTGAAGGACGGTCCTTACACGCCTTTGGGGAAGGAAAATATAATGGAGATATAGATTTTTAGGAGAAAGAAACGATATTCCTTTTCTGCTTTTTAAATTAGTAATTTATGAGTTAATAAAGGATTTCTGTTTTAAAAGTTAAGATTTGAAGTTAAAAAGTTGTATGTTTGTGCGATTCATAAAGTAAATAGTCGTATCGAATGAAAGGTATTGTATTAGCAGGAGGCTCGGGCACGCGTTTATATCCGATCACGAAAGGGGTATCCAAACAATTGTTGCCCATCTACGATAAACCGATGGTATATTATCCGATATCCGTATTGATGTTGGCAGGAATCCGGGATATTTTAATTATTTCGACGCCTCAAGATCTGCCGGGATTCAAGCGTTTGTTGGGAGACGGGTCGGATTATGGCGTTTGTTTTTCCTATGCCGAGCAACCCTCTCCGGATGGATTGGCTCAGGCATTTATTATAGGTGAAGAGTTTGTGGGGGAGGATTCTGTTTGTTTGGTGTTGGGAGATAATATTTTTTATGGGCAATCTTTTACGAAGAGTTTATCGGAGGCCGTGAAAATGGCGGAGGTGGAAGGGAAAGCGACTGTATTCGGTTATTGGGTGAGCGATCCGGAGCGTTATGGCGTTGCCGAATTTGATTCCAAAGGGAATGTTCTGAGCATAGAGGAGAAGCCGAAAGTACCTAAATCCAATTACGCGGTCGTGGGGCTGTATTTCTATCCGAATAAGGTTGTTGAGGTTGCAAAAGGAATAAAACCTTCGGCCCGGGGAGAACTGGAAATCACCACGGTAAATCAGGAGTTCCTGAAAGAAGAGGAGTTAAAGGTCCAACTATTGGGACGGGGATTTGCCTGGTTGGATACGGGAACTCACGACTCTTTGGCCGAGGCTTCTACTTTTGTGGAGGTAATAGAGAAAAGGCAAGGTTTAAAAATTGCTTGTCTGGAGGAGATCGCTTACCGGAAGGGATGGATAACAAGTGAACGATTGGAAAAGTTGGCACAACCGATGATTAAAAATCAATACGGGCAATACCTTTTGAAGTTGTTGAAATAGTTAGAATGAGTAACTGAAGCGGAGCGTATGTCGGAAGATACGGGTAAATTCATCGTATACTTGTTCTTCGATAAACTTTTAGCTTAAATATTTTAATTTGAAATAAGATGAAAAATATATTGATTACCGGTGGAGCCGGGTTTATCGGTTCGCATCTGGTCAGATGGATGGTAAATAAATATCCTGAATATCGGATCGTGAATTTGGACAAGTTGACGTATGCCGGAAATTTAGCTAACCTGAAGGATATCGAACATTGTCCTAATTATGTATTTGTGAAGGAGGATATTTGTAATTTCGACAGGATTCAGGAGATCTTTCGTCAATATGGCATCGATGGTGTGATTCATTTGGCGGCGGAGAGTCACGTGGATCGTTCCATTAAAGATCCCTTTTCGTTCGCTCAAACCAACGTGATGGGAACATTGAGTTTGTTGCAGGCCGCTAAATTGGCTTGGGATGGAGAGTTCGAGGGTAAATTATTTTATCATGTCTCAACCGATGAGGTGTACGGAGCGTTGAAAAACGACGGAAGTTTTTTCGTGGAGACGACGAAATACGATCCCCATTCCCCTTACTCTGCTTCTAAAGCTTCTTCCGACCATTTCGTGAGAGCTTTTCATGATACTTACGGTTTGCCGATAAAAATTTCCAATTGTTCAAACAATTACGGGCCTTATCAATTTCCTGAGAAGTTAATTCCGTTGTTTATCAATAATATACGTCATGATAAGCCGCTTCCGGTATACGGCAAGGGAGAAAACGTGCGGGATTGGTTATACGTGGTGGATCACGCGAGGGCGATCGATTTGATATTTCATGAAGGAAGGGTAGGAGATACGTACAATATCGGCGGTTTCAATGAATGGAAAAATATCGATTTGATAAAAGTGATGATCCGGGTAACGGATCGTTTGTTGGGGCGGCCGGAGGGTACTTCCGATAAGTTGATCACTTATGTGACCGACCGGGCGGGACACGATTTGCGGTATGCCATCGATTCGACGAAACTGCATAAGGAATTGGGTTGGGAGCCTTCTTTACAGTTCGAAGAAGGGATAGAGAAGACGGTAAGATGGTATTTAGAAAATCAGGAGTGGTTGGATAACGTGACGAGCGGCGGTTATCAAACCTATTATGAAAAGATGTACGGTTCTGCTATTTAGAGTATTGTAGTATAATAATCTATCGGATGAAAGTAGTTAAGACAGATATAGAGGGAGTCGTGATCATAGAACCTCGGGTTTTTGGAGATGAGCGGGGATATTTTTTCGAGAGTTTTTCTCAGCGGGAATTTGAACGTCAAGTAGGAAAGGTAGTATTTGTACAGGATAATGAATCTCGTTCTGTACACGGAGTATTGAGGGGGTTACATTACCAATTGCCTCCCTACACGCAATCGAAATTGGTTCGTGCGGTGAGCGGTATGATTTTGGATGTAGTCGTTGATATACGGACCGGATCTCCCACGTATGGAAAACATTTGGCGATAGAGTTAAGCGGAGAGAATAAGCGGCAATTATTTATCCCGAAAGGGTTTGCACATGGTTTTGTCGTTTTAAGCAAGGAGGTCGTTTTTCAGTATAAATGCGATAACTTTTATGCTCCGGAGTATGAGGCGGGTATTTGTTATGATGATCCCGATTTGCGGATTGATTGGAGATTGCCTGCGGATGTTATGATTTTATCTGAAAAGGAT
Organism: Gabonibacter massiliensis; assembly: GCA_001487125.1. GTDB lineage: Bacteria > Bacteroidota > Bacteroidia > Bacteroidales > Marinifilaceae > Gabonibacter > Gabonibacter massiliensis. Next base: position 216,990 of record LN913011.1, read on the forward strand.
AAGAATCGTCCTTATTTTAAGGACGTAAAAGGAATATGATTCCTTAAAGTTATAGGTTGCATCGGTTAAATTAAAGTGAATCATGAATGAGTTGTTCGAGCTGAGGAGCTTGGCTTCTAAAATTGTACACTCGAGATACATAAGCAGATGGATCGTATTGGCCATAGATTTGATTTTATCCGTTGGCGTGACTCTGTTTGTTTATTTTATTATTATGTATGTGACAGAAACGCCAATAAAGGCGGGGTATGTGGGGGGATTGACGGTATGGTCAGCCGTGTATAGCTTGTTGGCTTTTCTGGGATTGCATGCTTATCGGGGAGTCGTGAGGCATACGACACTGCAGGAAACGTGGCGTATCGGGGTGGCTATTATTTTGAAGGTGATATTGTTGTATTTTACCATTCATTGGATCATTCCGGAGGTTTCGGTAAACCGTTTGTTGCTGGGTGGGATTATCGATTTGAATTTTAGTGCCGTCGTATTGGTTTCCCTGAGGGTCTTGTTTATCAATGTGTACGAATTTTTAAAGACGCATTCGATAGGCCAGGTCGAGCGGGTTTTAATATATGGTATGGATAGCAAAAGTGCTTCGTTGAATATTACGTTATCTAATAATTTCCTACCTAATTACCGGGTAGTGGGATACTTGACGATAGGCAGGCGATACAAGCATTACCGCTTATCCGGAGTCTCTGTTTATTCCGTGAAGGGAGAGGAGTCTTTTAATCGTCTGGTAAGGCGCTTGCAGGTTAAAGGCATTGTTTTTCCGGATTATTGGACGGCCCAGGACGAACAGGACCGGTTGGTACGTTTTTGTCAAAAAAGAGGTTTGGAAATGCTTATACTTCCCGGAATCGAAGAGGTATACGATGGCAATCTGCCTCGTCCCCGAATGAAAACCATTCGCTTGGAGGATTTGTTGGGACGCGATGAGATTCGAATCAGCATGCGGGAGATTTCGGCTAAATTGGAAGGTAAAGTAGTGATGGTTACCGGGGCTGCCGGTTCTATAGGAAGCGAACTTTGCAGGCAATTGACTCGTTTTAAGATCAGACAGTTGATTCTTTTTGATTCGGCCGAGACACCTATGCATAATATACAGTTGGAATTCATAGATCGTTATCCGGGGACTTCTTTCGTTCCGGTTATCGGGGACGTACGCTCTCCGGAGCGGGTGGATTTCGTTTTTCGTAAGTACCATCCGCAAGTCGTTTTTCATGCGGCGGCTTATAAACATGTCCCATTGATGGAGTTGAATCCCTGTGAGGCCGTGTTGGTTAATGTATGTGGGACTTGCAATATGGCGGATTATTCCGTAAAATACGGGGTAGATCAGTTTGTCATGATCTCTACGGATAAGGCGGTGAATCCTACGAATGTGATGGGAGCCTCGAAGCGTTTGGCGGAAATCTATGTCCAGAGTTTGAGTGTGGCTATTCGAGACGGGAAATACGCGGGACGAACCCGATTCATTACTACCCGATTCGGGAATGTTTTGGGATCTAACGGGTCGGTGATTCCCCGGTTCAGGGAGCAAATCAGAAACGGGGGACCGGTGACGGTGACTCATCCGGATATTATTCGTTATTTTATGACGATACCGGAAGCTTGTCGATTGGTGTTAGAGGCAGGGACCATGGGTGACGGCGGTGAGATTTTTATATTTGAGATGGGAAAACCGGTGAAGATTGCGGATATGGCCCGGCGTATGATAGAATTGTCCGGGTTTGTTCCGGATAAAGAGATAAAAATCGTTTATACCGGTTTACGTCCCGGGGAAAAGTTATACGAGGAGTTGTTGAGTAATAAGGAGAATACGAGCCCCACGATGCACGATAAGATCCGTATTGCTAAAGTCAGAGAGTATGACTATGAGGAGATAAAAGAGGAGTTGAAGGAGATTTGTGAATTATCGTCGGCTGTGAATATTCCGGAAATGATTTGTAAAATGAAAATGATCGTACCGGAGTACATCAGCAAAAATTCGGAATTTGAGAAATTTGATAAAGTTCATGTTTAGTGTTTTTAAGGTATGGCGAATATATTGATAACAGGGGCTAACGGACAGTTAGGCTCGGAATTTCAGGAAAGAAAGTTTTCATTGTTAGACGAGGTGTTTTACACGGATGTAGAGGAGTTGGATATAACGGATTTAAAAGCAATATGTTCGTTCATCGAGGTGCATGAAATCGATACGATCATTAATTGTGCTGCCTATACTGCGGTAGATCGGGCCGAAGAAGAGGAGGAGAAAGCGGCTTTAATCAATCGGGATGCCGTCGCTAATTTGGCTAAGGCTGCCGCGAGATTGGACTGTTTATTGATACATATCTCCACGGATTATGTTTTTGACGGAATTCATGATCATCCTTACACGGAAAAAGAGGCAACGAATCCGCAGACTGTCTACGGGCGTACCAAGTTAGAAGGAGAACAGGCTATCAAACGTTCCGGTTGCATGCATATTATTATTCGCACCGCTTGGTTGTATTCGTCATTCGGGCATAATTTTGTCAAGACGATTTGTCGCCTCGCTAAAGAAAAAGAGGAGGTGAATGTGGTGGATGATCAATGGGGAACTCCGACTTACGCGGGAGATTTGGCTGATGCTATAATAAAGATGTTAGAGAATGATGAATTACCGGAACATGAAGGTATCTATCATTACACGAATGAGGGTAGTTGTTCTTGGTATGAATTTGCAAAGGAGATCGTTTCTTTATCCGGAGAGAGTTGTCAGGTAAATCCTATTTCTACGGATCAGTACCCGGTAAAGGCGAAACGTCCGGTCTATTCGGTATTGGATAAGGCAAAGATTAAGCGGGAATTCGAAATAGAGATTCCGGAATGGAAAGAAGCCTTGATCCGCTGTATGAACAAAGGATTCAAAGCATAGTATTTGGGCGGAGAAGAGTATTTGCCGGGGGAGAAAGGGGATTGCTTTCCGGGTATCGGAACGTTTGTGGGATTAGTAACGATATAAAGTATTGTATTAATCTTTATTTGTGAGATTTGGAAATAAAACATATCTTTGCAGGCGTTTCTTTAGAGGTTAAATGTGTTGATTATCAATAAAAAAGATATAATAGAATGATTGTAGTTTCAAATTTAGAGATTCAATTTGGAAAACGGGTTTTATTTCGGGATGTGAATTTAAAATTTACTCCGGGAAACTGTTACGGTGTGATTGGGGCGAATGGTGCGGGAAAATCGACTTTATTACGGATGTTAAGCGGGGATTTGGAACCCACGCGTGGAAACGTGATGTTCGGTCCGGGAGAACGGCTATCGGTATTGAAACAGGATCATCAAGCTTATAATGAGTGTACGGTATTGGATACGGTGATGCAGGGATATCTGGATTTATGGAATGTAATGAAGGAGAAGGATGCATTATACGCGAAGCCCGATTTTTCGGATGAGGATGGGGTCAGGGCTGCCGAATTGGAGGAGAGATTTGCGGAGATGGACGGTTGGAATGCAGAAAGTGATGCGGCATCTTTATTGAGTGGATTGGGAATAGAGGAGGAGTGGCATTATTCGTTAATGAAAGATTTGAGCGGTAAACAGAAAGTGCGGGTTTTGTTGGCTCAGGCGTTGTTCGGTAAGCCGGATAATTTATTGTTGGACGAACCGACGAATGATTTGGATATAGAGACTGTGATGTGGCTGGAAAATTATTTGTCCAATTACGAAAATACCGTATTAGTCGTATCGCATGACCGGCATTTCTTGGATGCCGTTAGTACTCATACGGTAGATATCGATTTCGGTAAGGTACAGCTATTTGCCGGTAATTATAGTTTTTGGTACGAGTCGAGTCAGTTGGCTTTACGTCAGGCCCAGGCTAAAAATAAAAAAGCGGAGGAGAAAAGGAAGGAGTTGTTGGAGTTCATTCAGCGATTTAGTGCTAATGTCGCTAAGTCAAAGCAAACGACGAGTCGGAAGAAGATGTTGGAAAAGTTGAATGTAGAGGAAATTCTTCCCTCTTCCCGGAAATATCCCGGTATAATTTTTACCCCGGAACGGGAAGTGGGAGATCGGATTCTCGATGTACGTGGCTTGAGTAAGCAGGTCGAGGGGAAGTGGTTGTTCAGGAACGTAGAGTTTACCGTGGATAAGGGGGATAAGATCGTATTCTGGTCGAAAGATCCCCGGGCAATGACGGCTTTATTGGAGATTATTACCGGAAATGATAAGCCTGATACAGGATCGTATATTTGGGGTGTAACGATTACCAATGCCTATTTACCGTTGGATAATTCGGCCTTTTTTCAAACGGATATGACATTGGTAGAGTGGTTGGGACAATATTCAATGGACACGAGCGAGACTTTTTTACGCGGTTTCTTAGGGAAGATGCTTTTTTCCGGAGAGGATATATATAAACGGGTGAAAGTATTATCGGGGGGAGAGAAGATGCGTTGTATGATTGCCCGCATGATGCTGACAAATGCAAACGTATTGGTATTGGATTCTCCCGCAAACCATTTGGATTTGGAATCTATTCAGGCATTTAATAATATGTTGGTTGCATTTAAAGGCGTTGTATTGATGAATTCGCACGATCATGAGTTCATTCAAACGGTTTGTAACCGGATTATCGAGTTGACACCTGACGGAATTATCGATAAACGTATGGATTTTGATGATTATATTACGAGTGATACTATAAAAGCACAAGCGGAGAAAATGTATAGATAGGGGCTATAAGGGGCTGTTGGGGTGTAAATGAAAATTTATAATTCCTAAATATGAAAAAATGAAAAAGATATTGATAACCGGGGGGGCAGGTTTTTTGGGTTCCCATCTATGCGAACGTTTGTTGGCAACAGGAGCGCGGATTACTTGTTTGGATAATTTTTTTACCGGTGCAAGGGAAAATATTGCCCATTTATTGGATCATCCTCGTTTCGAGTTGGTAAATCACGATATTGTATACCCGTATATTATAAAAGATGCGGATGAGATCTATAATTTGGCTTGCCCTGCTTCTCCCATTCATTATCAATATGACCCGATAAAAACATTGAAAACCTCCGTGATCGGGGCTGTTAATGTACTGGGAATGGCCAAACAGTCCAATGCCAAGGTCCTGCAAGCTTCTACGAGTGAGATATATGGAGATCCTATCGTGCATCCGCAACCTGAAGATTATTGGGGAAATGTAAATCCTATCGGGATTCGTTCCTGTTACGATGAGGGTAAACGGTGTGCTGAAACCTTGTTTATGGATTATCATCGGCAACTGATGATTCGGATAAAAATTGTACGTATTTTTAATACTTATGGGCCTCGTATGTCAATAAACGACGGACGTGTAGTATCTAATTTTATTGTTAACGCCTTACGCGGGGAGGATATAGAAATATATGGAGATGGTTCGCAAACCCGTAGTTTTCAATACGTGGATGATTTGGTCGAAGGTATGATCCGTACCATGCAAACGGACGATAGTTTTACAGGACCCGTGAATATAGGTAATCCGAATGAATTCACCATCTTGGAATTGGCTCATCAGATTTTAGAGCTCACCGGGTCTAAATCAAAAATCGTATTTAAGCCGTTGCCTTCGGATGATCCGAAACAGAGAAAACCGGATATTACTATGGCAGAAAAAGTATTGGATTGGAAACCGGCTATTCCGTTACGAGAGGGGTTATTACGAACGATTGATTATTTCCGGAAAATGTAAAATTCAGTGGCCGAATGAGGTATTTTTAATTATGGAATTGTTCGGTAGTGCCGTGGAACACGTGTAGGTTCGAGGCTTTATTGTTTTCTTTTGGCCTTTTCCCAGGCTCCAGTCCCTTTGTGTTTCTGTAAATAGAAGAAGGCTTTTATTACATTCAGATTCATGAATACGAAGTAATAAGGAATGAATAAAATTTTTACTTTGATGTGTCGTCGTTGCAGAATACTTCCTCCAATTGCCATAAGATAAAATAGAGATTGAAGGACGAGCAGGATCATGTAGCCTGTTTGTTCCGGCTTTAGACTGACGAGTAGAATATTTAAAGGAAACAGAAGAAAGAGGAGTACGGGTGTGATCGACCATCTCAAGACCCTGTGGGAGATGTATTGAAAGCTTAATATGCCGTGACGGAAGATATTCAACAAGGGGAGTAGCCTCCATATAGCTTGCAGTCCGCCGGCGGCAATACGTACTTTTCTTTTTTGTTCGTTCCCGATATCGGCGGAGGCGGATTCTATGGCGTATGCCGCATCTCTGTAAGCGATTTTATAGCCTTGAGAGGCAATGCTCATGGATAGGACGAAGTCGTCTAATAGCGTATCTTCCGGCATGGTTTTGAAAAGTGAAGTACGGATGGCGAAAAGTTCTCCTGCTGCTCCTACTGTTGAATACAGGCGGGAATCCCACGATTTCAGTTTGGATTCGTATCGCCAATAAAAACCTTCTCCTCCTGCGGCAGCGTTATCTTTATCTTCGACAACAATTCGCTTTTCTCCGGCGACGCAACCTACAGCGGGATCGGAAAACGGGGTTAGGATCTCCCGTATCGCTTCTTGGTTTAACATGGTATTGGCATCTGTAAATACAGTGAAAGGGGTATGTATATATTGCATTCCCCGGTTAAGGGCAGCTGTTTTTCCTTTTCTTTCGGGGACGTGCAAGACTGTGATCTCCGGATATTCAGCTAATTTTAGATTCGTGTTATCGGTACTTCCATCCGTGACCCATACGATGTTTAGTTTACCTTTCGGATAATTGAGCCGGTTACAGTTTTCCATTTTCAAATCCACTATATCCTCCTCGTTATAGGCGGCAATTAGGAGGGTTGCCGTCGGGGTCGGTTTTTGCAGGTATAACGGTTGAACAGGGTGTCGTTTTTCTTTTATTTTGACGAGTAAATAGAGAAGGAGGCCGTAGCCTATGTAGGTATAGAGAACGATAATGGCGGCTATCCAGAAAAAATAGTCTATTCCGAGCATCTTATTTTAAATATTTTTCGAGGGTTTCTTTTAAGAGTAACGAGGATATCGGTTTGGTCAAAAAATCATTGCATCCGGCTTCCAACGTCCGGGTACGATCATCGTTAAAAGCAAAAGCTGTTAAAGCGATGATTGGAATGTCTTTGGATTTTTCCCGAATAATACGGGTCGCTTCCAAACCGTCCATTTCCGGCATTTTAATATCCATTAGGATGAGATCCGGTTTCTCTTCATTAAATAATTTAATCGCTTCAATACCATTCCAGGCGTGTAATAGTTTATATTTTTTACCTATCAGGACTTTTAGAAGCAAGAAATTACTTTCTACGTCTTCTGCGATTAGAATCGTGTATTGTGTGTCCATCTCTTCTTTTACGTTGATTCGATTTACAGGTTCTTCCGTGCTTTTTAATGGAGTCGAACGATAAGGAATCGTAAACCTGAATGTAGTGCCTTTATTTAATTCCGATTCAACGGAGATTTCCCCTTTCATTTTTTGGACGATCATTTTGCAGATGGCAAGACCGAGTCCCGTACCTTGAGAAAAGGAGTTGAGCTTGGTAAAACGGCTGAAAATATCATTTAATTTTTCGCGTGGGATACCGCATCCCGTGTCTATCACATAAAATTCTATTTTTTCTCCTAACAAATGATATCCGAAACGGATGTACCCCTTGGACGTGAATTTTATAGCATTGGTAATTAAATTGGAAAGGACTTGTGCCAGTCTGTTTCCATCGATCTGTATGATTAACTCCGCGGGGAGGTCCAATAACAGCGTTACGTTTTTTGCCGTACGATGTTGATACATCTGCAAAATCTTTTGGCATAATTCGCTGATATCAGTCGGTTTATCGTAAAACTCCAGGGTTCCGGCTTCGATCTTGGATAAATCGAGTATGTCGTTGACGAGTTGGATGAGTAATTCCGAGTTATTCTCTACGATTTCCATGTAGTTCCGTTTCTCTTCCTGATCCGGAAGATCGCAGATCAACCGGGAAAAACCGATGATGGCGTTAAGCGGAGTTCTGATCTCGTGACTCATGTTTGATAGAAAAGTCGATTTCAACCGATCCGATTGTTCTGCTTTTAGCCGGGCTTTGATGAGTTCTTGCTCAGAATTTTTCATATCCGTGATATCCCATGAAATTCCCACTAAAAAAGTAGGCTCTCCTTTATCGTCCCGGATTAGGGTTTTTAATGTTTTGACGGTACGTAATTCTCCTGACTTGTTTTGGTAAGTTTCGATGAATTCGATATCCTTGCCCGTACTTAATAAACGAAGATCGTCGTTTCTAAAATGTTCAGCATCCTTTTCATTGGGAAATATTTCAAAATCGGTTTTACCGATAACGCAGTCGGTCGGAATATGTGAATGTATTTCAAACGCTTTATTCCAATACAGGTAACGGAGGTCTTTGGTATCCTTAACAAAGAGATAGACCGGAATATTATCTAAGACGGAATTAAACAGACTGTTTAATTCTTTAATCTTATTCTCGTGTCGTATGGTTGAAGAGATATCCCTACAAAATACCCATATTTTTTCTTCTCCCTGGTAATTTATGATTCTGGAGACTATTTCTACGGGTCTACTGCTTCCGTCCGGGTATTTATGCCTGGAAATATACCTGCATCCTGTTGAGTTCTCCCTGAAGAATTTTAATTTTTCAGGCCAATTCTTCTGAGTTATTTCCAAATGAAAATCCCAAATAAAATAGGTAGAGATCGGTTTATTTAAATTGTAACTTATCTTGGTTTGATCGTTGGCATAATAAAGAGATCCGTCGGTTCTGAGTGCATATATCTCTTCATTAGACGAATTCATGGCTTGAATGATCTCCTCTGTTTCTTCAGGAGAAGGGGGATAATCTTTCTCCGAAGAGGTTTTCTGTTGAATAGGGTCCGTACGAGGTAAATCATTTTCCATTTCCGAATAATTATAGGTAAGCAAAGATAATATTATTTTACTAATTCGATCCCTGTAACAACAGGATTATGATCACTCCAGGGGAGGGAGGGAGAGCGATAGGAAGTCCCGTGAATTTCAGGAGAATATAATACATAGTCTATCCTGAATAATTTGCAAAGATTACGGTAAGTATATCCGTATCCGTTTCCGCTTGTCATAAAGCTGTCTTTCAGTTTCCCTCTGATTTTACGATAGACGTAAGAAGTGGGAGGATCATTAAAATCTCCGCATACGATAGTCGGAAACCGGGTAGTATCGATGATGGATCGCAATAATTCCGCTTGTTGAGCCCGTATCTCTAAATTATTTTTTAACGTCATAATGATTTCTTTTACCGCCTTTTTCCCGCCTGTCGGAGTGTCCTTCAAAAGTTGTTGGCGTAATTGTTTCTCTTTTTGGCTGAAATTGGTCGTTTGCATATGTACGTTGAAAATGCGAATCGTATCTTGCCCGATCTTTATATCTGCCCACAGGGCATTATTTGTCGGGGAATCAAAGCTTATATTTTGGGAGGAGATGATAGGGTAGCGACTCAATATGGCAATTCCGTAATTGGAAGTATGGGTTTGGTGCGACCAGCTTTTAGCCGAATAAGGTAAACTTAAAAAACGGGAAGTCGGAGAGATTGCGTTTTCTTGATTGGACTCACCGTATTCTTGCAAACAGAGAATATCCACGTTATTCGATTCCGAGAAGTTCACGATATCGGGAATGGAGGTATGATTGGATTCTAAGTTCTTAAAATTTAAAATGTTGTAGGTCGCGATGCGAATCTTATCGTCCTCGGGGTTAGAAGAGGGTGAAAATTGGAATAAGGATAAAAGATAAGGGATATTTAACAGGATCGCTGCGATGGGAACGGAAATCCACCTCTTTTTTTTAATCGCCCAATATATACAAAGCAGGAGGTTCATAGTTAATGTGACAGGAAGGAGTAAGCCGAGAATAGCGATGGCCCAGGAGGTTTCCGGATGAACATAAACGGCCAATGCTCCCGTAATACTACTTAGTGCGATGAACAACGTAATTGGAATCATTAATAAAGAAAGCATGAATCGAAGTGCTGCCATAATTTTTATTTGATAAGATTTGAATCTTCGTCTTTATATTCTGTTTTGGTGGTAAAATAACTTTTCATACCTGAAAGGTATTTGATGATTCGTGTTTTAAAGCTGTTGAAAAAGGAGCCGTCCGCACTTACCGTTCCGTATCCTGTTACAGCCCGTGCTTTTCTTTTTCGAACAAAAGCGATTTTTCCGAATTTCTTTAACCCCAAAGCCATAGATCCGTCTTCGCCCCGGATGATGTCGACACGGTAGCCGACTTTTTTCCCGTATTCGACCTTGTAGGCGAACACCAATCCCCGGACACTTAGTTCCGGTCTTTTGAAAGATTGTAAAAAGAGATGGGTATCTCTCATGAATTCATATATTTTGAGACCTAACCACGGGTGATCTTTATCTGGAATATAACTCCAGAGAGAAGATACGGCAACAACCCCGGGTTGTTCTAATTTTTGGATAAGGGTCTCCACGTAGCGGGGGGGGTACATGGTGTCGGAATCGATGCAGATGTAATATTTACCTCGGACTTGTTCCAAACCACATCGGCGGGCATATCCGCAACTTTTTCGTGTTTCGTTGTAATAAGGAATACCGGAAGCTTTATAAATATCCGCCGTACGATCCGTAGAGCTATTGTCTACTCCTATGATCTCCATAGGATAACGGCAAAGGGAATCGCTAAGGGACCAAAGGCAGGCAGCCAAATGTTTTTCTTCGTTATGAGCAATGACGACGACGGATACTAATGGTTGTTCCGATTGATTGATACGTTGTAGTTTCTCCCTTATTTCTTGTAGTGTTTGGGGAGGAATTTCATCATAGGTTTTATTGTAAACGGATAGATATTTTGAATACCAAGACATAGTGGCTGATTTTTGTTTATATTTTTCGAGGTAATATTTGTTCAAAAAGATGTTTCCATTGCTCGGCAATGTGTTCTATTTTGAATCTTTCCACGTGTATACGTGCGGCTTTTCCCATTCTTTTTCTTTCCTCGTTCTCTTCGATTAAATAACATATTTTTTCTGCTAATTGTTTTATATTGCCGTCTTCTGCAAGGAGGCCGTCTTGTCCATCCCGAATAATATCCCGGGGGCCGCAGGGGCAGGTAAATGAAACGGGGGGAACACCGCAAGCCATGGCCTCGATAATGACCATACCGAATCCTTCAAAACGGGAACTCAAGACAAATATAGAGCTTTCGCAATATTTATCAACGATGTCAGTGACGGAGTGTTCTAAAATACATGATTTTTCCAATTGTAATTGATGTATCTGGGCCTCTAATTGAGAGCGCATGCCGTCGCCGTATATTTTTAATGTCCAATCCGGATGTTTGGGGGCCACGTATTGCCAGGCATCGATCAGGCGGTCGAATCCTTTTTGCGGTACGTACCTTCCGATGGCTATGACCTGTTTCGGCTCCAAAGAAGAAGTTTTGTCGGGAAAAAAAGAGAGCGGGTTATAAATTACCTCGACGTTGTCCAATTCCTTCCAATATCCTTTGTCTTCGTGACTAAGAACAATAAATTTCTTTAATCTCTTCAATTGCCGTATCAGTTGATTCATCCAGAATTTGGCTATTATTTGTTGCAACCAATGCGGTAACTTTTCGTTGCTGAAATCCCGGTAATTGGAACGGTTAAAATGGATTTCACCCAGTTTTATACTACCGTCCGGTATGGAGTTGATAAAATTGATCTCTCTCCGTAACATGGATATGGTGATATCCGGACGAATGTTGCAAAGGATCTCCTTCAAACGTTTTTTGTATAGTCGTTGTTTTTTCCGGTATCCGACAATTCGTTTATGGAGGGGTTGACCGTAAAGGTGATCGAAGTTTATATCCAATTGTATTAGTTTCACTTTCGGAGAAAGCGGATAGTAAGGAGCCTTTTCTTTCCCGTCAGTGATGATGATATAGATTTCATAGTTAAAGACTTCTGTGAAATAGTTCGCCTTCAAGGTAAGAACCCGTTCCATGCCGCTCGGGTAATAGAGAGAGGGGATACAATAAGCTATTTTAAGATTCATGGTTCAGTTTTGCTTGAGGTTACGACATCGGTTATTTTTTGCATTTGCTGTGTCCACGAAAGAGCCGGTTCGATGGAATTCCGAATTTCTGCCGGTATAAAGGGATGTGTTTGCCAGAAGTCGACAAGAGATTGGATATTTATAGGCGAATCGTCGGCCGGGGCTTTCATGATATAGGGCATACGATCGAAGTCTTCATCTGTTTCGGAATAGACGAATGGTATTCCCCGGGCGGCGTATTCTCTGTTTTTTAAAGTTTTGATCTTTGAAATTTGGCTACGATGCCTGGCTAAACTGGCAACTCCCATGTCTGTTTGTTCGAATATATTGTCTAATTCTTCCCCGAATACGGGGCCGTGGAAAAATATTTTTTCTTCCAAATGATGGTCCGTGGCCATTTGATGGAGTTCGTTTAAAATATCCGGCATTCCTCCTCCGACCAGGTGGAGATACACGTCCGTATCGTGCGGTTGTTTATAATATTCTATCATGCCGGCCACGATACGGTCGTAGCCATGCCAGCGATGCATGTCTGCCACCCCCGTCAGATGAAACTCTCGGAAAGAATAGTCGTTTTGTGTTTTTAATTTTATCCGGCTGAAATCGATTCCATTGGAGATGTTGATCGTGGGAACATGCCAGATGGAGGTATAGCCGGAAAATGTCACGATCCGAAAAAGTTGTTTAGCCATGGATGTCCGGAAAAATTTATCCGCGTACAACATTAGTTTTTCTTTTAAAGCCAGACCGTTATACTCTTGATCATAGGGATAGGTAGGAATTTCTGCGACAGTTTTAATTCCTTTGTTACGTAATTTTTTTAGAAAGCGGATCAGGAACGGATTGGCGTTATGATCGTATCGCATATAAACGAAACGGATGTCATTGTCCAGTATATACCGGTACAGGTGGCTATATGCCGTTCGTTTTTTTATTTTGGCGATCCATCCTTTCCCGTAGTTATCTATTATTGTTTCTTCGACCCGTCGGATGTGATTGCCCTCCGCATCCGAGTCCAAATAACAAAACCGGACATCCCATCCGCAGGCTTTCAACGCGTCTTTTTGATAAAATATTTTTTTACTGATGCCGTTATATTCGGCAAAGCCATGAAAAATTAAAAAAAGCATTTTCATAGGAATCGTGTTTCTACCGTTATCTGTAAATGTACGCATCGTTTGTGCTGGGGGCTTTATACCATTCCAAATAATTTGTACCTCCTGATTTTACCCATTTTTCGAAATCCGGGTATGCTTTTAGTATCGAGATCGCTTCGGACGGATAACGGAAAGAACGGGGTACCAGCAAGCCCCACATCAAACCGTCCGTACTTTCTTCTATGGGACGACTGATATTGCTCAGAGCCGTATGTTTGAAACGTCTGATTCTGACTGCCTACCCCTTTGGCCAATAGGATCGCCTTCTCTTTTTCGAATACTGGGTTCTCGTCAAATATTTCGATGGTATAAAAATATTTGTTGTTATGAGTGTCATAAGGGAGGACTGTCACATCCAGGGTCGAAATATTCGACCAATCGAAATTTTTAGGGATATTTTGAATGATGTAATTTTTTTCAAAATATTCCGGGTCAAAATAATCTTTCTGACATCCGATTAATATAGCGATAAAAAATATGACCGACAGTACCTTTTGGAGTATTTTCTCTCTCATCACCTTGTTTATTTAGAGTATTATTGAAGACTAAATATATGCCAAGTAGAATAAATTTAACAAAATATCTACTATACAAATATACATAAATTGGGCGGTAAATAAATGTTTTAATAGGGTAAACTTATTTTAAATCAAATTATTCGGTGTATTTTTTCAATAAATATCCAGCATAGTGGATAAAAAAGAGCCGGTAATTTAAAACTAAAAAATAGTATCCGGTATCGTTTATTGTTCAGTCGTTTTTTTATCAAACCGGACGTATGGGCTAATTGGAATAACTGGGAATCGTGCAAGGACTCTATTATTTTTCTTTTTTCCCGGTAGGTGACATATCGGCAATTGGCTGCAAGCGGTAGGAGTTGCCGGATATGTTCCAGTACGATTATTGTCCCGTATTCGCGGGCCAAAGGATCGGGGTGGTTCATAACGTAATGAGTACAGTCCGTTATTAATTCTGCGCGTTGCAGCAGGAGAGAACGGGTGATGGAGTAACGTTCTGCATCCGAGTTGGAAGTGGATCCTTCCCGGATTAGATAGTAATAAGTGATTTTTTCCAAAGCGACCACAAACCGGGCATTCATGCACTCTTGAATAAAGAAATAACGGTCTTCGAGTATTCGATGTTCTTTATTGCGAATGTGAAATTCATTCAAAAAACTGATCTTGAATAGTTTGTTCCACGTGGCGAGCCCCATTAATGTATCGGGATTAACATAGAAATTCATTACCTCTTCGGGGGAGACCAATACGGAGAATTGACGTTTGTGAAAGGGATAACGCTTTTCTCCGGAAGGCATGACATAGGCTGTATTCCCGGCTATGATATCCGCCTGAGGATATTCCATAGCCTTCTGGTATAGTGTTTCGACACAATCGGAAGAGAGTTGGTCGTCACTATCCATAAACAGGATGTATTCTCCCCGGGCTTCTTCTATGGCCCGGTTGCGGGCTGATCCAGGCCCTTGATTTCTTTCTTGGTCTATGATCCTTACCTTTTCCCTTTGGGGATGGGTACGGAGTATTTCTCTGACGATATCGAGACTACCGTCGTTTCCTTTATCATCTAACAAAAGGATTTCCAAACCATCGAAATCTTGATTAAGAGCTGAGAGCAGGGCTTCTTTTATATAGAGGGCCACGTTATAAACAGGCATGGCTAAAGTTACTTTGTAGGTCATGGGATCAAGATTTTTTAGTGATAAACAGTCTCAGCATGCTTTTAACGGAAACAAGGCGGGGATAGGAAAAAAGGAATCTGCCAAGGGTACGGAATTTCTCTTTTACCGTCATTTCCCTCCCTCTATAGACGGTTGCGTTTAACATGATAGAGATAAACCGGCGGACGGTTTTTTTTATCTCGTTGTTTTTGTCTTTACTGAACTCCAATAATTTTGAAGAAACAATAAAGTAGCATTTCATATTTTGATATGAGAATCTTCGGGTCATGATGGAATTTGCCCTTATCCTCCTTTTGAAAAATGGTTTCGCGATAAATCCCGTCCGGTCGGCCGACATGTAAAGTTGGGCGGTAAATAGTTGGTCTTCATGAATGATTCCGGGTAGGAATGTCAGTTTTATACGTTCTAAAAATGAGCGTCGGATAAAGCTCAGGCAGGCTGACGATTGAAACCGGAAGGTACCCAATTGCAAATTCAGCATTTCGACCCCGTTGTAGATGCGATCTTCCAAACCTTGTGTCCGAGAATACTTATTGTCTAAACGTATATGGTCGTCATCTGAAAAAGTATCCGCATCGAAAAATAGAAAATCCAATCGAAGAGTCTGGCATTTGGAATAACACTCCTCTAAGGTCGTTGCTTCTAATAGATCATCACTGTCCATAAAATAGATATATTCTCCTTTTGCCATAGCCAGGCCTTGGTTACGCGTGACGGATAATCCTTTGTTTTCTTGTGAAAATAGGATGATACGATTATCGGATGCAGCTAAGTCCTGCATGATCCGTAAACTTCTGTCGGTGGAACCGTCATTGATGAGAAGAATTTCAATCTCGTATAGTGTTTGCCGGAGGATGGAATCGACAGTCGCTTTGAGGTAAGCTTCCGTGTTGTATATGGGTATAATGATACTGACTTTAGGCTGTTCCATGTTGCCATTTTATTTTAATGCATTTTGTAAAAATAAGGCTGATTCCTGTTGTAACCGGGCTAAACGCTGTGTTGCCCGGGTAAAATCGATGGGCATGGTGTCCGGTTGGCTTGTCGATTTTACGTAACGTTCCGAGAGTTCCACATCTTGAAGTAACGAGCGGATACGCGTGCTTATGGAGTGGATCTCCAAGGCATAAAAATTTCTTTGATACAGGAGGGAAAATACGGTTCCGTGAAAAGAGGTCGTTACCACGAAATCGGCATGTTTAAACCAGCCGATAAATTCTTCCGGAGAGGCACAGTTGTATACTCCCGGACGATTCGTTAAAACGGGAGTAGATACCAATTGTATGACCTTTCCCCCTATTCGGTCTGCTAATTTTTGGGCAAAAGAGAGAGTCTCCGGCATAATCCTTACCTGGTATACGAGTACGTATTTGCCTTGAAAATCCGGTTTTACGGCAATATTGTCGAATGTTTCTCTTGTACATAGGATGGTCGGATCCGCTACGGTTTGAATCTTTTGCTCAACGAGAGGTTGTAACAGGGCGTTTAATTTTGACTCTCGTACACCGATCGCGTGCATTTGAAATAAGGACTTGCCGAGGTATTCTTTCTCTTCGTCGTTCAGGGTTGATGTCTCCATGCTGGCCGCATAAGCGATTTTTCGTGCCTCCGGACGAGAAGAGAACAAACCGAAATAAACATCGTCGAATCCTTTGGTTATTTTCGGATTCCAGATCTGATCGCTACCGAAAATGTAGGCATCGAAATCTTTCGGAATCTCTTCTTTATGGTAAACGGTTGGAGTAGAGAGGGCTAACTTAGAACGAATAAAAGAGGCAAAAGCTTTGTAACGCTTTGTCCTGGCCGGAAGAGTCAATAACTCGATGGCCGCTCCTTTGAGCAAATAGTAGACATGAACCTTCGTCGTCAAAAATTTTTTGAAGGCGAAGATTTTGTAATTGGCTTCAAGAAAAGGCGGGTTGTAATCGATAATTTTCACGTCGTGTCCGGTTTTACGCAAATATTCCTGCAAAGCGAAAGCTTGCAGGACAGCTCCGTAGTTATGCGCTCTATGAAAAGTTAATATTCCTATTTTCATATGACTTCCTTTTTTTCGTTTGTGAATCGGTTCATCCGGGCGACAGTTTCCTGACACTTTTTACCCGTTCGGGATGAAAAATAATTAGCGATGAAGGTAATGATTTTCAGGCTGAACTTGTCAAAGGCAAACGGTACCGGATGGGAAAAAATCTTCCGTTGCAGCTTGGCCGGGAGAAGTAGACGGATAAGCTTTGAAAACATCCTTGCCGGATGGTATTGTAAATAATTTTTTCCGGTGAATATACGAGGGTTGTAAGGTAAACATTTTTCCCAGTTTACGGGATTGGATTCGATATTTCCGGATTCTTGCAATTCTTCAAAAGCTGATGTTCCCTTGGCGTTATTGGTGATAACAAGGGATATCCCCTTCTCTGTTTCTTCCGGCCATTCGTCACTTCCCCAATAATCACCCAATGTAATATCCGCTGTTCTCGGTAGGATTGAAAACGGACAGTTATAGCAACTGGGGCGCAAGGTCAATCCCCCGAAAAAGAAACGGGCGAAAATATCTTCTTGTTGCCGTATTTTGCGGGGAGCGCCGTGTATGGAAAGGGTGGTTGTCCCGTAAGATTTCATACCCTGTGTTTTGTCTCGAAAACTAATGATGTGATCGGCTTGGAAATGGCCTAAATGATCTTGCAAGACGAGTTCTGATTCTACTCCGTTGCATACGATCTCGGCTGTAAGTAAATTTTCAATATTGTCTTTTTTCAGGAATTGAAAGAGTCCGGCGATTTGACAAGGAGTTCCGGAAAAAAGTACTTTCTCGTTTCGGAATAAGAGCTTACGAGTCTCTTTGTATATGTTTATGGTATCACTTTGGATGTATTTGGAATTTTGTAATTGAGATAAATCATCGACGTGATGAATGAATTTATGAAAGACCCGGTTGTTTTCCAAGACAGCTCCTGCCACGTGACCTCCGGTTACAAGAAAATAGCGGGCTAATTCAGCAAAAGCTCCTCCGCTGGCACTCTGAAATCTGATGTTTTGATTCAGGGACCAGACGGCGTATACTTTCGCATCAGTCTCCTTGTTCGAAGTCTTGAAAGTCAGATTCGGACAAACCTTCTCGCATAATTTGCAATTTATGCAGGTGGCGTGATGAACGGCGATGTGAAAAAAGCCGTTCTCCCGTTTCATTGAAAGGGCTTGCACCGGGCAACAATCTATACAAGCGAGACAGCCGCTACAGTTTTTATGAGAAGGTAGATCAGGCATTTTTCTTCAATTTAGACCGGACGAGTTGTACAAGATTTATTCCCATCCGGGTTGTTAATGTTTTATGTGTCCAATAAAGATCGATGGCGAGCACTAACGAGCTGATTCCATAGAAAATCCATGGATCTGTTATGAGATAGTTTAAAAGGGCTACGATACAAATAAAAATAAACAGGATGCCCGTGATTCGTAATAAAAAGGCAGAAGGACGGTAACCGACTAATTTGGCGCAGGTAATCCCCCCGACGAAGATATAGAGCAGGTAGGCTATGAAATAATTTATTCCCAATCCATCCAGTCCGAACCATTTGATACATCCAATCAGTAATAGGTATTCCGATATGAAAAAAAGCGATTGGATGATTACGTATAGCAATCCTTTCCCTTTGGCCGTAATAACGTAGCCGAAGGAAAAACCGAAAACCCGGAAGAGTACCCCGATCAATTGCCAGCGGATGATAGACGTTCCTGTTTCGAATTCTTTGGAATAAAATAGGTTGAGTATGACAGGTGCAAAAACGAAGCTTGCTAAGATTCCGATACCGGCTATCAGTACGCCCAATTCGATCTGTTCGTTGATACAATCGGAGACTTTTGCATTATTTTGAATGTAAGTCATAATCCGGGGCATAAAGTCAACTCCCATTGCCGACAGGATCATTCCCACGTACATGTTGGACAACGTCCAACAGGATTGGTATAAACCGACCACTTCTATTCCCATGGCATCTTTCAGATAAATTCTGGAAAAGTAGGTCATCAAGTTCGCCACGGCTGCAGCCACGGACAGACTGATACCGATACCTAACAGACCTTTCAGTTCCGTTCTCGCCTCGGCAAAAGAGAGGCGGGTCGGTTTCAAATGCAATTTTTTTAAGTAGTAACCGGTACTGAGGAGCATGGTTAAAGCGACCAGGGCTATGCTTGCCGGAATAGCCGCATCTCCCCAAATCAAGATAAGCATGATGGTCGATAATGAACCGAAAACGGCCCCTATTATTTGGCAGATAGCCATACTCCTGATTTGTTTCAGTCCGTTTAAAACGGCTATTTGTCCGTTGGAAACACCATTGAATAATACGACTGAAGAGACAATGCATACTCCCCAATAATAATCTGTCGTGTTGAATAATTTAAAACTGATGGTTCTGGAAAAGATACAGATAAATAGTGCCCCTAAAAAAGAGGTGATCAGAATCGACAGGTGCAGTACGGTATAAGTCTTGGAGACTTGTTGGCTGTCATTTTGTACATTCGATTTGGCGATCTGACGAACTCCGCTTTGGTTCAGTCCCAAACTGGATACGGTAGAGACCAAATCCGTCACACTATTGTATAACCCGTAATAACCAAAACCGGCAGAACCGAGAACCATGGCGATGATTTTGGCACGTATGATTCCGAAAAACATCATGATTATTTTTACAGCACCGATGATTCCCGTTGTTTTAGCTATGTTTGAATAGGTTGACATGATTAGGTTGTTGAAAGGTCGATTATTTATTGTATTTTACCCACTCTTTTTTTACGAAATCATATTGTTTTATAATTCTTCCCGGATTACCCGCGCACACGGAATAAGGGGGGACGGAACGGTTTACGATGGTTCCCGCCGCGACGATAGCATGTTTGCCGATCGTGACTCCGGCCAGAATAACGGCGTTCGCTCCGATCCAGACATCATCTTCTATATGAATAGGAGCGGTCGATACCCCTTGGTCGATAATCGGCAGGTCCGGATCGAGGTAATTGTGGTTCAGGCCGGAAACGGTGACGTTTTGGGCGAGATTAACCTTGTCTCCTATGAAAACGGGACCGATAATCGTGTTGCCTAATCCGATGCGGCTATGGTTGCCGATACGGATTTCCCCTACCATATTGTTTAAAGTGGAAAAGCTTTCTATAACGGACCTTTTGCCTAAAGTGAACGGGTTGAAAGGTACCAGATCCTTTCGTACATTACGGTAGATGATGGCCCCTTTTTTCCGTTTTAAATAGAAAGGTTGTAAAAGACGTAGCCAATGCCGCGGCCGGGTCTTTACCGGATGAACCATCCATGTCAGAATGAACTGCTTTAATCGGGGATTTTGTTTTATTCGTTCTTTTAATTGGGTTATGTTCATAACGGTAATTTTTAGTTGGACGGGATGGTTAATATTCTTGTAATCTGCTTTTCCGCGTTGGTTCTTACCCGGAATTCGACTCTTCGGGAAGCTTCTTTGTCTTCCAGGCCGTTTTTCATGATCAGTTTACTGGACGATAAGCCGTTCGTTGTGATTTTTGGGAGAATCAGGGCTAATTGTTCGTTGTTTTGCTGGTGTTCCAATAAGTAGGCCAATACGTTTCGTGTCCTATCCTGGGATAATTCCATGTTTTTCAGATAAATTTCATCTTTGGACAGATTTTCTGCCCATTCGCTCGAAGTATGACCTTCTATCCTGATTTCTTCGACATCGTCACGGTATTTATCAGATGTCAATATTTTCAGGTAACGAGGAAAAAAATCATTAAGTATCACCTTGAATTCCTCTTTGAGGGTTGCGCTTCCCCGGTTGAAGAATATGATAGGTTCTTCGAAGCGGACGGATAGAGTCGATTGATCTAAAACGGCATTCCATTTTTTCAAATCATCTTTAAACTCGCTTTCCAGGTCTTTGTATAATTCGTATTGAAGTTGATTGTAAGAGACGGCAATTTTTTCAATCCTGTTTTTTTCGTGAGTGATTTTAATGATATAGATAACAGAGATAAAGATATATATCAGCATTAGAACCGACATTAAATCTGCGATGGAAAACCAATGATTATCTTCGTTTTGTCCGTTAAAAATGCTCATAACGATTATTTTGGGGGTTCTTGTTCGGAATGCTGTTGCTTGAGGATGGCATTGTGATCCTGTGTCAGTTTTCTAACAATAGCCAATAATGTTTGTGAGAACTCCTGCATGGAATCTAATTTGGTTACGAATCTTTCTTCCACGTTATTCATCTGTTCTTGCAGAAGTTCTTTGGTATTGTTGATCATCAGATCCAGTTTCTTGCAGGAGGCGTTCAAATTAATGATTTCAGAGTCCAATACGGATTGTTGTTTATTAATATTTTCATAATCCGTATGGTGTGTTTTATTCGTGTTCTCTCCCCATTTTTCGATAGTCGTCCCGATCGCATTTAGAGAGTCGGATAATTTTTGGTTGATATGACTCAGCTCATCGGTTCGTTCAATTTGTTGTTTATGAGATTCGATAAGCGTCGTGTTCAATTTATTGAATAGATTGTCGATCGTTTCGGAGGAGGTTGCCGTACCTATTTTTTGTTCTATGTTAGATAGTAATTCCACTATGCGATCCTCTTTGGAAGGAGAGGACCGGTCAATGTTTTTCGTTGTACGGATACCATAGAATGCCGGAAATACTTTCAGAACGATAGAGGTCAACATTCCTGCGACAGAACTGTAAAAAGTCGTTTTAATACGGTTCAACAGTTGTGGGAGGGCTGCTTCGATATCATTTACATCGAAATTAAACAGGGCCCAGATAATACCGCAGAAGGTACAAAATAATCCCAATGAGACGACGGTAGAGGTGAGCGTATTCCTATTGAACCAAATTTTACCGAGATAAGGGAATAGAAACAGGACCAAAGATATAAGTATGAATGTATAGCTGTTCATAAAGGTAATGATTTATAAATTTCCAATAGTTTTCGGGCTGTATTTTCCCATGAGAATGATTTTACCCGTTCCAGCCCGTAAGTAACTTGTTTGTCATAAAATATATTGTCCTCTTCCAAGACAAGTAGTTTATCGGCAATCTCGTTTTCTTCAAACGGATCTACTAAGATAGCATTTTTTCCTGCAATTTCAGGCATAGCGGTTATGGAAGAGGTAATGACCGGAGTTCCGCAAGCCATTGCTTCCAGGATAGGTATTCCGAAGCTTTCTCGTAATGACGTGTATAGAAAAGCGAATGCTCCGCTGTAGATGGCCGGTAGATCCGTGTTGGGGATATAACCGGGGTAGCGTAGTAACGGTTTTAGGTATTCCATTTTTTCTTCTTTCAGAATCGCATCGATAATGGGTTCTTTTAAATCGGCGATGACCAAAGGAATAGGATGTTTGGAGCGTTTAGCGTATATCCCGTAAGCCTTTAGGGTACGATTGGTGTTTTTCTTCGGGTCTGTGTTTCCTAAAAAGAGAATGTATTTATCCGTATCGAAGTATTTTTTCGTGACTTCTTCCGGTTGATCGATGGGATGAAAATGTTTGCTATAACCGTTATGAACAGTCGTTATTTGTTCCGGTTCAAGATGCAAGGCCTCTTGAATGCGCTTACGTTCGAAATTCGAGACGGTAATGATTTTTAGGCAGGAAGGTAAAACGCGAGGGACGACAAAACGGCGGTAATACCATCCCATGTTTTGATAGATGGAACGATTGTTGTGTTGTCTTTTTTCCAGAAAAATAATGTCATGTAAGGTTAAAACGAGCGGAACCGAACAACGGATTGGTGCTGTATTGCTGGTACAATGCAACAGGTCGGGCTTTATCTTTTTTAGCGCATGGGGTAGTGCTATTTGTTCCCAGAGGGGATAGGTGGGGCATTTGATTTCCACGATATGCATGTTGGAGCTATGGGATAGGCAACGATCTTCTCCCGGTGCGACAAGGATGAAGTATTCGTTTTCCTTATCAAGTTCTTGTAACTCCCGGATAGTTTCCAAGGCTACAAAGTCCATTCCATGTTTATTTGTTCTGAATATGCGTTGAGCTTCTATCGCGATTTTCATACCCCTTTGTTTTAATTTTATTCTCGTGAATTATCTATTTTACTTCTCCGTGTGCCGTATGGATGAATTTTTTGTTTACCCCTTTCATGCGAAATAGATTGAGGAACATCATGATGAATAGCAAGGGGATTTTACGGATGGCTTTTTTAAAGCGATCATCGACAAGATAATCCGGTATCGCCAAACAAAGGGTTATCCCAGTAATGATAAACAGTCCCCACCATTTCAAGGAGTACTCCCAATGAATGAACAGGGAGAGACAAGCAAAAAATCCGATGCTTCCCAACAGTAACAAACGGGGAGGCATCATCCATTGAAATAATTTGTCACAGTAGTCTATATTAAATGAAAACAGGGCTCCCGGCAGATCACGGATGATTCGGTGCCATTGACCGTATTGTGCGGCAAGCCATCGGCGGCGTTGGTTATAAAATCCCTTGTTCCCTTGAGTCTTTTCGTCATAGACGTAAACTTCTTCTAAATAATCGATAAAGTAGCGTTGTTTTAAAAGTAAAATTTCTAATTCCTTATCCTCTCCGGCGGTAAAAATCTTTTTTATATTTTCTTTAAACCAGTCGTAATCGAAAGCCATACCGGAACCGATAAGGGCGGAAGAAAGTCCCAGATTTACATGTCCTTTTCTGAAAATGGAATTATTAATTTCTTCGCTGACGGCATCCAGTACAGCCACATCCGTGTTTAGGTTCTTGGCTTTTCTGTGAGCTTGCAGGGCTTTGGAACCGGCGGCGTACGCGTTGTTTATATGTTGCAGGAACAAAGGATCGACACGATTGTCCGCATCGAGGATGACCGCTATTTGGTAATCGTTTTGAAGTTTGTCCATGGCTAAGTTCAGGGCTTTGGCTTTTGAGCTGTTCTCGTAAGTGGCCTTAAATAGGAGAACGGGTAGCAGAGCCAGTTCATTGTTCGTCTCTTCTTTCATATGGTCGGAGATGACCACGACATCGTACAAGTTCCGGGGATAGTCTTGCTGGAGGAAAGAGTGAACGGCCGTTATAATGACGGCATCTTCCTGGTATGCGGGAAATAGCACGACTATGCGATGTTGTTTCCGGCTTGCCGGATAGTGAAAAGTACGTTTGGGGAGTGCGGCAATACTGAATACGAGAAGATAGCCCGTAGATATTGCCAGTATACACCAAATGATATAGTCCATAATAGGTAATATGTGCTCCATAAGCTATGCCGATTTATGTTTTAATGTAAAAAACGCCGCTATCCCTTTGCCAGTCGCGCGGATGAGTTTGAGCTGCCCGTGCGATAGATAGACCATGATGTTTTTGGGGGCGGCAATACATAGTTGGTAGAGAATAGCTAAAAGCCGATCTCGTCCTTTTCGATTTCTCCACGCGTACAAAAGTCGGTTTCGGGTCAAATAGAATGCGCGTAACGGACTGTTCTGTCCGGTACTTTGACTCTCTTTATGAAAAACCGTACAACGGGGTTCATACCATAATTCATAGCCGTGACGGGTGATCCGGGTACACCAATCCAATTCTTCGTAATAGAGGAAATAGATATCCGGAAGATATCCTACTTGCTCGAGAATTTCCCTTTTAAATAAAAGTGCGGCTCCATGTAAGAAGGGGGTGGGGACCGCTTGGTCGTAGATAGCCTCATCCGGTTGTCCGAAACCGATCAGGTGGTTGCGTAAACTGATACGGGACAAGGGGGTATATCCTGCAAACTGAATATTTTGTGGTGGAAATGCGAATTTAATTTTAGGAGATACGGCAGCGATCTCCTTCTTTTTCTCGATGGCTTCGAGCAAAAAACCGAAAGAGTCTTCCGTGACGTAAGTATCGTTGTTAAGTAAAAATATATATTTTCCTTTGGCCTGTCGAATGCCTAAATTATTACCCCCCGCGAAACCTAAATTATGCTGACTGCGGATGGTGATAAGCCAGGGATACTTTTCCCGTAATAAATTCGCTTCATTCATCTTGGAACCGTTATCCACTACAATGATTTCGTGTGGAACGGAAACATACCGGTGAATGGACTCGACAAGCTCACAAGTATCTCTTATCCCGTTATAATTTACGGTTATAACTGATAGGTCAGGCCGGTTGTTCATGAGGTGCAAGTTGTTTGTTTCCAGATAGTTCGAGTTCTTCGTCGTAATATTTTGACATGTATATAAATGCCATGGCGGTAAATACGATCATGCCGTTAGGATAGCTTAGGACCTCGTTGCCGTAAGAAGAGACAACCATGCCGAATATACCGCTCAAAAGAGCGGAGCATATCCCTTTTAACTCTTTGTTTTTAAGTTTGAACATGATGATATAAGCACTTCTGGCAAGTATTGTGAGGATAATACCCATGTATAGAATTAACCCGATGATTCCGGTTTCTACCCAAGTCATCACTAACCAAGAGTCGGTGGGAATTTGTGAAACAAAAGCTTTGGGTTTGAATCGTTTGGCTTTTCCTCCACCCAGGCCGAGACCGACTCCGAAAGGGTGCGAGGCCATATAGGTTTTCAATTGTTCCTGATTTTTTTTCCGGACCTGAAAGGATGCATCGTTGAAATTGAAGGCGGTTCTCATGCGCCGGATTAAACCGTTGTCATTTCCTATATTGGTAAAGTTAAAAAAGCAATAGGCGGCTATCAGTATCAATATACCAGTCAGGGCTCCTTTATAATTCTTACTTAGAACGGCAAAGCACGTGATTCCGGCAAAAGGAACGGCCATGGCGCTTCTTGTTCCGGCGATCAGCATACCGTAACCTCCGGCCAAGGCTGCGACGGCAAAATAGATTTTTAACCACTTGTTTTTCACGTATGCCGCGGAGATTCCGAAAACGATCATGGCAAACCCCATTCCTGTACCAAAGTTGGCTGCATCCGGGAAAAAGGAGAAATAACGTACGCCGGTGTATATCAGGTGAGTAGATGCACCTCCTCCTACGTATAACCAGTATAATTCAGCTCGGTCGAATCCCCGATTACGTTGCCAGTAACCCTTTGCTGAAGCCAGTAAAGTAAGAAACGCCAGAAGCATCAGCATGAGTTTCAAATGGTGGTATTTAGGAAAAAGGGAAGGGATACAAATGGCCATAACGAAAGGGTACAAAGCATAGGTCGTGAAAGCGATGGACCATGGCTCAAACATGGCATTCGGGTTAAATACTTCGAAAAGACAGTATATTAACCAGATGCTCCATAACAAAGTCAGACTGTTCTTTGCCTTGGAAAACCCCAAGGCTTGGTAATTGTTTCTTAAAAGCAGAAGAACCATTAACGCCAACGTGAGTGAGGTCATGATTAATCCGCTTTTTAGAGGTACATAACGGTTGATGCCCATGATGACGTAATTTAATACATACAGGGCAATGAAGCTATGGGACGGATTCTTTATAAACCATCCCAAAGCGAGTAAAAGAATCGGTAAACACGCGAACAGAGTGGCCATCATGATCCCTTTCAGGAGAATCAATTTATATATGATGATGATACCTAACAGTAATCCGATATATAAATACCCCTGGGAGGACATGAAATTGATAAATCTGTTCCAAAGAGACATATTACTGTTTTTTACGTTCATCGATAGCCGTTAAACCGAGTTGTGACAATCTGTACAATAACTTTCTCCAGAAAGTGTAGGGCGGTAATAAGCCGGTGAACTCTTCTGCCGTGTCGCGTTTCGTGTGATTCAAGACAAAGAACAGAGGAATGTTGCCGGATAGCTCTTTTAGCCGGACGTATAAAGCTTGATCCGTGTTCTTCCATGTACGTCTGGAGTTAACGACCAATAGATTGAGACTGACGTCCTGCAAGAGTTTTTGCGTGATGGAAGATTCTTCCAACGGCGGATACTCTACAAGAATAATGGTCATTTTCTCCGGTTTGTTATGGATGCCTGACCTGAGTAAAGAGTTTAATAATTCTTCATTATCCAGATCGAAATCGCTATGCCAGGAAAGTTGCTTGACGTCCATTCCTAACGAGTTCCAATATTCGAATAATTGATTGGATACGAAACTCTTCCCGTCCGCGTGTGCCGTACTCAGGATATTAATAATGTTATTGCTATCCGGTTTTAAATAAGTTAGGATGGAATTACTTAACGCTTTTGTTTCTAACGTTTGGTATATGGTATTGTATTTCCGGTGTTGGAGACTAAAGTATCGAGTATAAGCTCCCAATACATTCCCTCCCGTGATTCGTTTGGTCCTGAAGCTGTTATGCAACGTTCTGTCTAAAAATTCAACCAATATAAAGAAGCCCAGAATAAAAATAAAAGTGATGGCAAAAGCGATGGCTACGATCTTTTTTCTCTTGGACTCCTCCGGATAAAGAGGAAATTCGGGAGGATTGATGATCTTTAAGGTCGCTGAGGTCATTTGCAGGCTTTTTTGCCTTAATCTGGCCGCGTTCAATGCATTCAGGATGGCCATGTATTGGGCCTCGATGATGTTGATGTTGCGCTCTTTTCTTTTCAGTGTGGAGCCGATAGGCGAAAAGTAGACGTATTTGTTATCAAGGTCTTTTTTCCGTTCTTTCATAACCTCCAATTCCGCTTTGGTTTTTTCCAACAGGATGACTTGTCCCAACCATTGCTGGAGGATTTCTTCATTGGCAATACCTTCTTTAGTGTATTTATGTTCTCCGTAATGCTTCAATAAATCGTAAAATTCATCCTCGGTTTTTTGAAGGTCCTTTTTTATGGGAGCTGTTTTTTGCGATGCGAGAGAATCATTGCTGAATAACTCTTTTTGACTGATTTGTGTATATAGGGTCGAAATCTTATTCAGGGTACTGATGAACTGGGAATTGTTTCGAAAAACTTCGGCTTGATCTTTCAATCTTCTCTCCAACTCCTGAATCAGTTTTTGCGTACTCTCGTGGGCTAATTGAAATTCCCAGTATTTGATATCGTAATCGGAATTCAATATGGATACCTGTTTGGTCTCCTCGTCGTAATTGATAACCCGTTTTGCGATGCTGTAATCCGTCAGCGAGTCTTCCGCCTGTTTTAAAAGTCTGCTGTATCTGGCCAACTCTCCCTCGAAATATTTTATAACATCATTCGTCTCCCCGAAACGTAAATCCTGGTATTGTTTGATAAATTCATCGCATAAGATTTTTAGAGTTTGATAGGTCAAGCCGGGGTCGGTTGCGGAGTAGGAGAGTTCCAACATGTCGCTTTTCCCGTCTCTTCTGGCCGCGATATTTTTCAGGGAAGACCGGTTATAATATTCCAGGTTCCAGTTGTAGATACCGTACACGTAGTTTTTTGGATCGGCTTTCTCGAATCGATGCAGATTCTCGAGAGTTCTCGCCTCGTTGATCGAATCGTTCGGATTATCTTTAACAATCAGGTCCCGTATGTATTGGGGGGCATGGTTGTGTATCTTGCGGTAATTGACTGCTTTGATAAACATGTTGTCTTGCTGCGGATTACCGTTGATCATGCTGCGGGCGTACAATCTTAGCGATACTTCTTTCAATGTATGATCGGAATGAATAATGTTGAACAGATTGTCCATGATACTGTTCGAAATCGCCGCACTGGTTTGATTCTGGTTTTCCGATAAGATATTAAATCCGGAAATAACTCCCGTGTATATGGTGCTGTTCACCGTATAGTTACGAGCCATATTGGCCGTTTGCAGAAAAACGATGAAGGCCACCAATAAGGGGACGATGGTCAGCCAGAACCTAAGTTTGTATATGAATTTTACGATGTATAGTATGTAGTCCATGAGGTAATTATTTGATGAGTTTCGTGTGAGAAATAATTTCCAGCTTGAGGATTTGCGTGTTTAATTGGGCCCGAAAGGATTCATAGGCTTCATAAGCTTCGTTTTGTGTCGCCTTACTTTTAGCCAAAACGCTTGACGTGGTTTTCCCGAGCCTGAAGTCTTTTTCGTCGATTTCATACTGAGCTTTGGCAAAATTAAGAACTTCTATTTTTGATTTTATGATGTTTAATCCCGAAAGGATGCTGGAGTAGAGCTCGATGATCTGACCTTTTAACTCATCGAGGGCAATATCCCTATTCAGTTCTGATGAAAAAACCCTTGCTTTTTGAGTCTTTACGTCCGTACGTATGTTGAATATTATATTCAGAGGAATAGCCAAAGAGGCTCCTACTGACCAACTGCTCTGGGCATTGCCGCTATAAGTTGTCATCAGAGGTGTATTTTCATCAGAAAAAGAGGTGTAGTTCCCGAGCACACCGTAGGTGTATCCGGTTCTTATATTGAAAAAGGAAAGCCATTTTCTTTTTTCCGTTTTTAATTTGTTTTTTTCGGTCTCGACCAATGTCTCTGTTTGGGTTATTCTGGGATTCTTTTCGACATTTCTGAATAACGTGTCCAAAGGAGGAAGATGGAAGTTTAAATAGTCGTTCGGCATAAATGTCAGAACCGTGGTATTTTGTGCTTCTGCATAAGATATTCCTAAGCTTATAATCAGAATGATACTAAGAATATATTTTTTCATATGGTTTACTAAAAGGTTATACGTTTTCTTTCTGTACGAATGCCGTGAATGTTTTGAATATGATCCGGATATCCATCCGAAACGAGAAGTTGCGGGCATATTTGATGTCTAATTGTTTTCGTTCTTCTGCGGAGAGAGCGCCCTGATCACCTCTTTTTTCGACTTGCCATAACCCCGTCAAGCCGGCAGGGGCCATAAATCGCTCGATGTAATCATCGGAAGTGAGGAGTTCTGCTTCGTAAAGGGGAAGCGGACGATTTCCTACAATAGACATGTCACCTTTCAGAATGTTTATCAGTTGGGGAAGTTCGTCGATACTGTATTTTCGAATGATATGTCCCACTTTGGTAATGCGCGGGTCGTTTTCGTATTTTACAAATGCATTTTTTTGTTTTTTATGCCGATTTTGTAAAAGATCGCGTTCCGTCGTAATAAAATCATCGGCCACGAAAATAGGTTCGTTTTCGGAAATATCCTGAGACTCGTTTATTTCACTTTTTATATCGGATTTCTGTAAAGAACTTTCTTCCCTGTATTGATTCAGGGCTTCAAATTCCTTCAATCTTTTGTCTGCATCTATATACATGGAACGGAATTTCAAAAAATTGAAAATATCGTAATTACTTCCGACCCGTTTGGACTTATACACGATGGATCCTTTGCTCTCCAAACGAATAGCCAGCATCGTAAGAAGTAGGAGCGGGGATAAAAAAAGTAAGGCCAAAAGGGAAAATACAATGTCGAATATCCGTTTCCATAACGGAAGTTGAAAACGTTTGCTATCTCTTTTTTTATCGGTAGAGTATTGTTTCAATTGAGGTAATAGCATCAGTATATCCTGCAGGTTCTCCTTACTGGCATGTATGCTTATGATCTCATGTGCACCGGCTTTAAGATAGGATGGAATATCCTTTTTATCTATTTTGTCGGTTACGACGATCAGATAAGTATTTTTTAAATAACCGTTTTGAATGTGGTTTAACCACAAGAAGTCCCGTTCTTTTTTCGATTCTATGAAGATATAAGACGGTTCTTCGTTCGCATCTTTTTGTTTTGACAGGTATAGAAAGAGCCGGATCGGATTTTCTAAAACAGTCAATGTTACATTCAATTTCGATTGAATGTACTCGCTCCATTGGGGGTTAATACCAATATAGTAAGCAAACATAGCCCTATCTTAATAAATTCCTTACTCTAATTTTTAGCTCTTGCGGGTTAAATGGTTTCAAAACAAAATCGGAAGCTCCGTCCTCTAACAATCCGATACGGTCATTCGTACTCTCCATACTTGATAAAATAATGACGGGAATGAAACTGAACATCTCGCTGCTTTTTAGTTTTTTCAAAAAAGTATGACCGTCCATTTCGGGCATATATACGTCAGAAATAATCAAATCGGGAATATTTCCTTCGTGCATCCAGTTAAAAGCTTGTATAGGGTTATTAACAGAGTGTACGTTATAATCTTTTGATAACTGATACATGATCACCTTCGCAATTTCCGGTTTGTCATCAACGATCAGAATAGTTTTGTCCATAGGCATGCATTTTAGTAACTTACAAATATACGATATTAATACAAGATAGCTATTTTTTCGTATAAATATATTGTTCCTTTCTCCTTTTTTATGTGAAAAATGAGGAAGTGATTATTCTTTTTATAAATAATGGTCCATGAGTAGGTTAAGAAAGTTAAATTTGTCGGAAAGAATAGTGGAATGCAGATTTGAATATATGTGATTAGTTTGTACTTTTGTAAAAGCTTAATCGGGCTAAAATTAAATGTGATACGATATGAACCTGAACCCTTCGGAATATAAAATACTCATTGTGGATGACGTGCAGTCAAATGTGTTACTGCTTAAAGCTCTGTTAGGGCGGGAAGGATTTAATATCGTCTTTGCGATGAATGGTGCGGAAGCCTTGGAAGTAGTAAAAAAAGAGCGGCCTGATTTGTTGTTGTTGGATGTGATGATGCCTGACATGGACGGTTTTGAGGTTGCGGGGCGTTTGAAGGTCGAGCCGGAATACGCGGAGATCCCGATTATTTTTCTCACGGCATTGAACGATTCTGCCAGCGTGGTCAAGGGATTTCAATTGGGAGCAAGTGATTTTATCTCCAAACCTTTCCGAAGGGAGGAGTTGCTGATACGCGTACAACATCAATTGTTGTTGGTAGAGTCCCGGCGAATTATTTTGAGACAAACGGAGGAATTACGTAAAACGATAGAAGGACGCGATAAACTTTATTCCGTGATCGCTCATGATTTGCGTTCTCCTATGGCTTCAATGAAAATGTTGTGTAATATGATCATGATGACCATTGAGCCTAATTCTTTGCCTTCTGATGTGTTTGAAATGTTAGAGATGACGAATAAGACGGCAGAAGAGGTTTTCTCGTTATTGGATAACCTGTTGAAGTGGACCAAAAGTCAATTGGGAAAATTGTCGTTATTACCTCAGGAGGTGGACATCGTCGGGTTGGCACAGGGGGTGGTGGAAGTATTCAGCCCTATAGCCGAAAGTAAAGGTATTCGCTTAAAACTTCTTAACGATCGGGAGGCAATAAATGTTTGTGTGGATATAGAGATGATTAAATCTGTCGTGCGCAATTTAATATCCAATGCTATAAAGTTTAGTAATAAAGATACCGAGATCAGGGTAAGTCTGAACGTGGAAGGGGAGGAGGTTATCATAACCGTGTCGGATAACGGATGCGGTATAAAAGAAGAGGATCAGCCTAAATTATTAAATGCGGCGACTCATTTCACCACTTTCGGAACGAATAGCGAAGAAGGGTCGGGGTTGGGACTTCTGTTGTGTAAAGATTTCGTGACGAAGAACAAAGGACGTCTTTGGTTTGAATCCGAGTACGGTCAGGGATCGAGTTTCAGTTTCTCCTTGCCTTTAAAGAACGAATAAAAAAGAGTGCTTCATTGAAGCACTCTTTTTTATTTTAGTTGAACTCTTTCAAAATCTTTTCGACTTCTGCCGGAGTAACTCTTCCGTAAACTTTTTCTCCGATCAGAACGACGGGAGCAAGTCCGCAGGCTCCTACACAGCGTAAGCTGGAAAGGGAAAATTTTCCATCCGGTGTAGTCTCGCCAACTTCAATTTTTAGAATCCGTTTGAATTCGTCCAATACCTTTTCGGCTCCTCTCACGTAACAGGCTGTTCCCATGCATACAGAAATCGGATGTTCTCCTTTGGGAGTCATCGTGAAAAAGGAATAGAACGTTACCACTCCGTATACTTTGGATACCGGAATATTCAATTGCCGGGCGATGATCTCCTGTACTTCCCGGGGCAAGTACCCGTGAAGCTCTTGTGCTTCGTGCAGGATGTTGATCAATTCTCCGGGTTGGTTACCATGTCTTTCGCATAGTTGAACGAGTTCGTCCACCTTACATTTGGCTAAAGTTATCTTTGTCATATTCCGTTCTTTTATTGTTCAGTAATTTCTTTACTTCTGTTGAAGTAACATGTATGTAAAAGGTGATGTGCCTTTTCGCTCATCGGTTTCCCTAAGTATTCTTCATAAAGAGAGACAATATAAGGATTCTCGTGAGATTTACGTAAATGTTTTGTTTCGTCTTCCTGATAAAGTGCCTTTGTACGGGCCTTCAATAGAGAAGAGTCTCCGTGGTGAAGCGGCTGGCCTCCTCCACCGATACAACCGCCGGGGCAAGCCATGATTTCGATGGCGTGGTACGGGGATTTTCCCGCCCGTATTTCGTTCATCAGTTTGCGGGCATTTCCGAGACCGTGGGCAACGGCCACCTTCAGTTTGAATCCGTCAACGTCAATGGTAGCTTCTTTCAAGTTGCTGATACCTCTAACGTCGTCGAAATTAACATTGTCAAGGGTTTTGCCCGTGTGTATTTCATAAGCGGTGCGTAAAGCGGCTTCCATAACGCCTCCCGATGCCCCGAAAATAACGGCAGCTCCGGTTGATTCTCCGAGAGGTGCGTCGAACTCTTCCTCTTCGAGTTGCATGAAGTCGATATTGGTTTGTTTGATGAGGGCGGCTAATTCTCTGGTAGAGATAGAGTAGTTTACATCCGGGTCTCCGTCCGTTTTGAACTCGTCTCTTTCACATTCGAATTTTTTGGCTAAACAGGGCATGACGGATACGACGATCAGATCTTCTCTCTTTATGCCCATCTTTTCGGCCCAGTAGCTTTTGGCCACGGCTCCGAACATTTGTTGCGGAGATCGGGCGCTGGAAGGCATGTCCAAGAGATCGGGGAACTGGTTTTCGAAGAAATTGACCCATCCCGGGCAACAAGAGGTGATGATCGGTAGTTTGACGTTCTTATCGCCATTCAAAAAGGCTCCAAGGCGGCCTAATAGTTCGGTTCCTTCCTCCATGATGGTCAAGTCGGCGGCAAAATCGGTATCGAACACCTTGGCAAAGCCTAATTGGCGTAAGGCTGCGACCATTTTTCCGGTGACGGATGTGCCGGCCGGCAATCCGAATTCTTCTCCCAATGCGGCACGCACGGCTGGAGCTGTTTGTACGATCACGGTTTTTTCGGGATTAGACAGATCCCGGATCAAACGATTCGTGTGATCTATTTCTGTCAGAGCCCCCACGGGACATACAGCTACGCATTGTCCACAAAAAGTACATTCGGAATCTTTCAGATCCTGGTCGAAGGCAGGCATGACAACGGAACCGAAGCCCCGGTTTGCCGCTCCGAGTGCGCCGACTGTTTGTACTTCGTTACACATGGTTTCGCACCGACGGCAATAGATACATTTACTCATATCCCGGCGGATAGAAGGAGATTCGTCTACTTTATAGGTCGTTTGAGCTCCTGCAAAAGGGATTTCGCGAATACCTAATTTGATGGCTATCGTCTGTAATTCACATTTTCCCGATTTCGGACACACCAAACAGTCGGAGGGGTGATCGGATAGCATCAACTCGAGGACAACGCGACGGGCGTTCAGAACGCGGATCGTATTCGTGCGTACGTTCATGCCGTTTTCGCATTTGGTGGCGCAAGAGGGAGCCAGGTTTTTTCTGCCTTCCACTTCTACAACGCATATACGGCAAGAAGCCGGAATGTTTTGAATACACAGGTCTTTCAGGTTCATGTAGCAGAGGGTTGGAATATCGATTCCCATTCCTCGTGCGGCTTCCAGAATAGTAGTGCCTTTGGGGACGCTTACCTCCCGGTTATCTATTTTTAATGTTATATTATTTTCCATGTTAAAATCTTAATCGTGAAATTTTAGCTTTCCGCTTTTCTCCTGATTTTAGGTGAAAAGTCTTATCTCGTGCTTACGGCTTTGAATTTGCATTTCTCCATACATGCACCGCATTTGATACATTTGGCGGTGTTGATAAAGTGTACCTCTTTTCTTTCGCCGACAATCGCATCTACCGGGCAATTCCGCGCGCATAGTCCGCATCCGATACATAATTCGGGATCGATGTGGTAAGTCAGCAAGTCTTTACATTTACCGGCCGGACATTTTTTGTCCTTGATATGTGCGATGTATTCATCGTAGAAATTGTCGATGGTCGAAAGAACCGGATTCGGAGAGGTCTGTCCCAGACCGCAAAGAGCCGTATCCTTAATTACCCGGCTAAGATTTTTCAATGTATCGAGATCTTCCATGGTCCCTTGTCCTTTGGTGATCTTATCCAGTAGCTCGTAAAGTCGTTTGTTTCCTACCCGACACGGAGTACATTTTCCGCAAGACTCCTCTACGGTGAAATCTAAATAGAATTTAGCAACGGCGACCATACAATCGTCTTCATCCATAACGATCATTCCTCCAGAACCCATCATGGAGCCGGAGGCCAGCAGGTTATCGAAATCAATCGGTACGTCCAAATGTTTTTCTGTCAGGCAACCGCCGGAAGGACCACCGGTCTGAACGGCTTTGAATTTCTTTCCGTTTTTGATACCACCCCCGATTTCGTAGATGACTTCCCGTAAAGTTGTTCCCATGGGCACTTCAATCAAACCTACGTTATTGATCTTGCCGGCCAGGGCAAATACTTTTGTCCCTTTGGAACGTTCAGTCCCGATCTGATTGAACCAATTGGCGCCTTTCGTGATTATGACCGGAACGTTGGCCAATGTTTCCACGTTATTTACGTTCGTGGGACGTTTCAGATAACCCGCCTCTGCCGGGAAAGGCGGTTTCATCGTAGGTTCTCCTCGTTGTCCTTCCATGGAGTGAATCAAGGCCGTCTCTTCTCCGCAAACGAAAGCTCCCGCTCCGTATCGTAATTCGATGGAAAAATGGAAATCGGTTCCTAAAATGTGCTCCCCTAAAAGTCCATACTCTTCCGCTTGTCGGATGGCTGTCTTTAACCTGTTGATAGCCAAAGGATATTCGGCGCGGATATAAACCAAACCTTTTGTGGCTCCGATACTGTAACCGCAAATGGCCATGGCCTCCACGATAGAGTGAGGGTCACCCTCCATAATGGATCGATCCATGAATGCACCCGGATCTCCTTCGTCCGCATTACATACCACGTATTTTTGATCTGCCTGGTATTTACTGGCAAATTCCCATTTCATACCGGTAGGGAAACCACCGCCGCCTCTTCCCCGTAAGCCGGAGAGTTTCATCTCGTTGATTACCTCTTGCGGAGTCATCTCCGTGAGGCATTTTGCTAAGGCTGCATACCCGTCGCGAGCGATATATTCTTCGATGTTTTCAGGATTGATAAAGCCGCAGTTACGTAAGGCGATACGGAGTTGTTTTTTATAGAATCCCATGTGTTTGGAGTCACTTACGGCGCTTTTTTTCTCCGGATCTTTATAGAGTAAACGTTCTACTTTACGTCCTTTAATAATATGTTCGTTCACAATTTCCTCGGCATCTTCCGGCTTTACCTGAACGTAAAAAGTATTGTCCGGCATGATTTTTACGATAGGGCCTTTTTCGCAGAAACCGAAACAGCCTGTTGCAATGACCTGAACTTCGTCTTCAAGGTTTTTATCTTTCAGGCACTCTTCCAGTTTCCCGATAATGTGTTGACTGGCGGATGCTCTACATCCGGTCCCACCGCATACGAGAACATGCATTTTATAACTCATAGGTATAAGGTTTTGTTAGGGTTAATTTTTTTGTTTTCAACACAACTCCACAGGTGATAAGCGGGTTGCAACGATTAAATCGTGTTGTAATTGACGGGAATGATCCCCTCCACGAGTTCGTCGTTCTTTAAATATTTTTGAATGATTTCTTCTGCTTTTTCCGGGGTTACGTGACCAAAAACGATCGGATCTTTACCGGGTTTCGTGATTTCGATAGTCGGTTCTGCATAACAGTATCCCATACAACCGGTTTGTGTCACAACAGCCGCAATCCCGTTTTTTTCTAAATTTTCGATAAAATAATTCATGGTTTCCTTACTTCCGGCTGCAATACCGCAGGTAGCCATGGCTATCTTTATCTGGATCAGGTTATCTGCCTGTTCGCTTTTCTCGCGAAGATCGATTTTAGCCTGAACGTTTTCTTTAATACGTTTAAGATCTGCTAATGATTTTATCTTCTCCATAGTTAATGATTAAGGTTGATTTGTTATATAAGTTATCTCTTTTAAGTTCTCTTCTATCATTTGTTGTAAAGCGAGTACGATCTCCGGGTCGTTAACGGGAACGCCTTCCAGGAAATCTTTTACCTCTTTCGAGTCGAAAAGATATTTTCCTTTTTCCGTGACATGACGATAGACAAAACGAATATCCGGATTCGATGCTACAAGCAGAACGACCGTGTTGGCTATATTGCCGACGGGAGGGCGATCCAGATGGGAGTGTGAGAAAATGGCCTGAATGGTTGTTCCCTCTCCTTCGCGAGAACTAATGGTCAACGAACCTCCGGTTTGTTCGGCATTTTGTTTTAACAGGGGAATTCCTAATCCTACTTTTCGGACGGTCCTGCTCGTGAAAAAGGGATCCGTTACCCGATCCAGCGTTTCTGCGTCCATACCACATCCATTGTCTCTTATGGTGATGCTAAAGAGGTCTTTTATGATATTCTCTTCAATATCAATTTCTATTTTTGTGGCCTCTGCCCGCACCGAATTTTGGGCAATGTCCATAATATGAGCTGATAAATCTTGCATCTTCGTCACTTCTAAATGTGAGGGAAATCGCACCTTCCACTTATAAATTTACGGTTATTTTCAAAATAAACTTTCAATTGAAAATAATTCGTCTCAAATATAGTAGAAATATCGTAATAAACAACTGACAAAACGTCAACCTTTGTTATATAGATTGTTTCTAATAAAGTTTTGAAACCCTTGGTTTTTGGGGTGCTACGCGAATCGAAGTAAGGATGGGACGTGTGGAAAAGGACAATTTAATCGGGAGAAAGGTAATACCGGAGGAGACGCTTCAATAGAGCGCAGTTGATCGGTTTTACGATGTAGTCAGAACATCCT
Organism: Gabonibacter massiliensis; assembly: GCA_001487125.1. Taxonomy (GTDB): domain Bacteria; phylum Bacteroidota; class Bacteroidia; order Bacteroidales; family Marinifilaceae; genus Gabonibacter; species Gabonibacter massiliensis. The sequence continues at coordinate 254,815 of LN913011.1, forward strand.
GCAGCCTCTGCTGCTTGTTTGTCTTGGGGAAAGGCGAAAGCGCTTACGGCTATAATCGGAATATCTGAATTCGTTTCTCGTATTTCCCGGGTGGCTTCCAAACCGTCCATTTGAGGCATTTTAATGTCCATTAAAATAAGATCCGGAAAATGAGATTTGAATTTTTGGATTGCTTCTATCCCATCCCGGGCGCGAATAATAGAATATTCTTTTTTTAGAATGGTATCTAAAAGAAGAAAATTACTCTCGTTGTCTTCGGCAATAAGTATTGTTTTGGATGGATTAATATAATCATTTTCCTTTCCTTTCATTCTTCTACTCGATTTAAAAAAATGAACGTTTTATGATTTTGAGTATTTAGAAAGGGACAAAACAGGCTCTAATGCGCTTTACTATTGATTCATAATTTTTTAAAATAGGCCAATATAGCATATTTTTCGAAGAAAATCTGTATATTTACGCCATCATAAAACGTTCGTTTATTGATAGATAGATTGGATTGATTCTGTGGGAATTATATATAAAATATATTATTTCCTTTTATTCTATTCCTTGTTTTATAATTTTTCTAAAAAAACATTCAAGGAGGATTTAAAGTGATCTAATAGCCTGATTAATAGATTCAAATGAAGGAGATGAAAGGGATAGTTCCGTGTATACCTTACCGATATCATTAACATAATGGGCATCGGAAGAACGAATGAAAGCATAATTTTGAAGGTAATTGTTACCTTTTAAGAAAGCCTCTTTCGTCGTGTAAGGACTGAGTTCTAAGGCTTCTACCCGTAGGTCGGGAGGAACGAATCCCAATTGAGAAAGGATACTGAAACAGCTTTTATCGATGTGAGCGGGAATAAAGATACCTTCTAACCGATGTACTTCATGTTCGATATTTTCGATCGGCAGATCAAGGGCGGAAATGAGCAAACGTTTTTCTTCGTATAAAATTTGGTCGTCCCAATCGACGACCACCTGATAACCGAATTTTTCCGGGTTGTTTTGAATAGAGGGGAGATGCCGGTCCAAAAAGAGTTGAAATTCGTCCAGTCGTTCCCGGTTTGGGAAAAAAGCTAAACAGTGTGCCTCTTCCCGGGTTGAGATTTCAACTCCGGCGAGAACGAATATTCCCTCCTTTTGGGCCTTTTCCTGGATGATGATGGCCTGTCTGGTAGAATTGTGATCGGTAATACCGATGATGTCCAATTTTTTTTGCTTGGCCATGGCAATAATATTCCGGGGACTCATATCCAGATCCCCGCAAGGGGATAGTACGGTGTGTATATGTAAATCGGCCCGGAATAACATGGGTTTCAGCCTTTAATGGTTTTGTAAAGTTCTCCCGTGATTTCAAAGGTTTCCAAAGATGTGGACAGGATCGGGATTCCCTCGGCGTCGCTTTCTGCGGCAGTATCTTTCTCGGGGGTACGTCCTTTCACGAGAATAATGGCGGCAATCTCTTTTAAAGAGGCGATAGCCATAATGTTTTTATGAGTTTGAAGGGTAACCCATATGTCTCCTTCCCGGGCGTTGCCCATGACGTCGCTTAACAGATCGGATGTATAGCCTCCTTTGATTTCGCGTTTTGTACCGGAAGCTCCACTGCAAAGAGTAAGGTTTAATTTTGATATAAGTTCTTGTACGGTCATGATTATATATACGATTAATTATGATTCAAATCTTTTCTTTCCCCAGGTTTTTTCTGAAATGTCGAGGGATTCTTCCGGGGTCATTAAATCTTCTTTACAAAGAATCTTTTGCATAAACACGCATTGGTTCAATTTGGCCTTTCCCTGAACGACATCGCGGGCGAGGGTTTGGCAGGAAGGAGCTCCGCAAGCTCCACAATCTATTTTAGGAATAAACTCCATGATTCGGTTGATCTTTTCCATTTTCTCCATGGCGACAAGCCTATTTTCGTCCAGCTTTTCTATGGAACGGGGGGGGATTTTACCCGTGAGAGACATGAGTTTGTATAAAAAAGATCCGTATTGCTGTACATCGTCAGGAGCGGTCCGGTTTTGCATCTCGCTTGATCTCATTCGTTTACGTAGACGTTCTATCGTTAAGAAACGATTGTTTATGACGAGAGCCCCTCCCGCGCAAGAGTGGTCGCAAGCCCGTAATTCAAGAAAATCGATGTCCGTGATTTCGTCGTTCTCTAATTTCTCGAGAATATCGATGACGTTGTGAATCTCGTCGATAGCGAGGCAACGTCCGTCGAAACGGGAGGCTTCACCTTCCGTGAGCGTCCAGGCGATGGCTTCCGGTGATAAATACGTTTGTTCCGGAACGGGAACAAGCGGTTGATTTTTGTGTTGAGTAATGCCTAATTGTATCTTATTGTATATAAAGTCGATATTGATAACTCCGTTTACGGCGGATCCCTCTTCCCCCACGGGAGATTTTACGGCAGCTATTTTTGCGGCACAGGGGGTAACGTAAAAAATTCCGATCTCCTCGTTAGGAATACCTTGATCGATTAGTTTCTGGCGGGCATAGATCGCCGCCAAATCCATGGCTTGTTTTAAACGGACGATATGTCCTATTAGCGAAGGAAACCTGACCTGGATCAACCGGACGACGGCCGGACAGAAACTGGATATGAACGGTCTCTGGTGGCTGTTGTTTTTCATGTAATCCCGGGTCGCCTCCGTCAGAATCCCGGACGTTTGTGCCACTTCAAGGACATAAGTAAAACCCATGTCATGTAATTCCGAGAAAATCTGTTCTTCAGTGATATCTTCTGAAAATTGTCCGAATAAGACGGTGGGAAGTAGTATGACCCGGTGTTTAAAGTTGAAAATTTGACTGAAATCATCCTGTTCCACGATAATCGCGTGTTGAGGACAGGATTTCAGACACATGCCACAATCTACGCAAGCTGCTTCGTGTATACTTGCTTTCCCATGCCTGATGCGTATCGCTTGCGTCGGGCACAGACTCATGCAGTGAGTACAGCCGATACACGCTTGTGACGCAACTTTTAAGGCATGGTAGAAAGGTTCCATATTCAATTCGGAAGTTCTGTTTTAGTTTGAGAAATACGTGGTCATTGTTACTTTTGTTCCTTCGTTTACGTTAGATTCAATCTCCAGTTTATCGCAGTTTTTTTTCATGTTAGGCAAACCCATTCCTGCTCCGAATCCCATCTCTCGCACTTTCGGGGAAGCTGTCGAATAGCCTTCTTGCATGGCTAAGGATATATCGGGGATACCCGGTCCTTTGTCACTGATGATTACCTCGATGTATTCAGGATTAACGGCTACTTTCATCACTCCCTCGTAGGCATGAGCCACTACATTCACTTCTGCTTCGTACAGTGCGACAACAATGCGTTTGATCAGCATCGCATCTATGTTTAGTTGTTTGAGAATCTTTTTTACTTCACTCGAAGCTTGCCCTGCTTTGGAAAAATTTCCTCCTTCGATATTATAATTAAACTCCATTTTTTCGGATTAATAGATAGGTTCTAAACCGGCAACATATAATTCGCCGCATACTTTAAACATACTCTGTTTGCATTGGAGCAAAGCGATGTTACTCTCCTTGGCTAATTCGACCATTTCTGGAGTAACCTGCTTGCCCCGGACAAAAAGGATAAAACAGATATCTGACATCTCTGCCGTCCGTATGACCTGAAGATTCGCCAATCCCGTAATAAGGATCATTTCACTGGTATCCAGACGCAGAACATCACTCATGAGATCAGCAGCGAAAGCATGCTTAATCATTTTATCGAGGTGATGATTTTCATATATCACCTCGGCTTGCAATAAAATAGCAATCTCTTTTAGGGTCATGGGCTTTTTTTATACGTTCCTAAAATAGTGAGAATATTTTAGAAAAACAAGCACCCGAATCAGAGCTTGGGGGAAATTATTCAAATGGTCAATGCCACGGAAAACAGAAAGTCGAAAAACATGGATTGTTTTTTGGTCTCGTAACCCGTTCTGAAACCTAAATTAACCGGGAATGGCAGACGGAAGAAATGGGAATCTACAGTCGCTTCGATTCCGTAGGAATAGAAAAATTTAGAACGTAACCTGTTTTTTTCTTTTCCCGCGTCGAAGAATACTCCTGCGGTCAGGCGTTTCATGTATAAGACCGGGCCTACATGCGCATCCGGATAACAAACGGGCATTTTGTAACCGGAATGAAGAGTGGATAATCGATGGCCTCTGAGTGTCATGCCCCTTGGAGAGAGGATTTCGTTGCTGAAGTAATTATTTGTGTTTGATTTCTCCTGATGCCCTAAATAAGCGTAAAATGAGTGATGCGGAACAAATCCCGGAAAATAGAACCTGCCTTCTCCCCACCAGGTATTTCCGTAATCTAAATTTTCAAAAGGAGTGTGAGCGAAACCGGCTTCTAACCGTTGCCCCCATCGCGGATTTATATCGCGTGCATTCATTCGGGTCTGATTGTAGAATATGATACCGTATTGCATGATTTGCAATGTCCTATCTGGGTTCTTAAATTGATAATCGTTGGGATGGGCGATTTGCCAGAGATTTTTTTTGAAGTCGTATACGGATCCGAATTCTTTTATTTTGTTTTGATGAAGGGTTTTTAATTCGTATTTCACGTAAGGGGTTAGTGTCCTGAGAACGTTTTTGATATTCAACGTAAATGGAAATTGTATGACCGTATTTAGTTGTGTGTATCGGTTGGTATTGTATATGAGAACGGTGTCTTGTTTGTGGGTGATCAGGTTCGTGGCGTTGTAATCTATGTTCGTCATATAATCGTCTTGTCTTCCGCTTTTGAATTCAACCTGAAAAACGGGCCAAAACCCTTTATAAGTAGCTTTGATTTGCCAGTTGCCGTGGGGATAGTCCCTTCCTCGCACGTAGCCTGCCGTAAGAAATAGTGTGCTTAATTTATTCTGGGAACTTACAGCAATGCCGAAATCGATATCCATGTCGTCTTTATCCGGGAAAATAGGTCCCCAGCTATGAAAATTGAACAAATGGAGAGCTTTGTTGTATTCTTTGCTTTTGTAAACGGAGTCTTGAGTGAATTTGAATTTCCAGTTTTCCAGACGGGTTAACTCTTCGGCTAATGGAAAACATTTGGAGCGGATATCCGTCTCCTCGAGCTGTTGTAAAGCTATTTTTCCGGGCTTGTATCCGTCTGCCGTATAAAACGAAAAGTAAAGCGTGTCTTTTTGTGGGGAAAGGGCGGGGTAACGGATTCCGAAACGACCGTTTAAGATGTTTCCTCCAAAGTGTAAAGAATCTTTTTGTCGGTAGAAGGAGTTATTACCGTTAAATGCTGCCCGGTAGAGGGTCTCTCCTTTCAGGTCGATCGGGTTGTCTAACTCGTAATTCGTTTCCGGTGTGACGGATTCTCTCTTTCCGTTTTTCAGGTCAATCCGTTCTAACCTCTTTCCGGAAGGGGAAACGACAACCGTTAAGATATACTTCTTGCCGTCGAAGGAGGGATGAACGAAAAGTTCATGTTCTTTGCCTTTCAGACGGAAAAGCTCTTTTTTAAATGTATGGTCCGTGATAACAATCGAAGCCTGGTTTTCCTTATTTACTTCCACGAATCCCCAGTTTTTGCCGACGGCAAAAGGTGCGAACCGGTTGAAAGATGCCGGATGTCTCGTGTATTTCCGTTTTTGCATGTCGAAACTGGCTAAGACCATTTTTCCTCCGTGTTGCCAGCGAAGATCGGGTTTATATTCCGACCATACCAATTTATGTTGATTGTAGGCGAATTTGTAATCATACAGTACTCCCGGACGTATGAGAATCGATTCTTCTCCTGACTTCAGTCGAACGAAAGCTCCTGCTTGATTCAACCCTTGTTTGTAGGCGATGATTTCCCCTTGTCCCGCGGGGGTAGGATAGTGATAATTGGCATAAACCGGATTCCGGGTGGCAAGCGTATCGAAGTGATTCTGTGTGCTATCGGCTTCTCGCTTCCATAGCTGTTGCAATTCGCTGAAATTATCCCGGTAAAGGGTACGTTTGGCATCGCAATAGGTATTTGCCTGCTTTACACTGTCCGGGTCGACGAAGAAAGAACGGAAACGGGGAAGAGCCCATAGAGAGTCCCTCTTCTGTTTTAGCGTTATTTTCAAACTTCTGGCAAACGGGGTAATTCCATACGGACGTTTCCCGACTCTCGCGAGAGCATCTTGCCAGATGGCGTTTCCGTAATGTACCCGACTGTTTCCGGCCATAAAGTATCCCATAGTGTAACGATCCGGAACGAAATCCCGCAATGAACCCAATACGGCTTTATCATAAGAGTAAAGTCCCTTTTCTACGATCTGTGCTTTCATTTCATTTAAAAATTCCGGGGAGCGTCCTCTTCCGTTCGTTCCGATGGAGGTCTCGAAATCGGTAGCGTCTCCTTCGAGGTACCACATCGGGATGTAAAGCCCGATGATGGCCATTGTCATTTGTTCCCCGAAAATATAATAGAGTACTTTGCTGAAACCTTGATTTACCTTATCGTATTGTATGACGTGACGAAATTCATGTACGCAAAGATGTTCCAACCAGTTGTCGTCGGAACTTTGCGGGGGAGTTGTGTACAGTTCGCTCTTTTTGGGAGCCCATCCCGCGTTTCCGTTTGATATACCTCCGTTGGCCCGTACGATCATGGATATTTTTTTGGCTTTTATACCTAACGAGTTACCGTGTGCGTATAGTTTGGCATATATATTGGCTATATATTGAGCTTGTTCTTCGAAAAAATCGGGATATATAATTTGAAACTCATCCGTTTTAATTTGACGCCAGCGGGTGAAACAGGGATCTTGCCCTAAATCGACAAATTGGGCTTTGACCGTCGACAGGGGTAAAGTGGAAAGCAGAAGTACTGCGATACGAATAAATAGGGGCTTAAAATCAAGATGATATCTCATGTTTGTAAATTTCAACCGGTTTGTAAACGATACAGATGCGCTAAAATATATTTTTATTTTAATATTTTCTACATCTATATAAATTATCTTTGTGAACGAACTTACGTACAATAGGTTTGTAGGGTTCGGGGCATTGGGGGAGGATAAATTGATAAAATGAGAATCAAGGTTGGTTGTTTCGTAGAATGGATGGTAACGGAGGAATTATGGAGAATATAGAAAAAGAAAGAATAGCAGAGTTGAGGAAACTGTTGGAGTATTATAATTATCTCTATTATGTAAAAAATGCTCCTCGGATTTCAGACATGGAATTCGATAAATATATGCACGAATTGGAGGCTTTGGAAGATAAGCATCCGGAATGGTACGATCCGAATTCTCCGACCCAACGCGTGGGAAACGATTCCACGAATGAGTTTGTGCAGGTATCGCATAGATACGGTATGATGTCTCTTGCCAATACCTATAGTGAACAAGAGATACGGGATTTTGACGAGAGAGTTCGTAAAGGACTTGGAAATGAAGAGGTGGAGTACGTGTGTGAGTTGAAATACGATGGTACTTCCATCAGCTTGCGCTATGAAGACGGGAATTTGAAGGTTGCCGTTACACGCGGGGACGGAGAGAAAGGAGATGATGTAACGGCGAATGTGCGTACGATTCGTACGATTCCGTTACGTTTGCAGGGAGATGATTACCCGGAAGAGTTTGAGATACGGGGGGAGATATTGATGCCGTTTACTGTTTTCAACCGTTTGAACGAAGAGCGGGCGGAGGCGGGGGAGGCCTTATTTGCCAACCCGCGAAATGCGGCTGCCGGAACTCTGAAATTACAAAATTCTTCCATCGTGGCGAAACGTCAATTGGATTGTTATCTGTACTATATACCCGGGGACGATACGCCCGCTCCGACGCATTATGGTAATTTGCAGAAAGCCAAAGAATGGGGATTTAAAATTCCCGCGAATATAGAGATTTGTCGGGATGTGGACGAGATTTTGAGTTTTATCAGGAGATGGGACGAGGGGCGTAAAACCTTACCGGTACCTATAGACGGAATCGTGATAAAAGTAAATAGTATTCGTCAGCAGTTGCAACTGGGATATACGGCAAAGTCTCCTCGTTGGGCCATTGCTTTCAAATACAAGGCGGAGCGTGTAGAAACCCGGTTAATAGATGTAGTATACCAGGTGGGGCGTACCGGTTCCATTACGCCGGTAGCCAATTTGGCCCCGGTACATATTGCCGGAACGACGGTAAAGAGGGCTTCTTTGCATAACGAGGATATTATACGGGAACTGGATCTGCACCTTCATGATTGGGTTTACGTGGAAAAAGGAGGAGAGATCATACCTAAAATAGTGGGGGTGGATAAGGCCAAACGAGAGGCGGATGCTCCTGTTATTCAATTTATTACTCATTGTCCGGAATGCGGTACGGAGTTAATAAGACACGAGGGGGAAGCCAATCACTACTGTCCGAACGAAGATCATTGTCCTCCTCAAATAGCTGGAAAAATTGAGCATTTTGTGAGTCGTAAAGCGATGGATATCGAGGGAATGGGGGGAGAGACCATCGATCTGCTATTGAGTAAGGGATGGATTAGGGACGTTTCGGACATCTATGAGTTGCCGGCTCACCGGCAAGAGTTGATCGGAATGGAAAAAATCATTTATCCTGAAAGCTATGTGATGAATAGTATTCCTTTATCCAAGGTTATTTATGCATTTGAAATAGGAATAAAAAACATATCGGTAAAAAATGCGGAGGCTTTGGCGGAGCATTTCGGTAGCTTAAAGGCATATAGCGAAGCATCCGGCGAAGAGTTACTGGCGATTGAGAAATTGCAGTTTACCGGCGATCGGAGAAAGAATGTAAATAAGATCGTGGATTATTTTCGTTTGCCTTTTAACGAAATGTTAGAGCGATTGAAAGAGGCGGGAGAGGTGGACATGATTCCTTTGAATCAGGTTATTTATGCCTTGGGAATTCCGGGTGTCGATCGTCACAAGGCAGACTGGCTGGCTGTCGAATTTGATTATCTCTATCGTTTGGCGGTAGCTTCGGAGAAGGAGATTGCGGCGGTAGAGGGAATAAGTGGGGAGGAGGCTTTACGGATATATTTGTTCCTGCGGGGGAAAGAAAAATTCATTCGTAAATTGAATACTTTAAGGGTTTATCGCTTGCAGGAGAAATCGGTGGATAATTTGATTGCCGGGATTGAGAAATCGAAAGAGGCGGATTTGCCTGATTTTATTAATGCATTGGGGATTCGTTATATAGGTGAAAGTGCTTCCCGGAATTTGGCTCGTCATTTTAAATCATTGCAGGCGATCATGGATGCCTCTTACGAGCAGTTGATAGAGGTCGAGGATATCGGGGAACAGATGGCCCGGAGCGTGCAACGTTATTTCGAAAAACCGGGAAATAGGGAGATGATGGCCCGTTTCCTTCAACGGGGCATACGGGGAGAGATGCGTGAGGAAGAGGGCGAAAGCGATGTCTTTGCCGGAATGACTTTTGTGATCACGGGTACTCTTTCTTTACCAAGGGAACATTTCAAGGCTTTGATCTTAAAGGCGGGTGGAAAAGTAAGTGATTCAGTATCTTCGAAGACCACTTATCTCTTGGCCGGAGAGAATGCCGGAAGCAAATTGAAAAAAGCGGAGAAATTAAATGTAACCATTTTGTCTGAAGAAGAGTTTAATAAGATAATAAAAAGTGAATAATGAGAGATGCATGATATTTCTGGTATAAAAGTATTATCTTTACGTTAGATTAAAAAAAGTCGGGAAACGACAAGAATTATGGGAAGAGAAGAAACAAGACGATTGAAACAGATAATGACCTCTGCAGGAGAAGAAGCAAGACGATTGGGCAACTCGAAGATTTACCCGGAGCACTTGTTTTTAGGTTTGTTGAGGTTGAGAAGTGGTCGGGCGATTGATATATTAATATCTTTGGGGTTGGATTTTTACGAGGTGAAGGATAAGATAGAACAACGGCTCGGGGGAAAACGTTATAAATCGGAAAATGTAACCGATATTGATTTTACACTTGCGGCTAATAGCGTATTGAAGCGGGTTGTGGAAGAGGCGTGGGATTTGGGTGACGAAGAGTTGGAATCCGAGCATGTGGTATTGGCCATTTTAAGGAATCAAGCGGGATTTGTGACCAAATTGTTCAAGAGCATGGATATTGATTATGACATTTTTAAGGAAGCTGTCTTAAAAGAGAAAATGCGTATGCAATCAGATTATAACGAAGAGGGGGATGATTCGGAAGATTCCGAAGATGATTCTTCCATGTATAATCCCTATCGTCAAGGAGGGACGGCATCCGTGAAATCGGATACTCCTGTGCTGGATAATTTCGGAATCGATATTACCAAGGCGGCGGAAGAGGGAACGTTGGACCCGATCGTGGGACGTGATCGGGAGATCGAACGTTTGGCCCAGATATTGAGTCGCCGGAAGAAAAATAACCCCGTGTTAATCGGAGATCCGGGGGTCGGAAAATCGGCTATCGCGGAAGGTTTGGCTATTCGGATCGTACAACGGAAGGTCTCCCGGGTATTGTTTGACAAGAGAGTGATCGCCTTGGACATCGCTTCGATTGTCGCCGGTACGAAATACCGCGGACAGTTCGAGGAACGGATGAAAGCCATATTGGCGGAGTTAGCCAAAAATAGAAATATTATTCTGTTTATTGATGAGATTCATACCATAGTGGGGGCCGGAGGTTCTGGAGGAAATTTGGATGCAGCCAATATGTTGAAACCGGCGTTAGCCAGAGGAGAGATCCAATGTATAGGAGCTACGACGTTAGATGAATACCGACAGAATATCGAGAAAGACGGGGCTTTGGAACGTCGTTTCCAGAAGGTATTGGTCGAGGCGACTTCATTTGATGAAACCGTGGAGATTTTGAATAATATAAAATCCCGTTACGAGGATCATCATAATGTTCGTTACACGGATGAAGCGATAAAGGCTTGCGTGAAATTGACGACCCGTTACATATCCGATCGGGCATTGCCGGATAAAGCGATAGATGCTATGGACGAGGCTGGCTCGAGGGTACATATTGCCAATATTAATGTTCCGCCGATTATAGAAGAATTGGAGACCTCGATTGAAGAGGTGAAGGAGAAGAAAAAAGAGGCGGTAAAACAACAGAATTTCGAAGTTGCCGCTGCTTTCCGGGATAAAGAGAGACAGCTGTTGAAGTTGTTGGAGGATGAAAAAAATAAATGGCAGCAGGAATTGGATGAAAACCGGATTACGGTAACGGAAGAGGATGTGGCCGAGGTTGTGGCTATGATGACGGGGGTACCCGTGAAGCGGATAGCCAAGACGGAGGGCATGAAATTACTGCAGATGCATGACGAATTATGCGAGAGTGTTGTGGGGCAACGGGAGGCTATTGAGAAGATCGTGAAAGCGATTCATCGGAATCGGGCCGGATTGAAAGATCCGAATCGTCCGATAGGTTCGTTTATCTTTTTAGGTCCAACCGGAGTGGGTAAAACGCAGTTGGCTAAAGTACTTGCCCGCTATCTGTTTGACTCGGAAGACGCGTTGATTCGTATCGATATGAGTGAGTACATGGAGAAATTTGCCGTATCTCGTCTTGTCGGGGCTCCTCCGGGTTATGTCGGCTACGAGGAAGGCGGACAGTTAACGGAGAAAGTACGTCGCAAGCCTTATTCTGTCGTGTTGTTGGATGAGATTGAAAAAGCTCATCCTGACGTGTTCAATATCCTATTGCAATTGTTGGATGACGGGCAGTTGACCGATAGTTTGGGACGTAAGGTCGATTTTAAGAATACGATCGTAATTATGACCTCCAATATAGGTAGTCGCCAATTGAAAGATTTTGGTCGCGGCATCGGTTTCGGATCGCAGGATCGGACCGGGGATAGCGATTACGCGAGGGGGGTAGTGCAAAAGGCGTTGAAGAATGCTTTCTCTCCGGAATTTTTAAATCGTATCGATGATATAATCATGTTTAACTCCTTGTCGAAAGAAGATATCTATAAAATAATAGATATCGAACTGAAAGGCTTGTTCAAGCGGGTAGGCGATCTCGGTTTGAAGATTTCCATTTCTAATGAAGCGAAAGATTTTATTACTGAGAAAGGTTTTGATCCGCAATACGGGGCACGTCCGTTGAAACGGGCGATACAAAAGTATTTGGAAGATGAGTTGGCGGAAGTCATTATTAAAGGAATTCCGGAAGGGAGCGAACTTCAGGTGGATTACGATAAGGAAAATGATAAAATTATTATAAATGAAAAAGAGGCTTGAAAAAGCCTCTTTTTCATTGGACGGTTTAATGTTTATTTTTTTAGTATTTTCTGTACGGCTTTTACCATGGGCTCTACACTTAAATCGTGACCGGTAGCTTGTAACATCCATTCGTTGGGTGTGAGGCGCCCGAGTCTGAAAATACGGTCTACTTCCTGGGAAAAGGTTTTTCCGTTCAGGTAATCCTCTAACTGGAATTCTATGATTTGTCCGAAAGCGTATGCCGATAAGTAGAGGGGGTAGCTGATCATATGAGAATAGATGGCTAAAATCGTTTCGTCTTTCTTTCCGAATACCGGAGCGTAATAAGTGTTCCATATCTCTTTTGATAGAGAGATAACGGCATCTCTCAATTCGGATGCCGTAGCGTCCGGATGAGCGTACATCCATTCCCAGGTTGCGATATCCAACATCGAAACTCCCATGATCTCGTACAAGCTCCAGAATTTGTCCAAAACGTCCATCTCTTCTTTTTCCGGGTTATTGTCTTCGATTCCTAATAATTGAAGATCCCGTTTTTGAAAAATGAAGGCAAGGGCTTCTGTGAAGGCGGTATTGGGAACACCGCTCATCATGAAGTTGTCTACATCGTACATGGAGATCGTTTGTTCCACGTTGTGTCCGAATTCGTGGACGGCAATGTTATATCCTTTGTAGTCCATTCCTTTTGCCGGAATACGGGTGCGGAGGTGTGATCGTTGTCCTTTCATGGCTGCTCCCCAGGCATGACCGGAACCTCTCGCTGCATCGACAGCTATTTTATCGCAAATATAGTTAGCCCTTTCGGGAGTGAATCCCAATTGGACGAGGATATCGGGTAGTCCGGTCTTAAATGCCGCGGCATCCGGGTAAAGTTGTCGGGTTTGGGCGTCTAATTTGGTCTCATCCAGGCTGCTTCTTGCCTTAAATCCGTCGTACCAGATGTCATAAGCCTCTAATTTGCGTCCGAGGCGTTTGGATATGATTTTTCCTACGGCCTTTAATTCCGGTGCGGTTAGAAACTGGGTGAACAGAGTTTTAACATCGTTAAGAGAGATCTCCATCTCCCCGGAGAATTTTCGTTCTATGAAATTTTTGCCCGTGTAGGGATCTATGGCTTTTACGGCATGGAAATTATTTAGCATACGCCGGTAGCGTTCCGTGGCCTCGGGGATTACGGAGACTGGCTCCCCCTTTGAAGAGATGGTATTGGAATAAGGATTCCAATCGTACGCTCCGGAGTTGATGACTTGTGTCGGAATCTCTTGCGTAATGATTCTCTTCATGACTTCGTATACGGTACGTTGTTTATCCAATCCCTCTTTTCCTTTGTTATAGTTTGCTTTAATTTCATCCCGAAGGTTCCAGTGTGAGAGTAGAATCTTATCATCCGGAAATAGTTTTTTCCCTTTGGCGTTCGACACGTGTCCCATGTATATGTTATAATCGGATATGTAAACGTCTGCATCGCTCTCCGATTTTACTTGGGCTTGGATTAATTCGGAAGGCACCCTGGAGGTGAAAATATCTCCTAAACGAGCGTAGGCCCAAGCCTGTCGATCTGTCCCGATTGTCTCTTTCACTTTTAAAGGAACTTCCGGAAAATTCAACGCAATGATAAACCCGATTTTATTCGCGTAAAAATCATTGATCAAGTGAGAGCCGGGACTGTAAGCACCGAACAGGGGATCTATTTCGTCTAAAGGTCCGTTATCTTGATGAAGATTCAATTGTAATTGTAGCGTTATTTCATTGAAATGTCCCCACAAAGCTTCAAAATAATTACTGATCTTTTCAAAAACCCGTTGTTTCGTTACGGGATCCGTAAGGTAATTTTTGATACAAAAAGATTGGAAATCGTTAGTATTTCCGTCATCTGATTGCCATAGGCGAGCTACTTGTCTTACTCCTGCTTCTACGAGTTGTTTATCCGTACCTCCCTTTGCTTGTATGGCCGTGACGGTTGTCTGAATGGTTTCTTCCGGTATGGAAGCACGAGTTGTTAAACCGACGAATAAACATACCATAAATAATGAATGCTTAAGGATTTTTTTGTTCATGGTGTAAAGATATGACGTGTAAAAATAAAAATAGGAAGCTGTCGAGTCCGAACAGCTTCCTGTTTTTTTAATTGTTATCGATTAAGTAATTGGAAATAAACGACATCTTCCCATTCGTTACCTCTGCGAAGCCAGTCTTTGCGATACCCCGTTTGCACGAAACCTAATTTTTCAAAAAGCTTCCGGCTACCAACGTTGCCGCTGGGAACACTGCTGTACACCTGATTGAGGCCTAATGTTTCAAAGCAGTAATCGAGCATTAAACGGATGGCCGATGTCGCGTAACCTTTTTTCCGGTATTCGCTGTTGTGAATCATTACTCCGATTCCCGCCCGTTGATGATAAGGATCAAAATCGTATAGGTCGATTAATCCCACTGGGGTTGCCGGATCTATAAGTTCGACCATGAGACGGAGTTGCTTGGTCGTGTAAATGTCCAGATGAGAACTTTCGATGTATTTTTTTAGCGTAAATAGAGAAAAAGGGGTTAACGTGTCGCTTACTTCCCACAGGTCCATATCGTTCTCCCATTTATAAAGGCATTCCAAATCTTCTGGTTCCAATGGCCTTAGTCGAATTGTTTCGTCATTGATCATAAGTTGATGATTTTATAAATTTATTTTAATCTATCTTTTCTATCAGCATCCAAATATACTATTTTCCTCCTTTCCTCTATGTTAATTTTGAAATTAATCTAAGGGATTCAAAAAAATAAATTAAATTTGAAAACCCATTGAATAGATTTTGGAATGCTGTAGGAACTATGGATTATAATTTACTGAGTGTCATCGGGGCAACCGCAACGGGAAAGACCGCGTTAGCCGTCAGGCTGGCCGCAGAGTTGAACGGAGAGATTATTTCGGCCGATTCGCGGCAGATATACCGGGGTATGGATATCGGTACGGGTAAGGATTTGTCCGAATACGAATACGAGGGACACCCCGTACCCTATCATTTAATGGATATAGCAGATGCGGGTTACCGGTATAACCTTTTTGAATACCAGCAGGATTTTTTGAAAGTATGGGAAGATTGCAAAAGAAGGGAAGTGTTTCCTGTATTATGTGGAGGGAGCGGATTGTATGTGGAGTCCATATTGAAAGCTTATCGGATGACTCCGGTGCCCGAAAATACGGAATTAAGGGCTCGCTTAGCTTCTAAGTCGTTGGCAGAATTGGCGGAAATATTAGCTTCTTATAAAACATTGCATAACACGACGGATACGGATACGGTAAAACGGGCGATTCGGGGGATCGAGATTGCCGAATATTACCTTACGCATGAACCGGAAGAGGGGGCATTCCCTGAAATACGATCTTTGATTGTAGGAATTTTGTTTGATCGGGAGAAACGGAGACAACGAATAACCGAACGGTTACAGGCTCGTTTGAAAAGCGGGATGGTAGAGGAGGTGAAAGGATTGTTAGATGGAGGAATTAATCCGGAGGATTTGATCTATTATGGTTTGGAATACAAATATATAACTCTGTATTTGACAGGATGTTTGAAATACGATGAAATGGTCGAAAAGTTGAATATAGCCATTCACCAATTTGCCAAGAGACAAATGACCTGGTTTCGGAAAATGGAACGAGACGGCTTTGATATCAAGTGGTTGAACGGAGATATGCCGTTGGATGAAAAAGTAGATCAGGTAAAATCCTGGCTTAAGGAGACGTGATCAATCATGTCCGTCGCATCCGCAATGATGATGTTCCTCTTCGTCATTGTCCTCTTTCGAGGAATCAAGCATCTCTTCCAAATGGAGAAGTACTCCCTCTAACAGAAAAGCTTTGTCGTCGTCTGCCGGTAATGCTTTTATCCGTTCGATAGCTTCTTTTATTTTTACTTCGGATAGGTTGTCCGATAGATTTTCGATGACGGTTGATGCTTCCAGGGCTGAAATAAAGTCATCTTTCAAAAGAATATCCAGAAATATATCCATGTATTCAGAAAAGTCAATGGCCGATTCCCAGCATATGCGTAGTAGATTCGGTTTTTCGGAATTATTTGCAGCCTGAATCAGTTTTTCCATCAGGATGGTTTTGAATCCCGAATCTTTAATATCGGAGAGGAGAGAAGTGATATGGGTGATAATGACAGGCTCTTTGCATTGCAGTAAAATATCCAATAGTTCCGGAACGATGGACAGATCTCCTTCCGTTTTGATCTGTTCTATCGCTTCCGATACTAAGTCGATATCACTACTCCCTAATTTCTTGAGAATATCTTGTTTGTTTTTCATGGTCTTGTTGAATTAAAACTTCTTCTTTTATGTAAAAATGAAGAATAGGCAAAGATAGTGATCATTTGCGGGAATTTTTTGCCCTCGGATGGAAATTTATGATGGTATCCCTTAAAAAAGTATTGTCCAGGTGGGTATAAATTTCCGTGGTAAGAATAGATTCGTGTCCCAGCATATCCTGAACGGCCCGTATGTCGGCTCCTCCGTTTACAAGATGTGAGGCAAACGAGTGTCGGAGGGTATGCGGAGAGACGGTTTTATTGATACCTGCTTTTAAGGCTAATTCCTTTATGATATTGAATACCATTACTCTCGAAAGAGCTTTTCCTTTTTTATTTAGGAAAAGGACGTCTTCATACCCTTTGGCTTTAGGAATGGCGGCCCTGTGCGTTTTCGTGTATATTCGTATTTCGTCTTTCGCTTTATTGTTTAAAGGCACTAAGCGTTCTTTATTGCCTTTTCCTTCAATTTTAATGTAGCCCACTCTGAAATTGATATTGGAAAGTTTCAGGTTTACCAGTTCCGATACGCGTAGTCCGCAAGAGTACAGCGTCTCTATGATAGCTTTATTGCGTTGTCCTTCCGGCTTCTTCAGGTTTACCGCATCAATCATGGCCTCGATCTCCTCTACGCTCAATACCGACGGTAATGCTTTCCCTATTTTCGGAGTATCTAAAGAGGCTGCGGGGTTAACGGTAATCACTTCATCGTAAACCATAAATTTAAAAAAGGATTTTATGCTGGAAATACTTCTGGCTTGACTTCTGGCTGTGATACCGGAATCTTTTAATCGGGATAAATGGTTGTTAAGGATAGCATATGTGATCTCTTCGGGTTGAAGTTGCGGTTCTGATTGTAAACTGAATGCGGCTAACTTTTTTATATCGTTCAGGTAAGCTTCTACTGAATTGCTTGAAAGAGATTTTTCTAAAGTTAAGTACGTTTTAAAATTATCTATCGCTTCATTCCAGGTCATCATGTTTGTGAATTAAGTATTATCAGTTTATATACCCTATATATCCCTACCTTCAATTCAATGAAGGTAATACAGAGGGATAAACATGGGAAATTCGATGGCTAAAGATAAGTGATTTTTATATGCGACCGACACCATTTGGTAAGTTTAACAAAGAAAAGGTTCAGATAAATGTCATAATAAAAAATTAATATTCTGAGAGATAAATGACCTGTTTACGATCGTTTTTTGTTAATTTTGCAGAAGAATAAAAACGAAAAGTATGAAACTATTAATTATAAATGGTCCCAATCTGAATCTTTTGGGTGTCAGAGAAAAATCGATTTACGGGGAGACCTCTTTTGACGCTTATATGGAAGCATTAAGGAGAGAGTATCCGGACGTGGCGATCGGTTATTTTCAATCCAATATAGAGGGGGAATTGATCGATAAATTGCATGAAGCAGGTTTTTCTTATGACGGGATTATATTGAATGCCGGGGCCTATACACATACTTCTATTGCCATAGCGGATGCGATTGCCGCGATCGAGACGCCTGTAATCGAGGTGCATATTTCCAATACGGCCAAACGGGAAGAATTCAGACATAAGTCTTATTTGACTGCGGTTTGTCGAGGGGTGATAACCGGGTTCGGATTGAAATCCTACGAGCTGGCCTTGCGGGCGTTTCTTTAAAAAAGAAAATTTTTCCAATCTTTTTTTGTTTCTTTTCGTAGATATTTTACAGGAGAAACTGAAAATAAAGAGAAGTTTCGATAAGAATTAATGTCGTTTAGTAATCGGTTTATATGAAAAAAACAAAGATTGTAGCAACCATATCGGATAAGAGATGCGATGTGGATTTTTTACAAAATCTGTATCGTGCGGGAATGAACGTGGTTCGTTTGAATACGGCACATCAGAATATAGAGCAGGCTAAAAAAGTGATAGACAACGTGCGTACCGTTTCCGGGGATATCGCTATTTTAGTCGATACCAAGGGGCCGGAAGTGAGAACTACGTTAATAGAGAATCCGTTTCACGTGGAGAAGGGAGAGTGTCTCTTTCTTACCGGAGATATGGATTTAAAGATGGAAGGAAAATTAATCCACGTCTCTTATCCTTATTTTGCGGATGATATTAAGACAGGAGATCGTATCTTGATCGACGACGGGGATGTAGAATTGGTCGTTGTGGAAAAGTATGCACATTATTTGGAGGTAATGGCGACCAACGAGGCCGTGATAAAAGATCGGAAAAGTGTGAATGTTCCCGGGGCTAATTTGAAATTGCAATCCTTAAGCGATAAGGACAAGTTGTTTATCAATTTTGCGATAGATAATAATGTGGATTTTATTGCTCATTCCTTTGTACGTAATAAGGAGGACGTGATTGCGGTGCAACAGCTATTGGATGCCCGACAGAGTAAGATAAAGATCATCGCTAAAATTGAAAATCAAGAAGGAGTTGATAATATCGACGAGATTTTGGATTATGCTTATGGAGTGATGGTTGCCCGGGGGGATCTGGGAATTGAAATAGAGGCGGAGAAGATACCTCGTATTCAGCGTTATATTGTCAATAAATGTATTGAAAGTAAGAAACCCGTGATAATAGCCACGCAGATGCTCCATACGATGATAGAGCATCCGAGACCTACCCGGGCTGAAATTAGCGATATCGCGAATGCCATTTATATGGGAACGGATGCGATCATGTTGAGTGGGGAGACCGCTTACGGGGCTTATCCGGTAGAGGCTGTTACCGTAATGCGGAACGTGGCGGAGGAGAACGAATGTTCGGTGGCTCCGGATGCAAGCCGGAGTCTGGTTCGGATTAATAATGAGATCACGGCGGCGTTGGCTCGTGCCGCGGTTAAGACTGCCACTATTTTGCCCGTGAAAGCTATTGTCGTGGATACCTTGTCGGGGCGTACTGCGCACTATCTTGCGGCTTTCCGGGGGGATTTGCCCGTGTTTGCCCGTTGTTATAACGATCAAGTGATGCGGGAGCTTTCGCTCTCCTTCGGCATCTATCCTTATTTTACCGAAAAACCGATGTCTCGTGATGAATTCATGAATGATTTACCGGCTATGTTGATGAAGAGAGGGATTCGTGCGGACGATTATGTCGTTGTCGTGGGCGGAAGTTTCGGGCATGGCAAGGGGGCTTCTTTTATTGAAGTATGTAAAATCGGAGAGATACATTGATAATTTAGGGTTTGTAATAAAAAAAATCCCCGGAATTTCCGGGGATTTTTTTATATCGAATCAAAAGATATTATTTTATCTTCTCCTTGGTTCGCGTGATGTATTTTTCGATATCGCGGAACTCCATGGAAGAGGTGAATTCTTTTTCAATTCTCTCGTACATGGTTAAAGCCGACTTGTAATCGTTTGCTTTTTCAAAAGCGAGTCCTGCCTTCATCAAAATGATGGGAGCAGTCAATTCGTTCGTATCTTCGTTGGCCGCTTTTTTATAGTAATCGGCCGCTTTCTTGTAATCGCCTAACTGCATGTAAGCATCCCCGATATTTGATTTTGCTAACGAATTGAATACAAGATCATCGGATGAGAATTTTTCCAAATATTTGATGGCATTATTGTAATCTCCGTTATAGAGGTAGCATAGTCCGGCATAATAGTTCGCTAAATTACCACTGGGCGTGGAACCGTATTTTTCAATAATATCGAGAAAACCAAGAACATCCCCCTCTCCGTTAAGAGCTAAGTTGAATGAATCCTTTGCAAAGAAATTTTCAGCCATGAACATTTGATTCATTGCCTCTTTGGCGAGAGGTTGCTTGTAGAACTTATGGTATCCCAATACAACACCGATTACAACGATAATCGCAATGATGATTTTGATTAATAAATTCTGATTCTTCTCAATGAATTGTTCCGTTGATATCGTAACTTCTTCAATTTGTTCGAAGCCATCTCCGTGTTTTTGTTTCTCTTTTGACATCGTTATATGTTTTTGTTATATATTACACATCATTCATCGACCTGCAAAAATAGTTTTTTTTTTCATATGCCGAGAGCCTCCGTGAAATTTTGTGCAAAAAATTCTGCATTCGATAAAATCTATTTTACTTTTCCTTACTTTTGGGGAAAAGTAGGGAGGGGGTGTGAGGCTCTAATCTATAAAATATCAAGATGGAAATAAAAAATTTGGATATTGTTAATTATAAAAATATATCGGAGGCTCAGATCGAATGCTGTTCCGGTTTTAATTGTTTTGTAGGAAACAACGGGGCCGGGAAAACGAATGTGCTGGACGCTATTTATCAATTATCCATGTGTAAAAGTTATTTCAACTTACCGGATGTACAAAATATTCGTCATGGAGAGCCTTTTTTCGTATTGCAAGGCAATTATGAACGGCAAGGCGAGAGGATAGAGGCGTATTGTGGGGTGAAACGGGGTCAAAAAAAAGTGTTTAAGAAAAACAAGAAAGCGTACGATCGTCTGTCCGATCATATCGGGTTGTTGCCGTTGGTAATGGTTTCTCCCGCGGATACGGTTTTAATAGATGGGGGAAGTGAGGAGAGACGCCGTTTTATCGATGGGGTGATTAGCCAGCAAGACAAAGAGTATTTAGCGCGTTTGATTCGTTATAACCGGATTTTAGTGCAAAGAAATACGATGCTGAAAGAATATGCCGGGCGGGGAATGGATATGGATATGCTGGCGGTTTGGGATGAGCAGTTGGCCGAAAGCGGAATGTTTATTTTAAAAAAACGCCGCGACTTCGTTTACGAAATGAGTACTGTTTTTCAACATTACTACGATCTGCTTGCTTCAGGAAAAGAGCAAGTTTCGTTAACGTACGCGACAACGATCAAACATGACGATCTGCTTGCTTCCCTGAAAGAGAGTTTTGAGCGGGATAGAATATTGACGTATACGACGGTCGGAATACACCGGGATGATCTGGGACTTGAATTGGGAGGATATCCCGTAAAGAAAATGGGATCGCAGGGACAAAAAAAGAGTTTTTTGGTGGCTTTGAAATTTGCTCAGTTCGTTTATTTATCGGCACGAAACGGAATAAAGCCTTTACTCTTGTTAGATGATATATTTGATAAATTGGATACCTTAAGGGTAAGTCGAATCGTGGGAATTGTTTCGGAAAAAACGTTTGGACAAGTGTTTATTACGGATACGAACCGGTTGCATATAGATGAAATCATAAAACAGCACGCCTCGTCTTTTAAGATTTTTGTAGTAGATGAGGGTGTTATAAAAGAGGTGGGTGTGTGATTCTTTGTTTTATCGAATAAAATGGTATTTTTGCAAGTTAGAAAGTCTTGGGTATTTGCATCCGTGTAATCCCTTTGGCTTATAATTAAAAATACGTCGTGAAGCAAGGCAAAACATTGAAGATGGATGAGTTGATGAGACTTTATTTGAAACAGATGGGATTAACTCAACGTTTCAAAGAGAGAGAAGTATGTCAACTTTGGCCGGAGGTGGTAGGGGGAATGATAGCCTCGAAAACAAAAAATTTGCGGATGGTCGATGGCAAGCTTTTTGTTAGCTTCTCCTCGTCTGTCGTAAAGAATGAAATCCTGTTGGTTAAAGAAGGGCTGTTAAAAGCTTTGAATGACCGGGTAGGTGAAGGTGTTGTAAAAGAGTTGATTGTGTCCTGAAAAGGAGTTAAAAGAAGTATAAATGAAATTAATTAATTCGGGAGATTTATTGCCTATGCGCGGATTTAATCCTTTCGGTAATAGTTTGATGGCAAGATTGGTCATGTATATTTTGCGATTGAACAAATTAAATAAACTCTGTTCGAAAGTATACGATGATAATCCTGAAGTTTTTCTTGATAGTTTAATTGATACATTGGGAGTCACGGTTGAGATCAGCGATGAGGATTTGCAGAAGATTCCGGAGGCGGGTCCTTTTATAACGGTGTCAAACCATCCTTTCGGCGGATTGGACGGGATAATCTTGGTAAAAATATTGAGTAAAATTCGTCCCGATTATAAAGTATTGGCCAATTTTTTGTTAAAAAAGATCGTCCCGATACAGGAATATTTTTTGGGAATGGAACCTCGGGAAGAGCAACGTATGAATGTTAAATCGGGAGGACTGAAAGAGGCTATGCGCCATGTACTGTCGGGCAAGCCTTTAGGAGTTTTCCCTGCCGGGGATGTTTCTTCTTATCAACCGGATTCCAATCACGTGGAGGATCCGGAATGGAATTTGCCCGCGTTAAAGCTGATTAAAATGGCAAAGGTTCCCGTTGTGCCGATCTATTTCAAAGGTTCCAATAGCTTGTTATTTTACCTGCTGGGGTTGATCCATCCGATGCTGCGTAACGTGAAATTGCCCTCTGAATTATTGAATAAAAAAAATCGGGTAGTGAAATTGCGTATCGGGAATCCTATATCGGTAGAAAGTCAGAATTCGTTTCACGATATAGTACAATACGGTAAGTTTCTGAGAGCAAAGACCTATTTATTAGGATCTTCGTTGGAGGTAAAGAAATTTTTTATAAAATCGCAAAAAGCTATGCCAAAAGCAGAACCGATCGCGGCGGAAATTGAAAATAATGTATTGAAAAAAGAGATAGCCGACATTGCAGAGGATTATCTTTTGTTTACGATGAAGAACTATGACATTTATTGTTCCCCGTCGGTAAAGATTCCTAATGTTTTGAATGAGATCGGTCGTTTGAGGGAAGTGACGTTCCGGGCTGTAGGTGAAGGGACAAATCGTAGTATTGATTTGGACGAGTATGATTTGTATTACTATCACCTGTTTATTTGGGATAAAGAGGAAGAAAAAATCGTGGGTGCGTACCGGGTCGGTAAGGGGAAAGAGATCGTCGATCGTTACGGGATGAAAGGTTTCTATATCAACTCTTTGTTTAAAATGAGAAAAGAGATGTTGCCTGTTCTGTACGAGTCTATCGAGTTGGGACGCTCGTTTATCACGGAAGCATATCAACGTAAGCCTCTTCCTCTATTTATGTTATGGAAAGGCATCCTTTACTTTTTGTTGAAAAATCCGGAATATCGTTATCTGATAGGTCCGGTAACTATTAGCGGGAAATACACGGAAGTATCTAAAGAGCTGATCATGAAATTTATCATGGCTAATCATTATAATTACGATTTGGCGCGTTACGTGCTGCCGCGTTCCAAATACTTGGTGGGTACGAATGAACCCGGAATTCAGGTTATGCTTGATGTGGCTCACAAGGATATTGGCGTGTTGGACAAGATGATCGGAGATATAGAGCCTTCGAGTGACAAATTACCTGTGTTACTGAAAAAATATATCTCGTTGAATGCGAAAATTATAGGATTCAATATTGATCCGAAATTTAATATGTGTTTGGACGGTTTGTTAATTTTAGATATTTTTGACGTTCCAATGAAAACGATCGAATCTTTATCGAAGGAAATTAACGATGAAACTATTCTGACGCGTTTCTCGTCAGATAATGTAGATATTTGAAATAAAAGAAGGCATGTACGATATAATCTATCTTTTTAAAGGTATGTTAGTAGGGTTGATGGTGTCGATCCCCTTGGGACCGATGGGGGTGTTGATTATTCAGAAAACGCTGCATAAAGGGGCTTTGTCCGGTTTTATAGCTGGAATGGGAGCCGCTTCGGCAGACTTTTTTTATGCTTCGGTAGCTGCTTTCGGATTAGGATATGTGATTAGTACGGTACAAACTCATGAATTGTTATTGCAGATTATCGGGGGAATATTTTTAATCGTTATCGGGTTGAAGATTTATTTCGATAACCCGATCCGTCAGATCAAGCAAAAGCGTAACGGACGGGTGAGTAAGAAAGGCTTATTGGGAGATTATATTTCTCTTTTTTTTCTGACGGTTTCCAATCCGATCACCATTGTCGTGTTTATGGCTGTATTTGCCGGAATGTCGGTGTTCGGGGAGTCTGCCTCTGTTTTAGGTGAATTGTTGGTTGTGGTCGGGGTGTTGTTGGGAGGCGGTGTTTGGTGGTATACGCTTTCGACCTTAGTGAATATTTTCAGAAAGAAATTCCGTTTACGGGTACTGGTGACCATCAATCGGGTTTCGGGTTTAATTATTGCCATTTTGGGAGCTTTGGTTATTCTGGCTGCTTTTCAGCCTTTTAAATCGATGTTGCCGATGTGATCGCTTGCTTATTTCCGTTTGTAAAAATGACGTGAATCCCCCCATGCACCGTACATGACCTGGCAACCGCTTCGACGTATACTGGCTTCGAGATTTCTCATGGACTCATCGGCTCCTTCATGGGTACCGGGTTTATTCTCGTATAATTTGTAAAGTGTTCGGTTGGACGTCGGGGTAATATTGGGCATGACCACGTTCGCTCCGATTTGCATGGCTTTTTCCCTGCCTTCCGGTGCGATGGCCTGTAAAGCCGTGGTCGCCGCTATATTAATATCGGGCATGAGAATGCGCAATAAGGCAATCATATGTAAGGACAGCCTTAAACGTTCCGGTAAGGACAACAATCCGTGGCGATGAGCATAAAGGGGTGTTTCCCGGTGTTCCAGGTAAGGTCCCATGCCTACCATATCGATATCCATGGACTGGAGAAGAAGCAAATCGTTCGCGAGATCTTCCAAGGTCTGAAAAGGTAGTCCGATCATGACTCCCGTACCTGTTTGGTAACCGCATTGCTGTAAATATTCGATGCATTTTAGTCTTGCGGCGTGTGAGTGCAGTGCGTTATTCGGATGAATTTTGGAATAAAGGTTTGGATTCGAGGTCTCGAATCGGAGTAGATAGCGATGAGCTCCGGCGTCGAACCAGCGCTGATAGGTTTCCCGACTCTGTTCTCCCAATGATAGCGTAATACCCAATTCGTTGTTACTTCTCTGTTTAATCTCTTTCAGCAAATGTTCAACGCGTCGGACGAACGAGGAATCATTGCGTTCTCCGCCCTGTAGCACGATGGACCCGAATCGGTGAGTATACGCGAAATCTGCGGCTTCCAATATCTCCTGATCGGTAAGTGTATAACGGGCTGTTCCGGTGTTCGATTTTCTGATCCCGCAATAAAAGCAGTCTTTGATGCAGATGTTGGATATCTCTATCAGGCCGCGCAAATAAACCCCGTTCCCGATATATGTTGTTCTTATTTTTTCGGCTTCATCGTAAAGATTTTCTTCTTCCTTGCCCGAGCAGGAGAGTCTGTATACCAAATCAGAAATAGCGTATTTTTCCACCGTGCTTTGTTTTTGTTCGATATCGCAAAGGTAAGAAAAAGCCGGGATATAAAATATTTTGCTAAATTTGTTCTCGTAAAGTTTTTCGGATATGGCCAAGAAAATCGTACTGATCCTTTTGGGAGTTTTATTGATGGGATGTATCGTTTGGATCCTGTGGAGGGTAAATGAACGGGAACAAGGTTCGGATGTTCCGAAAGAGGCATTTATTCCCAATAATTCGGCCGTGGTGTTGAATGTTCGCGCCGATGTGAGCTTATCGCCTCGATTGAAAGAAGCGTTTGCGACTGAATGGGCTAACTATCAGAAAAGTATATTTTACAGGAGCATCGATACCTTGCAAAAATTGAAATTGACGGAAAACACGTCGTGGGTTTTGGCGTTAAGGCGGGAAGGAAAGAAAAGTGTCCGTTTTTTGTATATTTTGAATCGGGTTCCGGCGGCTTCGCGAAGCGAGGTGATTCGTTTTTTGGCGGATTACTACGCGAAATCGGGGCTTAAAGAACGTTCATACGATAAATTTAAGATTTACTCTTTAAGAGATAAGGAGACGGAAGTTTATTT
Source organism: Gabonibacter massiliensis (assembly GCA_001487125.1). GTDB lineage: Bacteria > Bacteroidota > Bacteroidia > Bacteroidales > Marinifilaceae > Gabonibacter > Gabonibacter massiliensis. The sequence goes on from LN913011.1 coordinate 281,015, forward strand.
TACCGTGGTGGGCGGCATGGTTTTATTGTCGGATTCCGAATTATATTTGGAAGACGCGTTGAAACAGATTGGTGAGGATAAAAAAAACGATCCGGAGAGTATACCTGTATATAAAAATATAACCCGTTATTTTTCGGAAACGGCAGGGATGAATATTTTTTTAAATACTTCTTGTTTTTCGGATGTATGGCCCCTGTACATGAGCCGGAATGTTGTTTCTCCTCGTTTGGATCCAACCAAATGGTTCAAATGGGGAGCTTTGGACGGAGAAATTCAATCTGACGGGATCGGTTTTAATGGTTTCATGTATTATGGCGGAATGAAAGCCACGTTCCTGAATGTTTTTAAGGGGCAACAACCGATGGCTTCCCGTATCGAAGGAGTTATTCCTTCCGGCGTGAATGCCGTTACGGTCTTGAACTTAAGCGATACGAGAGCTTATCTGACGGCATTGGAAACGTTTCGTCACAAGGCAGGTATTATTGAACACGCGAGGAAAAGAAAATCGGAGTTCACCCGGCTGTTCGGAGAGGAAGTGGAGGCGAGTTGGAGGGAATTGCTACAGGGAGAGTTTGCCAAAGGCGTATTTTCCTATGATCCGGAAAACAAGGAAGAAGAAGGCTTCGTGATGGTATATTTGAAGTCCGGCAGTTTGGGACGGGCTTTATTGAAAAATATGCTTGGGAACTATGCCGTTAAGGTTAATATAAATGAAGCTTCTCTCGAGAGAACGACCGCTTTGGATCAGGAGAAAAAAGTTGCGTATTATAAAATGCCCGTGACGGATTTTGCCGGGGTATTGTGGGGATATATATGGGATGGTGTACCTTCTCGCTTTGCCATGATTCAGGATAATTATTTGATATTGGCTTCTTCCGAATCGGTCATACGACGTTTTGCAGAGAACTATATGCGACGTCTGAATGTTCAGGATATGGATTGGTACAAGAAGACCCGGGTGAAGATGTCTGCCAAATACAACTGGATGTATCTGGCGGAAACGGGAGGTATGTATCCTTTCTATCGGGATATGGCGAATGATGGCTTGAAGGATTTTCTGACTCAAAATAAAGAACGTTTAGATGTGTTTTCTTCGTTCGGTTTACAGTGGATCAGTGAAGACGAGATGTTGTATCAAAGCGTTTTCCTGAATACGGAAAAAGTCGAGCAGCCGCCGGCACAAGTCGTTTGGCAAACGAAATTAGACGCTAAACTCACGATGAAACCTGTGGTTGTCGTTAATCATAATAATGGGGAGAGGGAATTGTTTGTACAAGATGACTCCCGTACCGTCTATTTGATTAACGATATGGGAAGGATTCTATGGAAACTGCCGATAGACGGAAAGATTAATAGTGAGGTGTATCAAGTTGATTTTTATAAAAACGGGAAATTGCAATATCTTTTCTCTACCTCGGAAAAGCTTTACCTGATCGATCGGAATGGAAATTATTTACCTCGTTATCCTCTGGCATTTAAGAGTTCATGCCCTTCCGGTATAACGGTTTATGATTACGATAACGACCGAAATTATCGGGTGTTCGCTCCCTGTGCAGACCGGAAAATATATTTGTATGAGTTATCCGGAGATCTCGTTGAGGGGTGGAGTCAGCCTCAAAGTGATAATGATCCGGTTTCTAAAGTATACTATTTCAGAGTTGCGGATAAAGATTATATCGTGTTTGCCGATCGATATCGAATCTATATTTTGGATCGAAGAGGACGGGAACGGGTAAAGGTGCAAACTTTATACGATCTGCTCCCGGGAACGGTGATTTACTTGACGGGAAAGGAGCAGAATGAATCTTTGGTTTTTGGAAGTGCCGGAGGCGAATTGCAGTTTGTTGATTTTAATGGAGCATCCCGGTCGTTGAAACCGGATAAAATTACGGCCGGCTATCTGTTTAATGTAGCCGATACGGATGGAGACGGAAATGATGATTTCATATTTTCGAACGGAGAGCATGTATACGTGTATGACCGGAACGGTAAGGTGTTATGGGAAACAGGAGTGAAAGAGGGACGGTTGGGCTTTCCTTACGTGTATCGTTTTTCAGCCCGTGATACGCGTGTGGGAACATTGGATGGATCTCATTCAGAATTGTATTTGTTGGACAAAGGGAGTCAGTCGAACGGTTTTCCGATTACCGGGACGTCTGCTTTTTCTATCGTATTTCAAAATACCGGAAAGGTAGGTTTTTACCTCTATGTAGGAAGCGAGAACGATAGTTTATTAAAATACCGGTTTATAAGATAATATTTTTAACATCTTTGATATTTCTTTTGATTTTATACTTATATTTGTTTTCTAAGAAGTATTAAGTATAATAATAACTGTAATTTATGACAAAAGTGTGTGTGTGGAAACACTACCTGATAATCGCATTATTGGGTATGTGTATTATTTCTTGTGGCGATTCGGAGCTTTTTAACTCGGACAAAATGACCGAAGCTATCGAATGGGAGCCTGATTTTATACTGCCGGTAGGACATGGGAATTATACCATGTGGGATTTATTGAATCCTTATGATCCGGAAGAGTCGATGATCGAACGTGATAACCGGATTATCATTAATTACGAAGAAAAAGAGATCGTGCGTTTGGAAGCGAAAGATTTCTGGGATATGCCGGAACAACAAATTTCGTTGAACACAAATCTTATTTTATCTTTAACTCCAATTACCGGGAATTTACCCGGGGACATTCATATCCCCGGTCAGGGGGGTGAGGCTCATTTTGATTTCGGAGAAATCGGAAAACTCTCCTTTCTTTCGGCCAAGGTAAGGTTTTCCGGGGAGCTTCCGGCTTGTTCCTTTAGTTATGTCGTAACGTTGACCCTGCCCGACGTGCAAGATGAGGCAGGTAATCCTTTTAGGATGGAACGCGTTGTAAACGCGAATCAAGCGGGTATCTTTTTCGAAGATCGGGAGTTGGAGTTCGATATGAGTGAGGAGAGCGACCGGATTCGTTATCGGATCGACTTTTTTATTCCGAAAGATCAAGAGGTGGAAATAGCGGCCGGGGAGTCCTTGAAGTTGGAATTTTTATTATCTGACGTCGTGTTCCATAAGGTTATCGGGCAGATAAATCCTCCGATGATCCCTATTGATCCGGGATGTTTTGAAATGAATATCGATTTTTGGAATGATATAACGGGTGATTTTTATTTTGCGGATCCCTCGTTGAAATTGATTTTGAAGAGCCGGGGAATTGATATCCCGATTAAACTGGATCCTGCTTTTATAGCTTATAAAGAAGGAGAAACAAGACACTTCACGGGAGGACCGCTTCTCTTCGATACGTTTAATGAGACGGGCGAAACGGTAAACGAAAAGGGGTATACGAAGGATAATTCCAATGTGGACGAATTACTTTCCCTACCGCCTAAAGATTCCGTTGCGTATAGCGGTAATATAATAATTAATGAAGGAGGGGTGCAAACAGCGTGTGTCATTGAGGAAAACGCGGAACTATCGGCCGATGTGAAAGTGGAGATACCGCTTTACTTTAGCGCCGAGAATCTTACTTTCCGGGATACCATTAAAGATATAGATTTGGATAATCCGGACCAGATTAAAAAGATGGCCTTGATTTTAAGGGCCAAGAACGGTACTCCTTTGAAAATCGGGGTAAAGGAGTTCTTGATGGTGGATGAGAATTTTCAGGAGGTAGACCGGATCAATGCGGATGAATTGATCGATGTGCCGGAGATCGATGCCGACGGTAATGTCATTGCCGTAAAGGAGGGGGAACATATCGTGGAGCTGTCCGAGACCAATATAGATAATTTGGAACGAACGAAACATCTGATATTGATCGCCAGCATGATGACAGCCGGTGACGGACAAATTCCGGTAGAAGTGAAAGCGGACGCCAAACTTGAATTGAAAGTGTTAGTGAAGGTCAAACTCGGTATCAAGTAAGATTAAAATGTATCCAAAATGAAAAAAATAATTACTATTATATCTTTTTTTCTTGTCCTCTTTCCTTGTTTCGTGATGGCTCAGGACGGGAACAATACGCTTTATTTTTTATCCAATTCTCCTCAACGGGTGAAATTGAACCCGGCTTATCAACCGGAGTATAAAACTTACGTGGGAATACCCGGACTAAGCGGTATTTCTTTGAATTTCAGCAATGCCTTTAAGGTTGACGACCTGTTAAGATGGGGAACGGGAGACAAGGCGGATTCCGTAATCTACGATGTGAACCGTTTGCATAAGGCTTTGCGGGAGAAGAATTCCCTCGTTTTGAACACGGAAGTACCTATTTTAGCCATCGGTTTTCGAATTAATTCCTGGTATGCAACTTTCGATATCACCCAAAAGAATGATATTGTCTTTAGTTTTAATAAAGATATTATCACCTTCTTCAAGGAAGGTAATGCGAATTATCTTGGTCAGACGTTTGACTGGGGTGGTTTGGGGTTAAAAGTAACGGCATACAATGAAATAGGTTTCGGATTATCCAAGAGAGTAAATGACCGGTTGACCGTCGGAGGACGTTTTAAGGTTTTATTCGGGATTGCCAATGCCGATATGACCGATTCGAAGATGGGGGTTTACTCTTCGCCGGACGGAGATACGATCCGACTCTCTTCCCGTCAGAATATTCGCGTCTCGGCTCCGATAAAGTACACGAAAGACGGGGAGTACGTGGAGTGGGATAATATTGAGTTTGATGAGGATGCCGTCGATGCCAAATTTCTTATCGGAACAGGTAATCTGGGATTTGGCGTGGATTTGGGTGCTCAGTATAAATTGCTGGACAAGCTGACCCTGTATGCGAGTGTGTTGGATTTAGGTTTTATCCGTTGGGAAGAGAATACTTATAATTTCAAACAAAACACAAGTTTTGATTGGACAGGGGCCGATCTTTCCAATAGTCTTAATAAGGATGATCCGAATTATAAGGATTTCGGCGATGCCTTTGAGGAGATGACCGATTCATTGGAAAATCGTTTCCGGTTAACGGATAAGCAGGCGGCCTATACTACGATGCTGAACGCGAAAATATACGCGGGTGCAACTTATCAGTTGAAAGAGTGGGTTAATTTCGGTGGTCTCTTAAAAGCCTCGGTCATGGATGGACGTTTCTTTCCCGCGATAACCTTGTCCGCTAATTTACGCCCGATTCGGAATATCGGCGCTTCGGTATCTTATTCTATGATAAATGGAGATTTTGCTAATGTGGGAGCGGCATTAACGGCTAAATTCGGTCCGTTCCAGTTTTTCGTGGTGACGGATAATGTCTTGGCGGCCAATTATACGAGTACTCGGACGGCGAGTGCGCGATTCGGCTTTAATCTGCTTTTCGGACATTACCAGAGAAGATGAAGTAAAAAAAAGCCCGCCTGTTTGGCGGGCTTTTTTTATAGAGCGTTGGCATCGACCACCGTCTCTTTATTGTATTCTCCGTTGGCTAATTTTTTGGCCACGGCTTTAAAGGCTTGTACCGTATATTCCACATCCTCCATCGTATGCATGGCAGTTGGAATCAGGCGAAGTAGCAATTGTCCTTTGGGAATCACCGGATAAACCACGATAGAACAGAAAAGATTGTAATTTTCTCTTAAATCCATGGCTACTTGAGTTCCTTCGGCAACACTACCGGATAGGTAAACGGGAGTAACCGGAGAGTTCGTTTTGCCGATGTTTAAACCGTCTGCTTTCAATCCGCTCTGTAAAGCCCGGACGATCGTCCACAATTTTTCTCTTAATTCCGGCTTGCTTCTCAGCAACTCCAGCCTTTTGATGGCTCCTTCCACCATGGGCATGGGTAAGGATTTGGCAAACGTTTGGGAACGCATATTGTATCTCAGGTACATGCATATATCTTCTTCACAGGCAATAAAAGCCCCGATGCCTGCCATCGCTTTGGCGAAGGTCGCAAAGTAGAGGTCTATTTGGTCCATTACCCCGAAATGATCTCCGGTTCCCGCACCGTTCGGTCCCATCGTCCCGAAACCGTGTGCGTCATCGACCAACAGCCGGAAATTGAAATCTTTTTTCATGGCCACGATCTCGTCTAATTTTCCCAAGTCTCCGGCCATTCCGAAAAGACCTTCCGTTATGACGAGAATACCCCCTCCGGTTCCTTCTACCCATTTGGTAGCCCGTTCGAGTTGTTTACGCAGACTCTCCATATCGTTATGTTGGTATACATAACGTTTTGCCGGAGATAAACGCAGGCCGTCCATAATGCAGGCATGGTCTTCGGCATCGTAAACGATACAGTCATGACGGCAAGTCATAGCGTCAATAATAGAGACCATACCCTGATACCCGAAATTCAATAAAAATGCATCCGGTTTGCCTACGAAGTCGGCTAATTGGGATTCCAAATATTCATGACGGGAAGTTTGTCCACTCATCATGCGGGCTCCCATAGGATAAGCCATGCCGTATTTTGCCGCAGCTTCGGCATCCGCTTTTCTTACTTCAGGATCGTTAGCGAGACCGATATAATTATTTAAACTCCAGTTTAACATTTCTTTCCCGCGGAATTTCATCCTGGGACCGATTTCTCCTTCTAATTTCGGAAATGAAAAATAGCCATGAGCTTGCTTGGCATATTGTCCAATATTTCCTTTCTGATTTTTTACTCTTTCAAAAATGTCCACGTCGATAATATTTTGAAATTCTTAAATTTTTGATACAAATACGAAGCAAAGGTAACTAAAAATTCTTATAATGGAGGATTTCTTTTTGAAAAGTTGTTTTTGTCTTTTACTCTGTTTTTTCAAAAAGAAATGTGGATGAACTTATTGCATATTGATATTTATAGATTATCTTTGCGTGATGCAAAAACAGCGCTTATGATGAAGAATTTTTTAGGTTTTCTGCTTGTTATCGTACTAATGAGTTCCTGTGGGGAGTACCAAAAACTTTTGAAGAGTGGGGATTATTCTCTTATGTATAAAAAGGCGGTGGAATATTATAATAAAGGAGATTATACAAGGGCTTTGAATTTGTTTGACGGTATTCGGACTGTCTTCGCGGGAACCGCAAGAGCCCAAACCATAGCATATTACCGGGCTTTTTGTACCTATAACCAGAAAGATTACGAAAATGCGGCCGAACTGTTTAAGCAGTTTGTGGCGATGTTTCCGGAAAGTTCCTACATGGAAGAGTGTCTGTATATGATGGGATATTGTAATTATTTGGCTTCGCCGAGAGTGCGTTTGGATCAGACGACAACGGAAAAGGCCATGAGTAATTTCCAACTGTACCTGAGTCGTTATCCTAATTCTACGCGTAAGGAGTTAATAAATAAATACATGGATGACATGAGAGATAAACTCTCTTACAAAGCTTATTTGGGAGCGGAAAACTATTATTTGCGGGAACATTACAAGGCCGCTGTCGTCAGCCTGGAGAATTGTCTGAAAGATTTCCCCGGAACGAAATACCGGGAGAGAATCATGTGGATGTTGTTTAATTCCAAATACGAGATGGCTGTGAATAGCGTGGAGGATAAAAAATACGAACGTTACACGGCAGCGAAAGAAGAGTATTACTATTTCGTGGATGAGTATCCCAATAGTGTGTATGCGAAGGAGATGGCCAAGAAATACGAAGTATTGAACGATTTCCTGAAACAATACGACGATCCGGACGAATACAAGGAGGATGAGCTGAACAGTCAAACGGATTCCGCGCATCAAGAAGGTCAGAATAATCAGAATAAATAATTATATTCAAATTAACCATGGTAGATTTTAAGAAAGTAAAGGCACCGAATAATACCATTACAAGGAATACGGCTGCGTTAGCCGGTAAGGCGGATAATATTTATGAAGCTGTTGCTGTCATTGGAAAACGTGCCAATCAGATTTCGGTTGAAATGAAAGAAGAGTTGAGCAGGAAACTTCAGGAGTTTGCCTCGTACGCGGATAATTTGGAGGAGATATTTGAAAATCGCGAACAGATCGAGATTTCCAAGTATTACGAGCGTATTCCTAAACCGGTGTTGATCGCTACTCAGGAGTTTGAGGATGGCGAACTTTATTTTCGTAATCCGGCAAAGGAAAAAGGAGGGGTAAAGTCGGAGGAAGAGGAAGAATAGAGTAAGACGGATAACGGGAGGATTATCAGAGAAGATAAAAGGGCTGTCGGATGAATTTTCGGACAGCCTCTTTTTTTCAGGTGATTAAAAAAAGAATTATGTTACAGGGAAAAAATATCATATTGGGAGTAACGGGAAGTATTGCGGCCTATAAGGCAGCTCCGTTAATACGAGGCTTAGTGAAAGAAGGGGCTAACGTTAAGGTAATAATGACGCCTTTGGCAAAGGAATTCATCACCCCTTTGACTTTAGCCACGTTGTCGAAGAATCCTATTCTGGTGGATTTTTATGATCCCGAAAATGGAGATTGGAATTCGCATGTGGATTTGGGGTTGTGGGCGGATGCCTATCTGATCGCTCCGGCAACCGCTAATACAATCGGTAAGATGGCCGCCGGTATAGCGGATAATTTGTTGTTGACAACCTATTTGTCTGCTAAGTGTCCGGTTATAGTGGCTCCTGCCATGGACCTGGATATGTATCTTCATCCGGCGACTCAACGGAATCTACAAATATTGAAATCTTACGGGAATTTGATTATCGAACCTGAAAACGGAGAGCTGGCAAGCGGATTAATCGGGAAGGGAAGAATGGAGGAGCCCGATCAGATCGTGTCTTTTATGAGCCGTTTTTTTGCTGCAGACGCGCGTTATGCTGGTAAAAAAGTGTTGGTTACGGCAGGACCTACCTATGAAAAAATAGATCCCGTACGTTTTATCGGCAACTACTCTTCCGGGAAAATGGGATTTGCCATAGCCGAAGAGATGGCTGCCCGGGGGGCTGAAGTTACGCTTATTGCCGGTCCGGTAAATCTGAAATTATCCAATAAACGGATCCGGAGAATAGATGTGGAGTCGGCGTCCGAAATGTATCGGGCGGCTATCGAGGTGTTTCCGGAGAGCGATATTGCTGTTTTGAGTGCTGCCGTGGCGGATTTTACCCCTATGGAACGGGCTGTTGTAAAATTGAAACGGGGAGAAGATGATTTGAAGTTGGAGTTGGCTCCGACAAGAGATATCGCGGCTGAGTTGGGGCGAAAGAAGAGAGCGGGGCAGTGGTTGATCGGATTCGCGTTGGAAACTAACGACGAGGAGAATAATGCTGTTTCGAAAATGAAGAGGAAAAATTTGGATTTAATCGTGTTGAATAGCTTGCGGGATGAAGGGGCCGGTTTCGGGGGAGATACCAATAAGGTGACATTGATCGATAAGGAGGAGAATAAATTGATTTACGATTTGAAAACAAAATCGGAAGTGGCTATTGATATTGCGGATCGGATAGCGGAATTTTTTTAATAAATTGCGAAAATAGTTTGTTCGGGATAGAAATATATCTATATTTGTATTCCGATATGAAGATTGAACATCAAAATATTCGGCATACGTTTTATTCTTGCCTCCAGTTTAGGCAGAAAAGGGGAAGCCGTTTTGATAAGATATTAAAGACCAACATTGTTTCGATAGCATTGTTGGTTTTTTTTTGTGGATAAACGTTTAAGCAAACATCTTTAATATATAAACAATATGAACAAACGTAGTTTAGTATCCATTACCGATTACTCGAAAGAGGAGATTCTGGAAGTTTTGAAAATCGCTTCAGAATTTGAAAAAAATCCGAACCGCAATTTATTGGCCGGTAAGGTAGTTGCTTCCTTGTTTTTCGAACCTTCAACACGTACCAGGTTGAGTTTCGAGACTGCAATTAGTCGCATGGGGGGAAGGATTGTAGGATTTTCCGATGCTTCTTCTTCCAGTACAACAAAAGGAGAATCTTTGAAAGATACGACGAAAATGGTGGATAATTACTGCGATTTGATCGTAATGCGCCATCCTTTGGAGGGAGCTGCCCGTTTTGCAAGTGAGGTCGCTTCCGTACCTGTAATTAATGCTGGGGACGGAGCCAATCAGCATCCGACCCAAACAATGCTCGATCTTTATTCGATCTATAAGACACAGGGAACTTTGGAGAACCTGAATATTTTTATGGTGGGAGACTTAAAATACGGAAGAACGGTACATTCTTTATTGCAAGCGATGAGTCATTTTAATCCGACGTTCCATTTTATCTCGCCCAAAGAGTTGGAAATGCCGGCTGCTTATAAATTGTTCCTGGATGAATTGCATATTCCCTACTATGAACATACGGAATTGGATGAGGTAATTAATGAGGCGGATATCCTTTATATGACCCGGGTGCAACGAGAAAGATTTGCCGATCCGTTAGAGTACGAAAAAGTGAAGAACGTCTATATTTTAAAGAATGCCATGCTGAGCGGAACGAAACCGAATATGCGTATTTTACATCCGCTACCCCGGGTAAACGAAATCGATGAAGATGTGGATGAGAACGAAAAGGCTTACTATTTCCAACAAGCATTGAATGGTGTTTATACCCGTCAGGCAATTATATTTAAGGCATTAGATTTAAAATGGTAATAAAGAAAAAAGATATGGCAGCAAAAAAAGAGTTACAGGTAAGTGCCGTGGAAAACGGTACGGTGATTGACCACATCCCTGCTGATAAATTGTTTGATGTGATTAATATTTTAGGTATTGAGCACACGGAGAATACCGTTACTTTCGGGTATAATTTGTCAAGTAGCAAATTCGGTAAAAAGGCGATTATTAAAATCTCCGATAAATTTTTGAGAGACGATGAAATTAATAAGTTGGCCTTGGTAGCACCTTCTGCAAAAATCAATATTATTAAAGATTTTGAAGTGGCGGAAAAAAAGACGGTTAGTGTTCCGGAACGCGTGGAAGGTATTGTGAAATGCGTGAATCCGAAATGTATCACGAATAATCAGCATGTTCGGACAAAATTCGTTGTGGTGGGAAGCGAACCTATCGTGTTAAAATGTCATTACTGTGAAAAATTGACGGATCAGGAGCATATCGTGATTATTTAATTAACGGATAAGTAGAAAAAAACTGCGTTGGCGGTTTTGACTTACAAGGGCAAGACATTAAAATCTTGCCCTTATTTTTTAGAACTCCGTGACTATTATCTTCTAATTCGAAACCTGTGCTTTGTTTTTTTGTTGTAGTTTGAGGGACTTGCTGGTAATGAACTTAATGAATTCCCTGGGCACGGCATCTTCTACTTCATGGGTGCTCAGATTGAAACGTCCCCGCGGCTTTTGTTTTTTTACGGCTAAAGTCCCAAAATCGTGAATAGTGACGCTTTCTCCTGTTGCAAGAGATTCTCGGATTGTTTCAATGACCGTATTTACGATGTTGGCAGTTAATGTTTGTGTCAACCCACTTTTTAAGGCAACTTTTTTGGTAAGTTCTTTTTTATTCATGACGGTCCAAAAATAATGATTAACGTTATATATGATTCTATTAAGATAATTTATGATTGTTTCTTGCACACTTCTGTCATAATAATCGTTCCTTGTGATGGACAAATATAATAAATTTCAAAATAAAGAAAAAACACGATTTAAAAATATTCTATATAAAGAACTTAATCAGATGAAGAGAGTATAAATTCCATCTATAAAAACTACATAATTCCTGTCCGAAAAAGCGAACGTTTTATAAGACAAATTATCTTATTTTTTCGTCACTGATATTTAACTCTTTACATATGGGAAAGTTTGCAATTCTTTGTATAGGTGTTGTGAACTTTAATATGATAATTATGGTAATCGCTTATTTGAGGGTTAGTACGGGAAAACAACATTTAACTAATCAAAGGGAAGAAATTGTGAAGTATGCTTCACGAAAAGGTTTAAAAATCGAACGTTGGGTAACAGAAATCGTAAGTGGAAAAAAGAAAGAGAAAGAGAGGAAACTGGGGAAATTGATGGGTGGGTTGCAGAAAGGTGACGTGTTGATTGTCACCGAACTCTCCCGTTTGAGTCGGACGCTGTTGGATATTATGTCTATTCTGAATCGGTGTCTTGAAAAAGAGATTATTATTTACAGTACCAAAGACGGCTATGCTTTTGACAACAGTATCAACAGCAAAGTTTTGGCGTTTGCTTTTGCATTAGTTGCGGAAATAGAACACAATCTGATATCGATGAGAACCAGGGAAGCTTTGGCCGTAAGAAAAGCGGAGGGTGTTAAATTAGGACGTCCGAGAGGTACCACCAAACAAGATTTCTTGCTTGAACGTCGAAAGGAGATCGAGAAAATGTATCAGGCGGGTAAGTCGATTTCTTATATTTGTCGTCATTATAAGGTTTCCAGAGAAACATTTTATACGGCCAATCGCAATTACCATCTTATAGAACAGAATAAATAAAGGTGCTGAAGAGCAGCACCTTTATTCTATTTTTGTGATTTTGTTCTAAATATTTTAATAAAATACTTATAATTCACTTCATTTCATGATTGTAAGCGAAAATTCTCTGGTTGAAGATCGACAAACCGAAATCTGCGTTTGCCTGTTGATTTATTCTTCCAGAAAATTCGGATACATGTAATTGGTTGCGGGAACGAACGTTTCTTTAATTGCCTGAGGCGATACCCATCTTAAGAGATTGAATACGGTTCCTGCTTTGTCATTGGTTCCGGAAGCCCGTCCTCCGCCGAATGGTTGTTGATCCACAACGGCACCGGTCGGTTTATCGTTGATATAGAAATTACCTGCCGTGTGTGTCAAACGTTCTGTTAGTTTTTCTATACGGTTGCGATCATTGGAGAAAATGGCTCCCGTAAGGGCGTAAGCAGAACCTTTGTCGAGTATATCCAACGTCTCTTCTACCTTATCCGGCTCGTACACGTAAATGGTAATGATCGGGCCGAATAATTCTTCTTGCATGGTGATGTAATCCGGTTTTAGAGCACGGATAACCGTGGGTTGTATAAAATATCCGACGGATTTGTCATAAGTACCGCCGGCCACAATTTCTGCATCTTTGGAAGTCTTGGCTGCGTCGATGGTCGCGGATAGTTTGTTGAACGAGGTTTCGTCGATTACCGCATTGACAAAGTTTCTGAAGTCTTCTATTCCTCCGACTTTAATTTCGGCCAGATCTTTTTTCACCAATGTTTCGATCTCCGGCCATAGATTAGAAGGGATGTATGCTCTGGAAGCCGCAGAACATTTTTGTCCTTGATATTCAAAGGCTCCCCTTACGATTGCCGTCGCAACTTCTTTTGCTGAAGCGGTAGGATCGGCAAATATGTAATCCTTGCCTCCGGTTTCTCCTACGATTCGAGGGTAGGAGCGGTACTTGTCTATGTTATTTACTATATTAGCCCAAATATCGTTAAAGACGGCTGTCGAACCGGTAAAATGTACTCCGGCAAAATCTTTATGTTTGAAAATAACATCGGCAGCGGTGGGTCCGGAACAATATACCAGGTTGATGACTCCATCCGGAAGACCGGCTTCTTTCAATATCTCCATGATCAGGTGTGCCGAATACACGGCGGTTTTAGACGGTTTCCATACGCAAACGTTTCCCATTAGTGCGGGAGCTCCCGGTAAGTTTCCGGCGATGGAGGTAAAGTTGAATGGAGTAAGGGCAAAAATAAAACCTTCTAACGGACGCCATACGGTACGGTTCCAAATTCCGGGGGCGGAATTGGGTTGCATATGGTAGATCTCGTACATATTTTTTACATTATAGCGAAAGAAATCCGCCAGCTCGCACACGCAATCGATCTCTGCCTGAAAAGCATTTTTGGATTGTCCCAACATGGTGACCGCGTTCATTTTTTGGCGATAAGGACCTGTAAGCAGGTCTGCGGCCTTTAAAAAAATGGCAGCCCGGCTTTCCCATCCCATTTTTTCCCATGCCGGTTTGGCTTTTAATGCCGCCTCGATAGCCATTTGTACATGAGATGCATCGCCTTGATGATAATGTCCTAACAGATGCTTGTGGTCGTGGGGAGGACGAATGTCAGCCAATTTTCCCGTACGTACCTCTTTCCCCCCGATAATCATGGGAAGGTCTACGGTTGTTGCTTTTACTTCACTAATTTGTGTTTTTAACTCTTTTCTTTCCGGTGAACCAGGAGCATAGCTTTTGATCGGCTCGTTGGTAATGTTCGGTAGTCTGTAAACTCCTTTAGGCATTTTATATCAATTTTAGCAGTTAATATTATGTTTCTACAATTTTGTACCCCTTGTTTTAGGATGAATTTTTCAAATATAAAAAATATTTGACGTATAAAACAAGACAAATGTCAGTTTTTGAAATAGGGTTAAATAAAAATGAATCCGTTGTTAAGGCAATCTGCCTTGTTTTTACGATTGCATTTATTTAGGAGATGGACTATTTACGGACAAATTAAAGGGATACCTCTTGTTTGCGTGATTCAATAAAATAAGTTTCGTATATTTGCATCTTATTTAATTTTTTGAAGGGATATGATATCTGTCAACAATGTTAGCGTTTTATTTGGAGGTTTCTCGCTGTTGGAATCTGTTTCTTTTTTGGTCAACAAAAGAGATCGAATTGGTTTGACGGGGCGCAATGGAGCGGGTAAATCTACCTTATTAAAGATTCTGGCCGGCGTACAGGAGCCTTCGGAAGGAAATGTTGCCATGCCTTCTGATTTGAAAATTGGGTATTTACCTCAAACAAAAGTGTATGCCGAAGGAAAAACCGTCAGAAAAGAGGCGGAGTCGGCATTTGACGATCTGTTGGCTTTGCGGGGGGAGATCGAACGCTTGCACCTGGAGTTGGCCGAACGGACGGATTACGAGTCGGACGATTATATGAAGTTGATCGATAGATTGAATGTGAAAGACGAACAATTAAGGATGCGTGGCGGAGAGAATGTGAATGGGGAGGTCGAGGTCGTTTTGAAAGGCCTTGGGTTTCGACAGGAGGATTTGGATCGTCGATGCGAAGAGTTCAGCGGGGGATGGCGCATGCGTATAGAGCTGGCCAAGATATTGTTGGGACGTCCTGACGTTTTTCTATTGGATGAGCCGACCAATCATTTGGATATAGAATCTATTTCCTGGTTGGAGTCTTTTCTTCAAAGCTATCCGGGGGCTGTTGTGTTGGTATCGCATGATAGGGCGTTTTTAGATAATATTACGACGCGTACAATAGAAATTTCTTTGGGGAAGATATACGATTATAAGGTTTCTTATACGAGGTTCACGGAGTTGAGAAAGGAGCGTATTGAACAGCAGATGAGAGCTTACGAGAACCAACAGAAGCAGATCAAGGATACGGAAGATTTTATTGAACGTTTTCGTTATAAAGCGACCAAATCGGTGCAAGTCCAATCCAGGATCAAACAGTTGGATAAGATAGAGCGGATAGAGGTGGAGCCGGAGGATAAGGCCCGGATCTGCGTGCGTTTTCAGCCTGCAGTTCGTTCCGGGGACGTGGTCGTTCACGGCCGGGATTTGGTTAAGGCTTACGGAGATCATTTGGTGTTGAAAGATGTTGATATCGATATATTGCGGGGAGAGAAAGTGGCTTTCGTGGGACGTAATGGAGAGGGGAAAACGACGTTGGTACGGATGATTATGGACCAGATTCCATATGAAGGAACGCTGAAAATCGGTCATAACGTGAATATCGGTTATTTCGCGCAAAATCAAGCCGACTTGTTGGATTCCTCCTTGAGTGTTTTGGATACGGTGGATCAAGTGGCCGTCGGTGAGATCAGGAAAAAAATCCGGGACATCTTGGGTGCATTCCTCTTCTCCGGGGAGGAGGTGGAAAAAAAAGTAAGGGTGCTTTCCGGGGGAGAACGGACGCGTTTGGCTATGGTTCGTCTGTTACTGGAGCCTTATAACGTGTTGATCCTTGATGAGCCGACCAATCATCTGGATATGCGCACGAAGGATATCTTGAAGGAAGCGTTGAAAAAATTTGAAGGAACCGTAATTGTCGTCTCGCACGATCGGGATTTTCTGACCGGTCTGGCCGATAAGGTATATGAATTTGCGGATAAAAAAATAAAGGAACATCTGGGTGGGGTTACTCGTTTTCTGGAAACAAAAAAAATGGAGTGTTTCCGGGAATACGAGCGAATGCATCCGGGACGCGGCAAGGTTGTAAGCGTAGAAGAAAACGAGGAGAGTGTTTCGGAAAATAAGCAGGCATTTTTGGAACGGAAGCAGTTCAATAAGGAGATAAAGCGTGTTGAAGTCCGGGTCGGGAAGTTGGAAGAGGAGATTGCGACTTTGGAACATAAAATTGCGGATATCGAAGGGAAGATGTCCGAAGGGGTTGTAAATGAAGAGCTGCTTAAAATGTATGAGGAGAAAAAGTCGAGATTGGATCAGGCTATGAGTGAATGGAGCGAGGAGAACGAAAATTTAGAGCATTTGAAAGCTACAATTGATAATTATAAATCGTAAAATAATAGGTATGGCAAAATATAAACAAGAGTGTATATTCGGGCTTCGTGCCGTGATCGAGGCTATTCAACAGGAAAAGGAGATCGATAAGGTGATGTTTAAAAAGGGGTTGAGGGAAGGAGAACTCTTTCAGAAACTGTTCATTATGGTGAGAGATAAGGGGATCCCTTTTCAGTATGTACCCGAAGAGGTATTCAAACCTTTTGAAGGACGAAATCATCAGGGGGTATTGGCGGAAGTTTCTCCTATCACTTATCGGGATATCGATGAGGTGGTGGATCGGGTGCTCGCGGCCGGAGAGATGCCTTTGATCCTGATACTGGATCGCATCACGGATGTGCGTAACCTGGGTGGAATCGCCCGTACGGCAGAATGTGCCGGCGTGCATGCTCTTGTCATTCCGACTAAGAATTCGGCGAAGATATCGTCAGATGCCATTAAAACTTCGGCGGGTGCTCTCTATCATTTGCCGGTATGCCGGGAGCAAAATTTGAAGAAGGTGATCAAAGAGTTGAAACGTCGGGGGATGATGGTGTATGCTGCCAGTGAAAAAGGGGAGAAGTATTACACGGAGGTGGATATGAAAGAGGGGTGCGTTATCATTATGGGTTCGGAGGATACCGGGATCGACGAAGAGTTATTGAGACATGCCCATGAGCAGATAAAAATACCGCAGAAGGGAGATATTGAATCGTTAAACGTGTCTGCTGCTGCTGCCGTCGTTTTGTATGAAGCCGTCAGACAAAGAGGATAAGAAAAAAGGCATCCCCCCCTTGCGGGATGCTTTTTTATAGGTCATACCAGGAAGCTCTCTTGGTTAACTTTAAATCTTTTAGCATACTGGAGCGTACGTTGATCTGGAAATTATAAGACTGGTGTTGACCGAACGGGATACAGTTGAAACTCATTTCCCAACAATGCAGATCGCGTGTGATCTGGAAACTACTTGCTGAAATTTCTTTGGTGGCGAAGTTATAACCGCTGGTGAAACTGATTTTCCATTTAGGCGTTAAGGAGAAGTCTCCGTTGATGCCCATCATTTGTGTTACCGTGGATTTGAAAGCGGGTTTACTGTAGCTGAATGTATAATCGATATTGATGGACCAGGGAACATCGAAGTCTAAGTATTGCTCGTAGTACCCTCCGACCATTTCGTTTTTTTCCTCTTTGTTTTTACCGTTGTCCGCGGAAAAGTTGATACCGGTGCTGAGAGATGCGTTTGTGAGTCGCCCGATTCCTCCATGGTATTTATTCAATTTATTACCCTTTTCATCCAATGCGTAAGGATCTATGGTCCCCGTGAAATTGAGGTCGATTCTGCTATTGAATAATTTTGTCCGGGCACTTAAACCGATAGTACTGAATTTGAATTTTTCGGCGAATGGATTGTAACTGACTTGTATCCTAAAACTTTCTAATAATTTGATCTTCCGGAATTGTTCCTCGCCGGTCGTATCCTGATCGTTCCTCACTTTCATCTCGAGGTTGTTGTCCAAACTGAAACTGACACTTCCCGCCTGTTTACTGGTTTGAGTGGAAGGACGGTAAATCATACCCTCGTATATGGAATATTCCGTAACGGTAACCCCGTCGGTATAGGTTTTCGTGTAGTTCCCCAGCGGACTGATCGGTGGCGTATAGGACGCCGAGAGTGAAGGACGTATCACGTGCCGTATGGCATAGACCTTAGAACCCGGTTTAAACAGGAACATACCGTATATGGTCGGCGTATAGCCGATGGAAGCACTTGCGGAATAATCATGAGAATAGTTGACGCCCGGGATATCTCGCTGAACGAAATGTCCGCCGCTTGAAGTGGTGTCCGGAACCCATACTCTTTCAATTGTTTTCAGGTTCAAGTAGCCGTTATAATTGAGTGAAGGTGTGAGCGTGATGTCTTTTGCCAATTTAAAAGACAGGCTGAGGGGAATATTGTGTCTGAATCCGTTATTCCAGTCTCTGGTAAAGGAGGATTTGAACAGCTTGTCCTCTTTGGTTTGAATGTTATTCTTTAAATCGGCCGAATAAGAAATACCGATATTGTCATACCATTTCATCTCTCCTACTTTCCCTTTTTTGCGAAAAGGATAGATCTGGCTCATACGGAAACTCAGATTGGGCAGGGTAACGGATATGGATGAATCCTGACTGTTCTGATTATGATTGAACGAACCGCTTAAGCTAAACGGTTTTTCAGGCCATTTCTTGCTCCATGAGATACTGGATTGCTTTCGCTGATTGGCTATTTCGTTGATGTTGGTAGAGTTAAAATAGTTTTGGTTGGCAGAAGACATATCCACGGAAGCGGAAAATGTACTATAAGGATTTGCTTTTCCATCCTGAGAGTGGGTCCAACGTACGGACCAATCGCTTGACTCTTGATAATCGGGCATCCCTTTTTCGCTGACGTAGTTTTTACTCGTCGAAAAATCGAAATTACCGTTGAATTTGTAACGTTTTCTGTAGGTGGACCCTAATCTCACGCCCCAGGAGCCATTTGTGTATATGTCTCCGGTGATGGTAAGATCCATGTAATCGCTTATTGCGAAGTAGTACCCCCCGTTGCGTAAGTTAAACCCTCTCATCCTTTCTTCTCCGTAAGTAGGTATAATGATACCGGATGTTCCTTTTTTGGTGATCGGAAAATAAGCGAATGGAAGAAAGAGCGGAAGAGGTACGTCTTCCAAAACCAAGTTGGTGAAACCGGCGAAAACTTTTTTGTCCTTGATCATCTTGGCCTTGCTCATACGGAAATAGAAATGAGGATGGTCGTGCTCGTCGCAAGTCGTGTACCATCCGTTTTTTACGCAATAGACCGAGTCGCTTTGCTTTTTAGTTAATTTTCCCTGCAGGTATCCTTCTCCTTCTTGGGTGATGATCTCTTTCACGAAACCTTTACGGGTTTCAAAATTATACCGTAACTCTTTACTGTCAAACTCCTGTCCCCCGTCTTTGAAGTGCGGTTTACCGATCAGGGTTCCTGCCGTGTCGGGTACTCCGGAAGCAAAAGCCAATTTTTTTTCCATGTCCAAGTCGATATAATCGGCTTTTAATTCCGTTCTAATGTATTTGATGAGAGCATCCTTGTAAAAGAAAACTTTTTTGTCGGCAATGGAAAATCTGACAGAATCGGCTGATTCGTAAGTTATTAGGTCGTCAAATAATGGTTCTGCCTCCGGGGTGCTGTCTCTCCGGATGGTGTCGACAGGGTTTCCGATAGAATCATATACGATCCGAAGACTGTCTCCCGGTTGTCCAGTCGTATCAGCCGTCATATTCCATAGCGATCCCCCGAATAAATATTCGGCAGCAAAACTATTCGACGAGAGTATAATAGGCAGGGCAATAGCCATAAAAATGATGCATTTCTTAATAAAAAGCCCTGTATATAATCTAATTTGCAATTTAATATATTATTTTTGTGACTAATATTACTGACGTGATACAGCTTTTCGCTTTGCAAAAGTAAAAAATATTGATGTTAATACTCATGTTTCTTTTTAAAAAGTTTTAAATAACATGATAAATCGGTACGGGATTATTGTTTTAATGTTTATTTGTTGCTTGTTTGGTTTTTTCGGCCCTCTGTCGGCACAGGATCAATTGGGAAAAATCTCCTGTATTTGTATAGATGCAGGGCATGGCGGAAAGGATCCGGGAGCGATAAATGGAAAGGTAAAAGAGAAGGATATTACTTTGGCTATTGCCCTGAAATTAGGGAATTTGATTCACAAGAATTATCCTGATATGAAAATAGTGTATACCCGCAAGAAGGATGTGGCCGTTGATTTGAGGGAACGGGGAAAGATTGCCAACAAGGAAAAAGCCCAGCTGTTTATCTCGATCCATGTGAATAAATTTAAGAATCCGACGGTCCGGGGGGTGGAAACATACGTGCTCGGGTTGCATAAATCGGAGGCCAGCTTGCAGGTTGCCATGAAGGAAAATGAAGCCATTCATTACGAGGAGGATTATACGGTGAAATACGACGGATTTGATCCGCAAAAGACAGAGTCGTATATCATGTTCAATTTTATGAAGAACAGCTACCTGATCAACAGCATGGAATTAGCTACTCCGGTTCAACAGGAGTTGGTGAAAAGTTTAGGATCGGTCAATCGGGAAGTAAGGCAAGCCGGTTTTATCGTGCTGATGGATGTCGGCATGCCTGCCATATTGGTTGAAACCGGTTTTATTTCCAACGCTAAAGATTTGCAATACCTGACAAGTGAATCGGGACAACAAAAAATGGCTCAGGCGATTTTTAGTGCATTTAGAGAATACAAAAATAAGATGGAGAAGAAGAGTATCGTATTGAAGGAAGAGCCTAAAGCCGTATCGTCCGATAGAGAATGGTTCTACGCCGTACAAGTGCTCTCTTCTGCTACCAGGGTTACGGATCTGAAACGTTTACGTTTGAAAGATAAGATCGAGGAGATACGGAGTGACGGTCGGTATAAATATTATGTGGGTAAATTTTCTTCTTATGAAGAGGTTCAGAAAGTACAAAAGCGACTGCGTAAAAGCGTAAAAGACTGTTTTGTGATCGCGATATCGAACGGTCGGGTCGTACCGTTGTCCGAAGTGAAAAAATGGGAAAAGAAATAAAATGCAGCTTATGAAGATAAAAAGGGAGGTTAAATTAGCGATAACGGCATTGTTGGCGGTAATTATTTTGATTTGGGGAATAAATTTTCTGAAAGGAAGTTCTTTGTTTGAGTCCAGAAATGTCTTTTACGGACTTTATGATAGGGTTGACGGGTTGAAGGTTTCAAGCGGTGTGGTTTACCGGGGATATCAGGTGGGACAAGTACTCTCGATCTCTTTTACCGGAGAACGTTTCGATAAGGTGTTAGTGGAATTTTCAGTCAAGAAGGGATTGGAATTGGCGCGGAATACTTCCGCCTATATTCAAAGTGCGGATTTAATGGGATCGAAGATCATTAATTTGATTCCGGGAAATGCTCAGCAATTGGCAGTTAACGGGGATACCTTAAGAACTCAGTTGGAACAGGGGTTGATGGAGCAGGTAAGCAACCAGATGTTACCTTTAAAGCAGAAAGCCGAGCATCTTTTTTCATCTTTGGATTCTGTTCTATCCATTATACAAGGACTATTTAATGAAGATACGAAGCAAAATTTGGCTAATAGTTTTCGTAGTATTGATCGGACACTACATCATTTGGAAGGAGCTTCGGGGAATCTGGATACCTTGATCGAAGGGGAGGCCGGGCGTATCAGCCAGATATTGGAACATATAAATAGCATAACGGCTAATCTGGAACAGAATAACGGCGAGATTTCAAGGACTTTATCCAATTTTGCCGCAATTAGCGATTCCATTCGGCAGGCAAATTTGAAGCAAACCTTGCTCGTTTTGCAAAATGCTTTGTCTGAGGTCGATTCCATCTTGATTAAAATGAATGAGGGTAGAGGTACCTTAGGCGCATTTGTTAATAATGATGAATTTTATTACAATCTGAATCAGGTTTCAGAGAATCTGAATAGGCTTTTAGTCGAGTTCAGGTATAATCCCAAGAAGTTTATTAACCTTTCGTTAATAGATTTTTCCTCCGGTAAAAAAGATAATATGGAGTATGGTATTGTGATTTACGAATCGGAAAATCGTTTATCGCCTGAGGCTGAGATATATAAGCAAAATCCTAATTTAAAGGAAGTTAGATATAAAGGGAAGTATTTATACATTTGGAATACGTATAAAAAATTGAAGTCAGCGCAACGTCAGTTGGATAATGTTATGAAACGATATAATAACGCATATATTGTTAAAATCGACTTCATTTGACAAAATAGAATTGTTCTAAATAATAAAAATGGGGATTTTGTTTACTTAACATAATTATGTGTATTATTTTGTATCTTGAAGATAAAATAAATGGTTTCTCTTCTCTATGTTTTAAAGCTTTACCTTTTTTGAATCTCCTTCGATTGTGTTACAATTATGTTAAGTGGATTGAATTAATGGAGAGAGGATTTTATGTTAAGTTTTTCGTGTAACATTCTTGTTGATAGGTGATTGTGTCTAAACGGCTGATATATAATTTGTAAGCTGGAATTGATAAAAAACAAACAAAACCGACATTTTTTTTCTGATTTTTTTTTTCGAATTTAGCATTCCATTTCACGATAAGGTGAAATTTAAAAGATATACAAATGAGAATGGATTGTAATAGTATTTGGGCAGAATGTTTAAGTTTGATCCGGGAGCAGGTACCGCCAAAGACCTTTAAGACGTGGTTTGAGCCGATACATGCTTTGAGTTTTCAGCAAGATGTGTTGATTATTCAAGTTCCGAGTTTATATGTCTACGAGTGCTTGGAGGAGCATTTCGTGGAGATATTGAGAAATGCCATTCGTTCGGTAATCGGTCCGACTGCGAAGTTGGAATATTCTGTTGTCGTCGAGGAGAGTCGTCGTACGGAACCTTTATCGGTAAAAATGTCATCTAACCATACGAAAAAAATTGAACCTAATACCGCCTATTACGATAAAACGGCAAACGGAACAGCCTTGAAAAATCCGTTTGAACGTTGTAATAATCGTTTGCAAATCGATTCTCAGTTGAATCCTTCTTATACGCTGGAAAGCTATATAGAGGGAAGTTGTAACCGTTTGGCGAAATCTGCAGGTGTCGCCATCGCTCAAAGTCCCGGGGGAACCGCTTTTAATCCTTTATTGATTTATGGGGGGTCCGGTTTGGGGAAAACGCATTTGGCTCAGGCTGTCGGATTGGAGGTAAAACAGAATTTTCCGGAAAAGGTGGTGCTGTATGTCACGACGAATGTTTTTCAAACGCAGTTTACCGAGGCCGTTCGTAAAAACGAGATCAATGATTTCTTGCATTTTTATCAACTGATAGACGTTTTGATACTGGATGATATTCATGAGTTGGCTGGAAAAACCGCAACTCAAAATACTTTTTTCCATATTTTCAATCATCTTCACCAATCCGGTAAGCAATTGATCTTAACTTCCGATCGAGCTCCGGCAGAGTTGAGTGGTTTGGAAGAACGTTTGCTTTCTCGTTTCAGATGGGGCTTGTCCGCAGAGATCAAAGCGCCGGATTTCGAAACTCGTATGGAGATTGCCCGTTTTAAAGCTAAGAAGGACGGAATTGACTTTTCGGATGAGATATTGGAATACATTTGTAAGTACGTGAATAATAACGTGCGCGAATTGGAAGGTGCTATGATCTCTCTGTTGGCTCAGTCCACTTTTAACCGAAAGGATCTGACGGTCGAAGTCGTGAAAGAGATATTGGGTAAGATGGTGAAACGACAAATGGCGGAGCTTACCGTAGAGCGTATTCAGGAAGTGGTATGCGAGTATTTCAACATGCCGGCTCAACTTTTGCAGGAGAAAACCCGGAAGCGGGAAGTAGTGCAGGCTCGACAGTTAGCCATGTATTTCAGTAAAAATTTTACCAATGCTTCCCTTTCCTATATCGGTAACCAGATCGGAAAAAAAGATCATACGACTGTTCTTTACGCTTGTAAGGCCGTTTCCGACCAGATGGAAACGGATCGTGCATTCCGTTCTCGAGTGGAAGAGTTGCAGAAAAAATTGTATTGTAATAATTAACCTGAACAATAGCATGTTGTAATTGTTTATGGAAGATACCTATAAGACAATACAAGCGATTGCCGAAGGCCTGTATAAGGAGAAAGGCAGTCGTTTTATTTCTTATGTTTATCCGGTATCCGATGAGAACGAGATCAAAGAAATTATAGCCGGAGTAAAAACCCGATACTATGATGCCCGCCATCATTGCTATGCTTATTGCTTGGGGGCAGACAAGTTGAGATTTCGGGCTAACGATGATGGAGAACCTTCTTCCACAGCCGGGAAACCGATTCTTGGACAGATTCATGCGCACGAGCTGACGAATGTACTGATTGTCGTGATCCGGTATTTTGGAGGGACAAAATTAGGGGTTTCCGGGTTGATTCAGGCCTATAGGGAAGCTGCCTCCGACGCGATTGCCCATGCCGTAATTATTGAAAAGACCGTGAATGAAATATTTCATATCAGATTCAGCTATTTGGTGATGAATGATGTAATGAAAGTATTGAAAGAGGAAGAAGCGGAGGTCTTGGAGCGAACTTTTGAGATGGATTGCGATATGTTGTTGAGTATTAGAAAAAAAGATGCTGCCCGCCTTCAGGAACGTTTATTGAAAATCGAATCCCTGCATATAGAAATAGCCGAAGCCTGACTTCTCTGCGGTACGGACGCTCTTTTATGACAAACTTTTTTGAAAATTTCCGCCTAAATTCTTGTAGAATCAATAGGAATCACTATCTTTGCACCGCAATTGTAAAAAACAATTGACGATTCAGTAGCTCAGCCGGTAGAGCACAACACTTTTAATGTTGGGGTCCTGGGTTCGAATCCCAGCTGGATCACAGATTCGAAAATGCTAAATATGTGTAAATCACTTATTTAGCATTTGTTTTTTTGTAGTTATTTTTACAATTTGCACGACCATTGCACGACTAATTTTAAATTTCAGTGTATTTTATCCTATTAGAAAGATCATATTTTAAACCCACTATAAAAGATAAGCGGCCTTTTCAGAGCCGCTTATACACACAATAAAGGTAAATGATTAGTTTCCGGAGGACGTATTTGTGGATTTTTTGCTCTCCTCCTCTAATTTTTTTTTACGTTTCTGGATATGGGAAATTCCCAGGGAAAGAATCGTGAGAATAATGTCCCAAAGTGTCTTTTTCCAATTCGTTGCCATAATTACCTCCTTTCTTACAGGGCCATGCCTGAGTTTAATTAACCGGCAGATGCCCCGGCTATGTTAGAAACAAAAATCTGTCGTGCCGAAGCATAACCACTGATAGCATTAATGGCATAAATCTGCACCTGTACCTTTTCACCAACTACCGGTACACCAAATTGTGCGGTGTATTTTTCAGTGATAGTTGCTTCGGCGGCTCCTCCTGCAACAGTTCCAACCTGTCTAAGTCCGTTGATGTTAGTACTCTGCCCTACCGACAACGGAGTAATGCGAACAAGCAACACATCATTTTCACTCACGTTTCCGTCAAATGAAATTTTCAGGGCTGAATCTGCCAGTGTCAAGGAAGCGAAGCCAGGCAATGGACTGGTCAGATCGTCTGCGGGTTGGGTCAATGGCGTGGTGATACCAATGAGTTCGAGGTTCATATTGCAACGGACATACAGGTTAAACCCGCTGATCTTTCCGGATATCCCGTAATAAGAACCGGAAGCTGAAACGGTTTTTGACTTTTCAGCCCAGAGTGCCCGTTGTGTATCCGTTAAATCCTGCCAGTTCTTTGCAAAACGGCTGAAATTCTGACGTAAAACCCGCTGATACTCTGTATCCGTGTAGGTTGGAATAACTTTGTTGCGTACAACCAAATGACCGGCAGAATGGGCAGCGGTAATGTTACCGGTTGAGCCGGTGAAATCTTCAAATAATTCGTTTGTTTTTGCTTTCATGACTGTAATTTTTATGTGATGGATCGGTGATTTATCACAATATATGCTTATTTGCAGATCATTATATATTTAAATGAAGGCTTTAACACGAGTGATGGGATAACGTGTATTTCAATTTTTGTATGACGTATGCCGGCAGTATGCCGAAGATATGCCGGTGACAATTGGTACATTTTTCGAATGGAGATACTGGCGCCGCAGATGACGATGGCAAATGTGATGATGTTTCTGTCGGCGCTTTGCAGGGCGACGGGAAAAGCGGTGGGAAGGGCGTGTTTGCGGGTGTGAGGTGGTGGCGGTGCCTAGTGATTAATGAAGGGAGGCGAAGCACGGGACAATAGAACGGACCGGAAGTGTGAGAGGATGTGGGGGAACCGGTCTGTTCTATTGTCAGAAGGGGGAGGAATCACCAGGCACAAGCACGGGGACGGACGGGAACGGATTGCGAGGTGTGGTGCATGGGACGCATAGATGGGAGCTTTTGAAAAGCGGGATGTGGGTTCAAAGGCTCCCATTTTTGCGGACGGGTGGATGGAGTGTAGCGATGGAGCGATATGGAGTGAAGGGGAATTTTTTGTGACTGTTTTGGGTCGTGGGAAGGTTGTGGGAATAGTCACAATAAATAGAGGGTCAAATGTGGGTGGATGCGGGTAGATGCCCGTGAGAAAAGGATGGAAAGAACGGTTTGTTTGCTGTCGGGCATGTGCTGGGACAACGGCAAAAAAGGTGTGGCGGGGAGCGAGGGATGGTAATGGCTTCGTCCGTCAGAGACATGGAAGCCGTAGCTGCAGGCTCAGCGGGGGGCGGGGTGTGCCCGTGAGAGGACAGTGGAAAAAGAGACCGGGTTACTGTCGGGCATTTCCGGAGAGACTGGCAGAAGCGGCAGAGGGCGTGTTGTGATGGAGGCGGGATATCAGGGGTGTGTATAGGACGGTGTGGCGGATGGGTATGGCAAGGGTGGCGGAATGGGATATCAGGGGTTTGCGGGTTTGGCAGGGATGGCGAGGAGCTTTTATTTAACATAATCCGGATTGTGGGACGGCTTCGGTCGTGGGGTGATCCGTGGGGCTGTTCCATAATCCCGATGGGATTATGTTACTTAAAAGCGGGGGGAAAAGACGATAAACTCAATTATTGAAGTTTATCAACTGTACAAAATTGAATAAATAATTGCTTCATTAATTATAAATTGAGTTTTTTTACAATATCCTTTTTCAATTTAGAGAAAGGACGCTTATGGAAATCAGTTTCATTAAAACACGTATCGAAAATAAGAGGATATAATAATTCTTCATCAATATCTAACTGAAATGTATCTCGCAAACTCTTTAAATAATCTATTGAAAAAACATCTTTTAATTGTATCAAGTTTTCTACAACATCTCTATGTTCATTATATATTTTTTTTATTTTAAAAAAATCTAATGTGTTAGAAATTTTAGAATCATTTCGTACATTGATCGTAATTTCTTTAACCTGATTTACTCCTTCAGGGATATAATCAAAATTAAAGTCTGCAATATTATTGTCAACATATGGGTGTATGTAATCTTGTAAATTCAATTCTTTTTTGCCTTTTACTACTCCATTACATATCGTACAACTTGGAATTAAATTATAAAATGAAAGTGCAAACAAAGGATACGTACTCTGAGGAAAAAAATGATCAAATTCTGGTCGAGTTATAAACTCATTTTTCGAATGTATAGCTGTAACTGTATACATTCTATTACAATATGGACAAACTCGAATATCTAAGTTCTTTGCTAATTGATAAGCACCATATTTCCCTTTTTCCTCATTTCCCTTTTTCGCAAACTCCGCATAATTAAAAATCTTAGTAATTCTTTTATCTCCAATATATTGAATGTCTATTATATTTTCTTTCTTTTTCTCTTGCTTTATTTGTATTTTACCTTGTTTTTTCCATTCTGTAAACATTTTAAGCATATCTTCAGGCTTACATTTAATTATTTGTTCACATTCAGCAATAGTTATATTCAGTCCTTTTATACGTTTTTCCAATATCGGCCTTAACGCTTTCAAATGTTCTTTTAAAGCAGACTGGGT
This sequence comes from Gabonibacter massiliensis, assembly GCA_001487125.1. Lineage (GTDB taxonomy): Bacteria > Bacteroidota > Bacteroidia > Bacteroidales > Marinifilaceae > Gabonibacter > Gabonibacter massiliensis. Next base: position 308,937 of record LN913011.1, read on the forward strand.
ATTAGGTGTACTAATGTTTATCATTGGAATTCATTTTTAGTTCTTCTAATCGATTTTTTAATTCATTGATTTTTTGCTGAATAATAATAATTTCTTCCTCTTTCCCGAATCTTTTTACCCACATCGATTGTAATTGTTGATTTAAAATAGGTTCATCTATAATTTCAATTATTTTTTTGGAATCTAAATAATCAATATTGTTAGCTGACTGAAGATCACAGATTAAACGATTAATTTTATTTATAGCAAATTGTCCTACTAATCCATTTTTAAGAAAAAATGAATGTGTCATTAAATTATGAATATTAGCAGCAAAAGAATTAGAAGGACGTTCCTGTCCTTCCAGAACTCTACCTGCCGTTAGATAAACAATATTATAATTGGGGATATCAGACAAACTGACCGGAGAATGTGAAGCAAAAATAAATTGAAGGTTCAAATTTCTTTCGTTAGTATAACCTTTTCTCAGAGTGAATATTTCTGAAGTTATTTGAAGTAGATTATTAATATAGTTTTTTTGCCATTGTAAATGGAAACCAGTTTCTCCTTCATCAATAAGAAATAAAATGTTATCTGGAAATCGTTCTTTCCGTCTACTAAAGTCCTCTCTTACACTATATAATCGGGAAAATAAGTTCAAATATGCTTTCTCACCACTACTTAGTTCATGCCAATCAATATCCAAAAAACCAAAATTCTGATATCTGCTTTCTTTAGTTATATCTGGACTGTATTTATTTAACTCAACAAGATATCTAATGTATTTATCAAGTAGTCTCTTGGTTTGAGATAAAGGGAGTTTAAATGATGTACTTATTACACCTTCATGATCGACTAATTCAGAATTATTTAAAGATAATTTCAATTCTTCCCAAAACTCTAAAATAAAAGATGTATTCAAACCGAGTTCTCTGTTTTGATTTAAAGTATTTAAGAGGATTTTGAATCCTTTTTCTGCATCAATATCTACTGGTTGTACCAATCCTATAACATCATCTAAAGGATAGTTATACTGAGGGTATTCAATATCAAAGCAAAGGTAGAAGTTTGTTATAAGTTGTTCTAAAATTAATCGTTTATAGAGAGGTTTCTCCTTATATCTGGTATTGTTTACATCATCAATATTTCCATTTCTAAATTTATCAAGTAATAATTTAAAGCATTTATTTAAATCAGAAGGAACATTTTTTTCATTTACATTTTTAGCTAGATATGTTGTTATAATAACTTTTTCTGGCAGATGTATCAAATCATCAATAGCTTTCCGTTGGGCTTTAGAAATGTTGTTTATAAAATTAATTTGCCGCCAAGTATCTTGGTGTTTATGAAAAAGTATTGGGTCTTTTATTTCATGACGAAATCCCCGAATATCTATATGATCTTCACTTAATAATACATTGGACGATACATCATATTTCAGATTAGGATAACCAGGTGAGTAATTAGAGAAATCAATTACTGGAGAAAAAAATACAGTTGTAAGATTATCACGATTTATTGATTCAAATTTTTCTTCTGAATAAACATCTGAATTACTAATGTATCCAAATCCTTCATTTGTTTTAAATATCATTATATATCTACTATCTACTGTATCAAAGAGATGATGATGCCAATAACCGGAGATAGCTATCCGCAATGCCGCAAGTAAATTTGATTTACCACATCCATTTTCTCCAATTATAGCAGATACATTATTTACTCTTCCCCCTGTTTCAGAAAGAAAAAAATTTGTTACATATTTATCATTATTTATTCTTTCTAATTTCAATCTATTCGACTCCTGATTGATCTGAAATGTATAATCTGAACCAAAGTTGATTCCAACATCATTCAAATTTCTATAATGTTCAACCCAAAAAAACACTAACTGTTTAAGATTCGCAATTTCCATTGTCAAAATATTTTTATGAAAATCTGATGCCTCTACCACTTTCACTGCTTAATAAACAAAGGTATCTAAAAAATATTTATTATAACCAATAAAATAAATTGATCCTAGAGGTATATGATATTTTAATTAAAGAAATTTCATAAAATAAAATAAAGTCGTATATTTGGAGTGACTGACATACACAAAGGCCGGGAAACCTGCCTTATCTTCGGCGGGCTTTTTTATGCCCGCTGATCTGATACACGGCTCTGTACCCCCGTGAGGAGCATTAATGTGCCCTCGGCCTTTGTGGTGTCAGTCAACGGGAAAGGTGGAGCCGTCTTTTTTATTTCCGCCCTCACTTAATACAAATAAGTTATGAGGACCGTTGATCTAACACCCAAGAAAAAAACAAATGAAGTGGACACCCGGAGAATCAGGTGTCTTCATTCGCCCCGGTCTACCTACGGGCGAAAGCTACCTTCCATTTTCCTGGCCGGAGTGTGGTTGAAAGAAGCAGGGTTTGAGGTCGGGGATTTTGCCAGGATTACCGTATCGGATGGATTGCTGGTGATTCGTTGCGAGAAGATTCCGGAAAACCTGAACAGGGCAGATTCGTGATGTTGGGATGTAAATGGTTGGGCAAAGTGTAATGAAGTGTTGTTTTACAAAATTTTTCCTATATTTGTACAGTAGAAATACAAATGAATAAAGACATATTGACGTTTTAGTTTAACGCTAAAGTCTCCTTTCCCAAATAACAGCGACTTTTGAGAATCACGGAGAACTTTGCGGAAGGCTCGACGTATGCAGATACGTGAGCCTCCGTTTTGTTCCGTGATGGGGTCCGTCGCTGTTCCCTGGGAAAGGACAATTCGGGGTGCTCACTCTTTCTTTTTGTAGTTGTGTCCCCACAAAACACTGATTAGTATGGATGGACCAGATTACACGAAGGACTTACCGAAAGAATTAAAGGGATTTTGTTATGTATGTATGAAGATCATGACCGAGCAGAATGGAAAGGTCCGGATGGGTATTGAAGCGACAAAGTTTTCGGTGATGTGGGGAGACGGAACGGATGACGGCAGGTGTCACCATGTTTATCAAAATGAGGGGATGTATGAAGTGGTGTTGATTGGGAGGAATTTGCGGAGGTTGGATATATCGGCATGCAGTGTGACGGATGCGGATTTCGGAAGGTGTGGAAAATTAAGGGAGTTGCGGTGCGGGTATAATTTTTTGGAAGTTCTGGATTTATCAGAGGTTCCGGAACTGGAAGTTTTGATTTGTAATTCGAATGATTTGGTGAGACTGAATGTTGAAGGATGTGCGAAATTGAAATACGTGGATTGCAGGAGTAACCGATTGAGCTGGCTGAATTTGAGAGAGCGTAAAGAATTGTATGAACTGGAATGCAGTAAGAATGTTCTGGAAGGAGTGGAAGTGGAAGGGTGCGGGAATCTTAAATTTTTATCCTGTTCCACGAATAAACTGGGTATGAAAAGGTTTTCAGAATTATTGGACAGTTTGCCGGAACGTTCAATACCTTACGGTTGCTTTTATGGAAATAAGAATCCGGGATTCAGGTTAAAATACAGGCAAATGATGATAGCTAAAGGATGGAAGTATGAACGTCACCGGAATTGGATGTAATGATAGCTCTTATATAGTAAGAGTTGAAGTTTCATTATCCCTGAAATAAAACTAGGCCTATTAACATTCAAAACAATTTTCAAAGAGGTTTAAATCAATATCTATATCACGCATAGTATATAAATTACGACGAAAGAGATTATAATACTGTTGAAATTTTTCTTTTCCTATTTTTCTGAATAAAGATTCAGACATACAATGAAACTCGCACCTGTAAACAATAAGATCACTTATTGCTTTAAGTTGAGTAGTCTGATTTCCTGATTTCAATTTATTAATGAACTTGTTTGCCCATGTATTGGGAAAGCCTTTAATAGAACCTATTATTACCATCGTTTTATTTTGATATGGGAATATATTAATTACATTCATTTCAGGCAGATCAGCTCTTGCAATATCTTCATTAGGAATTTCTGAATATGAATTTGATATAGGAGCTGAAATACATACTTCTAATTTAAAAGGAAGTTCAATGGTTGTAAATTCAAATTTCTCAAAACTTTCATTTATTATATCTTGTTCAAGATGTTCTTTATAAGTTTGAAAATCTGAAAGCCCTAACTTTTCCCCTACAAGTTTTTTTCTATATATTTGATAAAGAGCAACATTTTCTTCAAAAGATTTTACAAATTCAGGTTCAACGTCACGATTGAAAACTTTTATATAATCAGATTCTATTCCCTTATTGAGAGATATTACAAATTCGGAATTAATTTCCACGGCAATTTGTTTTATAGCAAATTCTCTGCATATTGATTTATAACCAAGCAAATACTGGGACTTCGTATCAAACCAGTTAGGTTCCTCTTTTTCAATAGATGCAAAAAGATCATTGTCATGCTTTTGGCAAAGTCCTTTAAAAGTAAAAGCCTTATTTACACCTTTCGATCTGTATATACATCCACCATCATTTTTATAATCAAATATCATTAAATGCCCATTGCTAACAAGTTGATTTAAAATTTTATTTTTTTGAAAAACGTGAGAGTAGTTAATAGCTTCGCAAGAGCAACCCGGAAACATACACTTCCTTTTCTTTTTTATAGCATTATCTTTTAATTGTATAAAAACACTTTTTGCGTTCATCATGATTGATTTTGCTACAAAAATAACCATTTTCCAAAGCTCTATCTTATGTGATTTGTTTTTTTTGTAATTCATGAATAAAGTTCCATAGGGCCGAAAATGAATAAAATGAAAATATACAATATTCCGGAAGAATTAGTCTATAAGTTCCAGTTCGAACATATAACTGTCCTCCAAATTTTGTGGCTTTTCTTTGGAGGCGGCGGATGTTTTGAGGGGTGAGTTTTTTAAACATGGTTTTCAGGGTGTTTATGCCAGTTGTTATCGGGTGATGTACAGGAAGATTTCCCGGTGGGTGGTGTGAAGCCGCCGGGCGAGTGTTTCAAGCTGTTGGAGTGCCACGCAAGATTCTGTCAGACGTCCGGAACGGAGATCGCAGCCCACGAGTATACACCCGGTGGTGTCGGGGGGAGTGTTGCCGGCGTGGATCAGGATGCCGGAACGGTGGGGAACATCCGAGAGGTAGATTTTTGACGGGCCAAAACGGGGACTGTCGTGAAATTTCAGGCGGTAAAGCCCCAGCGGGACAGCAGTACGACGGGCATTATGACGGGGGTGACCGGGAGGATAGTACGGCGGTTCAAGGGTGCGGACATAGAGATTGTTCCGGAAAAGAATGGAACCGAGGGTACGATCGGTGTAAAATTCTTCACGAACGAGAATCAGAGTGTTTAGATTGGTTTGCATGGGGTTAATTTTTCAGGTTTTTGGGATGATAGTGTTTACAAGCCTTTTGACGGGCCAGGATTGTTCTCTTTTTCAGACCGTGACATTTTCCTTTTTCCCGATCGGGTTGGTTGGGGTCAATAAGAAAATAACGACAGCGGCCACAGTAGTAGGTACGTTTTTTCATGATCAGGTGGATTAAGTGAGTTGTAACATGTGGATTCCGATTTCTTTGAGGCGTTCGTAAATGCAGCGGAGTATGGCTGAACACCGGGAGTGAATAATTTCGGTAAAGGAAACGGGGATGAAAGTACAGTAGTCGTGACGGATAATCCGGCCGGCAAATTCAGTACACAGGGTGGTGAGATCGTCGAAAAGGAAGCGATCAACGACAGCGGTCACGTTTTTAAGTGCGCTCAGGGTCTGGGACAATCCCCAAAGTTTTCCATGTACAAGCAGATGCGGGGGAATTGTATCATAGGAGGTGTATTCAGAGAGCAGGTTTTTGCAAAGGTATTTACACAGGTAACGGACGAGGTCACGAATCTGGCGAACGCTGTGTATATCGGTACTGTTAGGATTTCGCCAACGGGTTGCCGTCCCGTAAATATAACGCTGCCGGAGTATGTCGGTGTTGGCCTGTCCTGCAAAGGTGTTGTAGTAATCGGCAAAAGAGTGAATTTGTGCGTTCATCCGGTTGGCGTAGGCATCGACGTAGCCGAGTTTGTTCTGGATGCGGTTCCACTTTTCCCGTAGTTTGGCGGCATGGATGAACACGTTGGTGACCAGGTGAAAGTGGATGTTTCCGTTTTCCTGTTTTTCGGCTCTCCAAACGTAATGGATCATGCCGTTTTGTTCCCGGAGTTCGGTGAGAAGCTGATTGAACAGGCGGGATTTGATGACCTGGTCGGAATGGTGTTGGGGACCGCTCAGGGTGAGTGTGACGAGAGATACCCGGAATCTTACCCAACGATGGGTTTCCCGGTTGTACGCTTTTTTGGTTTTGGAAAAGAAAAGGAGCCATTTGAGGGCTGACTGGATGCGGCGGGCAGCCTTCGCCGAGATGATGCCCTCGGGGGAGTTCCGGCGTGGCGGTTGCCAGCGGTGAGGACGTGGAAAGTCGTCTTCCCGGCGGTGAAAAGCCGTGGGGTATTGCTCATATATGGCAATTCCGTAAGGTTTGATGGATATGGAAGGTATTTTTATCATGATTTTTTGAGATGTGGGAGTATTAGATAAACCAATATGCGAGTGAGTGATGAAGGGGAGGTACTCTCCCCCGTCAATCAGGTTACGATGTCAAAAGAATTGGGGCGGATGCCCTGCCAGAACGAGATCGGCGATGTCGATACCCGCCTGATGCTGTTCGGGGGTTGCCACACGTTCGACGCAATCGGATACATAGAGCTGACAGCGCACGAGGCGGGTGATGGCTTTTGCCTTAACTGCCCAGAAACGGTAGCTCCCCGCATCCGGAATAGCGTTTATGATCCGCCCGGCTAACGGGATGAAGCGGTCAGGGGTGAAGTTGTATTTACCCCCGGTAGCCAACCACAGGAGTTTGGGATAAGTAAGGGCACAAACGAGGGCTGTTTTCTCGCTTTCCACGATTCCAACGGGTTTGAGGGGATGGGATGGAAGGAGGTGTTCACCAAACAGGCATTGCCGGAGTTGAAAATCAGTGGGAAGTTTGCCCTGGGAAACGAGGGTACGGTGGAGCCAGTTAAAGGAGCCGGGACGGTCCTTTATGCGATGGCCGTTTGCTGGGTTGTAGGCCATGATTTTGGCTGTCCGGTAGTTCCCGCTGACGTCGATTTGCGGGAAAACGATGCGGCCGTATGAAGCGGATTGCAGGCGGTAGGTGTCAACGAGTCGTTTGAGCTGAGCGGGGGTGAGATGAAGATGTGAAACAAGAAATTTCAGGAGGGCGGTTTGTTCGGGTTGTGACGCGAGAGCGGAACCGCCGAGCAGTTCCGGGGGAATGATGGAAAAGGTGTCGGATTTGATAACCGGGGCTGATTGTCCGGGGGAGGACGGCGGATCAATTCCCAGGCGGCGGAGGTCACGGAAATATTCCCGTGGGGTGTAATGATAACCGCAGGATTCGGAACGTTCGCAGCGGCCAACTTTTTCATTCACGAACTGCCCGGTGACGGTGTCGATGTAGCGGACAAATTTACGTGTGGCCCCGCAAGCCGGACAGGTGAAGCGGGAAGCCATGCCGCCGTATGGCTGAAGTCTGTAACGATAGGTTTTCATGGCTCATGAATATTGGAGACGTTTGTATTTGGGGCTGGCGGCGTTGTCAACCTCGGAGAGGTCGAACAGGGTGCGGCGACCGATTTTAACAGCCCGGATTTTTCCGGAGTTTATCCAGGCGTGGACGGTCGAGAGGGAAACGTGGAATTTTTGGGCGACTTCTTTACGGGTGAGGTACTTTTTTTCTTCGGGAATAAAACGGTCGAGCGAACCGGTGAAAGCACGGGTGACTGCCTCGGAAACGATTTGTTTTAAATCATCCAGGGAAACGGGGATAATGATTGATTGTTCCATAACTCAGATTTTTAAAAGTTGTGGAACAAAAGAATATAAGAAAAGAAGGGAAACGAATTGCAATCCATTGCAACGAGGGGTGCAATATGTTGCAATGGATTGCAATGTTATTTGAGTTCCCGCCTGATGTGGTCTATGATGCGGAGGGTTTCGGAACTGCGGTTCGAGAGGTAATTATATTGTTTGCCACGGAGGGAGTTGTAATTGAATTTGTGCCGGCGTTTATCACGGAATGAATCGTGAGCGGTGCGCCATTTGTTGCGCTGATCGGATATTCCGAAGAACATGTCAATGAAGTACGAGAGATCGGCGACAGTTTTTAACCAGGTGACGGGTTGCCAGGAAGAAGGTGAACCAATACCGTAAAATATATATGCGGTTGTTTCGGGTTGGGTATTGGAATGGATGAGTTTATGACGGATAAGCAGCGTGTGGAGCTTTCCGGGTTCGTCGGTTTTTATGGCGTACCGGTTGAAGTGGGGTTTTGAAGGCGGGATATCGGGAAGGGAGTCAGGAACTCCGGCGAAAAGACGAAGACGGGAGGTGGTTTCGAGTACGTTGTCGCAGGTGGTTGACAGGGTGTTGATGGCTCCATCGAGCCGGGTGTATTGTTCGGGCGGGAAGTAGTGCCTGAAATCGTAGCGGTTCCACTGGCGTTGTATGTTCCCGATCTGGGAGGCGGTGTGTTTGACCTGGCTGTCAAAAAGTTTAAAGAAGAGTGTGATTTGCGTGGTTGACAGGCACAGTTCTATAATTTCCGCTGAAATCAGGTCGGCAGAACACATCCGGAGGTGATAAAGAAATTGTTCCAGGGTAAATGTGCTGAACCGAAATTCAAACGCAATTATCACGTCGCCGGGAGAGTCAACGAGTTCGTTGAGTTTGTCGGAAAGTAAAGCGACCAATTTAATGAAGCAAAGGGATTTGTGCAGGATTTTCATGATTGTGCGGGGTTGAGAGGTGGTAATACAATAATGCAGGATTGCCGGGTACTATCAGCAGCCGGGAAAGGTGTGTAAAAATAACACACGCCTGAAGAAGGGGCGTGCAGAAACGAATGTGAAATTTTTCATCGCACGTTGTTAGTACGTAAAGCTATGAATTATTAATCGAATATCAATTTAATGAAAAAATCCCTTTATTAAAGTAGTCCGTTTTACTAAGTCTTAACGCATTTTCTTCGGCTGTGACACGGATGTATTTATAGAAATCACGTTCACTTTTGTGACCAGTGATTTTCATAATCGTAGAAGTGTCCATTCCTGCCAGATACAGGAGAGTTGCCCCGGTACGGCGAGCTGTATGACTGGTAATTAATTTATATTTTTCAACCTTTGTTTTTATTACCATGGTACCTTTCTGTTCCTGATGATCTACCTTGTAAGTAATTCCGGCAAGTTCTCCAATTTTTTTTATGTCCTCGTTTATTTTTTTACTATATGATTTTGGAAGATCAAAATCGTATTTCTTAAGGATTCGGTTTAAACGTGGCGAAATAGGAATAACAACATGTTTGCCACCTTTTTTTTGTCTTATTTTAAGCGCTTTTCTATGATTGGACAATTGGATCAGGTTGTCTTTATTTATTCGATGATAGTCACTATAACGCTGCACTGTATAGATACCACAGAGAAATATATCTTTCGAACACTGGAGTTCAGGATGATCTGTCAAATCAACCTTTTCAAATAATTTGACTTCGGTAGCGGTCAGGTATATTGTGTCAGATTCTCCGGTAATAGTTTTGAATGATTTCAAAGTAGTCTGAGTGTTGGTATGCAATTTTTCCTCTCTTGCCTGATCAACTAACTGTTTAAGAACTTTTATGTGTTTGCCGGTAGTCTGGGGTGTGAATTTTTGATTGTTACAATAATGAAGAAATTCATTGTAAAAATCCATTGTAACATCCTCAAAATAGAGATAGTTTTTTTCTTGTATAAATTTGATTATAATATTCACACTATTATTGCGACTGCGCACTGTATCAGGAGTAAATGGCGTGTTTTTCTTTGTCAACCTTGTTCCATTTTTTATTTCTTTTTTATAACGCTCTAAATATTTGTAGAAATTTTCTTTCAAAATAGGCGAAGTTTGTTTCGCCTTCTCTGCTTTGATCTCGTAAAACTTATTAATAACCGATTGTAACCAGGTAGAGGGTAAACTTGCACCATACGAACTATTAAATGAGGAAATGATATATTTCCTTAAATCTGTGAGGACTTCTATTAAATCCTGTGCATATTCAAACGTGAAAGTATCAGAAAAAATCTGTGCATCATCTTTTATGGTCTCACGTTTTATATCCCAAGCCTTCAACGGAATGGAATATGGTGTTTTGCCATATAATTGGCATTTACGACCATTGAAAAACCGGACACGAATATTTACTTCATCAATATCCTTGCGTTTTGTGCGTATTCCAAAAGAAACAGTAGCCATAACATTTTTTTTAGTGATGCTTATTTTTTAATTTGCACGACTGTTGCACGACCAATCTGAAACCTCTCTTTATCGTACTAAACAAATATAGTGAATAGTTGTCTGAAAAACAATAGATTATGTGTGATATTAAATCTGGCTAAGTGTTAAAAAATGCAGGTTTTATGTTCCCAGCTGGATCACCAAATGAAACCCAAATCAACGCAAAGACGATTTGGGTTTTTTCATTGCTTTTTATCTTCGGATTTTCCCATTGTGATTTATAGCGTTGATCGTGTCCTCAAAAGTCAGTATTGTTTTTAGTAAGTTCTTTTATCCGTATGACGGGAAAGACGTCTCGTGAATACCGGCATTATAATGTTATTCCGTTTGTTTTTCCAAATATATACATTTTGTCGTATCTATTACTGCGAAAAGTCGGATTTTTAGCATGGCGGGGAGGCAACAAAGTTGCTTGCATGGCCATACGGATGTAGCGAAGGGTAAGGAAACCGTAAACCTTTTATTTTATATATCGTTAAAACGAAATAAAGATTTGTTTCGTGTAAGATATCCGTCGAACGATAAGGCGAAGATTTTATTACTGTAAACGATGAAAATGGGAAAGATCTTACTTTTTTAAATGTAGTAGTTATGGCAGATTTGACTTTTCGTGCGAGAGCGCATAGCGAGAATCCCACGAAGACTTTCGTGAAAGTACGGAATTTTGAGATGGTGGTTGATGAGCCCGCCGAATTGGGAGGGACGAATGCGGGAGCTAATCCCGTGGAATATTTACTGGCGGCTTTATCCGGTTGTTTAAATGTCGTGTGTCACATGGTGGCCCAAGAGATGAACTTTGAGCTCAGAAAGCTCGAGATTAAGTTGTCAGGTAGCCTGAACCCGGATAAGTTGTTTGGAAAAAAGAGTGAGGACAGGGCCGGCTACAAACAAATAGAAGTGGTGATAAAAGCCGATACGGACGCCGATTCGGATACATTGGAAAGGTGGATAAAAACGGTTAAGGAACGTTGCCCGGTGAGTGATACGATCAGTCATATTACCCCGGTGGATATTCTTTTGAAATAATACAAGGAGCCTTATTACAAGACACCTTGTATTCCTGACGTTGCTTGCGGTCTCGCGTGTGCGGATTTCGGGTGATCTCGCTTATTAACCCGATCGTTGGGACGAGAAGCGGGGGGAAGAGTGCGGTTCATCGGCTCTTGCGGTCAGACCGAGGGGTAAGAACCCGACGAGGAAAAGAGGAGGATCTGTTCGTTCCGGTATCGTTCTCTTGAAGAGATAGTGTTAAAATTACGGAAATATTTAAATATCAGTATTTTTTTATTTTGTAATGGCTTGAGGTTGAACCGGGATAAGGGAACGGACATAAAAATGTCTTAATTGTATATTTTTTTCTGACAAGATTTTTTTTATATTTGTACTGTTAACACCACTTAGTTTACCAACTAAAACGGAGAGACCTTCGGGTCTCTTTCTGTTTTTAGGGTAGACTGATCAGACGATTTGGATGGTTTTCCCTAATACTGTAATGGTTTCTCCTTTGGTTATTTTGGCTCTTTTTCGTGTTTCTATTTCTCCGTTTCGGCGCACTTCTCCATTTTCCACTAATACTTTTGCCATACCGCCGCTTTCCGCGATACGGGTAATCTTCAGTAATTTGATTAACTCGATGTATGCTGTTGTAAGTTCGAACGTTATCATGATGTTGCAAATTTATTGCAAAGGTAACTATTTTTTGCAGCATACCGTAAAGTAGAAACAACTTGAAGTTCGACTTGTTATTTTTGCGATCTCTTAAAAATGATAAAGGATTTACATGTTTTCCTTTTCAAGGGGGAGAAGGTTAAAAGAGACCTTCGGTTAGTTTTAATGTAAAATAGATTAGCATGAAAAAATTTTTTGTATTCGTATTCGTATGTATATGTAGTTTGTCTTCTTTTGCTGAAGGCTTTCAGGTCAATTTGTTAAGCACTAAGCAGACGGGAATGGGGCACGTGGGGGTGGCGATGAAGTTAGGGGCTGAAAGTATGCATTTTAATCCGGCAGGGTTGGTTTTTATGAATCAGGCCGTAGATCTATCGATTGGAATGTCGGCTGTCATGGCGCAAGCGAAATATTCATCGGATGGGTATTCTGTTAAAACGGATAATCCTGTCAGTACCCCGATATATGCTTATGCCGGATTCCGGATTTATGATAATTTAGCTGCGGGTATCGCTTTCAATACTCCTTACGGAAACTCTTTGAAGTGGCCTAAAAACTGGTTAGGTGCCAATTTGATTCAGGATATAAGTTTAAAAGCTTATGTAATTCAACCTACTTTGTCTTATAAAATTATGGATGGTTTAAGTGTGGGTTTTGGCTTGCAGTTAGCTTTTGGCGAGGTAAATCTTTCGCGTGCTTTATTGAGTGTTAATGAATTTCAGACCGTCGGAAAGATGATAGAGAGTGCTCCTCTCCCTATTCCCGATGAACAGAAAGAGACGATTGTACAGTTGATAAAGGGAACTAAAGTTCCGCCGGCTTATGCTCGTTTGGACGGAAAAGCTCATGTGCGGGTTGGTTTTAATGTAGGGGTGATGTATGAGCCTTGTGAAAAAGTGACGATAGGGTTCTCCTATCGCTCGAAAATTGAAATGAGAGTAAAGGAGGGTGAGGCCGAATTAACTTATGCAAACCAGAATATTGAAAATCTATTAGGACAATTGGGAGCTATTGTTCCGGACCTGTCTATTCCTAAATACGATCAAGGTACTTTTCATGCCGAGCTTCCCTTGCCTTCCAACACGACGTTAGGCGTTAGCTATCGTCCTACCGATCGTTGGGAGTTGGCATTGGATTTACAATATGTGGGATGGCAGGCCTATGACTCCCTGAATGTCTATTTCAACGAAGCGGAGCTGGGAATTAAACCCATTAAAGCACAAAAGAATTACAAGAACACCATGATATACCGGATAGGAGCTAAGTATAAAACAACGGATCGTTTGGATTTGCGTGCCGGAATTTATTACGATCAAAGCCCGATACGGAAAAATCACTACAATCCGGAGACTCCGGGAATGAATAAGTTGGGCCTCTCTGCCGGATTGACTTTTTCTCCTTACAAAAACCTGGAAATCGATTTTGCCTTTTTGTACATTCAGGGATTCAGCCGCCATGGAAATTATACTTCTCAGAATGTGGTTATTCCCGGGCAGAAAGATGTATTCTCCGGAAAGTATAAATCCACAGCGTTCTCTCCTTCTTTGGGAATTGCGTACCGATTTTAATAAAAATACCGGAAAGTATAAATTTCTTTCGTCGTGCGATAAGTGAAATTAATAATTATAGTTAACGCCTGTAAGGATTATCCGACCTTACAGGCGTTTTGTTTATGGAATGACATGTTTCCTGTCGCTTCCGGCTGTACTTAAAAGTATGAAACAATCTCTGTTCATGATTCTGGCATGTGGTAATGTCCCGTTTGGGAAGAAGAGATTGTAAGAGAAGAGAATAAATATTCGGGCACCCGTGACTTTTTTTATTCCGATACGTATATTGTATAAAAATGATAAGTATGGAGAAAATGAGTCATATTCCGGAAAAGGGAACAAAAAAAAGAGTGGTGATTGTCGGTGGCGGGTTCGGCGGTTTGAAATTAGCCAGGGAGTTGGATGATGAAAAATTTCAAATCATATTGATTGATCAAAACAATTACCATTTGTTTCAACCTCTTTTGTATCAGGTAGCCACGTCGGCTATTGAGCCGAGTGAAATCTCTTTTCCTTTTCGCCGGATTTTTAAACGCCGGAAAAATTTTCATATTCGAGTATGTCGGGCAGAGGAGGTTCTTCCGGATGAAAATCGCTTATTGACTTCGATCGGTTTTATCGATTACGATTATTTAGTCATTGCTACCGGGAGCCGGACTAATTTTTTCGGAAACCAGGAATTGGGAGATCTTACCATGCAATTGAAAAATACTTCCGAAGCATTGTTCGATCGGAATAAAATCATTGAGAGTTTTGAAAGGGCTTTGAATAGTGAGGATGAGAGAGAACAAGGGCGTTTATTGACTTTCGTCATTGTCGGAGGGGGAGCTACCGGGGTAGAGTTGGCCGGAGCTTTGGCCGAAATGAAGAGGTTCGTTTTTCCTTCGGATTATCCGGATTTGGATGTAAATAGGATGCGGATTATTTTAGTTGACGGGGCGGATCGCCTGTTGGGAGCTTTTACCCCCGGGTCTTCCGATTATGCGGAACGGTATTTGAAGGATAAGGGAGTTGAAATACGTTTAAATGCTTTGGTGAAGGAGTATGACGGTAAGGCATTGACTTTTGTAAATGGGGAAGCGATTGAAACGTGCAATGTATTTTGGGTAGCCGGAGTGAAAGCGAACGGATTAAAAGGTTTTTCCCCTGATACGTATGGAAAGGGCTATCGTTTGATCGTGGACGAATTTAGTCGGGTAAAGGGAATGGGAGATATTTTTGCAATAGGAGACACGGCTATAATGATTACTTCAGGCAACCCCCACGGACATCCTCAGGTTGTTCAACCGGCAATACAACAAGCCCGTTTATTGGCTAAGAACCTGTATCGTATTCTCGCCGGACGTCCTTTACAGGAGTTCAAGTATAGGAATAAAGGGGCAATGGCAACGATCGGGCGTAATTCTGCCGTGGTGGAATTGAATAAAATACGTTTTAGCGGAGCAATGGCCTGGATGTTATGGTTGTTCGTTCATTTGATGAGTATTGTAGGCGTGAAGAATCGTTTGTTTATTTTTATCAATTGGATGTGGAGCTATGTTACCTATGATCAAGCCTTGCGTTTATGGATTCGACCGGAAGAAAAACAAAAAAAAGTTTCTTGAAAACAAAAAGCACTGTCCAATTTTGTGTTCAGGCAGTGCTCCAAGTCTTCTGTTTTTATTCTCCGGCAGGTTGGGCTCCGGTTGCTACGCTCTTGCTGCGTTCAATGGATTGTAGTGCCAGATAATTTGCCCCGAATTTACCGAGATTATCTAATTCCGTTTCGTATTGATCCTGGTGTACTTCTTCTTCCGCAACCAAGGCTTCAAATAATTTTTTAGATACGGAGTCCGCGTTGGCAGCACATTCGTTCGCCCATTTATTGTAGTCATTCACGCTGCCTTCTTCCATCATCGTTGCCGTTTCCAACATCTCTTTCGGATCGTGAATATGCTTGATGTCCGAGGCAGGTTTCATTTCAACTTCTCCTTTTAGAAAAAGAATACGTTCAGCTAATTGCTCTACGTGCATCATCTCTTGAATGGCCGTGCGTTTGAATAGGCCGGATAGTAAATCATACCCCATGTCGTCACAACGGAAATGAAAATACATGTATTGATGAACGGCAACTAATTCATCTGCAACGGCTTTGTTTAATAATTCAATGCTTTTTTCCTTTTTGCTCATAATTTTTTGAATAAGTGGTTATACAATCTATTGTGATGCAAGATAGAAAAAAAAGTAAATAAACATAAAATCTTACCGCATTTTAAGAGTATTCACGGATCTATTTTTACAACTGTTCGCCATTCGTGGGGAGAGTCGGTTTTTTACTGCCAATGGGGAGTTGCGGGAACATCCTTGTCTCTTATTTTTGTCCTGCGGCATTGAACAGGTATTGAGGAGAACGAACAAAAGGGGAATCGGGACCAGCGGATTGAGTCTTGGTTGAATGTCATGAAGACCGAGATGGAATAGGGGGGATTCTCGGAACTATATTGGAATATGCTGTTTGCCAGCAATGTGATCGCTTCTTTCAACAGAAAAGGAGAAATGCTATTCCGGCTTCAAAATCTCGGTTACCTTTCCGGTTTCTGCAATATATTTGTACAGCGCCTTGTAAAACGGATGACAGGTTAAGGTGGAGGAGTCTCCTATGATCATTAGCTTCATTCTGGCACGCGTGATGGCGACATTCATTCGACGGAGATCGTTTAAGAATCCGATCTCACCTCTTTCGTTGGCTCGGACGAGACTAATCAGTATGACATCTCTCTCTTGTCCCTGGAAGCCGTCCACGGTATGGATGGTCAATAATTTTCGGATCGGTATAAAAAAACGATTTTTTTTGATAAGTTGCCTCAGGTATTGGACTTGTACCCGGTAGGGTGATATAAGTCCGAAATCGATACGTTCGTCAATGACCCGTTCGATACCGATCTCTTCTATGTACTTTTGAAGTATTTTGACCAATAGTTCCGCTTCCGGTTTATTGATGCGTCCGAAAGTCTCCGAGACCGGAGTTTCCGTAAATGCACAAGATGCCGTATTGTACCAGACGATAGGAGTATCCCACGCGAGGATATTTCGTTGTGAAACCTCGGGAGCCGCTTTTAAACGGTTATGATAAAACCAGAAAGAGGGGAAGCGCATGATCTCTTCGTGCATACGGTATTGAATTTCCAACATGGAGATGGTCTCTGGTTTTCGCTGGATGATTTTTTGTAGAAGAGTTCTGTTTAGTCCTTGACAAGCTGCTTCATAACATTTTATCGTGGGGGGAAGTTGGTAGTGGTCCCCCGCTAAAATGACCCTTTCGGCTTTAGCGATGGCGATCCAGCAAGCGGCTTCTAATGCTTGACCGGCCTCATCAATGAAGAGGGTTGAGAATCTTTTTCCGTTTAATGTTTTATTGGCCGATCCTACAAGAGTACAGGCTATGACACGTGCTTCTCCGAAAAGTTGTTTTTCTATGCGAATCTCCAATTCAATGGCTTTTTCCTTTAACTGGCGTAGACGGGATAGAAGTGTCCCTCTTTTATCCCCTTTGGTCTTCTTAATTTGTGTAATGATATCCCGGATGTTTTTTCGTGTATTATACAGGGCAGGGTAGGCAGGATGTGATGCGAATCTCCGTTCATAGGTGAAGGAAAGCATCTTTTCGTTTACCCGTGTCGGATTCCCTATACGCATGACATTTACTCCCCGGTCCAATAATTTTTCGGATATCCAGTCTACTGCCGTGTTGCTTTGAGCGCATACAAGAACTTGATTTTCCCGTCGTAACGTTTCATAAATAGCTTCTACCAAGGTCGTTGTTTTTCCTGTTCCGGGAGGTCCGTGTACGATCGCGATCTCTTTCGCGCAGATGACCCGGTTGACAGCTTTTTCCTGAGATCGGTTTAACCAAAAAAAATGGGTGTCCGCTATCTCTTTGTATTGAGAGGGAATATTTCCTAAAATGACTTCTCTCAGGTGGGCTAAGCGATTGTTTTTAGCTTCCATAACCTCCTTTAAGGCGGAGAACATGGTTTTATATGAAGTCCCGTCAAAGCAGAGTTGTACCCCTAACGTATGGTCGCCTTGCAGATCAAGAAGTACGTTGGAATGAGGCATAACGACCGACATGGTGTTTTCTTGCACATAACTGATGATTCCCGTAAAGCCGAAGTAATGAAGTCGTCCCGTCACGGGATCCGATTTAAAGAAACAAACGGGGCGACCGTATTCAAAAGCGTGTTCGGTCACCTCTCCCTCTTTTCGCTTGATTTCTATAATAAATTGATTCAGTGGATTGTAATGACTTTTGCAGATAGTTACAGGATGCCAGCACACTCCTTGCCGGATTTTTTTTATTATTCCGGCATGCTGAGTATGTTGAAAAAATAGCTCTTTCTCGTACTCGTATTCCTGTTGCAATAATTTGTATTGTTGTAACAGGTCGACTAACGGAGAAATAGTGGTTTCGGGCCTCATACGCTTTGTGGAGTATTTCAATCACAAAAGTATATATAATTCTCATACCCGAATGGCAGATCAGGTAAATGAATGGTTATCGAGGAGATTTTTTTCAAAAAAATCGATCGTAAGGGGATCTCTATTTTGAACAGGCGTGGGGTGCAACATTACTGGTAATTGCTTGCGACCCCAACACCTGATTACATTAAAAATAATATAAATCAACCCCTGATTGGCTTACTTTTAATGTCTCTTCAAAAGGATCTATTTCACTTGTTCCTGTTTCGAAAATGACGTAGCTTTTTTACGGATCTCCGAGGGACTCGCATCTAAATACATCCTGCAAAAATGATATAATGCTTTGTGTGAAGTAAATCGAAATTCTTCAATAATATCTGCGAAATCAATTCTTATATCTTGTAAATAGGCCTCCACCTCTTTGGCTCTCTGGGTTTGTAACCATTTGTAAGCAGATTCTCCGAAAGTGGTTTTGAACTTTCGTTTAAAAGTAGATAAACTGCAACCTGTTTCTTTGGCGAAGTCAGGAATGCTATTTACCTTGTGATAGTTTTGAATGACTAAAGACCTGAAATTTTCATTTCTTCCCATAATAGGATAGAAAATTTGATAAATAGCTTCTTTAGAATAATGTTGGATGAATATGGAGATCAAAACTTTTCTGGATGATTCATTCACCAATTGACAAAAGGCGTCTGAGTCCAAAGAATAGCGGATGTATTCGAGGAATTTTAACAGATGGGATTCTATCGGAAAAGGTTGGAACCTATAATCAAAACGATTGTTTTGATTTATTGAAGCCAGATTAATCTGTTTGCAATATATTTCGAGACCGGTAAAGCGATGAATAAGAATTTCACACTCTTCGTTTCCGGTTTGGAAAGTAACGGAATATCCCTTGGGGATTAATTGTAGATTTCCTTTTTCGAAAATGAGGGTCGGATGGGTACTTAACGAAAGAGAAACATTTCCGGATAATATAAAAAAAAGTGAATGTGAGTTCTGATTGCCTTTACGGAGAATAGTTTGATTAGCCGGAATTTTGTATAATTCAAATCCATTAACGATTTGAGAATTGTAATATGAACAATCCTTTTGATTACATAGGTTTGTATTCATAACCGATTTTGCACCTTTTGATTTATACAAAAGTATCAGCTTTGAGTGTTTTAAATGTATGAAAAGAGGTCAAATGATCTCATAATAAGCTCAATGTGATAAGTGAAATAAAAAGTTGTTTTTATGTTGCTTATTATTAATTAGTTATATTTAAATAAATTCTATACTTTAACTTTTCCCGAAACTCTTCAGGAGTCCGGTGCGAATAAGTATATAGAAACGGTGGGGATTCGGTTATTTTTACTTACCAAGTAAGAATTTCAACTCCTGTTTCTGTTATTAGGATCGTGTTTTCCCATTGGGCTGACGCTAAACCGTCTTCCGTCAAAGCCGTCCATCCGTTGTCTTCATCGATAAAGATTTCATGGGAACCCATATTGATCATCGGTTCGATGGTAAATATCATTCCGGGAACCAATACCATGCCCGTTCCTGGTTTACCGATATGTTCCACTTCCGGTTTTTCATGAAACTGTAAACCTACCCCGTGTCCGCAAAAATCGCGAACTACGGAATAACCGTTGCCTTCGGCATGTGCCTGAATGGCGGCTCCTATATCTCCTAAAAATCCCCAGGGCTTGGCAGCGGCTATGCCTATTTCCAAACACTCTTTGGTCACCTTTACCAATCGTTGTAATTTCTTATCGACCTTTCCGATCATGAACATGCGGGAGGCATCCGAAAAATAACCGTTTAAGATAGTGGAGACATCTACGTTGATAATATCTCCCTCTTGCAAGATGATATCTTTATCGGGGATTCCGTGACACACTTCATCGTTAATGGAGGTACAGACACTTTTGGGGAATCCCTCGTAATTCAAGGGTGCCGGAACTGCTCCATGAGCAACTGTAAAATCGTGTACCATGGAATTTATCTCTTCCGTGGATATTCCCGCTCTGATATGTTGTGACACATGATCCAATACCGCCGTATTTATTTCGGCACTCTTTTTTATACCTTGAATCTGTTCCGCGTTTTTTATGATTTTCCGGGGAGGAACAGTACAACCTAAACGTCTGTATACCTGTAATTTTTCTTCGAATGAAAGGCTTTTGAAATCTTTCATAGGTTGTAAACCGTTGCTTTTTTTGAATATCATATTTGCAATGTTTTAATAATTGTCCCGGAGAAAAAAAGACTCTGGAGGCAAAAATGAGATTACTTAAAAGTTTGTCGCTAAGGTACGGATTTTTGTTAGAGATTATTCCGTGTTGAATGGTAAAATAGAATAAAAAGATGTCCGGAAAAATTTTCCGGACATCTACCGTCGTGTGTGTTGATTATGTGTGAAGTGTTATTCTGAAATCATTACAACCAGATATTTCGTTTGTTTCCAGAAAGCGTTTTCGTCGTTGATGTTTAATTTTTGCATTCCGTTTTCATCGGCTTCTAAAGTGTATGATTTGGCCGGATGAGCGGATAGTATTTTTGCTTTTTTAGAGTTCAGTGCGATTGATTTCGTTTCACGGATGTCGATGTTCTCAAATCTTGCATTCTGAGCCTGAGTGGAGACGATCGGCGGACAGAAGATTCCCTGACGTGAAATAACGTTAGCTGCTTTCAAGTTTTTTCTGCTGCCGATCAGGTAATGTCCCGTGTGAATATCGGCATCTTGTTTTGAAATGGTTTCTTTTTGAGAGGTAGACTCTTCCTGTAGATTGGAAACATTTTGGTTTAACTCTGCAATTTGTTGATTCTTTATGCCCAGTTCCTTTTCTTTCTCTGCCAATAAACGAGTCATTTCCTGTACTTTAGTTTTACTTTGATCCAGTTCTTCGTTCAAGCCGGCAATTAGCTTCTTGAATTGGGCCGATTGACTTTTATTTTGTTTTTCCAACTTGGCAATCTGATCCTTGTAGGTACTGATTGCTCCAGAGAGAGCGTTGATATCGTCTTTTAATTTGGTTATTTGCTCTTTGGTTGTGTTTGTTTTTTGGTCTTTAGCCGATTCCAATGCCAAAAGATGTTCTGCTTCGCGAATAGATTGCATTCCTGCCGTGATCTCGTTTAAGCCGGAGAGTATATTCTCCATCTCTGCATTCTGATTCGTGTTAACTGTGTTTAACGAGTCGTATTTGGCGACCAGGGTTTTGTATTTTTGCGAGCTCTCAACACAACTGCCGAGGAATAACAGAGAGAATATTCCGATTGATAAAAAAATCTTTTTCATGATTGTTAATTTTTAAGTTTACATTTATTCGTGCTGTTTTTCTTAGCACAAGGGGTGTGCCAAAATACTATATTTTTATTATGATGTTGATATACATGTTGTTATATATTTTTGTATTGGTACGTATAATTAAAAAAGTGAGGAATACTCGTTCCACACTGTGGAATTTCTCTACACGTTGGTTGGGGAGTGAAGGACGAAAGATTAAATTCGGTATAAAAACGGAATATGCTATTAAAGTCATCTTTTTTTTGTAAATTTGAAAAGTTGAACTATAATACAAGAGAATTATGAAAAGATCATTTCTTTTTTTGGCGGAAGGTTTTGAGGAGATGGAAGCGATTGCAATTGTCGACGTGTTGCGTCGAGGAGGTGTCGATATAAAGATTGTATCCGTCTCGGATCAATTGAACGTGAGAGGTGCTCATGGCGTGTCGATGGAAGCGGATGTCGTATTGCGTCAAGTGGCGGAAGAAGATGCGGCATGCCTGATCTTTCCCGGAGGTCTTCCCGGGGCGCAAAACTTATCGAATTCCCCTCGGTTGATTCAATTATTGCAAGATCATTTCGACCAGGGCGGACGTGTTGCGGCTATCTGTGCAGCGCCGGCTTTGGTTTTGAGTAAGCTGAAAACCGATAGAAAATATAGGATGACGACCTATCCGGGATTCGAAAAATACCTGGTCAACGCGGATGTTGTTGCGGACGGGGTTGTCGTTGACGGACGTATCGTAACAGGTAAAGGACCGGCTTTTGCCTTGGATTTCGGGTTGACGGTGTTGCGGGAAATCGTGTCTCAAAAGGCTGCTGACGAGGTTGCTCGGGGTATGTTAAGATGATTTTTTAAGTTTGACGATAGTGGATTGGTTTGCAGGACGGATGGTTAACGTCCTGCATTTTCCATGTCTGGATTTTCCAGTAGGAGTGGAGGGTCCTGAGATCGTGTCTTAAAATTTACGGTGGAAATGGCTATTTATTGTATCATGGGAAGGTTCGTGAAGGTATAATTATAACCGGTTATATTACAGTATCTTTAATATTGCTATGAGAAGCTTTTTTTTGTTTTTGTTGTTATTATTCGTAAGTGTTCAAGAAGGGGAGTGTGGGGAGAATGGTATTTTTACCGATACCTTGGAAGGTAACGTGGTGCCGGCCGAGCAAGCCATTTTGTTAAAAGAAAAACTGTATCGGGTAGGTAGTCTGTATAATAGTAAGAGATATTCCGAAGAAAAAGGAAAAATTGATTCTTTGGCGCTTTTGCATCGGATCACGGAAGAGGAGAGACAGTTAAGGTTGATAGTTTTGGGGCGTGAAATGGAAAGTTGTCGGTTTTTATTGAGCAGGTATTCTTCTTTTTGGGCTTCTCGGGAAATAAAAGAGTTAAGTGATACAGAACGGGAGGCCTACGATCTTTTCATAAAAGGGGATATACCGAGTGCTCTTCGTGTTTATGAAAAAGAACCGGTTATAAAAAAAATCGAGGAGGTAAAAGGAAAATTTGCACTTTCGGACGTGAAAATATTACATCGTTATGCAATGCTCTGTCTTTTTACGGGAGAAAAAAAGTATAGGGATAAGGCTTTAGCAATTTACCGAATATTGGTTTTTTCCGATAAGAAAAGTTACGAGAACGCTTTTCAATATGCCTATGCCCTGGCTGAACAAAAAAATATGGAAGAGGCTTTTGCGGAAGCTAAGCGTGCATCGAAATTAGCTCGGACACCTGTTGAAACGGTTAAATTATATGCATTACAGATGTTTTTGAATGAGAGTGTAGGGAAAAAAAAGAGAGCTGCTGTTTTGCGGAAAAAGTTGATACGGGATTTGTATCGTATCCGGGATGATGCGGAGAAATCGTCTGCATTGGCTGATCTTATTGATATCCAGATGTTTTTAAAAGGGAGGGGGAACGATGAAAGAGTACAAATGTATCGGGAAGAGATCAGAATAGGTGAGAAGTTGCCGGAATTTACTTCCGGATGTTATCGAACCGGATTGTCAAATTTGTATGAAATGTTGATGTCTCTCTTGCTCCGGGAAAAAGCATACGAGGAGATGAATTCCTACGTGTATAAGTTGATTAATATCCGGGGAAAGATGGCTGAAGAAGATGAATCCGGATACGAACCTTTACGGAAAGCGATGGACTATACTATCCGGTGGTTCACTTTATCCCGTCAATGGGATAAAGCTTTACCCTTATTTCAACAATGGGAGATTGTGGCCCGGAATCTTTATGAAAAAAATCCTTCCGGTTATTCCGCCTTTTACACGGAGAGTCTTTGTTTTATGGGTAGGTTGTACGCGGGGAAAAACGATTGGCTCAAATCGGACGAGTATTACCGGAAAATCGGAGAGGTTTTGAAAAAGTTGTTGGTATGCGGTAAAGAAAGCCATTTCGGGGTGCTTGTTGCGTGTGAGCGGGATCTTGCGTCTTTTTTATATAAAGAAAAGGATGTGGAGGGTGTTCAAGAGATTATACCGGAGTTGTTGCAGCATGGAAAATTATTGTATGAGTCTGATATGTTGAGCTATACTTCGCTTCTGTCCGATGTCTGTTTTTTAGGAGCAGAGGTGGCATTGGTCATGGGAGATGCGGAGAATGCCCTTGTTTATTATAAAGAGGCCGGAGACCTGTGTTTGCTTCAAGGAGAGGATGTTTCGTTAAAAGCGGAAGATTATATGCGGATTCTTTCCCGGCTGGGAGGGATATATATGTATAAGAAAGAGTGGAAAACGGCAAAGGATTATTTGGAAACGGCTCTGAATGGAAAGATTTTAGAAAGAAAATATGGTTCGGAGGATGAATCCGTTCATGCCGAAATATGGGCAAATTTGGCAACGGTTAATTTAGAGATGAATGATAAGAAGGATGCTGAAAGGTGTTATAAAGAAGCGTTACAAATTTACGAGCGACTGTTTCTGGTGGATTCCGTTGGTTATGCATCTTATAAAATCACCGTTTTAATGAATCTGAGTTCGCTCGTTTTCTCGGAGAGCCGTTTGACGGAGTCTCTCTTTTACCTGCAAGAAGCTCGTCGTCTGGCTTCGGAATATAGCGTTATCCGTTCTTCCATTTATGTCCCTTATCGGATCGTTTCGGATATTTATTATGGTGTCTATCAAATCAAGACGGGTGAGGAACGGGAAGGGAAAGCTCTTTTGTCCCTTGCTTTGCGTGAAGCTCAGCAATACTCGGATAATCCTTTGATTGTTTATGTCATGAATCTTTACCGGGCAGGTAAGGTATTGGAAAAATAGTTGTATATATCACCCAAACCGGCATCGGCCCTTTTTGTAATTTCCCGCGTAGAGGTTTTCAGGTAGCCTTTCCGCAGAAATAACTTTTGGGTAACACTTGGGGACGGGGTTAAAGTGCTATCAAGCAGCCATAAAACATCCCATTTACCGAATTCCAATCATTATAAAGTTAAATTGCAAATTAAAAACTTTCATTCCTGATCTACAATCGTTAATAAAAAAAAGAGAGTTACTTTTGTAACTCTCTCTGTTTCAGTGGTGCCACCAGGAATCGAACCGGGGACACAAGGATTTTCAGTCCTTTGCTCTACCGACTGAGCTATGGCACCATCATTAACGGGTGCAAAAGTAATGGAAATTCGTGAATTTGCAAGTGTTTTGTGGAAAAAAAGGAAAAAGCGGGAAAAATATTTTTTTATAAGGCAACAAAATATAATATTCTTTTTGATTATTAATAAATTAGTTATATTTGTCCCGATAGAAGAAAATAGTTTTGTATCGTTGAAACCAAAGATATATCTCTACGTAACCTTCTACATGTATTATTAATTTTAATTTTTTTATTGTGAATATTTTTGTTGCAAAGCTAAGTTCCACTACCACCGGAGAGGACTTGCAAGCTCTTTTTTCAGAGCACGGAACCGTTTCTTCAGCTAAAGTAATTACGGATCGAGAAACTGGAAATTCTAAATGTTTTGGATTTGTTGAAATGGAGGATGAGACGGAAGGTTTCAACGCTATCAATGCCCTCAATGAAACAGAATTTAAAGGAAGAAAAATTGTTGTAAAAAAAGCCAGACCCAAAGAAGAGGGCGGCGATTCAAGAGGCCAGAGATATCACAGGGAAAGAAGATTTAATTCAGAAGATTGATGAATGAAGCGCTGTTCAACCCGAACGGCGCTTTTTTTAACTCTGTTTTTTATATTTTACTTTCAAATAGGCATACAGGACCTTGTGCATCAGGTCAGCTTCCTTTAATTCTTCCTCGGAAAGATTCGGTGCGATTTCAATGGCATTGAAAACATCGTTTAACTGTTCATCTCTGTCGATTCGCTCCCCGAAATGTTGTTCTATGTAGAACAGATCGGAGAGTTGCATGCGGGCGATGGACTCTAATGCCAGATTCCTGGCCATCAAAAGATTATCTTTTCTGTATTTTTTTAAAAAAAGTTCGATCAGGCTATCGGTAAAATAGTCGGCGAAATAGTGTAAAAGGATAACGCGTTTTTTGACGCTTTCGTACATCTTTTCCGGGAGGCCGTTGATGCTTTCGCTCATGCTTAAATAGGCCAATTCGGCCATCTCTATGCTCTCTTCTTCTTCCTCGTCCAGTTCGAGCAGAAGCGTTTTATACAGCATGTCCGCAAATGCTTCCTGGCGGGTGATCTCTTGGCTTTCGTGGTAATAATTCAGTCTTTCCGGAATGCTTCTTTTTAATAAAGCGGATAACTCTTTCCGGTTGCCGTTTCTACTGTGTTGCTCTATTTCGCTTAAAATATCTTTTAGTTCGGACATGTCGATTCAATTATTTTTCTGTTGTATTGAAATTGGTCCATCCTTGCGCCTTTAACTCGAATTCGTTCCCGTCCCGGGTGACAAGGGTATATCCCTCTTCGGTTTTACAAGTGTGCCCGATAATGCTGATGTCTTCGAGCGTGGTTAATGTGTCCAGGTATTTCAGCGGTACGGTAAATAGGAGTTCGTAGTCTTCTCCTCCGGAAAGGGCGCAGACCGTGGCATTCATATTTAACTCTTCCGCCATTTTATAAGTTTGGTAGTCGATGGGAATTTTCTCTTCGTATATCCGGCAGCCGACACCTGAGTCATGACAGATATGTAATATCTCCGACGAGAGCCCGTCGGAAATATCCATCATGGCGGTAGGTCTGATATTCTTTTCTTTTAGCAGGCGAATGATATCTCCTCTGGCTTCCGGCTTCAGCTGTCTTTCCAGTATGTATTCGTAACCGGTAAAATCGGGCTGTGCTTCCGGATTCCCGTTGTATACGGTTTTTTCCCGTTCCAATAACTGGAGTCCCATGTAAGCTGCTCCTAAATCACCGCTGACGCAAATCAGATCGTTTTCTTTGGCCGTGTTCCGGTAAACGATATCGTTCTCTTCAGCCTCTCCGATGACGGTGATGCTGATGCACATGCCTGTCTTGGAGGAGGTCGTATCTCCACCTACCAAATCTATCCCGTAATGTTCACAGGCTAAATATATACCGGCGTATAACTCTTCGACCGCTTCCAAAGAAAAACGATTGGAAAGGGCCAGTGAGACCGTGATTTGTCGGGGAGTACCGTTCATGGCGAATATGTCGCTGGCGTTCGTTGCTACTGATTTGTACCCCAGATGCTTGAGCGGGGTATAGGTGAGGTCGAAGTGTACACCTTCGATCAGCATATCGGTACTCACTAAAACTTTTTTGTCTTTGTAATCTAAGACAGCGGCATCGTCTCCTACTCCCTTTATAGTAGACGGATTGTTTAATTTTATATCTTTTGTCAAGTGTCGGATCAACCCGAATTCCCCTAAAGTGGAGAGCTGAGTCAGTGGCTTTTTCTCGCTCATGTCATAAATTTTGTTTCAACAAAAGTAGTTTAAAATGATGAATGACGCAATAAACAAAAGAGTCGATTTTGAACCATAATATACATTTATCACGTAATAGATATTATCTACTCCGATCCGGTTGGGCGGGTGAGATTTTTTTGTACTTTTGCACGGATTGGTGAAGTGGATGATTTTCAATTCTCCATTTTTATTTTTTCATATTATGTAAAGTTATGGCTAAAGAACAAGACGAGATATTGAATGAGGTAACCGAGGGTGAATATAAATATGGTTTTGTTTCTGATGTGGAAACCGAAATGATCGGGAAAGGGTTGAATGAGGAGGTCATTCGGTTGATATCGGAAAAGAAGGGGGAGCCGGACTGGTTACTTGAATTCCGATTGAAAGCTTACCGCCATTGGTTGACAATGAAGATGCCGACCTGGGCAAAATTGGATATACCTTCTATAAATTATCAGGATATTGTTTATTACGCGGCTCCTAAGAAAGAGGAGAAGAAATCATGGGATGATGTGGATCCGGAGTTGAAAGCCACTTTTGACAAGTTGGGTATTCCGTTGGACGAACAAAAAACGCTTTCGGGAGTAGCGGTGGATGCCGTTATGGACAGTGTTTCCGTCAAAACGACGTTTAAGGAAGCGTTGGCCGAACGGGGGGTGATCTTTAGTTCGTTTTCTGAAGCGGTGAAAGATCATCCGGATCTGATCAAACGTTATTTGGGGTCGGTTGTGCCTTACAATGACAATTTTTTTGCGGCTTTGAATTCGGCGGTTTTTAGCGACGGTTCGTTTGTTTATATTCCCAAGGGGGTACGTTGTCCGATGGAGTTATCTACCTACTTCCGGATCAACGCGGCAAAAACCGGACAGTTCGAACGTACGTTGATTGTGGCGGAGGAAGAGAGCTACGTGAGTTATTTGGAGGGATGTACGGCGCCACAACGAGATGAGAATCAGTTGCATGCCGCTATCGTCGAGATTGTTGTGGAGAAGAATGCCGAGGTAAAGTACAGTACGGTGCAGAACTGGTATCCGGGTGACAAGAACGGCAAAGGGGGAATTTATAATTTCGTGACGAAACGGGGGATTTGTAAGGGTGATAATTCCAAGTTGATTTGGGCGCAGGTGGAAACCGGATCGGCTATTACCTGGAAATATCCGAGTACCATACTGAAAGGGGACGGTTCCGTGAGTGAATTCTATTCCGTGGCCGTAACCAATAATTACCAACAGGCAGACACCGGAACTAAAATGATTCATATCGGAAATAATACCCGTAGTCGTATCGTGTCGAAAGGTATATCTGCGGGGTATAGTTCTAATTCATACCGGGGAAAGGTGAAGGTGGTAAAGAGTTGTCAGAATGCCCGGAATTTTTCTCAATGCGATTCCTTGTTGTTGGGCGATAAGTGCGGGGCACATACATTCCCGTACCTGGAGGTCGCTAATCCGACAGCGCAAGTGGAACATGAAGCGACGACATCCAAGATAGGTGAAGATCAGATATTTTACTGTAATCAGCGCGGCATATCTACCGAGGATGCGATCGGGTTGATTATTAAGGGTTACGCGGGGGATGTTATCAACAAAATGCCCATGGAATTTGCGGTGGAAGCACAAAAGTTGTTGCAGATCAGTTTAGCCGGTAGCGTCGGATAAGAATATAATAATTGAGAGATTAAGTGATTGAGAGATTAAGTGATTGGGTGATTTAAAAAAGGGAATTACGGGATCGATAAAAAGCTAAGATTATGGAAGAATTATTAAAGATAAGAGATTTACATGCCGTTATAGACGGAAAAGAGATATTGAAGGGAATCAACTTGGACGTTAAGAAGGGAGAGGTGCATGCTATCATGGGACCTAACGGGGCGGGAAAGAGTACCTTGTCGGCCGTGTTGACCGGACGGGAGTGTTTCGAGGTTACCAAGGGAGAGATTTGGTTTAACGGTAAGAATTTGTTAGAGTTGCCGGCGGAAGACCGGGCTCGTGAAGGTATATTTTTAAGTTTTCAATACCCGGTGGAAATCCCTGGAGTGAGTACGGTGAATTTCTTGAAGACAGCCGTAAACGAGCATCGCAAGTACGAAGGGCTTCCGCTTTACCCTGCCGGGGATTTTTTAAAGATGATTCGAGAGAAGATGGCGTTGGTGGGAATTGATAGTAAGTTATTGAATCGTTCTTTGAATGAAGGTTTTTCGGGAGGCGAAAAGAAAAAAAACGAGATTTTTCAAATGGCGGTTTTAGAACCCAAATTGGCGATTTTGGATGAGACGGATTCCGGATTGGATATAGATGCCTTGAGAATTGTTGCTAATGGGGTGAACAAATTGAAGCGGCCGGATAATTCGACTATTGTGATTACACACTATCAACGTTTATTGGATTATATCATACCGGATGTAGTACACGTGTTGTATGACGGCCGTATTGTAAAAACGGCCGGGAAGGAATTGGTTGCGGAGTTGGAAAAACACGGTTACGATTGGATAAAGAAAGAGATTGAAGAGTCTAAATAGACGTGGAACACGACGTCTTCCGGAATGGGGACTAAAATAAATGCAAATTACTGGGAATGGAAAAAATAGAGAAAATAAATAATGATTTTAAGGCTCTTTTTCAGGAGGGACGGAATTTGTTGAGGGAGGGGTGCGGAGAGATTATGAATCGGTACCGGGAAGAGGCTTTTCGTCGTTTCGAAACCATCGGAGGGATTCCGTATAAGACAGAAGATTACCTTTATTCGAACTTGCTTCCTGTTTTTGACCGGGATTATAAAGTCGTGTTGAAAAATATAAAGCAGGGAGTGGATCTCGGAGAGATTTTTCAATGTAATGTTCCAGACTTGAATACGAATCTGGTCTTGACTATAAATGGTTGGTTCTTCGATGGTAACGGTAAGCTGGAGCTACCGGAAGGAGTTGTTGTTTGCAGTCTGTCCGAAGCGAGTCGAAAGCATAAAGAGTTGTTTGAAACCCATTATAATCAATACGCGAAACCGGGCGAAAACGATAGTTTGATTTCGTTGAACACGGCTTTTGCGCAGGACGGAATCTTTGTTTATGTTCCGGATCGGGTGATAATGGATAAGCCTTTGCAGGTGGTTAATCTGATGCGGGCTAATGCGGATCTGATGTCGTTCCAGCGTAATTTGGTGATCATCGGTAGGGAGGCTAAGGCAACGGTTTTGGTTTGCGATCATACCTTGTCGGATGATTCTTTTCTTTCCAATAATACGACCGAGGTCGTTGTGGGGGAAAACGCCGCTTTCGAGTATTATCATGTTCAGAATCAGCATATAGAAGCATCTCAGATCAATAGCGTTTTTGTTTCGCAAAAACGTAATTCCCGCTATGATGCAAATGTTATTTCTTTATACGGAGGTTTTATCCGGAATAATTTGTTTGCAGCTTTAACCGAAGAGGGATGTGAATGTAATCTGTACGGGATGTATCTTTCGGATAAAAAGCAGCATGTGGATAATTTCACGTCGATTGATCATATGGCTCCTCGTTGTACGAGTAATGAGCATTTTAAAGGAGTATTGGATGATGCTGCCGTGGCTAATTTCGCGGGAAGAATTACGGTTCGTCCCGACGCGCAGCAAACAGAAGCTTACCAGGCTAATAACAATCTGTTGTTGACGGATACGGCACAAGTAAATACGAAACCTCAGTTGGTAATTGATGCCGACGATGTGAAATGCAGTCATGGTGCTACGGTGGGGCAGATTGATGAAGAGGCTATGTTTTATTTACGCTCGCGGGGAATCGGTGCGGCTGAGGCGCGCATGATGATGATGTTCGGTTTTGCTCACGAGATTGTAAGACGAGTGAAGCTGGAGCCTTTGAGAGAAAAGATAGATGAATTGGTTGAAAAGAGGTTAAGAGGAGAGTTAACAAAATGTCACAATTGCGTGATGCATTGTAAAAAATAGGGGGATTATGTTGGATGTCTGTAAAATAAGAGAAGACTTTCCGATACTCGAAGAGAAAGTTTACGGTAAACCTCTGGTCTACTTAGACAACGGTGCGACTTCGCAGCGACCTCGTAGTGTCGTGGAAAAGATGACCGAGTACTATCTCCGTTATAATTCGAACGTGCATCGGGGAGTACATTTTTTAAGTAATAAATGTACGGATGCGAATGAGGAAGCGCGGGAGATCGTTCGGGAGTTTATCCATGCGGCTTTTGTGGAAGAGGTGATTTTTACCCGGGGAACAACGGAGAGTATTAATCTGGTGGCTCACTCTTTCGGGGAAGCTTTTATTCATGAAGGTGACGAGATATTGGTTACGGAAATGGAGCATCATGCCAATATCGTACCTTGGCAGATGTTGTGTGACCGGAAAAAGGCCGTGTTGAAGGTCGTTCCTTTCAAGGATAACGGAGAGCTGGATATGCAGGCTTTTTCGGCCCTGTTGAGTGAACGGGTGAAGTTGGTAGCGGTAGCCTATGTTTCAAACGTATTGGGTACGGTAAATCCGGTACGGCGGATAATAGAAGCGGCTCGCGGTTTCGGTGCTTACGTGCTGGTCGACGGGGCACAGGCCGTACAACATATTCCGGTTGATGTGCAGGACTTGGATTGCGATTTCTTTGTATTTTCCGGTCATAAGATATACGGGCCGACCGGAGTCGGTGTTTTGTACGGGAAAAAGAATCTGTTGGAAGTACTACCACCTTGGCAAGGGGGAGGAGAGATGATCAAGGAGGTGCGTTTTGAAAAAACGACCTACAATGATCTTCCTTTTAAATTTGAGGCGGGAACTCCTGATTTTATAGGAATAATAGGATTGGGAGAGGCTATTAAATATGTGGATTCCGTGGGTTTGGCCCAGATTGCCCCTTATGAACATGAATTATTGCGATATGCCATGGAGCGTATGCGGGAAATTCCGAATATCAGATTATACGGGGAAGCACCTGAAAAATCTTCTGTCATTTCTTTTGGAATCGAGGGGATTCATCATTTTGATATGGGAACCTTGTTAGATAAGATGGGAATTGCTGTGCGGACGGGACAGCTATGTGCCGAGCCGGTGATGCAGCATTATGATGTTACCGGGATGGTAAGGGCTTCTATCGGAATGTATAATACGAGGGAAGAGATCGATAGGCTGTGCGAGGGAGTGAAAAAGGTGGAAAAACTTTTCCGGATGTAGTATATTTTCCGTTTTTTAATACATTTGTAATGTAAACAGAGAATAGGTAAATAAGAGGATCAAATGACAATAGAAGAGATAGAGCATCAGATCGTAGAAGAGTTTTCCATGTACGATGATTGGATGGATAAGTATGCTTATCTGATTGAGATCGGCACGGGAATGGAGTCTATGAATGAGGCTTGTAAAACAGATGATAACCTGATTAAGGGATGCCAATCGAGGGTATGGTTTCACGCGGAAATGAAGGAGGACAAGCTTTACTTTGTGGCCGATAGCGATGCGATCATAACCAAGGGGATTGCAGGTTTGTTGGTGCGGGTTTTTTCCGGGCAGCGTCCGAAGGATATTGTGGATGCGGACTTGAGTTTTATCGATCAAATCGGTTTGACACAGCATCTTTCACCGACCCGTTCGAATGGATTGTTGTCTATGATCAAACAGATTAAGTATTATGCTTTAGCTTATTCGAAGGCGTAAAATCGGGGGATTATGGGAAAAAGTTTAATGGAAGATTTGGTGATAGAGAAGTTGATGACCGTATATGATCCGGAAGT
This sequence comes from Gabonibacter massiliensis, assembly GCA_001487125.1. GTDB lineage: Bacteria > Bacteroidota > Bacteroidia > Bacteroidales > Marinifilaceae > Gabonibacter > Gabonibacter massiliensis. The sequence goes on from LN913011.1 coordinate 341,778, forward strand.
TCCGGTAAATATTTGGGAGTTAGGGTTAGTATACGGTATTGAATTTCCGAAAAAAGATGAGGTGATCGTAACTATGACTTTAACGGCCCCGGGATGCCCTATTGCCGATCAAATCGTTCAGGAGGTACATGATGTCGTTATGACGATAGACGGTATAGAAGAGGTTACCGTTAATTTGGTATTCGACCCGCCTTGGGGACCGGAGAAAATGAGTGAGGTGGCTAAATTGGAGTTGGGATTCGGGATCTGATTTATTCGAAAGATATGGAAAGAGGGTGGTTAAACACTCTCTTTGTTTTAATAAGTAGTTATATGGTTTTATCTTCTTCGACATTGGAGAAATACGCGAAAGAGACCGGTTTCGATGCTTGCGGTGTAGCTCTGGCAGGGGCCTTGCCGCGGGAAAAGGAACGTTTACTTGAATGGCTTGGAGAAGGAAAGCATGGCGGGATGTCCTACATGGCAAATAATATTGAAAAGAGAGGTGATCCGCGGTTGTTGGTTGAAGGAGCCCGTTCGGTAATTGTCACGCTGACCAATTATTATCCGTGCCGTCGACAGGCTGAAGGGACTCCGGTCTTTGCCCGTTATGCCTATGGTAAAGACTATCATTTTGTTTTGAAGGAACGATTGCATCGGTTGTTTGCTTTATTAAAAGAAGAGGCGAATAGGTCCGTGAATGGACGCGTGTTTGTCGATTCCGCTCCGGTATTCGAACATGAATGGGCCAGGAGGGCCGGGTTAGGTTGGATCGGTAAGAATACCTTGCTTATTCACCGGAAGTGGGGCTCTTTTTGTTTTATCGGGGTAATTATTTCGAATCTGGAGTTTGATACCTATTCTTCCTCTTTCGAAAGTCGTTTTTGTGGGAATTGCAATCGTTGCGTGGAGGCTTGTCCTACGGGAGCATTAACGGCCTATTCCTTGGATGCGCGACGGTGTATTTCTTATCATACAATAGAGAACAAGGGGGAAATCCCGGATTTTGTTCGGCAGAAAATGGGTTTGCGTGTATTCGGGTGTGACATTTGCCAGGAGGTTTGTCCTTGGAACCGGAAAGGAATATTTAATGAGGTAGTTGAGTTTCAACCCGGAAAAGAGATCATGGAATGGACAAAGGAGCAATGGCTTCAATTGGATGAGAAAACATTCGAAACGCGATTTAAAGATTCGCCTTTAGCTCGTGCGGGATTAAATAAGTTGCGGGATAACCTTGTGGATACGTCATTTTATGACTGAGTTTTGAGCTTGTCCCTTTAAATCGTAAGTATAGAGTCCGAATTGTAAATTTTCCCCAATCTCTTAATCTCTTAATCACGTAATCATTAAATCACTAAATCATAGAATACTTCTAATTTACAGTCTGAAATTTCAGATGTTTCCGGGGAGGGAGAACAGGGCGATACCATTGCCATATCCCGTGTCAGGTGGGGAAAAGCCATTTTTTATTTCCAAACGATTGAAAAGCAGGTCGATGCGTTGGGAGGTGAATTTTTATTAAAAATTGGGGTGAAAAAATTTGGAAAAAAAGAGGATGAAATTATATCTTTGTCGCCGTTTTCAGAGGAAAATGGATTGACACCGGGTGAAGAGAGATATAACGGGAAAGCCGGAAAAAAGTTTGAAAAAAAGTGGAAAAAGATTTGGAGGGAATGGGTGAAAGGTGTTATCTTTGCATCCGCTTTCGCCACTAAAAAAGGCGGGAGCCGGTAGATAGACAGACGAGTTCTTAAAGATATTGAAGTGACAAAAAGCGAGCGGCGCTTTTGATGACACACGTTGTCATTAGCGCGCGAATTAAACCGGGACAGGAAGAACAAAAAAGTAAAGATTTTTATTATCATGAAGAGTTTGATCCTGGCTCAGGATGAACGCTAGCGACAGGCTTAACACATGCAAGTCGAGGGGCAGCGGGGAGTGGCAACACTCTGCCGGCGACCGGCAC
>LN913012.1 GCA_001487125.1 Gabonibacter massiliensis
ACCCGTCGAGTGGGGAGATGCAGAAAACGTTCGTGACGGCCTTGGCTTTATCGCGGAAGATAGGGGGTAAGGAGCAACGCGTCATGATATTTGGCGATGCCGATTGTATCAGTAATGGCGAATTGAGTAGAGGAAGGAAAGATATCAGGGCTTCTAACTACTCGATTATACAAGGGGCCTTTTTCTGGTTATCGAACGAGGAAGTGCCTATCGATGTACGTCGTCCGACACCGCCGGATAATAAAGTTTACCCGAGCGAGACCGGTATGTACATCACGAAGATCATGTTTATGGGAGTATTTCCTCTCTTATTGCTGTTTATCGCGATATTCATATGGATTAGAAGAAGAGGGAGATAAAATGTATGACATGATGATTTAAAAATTCACCGTTCGTTTTAAATCCTGTGTTTGCAGGATTTAGACGTCGGTGTCTCTTAACGTTGATATTTTGTTGGAATTAGAATAAACCAGGGGAAATTCGTAGTGTGCATTATTGACAGAAATTAAATTCGAAGAAAGGGACCATTATCTCCAATGGTCCCTTTTAGTTTTTAAAATTACCTGAAAAGAGTTTGAATAAGATAATAACCTAACCAAGTGGCTAATAGGCCTAAGATGACACTAAGACCGATATTCAATGAAAACAACAAGTAGGCTTTTGCTGTTAATAATTTCAAATTGTCTGCCGAAAAGCTGGAAAAGGTAGTGAAACTCCCACAAAATCCAATAATTAGAAATAGACGATGATTTTGGGTGAGTAAATTGGAATGTGCTGATAAGCCAGTCAGCAAACCAATAATAAAACATCCGATTATGTTTACTGTAAATATTCCTAAAGGGAAAAGAGTAGGGACATTTTTTTGTATGATACCCGTTAACCAGTATCGGGAGACTCCCCCGAGCATAGAACCGATTGCGACAAAAAGTAAATTCATAAAAAATATTATTAAACTTTGCAGGGTAAAAATAGTGGAAATAAGGGAATTAGATATCTTTTAACGTTAAAAATGATATCAATTAACATTTTATTATTTTTAATCTGTATCTTTATCTCGTTTTATGGATAAGCTGCGAATACTATATTTAATTTACATATATATGAAAAGAACGGTAATTTTATTTTTGAGTGTGGTGACATTGATAACTTCTTGTAAAGAGGAAAAACGTCAAACTAATAATCCGTTGTTAAAGCCTTTTACAGCTCCTTTTCATACGCCTCCTTTTGACCAGATTAAATTATCCGATTATAAACCTGCTTTTGACGAGGGGATAAAACAGCATAAAAAAGAGATTGAAGTAATTGTCAATAATACGGAAGAACCGACTTTCGAGAATACGATAATGGCTTTGGATCGATCCGGAGAGTTATTGGATAGGGTGTCATCTATTTTCTTCAACTTATATGCAGCCGTTACGAGTGACGAAATGCAGGAAATCGCCATGGAAGTCAGTCCTATGGTAACGGCTCATAGCGATGAAATCAGTATGAATCCCCAATTGTTTGCCCGTATTAAGTCATTGTATGATAGAAAAGAGAGCTTGGGATTGGATTCGTTAGCACTTCGGACGTTGGAGTTGTATTATAATGATTTTGTTCGGGGTGGAGCGAATTTAAGTGCGGAGGATCAATCTAAACTGAAACAGGTGAATGCCGAATTGGCGAAACTCAGTTTACAATATGGAGATCGTTTGCTAAAAGAGACAAACGCGTTTGTTTTAGAGATTGACAAAGAAGAAGATTTGGCCGGACTGCCGGAGACGGCAATTATCGCCGCTGCCGCCGAGGCCAAAAAACGGGGTTTAGAGGGTAAGTGGGTATTTACCGTTCATAAACCAAGCCTGATTCCTTTTTTACAATATGCCAAGAATCGTCAATTACGCGAGAAATTGTACAAGGGATATTATATGCGTGGAGATAATAACAACGAGAATGACAACAAGGGAATTGTTGCCCAAATGGTCAATTTGCGGTTGGAAAAAGCGAAGTTGTTGGGTTTTGATACTTATGCCTCGTATGTGATTGATAAAAACATGGCCAAAACGCCTCAAAATGTGTATGATTTTATGGGCCGGGTATGGGGGCCTGCTTTAAAGGTTGCGAAACAGGAATTAGCCGAAATGCAGGCTATCGCCAATAAAGAGGGGATGAAAGAAAAGTTGGAGAGTTGGGATTGGTGGTATTATGCTGAAAAATTGCGGAAGCAGAGATACGATTTGGACGAATCCGAGATGAAACCTTATTTAAAGTTGGAAAATGTGCGTGACGGAATGTTTGAAGTCGCTCGTAAGTTATACGGGATTACTTTGGAAAAAAGGACGGACATACCGGTGTATTATCCGGATGTAGAGACTTATGAGGTAAAAGATGCAGACGGATCGCATTTAGCTATTCTTTATCTGGATTATTTTACTCGATCCAGCAAATCGGCAGGGGCTTGGATGACAGAATTCCGTCATTACACGAAAGTGGACGGAAAAGAAGAGTTCCCGCTGGTTTCTGTCGTTTATAATTTTTCTCCTGCGGTCGGTGATGAGCCGGTATTATTGAGTTGGGACGATACGGAAACCATGTTTCATGAATTCGGACATGCTCTTCACGGATTTTTTATCCGGGGGGATTATAAGCGGATAGCCGGCACCATACCTCACGATATGGTAGAGATGCCTTCCCAGATCATGGAGAATTGGGCTGGTGAACCTGAGGTATTGAAGATGTATGCCAGACATTATAAGACGGGTGAACCTATGCCTGATGCATTGATTCAAAAGATACAGGAGAGCGGTCATTTTAATCAGGGATTCGCTACGGTGGAATATGTAGCTGCGGCTTTATTGGATATGGATTGGTATTCTCAAACAACTTCGCGGGAGTACGATGTGAATGCCTTTGAAAAAGCTTCGATGGATAAGCATGGGTTGATAAAAGAGATTTTACCTCGTTACCGGACTACTTATTTCTCTCATATTTTCGATGGAGGGTATTCGGCCGGTTATTATGTCTATCTTTGGGCAGAAGTATTGGATGCGGATGCTTTCCAAGCTTTTAAAGATTCCGGAGATATATATAATCCGGAGTTGGCTGCACGTTTGAGAAAATATATTCTTTCCGAGGGAGGATACGATGATCCTATGAAACAATATATTAAGTTTCGTGGACAAACTCCGTCGGAAATTCCTCTGCTGAAGAAGAGAGGATTGGAATAAATGTGGGAAAAAGCCTCTGGAAGGGGAGAGGCCTGTTAAAATAAACTGAGAGGGTATTTGTGTGATGAAGTGTATTTATGCGTTATTTTTGTTTTTAACCGTATCTTCTTGTCTGTACGGTAAAACTAATTTTGGCCGTTTCGGTATACGGGAGAGAGATGCGGTGCCGGATTCCCTTCGATTGGCAACCAACATCATCCGGGTTAATGGTATTGTCGAGGATGAAAAAGGAGTTCCTATACCGGGAGCCCATATCGTTGAAAAAGGAACTTACCATGGGGTCGTCTCCGATAAAGAGGGACAATTTTCGCTTTCTGTTCCGGCTGACGGAGAGTTAGTTATTTCTTTTGTCGGTTATAAAACCTTGTTTATCCCTATTCAGGGGAAAGCTTTTTTAAGGGTTCATCTGGAGGAGGATATGGTCTTTTTGAAGGATGTGGTTGTTACGGCTTTAGGTATTGAAAAAAGTGGCGTTTCCTTGCCTTACTCTGTTACGCAAATCGGACAGGATGAATTGATAAGGATAAAAGATCCCAATTTATTCGTGGCCTTAATGGGAAAAGTTGCGGGATTGCAGATTCATAAAAGTGCTTCCGGTACAGGTGGATCGGTAAGAGTTTTACTTCGGGGAATTCGTTCCGTGGCCGGGAATAATCAACCTCTATTTGTGATTGACGGTATACCGATTTTAAATGAAAGTAGTGAACAGGCTTATACGGCTATCGGGGGAACGGCAGATGCCGGGAACCGGGATGGAGGAGACGGTATCTCTAACTTGAATCCGGAAGATATAGAAAGTATCAGTGTATTGAAAGGGGCCTCAGCTTCTGCTTTATATGGGACACAAGCTGCCAATGGGGTAATTTTGATTAAGACGAAAAAAGGATTGAGAGGAAAGCAAGAAGTGCAGTTCTCTTCAAGTATGATTTTTGAGAAGGCGATTAATTTACCCGAGTTTCAGAATCACTACGGGGTAAGTGACGGAATTGAGAGTTGGGGGGAGCGGGATAACTTGAAAAAGTACAATGCAGCAAAGGATTTTTTTAGGACAGGCATTTCAGCGATCCATTCTCTTTCATTTTCCACGGGAAATGAGATTATGCAGACCTATTTTTCTTACGCGAATACGGCAGTGAGAGGAATCGTTCCTCAGCATCGCTTTATGAAACATAATATCAATTTGAAAGAAACAGCTTCTTTTTTTGAAGGGCGATTGAAATTGGATGGTAATTTGAATCTAATGAGACAAAAAATGAAGAATCGTCCTACTCCGGGAGGCTTTTATATGAATCCTCTCGTGGGATTGTATCGTTTTCCGCGTGGGGAAGATATTTCAAAGTATAAAAAACATTTTGAGCTATTGGATGAAAAACGGAATCTGATGGTGCAGAATTGGCATAGCTCGGTGGAAGATTTCGAACAGAATCCTTATTGGGTGACAAATCGTATTTTAAGCGAAGACATTCGGAGCAGGGCCATTGTCTCTTTGACGGCGGATGTGAAAATAACGACAGATTTGTCTGTACAGGGAAGAGTCAGTATAGATGATGTTTCGGATAAGTTCAGACAGCGTTTTTATGCCTCAACCGCTCCGGCACTTGCGGGCGAAAATGGGCGTTATATAGATTATACTTACCAGCAAACGTTATTGTACGGGGATTTGCTGGCCACATACCGGCGGTTATTTGGAAAGTTTACGTTTCATATGACACTCGGAACCAGTATAAATAATAATACGATCAGCAGACTTCGGTATGATTCGAAAACGGCTTCTTTGAAATACGCTAATGTATTTACGGTTGCCAATATCAATATGAATACCTCTGCTTATATTGAGGAGCAGAATAGGGCGACCCGGCAGATGCAATCACTTTTTACAACGATTCAGATCGGATACGGTGATTTTCTGTTTTTGGATGTGTCGGCACGGAATGACTGGTCTTCTACATTGGCTTTTACCTCCCATGAATCGACAGGATTCTTTTATCCGTCATTAGGTATAGCATGGGCTTTGAATAAAACTTTAAATTTACCGAAATGGGTCGATTTGGCTAAATTACGTGTATCTTGGAGTCGGGTAGGTAACGATATACCATTATACATTACCAATCCGATGTCCTATGTGTTGGCCGGAGGTGGCGTACAATCTGCCGATGCGGCTCCCTTTGAGGAGATGAAGCCGGAGATGAATAATTCTATCGAATTAGGAACGGAATGGAGATGCTGGCTCGATCGTTTATATGTAGATTTTACTTATTATAGAACGAATACAAGGAATCAGTTTTTTAAATTGCCCGCACAGGATGGAGATGAATATGCTTATCGTTACGTGAATGCCGGAAATATTCAGAATGTCGGGGTTGAATTTTCCGTGGGAGGTATTCCTGTTATTTTCAAAGAGGGAAAATGGGAATCGAAGATCAATTTTGCCACGAATAAGAATAAGGTCTTACGCCTGCATGAGGAGCTTCCGGTATTTATATACGGTCCGCGTGGCTTCTCTTCCAGTTACGCGATGAAGTTAAGAGAGGGAGGATCATTTGGGGATATATACGGAAAAGCCTTTAAACGGGACGAACATGGAGAGATCGTTTACGAGGCGGAGGGAGAAAAAAGCGGTCTTCCCCAGATTGTGGGAGAAGGCAATACGGTGAAAGTGGGAAATGCTAATCCGAATTTTACTTTGAGTTGGAGTAATAATTTGAGGTATAGGGGGTTCTCTTTCCATCTTTTGTTGGACGGGCGCTTCGGTGGGGATGTCCTCTCGCAAACGCAGGCGGATCTGGACATGTTCGGGGTAACTAAAGCTACGGGAAAGGCAAGGGATAAAGGATTTGTCGAATTGGAGGGAAAACGTATTACGGACGTGGAAGGTTTTTATAAAGGTCTTGTCGGGGGACGTGCGGGAGTAACGGAGTATTATATTTACGATGCAACGAATATTCGTCTTCGGGAGTTGTCCATCGGTTACACGCTTCCCGACGGTTGGATGAAAAAAAGTGGTATTTTCAAGAGCGTACAAGTGAATTTTGTAGCTCGTAACCTGTGTTTCCTGTACAAAAAAGCTCCCTTTGATCCCGATTTGGTACTTTCCACGGGTAGTGATAATCAGGCTATTGAAGTATACGGGATGCCGACGACCCGAAATATCGGCTTTAATATCTATTTTACATTTTAATGAGATGAGGAAATATAGTTTCGTTTTTATTGCTTTTGTATGGGGATGGGTGGCTTGTACGGGTCATTTCAAATCCTTAAACACGGATAAAACCGGAATGACGGATGAGGAGATGGAAATAGATCTGAATCACCTGGGGATACCTTTGGGTATTATCCAGCAAGGTATTTATTTTAATTATGATTTCGGAAAAGGAAAGAACTGGCCATACCAGATCATGCAAAATCTGAGTGCAGATATGTTTAGCGGGTATATGCATGATTATAAGCCGTTGAACGGTGGGTCTCATAATTCGGATTATAATATGCAGGATGGTTGGAATGGTACATTCTGGGAGAATACCTACGCTTATGTAATGCCTCAGATTAAACGTTTGGAAGATCTGACTCGATTGGATTATCCGGCTTTTTTTGCCATAACTAAGATTCTGAAGGTGGAGGTGATGCATCGGGTGTCGGATTATTATGGTCCTATCATCTATTCTCAGTTCGGAAATTTGAGGGAGAGCTATGCCCCGGATAACCAGGAAGAGGCATACAGGATGTTTTTTGAGGATCTCGATGAAGCTGTGAATATATTGGATCAGGCTATAAAGGAAGGAGAAGATGCTTCTGCTTTTGCTAAATTCGATATTATAATGGACGGAACCTATGAGTCCTGGGTTAAATTTGCCAATTCTCTTCGTCTCCGTCTGGCTATACGTCTGGCAGTGGTAAATCCGGAAGAGGCAAGAAGAGAGTTTAGAAAAGGGATGGTTAACTCTTACGGTATTTTCACGACTTCACCTGAAAAGGCGGTAGTTTCAACCAAGAATGGTTACACTAATCCGCTTGGGGTGATTAATCAGGTATGGGGAGAAGCCTACATGAATGCCTCTATGGAGTCAATTTTAAATGGTTATGAAGATCCAAGAAGAGCCCATTTTTTTGAAGTTTGTCCGAATGATGTTCAGGGAGAAAACGGGAATATCATTTCTATAAAGGGAGAGTACCGGGGAATTCGGCAAGGAACTGTTTTTGCTCATACGCGGTATAGTGCGCTATCCAGGATATACGTGGAAGGGAGCAGTGAGGCTATTCTGATGACGGCCGCCGAGGTTTGGTTTTTGAGAGCTGAGGCTGCTTTGCGCGGTTGGACTTCAGAGGTTCCTGGGGATTGTTATCGGGAGGGGGTGCGTTGTTCTTTCAATCAATGGGGAGCTGCCGGGGTGGAGGCATATTTGCAGAGCGATCGGGTTGGGGCCGATTACGTGGATGTTTTTGAGCCTGTTAATAATATTAAAGCTCGTTGTTTGGTCTCTCCTCGGTGGGACGAGAGTGCTTCCAGGGAGGTGAAGTTAGAGAAAATCATTACTCAGAAATGGTTAGCTGTTTTTCCTGAAGGGTGTGAAGCTTGGGCGGAACAAAGGCGTACGGGTTATCCTCGTTTGTTTCCGGTACGGGTTAATAACAGTAAAGACGGTTGTATCGATACGGAATTGATGATCAGAAGACTAAACTTTCCGGCTTCCATGATCGATGTGGATCCTGAACAATATGAGAAATTGAAAAAAGCTTTACAGGGGGATGATACTCCGGGAACTCGTTTATGGTGGGATACCGGGAAAAACTTCTAATCTCGTTTTCTTTGCGTAGTTCCTTTTCCTTTTAAGGCTAATATTTCAGTTCGGCCCGAAACTTTCCTGAATTAACTTCGTTATAAATGAAGAAACAGAAGTTAATTAACCTTTTAAATAACATTACTATGGAAGGAAATATTGGTTTAGATGCGAAAATGATCAAATCAAGTAAGACCATTTTAAATAATTTACTTGCAGACCATTTTGTCTTATTAGCAAAAACATGGAATTTTCACTGGAATATGAAGGGGCCGAGTTTTAGATCCTATCATACTTTTCTCGAAGATCTTTACAATGGATTGATTGAAGATATCGACGCTATTGCGGAGAGAGTACGTGATTTGGATGAACGGCCGTTAGGATCTTTGAGGGGATGTTTAGAGCATAACCGCATAAAAGAGTACGATGAGCAGCAACCGCTTCCGGATGCCAAGCATATGTTGGCCCTGTTAAGAGATGATAATGCTGAAATCATTCGTCAGATTCGGACGGATCTTGAAACTATGGATAAAGAAGAATCCAAAGATTTCGGTACTTCGAATTTCTTGGAAGATATGATAGAGAAAAAAGAGAAGGTAGCTTGGATGATTCGGGCTCACTTGGAGTAAAATAGGTTTTTTTGTTATTAGTGGAAACGGGTACCTCACGGATTGAGGCATCCGTTTTTTTTATTGGATAGATGACGGAGGAAAGGATTTTAAATTTTTATCTTTGCCGGTATATTTTAGCTATTAGTGAGTATGAACGAGTGGTCGATAGGAGACGTAATAATCCCTTGGTATGAGCGGAATCGCCGGAATCTTCCTTGGCGGAATACAGATGATCCCTATTTGATATGGATATCGGAAGTTATTCTCCAGCAAACAAGGGTCGTACAAGGTCTGGATTATTTTATTCGGTTTGTGGAACGTTTTCCGAATGTCGTTTCTTTGGCCGAAGCGGAGGAAGATGAAGTGATGACCTATTGGCAAGGTTTGGGGTATTATAGTCGTGCCCGTAATTTACATCGGGCGGCTCGAGAAGTGGTTTCGCTGTATGGAGGAGAGTTCCCTCGGAGCTACAAGGAGGTGCTTTCATTGAAAGGAATCGGGGAGTATACGGCTGCCGCTATTTGTTCGTTTGCCTATCGTTTGCCGTATGCAGCGATAGACGGAAATGTGTACCGCGTATTATCCCGGTTGTTCGATATTGATATCCCGATAGATTCAGGACGGGGAAGGACCTATTTTGCGGAGCTTTCCCGGAGATTACTCGATCGTTTCCGTCCCGATCTTTATAATCAGGCTATGATGGAGTTTGGAGCTTTGCAGTGTATACCGAAATCTCCTGATTGCGAACATTGTCCGTTGAATACCCGTTGTATGGCAAGGGCAAAAGGCAAGGTAGAACAATTGCCTGTGAAAGTAGGGAAGGTACAGGTGAAACCCCGTTATTTTAATTATTTGCACGTTCATGACGAAACCCGTTTTTTATTGAAAAAAAGGGAGGATAAAGATATTTGGCGTAATCTGTACGAATTTCCTTTAATTGAATCGGATAAACCTTTGACTTTTCAGGAACTTCAACAGACTGAAGAGTGGAACCAATTACTGGATGGGGCAGATCGACCGGAAATACGGAGGGTATTTGAACCTCCCAAACATGTATTATCCCATCGGGTGGTTTATGCCGTTTTTTATGAAATAAAGGTCGGTCGTTTTTCTCCCGCTATGACAAAATTTATGCAGGTATCGAAGGAACGATCGGGGGATTATGCTTTTTCCCGGTTAATGCAATTGTATTGGGAAACCGGAAGATAATTTCATATGTTACCGGTATGGGGGGGTAATTGTAAATGTATTTTTTCTTGTTAAAAGAAACAAAATGTCGTTGGTTACCGGGATAATTTTGAATTTTCGAGTTATAAAAGTTATTTTTAAGAGGTATCGAGGGTTAATATCGGCTCATAAAAGTGTGAAATCTGTTAAAATATGGAATGAAATTAAACCGCTTCTTGTTAAAAAAATATTAATCCTTTTTTTGAGACGTGAAATCTTGTTCGAATAAAAACACCTTCCTTTGTTGATAAAGGGCTTTCGGGAGATGGAGAATCGATTGAATGTAAAAGTTAAGTTTTTTATAAAGTATTTTTTACCTGAAAAACATGGGTAAATAATGTCTATTTTTAGTGGTGAGAATTGTGTCATATTTTTAATGAAATGATGTAATTTTTAGACTAACTATGATACGACGTGTGTAACTAAGAATCTATAAAACTTAACAAAAATCTATGGAAGAATCAATCGTTAAAGTCGAAAATTTATCTCATCGCTATAGCGTTCAGTGGGCGATACGAGATATTAATTTTGAGATTACTAAAAATGGGATCTATGGATTGTTAGGCTCTAATGGTGCCGGCAAATCTACGACCATGAACATCATGTGTGGAGTGTTAAAGCAAACGGAGGGAAGTGTATTTATTAAAGGAATCGATTTACGGGAGCATCCGGTAGAAGCCAAACGGCATATCGGATTTTTGCCTCAAAAACCGCCCTTGCATATGGATTTGACAGTAGAAGAGTATCTGATCCATTGTGCTCGTTTACGCCATATTCCGGCTAAAGAGGTCTCTAAGGCGGTTATGGAGGTCATGGGCCGTTGTGGTATTACCCATTTTCAAAAACGATTGATCCGTAATTTGTCAGGAGGATATCAACAACGTTTGGGGATAGCGCAGGCTATCGTTCATAATCCGGATTTCGTGGTGTTTGATGAACCGACGAACGGGTTGGATCCGAACCAGATCGTTGAAATCCGTCATTTGATAAAAGAGATTGCTGAAGATCGTACGGTTGTGCTTTCGACCCATATCTTGCCGGAAGTGCAAGCAACATGCGATTACATTCGCATGATCGAACAGGGACGACTTGTTTTTGCCGGAACCGTAGATGAATTCGATAACTATATTATACCGAATACCTTGGTCGTTTCAATGGTAGCTATGCCTTCTGCTGAAGAATTACGCGGTATTCAAGGTGTATTGGGGGTAGAAGAGCTGGGCGGAACGAAATATCGCTTGCAATTTTCCGATGTACAGGAGGTCACGGAAAGAATAGTTGAAATGAGTGTTGCTCGCGGCTGGCGTTTGACCGAAATTTATTTAGAAAAGAGTTCATTAGATACGATTTTTGCAGAATTATCCAAAAAATAAAAAGAAATAGACAATGAAGACGATATATAATATAGCCAGAACTGAATTACAAACTTTATTTTTCTCACCGATTGCCTGGCTGATTCTTATAATTTTTACTTTTCAATCGAGTATGGCATTTGCCGATGTGATGGGAGGCATGGTGAGAAATCAAGCTTTAGGATACGGTTTAAGAGGTGTGACTTTGGGCGTATACGCTTCGCCTTGGGGTGGATTATTTCCTATCGTACAGCAATATCTTTATCTTTATATCCCTCTGTTGACCATGAGCTTAATGAGCCGGGAGCTGGGCAGCGGTTCTATAAAATTACTCTATTCTTCTCCGGTGACCAACATTCAGATCATTTTAGGAAAATACCTTTCCATGATGATTTATGCTTTGGTTTTGATCGGAGTGTTGATGGTTTATGTTCTTTTCACTGCTTTTACGGTTAAGATGTTGGATTTTCCGGCTATCCTTTCCGGATTGCTCGGACTCTATCTATTGATCTGCGCTTATGCGGCAGTCGGACTTTTCATGTCCAGTTTGACTTCTTATCAAGTGGTTGCCGCCATGGGTACTTTGGCTGTATTGGCCGTATTGAATTTCGTGGGAGGAATGTGGCAGGATATTGCTTTTGTCCGTGACATTACGTATTGGTTATCTATTTCCGGGCGTTGTGATGAATTTATTAGCGGTTTGATTTGCAGTGAGGATTTATTGTATTTTATCATCGTGATCGCCTTGTTCCTTTCGTTGGCGATTATTCGTTTGCAAGCTTGTCGTCAGAAAACGCCGTGGGCTGTCAGTATGGGAAAATACGTGGGGGTTGTCTGCATCGCTATGATTTTGGGGTATCTGACATCTCGTCCTACGTTGATGGCATTTTATGACGCAACCCGGACCAAGGTGAGAACCTTAACCGAGAACAGCCAGGATGTGGTAAAACGTTTGGAAGGCGGCTTGACTATTACGACTTACACGAATGCTTTAGAGGACGGAACGTTGTGGTACGCGACTCCTCGCTACGTGAATCAGGATTTGGAGCGGTTTAAGCAATATACCCGATTCAAACCGGAAATTAAAATGAAGTACGTATACTATTACGATACGGTAAATAATCCTGATTTGGAAAAACGTTATCCGGGGCTTTCGGATCGGGAGCGGATGGTGAAAATCTGTAATTCTTGGGGATTGGATTCCAATCTGTTTATCACCCCGGAACAGATTCGTCAACAGATTGACTTGTTCCCGGAAGGGAATAGATTTGTTCGCTTGATAGAACGGGAAAACGGACAAAAGACCTTCCTTCGGGTTTACGATGATATGATGCGTTTCCCGAGCGAATCTGAAATTACAGCAGCTTTAAAACGCTTGGTGATGAAATTGCCGAAAGTCGGCTTTTTGACCGGTCATGGAGAACGAGACAATAAACGTGAGGGGGATCGGGATTATAACCGCTTTGCTCAGGATAAACCTTTCCGCTATTCGTTGATCAATCAAGGATTTGATTTTTGTGACGTGGCCTTGGATAAGGAAATTCCGGAAGATGTATCTATCTTGGTTATCGCCGAGATGAGAAGCCCGATGACGGCAGAGGAAAAAGTGTATTTGGATAAGTATATTGCCAAAGGCGGAAACCTGTTGATTTTGGGAGAGCCGAAGCGTCGGGATGTCATGAATCCGTTGGTAGAACAGTTCGGTGTACAGTTTGTGCCGGGTACGTTAGTAAAACCGAGTGAGAACTTCCTTGCTGATTTTATAATCACGGATCCGACGAAGGAAGCGGGAGAACTCTCTTACGCCTTTGATATCATGCGCAGATACGAATATAAAGCGACCATGCCTAATGTTTCCGGATTGGAATACACGGAGGGAAAAGGGTTTACTATGACACCTTTGTTTAAAACGGATTCATTGGTATGGAACGAGTTACAAGTCACGAATTTTGTTGATGATACGGTAAAATATAATCCGGAAAAGGGAGAAGTTCAAAAATCGTACGTGACAGGTTTGGCTTTATCCCGGAAAGTTGGAGAAAAAGAACAAAAAATTATTATATTTGGAGATGCTGATTGTATCAGTAACGGAGAGATCAGTATCGGAAGGAAGAACGTGGATGCTTCAAACTATACGATTATTACAGGAGGTTTCTTCTGGATGTCGGATAATGAGGTGCCTATCGACGTGCGTCGTCCGACTATGCCGGATAACAAGGTATACCTGGGTGAGACAGGAATGTACGTTTCTAAGATCGGATTTATGGGTGTATTCCCGGGAATATTGGCTATATTTGCAATATTGATCTGGATTCGTAGAAGAGGAAGATAAAAAGATTACAGTGTATCCTGAATCGTCTTGACGATTCAGGATACTGACCTAAAATAAACGATGAAAAAAACAAATTATGAGTTTTACAATTGACAAGCAAACCCTGGATGACCTCAACATTTTTGGAAAACAGCACAGAGGGAATTCGATTTACAGTTTGTTCAACACCACTCGAACGAGAGGTGGGGCTTTGGTGTTGGAGGAAATGTTTCTTTATCCGCTGTCTGACGTGGATAAAATCAATAAAAGGAGTACGATCATCAAATATTTTCAGGAAAAGAACGTGGAATTTCCGTTTCGAAGCGAACTGTTCGATACGGTAGAGCACTACCTGAGCAATACGGATAGTCGTACGAAGATTGTGGCCGAGAACAATACTTTACAACGGAAATTCCGTAGCTATATGGGGACAGATACTGAATATGAATTATTGCATAAAGGTATTTTAGCCTCTGTTGAGATTATTAATTGCTTGCATGACTTTTTTATTCAGATCGATGCGATAAATGCTGTCGATTCTTATAAAGAAGAGGTGGAGGAGATGAATAAGATCATTCTTGATGAAGAATTTGCTTGGGCTTATAAAGAGAAGGGTTTGAAAAAAATAGCTTACGCGAAAACGGCCGATTACGACCATATTTTGCGTTATGCCGCCAGGGATAAAATGAAGAAGTTGCTCTATTACATCTATAATATGGATGTATATATTTCTATCGCTCAGGTGGCTATTAAGCGAGGTTTCGTTTTTGCGAAAGCTCTACCATCGGATCAAAATGTATTGAAAATTGACGGGATGTATCATCCTCAATTAAAAAATCCGACACCGAATACCCTGCATGTCGATCACAATAGTAATGTGATTTTCTTGACGGGAGCTAACATGGCCGGAAAGTCTACATTCATGAAGACTTTCGGCGTATGTATATTCTTAGCCCATATGGGATTCCCTATTCCGGCCGAAAGCATGGAATTTTCCGTCCAGAACGGAATGTATACGACGATCAATTTGCCGGATAATTTGAATATGGGATACAGCCATTTCTATGCGGAGGTTCTCCGGGTAAAAAAAGTGGCCGAAAGTGTGAGTCGTTCTCAGAACCTGATTGTTGTTTTCGACGAGCTGTTCCGCGGTACTAACGTGAAAGATGCTTATGATGCGACCGTTGCCGTAACGGAGGCTTTTGCGGCCAACCGGAACTGTACTTTTATTATTTCTACCCATATTATTGAGGCTGGAGAGACATTACGCGGGCTTTGCGACAATATTAATTTCGCTTATCTTCCCACGATTATGCAAGGAAGTATGCCGGTATACACCTATAAGTTAGCTTCAGGTATTACCAACGACCGGCATGGTATGATGATTATCAACAATGAACGTATCATTGAGATAATAAAGAGTAGAAAGAAAACCAACAACGCTAAATCTAATTGATCATGAGCTTTACCGTAGATAAACAGACTTTGGATGACCTTAACATGCTCGGTAAATATAAGAATAATTCTATATTTAACGTGTTTAATCATACTTGTACCCGGGGCGGGGGACAACTCTTGGAATACATGTTCCAAAACCCTTTAAGTGATGCTGAGGCTATCAATAAGCGGAGTAGTGTATTCCGTTATTTTCAGGAACAAAATGTAGAGTTTCCTATCGAAAACGAATTGTTTGATGTGGTTGACCATTACCTGAGTAATTTAGGACACGCGAATCCCATTGTGGCAGCCATGAATACCTGCCGTAGGAAATTATTGAATTATATAGGATCGGATAAGGAATTCGAAATGATATATAATGGAATCATCGCTTCCATCGAGTTTTTGAACCTGATAAACGATTTTAATCAGAAACTGGCTAAAGGGGGAGCTTCTTCTCCTTATTGGAAGACGATCGAAGAGATGGATGCTATTCTTCATGATAAAAAAATGGCTTGGGCGCTTAACGAACGGGGAGTGGCCCGTCTCTCTTTAGCGAAGGTGGCCAGATTCGATCATCTTTTGCGATATACTTGTCGAGAGAAAATCAAAAGGATGATGCAGATTATTTATGAATACGATGTGTATATCACGGTTTCCCGGATTGCCAGAGAGAAAAAATTCGTTTATGCGAAAGCCAATCAAATGGTAGAGGATAAAAACGATATAACGATAACGAAGGTATATCATCCTCAGTTGACGGGGGCTGTTGCCAATTCCGTGCATGTCGATCACGAGCACAATGTGATTTTCCTGACCGGTGCTAATATGGCCGGAAAATCTACATTCATGAAATCTTTCAGTATCGCTATTTATTTGGCCCATATGGGATTCCCCGTTGCGGCCGAACGTATGGAGTTTTCGGTTCAGGACGGTATGTATACTTCCATAAATGTAGCTGATAACTTGAATATGGGATATAGTCATTTCTATGCTGAGGTACTTCGTGTAAAGCATGTGGCAGAAGAGGTGAGTTTAGGTAAAAATCTGGTCATTATATTCGACGAGTTGTTTAAAGGAACCAACGTGAAGGATGCTTACGATGCTACTGTTGCCGTAACGGAAGCGTTTGCAGAGAATCGGAATTGTTCTTTTATTATATCAACCCACATTATAGAGGCCGGACAAACATTGCGGGAACATTGTTCTAACTTGAAATTTGTATTCTTCCCGACAATTATGAAGGGCTCTATTCCGACTTATACCTATACGTTACAAGAGGGTATTACCAATGACCGTCACGGTATGATGATTATCAATAATGAACATATTGTGGAAATTATAAAAGGTCGAGAGGTCGAACCGGCTAAATAAGTGAGCGTAAGTGAAAAAATTAGGCTGATATAAATATCAGCCTAATTTTTTTTTGTTTATTGTATGGAATATCGTAGCGATTTGCTAATTTTGTAATACGAAACATAACGATGAAGGCCTTTTTGAAATATAGTGTTTTACTGTTTGTAGTAATCATTTATCTGATTCAACAGATAGATTCTTCTACTCGTGTCGTTACGGCCGATAAGCAGGAAAAGATTGTTTCGAACGAAGAGGAGGCTTTTCATCAGTTGGCTTTTTTGACTGCTCTGAATGCGAATGCGGTACCTGTAAATTCGGTACATGAGGTGCTGACTTCTTTTCCGACTTTTCGTTATCTTCCCAAGAGTAATCTTTTTTGCGGGATAGAAGAACGTAAATGTGTGTTTCCTTCCTATTTTAAAAATGTCGAACATTTTTATAGAGATTCTTTTGCACTGAAGCAAGACGCGGGATATTATGTCTTTGCTTTACGTGAAATCATTGTATGATTCTGAACCCTGGAGGCATCTTGGTGCCTGTTAGAGTTTTCGTGATATGTATTTCTGCTTTCACGGAATGCTTGATAGAGTTATTGTGGCGGGATAATTGTGTTTAATTTCCCGGAAAAAAAGAGTCATTATTTAATGTTTATACTATGGAAAAGTTTGATTATATTGGAGATATTATATTGAAAGTCGATGAAGGTAAAATTGTAAAGAAAAAGAAATCACCGGTAAAACCTTTGGGCTTATTGTTGGTCGGAGCCGCTGTTTTGTATTTCGGTTCCACTCATATCAATGCCGCGGAAAATGACATCCTTTCTTCGGTGGCGATCATGATCGGTTTGGGGATCATCGGATGGGGGATCGTGGCTTTTCTCGTGAAAAAAGAGAATTATATTTATAGTCCGACAGGAAAAGTCTTGAAAAAACACAAGGTTTATCTGTCACCCAACCAGTCTTCCAGGTTATATCAGATTTTAGAGGAAGATAAGTTCGATGATTTGCAAGCGCTTAACCGTACCAATCAGTCTAATTTGAGTTTGGAAATTTTTAGTACGGACGATGATGAGTATGCTTTGCTACAAGCATTGGAATTTATTCCTTATAACGATGTGCCTACTTCCCCGGTAAAAATATGCTCGGGAACGAAAGCGAAACAGATAGCTTATTTTTTAAAATAAATTCCTAAATTCTCAGCCACTTTAAACATATACTCTCTGGCTTCTTGGGAATTGTTTCCAATAATGCCATCAAGGATCGCTTCTTTGATGGCATTCTTGATATCCCCGACCAGACGACAGGGTGGTAAATTGAAGGTGGCGATAATCTCTTCTCCGCTGATAGGGGGTTGAAAATTCCGGATGGCATCTTTTTCTTCCACCTCTTTCAGTTTTTGGCGAACGATCTGGAAATTGTCTAAAAAACGCCTTACCTTTTCTTCGTTTTTGGAGGTAATGTCCGCTTCTGCCAAACACATCAGGTCGTCGATGTCATCTCCCGCGTCGAATAGCAGGCGTCTGACAGCCGAATCTGTTACGATATCTTCGGAAAGGACAATGGGACGCATATGTAAGAAAACTAATTTTTGAACGTATTTCATCTTTTCATTCTGGGGTAATTTTAGTCGATTGAATATTTTGGCTACCATACGTTCTCCGATATGATTATGGCCATAGAATGTCCAGCCTTGTCCGGTAATAAATTTTTTAGTAACCGGTTTGGCTATATCATGCAATAGAGCGGCCCATCTTAGCCAAAGATTGTCCGAATTTCTGGCAACGGAATCCAAGACGGTCAGTGTATGATAAAAGTTGTCTTTGTGTCCGATTCCTTCGACGATTTCAACACCTTTTAATGCGGTCAATTCGGGAAAAAAAAGATTCAATAACCCGGCTTCCTCCAGTAGTCGAATTCCTACGGAGGGTTTAGGGGAAAGCATGATCTTGTTAAATTCGTCTATGATTCTTTCCTTTGAAACGATTTTTAATCGTTCGTTATTGGCTCTTATTCCCTCGAAAGTTTCCGGAGCGATAGAAAATCCTAACTGGGAGGCGAATCTCACGGCCCGCATCATTCGCAACGGATCATCGGAAAAGGTGATGAGCGGATCAAGGGGTGTCTTTATGGTCTGTTCTTTTATATGTTGTAGACCGCCGAAGGGATCAATCAATTCTCCGTAGTTAAAAGTATTCAGAGAGATGGCGAGTGCGTTGATCGTAAAATCACGGCGTTTCTGATCATCCTCGAGAGAACCTTGTTCTACAACGGGTTTTCGCGAATCAAAGTGGTAGGACTCTTTCCGGGCTCCGACAAACTCGATTTCTACGCCCTTATAGCGGAACATCGCGGTTCCAAAGTTTTTGAATATGGAGATGTGCAGGTTACCGAGTTGCCGTGCCGCTGTTTCGGCTAATTCAATGCCATTTCCTAACACAACAATATCGATATCTTTGGAGGGCCTTTGCAGGATCAGGTCCCGTACGTATCCGCCAATAACATATATTTCACATCCTTTTTGGGCTGCAATTTCCGATAGTAAGTGAAAAATAGGATGTTTCAAATGCTTCTGCATATTATTTCTATTGAATGATAGACTCTCTGGTAAAACGGCATACAAAAATAGGAAGTTATACGTTACCGACCAAAATTCTTTTCGGTTTGTTTCCGCTCGGGAGAAATTGTCCGTTCGGAGTTTTTTCCTATTTTTGAAATGTAATTGAAGGAGATATGAATAGAACAAGGAAATGGGCTGTGTTATTTGATTTGGATGGTGTCGTTTTAGATACGGAAAAGGCATACGATGGTTTTTGGGAGGAGGAGGGAAAGCGTTATCGGCCCGATATACAGGCTTTTCACCGAAAAGTCAAAGGCTTCACTCTGCAAAAGATCGTAGCGGAGTTTTTGGAAAATGATCCTCAAAAGGAGCAGTCGATTCTACGACGGCTGGACGCATTGGAGTCTCGTATGGACTATCCCTATATTCCGGGGGTATTGGATTTTATAGAAGATCTTAAAAGTCGGGGAGTCCCAATCGCTTTAGTGACCAGTTCCAATGAGAAAAAGATGGAATACGTGTATCATGCCCGTCCGGAGTTAGCCGCATATTTTCAAGTAAAGATTACTGCCGATAAGATTACTCGCTCTAAGCCCGATCCTGAATGTTATCTGTTGGGAGCTGAAGCGTTGGGAGTAAAACCGGAGTTTTGTTTCGTATTCGAAGATTCTTTTGCGGGCTTGGAAGCCGGGGAGAGGGCAGGAATGAAGGTAATAGGATTGGCAACGACAAACCCCCGGGAGGAAATGGAGAGACGGACTAACCGGGTCATATCCGATTTTGTAGGGTTTGCTTATGAAAAAATGATAGAGTGATTCTATGATTATTCGAATCGTTTGCTCCTCTGATCCCGGAATCCCTCTTGTTTTATAGTGTTAGCGGAAATAAATTCCGCGGGGGTAAAGAATTCCATCAATTATGTAAACGTTTTTTATTTATTTTAATCGTCGAATCTTTCAATCGCATAATAGAAGAATGTATAAACCTAATTTCTTTGTTGTAACGGGAGGTCCCGGTGCGGGAAAAACGACTGTCATGGAGGAACTCCGGCTCAGGGGAGCGGTTACTGTAGCGGAGAGCGGAAGGTGTATTATCCGTGAACAGCTTGCTTCCGGAGGAGATGCTTTGCCCTGGAGAAATACCCGAAAGTATTCGGAATTGATGTTACAATATGCAATTCGGGATTTTGAGAACCACAAGGAGGCGGAAGAGCTTTGTTTTTTCGATAGAGGAATCCCGGATGTATTGGGTTACAGTCGCTTAATAGGATTGAATGAGTGGGATGAATTGAGGAGTGCAGCCTCTTGTTATCGATACAATAAAAGGGTATTCTTATTTCCTCCGTGGAGAGAGATATATTGCACGGACGAGGAGCGAAAACAGGATTTTGAATTGGCGGTAGAAACCTGCGAGGAGATGAAACGAACTTATGGAGCGTTAGGATATACCGTTACGCCGGTTCCTTTATTGTCTGTTCGGGAGAGAGCGGATTATATGCTTGATTTTTTACGAAAAGAGAAGGAATGTGGTCGATAAAAATAGTCCGGAATTATTTCCGGACTATTTTTATCGTATGATTTCGAATTACACGATGCCGGAAAATCCCATAAAAGCCATGGCTAACAATCCGGCTGTCAGGATTGCTATAGCGGGTCCCTGCATCCCTTTGGGAATATTTACCAGCTCCAGCTGTTCCCGGATACCGGCGAATATGGTTAGGGCCAAACCGAAACCCAGAGCTGTCGAGGCGGCGAATACGACCGATTGCAGCAGGTTATAGTCTTTTTGAATAACCATGATGGCTACACCGAGAACGGCACAGTTTGTCGTAATTAAGGGTAGGAAGACCCCTAACGCCTGATAGAGTGCGGGACTTACTTTCTTCAGAATAATTTCTACCATTTGTACGAGGGCTGCAATGATCAGGATAAAGGTGATTGTTTGCATAAATCCGATCTGAAGCGGATCAAGTACTGTTTTTTGTACGATAAACGTAACTAATGTGGCCAAAATCATTACGAAAGTAACGGCTCCGGTCATGCCGAGTGCGGTAGGTACGCTTTTGGAAACCCCTAAAAAAGGACATATTCCCAGGAACTGGGCCAATACGATATTGTTAACGAATACTGCCGCAATAAATATAAATATATATTCCATTATAGTTTTAGATTTTAGGTTCTTATCATAATCATCTTCAATTCGTCTTCCTGATCCTGTTAATCAGAGCAATTAAATAGCCTAAAGCGATGAACGCTCCCGGGGCTAAGACGAAAATAAGCATTCCGTAGTGTTCACTATACAATGTTATGTTGAATAACTTACCGCTTCCTAAAATTTCTCGAATTCCCCCCAAGATGGTTAATGCCATAGCGAATCCCAGTCCAATGCCTAACCCGTCTAAAATGGAAGGAATGGCCTTGTTTTTTGAGGCAAAGGATTCGGCTCGTCCTAATACGATACAGTTCACTACGATCAGGGGAATAAATAATCCCAATGATTCATGAAGTCCCGGTGTGTAAGCAGCCATACACATGTCCACCACGGTAACGAATGCCGCTATGATCACGATGAAGCCCGGTATACGGATTTTATCGGGGATCAGGTTTGATACTAATGAGATCACAAGGTTTGACAGAGTCAACACAAATGCCGTAGCCAATCCCATTCCCAACCCGTTGACAGCCGATGTCGTTACTCCCAGCGTGGGACACATTCCGAGCAATAGAACGAAGGTCGGATTTTCTTTGAAGAAACCTTTGGTGAAATTTTGCCAATTGTTCATAGGTCCAGTTTAATTTTATATTGGCGACTGTATCGCAGTCGTTAAATTTGTTAATTCTCAGTTTTTATTTGTTGGGTTGCTCCCGATTGGGTATCCGCCCCGTTTAAAGCGGCTGCAGCCCGATTTATTGCATCCAAAAATGCCCGTGAAGAGATCGTGGCTGCCGTAATCGCATCCACGTCTCCACCGTCTTTAGTAACTTTTAATCCGGTTTTTCCCGGTTTTTTTCCTGTCACGTTTCCTTTCCCTCCCCGTGTAAACCAGCTATCCATCTTGGAACCTAATCCAGGTGTCTCTTTATGTTCGAGTACGGAATAATTGTGAATGGTTCCGTCCGGGTTAAAACCGACCATCAGCCATACTTTTCCGCTGAAACCGTTGTTGCTATACGTCTTTATGGCCGTGCCGACAAGCTCGCCCGCTTTTTTGGCCGGATAAAATATCAATTCGCCTCCGTCGGGAGTCTTTTCTGTCCATGCTTCAGCCATCGGGTCGTTGTCGAAAGCGGCTACGACATTCCGGATTGCTGTCACCTGTTTTTCCAATTTGGCTTTATCGATTAGCCCCGAAGTAAATTCGTTGACAAATCCAACGGCAGCCGACGAGATTAGGGTTATGGCGGATAAAACTAATACCATATTTTTAAAGGTTGACTCTAATTTCTTTCCCATAGTTTTAAAATTTATGATTTAGCGATTGGTTACGGTCATCGTAAATCCAAATCAGTAATCCTTCATTATGCAAATCTTACCGGTTTACAGTATCTGTTGATCAACGGGGTAAAACCGTTCATAATCAAAATGGCGAACGACATCCCTTCCGGATAGGCTCCGAAATTTCGGATGAGAACGGTCAATAATCCGATGCCTGCGCCATAAATAAACATTCCTTTATAGGACATGGGGGAGGTGACGTAATCTGTTGCCATAAAAATGGCTCCTAACATCATACCTCCGGTAAAGAGGTGGAATACCGGACCGGCAAACTGGTCCGGACTTGCTAAATGTAAAATACCCGAAAAAATAATGACGGTAGCAAAGATCGTTACGGGAATATGCCAAGTGATAATTCTGCGAATAAGCATATAGGCGAAGCCTAAAAGCAAGGCAAGTGCAGCTACTTCTCCGAGGCTACCTCCTATGTTTCCTAAAACTAAATCTTCATTTGAAAATCCGGCTGCAGATAAAGCATCGGAGATGGGCTGCCCGGTCTTAAAAGCTCCCTTGGCAATAGCTAACGGAGTTGCACCCGTTAAAGCATCCGTGGTGGAGAATCCGTGAGGAATAGGCCATGTCGTCATTTGAACCGGGAAAGAGATCAACAAAAATACCCGTCCCACGAGGGCGGGATTAAAAATGTTGTTTCCTAAACCACCGAAGCTCATTTTTCCGACTCCGATGGCGACCAAGGCGCCGATGATCACAATCCATACCGGAAGTGATGAAGGCAGGTTGAATGCTAACAAAACACCGGTGATAATAGCCGACCCGTCCCAAATGGTAGGCTGTTGTTTCAATATGTATTTTTGAATTAAATATTCAAAGACGAGGCAGGCTATCACGGAAGCCAGGGTTACGGTGATTGCTCCCAAGCCGAAAAATACGATGGCACAGATAAATGCCGGAATAAGGGCAATGAGTACGCCATACATGTTTTTTTCTATCGAATCCCTACTGTGTATGTGAGGTGAAGGAGATATGATTAAATTACTCATAAGTGAATTTTAATTTAAGATTTATGATTTACGTGATCGAATCATTTGGCCTGTTCTTGCCTTTCCCAGGCGTATAACATCCAAAAGAGGCCTGTTGGCTGGACAGGTAAAACTGCATGAGCCACATTCTATGCAGTCCATGATTTTTTCTGTTTCCAAATCCTCCGTTCTGTTTCGCTCACTTAGGGACATCAATAGATAAGGTTCTAATCCCATCGGACAGACACTAACGCATTTAGCACACCGGATGCAATTACGGGAAGATGTTCGGCTGGCTTCTTTTTGATTCAGCAGTAAGACACCGCTGGAACCTTTAGTGATAGGTAGGTCTGTTGTCGTCAGAGCTTTGCCCATCATAGGACCACCGCCGATAATTTTTCCCGTGTCTTCGGGAAGGCCTCCGGCAGCTTCGATCAATTTCGTGATCGGCGTGCCGATCCGGCATAGATAATTTCCCGGTTCTTTTAAAGACTTTCCGGTTACCGTAACAACTCTTTCAAACAGAGGTTTATGTTTCATTACAGCTTCATATACGGCGTATACAGTTCCCACGTTTTGTACGACAGCCCCGACGGCAATCGGAAGCGCTCCCGAAGGAACATGTTTACCCGTGGTAGCTTGGATCAATTGTTTTTCTCCACCTTGCGGGTATTTTATTTGCAACGGATATACTTCAATCCCTTTTACTTTACGGGCTTCTTGCCGGAGGAGCTGGATAGCGTCCGATTTGTTGTTTTCGACGCCTATGATTGCCTTTTGAACATGAAGGGCTTTCATCAACAATTCTATTCCGACGATCAGTTCGGCTCCGTGTTCCAGCATCAGTCGATGATCGGCTGTCAGGTACGGTTCGCATTCTACACCGTTAATAATTAAAACTTCTGCCGTATTTCCCGGTGGAGGTGATAATTTTACCTGAGTGGGGAATGTTGCTCCTCCCATTCCGACAACACCTGCACTTTGAATGGCCGATATGATCTCTTCTTTGGTAAATTCGTCCGGCCTTTTGTTTACTGCTTCACGTAATATTCCCTCTTCCCATTCGTCGCCTTCGACCTTTATAATAATGGCCGGTTTGGGGTATCCGCTACTATCTATTACCGGTTCTATGTTGGCGACAGTCCCGGAAACGGAACTGTGGATGTTAGCGGAAATAAATCCGGTAGCTTGGGCAATGAGTTGTCCGACTTTCACCTGATCGCCTTTTTTTACGACCGGGGTAGCGGGAGCTCCAATATGTTGTGAAAGCGGGATGATCACTTGTTCGGGGATTGGCAAAGTAATGATTTCCCCTTGTGATGATAATTTATTTTCGGGTGGATGTACACCTCCTAATTTAAATGTCTTCAACACGGTTTTCAATTTTAGGTTTTAGGATTCAGTAGATATATCTAAACTCTACGCTTCTTGATTCGTGGCGGTAGTCTCAGCAGGTTCGGTTATTTTCCGGGGTGGAAAATTCACTTCATGGATGGCCCCCGTGGGACAAACACTAACGCACTTCCGGCATAATTTGCATTTCCGGAAATCGATGTAAGCAAGATTGTTTTCTAACGTGATCGCTTCAAAAGGACACTCTTTCACGCATTTTCCACAACCGATACAAGCAACCGTACAAGCTTTACGGGCTATCCCGCCTTTATCTTTGTTCACGCAACACACGAATACCCTGCGGTCTTTCGGCCCCTTGTTTCGTAATTCAATAATGTTGCGGGGACAAGCTTTCACACAAGCTCCGCAGGCGACACATTTTTCATCTGAGACTACGGGCAATTCGTTGGCATCCATGTGGATGGCATCGAAGGGACAGGCTTTTACGCAATCGCCACATCCTAAACAACCGTACGTGCAATCCGTTTCTCCCCGATAGAGAGAGTGTTCTATGGCACAGGATGAGTAGCCGTCATACCGGCTTGTACGTTTCCGATTTTCACAAGTACCGTTACATCTCACAACGGCAATTTGCGGAGTTTGTGCACTTGCTTCCATGCCTAAGGCTGCGGCTACTTTTGCCATCGTTTCTGTACCCCCTACCGGACAAAAAAGTCCGTCCAAGGAGGTCGCTTTTACGGTCGCCTCGGCAAATCCCCTACATCCCGGTTTGCCACAACCTCCGCAATTTGCTCCCGGTAGTATACTTTCCACGATATCGATTCTGGGGTCCTCTTCGACTTTGAATTTTTGTGCGACCAGATAAAGGATTACAGCTGCTGCAATTCCGATGGCGCATAAAGAGATAATAGTGTAAATAATAGTAGTAGTAATCATAAGATTTTTCGTTTTGTCTCTTCTTTACAGTTATAGCGCTCGTAAAGTTATTAATTTTTTCATGTTTATTCTATTTTAACCTTGAATTTTATCTTTTGGGCAAACCGATTTCTAAAGAAGTATATGATTATAAAATAGATGGTAATTGTTAAAAGTGAATATAAGGCAGCCCAAGTTTCTTCTATCCCGGAGGAGACGAGTAGAGCTAAAATGGCGATCAGAACAACGGAAGGGAGAAAGTAGGCGAATAAAACGGAATATAAAGCGTTTCCGACACTTGCCATAACAATCACTTTATCTCCGACTTCTACGGGAGTATTGGGCTTTTCGGCCGTGATGTTTTTATGAGTCACTTCCGATAGCCCGCAAGCACCTTTGGCATGACAGGCGGCGCAGGCAGATTGACTTTGGATGGAAACCGTAATATGGGAATCGTTGATTGCAATGACGATTCCCTCGTGTGTGATCGTATCGGCCATTTTCTTCTTTTTAAACGCCCTAAAGATAATAATAATTTTAGTTCGGCGATTTAAAATTAAAGGATCGGGGCATTAAGGGAGGGGGAATTTTTTAATTTACAAATTGCCATTAAAAAAGTCAGAATATGTATTCTGACTTTTTAATCTATTTTTTGCGCATGAAAATTTGAATGGGTACTCCTGTAAATTTCCAATGCTCGCGAATTTTATTTTCCAAAAATCTTTTGTACGGGTCTTTCACGTATTGCGGAAGATTGCAGTAGAAAGCAAATGCGGGCGTAGCCGTCGGTAATTGCGTGATGTATTTTATACGAACGTATTTGCCTTTCATGCTCGGTGGAGGAAAGTTCTCAATCTCTTCTAACATCACGTTATTCAATTCCGATGTTTTTATTTTTTGAGAACGGTTTTTATACGTTTCAATTGCTGCCTCCAAAGCCTTTAATAAACGTTGTTTGGTCAATGCCGAGGTGAAAATAATTTGTACGTCATCGAAAGGGGCTATTTTCATTCTTAGCTCTTTTTCGAAGTTGATAAGGGTTTTGTTATCCTTTTCTATAAGGTCCCATTTGTTGACGAGAATGACTACTCCTTTCTGGTTTCGTTCGATCAAATGAAATATATTTAGATCTTGGGATTCCATGCCTCTGGTGGCGTCAATGAGTAGCATACAGATATCCGAATCCTCTATTGCTCTTACGGAACGCATGACGGAATAGAATTCAACATCTTCGTTCACTTTGGTTCTTTTTCGTAATCCGGCCGTATCGATCAATAGAAAATCATGCCCGAAACGATTGTAACGGGTGGCTAACGTATCTCTTGTCGTTCCGGCTACATCGGTTACGATATTGCGTTCTTCGCCTATTAAGGCGTTGATCGTGGAAGATTTTCCCACGTTCGGTCGTCCTACGATCGCAATCTTGGGAAGATGTTCCGTTTCTTCAATGGTATTATTGGAAAAGTGTGAAACCACTTTGTCCAACAAGTCTCCCGTACCTGAACCGCTGGCGGAAGAAATAGGAAATAACTCTTCCCCTATTCCCAGTTTATAGAATTCGTGAGCATCGTATAGGCGTTCTCCGTTATCTACTTTATTGACTACAAGGTAGATGGGTTTGTCCACTTTCCTTAAGAGTTTGGCGAAACTTTGATCCAAGTCGGTAATTCCCAGTTCCACATCACATACGAAAAGAATAACGTCCGCTTCATCTAAAGCCAGCATCACCTGTTTGTTAATCTCTTCTTCAAATATATCGGAACTGTTAGATACATAACCACCGGTATCGATAATGGAAAATTCTTTACCGGTCCAGTCGGATTTCCCGTAATTCCTGTCGCGGGTTACACCGCTCTCTTCATTTACAATGGCTTTTCTTTTTCCAATCAACCGATTGAAAAGAGTTGATTTTCCTACATTCGGTCGTCCTACGATTGCTACTATATTACTCATATATATTAATTGTACGTTTTAAATTGACGGTTGACGATTATGGTTTTCTCTGTTATAATCACTCAATCGTTCCATCGAATTACATTTGTTTTTAGGCTTGTTTGTACCCGAAATTCCTCAAATCTTTTTCTTTGTTTCTCCAATCTTTCAATACTTTTACATAAAGATTGAGGAATACTTTTTTGCCGAAAAAAGCTTCTATATCCAGACGGGCTTCCGTTCCTACTTTTTTTAGAGAGGCTCCCTGATGTCCGATGATTATTCCTTTTTGCGAATCGCGTTCCACGTGAATGACAGCCATGATATGGATTCTTTTCGCTTCTTCTTTAAACTCTTCCACGACGACCTCAACGGAATAAGGAACTTCTTTCTCATAATTTAAAAGGATCTTTTCCCGTATAATCTCCGTCACGAAAAAGCGGGCGGGCATATCGGTTAAATCTTCTTTATCGAAATAAGGCTCTCCGACGGGCAAGAGTTCCAGTATTCGTTTGTATAGATTATCCACATTGAAATTTTCCGTGGCCGAAAGCGGAAATATTTCAGCTTGCGGCAAAATTTGCTTCCATCTGTCGAATAAAACATCTAATTTATCCGCCGTGGTTAGGTCTATTTTATTAATAACCAGCAGAATGGGTGCTTTGCTTTGTTTCACCTTCTCAATAAAGTCCGCATTTTTTTCAAAATCTTCAACAACATCAGTAACATAAAGGATGATGTCTGCATCTATGATCGCCGATTTGGAAAAATCGAGCATGTACTCTTGCATTTTATAGCTGGGTTTGACAACCCCGGGCGTATCGGAAAATACGATTTGATAATCATCTCCGTTTACGATTCCTTTGATCCTATGTCTGGTTGTTTGTGATTTGGAGGTGATAATAGATAATTTTTCTCCGACCAACCGGTTCATTAAGGTTGATTTTCCTACGTTGGGATTACCCAAAATGTTGACGAAACCTGCTCTATGCTCCATTTATTTAATCATTTAATTGGGCACAAAGGTACGATAACTAATTGAAAGTTGGAAATCGGAAGTTGAAATTTCTTTCGGGACAAGAATGAAAACAATTTGTTATCTTTGTCCGGGATAAATGAAATGCAATGATTATAGATAAGCTTTTGAATAGTAGTCGTGTAGAAAATCTGAACCCGTATTTTAAAGCCGTGTTCGATTATATAAAAACACATGATATGACCGTTATGCCGTTGGGCCGTATCGATATAGCAGGAGAGGATGCTTACATAAAAGTGGATGAGGTGGATGGAAAGGAGGAGGAAGAGGCTTTTTTGGAACGTCACGAGTCTTACATCGATATACAACTTCCCTTGTTAGGCGAAGAAATTTATGGGTGGAAAGCTAAAGAAGATCTGCGTGACATAAAAAAGGCTTACGATGTTGAGGGTGATTTTATGTTTTATCAAGATAGACCTTCTTTCTATTTTCCTTTACAAGCCGGGGAGTTTGTAATTTTCTTCCCGGAAGATGCTCATGCCCCTTGTATAGGTAGTGGAAAGATAAAAAAGATAGTGGCTAAAATTAAAACGAAGGTATAATCGGATGATTTAGTGATTATGTGATTGCATTGGATTAATCTACAATCGTCGATCTACGATTTAAAATTGTCAATCTACAATATGAAACGAATATATAAGATTAGCATAGGAATAATAGTTATTTTGACCGTGGTTTATTTTTGTCTGCCCTATTATGCGCAACAGGCTTTGATTCATTGGTTTCCGGATATTGACGACCTGACTTTATTTGAGAAACATACCGTGGTGAAGTCGGATAGTTGTTGGGAGTGGACGACGGCTCATGATTATAACGACTATCAATTGGAGAAAGAGGATGATGTTTATTTGGATGAATATAAAACGGTTTCGTTTCTCGTCATTCAGAACGATAGTATCGTGTATGAGGAGTATAGGGATGGTTGGAACGATACGTTGACGTCTAATATTTTCTCTTCCACTAAAAGTATCGTGGGACTTTTAATCGGGGCTGCTTTGGACGAAGGAAAGATAGGAAGCCTGGATGATCCGGTTGCGAAATATATACCTGAATTCGGTAAGGATAAAAGGGAGAAAATTACAATTCGTAATTTATTGACCATGAGTGGAGGATTGAGTTGGGATGAATCGTATAGTTCCCTTTTTTCCGTTACGACTCACGGGTATTACGGAGACGATTTATATAAACTGGTCACCTGTTTGGAAGCGGTCGATGAACCTGGAAAGCAGTTTTCTTATCGTAGTGGCGATACCCAGATATTGGCTTTTGTCGTAGAAAAAGCAACGGGAAAGACCATTAGTGCATACGCGGAAGAAAAACTATGGAAACCGATGCAGGCTTGTAGAGACGCTTATTGGTTGTTGGATAAGAAGGGGGGGGATGAGAAGGCGTTTTGTTGTTTCCACGCTACAGCCCGGGAGATGGCTCGTTTTGCCCGCCTGATGATGCATAATGGAAATTGGAATGGGAAGCAATTGATTTCCGAGGCCTATATGCGGGAGGCAATTACTCCGGCTTCTTATTTGAAAGATGAATGGGGGAAAGATTCATTGGATTATTACGGTTTTCAGATTTGGATTATGAACTATAAGGGAATGCGTAACCCTTATTTCAGAGGAATGTTGGGTCAATATGTAATTGCCATTCCTGAAAAGAATGCCATTGTCGTTCGATTAGGGCATAAGAAGGATGAGCAACGCATAAGAGAGACGACGAAGGACGTTTACCGGTATATGGATATAGCTACGAAGATTTTGGATCGTCGGAAATAAAATATATGGGAGTGCGATTAGAATGAAACGGATGATCTTTTCGATCATCCGTTTTTATATTAGTTGCATTTACCGCAGCATTGTGATTCTTCCCCGCGTATCTCGGGTGTACCCTCTCTATTATTATTGCGCCTGTCCATCATCTCTTTGCGACGCTTCTCCATTTTTTCCAGGTTGGTTATATAAGTTTTATATTGCTCTTCGGTCAATATCTTTTTCAGGGATGCATTTTGTTCTTTTTCCACTTTTTGGTGGTAGAACATTAAAGAATCCTGGTTGTTCCGATATTTTTGGAAGATTTCACCTCTTTTTTTGAAATTGGCGGTTAATAATTCTGAAACTTGTTTTTCTTGTTTTTCATCTAATTTAAGTTCGCTTTTCAATTGAGCGACCATTCTTTGAATCATCTGTTCGGGATTCATCCTTTCTCTCGGGCCGCGTTGGTGTTGTCCGTGATGCTCTTCATGATGGTTTTGTGCTTCGATACTGAAACTAAAAAACATCAAAAGGGCGGAAATAACAAATGTTACTGTTTTCATACTTGTTCCGTTTTAAGTTAAACATTTATGTTTACTGAATATAAGACAATATTAAATGTAAAAAGTTTATTCTCGTATTTAGATACGTGATAATTTCCAACAAGCTATGATTACCGTGTTGTTACGAATATATACGGAAAAAGCAGGAACAGGTTGGTTCTTAGGTAAAATTAGACAGAAAAAAAGCCGTGGTAAAGATCCGTTTAATGTTTGAGCGTAATCTTTTTTCCTTTTGATTCGTTGTGGAAACGATCAACGGAAGTGATGACAAAACGGTATTTCATATCTTTCGCATTCATCGGTAGATAGCATTCGGTATAACGGGTGAAGGCCATGATCTTCGACGGATCGTCCAAATCTATTTTTTCTCCTCGTTTGAAGCGGTAGATCACGAAATATTGGGCATCTTGCGGATTCTCCCGTTCTCCTTTTACTTTCCATCTTAGCGTATAACCTTGTGCGTTTTTTTCAGCTTTCAGATTGCCTATTTTTTTAGGGCGATGATTGTACATATGCGTGTAGGCCGGGATAAGAGCCGGATAATGGTGATAATTTTGTTGCAAGCTATCGGCAATTCCGTTATTGTTCCATAGTATTTCGTTAGCTGGCCAGAAACAATGCCCTTTGACATGGGGTAGGGAGTGTTCGATTTCCATTTTGCGGGTTAGATCTCCGGCTTTCATAGAACGAGCCACGTCCTGACCGATATAGAGATGAACGTTGTGTGCATGCTTATCCCACCAGCGAGCTAACGTAATGTAATCGGCTGCCGGATGTCCTATTTCCCAATAGATTTGAGGAATATTGTAATCGATCCACTTCTTTTTAACCCAAAGGGTGATGTCAGCGTACAGGTTATCGTAGTTTTGCAGGCCATTTGTATTGCTTCCGCTACCGTCCGGCGTATTTTTTTTATTTCTGTAAATACCAAAAGGACTGATACCGAAACGTACCCAAGGTTTCGTAGAAGCGATGGTGTGTTTTAATGCTTGTATGAGCCTGTTTACGTTTTCCCTCCTCCAGTCATCTTTATTCTCCGGTGCATATCCTTTAGGAATTCCATAAGTTTGGAAACTGTTTTCATCTGGGAAAGGCAGACCGTTTACCGGATAGGGATAGAAATAATCATCCATATGAATGGCATCTATATCGTAGCGTTGTACGATGTCTTTTACTACCTCGCAGATGAATTTCCGGCACGCCGGTATGCCCGGATCGAAGAGAGTCTGTTTATTGTAGGTTACAAACCATTCCGGGTGTTGATGGTAGACGTGAGATTCCGCGAAAGTCGTGTTTCCCGATGTACTGGCCCGGAAAGGGTTTAACCAGGCATGGAATTCCATATTTCTTTTGTGACACTCTTTGATAAGAAAAGCTGTGGGGTCGAAAAAGGGCTCGGGTGCTTTACCTTGTACTCCTGTACAAAAACGACTCCATGGTTCCAACTCGGAAGGATACCAGGCATCTGCTTCCGGCCTTATTTGAAAAATGATAGCATTGAAACCGCATTTTTGAAGGAGATTGAGCTTCCGAATAAAGTCAGCTTTCATTTCATCGATACTCATTCGACTGTATTCGCTTTGGTGTACGGTTTGTATCCAGGCTCCCCGGAATTCTCGTTTGACTTGTGCGGAAACTCCCACGCAAATAGAAACGAGTGCGGTAAAAATCAGCAGACGAACGTATTTCATATAAGCGGTTTTTAGTATCAGATTTATCGCGAATATAGAGAATAATCACGACGATGCAAATCATCCCGAAAAAAGGAGAGAGGGAAAGAGCGCCCTCTGGCTGCTCTTTCCCTGAAATTCAAAGGTGTGTGTTGGTGTACGAGCAAGAATTGCTCATTACTGGTGTGAAACACCAGTTAAAAAAGAAGATTCTTGTATATTTTTTGCTAATTGTTTCATTTTAAACTTTATCTCCTTTGTTGCCGTGGAGTTTATTTTTACGTCCGCATTGATGACTTGCTGAGCTGTTTGGAATGCTTTTTCCGGCAACTCCATTTCCTGGTATAAATGGGCCAATAGAAAGAGCGGATACAACCTGTTTGGGACCAAATAGTGTGCCTTAAGAAAGTAGTATTCCGCCCGATGAAATTGTTTTTTGGCCTGGTAGTTTTTACCAATCAGGTTATAAATCATAGGATCGGCCATCCCTCGCGCAGCTTCCGATAAAATTCGGTTACCTTTATCCAAATGTCCTGTCTTTGATAACGCATCCCCGTATTCAAATAAAAAGTCGGGATAAACCTTTAAAATCGGATAGAGAGCCTCGTAAGATTCTGCTGCCGTGGCAAAAATTTTCATGTCGTAATATTTTTGAGCTTGCGCCCATTGGGCATAAGCCTGACGCGTCTGATACTTCGGATAGATAATTCCGATATTTACTCCTAAAAATAGAAGATAGATAAAGACGGGATGGAGCTTTCTGCGGGATGAAACCTGAACCTGTGACGTGTTACAGAGAGCGAGAAGGAGAGTAAAAAGTATTGCAAGTGCCAATGTGCTTAACGGATAAGAAAAAAACGACACAAAACCAAAGGCTGTAAAAGCAGCGATCGGGGCTACCGTATGCGGATTGTGCCGGATGTTACGCAGTCCGTACCATAACGTGGAACAGAGCAAAATTAAAAAGAGAACAATACCTATGATACCTCCTTCTACGGCAATCTGTAAAAATTCGTTAAACCCATATTCAGGAATGTCTGCAAGCCATTTTTCCCTTGGAGAGGAATTTCCCTGCATGAAATAATTTGCCTGAGCTTCCCCGTATGCGGCAGGAAAGTTTCCAATGCCGACACCGGTTAACGGGTGCTCTTTTAATGAAGAGAGTGATATCTTCCACACCAGTAACCGACCGTCGGCGGAATCTTTTTTTAACCTGTAGATTCCATAACAGGCAATAGAAAGCATCAGGATGAAACTTATGAATACGATTAGATAACCTTTGGGATGTTGTTTATGTAACTTTTGTAGTTTTTCTTTTATTTTGAAAAGGTAAAAGAGGACGATACATGAACCTGCCATGCCGGCAAGCCATGCGCTCCGGGCCATTGTGGCAGGGAGAATAGTTATGGTTCCGATAAGCGTGGAACCCGATAGGAAAAGTAAAAGAACAATGGTTGCTATTTCATTGTCCGCCTCCGTCTTTCCTTTTCTGCCTTTTTGTCGAACGATGGCTCCCAATTTTTGGATTAATTGAATTGTCCAATACAGGCTGAACGGCATGATAATAGCCAGAAAAGCCGCGTATGGCCCCGGATTATCGAAGGATCCGGTAAGGCCGAACCGAGAATTCTGACTGGGTAGGTAAGCGTATAATTGACAATATCCCCAAATGACCTCGATAAAAGCCAAAGCGATTAACGTAAAATGAAAGGTTATGTCGGTCGTTTTATTTAATTGGAAAAGAGCAAGAAAATAAAAGTAAGAAGTGATTACTAACAGGAGGGTTCCTGTTTTCATCACTTCGTGTGTGTTGGTTGAAAGATATATGCCTGTAATCACTACAGTCATCACAATCATATTTAAGTTGGTGATATGATTCCATGCAAAATAGAAAGATTTACGTAACGTGAGCATACAAGCGATTATTCCTGTGACCGGCAAAAAGGTGAAAAACCAGAATTGCTTGGCCACGGAAACACCATGAATGATTTTGGTATCAATGATCAGCACGGTAGCTGTCAATAGAAAGAAAATCATAAAAATGGCATATGTACTCCACTTATGAATCACTTTTATCATAAATTTCCATTTGTTTCTTATATAGTTTCCATAAAGACTTATTCTTTACCGGATTACCTACCAATATAACCTTACCTTCATTGTCCAATAAAAAAGATTGAAATTCAGGTTGTGCCGGTAAATTTTTGTTCGCTTTGGCAAATGAATTGTCATAATCGTAAAACAACGGGTAATTGAATTTATTCTTAACCGCAAAGGCAGAGATCTCATCGAAATTGGATGAATGGATCACAAATATAAAGTTGATCTCTTTGCTGTATTGTTTTACCTCTTCTATGAGCAAACGCCAGTCATACAGTCGCATATTGCATTCCGTACATCCGGTCGTATCAACAAAAGTAAGAACGTTATAGTCTTTATCTAATATTTCGCTCGCGGAGATCGTGGTATCTCTTCCTGCCACCTTAGGTTTCAGGGAAGAGGGAATGACGACGGTTTTCCCGTACCATTCCTGTACCACTTTCTTGTTCTGATCCTCTTTCGAATAACAACCGGAGAGGATCAGTGCGATTGAAATCAGTATAAACGATCTATTCCAATGCATACTTTACGAGTAAAGATTGGGGCGTATTGGTTAAACCGTATATGGCATGTTCCTCTTTATTGTAAGAGATACTGGTGAAGGGTACGGATAACTGATAGGTTTTCACGTGGTTCCCTTCCCAATCGAACACGATAATTTTTTCTCCGTAACCCACCAGGTTTTTAAAGTTACGATAACTTCTCCCGGAATATAAAGCGTATATGTAGTCATCCGAAACCTCTATATCACAAAATCCGAACAAATTGTCGATAGAGTACACGACAGGTTTGGTTTTTGCTAATGAGGTAGAGGCTTTGGGTGCATATAAATTCTGTTCGGAAATCCGGGTAATAGTCGAATTATCATGGATCGCACCGATATCAATGATGCCGCTTTGCATGTTCGCACACACGAATCTGGAACCGTCTGGTTTTAATTTGGTTACATTGCTGGCATATAACATACTTTTTAAAGAGTCGCTCATGTTTTCCTTGCCCGGTGTTTCCGGATAGCTTAAAAAGTAGCCGGAATGATTATCGAGGGTGAGGCAATAACGCCCTTCTAAAAATGTACCCGTGGATAACATAAGCGAACCTTTTTTGGCGACGCTCAAGTGTTTCGGAGTAGGAGAAAGCAATGTAAAGGTCGGGCCGAACCCGGGCTCATTCCGCTGGTTGATATCCAGTTCCACTAATTTGTCGTTTCCAAAATCATAAGCCGTTAAGATCCCGTCGGGAGCCATGTTCATGGTTAGGAAATAGAGTCCTTCCGCGGTTCCAGTGCCCGTCGGTAAAAAGGAGAATAACTTTGTTCCGTCTAATTTATAGATGGATAATTTATTCACTCCGTTTTGATTTAACACGATAAGCAAGGAGTCTTTTCGAATTACCTTGGTGGGGTTGAAGATCCCGATGGATTCCAAATCAATTATCCCCGTTGCTTTTTGCATGGAGACGTTTCCTTCTTCACTAAACAGAGGATTCTCCTTTTTTATTTCACGAATCTCGTTTGCACATCCCCAAACAAGAATCATCACCGATATGATATAACTAATCTTTTTCAAAATTCGATAATTAAATAATGAAACTGAATTAAGGTTCAGCCGCTAACCCCGGATAATAAACAACATTTCCTTTTCCGTCTGTAGTTAAGCATAATGTACCTACAGCTTTACAATGGCCAGTATTACCTCCTTCTCCGCTACCTAAAGCTTCAATGTTTTCCAGACATATATCTATTGATGCGTTGTCTTTTGATACAGACAGGTTAACGGAGATAAGTCCAATAAGTACTAAAATGACGGTAAAAATGAGAATTCTAATTTTCATAACTTTTTTTTTAATTTGATGAGACAAAATTAGGAGACTTAAATGAATAAAATGTTCCATATTTGTACCGATTTTGTGTTCTATATGTAGCTTTTCTTTTTAATGAAATATAGTAGGGGCAGGAAAATAAATTGTTACTTTTGATGTGGCTAAAAATAAATAATATTTTATGAACAAGCGTATTGAAATTACGTGGACGATTTCGATAATCGCAATGGTGTGTATTGTTGTTTTTCAGGTATTCTGGCTATATAACCTCTTTCAGTTTCAAAGGTCGGAATACGAGAGAGATGTAAATAAAATTTTGACAGAAGCTGTAGAACAGGGTAGTAATTTATTTGTAAATGATCAGATATTGTCTTCAAAATTGTCAGCGATTAGCGTTTCTCATGATAGAAAAGAAGTATGGATGGTTAGAGATGGAATGAGAGATACCATAAAATATAGTGTGGATGGCGATTATAATTATGTAACTTTAATCAACAGATGTTGTTATGATATCGTTAGCGTAAATTCTGCTGAAAATATAAGACGTTTGGATAGCATATGCACGGGGAATCTTCGGGAAAAGGGTATAGATGAGAAATATATTTTGGAGTTGATTGATATGGATGGGGGAGTGGTGTTGGAGACAACTGAAAATGAACATTCCCGTGTAAATAAGTATATCGAATCTTCAATATTGACATTGGGGCTAACCTGTAACCACGGATTGATCGCTTATTTTGATATTCCTTATAAATATTTCTTTGTCCAGATGGGCGGGGTTTTGTTTGCTTCTATTGTCATCATGCTGATTTTGACTTGGTGTTTTGTCTACCAGATCAGAACGATACTGATGCAGAAACAATTGAGCGAGATGCGTGAAGATTTTGTTTATAGTATGGTACATGAAATTAAAGGGCCGTTGGCGTTTGTGCTAAACGCGTTGAAAATGTTTCATATGTGGAATGTTGACGGTTTGTCGGATAATCAAAAGAAATTATTGGACGGTATTGGCATAAAGGTCAAATCATTATCCAACTTATCCGAGAAAATGTTGGTTTCCGGTAAGAACGGGAAGAGTTTGATGCTGATACCGGAGGAGTTGAACTTAAAAAACGAATTGGAGCAGATCGTGTATGAATATTCCATGGATCACCGTTCTCCGGATATTCATTTGGATTATGCTTGTGAGCGGGAAATAATCCGGGCAGACCGGGTACATTTTCCCAATGTAATTCGTAATCTGGTAGACAATGCCATAAAATATTCGTCGGACAAACCTGATATTACTATTCGTTGCAGATTGGTGAACGGAACTTTTGAGATTTCAGTTGCGGACAAGGGACGAGGTATTCCCAAAGAGTATTTGAATAAGATTTTCGAATCTTTCTATCGTATTCCTAATCCGAAAGGAAATGAGGTTCATGGTTTCGGCGTCGGGCTGAGTTACGTGAAGCAAGTGGTAAAATCTCACGGAGGTAAGGTGCTTGTTGAAAGTGAAGTCGGAAAAGGAAGTACGTTTACTATTGTTATGCCTGATATAGGGAAATAAATATAGTGTTGGTTAATTGATAAAAAAATGGTTAAGGTTTTATACGCGGAAGATGACGCTTTGTATGCGGACATGTGTCGGAATTATTTAAAAAATCTGGGATATGACGTGTATTACGCGAGTACAGGAACGGAGGCTTGGCGCCTATACC
This sequence comes from Gabonibacter massiliensis, assembly GCA_001487125.1. GTDB lineage: Bacteria > Bacteroidota > Bacteroidia > Bacteroidales > Marinifilaceae > Gabonibacter > Gabonibacter massiliensis. The sequence continues at coordinate 38,142 of LN913012.1, forward strand.
AGGAGGTGGGGCCGGATATCGTATTGTTGGATGTGATGATGCCGGAAATGAGCGGTTATGAGGTTGCTAAGTTGATACGGAAAAAGGATGAGCAAGTACCTATTTTGTTTGTGAGTTCTTTAACTTCTTCCCGGTCCGTTGTGGAGGGGTTGCAGTTGGGTGCGAACGATTACATTCGGAAAGAGTATTTGATAGATGAGGTAGGAGCCCGTATGCAGTCCATATTGCGCATATCCGGATTGAATCGTAAAAAAGAGGATTCTCTTATTTATATCAGTGAATACACCAAGCTCAATTATGTCGAGAGTGAACTGATTGTAAAAGGAGAAGTGATTCATCTAACTCCTTTGGAGTTGCGTTTGATTCGTTTCTTGGAAAAGCATGCGAATGAGGTCGTAAAGAAACAGGATGTGATGGAAGCCTGTTGGGGAAATGATTTTGTCGCAACGTCCCGTTATTTGGATAAGTTTATTTCGAGGATACGAAAACTTTTGGTTAATGATCCGACGCTGAAAATATCGACTACCTGGAGGGTGGGATATTGTTTGGTTAAGAAAGGAGAAGCCAACGGTTAGTTTCTGGCTTATCTGATTTTATCGGATAAGGTTAAGGGTTCGCTTCCAAGAGATTTGTCGGGTTTCCGGATCTTTAGAATAAAGAACGAGTACGGCTTTTCCGATGAGGAAGTCCTCCGGTATCAATCCGATATAACGGGAATCCCGAGAGTTAAAGATTTTGTCCCCTGCCATGAAATACCAGTTCTTTTGAAAAGTGTAGCGGGTAATGATGGAATCTTTCAGGTAAACTTTCCCGTGGCGGGTATGGAGGGAGGTATGGGTTTCATAATAGATGAGTCTGCGAAAAAGAGAGAGATTGACGGTATCTAAAAGAATGGTTTGCCCTGTAGCCGGAATAAACAGGGGACCAAAACAGCGCATGGTCCACGCGTAGGTCGTATCGAAGGGGAATGTATGGTATGTTCCAGGAAGGTACTCTCCCTGGTAATGGGAGAGAAGATACTGTTCTCGCAAGTTTCCGTATCCGGTTTGTCCGTTTACCGTGTATATCCCGTTGGATATGGAAAGTGTATCGCCGGGTAAGCCGATACAACGTTTCACATAAAAATGGGATAGGTCCATTTCCATTTGATCCGAAAAAAGGGGAGTGGGAAGATTAAAAACAACAATATCGTTCCGGCGAATGGATGAATATCCCGGAATACGAAAGGTTTCCGGAGTCTTTCCCGATTCGAATTTCAATTGTTTATAAAATCGAGCTCCTTTATAAAGTTTATTTACCATAATATAATCTCCCGGTTCGATAGCGGGAGTCATGGAATCGGTCGGGATCATGTAAAAATCCACGACAAAAAGGCGAAGTAAAAGCGTAATGAAAAAGGCAATAACGATCGCTTTCAAGTAGGGGGTAAAATGTTTTCTTCGTCTCATGTTTATGGATAAATAGAAATTTCAAATTTATAATAAATTTTGAATGGAATGAAAAAGGTGAGTTTTATTGTACTGAAAAGATAGTTATTTATGACTCTTTTCAAGAAAATAGACCTATTTTACATGTATGAGATGTGTAGCAAATTTGTAGTGAATATGTAGGATTTTTCGGTTCTTCAGTGGGTCATAAGACAGGGGAATGGTGAATCGTTGTCTGATATAAGAATTTGTCGGGTAAGGTTTTAAGGAAAGGGATTAGTTGGGGGAGGCTTGGAATGCCTGTTGGAGGAGGATGAAAAAAGTCTTTTAAAGGATGTATCTTTAAGCCGTTAAAGTGCTGAGTATGTACACGAACTAAGTAAATAATGGAAAGGGAAAGGATTAGTGTTTTATATGCCGAAGATGATGTTTTGTCGGCGATGTTGTGTAAAGATTTTTTAGAATTTCAGGGTTACAGGGTATTCTATGTCAGGGATGGTGAAATGGCCTGGCGACTTTACCGTAAAATCAATCCGGATGTGGTGCTTTTGGATATTATGATGCCTAAAAAGAACGGTTACGAGGTGGCCCGTTTGATTCGGGCCGAAAATCAGAATGTTCCGATATTGTTTATTAGTGCATTGGCAAGCTCTGTCGATGTGGTAACCGGATTGGATATTGGTGCCGACGATTATATTCGAAAAGAATTTTTGTTGGAAGAGGTAGATGCACGCATTCGTGCGGCATTGAGGCGTCAACAACGCTGGACAAAGAGCAGCCAAGTGTTTCGGATAGGAGAATATTGCTTGTTCAGTTACGTGGAGCAACATCTTGTCATTGCGAATGAAAAGATTCATTTAACGCCTATGGAAGCTAAAATCCTATATCTCTTGTGTGAACATATGAATGAAGTCGTATTGAAAGAAGACATGATCAAAGAGTTGTGGAAAAACGATTTTTCCGGGAATACTCGTTATTTGGATAAGTACATGATGAGTATCCGAAAGATTTTGGAAAAAGATCCCTCTGTTCGTATTACTACTATTCCCCGAAAAGGATATTGTTTGGTTTGGTAAATTTTTCGTGACTGTTTTTATTGACTTGTGTTTCCGGAACTTATTGCTTAGTTTGTCGTATTAATTGTCGAATGCGATTATAAAATAGGTATATTTGTCTACTTGTTTCGGGATTATAAATCATGAACGATGGAATTAATTTATATCGGACATAGCGGTTTTGCTGTTTTAGGGGAAGGATTTACGATTGTTATTGATTATTATCGGGATCCGGCAGATGTTCATTCATTTTTATTAACTCGTCCGGGGGCGTTTTATGTGCTCAGTTCTCATGTGCATGCGGATCATTTTAACCCGGAAGTGTTGAGTTGGAAAACGATACGTCCTGATATTCTTTACCTGTTTTCAAAAGATATTTTAGAAGCAAGAAGGGCCGCAGAACGAGAAGCTGTATTTTTGGAGAAGGGGGACGTGTATCAAGATGATTTGATACGGGTAAAGGCATTTGGTTCGACAGATGCCGGTATCTCTTTTTTGATAAACATGGCAGAGAAGCGTATTTTTCATGCGGGAGATTTGAATAATTGGCATTGGAAAGAGGAGTCTACGTTGGCGGAATCCAGGCAGGCGGAGGCTGATTTTAAAGCGGAATTGGAGGAGGTGGTGCTGGAAGCTTCTTCGGTCGATTTAGCGATGTTTCCGGTGGATCCGCGTTTAGGCAAGGAGTATATGTTGGGAGCGGAACAATTTGTAGACCGGATAAAAACGGATGTGTTTGTACCTATGCATTTTGATCAGGCTTATGGTCGTGCCGCTGCTTTCGGGACTTACGCGAAAGTACGGGGCATACGTTTTGTCGCCTGGACTAAAGAGGGTGAACGTATAGATTTTTAATATAAGGAATTATGGAAATAAAAGGTAGATTTGATCATTTTAATATAAACGTGTCGGATCTGGAACGGAGCATTCGTTTCTATGAACAGGCTCTTGGCTTGAAAGAAGCTCGTAGAAAAACGGCTAAGGATAATTCTTTTATTCTGGTTTATCTCACAGATGATAAAACCCGTTTTTTGTTGGAATTGACCTGGTTGAGAGACCGAAAAGAACCTTACGATCTGGGAGAAGGGGAGTTTCACCTTTGTTTGCGGGTGGAGGGAGACTATGAAGAGGTAAGGGCTTTTCATAAAAAATTAGGTTGTGTTTGTTATGAAAACACGGAAATGGGACTCTATTTTATCAGTGATCCGGACGGGTATTGGATCGAGATATTACCGATTTCATGATTCTGTGATTTAGTGATTCCGTGATTTAGTGATTAGGAGATTGGAGGATTCGTTGCGGATTACAGGGGTAATTGGGCTTGTAGATTGTGGACTATAAATTCACAATCCAGTAGTCTCTTAATCTACAATCCTCAATCTACAATTATTTCAGGCTATCGTGATGTTTTTGTTTAAATAGACGTCTTGAATCGCGTGTAATAATTTGACACCTTCACTCATGGGTTTCTGGAATGCTTTCCGGCCGCTGATGAGTCCCATTCCTCCTGCTCGTTTATTTACGACGGCCGTGATTACGGCCTCCTTTAAGTCGGATTCTCCTTTGGACTCCCCTCCGGAATTGATCAGACCGATACGACCCATATAACAATTGGCGACCTGGTAACGACAAAGATCAATCGGGTGCTTTGTCGTGAGTTGGGAATAGACTCTGGCATCGGTTTTACCGAAATTGAGAGCTGTGAATCCTCCGTTGTTGGCAGGAAGTTTTTGTTTGATGATGTCGGCTTCGATGGTCACGCCCAGGTGGTTCGCTTGTCCGGTCAAATCGGCTGAAAGATGGTAGTCCGTTCCTTCCTTTTTGAAATTGCTGTTTCGTAGATAGCACCACAGTACGGTTGCCATTCCCAGCTCATGCGCGTAAGCGAAGGCTTCGGCTATTTCGATCAATTGGCGATGGCTTTCGGGCGATCCGAAATAGATCGTGGCCCCTATGGCCGTGGCTCCCATGTTCCAGGCCTCTTTGACAGTTCCGAACAAAATTTGATCGTACGTGTTGGGATAGTTTAAAAATTCGTTGTGATTTATTTTTACGATAAAAGGAATTTTATGGGCGTATTTTCGAGCTACGCTTCCCAGGACTCCGAAAGTCGAGGCTACGGCATTGCAATGGCCTTCTATGGCTAATTTTATAATGTTTTCCGGATCGAAATAGAGCGGGTTGGGAGCAAAAGAGGCTCCCGCGGAGTGTTCTATTCCCTGGTCGACAGGAAGGATGGAAACATACCCCGTGTTTGCCAGACGTCCGTGTGAGAATATCGATTGCAGGCTATTTAATGTCTTTGGATTTCGGTCGGATGTTACCCATAAATCTTCAATTACGGAAGGTGAGGGTACGTGTATTAATGATTTTTCGATGGTCTTGCAAGTATGTTCTAAATAATACTCGCTCTGATCACCTAACAGATTACTTATTTCATTCGTGTTCATGGTGTTTATATTTTTTGATTTGTTTTTGTTGTTTAAACGTTGTTTTCCATTGAAAGGTTTTCTTGAAATATGTGAACATTCTTGGTGAAGAATACGTTTTATCGGGAAGAAAAATATGAATTTAAATTACAGAAGTATGTCAAAAAAAATCGCTGAACAATTAGTAGAAACGTTGGTTGAGGCGGGAGTACAAAGGATATATGCCGTTACGGGGGATAGTTTGAACGAGATCAATGATGCTGTCAGACGTAACGGAAAGATACAATGGATACAGGTAAGACATGAAGAAACAGGAGCCTATGCCGCGGGAGCGGAAGCTCAATTGAACGGGCAATTGGCTTGTTGTGCCGGAAGTAGCGGTCCCGGACACGTACATTTAATCAACGGGCTGTACGATGCCCATCGATCGGGAACTCCCGTGTTGGCTATTGCTTCGACTATGGCAACCTCGGAATTTGGGATGAAATATTTTCAGGAAACGGATACCATGAAATTATTTGAGGATTGCAGTTATTATAATCAGATTGCCGTGACAGCCGGACAATTTCCCAGAATGTTGCAATCTGCTATACAGACTGCAATATCCCGTAAAGGAGTGGCCGTTTTAGGGCTTCCCGGCGATCTTTCGGCCGCAGGGTCGGAAGTGGTGCTCTCTTCCGTTCGTTCTTTTCCCACTTTTTCGAAAGTTTTTCCCTCGGATAGTGAATTGGAACCTTTGGTGGCTTTGTTGAATACCTCTTCAAAAGTGACCATCTTTTGTGGTATGGGAGCAAAGGAGGCCCATGACGAAGTGGTTCGATTATCGAAATTGCTGCATGCTCCTGTTGCCTATACGTTTAAAAGCAAGATGGAAATACAATACGATAATCCCAATGAAGTCGGTATGACCGGGTTATTAGGTATGCCTTCCGGATACCATAGTATGCATGAAGCTGAAGTCTTGTTGTTGTTGGGAACTGATTTCCCGTATGCCGCTTTTATGCCTAAAAAAAATAAGATTGTACAAGTCGACATAGATCCTGTTCGTTTGGGACGTCGTGCCCAATTGACCATGGGATTTTGTGGGGATGTAAAGGATACGTTACAAGCTATATTACCTTTTATAACTCAAAAAGAGGATGATTCGTTTTTGAAAAAACAATTGGATAGGTATTCCGAAGTTAAGGAGGATTTGGCTGCTTATGTCAAAAATAAAGGAAATTTGAATGAAATTCATCCCGAATACGTGATGTCGGTGATCAATGAATTAGCCACCGAAAATGCCATATTTACAGTCGATACGGGAATGACTTGTGTTTGGGGGGCACGTTATTTGCAGGCAACAGGAGGGAGGAAGATGTTAGGTTCTTTTAATCACGGTTCGATGGCTAACGCTATGCCACAGGCTATCGGGGCTGCATTGGCTTATCCGGGGCGTCAGGTGTTGGCTTTGTGTGGGGATGGAGGACTTTCCATGTTATTGGGTGATTTGGCAACGATCGTCCAATATAAGTTACCCGTAAAAGTGGTCGTTTTTAATAACAGAGCACTGGGAATGGTGAAGTTAGAGATGGAAGTCGCGGGGTTACCGGATTGGCAGACGGATTTGTTGAATCCTGATTTTGCGACGGTGGCGAAGGCAATGGGGATGGCTGCGTATACCGTAGGAAATCCAGAAGAGGTTAAAGAGACATTCGAGCAGGCATTTCGGTTTGACGGACCGGCTTTGATTAACGTAATGACCGACCCTAATGCTTTGGCTATGCCGCCTAAAATAGAGATTGGACAGATGATAGGGTTTGCTCAATCCATGTACAAGTTGATGATAAACGGCAGGACAGAGGAAGTTTTTGATACGATTCAGTCCAATATTCATCACGTGAAGGGATTGTTGTGATAGAAAGTATGATATTTGGAATAAAAAGAAAATTGTATCGAAAAGCATATTATATTCGTGTTTGGAAATAGAATAGTAAATAGATTTATGATACAATTTAAGCCGATAAAAATAGAAGACAAAGAGGTAATTACCTCCTATTTATTACCTGATAACAACAGAGATTGTAATTTGTCGTTTGTAAATTTGTGCAGTTGGCAATTTTTGACCGACAGCTGTTTTGCTATCGTGGACGATTGTTTGGTGATACGCTTTACTCTCGACGAAGAGCGGGTTGTCTATCTGATGCCGGTAGGCAGAGGGGATATTAAAGCTGTAATAGGGCTATTGAAGGAACAGGCGAAGGTGGAAGGACATCCCTTACGAATACATGGTGTATTTCCTCGCATGGAGGAGTGGTTGAACAGGGAATTTCCGGGGCGCTTCGAGTATATATTGGACAGGGATTATTTTGATTATATCTATTGGAGAAAAGATTTGGCCGAGTTAAGAGGAAAAAATTTCCAGGCCAAACGAAATCATGTCAATAAATTCAAGCGGATGTATTCATACGAATATACTCCGTTAACTCCGGATTTAGTGCCGCATTGCTTGGAGTTGGAGGAAAAATGGTGCGAGGAGCATGATTGTGATGAATCCGAGAGCTTGGAAAATGAAAGGAAAGCCCTGAATTTTGCTTTACGTCATTTTGAAGAACTGGAACTCACGGGAGGAGCTCTTTGGGTGGATGGAGAGATTGTTGCTTTCACTTATGGCGTTCCGGTCACCCATGATACTTTTGCTGTTCACATAGAAAAAGCGGATACGCGGATTGAAGGTGCTTATAATATGATTAACCAGGAATTTGCATCCCATTTGCCGGAACAGTATATCTATTTGAACCGGGAAGAGGATTTGGGAATACCCGGGTTGCGGAAGGCAAAACTCTCTTACCGTCCGGTGATGTTGCTTGAAAAGGGGTTTGCCGAGTTAGTTAAATAGAAAGTAAAAACAAGGAGGAAGATATGCAGCAGGATTCGGAAAATATCGTCAATCGGAAATACCGGGAGGGGATGATCTCTTTGGCAAAAGATAAATTATCGAGGTTGGAGGTCATCCGCTTGTGGAAGGATTGTTTCGAGGATACGGAAGAATTTATTCAATTGTATTTTGAGAGGAAGTACAAGGGGGAAAATACGCTGCTGTATCGTATTGTGGAAGGTGAAGCTTTGGGCGCTTTGCAGATGTTGCCTTACCCTATGACTTACGCCGGTAGCTGTATAGATATTTCTTATATCTCGGGTGCATGTACGATAGCGAAAGCTCGGAACGAAGGAATTATGAAACGGCTTCTTTTGAGGGCTTTCGAGGAGATGGGAAAGCGAAATGTCGTGATGAGTACCTTAATTCCTCAAGAGGCATGGCTGTTTGATTATTATCGTCGTTTGGGATATGCTCCTGTTTTTGATTATACTTGGGGTATTTACGGGGAAGAGGCGGGAGTGTTGCCGGACAATATTGATTTTGAGTTCCCGGAAAAATTACTTGAAGGAGACACGGATCTGTACGATTATTTTGCTTCTCGCATGAGGGCTCGGGCTTGTTGCGTGCAACATACCAGGGAGGATTTTGAGTGTATACTCGAGGACCTCTGCCTGAGTGGAGGTGAATTGTTGGTTGCCCGGGATGCGATTCGTCGGATTGTGGGGATGGCTTTTGTTTTACAGGAGAAAGAACAGATCCGGGTGAATGATTGGTTTTACGACTCGGAGATAATAAAAAATGGTTTATTGGCAAAAATACGACAAATTTGGGGAGTGAAACGTATCGAATGTAAAGAGTTGCCTCATGGAAAACAGCAGGTACATTATGGGATGGCTCGGATTATAGATGTTCCTCAAATGCTTGAATTGTATGCTGTTTGTTATCCGGAGAAATCTTTCGTGGTAGAGGTGGCCGATGAACAGATTGCCCAGAACACAGGAATATATACCGTGAGAAAGGGAAGCTGCGAAGAAGGTTACGGGCTTCAGAATTTTGTTCCTATAAAAGTAGATGTGGCCGAATTGACCTCTCTTTTATTGGGATATCATCCGGACCGCATTGCTGGAGAAACTTCTGTTTTTGAACATCGTCGTCCTTATATGAGTTTAATGCTCGATTAGAGCGGTTGTGCCGGATTTTGTTTCTGTGCTTGCGTATCGAGAAAGTGATCAATCTCTTGGGGAGTTAATTTCTTCACGTTTGTGATGATTATATTCTCTTTTAGAAAATGCCCGTAAGTATTGCATTCATCAATGATGGATTCGAATATCTCTTTTAATTCGGCTTCTATCGGTAATAATAGAGTGAAGGTAATGTATTTGTCGAAAAATGCATATTCTTCTATTTTTCCTTGTGCTTTCGTAATGACCAATTCCGTCTCTTTTCTGGCAATGTCGTACTGGAATGATTTTAATAAAGTATTGTCATTGGCTAAATAGACGCAGAAATAGCGCAGGAGGGAACCTTGGCCTCCTAAGCCGGTGGACACGTATACGGTCGATTCATCCATTAATGTCGATTGAATTAACATCCGGGATTGTTGGAGAGCCACGGTGGCCCATTTTTTAAGCTTGGAATCCTGTTTCTGAAAAGTTTCAATAGTTCGATAAATGGCAATGTCGTCTATTGTGGCCAAAGCAATCAACATCTGTTGTTTTTCTTTTTCATCTACCGTTTCGTCAAATAGACGATCCGTTTTTTCTTGTGCCCGCTTGCATAAGCTTTTAAAACTCTTTTCGTTTTTAAGCAATTTTTCCAGCATTCCCATATAAGTATGTTGTATATCCACATCGATTTCCTCTTCTAAGATGTTTAGCTGGGAGCCTATTTTAGAAAGTAGGTCATTCATGCTGTTCCACTGTTTTTCCTCTTGATTCTCCATTACAACAATTGCTATTCTTTCGCAAAAGTAACGTATTTATATGAATAGTGAACGGCTTCTTGTCGATTTTATTTGTTTCCTTTCTATGATTTCTGGTTTAGGATGAGTTTTTTACCTGGAAAGAGATAACGAAAAAATATTATTCCGTTTCGATTATTGATAATCAGATTGTAAATTGTCAATATTACGGGGAGCCTGTAATTTTTATATTTATTTAGAAAGAATAAAAATAAAATAATTATCTTTGCCCGATTGGAAAGATGAGAGTTGGGGAGTGCGTACTATTTTTATATGTGACTATGTTGTTATCGGAATTAAAAACAGGAGAAAGTGCAGTTATTGTAAAAGTGAAAGGATATGGTGCTTTCCGGAAACGTTTAAACGAGATGGGGTTTATTCGGGGCAAAGTGGTTAAAGCGATAAAGAATGCTCCGCTGAATGACCCGATCGAATATTCTATTATGGGGTACAAAGTCTCTCTACGTAGGAAAGAGGCAGCCTTTATTGAGATCGTATCCATTGATGAAGCTGTAGATATCGTCGGCATATCCGGAGAGATAACGGAGGTCGAGGATGCGTTGGCAAAACATTGGACGGGTAGGGATAAAAATATTAATGTGGCTTTTGTCGGAAATCCCAACGCGGGAAAAACAACTTTGTACAACTATATCAGCGGTTCTTCCGAACATGTGGGAAATTATAGTGGGGTTACGGTAGAGGCTAAAGAGGCCAGCTTACGTTTTGAAGGATATCATTTTAATGTAGTTGATCTTCCCGGTACTTATTCTCTTTCTGCTTATTCCAACGAGGAGAAGTTTGTTCGTGAATACATTATGGATAAGGCTCCGGATGTAGTTATTAACGTGGTAGACGCTTCTAATCTGGAACGTAATCTTTATTTGTCGACTCAATTGATCGATATGGATGTAAAAAGCGTAATTGCTTTAAATATGTATGATGAATTGGAGCGTTCCGGGGCAATCTTTAATTACCGGGAGTTGGGAGAAATGATAGGAATGCCTATCGTTCCGACGGTGGGGGCGAAAGGACGGGGGATTAAGGAGTTGTTACGGGAAGTGATTGAGGTATACGAAGGGAGAAGTAAAACGGTACGTCATATTCATATCAATTACGGGGAAGAGATAGAGAAGGGAATTGTGGCTATTCGAACGGAGTTGGAACAGGAAAAGGATCTGATTTATAAAGCCTCTCCCCGTTTTATGGCGTTGATGCTGTTGGAAAGGGACGAGGAAGCTCTACAATTTGTGACCCGGGATGGGCCCAGGGAGTCTTTGCTGGGGATTATCCGGGAACAATCCGCTCGTATCGAGGCCGTGTACGGGGAAAATGTGGAGGCGGTCGTGACGGATGCCAAGTACGGTTTTATTTCCGGGGCTTTGAAAGAAACTTATAAGGAGAGCCCTGTCAATCGTCGGCGGAAGACCGAGTATATTGATGCGATTGTGACACATAAGCTGTTTGGTTTCCCGATTTTTCTATTATTTCTTTTTCTGACTTTCTTTGCCACGTTTAGTCTCGGGGAATACCCGATGTCGTGGATCGAGTCCGGAGTGGGGGCTTTAGGGGATTTTGTCGGAGACACGATGTCGCACGGTCCTTTGAAGGATTTGCTGATAGACGGAATTATCGGAGGTGTCGGAGGTGTAATTGTTTTTTTGCCGAATATATTGATTCTTTTCCTTTTCATTTCTTTTATGGAAGATACGGGATATATGGCCCGGGCGGCTTTTATCATGGATAAGCTCATGCACAAGATCGGATTGCATGGAAAAAGTTTTATCCCTTTGATTATGGGTTTCGGATGTAATGTACCGGCAATAATGGCTACGCGTACCTTGGAAAATAGAAATGACCGGATATTAACCATATTGATAAATCCGCTTATGTCTTGTAGCGCAAGATTACCGGTTTATATTCTGTTGGTCGGAGCATTTTTTGAGGAATATGCCGCTATTGTACTTTTCGGTATTTATCTTTTCGGCATAGTGATGGCGGTATTGATGGCCAAATTGTTTAAACGGTTGTTTTTTTATAAGGAAGAAGCTCCTTTTGTCATGGAGTTACCGCCTTACCGGATGCCGACCTTACGGACCACCTTGATTCACATGTGGAATAAAGGAGAGCAATATTTAAAAAAGATGGGGGGAATTATCATGTTCGCCTCTATTTTGATTTGGGCGTTGGGCTATTTTCCTATCGATAAAAAAATTCAGCAGGAATATGAAATCCAGAAGGCCGAAGTCGAGGCCGCGTATGATAGAAACGTGTTGGTAGAGGTAGGAGATGCGGAACGGTTGGAAAAAGAGAAGACAGCTAAACTGGAGAGTTTGCATCGTCAGGAGATTCGTGAGCGTCAGGAAAATTCGTATATCAGTCGGATGGGACGTGCCATGGAACCGATATGGTCTCCGTTAGGATTTGATTGGAAGGCCGGAGTAAGTTTGCTTACCGGTGTAGCGGCGAAAGAGGTTGTCGTGAGCACGATGGCTGTTCTATACCAAAGCGATGATAATACCTCGGCTTCCTCTTTAGAAGTAAAATTGAAGGAAGAGGGATTTACCACAATGGAAGCTATTATATTTATGGTTTTCGTTTTACTGTATTTGCCTTGTTTTGCCTCCTTGATAGCAATTGATAAGGAAATCGGTTATAAATGGGCTATTTTTGTGATGGGTTACACGATTGTGTTGGCTTGGGTGGTTTGTTTCGTGTTGAAACAGATGCTGGATCTATTTATGTAATGATGTAATTTTTTTACGTATAAAGAGATAAAATGAAATAAGGTATGCAACTGATATTTACGTATATTATTATTGCCGTGGCAATCTTTGCGTTGGGAAGAGGTATATATCGTTTGATAAAGAAAAGCAGAAAAGGCGAAGGGGGCTGTTGCGGATGTAGTAAACATAAAAAAAGCTGCTTGTAAAAGCAGCTTTTATATTAAGCTTTGTGTCTGTGTTCGTCAGATACAGTAAGTTTTTTTCTTCCTTTAGCTCTTCTTCGGGCTAATACAGCTCTACCGTTAGCGGTAGACATTCTTTCTCTGAAACCGTGTTTGTTTCTTCTTTTTCTGTTGGATGGTTGAAATGTCCGTTTCATTGCGAATTATCTTATGTTATTATTTTCTCACTTCGGACTGCAAAAGTAGCGAATTTTTTGATAGCTCCAAAGATTTCCAGTAAAATTTGAAATGTGCAAATGTAATAATTCAGCCCCATTTTAAGATATGAAGAAAAATGTATGTTCATCAATGGGAAGAATTAATGGAATCAGAAAATAGCATCCGTAGACCTGATAAAGATTTCCGATTGTTATAACAAAGTTGCCATTCCGCCGTATACCGTATAGATGGAGAAAAAAATAGACATATATTTTTTTATTAAAATTAGATTGTTAACTTTAAAGCAATAATCGATTGTGCTATGAGACAGTTAAAGATTAGTAAGCAGATTACGGGCCGAGAATCTTTTTCGATTGAGAAGTATTTGCAAGAGATCGGAAAGATAGAAATGCTTGCACCCGATGAAGAGGCTATGTTAGCCAAGAAAATTCGTTCAGGTGATAAAGAAGCTCGTGAAATTCTGGTGATGAGTAATTTGCGTTTCGTTGTCTCTGTGGCGAAGCAATACCAAAATCATGGATTGGCATTGGATGATTTGATAAATGAAGGAAACCTGGGCTTGATCAAAGCGGCAGAGTGTTTTGATGAGACTAAAGGTTTTAAATTTATCTCTTACGCTGTATGGTGGATCCGTCAATCTATATTGCAGGCTATCGCTGAAAATGCCAGATTAGTACGTTTGCCTCTTAATAAAATCAGTAGCATCAACAAGGTCAATCGCTATTTCTTTCGTTTGGAACAGGAGTATCAACGTGAACCGACGGTAGAAGAGATTGCTGCCCAGATGGATGTAGCCCCGGAAGAGGTGAGGGAAAGTTTCAAAATATCCGGCAAACCTATTTCCATGGATGCACCCCTCTCTTCGGAAAGTGATGCCGTGACCATGTATGATGTATTTGTTCCTGGTGATAATGTAATTCCGGAAGCCGAGCAGAAACTGAATGCCGATTCTTTAAAAACGGAGATAGACAGGTCTCTTGCCATTCTTCAAGATCGGGATGCCTTGATTATTCGGATGTATTATGGATTGGGAGGATTTCAATCCATGTCTTTAGAGGAGATCGGAAACCATCTCGGGCTTACGAGTGAGAGAGTACGGCAGATTAAATCAAAGGCCATCAAACGACTAAAAACGACCTGTAGGAACAAACGATTGAAAACCTTCCTGTAATGCATACGAGTATCTGAATTACAAGTGAATACTTTCTTATTTCATGCTGTTTTCTTATCTATTTGATAGTTACGGACCTTTTGTAGTTTGAGATTGATAATAAAATAAAGAGAAATTACTTTATTATAAACTAAAGTCCGTATATTTGCTCGCCATTATGAATCCTTTTTAAAGAAATATTGAAAGGGAAAACAAAGGCGATATGTAATTTTTTAGTAATTTATAAAACGCGTACCTTATGGGAAAGTATGAACTAAACAAGAACCTTGCACAGATGTTAAAAGGTGGGGTAATCATGGATGTTACCAATGTAGAACAGGCAAAGATTGCTGAAGCTGCCGGTGCATGTGCCGTGATGGCATTGGAAAGAGTGCCTTCGGATATTCGTAGAGATGGTGGTGTTGCCAGAATGTCGGATCCGCATATGATAAAAGCAATAAAGCAAGCCGTATCTATTCCTGTAATGGCAAAAGTAAGAATCGGACATTTCGTGGAAGCTCAAATATTAGAAGCTATCGGTATTGATTTCATTGACGAGAGTGAAGTGTTGACTCCTGCTGATGACTTATACCATGTGGATAAAACTGCTTTTAAAGTTCCGTTTGTATGCGGATGTCGTAATTTGGGAGAGGCTTTGAGACGTATAGGTGAGGGAGCGGCTATGATGCGTACCAAAGGAGAGGCTGGTACGGGTAATGTAGTGGAGGCTGTGAAACATATGCGTCAGTTGAACAATGATATAAAGATGGTACAAGGTGCGCCGGTAGAGGCTTTGATGTCTATCGCTAAAGAGTTGGGAGCACCGTACGATCTTGTGAAATATGTACATGAAAACGGGAAATTGCCTGTAGTAAATTTTGCAGCCGGTGGTATCGCTACTCCTGCTGATGCCGCTTTGATGATGCAATTGGGATGTGAAGGGGTATTTGTAGGTTCCGGTATTTTTAAATCGGGAGATCCTGCTAAACGGGCAAAGGCAATCGTGTTGGCTACTACGTATTATAACGATCCGGTTAAATTGGCCGAACTATCGGAGAATTTGGGTGAACCTATGTCTGGCTTGGAGATTAATACGTTGGAAAATAAATATGCCGATCGCGGCTGGTAAGTTGCAAGAATGGAAATGGAAAAGGATTTCGGGGAAACGAGTTTTCAGATCCCTGAAATTCTTCTTTGTTTCTGGCTGAATAGACACAATAGGGGAGGCTAAAAGTTAGGGAAGATGAAAAAAATTGGAATATTAGGGTTTCAGGGGGCTATCATAGAACATGAACAGCATATCCGAAAAATCGGACAAGAACCTGTAATTATAAAATACCCCGAACAATTGAATGAAATCGATGCCATTATATTACCGGGCGGGGAGAGTACGACAATGGGGAAAATATTGAATCGGACTGGTTTAATGGAGCCTTTACGGGAAAAAATAAAAGAGGGCTTGCCCACGTGGGGAACTTGTGCGGGAATGATATTGTTGGCTAAGGAGTTGGTTAACGATTCGGTTACTCATTTAGCTACTATGGATATCAGTGTACGACGTAATGCTTATGGTAGTCAAATCGATAGTTTTTCTACTAACACGATAATTCCTAAAGTCGGAAAGGAGGAGATCCCCTTGGTATTTATTCGGGCTCCTTATATTACGAAGGTCGGAAAAGGGGTTGAGATCCTTTGTGAAATAGACGGGCATATGGTGGCAGCTCAGGAAAAGAATATGTTGGTGACCTCTTTTCATCCGGAACTGACCGATCATTCGGAATTTCATAAGTATTTAGTATCTATGATTCAAGCGTAATAAAAAAGAGGTTATTCTTTATCGGATAACCTCTTTTTATTTATATTTAATTGTCGTTCAGCAACTTTTTCCAAGATGTTTGTTTAACTCTTCTTGTGTCACGGTTGCCGTACCCAATTTGGTAACTACGATCCCTGCGGCCACATTGGCAATATACATGGCTTCTTTTATATCTTTTCCTGCAGAGAGGGCTAAGGCAAGAGTGGCAACAACCGTGTCGCCCGCTCCACTGACATCGAAAACTTCCTGTGAATAAGTCGGGATATGAATGGTCTCTTGCCTGCTGATTAGACTCATGCCCTTTTCACTTCTTGTCACGAGTAGCGCGGAAAGGCCATAACGGGCAAGAATCGTTTTTCCGGCGATTTCGATCTCTCTGTCGTCGTTATTTATCGTTTTGCCTGTGATGTCACCCAATTCCTTTACATTGGGAGTTATCAAATCGGCCCCGGCGTATTTTTCCCACTCTTGTCCTTTGGGGTCTACGATCACATGAATGTGGTGTTCTTGTGCCGTTTGAATAAGAAAAGAACAGATCTCTTGAGAAATAAATCCTTTCCCGTAATCGGAGATAACCAGCAAGTGGACTTCTTTTATTAATTTTGAAATTAGTTCCTTTAGCTGATGGTATCCTCTTTCATTCAGTCGTAATTTTTGTTCGTAATCAATGCGGACAATTTGTTGGAGTCCTCCGATTACCCGGGCCTTGGCGATCGTGGGTTGTTCGGTTTTGATAAATGAAGTCCGGATATTTTTTTGTCTACCCATCCGTTCAATTTCTTTTCCGAAGAGATCATGTCCGATAGCACCGCAAAGAAAAGCATTTCCTCCCAAACTACTGATGTTGTTCGCCACATTGGAAGCTCCTCCTAAACGGGATTCTTCTGAGACAATGTTTACGATGGGAACCGGGGCTTCGGGGGAGATCCTCTCGACCTTCCCGAAATAGTATTTATCAAGCATAATATCCCCGACGATCAGTATGTTACATTTTGAAAAATCCACGATAATTCGATTTACGGTTATGGTTAAAATGGATGTTGTTTCAATTCTTCTATTTTTCAATTCTCCCCTCCAAACATCATCAGATAGGCTTTGATAAACTCACTGATATCTCCGTCCATGACTGCTTGTACGTTTGAAGTTTGATAATTGGTACGATGATCCTTGACCCGACGGTCGTCGAACACGTAACTTCGGATTTGAGATCCCCATTCTATTTTCTTTTTACTACTCTCTATTTTTTCTTGTGCGGCCATTCGTTTTTTCAATTCCATATCATACAACATGGAACGTAACAAACGCATCGCATTTTCTCTGTTGTCCAATTGAGAGCGAGTTTCCGTGTTCTCGATCAGGATCTCCTGGGTTTCTCCGGTATCCGGGTCTTTGTAGTTGTAACGCAATCGAACGCCCGTCTCCACTTTGTTGACATTCTGCCCACCGGCACCTCCCGAACGGAAGGTATCCCACGTGATGTCCGCCGGATTAATTGCGATTTCTATCGTGTTATCTACTAAAGGCGTGACAAAGACAGAGGCGAACGATGTCATTCGTTTACCCTGGGCATTGTAAGGTGAAACTCTAACTAAACGATGTACGCCATTCTCACTTTTTAGATAACCGTAGGCAAAGTCTCCCTCTACTTGCATGGTTACGGTTTTAATGCCGGCTTCATCGCCATCCTGCAAATTACTAATCGTAACTTTGTATTTGTTGTCTTCTGCCCAACGAATGTACATACGCATTAACATGGAAGCCCAATCCTGACTCTCCGTACCTCCGGCTCCGGAATTTATTTTCAAAACGGCTCCGAAATGGTCTTCCTCTTTTCTTAGCATATTGCGGAGTTCGATATCTTCGATGATCTTAACCGTCTCTTCGTATTGTTTATCTACCTCCTCTTCAGTCGCTTCCCCTTCCTTCGCAAAATCGTAAAGAACCGTCAAATCTTCTATGGAAGCTTTTGTTTTTTCATAACCCTCGATCCAAGATTTTAATTCCCGGACCCGCTTCATTAACGCTTCGGCTTCTTTCGGTTTTCCCCATAAGGCGGGGTCTTGTGTTCTTAATTCTTCTTCTGAGAGTTGTACCCTTTTCTGATCGATGTCAAAGATACCTCCTCAATGCTTCACCTCTTTCGGCCAGTGCTTTGATATGGTCAATCGTGATCATTGTTTATCGTTTATAGTTGATACAAAAATACTGCCCGAAAAGACGGCATCGATTGCCTTGTCTTTCCGGACAATATATATTTTTATTTAGTTATTTTCATTTACGGAATCCAAAGAAGGTTTTGGCCGTCGTTGAGGAACGGCGGGAGCAAACATATCTTCCGCTAAACGTTGGATTTCTTCCACGTACTCTCTTTGTCCCGCCCTCGTTGCCATATCCAGCAATACCTGAACGACCTGAATACTTCTTCTCTCGTCGTCTTGAACGGCGGCTCTTCGGGCTGGAGAAAGAGAAGAGATGTACCTAAGGTTTTGAATGTTATCTAACACTAAAGCCTTGGATAATTCGTTTCCTTTCTCTTCTTCTCCTGCCATATAATAAACAGAGATATAATTGATTAGGAAATTGTCGGCGGGGACCTGGTACAATGGAATCTCCTCCAAGGATTTATCCAATACTCTCACGGCTGCATTTACTTTTGCCGTATCCAGTACAATTTGGTTCGAATCACTCGATATTTGTGCTTCTTCCATCAGTTTGTCAGCCAGTCTTAAAAATGTATTTCGATACTTCATCACGGCAATCGTGTTGTCGTGGAAGTGGTCGATGTTCACTTTCGGATCTTTGATGTTTCCCCATACGAATTTATTCATTAAGTTGTCGTACAGAACCGTACTGTTCACTCGTCCGAAGTCATAAGAATAATCGTTTGTCTGGGTTTTGATGGGCACTACCCGGTAAGCTGCACCTTCCAGCTGGAAGTAGTCTTCAAATCCCAGATAGCTGTCTTTACCCATTCCTACTCCGAAATAGACCGGACGTTCCCAATTATTCGTGGCTAATATATCCAGTACCATTAATTGGGATTTATTCAACGAACTGGTGTTCGGGAGTTGAATTTCAACCCTGTCGACAATCTTGTCGGCATCTTCCGGACGAACGGTACCGTTGGCTAAAACTTTCTCTTTGTCCACCGGGATATAAACGTTCCGTGTAGGAATATAGTTTACGGCTTCTCCCGTGTATACGTTTATTTTAGCTTCCGGTTTGTCTATGCCTACAAAGGCCATGACATCCCTTAGGTCGAAGGGTTTTTGTATTTTGTCCATGAGAAGGACGAAATCCCTTACTCCGGCATGATATTGATCTTTCGTGAAAGAGATCGGAACTCCGGGAGTTTCGTAAGTTTTCCGCTTGATTTGGTCGATATACCAATCTCCGGCTAACAGACTCAGGTTAACAATACGCACGTCCCTCCGGAATCCTTCCACTTCCTGAGCATACCATAGCGGGAACGTATCGTTATCGCCGAAGGTAAACAAAATGGCATTAGGAGCGCATGTACTCAGGTAATTTTTAGCGTGAGCGATGGTAGCGTAACGTCCGCTTCGGTCGTGATCGTCCCAGTTCTCTGCCGCCATGTTTACCGGAACGGCAAAAAAGCAAACGAGTGTGGCCGCAATGGCTGCATTGCGGGAGTTCATCTTTCGTTGAAGCAAGTCCCATAGATAGAGTACTCCGAAACCGATCCAAATAGCAAAAGCATAGAACGATCCGGCGTAAGCATAGTCCCGTTCCCGCGGTTGTCCGGGGTATTGATTCAAGTAGAGAACGATGGCTATACCCGTGAAAAAGAAAAGCAACATGACCACCCAGAAATCTTTTTTTCCTTGTTTATTCTTTTGGTATTGGTAAAACATACCCAAAAGACCGAGAATAAAGGGCAAAAGATAATAGGTATTACGCGCTTTGTCGTTTTTCAACGAATCCGGCATCAGGCTTTGGTCTCCGACCAAAATATTGTCTATGAACGGAATACCGGTAATCCAGTTTCCGTAACGGAAATCCCCGTGCCCCTGGATGTCATTCTGGCGTCCGGAAAAATTCCACATGAAATAACGAAGGTACATATGTCCTAACTGATAACGGAACATGAATTTCAAATTGTTCCAGAAACTCGGTATTCGGACGGCTTTGTTGTCGACCATATAGGTAGGACCGGCTAATGGTCCGGACCACTGGGTATAGGCTCCTTCCGGTCGTGAAGCACTCCACATGCGCGGTAAAATGGTACAGAAGCGTTCATCGTATACCATTTCGGAGGAGTGGCCCACCACATCGTATTTTCCCGTGTGCTTATTCTGGTAATAAACGGCACTACCTTCTTTCATCTCTTTGGGCACGGCATTGAAATAAGGACCGTACAGTAGCGGTTCGTGTCCGTATTGATCACGGTTCAGATAAGATTGCAAGGCAAATACATTGTCCGGGCTGTTTTCATCGATAGGAGGATCGCTTACGGAACGGATAACAACCATCGCATAAGACGAATATCCGATCAACATGACGATCACACAAGTTAATGCCGTGTTGAATACGGTATGATTGTGTTTTAATGTATAATAGGTCCCGTAAGTCAATCCGGCAACCAATAATAGGGCATAAACGGCCACACCCGTGTTAAACGGTAATCCCATTCCGTTGACAAACAGGAGCTCGAACCATCCGGCTACGACGATAACTCCCGGGATAATTCCCCACATGATTACTCCTAATAATAGGATGGAAATCGCTGCCGATTTGATGATTCCGGCTCTTGTCGGTTCGTATTTTTTAAAATAGTAGATAAACACAATGGCCGGAATAACCAGTAAGTTTAACAAGTGCACGCCGATGGATAGTCCGATCATGTATGCTATGAAGACCAGCCAACGATTGGCATAGGGCTGAAACGCCACATTCTCCCATTTTAAAATTGCCCAGAACACAACGGCCGTAAATAAAGAGGAAAGAGCGTATACTTCTCCCTCGACGGCAGAGAACCAGAATGTATCCGTATAAGTGTAAGTCAAAGCTCCCACGAATGCTGCCCCCATAATACCAAGCATTTGTCCTAAAGTACACTCTTCCGACTTCCCGACAATCAACTTTTTGGCTAAATGTGAAATGGTCCAGAACAAAAATAGTATTGTAAATCCGGATGCCAGGGCCGACATGCTATTGATCATAATCGCCTGTGTTTCCGGACTCGGAGCAAAAATGGCAAATAACCTCGATATAATCATGAATAAAGGCGCTCCGGGAGGGTGACCTACCTGTAAACCGACAGAGGTCGTGATGAACTCCCCGCAGTCCCAAAGGCTGGCTGTCGGCTCTATCGTAAGCAAGTAAGTTATGCTGGCAATTAAGAACGCTACCCAACCGGTCACATTATTAATTACCTTATAACTCAATGTAGGGTGATTTTTAATTTTGCACATGCTTTTTTCGTGTTATGAATTTATTATTACGCGTTAATATTCAATCAGGTGACCAAAAATGTATCCATTTGGCAGCACGAAAATAACTATTTTGTTTGAATTTTTCCGCATTTTCTTTGTGGGAAATAGAAAAATGTTCTACATTTGCAGCGTCAAAAACGGAAAATAACGTTGCGATAAGAAAAAGATTGTCCAATTGTGTAACGGTAGCACAGCAGATTTTGGTTCTGTCAGTCCAGGTTCGAATCCTGGTTGGACAACATGAACGGAAGGCCTTGCAGCAGGTGAGTTGCAAGGTTTTTTTTCCTAAACGAGTTCTTCGTTTTATGCCCAGATGGTGGAATTGGTAGACACGCTAGTTTCAGGGACTAGTGGCCGTACGGCTGTGCAGGTTCGAGTCCTGTTCTGGGTACTAAATAGCCTGATAGACCATATGCTATCAGGCTATTTTTTTTTGATTTATCTATCCGGATTCCTCTTTTGTTTTATGTATTAAGCCAATAACGATCCCGTTCGACTGTAGGCAGAGGATACTCAAAACTTAATTTTCGGGGGAGTTTTTGTTCGTCTCAGAAGAAATTATACATTTGCTTAGTCTTGTGTTATGGATGGTGATAACTGAAAATAAAAGGGCGTTTAATTTAATTCAGAAGGTGAAAACTATTTTTTTAATTTAGATGTGAAGAATATCCTTGTGAGTGAGTTAATAGTTCCACGTCCGTGTATAAATTGAATTTTGATCAGGAACGATCAAAGAGAGAGTAATACCCAAACCGGTGGAAAAGGATCAAATATTAGTATTGGAAGAGCTGTTTAAACGTTATTTTAGTCACTTGGTGCTCTATTCCAGAAACTTGATAAAAAATTCCGAGTCTGCAGAGGATATCGTTCAGGATGTGTTTTTGCGTTTGTTTGAATCCGGACGTTTAGAACAGGCTTCTCCTTCTTTTTTATTTACATGTGTGAAAAATGCCTCCTTAAATTACCTTCACTCTTCTTTAAATAAACATATCCCGATATCTTTCGAGCAAAATCAAATATCCGATAAAGAAATTCAGGAAGAGATCAGTCACATGGAGCAATTGGAAGAGCTTGATAAGGCCATAGAGGCTTTACCGGACAAATGTAAGGATATATTTATCCGCGTTTATTTACAACAACAACGTTATGAGGATGTTGCCGTGCAATTAAATATATCTTATCATACGGTTAAAGCTCATATGTCTTCCGCTTTTAAGCATTTGCGCAAGCGATTGTTACTCCTATTTATTTTATTTCGAAATGTTAAATTTTAACGTGCTGCAAAAAAAGTTGAAAATAGACTAGGTAGATTTTAAACCTTACTTGTTCTTATTATAGAAAACCGGATCGAATTATGATGAATGAACAGAAAAATATAAACGAACAGCTTCTTCGAGATTGGGCCGAGATGAAAAAATTGCAAAGACCGGAATACTGGGCGAAAATGAATCGAAAAGTTCAGGAGGTTGTCCGACGAAGACGACGGATTCGTTTTATAACCTATGCAGCCCTATTTATACTGCCTGTATTGGGATGTTGCCTCTATTTTCTACACGTAGATTCGAATCGTGTTTCTAAAAATTCAATTCCGGCTTTAACGTCAATCTCTCCCGGAGAGAAAAAAGCGATCCTTTACACGTCTGACGGAACACCTGTCGTTCTCACTCAAGATACGCTTGATATAACGGAAAGTAACGGAACTCGCATTTTTACCCAAAATAACAATGGAATTGCTTATGTTTCCCAAGTGGGGGATAGTGTGGAGAAAATCTATAATACATTGGTGGTTCCCGTCCGGGGAGAATACGATGTTACGCTTTCTGACGGGACCCGGGTTTGGTTAAACTCTTCTTCTTCTTTAAAATATCCTGTATTTTTTTCCGATTCGATCCGGGAAGTATACTTAGATGGAGAGGCTTTTTTCGATGTTGCTGAAAATAAAGAAAAGCCTTTTATCGTAAAAACAAAAGATTATATGATCCGGGTATTGGGAACGGCTTTTAATATAATGGATTATAGCGAAGACAATTATTCCCATACCACGTTGGTTAGGGGGAAGATCGAAATGCGACATGAGGAGGTGCGGCGCATACTGATTCCCGGGGAGCAGGCTCTCGTGAAGGAGGGAAAGGTCTCGGTCAGAAAGGTCGATGTGAATTATTACGCGACATGGATGAAGGACCGTTTTTATTTTGACGGGGAGAGTTTGGAAAATATCATGAAGAAGTTATCCAGGTGGTATGGCGTAGGAGCGAAATTCCGAGATGAGAAAGCAAAGAGCTATCATTTTGTCGGAAGTGTGCCTAAGTATGGGAATATTAAAGACGTATGTAACGTGATAGAGCTAACGACTCATGTAAGATTTGAACTTGAAAATGATGAAATAATTGTGATAGCAAAAGAATGATACGCGTATAAAGTGCTGTTTTTGTATCCTGATATCAATCTGAAGCGGCACGTAAATGACTCAATAATTTTTAATCCAAATCATTTATTATCGGATGATAAATCCGGTAAGAGGGGAAGTTATGTGTTTATGTTTAACCGTTTAAAAGAATAGTATGTAAAAATTTTCACGTGTTAATTTTTAGAACTAATATCTAAAACATTGTCAAACTGTAATTTATGAAACAAAACGTTTACAACAAATTGCGATGGTATCTGTTATTTACATTTACCTTATGCTATATGCCGCTTGCTTTCGCGGGATCAGGAAAGCAGACTCCGGATAAAATTATCAGCGTTGACTTTAAGAATGAGACGCTTGTTAATGTGATTAAGGATTTGAAAAGCAAAACGGGATATGAATTCCTCTATAATCTGGAGCTTGTCGACAAGGCTCCCCGTATAACCGTAAAGGCGGATAATAAACCTTTTAAACAAGTACTTGAACTTTGTTTGGAGAAGACCGATTTTGCCTATCAATTTGTAGATAGTACCGTGGTCATCAAAGTGAAAGAAA
The DNA here is from genome assembly GCA_001487125.1 of Gabonibacter massiliensis. Classification (GTDB taxonomy): domain Bacteria; phylum Bacteroidota; class Bacteroidia; order Bacteroidales; family Marinifilaceae; genus Gabonibacter; species Gabonibacter massiliensis. The sequence goes on from LN913012.1 coordinate 62,381, forward strand.
AGAATAAGACTTTGATCGAACGGAAGATTACCGGAATTGTTATGGATGAGGCGGGAATCCCGTTGCCGGGTACCACTATTGTTATCAAAGGGACTCGGGTAGGGATCGCTGCGGATACGAAGGGAAAATTTGAATTGAAAATTCCCGATGTCAAAGAATTAGTGTTGGTTGTCAGCTTCTTGGGTTACGAGACGCGGGAGGTGAAGATTACCGATCAGAAAGAGATAAAAGTGATCCTGAACGAGAAAAAAGAAAATTTGCAGGACGTGGTGGTTACCGGTTATTCCAATGTTAAAAAGTCCAGTTTTACGGGAGCTTCGACCCGGGTGGAGAAAGATGATATATTAAAAGTATCTCCTACGAATGTAATCGACGTATTACAGGTATATGATCCCTCTCTACGTATCGTAAGGAATAACGAGATGGGGTCCGATCCCAACACGTTACCGGAGTTTTACGTGCGCGGTCGTTCGGGGATCGGTGTGAAAGAATTGGACAAGGGAGATGTTTCCCGAACTTCGCTGGAGAATAATCCGAATAACCCGGTTTTTATTTTAGACGGATATGAGGTCAAAATAGAGAAAATTTACGATCTGGACCCGAATCGGATACAGAGTATCAATATTTTGAAAGATGCGGCAGCCACGGCGATCTATGGATCAAGAGCGGCTAACGGTGTAATTGTTATCGAGTCGGTAGCGCCTAAACCGGGTGAGTTACAGGTATCCTATACTTTTACGGGAGCCATCACAACACCCGATCTGTCCGATTATAATTTAATGAATGCCCGGGAGAAGTTGGAGACGGAAGTTTTAGCCGGGTTATTTGAAGGGAAAGATGATAAAGAGCAGGCGGAAAAAAATGCCGAGTATCACGCCAAATTGAATAATATCATCAAGGGAGTGGATACGTATTGGCTCTCTTTGCCGTTGACCACTCAATTCAACCATAAGCACTCTCTTTACGTGGAAGGAGGAACTAACGAGATCCGTTACGGAATATCCCTTCGTTATAACGGTCAAAACGGAGTAATGAAAAAGTCGTATCGAAATACTTATGGCGGTGATTTTTATTTGGATTATCGTTTCAAAAAGATCCAGATACGAAACATGGTTACTTACGATAAGATGAGTTCCCGCGAATCTCCTTACGGCAGTTTTTCCGATTACACGAAGAAAAATCCTTACGACTATTATAAAAATGAAGATGGCAGTTATATGCAGACTACCCAGAGCTGGAATAGTTCCATCGGAACGTTGCAACGGTTGAATCCTATGTATGAAGCACATTTGCATAATTACGATAAGAGTAATTATAACGAATTGACGGATAATTTGAATATTAATTGGTACGTCATGGATCAGTTGCTTGTCAAAGGTCAGCTCAGTTTATCTCAATATTATAGTGAACACGAGAAGTTTACGGACCCGCTTTCCAGTACTTACATGTCTTACTCTTCTTCCGATTACGGGAAAAGAGGAGATCTGTACATAGATGATACGAAAACGACTAAGATGGACGGTAACGTGTTGATCAGCTATAATAATATGATCGGAAAACACAATATGAATTTTTCTGCCGGTGTTAATTTTATCGAGACTAAAACCAAAAGTGGATCGGAGCATTACCGGGGCTTCCCTTCCGGCCAGCTTCATTCGGTTAATTATGCGGCGGAAGAAGCGAATAAAAAGATGATTTCAGAAAGTCATACCCGCCTGTTCGGCGCCTTTATCTCGTTGAATTACACGTATGACGATATCTACCTTTTCGATCTTTCCGGAAGGCTCGACGGTTCTTCGGAGTTCGGAAACGATAACCGGACGGCTCCTTTTTGGTCCGGTGGATTCGGAATCAATTTCCACAATTACGATTTTTTGAAAGGGAACAGTATTTTCAGTCAATTGAAAGTCCGGGCTACCTACGGACAGACCGGAAAGGTTAATTTTGCTCCCTATGCTGCCAAGCATACCTATAAGACGATCAACGATAAATGGTATTCAACCGGATTCGGCGTATACATGAAATACATGGGTAACGAAAAACTCGGTTGGGAAACGACAAATACGTTGAATATCGGTGCCGATATCGGACTCTTGAACGATCGCATTAAGCTTGTAGGATCATGGTATAACAAAAAAACGGTTGATATGGTGAATTCCATTACAATTCCCGCTTCTTCCGGTTTTACGACCTATACCGATAATATGGGAGAGGTACAGAACAGGGGGATCGAGCTGGATCTTAAAGGGGATATCATTAACGAAAGGGACATATACCTTTCTGCTTTTGTCAATCTGGCACATAATAAAAATAAAATATTGAAGATTTCCAACTCGTTGAAAGAGTATAATGACCGGGTTGACGAATACTTTGATGAGTATAACAAGAATGCCAATACGGCTAAAGATGCCAAGTACGCCAAACCGTTTATGAAATACACGGAAGGAGGGTCGTTGACGTCCATCTGGGGGATGAAGTCTTTAGGTATAAATCCGGCCGACGGTAATGAGATTCTCGTGAACAGGGATGGGGCGGTGACCTACGATTGGAACTCTTCGGAACAGGTGATTATCGGGGATAGTGAACCGGATGTACAAGGAGCTTTCGGTATTAACGCCCGATATAAAGGTTTCACCTTATCGGCTACTTTCATGTATGAACTGGGAGGACAGGCTTATAACCAAACTCTTGTAGATAACGTGGAGAATGTGGATTTTCGCAATAACGCGGATAAACGCGTATTGACCGATCGTTGGAAGCAACCGGGTGATATTGCCAAGTTCAAAACGATAAAAGATGCGGATAAAAAGGTAACTCGCCCGACCTCTCGTTTCTGTCAAAATAACAATACATTGGACTTTAATTCGTTGACCATAGGATACGATTTTAATCCTGAATTGTTGAAAAAGATAGGATTCAGTATGCTACGTTTGCAATTTAATATGAAGGATATAGCTCATTTCTCCAGTATTAAGCGGGAACGGGGGCTTTCCTATCCTTTTGCCCGGACGTTTAATTTTACTTTGAATGCAAGTTTCTAATTTAATGATTAATAGGCCATGAAACGATATACTATTTTATATTTACTTACGATCCTTTTTTGGGCAAACTCTTGTAACAGTTGGCTCTCGTTGGATGCGGAAGACGAGATCGATTCGGATTATCTTTTGAGTGAGGCGCAAGGATTTCGAAATGCATTGAACGGGATTTATCTTAATCTGGCGGAGGGGAAACTTTACGGACGTGAACTTAGCTGGGGATTTCTGAGTGCTATTTCACAATATTACGATCCTATTATTTCTACCGAGTATAAGGCAGCAATGGAATATGATTATGAAAACGCCTCGGTCAATACTATTATCTCGGATATATGGTTAAATACGTATAACGCGATAGCCAACTGTAATAATATCATTGCCAATATCAATAATATAGAACCGGGTAAATTTGAATTGGGGGAAGAGGAGAGGGACTTAATTTTAGGCGAGGCTCTGGGGGTAAGGGCTATGCTTCATTTTGACATGCTCCGGTTATTTGCTCCCGCTCCGGCAACGAACCCTTCGGGGAATTACATTCCCTATTTCACGATTTATCCTTCGACGTCTGAACCTTATCTGACAATAGACGATTTTCTCGGGCATGTGATTGATGATTTGGTGAAAGCCCGGAGACTGGTTGCTCCCCACGACAGTTTGAATATGGATCTCGAGAGGCTTGCCGGGCGGCTTACCGGCAATTTGATGACGGATAAAGATATGTTTTTTCGGTTGAGAGGGACCCGCTTTAATTTGTATGCAGCCGATGCGCTATTGGCAAGGGTATACCTGTATGCAGGGGATAAGACGAATGCTTATAAGCATGCCCGTTACATATATGACTCCTATGTGCAGAAATATAATTATTACGACCATTTGAGGCTGACTCCGGCTAATGATATCACAAGTTCTATCCTGAAACGTTCCAGAAAATTGTATGACGGGATTATTTTAGGATTGTATAATTCAAAATTGTTGGATCTGTATGAGGAGTATTACAACAAACGAGGAGAGATGCCTTTGAAAAATGTAGAGGAGATGTTCGAGGGGAACGAAGACGACTATCGGTTGGTTTATTTGATCACACCTAATAACAAAGGGCATCAGGAAGCTTTGAAATACATGCGGGCGGACGAAAAAATAAATAACGTGAACAGTTACCAGGGACCGATTATTCCTTATATCCGATTGAGTGAGATCTATTATATCATGTGTGAATGTTTGGTGGATACGGATAAAAAGCAAGCCGTCGATTTGTTGAATGAGTTACGTTTGGCCCGGGGATGTAAGACGGATATTCCATATACCGTGACGGAGTCTACTTTTATGGATGAACTTGTGTATGATGCTCGAAAGGATTTTATAGGGGAAGGGCAGTTGTTTTTTATGTATAAACGTCTGAATCGTCCTGTTTTGGATGGTAAAAAACAGATTCAGATGGGGAACAAGTTTATACTTCCTTTACCGGATATCGAAACTATTCACTAAAACATAGACATTATGAGAAAATATATTTTTTATATCATCGGAATATTATTGATCGGAGCTTGCTCGAAGGATGAGATAGAGGCTTTTAATACTACTCGGCAATACCTTTTCTTTGAAAAGAGTTATGCGGATTCGATAACTTACTCTTTTTTCTATTATCCGGATTCAACCTCTTTGACTGTTCCCGTCGGAATTAAGTTGATAGGAAATACAACGAATTATGACCGGGAATTTAAGTTATCGGTAGACACGAAAAACAGTACGGTTGAAACCAAGCATTACTCTTTTCCGGAGAAATTTCTTCTCCGGGCAAATCGAGTTGTCGATACGGTGTATTTTAAAATCAATAATGCTCCTGATTTAAGGGAAAAGAGTGTACGACTCGTGTTGAGAATCGAAAAGAATGCTCTGTTTTCTCCCGGACAGTATGAGTACACGCAAAATATCATTCGCTTTAGTGACATTATCGCTCCACCGGAATGGTGGAGTCAGGAAATCGTAGACAGTTATCTTGGTGTCTATACCGAAAAGAAATTCCGGTTATTTATGAAAGTGACCGGGGTAGGGGATTTGAGTGATCTATCGTCTGACGATATATGGTACTTGTCCCGTTCATTCAAATACTATTTGCTGGAGATGGAGGAAGCCGGAACTCCTGTCGTCGATGAAGATGGGAATAACATGAGCGTACCTGTTATTGGTTAAATTTAAAAATGTTGATCTATGAAAATCAAATTTATGTTCTATTGGATTATAGGAGTTTTATTTCTACAATCCTGTTACGATGATAAGGGAAATTATGATTATAAAAATATCAACGAGGTGACGGTTAAGTTACCTAAGAAATATTTTCCCAACCTGATCATGGGGGATCCTATCGTGATAGAACCCGAGATAACGTTTAAAAATCCCAAGGATACCGCTTACTTTAAGTATGAATGGTATCTGGCATCGGAGCTGATTTCCACTTCTCGGAATTGTAATGCTTCCTGGCCTGAATTAGGAGAAACTTACGGTGAGTTTCGTGTTGTCGATACCCTGACGAATTGCCAATATATTGTTAATTTTAGTGTCGATCAGGTTACTCCTTACGAGACGGGGTGGATGGTGTTATATGACAGGAACGGGAAATCGGAGTATTGCTATATCCAAGAAAAAGGCGGAGTATACACCGATTATGTCGATTTTTATCAGAAGTTGAATGGAGAGGGGTTAGGTTCTACTCCCTTAAGAATGGTGGAACATTATACCACGAGTAGCGGTATTTCTGAAGTCCTCGTTATTCAGCGCGGAGGGTTGGGATGTGTAGAGATAGATGGAAGAAGTTTACTGAAAAAGGTGACAACCCAACAGGAATTTATCGGGGAGAGCTTGCCGGAAAATTTTGCTCCGGTGGATGCTTCTTATGCCGGATATATTAATTATATACTGAACGAAGACGGCCGGGTATTTAGCCGTAAAGCCAATCCTAACAGTTTGCATACCAATCGTTACAGTACTCTTCCTTTAGCGGATAACGGTAAAGAGTTGAAAATCGGAGCTTTGGTTTCCGTGGCAGAGTCGAGGGCCGAATTTACCGTTTTGTTTGATGAGACGAACAATCGACTTGTCGGTTCGCTTACGCGAAATAACAGTCTCGCGGGTAAACTAACGGATCTGTATTGTAAAAACTATCCGGAAGGAGCAATCCCACTGAATAATATCGGAGAATATAAAATGGTTTATACGGGAGCTTATTTGGAGGGCCAACAGTCTTGCGAGTTTGTCTCTATTTTTAAAGACCCTCAAAATCAATACAAGCTCCAGCAATATATGATCCAGTATATAGTGGGGGGAGGGCTCGAAGTTATGAAGATAGAGGAACCGAAAATCACGGGGAATGGATTATTTAACGAACAAAGTCTTTATTTTTTACTCAGGAGACGTCCTTATATTTTCTTTACAACCGGGGCTAATTCCGACCAACTTTATTATCTCGATCTGGCAACGAATAAGACCAATCTTTATAAAGATTTTGAAGGGGAACGAATTGTTTCTCTGTGTGCCGATAAGACATGCCAGCATTTAGGTGTTGCTCTTGAAAACGGTAGATTCGTTATTTTTGATGTGGCCGACCAGCTACTTGGCCGGGAAGTGAAAGTATTGCATAGTGTGGATAATTTAGGTAAGGTAGTCCATGCTATTTACAAGTATGGCAATTTAGCCAATTTTACTTATAATTGATTCTTTTAATGTTTGTATTTAGGTTTTAATAGAGTTGTCCGGAAAGTAAATTTCCGGACTCTTTTTTATACTAATAGCAACTTTATTGTTTATTGAAATAGAGATAGTCGATCCTTTGGAGGCTTTTTATTTTTCGCTCTTTGATCGTGTATGCTTCATCCGATATTCCGGTAAACAGGAGTGAGTTTTTCGAAAGGGCAAGTTTATCGGGCATGGAGCCGGATTTTTTGTCCGAAAGACGATACAATCTACTCCGGCGGGGTGCAGGTTTACCCTACTTATCATTTTAGGGTTATACGGATCGGGAACAAGTGCGTGTCTTTCTTTTATCCGGTTGAAAAACCAAGATGTATAAAAGGCTGATAGGTCCGTTCTGCGACTGGCACGAATGATCTACGGCGAAGTTGGTAAAAAAGAGAAGAACCTTAAAAAAGGCGGTTTACTTTGAATGTAAAAGATACAAAACGGAAAAGACGATTTTACGTTTAATGCGATTTTATATATAAAAAAATAAGGATTTTAATATAAAAAAGTGTCGTTTCGATGTATAACTTCTATATTTGTCAAACTTATCGGAAGTACGTATTTTAACATTGAAATGAAACTTGGTTGGCTGTTTTTAGAAGGTTTTATTATGAAACGGATTGGTTTGATAAATGTATTTTTAATGCTTTTGTTGGCGGGTTGTTTTTGGGGGTGTAGCGGAAATAAAGAAACGGAAGAGATTTATCCCATAAGATTCCCCGATCTTTTTTATGAAGTCCGGATGGGGATGAGAGAAAGTATTTCTTTTGTGGACGGTAGCGGAGATTATACGATCGATGTGGAAAATCCGCAATTACTGGATGCTTCTATCGGTTTAAATACGGATAATCTTTTAATTCAAGCGAAAAAAAAGGGTGAAACGATTCTATCTATAAGGGATAATGGAGCGGGAGAGACGGTAAAATTGAAAATAAAAGTAACGGATATTTATTTAGGGTTTGTGTTGGTTAAAAGTGATCTCCCGGTTTTTAAATCCGAGACGAATTTATTCCTTGTAAAGAATGATAAAAATGAATTTTATCTGTTTGATAAGGCAGAGAGTTTTAACGGACCTGCAGGGGAACCGGTCTTAAAAGGTAGTTATGAAATTACAGTGGAGAACAATGCGCCTTATTTAACGCTTACTTATAAAGACGAGACGGAAACGGCGGTCGTTCGCAAGTTTGGTTTGTCAGGAAGTGACGGGGGCGTTTTCGACGTGATGAATACCGTATTTGAATTAGGATGGGAAAAGTCTTTGGAGAAATCTTCCCGTAGTATCGGACCCCGGATTTATTTCTTGCATCTGACAGAAACGAGTACCTTTTACAAAGCCAGGGGAATGATGGACTACTCCATGCATATGCCTGAAGGTATTTTGGAATAAATTAGGAAAGCCCGTGAGGAATTTATTGTTTAAATGCCTTTAGCGGATACCTGATCACTTCATCCATGAAATTTTTTAATAGTTCCCGTTGTTCTTGCAACGGGAGCGTTTCGAATTCCTCGTGTTTTTTTGCCGATAGTTCGAACCAGTAGGAGTTACCCTCCTTGTAGGGAGAAGCGGCATAAATACCGTTTTCTTTTACCGATTCGGATAGGATATCGTAAACAGGTTTTCCCCACCCTTCATCTTTTGAGAATGAGATACAGATTAACGGTTTTTCCCTGTTGTAATAGACTCCGATCCAGGCCCAAGTCGGGGCGATCTTTTCGGTGGTATAATCTATCCTGAAATAAAGTCCCTGGACTCCATTCCTGTTCCCGTTTTTATCGGAATAAAGGTCTAATATAAAATCTTCTTCCGATCGGTTGATTAATTTATTCAATTCAACCATCAACTGGTATAGCGAATACATACCGTCTAATTTCATAGCTTTATTGAATTTTATTATGCCGCAAACATTCTGAAGATAGGAAGAGTAGCCGTTAATAAGTTTGAGGGAATCATCCTCCTGAATATATTTTATCTGTTCGGCCAGCTCATCGAAAAACATCTCCCATGTTTTGGTCATATACCCACTCATATATAACGAGTAATTGGTGATGTACCCGAGTCTCTCTTTACCCACATGATATGCTTTTTCATATTGGCCGAAATGATGATTCCGGTCTCCAATCTTAACCTCGATTAAGAAGGGTTTGTCGTCCCCTTTTATTCTGATTAAAAAATCGACCCGACTATCACCCTCGTCGTCATCCCTTGTCTCCCTCTCGAAGTATTCGATCAGGTCTGTCTCCAAATCGGGAAAAAAGAAATGAATGAAGATCCGTTTAAAATCCGGACAGGCATTACATAACGCCCACGTAATGTCCGACAAATCATTCTCTTTGTATCGCCTGGTCGCCAGATACTCGAAAAACAGCTTTAGCATTATTATTCTAAATTATTCCTTACACGTGAGGTTTGCACCCGAACAAATCTCGGAAATAATCTTGGGAATAACAAATGGAAATGATTGTAGATTGTAAATTAAGAGATGGTATAATTGATTTTTGATATGACTATTCTATTAGATATTGTACATTAATCGTCAATTAAAAATTCGTAAGTGGCCATAAAATTGCTGATTTTAAAAGTTGTTCTTAAAAAATTGCATTATTGTTGTTTTTATATATATTTGCTAAAATTAGCATTGTGATAATAAAAATTATTGTTGATTTTTTAAATAACAGAATAATTTTATGGATCAAATTAGGATTAAAATAAACTCCACAACTAATATTACTAACATTAAAATCTATCATTATGAAAAATAAAATTGTTCTAATAGTTATTAGTTTGTTTTTGTTGTGTTTTGGTGCTAAAGCGCAAGCTCCACTACCTCCTGATGCTACAGCTTCCCCAACAGCTTTTAGTTTATATGAAGGTGAAATGAAAGAAGTGGTAATTTGTTTTACTCCTGTTTCTGGTTTTTCTTTAAAGGATCTTATTTTTACGATAGAAGCGAATAATGAAGGTGTAGAAGTTACAGAAGGAATTTTTGATAATAATACAAAGCATTTGACTGTTAAAGGTCTAAAACCAGGAAGGTATGAAATAGTTGTTACAATTGTGGGATTCCAGCAAGATAAAAGGACTGGATGGTCTTTCTTTTTTACTATGGAATTAAAATTATCAGTAATTGTAATCTGATAATAAAAATAATCGGTTTCGTGGAGTTTCCGATTATTTAACTATTTTAATGCAATAGGAGAAAATGAAATTATATATATCGTTATAATTTATATCAAAACGTATAAATTGCAATTTTAAAGAATTTATTATTATGACATTCGCTAACCTTATAATAGTCTCCCGTTACCAGATGAAATTATTATTTCGTAATTGGATCGTGTGGTTTTTGTTTTTGATAGTACTTGGATTAATCTTGTTTTACCAAATTGATAACCAGCGTATTTTTGGCGAAACGAGGAATGATTTTTATTCGATGCTTTCTTCTTTAATTCCTGCGACCAACGCTTATTTTTTTAATCTATTACAGGTTTTGCCGTTTTTGTACCTTGCGGGAGATTATATTTACGGGAACCGCAAACTGGATACTCTTGCCGTTATCGATTCCCGGCCACAGGGTAACGCTTCTTGTACGGGTGGGATGAGTTTAGGTATAGTCATTGTTTTTTTGTTTTTCGGTGCGATAAGTTTGTTTTTGGGGATACTCGTTAATTTATTTGCCAGTAAACTGGCTTTTAACGGGTGGTATTCCTTGTTTTATCTTTTTACTTATGTATTGCCGACCACGATCTTTTTGACGGGTTTTTCTTTTTTCGTGGTCTATTTAACCCGTAACCGTCTTTTTTCTTTTATTCTCTTAATCGGGTACTTGTTGTTGACCGTCGTTCTCTTGCCGGATACATGCCAGGGCTTGTTTGATCCTTTTGCCCTTCATGTACCCAATATTTTTTCCGATATGGTCGGTTTCCCCGACCCGTGGGGTTATTTTTTGCACCGTTTTTGCTGGTTGCTGTGTGGTATAGGTTTTTTTAGCGCCGCAGTGGTGTTGTCCCGCCGTCTCCCGAATAGTACACGGGACGAGCGTTTATGGAAATTTATCTGCGTGATATGTTTTGTCCTTGGTGCCGGCAACGGTACGACTTTTTATTTAAGATATCAAGGTTCCGTAGAGGCTCGTCGTCTCTACCGTGATGTATACGTCCAGTACAATTCCTACCCCAAAGTTACCTTGCTCGATTTGGATATGGATTACGAGTCGCGTGGAAGTCGATTGTCGGTCGATTGTCGTTTACGGGTTCGGAATCAAAACAAGGAACGCGTGGAGAATCTTCTTCTTTACCTGAATCCTTCTTTAGAATTAGAATCGGCACGTGTAGACGGGAAGGATATCCCGTGGAAGCGAGATGAACAGGTGCTCCTGCTCTATAGCGGTTTGGCAGCGGGAGAGGTGTGTGAGGTGGAGATACGTTACAGGGGTAAGATCGATGAACGTATATGTTATGTGGACATCCCGGATAAAACGTTTTTCGATCTTTCGGACCGGGGAGATTTCACGTGTCGTTTCGGGAAGCGTTTCGCTTATTTGGGAGAGGATTACACTCTGCTCACCCCTGAATGCTTGTGGTACCCGGTATGTACTCCCCCGGTTAACCCGGGGAATGTATACGCTGTTGATAAACATTTTTTCAATTCGACGCTAAAGATAAGGGGCACGGGAGATAAGGCTGTTTTTTCACAAGGAGCGTCGTTCAAGGAAAGAGAGGTTACTTTATTCCGTTCGACAAAGCCTCTTGTCGGGTTATCGCTTGTAGTGGGTCGTTACACCGGCGATATGTTGCCGGTAGATTCGGTGCAGTACGGTTATTATGTTTACCCGGGACACGGTGATTACTTTAACGGTTTGGAGGTCGTATCGGATTCACTCCCGGGGGTGATTTCTTCTTTTTCGAAAGCGGGGCATGGAAAGCCTTACCCTTTCGATCGTTATCTTTTTGTGGAGACCCCGCTCTCGTTTTGTAGTTTCTATCGGGTCTCTCGGAACGGAAGCGGGTACGTGCAGCCGGAGATGTACTTTTTCCCTGAGCAGATGATCGGTATACCTCTCCCGAATTTTAAAGAAGAAATTGTCCGGATGGAGGAAGAGGATCGAGTAAACAGAAGAGGGGTACTTACACCATTCAGGTATGAAATGAGGGTATTAGAAAGAACCATTCGTCAAGTGATGTTCTATACTAAAATTGTTAAAGGACAACCTATTAATGTATTGAATAAGTTTGATGAAAACAAAATCCTTGTAAATAATTTATATGTGGATTTTCCACTTTATAATGACTACACGATTAGTTTTAACTCGAAGGAATATCCCGTACTTAATACCCTATTAAATCAAATGACCGATAAGGCTAATTTTGAGGAGTACTTGAGAACAGTGTATCCCCAAGCAAGTTCAGGAATAATTGATAACTCTCACGTGAGGTATTATCTTTCTAAAAATAGTTTTTCTGATGCTCTTTCGGATGCATCATTTCTCCCCGTATTGTTAAATGATTTGTTAAGAATAAAAGTCGATCAGCTTAAGGATATACTCTTGTTGTATTCTTCTTCAGAGGAGTTGAACAAGTTTTTGGTTGGTTTTGTTCAACAGTATACATTTAAACAAGTGGATTTTGAAACATTTAATACTGCCTATAAACAAGAGTTTGGCATTGACTGGATGGAATTTTTACCGCAATGGTATTCGGAGAATAGAGTTCCAGCGTATATCATAAGAGATTTTAAAATGGCGGAGATATTGGAATCTGGAATGACAGAAAATCTTACTGGTAAAAAACGTTATAAAGTGCAGGCAAGTATATATAACACGGGAGAGGTTGACGGTATTATTTCATTTAGTTTCTATACAGACAAGGGACCTCAACAGAAGAATTTTCTGGTAAAAAGGCATGAGGGGCAAAGGATCGAATGGATTGGGGAAGAGATAGGTTTTGGTGTAATTTTACTTACTAATATAGCCCGGAATAACCCGGGAACAAAGTATGCTCAAAAAGGTGTAACAACTAATGACACTACACAACGGATAGAGCAATTACCCTTTAGTTATTTTCAACCTCCGGCCAACGAGATTATTGTCAACGAGGATGACGAGGGCTTTCGAATCATTCAACCGAAATCTCGTTTGTTGCTCGGTCGTTTACTCGGTCAACGGGAAGAAGGATATATCACGATTAATGGTAGTTCTCCGTATACCGGAGAGCTTCCAGAGTGGACTTATTTTGCCGCACCTTCTTACGCTTACGGTGATATCACGGAGGGTTTTGTTTCCAAGAAGGCCGGTAGGGGAGATTTTAGCGTGGAGTGGCATGCTCGAATAGAAAAATCAGGAATGTATGAAATTTTTGTTTATATGACTCCCATCCCTTGTTTAACGTGTAAGCGCTATATATATAACTTGAGAAATTCAATTCCTACTAATACCATTCAGTTGTTTCAGTATTACACGGTCACGTGTGACGAGGGTGTGAAAGAGATTCCCTTGGACGTTAATATCGGTTGGAAAGCGGAAAAAGGGAAATGGATATCGTTGGGACATTTTAAATTGACGCCCGGAGAACACGTGATTACTTTAAGTGATAAATCCAACACCTCGGATTTTAATATCTATGCCGATGCCGTAAAATGGGTCTATATAGAAGATGAATAGCACATGGGGACGGGGGTAAAGTGCTATGTATTTTAATTTATGATTGAAGAAGAATAAAATGATATAGTAATGGAGCGTGATTAAAAAGTTTTGAATATGCACGGGGAAAGACGTTGTACCGGCGGACTTGCGTAAAATAGTTTTGCAAATGTAAAAAATTAAAGGTATTTTGAAGACGGTTTCAAAATATAATTAATTGTAATGCTATGGAAATAAAATCCCTCGGGAAAACGGACTTCGATATTGTGTTTGAGGCATTTAATCGGGCTTTTGCCGATTATGAGATTCAATTGAATAAAGAACAGCTTCAGATGATGTTGAAGAGGCGTGGTTTTGATCCTGAATTGTCTTTTGCCGCATTTGAGAAGGGTGGAATCGTGGCTTTTACGTTTAACGGCATCGGAAATTTCGGAGGGATGCCAACGGCTTACGATACGGGTACCGGGACATTAAAAGAGTATAGGGGAAAAGGGTTGGCTACGGAGGTCTTTAAATATTCTATCCCTTATTTGAAGGAAACAGGGATTAAGCAGTATTTGTTAGAAGTTTTGCAGCACAATACAAAGGCTGTTTCCGTTTATCGAAATCTCGGATTTGAGGTAATTCGTGAGTTCAATTATTTTATGGCCGAGAATGAGGAGGTTCGGAATACAATCAACCGTCCTTTTGTTGCCTGTATAATCAAACAAATTAATAATATCGGCGAATATGATTCGATTCCTGAATTTTGGGATTTTACCCCATCCTGGCAGAATAGTTTTGAATCCATCCAAAGAGCTGCCGAGGGGTTCGTTTGTTTGGGTGCATTTATTGAAGATAAGCTTGTCGGGTATTGTGTTTTTGAACCCGCTTCCGGAGATATTACCCAAATAGCGGTTGATAAACGATACAGAAGGAGAGGAATTGCTTCCGTGTTACTTCATGAAATGATTAAATCAAATCAAAATGATACAGTTAAAATCATAAATACGGATATTTTATCACCTTCGATCACCGATTTCCTAAAGGCGAGAAATATAGATATACAAGGAAAGCAATTTGAAATGATAAAACAGTTATAGCGTGATTTTATAGTAAAATTACAGTTTTATGTTTTTTTGACTGTTTGATTTTTATCCGATAAGTTTTGGAGAAAGAATGAAATGTTTTGAAAGAGTGCCGCTTTACTAACGGCACTTTTTCAATTTATAATATATTGATAGCTTGTTGTTTTTTCAGAGTCGTATTATTTTATTCATCTTAGAATGCACGTCCTTGTTTCAGATCCTCGACAAATTTATCGATACGTCGCAATTGTGCGGGGGTAGCGATATTTTGCGGACAATGGGTATTGCATTGATCGCAGCCGATACAATGGTTAGCCTGTCGCAGGTACGGAACAGAACGGTCGTAACCAATAAGAAATGCTCGGCGGGCTTTGCGATAGTTCGTATACCGTGACGAAGAGGGCATATTGCCTTCGTTGATGCATTTGTTGAAATGGAGTAAGATACCCGGAATATTCTACCGTAAGGACATGGCATACAGTATTTGCAATCGTTACAGGGAATGGTCGGGTAGCGGAGCAATTGTCGTGCCGTTTCTTCCAAAAATTCCTTTTCTTCAGAGGTCAGTTCTTCAAAGGGGGAGTAAGTGCTTAAGTTGTCCTGAAGGTGTTCCATATAGGCCATGCCGCTTAGTACGGTTAGAACATCCGGAAAAGAGCCGGCAAAGCGGAAAGCCCAGGATGCGACGCTCGATCCGGGACGTCGTTGTTTCAATTGGGCGGCAATATGGTCGTGTACATTAGAGAGACGTCTTCCCAAAAGCGGTTCCATGATTATGGCCGGAATACCCCGTTTCTCTAACTCTCCGTAAAGATATTCGGCATCCGTATTGCGGGTATTTACCTCTTTGGCATGTTCCAGTCCACATAGTTGAGCTAAATTTGTACGAAATCCCATTTGATTTTGCCGTGTCGAGAGAGTAGGTAATCGAATATGCGAATATCCCCGTGGTAAGAGAATCCGAGGTTCCGAATACGTCCGATTTCCCGTTCATCAAGTAAAAAATCCAATAGGCCGTTATCTAATGCTTTATTCTTGGCTCAATTCGCCAAAGAGTTATGGATATAATACTCTGAAACGGACAACGATTGGTATAGTAAACGACCAACTCTTTTAATCGGCACTTTCTCCACTTATTACACACTTTTTAAAAGAAGGAACAGAAGGAGCTATTTTAAGGCGAGAAGCGAAAAGCCGTTTGATCGTTTTTCAACGGTTTCTAAACCCTGTCTCGGGAACCATTCGGTATTGCTCATAAAGTGATATTTTTTTGTTTCGATAACTGTAACCAAACCATTTGTGCCTTGCTATTTGGCATCGTCGACGACAGTTTTTAATAAGGCTTTGGCATACCCTTTTCCTTTGTATATTCCTGTTATTCAAAAATAATTGATTATTAGATGGTTATGGTCTCTACGGGAGTCCATGCTTTTTGTGCGGGAACATATTCGATAAAAACTTTTGCTTTTTCATCCAATCTTTTTTAATTCGTAACCTTCGCTACATTGCTTGTCGGAGAAAACGCAACAGAGATGTTGTGTATCAATATTCTCTTTTGTCAGGGATGTATATTTTAGGTTTAGTTTTTATATTTTATAAAAATAGATAATTGTTGTTTGTGTGTTAATCAAGCTTTTTCGCTTGTCGATGGGCAATAGAATCTTTGTATATGATAAAAAATGATTGTAGTTTTGAGCATTGCTGAATAGATAAAATGATGATATGAAATTAAAAGGCTTATGGTTGGTTTTCAGTTTACTCGTGTTGCCGGTTATAGTAAAATCGGAACATGAAAATTTACAAAAGCAATTACGGGAAACGATCGCCGGAAAGAATGCTCAAGTCGGTATAGCCGTTATTCTTAACGGCAAAGATACGATCACTGTGAACAATGATTGTCAATATCCTATGATGAGTGTTTTTAAGTTGTACCAAGCCTTGGCTGTTGCAGATTATTGTCAAAAAGAGAAGTTGTCTTTCGAAACGTCTGTTTATATTCGACGATCCGATTTGAAATCGAATACATATAGTCCCCTTCGCGACAGATATCCTCAAGGTGAAATTTTTCTTCCGATTAAAGAGTTGCTGAAATATACCTTGCATTTAAGCGATAATAACGCGTGTGATATTCTTTTTGCTCGAACCGGTGGGACGGAGGCAACTGACAAGTATATACGAAGTTTGGGTATCCGGGATTTTTCCGTTGAATTTACGGAGGATGAAATGCATAAGGACATAAATACCTGTTATAGGAATTGGAGTACTCCTCTTGAAGCGGTTAAAGTCATGGAATTACTGCTTACTCGGCCGTTATTCGATAAAGATTATCAGGATTTTATTAAACAGGCGATGGTTACCTGTGAGACTGGAAAAGATCGCTTGCCTTTTCCGTTAGAGGGGACAGAAGCAATCATCGGTCATAAAACGGGAACAGGAGATCTCAATGATAAAGGCCAGATCATCGGAATAAATGATGTGGGTTTTGTATATCTGCCGAACGGGAAAAGATACACGATAGCCGTTTTTATAAAAGACTCCGCGGAAAATATGCAGGAATCTTCTCGAATCATAGCTGATATTTCTCGTGTCGTATATCAATATGTGAGCGAAATATAGACAATACTACCGGTAAGAGGTATTTCTCTTCCGGTAGCGGGAAGTTTTGTAAGGAGATGGTTCGCTTTATCTGGCATGTTAATTTTGAGCTATGTATTCTTTATACATTTTCTCTATCTCCTTTATTGAAATATCCAATGTCTTTATTTGTTTGAAAAATTCCGGTAATTCTTCGTGCAGGAATACATCCTTGCGAAGAGTCATAATCCGGTCTTTGGCCCCTGCCGATACGAAATAACCGATACCGCGTTTATTGTATATTATTTCTTGCCCCTGAAGGTAATCGTAAGTACGAACGACCGTGTTCGCGTTTACCTCCACGGTGGCAGCGTATTCCCTGACGGATGGAATACGCTGCTCTTCTTTATATTGTTCTTGCAGGATTTCGTCGCATATCCGGTCGGCTATCTGCAAGTATATGGATTTATTTTCTTTAAATCTCATAATAAATGAAATTTCGGTTTAATAATTTGTGAACGGGTAAAGAGTTTATAACTCAACCACCAGTTGAAAATAGTAAATAAACTAAAGAAAGTCACACCTGCTGTCAATATATTCTTCACTGTTGCCCAAGTGGCCTCTCCGGAATACAACAGGGCAGACGTGTTTTCGGGGTCCTGTCGTCCTATGGCGATTGATGCGATAAAGCCTAATAGAAACATTATACCCCAAAGGGTTCCCAATGTTTTTAAAAAAGGTTTTTTATACCAATAATTGCCGCCTAATATGAACAAGGAATGATGCCAGATAACCGAAGTCCAGATACAAGCCGAAACCAATCCCCAATTAGAAATTCCGCTTCCGTAAATAACGGAACTATTTTTACCACTCATACAAATCATATCTATAAACATAGAAAACATCTTAGGTAATACGGTCTGATGCAAAGTGGCAGGTACGTTGAATAAAGGAAGCAGAAGAAGACGGGTAATCTCAGCCAAGGATACGGTTAACAGGATAGCCACGAAAAGACCTACCGTAACGTATAAGAATCTTACAATAAACTTTTCAAACATAGTAGCCGGAAGCATAAGGAATGATATGCGTTTCTCTTTCGTTTTCATATTTTCCATAATATTGGCCGCGTAAATAAAAGATGCAATTCCTGCAATTATCATAAAGGCAATCATTCTGCTTAGACAAAAATGTTCTACCGCCCACTCGGGATTATCCAACCAACGCGGCTCGTTATTTGCCTTGATCATGGCAAATATTAACGTCAATGCAAATGCCGCGTAAAGACCGATTAATCGGTATACATTCGTTTTCCAGTTTTCAATGATCTCGCGTTTCATTACCATGACTATGCGCGATAAGCTAAAAAAGTTGTTCGCATCCATAATGTGCCTGTTTTTACTTGTTAAATATTGATTGCATTTTTTCCCTTTCTGTCAGCATAGCGTTGAATAATACTTCCAGATTCAAATTTGTTTCTTCATTTTCAAAATTCGGGAAGATTACGCTATTTCCTTGGATTGATGATTGAATATATAGTGCATTATCTGTCGGTTCATTTATCCCTTGATCTGCAAAATATAATTTATTACAGATGTTTTTTACCGATGTATTTAGTAATACGCTGGTACCGTCGATAATAATTACATGATCCAACAAGCTGTCGATATCTCTTACCTGATGGGTCGAGATAATTACCGATTTATCATCTGTCATGCCCGAAGCGATCACTTTACGGAACTGGCTCTTTGAGGGAATATCCAATCCATTGCTGGGTTCATCCATTAACAGCAGAGGGGTGTTGGTTGCCAATGCGAAACACATAAATGCTTTCTTCTTTTGTCCCATCGATAGTTCGCCCAAATGGATATCCTCATTCATATCGAAATCGCGAAGGCAGGCTCTTAGCTGTTCATGGCTGAAATTCGGATAAAACGGGGTGTTCAGTTTCAAATATTGTTTCAAGCTGACCGGTGGTAGTGTGAATTCTTCCGGTACAAGGAACATATCTTTTAATATTTGCGGATGGCGCATTGAAACATTCATTCCCTTGTAAAATATTTGTCCTGCTCGAGGACGAAGTAAGCCTGTCATTAAATAAAGCAAAGTCGATTTACCTGTACCGTTCTTCCCTAAAAGACCGTAAACTGAGCCTTTGCCTAATGTCAGCGAAAAGTCGTCAAAGATTTTTTGTTTTCTCTTTCCATAACTGAAAGATAAGTTTTTTACTTCGATCATCATGGTGGTTATAGATTAATTGGTTTATGTGTGTATTAGTTTAATAGTACACTGCAAATGTGTATAATTTATTTGATTAGACAAGCGGAAACCTTAATATTTAACTATAATTAACCAATATGTCGTGTTATGTTGTTGATTTTCAGTTAGTGTTTGATTTGCCAGATTCTAATTTCCCGAATAGCATTTTACGGTACAGAGGTGGACTGTTGATAAAGGTTTCCAAACGGTAAATCGGAAAGAGAGTTTGAAGAGTGACAGGTGATGCTTGATCTGCTTGCAATATAATGATAATAATCGGAATTGTTTATACGAATTGTGGATATGATTAAAATAAGTATTTTTGTGTTCAATCATGATAGCGAGCATCTTATAAAAAATACTTACATGTATTGAAATATAAAACGAAAAAATTATGCAGGATATCGTAAATGGCCGATGCGGTTGGTGTGGAACCGATGAATTATATGTTAAATATCACGATCTGGAGTGGGGAAAGTTAGTGACGGATGATAAGATCCTTTTTGAGTTTTTGGTATTGGAGAGTGCTCAGGCGGGCTTGAGCTGGATAACTGTTCTTAGGAAACGCGAAGGTTATCGTAAGGCTTTTCATGACTTTGATGTTGAGAAAGTTGCTCGAATGACCGATGAAGACGTTGACCGATTGATGCAATTCGATGGTATCGTGCGGAATCGGTTGAAAATCAAATCGGTCATTACGAATGCAAAACTGTTTATTGCCATTCAAAAGGAGTTTGGTAGTTTTTATACCTATACCCTTTCGTTTTTTCCGAACAGAGCGCCGATTGTAAATCATGTTCGGTCAATGAGTGAAATCCCGGCATCTTCTCCCGAATCCGATGCAATGAGTAAAGATATGAAAAAGAGAGGATTCAAATTTTTCGGGACGACAATTTGTTATGCTCATTTGCAGGCTTCTGGGTTTATTAACGATCACCTGACGGATTGCATTTGTCGAAAATCGTAAAAGTACCGTCTCGTTACGGAGTCTTTTCGAGGTATAGGCTCTATATTAATTGATCTGCCGGGAGTCGAAAGTAAGAATGTGCTGTAAATTTATGATATATATTGATTTGACGGTAGTCTTTGAACTCCTTATGAGGGTAGAGAGATAATTCGGAATTTTGTTCTATATATACATTTTGATCTTTAGTGTGACATGATTATTTTTGTCTTTCCGAAAATAGTGCATACAGTTATGGTGCCGTGCAAAATGAACTGCATGTATCGTGTAATAAAAAAGTAATCGAAATAATGAGAAAGAGGTTGTTTTTGTTTGTCGGGCATATTGTTTTCATATTTGTAAGTCTGAGTTTTTCTTCTTTCACTTCTCGAGCGGCCGATGTCAGGGAGCACCGCTTGCTTATCATCAACTCCTATAACGAGGCGGCTCCGTGGAGCCAGGAGTTGATCACCCCGATTGCGTTGTTAACCGCCCGGACGGATGGCGTACGTGCCGATATCATCCATATGAACGGTACGTTCATTCGTAATGCATCGATGTACCGCCAGGTGGAAAATGGTATATTTCAGCGTTTTGAGGATCAAAAACCGGACTACTTGGTACTGATCGGCAACATGTCCTTTACCTTAAGGGAACGTATCGTGAAGGAATGGGGCGATATTCCGATAGTGTTGATTTCCAAAACTAAAATATACGGGCCTCAGGAATTTTATATGACAGGCGAAACGTCCGATGTATCGGACGATATGCTTAAACCGTTGATCGACCTGCAAGGCAAATACAATTTCACAATGGTCGAAGTGCCCGATTTGTATAAGGGGACGATCGACATGATGGTGGGGATGCTACACGGAATGCGCAAGGTGGTGTTCCTGGCCGATGAATTCTACCTGAACCGCTACCTAAACGGGCTTATCCGCCGATATATAAAGGAAACCTATCCTGATTTGGAGTACGAATGGCTCGTGGGTAATGAGCGCAACAGTGATCTTATGCAACAATATTTGAACGACCAAGATCCTTCGGTCGGGCTGTTGCTCTCCACTTGGTTTTACGAACGTGTCAATGTGCACGGGTTTCCGATGCTGATCTCGGGTGATGCCCGGATGATCTCTGCCGCGAAACGTCCTGTTTTCGCCCTACGGAGCGCTTATCTGAGCAACGGTATCGACGGGGGGTATTTCCCCGATCCTCGGCGGACTCAGGCTGCCGTCATGCATGCCGTCAATCAAATGTTGGACGGCGTACCTATGCGTGCGGTTCCTTTCGCGTACGCAACAGAGGCATTCCCTATCGTCAATTATCCCAGGCTCGTTCAGGATGGGATCCCAGTAGACAGATGCCCCGAGAATACGGTGTATCTCGATAAACCCAAAACATTCTGGCAACAGTACAGTTGGTACATCATCGTGGGATTCGTCATTTTTACAGCAACGATCGTGATCGCTATCCTTAATGCGGTATTCCAGCGTAAGAAGATGGCTCTTTTCAGGAAACACGCCGAGCTGGTCGAGCGTATGCCCATCGCCTATACGCAGGCGACCGTGCGGTACGGTGCCGACAGCCATGTTGCCGACATCGATTGTCACTCGGGAAACGAGGCGTTCGCGTGTCTGATCCGGCAAAATGCCCTCCAGGACACTCCCGGCAAACTGTTTGCTCCCGAATATATCTCCAACTTGATCGAGACCGTATTAAGGAAAGGACTCCCCGTTACTTTTTCGCACTATTTCAAACAGACCGATACGTATTACGAGTTTCTGATGTACCAGTCTGAGCAGGGAAAGGAGCTGGATATCTTCGCCATCGACATTACGGCAAAAAGCAAAGCGACCAATGAGCTGAGGGAATTTGCGGAGAAACTGGACATCACTCTGAGCGTGGCGCATATCATTCCGTGGCGCTGGGATCTGGAGAGCCATAAGATCGCTTGTGAGGCTCAGCGCATATTGAGGCACATGAATTTCACCAAGCAGCGAGGATCAACCCATCTGGTCCATATTATTGAGGAAGCCGAATATTTCGAGCGCATCCATCCCGATGATGTAGTGCACGTAAAGCAGGCCCATCAAGGTTTTCTGGAAGGAAAGCTCCAGTACATCAAGACCGAATTCCGGATAGTTACCGACAAGAACGGACAGTTGCATACCGACTGGCTGGAGGTCCATGCTGCCGTAGTTGAAAGTGACGACCGGGGGCGGGCGAAAGCGCTTATCGGTTCGTTGCTCCTGATCACCGAACGTAAGAAGCAGGAACAGGCTCTTATTGCAGCCAAAGAGAAGGCCAGGGAGTCCGACCGCCTGAAGTCGGCGTTCCTTGCCAATATGAGTCACGAGATCCGTACGCCGCTCAACGCCATCGTCGGGTTCTCGAACCTGTTGCTCACCACCGAGAATGAGCAGGAGAAACAGGAGTTCGTAAACATTATCGAAACCAACAACCAGTTGCTACTGCAATTGATCGGCGATGTACTCGATTTGGCTAAGGTCGAGTCCAATACGTTGGACTTCATTTATAAAGCCGTGGATCTTAACGATCTGATCCGTACGATAGACAGCACGGAGCGTCTACGCCTGCCACCCGGGGTAGTGCTCAACTTCATGCTCGGTGCGACCGATTGTGTTGTTCACACCGAACCCAATCGTTTGTCACAGGTATTGATCAACCTGATCTCCAATGCTCGTAAGTTTACGAAGAGCGGAAGCATCGTTTTCGGATACGAGTTGCGTGGAGACAAGATTTACTTTTTCGTGAAAGACACCGGTATGGGGATCTCCCCTGAGGGCCAAAGCCGACTTTTTCAGCGTTTCGTCAAACTGAACGATTTCATGCCGGGCAATGGACTTGGACTCTCTATCTGCAAAGGAATCGTCGAGAAGATGAACGGTTCAATAGGCGTCGAATCTGCAGGTGAAGGCAAGGGTTCTACGTTCTGGTTTAAAATTCCGTATTTGCCCGCCGAGATCGTAAAGGCGGAACAAGTCGTTGCGGAGCCCCCGAAAGTTCCGCTGGGACGGAAGAACATCACGATTCTCGTTGCCGAGGATAATGAAAGCAACTTCCTGCTGTTCCAGTCCATCCTGAAGACGGAATACAAACTCATCCACGCTTGGGACGGATGCGAAGCAGTGGCACTCTGCCGGGAGCATAATCCCCAGTTGATCATCATGGATATCAATATGCCGAACATGGACGGTTACGAAGCTACCCGGGAGATCCGTAAATTTTCCAAGACGCTCCCCATCATAGCCGTGACGGCCTATGCATTCGCGTCGGATAAGGAAAAGATCCTCAAAAACGGTTTCAACGGTTATGTCTCTAAACCGATCAATCCGACAAAATTGGGTGTTGAAATACGAACTATACTCAAC
The DNA here is from genome assembly GCA_001487125.1 of Gabonibacter massiliensis. Lineage (GTDB taxonomy): Bacteria > Bacteroidota > Bacteroidia > Bacteroidales > Marinifilaceae > Gabonibacter > Gabonibacter massiliensis. The sequence goes on from LN913012.1 coordinate 86,018, forward strand.
AAGAACTTTACGTTAGTCTGATCACGGGAACATATCGACCGCCGGGTGTTGAAGACTATATACGGCATCCGTTTCCAGAACGATCCCGATGGAAGCGTTTAACCGTATATGTCGGTCAGCACCATGCTGGTGGATAAATAGCATCCCAGACTGCAGGAGTTCTTCGAAAAATGGTTTAAAAGCCCCGAAGGCAATGTACGGGGAAGAGGCTTTCGTTAGATAACAAGGTCGTATCTTCAATTTTTAAAATGTATTTATTTGTTTTCGACACATCTCTATTTGTTTTTATTTCTGTCAAGATGTCTTTGGCAACTGCACTCCCGTTACGTACGGCACAAGCCAGGCGAGTCTGTAACTCTCTTTTATAATCGCTTTCGTGATTTATTGTTTTTAATTAATCCGGCTTTATAGGGTGGAGGTTTTAGCGGGATTTGTCTTTTTATATCTTTCTTTTCTATTTAACACCAGTGATATGAAGTTGTGCGATATTTCACGTCGGCCATATTGTACAATCTATTTCTTTTTCTATTTCGTGTTTCTCCAGAAAAGCCCGGTCCACCGGTTCGAGGTGAAAGCGTATTTCTGCGATGCGGATAAAAAGAAAAATCTTGTAAGTGTGCAACTTACAGGCTTTATCTTCCATGATACTTGGCGGAGAGAGAAGACTGTGAACCCGTTCTCCTATGCCTTATTTTTTCTGTATTTTATATCTTTTCTTATGTCTTAGCGGCAACAATGACACTTTGTTGCCCGTTGTCGTACCAATGTTTCTCTAAAACTCAGATTTAAAGATACAGTAAGTTTTTGAATTTAATAAACATTTTATTCACGATGTTTTAGAATTAGTGCAAGGTGTGAACTATATATAGATATAATTTGCATTTTGTACGCAACTATGATTTTCATACAAAGAGCAGTTCATTATAGGATTGTTTGGAAAGTAATATCATTCGCATTATATTTGTAATAATAATCGTGTATTACAAATCATTAGTAATAGTATTTTTCATTAGAAAATTCAAGTGTTGCAGGGGATATAGTGTCTTTTGCAAGGTAATTGTCGGGTATTTAATGACTGAAATTGTATGATGAATTTTAATGAATATATGAATGAGATTGATTTTTCAGGATTTAAAAAGCTCTTTTTAGAAAAAGGAAAGTCAAGTGAATTTAAAAAGAAGGATTATTTTGTTCGGCAAAATGAACCATGTAAGCACGTTGGATTGGTTCAACGTGGTATTTTTAGATATACTGGCATTGACAATGTGGGAAACGAACATATTGTCGGTTATAGTTTCACCGAGGATTTTGTATGTGATTATCCATCTTTCATTAAACATTCAGGAGCATTAACCAATATTCAGGCTGTTACGGATTGCTCTGTATCTATGCTATCCGTGAAAGATTTGAATGATTATTGGGAAACTAATATGGAAACTCAACGCTTTGGCAGATTTGTAGCAGAAGAACATTTTATAGAAATATATGGAAGGTTACTTGATTTTTATTGTAATTCAGCAGAGAAGCGTTATATCTCATTGTTGGAACGTTGTCCAGACTTACCCCAATATATTACTCTAAAAGAGATAGCCTCGTTTCTTGGAGTTACCCCCGAAACAGTAAGCCATATACGAAGAAGATTACGTCAAAGATAAAACTCTTGAAATAGTTCAAGGATTTTTTCGCCCACCGAGATTAATTTTGTTCGTTATTGCTAAAGCGTTTAAATCAAAGAACGCTATAAACAGATTAAACAAAAATAATATTGAAGAATACAATTAATACAGATTATAAGGTTGGCGATTTGATTTATGACGCAAATATTTATGATGGATTAAACACTTTTCTATCGGATTTACAATTCTATAAAAAGTGGTTGCCGAAAAATAAGGATGCTAAAATACTCGAACTTTGTTGTGGCACCGGCAGACTTACGATTCCAATTGCAAAGGAGGGATACAATATTTGTGGAGTAGATTATACTTCATCAATGCTTGAACAAGCAAAAGCGAAAGCTAATCAAGTAGGGGTAGGGATTGATTTTATTGAGGCAGATATTAGAGCACTCGACTTGCAAGGGCAATTCGACCTTATCTTTATTCCGTTTAACTCCATCCACCATTTATACGGAAACGAAGATCTGTTTAAAGCATTGGAATGTGTTAAAAAACATCTTAAAGATGGAGGCTTGTTTCTGTTGGATTGCTTTAATCCCAACATCCAGTATATTGTTGAGAACGAAAAAGAGCAAGCCATAATTGCTGAATATACAACGGATGATGGACGGAACGTGTTGATAAAACAAACGATGCATTACGAGAGTGCAACCCAAATAAACCGCATAGAGTGGCACTATTTTATAAACGGAAAGTTTCATTCTATCCAAAATTTGGATATGAGATTGTTTTTTCCACAAGAGTTAGATTCATATTTGAAACAGACCGGATTTAATATTATCCACAAATATGGAGGCCTTGAGGGAGAGATGTTTAGCGATGAATCGGAGAAGAAGATATATGTTTTAGCATTAAATAAGTGATATTAGTTATTTAAGATGAATATTATTCCAATAACAGAAAATAAGAAACAATACATAGACCTATTATTGCTTGCTGACGAGTCGGAATCCATGATAGACCGTTATTTAGAGCGTGGCGAAATGTTTACACTCGAAGATAATGGCGTAAAGGCTGTATGTGTAGTTACTGATGAGGGTAACGGGATTTGTGAACTTAAGAATATAGCCGTTATACAGAACACGCGACGACAAGGATATGGACGTAAATTGATACAATATCTAATCGCTTGTTATTCTGAATGTTGTCACACAATGATTGTCGGAACTGGTGATGTGCCAAATACGATTGGTTTTTATCAGAGTTGTGGTTTTGTCTATTCTCACAGGATTGAGAACTTCTTTACAGATAATTATGATCACCCTATTATTGAAGATGGCATACAACTCGAAGATATGGTTTATTTGAAGTATAATCTGAAAGCCAATTTTACAATCAGAATAGCCCGACAATCAGATGTTGTAGAACTAAAAGAACTTTTTCAGCAGACTGTTCTTTCGGTAAATAGTCGTGATTATTCGCGGGAGGAAGTAGAAGACTGGGCATCGTGCGGAAACGACCTCTCAAAAATAGAAGAGATGATAAAGACCCACTATTTTGTAGTGGCTATTAATCAACTGTTTCAGATTGTTGGCTTTGCATCAATTACATCGCAAGGCTATTTACACTCTATGTTTGTTCACAGGGATTTTCAGGGCAAAGGCATTGCCTCTTTGCTTTTAAAAGAAATAGAACGGTATGCAATGGAAAGTGAGATTGTGCGGATTACGTCAGAAGTGAGTGTAACTGCTCGCCCTTTCTTTGAAAAATGGGGTTATACGGTAGAGGTAGAACAAAAGCGTAAAGCTAATCAGCTTTGTTTGACTAACTACTGGATGGCAAAAGGGCTGATTTAACTGTTTTTATATTATGAAAATAATAACAACTATCTATCTAAGCGTGGTGTTGACATTTCTAACAGGATGCACAACCATGAAAAAATTATCAAGTGGAACAACTGTTTATCGCTATGCTAACGGATTTGTTACTGATAGCGATAATAAAATAGTAGCTCATTACGCCAATGGCTTCGTAACAAAATACTCGGATGTCGTTAACCAAAAGCATATTAAGATAAACAATGATTTAGAATTATTTAGGTTGACACCTGTTTGTTACCTATATACAGCTTGGGCGAATATGGGGCGTTGGGGACGTGTCGGTTCGAATGGACTTGTTGTGATTAGTAAAGGGAAAGCTCTTTTGATTGATTCGCCTACCCTTGAATCGCAAATAGTAGAATTAGCTTGGTGGTTTGACAAAAATTTGAATGTAACCTTTGAATCGTTTATTCCCGGGCATTGGCACGGCGACGGTGTGGGTGGATTGGCTTGGCTCAATCGCAACGGCATCAAGAGTTATGCCAATCGCCTAACAAATAATATATTAGCATCAAAAGGGCTTGAACAATCAAATGTAAGTTTTTCAGACTCGTTATTGTTAAAAGTAGGGAATATCAAAATTGAAGCATATTATTTAGGTGGCGGACACACTGTCGACAATATCGTGGTATGGATTCCCTCTCAAAAGATTCTGTTTGGCGGATGTATGCTTAAAGATATAGAAACCTTAAATATTGGCAATATTTCGGATGCTGCTCCGCTTGAAGAATGGCTACAAACTGTCGACCGAGTAGAACGGCAATTTCCCAACGTGGAATATGTTATTCCCGGACACGGCAAATATGGAGGGAAAGAGTTGTTTAAACATACTAAAACGATTATTGAAAATGAACGGCAGTCTAAAATGAACAAATAATTTAGATTATAAGCACGAATAACGCTACCCTAAACAAAGGTCTTGAACTGTTTCAAGACTTCTGTTGTATCATCCGACTAACTTTACCAACAACAATTAATTCCTATATATATGATAAAAGAATTAAAACATAGATCCATTGAAAAACATGATTTTGGACAAATATGCCAATTTCCGCAAAATGCAGAAGAACTATTTTTTATGTTTCCAAAAGCAGAATATCCATTGACTGAAAGTCAATTGGAATCTGCCATCAATAGCCGCTTCGATTCCACGGTTATATTGTTTAATGATATTATTGTCGGGTTTGCGAATTTCTACGAGGTGAAGAACAGTCAATATGCTTCGATAGGAAATGTAGTGGTAGATGCTAACTATCGAAATCTTGGAATCGGCAAATACCTGATTCAAACAATGGAGCAAATCGCCATAGAAAAATACAGTGTCTCAGAATTTCATCTTTCGTGTTTTAATACGAACACAAAAGGTATTTTATTGTATTCGAAATTAGGCTATATACCATACGAGACAGAGAAATGGTTGAATCCTCAAAACGAATCATTAGCATTAATAAAAATGAAAAAGAGAATGTCATCCAACTCACTTTGCCAGCAAAAATTAATTCAAATATGATAGAATGAAGTTGCACAAAATAATCATATCAACCATTTGCTGTATAATATTAAGTAGCTATTATTCTGTTGCTTGGGGGCAAACAATAAGTGGAAAAGTAATAGATAATGAACAACAACCCATAGTAGGAGCAACTATCGTTCTACAAAATATTGATTCCACATATGTCTGTGCATCCGTTTCTGATATTAACGGGGAGTTCATTTTGAATAACGAACCCGAAGAGTATCGTTTGGTTATACAACACCTTTGCTATCAGACGAAACAAATAACAGGCAAGGGAAAGAATGCCGGAATCATTCAACTTCAACCGAATGAACATACCTTAGACGAAGTTGTGGTAAAAGGGGAACGTCCACTTGTTAAGGTAGAAAACGGGAGATTGGGATATAATCTTAAAGCCCTTGCAGAAAAGAAAGTCGTAAATAATGCCTACGAAGCATTGACAAAACTACCCGGCATACAGGAAAGAAGAGGTGTGTTAAGTTTGGCCGGAGCGGGGAAATTAACTGTCGTTTTGAATGGTAAGCCTACATCCATGAGTGCCGAACAGCTTGAAGCACTCTTGCGCAACACTCCGGTAAGCCTAGTTGAAAAGGTAGAGGTGATGTATAGTGCGCCTCCTGAATATCATACACGAGGTGCGGTGGTAAATGTTATTCTGAAACGCTCGAACGACTACTCTTTTCAGGGAGAAGTCAGCACTCACTATAAAAATCAATATTTTAATAGTGGTGGGGTAAATGGAAATTTCCGATTATCAACTTCCAAAACGACATTTGATGTAATGTATGGAGCAGACAATGTTAAACAAATGGAGTATATCGACCTCTATTCCAAGCATACAGTAAAAGATAAAGTGTATGATATTCGACAAAACGAACAATTACGCGGTAAATACTGGAATCACAATTTTAGAACTGCTCTTGAATATAATTTCAATGTAAAAAACAATATCAGTTTAGCTTATACAGGGAGTTTTACCTCTAATCAGCATAACAACAGCCTTACAACCGGTAACTTCCAAACCAGCAATATAGATAAATACATTGATATTCGTATGCACAACGTTGCGTTACAATATAATTCCGGATTTGGTTTTATTGTTGGCGGAGATTATACGCACTATGTTTCTGATAATGATCAGAATATGTCTGCCAAGTATCAGGAAGGCGGGCAAAGTAGTTTCGCAATGATTGGAGGACAAAAAATAGACCGTTATTCTATCTATGCCGACCAAAAACACAGCCTGTCAAAAGGTTGGAGTTTAGGGTATGGTGCATCATATCGGCTTGTGAAAGAACGTGATTTTCAAACATTCAGCGATGTAACCGGAAGTATCACTCCACAGAATCTTTATTCTAATCTGCAAGAGCAAACAACCGATTTCTATGCCTCATTATGCAAGAGTTTTGCAGTCGGATTGTCTATAACTATTTCTGCCACAGTAGAGTATTATACTATTAGAGATTATCACAAATGGGCAATCTATCCGCAAGTATCATTGACTTACAGTAAAACGCCCAAACACACGTTTCAACTCTCGTTGTCTATGGATAAAACCTATCCGAGCTATTGGGATATGCAATCATCGGTTAGTTACCTCAATGGATATACCGAATTATGGGGAACTCCCGGATTGAAACCATCCACTTCTTATAATCTGAACACAAGTTATATCTTGAAGCAGAAATACATCTTTAATCTGTTTTTTACTTACGCTTTGGATTATTTTGCACAAACTCCATATCAATCCACGGAAAGGCTGGCATTAATCTACAAAAATACAAATTGGAACTATATGCAATCGTGGGGTGCAAATGTAATAGTGCCTTTCAATGTAGGAAGTTGGCTCGACTCTCGATTGACTTTGACAGGAATGCAGGTTCGTCAGCGTTGTGATAACTTCTTTGACGTCCCTTTCAATCGGGAGAAACGGGTATTTAATGCCGCATTGGATAATACGTTCAAAGTAAATAAGAATTTAGCATTTGAGTTAATGGGATTTGTACAAACCCCAACAATACAGGGAACATTCAATATCGAATCAATCTTCAACTTTACCGCGGGTGTGAAATGGAATTTTGCCAGCGACAAATTCAGTTTGTCCGCTCGTTGTAATGATATTTTCAACACGGGTATGCCTAAAACAAATGTTCGCTTCAAGGGACAATACTTAGATATGAACAGTGCTTTCTACTCCCGGTCATTCACCATAAATTTCACGTACCGTTTTGGCGGATATAATCGAAAAGAGGTAAAAGGGATAGATACATCACGCTTTGGAATGTAATTAAAACTAACAAAATTGAACGGATCTTAAGTAAGAAATATTTTGTAGTGATAATACAACATTTCAGGAGTTTAATTATAGGACATCTTAATAACATTGACATAAGAGAATACATCGAAAACATATTGCAGAGAATATATTCGGGGATTGCAACTTCGACTTCTACGATTGTGATATTGTCGAAAATTCTTTTCCTATGATTACCCGGTTAGAAAACATACTCACCGAACTATGCGAGCGGATAGCGGATTATACATTTGTTTCCAAAGAAGAAGATATTCTCATCTATTATCACAGGCAAGAACTGTTTGATTTTCCCATTTTTTATATATTCTTCTGCTTTCAAAATCTCTTTTTTTACCCAATCACTATTTAATGATTCCTGTGATATAAAAAAAACAAATAAACCTGTAACATCAATTCCTTTATAGATTTCATCTAAAGTTTTGTTCCCTTCTTCAAATGTCCATGCATCATAAACAACTTTTTGTTTACCCAAATTACGGGCAACAACTTCTACATATCCTTTTTGTTTACTACTATGTGATAAAAAAATGCGTCCCATATATGATTTATGTTTATATTTTAATTGTAAATATACTCATTAGGAATGATTTATGAAATTATTTGTAAGTCTTTTTTGTATTCGCACAATATCGTTCACAGTTAATAGTTTTGTTCAGGAAGCCATTGATTTAGGGGATTACACATGTAATGGGCTGCCATTGGCGTTTCAGGCTCGGAATATACCTTTGTGTTCAGAGAAAGAAAAGAACTATACTACTTTCTTCTTTTGTTATTTGATTCGTGCATTTTAGCTTTAAGATGTATATCTTTGCTTAGAAATTCAATAATTAGAATTAGTATGAAGGTATACATCGACTTAAATATATTTGACCGACTTGAAAAGTTGGATAGATTAGACCCAACAGAAAAATCTTCATATCAATATTTGTCTGATTTATTAACAAGTAAGCAGATTATTACAGCATATTCAAATGCACACTTAAATGATTTATTTCGTGGATTCCAAAAGAATCCTACTTATATAGATGGTCATTTGCTGAATATCCAGCACTTCACAAACAACCTTTGCATCTGCCAATATTGGGGTGAAAAAAATGCGACTTGGCATTATCGAAATATTTTTGATTTTTTTGAAGAGAAGAAAAAAGACTGGGAGCATGAACCAATCTCTTATGAAACATTGTTTGAAGATTTTCCTTTAATGCAAGCGATTATGGAATTATATAAAAACGTCCCCTTGCCTTCTGAGTTCAGAAAAGGATATGAAAATCCAATATTTGGAATAATGTTTCCTTTATCTAAATTACAACCCAATATGTATGCATTGCAAACTGATATTTTTAATTTTCAAACTCGCCTTAAATCAGACTATGGACTCTATAAATCTTTTAAAAGTCATCTCATAACAAGTTTAAATAAAATAAAAAATAATAAAGAACTTATTAAGTCTTTCAATTCAAATTTCAAGAGTTTACCTCAACATTTGGAATTAACAGATTTCTTCGATTTATATACCCCAAACAACAAATGTAGTGAAAATTTGATGTATCAAAAAGTTATTGAAATGTTTTTCAAATTTGATATTGCTGGATATAAAAGTGATGGACATTTTAATAATATGTTTGATGATGCATTGCATACATTCTACGCAGCTCATTTTGATTACTTCTTAACAAATGATGATAGGTGTAAATATAAAGCGGAAAAAACATATAGTAAGTTGAGTATCAAAACAAAAGTATTAAAAATGGATGAAATACATTTTTTGGAACAGTAGTTACAATTATTGTTGACAATAATTACAACTTACGACTTTTTTTCTTTTTGAGTTTCTTAGCCTGTGATTCCTCTGCCAATGTTGCATCGTAATTACTGCCATCTCCCAATGAGAAGATAGATAAGAGAGAAACACCACCACTGTTATTTTGCTGATTGTAAGACAGCTTGTGTTCTTGCTTGCTATCAAGATTGCAAGAAATCTTGTTTTCTTTTTCACTGGATTGATGAACCTCTTTTTTATTTTCGCTAGTAAAATATTGTTTTGGCTCTTTTAATTCCTGTTCCTGCATTTTCAGTTTCTCATCAATGCTTCCGTTCTTCATCGTGTTGGCATATTCAAAGGATTCAGATAATTGGCGGTTGTAGTCGAATAGCTTATCAAAGCCCTGTTCCGCTCGTTGGAATAGGTTTACACGGTCAAAACCACCCGTAACCGTTCCTTTTTTGGTGTTCTTATGATTGGTAAGCGGTGATAGCTTCTTTTTGTTTGATTGATCTTTCCGGCTAACAATCAAATGACAGTGCGTATTCAGTTCATTATCGGAACTGCTGCGGTCGGAATGTATCTTTCCGTAGAACTTTATATCCGCTTCGGATAATCCTTTGTTGAAGTTCTTGGCATATTCGGGAATAAATACTTCTCGAATATACCGCTTCATGGCTTCGGCTTTCTCCTGTTCGGTGTTCCCCATTGCCCGAAGTTCGCTTTCCGATGGGCTGACATGGATAGCGAAAAACTTTGCATCTGTTTTTAAGAGTTGCCCGATATTGCTATCTATATCTTTTATAACCTTTGATTTATAGATATTCTCATCCGTCAGGTTGAAAAAGCCATCGGTATAGATACCCTGCTGCATCCGTTCCAAATCTTCATGCTCCATGTACGACGCTAATTGCCGGCTACTTCCTGCATTGTTATATGTTCCTGCCGATGGTGGGGCAAAATCTATGTGCATGGTTCTATGTGTTTATCAGATTGATAATTTCCGCCTTTAGGTTCTCTTTCCGTTTGCCGTCCATCACACCGCAAGCGGATAACTCCGAATAGAGTTGTATCAGTTAGAGCAACTTCTTATAGTTCCGTTGGTGTATCTGATAAAGGGCGGTAAGTTGCTTCCCCTGCTGGTTGATTACATCGGCGTGCTTCCCAAACTGTTCACTTACTTTCTGCAATACGGTTGTCTGCTTCTCTCGACTGGATTCCAGTTGTGAGAGGATTAGTGTTTCCAATAACTTGCCAATGGCATCAAACCGAACTGCAATAGAATTGGCAGTTCGTATCATTGGATTTAGTTGTTCTTCCTCGTAGTGGCGGATGAAGCGGATTATATCGTCCTGTCGTTTGTTTATCTTCGCCAATTCCGATTTTACTGATTCGGGGGCTTCGGATGGATTGATATGTGCCTTATCAATATACCCGAAAGCCAACTTTACAACTTCGCTCTTTTTCAGTGAATGGCGTTTGCATATCTTCTCTACCAAAGCTGCCGTTTCCTTGTCTACGGAAATGGTGGTGAATATTGTTTTTCGAGTGCTGTTTGGCATGGTAATTACTTTTTTATAGAAATATGAATAGATAAATGCTTGATAATAAGCATTACAACGGAAATGATTATTACAGGTGTCATTACAGCGTGTTTTCATAACACGCTAACGCCGAAGGCGTTGCCCCGCAGGGCAAGAGGGAAGAACAGGACTTGTCCAGTTCCCTCTTGCTTCATTTAGCGAAATGAGCCGAGCCACAGGGCGAGGCAATTTCTGCTAAATGTGCGGCGGTGGTACTTCATCAGGCGGTAACATTACCCATCTTGATTTGCTTCGGTTTGCTTATCAAGCTGATTTTCCTTTTTGAACCGCTCATAGGTCTTACAATCGGCATTTTCCTGAACAAATGACCGAATGTCCGATACCCGATAATAGGTCTTATGGCTTATCGTAAAGTAAGGGAGTTTGCCACTTGCCCGATACCGTTGCAGGGTTCGGAAAGATACTTTCAGCAGAAACGCTAAATCCTGATTGTCTAACAACTTGTCGTTGGGATCTTATACGTTGTCGGTATTGATTAGCGATTTCAGGTCTTGCTCGATTTCGGTGAGTTTCTTTGATAGTCGTTCCATCCACTTGTCGAAGTTTTCATTGTCTATATACATTTTGCTTCGTTTTTTTAGTTCAACATTATTGTTTTCAACCGATTGATGAAGCAAAGGTCGGCAAATGGGTGCAAATAAGTTAGGGGAGTAGATATACTACACCCCTAACATTTGTTGATAAATTACTGATTTACAGATAGCCTTTCTTTTGACTTTCTTCGATAATAGCTTTGCGAAGTATATCCAAAAACTCAATTCGTTTATTGGTTTGCCGACAAATTACACTCTCGTGCTTTTTATGGATGTCTCCAAATTTGATATTAAAGAGGTGTTCAAACGCTCTTCCGATTTCAGTTAGTGGGGCTTCTGTTCCTGTACGGGTAACAATTCTTTGAGATAGGGATAATCCGCTAACCAGTTCCATAATTGCAACAAGATTAGTTTCATCGGTAAGATAGAGCGGAGAGGGCGGAAAGCTGTTTTTTCGATTTTGGAACTGAATCGGGTATTTGATACGCATATTGAGTATGCGGATTTCGGTGTTTATAACTTCTATCGCTTCATCAACAAGCAATAGCAAGGCATTTTTCCCCCGCCTCAAATTGTACACGATGCGATTTGAGCCTGTTTAGTCCAAAAGAGAGATAGCGTAACAATACAGCGAAGTCCTGTTCATCTATGGCAACGCTTACCAAATGGTTGGCAAGTTCTTGCAGTGCTGTTGTAAGGTCGTTTACAACAAACTTTTTCTGTGAGTATTCCGACAATAGTCGGAAAAATCTCAGGTCGGATAATTCTTTCATAATTCACACAATTAAAGATGTCTTTTGATTCTGATATTCTGTTTCTTACTAATGGTATCATTGTATAAACTCCCGTCAAGCCCTTTATATCGAGCGTCTCTGTAAATTTCAACCAGTTTTTTGCTATAATCCTGAATCATCGAATTTGATTTTTGGGATAGGTTGGTCGCTAAAATTCTGCTTCCCAATATGCCCGGATTGCAGACTATTGTATCTTTCTTTATGGCGTTCATAATCAGTTCTGAACACACATAATCCTTAATGCCTGCCTTGTCTAGCTTCTTCGACACGGATTTATTGAGTGCCAGTTTATCGCTAATGGTCATAAATCCGTACCACAACAAACACTTCATCCCCAATTTGGTAGCACCAATTAATACATCAAGATAAGTATGCCCGTTGCTATTGGGTTTATCTATTTCGTAAGGGTCAATATGTAGAAACGTGGATTTGGGTAATGACGGTAATAGCTTTAGTACTCCATCAATCGAATCACAATTGAATGTTCTAATTGGTGGCGAAATTGCTTGGTTTCTTGCGAATAATTCTACATTATCCAATGCCCCTTTTTCTAAATCAAAGAATAGACACCTCTTAACGTCATTATTCAATACTTTCATGGCTAATGCTGGAGAACCTAAATAGTTTCCGCTTGCCATACTTTCATTCTCCAGTTGATAATAAAAGGAATTTTTCAATGTAACATCTTCATTCGCTTTGTTCAAGAAATGATAAATACCATATTCCTGTTCGGGGGTATGTGTCATTGTGTAGATGGCACACGCTGAATTGGTTTCTACATATATCTGCGGTTTTTCTATTTGAAGAACCTCGCAGAGAACAAGATGTTTGAGAACATCGGGTTGTTTGCCGAAGTGAGTGTAAGTTACCATAATAATTCAGTTTATCATTATGGTGGCAATATTAGGCAGGAAAAAACGAAAAAGCCTTGACGAAAGTCAAAGCCTCTATTTTTGCAGTTGTTTTTTGCGGATTCTACTTAAAGTTTCAGGAGTTACACCGAGAAAAAGTGCTATTTCCTTTAAGGATATTCGTTCTTGTAAATCGGGACAGCGTTTCATTAATGCCTGATAGCGTTGTTCGGGCGTATCGCAATAGAACCCTAATAAGCGTTGGTATATCTCTGCAAACATAGTTTCGGCAATACGCTTGCCTAAACGCTGTGTTTCCATATCTGTTTCCCAAAATTGATTGAGTTCGCTTAATGGGAGTAAATAAACCTCGCAATCAGTTGTTGCCTGTATGCTAACCGTTGCTCCTGTTCTATTAATTAAAGAGGGATAATCACATACGAAATCATTCTCAAAACTGTAACCTACAATCCATTCGTTACCGTTCGTATCTATGCGAGTAAGGCGAAATGTACCTGACGTAACAAAGCCTATATGATTCGTCTTATCATTTTGACGAACCATATATTCATTCTTTTTAAGTATTTTCGGTGTGCCACTTTCAAGAAATAGTTTTTCTAATCTCGTGGCATCTACACTCTCATTCGCATTGAATTTATCCATGTTAAATGCTTTATAATTGCAAAGATACGAGAATGATAGCTATGTTGGATAATAATTTAGATAAAATGATTATCTTTGTGGGAGAGTTATTTGAAGCGATGGAAATACACGGCAGACTAAAGAAATTCGCTCGTTTCTACATCGTTACCCATTGTTCTTTTTCTTTCGCCCAAATATCTATTAATCAATAGATAAAATTAAAATCTTTTACTGTGACACGGACGAAAATAGGGTAGCTGCCATTGATTTTTTGCTTGTCCTTTTTCACAAAGAAAAGAACGGAAAATGTACTCTTCATAAACTCACTTTTTTGGGTTACAAAATTACGTTAATTAGCTCAAAGTGAAGTTTATACATACTCGCCAAATAGCGACAGAAGTTCGCCAATTTCGGACTAAGTGTACCCCTTTTGAGCTTTCAGTTGTCGGGGGTACGAGTTAGGTTACTAATTTTGTCTTTTAGGGTCTAAATGATGTCCGGTAGGGCAGATATAAGGGGATAAAAAAAGTCCCACAAATCGTTGAATTTGTAGGACTTGTCTGTTCTTTGTCCGGTTAGTTCTGCGGAGAGAGAGGGATGACTCGGAACTTCGTTCCTCATGAACTCGTTACGAACCGTATCCGACGCTTCGGTCGAATCCCTGATGGGTATTTATGTACAAAAAAAGAGTTAACTGTTTGGGGTTAACTCTTTATGTTTAGCGGAGAGAGAGGGATTCGAACCCCCGGTACCTCTCAGTACAACGGTTTTCAAGACCGCCGCAATCGACCACTCTGCCATCTCTCCTGTGCGGTTGCAAAGATAAGGGAAAATTTCGAACGACAAAATAAGATTTTGCTTTTTTACGGGAGTACGTTAAAATGGAGTGTGAAAGAAACCAATTTTTATTTCGTACGTTATAGAAAATTAAATTCTAAACTAAACTAATTATATCTATCAAAACAAGAGAAAGATGGGGAGTTTTAAGAACAAAATGCAAGCTTACGGAATTCGGCAAATATTGAATTATGTGGAGAAAGATCCGGAAGCCAATGCACCGAAAGCATTGAAATGGATAAGAAAAGTGGACGTGGATGGAACGTATGATTCTGCATGGAGTAGTCTGGAGACTTGTTTATCCGATCCCGATAATAATTGGAACCTTTTGATTAAAAAGGCTTACAATGAATGGGATCCTTTCGTGAGGAGGAAGTTATTCGAATCGTTGATCTGTAATTCCGCCATTATCGGCAACAGTATGGTGAAAGTGACCGGAAAGAAGCACGGGGTAAATGTACCCTGGACGATTTTGATGGACCCGACTTCTGCCTGTAATTTGAAATGTAAGGGATGTTGGGCAGCGGAGTACGGTCACCAGATGTCGCTGGATTTCGATACCATGGACCGGATTATTAAGGAAGGGAAAGAGTTGGGTATATTTATGTATATCTATTCGGGAGGAGAACCTTTGGTAAGAAAAAGAGATATCATCCGTCTCTGTGAAAAACACCCGGAATGTTATTTCTTAGCTTTCACGAATGGAACATTGATTGATGAGGATTTTGCGGATGAGATGCTCCGGGTCGGTAATTTTGCCCCGGCCATTAGTGTTGAGGGGTTTGAAAAAGAGACGGATATGCGTCGAGGAGAAGGGACTTATCAGGCGGTCATTAAGGCGATGGAACTTCTCAAACGTAAACGATTGATTTTCGGATATTCGACCTGTTATCATAGTCAAAACGTGGATGTTGTCGGTTCGGACGAATACGTTGATTTCATGATAGAAAAAGGAGCCGCTTTTGCTTGGTATTTTACCTATATGCCTGTTGGTGAAGACGCTATTCCTGATTTGTTGGCTACGCCAGAACAACGGAAATACATGTATTATCAAGTTAGAAAGTTTCGGCGTACCAAACCGATTTTTGCCATGGATTTCTGGAATGACGGGGAGTATGTCGACGGATGCATAGCCGGGGGAAGATATTATTTCCATATTAATGCCAACGGCGATGTAGAGCCTTGTGCTTTTATTCATTATTCAACGGCTAATATAAAGAATATGAGCTTGTTGGATGCGCTTAGAACACCGCTTTTTCAAGAATACCAGAAACGTCAGCCTTTTAATAAAAATCATTTGCGGCCTTGTCCCTTATTGGATAATCCCGATCGATTGAAAGAGGTCGTGAATGCGGCTCATGCTCATTCTACCGATATGTTGAAGCCCGAAAGCGTGGAAGATTTGACCGGAAAATGCCAGGGATGCGCTCATAAGTGGGCCGTCGTTGCAGATCAAATATGGACGGAAAGGGGAAAAACACTGAATTAAATTGTTCTGTATCAAATAGCTGACAATGGTATCGGCAACCGATGGAGGCTGGAGAGGGAGTGACTTTTAAAAGTTCACTCTCTTTTTATTTTCACTTTCTTGGGGGATAAATTTTTTATTGTATTTTCGTTTATATTTTTCAGTGTAAATATAATCTTATGAACAAAGTATTGATTATTGACGACGAGAATCAATTGAGGAGATTGTTGTCCCGTATCATCGGGTTGGAGGGATATGAAGTTTTTCAGGCTGATAGTTGTACGGCCGGGCTGAAACAAGCTAAACAATGTATGCCGGATGTCGTTTTATGTGACGTGCGTTTACCGGACGGGAATGGGGTGGAGATTATTGAAAGATTAAAACAGCTGTCTCCTCGTGCGGAGATTATCATGCTTACGGCACATGGGAATATTCAGGATGGAGTGCAGGCGATAAAAAACGGAGCTTTTGATTATATTACCAAGGGGGATGACAATAACCGGATTATCCCGTTGATCAGTCGTGCTATGGAGAAAGTAGCTCGTGAGGTGGATGAAAAAACGGAAAATAGAGGCGGGGAGAGGAGATATACTTTTGACACGATACTGGGGCGATCGGGGGTAATGCTGGAAGCTATCCATTTGGCCCGGAAGGTCGCGGTCACGGATGTCCCGGTTTTACTAACAGGTGAAACGGGTACCGGAAAAGAGGTGTTTGCTCAGGCTATTCATCAGGGAAGTAATAGAAATAAGAAGTCTTTTGTGGCGATCAATTGCTCTGCTTTTAGTAAAGAGTTGTTGGAGAGTGAGATGTTCGGTCATAAAGCAGGTGCGTTTACCGGGGCCTTAAAAGATAAGAAAGGATTATTCGAAGAGGCACATCAGGGAACCTTGTTTTTAGACGAGATCGGAGAGATGGCATTTGATCTACAGGCAAAGTTACTTCGGATTCTGGAATCCGGAGAGTTTATAAAGATCGGAGATACTAAACCGACGAAAGTAGATGTGAGAGTGATTGCCGCGACCAACCGGGATCTGCCTAAGGAGATCGCTGCCGGACATTTTAGAGAAGATCTGTTTTACAGGCTTTCGGTTTTTCAAATTCACCTGCCTCCGCTAAGGGAACGTATCCGGGATATTGAAGTGTATGTTCATGCTTTTGTGAACCAGTTTTCGGCAAAGATGAGGAAAAAAATCACTTTTATTCAACCTGATTACATGGCTCTGCTTAAACAGCATGCCTGGAATGGGAATGTGCGGGAACTGAGAAATGTCGTTGAACGTAGTATTGTTATTGCCGACGGGGAACAGCTTTCCTCGGGAGATTTGCCTATTGATTTACAGCATGGAAATTTCGGGCCTGGAGAAGACCGACGTTTTTCTGAATTCGAATTAGCCAACATAGAAAAGAATCATATTCAAAAAGTGCTTCAATACACGGGAGGGAATAAGACCGAAGCAGCTCGTTTAATGCATATCGGTTTGACTACTTTATACCGTAAGATAGAGGAGTACGGGTTAGGTGAAAAATAGCGGCTGGTCTGTTTTTTTTGATTGCAGATCGATATGCTATTATGATATGGTACCTTTTCAAAATGAAAAGGTGATAGACGGATAGAATATTCCATTCTGTCCGTCTATTTATTTTATATACACTTAGTTATCTTTTGTGGTAATTCCGATGGCATGGCTTTGGCATAGGGAGAAACGAAAACTTAAATTAAAAAGTCATGGAAGAAGTATTATCATTTATTTTTTTAGGTATGGTTGGTGTTATTTGTTACTGGTTCTTTTTCAAGTGTATTTATTGGTTTGAAAAAATCTGAAAAGGAGGGAGGTTATGTTTACGGTATTGTTTATACTAAGTGTGATGATGTTCGGGTATATGATGTACGTGTTGGTAAAACCCGAAAAATTTTAGAAAGAGTATCAAGCGAATGTAGAAACGAGATAGAAATCCCGGATAACGGGAAATCGTAGTAATGTTTTAAAAGATGAATACGGAAATATTAGGAAGTATTTTGCAGGTCGTGATGATGGTAGTATTGAGCTATCCATTGGGCCGTTATATCGCAAGAATATATAAGGGAGAAAGGACTTGGTCTGATTTTATGGCCCCCGTTGAAAAGTGGATGTATAGGATGAGCGGGATTAATCCCGCGGAGGAGATGAACTGGAAGAAATTTTTGGTCGCGTTGTTGACCGTAAATGTTTTCTGGTTCTTTTGGGGAATGGTGTTGTTGGTTTCCCAGGGGTATTTGCCGTTGAATCCTGACGGAAATGCGGGACAAAGTCCGGACCTGGCTTTTAATACCTGTATCAGTTTTATGGTAAACTGTAATTTGCAGCATTATAGCGGAGAGAGCGGATTGACTTATTTTACACAACTTTTCGTGATCATGTTGTTTCAGTTTATTACGGCGGCTACCGGAATGGCGGCTTTGGCCGGAATATTTAAGGCCATGGCGACTAAAACGACCCGGAATTTCGGTAATTTCTGGGTACTTTTAATAAAGAGTTGTACGCGTATTTTATTACCGTTGTCTTTAGTTGTCGGATGTATTCTGATTATCGAGGGTACACCTATGGGATTCGAAGGAAAGGAACGGATCACGACTTTAGAAGGTGTGGAGCAAGCCGTATCCCAAGGCCCTACGGCGGCCATTGTGCCTATAAAACAATTGGGTACGAATGGAGGAGGTTATTTCGGCCCTAATTCTTCTCATCCCTTGGAGAATCCGACTTTTTTATCGAACATGATAGAGTGTTGGTCTATTTTGATTATCCCTATGTCTATGGTTTTCGCTTTGGGATTCTATCTGAGACGTAAAAAATTAGCTTATACGATCTACGGTGTTATGTTGTTTGCCTTTTTGGTCGGTGTCGTGGGTGCTCATTATTTCGAGCTGAAAGGTAGTCCGCAAATGGATGCCATGGGAATTGCCCAGGAGCGGGGAAGCATGGAAGGAAAGGAGATCCGTTTAGGTACTGCAGCCACGGCTTTGTGGAGTCAGGTGACAACCGTAACTTCCAACGGTTCGGTTAACGGTATGCATGATAGTTTGACTCCGCTCACGGGAATGCTATCGATGTTGAATATGCAGATAAATTGTTGGTTCGGGGGAGTGGGAGTCGGATTGATGAACTATTATGTATTTATTATTATTGCGGTATTCATCAGCGGATTGATGGTAGGACGGACACCTGAATTTTTAGGAAAGAAGATCGAGGCGAGAGAGATGAAGATAGCTGTTATCGTAGCTTTGGCTCATCCGTTCTTTATATTGGTATTTACGGCGATCTCCAGCTTTTTGGCCACTCGTAATCCGGAGCTGGCGGAGGCTTGGTTAAATAATCCTTCTTTTCATGGATTGAGTGAGATGCTGTACGAGTATACCTCGTCGGCTGCCAATAACGGTTCCGGTTTTGAAGGGCTGAGGGATAATACCTATTTCTGGAATTTTACTTGTGGTATCGTTTTGATCATGGGACGTTACTTGCCGATAGTAGGTCAGGTGGCCATAGCCGGATTGTTGGCGAAAAAGAAATTTATTCCGGAGAGTGCCGGAACTTTAAAGACGGATACGGGGACTTTTGCGGTTATGACCTTTACGGTAATCTTTATTATTGCTGCCTTGTCGTTTTTCCCGGTATTGACGTTAGGGCCGATTGCGGAATATCTAAGTTTTTGATTGATGGTTTCCGGTGAGAAAAAATCGGGATGGTAAATTGTAAAACCGAGAATTTTTAGGATAAAATAGTATAGAGATGAAAAATAATAGGTCTGCTTCTTTGTTTCCAAAGGAGTTAGTTGTAGAAAGTTTAAAACAGTCGTTCGTGAAATTGCATCCGCGTACGATGTTTCGTAACCCAATCATGTTCACGGTAGAGGTTTGTACTGTCATGATGTTCCTTGTATCCGTATACATTGCGATCACGGGGACGGCAGGGCAAGGTTCGTTCGGGTATAATATGATCGTGTCCCTCGTGTTGTTAGTTACTTTGTTATTTGCCAATTTTGCGGAAGCCATAGCCGAAGCGAGGGGAAAAGCGCAAGCCGACAGTCTGAGGAGGACCCGCGAAGAGACTCCGGCCAAGGTGATCGTGAACGGGAAAATAGAGATAGTAAGCAGTTCCAAATTAAAAAAAGGTGATCTGTTCGAGTGCGAAGCGGGGGATATTATTCCTTCCGACGGGGAGATTGTCGAGGGATTAGCCTCTATCGACGAGAGCGCCATTACCGGGGAGAGTGCTCCGGTTATCCGGGAGGCCGGGGGAGATAAGAGTTCTGTCACCGGCGGAACGAAAGTACTTTCCGATCGTATCAGAGTATTGGTAACCACACAACCGGGAGAAAGCTTTTTGGATAAGATGATTGCGCTTGTGGAGGGGGCATCCCGTCAGAAAACTCCGAACGAGATCGCATTGACGATTTTATTGGCCGGTTTTACTTTGGTGTTTGTTATCGTATGTGCTACTTTAAAACCTTTCGGGGATTACGTGGGAACCCATATTACCGTGGCGGCTTTTATCTCTTTGTTTGTATGTTTGATTCCGACGACGATAGGAGGATTATTATCAGCCATTGGAATTGCAGGTATGGATCGGGCTCTACGAGCCAATGTCATCACGAAATCGGGAAAGGCTGTTGAAACGGCGGGTGATATCGATACCTTGCTTTTGGATAAAACCGGGACGATTACGATCGGTAATCGTAAAGCTACCCGATTTTATCCTGCCAATGGCGTGGACGAAAAGCATTTTATCCGGGCCTGTTTGTTATCCTCTCTATCGGATGAGACACCCGAGGGAAAATCCATCGTCGAGTTGGGACGGGAGAGAGGTATTCGTATTCGTGATTTGAACGCGGTGGGGGCTTCGATGATTCGATTTACGGCTGAGACCCGTTGTTCGGGTGTTAATTTAGAGAACGGAGTGAGAATACGGAAAGGAGCAGCCGATGCGATTCGTCGAATAGTGGAAAAAGCGAATAACATTATAAGTCGGGAGACGGAAGAGACCATACGGGCTATTTCGGAAAACGGAGGGACTCCCTTAGTGGTTTCGGAGAACGAGAAGGCAATAGGAGTTATCGAATTGCAGGATATTATTAAACCGGGTATACAGGAGCGTTTCAAACGGTTGCGTAAAATGGGTGTGAAAACGGTTATGGTGACAGGAGATAATCCTCTGACGGCAAAATATATAGCTGAAAAAGCAGGTGTGGATGATTTTATAGCGGAAGCCAAGCCGGAAGATAAGATGGAATATATCCGTAAAGAGCAGCAGAACGGGAAATTGGTCGCGATGATGGGGGATGGAACAAATGACGCACCTGCTTTGGCTCAGGCCGATGTCGGGGTAGCTATGAATAGCGGGACTCAGGCGGCAAAGGAAGCCGGTAATATGGTAGATTTGGACAATGATCCGACCAAATTAATCGAGATCGTAGAAATTGGCAAGCAATTGTTGATGACACGGGGAACCTTGACTACTTTCAGTATCGCCAATGATGTTGCCAAGTATTTCGCCATTGTTCCGGCTTTATTTATGTTAACGATTCCCTCTTTGGGGGCTTTGAATATTATGCATCTTCATAGTCCGGAAACAGCCATCCTTTCTGCTGTCATTTTTAATGCGATCATTATACCTGTATTGATTCCCTTGGCCTTGAAAGGTGTAAGTTACAAACCTATTGGTGCTTCCGCTTTATTGCGGCGTAATCTATTGATTTACGGTGTAGGAGGGATTATAGCACCCTTTATAGGGATTAAATTGATAGATCTTTTAGTTGGGTTATTTTTCTAAGTCAGGAAAGGGCCCGCGAGGACGACGTGCAGCGGGTCCTCCTGACATTTGGATGACGTTTAAATTAAAATGTAAAGATGATGAAGTCTAATTTATTGAAATCTTTAAGGTTGACACTTGTTTTTTGCGTATTCTTTAGTGTGTTTTATATTTTCATCCTATGGATATTTGCTTTGATTGCGGGTCCTAATCATGGACGGGCAGAGTTAGTTACTCTAAATGGAAAAGTGGTCGGAGTTGCGAATGTAGGCCAGGCTTTTACGAAAGGTATTTATTTTTGGGGGCGCCCTTCGGCAGTTGATTATGCCGGAGACGGGGCTGGAGGTAGTAATAAAGGTATTTCCAATCCGGAATATTTGCGGGAGGTAGAGGCACGAATTGATACTTTCTTAGTAAAGCATCCCTATTTAAAACGTTCGGAGGTTCCTTCAGAGATGGTAACGGCCAGTGGTAGTGGTTTGGATCCGCATATTTCTCCGGAAGGGGCTTACGTGCAGGTAAGACGGGTGGCTCGGGCCAGGGGTATATCGGAAGAAAAAGTTAGAGAGATCGTGGATGAACAGATCGAAAGACCTTTGTTGGGTTTATTCGGTACTTCAAGAGTCAATGTATTGAAACTCAATGTCGCATTGGAAAAAAGTGCGAATTAAGTTTATATTAGTTGGGGTTATTTAGAGAAATGTATAAATCTTTAAGTGATGTTATTGCATTTCGGGGAAGTTCGAAGGTAAAGGAGTGTTGAGATAACTGATCCGTAACGAGAGGACTTCCCATTTTTATCTATTTTTTAATCTTTCTTTTGAAGCCTGTTTTATCATGTTGATAGGCAGGAAGGATTATGCTAGAAGATTTGATTGTAAATTATTGTTTGTTTTAATTTTTAATAAAATGAATTTTTTAGGAAAGACGATTTTGGTACTCCTATTGATAGGAGTTGTCGTAGAAGTAAAGGCGAGGAATAGCCTAAAAAGTGTGGTGTTTAAGGTGAGCGGAGATATTGTAAGTTCTTATATTTGGCGCGGAGCTTATAACGCGGGAGCCAGTATCCAGCCTACCTTATCGATGGGTATAGGAGCTTTTTCTTTAACGGCTTGGGGATCTAAAGAGATAAGCGGTACACATAAAGAGATCGATTTGACAGCAGCTTATCGTTGGGGAAAATTTAATTTATTCGTGGCGGATTATTGGTGGGAGGGAGAGAAATTGGGAGATAGGGTTTCCTGGAAAAATAACAACTATTTTCATTTCGATAATCGTAACACCGCTCATCATGTGGAGGTCGGTATAGGGTATGTCGTTTCGGATAAATTTCCGTTATGTATCTCTTGGAGCACGATGGTTTGGGGGGCTGATAAAAAAGATAATGAAAAGCAAAATTACTCTTCTTACGCGGAGATGACCTGTCCTTTTTCAGTAAAAAATGTGGATTTGAATTTCACCTTGGGTTTTTCTCCGTATGAAAGCGAACTATATGCCGTTCGCGGTTTTAGTATAACGAATATCGGATTGGGAGCTTCGAAGGAGATACAATTCACCAAGGCTTTTTCGTTACCTGTTTTTACGAGAATTGTTTTCGATCCCGCTCATGAAGATGCCCATTTTGTTTTGGGATTTACTTTAAGGTAGTACAAGTGATTTATTTTACGTTTTAGCCCGGGAAGATATCCTTGCCGGGCTTTGGCAAATCGAGCGGTAGTATTTTTTCATTTTGAAAAAAGCATTTTCAAAATGAAAAAGCAGAATCAACGATATTATATGACTTCCGGTATGTAAATTGTTGATAGAAAGTAAACTATATATTCTTTATCTTTGTAGTATATTTTTTGCTGAAAAACGATTATGGACAAGGAACAAAATGTACAGCATTTTTTAAATCTGATTCGGAAAAGCCGGAGAGGACATTTTAAGGTATATATCGGTATGATAGCGGGGGTGGGGAAGACCTACCGGATGTTGCAGGAGGCACACGAACTATTGCGAAACCGGATAGATGTGCAAATCGGCTATATCGAGACACACGGACGAGTGGATACGGAAGTTCTTTTGAAAGGATTGCCTGTTATCCCCCGGCGGAAAATATATTATAAGGGGAAAGAAATCGAAGAGATGGATTTGCAGTCTATCCTGCAAATTCGTCCGGAAGCGGTTATTGTGGATGAATTAGCTCACACGAATGCAGAAGGAAGTGTGAACGAGAAAAGATGGCAAGATGTTTTTGACTTGTTAGATGCCGGAATAAATGTTATTAGTGCGATCAATATTCAGCATATAGAGAGCTTAAACGAAGAGATACAGGATATTGCCGGCATAGAGGTGAAGGAGAGAGTGCCTGATCGTGTATTTGAAGAGGCGGATGAGGTTGTAAACATCGATTTGACGGCGGAGGAGTTGGTTGCCCGTTTAAAAGCCGGGAAGATTTATAAACCCGAAAAGATAGATATAGCTTTGAACCATTTTTTTAAAGTGGAAAATATCTTGCAGCTCCGGGAGTTGGCATTGAAGGAGGTCGCGTTGCGGGTTGAAAAAAAGGTGGAGAACGAAGTCGTGGAAAACGTGGGACTTAGGCACGAGCGTTTTATGGCCTGTATCAGTAGCCATGAAAAAACGCCTCGAAAATTGATTCGCAAAGTGGCACGGTTAGCCACAAGGTACAATTCCAGATTTTCTGTCCTGTACGTACAGACTCGTCGTGAAAGTCCTGACCGGATACCATTGGCCAATCAGCGTTATTTGATCAATCATTTTAAACTTGCTTCCGAGTTGGGAGGAGAAGTGATTCAGATACAGTCCGATGATATTATCGGGAGCATCATTCGGGTTTGCCGGGAACGTCAGATCAGTACCTTGTGTGTGGGCAAGCCGGATATTCGACTGTTTTCATTTGTGAGAACCGCCTTACGGTATAAGAAATTATTGAATAATTTAGCGGCATTGAATGTGGATTTGATCGTTTTAGCATGAAAATGTAAGATTATGAAGATAAAGACGAAATTGACCTCGGGAATAGGAATCTTGTTTTTGATTATCGTTCTGATGGGAACACTGTCAGTAGGTTATATTTATAAATTATCGGCGGATACCCAGAATATTTTGGCTGATAATTACAATTCGTTGGATTATGCGAAACGGATGTTACAGGCTGTCGAACAGATTGAGACGGATCAGTCGGCTATTCAAGTATTTATCGAAAACTTGGAGAGGCAGCGGAAAAATATAACGGAAATAGATGAATCGGAAGTCACGGAACGCCTGATCGGGCATTTTAGATTGTTGCAGGAGAGCCGGAATGAGGAATCTCTTCAACAGGTCCGCATGGATTTGATCCAGATAATGAATCTGAATATGGCTTCCATCCAACGTAAAAGCGAAGTCGCCACGCGGACGGCTCATGAGGCTATGCTATGGCTTTCGATCATGGGGATGGGAAGTATAACCGTTGCTTTTTTATTGTTGCTCGTTTTTCCGGCTCAGATAACTCGTCCCATAAAAGAGTTGACTAACGGTATCATAGAGATTGCCAAACGAAATTATGATCAGCGTTTATATTTTCATAAAACGAAAGAGTTCGGAGATGTTGCGGCTTCGTTCAATACGATGGCGGAAAAATTGGCGGAATATCAGCAGAGTTCTTTGGAGGATCTGCTATCCAGTAAGAAATATATAGAAGCGATCGTGAATAGTATTCGCGAGCCGATTATCGGTTTAAACGAGGAGAGAAAAATCATATTTGTTAATGACGATGCGTTGTCTGTTTTGAATTTGAAGCGGGAAGAGATTATCCGGCAATCGGCGGCGGAGCTTTCTTTAAGAAATGATTTATTGCGCCGTCTTATACGGGAGTTAGTACATCCGAATGAAAAGCATGAACCTTTGAAGATATACGCGGATGATAAGGAGAGTTTTTTTCAGGCTTATTATGTTCCGGTTCGTCTCACCAAAACGGGGGAGAAGGAGCAAAAATACGTGGGCGATCTGATTATATTGAAAAATATTACGGAATTCAAGGAGTTGGATTCAGCTAAGACTACCTTTATTTCGACGATTTCCCATGAGTTGAAGACTCCAATTGCCGCTATTATGATGAGTTTGAAATTATTGGAAGACCAACGGGTCGGACAATTGAACGAAGAACAGTTCTCTTTAACGGAAAGTATTAAGGAGAATAGCGATCGCTTGCTGAATATTACCGGTGAGTTATTGAAGTTAACACAGGTTGAGACGGGGAAATTAACATTGAGCCCCAAGGTAACGAAGCCGATAGAATTGATTCATTATGCCCTTTCGGCAACCCGGGTATTGGCAGAACGGTTCGGATGTAATATCGAAGTCGAATACCCTGAGAAGATCTCTAAATTGTTTGTGGATAGCGAAAAGATCGCTTGGGTGATTACGAATCTGTTGTCCAATGCCATCCATTATTCCAAAGAGAATTCAAGGATTATTATAGGAGCTTATGAAGAAGACAAACGAGTCGAAATTTTTGTACAGGATTTCGGAAAAGGTATAGACCCGCGTTACCATCAAAGTATATTTGATCGTTATTTTAGAGTGCCTGGAACCAAAGTTCAGGGGAGCGGCTTAGGACTGGCTATTTCCAAAGATTTTGTTGAAGCTCACAACGGAAAGATCCGGGTGGACAGCGAAGTAGGCAAGGGGAGTCGGTTTACGATTTCCTTTCCTGTTCGGTAACTTTATCCCTCGAAAAAAAAATTTCGAGGGATAATTGATCAATTAGAATATACCGAATTTAACGCCGGCAAAATAGGTACGAGGGAGTCCCGGTCCGTAAATGTATTTGGAATCCCGATTGGCTCCCTTGTCGAAGTCGTTCTGATAACTGTCAAACAGGTTTTGTACGCCTCCGCTTACCTGTACCGTGTAATTATTGAATTTGATATCATAATTCAATTTGAGTGTGGCATCGTAAAAAGAAGAGGTTTTTTTCAATATGCTCTTTTCGATGTATCCTTTTTCATGTCCTATATACATCGGTCCGGTGTAAGTTCCCGAAAGAGAGAATGAGAAGTTTTTAAAAGGGATGAAATTGGTTGTAAGATACCCGTATGTATCGGGAGAGCGTAATAATTTACGCGTTTTCTCTGCTTCCGGGTCATCCGTCCAGGCCCGAGGCCGGTCGTATTTACTGCTTTGCAAAGTAGCTCCGAATTGAATTTGCGCTTTATAATGAGGAACGATTTTCCCTTCCACGTTTATTCCTTTTACGATCGCCTCGTTACCGTTTCTACGTTCATAGATGATGTTTCCGTCTGTATCCGGTCCGAGAGGTTCCAATACGAAAATATGTCTTAAATTGGTATAAAATCCTTCGACTAACAAGTTCAGTTGTGTGCTTCCGTAGGTAGCATAATAGTCGATGGAAGCACTATAGCTTTTGGAGCGTTCCGTTTTCAGGTCTTTAGCCACTTGAATGATGGCTACCTCGTTGTTTACGGCGGCTACATGCAGGTCTTCATCATAGGTTTGGGGAGCCCGAAAGCCTTCGGAATAGCTGGCTCGCAGGTTGATGGCATCGATCGGGCTATATCGAATATTCAATCTCGGACTAAATATAGGGTTATCTACGGCACTATTTTTATCCATGCGTCCCCCGATTAAAAAACTTAAGTGTCCTGTTTTCCATTCGTTCTGTAAATATAAGCTGTAAACATATATCTCTTGGTTAAGGTCTCTATTGTACCCCAGCATGATATCGGTCAGTTTGTCGTAAGAATATTCGAAACCGGTAGTCAACTCCGAGGGGAAGAATAAAAAATGGTCAAAGTCATAAGAGTATTGGACTCCACCTACGAATGTAATATCCGTCGTCTTTCCGTATGCCGCCGTATCCCTGTCTGCACCGTAATATGATTTTCGTCCTATATTTTGCAGAGAGGTATACACATTTAGATGGTGTTTGTAATCTGAAGAATTGAACGTGTAGTTTACACCTCCACCGTGTATGTTGTGTTCTGCCTGCTCCGTAATATCCGTTTCGTGAGGAGGTTTGTCAAGTAAATTTCCTCCCCTGCGGAATTCTTTAATATGATGGTATTCCAATGTGATTTTACTGTAGTTGGTCGGTTTGTAATACGTTCTAAAACCCAATGAGGTATTATTTAGTTTACCTAATTCCGTGAAACCGTCTTTGTCGTGATCGTAACCTTGGCGGTCTCTTACCATGCCGAAAAGGTACGCGCCTGTTGTCTTTTGTTCGTTAGTAATAGCCCCGTTAAAGTTAGTTACGTTATCGAAACTTTCACCGTCAATAGCCGATAGGTTGTGACTGATTTGGAAGAAATTATATAGCGGTTCTTTGGTGATGATGTTGATTGTTCCCGCGATGGCATTTGAACCGAATAGAGCGGAACCTCCTCCTCTCATGATTTCGACACGTTCGATCATATTGACGGGAATTTGTTCCAGTCCGTATACTCCCGATAGAGAACTGAATGAAGGACGACTGTCGATTAATATTTGGGTATAGGGACCGTCTAAGCCGTTGATACGGACTTGTTGGAATCCACAGTTCTGGCAATTGTTTTCCACTCGTAAACCCGGTTGAAAATTTAGTCCTTGTGCCAGACAAAACGAATTGGTGTTTTCAAATATTTTAGGTGTTAATACGTTGATGACCACCGGAGCTTCTTTACGGCTGGTTTCGTTTCGGTTAGCCGTGACAACAGATCCCTCCAGCATGATATTGTCTTCGCTAATCTCAAAATTAATTTCCAGGGTTTTTCCTTTTTCCAAAAATACGTCTTTTTCAACGCTTTTATAACCGATGCCTTGTACGCGTAAAGTATGTTTTCCTGCCGGTAAGTTTTTAAGGAAATAATGACCTGTTTCATCCGTATAAGTACCTATATGTGTGTCTTTAAGAAAAACGGATAAAAAGGGTATATGTTCTTTTGTCTCTTTGTTGATAACGTGTCCCATGATGTTGGCATCGCTTTTGGGTTTGCTGTTTTCTTCGTCAGCGAAACCGGGTAAAACGAATGTTAAAAAGAGGGTTAGTATATATATGTGTTTCATATGTTATTGATAATTAAATAGTTTTTGATTTTTGGATATGCCTGTTATCCCGAATGGACTATTCTTCCTGTTAGTTATTAACAAGAAAAGACAGTTATCCCGAGTAATAAAAATAACTTAGAATAGATTGACAAAAATGTCAGATACAGACCGGGGGGGCCCTTAATTTTTTATGAAAGAAGAAATGCGAAGCGGGTACTTCCGCTTTCCGTGTAATATATAAAACGAGTTTCCGTGTCAATGGGGCGGTAGATACGGAAGGTGCTAATAACAAAAGGGTGAAGAAATAATTGAGATGTGCGATTAATTTTATCTCGTTGCCGGAATGAGAGTGTTGGGGCTGATGATTGGTTGTTGTTTTATGAAAATGCGAGTGAACAATCCTTATCCCGTCCACGATATGGTAGTGAGGGAAAAAAGTGATATTTCCATAGTAACTCAGAAATAGAGCTAACAGGAATATCCTTAGGGTGATATACGTTTTCTTTTTTTGCATTAGTTTTGTACCGATGCAAATGTAGAATGTTTCTAAATAAAAGATTAATTTTTCTTCTTAAAATATTGTTAAAAACGGAAGACGTTATTCCAATCTCATTACGGGATAACATCTTCCGTTGTTTATTATTTCTCTATTATGATTCGATTTCCGGCAAGAGTTGCCGTAATTGAATCGTCATACATGGCAGAACAAGTAATTGCCGGCAGTAGGTATGTTCCGGGGTACGAGGCGTTGAAACGGAGAGTGAATTTTTTGGTTTCTCCTTGCTTTAATGAAAAATACAGGTAGATCCGGTCGTCTCGGATATCTACGTTCTCAGTTCCTTTAAAAGGATTTATCCCGGAAATCAGACGTTCATTGATAAATTCGAATCCGGAAGGAAACATGCACGTTAAAGCCAGCTCATCGTATTGACCGATCTTACCGGTATTCTGTACGGATATTTCCGCTGTTATATCTTCACCTTGTCGGTATGTAGGCCGATCGATCCGTTTATTGTTACTATAATAAGTAATTTGCATTTTCAATCCGGACATTTCATTCTGTGTTATGACTCCTAACGGGACGGAACTATTGATGGTCCTAACGTGTAATGTTCCGTCGGTATTGTTTTTAACGGTCACGTTAGAGCGTTGTCGTTTAACGGTTAAGGGTTTAAGAATAACTGTTTTTTCGGTTTGGATTTTTTCTTTTCCGATCTCAACCTTTATACCGTTTCCTTCTTTGAAATACCGTTTAACGTATTGAGCCGCGGCACATAGTCCAAAGGCATTTTCCTGGGTACTCATCCAGTCGTTAGAAGCAAAGCGCAAGGCTATTTTTCGCAATAGGGTATAGGCTTCTTCTTGCATGTCCATATCCACCATACTCCGGAGAAGAATGGCATTGTCACGCAATCCGGAACCGTAGCATCTGCCTAATTGCCTGTAAGATTCCGCTTCCGTTGGCAGATTGGCAATCAACGACCGGGCGACTTTATCGTATTTACCTATTGCGTAGGCTCCGGCCAGTTGCCAACGTGCAACGGGATTTTTATAGATTATATCTTTCATCCGGTTCATGGCTGCCAGATTTGGCTTGTCGGCAGAAGCTAAAACGTATAGACGGTAAGCTTGCTCCAGTTCGGCATAATAATCGGAAGGTTTCCAGGTGTTTGCCTGTTGATTCAAATAATTGACGGCATTATTCTTCATGGATGCAGGAACCTGGTATCCTTGTTTTTCGGCTTGGATGAGGAAGTCGGTAATATAACTGCTTACCCAATCCGAGATAAATTCGCTACCGGCCCAGTAGCTAAAACCTCCGTTGTTCCGTTGGTAATTGCGTAACCGGGAGATTACCTCTTTCACGTTGAGTTCTGCGGTTACCCGTTGGGCTTCCGTGAGGTCCATCAAAGTGTGGAGCATAAGCTGTGGAAATACCGCAGAGGTAATTTGTTCTCCGCATCCGTGCGGATACTGAATGAGATCATTTAATCGTTTTTCTAAGTTTAGAGGAGGGATAGAAGTAATTTCCAACATGGAGGTCGGATTGATTCCCTCGATTGGGTTATCGAACGTTAATGTCTCTCCGGCTTTTAGCTCTTTCGCGTCCACCCGTGTAATTCGGGGGTTGGGTATGCGGATATCGATATCGCAACTGAAATATGCTTTTTCCTGACCACTTTGTGCCGAGAAGGAGAGTGTCGATTTCCCGGTCGTCTCTTTGATCTTAACTTTAAAGAATATAATTTGTTCTCCTGTTTTGTCGAAATGTACCTTTTGTTGAGCGGAGGCGAGATTTTCTATCTTATCGTCTGTTCGGATACTTACGTTTACCTCCTTAATCCGGTCTTTCATGGCGAAGAGGGTAACCGGAATTTCGATTACATCACCCGGGGTGAAGATACGCGGCATCGTAACGTTAAGCATCAGGGGCTGATTGACACTTGTATTTTTGGAGGCCGAACCGTATTGCCCCTTATGTTCGGCTATAACCATGGTACGTACTTCTCCGATATATTCCGGCATACGTAGGGTATGACTCTTTTTTTCACCCTTTTTTAAGGTAAACGGTCCCTGGAATAGTACTACCGGAGTGAACCGATTGCTCTTGTGGTTCTCTTCCGTTTTTAGTGCTTCGTCTCCGCCGATAGCAAAGGCTTTTTCCAATCTTCCGCCGAAAGCTCCGCATACGTCGTCGTAAAAATCCCACGTTTTCACGCCTAAAGCTTCCCGTGCGTAAAATGCGGGGAAGGGGTCCGGAGTTTTGAAAGAGGTCAGCGAGAGAAGACCTTCGTCCACTACGGCTAAGGTATAGGTCATCGGGTGGCCGTCGGCTTCGCTTACCGTAATCGTAAAATCTTCGGATGGACGCAACTCCTTGGCCATGTTGATCTGAGGATGTAAATGGAGGCTCGGATCTTCCACGTCGATATTCATCACTCCGTATAGTCTTATCGGTTTATCGTTGTCCCGGCCTTTGTGCGGTTGTATTAAGGATACGTTCACGTATATGTTGGGACACATATCCTGTTTTGCCTCTATCTCGAATATCGTAAAGTCGTTTGTTGTCGGAATACGGAAAATATCTTTCACCGTTTTGCCATTTTCGATGCTGATAAGGGCGATGCTACCCGATGAGGAGGGAAATTTGATTTTTATTTTTTCGCCGACACGGTATGCTTTTTTATCGCTGGTCAAAGTCAAGAGATTGGCCATTCCGGGCATGTTCAAGTCGTTGCGCCAAGAACTGATATAAAAGGTCGAACCGCAAGAATGACCGGAAACTTTATCTTTAGCAATGAGGTAATAGCGTCCCCACTCGTTACAGGTAATATCGACGTTAAATTTTCCGTCCGTACTTTTTACCATTTTATGTAATATGGGTTTTCGGTAAGACCGGTTAACGTATGAACCAAGATTATCGTCGTTGGAGTCCCACCACCAGCGCCAATCCAAAGCATAAACTTCAATCTCTATTTCATTGGATGCAACGGGTTGTCCCAGGGTGTTTACGACAACGCCTTTTACGGGTATCGGTTTACCAGCCGGATACCAATTGTCATCTGTTTCCGGTAAGGCTATTCCGACGTATTGTGTGTAGGGGGAATATTTAAAAGAGGAGGTGACGATACTGAAATCTCCGCTATTTTCAAAAACCCGAATGGTCAGGAGGGCATTCAACATTCCCGGGGTATTTTCTGTCGTGATATTTTGCGTGGACAAAGTAAAATTGCCGTCTGGATCGGTTGTTCCGTCGAACAGGGTTGTCGTAGTTGTTTTATAGAATCTGGAACGGTCGTCGAAATTGTAATTTTTGTATTTCTCGAATACGGTTTTCCCCTGAGTTAATTTTAATTCGGTAATGGTTTTCAATAAACTGGTTTTAGCCCCGTGTAACCAGCGGGTCGTAACCGGAATCTTATTTTCATGGATTCCTTTCCCCAGTATATTTCCCGGCAAAATAGCATTTATATTTAGGCGGTTAGGCTTTATACTTTCAATCCGTATGGTTTTGGAAAAAGAGGTCCCACCGATTTTGACGATCGTTCGCCAGTATCCCGTTACCGCGTTATCATCCGTTTTGAAGGTAAAACAATACATGCCGTTGTCGTTTCGTCCCTCTTTCCGGGTTTGTACGACATGTCCGTTGGGATCGTATAATTCGGCAATGATGGGATGGCCTGCCGGAATTACGTTTTCTTTGTCTTCCAGGATAAAAGATAAATGGATTTCATTGCCGGGACGCCATACTCCCCTCTCCCCGTACAAGAATCCTTTGAGCCCTTTTTGAACGACGGTTCCCGTTACGTCGAAATTGCTGTAAGATAAAGAACCGGCATCATTGACTTTTAAATAGGCCTGATCATTACCTTTCCGAGCGACGACGGTAAATGCTTTTCCCCGTATCCGGGCTATTGCGATACCTCGATCATCGGTCCGGGTCGAATCTATTTTTTGGTTTTGATAATTGTAGAAGAATAATTCGCAATGGCTTACCGGAGTGGCGTCAGACAAATCATTTACAGCCACTATGTATTTTCCGTCAGTGCCTGCTTTAGCCGTGATGCCTAAGGAGGTTACCACTATATTTTTTTGAGGGAAACGACTGGATACGTAATAATAAGAGTTTGAACAGGGATTATCCCTCTCTTCCCAAGAGTAATCTTCGGGATACCCGTAATAATACTCGTCGTAGTTATCGTAACCTTGCCAGAACTGATCGTCCGAATCATCCCGATCTGGATTTTGTTTTTCGTTACAGGCGAGAGTGGTATAAGATCGTTTGAACCGAAGTTCGACTTTATAAACGACACCTTTTTCCAG
Organism: Gabonibacter massiliensis; assembly: GCA_001487125.1. Lineage (GTDB taxonomy): Bacteria > Bacteroidota > Bacteroidia > Bacteroidales > Marinifilaceae > Gabonibacter > Gabonibacter massiliensis. Next base: position 119,480 of record LN913012.1, read on the forward strand.
TTGAATGTGGTCCGCGAGGTTGATCGTGTAGTCTTGCCATTTATCAGAATGAATCGTTTGTTCTTCTTTTGCCAATATAATTTTTTTATTTAGAATAGGACGGCCTACTCTTCGTAATTCGTAGTCGCCGGCGTATTCGTAAGAATTTTGTTGTAAATAAAAATTCATATTTTGCGGTAGAACTTTAACAACACGTAATTGTATCGCCTTCAGGCCAACCGCGGAAAAAGGGATTAAGATATTCCCATCTGCCGGAGTTATCGTACCTTCTCCAATAAACCGTATTTCTGGCTTCGCTGAAGGGAAGCTTACGGATTGAGTTACTTCTTTGGTTAATTTGTCCCCAGTGGCATTCATGATACCCCGGTAAACGTTTACTTGTACGATACCCCTCATTTTGCTCGTTTCGTTGGTATACAGGCGAACGATATTGCCTTGCACGTTATAGTTCAGCCGGTTTATGCCGTCAATAGTGATTAATCCTTGTAAATCTTGGGTCGGACTTACATTATCAGAGAAAATAACGTCTATACTTTGGGAATAGTCGTCGGTAACTTTGATATCCAGGACGGAGAAGTTGTTTTCACCGGGGATTTCAACGAGTAAATCGTTTCCGTTTTTTATCTTCTTGTCGAAGGTGAGTTTTAAGGTCTGGGAGTGTTTTTCCCGTTTCAGATCGGGAATTGTAAAGTTATGTATATAAGGAGAATGATCCCATACAAGAGAGAGAATCCGATCGTCTAATTTCGCCGTAATCAACTGCTCGATTTGTTCGGGGGGCGTTAGATCCGCGTTTGCGATAGCTCCTTTGTAGAAGAATTGATCGTTATTCTCCGGATAGATGCCTAAATTCCCTTCCTGAAAAGAGTATGCCTGGGGAAGTATCTTAACTGTGAAATTAAATTTCTTCAATGCAGCGGGGACATCGAACAATTGGTCTAATTGTACAGAGATTTGGTAAATTTGCTCGTTTTTAAATCTTTCGCTTGGAATAAATTTCAACGTATTTTGATGGAATTGAAATGTTCCTTTTACTCGGGGAGATATTTTAAAAATATCATCAGCCGAAACAGGAAGAGAATCCAAGTTCGCGTTAAAAAGAATACAAATAGGATCCGTTGACCGTATCATTCCCTGTGTGAATTCGCTGACGTATTTGCTGTATTCTAATTTGTTTTGACTCTGTCTTTCTTTACATGAAGAAAATGCAAAGAGCATGATCAAGAATGAGATAAAGAGAAAACACCTATTCATGGCCTTTGTTTTTGTGATTAATATTAGATTAGGCAAATTTATGTAAATAAAACCAATTCGTTTGGGTTTGTATTTAAATTTTATTCGAAAAAACGAGGATTATTCAGGTAGTATAAGATCCGGATTGTATGAAATTGTTCGTTACTCCTTTGGACAGGTTCTCTTTTAGGGGTTCGTTAAAATTAATGAGGTTAGGACCCGATTGTTTATATTAAATTTGTATTTTTGCAAAATTGAAAAATGATCGGTGGCGGGTGTAAGGTAGAGTTGTCGGTCATGAAATGAGAATCATTCACGTAAAAAGGATAAAGATGAGAATAGCTGTCGTTGGAACCGGTTATGTAGGATTAGTATCCGGTACATGTTTAGCGGAAACCGGAATTACGGTGACGTGTGTCGATGTAGACCGGGCTAAGATAGAGTTGTTGAACAATGGAGGTATTCCTATTTTTGAGCCAGGATTGGCAGAGTTGGTGGTTCGTAACCAGAGTGACGGACGTCTTTTTTTTACGACCTCATTGAGAGAGGCATTGAAAGATGCCGATGCTGTATTTATCGCTGTCGGTACTCCGCCGGACGAGGATGGAAGTGCTGATTTGAAATATGTATTGGGAGTAGCGCGGGAGATAGGTGAAATTATCGATGATTATATTGTGGTTGTTACGAAATCAACGGTTCCTGTGGGGACGAACATGAAGGTAAAGGCCACGATAAAAGAGGCTTTGCAAAAACGAAAGGTATCCGTACCTTTCGATGTGGCTTCCAATCCCGAGTTTTTGAAAGAGGGTGATGCTGTTAATGATTTCATTTCTCCTGACCGGGTGGTGATCGGCGTTGAGAGCGAAAGGGCCAAACGGGTGATGGAGCGTTTGTACCACGTGTTTATCTTAAATAATACGCCGATCTATTTTATGGATATTCCTTCGGCGGAGATGACTAAATATGCTGCCAACTCCATGTTGGCGACCCGAATTTCATTTATGAATGATATTGCGAATTTGTGTGAGATCGTGGGGGCGGATGTCGAGGCTGTAAAGAAAGGGATAGGTAGTGACAGCCGTATCGGTAAAAAGTTTTTGAATGCGGGTTGCGGTTATGGAGGTTCTTGTTTCCCTAAAGATGTGAAGGCGTTGATTAAGACGGGAGATGAAAACGGACATAGTTTAGAATTATTGAAGGCTGTGGAGAGAGTGAACGAGAGGCAAAAAGAGGTGTTGTTTAAAAAAGTAATAGCTCATTTCGGTCCGGATTTGAAAGGTAAACGTTTTGCCGTGTGGGGATTGTCTTTTAAGCCTGCTACTGATGATATGCGGGAGGCTCCTTCGCTGGTTCTGATCGAACGTCTGGTGGAAGCCGGAGCTGTAATACGAGCTTATGATCCGGTGGCAATGGAAGAGTGTGAGAGACGCATAGGGGCGAAGATCGAGTATGCAAGTAATATGTACGATGCGTTATCGGATGCGGATGCTTTAATTGTTGTCACGGAGTGGCCTGAGTTTAAGATTCCTAAGTTTACTTTTATTGAAAAGGCTTTAAAGCATAAGATTATATTTGATGGTCGTAATATATATAGTCCGGAACAGATGAAAGAGTTCGGTTATATTTATTATGGGGTAGGACGGCAAAAGTGATTCGTCGTCACAGGATGATTTGTTCGGGAGTATGAATGAGGCATCTTTGCTTCAAAGTTATGATTTATGGATAAATTGCGGATTTTATTTATTATAAATCCTATATCGGGTTTTGGCTTGGGTTGGGAAGTCCCTTATCGACTGAAGCGTATTGCGGCTTATCGTCAGGTCGACTATATGATACGTTTTACAGAATATGCCGGACACGCCAAAGAGTTGGTCGAGAATGCAAAACATGAAAATTATACGCATATTGTGGCTGTCGGAGGTGATGGTACGGTAAATGAGGTAGGAACGGCTTTATGTGGTACGGATATTGCTTTTGGGGTTATTTCTTTGGGGAGTGGGAATGGTTTTGCTCGTCATCTCGGATTCTCCTTGATGATGTCGAAGGCTTTAAAGCAATTGCTTCAAAGCGAGATCACCCGAATTGATGTGGTTGAAATCAATGGTTATTATTCTTTGAACGTAAGTGGGTTAGGGTTTGATGCAGAGGTGGCTCATTTTTTTAATAAAATGAAGATGCGGGGAATATTTTCCTATATTTATTCGATCGTCCGCATGTGGTTTCGTTACCCGAGTAAACGTTATCGTTTTAAAATCGGGGATAAGGTATGGGAGGAGGATTGTTTTATTTTAAGTATTGCGAACAGTTCGCAATATGGAAATAATGCGCGGATTGCTCCCAAAGCTTCTTTACGGGACGGGTTGTTTGACATATGTATTTTAAAACGGCCAAAATATTACCAGATACCCCGTTTTATATATTGTTTTATGAATTCTCGGATATCCAAACTGTCTTATTTTAGTGAAATACAATGTGCAGAGGCGGAGATCGAGGGAGATATATCTAAAGCCCATATCGATGGGGATCCCTATGTTTTAAATGTACCGGTAAAGGTGAGGATCCATCCGGGGGTACTGAACGTAGTTGTTCCTAAACTATCCAAAAAGAAGAAGATTAAAAGGAATGTTTGATTCATACTGTCGCCGGAATAATCCGGTAGACAGCATCTAATCAAATTATTTTGTCGGTGCGGGGTCCACGTTCAGGTTAATCTGTTTCTCGATGAGTTGGTCCAAAGAGATAAAAGTTTCTGTTTTTGCTATTCCCGGAATATTTTGTAAGGTGTTGATTAATATATCCATAAGATGTTGGTGGTCGTTGCATCTCAGTTTTATTAAGAAGGTAAAACCTCCGGTGATGAAATGACATTCGATGACTTCGGGAATATTTTCAATCTCTTTGACTACTGTTTTATAAGTATGAGCGTGGTCTAAGATTACTCCGATGAAGGCGCATACGCCGAATCCGAGGGCATCCGGTTTTACGATAAATCTGGATCCTTCAATAATACCGGAATCTTCCATTTTTTTCACTCTTTGGTGAATGGCAGCTCCTGATATTCCGCACTCTCGCGCTATTTCCAGAAAAGGGACTCTTGCATTTTTCACGAGATGCGATAATATTTTCCGGTCGATTTCGTCAATTTGATATTTTGCATTCATTTTATTGTGTATTATCTGTTGAAATTCAATACATTATATAGTTGCTTCCGTTGTTTGTAATATTGCCATCCTTCTTCATTGGTAATGGTCTTTATTACGCTGTCGATCATGTTATTGAAAATAGTTGCAAAGTCGTATCCTTCCGGCGGATAGATTTCCGGATTGTGTATGTCGTTTAACTTGGCGATATACATGCGTGCGACCATTTCACTGGAAACATCATTTTTGTACATACCTTGTTGCATTCCTTTTTCAATATTGATTTTTATTTTTTCAAAGATAAAATCGGAACGTCTGAGCCGATGTTTTTCGTATATCTCCGGGTAGGCTTTTGCCAGTTTGAAAGTGACAGAAGGCGATACGTTGAAGAAGCGATCGTTGATTTCATTACCGACCAGCAATAAGATGTCGATGGCATTCCATCCTTCGAAATTGTATTTGTCGAAAATCTCTTCAAAACAAATTCTTTCCCGCTCAAATATTGAATTTACGATATCCTCCATATCAGAGAAGTTTTCGTCGATTTCTTCCCGCGTAATATTTACTTTTCGCAAATTCTCATCAGATAAATCAGTGCCGTACCGAAAGACGTAAGTTCTTAATTTCTCTGTAAGCAAACATTTCTTTTCAGTCATAAATGAAATCTGTTTTATGTTTTATGCTGTAAATATACGAAACAATTAAGAATTGAAATAATTATAGGTTGTAAATTATCATATTCTGACTACTTTTGTAGAATTAGTAAGAGTTTGTAAGTATATCCTATGAAGAAGATTATTTTATTCGTGTTGATGTTCAGTAGTTTTGTTTCTTTTGCTGCGGAGAATAAAACAAAGCTGGTTGTTGGTGTCGTGATAAGCCATTTTTATCCGGAGTGGCTTGAGTGGTATAGGCAGGATCTTTCTGCAGGAGGCTTTAAAAGACTCATGCAGCAGGGGGGTGAATTGAATATGAATTATAATTACGTTTATACTCAAACGGGAGTAGACCACGTCACCCTATATACCGGAATGCTTCCGGCAGAACATGGGATCGTATCCAAAATTTGGTATGACCGACTCCGTAGGGGAAGACAAAGTGCCGTAATGACGGGGGATTATTATGAGGTCGGATCTCAACAAGGGGATAGTATAAAAAGTTTAAGTCCTGACTTTATCCGAACCCTTAACTTAGGGAGTGCTTTAAAGATGAATAATGGTTTCTCGAAGGTTTATAGTGTGGCCATGAACGGGGATGAGGCGGTATTGAGCGGAGGGAGTAGTGCCGATCAGGCTTTTTGGTTTAGTGAAAAGACTGGAAAATGGGTTTCATCGACTTTTTATAAAGAACGGTTACCGGAGTGGTTGATTCGTTACAACGATCGTATTGAGAGTGATTCTTTGGTAAACAGAGGGTGGATGCCATTGTCGGATGAAAGAGGGAGTGCTGCCAAAATCAAAAGTAAATTCGGATTGGCAAATTTGTTTTATTACGACCTTGTTCGGGCAAAAAGGGAATACAAGACCTATCGAGTTTTGAAGGCGACCCCGCATGCTAATACTTTAGTCTGCGCTTTGGCGAAACGATTGATTGCCGAAGAGAGATTGGGAAAAGATAACGATCCGGATTTGCTGGCCGTCAATTTTTCATGTTTGGATTACATGCACAGGGATTTTACCGTAGACTCGGAAGAAGAGAAAGATGCTTTCTTGCGTTTGGATAGGAATATGGAGGATTTGTTGACTTTTCTTGATCTTAAGGTGGGGAAAGGAAATTATACCTTATTCGTAACTTTCTCCGAAATGCGGGAATTGATGCCCGAAGACTTGATAAAGGTGAAACTGAATTCGAGTTATTTTAGTATATATAAGGCCGTAGCTTTATTAAAATCTTATTTGGGGTTGATCTACGGACCGGGAGATTGGATCGCCGACTATGATCAGGGACAGATATATTTGAATCGGGATTTAATCGAAAGGAAAAAATTGAACTTAAAAGAGATGGAAGACCGTATAGCGGATTTCTTGATCGATTTTGAGGGAATTGCAAAGGTTATTACTGCTTATTCACTAACACATACGGCTTTTACTTCGGGCGTGGATCAATTGATACAAAACGCTTTCTCTCATAAGCGAAGCGGAGACGTGTTGTTCTGCCTGTATCCGACCTGGATTTCAGAATTGAAAGAGATGGAAGATATTTATTTCCGGCATAGTAAGCGTCCGTTTGTCCCTCTGTATTTGTATGGAGCCGGGGTAAAAACCGGTTTGAAAGGAAATTTCGATATGGTGGATTTATTGCCTACTTTATGTGATATAATGGGAATACCTGTTCCTTATACCGTACGGGGGAAAAAGATAGAATAAACGGTTCCGTTTTTAGGTCTCTCGGAGGGGGAGTTATTTCTCTTTGGGGGACGATTGTATTTTTTGGTATTGTATCTTCTTGATTCTCCGGTTATCCACTTCTTCTATCGTAAACTGATGATTTTTATAGGTGATGACATCTCCTTTTTGAGGTAATTCGCCTTTAATCTCCAGAATAAGTCCGGCTAACGTATCCGCGTCTCCTTCTATATCTTCAAAACTCTCTTCTTCAATATCGGTTATTTTAAAGAAATCGTTGAGTAAGGTAGAAGCTTCGAATACGTAAGCGCCGTTTTTACTCCGCGTGTAAAAAATCTCCTGTTCGTCGTATTCGTCGTTAATGTCTCCCACGATCTCTTCTATGATGTCTTCCATCGTCACAATTCCGGAAGTTCCCCCGTACTCGTCGACCACGATGGCCAAATGGACTTTTTTACTTTGAAACTCTTCCAGTAAATCGTTGATTTTTTTGGTTTCCGGAACGAAATAGGCGGGGCGAAGCAAACTTTGCCATTTGAAATCGTTTTTTTCATCCAGGTGTTGCAACAGGTCTTTGACGTAAAGTATCCCGTTGATATTATCCAGGTTTTCTTCATAGACAGGCATTCGCGAGTAACCGTGTTCCGTAATGATCTCTTTTACCTGTTGGTAAGAAGATTCTATATCTATGGCAACTACGTTGATTCTGGCTCGGATAATATCGATTACGGCTATGTTTCCGAAACGGACTATACCTTCCAGAATGTCTTTCTCTTCATTAATTTCCGAGTCTTTCGTTAATTCCAACGCTTTCGAGAGTTGATCGATGGATATGGCATCTTTTTTTTCGATGCGGTTACTGATGATTGAAGTTGACTTGATTAATAAATACGAGAGCGGTCGAAATAAATGAGACAAAAACAGGAGCGGGCCGGTCATTAGAATAACCACCTTTTCTTGTGAACGATTCGCGTATAATTTGGGTATGATTTCTCCAACCAAAAGGATGATAAACGTAACTGCAATCACTTGGATAATGAAGCCCAGTACGGGATTTGCGGATAAATTGAATAAAGAATTAACCAGATAAGTCGAGAGTATGACGATTCCGACATTGACAAAATTGTTGGAGATAAGGATGGTGGCTAACAAAAGATTGGGCTTTTTTTGAAGATGGCATGCCTTATCGTATCCTTTTTCTTCCAAATGTTTTAGTTGAGTGGGCGATAGTGAGAAAAAAGCAACTTCCGAGCCAGAAATAAGAGCTGAACATATCAGCAGGAATAGTAAAATAATAATGAAAATAAGATCAAGCGTTCCAAATGAACCGGTAAAAATCTGCTCCGCCGGGGGAAAATAATCTGTATCCAAGGTTACTTTAATTGGTTAAACATAAAATCGTCCAAAATTATAAAAAAAACCGGAGGTTTAGCGCTTATCCCGTTAAAAATTCGGTTGTGCGGACGAATTTGTCCCAAGGTAAGCGTAAACCTGGATAAATTAGAAGGGAAGATCGTCGCTATCGTCCGAATTGCTTAAACTGCTTGGAGCTTCTGGCATAGGAGGTTCCGGCGTTTTTTCATAGTTGTCCTGTTTGCGGGATAGCATTTGCATGGTATCTCCGTAGATTTCCGTCGTGTAACGTTTATTCCCGTTTTGGTCGTCCCAGGTACGTGTTCTAAGGCGTCCTTCAATATAAAGGGTCATCCCTTTTTTCACGTACTTTTCGGCAATTTGCGCTAAATTTCTCCAAAGTACAATATTATGCCATTCCGTTTGGCTGACACGTTCTCCGTTTTTATTATTGTATGTTTCCGTTGTAGCCAAGCTAAATCGAGTGACCGCAACCCCTCCTTCCAAGTACCTGACCTCCGGGTCGGCACCGACGTTTCCTATAAGAATAACTTTATTTACCATAATTATTTAAGATTAAATTTGACACAAATTACAAAAAATAGTTGATTAAAAAAAGTTTTTGACTTTGAGAAACGAAGATAATATTTTATCGTTAAAAATGAAAAACGGCTCGATGGATAAGATTGCGTTACGTGGAGCGGGAGACAGGCGGGTTGCAAAATTCACTATTTCAATCTGTGGAGTGAAAAAATATTGACAAAAAAGTCTAAGTTTGTTTCATTGTTTGTGGAAAAGATATATATTTGCAGACTGAAAACAGAGATTAAAGAAATATATTATTGAATATTAAATATTTAAAGAAAATGACAAAGGCGGATATTGTGAATGAAATTTCGAGAACGACCGGAATCGAAAAAGTAGCTGTTCAAGCGACGGTAGAAGCATTTATGGAAGCGATTAAAGGTTCTGTTGTTGAAGGCAAGAACGTGTATTTGAGAGGTTTTGGAAGTTTTGTTGTGAAAAAAAGAGCAGAAAAAACAGCTCGTAACATTTCAAAAAACGTAACGATTAAAATTCCTGAACACTTCATTCCTTCATTTAAACCTTCAAAGAGTTTCGTTGTTCAAGTAAAGGAAAAAGTTAAATAAGAAAGGAGTGTAAGTTATGCCAAGCGGAAAAAAGAGGAAAAGACATAAGATGGCTACTCACAAACGTAAAAAAAGACTGAGAAAGAATAGACATAAGAAGAAGTAGTCGTTTGTGAGTTAAGAGATATAAACCTAAAGGCTATAGCCTTTAGGTTTATTTAGTATAATACGATTAATTGTTTTAGGTAGTGAGTACGGAGTTAGTCATAGATGTAAGAGCAGAAGAAATAGTGATCGCTCTATTAAAAGATAAGCGATTGGTAGAGTTGACGACAGAGAAGACTAGCATGAAGTTTGCCGTAGGAGACATCTATTACGGGAAGGTAAAAAAGATTATGCCGGGGCTTAATGCTGCTTTTGTTAATGTCGGGTATGAAAAAGACGCTTTTCTTCATTACCTTGATTTAAGTCCCCAATTCCATTCACTGGATAATTATATTAAACAATGTATTGCCAGAAGGGGGATGCCGGTTTCCAAATTGAAGCTGGAGCCGGAAATCAACAAGAACGGTAAGATATCGGATGTGCTTAGCGTGGGACAGTATGTTGCTGTTCAAGTCGCCAAGGAACCTATTTCGACTAAAGGTCCGCGTTTAACTTCCGAGTTGAGTATTGCCGGACGTCATTTGGTTTTGATGCCTTTTTCCGAGAAGGTGTCTGTTTCGCAAAAAATAAAATCTGTCGAAGAACGGAAACGTTTAAAACGACTGATAGAGAGTATACGCCCTAAGAATTACGGGGTGATTGTTCGAACGGTAGCAGAAGGAAAGAATGCGGAGTTGTTCGACAGTGAATTATGCGAACTCGTGGAGCGGTTTGAGACTGCTTTCAAACATATACGGGACATAGAACCTCCCAAGTTGATTTTGGGGGAGATCGACCGGACGAGTGCCATGCTTCGCGATATTTTGAACTCTTCTTTTGAAAATATTTATATTAATGATATTACGTTGAGTAAAGAGATAAAAGGTTATATCAGTACAATAGCCCCGGAAAAAGAGGATATCGTGAAGTATGTTTCGACGGATGTACCTATTTTGGATCATTTTGGCGTTGATAAACAGATAAAGTCTTCTTTGGGACGTACCGTCTCTTTTAAAAATGGAGCCTATTTGATTATTGAGCATACGGAAGCTTTCCACGTGATTGATGTGAATAGTGGTAACCGCACTAAACTTGGCGATGATCAGGAGACGAATGCCTTGGAAGTGAATTTAGCTGCGGCTGACGAGGTGGCTCGTCAATTGCAATTGAGGGATATGGGAGGGATCATCGTCATTGATTTTATTGATATGCAATTGGCTGAAAATCGACAGAAATTGTACGATAAGATGAAATCGGCCATGGAGATAGACCGTGCCAAACATACGATTCTGCCTTTAAGTAAATTCGGTTTAATGCAGATCACGCGTCAGCGTGTACGTCCTGAAATGACGGTGACAACGACGGAGACTTGCCCCGTGTGTCACGGTACGGGAAAGGCTGAAGCCGCGGTATTGTTGATCGATAAAATAGAAGATCAGCTGGAATATTTGATTGTTGAAAAAAAATACAAGATATTGAAGATCAAAGCGCATCCTTTCGTGGAAGCTTATTTGAAGAAAGGTTTTTGGTCTATTTTGAGAAGGTGGCGATTCAAATATTTTGTATCTATCCAAGTGATAGGCGTGCCTTCGTTTTATATTTATGAATATAAATTTTATAACCGTTTTAACCGGGAAATCGAAGAGTCGTGATTTGTTCAAATTTGGATCATAAAATATAAATAATTGTCAATATTTGACTTGTATGGTGTATGATAAGTGAATTTTTGCTAAGTTTGCAAGGTTCACTTATTTTATTTGTGATCGAGACATATGAAAATGGATGTTTTATATAAATGGATGTTTATGAAAAAAGGACTATTGGCACTATTTTTTGCTCTATGTGTAGGAAATATAGCGGCTTTTGCCCAAATGACCGAAGACCCTACTTCCTGGTCTTTCTCTAAAGAGAAAACCGGAGAAAATGAGTACGATTTAATTTTAGAGGCCACTTTACAACCGGGTTGGTCTATCTATTCCATGTATACTCCGGCTGGAGGCCCCATGCCGGTATCTCTGACTGTTGATGGAGTTGGAAAGGGCATTGAATTGGCAGGGGATGCGGTTGAAGGAGAACCGAAAAAGAAATATAGCGATATTTTTAAGGTAGACGAATGGTATTTCACGGATAATTATCGATTGGTTCAAAAAATTAAAATAACAGACCCTGCCATAAAGGAGGTAAGGGGAACGATCGAGTATCAGACTTGTCAGGATGGGGCTTGCGTACCGGGGGAGAAGGAATTTTCTATTCAGTTGGAGGAAAAGAAGGCTACGAATACTGCCGGTGCTCCATTAACGACTGATCCGGCGAAGGATGATTCTTTGTGGTTGTTTTTTTGGCTGGCTTTCGTCGGTGGTTTAGCTGCTGTGGTCATGCCTTGTGTCTTTCCGATGATTCCGATGACCGTCTCTTTTTTTATGCATGGGGATGCTAATAAGGCGAAAGCGAAGGCAAAGGCGTTGTTTTTTGCCCTGTCGATTGTTGCGATTTATACGGCATTAGGGTTGATTATTTCAATCTTTTTGGGACCTGACTTTATCAATTGGTTGAGTACGAATTGGATTCCCAATATCTTTTTCTTTATCATTTTTATGGTTTTCGCCGCTTCTTTCTTTGGGGCTTTCGAGATCGTATTGCCCTCCTGGTTGGTAAATAAATCCGATAAACAGGCGGATAAGGGCGGATATATCGGCGCTTTCTTTATGGCCTTTACCCTGGTATTGGTCTCCTTCTCCTGTACGGCTCCCATTGTCGGTACCGTTTTAGTGGAAGCCGCGAGAGGTTCAATCCTCCGTCCGATTATCGGTATGTTGGGTTTCTCGATAGCGGTTGCCTTACCTTTCGGTTTCTTCGCTTTTTTCCCGTCGAAATTGAGTAATTTACCCAAATCCGGCGGTTGGCTGAATTCGGTAAAAGTGGTGTTAGGATTTATAGAGGTTGCTTTGGGATTCAAATTTTTGATGGTAGCGGATCAGGTTTATCATTGGGGATTATTGGATCGGGAAGTTTATATTGCGATCTGGATAACCATATTTACCTTGCAGGGACTCTATCTTATGGGTAAAATAAAATTCGCTCACGATAGCGATTTACCTTATATCGGAGTGCCTCGTCTCGCTTTTATTATCTTGACGTTCTCTTTTGTCGTCTATCTGATCCCGGGTATGTTCGGGGCTCCTTTAAAGGCTTTAGCCGGTTATTTCCCTCCTCAGGAGAGTATCGATTTCGATATCAACCGGATTGTCAGGGAGAATGCGAAAGAGATAATGAAGAGTGGAATCAAGGTCGGGAATGCTGCTGATGTTTCAACAGAAAGTGTAAAATATTCGGACTTTTTGCATTTACCTCATGGACTGGAAGGGTATTTTGATTATGATCAGGCATTAAAAGCCGCTCGAAGTCAGAATAAGCCTTTGTTTATTGATTTTACGGGACACGGTTGCGTGAATTGTCGGGAGATGGAACAAAGTGTATGGTCGGATCCGAGGGTTTTAGAGATGTTGAAGAACGATTACGTGGTGGTTGCCTTGTATGTGGATGATAAGGCGAAGTTACCCGAAGAGGAATGGTATATTTCCGAATACGACGGAAAAAAGAAAAAGACGTTGGGAAAAAAGAATGCGGATTTCCAGATAAAGAAATTCGATTCCAATGCTCAGCCGAACTATATATTATTGGACAGCCGGGGAGGAAACGATACGGATTTGAAACCTCATATCCTTGCTCCACCGCGGGGACATAATTTGGATCGGGATGCCTTTGTCGCTTTCCTGAGAAAAGGATTGGAAGAGTATAAAGCCCGGCAAACGGAAAATTAGACGATCCCCCCTCCAAAGATGCTCTTTGGAGGGGGGATCGATTCTCGTGTCAGAAGTAGAGAGAATAAAATCCGTGGTTATTGAATATTCGCTATCTTTGCTCCCGTAATATATCACCGTAGGATCGATGGAAACAAATCCTGAATTGGAATTGGCGTATGACTTTTTGGAAAACACGGGCTTGAACGTATTCCTTACCGGAAAAGCCGGTACCGGCAAGACCACTTTTTTGCGTCGGTTGAAAGAGCGGACCCCCAAAAGGATGATCGTGGTCGCCCCGACGGGTGTGGCGGCAATTAATGCGGGAGGAGTAACGATTCACTCATTTTTCCAGTTGCCTTTTGGACCTTATATACCTGGGCTTTCGGAAGCGGTAGGCGGAGAAGGTAAAAAATCAAAAATCAATAAATTTAGTCGGGAAAAGATTAACGTTATCAAGAGCATAGATCTGTTGGTCATTGATGAGATCAGTATGGTAAGGGCAGATCTATTGGATGCCGTAGATGATGTGTTGCGTCGTTACCGGGACCGGTCCCGGCCTTTCGGGGGTGTACAGTTATTGATGATTGGAGACTTGCAACAGTTGGCTCCTGTCGTGAAAGAAGACGAATGGGCTTTACTGAAAGAACATTACCCGTCGATATTCTTTTTTTCGAGCAAGGCTTTGGCTGATACCCGGTTTGTGCCTATCGAATTGAAACGGGTGTATCGTCAGCAGGAATCCTTTTTTTTGGAATTGCTGAATCAAATACGGGAAAATAAGATAACGGCAAATGTATTGAATAAATTAAATGAACGTTATGTTGCGGGGTTTGATTCGGGAAGCGAGGAGTATATCGTTTTGACCACTCATAATTTTCAGGCAAAACAGATTAACGAGAGTAAGCTGTACGCTTTGGAAACGGAAACTTATTCATTCAAAGCCGAGATTAAAGGGGAATTTCCGGTTTACGCTTACCCGACGGATGAGAATCTTGCTTTAAAAAAGGGGGCTCAGGTGATGTTTGTGAGAAACGATGCTTCCCCGGAAAAACGTTATTATAACGGAAAGATTGCAATTGTAACGGAGATCAATCGTAATTTGATCCGGGTGAAGGGAAAAGAGGACGGGGCATTTATCGATGTAGAGAGGGTAGAATGGTGTAACACGAAATATAGCGTGGATCCCGATACAAAGGAGATCACGGAAATTGTTGAAGGCAGTTTTTCGCAGTTTCCCTTAAAAGCGGCTTGGGCTATTACCATTCATAAAAGTCAGGGACTAACATTTGATAAAGTGATCATTGATTCCGGTGCGGCTTTCGCCCACGGACAGGTTTACGTGGCTTTAAGCCGTTGTAAAACCTTCGAGGGGCTGATTCTGAGAACGCCGGTAAATGTTCGTTCTTTAGTAAACGATACGACGATCGATCGCTTTATGACGGAGTTGAAAGAGCATCAACCCGGATCACAATTGTTGAAAGAGGCTCGTCGGGAGTATTATAAAGAGTTGCTGTTGGAACAGTTTGATTACGGTACATTGCAGCGTCGTTTACGTTATCTTTTTTTTCTTTTAGATGATAATTTAGGTCGTTTCTATCCGGATTTTGTTGCTAAATACCGGGACGCCAATGAACGATTTGCGGTTGAACTCTACCAGGTAGCCGAGCGGTTTAAAGGTCAATTGAAACGGTTATTGGAAGGGGAGACAGGGGCGGAGTCTCGCAAAATACTCGAGGAACGGATCGTAAAAGGAAAAATATATTTTGAAGAGAGTACGGAGAAAATTTTGGGAACCCTATTGCTTCTGCCTCTACCGGAAATCGATAATAAAGAGGTACGGAAATCGATAGATAAAGCTTTGAAAAACCTGCAGGAGGAATTGAATATAAAGACAGATACATTAAGATCGATCTCTGACGGGTTTGATATAAAGTGTTATTTGATCGCTAAAGCCAAGGCTCGTATCGAGGTCCCTCAACGAAAACAGAAATCGAAGAAGGCGGATGAGAAGCAGGAAGTTACTCGGGATATTTTGCATCCGACGTTATACGAGGAGATTCGGATTTGGAGAAAGGGGGAGGCCGACCGGTTGAAGCTGCCGGTTTATACGGTGCTTCATCAAAAAGCATTATTGGGAATCGCTAATGTACTTCCTACCAATTCGAAAGAGCTTTTGTCCATTCCGGGCATAGGGAAAAAGGTCATCGAACGTTATGGGGCCGTTTTATTGGACTTAGTCGATCGATATCGTTTTCAAGGGGATAAAAAATAGCGTTAAGATTTTACTTAACGCTATTTTTTTATCTGTAAGAATCTTTTATTCTTGAGCCTTGGGTACGAACATGAGGTCTACCACGTCAGCGCCTTTAAACAATTTTTTGGCGAAGTTCTGGATATCTTTCGGTTTTACACTATCGACGATTTTATCGAAATTCTTCGGATCGTTGATGTTGATACCGGAGATGAAGTAGGTTGTCAATGCGTTTAACCAATAAGAATTATGTTCTTTACCTTGTTCGCGGTTTTTCTTCATTGTAGTAACCACTTTATCCAATTCTTCCTGAGTGGGTCCTTCTTTCATTAATTTGTCGATTTCCACGTAAAGAAGTGATTTCAGATGCTCTGCTTTATCCGGGTCGCAATCGAAATTCATGGTCATGCTGTAACTTTGATAAGGTTCTCTGGAAGAACCGGCATTTACACCTACGCCATAGGTTCCTCCTTCTTTTTCACGGATATTTTCAGTATAGCGAAGATCTAAAATTCCTTTCAGAATATTGTTATAGATGTTGTTTGCAACGCTATATTTCATCTCTTTGGAGTGGTGGGTAATCACCGTTGTTTTCGGTGTTGTCAAGGCTATTTCGATTACTTTTTCCGTTTTGCCTTTCGGACCTCTAACCTTGTTATCTCTCCAAGTCTCTTTTCTGTTATAAGATTTAATGGAACCGATGTATTTTTCAGCCATCGTTTTTGCAATCTCCGCATCGATGTTACCCACGATGAAGAAAATGAAATCGCTGGCATCTTTGATACGATCGCGGTAGATCTCTTCAATCTGTTCGATACTTACTCTGTCGAAGAACTCTTTGTTGACAAGTAAAGTTCTCGGATTGTAATTGCTCGTAATCAAATCTATTGAATCCTGCATTATTTTTTGCGGGTTCTTTTGCATATTGGCGATAGCCGCGTATTGTCTTTGCATAAGGGTATTGTGTACCTCTTTGTCGAAACGGGGTTTTTCAAAGCGCAGATAAATCAATTGCATCAGCGTTTCGAAATCTTTTGGAATAGAGCTACCTCCGACTGACTCGGAAAGGCTTCCTATGCTTACTTTTGAACCGGCTCGTTTTCCCGTGAGCAGCTTGCCTAAGGTAATATTGTCATAATCTCCCAGACCGTACGCTCCTACTAAGTCGGCCGTAACTTGTGCGGAAGCTAATTTATCCAAATCATACAAAGAGGTTCCTCCTTTACTATAAGAAGTGACTACAACCTGATCTTTTTCATAATCGGCTTTGCGATAAACTACTTTCGCTCCGTTGGCTAAAGTCCACTCTTCTGCATCGAATTGCGGAAGTTTTTTAACGGAAACGATTTTGGCTCCCGGTAACTCTTCGTTAATCAAGGAGGACTCTGCTATTTGGTCTTTATACGGTTCGATATCGGATTTGTCTACTTTATCCATAACGGCTAAAGCTTCTTCTTTTGTGATATGAGTAGCTCCTTCCGACGGTCCTTGTACTACGATAACCATGTTTTGAGGTTTGATGTATTCCTGGGCAAGGGCGGAAATCTCCTCTACGGTAACGGTAGGAATAATCGTTTTCATGAAATTGTAGTAGTAGTCGAAATCTACCATAGGTTCACCTTCCAAGAAGTTTTGTTTGATTTCTTCTATATAGGATTCAGAAGAAATTTTATCCTTTTGTTTAAGAGCGGATTCCAAGCTTACCAACGTGTTGGTTTTTACTCTTTCCAACTCGCCTTCTGTAAAGCCGAATCTTTTTACTCTTTCATTTTCACGATAGATGGCTTCCAAAGCTAAGGCTTCTTCATTGGGTTTGGCTGTTGCAGACATGATATAGATGCCCGTTCCTCTGACCATTCCGCTAAAACCGCTACTACCGTTGATGAAAGGAGGATTCCCTTTTTGCAGTAATTCACGGATCCGTTGGCTCAACATAGCATTATAGAAAGATTTCAACAATTCATTTCTCATGTATTGGTGATTTTTTTCTTCTTTAGGAGAGGTCGGAAATTTAATGTAAACGGCTACGGAAGATTGGGTAACTTCTTTATCGGTAGCGCATACGTAACGAATATCCTCGTGTGCGGGGACCGTGTATACTTCTCTAACAGCTGCATCTTTTACCGGCGGAATTTGAGAGAAAAGTTCGATGATTTTTTTCTCCATTCGATCCACGTCGAAATCTCCGACGACAGCTATTGCTTGTAAATCGGGTCTGTACCATTTGTGATAATAATCCCGTAACGTTTGGTATTTGAAATTTTTGATGATATCTAAATTTCCGATCACATCTCTTTCTGCGTATTTGGAACCTTCCAACAAAACAGGCATAACCTGAGCTCTGATCCGGAAACCGGGGGTTCTTCTGGTCCTCCACTCTTCGGTAATCACACCTCTTTCGCTATCGATTTCATCTCCTTCCAAAATAAGGTAGTGGGACCAGTCGTGTAATACCAGCAGACAAGTATCCATTAAGCCTTCATTGGTGGTAGGAACATCGCTGATGTTGTAAACCGTTTCATCTTGAGCCGTATAGGCGTTAATGTTACGTCCAAACTCAACACCGTGTTTTTCCAACATATTTACGATCCCTTTTCTGCCGGGGAAGTGTTTGGTTCCGTTGAATGCCATGTGTTCCAGAAAGTGGGCCAAACCATCCTGATCGTCATTTTCCAAGATCGCCCCCACGTTTTGGATGATATAAAAACTTGCTCTCTCTTTGGGTTCTGCGTTATGACGCACGTAATAAGTTAAGCCATTGGCTAATTTCCCTGTTCTGACCTGTGGGTCTAAGGGAAGCGGTGCTTTCATATCATATTGTGCGAATAAGTTTGCACTGATTAGTGATATGATGGCACACACGATTAAAAGTCTTTTTACCATACGAGTTTTTTTAATGTTTTAATGTTTGTGTTTGCAAATATAGTAAACACTGCTTCAATTGATATGAAAAGTTAACGGTTTAACGTTAATTTAGGGGGTAATTGTAAAAATAGGGAAAAATGAACCTGTTTTTCTTTATATAGCAAGATTTCTTGTTAATTATTTTTAATGTTCAACTCTGATTTTGCTAAAAGATAAGGGGATTATGTGACATTTCTTTGGAATTTCCGTATAAAGAAAAATAGATCGGAGAAAAATTATGGAATTAAAAATGGATTGGCATCGTTGGTTTTCCTGGCTTGATTTGGGAATTACGGATCCGGAGACAGCTCCTACGCTTGAAATCGTCATTCAGTTAATCGTTATCGTGATTATTGCGTGGCTTTTAACTTTTATTGCCCGGAAATGGATCGTTAAACTGATCGCCCAAATGGTTCATCGTACGAAAACGAAATGGGACGACATATTATTTCAAGAGCGTTTTTTTGAAAAATTGTTTAATTTGATTCCGCCTATTTTTATCGATTTCGCCATCCGGTTCGTATACGGGGATTGGGAAAAAATCGATACTTTCCATCATTTGATCGTTGTCTGGATATTGATTGTGACGGGATTTATCATGATAACCGCAATGGATGCGGCCAATAAAATTTATGAATCTTATCCGATTGCCAGAGACCGTCCGATTAAGGTATTTATACAGGTGGCTAAGATCTTTGTTTTCTCTGCCATTTTTATTACAATTATCAGTATTTTCATAGGAGAATCTCCCCGTAATCTCTTGGTCGGATTGGGTGCTTTTGCCGCGGTACTTATGTTAATTTTCAAAGACTCCATTTTAGGGTTTGTAGCCGGGGTGCAATTATTGGCGAATCAGATGATAAGGATCGGGGATTGGATCGTGATGCCCAGTAATAATGCTGACGGAACGGTGTTGGAAATCAATCTCTATACCGTGAAAGTGCAAAACTGGGATATGACGATAACAACCATACCGACTTACCAAATGGTTTCGGCTTCTTTTACCAATTGGCGGGGAATGCAGGAGTCTGACGGTCGGCGGATTATGAGATGGGTTAATATTGACATGCATTCTGTCCATTTTTTATCGGATGATGAGATTGCCGTCTTGAGAAAATCCGAGTTTTTGAAAGGATATATAGAGAGCATTTTACCTGAAATAGACAAAGCAAATGAGGGAAAGGAGGATATACTTGACGAAAGGCGTTTAACGAATTTAGGAGTGTTTCGACATTATGCCGTATTGCGTTTGAAAGCTAATCCGGATATTAATTTGAACATGACCTATATGGTACGTCAGCTTCAGCCGACTCCGACGGGAATTCCTTTGGAGATTTATTGTTTTTCCAAGAATAAGGAATGGGTTGCTTACGAGAAGATACAATCCGATATTTTCGACCACTTGTTGGCTGTGATTCCCTATTTTAATTTGCAAGTATTCCAGTATCCGAATCGAATTTTGGTAAATGAACCGGGTGAAATGAAAAGTTAGGTTGACAAGCTGGTATAATTAGATTTTTGTACTATTTTTGGAGGCTAAAAATAGTCGAATGAAGCGTAAAAAGAATTTTTGGAATAAGCTAAAAAACAGATATAAGCTGACCATCTTCAACGAATCTACTTACGAAGAGGTTATGCATTTCCGTTTGTCCCCATTGCATGTATTCATGGCATTGAGTACGTTAGCGGTGGTTTTGATTACGTTGACGATCATATTGATTGCTTTTACTAATTTGCGGGAATTTATTCCGGGATATCCGGATCGGGCCATGAGGCGTCAGATTACTTTGAATGCTTTACGAGTTGACTCGTTGATGGTCGAGTTAAATAAAAAAGACCAATTTTTTCAATCCATCCGTATGGTTATGACGGGGGAGGACGGAGATACCACAGCCAGGGTTACAACGTCTGTAGAGAAGATTAATCATGATACCATTGTTATGGGAACTACTCCCGAAGAGAATGGTTTTAGGGAGATGATAGAGGAGAAAGAACGTTTTAATCTTTCGTTGGGACAGATCTCTTCTTCTCCAGATGATTTTTATCATTTCTTTCCGCCGTTGCAAGGGATTGTGACCAATCACTTTGATGAGGCGAAGCGTCATTTCGGTATCGATCTGGTAACGAAACAGAATACCAATGTCGCGAGTGTGTTGGACGGAGTGGTCGTTTTTGCGGATTGGACGGTGGAGACGGGTTTTGTCCTGGCTATTCAACACAGTAGTAATTTGATCTCTATTTATAAACATAATTCCGTTCTATTGAAGAGACAGGGTGATTTTGTCCGGGCCGGAGAAGTTATTTCGATTGTCGGGAACACGGGAGAAGAGACAACGGGTTTGCATTTGCATTTGGAGTTGTGGAAGGCTGGAAAGCCGATTAATCCGGAGAATTATATTAAGTTTAAATAGATAAAAGAGAACGTTCGGGATAGAGTATGTTTCCGGCGTATGATAGATAATGATGAAAAATATTGCAGTATTAGGTTCGACAGGTTCGATTGGAACTCAGACGTTGCAGGTGATAGAGGCAAATCCCGAACGTTTTCGTGTTGAGGTGCTGACTGCCAATAATCAGGTCGAATTGTTAGCTCAACAAGCCGTTCGTTTTAAACCGAATATGGTAGTTATTGCTAACGAGGAGAAATACGGACAATTAAAGGAGTTATTGGCGGATGAAGATATAAAAGTATACGCGGGGAGCGAGGCGATAGCGCAAGTCGTGGAGAGTTCCACTATCGATACCGTTGTCTCGGCTATGGTGGGGTACAGCGGTTTATTGCCTACGATCCGGGCGATAAAAGCAGGCAAGACGATAGCATTGGCCAATAAAGAGACGTTAGTCGTTGCCGGTGATTTGATTCATGACCTGGTAACGGAATATAAGGTAGCCCTATTACCCGTGGATTCGGAGCATTCTGCTATATTTCAATGTTTAACGGGCGAAATGAATAATCCTGTCGAGAAAATTTTGTTAACGGCTTCCGGGGGGCCGTTTCGGGGTAAGGATTATGAATTTTTGAAGCAGGTCACTCCGGAGCAAGCTTTGAAGCATCCGAATTGGAAAATGGGGGCTAAAGTGACGATCGACTCCGCTTCCATGATGAACAAGGGATTTGAAGCTATCGAGGCCAAGTGGTTATTTGGTTTGAAACCTTCCCAAATAGAAGTGTTGGTTCATCCGCAATCGATCGTACATTCGATGGTTCAATTTACGGACGGATGTATCAAAGCCCAATTGGGAGTGCCCGATATGCGTTTGCCTATTCAATATGCCCTAACCTATCCTGACAGGATCGTTTCTTCATTTGAACGTGTCGATTTTAGCCGGTATTCCAATTTGACATTCGAGAAACCGGATCCGGTCACTTTTCGTAATTTGGGATTGGCTTTTGAAGCCATGGAAAAAGGGGGAAACATCCCTTGTATATTGAATGCGGCGAATGAGATTGCGGTCGATGCCTTTTTGAAAGAGAAAGTCTCGTTTACTCGTATGCCCGAAATCATAGAAGAGACCATCTCCAGGGTTTGTTTTATACAGAAGCCCGATTTGCAAGATTATATAGAAACGGATAGGGAAGGACGTAAAATAGCTGTGGATATTATTGAAAAATAGAGTTATACGGAGGATTTGTCGGGAAAATGTAGGAAATTAGACAGATGAAATTATTGAAGCTAAAATTTTAAAATTGAAATATGGAGATAGTTGTAAAGGTAGTACAGTTTATATTGAGTCTTTCCATTTTAGTCTTGTTACATGAATTCGGACATTTTACGATGGCGAAGATCTTTAAAACCAGAGTCGAAAAATTTTATATCTTTTTTAATCCGTGGTTTTCGCTGTTTAAATTTAAGAAGGGAGATACTGAATACGGAATGGGGTGGTTGCCTTTAGGCGGATATGTGAAAATTTCCGGAATGATAGATGAATCCATGGATATTGCCCAGATGAAAGAACCTCCTAAGCCTTATGAATTTAGGGCTAAACCGGCATGGCAGCGTTTGTTGATTATGCTGGGAGGAGTTTTGGTTAATTTTATTTTGGCCTTCTTTATTTATATCATGATTTTATTTGCTTGGGGAGAGAAATATTTGCCGGCAGAGAATGTGAAATACGGGGTTGTTTGTGATAGCTTGTTCACGAATGTGGGAGTGCAAACCGGCGACATTGTTATCTCCTTGGATAATCAGAAATTAGAACGTTTTTCCGATATTATTCCGACCATCTTATTGGAGAGTCCCCAAACGATGCAGGTGCTTCGAAACGGACAATTAGTAAATATTGATTTGCCTTCATCGTTAGTGAAAAATTTACTGACAT
Organism: Gabonibacter massiliensis; assembly: GCA_001487125.1. Lineage (GTDB taxonomy): Bacteria > Bacteroidota > Bacteroidia > Bacteroidales > Marinifilaceae > Gabonibacter > Gabonibacter massiliensis. The sequence continues at coordinate 142,064 of LN913012.1, forward strand.
ATTCCTCCAAGGGATTCGCGCATAAAATGCTGATAGAACCCCGTTATCCTTATTCGGGGGAGATTGTTGGTTTTGCTAAAGAATCTCCTGCAAAAAACGCGGGTATTACAGAGAGTGACCGTTTTTTGAAACTAAATGGAAAAACGTTTGCTTTTTACGACGAATATACGAAAATCATCCGTTCACATAAAAATGACACCTTACGGGCAGAAATTTTAAGGGGTGCGGATACATTAACCGTGGCTATACCTGTGGGAGCCGACGGGATAATAGGAGTTGGAGTTAAAATAGATCCGGCTTTTGATTATGCCGTGAAGTATTACTCTTTTTTTGAAGCTATTCCGGCGGGCATCCATATGGGGATCGATCAAATCAGTTCCTATTTGAAGCAGTTTAAATTGTTTAAAAATCCGGAGGCGTTGAAATCCGTAGGAGGCTTCTTATCTATCGGTAATATATTCCCGGGATATTGGGATTGGCAAGCTTTTTGGAGCTTAACGGCTTTATTATCTATAATTTTAGGGGTGATGAACTTATTGCCGATTCCGGCATTGGACGGTGGCCACGTGGTGTTCTTGTTGTATGAGGTTATTACCCGGAGAAAACCGAATGAGAAATTTTTGGAGAATGCGCAAATAGCAGGAATGATTTTTTTATTGTTACTGCTTGTATTGGCCAATACGAATGATATACTCAAGTTATTTCATTAAGACATGCTTTTATGGGTAAAACGGTTGAGCAGTTCAGGGAATACAGGGCAAAAATGAATGAAAAGATTTTAGCCGCCGACAACAAAGTGATTAAACGGATTTACAATCTGGATACGAATACTTATAGGGATGGGGCTCTTTCTGCCACGGTGAAAGAGATGTTGGGTCTGGCCACTTCTATGGTATTGCGTTGTGATGATTGTATTAAATATCATCTGGAGCGTTGTCATGAATTAAAGGTAACCACGGAACAATTGTTCGAGATTTTTGCCGTGGCGGATCTTGTAGGAGGTACTATTGTTATTCCTCATATGAGACGTGCGCTTGAATATTGGGAAGAATTGGGAGAATACGCTTCCGAGAACTCCGGGGAAAGGTAGAGGTTCGGTGCAGGTAGATATTTTCGGATAAAACGATAAAAGATGCATAAAATAGTAGCAGGAGTTTTGATATTGCTGTCCGTTCTTAAAACGGGTTACGGACAGGTAAAGGAAGAACGTTGTCGAATTGTATTTTATAATGTTGAAAATTTGTTTGACGTTAAGGACGACCCTAATACATCAGATGATGATTTTACTCCCCATGGAAAACGACATTGGGGAAAGGAGCGTTACCATTCAAAGATACGGCATATTTCGGAAGTTTTGAGTGCGACCGGAGAGGGGGAATTGCCTGTTTTTATCGGGTTGGCGGAAGTAGAAAATCGGGAAGTGCTGGAAGATTTGATTGGTAAAACGGTTCTGGCTGATGGCGGGTATGGTATTGTACATGCGGATTCTCCTGATCCGAGAGGGATAGATGTGGCTTTTTTATATCGTAAGCCGTATTGTCAATTGTTGAAAGCCTGTTTTTTTCCGGTATTTTTGGAGGGAGTGGGTCATACGAGAGATGTTTTATACTGCAAAGGAGTGATCGGAAAAATAGATACGCTTCATTTTTTTGTGGCTCATTTTCCTTCGATGAGAGGGGGTGAGAGTCAGAGTGAATGGAAACGTGTTCGTGCCGCTAAGGTCATTCGTCAACGAGTAGATTCCATTCAGGCCGAAAACCCGAGAGCCGCGATCGTTATAATGGGAGATCTTAACGGTAAGGCCAATACTATTGCACAGAAAGCTATGAAAACGAAAAATTCCGATGCCCGTAAAATAAAGGATAAAGGATTGTATAATACCGGGTATTATTTGTTGAGGGAGAATCACGGGAGTTATCGGTACAAGGGCGTATGGCAGACCATCGATCATTTGATCCTGTCCGGGGTTTTACTCAATGGCAAGTTCCCTTTGCAAGCTTCTCGACATTTGACGGTGGGAACATTCGGTTTTTTGTTTGAAGAAGATAAAAAATATTACGGGGTGAAGCCGAAACCTACCTATAGGGGCCCCTATTACGTGGGTGGATATAGCGATCATTTACCGATTTATATCGATTTGAAAAAATAAATTTTTATATTCAATACTTTCGTTTATTTTTGCAGCGTAAAAATTCATAAACAAGATATGGACGATTATCATCAACAGTATTAATCAGGACGGGGGTTCCGTTAACCTCTGTTCATAAATTGAAGGAGGATTAACTATGAGAACATTCCTAATGGGTAATGTTGGGTTCGAAGAAAAGAAAGCGTGGGAACCTAAGTGTTGGATTAATGTTGTTTCACCGACGGAAGAAGACATTCGTTTTCTTACCGATAAAATGGGGGTTCCCCAGTCATTTTTCGGAGATATAGAAGATATCGATGAGCGTTCTCGTTTGGAGATAGAAGATGAGTGGATACTCATGATTCTACGTATTCCGTATAAGGTGGACGAAAGTATTCCTTTTATTACAGTTCCTTTGGGTTTTATTATAAAGGATGATGTCATTATTACGGTATGTCATTATAAAACGGAGATGATACCTGATTTTATTCAATATGCCGACCGTAAGGGGGTTGAGGTAAAACAACCTTGGGATTTGGTATTTCGTTTGTTTTTATCTTCTTCCGTTTGGTATTTGAAATACCTGAAGCAAATAAACAATCAAATGCACGCGGCTGAGATCGAGTTGGAAAAATCAATTCGTAACGAAGAGTTACAACGCTTGTTAAAAATTGAAAAATCATTAGTCTTTTTTATAACTTCTTTAAGAGGAAACGATAACCTGTTGATCAAAGTGAAAAATTTAAGAAGCCAGCGTAAATATTTTGATGAAGATTTGGTTGAGGATGTTGAAATCGAGCAGCGGCAGGCACAGGATTCAGCCCGTATATATAGTGATATTCTGAGCGGTACGATGGATGCGTATGCTTCCGTTATCTCTAATAATTTGAATATCGTAATGAAACGATTGACCTCTATTTCTATTATTTTAATGCTTCCGACGTTAATAGCCAGTTTATACGGTATGAATGTACCTAATTCTCTGGAGAATAACCCGTATGGTTTTTTGATCGTGCTTGTCGTATCTCTCCTGTTTTCGGCGATTGGATTTATTGTATTTAAATGGAGGAATTGGTTTTGATACGGGAGAGTTAAAATATAAAAGGGGTTTAACAAGAAAACCCCTTTTATATTTTAACATACTCTTAACGGATTGTAAATAAACTTTTGGCCATTTTTGATGTCCATAAGGTGAATCAAGGGATGGTGTAGGAAGTGTGAAAGCGGAGAAACTATATACATGCAGACATAATGGAAAACTAAATATGAATAAAAGGGTAAAAAGAGTTTTGCAGATAGGAATACCGGTTGTAATAGTACTCCTTATTTTAGTTCCTCGTTTAAATGATTCTTTCACTAAACGGCAAAGAAGCGGACAGGGCCGACGGGGGATGTCACAGGGTATTTTGCCTGTAAGCGGATGTGTCGCCGGATTGTCGATGTCTAATAATGGAATCATGGCTAACGGGACTTTATTACCTAACGAGGAGGTTGAATTGGTTTCTGAAACGGCCGGGAAGGTAGACAAAATTTATTTTAATGACGGGGACCATGTAAAGAAGGGAAAACTTCTTTTAAAAGTGGATGATTCGGATTTGAAGGCTCAGTTGGAGCGTGCCGAATTTGAAAAGAAGTTATTGGAAGACAAGCTGGAACGTCAGCGTATATTACTGAAGCGGGAATCTGTCAGTTATGAATCGTTTCAACAAATGGAAACCGAATACAATATGCTTTTGGCCGATATCGAGTTGTTGAAAGTAAAAATTGCCAGAACGGAGATTCGTGCTCCTTTTGACGGAAAGATGGGATTTCGTTACGTGAGTGAAGGGAGTTATGTACAGCCGAGTACGAGGGTTTCCAGTCTGGTGGATAATTCTGTATTGAAAATCGAATTTTCAATTCCCGAAAAGTATATAAATGTTCCTTTAATCGGGAAAAAGATCAAGTTTAGGACCGAAGGGATAGAAAAAGATATTATAGCGGAAATATATGCTGTCGATCCTCAGGCCGATATCCAGACTCATATGATTACCCTGAGAGCTCGCTATCGGAATACGGCGAATTTGGTGGCCGGAATGTTTGTAAAAGGGGAGTTGATGACGGAAAGCAATCGGACATTTATGATGATTCCCAGTGAGGCCGTTGTTCCGGAGATGAATGGAAAACGCCTGTGGGTGGTGAAAGAAGGGAAAGCCCTGAGTGTACCGGTGGAAACAGAGAGTCGGGATTCCCGTTATGTAGAGGTTATTTCCGGTATTCAACCCGGAGATACGGTACTTACGGGCGGACTGATGCAATTACAGAATGGTATGCGAGTAAGTGTTTCTCTTGCCAAAGAGGCAAGTGGGGAATAAGATGGAGGATAGCAATTTATATCTGGTGATGGAATTTTGATATTATTAGGGTTAAAAATCTAAAAATAAAAATGGAATGAGTCTTTCTTCGACCTGTATAAAACGTCCGGTATTTGCCACGGTGATGAATCTGATTTTAGTAATTGTGGGGGGAATCGGACTTTCTTATTTAGGTGTACGTGACTATCCCAGTGTCGATCCCCCGGTTATTTCGGTATCGACTTCTTTCGTGGGTGCTAATGCCGATGTTATCGAAACGCAGATTACGGAGCCTTTGGAAGCGGCTATCAACGGTATTCAGGGAATTCGTTCTTTGAGTAGTACGAGTCGTGACGGTCAGAGCCGGATTACGATAGAGTTTGAGTTGGAGGTAGATTTGGAAACGGCTGCTAATGATGTACGGGATAAGGTATCCGGAACCTTAAGACGTTTACCGCAAGATATAGATCCCCCGACGGTTTATAAGGCAGATGCTGACGCACAGCCTATATTCGGAGTTTCTTTACGTAGCGATAAACGCTCTTTGATTGATTTGAGCGGATACGCCGAGCGTTATTATAAAGAGCGTTTGCAGACCATTCCGGGGGTAAGTAGTGTGGAAATATGGGGAGAGAAACGTTATTCGGTTCGTTTGCGAATGAATCCTTCTTTGTTGGCAGCCCGCAAACTGACTCCGATGGATGTGAAAGCGGCTATTGAAAATGAAAATATAGAGTTGCCCTCCGGTCGGGTGGAGGGTGATAATACGGAATTAACCATCCGGACGTTAGGACGGTTGATGTCTATCGAAGATTTTAATAATTTGGTGATTTCCAGGGATGGGGATAAATTGGTCCGTTTCCGGGATATCGGTGTGGCCGAAGTGGATGCCGAGAATGTGCGTAGTATATTGAAGCGCAACAGGGTTCCGATGGTTATCTGTGCGTTGATTCCTCAACCGGGAGCGAATTACATCGATATTGCGGATAGGGCATACCAAGTTATGGATGATTTGCAGCGGGATTTACCTGAGGATATTGAAGCCGGAATAGCCTATGATAATACTGTTTTTATTCGTGATTCCATTAATGAGGTAGAGGATACGATTCTTGAAGCTTTTGTTTTGGTCGTGTTGATTATTTTTCTGTTCCTGCGTAACTGGAGAACGACCTTGATCCCGGTATTGGCAATTCCCATTTCGCTGATTGCGGCTTTTTTCATTATGTATATGGCCGGTTTTTCCATTAATATATTGACGTTATTAGCCGTGGTTTTGGCCATTGGTTTGGTTGTGGATGATGCGATTGTTGTGATGGAGAATATCTTTACGAAAATAGAGCAGGGAATGACACCTTTAGAGGCCGGTTTTAAAGGATCCAACGAGATTTTCTTTGCTGTTATAGCGACAACGGTCGTGTTGGTAGCCGTATTTTTCCCTATTGTCTTTTTGGAGGGAACTACCGGAAGATTGTTCCGGGAATTTAGCGTGGTTATCGCAGGTGCGGTAATCGTCTCTTCTTTTGTCGCCTTGACCTTTACTCCGATGATTTCGACGAAGTTATTGACGAAGGATGCGACTAAAAATTGGTTTTATCGAAAAACGGAGCCCTTCTTTGAAGGGATGAATCGTGTGTATCGCCGTTGGTTAGAGCGTTTTCTTCAGGTACGTTATTGGGCATTGATTATCATCGGTATCTCCGGAATTGCTATTTATCTTTTATGGTTGGCCATTCCATCGGAAATGGCTCCTTTGGAGGATCGTTCCAATATTCGTATTTCATCGACGGCGCCGGAAGGGGCTACTTTTGAATATACGAATCGTTATTCTCAAGAACTTTCAGCTTTTATCGAAGAGACTGTACCCGAGCAGGATAAGTTGATAGAGTTCGTGGGGGGAGGACAGACCAATCGCTCCAGTTTGAATTTATGGTTAGTGAGTCCGGATGATCGAACCCGGACGCAACAAGAAATCGCTGATGAATTGGCTGTAAGCGTGCGTCAATTTACTGGAGCCCGTACATTGGTTTCCCAACAACAGACTTTTGGAGGACGCCGAGGAGGACTTCCGATTGAGTATGTCATTCAGGCTAAGAATCTGGATGATCTGAAATCGATCTTGCCGAAATTCATGGAGGAGGTAAATAAAAGCCCTCTGTTTTCCGCATCAGACTTAAACTTGAAGTTTACTAAACCGGAGTTGACTATTAACATCGATAGGGATAAGGCTGCGGCCATGGGGGTGACCGTGCAAAATATCGCTCAGACATTGCAGTTGACGATGAGTGAACAACGGGTAGGGTACTATATTATGAACGGAAAACAATACCAGATATTAAGCCAGCTGGAGCGGGAGGACCGAAATAAACCTTCCGATCTGAAAGGAATTTATGTCCGGAATCAGGAAGGAAATTTGATTTCTATGGATAATTTGATCTCTATGCGGGAGAGTTCTATGCCCCCTCAGCTATATCGTTACGATCGTTTTGTTTCCGCGACGGTTTCCGCGGGTTTGTCCAAAGGCGTAACTATTTCGCAAGGATTGAAGGAGATGGATCGGATTGCTGACGAGGTATTGAATGATGATTTTAAAACGACTCTTTCCGGTAATTCAAAAGATTTTGTGGAAAGTTCTTCCAGTTTAATGTTCGCCTTTTTGTTGGCCTTATTGTTTATATATCTGGTCTTATCCGCTCAGTTTGAAAGTTTCAGGGATCCCTTGATTATTATGTTGACCGTTCCTTTGGCATTGATCGGAGCTATGGTTTCCTTATGGTATTTCGGACAGACCATGAATATTTTTAGTCAGATCGGAATTATTATGTTAGTCGGATTGGTTTCGAAGAACGGTATTTTGATCGTGGAGTTTGCCAATCAACGGAAAGCTGCCGGATTGTCTATGTCAGAGGCTATTCGAGAGGCATCGGTTTCCCGGCTGCGTCCGATCCTGATGACGAGTCTGTCTACTGTTTTGGGTATTTTGCCAATGGCTATCGCAACGGGAGCCGGATCGGAGAGTCGTGTTGCTATGGGAATCGCTGTCGTCGGCGGGATGGTTTGTTCCACTTTACTGACGTTGTTTGTTATTCCCGCTATCTATACCTATTTTTCTTCTCAAAGAGTAAGAATTATAGAGGAGATAAAGGAGTAAAAAGGACTTAAAAAGAGAAAACTATGAGAAGAGAGGTGTTATATCAATCCGCATTATGGAAAACATTCGGTATGCTTATTTTTTTTCTGGGTTTTGAATTTAACGGATTTGCCCAACAGAGAATAACTCTCCCGGAATGTATTAATCAAGCGTTGGAGTCAAATTATGCTATAAAGATAATTCGCAACGAGGCCTCCATGGCTAAGAATAGTGTGGATTATTCTTATTTTTTACCCAGCTTGGCTATTGATGCCAGACAGAATCAGACGCGCAACGATGTGAAGACGGAGAGTAATGCGGGAGAGATCAGTAAATTATCTGACGTGAAAACCGATAATTATTCGGCCGGAGTGGCCTTGAACTGGCGTTTGTTCGATGGATTGGAAATGTTTACTACTCATGAACGTTATAAAGAGTTGGAGTCCAGAGGGGAATTATCCGTAAAAATGGCGGTGGAGAATTTGATCGTGGAGGTAAGTGCCGCTTATTACGATGTGTTGGTACAGCAACATCGATTAAAAGCGGCTAAGCATTCGTTGAATCTGTCAAAAGAACGTTACGATGAAGCGCGTGTTCGCCATCAGATCGGTAATATGGCTGGTTTAGAGTCTCAACAAGCAAAAATCGATTTGAATTCGGATAGTTCTGCTTTCGTGCAACAGAAAGAGATGGTGAAAAGTGCTTATATCAATTTAAATAAATTGATGAATGTCGATTTACAGAAAGTGGCCTATGTGCAGGATACGATATTATTGGACCTGCCATTGGAAATGGCGACTTTGGAGAAAAACACGTTGGTGCGCAATACGGCTTTGTTAATCGCTAAAAAGGAACAGAAAATATCCGCGTTGGATTTGAAAAATGCAAGAGCCGTTCTATTCCCGACATTGGATTTTAGTTCCGGATATAATTATAACAAAACGGATGCTCCGGCTTCCAATACGAAACTGAACCGGACAAACGGGTTTTATTGGGGATTTTCCGTGAATATTCCGGTATTCAGTCGCATGCAAAATCGGACAAAAATCAGAAATGCCCGTTTGGAACAAGAGAATAGTGAGTTATCCTATAAAGAGGTAGAAAAAGAGACATTAGGTGATTTGGCGTTACTGTATAACACCTATGAAAATAATTTGCTGATGGTTGGCTTTGAACGGGAGAGTGCGGATGTTGCCGAAAAAAATTTGGATGCCGCGTTGGAGAAGTATAAATTAGGATCCCTCTCCGGTATTGAATTTCGTGAATTTCAGCGAAGTTATTTGGATGCGGTGGATAGAATGTTGTTAGCTCTTTATCAAGCTAAAGTTTCGGAACTGTCCCTATTATTGATTAGTGGAGGTATTTGAAATGGTGGATTGAGAGAAGACAGGAGAGTTACTGTAAAAAACAAAAGACGGTTTGCGAAACTTATTCACAAACCGTCTTTTGAATGTATATAATCAATTTTTAGCAAATCTCATTCAATTTATCTGCCATCGCGTAGGCGATTTGACGACATTGTTCGAAATCTTCTTCTTTGGGTGCACCACAAGCTTCAACGGAAGGTGCTACCACTTCCCATTTGATTTTTTCGGCAAATTGATTGAAACGAGGCATGGCTCCTCCCGCCCAAGCTTTACCTCCGAAAAAGGCTACAACATGATTTTTAACACCCATATGTTCCAATTCGTTTAAAAAGGTCTCCATGGTGGGGAAAATGCCTCCGTTGTAGGCGCAGCTACCCAAGATCACACCTTTGTAACGGAAAATATCATTAATCATATAAGAAGGATGGGTTTTGGACGTATCGTGAATTCGTATTTTTTTAATACCTTTTTCAGTCAAAAAGCGGGCTATCATATCGGCCATCTTTTCCGTATTTCCATACATGGAGCTAAAAGCGATGACTACTCCTTTGTCTGTTTCGTATTTACTCCATTTATCGTATTTCGCGACGATATCGGCGATATGGGAACGTCGGATGGGGCCATGTGTGGCACAAATCATCCGTATGGGAAGTCCTCCTAATTTCTTTAGTGCCTGTTGTGCCGGTTGTCCGTATTTTCCCACGATATTCGAATAGTAACGGCTGATCTCTTCTTCCAAATAATCCAGATCCACTTCATCGTCGAAAACTCCTCCGTCCAATGTGCCGAAAGCACCGAAAATATCACCGCTGAACAGAATGCCTTCCGTGGATTCGAAGGTGACCATGGTTTCCGGCCAGTGAAGCATGGGAGCCATATAAAAATTCAATTTATGTTTTCCCAGATCCAACGAATCTCCTTCTTTTACTTCCAGCAGGTTATCGTATACACCGTAAAAATTTTTCAACATGGGAAAAGTTTTCGAGTTGCCGATCACTGTTACGTCGGGATAATGACATAGTAAAGCTTTGATTGCTCCCGTGTGATCGGGTTCCATGTGATTTACAATCAGATAATCGACTTTACGTCCGTTCAACAGTTGTTCGATGTTCTCCACGTAATCCTCCATTTTGCTTCTTTCAATGGTATCGATCAGGGCTACTTTTTCATCGATAATGAGATAAGAGTTATAGGCTACACCTTTGGGAAGAGGCCAATAATTTTCAAATATATGAGTTCTTCTGTCGTTAACACCTACCCAATAAATGTCCTTTTTTATTTCTACTGCTTGATTCATATCGATTAAGTTTTTAATTAAACGTTTCAATTCTTCGCAAAATTATAAAAAAAAGACTGTCTTCTCGGAGGAAGGACAGCCTTTTTTTAATTTAGTTTCTCTATCAGGAAATAGAGAAAATTTATTTAAGACCTAATTTCTTTTTGATCTCTTTAGGTATTGCATTCTTGTGAATGAGGATATTCATCGTTTTTAATTGCATGAAAGGATAAGAAACATAGAAATAACCTCCGAATTTGTTATATTTATTCCATGAGTTTTTCACGATGAAATAGGGAGTTCCGTTTTGGTCTTTAGCTTTTCCGATAATTTGCATGCCGTGATCGTCGGTTGTTTGGTAGTTATCGAACTCGCGTTGTCTCATTTCCTGGGTAATCTGTTTCTCGGGAGCCGGACCACTTTTGAAAGCGTCCGGATTTTGTTGTTTTTTCGGCATAGCCTCCCATTTGGCGATTTCAGCCCCGCTCATCTCTTTGGTATCAGTTGTCGGAACCACGGCAACACCCGGATTTACAGTAGCAAATCCTTTTTCGCTAACATCGGCGCCCCAGGCAAAAGTATAACCTTTATCGATGGCTTTGTCCATTACTTCCATGAACTCATCGAGAGGTAAGTTGTATGATTCTCCCCATAACCAGTTATCCGGAACCTCAATTGCAAACGAGGTGTAGAAAGGGTGATGCGTGAAAGAGGTTAAACTGACGTAGTCGTCCATATTTAGACCTACAACTTCGTCTGCGAATGTCCTGGGGGTGTATTCTTTTCCTTTGTATTGGAATTTTTCAGGTTCGGCTCCTAAATAAGCGTCTAAAATGCCTTCATATCCTTTTTTCCAAGCCGTACTTAGTTTCTTATTTTGGTTTGTGATAACCGCTTCCACGTAAGCTTTTAAAACGGCGTCGATTTCACCGAAAGCATGATTGGATTCTCCGTACTCCAAACCTTCGTATACTTCTAAAGGAACAATACCGTAATTTTTAATCGTATGCACAACATCTCCGAATGAACCGCCTACACCGAAATTCAAAAAACCATGAAGGCGTACGTATTTGTCTGCTTTATCGCTATAGGCATGTCTTACCGAATACATGGCGGAAAGATTAACCGAATCTTTGCCCATACGCATCATTTCCGATTCGAAAAATGCAGTTGCTGACCAGGACCAGCAGGTTCCTGCACGACTTTGATCTTTCACCGAGAGTGTCGGTAATCTGACAATTTCCGTGAAAATATAACCTTCCGGTTTTTGCTCTTCTTCTTTTTCTTTTACTTGGGCGTTGGCAAATAGAGAGAGCCCAAAGATACAAATAAACAGTAACGAACTGATCTTCTTCATTTTAATGTGATTTGTGTGAATAATGATATGTTATTAATTCTATTTCCGTTCAGACTGTCGCCAAAGATAAAAAATTGCTTGTTCAAAACGGAAGATCAAAATTAAATTCAGTGTTTTTTAAGAAAAAAATAACATTTAAATTTTTTTCCATATATTGATTTTCGGGAAAAAACGATACTTGTTGTCGCAAATCCAGATGAAGAGTATACCGCCTATTAAAATAATGATCGGATCCCAATAGGAGGAAGCCGGATTTAAATCTTTAAATAGAGCATGTGTTTGTAGAGCTGCCGAATCATGCGTTACGAGTATGGATGCGAGAGCGTTGTTGGCAAAATGAAGGCCAAGTGCCAATTCGATACCGTCGTCTTTTACGGCAATATAACCTAAAATAAGTCCCATGAGGATATATTGTGACATGGCGTTGAAGTAGCCGAAGCGTTCGACTTCCGGATTGCTCGAATGTAATAAACCGAAAATAATGCCGGTCATCAGAATGGCGATCCACCTGTACTTGAAGAGTAAGGCAAAACCTTGCATGAGATATCCTCTGAATATAAACTCTTCAAAAGCAACTTGAAAAGGAATTAAGGTGATGACAATTACACACATGATGATAAAAGGAAGCGGTTCGAACTGGAAAAGCAGTTCAGACTTGTCACTCAGGAGGTATTGCGAAAGCAGGGAGAGAAGTGTTATGATCCCCCAAATCCCGGCTCCAAACAGAAAGCGATGGATATCGAAACGGTTTCGGCCCGTGAGAATATCTACGGACTTTTTTTGATGGATGAATCTTATACAGATCAATAAGGTGATTACTCCCACGGCGAAAGGAAATAATACTAAGGCTAAGCCCGGGTTCGTGTTAGGGACAAGGAAGCTACTGCTTTGCAGGATAGAACCCGTATTCATATAAGCGCTGTAAAGCAGGACGGGAATGGAGGCTATTTGTATGGCTATAAACGTAATGGCCAGGGTGAGGACGTATCTGTACCATTGGTTTTCTCCTTTAGTCGCTTTTTCTAAAAACATAACTGATGTTTGAATGGTTACTAAAATCGTTCTCCTACAGAACGGAGTAATTGTTCCAAGCTGTACTCGTCGGCAATCAGTACTTGTCTGGCCTTGCTTCCTTCGTATGGTCCCACGATACCTGCCGCTTCCAACTGGTCTATGATTCTTCCGGCCCGGTTATAGCCTATCGAGAAACGTCTTTGAATGGAGGAAGTTGAACCTTGTTGAGTATTTACGACCATTCGCGCCGCCTCTTCGAATAGCGGATCTTTGATACCGAGATCGGTTTCTGAACTAAATCCGTTTTCTGTATCCGATTGGTATTCAGGCAACATATAGGCAGACGGGTAGGCCTGTTGGTCCGCAATGAAATGGGTAACGGCATCGACTTCGGGAGTATCCACAAATGCACATTGTACGCGGACCATATCTCCGTCGGCAGAGATGAGCATATCGCCTCTTCCTATCAGTTGGTTGGCTCCCGGGGAATCTAATATGGTACGGGAGTCGATCATGGAGGCGACTTTGAAAGCGATCCGAGCCGGGAAATTGGCTTTGATGACGCCGGTGATGATGTTGGTGGACGGTCGTTGAGTGGCGATAATCATATGAATTCCAACGGCACGGGCAAGTTGTGCGATTCGGGCAATGGGTTGTTCAACCTCTTTGCCGGCAGTCATGATAAGATCCGCAAACTCATCTACAACCACTACGATATATGGAAGATACCTATGGCCGTTGTTCGGGTTTAACTGACGTTTGATGAATTTCTCGTTGTATTCTTTGATGTTTCGCACCTGCGCCATTTTCAATAAATCATAACGGCTATCCATTTCGATACAGAGTGAATTCAAGGTAGCGACCACTTTACTTGTCTCCGTAATAATCGCCTCTTCTTCTTCCGGTAATTTGGCTAAAAAATGTTTTTCTATAATGGAATAGATACTTAATTCTACTTTCTTAGGGTCAACCATCACGAATTTCAACTGGGACGGATGCTTTTTGTATAATAGAGAGGTAATGATCGCGTTTAGACCTACGGATTTTCCTTGTCCTGTTGCTCCGGCTACTAATAGATGAGGCATTTTGGCCAGATCAAAGGTATAAGGTTCATTGGAGATCGTTCTGCCCAGTGCAATCGGAAGGGCGTATTTGGATTCCTGGAATGCTTTGGAGGCGATAATTCCTCGCATGGAGACGATTTCCGGATTCTGGTTCGGTACTTCAATGCCAATGGTGCCGGCTCCCGGAATAGGGGCGATGATACGGATACCCAAGGCTGCCAAGCTTAATGCGATGTCGTCTTCCAGGTTCTTAATCCGGGCTATCTTAACTCCCGGGGCTGGGACTATTTCATATAGAGTAACAGTCGGACCGATTGTCGCTTTTATTTTGGTGATTTCAATCTTATAATATCGTAATGTTTCGACGATGGTGTTTTTATTTGCTTCTAACTCTTCTGCCGTTACCTTGGGATTTCCTGACGAATGTTCTGCCAATAACTCTAACGTGGGATAGCGATAATTAGAGAGATCCAATGTGGGGTCGTAGTCTTCGTCGGGTCGTAAGTTCCTGTTTAACTGCTCTTCCAGCTTATCTGCGATTATAGTGAGCTCAATGTCTTTACCTGAATCTCCTGTTATAGTTTGTTCGTCGGATTCTGCTTCGATCCTTTTCTCAAAAGGTTCATCCTCTTTTTTTATGTTTATCTCAAAATCGGGTTGGTCTAAATCCTGAAAAGTAGGGGTATCAGGAGTATCGAATTGATGTTCGAATATACTGTTTTCTTCCTCTTCTTCCTGAGGAAATGTTTCCCCGCGAACAGATTCTTTCTCCCTTTCTTCCTCCTCTATCCTCATTGCCTCTGTTTCGGCTTCTTCTCGAATTTTTTCTTCTCTTTCGGCTTGTAGATGCGCTTGTTTTTCCTTACGCTCTCGTCTGCGTATAAAATAATTTTTTACTATGGCGACACATTTATTAAAGGCGTTTTCGAATCCGAAAAAGAGAATAACGGAAAAAGAGATTAACAGTAAAAATAAAGTTCCCACTTTTCCGACCAGTGAGTTTAACCAATTGCTGATAAAATAGCCGTGTGTCCCTCCGGGAAAAACATAACCTGTTGGGATAAAATTAAAAAGATATCCGAAGAACAGAGAACACCAGATGATAAGAATAAACCCGATCAATAGTTTTCTCGAGAACCTATAAATAGAGCGTCCCATTACCTGCAGACCTCCGATAAAGAATAGATAACAGAATATAAAAGAGGATATTCCAAACCATTGGTTGATGAAAATATCAGAGAGTATAGCACCTACTTTGCCAGCAGGATTGCCTGCTTCTATTTCGGAATTAGTGATTAATTCCATCGAATTCTTGTCGACTAAACTCTGGTCAATTCCTCCTGTGAAAAAGAACCCGACAAATGAAAGCAGAAGATATACAGATAATAAAATCAGGATTAATCCCATAATTACACGTGTTCTTGGGTCTTGTAGTATATGTGGTTTGTGCCAACTGCTTGATTTCGTACTCTTTTTCTGATTGATTCTTGTTATCATGTGCTTGAAATTTATAGCAGGCAAAGTTACAATTTATATGGGAGAGTTACAAAGTAAGGATAAATTTCCGATAAAATTTTAAAGGAAGATTTTTTTATAATATACTGACATTACGTCCCGATATAGGGGGGATTGTATATGGTTTTGTGAAACTACAAAATCATAGGTTAAGTTATATTAATTAAGAAATTCTTAATAAACGATTGGCAGGGATATTGTTAATATTGTGAGAAGTAAAATGAAAAGTTGAGTTAAATCAAAAGATAAGGATATGGCAATTACAAAATCATTACTAAACCTCGGATTAGGTATGGCAGGAGGATGTATTGCATTCTTCGTTACAGGTACTTTACAAAAGGAACCGGTAAAATCCGCTCAGCCCTTGGAGGTCGTTTCTCCGGCTGCGGCTCGTCCGGTAACCATGGTAAACGGTAGTGCGATTAATGATGTACCTGCCGGAAATGTGGACTTAAGGGATGCTGCCAAAAAGACAGTTCCTGCCGTAGTCCATGTCAAAACGATACAGATGGGAAGGGAGATAGTGGGGAATCCTTTGTTGGAATTTTTTTACGGTAGAGCACCTCAGGTGAGGGAAGTTCCGCAACGTATGGGATTTGGCTCGGGGGTTATAGTTTCAGAGGACGGATATATCGTAACTAATAATCATGTGATCGACGGGAGTGATGATATTACGGTCGTTTTGAACAATAAGAAAGAGTATAAGGCAAAAGTTATCGGGAAAGATGCAAATACGGATATTGCTTTATTGAAGATAGAAGAACATGGATTATCCTATTTGGAATATGGTAATTCAGATGATGTCGAATTGGGTGAATGGGTGTTGGCTGTCGGAAATCCGTATAATTTGACTTCGACCGTGACGGCCGGAATTATTAGTGCGAAAGCGCGTGATTTGGGCATGGATAGAAGAAAAATGAATTTAAGTTCTTTTCTGCAAACGGATGCGGCAGTGAATCCCGGTAATAGTGGGGGGGCTTTGGTAAATGCCAAAGGGGAGCTGATAGGAATCAATACGGCTATAGAATCGCCTACGGGATCTTATTCCGGTTATGCTTTTGCGGTTCCGGCGAATATTGCTCGTAAGGTAGTCGGAGACTTGAAAAATTTTGGAACCGTGCAACGGGCCGTTTTAGGTATTCGTATGAACGAGGTAACGGCAGAATTAGCTAAAGAATTAAATCTAAAAGATGTAGGAGGGATATATGTCATAGAGGTACTTGCTAATGGAGCAGCAGCAAAGGCTGGTATAAAGGAAGGGGATATTATTAAAGAGATCAATGGTATAGAGGTTAATACTGTTTCTGCATTCCATGGCCAACTGGGGAAATACCATCCGGGAACAACGGTAAATGTAAGTGTTGAACGGAATGGAAAGAGAAGAAATATGGATGTACTTTTGCAAAATATGTATGGAGACACGGCATTGGTGGATATGAAGGATGACGGCATTTTAGGTGCGGTGGTTGAGCCCTTGTCCAAAGAGGAGAGGTATCGTTATGGAATCAATAAAGGGGTGAAAATTACCGAATTGAAAAACGGACATTTTAAAGGTATCGGTTTGCAAAAAGGGTATATTATTGTAAAGATTAATAACCATTGGATATATGATAAAGACGATCTGGTGAAGGCATTGAAGATAGCAGAGAATGAAGGGGTTTTGATTACCGCTATTTCTCCGAGGGGACGGATCGAATATTTTGCATTGTCGTTACAGGATTAAAAAAAGTTAATAAACCAAAGGTGGCGATTTTAACATATTGGTATATGGATAAAATGTTCTACCTTTGCCACATATTTCGGGGAGAATATAAAAACAATTATGAGACAGCTAAAGATAACAAAATCTATAACAAACAGGGAGAGTGCATCTCTCGATAAGTATTTGCAGGAGATTGGTAAGGAGGATTTGATTACCGTGGAGGAGGAGGTCGAGTTAGCTCAGCGAATTCGGAAAGGAGATCAAAGGGCTTTGGAGAAGTTGACGAGGGCAAATTTACGTTTTGTTGTTTCTGTAGCGAAGCAATACCAGAATCAAGGATTAAGTTTACCGGACTTAATCAACGAGGGGAATTTGGGGTTGATTAAAGCTGCTGAAAAGTTTGACGAAACCAGGGGATTTAAATTTATTTCTTATGCCGTATGGTGGATTCGTCAATCTATTTTGCAAGCTTTAGCTGAACAGTCGCGTATCGTGCGATTGCCTTTGAACCAAGTCGGTTCATTAAATAAGATCAACAAAGCTTTTTCTCGTTTCGAGCAAGAACACGAACGTCGTCCTTCTCCTGAAGAGTTGGCGGATACGTTAGATTTGCCGGCCGAGAAAGTGGCGGATACGTTAAGAGTATCCGGACGTCATATCTCGGTAGATGCACCTTTTGTGGAAGGTGAGGATAATAGTCTGCTGGATGTATTGATCAACGATGATTCGCCAGTAGCGGATAAGACTTTAATCAACGAATCTTTGTCTACGGAGGTCGAGCGTGCTTTGTCTACCTTGACTGAAAGGGAACGGGATATTATTCGCCTCTTCTTCGGGATCAATTGTCAGGAGATGACCTTGGAGGAGATCGGTGAGAAATTTGGCTTAACACGCGAACGGGTTCGTCAAATCAAAGAAAAAGCGATAAGACGTTTGCGTCATTCGTCGCGAAGTAAATTGTTAAAAACATATTTAGGATAATAGAATAAAGCGCCTCGAAGAGGCGCTTTATTCTTTACGGGAGAGTCGCTATCTGATGTTATATTGATGTTTTTCAAAGTATTCCCGTAACTTTCGTAAAGCCGCGTATTTAAGTGTTTTAATGGTATTAACGGAAGCCCCAAGAAGTTCTGCAATCTCTTTATTTTCATAGCCGGATAATACCAGACGCATGATTCTTGCCATTTGTCGGGGAAGTTGGTTGATAGCATGAAGTAAAATCTGATTGGTCTCTTCCTCGATCAGCATATTTAGAATATGCGGGTCCTCGCTTTCTTCATTGATGATTTTATCGTATCGTTTTGCTTCCCTTTGACAGCTTCGAAGATAATTTAGTGATTCATTCCGGATCATGATAAAAAGAAAATTTTCAATCGAGTTTAAGTTTTGATGTTCTTTTCTATTTTCCCAGAATTTAATGATCACTTCTTGTGCGATATCTTGTGCGATATCAGGAGAGTTGACATAGTGGAGTGCTGATGCACAGAGTGTTGTATAGTATTTGCGGATAAAAACTTCAAGTTTTAAAACTTCTCCCATATCTCATTAAACCTTCGTTTGTTGATAGTACACAATATCCCCTCTGATATGATTAACTTTTTTACATATCTCTCATTATCAGTTTATTCTGAATACACATTATCGATTATTCCCCCTCGTTTTTCCCTTTCAACAAACGAAGGTTAATTTATATCGAATATGCAAGTATAGAAATAATTTTCGAGAAAAGCCATTATACATTCATCCAAAAATGATTTTAATGGCGTATTTTATAAGAAAATAAGATTATTTGTGTTGTCATCTGTTTTTAATATTAAAATTATTTTTATTGCAGGAAGATGTTTTGTTTCATGATTTTGTATGACGAGTCTTTTTTAATTGGATGGTGAATCGTTTCTTTTCATTTTTTTTTGTCTTCCTGATAGGCTTTGTATAAGGAATCTTTTGAAGTATTGCTTACTAAGGATAGACGGTATAAATGTTAATTGTTTGTAATTTTTATAGTCGTACTAATCCTTTTATACTTTTAGTGGTGTCTTAGTTGCATAATACATTATCAAATTGTTGACCGATGAATCAAAAGGTGTGTTCTGTCGCCCGTTTTGGGGGTATTATGCTGAGGCGAAACTGGGGATTTAGGGTATTTGCCGTAATTTCAGTGTTATTGATCATTTTTTTGCCATATCTTTTGCAAGGAGGTGTCGGGATGGGGGGAGAGTGCGTATCGCTTATATGCTGAAGCGGGGTGGGTGTTTTTAGATGAATGTGAACTTCCGGAAGGAGAAAACAGAGTAGCTCTTTTACATAAAGGAACGGAAGGGCAACGCCTCATGGCCGATGCGGTAAAGTGGGTTCGGGTGAGAAGGGATTAAATCTGTCTGAGAATCTCGATGTGAATTGAATTTATAAAAAACTAACGTACTAAAATAAGACTTATGAAATTTCGAATGATAAAAACAATCGCTTGTTACGAGGCTAAGTTACTGAGACGGAATTGGGGATTCCGGATATTTGTTGTGATCGCTCTATTGGGAACATGGGGATTCCAATATATTGAACAAATTCAATTTTCATCTTGGTTTAAAATTGCAATGCCTGCCTCTTTGCCTTGGTTCAATACCTATGTTTATAATATCTTACAGTCATTGATGGTTCTATTTGTCGTGACGGATGTAATAAAAAGAGATCGGAAATGCGATTCAGGAATTGTGTTTACACTGTATCCGGTTTCTAACAGCGAACTTATTTTGGGAAAGATGTGGGGTATCTCCCGCATCTTTATCGGATTGAATTTTATTTCGCTATTATTAGCGGCTTCGATGAATGTTTTTTTCAGTTTGTCCCCTTTTGATCTTTGGTTGTACTTTTTTTATTTTTTGACCTTATCGTTCCCCTCCCTGATTTTTATGATCGGTTTTTCTTTTTTCATTTCTCGTTTGATAAGAGAACATATTTTTTCTTTGTTGCTATTGTTGTTGTTTTGGGGTGTAGCCTACTGGTATTTGCCTGAGATTTGTGGAGGAGCTTTTGATTTTTTTGCGATTGGAATTCCCAATCTTTTTTCTGATGTCACCGGACATCCGGCACTTTTTCTTTATCTGCTTCAACGCGTTTCGTTCATCGGAATTGGTTTGGGGATGCTGATGTTTTCTGTTCTATGGTTCAACCGGTTAACGGACGGGAAGGAGTTAAAGAGGCTAAGGATTCTGTCTTGCACACTGTTGACTGTCGGGATTATTTGTATGTTGGGGTGTTGTTACTCTTTTCTGCATGATAAGAGTATCAGAAAGAGGTATGCGGATACTTATGTAAAGTATGCGGATAAACTTGATTTGCGGGTGGAGAAATCCTCTATCGTTTACCGTCAGGAAGGGAATCGTATTTTTGTTTCCGCTCAATTGCAAGTAAGAAATACCGGTGTAAGCCGAATGCCGGAACTTATTTTTTACCTGAATCCGGGATTGTCGGTACGTCAATTATGGGACAAGGGAAAAAATTTGTTTTTTCATAGGGAAAATCAGGTTATAGTGGTGCAAAAAGAACTTCAGCCAGGGGAGAATATAACGCTGAGGATAGAGTATGACGGCAAAATTGACGAGCGAATTTGTTATTTGGATATTTCGGATAAAGAATATGACCATGCGTATTGGCTGGATAAAAAATGGAGGTTCGGAAAGCGAAGCGTCTTTGTTGAGAATGGATATACCTTGTTACTTCCGGAGTGTTTGTGGTATCCGGTAGCTGTTCCTCCGGTAAACCTAAAGTCTTTGTATGCCACGGAGAAGAATTTTACGACCTATGATCTTCGCGTGTTTAATCCGGATCGTCGAACGGTGATTTCTCAGGGAAAAGCAGAGGAGGTGGGAGATACCGTTAAATTTACGCCGGAAAATAAATTGATGGGAATCACGTTGACTATGGGAGCTTACGGTAAGAAATCCGTAAAGGTGGATAACGTTCTGTTGGAATGGTACTATTTTAAAGGGAGCGATCTTCTGATAAAGGAGGTTGAGAATCTTTCGGATTTTCTAATGCCGTTTTTGCAAAAACACTTGAAAGGATATCCGTTTCAGTATTTGAGAGTAGTTGAAACACCCGTTACGTTGACGTCTTACATGAGAAATTGGAAAGGAGGGAGTGAAAATGCCCAACCGGAATTGCTGTTTTATCCCGAGCGGGGGAGTAAAATTTTAGCGATGTCGGATTATATTCAATTTCAAGAAGGTGTTGCGATGAGCTTCGTGGGCGGAAATGAAATGATTCAAGAACCTAATGTGGATTTTATGCGATTGAGTATATTTTTAGAGTCCTCTTTTCTACGGGAACGGGCTGTACTGAGAGAGCTTGATTTGAATCGGCGCTTAAAATTATATTTGAGACAAGAAACAATAGGTGTTTTACAATCCACGACTATTCCTAATGATTATTCAATTTTGCCTTTGTTTTCTGATTATCTGGGATTTATGAGTTCTGTCGATTATCCGGTGATGGATCGTATCATACAAACAATGTTAAAATTTCAGGAAGATAACGTTTCTTCAAGTATCATGAAAATGCCTCTTTTTTTAGGGATAGACGATTATCAACGGGCAATGGCTTACCTGACTTCGCATAGTTTGGAAGATGCATTGAATGATGAGACCCTACCTGTAGGGGTTATGACGGAAATAATCAATATAAAGGCCAGGGATTTGAAAAATAGAATCTCTACCTCTGTACCTTATACGGATCTGCATCGATTCTTAAATGATTTTAGAAGTTCTTATTTTTTTAGAGAGACTGATTTAAAACAATTCAAGCAAGCTTTTACAGATCGGTTTAAGGTAGATATTTCACAATGGTTGCCCGAATGGTATAAAAGTCGGCAAGCAGCTGGTTTAGTAATAAAGGATATAGGGGTCGATAAGGTAGAGAACGGAGAGGTGAAGGGATATCGTGGGCGAATGCGGGTGTATAATCCTTCAGAAGCAGATGGCGTTTTTTCTGTTATGGTCCGGGGTGGATATATAAATCATTTTATGATTAACAGGGGAGAAGCAAAAGAGATTCGATTTTTTGCCGAGAAGATGCCGAGGTTGATCTATGTAAATACCAATTTATCGCAAAACATTCCTCAGACCATTCGTTGGGTTTTCAATCCCACGATAAAAACGGCTGTTGTTTCGGATACGTCGCAAGGAATCTTTGATATCGATAAAAGATACTTTTTACCTGTTCCCGATGAAATTATAGTGGATAACGAAGATCCCGGATTTAACGTAAAGACGGCGGCTTCTAATCGACTTTTGGGGAATATGTCGAGTAGGAAAGAATACCAGTTGCCGATGAAAATTGTCTCTACGAGCTGGGCTCCCGGAATAGATGAAGGGTGTTATGGGGATATTGTGCGTAGTGCTTATGTGAAATTGGGAGGAGGAGAGAATAATCATGCTGTATGGACAGCAGAAATTCAGCAAGAGGGTGTGTATGAGTTATGGATACATGTGCCTGCTCTTCCTGCTTATGTTTATAACGGCTCGTTGGATGGGGATTGTTTACAATATTATACGGTCCAGAATGGAGAAAAGAATGACGAGTTTAATATTAATGTAACGAAGGAACAAGGTTGGGTTTATGCCGGAGAGTATCGGCTTCCACAAGGAGAAAACCGTGTTGTATTGTTAGATAGGGCTCGGCAGCAGATGCGTCTTGTAGCCGATGCCATCAAATGGAAATATGTTAAAAAATAGCCTTTCCTGATTTATAAGTAATCTTTGAGGAGAAAGGGTATCTTTGATTATGTTGATATTGAATACACTACTGCAGTAATAATAAATGTTTTACTAAAATTAATGTTATGAAAACAAAAATTTTTTTTCAGAAGATGATAATGCTTCTTTTTGTTATTTGTTCTTTTCATATGGTGTCTTACGGGCAATCTTCCAGAATAACGGGTGTTGTGACGGATATGGCGGGCGAACCGTTAATAGGGGTTAATGTGCAAATAAAGCGGACTAATATAGGTACTATTACGGATTTTGATGGCAACTTTACAATCGTTGGCGTTATGCCGGGGGATACGTTGGTATTTTCTTATATAGGGATGAAGAAAGTCGAAGTAGGAGTTAGAGGGCTTAGTGTGATTCATGTTGTTATGCGTGATGATTTTATGGTTTTGTCGACTGATACGTTTCAAAAAGGATTGCTGACTTTTTATAAAGATTGCGTCTTTTTTGATTATGACCGGTTTTTAAGGACGAGGATACAACCTCAGGTGTGTTAATTTTTAGGTGAATGTGTTGGGTACAAAAAGAAGAATGGTTATACTGTAGTATTGTATTCTGTTGATATATATTTGTTTCGAGGGTTGTCTTTAAATGAAAATTTGGACAACCTTCATTTTGTCGGGTAAGATGAGCCTGATACGGTGTTTTTTGTGCTTTTGTAATAGGATAGAATATCGGATTGTTCGCCCAGGTGGTTTCTGCGAAATTTATAACGGGGACTGAAATTGATGCTGAATTCGATGAACCAATGATCGGAGTTTTCATATCGATTGTCGGTTCGACAATAAGGAGAGTTCCTGAGTTGGACGGTATTGATCCAATAGTCCGTTAATTATTAGATATATGGCGAAAAGATGATTTTTTTATTATTTTTTTCGTGTTTCATTCATCCCGTATTGTGCTTTGCGGTGTCTTAAGATAAAATTAGAAGATAAGTTATGGTAGTAGATAGAGCCAGGCTGTTGGCCGAAATTATTATACGGGTTAAATTGCGGAGAGCTTCTTTGGAGGAGAGGGAAGAGTTGGGAAAGTGGTTGGACGAAAGCGATGAGAATCGTCAATTGTATAAAAGTATTATTCGGGGAGAGAGTATCGCAAAGCGATTGAAGTTAGAAGATGAAATCAATCGGACCACGAGTTTCGATGAGGTTCACAAAGAAATCTCCGGAAAACTTCTCGCCGGGAAAAGACAGAAGAGATATTTTGTAATAGGGGGAAGCGTTGTTGCGGCCAGTGTTGTCGTTGCGTGTATGCTGTTGATTTTTGGATTGGAAAAACAACAAAAGGAATCTTCTCCGGTTATGGCCGGACAAGAAAAGGTTGAAATCAATCCGGCAAAAGGGAAAGTAATGTTAGTGCTGGAGAACGGGAAGCAGATTAATTTGAGTAATTCTTTACCGGATACTTTGCACCTCTCTTCTGTCGCTATGATCGGGGAAAAGGGCAAACTATCTTATAGAATGACAGCTGATTCTTTGCCTGTCGAGGAAGTTATACATAAAATTGTCACAACTGTTGGCGGAGATTATCAATTAGTGTTGAGTGATGGTACGAAAGTGTGGCTTAATGCAGAGTCTGAAATTGATTATCCGATTGAGTTTTTGGGAGATAAGAGAGAAGTGTTTTTAAAAGGGGAGGCTTATTTTGAGGTTGCACCTGATCCGGAAAAACCTTTTATTGTAAAAACGACTTCCATGCAGACTAGAGTGTTGGGTACTTCTTTTAATATTAATGCTTATGAAAATGAGCCTAATGTTTATACCACTTTGTTGACGGGAAAGGTAGAGGTGATGTTGAACAAGAGGGGAAATGCCTCTCCGGTTGTATTAAAACCAGCCATGCAACTGAAATTAGATAAGGAGAGTGGAGATTTTTCCGTGGAAAAGGTACGGGTGGAAGAGATTACCGCTTGGCGTTATGGCGTATTCATGTTTGCTGAAGATGATATAGAGGTGGTTACTCGGATGCTGAGTCGCTGGTACGATGTGAAGTTTGTCTTTGACGGTGAACGGAAAGGTCCCCATACTTTTAGCGGACGAATGAGTAAAGATGACAAATTGAACGAAATATTGAAAATGCTTACCTTAACGGGAGGGCCGGAATTTAAGATCGAAGGAAATACAGTGCATATCATAGAGAAATAGAATACCGGAAATGCTTTGGCGAGCATTTCCGGCTTAAAAAACCTTGTTGATAGCAAGGTGTGTGTTTAATTAAAACGTAACAAAAGTATGAAAAAAAACTACAAACCAAAAAGGTTCTGTAGACTTTTGGTGACTTGTAGAGTATTGTTTTGCAGTATTTTGCTGTTAGGTATTACTGCGGCGCTTACAAGTTCACCGGTCTACGGACAACAAAACTCCAAACGATTTTCTTTAAAGCTTGCTCAAGTTAGTGTATTGGATGCACTACGGGAAATCAACCGATTGAGCGATAATTCTGTTGTATTTAAGAAGGAGGAAGTGGAGAAGGAAACGGTAAAAGTAACAGTAGATTTAAACAATGTTACTACTCTTCAGGCTGTTCAAGCTTGTATCAAAAACACAAATTTGGAATGCAGAGAATTGAACGGTAAGGTTGTGGTGGGACCTAAAAAAGCACCGGTTTCCATTACAATTACTGGTACGGTGAAAGATAAAGAAGGGCAACCGTTACCGGGAGCTACAGTTGTTGTTGCGGGAGATTCTTTGCATTTGGGAACAAGTACGACGATTGACGGGACTTATACTTTAACCGTTCCGAGCGCAGTAAAATCTTTGATTTATTCATTTATCGGTTATAAGTCGCAAAGCGTAGTGATCGGTAACCGTACCGTGATTAACGTTGTACTGGAAGAAGATGTTAAAGAGGTAGAGGAGGTGGTTGTAACCGGTATGTTTACTCGTAAAGCAAATACTTATGCCGGGTCTGCCGTTACGCTAACGTCAAAAGACATCGTTCGTACCGGTAGTTCGAATCTGTTTCAAAGTTTGAAGAACCTGGACCCGGCTTTGTTTATTATGGATAACCTGGATATGGGATCGAATCCGAATAGTTTACCGCAAATGCAAATGCGTGGTGTATCCAGTTTTCCGATAGAAGAGACTGGAATTCAGCTTAAAGGTAACTACCAGAACAATCCCAATCAACCGTTATTTATATTGGACGGATTTAATACCACGGTAGAACGTGTAATGGATATGGACATGAACCGGATCGAGAGTGTTACTTTATTGAAGGATGCTGCGGCGAAAGCAATTTACGGTTCTAAAGCTGCTAATGGGGTAGTGGTTATAACGACTAAACGCGTAACGGGAACTCAGCAATTGGTAACCTATACGGGAAGTGTCGATATTGAGATGCCGGACTTGACCAGTTATAATTTATGTAATGCTGCGGAAAAATTAGAAGCCGAGAGGATAGACGGTATGTACGATTATAAAAATATGGACGAGGAGATCAGGTATTCTCAACTGTATGAGGAGAGAAAGCAACTCATTGCCGCCGGTTTGGATACTTATTGGCTCTCCAAACCTTTACGCACGGGCGTCGGACATAAACACAATCTTTCGGTCCAATTGGGAGACCAGAACTTGCAGGCATTGTTCAGTTTGACATACAATCAGGTGAAGGGAGTTATGAAAGGATCCGATCGTAGAAATATTATCGGAGAGATCGATCTTTCTTATCGCAAGGATAATTTGTTATTCAGAAATAATGCTTCCATAACGAGCAATAAGAGTAATGATTCTCCTTATGGGGCATTCAGTAAATATGCACAAATGAATCCTTATTGGAGAGCCAAGGATCCGGACACGGGAGAAGTGGCCCGTTGGGCTTATACCGGGCAAGGAGCTTCGGTTGCCAACCCTATGTACGATGCTGAAATCGGAACGCTTTACCAGCAATCCTATGTTGAGTTTGTCAATAATTTTGAAATCGAGTGGAGACCTATACAAGCTTTGATTTTAAGAGGAGGAATTACGTTAGGCCTAAAGAGAAATGACGGAGATGAATTTTTACCCGCGACTCACTCTTCATTTGCCGATATTAATAAGTACTCTTCTACCGAAGATCAATTGCGTAAAGGTTCTTACCGGATCGATGAGGGTAAAAGTAGTACCATTTCTGCTAATATAAATGCGACTTATTCTGCGACATTTGCGGATCGTCATAATATCTTCTTGAACTTTAGAACGGAGATAGGAGAAGATAAAAGCCAGGCTTATGTATTTCAGGCAGAGGGATTCCCTAATAATCAGATTGCCGATATCACTTTCGCGCGTCAATATGCAAAAGATTCCCGTCCTTACGGTAGTTCTTCCTGGAATAGGAATTTAAGTTTCGTACTTGCCGGCGGGTATAACTTCGATAATCGTTATTTATTGGACTTCAGTGCCAGAGAGGATGCTTCTTCTTTATACGGTAATGACAATCGCTGGGCTTTAGGTTGGTCTTTGGCTTTAGGTTGGAACCTGCATAACGAGAAATTTTTCAAAAACGATATTGTTCAACAGTTTAAGTTACGGGCGTCTATCGGAGTAACCGGAAACCAGAATTTCTATAACAATGAAGCAGTTGCAACCTATGAGTATTACACGACGGATAATTATTTGGGAATGACGGGAGCCCAGGTTGCACGTATGGCTAATCCTCAGTTGAAGGGTGAACAGAAGAAAGACTATAACGTGGGATTTGATGCCATTATTTACAAGGCTAATATTCGTTTTGACTATTACTGGGCGGATACCAAGAATATGTTGACGGATGTTTCTGTCTCTACATCGACCGGTTTCTCTACCGTGAAAGATAATTTGGGTTTGGTCCGGAATCAGGGTATCGAGGCCTATTTGACTTATAGCGTATTTCAGACTAATAAGGGTTTCTTGCAGTTGTTCGGTTCTTTGACGACCACGACGAACAAGATTATCCGCCTGTCGGAAAGTATGAAAACGTATAATGCATTGCGGGATAAGATGGCAGCCGATAAGGGAAATAATAAACCGGTAACAAAATACGTGGACGGTGAATCCATGAATACGATATGGGCTGTTCGTTCTTTGGGTATCGATCCTCAAACGGGAAACGAGGTTTATGTGAAACGCAACGGGGAATTGACCTATACGTATGACGAGAACGATCAGGTACCGGCCGGAAACTCTTTGGAAAAATACAGGGGGACTTTCGGTTTTAATGCCGAATACAAAGGATTCGGATTAAGTACGACTTTCCGTTATGCTACCGGCTACCAGAAATACAATTCGACCTTAGTAGAACGGGTAGAAAACGTGGATATGAACTATAACGTGGATAAGCGGGCTTTATACGGTCGTTGGAAAGAACCGGGACAGGTCGCACAGTTCAAACGTTTGGGAACATTCCAATATGACGGCGATGCGCAGGCATATCAGGAAAAGACACGTCCCACGACACGCTTTGTACAAGATGAAAGTTTACTTACCTGGGGAGCTTTGAATGTTTATTATGAATTCCAGCCTGATGTTCTTAAATCTCTTAGAATGAGTAGATTGAAAATTTCTTTTAACATGAATGATATTGCTACCTTCTCTTCTGTCAAGGTAGAGCGGGGATATAGTTATCCGTTTGCCAGAACCATGTCATTCTCTCTTATAGGATCATTTTAAATAAATAGGATATGAAACGAATAACACAATATATAACTTTGTTTATCCTCTTCTTTTCTGTTACGTCATGTAACGATTGGTTGGATGTAACGCCTGCCTCACAGGTCCCAGAAGAGGATCAGTTTAAAGATGAGCCCGGATTTCGACAAGCGTTGATCGGTTGCTATATCGGAATGGCCAGTGAAACCTTGTACGGTAAAAACCTGAGTTGGTACGTACTGGATGTACAGGACGGAAAATATGATTTGTATCCTTCGGCTCAGGTTTATCCGATGGCTGCTTATCAATATAAACATGTGAGAGCCACTCCTATTATTGATGCGGTTTGGTTGAACGCGTATAACATCATTGCTAATGCGAATAACGCCCTGAAATTTATTGAAAAGAGATCGAATGTTTTAGATCCGGTTTCTTATAAGGTGATAAAAGGAGAGTTATTGGCTATTCGGGCGATGTTACACTTCGACCTGATGCGTATTTACGGTTACGGGGATTTGGCCTCCCGTACGGATAAAGAGACAAAGCTCACCATTCCTTATGTGAAAGAGTACAAGAAAGAGACAACGGAACAATTGTCTTATAAAAAGACCATAGATTTGATCGTGGCCGATTTAAAAGAGGCTTTGGATTTGTTGGAAGAGGAAGATCCGATCACGAAAAAGCATACGGATGACTATTATGATAATTTGAATGACGACGGATTTTATAGTGATCGTACTTATCGTTTGAATTATTTTGCCGTAAAAGCGTTGTTAGCCAGGGTATACATGTGGGAAGGTAGCGATGCCTCTTTGTTGTTGGCCCGGGAGGAAGCTAAAAAGGTGATTGAAGAGGGAGAAAAGGTCAATCTTTACACGTGGGTGACGAATGATAACATTTCCTCGAATTTGATTCTTTCTACGGAACATATCGCTTCTTTGAACGTGTTGACCCTGTCGGACAAGATTTCCGGGTATTTCAAATTGAATTTTACGGATACGGATTATGAGCAGATCAAATTGTCAGAGGAGGGAGTACAGAGTATTTTTGATGAAAGCGGAGCGGGTAGTAATGCCGATTTCCGGGGATCATCCAAAATGTTGTTCCCTGCTTCCAATGGCTATTATGTGCCTTTGAAATTAGCTCAGGACCGGGCTATCAGCGGTACCGATTGTTTGAACAGAATCCCGCTGGTACGTATTTCGGAGATGTACCTGATCGTGGCGGAAACTTATTTGAAGGGAACGGATATTAACACAACCGAAGCGGCCAAATATTTAACGACGTTGCGTGAGAATCGTTCTAATTTCATTGATATCTCAGGTTATACCCGGGACCAGTTGTTGACTTGTTTGACGAACGAATACAGGCGTGAGTTCCTGTGTGAAGGTGTGACCTTCCTTTATTACAAGCGTATCGGAGAAGTGAATATTCCGAATTTGTCTACTCCGATGAGTGATGAGACTTATGTATGGCCCTATCCGGAGGCAGAAAGTGGAATGGGTCTTGTTCAATAAGTTTAATAGCATAAATTCAAAGTTATGAATAAATTAAGATTTATATATACGATGTGTATATTCGCTTTGGGATTGCTTGTTGCAGGATGTTCCAAAGAGGAAATACCTACTTATAACGAGGAGTTTCCTTCGGTTACTTTTCCGTGGACGGGAATAGGAATAAAAACCTATCCGGGATATAATACTACTACAAAGAAATTTGAGAAAGTATACTCTTTCTGGTCGGACCCGAACGAGGAGAAAGTCATTGTCGATATTCCGTTGGAAGTGATAGGGGACGTACGGAGTTACGACCGGAAAGTGAATTGTACGCTTGATCTGGACAGTTGTACGTTAATAGAGGGTTCTTATAAAATTCTGGAGGCGGTGGTTCCGGCAGGAGAGGCATTCGGTAAGATCTCGATCGAGGTTACCAAATTGCCGGCTTTGGAGACGGAAACTTGTGTACTGGAACTGGTGTTGACAACTTCGGATGATTTTGCAAAAGGACCGAAAGAGTATATTCGGGCAAAGTTTATGTTTGATAACCAGTTGCCGATGCCGAGATCCGGAACATTCTATTGCCGTACTTACAACTATTTGATTGCTGCAGGTCAGAGTATGAATTTAGCTAATTATAACTATTATAGTAAAAATGCTCATAAGGCGATATTGGAAGCTTTGGACTGGCCTTGGGAATCCGATAAATGGCCGGCGTATAATAACCGTGATCCGCTCGGACTGACCTTCTACACTACCGCTCAAACCAACGCCTATTACGATTTGCTGAATGCTTATTTGGAGGCTTACGAGGAAGTACACGGAGAGCCTTTGTTGCATGACGGAGGATTGGCGAAAGGACAACCGGTTAAGGCAAGAAAGTTTTAATTTAACAGATCAAAGATTATTCATATGAAAAATATATTTTATCTATTGGTACTTTTATTGAGTAGTGGCCTTTGGTCATGTTATGACGATAAAAGTACTTACGATACAGAAAAACTTCCGGAAATAAAGATTGACTTGGAAAATATTTCCGAGGTCCAGAATGTTAATTATTTGGGGAATCTTAAATTAGATATACCCATTACAAAAAACGGGCAGGCAAATCATCCGGATTTGGGATATTTGTGGAAGATCCAGTTAGGAACCTCCTCTTTGGATTACGTGACGGAAGAGTTGTCTCATGAAAGAATATTGGATGTTACGGCTACAATGCCGATCAATGCGGGGGGATATAAACTTTTGTTAACGGTAACGGATTCTGCAACTACTTTGCAGTATTTTGCTTCCTTTACGGTGGTGGTGACGAGTGAGTTCGGAGAAGGACTTGTGGTTGCTCACTCTCGCGACGGACAAACTTCCGATCTCTCTTTGGTGATGGACGAGAATCTGACGAAGGATTTTACCGGAGAGAGGAAGGTGATTTCCGATATTTACGCCTCCAAAGGAGAGGTATTCCCGGATAAAATCAAAAATATGATGTATACCGTTTCCGGATCCACCTATGGAAATTATCGGAATATTTTATGGGTAGCGGGAGAAAAAGGAGTTTACCGGATTGACGTGGAGGATTACTCCTACACGGATACCAAGAGTATTGTACCCATGGCGGATGCCTCTTTTGAAGCAGATGCTTTTTATCCTTCCATACAAGCTACTCTTATGGTTGCCAATCATCAAGTTTATCAACATAATCGTCAAAACGACAATATGTTCGTTAAACCGGAAAAGGTTACTAACGTATTAGGCCTTGAGTCCAATCATGTAGATAATGCGATTCTTGCGGCTGTTGCCGGAGACTTTGCCGGACATCGGGCCGGCGCCGTGTGGTATGATTCTCAAATGGGGTGTTTTGCTCGTTTTAACTCTTTGTTTGCGGCTCCGAAATGTCAATTATTCAGTTCTTCGGAATATAACCAAACTTTCCCGTTCGATCCTTCCAATATCCGGGGTAAAGAAGCCGTAGCGGGAGGCGTGATGGAAAGAGACGGTTTGGCTATGGTATTGCGGGATAAAACGACTCAGGAGTACGAAATATATATTTTTAAAACGCAGAATTCGAACTATGATCTGGTAGCTCCGACTCCTTACGCTCTGTATCAGGTGCCGGCCGGATTGAAAAGCATCATGGATGCGGCGGTTTCTTATACTTTCAGCTCGGTTGACCCGATTATGTACGTGGCAACGGAAACGGATGTTTATGCCGTTAGGATGTCATTGGGTTCGTTGACTTATGAATCCAAATATACGGTTGCCGACGGAGAGAAGATCACTATCGTCCAATTCTATCAGCAAGGACGTTACACGATGAGTCCGTCTGATTTTGATGGAGATGTTTCCTCTTTGGTTCCCTTGAATGCGAAAGCCGTGTTGATCGCCACGCAAGCAGGAGAGGCCGGAAAGGTTTATTTAGTTCCGCAAAAGGATTTGGGAACGGGTAATCTGGATAAAGGAAAACAAATAGCTTATGACGGATTCGGTATAATCTCAAATATCGTTGTCCAAGGAAAATAATTTTTATAAGTAGGTAAGCAATAGCTGCTTACCTACTAATTCATTTCGTATATAATTGCTGTGTATTAAAGATTTTGTTCCGTTTGGGCCTGCTTTTTCATAAAAGGCGGAAAGGGGAGGGTATAGCCTGAAATAACGGCACAATCAGGTTTGAAATATATTTTTTTCCGGTTGGCAGTAGGAGTAAAGAAGTTTACGATAATTGTCGGAAAGGTGTGTCGGGGATATGATTTGTATTGTAATCGTACATGATAGTATGATCGGGGTGTGTATGTAATCAAAAGTATTTGTGGAAGAAACCATTGTAAAAGTGGAGAATCTATTCCCGTCGAAGAGTTGCGTGCCGTTCAAGGCGTGTCGGCCGTGGAAGTTAAATTGATAATTATGTGGCGGTCCCTTTTGAAGAGCTCCTCATGTAGTTGCTAATCGAAATAAAGAGAATATTCGATGTAATATATAATGTAATTCAAATAAATTTATGGAAGAATCAGTAGTAAGAGTAGAGCATTTGTCTCATCGTTACAGCGTTCAATGGGCGATCCGGGACATTAATTTCGAGATATACCAGAAGGGTATTCTCGGTTTGTTAGGTTCGAACGGTGCCGGCAAGTCGACAACGATGAACATTATGTGCGGTGTTTTGAACCAGACAGAGGGTGAGGTTTACATCAATGGAATCAATTTCCGGGATAATCCGATAGCGGCAAAGATGAACATCGGTTTTTTACCGCAGAAACCGCCATTGTATACTGATTTGACGGTTCGGGAGTACCTTGCTTATTGTGCGGAGTTACGTTCCGTTGAACCGAGAAAGATAAAAGCAGCCGTAGACACGGCTATGGCCAAATGTGGTATCACTCATTTCAATAAACGTTTGTTGAAGAACCTGTCGGGCGGTTATCAACAACGCGTAGGCATTGCTCAGGCGATCATCCACAACCCTAAATTCGTGGTTCTCGACGAACCTACCAACGGTTTGGACCCGAATCAGATCCTCGAAATCCGAGAACTGATTAAAGAGATCGCTTACGATCGTTCGGTATTGCTGTCGACTCACATATTGTCGGAGGTACAGGCTACCTGCGATCATATCAAGATGATAGAGAAGGGTAACCTCGTCTTTTCAGGGACGATGGAAGAGTTTAACAATTATGTTCAACCCAACACTTTCGTCGTGGTAATGAAAAACCCTCCGGCAATCGAGATGTTGCGGGAAATACCGGGAATCGATCGGGTTGAAGAAGTCAGTCAAAACAGTTACCGTATGTGGTTTACCCGTGATAGCGACGTGACTCGCGAGGTGGTAGAGTTGAGTGTTTCCCGCGGTTGGGAGTTAAGCGAGATCACGGTAGAACGTAGCTCGTTGGATGAAGTATTCGCCCGCCTGTCCGGGAAAGTAAAGATGAATAGTCGTTTGTCATGAGAAAGATATACAAGATAGCGATAACAGAGTTACGTACTCTGTTTTATTCCCCGGTGGCGTGGTTGATCCTGGTGATTTTCACCGTTCAGGCAGCTATGTCTTACACGGGTTTAATCGATACCATGTTGACACA
The DNA here is from genome assembly GCA_001487125.1 of Gabonibacter massiliensis. Taxonomy (GTDB): domain Bacteria; phylum Bacteroidota; class Bacteroidia; order Bacteroidales; family Marinifilaceae; genus Gabonibacter; species Gabonibacter massiliensis. Next base: position 175,884 of record LN913012.1, read on the forward strand.
ACAGTTTTCCCGTCCGTTATGGTACAGTATCGTACGTGAGCTTTTTACACGAAGTTTCAGTCTTTACCCGACGATGCTTGGCAACCTTTACCTCTACATTCCTTTATTGACGATGGGGTTGATGAGTCGGGAGTACAGCAGCGGTTCCATAAAATTATTATATTCGTCACCGGTTTCGACGACTCAAATCGTTTTGGGGAAATACTTGTCGATGATGCTTTATAATTTGATTCTTGGAGGAATTTTGCTGGTATTTGTGTTCTTAACGGGTTTTAATGTTCCTAATTTTGACTACACGTTGGCTTTGAGTGGTGTTTTAGGGCTTTACCTTGTTGTTTGCGCTTACGCGGCGATCGGTCTTTTCATGTCCTGTCTCACCTCTTATCAGGTGGTGGCGGCAGTTTCAACACTTGCGGTCTTGGCTTTTTTAAATTACGTCGGCCGGTTGGGGCAGGATATCCCCCTCGTTCGGGATATCACTTACTGGTTGTCCATCCAGGGGCGTTCCTCGCAGATGATCGAGGGGCTAATCACGAGCGAGGACGTCTTGTATTTTCTGATCGTTATCGGTTTGTTCCTTTCTTTATCCGTGATTAAGATTCTCTCGGGTAAGAAACGTAATAAAGGTTTGATCGTGACCAGATACTTCGTTGTGACTTTTCTGGCTTTATTTTTGGGCTACCTGAGTTCCCGTCCCGTCTTCAAGTTTTATTATGACGCCTCGGCGACCAAGTTAAACACGCTGGCCCAGGCAAGCCGGGAGGTGATGGAGAAGATGGACGGAGGTTTGACGGTCACTACTTACGTTAACCTCCTGGAGAGTCATTACCATTACGGTATCCCCTCGGGAGTGAACGGAGATAAAGATCGTTTTAAAGAGTACACTCGTTTCAAGCCCAGGATGAAGATGAAATACGTTTATTATTATAAGGACGTGAAGGACTCGAATAATTACCTGACCGAGCGTTTCTCTGGATTGACGGAGCGCCAGAAAGCGGAGAAGGTGGCGGTGGCTAATGACTTGAATATGAAAATGTTCTTAACACCTGAAGAACTTTCGCACCAGATCGATCTATCGGGAGAGAATTATCGTTTCGTTCGCGTGATCGAGCGAGACAACGGTCGGAAGACTTTCTTGCGTGTTTATGATGACGGTTACGTTTTTCCTAATGAGGCGGAGATTTCGACGGCAATGAAACGACTGGTGACAGATGTCCCGGTGGTGGCTTTCGTCGTGGGGCATGGCGAGCGTGATATACGCAAAGCCGGAGACCGGGATTATTATACCTTTGCGCAGAGCCCTACTTTCCGTCACTCGTTGATCAACAAGGGTTTTGATACGGAAGTGCTCGATTTATCGAAAGTCGGAGAGGTGTCGCCGGAGGTGGACGTTTTGGTTATTCCCGATCCATATACGGCTTTCTCGAGTGATGATATCGATAAATTGAACCGTTATATCGATCGCGGGGGTAATTTGGTCATAGCAGGAGAACCTGGCAAGCAGTCGATTATGAACCCGATTACGCGTATGCTGGGGGTAGAATTCATACCCGGAGAGCTTGTCCAACCGACGGGAGTTTATAATGATAATCTGCTGATTTGTCGATTCAATGAAGAGGGCGTGAACGTGATGACCTCTTATAAAAATTTGTTAAACCGTTACGGTATCGTGATGCCCGGTGCTTCAGCACTCTCTTTTGACACGACACGCGGTTTCCGGGTAGCACCTGTTTTGACGACCTCCGGGGAGGGGAGTTGGAACGAGCTCGAAGGTGGCGATAAGGCGGTCTTCAACCCCCGGGTTGGCGAGGTCCAGGGTGCTTACCCGACGATGCTTGCTTTAACGCGACAGGTCGGCGATCGAGAACAACGGATCGTGGTGTTGGGTGATGCCGATTGTATCAGTAACTCGGAGTTGTTGATGAATCGCATCGGTGTTCAGACGTCTAATTTCTCCTTGATTACGGGTATGTTCCGGTGGTTGAGTTACGGTGAGTTTCCGTTATCGATCACTCGTCCGGCGTTTAAAGACACGGTTCTGGAGTTGACACGCGAAGGAATGCCGCTGACGAGTTTATTATTGACATGGATATTCCCTGCCTTGTTCGTTTTGGGAGGAGTGGGTGTTTGGATGAAAAGAAGGTTGGGTTAAATAATATAGAATATGAGAAAAGTATTAAAAATAGCTGGAAATGAGTTAGGTGCTCTTTTTTACTCGCCTGTTGCTTGGTTTATATTGGTGATCTTCACAATCCAGACGGGTCTTACCTATATGGACCTTTTCAAATCTTGCGTGACGTCACAGTTTTTGAATGATGCTCCCGGCGAGGGTAGTTTGACGGGTGTGATCCTGGTCTCTTTAAGCGGTCTTTTTATCGTGGTGCAACAATATTTGTACCTTTACATACCCTTGTTGACGATGAGCCTGATGAGCCGGGAGTACAGCAGCGGTTCCATAAAATTGTTATACTCGTCACCGGTAACGGCAACCCAGATTATCACGGGTAAGTTTCTTTCGATGATGTTTTACGGTTTACTTCTGGTAGGTATTTTGTTCGTTTACATCTTGTTTTCCTGCCTGACGATTCCTCATTTCGATCTTTCGATGGCGTTTTCGGGTTTGTTGGGGTTGTATTTGTTGATCTGCGCTTACGCGGCAATCGGTCTTTATATGTCGAGTTTGACTTCTTATCAGATTGTAGCCGCAATGGGAACCTTAGCGGTACTGATCGTTTTGAATTTTATCGGTAGTGTCGGTCAGGATATCGGTTTCGTTAGAGAGATTACCTACTGGCTGTCGATTAAAGGGCGGGCTATGGTTTTTGTTAACGGTTTGATCTGTAGTGAAGACTTGTTCTATTTTCTTTTGGTCATTCTTTTTTTCTTGGCTTTGTCCATCATGAAGGTCGAATCTCATCGGGCCAAACGAAGTTTGGTCGTGTCTGTCGGGAGATACGTGGCGGTGGTTGCGGTGGTTGTCGGTTTGGGGTATTTGACTTCGCGCCCGACACTGCAATTGTATAAGGACATGACGGCTTGCCAGACGGAGACGGTGACGGAATCCACCCAGAAAATTCTGGAGCAGATCGACGGCGAAATTAAAATTACGACTTATGTAAATCTCTTGGGAACAAATTACATTTACGGTTTGCCGAGAGCGGAGAAAGGAGACATGGACCGTTTTAAACCTTACGTTCGTTTCAAACCGGATATAGAGATGTCTTATGTGCGTTACTATTTGCAGACAGCCCCCCTTCATGGTAAGCGATTCGCCGGTTTGGACGAACGCGGTGTAGCGGAGGAGTATGCGAAGATGGCGAAGGTTTCGTTAAAAGGTTTTATCTCTTCCGAAGAGATAAATAAACAGATCGATTTGCGTCCGGAGGGCTATCGTTTTGTTCGTTTGCTGGAGGCAGCAAACGGACGGAAAACGTTCCTGCGCATGTACAACGACCAGCTACAATTCCCGACGGAGACGGAGGTGGCGGCAGCGTTGAAACGTTTGGCCGTTGATGCGCCTAAAGTGGCTTGTTTGACAGGTCACGGAGAGCGTAGCACGAGCGGTTTCGGTGATCCTGATTATTACTCTTTTGCCAGTAACCTGACATTTCGTTATGCGTTAGTAAATCAGGGTTTTGACGTTTATGTTTACCAGATGAAAGAGGGTGAAGATATTCCTATCGAGTACGATATTCTTGTAATTGCCGATATGAAAAGTCCTTTTACCCCGGACGAGTTGTCCAAGGTTAGCCGTTACATCGAAAGAGGAGGTAACCTTTTGATCGCGGTAGAACCGGATCGTGTGGATTTGGCCCGTCCTTTGCTTTCGTTGTTTGGCGTAAGCTCGGTGCCCGGTGTATTGGTGCAACCGACATCAGATTTTAGTGCCGATTTGTTACAATGTCAGGTGACGGAAGAGGCAGCTCATATTTCTCGTGAATATGCCCGAATGTTAAAGAAAGGAGAACGAGTGACAATGCCTGGAGCTGTGGGGCTCGAGTATGACAATACCGCAGGTTATGCCTTTTTTCCCATCTTACGAACAATCGAAAAAGGTAGTTGGAACGAGTTGGAAACGAGTGATCTGATAAACGATCAAGTGGTGTTGAATCCTGCTGCCGGTGAGTTCGAGGGATCTCATGTCACGGCTTTGGGTTTAAGCCGGAAGACGAAAGGCAAGGAGCAACGGGTAATAATTCTCGGGGATGCGGATTGTGCCAGTAACGCGGAGTTGATGATGATGCGCAAGGGAATCAATGCCTCGAACTACTCGTTGATTACGGAGAGTTTCCGTTGGTTGACAAATGGTGAATTCCCGGTAGAGATCGTTCGTGCGGATCCGAAAGATACAACGGTCGTTTTTCCTATCACGGACATCTTTTGGGTGAAGTTCTTTCTTCTGGGGGTATTCCCGTTATTGTTAATCGCTTGCGGGATCATTATTAATTATTTGAGAAAAAGAGGCTAAATTGCTTAACTATAAATGAATTGTTATGAAACAAAAAATACTTTTTAAAGGCCTATCGTTAGCCGTCATGTTTTTTATGGGTTTCACTTCTGTCGTGATAGCTCAGAATCGCCAGGTAAAAGTAAAAGGCGAAGTTTGTGATCCGGAAATGAATGTCATTTTAGGTGTTCAGATCGTCGAGAAAGGAACGACGAACAGTACGATCACGGATTTGAGCGGGTATTTCGAGTTGATTGTTTCAGAGGAAGGAACACTTTTGATTATCTGTAATGGTTATGTTACTCGTGAGATAAAAGTAAAGGATTTTTTAGCTGCACAGGGACATTATTTATTCATTACCCTTGTGGAAGAAGAGTTACCTGAAGAGCCGCTGATTCATTTTTATAATCGACTTGTTTGTTGTTTAGAAACAAAACGCTAAAGAATATTGTGTAGTGTGTATACTGAGGCAGGCCTTAACCTTACAAAAAAACCAAAGGGGAAAAACGTTTTGTAGGGGAGAGGGTCTGCCTTTTGTATATAATTTCGAATAGAAAACGAATGAGTGAATACGTATCGGTTATTGTATTGCGAATGAATTATTACGGTACGATGAAGCAAATTTATTGGGAATCAATTAAAAATGGGTATTTCGTGCATATTTATAATAAAAATAAAATATTTACAGAAAATTTATTTTTTGTTTTTAAGTGAATTTAGTATGTAAAAATGTTGTTATATACTGAGTTAACAATAAAGAGATGGGAGGTTTCAGAATAAATAGGGTAGTTGAGCAAAATTAACTATGATTTTTAGTTTGGATTTCAAATGAAGATACTTTATATTTGAAAAGTGTGTAACTAAAAATAAAATCATGAAATTACGTCTCATCTCTACATTCATCCGGCATAAAATCAAAGCTTTAAGGAAGCGTTGGTTGTCTCGGGTGTTTGTCTCATTTTGGTTGATAGGAATTTTTTGTATTCCGTTTTTATTTCAGGAGGCCGGGCATGATAGGATGGGGTTATCTGTAAGTATTCTATTCTCTGATGCATTGTGTGGCCTTTTCTTGTATTTTATCGTGTGGGATTATTTTAGGGTAAGAGGGAAGGTAAACGTGTCGAATTCTTTTCGAACGTATCCGATTAATGATGCAGATCCTTTTGGGGAGGGTTTGTCCGTTATTCTTTTACAGGTTGAAAAGAGAGCTAAGGTAATTGGAAGGATGGAGTAAAGCCGGGATGGATATGTTTGTAAGAATGCTATCCGATGTTTTGTGTTGAAAAAGGATAGGTAATATGACTGAAATTTAAATTGGAAATTATGAAATTGAATCTTATATTGACCGTAGCTTGCTATGAAGCGAAAGTGTTAAAAAGAAGTTGGTTATTGCGTTTATTCGCTTTATTGGCATTTGTCGGAATAACCGTTTTACAGATTATGACTCAGAGTTCGTGGAGTATAACGGAACACTATATGGTGGCCCTGCCTTCTTCCATGCCTTTCTTTAATGCATACTGGTTTAATTTGTTACAGGTTTTTTTGTTGGTCTTTATTGTGGCGGACCGCTTTAAAAGTGGAAAACACGTGGATACGACCGAATCTCTGCGTGTGCGTCCGGTGAGCAATACGGATTACTTGATAGGAATGGCAGGCGGGATTTTCTCCGTATTGGTAGTATTGAATGTCATCTCCATATTGATATCGTTGTCCCTTAATATTTTTGCCAGTGAGGCACCGGTAAACGTTTGGCTCTATTTCTTTTATTTGTTTACCCTAACCATTCCTTCTTGCCTGTTTATCTTGGGAGTGTCTATTTTGATCTACTCATGGATAAAAAATGCCATGCTTGCTTTGTTGGTATTGTTGGTAGCGGTTGGATTGGTTTATGTTTTTATTCCTTCTGCCGGATATGGTATATTTGATCTTTTTGCCCGGGAAATGCCCAATATGTTTTCGGAACTGACCGGGCATCCCGAAATAGGATCTTATCTTTTACAACGTTTGACCTATGTCGTTTGGGGTGTGGGATTACTGGGATTTGCCATTGTATCGTATCCTCGAATTCCAAATGGAAAAAAAGGAAAATTGAAATTATGCAGCGGACTTATTCTGTTATCGGGTATATTAATCGGAGGGATCTTCGTCGGGGCGAAAGAGGCCGACAGGCGTTTTCGGAAGCATATGGTGGAAACTTTTGAAAAGTACAGCGCGCGAGACCGGCTCTATTTATCCGATGCAGAGATTACTTTCGAGCAATCGGGTACTACCATGTCGGTGAAGAGTAAATTAACCGTCCAAAATAAGGAGAATCATCCGGTATCGGAGATCGTTTTATTCTTAAACCCGGCCTTGCGCATCAAAGAAATTCGGGGAGAGAGCGGTGAAGCTATTTCTTATCGTCGGGATGGTCAAGTCGTTATTTTGGAAAAAAACTTGGCACCGGAAGAAGAGTTTTCTCTCCAAGTGGATTACACGGGAAAGATAGATGACCGGGTATGTTATCTGGATATTTCCGATGAGGAATATTACGATAACCGTTGGATTACGAATATTTTTTGCTTCGGTAAACGATACGCTTTTTTAGAGAAGGATTATACGTTGCTGGAGCCTGAAGTGTTGTGGTATCCGGTAACAGAACCTCCTGTTCATTGGGTGCATCCTTATTCTACGGGGAAAAATTATACGAATTATGTTTTAAATGTAATTCATAGGGATAAACGTACCGTGATTTCGCAAGGAAATCGAAAGGTATCCGGTGATACTATCCGTTTCGAAAATTGCGATAAATTGACAGGAATCAGCTTATGTATGGGAGATTATACCCACAAATCATTGACCGTGGATTCAGTAAGCTTAGATCTCTATTTTTATCGCGGGGAAAACTATTTTAGAGCTCCTTTTGTCAGCATTAAGGATTCGCTTCCCTCTTTGGTCAAGCAAACGAGTGAGTTGATGGCAACTAAATGGGGGCATCCTTATCTATATGATAGACTCTCTCTTTTGGAAGCTCCCGTGTCGTTCGCTACTTACATACGGGGATGGAGTAAAAAGAGCAATTACGTGCAGCCGGCTATGGTATTCGTTCCCGAACGAGGGATAACTATACCTGAAATCGCAAATCAAATGGCGAAGATGTATGAAAGAATAAAAAGAGTAAAAAAGAATTTGAATAATACAGGACAAGCTCCTTATGATGAAGAATGGACAATGCGTAGTTTTATCGATTGTGCACAAAGTGTGTTTGTATTTCCCGGTTCTGAATTTGTGAAGGTCGATTTCGATTTGTTAAGAGGAAAACAGGATTATAGCGGAACGCCCGTAACGACGAAGGTGGGAGTCGGAAATAAGCATATTCTCTCCTCTTTATTTCAGGATAACAGGTGTGTCGTTCTTTCTAAGGAGATCCCTATAGCCGGACAAATATTCGATGAGTTTCAGATACTGTTATCTCCGGCTTACAAGACGGCGAATACCGCTAACCACTCGCCACAAAACGAGATGCGCGTACTCGATTATCTTTCTGAACATAGTTTGGAGGATGCCGCAACAGATCCGTCCCTCTCTTCGGATATGTTTAAACTACTGTTGCTGAAGAAATGCAATTACTTGTATGAATTGATTATGGTGGATATTCCTGAGCGTTCATTGCAGGCTTTTATGGAAGAATTTATGACTAAATATCGTTATCAACAAGTTACCTTCGAACAGTTTATGAAAGAGTTCGAAGAGCGGTTCGATTATAAGTTGGGCGAGGTATTTGATGAATGGTACAGGAATAAAGGATGTTCTTATCTGGAAACTAAAGATATCGGGGGGTATAAAGTAGAACAAGGGGAGTACGAAGGTTATGCGGTTCATTTTAAGTTGTATAATCCTGGAAAGTCCGATATTTTGATCTCGGCTACGGCGAGTGCGAATTGGCTCAAAAATGCTCGCGGGTATTGGGAGAAAAGATTCGTTTTGCCGGCGGGAGAGGCTTTGGAGGTACATATACCGTGTGACGACGTTCCTGGACTGGTTTCGATAACTCCGAGTATAGTATTGAATCAGCCGGCAGCGGTCACGATTATGTTGCCGGACGAATTAGAGGTAATTCGTGATTCTACGCGGGGACTATTTCCGATCAGTCCGGAGCTTTTCCAGCCCGATCCGAATGTCATTGTCGTAGATAATGAAGACGAGGGCTTTTCTTTATTTGATTCGAGCGGGAAACGGATAGCGGAGAAAAGAGATAGGAGGGATACCGGTTACGAGGAGTTGAAGGGTGGTCATCGTTGGACTTATATTATAAGACAGGGATTTTACGGGAAATATATCGCGAGTGCTTATTATAAAAAAGCCGGAGATGGAAAGGCCATGGTCGAATGGAAAGCGAACCTTCCTAAACGGGGAAAGTATGAACTGTTTATTTATAATGTAAGCGGAGGGAGTAATATAATAAGTGTTAATAAGGGAATAACACAATATTATACATTGTATTTCGGGGATAAGAAGGAGGAGATAGAATTTAATGCACGGAGAGAGATAAGTACTCCATGGGTTTCCGCCGGCACATTCTTTTTCGATAAAGGAGAGGTAAGACTGGTGATGAATGATAAATGCGATGTGGACCTCGTGTATGCCGACGCAGTGAAATGGGTATATGTAGGGGAGGAATAAAGTTCGGATTTTATAAACGGATAACCGGTTGCCTGAAAAGGGAACCGGTTATTTGTTTTCAAGAATCTTCTTGTTGAGAACCGAAATTTTATAAGGTGTTGTATATAAATATGATGAATCGTTATACCGTATGAGAAAAGACCATAGAGGAATAGTTGGGAGAGTGCGAATAAGTGTCTACTTTAGTCAAAAATTTAATAACGTATTAAAAGATGGATTATCTTTTAATTGATTAATCGGAATGAAAATGAAAACAGAAATGCAAGAATTCATGGATGCCTTAAAGGCAAGGACTCCGGGAGAACCCGAATTCCATCAAGCGGTAGAAGAGGTTATTGAAACCGTATGGGATACCTATCAGGCTAATCCTAAATACAAGGCTAATAAAATATTGGAGAAAATGGTAGAACCCGAAAGAGTGATTATGTTCCGGGTGCCCTGGATCGACGATAAAGGAGAGGTACAGATCAACCGGGGCTATCGGGTTCAATTCAATAGTGCAATCGGACCTTATAAAGGGGGAATTCGTTTTCACCCGGCAGTAACGCTCGGTACGTTAAAATTTCTGGGTTTCGAGCAGACTTTTAAAAACTCTTTGACAACTCTTCCCATGGGGGGAGGTAAGGGGGGATCGGACTTTAACCCGAAAGGAAAATCTGATAACGAAGTGATGCGGTTTTGTCAAAGTTTTATGACAGAACTCTGTAAATACATCGGCCCTGATACGGATGTTCCGGCAGGGGATCTTGGCGTAGGCGGACGCGAAGTCGGGTATATGTTCGGGCAATACAAGAGAATCCGTAACGAATTTACCGGAGTTTTGACCGGAAAACCCTTTGAGTTCGGTGGCTCTCGGGTACGTCCGGAGTCTACGGGATACGGTACGGTTTATCTCGCGCAACATGTGTTGGCTTCCAAGGGAGAGAAGATTGCCGGTAAGGTTGTTGCTCTTTCCGGTTTCGGTAATGTTGCCTGGGGGGCAGCTCAGAAATTGGTTCAGTTGGGGGCTAAGGTTATTACGGTCTCAGGCCCTGACGGATATATCTACGATGAAAAGGGATTGGACCAGGAGAAAATTAACTATTTGCTTGAACTGCGGGCAAGTAATAACGATGTCGTAGAGCCGTATGCGAAAAAATTTGGAGCTCGGTTCAAAGCCGGTAAAAAACCTTGGGAGGTTAAATGTGATATCGCTTTTCCTTGTGCGATCCAGAATGAGCTTAATGGAGAGGATGCCAGACAGTTGGTTGCTAACGGTTGTCGACTAATTGTAGAAACCTCAAATATGGGATGTACTCCGGAGGCCATACATTATGCTAATGAACATATTACTTTTGTTCCCGGAAAGGCGGCTAATGCCGGCGGTGTGGCAACTTCCTGTTTAGAAATGAGCCAGAATGCCATGCATTACAGCTGGCCCGCCGAGGAGGTAGATGCCAAATTATCACAGATCATGAAAGATATTCATGATACCTGTCTCAAATACGGCAGGGAAGGAGATAAGGTGAATTATGTGAAAGGAGCTAATATCGGAGGTTTTATCAAGGTCGCAGAAGCCATGTGTGCCCAGGGACACGTATAATTTGTAGATTGAAGAATCGTTTATATTGAATATTGTTGGGAACAAGCGGTCGTATCGACCGCTTGTTTTGTTTCGATGGAAAATTTTAAACCTTTTATTTCATTCTACGTTTGATAAGGTATGAATTTGATAAGATAATAATGAAAAGAGATAAGAAAAAATATTCGTTACCCGAAGAGGAACGAGACAATCGTTATTCGAAAAGCGATGATGCCCTGAATGCCGAATACAATGAGATTCTGGAATCTATTTTGGAGAACAATGATGAAGATGCGAAGGATAACATGTCTGATTATATGGATGAATTGAGGGAAGAATCTGCTGCTCTGGATGATTTTGAGAAGCAATCGTAGAGGTTATTTTGCGAATGCTCCCAAACCGAAGAGGGCAAAATCATAACGGATCGGATCGACGGGGTCGAACTCCCGAAGACGGCAAGTTAATTCAAGTACCGCTTGTCGATCGTTTTGCGATCGAGTTAAAAGTCCTAATTGTCTGCTGACATTTCCGGTATGCAAGTCCAATGGAATAAGAAGGGCGGAAGTAGGGATCTCCTTCCATAATCCGAAATCAATTTCATCCCGACGGACCATCCAGCGCAGGAACATATTAATCCGCTTGGCTGCAGATCCCTTTTCTACGTTGGCAATATGACGCAGAACTCTGGGATCCGCCGGAGAAGACGTAAATATCGCATGCCATTCCGCCAATACGTCGAACATATCCGGATGTTGTCGGTAAGCTCGGGAAAACAGACCCTCTAATCCACCGTAATATTTATAAATGCGGGATAGTGATTTGAAAAAGTAGATACAATCGTAATCATTGAAAGTGCGGTGCTTAAAACCGGATAAACAGGAGTAATCGGCATCCGTCGCGTGGAGGACAAAGTCGTAGGGAGCGTAATCCACTCGTTTCATCAACTCTTTGCATTTTTTGATAATAGTCGGTCGTTGACCCCAGGCTAATGTGGCTGCCATGAATCCGGCAATTTCAATGTCTTCCTTTTCCTCAAAAAGTTTAGGGATTTGGATGGGATCCGTTTCGATAAAAAAATCGGATCTGCAATACTCAATGTATTTCTCGTCAAGAAGTTGTTTAAGTGCAGACATAGTTGAAATTATTTTCAGTTTTTATTAATCGCTCAATCACCTAATCACTCAATCACTCAATCACTCAATCACTCAATCACTCAATCACTCAATCACTCAATCACTCAATCACTCAATCACTTAAATCTTCTCCCCTCTCAGCATCTCCCGTTTTCCCGGGGGACCGGGAAGGCGTTTCAGTTTAAATCCGAGATTGCGGAGGGCTCTTTTCACGGTTCCTTTCACACAATAGGTTGTAAGAATTCCTTCCGGTTTTAATGCTTTGTAAAACTTGGCGAACATATCTTCCGTCCACAAACGGGGCTGTACGTCGGGGGCAAAGGCGTCAAAAAAGACAATATCGAAATATTCTTGGAAGTTGACTTCTTCAAAATCTGCCTTGTGTTTATGGAGCGTGAAATAGGGCGTGACGACAACATCCTCGTTCCAGGGGGCATTATGTAATCGTGCGAATAAAGATGCGTTTTCCGGAGCGAAATGATCCGGATAATTAAGTTGTTCCACTTCGTCAGGGGTCAGCGGATATTTTTCAAAGGTATGGAATACCACGTTCCTTTGATTTTCACGGGCCTCCATAAGTGTCAGAAAAGCGTTTAACCCGGTTCCGAATCCGGCTTCCAGGATACGGATATTCTTTTGACCGTAATGGACTATTCCGGCTTTAATAAATACGTGAATCGATTCCTGTATCGCACCGTGAATAGAATGATAGGGCTCATTCAAATCAGGTATATACAGGGTATTGCTGCCGTCTTCCGTCGTGATGATTGCTCTATCCATCCTTTAGCACAACTCTTGACGCAGAAGATTTGCGAATTCGATGACATCATTTTCCGTGGTGTCGAACGAACAAACCCATCTCACTTCGGCGGCGTCTTCATCCCATACGTAAAAAAAGCATTCATTTTGAAGTTTGGAGATTTTTTCTCTCGGAATAATGGCGAAAATTTCATTCGCTTCCACTTTTTGCGTGATGTTTACGGAGGGTATCTGTTCTGCGGCATTGGCCAGTTTTTGTGCCATGGCATTGGCATGAGCCGCTGATTTCAACCATAAATTATCTTTTAACATGGCGGAGAACTGGGCGGCAATAAAGCGGGATTTAGAGTGTAATTGCATCAATTGCTTCCGGATATACTTAACCTCTTTCGACATTCGTGTATTGAAAAAAATGACGGCTTCCCCGAACATCATACCGTTTTTGGTTCCACCGAAACTTAACACGTCAATCCCCACTTCTTTGGTTATACTGGCCGCGGTGCATCCCAGATAGGCTACGGCATTGGCTAATCGGGCTCCGTCCATGTGGACATACATATCGTGGGCATGGGCGAAATCGCAAATTTCTTTCAACTCCTCATGCGTGTAGACGGTTCCGAGTTCCGTGCATTGGGTTAAAGAGATTATTTTCGGTTGGGAGTGATGTTGATCGTCGAATCCATGCATATGGTTATGAATCAGTCCCAAGGTGAGTTTCCCGTCATACGTCGGAACGGTTAACAGTTTACTTCCGGTCTGTTTTTCGATAGCCCCGCACTCGTCCACGTTGATATGGGCTGTTTCTGCACAAATGATGGCATTATACGAATGTGCGAATGCCGAGAGGCTCAAAATATTGGCTCCCGTTCCGTTGTAAACGAAATAGACGTCTATATCGTCTCCGAACAATTGTTTGAAATCTTTAACGGCTTTCTCCGTGTATTTGTCTTCCCCGTAGGAGTGTTGATGTCCGAAAGCCGATTCTTCCAGTGCTTTGAAAACTTCCGGTAATACTCCGGAGAAGTTGTCACTACCGAAACCTCTAAGTCCCATGAATAGAAATTGAATTAAATGGTTAAAGGAAAATGATCCGAACGAACGGAATATAAAAAGACTACCTCAAAACAGATTTGAGGTAGTCTCTGATATTGAATTATCCCAAGAAAGACAATAATATACCGGCGGCTACGGCAGAACCGATAACTCCGGCGACGTTGGGTCCCATGGCATGCATCAGCAGGAAGTTACCCGGGTTGGCTTCCTGGCCTACGTTTTGTGATACGCGGGCAGCCATCGGAACGGCGGAAACTCCGGCGGAACCGATCAACGGATTGATCTTGTTTTTGGTAAACAAGTTCATGAATTTTGCAAGTAAAACTCCACCGGCACTACCGATACTGAAAGCCAGAATACCGATAACCAGAATAGCCAGTGTCTGGAAATTCAGGAAAGCGGCGGCAGTCGTAGTCGCTCCGACGGAAATTCCTAAAAATATCGTACAGATATTCATCAATTCGTTTTGAACCGTTTTGCTCAAGCGTTCGACCACACCGCATTCGCGCATCAGGTTACCCAGCATCAGACATCCGATTAGAGGAGCAGCAGAGGGTAAGAGTAACGATACGAAGATGGTTACGACGATCGGGAATACGATTTTCTCTTTTTTGGAGACTTTACGCAATTGTTGCATTACAATTTCCCGTTCTTTCTGGGTTGTCAGAGCTTTCATGATCGGCGGTTGGATCACGGGAACCAAGGCCATATAGGAATAAGCCGCTACCGCGATAGGGCCAAGTAACCCCGGAGCCAGCTTAGACGTCAGGTAGATGGCCGTAGGGCCGTCGGCTCCCCCGATAATACCTATGGAGCCTGCTTCCGCGTAAGTGAATCCGAGTGCAAGGGCTCCCAAGAATGTTGCGAAGATTCCGAGTTGGGCTGCCGCACCTAACAGAAAACTTTTAGGATTCGCCAATAGCGGACCGAAATCCGTCATTGCCCCGACACCGATAAAAATGATACAGGGATAAATCCCTAATTTTACTCCTAAATAAATGTAATCCAGCAAACCTACATTATTGTAGTTTGCGAAATTGCCCCAATGTACGTGTCCTCCTTCAAAGAGTTCCGGATGGTATAGTCCTGCCCCGGGCAAGTTCGTCAGCAACATCCCGAAAGCGATGGGTAACAACAACAAGGGCTCGAATTTTTTAACAATGGCTAAATAAAATAGTACGCAAGCTACGACTATCATGACCAGACATAACCAGTTCCCGGAATAGAGATGTGCAAATCCTGTGTCATTTAAGAATTTGGTCACTTTTTCTCCCATATCGATCTCTTCTGCTCCGGCAGCAAAGGGTATGATAAATATTCCGAGTAATAAGGCTATCTTTAACAGGTATTTTTTTACTTGTTTCATTTTCAAATGTTTTACGGTAATTAAGCCAATTCAACAAGTGGGTCGTCCTGTGAAACACTCTGACCTACGGTAACATGAATTGTTTTCACTTGGCCGTCGCTACTTGCCACGATGTTATTTTCCATTTTCATGGCTTCCATCACAAGCAGGCAATCTCCGCGTTTCACCTGACTGCCGACTTTAACACTGATTGCGGATATCGTACCGGGAAGCGGTGCTTTAATCGTGTTGGTTTTGTTGGACGCCGTATTTTGCGCCGGACTCTTGTACGTGGTCGATGTCGGTATTGCCGCGGGCTTGCGGGGTACGGCGGTAGGAGCAACCGTATTCCTACTTTCGTAAGTTACGTCATAAGATATCCCGTTCACCTCAACCGTGGCCTTGTTATGGTCCGTTATATTGACAGTTACGTCGAAGTTATTTTCGTCTATGGTGATTTTGAATTTATTCATAATCTGTTTATTTTACTTATTAAGATTTCTCATGCCATAAATTTTAGAGCTCCACGGAGAATAACGTTTTTCAACCTCTTCGATCGTGATTACATGAGGCTCTTCGTCATGAGAGTTAAAATATAGATGCATAGCCATGGCAACGGCAGCTTGTTCGTGTGGGGTCGGATGGGTATCCGTCGTCACAACTGTTTTTTCCGGTTCTTGAACCGCTTTGGTGGCATGATCTTTCACTTGATTCGCGATCCTGGTCTGTAAATTAATGATCCAGATCAAAAGAACCAATAATAGAAACACTGTCAGCATTCCCACACCTGTAATGAGGAGAGCATAACCCCAGTTTATTGCTAATGTGATCATATGGCTTACAACGGTATATTTGAATGTTTCTTCATCGGGTTAACGACGCGCTTGGTCTGTAAAGACTGGAAAGCGCGGATAATGCGGAAACGCGTATTACGCGGGTCGATGACATCGTCGATGTATCCGTATGAAGCGGCTTTGTACGGGTTTGCGAAGGCCGTGTTGTATTCCTCTTCTTTTGTGGCGACGAACTTAGCTTTTTCCTCCGGATCGGAGATGGCGGCTAACTCCTTGCCATACAACACTTCAATGGCACCCTTGGCTCCCATAACGGCGATTTGTGCCGTCGGCCAGGCGTAATTGAAATCTCCCCGCAATTGTTTACACGACATCACGTCGTGAGCACCACCGTAGGATTTCCGTAAAGTAATGGTTACTTTCGGTACGGTTGCCTCGCCGTAAGCAAACATGAGTTTTGCCCCGTGGGTGATGATACCGCCGTATTCTTGCATGCGTCCCGGTAAAAATCCCGGTACGTCAACCAAGGTTAACACGGGAATGTTGAAACAGTCGCAGAAACGCACGAAGCGGGCTGCTTTGCGGGAGGCTTCGATGTCAAGTACTCCGGCGTAGAAATTCGGCTGGTTAGCGATTACACCGACGGAACGTCCTCCCATGCGGCAGAATCCGACAATGATATTCCGTGCATAACGTTTGTGAACTTCCAGGAATTTTCCGTTGTCCACGATGGCTTCGATAACATCCATCATGTTATACGGTAAATTCGGGTTATCGGGTATCAACTCGTTTAACTGGTCTTCCAAACGATCGATCGGATCATTGCATGGAACGATCGGGGTTTCTTCCAAGTTGTTAGAAGGCAGGTAAGAGAGCAAATCGCGGATAATAGCGATTCCCTCTTCCTCGTTTTCTGCCAGGAAATGAGAAACACCGGATTTCGTTGAATGAACTTCCGCACCTCCTAATTCTTCGGTCGTGATGTCTTCTCCTGTTACGGTTTTTACTACCTTCGGACCGGTTACGAACATATAAGATGATTGGTCGGTCATCAGAATGAAGTCCGTCAACGCGGGAGAATACACGGCTCCTCCGGCACAAGGACCGAATATGGCGGAGATTTGCGGAATTACTCCCGACGCCAGGATGTTCCGTTCGAAAATTTCGGCGTATCCGGCTAAAGAGTTAACACCTTCTTGAATACGGGCACCGCCTGAGTCGTTCAATCCGATAATAGGAGCTCCCACGGTCATGGCTTTATCCATCACCTTGCAGATTTTTTGAGCTAACGTTTCGGAAAGTGCTCCACCGAAAACCGTGAAGTCTTGAGCGAAAACAAATACGAGACGTCCGTCAATTGTTCCCTGACCGGTCACCACGCCGTCTCCCAAAAACTTGGTTTTTTCCATGCCGAAATTATAGCAACGGTGTGTTATGAACATATCGAACTCTTCGAAACTGTTTTCATCCAGCAACATGGCGATTCTTTCTCGGGCGGTATATTTCCCTTTCTTGTGCTGGGATTCTATTCGCTTTTCCCCTCCGCCAAGTCTCGCCTGGGCTCGTAATTCGATTAACTCTTTGACTTTATCTTGATTGGTCATAGTATCAAAATTTATATAGGCTGATTATCTGAAAAAATTATTTTGTCCCGCAAAGTTCCGTCAATACTCTGAACGTTGATTTCGGGTGAAGGAATCCGATTCTTAGTCCTTCTGCACCTCCGCGGGGTGCTTTGTCGATTAGCTGACAACCTGCAGCTTGTGCATCGTTCAATGCGGTTTGAACATCTTCAACGGCGAAAGCTATGTGGTGCATACCGCCTCCGTTTTTTTCCACGAATTTACCGATAGGGCCTTCCGGATCAGTCGACTCCAGTAATTCAATTTTTGTCTGTCCCACTTTGAAGAAGGCCGTTTTTACTTTTTGATCTTTTACTTCTTCAATTGCATAGCATTCTAATCCCAATACTTTTTCATAAAATGGAATGGCTTCATCCAAACTGGCAACGGCAATGCCAATGTGCTCGATATGAGTTGGTTTCATCGTGATAAAATTTAATTAATTAGATATTATGTTTAATCTTAATTTGTTTTCCACACATATTTTTAGAACTTTTTGTCTGCTAAAAATACAAGGTGCGAAATTACTGATTGTTATTGCGATTTTCAAACAATTTGATGTTGATTATTCTTAAAAAACGATGTTTAGAATCGTTTTAAATAAACTGCAAAAAATCAATGGTTTCCTTCTGTAACTCTTTACTTGATAAATACGTAAATCTTAAAAAATGAAATAAAAAATAAGAGATCATGAGTAGACAGAAATTAGTTGTTTTTATTATGGCGATCATCGGAATGATAGCTACTTTTTTACCTTGGTACGAAGTAAACCTTTATGGTTCGATTATGGGATATCAGTCGGCGGGTTGGTTCACGTTCATTATGTTTGCCGTCGCTTTTTTATTGGGGCTGAGGGGAAAATTGAGAGAAGATATGGGTGTGGGTTGGGTATACATCGGTTCGGGTTTCAGTTTGGCCGCGGCTTTTGTGGTGTTATGGCGCATTATCGTTATTTATTTGGATAAGGAGGGGGCTGCGACGACATTGACCGGGGAGATGATGGCGGAGGAAGTACGGGTTTTGTATGGCGCTTATCAGGTAGTCATTGCCGGAATATGTCTTCCTTTCGGGGCATTTCTTTTTCAGCGGAAAAAATGAAGAAAATAAATAAATTCCGGGATCGGGGGACTTGGAGAGTTAAAGAAGAACTCAATTCCCTGATCCCGGAATGGTTGTGTTTAAAAAGAGAGGAATTTGTGATTTTGGAAATAAATTTTTTCATCTATTAAAAAAAATCAGTACCTTGTCGTCTCATTTCTGACGTTGAAAATTATTCATTAAAATAACAATAAGATATGTTTGATAAAAGCGTGTATGTTAGTAGAAGAAAGCGACTTATCGAGAAAATGAGTAGCGGTTTGATACTTATTCTCGGTAATGGAGAAGCCCCTGCGAATTATACGGATAACACCTATAAGTTCAGACAGGATAGCTCGTTTCTTTATTTTTTCGGGTTGAATTTGCCCGGTTTTGCCGGGGTGCTGGATGTAGATTCCGGTAAAGAGTATATTTTCGGGAACGATGTGGATATGGACGATATTATCTGGATGGGCCCCCAACCGACCGTGAAAGATATGGCCGCTGGTGTCGGAGTCGCTGATACGGCACCTTTTACCAAATTAGCTGATTGTTTGAAGGAGGCGATAGCTGCCGGACGCAAAATTCATTTCTTACCTCCTTATCGGTATCGAAATAGGATTATTTTGGAGGATTTGCTGGGCATTCATCACTCTTTGGTGAAGAGTTATGCTTCGTTAGAGTTGGTTAAGGCTGTTATCTCCTTGCGTTCCGTGAAAGAACCGTGTGAGATTGATGAAATTAACCGGGCTTGTAACATCGGATACGAAATGCACGTGACAGCGATGAAACACGCTCAACCGGGAGTGAAAGAACAGTACATTGCCGGCTTGATCGAAGGTATTGCCGCTTCTTACGGTAGTATGGTCTCTTTCCCTGTTATTTTATCTCAAAATGGAGAGACCTTGCATAATCATGACCACAGTAAGATATTGACGGAAGGACGCATGATGCTGACGGATGCCGGGGCCGAATCGGTTATGAATTATTGTTCGGATTTTACGCGTACCGTACCTGTCGGAGGAAAATTTAACCAGAGGCAAAAAGAGATTTATAATATAGTACTGGCTTGTAATAATAAGGCCATGGAAATTGCCCGTCCGGGAGTGACTTATCAATATGTACACCTGGAGGCCTGCAAGGTATTGGCCCAGGGGTTGAAGGATCTCGGATTGATGAAAGGAGATGTGAATGAGGCGGTTGCTGCCGGTGCGCATGCCTTGTTCATGCCTCACGGTTTAGGTCATATGATGGGGTTGGACGTGCATGATATGGAAGATTTGGGGCAGATATACGTGGGATACGATGAGGTTACCCGTCCGATTAACCAGTTCGGTGCTTCTTCTTTACGGATGGGAAGAATGTTACAACCGGGTTTTGTTATTACGGATGAACCGGGTTGTTATTTTATTCCGGCTTTGATTGATCAGTGGAGAGCACAAGGCATGCATGAAGATTATTTAGTGTATGATAAGATCGAAGCTTATAAAGATTTCGGGGGTATTCGTTTGGAGGACGATATCCTAATCACGGAAAACGGTTGTGAATGCATGGGAGATCGTCGTGCTCCGATTACCGTTGAAGAAGTCGAAAATACTATGCAAATGTAAATTTAAAATCGTATAATATGAAGTTTGTTATATCAAGTAGCACTTTTCTTTCTCGGTTGCAAGCGGTGAGTCGCGTCATTAGCGGAAAGCCTGCTCAGCCGATTCTGGATAATATTTTATTGGTGGCTAAAGACAATAGGTTGTATGTTACCGCATCCGATAAAGAAACTACCATGGAAGCCCGTGTAGAGTTGGAACAATTGGAGATTCCCGGTAGTATTACCATTCCTGCTAAATTATTGTTGGATATATTGAAGGAGTTTCCGGAACAACCCTTGACTTTTGATATCAATGAGGCGACTCATAAAGTAACAATTATTTCCGACAAGGGCGAGTTTTCCGTGATGGGAGAGAGTGCGGAGGATTATCCGGTACAATCCGGTTTGGATGAAAATTCGGTCGCGTTAGTAACCAATTGCGGCATGTTGTTAGAAGGGATCTCCAAGACCGTTTTTGCAACGGCGAACGACGATCTCCGTCCGGTGATGAACTGCATCCTGATTGAGATGAACGCCGAAAATTTCACTTTTGTCGCTTCTGACGCTCATAAATTGGTACGATACAAGCGTTTCGATGCTCGCACGGATGGAGAGCAACGGGCTTTGATCCTGCCGAAAAAACCCTCTTTATTATTGAAGAATATTCTACCGAAAGATGATAGCGAATTGAAAATGCAATTCAATGAAAAAATGGCCTGTTTCATTTTCGGAGATTACAAGATGATATGTACTCTTGTGGAGGGACGTTTCCCTAATTATAATTCGGTTATTCCTCAAAATAATCCCAAGAAAATTATTATTGAGAAGAAAGAGTTGTATAATACCCTGAGAAGGGTCTCCGTGATGGCTAATCAAGCCAGTAATTTGGTGAAATTCGATTTGACAAGAGGTTCGATGGTTATCTCGGCTCAGGATGTGGATTATGCTATGTCCGGACACGAAACGATCTCGTGCCAATATGACGGAGAGGAGATGGCAATCGGGTTTAAATCTCCTTTCGTGTTGGAAATCTTAGCTAATTTGAATACGGAATATTTTGTATTGGAGTTATCGGATCCGAGTCGTCCCGGTCTCTTCCTGCCTTATGAAAGCGATAATCAGGATGAGGATTTATTGATGCTATTGATGCCGATGATGGTATAATAGCTTATTTGAAATTTAAATTGGAAGTTTGTGAAGTTAAAACTGACCTGCCCGATCGTTTTCTTTGATTTGGAAACGACGGGTATTAACATCGCCAAGGACAAGATTGTTGAAATATCTGTTTTGAAAATTCACCCTAATGGGAAAGAGGAACAGAGGACCCTCCGGATTAATCCGGAGATGCATATACCAGAACAAGCGACAGCGATTCACGGTATTAAGGACGAAGATGTAAAGGATTGTCCTGTTTTTAAGGAAGTAGCCAAAGAGTTGGCCCGTTTTATTGAAGGATGTGATCTGGGAGGATATAATTCGAATCGTTTTGATATTCCTCTGCTTGCAGAAGAGTTTTTGAGGGTGGGAGTGGATTTTGATATGCGCAGACGCAGATTTGTGGATGTACAAACTATTTTTCATAAGATGGAACAACGTACGTTGAGTGCGGCTTATCGTTTTTATTGTGATAAGAATTTGGAAGATGCACATACCGCTGCGGCGGATACCTTGGCTACTTATGAAGTATTGCAATCTCAATTGGAACGTTATGAGGGGCAGTTGGAAAATGATATTAATTTTTTGAGTAAATTTTCGTCGCAAAGTAATAATGCGGATTTCGCCGGTTTTATCGTGTATGATGAGAATGGGGTTGAGGTATTTAATTTTGGAAAAAATAAGGGAGTTCCCGTACTTCAGGTGTTGAAAGAGCAACCGGGGTATTTTGCCTGGATGCTGAATAGTGAATTTCCATTGTATACGAAAAAAATATTGACTGAAATTAAATTAAGAAGTGCCGGATTAATGAAGTGATTCGTATGAATAGTATAGAATACGTATAATTAGTAAAAAACGTTCGATGGCACTATCGAACGTTTTTTATTTCAAAATGTGTATAGATGAACTTTTTATGGTTTATTTCGTATTGTATATATTTGGGTGAAATCTTTATCTGAATTTTTGCTTTATTTCGTTAATTGGGATTCTGGCATGGAAGTTGTAAAGACGTAGCCCTTGTAGTAAAGAAATGGATTAATAACTAATAATAATTTGTTTTATGAGGTGTAAATGGGCAATTGTAGGTTTATACGTACTTCTGGGCATCTCTTGTAAAGGGAAAAAGGATAATGCGGCTCCCGATATTATCCGTCCAGTGAAGGTTGTAAAAGTAGAATCGTTAGATGCTATCAATAAGGTGTATACGGGGATCGTTGAGGCGGAAGAATATAGCAATCTGGCTTTTAAAGTATCGGGTCCGTTAATTGAAATGAACGTGGAAGAGGGACAGAAAGTAAAGAAGAATCAAATCATCGCACGGGTAGATCCCTTGGATTATCGGTTACAATACGAAGCGAATAAGGCTGCCTATTTGACGGCCAAATCTCAATTGGAGCGAAATAAGAAATTATTGGCTATGCAAGCCATTTCCAAACAAGATTATGAGATAGCTGAGGCGAATTACATTAAAGGAAAATCGGCTTATGAAACTTCACAAAATACATTGGAGGATACGAAATTGAGAGCTCCTTTCGACGGGTTCGTGGAAAAAAAATTCGTGGAGAATTATCAGAAAGTGATGCCGGGAGAGTCTATTATAAAATTGGTGAATCCCCGCAAATTAGCTGTCAGTTTTACCTTACCGGAGACAAGTGTGGATTTGACTCGGGTACCGATGACGGTAACGGTTGAGTTTGATACTTATAAAGGGATTTGGTTTAAAGCCCGAGTAAAAGAGTTTATCGATGCTTCTCCTGACGGGACGGGTATTCCTGTAAAATTGTCCATTGATGATTCTCGTTTTTCCAGGGATATACATACTATTTATCCCGGGTTCTCCTGTAAAGTTAACTTGAAGATCGAAACGGCAGTAGCAGGTAGTTATATCGTGCCGATGAGTGCTCTTTTTAAGGATTTGAACACGGGTAAAACATGCGTGTGGTTATACAACGCGACTTCGGAGACGGTAAAGAGTCAGGCGGTGGAAATCGGACAATTGATCGGTAATGACAAGGTGATCGTGGAGAAAGGATTAAATAGCGATAATATCATTGTAGTAGCGGGTGCTAACTATATCACGGAAGGTCAGAAAGTAAAAATATTAAAATAATAAGGAAAAATTATGAATATAGCAAAATATTCGCTGGATAACACGAAGGTAATCTATTTTTTCCTGGCCATATTGATGATCGGAGGCGTTTTGTCGTTTGATTTATTAGGGAAAAAAGAGGATTCTCCTTTTGTAATTAAAACGGCAGTGATTATTACGCAGTATCCGGGAGCGACACCCGCTGAAGTGGAACAATTGATCACGGAACCTATAGAACGGGAAATTCAGTCTATGCGGCGTGTGCATAAAATAAATTCGGAGTCTTTTTATGGAATGTCTAAAATTAAAATTGAGTTGAGTCCTGCGACCCCTCCGGATGAAATGCCTCAGATGTGGGATGAATTGAGGCGTAAAGTATTGAACATCCAACCGAGTCTGCCTCAGGGAGCTTCTCAAATTAGCGTATCGGATGATTTTGGAGATGTATTCGGCATATATTACGGTTTGACGGCTGACGAGGGATTTAGCTATCACGATTTGAGAGAGTGGGGACAAAAATTGAAAACTCAATTGGTGACGATAGACGGTGTGCAAAAAGTGGCGCTGTTCGGGGAACAAACGGAAGTTGTAAACGTTTTTATAACGATGTCTAAATTAGCTAATTCCGGGTTAAATCTAAACACGTTGATCAATACTATAAAATCCCAGAATTCACTTATCAACACGGGGGTAAAGAGGGCTGGGAATATTGAATTGAAAATCCTTGCCGATGGAACTTATAAGACTTTGGACGATATCCGGAATCAATTAATTGTGACAGAAACCGGACAGCAAGTTCGCTTGGGGGATATCACGATCGTGGAAAAGGGGTATCTGGATCCGCCCTCCAGTTTGATTCGGGTGAATGGTAAACGGGCTATAGGAATCGGTATCTCTACGGTACCCGATATGGATGTGGTAAAGGCCGGAGAGAAGGTGAAGGCTAAATTGAGCCAGTTGGTGGAGATGATGCCGGTAGGTATCGAATTGGTAACTCTTTATCCGGAGAATGAAATTGCAAGAGAAGCAAACAACGGATTTATTTTAAATCTGATAGAGTCCGTCGTGATCGTTATTCTGATTATCCTGCTCGTTATGGGAACTCGAGCAGGGGTGTTGATCGGTTCTTCCTTGTTATTTTCCATCGGCGGAACCATGTTAATCATGCAATTCATGGGTGTAGGATTAAACAGGACCTCTTTGGCGGCTTTTATTATTGCCATGGGTATGTTGGTCGATAATGCCATTGTCGTCACCGATAATGCCCAGATATTGATAAAAAAGGGAATGAGACGGCGAGATGCTCTGATAAAAGGAGCGACCTCTCCTCAGTGGGGATTGTTGGGGGCGACCTTGATAGCAATCTTCTCCTTTTTACCCCTCTATCTCGCTCCTTCGGCAGTAGCGGAGATGGTAAAGCCTTTGTTTATCGTGTTGGCTGTTTCTCTGGCATTGAGTTGGATATTGGCATTGACGCAGACGACTGTATTCGGTAATTTTATCTTGAAAGAAGGAAGCGGTGAGGCGGTGAAGGATCCTTATGATACGAAATTTTATAATAAATTCACCTCTGTATTGCGAGAATTGATACATCATAAGGTATTAACGCTTGTTACCGTGATTATATTGTTTTTCGTTTCGCTTTATATTATGGGGGCCATGCCTCAAAACTTTTTTCCGAATATGGATAAACCCTATTTCCGTGCAGATTGTTTCTTGCCGGAAGGGTATAGTATTCGGGAATCGGAAAAAATATTGATGGAGATAGAGGGATATTTGATGAAACAGAAGGAGGTGAAAAATGTCTCCTTAACAGTGGGCAGTTCTCCGTTACGTTATTATTTGGCCAGTACCTCTTTCGGTCCGAAATCGAATTTCGGTAATTTGTTAATAGAAGTGGACGATAAGTCTGATTCTCCTATTTTAGAGGAGAGATTGAATGCTTATGTCCGGGAAAATTATCCGGATGTATTGATCCGTTCTTCTCTGTTTAAACTTTCTCCGGCCGTAGAAGCCTCTATTGAAATCGGTTTTATCGGGGACAATATAGATACCCTGGTCGCTTTGACCAATCGCACCATGAAAATCATGCGGGAAACCGGAATGGTCACTGATGTGCGGAACAGTTGGGGAAATAAGGTGCCGGTTTGGGAGCCTGCTTACTCTCAGGAGAGGGGACAACGGGTGGGAATTACTCGACAATCCGTTGCTTACGCGTTGAAGATTGCAACCAATGGGTTAGCGCTTGGGGATTATCGGGAAAAAGACCTGTTTATGCCGATTTTATTGAAAGAGGATGGATTGGATACCAAGAATCTCGATAATATGAAAACCTTACCGGTATTTACTTCGAAAGGTTTGACCGTCCCGTTGGCTCAGGTTGTGGATAGTTTTGCTTATGATTATAATTTTAATGTTATCAAGCGTTATAATCGGGATAGGGTAATGATGGCCCAATGCGATGCGAAAAGAGGAGTAAATACGAAAGCTGCTTTTGCCAAGGTCTTAAGCAAGGTGAAGCAGATGGATCTGCCGGAAGGCTATGCGATGAAGGTTTTTGGAGAGGAGGAGACGCAAGAAGAATCAAATCAGGCTTTGGCTGCTAACATGCCACTGACCTTGATACTGATGTTTATCGTGCTTTTGTTGCTGTTCCGTACTTATCGAAAACCGACGGTCATTTTACTGATGGTTCCGCTAATCTTTATAGGTGTCGTTTTTGGATTGTTAGTGATGGGGAAAATGTTTGACTTTTTTGCCCTGTTAGGCGTGTTGGGATTGGTTGGAATGAATATAAAAAATGCTATTGTGCTGGTGGATCAGATAGGAATAGAACAGGAAAACGGTTTGGCTCCTTTGGATGCTGTTTTGCAGGCTACAAAATCCAGGATCGTACCGGTGACGATGGCTTCAGGAACGACTATCTTGGGAATGCTGCCCTTGTTGTTCGATGCCATGTTCGGGGGAATGGCCGCTTGTATCATGGGCGGATTATTGATAGCCAGTTTATTGACCATAGTCGTATTGCCGGTGACTTATTGTTTGATTTTTAGAATAAAAGTAAGATAGGGCGTGGTATCCCGATTTTTGAGGTTTCAGGGTCGGGAGTCACCGTCTAAATTCATAAACAAAAAAATATGAAACAATTTATTTTGAGTATATCGATCCTGTTGACTGCTATTACGGTGAACGGACAAGCGTTGACGCTGACCTTGGAACAATATCGCCAAAAGGTATTGGAGTATAATCAAGATGTAAAGCAGTCGAGGGAAGCTGTAAAAGCTGCCGTTTCCGCTTTGAAAGCGATCAAGACAGGTTTTTTTCCCAAGGTCCAGATAGGAGGAGATTATTCTTATCAATTCGAGGATGTGGAGTTTATGCAGGGGATTGATATGAAGCATAATAATTATTCCGCCACCGCAACGGCTTCCCAGAATATATATTCCGGAAGCGGAGTGAAAAAGCAACGGGATGCAGCGAGATTGCAGGAAGCTATTGCGCGGTTGAGTGAGGATTTGACAAGGGATAATATTGTTTATGCCGCAGATTTGAGCTATTGGTCGGTTGCTGCTAACGAAACCCTTTATCTGATATCGGAAGAGTTTGTATTGATTGTACGTGAGTTATACGATATCGTGAATAAACGTTTCGATGAGGGTGCGATAAGTAAAACAGATGTATTAATGGTAAAGACACGGTTAAAGGAGGCCGAATTACAGTTGTCCACGGCTGGCATGAACTTTAAAACAGCCATGCAATCGCTAAAGATTATGATGGGAGTTACTTTGGAGGAGACGGTTGTTGTCATTGATTCTATTCAGAAACCGATGGTTGTTCCCGCGTTACAGCCTGTTGAGACGGCCTTGAAACGTCGCCCTGATTTTCTGATCGCCATGGAAAACCTGAATCTGGCGAAACAACAAACAAAAATAGTGCGGGCAAAATATCTTCCTCAGTTCAGTATCGGCTTAAAAGAGGCATGGGGAACACCGATGATTAATGTAGACGGCAAAGAGCGTTTTACCACGGTAGCTTTTGCTAAATTGAGTATGCCTGTATTCAATTGGGGGGAGAAACGTCACTATGTACAGCAGAATCGAGCCATGGAGGTTTATAAGGAATTGGAGATCAGTAAAGTGGAAGATCAGATTAAAGAGGAGTTAGCTAATGCCTGGGTGAAGTTGAATGAATCGGCCAAACGAGTGGAGATAGCACAGTCCACCTTGGATATTTCCCGGGAAAACTTAATGTTAAATACATTTAGTTATAACGAAGGAAAGTTACCGATATTGGATGTGCTTTCATCCCAGGCGACCTGGTTGCAAGCATATACGAGTGTGGTTTCCGCGAATTATCAGTACAAGGTGGCCTTGGCGGAATATGTCAAAATATTGGGAGGGTACGAGTGACTTAGGGAGCGGAGATTCACGGTTTCGGATTTGAGGGTATTACGATTAGAAAGATAGGGATAAGGTTTTTATAGTTTGAGTACTACCTGTAAATAGAATTGAATTCCGGCATCGCCGTGATCTCCTTGAAGGGAGACAAAATTAACCTTACATCCGTGTCGTCGGAACGATTGAAAGGCATGTTCGGCATTTAGGTAGGGTACGTACGTATCATCGGGAGAGTGCATCAGCGTGATGGAAGAGTTCGGAGTCCAGTCAACAAGAGAATTTTGTTTTAAAGCTCTTTCCAGTTTCTTTATGGAGTTGTTTTTCTCCGGCAAAAAGAAAGCAGGCGATAAAATGTTTTCCAACCGATGACCTAATCGGGAGTTTATTTCCGGTAAATCTTGTTTTCCGTCAAAGAGGGAAATGACCTGATCGGGAGAGATGAAAATCTCGTTCCAAGCTAACTGCAAATGGTTACCCGTGTTTAAACCGAGGAGGAGATAGGGTATAAAAGCGGGTTGGGAGATATAATTTTGGTTCAAAAAACAGTTGTAGGTAGCTTCCAAATCATAAGCACCTCCTCCTGCAAAAGTTTGTTTGACTTTTAGGTCGGTAGCGGGTATTTCTTCGATTTTCTTCAATAAAGCGAGAGTGGCGTTTCCTCCTTGTGAATATCCCATCAGGGAGATCTCTTCAGGGACGGGAAAACGAATGGATTGCAGGTACTCTTTGCCGGCCCTGATCATATCTATGCAGGACTGGGCAGTACTGTTGCTGTGAAAGAAAGGATGGAATAGATGTTCCGTTTCTCCGAATCCGATGTAGTCCGACATAAAAACGACTTGCTTAAAGAGAACGGGAGCAAGCTCGAAATGGAGAAGTTGGCGGGAAGGAGCTTGTGATTTTAAAAACAGAGAAGAGTGTTGTACGCTGGTAACTCCCGTTATTTTTTTGTTGGAAGGATAAGCGATAACACCGGACGCAATAATGTCCTGATTCTTGGAGTCCTTTGTCCGGTAACGTATGGCCGTGACATGAATATTCTGTAAAAGAACGGATAAGGACGAATAACGAATGAAAATTTCAGGATATCTGTTTTTTATCTCGTCAACGGAAAATTCTTTTTCCTGGATGACCGATACAAAGTAGTGGGGAGAGACAGATTCTTCATCTTTGGAGCAGGAATAGAGTAATATGAGTCCGATAACCGAAAAGAGGAAGAATTCTTTCATAATGTATATTTTTCATATGGATGCTCAAATATAATAAATTATATAAATTCAGCATCGGATAAATTATCGGGTGAAGGGTAAGATTTTTATTTTTCGTTCGGATCATTCGTTCAAAAATGGAAATAATCGCGGGAAAAAGTGTTTTTTCCGATTAATTGCGGATATTATCTTGATAAATTGTATTTTTGCGGATGTTAGTGAATGGTTTAAAAGTTTGAACGATATGACGATAGAAAAAATGCTTACTCGGCAAGTATTGGAGGCCGTAAAGGCGTGTTACGGGGTTGAATTGACAGCTAAGGATATTCAGTTGCAGGAAACGAGAAAAGAGTTTGCCGGAGATTTGACGGTAGTGGTTTTTCCGTTTACCCGATATTCTCGAAAATCTCCTGAAGAGACAGCGAAAGAATTGGGAGAGTATTTGAAACAGAATATAGAAGAGGTCAAGGAATACAATGTTATTAAAGGTTTCCTTAATGTTACGATCTCTTCTGCTTATTGGCTCGAGGTGCTGAATGAAGTTGCGGAAGAAAAGAGGTTCGGCTACTTAAAAGAGAAGAGCGGGAAGACGATTATGATAGAGTATTCTTCTCCTAATACGAATAAACCGTTGCATTTGGGTCATATACGGAATAATTTGTTGGGGTGGTCTGTGTCTGAAATCCAAAAGGCGAACGGCCATGAGGTGATTATGGCTAATTTGGTAAACGATAGGGGAATACATATTTGTAAAAGTATGATAGCCTGGAAGAAATTCGCGAATGGAGCAACACCGGAATCCACCGGAACCAAAGGAGATCATTTCGTGGGTGATTATTATGTACGTTTCGATAAAGAGTACAAAGCTCAAATAAAAGAGCTGGTGGGAAAAGGAATGCCGGAAGAGGAGGCAAAGAAAAATGCTCCGATTTTGTTGGAAGCTCAGGAGATGTTGCGAAGATGGGAGGCTGGAGACGATGAGACTGTGGCTTTGTGGCGGATGATGAATGATTGGGTATTGAAGGGATTTGATGAAACCTATCAATTGATGGGGATCTCTTTCGATAAGATCTATTTCGAATCGGAAACTTATAAAAAGGGGCGTGATCTTGTGTTGAAAGGGTTGGCTGACGGAGTTTTGTATCAGAAAGAGACGGGAAGCATTTGGGCGGATTTGACAGGAGACGGGTTGGATCACAAATTGTTGTTGCGGGATGACGGCACGTCCGTTTACATGACCCAAGATATTGGAACGGCTTACGATCGTTTTAATGAATTTAATATCGATCAGGAGATCTATGTCGTGGGTAATGAGCAGAACTACCATTTCCAAGTATTATCACTGATTTGTAAAAAATTAGGTTTCGAGTGGGCGGATAAAATCAAACACCTCTCTTATGGAATGGTGGAATTGCCCGAGGGAAAAATGAAATCAAGGGAAGGTACCGTGGTCGATGCCGATGATCTTATTGCGGAGATGATTCATACCGCACGGGTAACTTCGGAGGAGTTGGGGAAGTTGGAAGGTTATTCCAGAGAGGAGGCAGAAGAGGTGTATCGTAAAGTTGCTTTAGGTGCTTTAAAATATTTTATTTTAAAGGTGGATCCCAAGAAGACGATGATGTTCAATCCGAAAGAATCGATTGATTTTAACGGGAATACGGGACCTTTTATTCAATATACCTATACGAGGATTAAGTCGGTATTGCGTAAAGCGGCGGAAGCAGGAATTACGGTTGAACCGGGAGATATCCATACTCCGTTGACGGAAAAGGAACAGAATCTGATTAAGTTAATAGCTAAATTGCCTTCGGTTGTAAAAGAGGCCGGAGACAATTATAGTCCTGCCGTATTGGGAAATTACGCGTACGAGCTGGCCAAGGAGTTTAATCAGTTTTATCACGATTACTCTATTTTGAAGGAGGATAACGTGGCTGTTCGGAATATCCGATTGTTGTTGGCCCGGCAATGCAGTGAGGCTATAAAAAGCGCTATGGGTATGTTGGGTATCGAAATGCCGGAAAGAATGTAAACGGAAGGGAAATGAATATGCTTCAAAAAATAGATCCTAAGGTCATTCAGGAGAATGCCATAAAATTAATCGGTGAGGAGTGGATGCTGATTGCTGCCGGTAATGCCGATCGTTTTAATATGATGACGGCAAGTTGGGGTATGATGGGTTTTTTGTGGAACAAGCCCGTCGTGACCGTTTTCGTGCGTCCGCAGCGATACACGTTTGAATTTATGGAAAATAATGCCTATTTTACGCTTGACTTTTTGGGAAAAGAGAATCGGAAAGCATTGAATGTATGCGGTTCGATTTCGGGTAGGTGTGCGAATAAGATAGAGAAGAGTGGATTGACTCCCGGATTTACGCTATTGGGGAATCCTTTTTTTGAAGAGGCCCGATTGGTTTTGGAATGTAAAAAAATATACGCGGATTGGTTAAAGGAAGATGCTTTTTGGGAGAAAACGCCGATAACGGAAAGCTATCCTGAAAAAGATTTTCATAAAATATACGTGGGTGAAATTGTTAACGCCTGGATGAAAAAGTAAGAATGGATTTATGTAATTATCATAGTCATTGTACTTTTTGTGACGGAAGAGCACCTGCGGAAGATTTTGTAAAAGCGGCGATAGAAGCAGGATTTCATAGTTACGGAATCTCTTCCCATTCCCCGTTGCCGTTTGAGACCGACTGGTCTTTGAAACGGAGTGAGGTGGGGAATTATTTACGGGAAATGCAAAGGCTTAAACGAATATATGCCTCAATGCTTGAGGTATATGTAGGGTTGGAAATTGATTATTTGAATGATGAATACGGACCTTCTTCCCTTTATTTTCAACAATTGCCGTTGGATTATCGTATCGGTTCCGTTCATTATGTGGTAAATCCGGAAAGAGGAGAAATGATGGACATGGATGGAAGAGTCGAGGATTTCCGGAGGAATTTGGATAAGGTGTTCGCTGGAGATTTGAAGCTGTTGATAAAGAATTATTTTCAGGCTTCGATGCGGATGGTTGAGTTGGGCGGCTTCGATTTCGTTGCCCACGCGGATAAGGTGGCGATGAACGGTTCGCTTTGCGATCCGGAAATAGTGGACAGCAACTGGTTTCGAAACATGATGATGGATTATTTGAGGGTGATTGCAGAGAAGGGAGTGATGATGGAGATCAACACGAAAGCCTATGGGCGGAGAGGAATGTTATTTCCGGACGTGCGTTATTTTAAAGAATTGAGGGAGTTGAAGATACCCTTGATGGTTAATTCCGATGCTCATGAGCCTGAAAAAATCAATCAGGGCAGGGCGGAAGTATTTGGGTTGTTGCGGGAGGCCGGGATTCGGAGTACGGTACATTTACGAAAAGGATTTTGGGAAGAAACAGAGATAACGGTTTAATAAAAACAAGTATGGGAAAGTATTGTATTTTATCGGTATGCGTGCTGATGCTGAGCTTTTGGAGTTGTTCCGAAGAAAAAGAGGATGACCTGATTGATGTTCTGGAGAAAGAATCCGTTGATATTCGGGAGTATTTGAGGGAAAATGTTACGACTCCCGTTACTACGGTGTGTTTTTATTCCGTAAAAGGTTTGCCTATAGATTCTATCTATATTTTTAATAATGATAAGACGGGAACTTTGGTAAAAGAGGATGAATACGCCCTGATCGATTATGACGTATTGGACTTGAACGGGAAATACATGGACTCTACCGATCCGCAACAAAAACTGGATTCAACTTATGTCAGGACCTATGCGATGGGGGGACCGGTATATAATGTGCTCGATACGGCGAATAAGTTCAATTATATCGGGGAGGCGTTGAAGTACATCGGAGAGGGTAAAACGGGAGAGATGATCGTTCCCTCTAAATTAGGTAGTCAGAACGGAAAGTCGCTATTGTATAAGCTTCAGATAAAACGGGTTATTCCGGATTTCAAAGGGTATGAAGATGCTTTAATTCAATCTTATATAGACAATCACATCCAAGACAAGATCGGCGAGCCTGTCGAGATAAGGCGAAACGATTCGATTGCCTATTTGGTGATGACACACCAGGGAAGTGGCGTCTCTGTGATCAAGGAGGGAGATACGGTTTCGATTTCGCATGAGGCATACGTTTTGACCGAGGGATTATTAAAGCAGTATGAAGTCTGGGACAGCGTGACGATGATTCATCCTTTGGCCCCGAGAAACGGGACGATATTGGAGGTTTACGCGAAGGCTTTGACTTATTTGCACGAAGGCGATGAAGCTACGATAATCGTACCTCATGTGCTGGGGTACGGGCGTGCAGGGGTGAAGAGTGCGAGCGGACAAATTTTAATACCTTCTTTTTCAACTTTGGTATACACGTTGAAGGTAAAGAGGGTAGGTATATTTACTCCTCCGGAAAATCCGGAGACAGGGAGAGGTAATGAACCATGACAGATGGTATTTTAATAACAACTAAAAAAAACGGAAATGAAAAAAAACAATTTAATCTGGGGTTTAGGCTTGCTGATGGGTATATTCGCAGGTTGTTCGGATGGTGTAGATACGATCGATATTAAAAAGGTTCTTGCTCAAGAACAAAAGAATATCGAAGCTTATCTTGATAAAAACGCCAAAACAGAGATAATAAAAATACCTGTATCGGAACAAAGTCAGCATATCGCGGATATGTATGTGTTCAATAACGATCGGACCGGAACGGTTGCGGAAGATAAAGAGTGGGTATTGGTCAATTATGATCTGACGAACTTGAACGGGTATATATTCGATACGACGGATCCGGCTAAAGCCGCGGGTAGCGGATTTACCGCTACTTTTCCTTACGGGGGGCCGGTATATTGCCGGGTGGGAGACGGTAGTTTCGTGGGATTGTTAGCCGGATATGTCGGTGAAGGTAAAAAAGGAAATTTACTTGTACCCTCTCCGGTGATGTACAGTAACGGAATTACCCATCTGTATGATATGAAGGTGGAGAAAGTCGTGGGAAAAGACCTGTTCTCCTATGAGAAAGAGATGATTAAACGGTATATGGATGAGGTCTATTCGAATATTCCTCGGGAAAACATTTTGGATGTGAAAAGTGGCGATACGACAACCTATATTGTGCGGACGACATTGGATTCGGAGGGAGAAAACATTGGGGCGAAAGACAGTGTGCGCGTTGTGTGTGCTGCCTATCTTTTGGATGAAGTGAGAGATCGGGATAACTTAAGACAAATTATAAAGCTCGAGGGAAATAAGTCGGTGAAGTGGTTGGTAAGCGATTTAATAGATGGTTTGAGATTAAGTTTTCCGTTATTGAAAGTCGGTGATAAAGCCGATATTATCGTGCCTTACGGTATGGCTTATGAAGATAAACTTTTTAGAGGGATTCCTCCTTATTCAACTATTATTTATCAGTTGGAAATTAAAGAAAAAATTGCCAAAAAATAAAGAAGTAAAGAGATGGACCTGGATTTGAAAAGTACACTGGAACTTGTTGTCGGCTGGGCGAAAGAGGTCGGAGGTATGCAACGCTCCTATTTTAGAGGTGATAATTTGGGAATTGAGACCAAATCGAATGTTTTCGATGTGGTGACTAAGGTGGATAAGTTATGTGAAACCTTTTTGTTGGAGCGAATAAATGCCTCTTTTCCGGCTCATGGCGTGTTGGGGGAGGAGAGCGGAGCGCATGATGTTCATAGTGATTACTTGTGGATTGTGG
Source organism: Gabonibacter massiliensis (assembly GCA_001487125.1). Lineage (GTDB taxonomy): Bacteria > Bacteroidota > Bacteroidia > Bacteroidales > Marinifilaceae > Gabonibacter > Gabonibacter massiliensis. Next base: position 210,473 of record LN913012.1, read on the forward strand.
ATCCATTGGATGGAACAAATAATTACAGTCAGGGGCTTCCTGTTTTTTGCGTGTCTATCGGATTGACCTACAAGGGAGAATCCCTTTTAGGTGTGGTATACGCTCCCTATCTGGATGAAATGTATACGGCGATCCGGGGGAAAGGCGCTTTTAGGAACGGAATCTCTATTCGTGTATCGGGCAAGAAGGATTTGGCCCATAGTGTATTGGGAACAGGTTTTCCATACGATAAGGATGTAAATCCGGATAATAATGCCGCTAATTTAGCTCGTATTCTTCCGCGTATCCGTGGAATCCGGCGATTGGGATCGGCTGCTTACGACCTGTGTTGTGTGGCTGCCGGATTTTTGGATGCTTATTGGGAATTGGGACTGCATCCTTGGGATGTGTGTGCCGGAGAGCTTATCGTACGGGAGGCCGGGGGAGAAATCCGCTCTTTTCGGGAAAACAGGGGGATTGCCATAATGGCCGGAAACATTCATCTGATTACAAAAATGCAAGAATATGTAAAATGAAAAAACGAGGAGGCCTGCCTCCTCGTTTTTCTTAGAAGGAGATGGCGAATTTTGTTTTCATGTTTTTGATTTTTTCATTCCGAATAAGGGAGAGGGTTTTTCGTATCCTGTTTCGTTTAATGGCCGCAAAAGCATGAAAATCTTTTATTTCGATACGTCCGATCTCCTCTTTATGTAAATTCCCTTTTTGACAGAGGAAACCGACGATATCCATTTTGCTCAGTTTATCTTTTTTTCCTTTTCCGATGTATAAGGTATTCCATTCCGGTTTCGGGGGAATCTTATTTTTGCCGGATAAACGATATACCTCCGGAATTTCCGGGAGATAGGCAGGAAATATTTCCGATTCTCCTATGAGAACAAAAGCAGTTCCCGAAGCTTTCATCCTGGCTGTACGTCCGTTACGGTGGATAAAGGCCTCTTCCGTATCCGGGAAATGATAATGGATGATGTATTCTATTTCAGGTATATCTAATCCTCTGGCAGCTAAATCGGTAGAGATTAGGATGGTCGTGCTGCCGTTCCGGAATTTGCATAGAACTCTTTCCCTTTCCGCTTGTTCCAGTCCGCCGTGAAAAAACTCGTTTTCCACCGCCTGTTTCCGAAGATAGGTGCTAATCCGTTCGGCATGTTCTCTGTAATTACAAAAAATAAGGGTCGGGGACCCGTTTAACTCGCCTAACAATCGGTATAGGGTAGTAAGTTTGTCCGGATCTCCTGAATAGACGGTTTTTATTTCTAATTTACCCAAAGGTGTTTTTTCTAAAAAATTAATCGCGTGAGGCGATTTTATCCCGACAAATACGGGGATCTCAACGGCCGAAGTAGCAGAAGTGAGAATCCGCTGCCGAATTCCGTGTAAGCAGGCAAATATTTCTCTCATATCTTCAATAAATCCGAATTCAAGCGATTTATCGAATTCATCCAGGATAATCGTGTGTACCTCTTTTAAATCGATAGTTTGCCGATCGATATGGTCTAATAGCCGTCCGGGAGTACCTATGAGTAAAGCCGGAGGGTAAACGAGACTTCTCTCTTCAACTTGAATATCGTGTCCGCCGTAACAACATACCACCCGATAGGAACTTCTTAGAGAGCGAAATACGGATTCGATTTGGAGTGCCAACTCTCGGGAGGGGGTGAGAATCAATGCTTGTATCTCCTTTTTGTCGCTTGATAATTTTTCTAAAAGAGGAAGTAAAAAAGCTAACGTTTTTCCGGAGCCGGTCGGGGATAACAGAAGGATATCCCTGTTATTTCGTTGAGCTTCGATGGCTTGGATTTGCATCTCGTTTAAGGTTGCAATTCCGAGCGATTGCAATATATCCCGAAAAGTGTCGTCTATAGGTGGCATTAGTATGATATAAATTTTCGACAAAAGTAATATTTACTTTTCGGTTTAAAACAGATACGACTGATTATTCGGTCAGTTTAGTCCCAAAGTGGCCATTGTTTTGGGGCGTTTAAACATAATCATGGCTTCCTTATAGCCTTCGTCGAAAATTTTTTCCGTATTGTTCAGATCGAACATACTGTATTGACTGATATGTTTGGGCATGATCAGAATATCGCAACTTTTAGCATCGATATTCATGTTGGAAAGGATTCCCATGTGGAAGGAGCGCTCTGCGAGATGTACTAAATTTTTAATGTGATCACTGGGTTCAACCGGATCGATATGGACTCCGATAATGATATCGCATAAATCGCGAATCGGACGTACCGGTAAATTCATAAAAACACCGCCGTCCACGTATTGTTGATTGTCGATAACCGTAGGTACGAATACGATAGGGACGGATGAAGATGCCACGACCGATGGAATGACCTTGCCGCTATTGAAGTGAGCGGGAACACCTAAATTCATGTTAGTCGCCGTGACGACTAAAGGAATTTGGAGTTGGTCGAAAGTTTCTACTTGAATGAATTCGGACAATCGTTTTTCCATGCCGCCCATCATCATAACGCCCATCTTGGAGACAACAGGACGAGCGAAGTCTAACATCTTGGTTCCTATAAAGAACGAAAGCGATTCTTCTGCCGTATGTCCGGAGGCGATCATGACTCCGGCAATAGCTCCGGCACTGGTACCGGAAATAATATCGGGTTTGATCCCTAATTCTTGCATGGCCTTGTATACTCCCAAGTGTGCAAAACCTCTTGCCCCTCCTCCACTTAAGACTAACCCCAAATGATAGGGTCTTTTTTCCTTGATTATATCCATAGAATATATAATGTTGCTTATTTACTATACGGGAATGAAAGAGAATGGTTGAAAAAAAGAGCCGGTTTATAACCGGCTCTTTTCGTATTTATTTTACGGTCGCCATATGAGCGATTAATTCGATTACTTTGTTTGAATACCCCCATTCGTTGTCATACCAAGAGACCAGTTTTACGAAGTTGGGATTCAATGCGATACCTGCTTTTGCGTCGAATATGGAAGTACGGGCGTCACCTAAGAAATCGGATGAAACAACATCTTCTTCCGTGTATCCTAAGATTCCTTTTAATTCGTTTTCAGAAGCTTCTTTCATGGCAGCCTTAATTTCATCGTAAGTTGCCGGTTTCTCCAAACGACAAGTTAAATCAACCACGGAAACATCAAGCGTCGGAACCCGAAATGACATACCTGTCAACTTGCCGTTTAATTCGGGAATTACTTTGCCCACGGCTTTAGCTGCTCCTGTAGAGGAAGGTATGATATTACCGGCAGCAGCACGTCCGCCTCTCCAATCCTTGGCAGAGGGACCGTCAACTGTCTTTTGAGTTGCGGTAGTGGCGTGTACAGTAGTCATCAAACCTTCAACAATGCCGAATTTGTCGTGGATTACTTTTGCTAACGGAGCCAGACAGTTGGTCGTACAAGAAGCGTTGGATACGATAGTCTGCCCGGAGTAAGATTTATGATTTACACCCATAACGAACATGGGGGTATCGTCTTTTGAAGGTGCTGACATTACAACACGTTTTGCTCCGGCCTTTAAATGAGCTTCGGCTTTTTCTTTTGTCAAGAATAATCCGGTAGATTCTACAACATATTCAGCTCCTACCTCGTTCCATTTTAAATTGGCTGGGTCTTTTTCAGCCGTAACGCGAATAGCTTGCCCGTTTACAACTAATTTGCCGTCTTTCACTTCGATCGTTCCATTAAAACGTCCGTGCATGGTATCGTATCTAAGCATATACGCCATGTACTCCACGTCGATAAGGTCATTAATCCCTACGATTTCAATATCGTTTCTACCCATAGCTGCACGGAAAACCAAACGACCAATACGTCCGAATCCGTTAATACCAACTTTAATCTTTGACATTTCTAATTATATTAATCGGTTAATAATGATGTTATTATTCTTATCATTCTCTTATTTTCATACAAAAGTATGGATAAAAAAATGAAAAACAAAGAAGTTTTGGAATTGTTATACGCGAACGTTTTTTTTCTTAAAAAAATTTGCGCAAACGTTTTAAATTACTATCTTTGCCCACGCAATCTAAGAAATGTTTTTTGCTTTTATAAGTGTAGTAAATTTATTGTTAGTGTGTTAAAAAGAGGCTGAGGCCTCTTTTTTAATTTTTTGCCTGTTTTTCTCCTTGAGGTTTGGCTGAGACTTTTATTATTAAAGCTTTTTTGGTGCCGGGAGTAATTTTATAACGATCGTCCAAACGATGTCCCACGACCCAAACGATGTCTTTTCCGGATTGGATGATAAGGCATTCTTTTTTTTGCTTTGCGCTGAACTTTAAATCGGTAAATAAATCACTCAATTTCTTTTTGCTTCTTTTCATTCCTAATGGACAAAACCAGTCTCCTGTAGCCCAATGACGTACGATAAGAGGATAATTGATTTTATCTAAATCGAAACAGGCGATATGGCTTTCTTTGGGTATTTCAAACTCGGGAGTGACCTCCGTTTCATCCAACGTAAAAGTGACGTTATTTAAATAATAAGTACCGTTGTCGGCCATTAGAGTATGTTCGTCTTCTTTTTCAAGGATATTAAATAATCTCCAGTACGTGCGTCCTTTGGTCAATAAGTACTCTTCCGCTTGAAATTGTTTCCCGGGGATGGAATCGTTACTTTCTAATATATCTTTTACCTGAGTGGTATTAAATCCGTAAGGTTTTAATATCTCGTATAATAAAGTATAAGGTGCAGGTGAATCTAACGTCTGTTGGATATGGATTAGTATCTCTCCGTTTTCTTCGGACATGATTTGTCGTTTCAACTGTTTTATACCGTGTAGATAGATTTGTTCGACTTCACGCATCGCCTGACAATTTTCCTGTACGGTTTTTAAAAAGGAGGGATTGATGTCTTTGCATACGGGAATAATAAGGTGGCGGATTTTGTTTCGTACGTAATCTAACGTGTTGTTCGTTGAGTCAACACGGTACCCTAACTTATTGAGAGTAATATAATCGATGATTTCATTTTTAGAGCGGTTTAATAGAGGACGTAATATCCGTCCGTTTATCGGACGGATTCCGGAGAGTCCTTTAATGCCGGTTCCCCGGCAGAAATTGATAAAAATAGTTTCAGCCAGGTCATCGGCATGATGTCCCACCACGATATAGTCCATGTTTTTTTTCTGACGGACTTCTTCAAACCAATTGTATCGCAATTCTCTGGCAGCCATTTCAATACTTATTCCTTTGCTTTTGGCGTAAGCGAGCGTATCGAATTTTTTGACGCTATGAGGGATTCCGTAAGTGTCACAAAATCGCTTGACGAATTGTTCGTCCATATTGGATTCTCTTCCACGCAAATTAAAGTTGCAGTGTAGTGCCAATATTTTGATATTTAAGTATTTAAATGCATGTAGTAAGGCTATTGAATCAGCTCCTCCGCTTACCGCAATGATAAAACCGGCGTTTTTGTCGATGGAATGCTCTTCCAGAAAATGATTAATTGTCTCTATCATGATTTTCTCGTTCTAATGATAGACTAAAATAGCGATTTTTATCGAGATTATGAAAATTAGCATATCGAAAGTTCTGTAAAAAGATGATCGGCCTCCGGCTATCTCGTAAAGAGGAGATTACCAGAAATGTACTTCTCCGTTCTTGTAGGTAAAAGGACGTTCTTCCCGTCCCGTCGTATGATTTCTTAACCAGTATAAGGCTCCGGCCGGGACGGATTCGTATTCGATATAATGATCGTCCGCTGTTTTCCGTCCCAGAGAGTGCCAACCGTTACGGTCGTAAAAGAATAGTTCGTACTCGTTGCCGGGGTATATACCGTTACCGTCGTTTTGAGAAAGATAACCTACGGAAGAGATTTGTACCGGTTCCCCGAAATCCAGAAGGAGATTCCTGTAAATGTAAGTATAGGTTAACGGATCGTTGTCGCCTAAATATTCTTCCTGGCGGTTTCTATCCTGAGGAATGGTTTTCCAGGATAAATAATTCCCTTTTGCATCACGGAAAACAAGTTCTGCTATATGTGAGTAATGCGTATTGCTTATTTTCCAATACCGGTATTTTAAATTCGTATCCACTTTGAATGTCGTGTAATGCATGTATGGGTTTTCGGTAATTTTGTGGATGATTGTCGAGTCTTTAAACGAAAGGGTATTGGAGGCACTGAAACAGTTCCCTTTTAATAGTTCTCCGTATACGGTTTTGTAACCGATAACGGGAAATTTCCGGGTAATCCTGATGGTTTGATGTCGGGTGGTATCCGGAATCAAAAATTCGGTTTCGCCATTCATTTTTAAAATAAACGGGAAGTTTCCGTTCATCAGCTGATTGCCTGAGAAGTAGACCGGAAAATAAACAATACCTCTTCCTAATTTTGGGAATGTTACTTGATCGCGTGTTATTTTGCCCCAACCCACGATTTTTAGGGTCAAATCGTTAAACATGGCTATATAGGCGTATTTGACACCGCGGGAAGGAGGGAATAAAAGGTTTACCTTTACATCGGAAGTGTTGAGGTATATATCAGTCACGTCTTTATTAAAAGGATCTTTGAAAAATTCTGGAATAAAATTTTCCCCTTTCGGATCACGCGGGATTTCGTTGATGGAAAAAGTTCTCCGGTACACCTTCGGGGCTGTTTTCCCTTCGATCTGATAGGAGGAAAGGGTTTTGTATTTTGGATCGACAACGACCATCCAATAATGATATCCGTTCATGTCTGCCCAAGCCGGGACGAAATCGATAGTACAGGGAATGCCTACCTTGCGCGTTGCTATCACGCGTAACCGACTGTCGTTGATACACTCGTATTTTTGGTAAGGAATACCGGCAATCATATCGGAAGAGGCTTGTTCGCTGCTATAAAACTCAATAGATGTTTCTTTTGCCAATTGGAACGCAGAATATCTTTGATCGTCACAATAAGTCGTCTTTTCTGTAATTTTATTTTCGTAAATGGGAATAATCGAATCCTTCCAATTGTCGAGTAACTCGTTATCGATACGGTAGGGTAATAGATATTCACAAAAATCCTCGAATGGTAAAGATTCCAACCAAGGTTTGGTTTCCAGCATCTTAAAAGCTGCGTCTATGTTATGGATCAAATAGTCGGCTTTGATATGTTTGATATCCTCCTCTTCTTGTAGTTGTTCTCTGTACTCTTTATAACGGTAGGGTTGCATTAAGATGATTTTTTTTAGCCAATAGGAATCCGGCAACGTATCGACAATATTTTTAAACTCTCTCAGGTAGGGGCCGTTGTAGGAAAAATGACCGGGCATATTTTCAATGAGGAAAATAGCCGCTTTCCGTTTCAAGCTATCGGCCCGGTCTTGTGAATAATGCTTTAATACTTTTTCTAATTCTTGTCGATTTTTTCCGCTTAATTTTAAGGCATCGTTTAACTTTTCGGAATGTGTACGACAAGAAAAGCATAACGTGGTGCAGAAGATCCACGATAAATAGATAAACTGTTTTATTTTTATCATAGCGGCTATTCGTTTTATTTTGGCAAAAGTAATGAAATTTATCTCGGTTGTAACGTGTTCTATTTTTCATTTGATATCGATCAATAATAGATAAATCTCTTCTTTTATGACTTTTGTAATTCATAAAATATGTGAAATATGCACGAGTCTCTTGTATTATTGAAATAAAAAAAGATAAAAGGTGGATGAGAGAAATAGTCATGAAATTTTTAATAGGCCGATAAATTGTTTTTTTGTTTGAAGCTCTTTGAGGGGGATAAAATGATTTTTACTTAGTGTTATTAAGTATTGCGATTTTTTTTATTGATGGATATGGTTTATCTTTGTATCCGTTTTGAGTGGAAATCAGTCGTAGATATAATTTAAACATAATAATAGAACAAGTTAAAGCATATGGCAGACGATAAAAAAATTATTTTTTCAATGATGAGGGTAAGTAAAACTATCCCTCCGCAACGAAAGATAATAAAAGATATATCCCTTTCTTTCTTTTATGGTGCGAAGATTGGAGTAATTGGATTGAATGGGTCGGGTAAATCCACTTTATTAAAAATTATCGCCGGCTTGGATTCTAATTATGAGGGGAAAGTTGTCTGGTCCAAAGAACATTCGATAGGTTATCTTCCCCAGGAGCCTTTGTTGGATGATACGAAAACAGTGAAAGAGGTCGTTGAAGAAGGAGTTAAGGAAGTGATGGATTTATTGAAAGAGTACGAGGAGGTGAACCTGAAGTTCTGTGAACCGATGAGTGATGAGGAGATGGATAAATTGATGGTCCGTCAGGGAGAATTGACCGAATTGATAGAACATAACGGAGGATGGGAAATCGATCAGAAATTGGAGCGGGCTATGGATGCTCTTCGTTGTCCGGAACCGGATGCTTTGGTTAAGAATTTGTCAGGGGGAGAACGTCGTCGGGTTGCTCTATGCAGATTGCTGTTAAAGGAACCCGATATTTTATTACTGGATGAGCCTACGAACCATTTGGATGCCGAGTCGGTCGAATGGCTGGAACAACATTTGCATCAATATCCCGGAACGGTAATATGTGTGACTCACGACCGTTATTTTCTGGATAACGTGGCAGGATGGATTTTAGAGTTGGATCGGGGAGAAGGAATTCCTTGGGAGGGAAATTATTCCTCCTGGTTGGAGCAAAAAGCGAAACGTTTGGAGCAGGAAGAGAAACAGGCAAGTAAGCGAAGAAAGACGCTGGAAAGAGAATTGGAATGGGTGAGGATGTCTCCGAAAGCCCGTCAGGCGAAAAGTAAGGCTCGTTTAAAGGCTTACGATCGAATGATGGAGGAAGACGTAAAGGAGAAAGAAGAGCAATTGGAGATTTTTATACCGAATGGTCCTCGTCTCGGGAATAAGGTTATTGAAGCGGAGCATGTGTCGAAAGGATTTGGCGAGAAATTGCTTTTCGAGGATTTGGAGTTCCAGTTGCCTCCGGCCGGAATTGTCGGGGTGATCGGACCGAATGGAGCGGGAAAAACGACTCTTTTCAGGATGATAATGGGATTGGAAAAGGCTGATGCCGGGACGTTTGAAGTCGGTCCAACGGTGAAGATTGGTTATGTCGATCAACAACATGCTTCCATTGATCCGGAAAAGACCGTGTATCAAATTATTTCGGGAGGGAGTGACCTGATAACCGTGGGAGGGCGTGAAATAAACGCCCGGGCGTATGTTTCTAAATTTAATTTTTCAGGTTCCGACCAGGAAAAAAAGTGTGGAGTCCTGTCCGGAGGAGAGAGAAATCGCCTGCATTTGGCTTTGGCGTTAAAGGAGGAGGCAAACGTTCTGTTATTGGATGAGCCTACAAACGATATCGATGTGAATACGTTGCGGGCATTGGAAGAAGGTTTGGAAAATTTTGCCGGTTGTGCGGTTGTGGTTTCCCATGACCGTTGGTTTTTGGATCGTATCGCGACTCATATTCTGGCATTCGAGGGTGATTCTAAGGTGGTGTATTTTGAAGGGAGTTACTCCGAATACGAGGAAAATAAAAAGAAACGTTTGGGGGATGTTACTCCTAAACGTATACGTTATAAAAAATTAATCGGCTAAGGTTAGAAAGCGTGCCTAAGAAAAAAGAAAATAATATCGTGAATACTGGTTTTGTTCCCGGTATATATAATTATTGCGATCGTTGGTGTGAACGCTGTAAATTTCAATCCCGTTGCATGAGCTTCACGATGGGGAAAAAATTGAAAGAAAGAGCAAAGGTCGATTTCGATGAGGAGTTGCCGGATGATGATGATGTAGCTCTTTCTCGTTTGAAAAGTATCTTCGATTCAACCTATGAGGTATTACGGGAGTTGGCTGAGGAGAAGGGAATCGCGATTGAAGACATATATCGGGCAGAAAATATCGATAAGGGTTTCTGGGGCGAAGATTATGAGGATTTGGACGATGATGACGAAGAGCTGGCCAGAAAAGTGGAGAGGGAAGATATGATCTGCTGTAATCGGATATATGAGACTCTGGCTGATAAGTGTCAGGAGAGTATATATCAGAAATTGGATGAAGAGGAGGAGAAGGGTAATGGAATAAAGACGAAGGAGGTCGATGAAGCATTGGTGGAAATCAGCTGGTATTTGGATCTGATTCACGCAAAAATGAAACGGGCTCTGTACGGCTTTCATATTTACGCGGATAAAATCAATGCCAAACAGGAAGAAAATGATTATAACGGCTCGGCGAAGGTAGCCTTGTTGGCTATTGAAATTTCTTATCAAGCCTGGTCCGTGTTGAAAAACAAGGTGGTTTATTTTCAACAGGATATAGAACGTATTTTGGTCGTTTTGGAGCAAATGCTGCGGGACCTGGAACATCGCTTTCCGGATGCCCGAAATTTTTGTCGTCCGGGTTTCGATCAATAAAATAAGGCTGCTTTTAAAAGCAGCCTTATTTTATTCAGAAGGGTTATTTCTTTTTGAACAGCTTGTCAAGTCCTTTCAGTATATTCTTTTTAACTTCTTTGCCCGCTTCTTTCTCTACGGCTTTTATCGCTTTTGTTAAATCTGGTTTCACGATAGGTTTATCAAGGGTCCCTTCTATCTTTACGTCTACATCCAACGCTTTAATATTGCTTGCTCCCGGGAGTGCGGAGAGTACGTTGTTGATATCTTTTCCGAAATATTTCCGGTCGATGTTCATGGAGAGGGTATAGTCCATCTCCCCGTTTACAGTTTGGGAACCGTAGATTGTCGTCGGGTTTCCTGCTAAATGGGTGGTAAAGGGTTCTATGATAATATTTCCGTGATCCAGTTTAAAGTCTATTTTTAACTTGCTGATACTGATTCGGCTTAATTCGTCATTTTTTAATAAAGTGGCTAATTTCGCCATAGCCGGGTTGTCTTTTATTAAGAATCCGGCCGTGGAAAGACTTCCTCCTCCGTTTACCGTGTTCATGATCGGACTCATCTCCTGATCCAAATTAGCGGAAAATTTCATTACGGTAGAGATTTTTCCGGAACAATTCATCGCCATGGGAATACTTTGTCTGATAAAGCTAAACGCGTGGTAGGCGGCATCGATATCGAAATCGTCTATCCGGAGATTGAAGTCCACGAATGGTTTAGCCGGATGGGTCGTGTTATAGGATCCGTTCATGAGTATTTTTCCCTCCAGCATATCCATGCTGAGATTTTTAAGGGTAGCCACGCCTCCTGCTGTTTGTACATTCCCGTTAATGTTCTTGACGGTCAGTTGATCGAACAATAAGGTTTTAACGTTGGTATTTAAACCCAGTTGGATATTTTGGGGAACTTCAAATACTCCGTTAGGCGATGAAGAAGCGTTATCCTTTTGTGTTTGTGTGGTATCCGTGGCTATATTTGCCATCAATTCATTCAGGTTCAATAATTTTGAATTTAAATTAAAATTCCCTTTTAATGTTTGGTTCTTAAATATATAGGGCAGATAGTCGGCCACGTATCCCTCCAAGGTGAGATCGGATGAATTGATTTGAATCGATAGATTCTTCAAATTCAAACGAGCCGGGGTTACGGTTAAATCTCCGGAGGGGATGACGATGCCTTTGGGAAAATCACTGTTTTTGAACAGAACATCTTTCAATGAAATTTTTCCGTTAGCGGAAAATTTTTCGTATTGTTCTTTTTCGATGTATTGGTATTTTCCGTTGAACGCCATATCTACGGAAAGTATTCCGTTGAGGGTGATGTCTTGCAAGGGAAGAGCTTTTTTAAGACTTTCGAAATTGATGACGCCTTTGGCTTCTCCTTTTAGCGTGGGATCTTCCGGGTTGGAAACCAATAAGCTCATGTCGAACGGATTATCTGCCACGGAAAAGGATAGGGTACGTAAATCTGCAACCGTTAGGGAGGGAGTTCCTCCCGGATTAGTAATACTTAACTTAAGATTGATCTTTTCGATGGATTCAGGAAGCTCCGGATATTTTAAACTGGCATCCAATATATTGAATTGGATATCGAATTGCGGGAGATGATTTTCATAATATTCTCCTTTCGCCGTGGCATTAAGCTGAAAACCTCCGGAAGTTTTTACTCCTTCAATCTCTTTTTGGAATTCTTTCGGAACCATAGCCAAAAGACTTTCGAATTGGGTATCGGGAGCGTTTAGCTTCAGATCCATATCGTATTTTTCTTTTCCTATACCAACATTGCCTGTCAAATCTAATTTCAGGTCGTTCAACGACATGTCGTTTTTCTTAATATGGAACAGCATCTCCTTCAGATTGGCTTCGATATCGGCTTGCCAGTTGAAATTCGTGTTGTTGACCCATACGCTGTTGCCTTGACGGAAACAGATATTTTCCAAATGGAGTAAAATTTGTAGAAGCGTATTTGTTTCGGAAAGATTTCCTTGCAATTCCAGGTTGATTTTATCGATGCTGAAATAGGTGGAAGATTGAAAATCTTTGTAATCTAAATAAAGGTCCCGGATCTCGATGTGATTGAATCTGACCGATTTTCCGGAGGCGTCTGTTTTTGTCTGAATACTATCTTGTGGAGTGGCGGTTCCCGTACTGTCCGATGCGATCATAATGTCCCAGTTCTCCCGACCGGAGGCCGTTACTTGCGGCATCAAACGGCAATCTTTTAATAAAATACGGTTGATGATGATCTCGTTTCCCGAAATAAGAGATTTTAGATTAACGGATGCTTCAAATTCAGGAATACGAATGAAGGTGTCTTTTACCGTTTCCCGGTTCTCGGATAACATGACATCCGTTAATGTAACGCTTAAATCCGGAAAATTTTTGAACATGCTTAAGTTTACGTCTCCGATTTTTAAGTCGGCTTTCATATACTTTGAGGACTGTTCTTCTATAAGCCGGAGAATGTCGCTTTTAAAGAATACAGGAATCGTTATCAGTGCGATAATGAACAGTATAAAAATACCGAGGATAATAATGAATACTTTCTTCATATTTAGTTGTTTTATGTTTCTAATCAATAATGAGTCCCTACAAAGTTATGTAAATTATTTGAAGTAAGGTTTTATCTTTTTGAGTTTGTGGGGTGCCAATATTTTTTTCTGCTCCAATAGGGAGTAGGTGATTGTTCCCCACTCTTTCTTCGCTTTAAAGATCAGTTGCACTTCCCCGTATTCCAAATAAGGATGGCTCAATATGCTTTTAAAGCTCATGGTATCCATCTCTTTTTTTGTAATGTGTTTGGGATCGGCATAAAAATGATCCAGCAAAGAGTCTACGGAGAGGTATTTGAAGGAGATTTCTTTCAATTGTAAGGGAGTATGAAAACCACCGAGGCGTTTTCTGTATTTTAGTATCTTGGAAGCGTAGTAGGGACCGATGCCTTTTATCTTGGTTAAAGAAACACTGTCGACCGAGTTCAATTCAAACCGTTTTACCGGGGAGGCCGGATGAGTCGAGAGCTGTACCATGGAATCGGGAATCTCGGCTTGCGTGAGCAGGAAAAAAGGGGTGTCGTCTTCCTCGATTAGAAGAGGAAATACGAAGAAGCCTGTTAGCAGAAAAGATAGTACGATAATTCCTTTTTTCTCTGACGATCTAAGCGGCATATTTATTGTGATTTTATAAATGGTTATAAGTTATGATATTTTTTTGAAATATCAAAGGGAAGGGCTATGCACTATGGAGATTTTGTTTATCAACTATTTAATGTTTTTCCAAGAAAGAAGTGTAAAAAAGTCCGGAAAATAAACGAAAATAAATTTGTGTGGGATGCAAAAATATATACCTTTGCACCGCAATTGTAAAAAAACAATTGACGATTCAGTAGCTCAGCCGGTAGAGCACAACACTTTTAATGTTGGGGTCCTGGGTTCGAATCCCAGCTGGATCACAATACTTTAGAGACCAAATCGATCATAAACGATTTGGTTTTTTTGATGACTGATTTTAATTAAATTATCGATACTTGTTATGTTATAATTCGATTTTACGATTTTTTTTCTCTCTCTTATCTGATATGGATTTTGTAAATTCTTTGATTTTTCTGTTTTTATACCTACTTCTCGCGTGTACATCTCGTTAGTTGTCATCTAACAATTCGATTCCAAACCCTTGGATTTTTTTTCCGTTTCTTACGATATAAATTTTATACACCGGTTTTTGTTGGCCGGGATAATTACCGGAATAACCGATTTCTCTAAAGTGGGTAATATCTCCGGACCATAAGTATCGTAAGTCTTGTAAATCTCTCGATTTTCTTTCAAGCGGGTTATAGAAAAGAGATCTTTTATCCAGCATGGGTTTGGGGGAATAATCCCATAACGAGATATAAAACAAGGGTTTTGCAGGTAATTTGTGTTTGAAATCAACGTCGGATAATCCATCCCTCTTTGCATTCGGTTCTTTAAGAGGTAGTTTTTTGAAATAGATCGAATCGTTTCTGGTCAAAATCTTTTTTTTCGGATCTGGTTGGAATGGATTTCTTAAGGTAAATGCGTTATCGAAATTTGTTTTTTTTAGGGTATCTGAAAATAATCTGCCAAATGGTCTTTTTTCAAACAAAAAATCATATTCCGAAAATTCTGTTATCCTTTGTGCCGACAAGGAACCCCAGAATAATAGCTGAACCGCAAGCAAGGCGATAAGGTGTTTCATAAGCTGTAATTTTTAATCGTTCTACACAAATATAGGGATATTTTTTACATATGCAATTATATTTGTCATATAACAGGCTGAATAATAATTATGTATAGAATGGTTTATTTATGTCTGAGAAATCTACGGTTGGTAGTAAGCAGGGTTGTTATCATGAGAACAGTGAATTGATCATACACCCTATTTGTCAAATGACAAGAAGTCTTAAACCCGTATTGTTTACAGTTTTCGCTTTTTATCTCTTCCTTCGGTAATACCTTTAATGCTAAAGTATTATATTTATAATGAATGGATATTGGAAGTGTTGGTAAAATAATGATATTGTTTTAATGTCATTAAATATCTATTTTTATTTTATTAATCTAATTTTGATATTGTATATTTGTACCGGATACAGGGTATTATATGATTAAATTTATTGACCATAAAGAGGTTTTTGAACAGTTGTTCCGGGAGAATTATGTCCGTTTGTATTATCATGCCCTTAGCTTTTTGAATGATGAGGAGACGGCGAAAGATACGGTCAATGACGTGTTTGAAAAGGTTTGGATGAATTTTGAAAAGATCGAACGATCCCAATCTCTTCTACCGTTATTGTATACTTTGGTACGTAATCATTGCGTGAGTCAGCTTCGGCGTCGGAAGGCAAAGGAGCGTTTTGCCTTCGAATGGTCGTTAAAGAAGGAGACAATTAACGAGGACTGCATGGAATATGAACTTTTAATCGAGCGTTTACGCGATTCCGTCGGAAATTTACCAGGACAAACAAAGACCGTATTCAGGAAATGTTTTCTCGAGGGAAGAAAATATCAAGAAGCAGCAGATGAATTGGCTATCTCTATCAATACGGTTAAGACGCATATAAGTAAGGCTTTACGTATCCTCCGGGAAGAGTATTCGAATGATGCACTTTGGTTGCTGGTATTTTTTTTACGAAAAACAAATAAAAAAGTATTCCAAGACATCACCCTTTTTGAAACGTAGTGCGTGTTCTTAAAAACAGGAGACGAAAACATGCAAAACGATTTTAATTACGAGGATATAGAATTCGCATTATATATTTTACATCATCAGAAATTATTAGCTGAGCCGAAGGTTCGAGCTTGGTTGGAGGTGAAGGAGCATCGGGATCTGTTGGAAGGATTACGGCGTTACCGGGAAGCCGGTATGCGTGAAAAGGGAGGGATGGAGGTGGACGAGGAGTATCAATGGTTGTTGTTGGACGAGAGAATAACTTTACGGGCGAGTAAAATACGGATCCGTCGTAGGATGATGAAGTTCGTGGCTTCGGTTTTAGTGTTGATTTCCGTGACGATGGCTGTTTTCTATAAACAGAGGGAAAGACAATTTGTCCAACCGATGGAGTTAACCCGGAATACGGAGAAGAATACGGTAACGTTGATCACCGAAGGCGGAAAAAAGTACTTTTTGGCTTCCGGTACGGGTGCTGAAGATTCTTTAAACATACGAGGGGTGGTTATCGATTCGGTGGGAGGAATGAAATACATGAGAGTATTGCGGGATGATTGTCGGCCGGAAGAGTTTCACACGATAAAAGTACCTCGCGGGGGCGAGTATATCCTGATTTTGGATGACGGGACCCGGGTATGGATCAATTCCGATTCCGAATTGAGATATCCTTTGGCGTTCAGCGGGGCGAAGCGGGAGGTTTTTTTGAAAGGAGAGGCTTATTTCGACGTGAAACGGGAGGTAGATCGTCCTTTTGTCGTGGCGACAATCCGAACCGAGGTCAACGTATTAGGTACGGAATTTAACGTGCAGTCATACGAGAACGGGGTGGAGAATATCACACTTGTAAAGGGAGTTGTCTCCGTGAAGGAAGAGGGAACGGGTGCGGATCATGTGGTCGTGTTGAAACCGGGAGAGAATGTCTCGTTGCGTGACGGTTTATTACGCATAGAGGAGGTAGACGTGTTAAAGTATACTTCTTGGAAAGAGGGATTTTTCTATTATAATAACATACGTTTAGAAGAGATACTCGACGAGTTGGGCAGGTGGTTCGATTTTACCGTGTTTTACCGGAATCCGGAAGCCAAGGATTTTCGCTTTAAGTTTTGGGCTAACCGGAAAGATACGGTGGAACAGGTGATCGGGCGCTTGAAAGAGACGGGTAAATTGCGGATTGAGGTAACGGGAAAAACGGTAATCGTTTTTATATAAAAGTGAACGAGAACCAAATAAGAAAGGGATAGTTGCGACCTATCCCCTTAACATGAATTTGGTTCATCGGACGGATGAACATGTTTAATTCTTAACTACAAATCTATGGAAAAAAAATCGATTTCACCTCATTTTGAGGAGCGAAAAACGAAGAATCGGGTGCAAAACATCACGTGTATTCGCTTGTTTTTGTTTTTAAGCTTCTTTTGTATGGCCTCGGTTGTTTTCGGTCAGCAAAAGAAACTGAGTTTCAAATGGGAAAATGTGCCTTTGTCGGATGTATTCAATGCTTTGGAAAAAGCGGATGTCTACAAATTCGTGTTTAATTACGAAGATACGAAACCGTATAAGGTAACATTCGACGTGAAAGAAAAAACGGTATTCCAGATTTTGGATACGGTTTTTCGGGATAAGCCTTTTTCCTATAAACAGGAGGGTATCTATATCATGATCCGACGTAAGGAAGCGGATGTAAAACGGTTTGTCGTGAAAGGAAAGGTGACGGATGAAAAGGGTGTGCCTTTGCCGGGGGTTACCGTGTTGCTGGAAGGTACGAATATCGGAACGGCTACCGACTCGGAGGGTAAATTCGAGATGTCGGTAACCCGGGAAAAGGGGAGCTTGCTACTCTCGTTTGTCGGGTATAAATCTCAAAAAGTGGCTTATGAAGCGGATAAACCGGTGTCGGTAAAGATGGAGGAAGAAGTGACGGATTTAGACGAGGTGGTGATTCGGGCTTACGGTACGCAAAACAAAAAAGAGATGGTCAGTTCGATCACTTCGATAAAGGCCGATGAGATGAAAGAGCTTCCTTCGCACAGTATTCTGAGTATGTTACAGGGGCGTTTGGCCGGCGTGGATATCGTGAACCAGTCGGGAGCTCCGGGGTCCGGGGGAAACCGGGTTGCCGTTCGGGGTTACAACTCCTTGCTGCAGGAGGGTGCGACCGACGGACAACCTTTGTACGTGGTCGACGGGGTTCCCATGTTTTCCTTTACTTCTCCGGTGACGGGTACGAATACCTTATCGGATCTCGATCCTTCTATGATTGCTTCCGTGGAGATATTGAAAGATGCCGCCGCCGCCGCAATCTACGGTTCCCGGGCAGGAAACGGGGTTGTCTTGATTACAACTAAGAAAGGACAGGCCGGGAAAACCAAATTTTCCGTGAATTTCTCCTATACGGCTTCTTTTTTACCCGTTACTCCCGAACAGACGGGAGGACGTTTGGAGAGAATGACCAAGATATACCGTATGCGGAATAGCCTGAAAACGGGATACGATCAGATGAGCGGACTCTATTTTTACCCGACATCCTATGAAGATGCTTTTAACCGAGGTAACGGGGGATTTGATGCGTGGTGGGGAAACGGGTTTCCCGATTCTGCGGGAGAAAATAAAATTCTTCAGGATAGTCTGAATCCTTTCTATAACAACCAGACAAACTGGTATAAATATAGCTTTCGGACGGGTAAGGTGATCAATGCCAATATTCAGGCATCCGGAGGGACCGATAAGATACAATATATGATCGGGGCCGGGTATTATGACGAGAAAGGTATTATGTTGAGCAGTAATTACTCCCGGGCAAACCTGATGGTGAATCTCTCGGCCAAACCCGCTCCTATTTTAACGGCAACGACCCAACTTTATTTGGGGTATATGGATAAAAGCCGGAATCTGAATAATGGAGATGGTCGTCGCGGAATCGAGGGAATGACGGTCGATCCAGCCTCGCAGACTACGCTGTTTCCCGGACATGGAAAAATAGAGGATAAGTTTTTGGAAAAGATCAATCAGACGGTTACCCGTAATGACAATTACCGTTTGATCGCGAGTTTGGGGTTGGAACTTCAATTAGCGAAAGGATTGACTCTCTCGGGGCTTGGATCGGTCGATTATGCTCAGTTCAACGTGAACGAGTTTATCCCGAGCAACTTGGATGCGGCACAAGGTCTGAATCTTTCCATGGGGCAGGTATCCCGGGATATTTCGTTGATGAATGAAAATTTGTTGAAATATAGAATAGAGGGTAATAGACACACGTTGGAGGCTTTATTGGGAATGAGTATTTCCAAAGAACAGGGATTCGATAATTGGGGAACCGGAAACGGGGGTGCAAGCGATAATGTGTATTATTATCAGGGACCGGGAGGTGTCTACTATACGGAATCGGATAAATTAACACCGAGGCCCAGGACGGATTACCGGTCGAACTTTAATGAAAAGGCCATGTTGAGTTTTTTCGGCCGCTTAAGCTATAATTTCAAGAAACTCTATATCGTGGAATTTGCTTATCGTCGGGATGGTTCCTCTACTTTCGGAAAAAATGTACGTTGGGCTAACTTCCCGTCGATTGCCGTGGGATGGAATTTTGCGGACGAAGCTTTTTTGAAAAATGTGACGTGGTTAAACAGCGGAAAAGTGCGTATGAGCTGGGGAAAGTCCGGTCAGGTATTTCGTGACCCGTACATGGCTTACGGGTTGATGTCCAAAAACGGTATATTTCACGGGAATCCGGGGATGACGAGCTATAATGCCGTCGCACCCGATTTGACCTGGGAGAAGACCAAGCAGTATAATGCCGGTTTGGATCTGGAATTGTTCGATTACCGTTTGAACGTGAAATTCGATTACTATAATAAACTGACCTACTCATTGATTACGGACGTGCCTACTTTCGGGGATGTACAGGTGATGGACTCTTACAAGAAAAATGCGGGAGAAATTTCGAACGAGGGAGTCGAGCTGGAATTGAAAGCCGATATTTTCCGGGATACCCGCGTGAAATGGAGAAGCCGACTGAATATATCCCGGAACTGGAACAAATTGGAAAAAACCTTTAACGGTAAGGATATGATGGGTAACGTGTTGAAACGGGGGTTGTTCGGTATTTACGTATTCAATGATAACGGGTATTACCAAAACGAGAAAGAGGTCCCCGTCTATTACAATAACGAGGGTTTCCCGATCTATATCAATAAGGTGTACGGGGAGATGAGCGGAATGGTAGGGGAGGTGAAGATAGAAGACGTGGACGGCAACGGAGAGATCGGTAACGGGGATTTGTACTACATCGGTAGTGCTTTGCCTTTGGCTTACGGAGGATGGGCAAGCGAGATTACCTGGAATAATTTTGACTTGAATATCCTCTTCAATTACTCTTTGGGGCGAAAGATGATAAATGCCGCACGATACGGGACCCCGATGAATATTGACGGTCCGATATTCCGGGATTTGAGAGAAACGACTTTCTGGGAGAAAGAGGGTGATATGACGGATTTACCCCGGATGGGGGCTTCGTTTATTTTTCCCGAATTACGTTCGAACGTGGAACGGGTCAATATGGTCCGGCTGAAACAATTGACATTGGGATATAACCTGCCGGAAAAATTTACCAAGAAATTTTATTTCAGCGGTATCCGTTTGTTTATCACGGGAGAGAATATTTGGACCTGGACCAATTATTCCGGTACGGACCCCGAGGTGGTAAATATGGATAGCGGTATTGACGGGGGGAAGGCATATCCCTTACCCGAAAAATGGACTTTTGGTATAACCCTTAATTTTTAATAGCGATGAAAAGGTTTTATATATATATGATCATGGGAATTCTGTCTGTTTCATGTACCGATTTTTTGGATGTGAGACCGGAGAATTCAACGACGTTCAATAACTATTTTCGTTCGGGAAAAGATGCGGAAGCTTTGCTCAACTCCATGATGTCGAATCTGCGTTTGGCGGAGAATCAGGATCAGGTACACGCGTGGGCCGGGATGAAGGTGGATAACGTGGCTCAGGATTACCGGGGAAACAGTATAAGGCGTGCCCGGCAATTGGCCCCGCGAACCTATTTCACGGCTACCTGGCAATTGTATTACGCTGCCATTCATGATGCCGATCTGTTTTTGGATAACGCTTATCGTTTCCCGATGTCGAAAGAGATCGTGGATATCTATCGTTTACAGGCTTATTTCGTGAAAGGGCTCTGTTATTTTTGGCTCGGACGGGCCTGGGGTGAGGTGCCGATCGTTCCCAACAGCGAATCCGTTACGGAGAAATTAGGAAAGAGCAGTGTCAAACAGGTCTTGGAAGAGGCAACGAAGTGGGCTTTGTTGGCTATCGATTTGCCGAATTACGAAGATTTAAAGGATTATGCCGGAAAGCCCAGAACGACGAAGCAATACGCGGGCAAGGGAGCCGCAGCGGCCCTGTTGGCTAACATCTATGCCTGGCGGGCTAATTTGGAAAATAAAAAAGAGTATTGGGAGGAGGCGGAGAAGTACTGCACGATGATCATCGGGAACAAGGCCGGAACCTATGGTTTGGCTGCCGATCCGGAAGAGGTGTGTACCCGGGTGTTAAAGGGAGGAAGCGAGGAGAGTATATGGGAAATTTACAGGACATGGACGAGGCCGGGAGAGTTTACGGAACGTGCTTTTGTCAGCGAGGAGTTTATCGGCTGGCCGGTCAGAACGGATATGGAGGTGAGCTTTGCTTATCCGGATGTATTGGAGTTTACGAAAGAGACGGTCAATGAACTTTATCCGCCGGATGACCTGAGAAGGAAGAGTTATTTCTACGGTATCGATTCGACCGAATTTCACGTGAAGGTTATGAAATACGATTGGCAGACGGGACAGATGGTGGAGGTGATAAAGGTTTACGATTACACGGAAATGGAAAAAGCTTTTGCTAATGTATTCCGTTTTCCATTTTACAATATTAAGGATAATGAAAGTTCGAAACGGTATTTGGGAATGGAGATGAATAAGGTGGTTTGGCGCTTGCCGGATATCCTGTTATTGAGAGCCGAGTGTCGTTTCCGTGCCGGATTGCCCGATCCCATGGAAGATGTGATTGCCGTACGGCAACGTGCCGGCTTGACCGGGGCGGATTTGACGGATGACTTCGGCGGTGATGTGCAGCTGGCGATATTCAGGGAGCGGGAACGGGAGTTGTTGTTCGAGGATACCCGCTATTATGATGCCGTGCGAAACGGGTTAGAGTATGTACGACGAGAATTGCCGGAGGCTTTCGGACGTTTGACCGACGCTGATATCCGAAACGGAGCCTTGTATTATCCCGTGAACGCGGGGGCGATGGAAAACAACGATTTGGTTTTACAAAATGTTTACTGGAACACAAAAGTACAATAAGATGATGAAACATATATTTATAGTGGCCCTTGTAGGTTTTGTTGTAGCTACGGGAGCCTGTACGAAGGATAATTTTGTCAAAACGGGGCTGCATAACGGCCGTTTTGACGGTAGTTTGCTGGAGTATTTAAAAGCTTCAGGACACTCTTACGATTGGGATTCGACAGCCAGATTAGTGGAACAGGCCGGCCCGCAAATGGTTCGCTTGTTCGAAGGGAAGGATCCCGAACACCCTGAAATTACTTTTTTGGGACCGACGAATCATTCCATTCGCAGGTATATGCTGTTTGAAGGTTATGAGCGCATAGCGGATATGGATCCGGGGGAGTGTGAAATGCTGTTGCTCAATTGCATCATCGATGGAAAGATTTATCGGGACGATGTGCCGAGAGGGAAGTACGACGAGGAAGAGGCCTTGCCGGATGAAGGCGGGGGGTGGTATGTCACCTTGGGAGGGAATTCGATCTGGTTGTATACCCATCAGGAAACCTTGCAGGGAATTCCCGATGTGGGTGCGGTTTCCTTGAATGTATACTCCCAGAATGCATTTCGCGAGTTTTCGATCGCCTCTTCGAACATCGAGCCGGATCATTGCGTGGTACACTCTTTGAGTTATCAATTTACTTTGGGTGATTTTTAAATGTATTTAAAACAGAATGTTATGAAATGGATCCTATTTATATTGCCTGTTATTTGCCTCTGCTTTATGGCATGTGAAGAAAAGGAGGGGTATTTGAGAACCGAAAATGCCGTTTATGAGCCCGACACGATGGTGGTCCGGCTTGTTCCCGATCCGGAATTGGATGCCGTGCGAATAGAGAATAAATCTCCTTGGCAATCTTTGGCGATGCAGGGATACGAGGGAACGGAACGAATCGATTTTACCGTGGAAGCCGTCTTTTCTACTGCCGGTGAGGCTGCTGCCGATTCTTTTATGAACGAGTTGACTGTTTCGGGAGGAGGTGTTTTACATTATCCTTTCCAAGGAAAATCTCCGGCCGGCCGCTATACGGTATCGGTGCGTTTGACGGGTCCGGGGTATAGTCAAATAGTGAAAGATGCTTTTACATTTATCTTAAAATGAAATAGATGAAAAGAGTAAAGTTTATTTATTTATGTTGTGTCCTTGGAATAATAGGTATTCCCGGAGCATTCGCGCAATCGGAAGATAAATTGTTGACGATACTTTCCGGTGAATTGAATGAACATTACCGGGAATTGCAGGGGGAAAAATTTCCCCCCTATTATATGAATTACAGGATTATCGATACTTGGAGTACGACGATTGCGGCCTCGTTCGGGGTATTGAGGGACAATCAGTCCAGGCATACCCGGATCATGATTCCGCATATCCGGATCGGGGATTCTCTTCTGGATAATTTCAGCTATTACCCGATGGGAGCGGAAGTCTCCGAGAGAGGAATTTCATATGCGGCATTGCCTATCGATGACGAAAATAACGAGAAAGCCATCCGTCAGGCGATCTGGATGGAGTCCTCTTCCCGGTATGCGTTTGCCTCGGATATATACGAGCGTTCGAAGGCACAAAGTAAGGTGAACGTCAAGAACGAGGACAAAGCTCCTTATTTCTCTTTCGCTCCCGTGGAGTCTTATTACGAACCTCCTTTCCCGGCTGACCGGTTGAAGGTCGATACGCACGCCTGGATTGTCCGGTTGAAAAAAATATCCGATTTATTCAACGAGAACATGTATATGACGCGGGGGGAAGCGATCTTGACGTTTGAGGTCGAGCGCCGTTATTTCGTCGATACGGAAGGTCGGAACGTGGCGGAGAATCTGCCCTATGCCCGGATTATGATTCAGGGGAGTGTTACGGCTTTGGACGGTATGGAACTTCCTTTGTTGCTTTCCTATTTTGCTTACGATCCGGCGGATTTGCCCACGGATGAGCAAATGATTGCGGATACCCGTGAGATGGTAAAAATGTTAGCTGCCTTACGGGAGGCTCCGGTTGCCGAACCTTATACCGGACCGGCTTTGTTATCGGGAGCTGCCAGCGGGGTGTTTTTTCACGAGATATTCGGACATCGGCTGGAAGGACAACGCATGAAAACGGATGAAGACGGGCAGACATTTAAACAGATGGTGGGGGAGAGTGTATTGGCTCCCGATTTTCAGGTGTTCGACGATCCGACCTTGTCCCGTTATTCCGGGAAGGCTTTGAATGGTTATTATAAATTTGATGATCAGGGGATCCGTTCCAAACGGGTTGACGTAGTTGTCGACGGTAAATTACGCGATTTTTTGATGACCCGGGTACCGATAGACGGATTTCCCATGACTAACGGGCATGCTCGTGCCAGTGATGGATTCGATCCGGTATCCCGGCAATCCAATCTCTGTATCGAAACGAAATCCCCGAAGACGAAAGAAGAGCTGCGACGCATGTTAGTCGAAGAGGTGAAAAAGCAGAAAAAGGAGTACGGTTATTTCTTTAAGGAGGTGACGAGCGGTCTGACTTACACGGGTAAGGGCAGTACCAATTCGTTTAACGTGACCCCCTTGGTAGTCTATCGGATTTACACGGATGGTCGTCCGGATGAATTGGTTCGGGGAGTGATATTGATCGGGACCCCCTTGTCGATGTTTTCGAATATCGTGTGTGCGGGAGACGATCCCGACGTGTTTGTAGGGGTCTGTGGGGCGGAATCCGGAAATGTTCAGGTTACGGCCGTATCTCCGACTATTTTGGTTAGCAAAATAGAGACGCAGCGCACGGCTAAGTCCAGCATTCTGCCTCCTATTCTCCCGAGAGTGTATTTACCTCAAAAATAGTTGAATGAAAAAATGGAGTTATGGATAAAAATGGAAAAATAATGAAATATGGAGTGCTGTTAGCGTCGATTTTACTCTCGGGTGTCTTGCATGCCCAGACCCCGGAAGAGATGACTATCTTTACGGCGCTGGGCGATGAACAGATGAGAACGAAAGAGCAGTTAGCACTTCCGATGATGAGCAGGCCGTTCTATGTTTCCTACACGGTTTCTCTTTCCCGTCAATATTCGGTAGAAGCTACCTTGGGGTCCGTGTTGAACTCGGTTCATTTGCCCCTTCACCTGATGGGAACGGCACAGGTATTAATCGGCGACTACAATCGCACGAATGATTTACGCCACGTGGGACAATTTTTAAGAGTGGATTTAGGAGGAGAAATCGATTATAATGCGATTCGTTTCGGTTTTTGGTTAGCTTCCGATCAGGCGTACAAGATCGCATTACAGGAATTTTCAGCCAAGAAAGCTTACCTGGAAGCTAATCCTTACGAGGTTCCTCAGGGGCTTCCCGATCTGTTGCCGACCCCTTCGGTAGAGAAGATGGTTCAGGCAAAACAACCTTATATTTCCGATATTTCGGAGGTGGAAACCGTGGCACGGGAATTATCTGCCGCGTTCGATCATTACAAGGAGATTATCGGATCGAAAGTGGTATTGCAGGGAAACGAGATGACTTTTTATAAGCTGACTACGGAGCAGGTAGCAATCAAACAACCGTTGGATTTCGTGGAGTTGTATATGGAGGCAGCCGTTATGACGGCAACCGGGGAATATATCCGCGATTCCTATATTTTACTTGCCCCCTCGTTTGCTGCCTTACCTGCGGTCGATGATCTCAAACAAGTCGTGGCTGGTTTTGCCCGGCGTCTGATGGATCTGAGAAACGCAGAGGTGTTCCGGGAGGAGTACAATGGGCCGATTCTTTTTGAAAACGAAGCCGTACGGCAGATTTTTACAGAGAATCTGTTGGGGAATAACGGTGGTCTATGTACTTATCGTATGCCGTTGGGGGAGAGGGAGGCGACGACCTCTTTCGAAGACAGGATCGGGAAAAAATTGCTCGATTCCCGGTTGAGTGTAGTGAATTACAGTTCCATGACGGAATATATGAGTGTACCCCTATTGGGAAGCTATGTCGTGGATGCCGAGGGGGTGGTTCCTGAAGAAGAGATGCTGCTCGTGGATAAAGGCGTTTTGAAAAAGGAGTTGAACGGGAAGATTCCGACGAATAAAGTGCGTTATTCCACCGGAAGTGCCCGATTTATTCCCGCCCGCGGTGACGTGATCTACGTGACTGCTCCCGGAACGCTCCATGTGAAAGCGAACGACGGCTTAAAACCCGAAGCCATGAAAAAAGCCTTACTTAAAGCGGCAAAAGAAGAGAAACTGGATTACGCTTATATCGTGCGTCGCTTGTCCGGTAACGCTTCCTTGTTGTATCGGGTGGATGTGAAAACAGGAAAAGAGACCCAGGTCCGATTCGGGAAGGTTTCTCCCGTGAACATGGCTAAGTTGAAAAATATCAGGGCGATTTGCTCCTCGGAGAGGGTAAATAATTTTATACTCGATAAGGGAGCCGTCGTATCGATGATCTACCCCGCATCCTTTCTTTTGGATAACGCGGATATAACTGTCATGGATGTCCGGAAAAGAAAACTTCCGGCTCTGAAGAATCCATTACAGGAATACTAATTTTTTAATTTCGGCTATCGGAAGATGTCTAACTTTAATCCGGTAGCCGAAACTTTCAGCTAAAAATCCGATCTTACTTTATTAGGAAATACAATGATTTATAATTTATAATCTACAATTACCTCATTGTATTCGTTTGATTTCACCTCCGGTGCTTACCCTGCCGTTTAACAGGGGAGAACCTTTGTAATGAACCTCACCTCCGGTAGATG
Source organism: Gabonibacter massiliensis (assembly GCA_001487125.1). Lineage (GTDB taxonomy): Bacteria > Bacteroidota > Bacteroidia > Bacteroidales > Marinifilaceae > Gabonibacter > Gabonibacter massiliensis. Next base: position 237,023 of record LN913012.1, read on the forward strand.
CCGTGTATTCCAGATGATTTACCGCGTGTATTCTTATTTCGGCGGAAGTACTCGCTTGTGCTGAAACTTCTTTTGCTATAAGCTCTATTGCATCGATGTCTCCTGAAGTGCTTGCCCGAGCGTTAAGTACGTTTGTCGTCCCTTTTAATGAAATTTCGCCCGAGGTGCTGGCTTTTATATCTATTTGATTGGCATCGACGGCTATCTCGATTTCTCCTGACGTGGATGCGTTCAGATCCAGATTGTCTACTTGCCAAGTCGCGGTACTTTTGATTTTGCCCGAGGTTGAAGCATGTAATGCTGTAATCTTGGGTAGGGTCACGTGTACTTTTATATCTTCACGTGATTTTACATTAATACCCTCCTGTAGGGTGAGATGTAATAAATGATTTAAAACATTCGTTTCTATATAAGGGAGTATGTTGTCCTCTGCCTCCACTTTGACGGTGAAGTTTTCTCCTTGAGTCAAAAATACATGTATTGACCGCGAAGCTTTGATCTTATCAAACAAGGCGACGTTTCTCTCTTCTGTTACAATATTTCCGGAACCTTTTATTGCTTTCTGCTGGGCATTGACACAACCGATTAAGCTTGCGTATGCTAATGTAAGTGCTATAACAAATGCTTTCATTGTTTTTGACATTAAGGTTTACAATAACGAACTTGATGTAAAGTTAGTAAAATTATATGTCACAAAGAACAGTTATTGATTAAGGACGACAGAATTTTGCGATTCAGGGATTATATGATTCTATAATTCAAAGATTGAGTAATTCATATCAGATCGTGTATTATTGTAGATTTTAGATTGACGATTTCAGATTTAAGGACAATGGGATTGCGTGATCCGACGATTGAGTGATAAAAAATTTACGATCCTAATAATCTTATGAATATTATAGACTTTAAGAACCTTATGGACCTGGATGATTCTGTGAATGTTTTAGTTTAAAATGTCACATATGAGGTAATTCTTTCGTACATCTGTAGTCATTAAATTGAAAATATATGGAACAGAATCATACGATGAAAATGGATATGAAAGGTGATATGACTGGAAATGAGAAAGGGAGTGATATGGGAGGTCATATGATGAGTATGGGTAATTTGAAGCAAAAGTTTTGGGTTTCACTTGTTGTGGCCATACCGGTTTTGTTGTTTTCCCCGATGATGGGGATACATGCTTCGGGGCTTCTGTCGTTTCCGGGGGCTTCTTGGGTTGTACTCGTTTTGGCTACTTTTCTCTTTTTTTACGGAGGGAGACCTTTTTTATCCGGGGCGAAAATGGAATTGAAGATGAAAAGTCCGGCCATGATGACATTGATTGCCATGGGAATCATTGTGTCTTATGGCTATAGTATATACGCTTTTATTGCGAATAATATTTTGCGTACTATTGATCATAAGATGGAATTCTTTTGGGAGTTAGCCACGCTAATCGTGATTATGCTATTGGGACATTGGGTTGAAATGAGGGCCGTGGGACGTGCAGGTAATGCTTTGCAAAAGATGGCGGAATTACTTCCCGGAAGTGCACACCTTATCCAGCAGGATGGAAGTACTAAAGATGTTCCTCTGCAAGAAGTGAGAGTCGGACAGCAGGTGACGGTAAAATTGAATGAACGAATTCCGACGGACGGAAAAATCGTTTCGGGAGAAACGACAGTGAATGAATCTATGGTCACAGGGGAATCAAGAGCAATAAAAAAAGGAGTCGGGGCGACAGTTATCGGAGGCTCGCTCAATGGAAACGGAACCCTGGTGATTGAGGTGACCGGAACGGGGGAGTCCGGTTATCTTGCCCAAGTTATGAAATTAGTTCGCGATGCACAACAGGATAAATCCAGGGTGGAGTCGATTTCCGATAAGGTGGCAAAGGCTCTTTTCTATGTGGCGTTGTTTGTGGGAATACTTGCTTTTATTCTTTGGCTGATCATCGATCAGGATTTAAATACGGCATTGACCCGTATGGTGACTGTATTCATTATTGCCTGTCCGCATGCGTTAGGATTGGCTATTCCTTTGGTGATCGCTCGTTCCACCTCTTTAGGTGCTACTCATGGACTTTTGATACGGAATAGAAATGCACTCGAGATAGCCAGAAAAATTAACGTGGTCACCATGGATAAAACAGGAACCTTGACGGAAGGAAATTTTCGGATAAATGAACTGAAAACTCTTTCTGATAAATGGAATGAAGGACAGGTTATAAGCATGATGGCCGCATTGGAAATCCATTCGGATCATCCGTTGGCTCAGGGTATTGTAGAAGAGGTTCAAAAAAGAAATAGTACGATGGCCGTGGCCCAGCATGTTACGCTTATAGACGGAACGGGATTGATGGGGGAGATCGACAATGCACCCGTGAAGCTTGTTGCGGTTACCTATTTAAATCGGAATCGTATACCCTACGATTCTGCTGAATTTGATCGATTGGCGCGACAAGGAAATTCAATCAGTTATCTCTTGTGGAAAGAAGAAGCGATCGGTTTGGTAGCCCAAGGTGACCAGGTGAAACCGGAAGCCGGTGAAACGATCGAGGCTTTGCGAAAAGAGCATATCGTTTCAGTTATGTTAACGGGAGATAATCCTACATCTGCAATGACTATTGCCAAAACGTTGGGAATAGACAACGTGCATGCTTCTTTACTTCCCGGGGATAAAGAAAAAGTGATTGAAGAATATCAACAAAAAGGAGAAAAAGTCATGATGGTCGGAGATGGGGTAAACGATGCTCCTGCATTGGCTCGTGCGGATATCGGTGTCGCCATCGGTGCGGGTACGGATGTCGCTATCGATTCTGCAGATGTGGTTTTGGTACAGAGTAATCCCTACGATATCATTCACTTCTTATCATTGGCTAAAAGAACTTCCTCCAAAATGGTACAGAATCTATGGTGGGCTGCTGGATACAACATCATAGCCATCCCGTTGGCTGCCGGAATCCTTGCCCCGGTCGGCATCGTTTTAAGCCCCGCCATGGGAGCCATCTTTATGTCATTGAGTACAGTCATCGTGGCTGTCAATGCTTTATCGCTTAAAATGAAATAACGCATCCCAGTATGTTATATTAATATCAATTAAATGTCCGTCCCCGTGGGTGATTAAGAAACCATCTCTTTTTTAGGGAGACGGCTTCATCGTATTTATTTATGTAATAAATTATTTAGTGTGTTTTGTCGTTTTGAGGAGGTGGATCACCAAATAATTCGGGATGTTCTTCTATGTATTTCAGCTGTTCTTGAGCTCGTTTATATTGTTCTACGAAGTATTCACACAAACGTTCAGCAGAAACTGGTTCTCCGGTAACTCTGAAATACAAGGGTTTGCCTTTTTTCTCATAAGTTACAAATTCTCGTGTACTTCCATGTACGAATATTTTGCAATGTTTTGTTCCGGCTTTGTATAAAGAATCGCATAGCCATGAAATTGTTTTTCCATACGTGGGAGTTAGTTGATTGAGTACCCATACCCCGTGTACTTTCTCGATAAGTATTCGGGCTTTAGCAATTCCGTCCCGTTCGGTTATGATGTTCAGTTTGTTTAATGGGATCATACATTTTAATAAATTTTCTTCAGAAGGGTTATCGTAAAATTGCTTCGTGTCGAATTTGTAGTACGAGAGGGCAGAGAGCTTGTATTGCTCAAGTTCACTCATGAATTTTCTGGTAGGACTACTTTTAATAATCTCTGAAGATTTTGAAAGTTCTTCCGGTGCGTAATACGATTTTAAGTCTCTTACAATATCCTTGTAGTCATCGCCAAGATCTTTACTGATTTCTTGGAAAACGTAACGTTCTACTATTTTCTGTTTCTCTTCGGAACAAGATAAAAACGCGAATACGACATATACTAATATATATTTTTTCATAATTATTTAAGTTAGATATTAATAATAAATAATAACTTGTTAATCCTTTGAAGTATACAAATAATCTGGTGGAGTATCCATAATATAAAAATTTAATAGTAATGTAAATCAATAGTTGAAAATCACCTGTTTTCTTGTATGTATATCATCAGTCGTCATCTAATGACTCAAATTCGAATCCTTTAATTTTTTCTCGTCTCTTATGATATGAATGGATTGTTTAAGGTAAACATGCTATCAAAATTTATTTTTTTAATGTCCGGAAATAAGCTACCTGATGTTTTTTCCCAAACAAAAAATGATATTCCGAAAATTCTGTTATCCTCTGTGACGATAAGGGATCTTAGAATAATAGTTGAATCATAAATGAGATAATAAGACGTTTTATGACTTGTAATATTAATTTATTATATGCAAATATAGGGATATTATTTCCAATATACGATTATATTTTCTGAATAAACTGAATGATACTAATTCTGTATACGGATTAACTCGCGGAGACGGTTCTTTTGAACTAAGAATCACCCACGAGAACCGTCCCCGTGGGTGATTTATTCCATTACTTTCACCCATTTTACGGCGTCAGCCACGAGTCCTTGCCGGTAGTCTTTATTTAAGGTCTTATCGCTTAGGGTTACCCGGGCGTTTTTCGAAAAATCGAACGTTCCTAAGGATATCCAGCTCCCTTCTTCCTTTTTGCTCAAAGAGACGATAACTTCCTGCTTTTTTTCACCGTCGAAAACGGTATAGGAACGTAATATCTTTAGATTTTCGGGTACATCCATGGTAAAAGAATCTGAGTCATTGAATTCCGTGTAGTAAAAGAATACCTCGTATTTTCCCTTTTGCGATAAGGTGACGTTCCACTCCACTTTTTGTTTTCCGGAACCCACACTTTTAAAGTATGCACTTTTCACGGGGAAGCCATAAAAATGGTTTTGAATAGTAGGCAACCAAGTATCTTCCGTGAAAAATTCATGATATTTTTCCCGTTTTTTTTCTTTTCGGAATAAAGAGGTGATAAAACTCTCCGGTTTTACCACCTTGAACCCTGGATCTTCGTTATCCACGATAATTTCATTCTCGTTCTTGTCAACGGGGAACATCGATGCGTCTAATTTAAAGACCCCGGTAGTCGTGTCCACGTTGGCGTTTCCCATGTCTTTTGTTTTGAAACGTACAATAGCGGGAATGTTTTGAGCCAAAGGTGTTTGCAAGATATTTCCATAATATTGCTGTCCCCGGGCCCGTATTTCCCTTCCCTCGTGTGGTGGGATAATCCACCCTTTGTGTTCTCCCGTTTTGATTAGTCCGGGCACGTCACTCCAGTTAAATACCTTGAAGCTATACAAACTATAGGGTGTGTCTGTTTCTGTGATCTTCATGATCCGTACATCCCGCACATCGAGCAGGGGCAATCGATTAGCGTTATAGCAATTCTCCACGAGGGAATCTAACCGGAATCCGAACGTATCGTTAAACCGCCGAAAAAACTTACCCGAGGTGATTTCCTGAAAAAGGTTATTCTTGGCAAAGTCCAAATAAAATTCTTGAAATTGTTCTTCTTTCATCTGTAACATGATGTAGGCCCATAGTTCTTCACTTTTTTTACGAATAATACTTCCTAACCTGCCCGAGGATAACTCTTTATCGAGTAAGGCATCTTTTAAACTCTTGCCGTTTAGGTACTCTGTGGCCAGGTAATCGTCCGTCGGGGATGAATTATTGTCTTTGAAATCTCCACGTGCCACGTTGGTTAAAATATCGTGAATGATCGGGTATTTCCGGGAGGAAATAAACATTGTTTTTCCGCTGAACATAGGTTTCACGTCATAACTGCTGTTTTGCTTGATAAATTCAATATCCAGGTTTAACCAGAAAATTGCTATATCTCTTTCTGTCATTTCTTTAGTAGGTTCTAAAGAACGAATTTCTAACGAATATTTTTTTTCCGGTATAAACACTATTCCTCCCTGTACCCGCTCTCCGGTCAATCGCGTTATCCCGGGAAAGCAATGAAAGTTACAGGGTACCTCCACGAGCGAGAACCAGCGGTAGGGGTATTTTTGTGTCGGGTCATAGTTATTCTTTTGCCCCAAGTAAGATCTTTTTTTAGATTCGGCAGTTCGTATACATTCGCTTTCAAAAGTTACCTCCTTTATGCCTTTTAATTTCTCTCTTAAGTCTTCTACCGGAAAATCATCGTGTTTCTCTATAAGATATTCGTGTCTGGGTAAGTAATATAGTGTCATACGGGTTGAATCTACCGTGATTTCCCGTTTCTTGTAGTTCCCGATACACAAGCTGATACCCGGCATGTCATGGTCGAAGGTGAATGTGGTTTCTCCTTTCTTTTCCTTTATGGTACTTCCTTGAGAAATGGCTGTCAACCGGGGATCGTGTTCCACCCGTAACGAGTAGCGTGAAAAATTGACATCCCTGATCCCGGTTTCCCCGTACGGTGGCACGCACACCGGGTACCAGATACACTCCGGAGTAAGCAGCTTGTACTCCTTCCCGCAAAAAGCGGGCGTGTAACCGAAGCGGTATATACCGATGTTATTTATTGTTGAGGAATGGTATTTTTCCGAGTCTGTATCTAAAAAGCAGATATCGTTCTCGATGTTTCCCTCGTAATCGATAGTTACCTCGACCTTTTCCCCAGGTTTTAATTTTTTCTCCGAGACAATAGCTTGCTGTTCCCTTTTGAAAGGGACCATTTTCCCGTCTATCTCGAGGGAGTTGACTTTGAGTCCCGGGTTGAGATAGATGACGAGAGGTATTGCTTTTGCGTTTCTGTTCTCGATTTCTATCCTGCTGTTTACCGCGATGTTGCCGTTTTTTTTCTCTTTCACGTGCAGGTCGTTCCGAACGATTCTCGCGGCCGGGAGCTTCCCGTGTTCCTCGTACACTCGCTTGTAGGCTTCCCGGTGATCGGTAATAGTCTCGTGGCGGGAAGTAAATGCAATAGCCAACCCGCAAGCTAATGTAAACATACCGACGGCGATGTTCAGGCTCTTTTTGAAAGCTTGCCGGTAATTGCGAATTCTGGGATAGGGAATAACCGATAAGGCGAGTAATCCGATACCCGTTAACAGAATAAAGCCTCGTTGCAACAGGTAGTTTTCCAGGTTTACATGGCCCGTGAAATCGGAAAACATATTGGGGATATAGCGGGCGCACGGGTCGAACAGGCCGTTTAACCAACCGGCTCCGTAATAAACGATGGTACCAAGCGAGATAAGTAATAGCAGAATACTTAATCCTTGTTGACGAATCAATCGGATCACGAGGTAAGAGAGACCGAGGAAGTAAACTGATGCCGGAAAGTTAAGCGATACCCAGTAAAAGAGATAGAGCGACAAATCAAAAGAGCGGGGGTAAAAAGTGACGTTGACCAGTATGGAAATGGCGAATACGGTAAAGTTCATCAGGGTAAAGAGAAGCAGTTTTCCCAAGAAATTGCCGATTGCGATCTCGCTATTGCCGAGCGGTCTGGCGTATAAAACTTCCTTGGCCTTGAGTTTGACTACTCTCGAGTCGTTGGCGATAGAACCGACGACGAAGAGTAATTGGATCAGGTTGAAATAATAAGCTGTTTTGTAGGGGATGGAGGAGGGTAAGGCTTGTGATACCCAGGTTACGGGTGAATGGAACAAATCTTCTATCGAGCCGATACTTCTTTCTGACAAAGGAGTGAACTGATAAACGACGAGTCCTGTTATAGCAAGAATTGCAAAAATACCGAAAAGGATATTCCTGCGGGAACATTTAAACTCGTATGCGGCCTCGATAAAGATATTGTTTTTGTTCATGATGCTTATTTTGTTTTTATTAAAAAAAGATAAATTTTTAATTGTGAATAGGAAGATAAGGAGGCCTTAGTATTGAGTCGTAAAAGAATTGTTCCGATTTCTTTAGGTTCGGAACAACCTTTTTTAAATGATATTGTATAAAATAAGGTTCGGTCATTCCAAACTAATTTTTTATGACGTTTACTTCACATGTCGCTGAATTTGATCCTACTATATTAGTTGCTACGATCTTATATTTTCCTGCATGTTTTGCTTTTGTGATTTTGATGACTATACTTAAAATATTTTGATTCGTGGTTATTGTAAATTCCGGATTGTCGTTAATATATACGTCATTATGAAAAATGTCGACATATATAGGGGAGGTTCCGTTGATTTGAGTTGTAATGGTAGTAACAGAATCTTCTTTAACTGTAATGTCTTTGGGGAAAATAATAAAAACCGGAGGTCCAGATTCTGAGGTATAAAGGGATTCCGTAAGTACATCAGGGTTATCGACCGCTTTTGCTTCCTCTTTATAACTTCCGCTAAGAGTTATAAGGAGCATCATAATCAGTAGCATTTTCTTTTTCATGGCTGAGTATTTGGATTGTTAAATTTCTTCTATAAATTAAAAACAAAATATTTGCATATGCAAATATTTTCCGACTTTTATTATAATATTGTTTGCTTTTATTTCCGATATAACTTATTGTTGTTTTGATATTGTGTCGTCTGTTTCCGGTACAATCGTGTGGATCCTGTATGGAAAGGGAGGTTTGTCGCTATCAGGGGGGAGGTGTGTTGGACCGTAAAGAGGAAAGGCAATGGATACCTAAAAAAATACTGATCTTGTTTATAAAGATCAGTATTTTATTGTAATGGTAGGACGGAAAGTTATTTTATCTCTTTTTCTTTTAAAAGGTCCCGAATTTCTGTTAATAACTGGATATCGGCAGGAGGAGCGGGAGGTGTTGCGGGAGCTTCTTCTTTCTTTTGAGATAGCTTGCTGATTACCTTTATAAGGATAAATATAGAAAAGGCAATGATTATAAAGTCTATGACTACCTGTATAAAATTGCCGTAAGTTAAGGCTACTTCCGGGGAGATCATTTGACCGTTATCGATGACAGCTTGTTTTAAGACTATTTTCAAATGGGAAAAGTTGACCCCTCCCAATGCCAATCCGATGGCAGGCATTAAAATATCGCCGACCAACGAGGATACTATTTTGCCAAAGGCACCTCCGATGATGATACCGACAGCCATATCCACCACATTTCCACGCATGGCAAAAGCTTTGAATTCTTGTAATACTTTTTTCATTTCGTTTTGTTTTTAGATGTTATTCATGTATATCGTATGTATGTTTTATTTTGTTCTACTTAAATGATGCGGGATTACTGAAAACAGCATGATTTTTAACCGACAAATTATTTTTCCGGTTCATATGATTTTCCCAAATTCTTCCTGTCGTATATTATATGATTTGATCCGTGTATATACAAGCATTATGAGCTTTTGAAAGGAGGTAAAGAGCCGGAAAATCTCCTTCTCCACGGACAATATGTTCCATGATCTCCTTTTTTTCGGGGTCGAGGATAGGAACTAAAATATGTTTTCCTTGCAAAATGAGAGGACCGGTCATGCTAATTCGTTTTTGTCCGGTGGCAGGATGCTGGGATACCGCATAACAACGGCGGTCCGTCAACAAGTTGGACGACTCCGGGAAGATGGAAGCCGTATGGCCGTCCGTACCGACACCGAGAATGATACAGTTGAAACGGGGAAGATCGGAATATCCGGGGAGTTCCCACTTAACCATTTCCGAGTAACGTTCCGCCTCGATATTGGGATCTTGTTCTCCCCAAATACGGTGAATGTGGTCTATGGGAATTTGCAAAGGATGGAAAAGAAGTTGCTCGGCGTGCTTGAAGTTACTTTCATCATCATCCGGGGCCACGCATCTCTCGTCTACCCAATAGAAACGAAGAATATCCCAGGGAATACGTTCTTTGTATTCTTTTGTCCATATTTTGAATAATGTTTGTGCCGTTTTGCCGCCGGATAACGCGATATGAAACGGATTTACCCGGCTTTGTCCGATGATAGAGATGAGTTTTTCACTCAGTGAACGTAAGGCCTCTTCAGCTGTAGTTAAAGTTTCTATTTTCATGTTCAATACGATTTATTTACATGATTTGAGTAATGCAAGTTATGTTTTATTCGTGATTAAAACAAGGGTTGTTACATCTTTATGCATTAAAATGACCTGTTGCCGGATGGAAATAGTAGGTTGGTAACGTTAACTTTTTGATTTATCAATCGTATAAGAAAATTAAAATATGATAGATAAACAAAAGAACATCGATTAATGTGAATCATTGTCAAATTCAAAATTTATTTGTCAAAAAGATTTTTTTTGAGAATAATATTTCTTAATTTTGAATGTAATTAATATGAAAAAATGAGAAAGATATTGTTGAAATATGTCTCGCTGTTCATGCTTCTCTTCCTGTTTGGCACGGAACTATTCGGTTTGGAGTCCGATAGTCGGGGAGTCGGGGGGAATGAAGTATGTGTAGAAGGGGAGAAGGATGATTCAACGCTTTCGACCGCAGAAATAGACCATGGTTGGGCCATAGAGCGATCTCTCGTTTTTTCTCAACAAGAAATTTCTTTTAGTGGTAATCGGGAACATATATCTCTATTGTACTATCGGAATATTCAACTTTCTTCTTTAAAAATAGATGTAGCTTTATCGGAGAAAATTCTTTCACAAGAGAATTTTAATACTCTTCTTGAACTACGACACCAAGAAGGTTTCTATGTCTATCAACTCTGTAAAATAATAATTTAGCCTACCGTTATTTCTCTGTTCTGACCGATTTGCATTTGCAGGGTCAGGTGTAAAGGGTAATGAATGAATGGGTTGATAAGGTTCATTCCGGAACAGGTTTCCCCGGGCATTGATACCTCATCCGGGTATCAAATTGTATCCCCTATGCTTGTGGGTAATTGTAATTGGCATTTCGTGTATTGGAGAGAAAACGGAGGGTCCCGTTTCTGTATTTCACGAAGGGTAACTGTTTTATGTTTTTTAATAAGTAATTATACCATGGAAAAGAAGAAGTTACGCGGGGAATTGGTCCTGCAAAAGTTATATCCGTTTCTCGTGATGGGAGTTGTCTTTGGGTTGGTTTTTTTAGCGTTATATCTGGCATTGTAATATATAAAATTTGAAATTATGAAAAAGAGTGAAAATATAAATAAAGGAAAAAGGAATTTTGGAATATCTGCGTTTCCGATTATTGTTCTTTGTTTTGCTTTGGCTTTGGTCATCTATCATTTCGTGTTCGGTAATCCTGCAAATTTTGTGAACAATGATCCGAATAATCATCCCTTACCTGGAAATTTGTTAGGAACTGTTTATAAAGGAGGTATAATCGTTCCTGTGATTCAGACTCTATTATTTACCGTATTGACATTAAGTGTGGAACGTTTTTTTGCTTTGCGCAAGGCAAGGGGTAAAAATGATTTGAAACAGTTTGTAATAAGAGTGAAGCAATCTCTGGCGGATGGAGATATCGAGGGGGTAAAAGCATTGTGTGATGAACAGAAAGGAGCCGTTGCTAACGTAATACGGTCATCCTTGGTCACTTATGCCGATGTGAAGGCGAACGATAAAATGCTTAAGGAGGAGAAACAGTTGGCCGTGAGAAAAGACCTGGAAGAGGCGACGATGCTGGAGTTACCTACCATGGAACAGAATTTACCCGTTATCGCGACGATAACCACGTTAGGGACCTTGATGGGGTTGTTGGGAACCGTCATCGGCATGATCAAATCGTTTGCGGCTTTATCGTCTGCCGGGGGAACGGATTCCATTGCGCTTTCAACAGGTATTTCGGAAGCTTTGGTAAATACGGCTTTTGGTATAGCCACGGGAGCTTGTGCGGTTATCGCTTATAACTTTTACACGAGTAAAATAGATGGCATTACGCATAGTATTGATGAAATAGGGGCTTATATCGTGCAAACTTTTGCCGTTCGCGAATCGCAAGTGAACGTTTTGAAAAAGACGGGAAATCGGGTCGCTCCGACGACCGATCCGCTTTTAGCATAAATGAATACGAAAACCGTTAAAATGAATAGGTGATGAGTCAGAAAATAAAAAAGAAATCGACACTTATCGATATGACGGCCATGAGCGATGTGACGGTCTTATTGTTGACATTCTTTATGCTGACATCCACTTTTATCCAGAAGGAGCCCGTGAAGGTTGCTCCTCCGCAGTCCGTGTCGGAAATAAAGATACCGGAAAACAATATTGTATCCATATTGATCGAATCGAATGGAAAGGTATTTATGGGTTTGGATAAACCTCAGGATCGGATGGAAGTTTTAAAGAAAATGGGAGAGAATTATCATATCGCTTTTACTGATCAGGAGTTGAAAAAATTTAGTTTGAATACTTCTTTTGGGGTTCCTATTCAAGGAATGAAACAATTTCTTGCGTTATCTCCGGAAGAGCAGGATAAGCTGATCATGAATTACGGCATACCGTGTGACAGTACGGATAATCAATTTAAGACCTGGATGCAATGCGCACGGGAAGTAAATAAAGAGTTAGTCATTGCGATTAAGGCGGATCAAAGTACTCCTTATCCTTTGATTAAAGATATCATGAATACCCTTCAGGATCTAAGAGAGAATCGGTATAATTTGATTACCAATTTGAAGAATGCACCTGAAGTATGAGCAATTTTAAAATAAAAAATTATGGCAGAGATTCAACAAAAAGAGGAGGGTGGCAGAAAAAAGGGTAAACAGAAAAAGTTCAACATTCATGTGGATTTTACACCCATGGTGGATATGAATATGTTACTGATTACTTTTTTCATGCTATGTACCTCCATGAGTAAACCTCAGACAATGGAAATCAGTATGCCTCGGAAGGATTTATTGAATGAACAGGAGCAAAATAAAGTGAAAGCTTCTAAGGCCATAACGATTTTATTAGGGAAAGAGGGTAAGGTATATTATTACGTGGGGGAGCCGAATTATGATGATCCCGATTTGTTGAAAGAGACGGATTTTTCTTCCAACGGATTACGTGCTTTATTGTTGGGACGTAATCGGTTCGTGGTTCAAAAGATTCGGGAGCTGAAACAGAAAAGAGCCAACCTGGAGATTACGAATGAAGAGTATATGAAGCAGTCTTCAGAGATCCGGAAAGATAAAGATTCTCCCGTGGTATTGATTAAAGCGACAGATTTTGCCAGTTATAAGAATCTGATAGATGCTTTGGACGAGATGCAGATTTGCAATATAGGGCGTTACGCTATTATGGATATTACTCCCGGCGATTTGCGTTTATTGCAGGATTTGACGCATGATGGGTATGCGGAAGATCTGAAAGAAGTTGTTCGTTATGTAGAATTAAAACAATAGGTTATGGCGAAAGATTTGGATGTAACCTGCGGAGAATGGTGTGATCTGGTCTTCGAAGGAAAAAATAAAGAGTACGGGGCTTACGTGCTTCGTAAGAGTTCTTCCAGACGCCATATTACGGCATACCTGATTATTATCGGGTTGATCGTGTTGTTTATGGTATTGCCGATTTTTATTCGTTTTTTAACACCGGTGAAGGCTCAGGAGAAAATGGTTACGGTAACTGAGTTGTCGAATTTGAAGATGGAATTACCGGAGGTAAAGGAAGAAAATAAGGTGGTTGCGGTAAATGTCCCGCCTCCTCCCACGTTGAAGAGCACGATAAAATTTACGGCTCCGGTAATTAAAAAAGATGAAGAGGTGAGGGAGGAAGACGAGTTGAAAACTCAGGAGGAAGTAACTCAGGCGAAGATGGCGATCTCGATAGCGGACGTAAAGGGAAACGATGAGGAGTCCGGAAAGGATATTGCCGATTTGGAGGATCATAAATTAGTCGTGAATGATGAAGATGCTGTTTTCCAGGTGGTCGAACAGAGTCCGACATTTCCCGGTGGGATGAAAGCTTTGTTGAAATGGCTCGGTAAAGAGATTCATTATCCGCCGGTAGCAGAAGAGATGGGAATTTCCGGTAAGGTAATCGTTCAGTTCGTGATCGGAAAGGACGGGAGTGTCAGGGATGTCGAGGTGTTGCGATCCGTGGATGCAGATTTGGATAAGGAAGCCATACGGGTAGTTAAGAAAATGCCGAAATGGATTCCCGGAAAACAACAAGGTGTGCCTGTTTCTGTACGATTCACGTTGCCGATCACGTTTAAAATTCAACGGTGATTTATGAAAAAATGGAGTAACTATACCGGGTTCGTTTTTGTTTTGCTGCTGATGGTTGCCTGTAAAGGCAACTCGTCGGCGGGACAGGAAACCTTGTTTGGCGGCGTAATGTCCATAGCTGTCGACCAAACTCTTGCTCCGCTTGCGGAGGAGGAGATAGCTGTTTTCGAATCGCGATACCAATACGCGGGAATACTACCTGAATATACGAATGAAGTAGAAGCGATCAATCTTTTATTGAAGGATAGCGTGCGTTTTGTTATAGCAACCCGTCCTTTATCGGGGGAGGAAACGGAATCGTTTCATAGCCGTAAATTTTTCCCGCGATCGATAAAAATCGCCACGGACGGGATTGCCTTGATCGTACATAGACAAAATGCTGATTCGATTGTCAATTTGGATATGTTACAACAGATCTTTTCAGGAAAAGTGACGGATTGGAAAGAGCTCCCTTCCCGTTCCGCATCGGGAGAGATCCAGGTCGTATTTGATCACCCGAATTCCAGTACGGTTCGATACGTGATCGATTCCATATGCCGGGGAGAACCGTTGTCCGGTCGTTGCCGGGCAGCCGGGACGAATCAGCGAGTCATAGATTATGTCGCACGTACACCGGGTGCTTTAGGGGTAATCGGGGTTAATTGGATTAGCGAAGACCAGGACTCTCTTTGCAAAGATTTTAGGAAGGATATTCAGGTTATGCGTGTCAGTCGTTCTCGACAACCTTCTTGTCAAAACAGTTATCAACCTTACCAGTATTATCTCTATACCGGTCAATATCCGTTGAGAAGAGATATCTATATTTTGTTGAATGATCCCAAGGGGGTTTTACCGACCGGATTGACCTCCTTCATTACGGGAGCTCAGGGCCAGAGAATTATTTTGAAGGCCGGATTGTTACCGGCCACGATGCCTGTGAATATCGTGGATATAAGAAGTGAATTGTGAAATTGATGGATAAAAAAATGTAAAGTCATGGACTCGATAAAATTGATAGGATGTATAGGTTTGTTATTTGCCGGATTATGCGGAAAGGCGGCGGACAATAAAGAGGGTATTGAGTTATATCAATCAGGGATGTATGATGTCTCTAAAATCTATTTTTTGAAAAATTTGGAAACCATAGTTCCGGAACAAAAGATGGAGGCGTATTATTATTTGGGTGAAAATTACGTGATGTTAGGGCAAATCGATTCCGCACGAATTTATTACGAAAAGGGGATGGAAATTCAACCGGAATATCCTTATAATCGTATAGGGATTGGCATGTTAAAATTGAAAGAGGCGGAGGAAGAGGCGGAGGATATTTTTAAAGAAGTTCTTAAAACCAAAGGATATAAAAAAGATGTCCGTTTACAGGTGGCGTTGGCCCGGGCTTATTATTATGCCGGTAATAGGGAAAAAGCGATGGAATATATACAACAAGCCAAGGAGTATGATGCTGAAAGCGGATTACCCTATTTATTGGAGGGAGATATTTTGACAAAAGAGGGCCGTATCGGAGAGGCTTGTGCAAAATACGACATGGTTCTTTATTTTTCTCCGGATTGCATAGGAGCTTACCTCAAATTGGCTCGGTTATATATGACGGCCAATTCATCGCTTTCAAAGGAAAACTTGAATCACGTGAAGGAGATGGCTCCTGACTTTTGCGGAACGTATGGTATGCTTGGCGAGCTGTATGAGATGTCCGGCGACTATAGTAATGCGGCGAAGTATTATGGAGAATTTATTCGTTGCGGGTATAGCGATTCGGGTCATAGGTTACGTTATGCGGGAATCCTTTATTTTAACAAACAATACGAAGAGATGTTTCCGGTAATCAATTCGGTCTTAAAAGAGTTGCCGGATAGTAAAGTGGCCAAAAGGTTGTATGCTTATTGTCTATCGAAACTGGAGACGGGGACCAACGGGATAGATGCTATCCGGCATTTTATGGAAACGACTTCCGAAAATGAATGCATCGCGCAGGATTTTTTGTGCTATGCCGAGCAATTAGCATCGGTAGAACGTTATGATGATGCTCTCTCTTATTACGAAAAAGCATTGCTTAAGGATGAGACGAAAAGAGAGCTTTACCGGGAGATGATGGATATATGTATAAAAACAAGGCAACCGGATCGGGCCATTCGTTATTACCGAAAATATACGGAAACGACGGATAACTGCGAACCCGGGGATGTGTTGCGATTGGGAAAATGTTTTTATGACGTGGCATGTCGGGACTCCGTTGCGGAATCTCGAAATAGAGAGTTGATGGTAGCTGATTCTTTATTCCATATCGTGAGCGAAGAGGTGCCGCAAAGTTATGTCGGTTATTTTTGGTGTGCCCGGACGAATTCCATGTTAGATCCGGAGACGGCAAAAGGTTTGGCCCGTCCTTATTATGAAAAAGTAATTGAAATTGCTTTGGGACAGCCGGAACGTAATAAGAAAGAGCTGATAGAGAGTTATAAATATTTGGGGTACTATTATTATTTGCAAGCGGATGCCGTTACGGCTAAGAATAATGGCAATCCTTTACCGGCTAAAACGGAATATGATACTGCAAAATCCTATTTTTATAAAGTGATCGGGCTTGATCCTTCGGATGAGGTTGCCAAGCAAGCATTGGAACAGATCAAGTAGAATCCTGCCAGGAAAACGTTAGGCAATAAAAGATGTCTTTTTCTCTTGATCTAAAGCTTGCCTCCGTTTTCCGATTCTATGCGACCTGTGGTGGGTTGCGTTGGAAGATATGGTTTTTTATTTGAAATATGTTGTAATAATTCAAAATTGGCATTATCTTTGATAGTGTATGAGTAGTTATGCAAAGATTGATTTGGATTATATTGATTTTATCGGTGTCCCTGAGTGTCGGGGCAAAACCTTTCCAGAAAGCTATTTATGAGGGAGAGGAGGAAATTTCAATTGTTTCCGAGGATTGTCAGACGAGTTTTTCTTTGCCTGTAACAGTTGATAAATTAATGAATGTTTACGATTGGATAGGAAATTCGTTTGTTTTGACGCCTACTGTTGATTTGCCTGCTGAATCCGAGTTTCAAAAGGGCAAACGGTCTGATCCTTTTGCGAGGAGTAACCGTCAAACGATGATCGCTTTATTGATATGTACCGACAGTTACCGGAAGATAGGGGGGTATTTATTCGAGCGGCATATACAAGGATTTTATATCTATATGTTGAGTAAAATGATTATTTAGTTCTATTTGAGCCTATTAAATAGAGGATATTCCTGCCTTGTAATGTTAACGGTATTAGAATAATAACTTTTTTAGTTGAAATACGTTAACATATTGTTCTGAAGTTTAGAGATTTTAAATTGATGTTATGATACAGAAAATTGGGTATGTTACACAGGTAATCGGACCTGTTGTCGATGTTATCTTCGAAAATAAAGAAGGCGAATTACCACCGATTTATGAAGCGTTGGAGATTGAAAGAGATAACGGGCATAAGTTGATCGTGGAGGTTGAACAACACGTCGGAGAAAATACCGTACGTTGTGTTGCTATGGATACGACGGACGGTTTGTACCGGGGAATGAAAGCTATTGATTTGGGTAGGACTTTAACGATGCCTGTAGGGCGACAAATAAAAGGACGATTGCTGAATGTCACGGGTGATGCCATTGATTACTTGGCTCCTTTAGACTATTCGGAAACGCTTTCTATCCATAGAGAGGCTCCTAAATTTGAAGATTTATCGATTAAGGAAGAATTTTTGTTTACGGGCATTAAGGTTATTGATTTGTTGGAACCTTACGCTAAAGGGGGAAAGATCGGATTGTTCGGCGGAGCGGGTGTGGGAAAAACGGTATTAATCATGGAGATGATCAATAATATAGCGAAGGGACATAATGGTTATTCTGTTTTTGCGGGAGTTGGGGAACGAACGCGGGAGGGAAACGATCTGTTACGGGAAATGATAGCATCGGGAGTTATTGACTATGGCGAAAAGTTTAAGAATGAGATGGAGGAGGGGAAATGGGATCTGAAGAGTGTGGATATGGAAAAAGTGAATCATTCTCAGGCGACTTTGGTTTTCGGACAAATGAACGAACCTCCCGGAGCTCGTTTAAGGGTAGCTCTCTCCGGATTGACGGTAGCGGAAATGTTTAGGGATTCAAACGAGGGAGGACGTGAAATCTTATTTTTCATTGACAATATATTTCGTTTTACTCAAGCAGGGTCCGAGGTTTCGGCTTTGTTGGGGCGGATGCCCTCTGCCGTAGGGTATCAGCCGACGTTGGCTTCCGAGATGGGTAAATTGCAAGAGCGGATTACATCTACAAAAAACGGATCGATCACTTCCATTCAGGCTATTTACGTTCCCGCGGACGATTTAACGGATCCGGCCCCGGCAACTACGTTTAATTTTTTGGATGCCACGACCGTATTAAGTCGTAAGATTACGGAATTGGGTATTTACCCTGCTGTTGATCCCTTGGAGTCCAGTTCTCGTATTTTGGACCCGAATATTGTAGGTGAAGAACATTATAATGTGGCTCAGCGGGTAATAGAGTTGTTGCAGCATTACAATGAATTACAGGATATTATTGCTATTTTGGGCGTGGACGAACTTTCGGATTCGGATAAAATTGTTGTCAACCGGGCGAGGCGGGCACAAAGGTTTCTTTCTCAGCCATTCCACGTTGCGGAACAATTTACGGGAATACCGGGAGTGATGGTTCCCCTGGAGGAAACCATTCGAGGCTTTAAGATGATTCTGGACGGTGATATGGATGAATATCCGGAACAAGCATTTATGAATGTGGGAACTATCGATGATGTGATAAAGAAAGGAAAAGAGATGATGGCAGCGGCCGAGAAGTAGAGGTTTTGTCGAGTAGAAAGGAGGGTATTATGAAATTGAAAATTATTTCTCCGGAAAAAGTAGTATATAAAGGCGAGGTGGAACGGGTCTCTTTGCCGGGAAGTCTGGGATTTTTTACCGTTTTAAAGGATCATGCTCCCTTGGTCTCCTCGTTGGTTGAAGGAAAAATTGTTTATTTAGAAGCAGAAGGAGAGAAAGAGATGGAGATCGAAAGCGGAGTGGTGGAAGTGCGAGATAACGAAGTGATTATTTGTATCGGTTAAGGTTATGAAAAAATGGATTACATATTTCGTGATGCTGTTTTTGTTTGCAGGGGGTATGAAGGTATATGCCCGCGAGAATCCGGAAGTACCGAACGATACTTTGGGAATCGCATCGAGAATGAGTACGGGCGATGAGATCGATCAGGAAGGAAAGAAAGATGTTTTCCAGCCTAAAAAGGTTATTTTTGAGCATTTGGGAGATACGTACGGGTGGGAAATTGCCAGCAATCTGAAATTACCTTTGCCTGTTATTGTAAGAGATGATACAGGTAAATGGCATCTATTCAGTTCAAAGCATATTGAGAAGGGAAAAAAACACGAGGGCTTTTATGTTGCCGGAGAAGGAAAATACGAGAATAAGGTAGTAGGCGAGGACGTTTCGGGTAATTTGTATCGGCCGATGGATTTTTCTATCACGAGAAATGTGATGTCGATTATTCTGACAGCCCTTTTAACCCTGTGGATGGCTTTTGCTTTGGTTCGTTTTTATAAACGAAAGAGATGGAAGGCTCCTCGTAAGATATTAGGATTCATTGAGATGATTATTGAGATGCTGTATCGGGAAGTTATTGTCGGGATACTGGGAGAAGAAGCTAAGCGTTATGCCTCTTATTTGTTGACCGTATTTTTCTTTATTTTCATAGCCAATATAGTGGGGATGATTGCCGTTTTTCCCGGGGGAGCTAATGTGACCGGAAATCTCTCGATTACGTTGGTATTGGCTTTGTGTACTTTTGTTATCGTGAATGTATCGGGAACGAGGAGGTATTGGAAAGACGTTTTTTGGCCGGATGTACCGACTTGGCTGAAGTTTCCTCTTCCGATCATGCCTTTGATTGAAATATTCGGGGTATTCACGAAACCGGCCGCTCTGATGATCCGGCTTTTCGCCAATATGCTGGGAGGGCATTTGATTATCATTATTTTGATATCGTTGATATTCCTGTTCGGGGCCATGGGAAGCCTTGTGGTGGGTACGACGACAGTTTTATCCGTTTTTTTTGCCGTGTTTATGGATTTGATTCACGTGTTGATCTCTTTTATTCAGGCTTATGTGTTTATGATGCTTTCAGCCTTGTTTATAGGATTAGCCCGGGTAAAAAAGAGCAGTGACGAATGATCGAATAAAAAATGAATGAAAACAGTTATGGGGTTGTGAAACGATAGATGAAATTAAGAATAAATTAAAAATGAAAAGGTTATGTTAAGTATGATTTTATTAGAAGCAGTAGCCAGCGTTGGTTTGGCAAAGATCGGAGCAGCAATTGGAGCGGGTATTGCGGCAATTGGGGCCGGTATAGGAATTGGAAAAATAGGTTCTTCTGCCATGGATGCCATCGCTCGTCAACCGGAATCAACCAATAAGATCAGAACCAATATGATTGTTATTGCCGCTTTGGTGGAGGGAGTTGCCCTGTTTGCGATTATTGTTTGTTTATTGGCTTTATTTGTATAAACGTTAGATTATGTCGTTATTTACACCGGAATTCGGGTTGGCGTTTTGGATGCTGGTTGTTTTTTTGATCCTGTTGGGTATTCTCGGAAAGTTCGCTTGGCCGGTGATCATAAAAAACATGGAGGAACGGGCTGCTTTTATTGATAAAGGCGTGGAGTTCACCCGGGAAGCTCAAAAGGACAGGGAACAGGCGAAAGTCGATGCCCAAAAGTTGCTTGCCGAAGCGCAAAAGCAGCAATTGGAGGTGTTACAGCAAACAGAACGACTGAAACGGGAAAAAATAGAAGAGGCTCGTCAAGAAGCGGATAAGGAGGCTCGTCGGGTGGTGGAGGCGGCAAAATTGGCTGTAGAACAATCGAAGCGGGAAGCTGAATTGCAAATGCGAAGGCAAGTGGGGATACTTTCTCTTCAGATTGCGGAAAAGTTGGTACGAAGAGATTTGTCTACCGATAAGGCTCAGATGGAAATCATCGATAAGTTATTGAACGAGTTAGAGAATAAAGAGTAAAAAGCATGGATGAAGGATTGATTGCACGTAGATACGCGAAGGCCCTATTCCGGTACGCGCAAAGTTTAGGAGTGGAAGAGTTGGTCTATGATAAGATGAAATTATTTCAGGCAAACTATATCTCTCATCCGGATTTGCAAAAGGCTTTGCTGAATCCGATGTTATCGGTTGATGATAAGATACAACTTTTGTCGACAGCGATCGGGATAGAGCCGGGACAAGCTTATTTGAGGGCCATTCGGTTGCTGATCAAAAATCACCGGGAGATGTATATGAGATCGATTTGTCTGATGTATCAGAAACTTTATAGAGAGGCTTACGGTATAATACGGGTAAAAGTGGTTACTGCAACCGATCTGAAGGAAGAAGGATTGGAGAGAATCAAGGCATTTGTGAGAAAACATACGGATAAGACGATCGAGTTCGTGCATAAAATAGATCCGGCCATTATAGGGGGATTTATATTAGTAATCGGAACCCGTCAGTTGGATGCTTCATTGCTCAGGGAATTAAAGGATATTCGTTTGGGACTTTTGAAATAGGAATTAATTTTTAAGTGAAAAGTTATGATTAAAGCGGATGAAATTTCAGATATATTAGAGATGCAACTTAAGGAGGTGGACACCAAAATGGCTTTTGAAGAGGTGGGGACGGTAATGGAGGTCGGTGACGGAGTTGCTCACGTGTTCGGATTGGATAACGTGCGTTCCAACGAGTTGATCGAGTTTGAAAACGGGGTACTGGGAGTGGCTATGAATCTGGAAGAGGATAATGTCGGGGTCATACTGATGAATGCGGGAGATAAGGTAAAAGAGAATTTCACGGTAAAGCGTACCGGTAATATAGCCTCTATCAAGGTAGGAGAGGGATTGTTAGGGCGAGTGGTGAATACGTTAGGCGAACCGATCGACGGGGCCGGCCCAATTCAGGGTGATTTGGTCCAACTGCCTTTGGAGCGGAAAGCCCCGGGGGTTATTTATCGTCAGCCGGTGAAGGAACCTCTGCAAACCGGGATTAAAGCGGTCGACTCCATGGTTCCCATCGGTCGAGGACAACGGGAGTTGATAATAGGCGATAGGCAGACAGGAAAGACAACGATAGCAATAGATACCATATTGAATCAACGAAAGAATTTCGATAAGGGAGATCCTGTCTATTGTATCTATGTGGCGGTCGGACAGAAGGCTTCTTCTGTTGCCATGTTGGTAAATACGTTACGGGAACGCGGAGCCTTGGAGTATACGATCGTATTAGCTGCCAATGCATCGGATTCGGCGGCGATGCGTTATTACGCTCCTTTTGCGGGGGCGACTATCGGAGAGTTTTTCCGGGATAGTGGCCGTCATGCTCTTGTCGTGTATGATGATCTTTCCAAACAAGCTGTGGCTTATCGTGAGATCTCGTTGATTTTACGCCGTCCTTCCGGACGGGAGGCTTATCCTGGTGATATTTTTTATTTGCATTCCAGGCTATTGGAGCGGGCCGCACGAATTATTTCGAATGATGAGGTGGCTGCCACTATGAATGATTTGCCGGATGCGTTGAAACCTCATATTAAGGGAGGTGGGTCTTTGACGGCCTTGCCCATTATCGAAACTCAGGCCGGTGATGTCTCCGCTTATATTCCTACGAATGTGATTTCGATAACGGACGGACAAATATTTTTAGAGTCCGGTTTATTTAATGAAGGAGTGCGACCAGCTATCAATGTGGGGGTTTCTGTTTCCCGCGTGGGGGGTAATGCACAAATAAAATCTATGAAAAAAATAGCGGGGACATTGAAAATCGATCAGGCCCAGTACCGGGAGTTAGAGGCTTTTGCTAAATTTGGCGGGGATATGGATTCGGTGACGGCTATGGTTATCGACAAGGGACGTAAAAATGCACAACTGTTGATACAGCCTGCTTATTCTCCTATGCCCGTGGAGGAAGAAGTGGCTGTCATATTTTGTGGTACGCAAGCTTTGTTGAAGGGGGTTCCCTTGAAGAATATAGCTGAGTTCGAGAAATTCTTTTTGGAAATTTTGCGATCCAGATACCGGAGAGAAGTACTGGATAAATTACGAGACGGTATTTTGGACGATTCTGTTACTGTTTTGCTGAAAGAGGTTGCAACGGATGTAGCTCAAAAATTTAAGGAATAAACGACATGGCGACGACGCGAGAATTAAAAGGAAGAATTAATTCTGTACATTCTTCTCAAAAAATAACGGGGGCGATGAAAATGATCTCATCGGCGAGGTTGCGGAAAGCAGAAAATGCTTTGTATAATACTCGCCCCTATTTAGAGCAATTGCAACGTCTTTTGGATCGCATTGCGGGTACGTGCGGTTACATTTCTCCATGGAGTATTGAACGGTCCGTGGAAAAAGTTGCCGTTGTCGTTTTCGGGTCGGACGAGGGACTTTGTGGTTCCTTTAACCTCATGTTGTATAAAAAATTGCAGGAAGAATTATTGGATAGGGAGAAGGGAAAAAAGGTAGAGGTGTACCCTGTCGGGAAAAAGATTTTGACGGAAGTGAAACGTACGGCAGGTATCGAAATAAAAGAGATTCCCGAATTGAAAGTGCAGAAAGAGCATTCGAACGTTATGTTGTCTTTAGCCGATGAACTGATGTATCGTTTCCTGAAGAAAGAAGTTGATCGGGTGGATATCATATACGCTCATTACAAGAGTATCGGTTCCCAGGAAATGACTTGCTTTCAGCTTTTACCCTGGAAAGGGAAAGAGCTTGAAAAACTTTCGGTCACGGAACAAAATAGAATATATATTTATGAGCCGGATTGCGTTTCCATTTTGGATACGGTCTACCCGTTGACGATTCGATCCGCTTTGTATCGGGCTTTTTTGGAGAACCAGACGTCCGAGCAGGCGGCCCGAATTCTTTCCATGCAAATGGCTAATGATAATGCGATTAAGTTACTGGGAAATTTGCAGTTGGAATACAACAAACTTCGACAACAAGGGATAACGACAGAACTATTGGATATTGCCGGAGGCGTCGTAGAGTGATTTTGGGATATGTTCCGGATAATCCGCATCGATCAAGGTTGATATCTGCCAGTCTTTGGTTAACGAAAGAGCCGAGCGATCTAAAAAGAGATCCAAGTGAGCGTTATCTTCCTGTAGAATGAATTTGGCCGCGTAATCATCGACTAAATTGGAATCGATTAATATTTCTTTTACGATGGGGGCTTTTTCCGCTCCGGTGATATATAGGTTGATATCACGGGCATGAAGTGTGGGGTTACCGGTTAAGGCTATTCGTTTTTGTCCGGTTTCCGGTTGAAAAGCTACGGCGTAATTTTCTTGACAATGGAGAACGGGTTCTTCTCCCGGAAAGATGGAGGAAGTATGTCCGTCATTACCAACACCGACTATAACCATATCGAAAACGGGGATACCGTCTTTGGACGGTAATTGGTCTTTTACCAATTGCGAATAGCGGCAGGCTTCTTCTTCCGGGTCGGCTTCCCTGCGGATACGGAAGATTTGAGATGCGGATAGAGGAATACGGTCTAAAAGCAGCCGTTTTACCAATCCGTAATTACTTGCCGGATGGGTCGGTGGTACGCAGATTTCGTCTACCCAGTAGAGGCAGACACGCTCCCATGGAATATCTTTTCTGTATTTTCCCGCTAAGGCATTATAAAACGGGATGGGGGTATTGCCGCCCGGTATGGCTAAATGGAAAGTCCCCTCTTTTTCTTTCATCTTTTCCATCAGTTTCCCACATAACGCGTGAGCCGTTTTTCGAGGCGAAGAATATACGTGCAATTTCATTTTCCTGTCAATTGGTTTATTCGTTGTACGTTTACGGCTTTATTTTGTTTACGGGAAGATAGAGTTAAAGAAAAGAAGCTGCTTTATTAAAGAGACCCTCGAATGATTGGTAAAGTAATTCGGGGGCGATGTGCGTATGGGAAGGGAACGGATTCTGATGGTTGTAATCATACGGGAAATCCCATTCCTTTAACATCGTGGTGGCGTTAGATTCACCCAGGGCTTCGATGACGCCGGACGTCGGCATAACGACATCTTTCTTCAACGTGAGGATTCTGATCCGTTCTCTGTTCTTTTCAAAGAAAGCTTCCCTGTATTCTTTGCAGGTTTCGGGAACAAGCATGGCCTTAAAAGCTTTTTCCAGGAAATCTTCTTTACATACCGCGGGTAGCAGCCGGTGATGCTCGTTGTTCTCTAAAAAGTTATGGAGAAAATACTGACGTACGCGTTCATAGGCTTCCTGGTCCATGATATCCCTTGCGTTTCCGTTCATTCGACTGAATATGGAACCGCCGCAGAACATGAATAAGCGGCTGTTTTGAACCAAGTGATCCGGATTGGCTAACAATAAAATCTGAGCGAGAAACGCACCTATCGAGTAAGCGAATATGTTTACAGACGAATCTTCTTTGAAAAGCGGATGTTCGCCGTGTTTGATTTCAGATAATAGTTGCCATAGATTGAAAACGGATTCCCTTCCTGAAGTATAAAAACGGATGGGGCTTTCGGATAGTCGACTGCTCAGAGCCACGTTAACAAAGGTCGAATTTTGAAGGTCGTTGATCTGTTGTTTGCGTCTGGTTACCCAAGGCAGGATAGCTCTTGGGTTGTACCAGTTACTGGGAGTCCTGTTCATGTGAAAGGCAATGGGAAAAAGGATAACGGCTTTTCCGGTTGCCAATGAGAGAAATTCTGCCCATGTCAGGTATTTTTCCCAGCTTCGTTCGTTTAATCCGTGTAAAAACAGAATCGCCTGGTCGGTTTTCCGTGTTCCTTTGGGAACGAAAATCGTGTATTTGAAATTTTTATTTTCTTCGATACCGTTATCGCGTATCGGGCAAAATTCCGTGGTGGGGATAGACTCTTGGAAACAATTGATTTCGTTTTCCCCGATGCGTTGTATAAAACGATAGGGACGAATTTCCAAAGGTCTGTCTTCGATAGTCGTATTTTTTTCGTAAGAAAAAATAGTTTTCAGTTGTTGGGTGCGTAACGAAATTTTCATGACTTAGCGTGTTTTTATATACAAACAAAAAAGAGAATACTCTATTTTCCAAAAAAAAGTTTCAGTGCTTTCCGGAAAGGGATAAAAACCGATATAATGGGGTAAAATTCATTTATGCGTGGTGAAAATTCTGAAAAAAAATAACGTATCTTTGTTTAAAAACATGGAAAAATGGGATTGTTGAATCGTAAAATACCGGTTTACATGTACGAGAAATCGAACTTGGTTCGTTTGGTCTTGTTTACAGCTCTTTTTGCTCTTGTATTTATTAATATATATAAACCTTTCAGTTCTTCTTACTGGTATCCTGTTTCCGAATTCAAATTTTTTCTCTTTTCGAGTTTGATCATTTTGACGGGGGTATTGGTGGTGGTCATCAGTCGTATCATAATGTATCATTATGTAAAGTCTCATTTTATTTCATACGGTCAATACGGGCTTTGGATTTCGGGAGAAATATTTTTGATGGCTCTTTTTTACACGATATATACGCTCTCGTTAAAAGAAGAAAAGGAGGTGTTGGATGTTTTTAAAGATTCCATGAAGAACACGAGTTTGGTATTGCTCCTTCCTTACGCTATTCTTATGCTTTATTTTTCCAAACAGGAAAAAGAACGTCAATTAAGGAGACTGGAAGAGGGAAGGGCGGATGTCGGCGGGAAGGGAACCGTTCTTTCGTTTTATGACGAGAAAGAAGAGCTGCGTTTATCCGTAAAGCGGAATAATCTGTTATACATGGAGTCGGCAGACAATTATGTTTTTATCTGGTACTTGAACAAGGGGATCGTGACCCGGTTTATGTTGCGTAATACGTTGAAGAACATAGAAAAACATTTTATCAATACGACCGTATTGCGTTGTCATCGTTCCTATATGGTGAACTTCGAGCAGGTCAAAGTCATTCGACGCGGAAAAGACGGGATATATTTAGAATTGGGAGTGGATAAGGTTCCGGATATTCCGATTTCAAAAACCTATAGTGAGAAAGTTACCCGGTGGTTTATGAGCTACTCCTCCTGAGCGAAGTTGTGGCGAGATTATTTTTAAATGAAAAAGCCCTGAAAGATTTGTTTTCAGAGCTTTATATCTTAGCGGTGCGGACGGGACTCGAACCCGCGACCCCATGCGTGACAGGCATGTATTCTAACCAGCTGAACTACCACACCAAAATATTTCAAAAAAGCGGTTCGGACGGGACTCGAACCCGCGACCCCATGCGTGACAGGCATGTATTCTAACCAGCTGAACTACCGAACCTTTTTGTATAGAATAACCGCTGTTATTCCCAATTGCGGTGCAAAGATATAGACTTTTTCTTATTCTGCAATACCCGTAGGAAGAAAAATGAAAAAAAGTTATTTAAAAAAGGGGAGACAAGTAAGAAAAAAATGATTCCCGTTATTCTCTTCTGAAAAGATACCTTTTGAGTATTAAAATGTTAAATATGCGGAGAATAAAATAGAGATGTAAAATATTTGATTACTGTTTTGGAGTTTAATTTTTTGAGTATATTTGTGGCATTAATATACGTCAAATTTAATTTAATTAATAAGATAATGAACGTACCAGCAGAATTAAAGTACACTAAAGAACACGAATGGATTCGTGTTGAGAGTGAAGAAGCATTTATCGGTATAACGGATTATGCGCAAAGTCAATTAGGTGATATCGTATTCGTAGAGGTCGAAACCGAAGGAGATAGTTTGGAGGCTGGAGATACTTTCGGAACGGTTGAAGCCGTGAAGACCGTATCGGATCTTTATATGCCGGTTGCCGGTGAGGTGATTGAATTCAATGCTGCATTGGAAGATCAACCGGATTTGGTAAACAAGGATCCTTATGGAGAAGGTTGGATCATCAAGGTCAAAATAGACGATGAAGCTCAATTGGACGGATTGCTTAGTGCTGATGCCTATAAAGCGTTGATTTAAACATATTATGGATGGTAGAGACTGTACCTTTATTCTTGAGTGGAGGTACAGTCTTTTTTTTGTATAAACAATTATGACACTAATAAAATCTATTTCAGGAATTCGTGGAACGGTCGGAGGGAGGCCGGGTGAAAATCTTACTCCTTTGGATATTGTTAAGTTTGTTTCTGCTTACGCGACTTGGCTGAAAGAGAAAGCTGGAAAGCAAAAGGCAAAGATTGTATTGGGACGGGATGCAAGAGTATCCGGTGATATGTATGCCAAATTGGTAGAAGCGACGCTTTCCGCTTTGGGGCATGATGTCGTGAATATCGGGTTAGCGACGACTCCGACAACCGAGGTTGCGGTTACGGCGGAGAAGGCCGATGGCGGTATT
Source organism: Gabonibacter massiliensis (assembly GCA_001487125.1). Classification (GTDB taxonomy): domain Bacteria; phylum Bacteroidota; class Bacteroidia; order Bacteroidales; family Marinifilaceae; genus Gabonibacter; species Gabonibacter massiliensis. The sequence goes on from LN913012.1 coordinate 265,349, forward strand.
ATTCTGACGGCGAGTCATAATCCCAAGCAATGGAATGCTTTAAAACTGCTGAATGCTGAAGGAGAATTCCTTTCTGCCGAAGAAGGGGGTAAAGTGTTGGAAATGGCAGAAAAGGAGTGTTTCGAATATGCTGATGTGGATGGATTAGGGATGATCACGTATAAGGATTATACCGATTATCATATTCAGCAAGTTTTGGATTTAAAATTGGTAAATCGGGAGGCTATAGCCAAGGCCAATCTAAAGGTTGTCGTGGATGCCGTGAATTCCGTGGGTGGAGTTGTCATTCCTGCTCTATTGAAGGCTTTGGGAGTAAAAGAGATCATTCCATTGAATTGTGAGCCGACCGGACATTTCAGTCATAATCCGGAACCTATTCCTGAAAATTTAACGCAAATATCAGAAAAAATAAAAGCATGCGGTGCCGATTTGGGAATTGTGGTAGATCCGGATGTCGATCGTTTGGCGTTGGTTTGTGAGAATGGCGACATGTTCGTGGAGGAGTATACCTTAGTTGCTGTTGCCGATTACGTCTTAAAACATACTCCGGGAAACACGGTTTCTAATCTCTCTTCTTCCAGGGCCTTGAGGGATATAACCCTCGGATACGGACACTCTTATTATGCAGCGGCAGTCGGAGAAGTCAATGTCGTTGCCAAAATGAAAGAGACGCGGACCGTAATCGGGGGAGAAGGAAACGGGGGAGTTATTTACCCGGAGAGTCATTACGGTCGGGATGCTTTAGTCGGAGTAGGGCTTTTCCTTTCCCATTATGTTGCAGAAGGGAAAAAAATGACGGAGTTGAAAGCAGTCTATCCGCGGTATTTTATTTCAAAAAATAAATTGACCCTGTCCCCGAGTACGGATGTGGATAAGATCCTGACCGGATTAAAACAAAAATATGCCTCGGAGGAGATAACGGATATAGATGGAGTGAAAATTGATTTTGCAGAGGGGTGGGTACATTTGAGAAAATCAAATACGGAGCCCATTATCCGGATCTATTCGGAAGCAAAAGACGAGAATTCCGCCAATCGATTAGCTGATGAAGTTATACAAGTAGCCCGGAGTTTAATCGGATAAAAAAAATCGGCAAGTGCCGATTTTTTTATTATTCCACGTATAAAACCAGTCCTTTTAAGTACTCTCCTTCCGGGTGGTAGATGTTGATCGGATGATCGGCCGGTTGTGTCAGCTGATGTAAAATCTTTACTTTTCTTCCCGTGTTGGCTGCTGCCGTGAAAACGGTTTGCCTGAAAAGTTCTTTGGTCATCACCTGGGAACAAGAGAAAGTGAAAATGAGACCACCGGGTTTTACGACTTCGATTCCTTTGCGATTGAGTTTCTTGTAGCCTTGAATGGCGTTTTCCAGTACATTCTGGTGTTTGGCGAAAGCTGGGGGATCGAGGATGATGAGGTCGTATGTGTATTTGGATTTTTCCAAGAACTTGAAGGCGTCTTCCACGAAAGCTTCGTGTCTTGAATCTCCCGGGAAATTTAAATCTACATTTCGGTTCGTGAGCTCGATGGCCCGGGCCGAAGCGTCAACGGAGTGTACCAGGCGTGCTCCTCCACGCATAGCGTAAAAGGAGAAACCTCCCGTGTAGCAAAACATGTTCAATACGTTTTTATCTTTCGCGTATTTTTCTAACAGACTGCGATTCTCCCTTTGGTCAACAAAAAATCCGGTTTTTTGTCCTTCGAGCCAATCGACGTTGAATTTTAAACCGTTTTCTATGGCAATGAAGTTTTCAGATGCTCCGTATAAATATTCGTTACGGGGATTTAATCCCGCTTTAAAAGGGAGGGTTCCTTCCGATTTATCGTATATGGCTGATAACTGATCTCCCATAACCTCTACGATTGCTTTGGCTATTTCCTGACGAACTTTATACATACCGACCGAATGGAATTGAACGACGGCGACACCGGCATAAAAATCGACGATTAAACCGGGAAGATCATCCCCTTCTCCGTGTATTAAACGATATACATTGGAGTCGTGGGATTGTGCCAGTCCGATCGTTATCCTGGTATCGTATGCTTGTTGGATACGTTCTTTCCAAAACGCATAATCGATCTCTCTTTGTTCAAAGCAGAGAACCCGAACGGCGATGCTTCCGATCTGGTAATGTCCGATACACATAAATTCTTCATCGTAGTTGTATACTTCGACCACATCGCCTTCCTGGAGATCACGCGGCATTTTAGCTATGGCACCGGAAAATATCCATGGATGCAAACGGAAAAGAGAGCGTTCTTTACCGGCTTTTAATATTATTTTGTTCATAATTTTATTTGTCTATCACCTGTGCGATATCGATTTTTCCGGCGCAAAAGTAGCTAAAAAACGGATAAAAAAATACCGGGAACTGTTTTCATCGTTTCCCGGCATTCAATTTCTTTGTTTACACTTCCAGCATTTCTTTTGCTTTTTCAAGGATTGTCGTGTCGTCTAAAACAACAATTCCACCGTTTGGACCTTGTTCTAAATGAATACCGGCAGAACTACCCTCTTCATAATTATCCCCTCCGAAGTAGTTTCTTACGGTATCGGTACTGATTCCCAATTCATCCGCAATTTTTTGCATGCTACCGTGTGGCAACATATCTTTAATTCTTCTTAATTCGTTGAATGTAATAGTATAAGTCATAACGTAGTAGTTTTAGAATTATTACCTGCAATAAATGTAGAACTTTATTTTGAAAAAAGCAAATAAAATATTCTGTTCTCCGACTCTAATTTGTAGCCGGTCTGAAACATGGATTTGGATAACTCTTTTATTATGAGAGAATATATTTATTGTATTTAGATGCATTATATTTTATGGCGGTTGCCTCGTATCGCCTTTGTTATGGAGAATCAACGCGTACGACCGATATCTTTCTTGTAGACAGCCGGAAGGACGGAGAAGCGAAAGAGTTTTCTTGTAATTAAATAGGTTTTTTATTTTTCAGGAGAGATGCTTTTTATACCTTTGTACACTCGATTATTGAGTATTAAGATGAATAGTCCGGTTGTTAGATGAGACTATTTATGAAAGAAGATCTAAATTATAAATCTATTTTAAAGCATGAGTTTTCAGGATTTAAATATAAGTAAGCAGATATTGATGGCTTTGGAAGAAGCCGGATTCGAGACGCCTACACCTATTCAAAGAGAGGTATTTCCTGTCGTTCGTTCCGGAATGGATGTGATTGGAATAGCACAGACGGGAACAGGGAAGACATTGGCTTACCTGATACCGATATTGATGAAATTGCATTACGCTCAGGATGTTTATCCGCGGGCCTTGGTTGTCGTTCCGACCCGGGAATTGGTGGTTCAAGTATGTGAAAGTGTAGAGCTTTTGGCAGAGTATATGGATATTCGCTGTGTCGGAATATACGGAGGAACTAATATTCGTACGCAACAGGATAAGGTGTATGAAGGCGTGGACTTGCTGGTGGCGACTCCCGGGCGATTTATGGATATTTATTATAATGGTATTATTCGGACCAAATTGATCAAAACGGTTGTTATAGATGAAGCGGACCGGTTGATGGATTTGGGATTTTTACCTCAATTGAAAAGTATTCTGGAGGTTATTCCCGAGAAACACCAAACCTTGTTGTTTTCCGCCACTTTTTCGGAGGCCGTGAATATGCTGGCAAGTGATTTTTTGCGTGATCCGGTAAGAGTGGAGGTCGATCGGCAGGCGACCCCGGTGGAACATATCGAACAGATACGGTATGACGTACCCAATATCATGACGAAGATTAATTTGTTGAAGTCGTTATTAGCTGATAAAGAAAGTTTTAAAAAGGTTATGATATTTACGGAAACCAAAAAGAACGCGGATCGTATCGTGGAGCGATTGGCGGACTATTGGAGAAATGAATTAAGTGTAATTCATTCGAATAAGGCACAGAATACCCGCTTGAAAGCCTTAAACGCTTTTAAAGAGGGAACGACTCGAATCATGGTTGCCTCCGATGTGGCGGCACGCGGTATCGACGTACAGGATATTACGCATGTTATAAATTTTGATATTCCTTCTCTTGCGGAAGAGTATGTACACCGTATCGGGAGAACGGCCCGAGCCGGGAAAACGGGAACGGCTATAAGCTTTGTTTCCGAGAAAGAGGAAGAGCGTTTTGACGATATAGAAAAACTGATCTCGCAAAAAGTGAAATTGGCGGATTTACCTGAAGATTTGGAAGTGTCTCAACTTTTATTGGATGAAGAGCGGATACAGACCAATAATATCGTTTACCAGAGAGGAAAACCGCAAGGGGGAGGGGCTTTTCATACACGGAAGCAAAAGAACAGTTATACGACGGATGACAATCGTAGAAACGTAAAGGCCAAAAGGATGGCACATCGTAAGAAAAGATAGAGATATAAAAAAGATCAAAATTATTTTGATCTTTTTTTTTATTTTCTCAAATTTGCCTGCATGAAAGTAAGAAACGTCATATTGATCAATCAGCTTTTTCTGAATATTAAGAAGCGGGATGCGTTTCTTGTCGTGGCGTGAAGTTATTTCACGGACTTTCCTATGTAAAAGACCGCTGGGTCTGATTATTTGTGAAAAGAATCAAATAAAATAACTTATATTATTTACCAATTTAAATTTTAGGATTATGGAATTGCCATTTTCAGAATCGTATAGAATTAAGATGGTGGAAACCATCCGTAAAAGTACGCGTGAAGAACGCGAACAATGGATTAAAGAGGCGAAGTATAACCTGTTTAACCTGAAGAGCGATTATGTGTTCATCGACTTGTTAACGGATTCCGGAACCGGAGCCATGAGTGATAAGCAATGGTCGGAATTGATGTTGGGTGATGAGAGTTACGCCGGGGCCCGTTCTTACTATAACATGAAGAACGCGATTAAAAATATTTTAGGTTTTGATTATTTCTTGCCTACCCACCAAGGACGTGCTGCCGAAAATGTTCTTTACTCAACCATTATTAAAGAAGGAGATGTACTTCCAGGTAATTCTCATTTCGATACGACAAAAGGACATATTGAATTTCGTAAGGCTTTGGCCATTGATTGTACGATAGACGAAGCTGCCGATACGCAATTGGAAATTCCGTTCAAAGGGAATATGGATCCGGCTAAGCTGGAAGCCGTATTAAAGAAATACCCGAAGGAGAAAATTCCGGCAGTCGTTTTGACGGTCACCAATAACACGGCCGGAGGACAACCGGTTTCTATGGCTAATATACGTGAGGTTTCCGCTATCTGTAAGAAATACGGTGTTAATCTGCAAATTGATTCCGCTCGTTTTGCTGAAAATGCGTACTTTATCAAAACCCGGGAGAAGGGTTATGAGAATAAAACTATCAAGGAGATCGTAAAAGAGATGTTCTCCTATGCCGATATTATGACGATGTCCTCTAAAAAAGACGCTATCGTGAATATGGGCGGATTTGTAGCGTTCAAAAATGAGGAACTATGGAAGAAATGCCAGATGTTCTGTATCATGAACGAAGGGTTTATCACTTACGGAGGTATGTCCGGTCGTGATATGAACGCTTTGGCTCAAGGTTTGGATGAGGGGACTGAGTTCGATTACCTGGAAACCCGTATCAAACAAGTTGAATATCTGGGGGCTAAATTGGATGAATACGGTATTCCGTATCAACGTCCTGCCGGTGGACACGCTATTTTTGTGGATGCCAAAAAGATCCTGACTCATGTTCCGAAAGAAGAATTCATTGCTCAAACTTTAGGTATTGAGCTTTATTTGGAAGCCGGTATCCGCGGTGTAGAGATCGGTTCGATCTTAGCTGACCGTGATCCGGTTACCCGCGAAAATCGTTATCCGAAATTGGAGTTGTTACGTTTGGCTATCCCGCGTAGAACATACACCAACAATCATATGGATGTGATTGCAGCAGCGTTGAAGAATGTATATGACCGGAGAGAATCTATTAATCGCGGTTACGTGATTACCAAAGAGTTCCCGATTATGCGTCACTTTACCGTGGAGTTGGAACCTGCCAAGTAAATTTTGGGGAGTAGAATATGAAAACCGGGTTGGTGTGAGCCAACCCGGTTTTTTCATGTGCGAAAATTGAGTAATTGAATATTAAATGAGTTGTGTCGTAAAGTTTTTCACTTAAAAACTGAACCCACTTTCAAAAATATTAGATTGACTGTAAGGTAGCAGTATACCGGAGAAAGTCAATTGTCTTCCGTTCGTGTTGCCGGTTACCGTTGCCGTCGCGTAGTTACTTCCGTACGAGAGTTGTACCGTAACTTGTGCAAAAATAGCAGCACCCATGACATTGAACGTGTAAGTAACATTCCCTTTCTTGTCTATTCTTTGATGTATACTGGATGGCCAACCGGTAACCGTGATCCCTCCGAGTCCGTTAGGACCGGGATTGAAGCCGTTGAAGGCTAATTGTAAGGAAACCCGATTACGATCCATCGCGATAAAGTTCGTGTTGTTCGTTACGGACATCGGCATGCCGTAATTATTATACAAGGTATTTGCCTGTAATGCCCAACTATTGTTCTTTAACGCTTGTAGTGCATTTTGGTAAGCGATTTCGTTTTGTAACTGGCGAACCATTTTATTATGTGCCCTCATCGCTTGTCTGTGTGCTTTTCTCTCCGCTTTTATCTCTTGTTTTGTTTTGGTTTGTGCTTGAAGACTGAAATCGTAAAACAAGAATGTAGCCATTGCCAATAAAAAAAGTAATCTTTTCATAGCGTCTCTTTTTTATTTTTTTATGTAGTTTAGTTTAACGAATTTATCCCATTCGATACTCCTCTTGTGATGCTAGTCTCTATCCATAAGGAGTAGAATATTGAAATTCTATGGCATATACGTGAGGGATGGAAAGAGGGTTAGCCTTCTTTCTTTAAAAAAGATTAATTTTCTCCTTTTCCGTTAGAATAAATTAGAAAACTTTGAATAAAAACAGATGTGGTATAAGAGATAAGTTGAAGTGTATTGTTTTGATATATAGTGATATAGTTGTATGATAGATCTTTTGTAAAGACAATCTTTCCTGTTTGTTTCGTTTTTCAAACCGGTGATATTTGTATACTTTTGTAAGCGTTCGAAAACGGAAGTGTATACATGAAATGGAAATATTATGAGCTATTTATTTTTAGAATACCCCAAATGCAGTACTTGCCGGAATGCCAGAAAGTGGTTGGATCAACATCGTGTTTTATATGAGGACAGAGATATCGTTGTGAATAAGCCGACATTTAATGAGTTAAAAGAGTGGGTAATCCGGAGCGGATTGCCTGTCAGGAGTTTTTTTAATACAAGCGGGCAATTATACCGGGCACTTCAATTGAAAGATAAGTTACCCGTGTTGAGTGAAGAGGAGCAGTTGAAGCTCTTGGCTTCTGACGGAAAACTGGTAAAACGTCCTTTGCTGATAGGAAAAGACCGGGTGTGGGTAGGTTTTCATGTGGAGGATTGGGAAAATATAGGCTGACATGGTCGTACAAATAGAATTTGCACTTCGGGAAAAACCGAGAGGTGTTCATGTGATAACGGATGAAGTTATCTGCCATTTACCTCTTTTGCCGGAAACGGGTATATTGAATTTGTTTATAAAACATACTTCTGCGGCTCTGACGTTGAATGAGAATGCAGATCCCGAAGTCCGGGGGGATCTCGAACGTATTTTTAATCGTTTGGTAAAAGAACGGGAACCCTATTACCGCCATGTGTTGGAGGGGGATGACGATATGCCGGCTCATGCTAAAGCAGTCATTGCCGGGGTAACGCTTACGATCCCGATCTCGGGCGGAAAATTGAATCTGGGTACCTGGCAGGGAATATACCTTTGCGAGTTTAGGGAACAGGGGGGAGCACGTCGGCTTGTGGCAACCGTAATTGCTTAGAGATCGTATCTTGGGAAATAAAAAACAGTAGATTGAAAACTTACATTTACTTCAATCTGCTGTTTCGATTTTGCTATTATTCCTTTTTTGGGTGTATTATTTTTAGTTATAGCGTAAGACGGAATCTCACCATTTTGATCCAATGTAAAAATCTGTACTTTTGATGTGGTGCGGGAGTGCACGAATGAATGGATTTATTTTTTACGGATCCCTTTGATTATGTAATATAAAGCGTAAATGACAGCGAAAAAGAATCCGGCAATTATTAACATGGTGACTATGTCTGCGGCATATCCGCCTAATTTATACGCTAAGCTGTCTTCCATCAAGAGGGATTTGAATTACGGAACAAATGTATCTAAATAAACAATAAGAAGCAAATTGAAAACAGCATTCCGTATTCAATAGGCAGAAATACAATTTACAATGGTTAGGTCAAGTACCAGCCGGCAAAATGTAGAAGTGTCGAAAAAAGGGCTGTCCATTATTATCGAGACAGCCCTTGGTGGTCGTTTCGAGAACTATTCCCGTGTGTTGTGTTAAATGAACTTGTAACAAATATAGACAAATTAATTATAAACGAACTATTCTATTTACTTCTCCAAAAATTGTTTGGGGTGCTGCTTGGAATGGAATTAGCTTGTTATTAGGTGATTATTGTATGGGCGATCAATGTAAGTATGAGAATAATAACTACAAATAAGATACGAAAGAACTACAATTGCAGTACATAAAATAAGTTTTGAGAGATTATTTTCGTAAATACTCACAGAAACGAAAAAGTCAAAAAGGAGTGAATTGATATACCTAATTACTTTAAACCGGTAAATAGCTAATTAAATTGGGCAAATAGTGTTTTGGGGAAAAATGTTGAGGGGGAACTTTTTTCACGTGAATACTTGTTTATCGACGATTCGAACGAGTTTTTTCCGTTTTTCCGGATGAATATTCTGACCCGTTTGTTTTTCCGTTGAAAATATGAATTTCTCCCCGGGTTGAGGAATACACGTCTGACCATCGGAGTCCGGTCATGCAGTTGGGAAAAACATCCTTTTGAGCATTTTGTTTTGCATTCAGTTTTGGCAGATAACTTTACTTCATCGAAGGTTAAATATTCCCGTTGGTTCTTTTTTTTCAAATATTGTACGCCAAAGCGGGATCCCCGGGTAAGACGTGATCTTTGCCAATAGCTTCGGGAATAACGGTTCTAAATTTTTATAAATAAGGAGTTTTCGTGTTCTGAGACAGGAGATTGCCAAATTTAGTTTTTGTATTCGTGTCAAGAATAACGAAATTGTAATAAACAAGAGAATAAATACACCTTAAATTGCAATATAGAAGGAGTTCAAATACCCGCTATTTTTAGCGGCATGGAATCTATATTTTTCTTATATTTGTATTTAGAGAATATAAATATTTTGAACTGTAAATGATTGATAATAAAAAGCTAATAGAGAGTCATCCTTTAGAACCCTTTTTTCCGGAGGGGGCGAGATTGTTGATGTTGGGGAGTTTTCCCCCGCCCCGGTCCCGTTGGTCCATGGACTTTTACTACCCGAATTTTCAGAATGATATGTGGAGGATTCTGGGGATTGTCTTTTTTCAGGATAAAAACTATTTTCTGACGGAGGATGGAAAACATTTTTACGAGGAGAAGATACGGGCATTTTTGATTGAAAAGGGGATAGCCTTAAGCGATACGGCCACCAAAATTATCCGCCATAAAGATAATGCTTCGGATAAGTTTTTAGAAGTGGTGGAGTCTTTGGACTTGCAAGTCGTTTTACAACGACTTGCTGCATGTAAAGCGATTGTAACCACAGGACAAAAGGCGACGGATACGCTGATCGCGTTAACTGGAACGGAGCAGCCGCCGGTAGGAGGATTTTCTGAATTTTGTTTTCAGGGGCGGGTGATAAGATTGTATCGGATGCCTTCCTCTTCGAGGGCCTATCCCAAACCGGTGGAGGAGAAAGCCTTGTATTACCGGAAAATGATGGAGGAGATCGGATTGTTGAAAAAAGAAAACGAATAGGGGATATGGTTATAAAAAGTTTTATAGATAACGACTTGTATAAATTCACGACGATGAATGCTATTCAAAAGAAGTTTCCGGATGCGGAAGTGGTTTATCGTTTCGTGAATCGGGGAAAAACCTCATTTCCGCCGGGATTCGCAACTGTTTTGCGGGAAGAGGTCGATCGAATGGAAAGTTTGGTGTTGACGGAAGAGGACGAACGTTTTATGCGTGCAAAGTGTTATTATTTTGATTCCGTATTTTTTGATTTGTTAAAAGGTTTTCGGTTTGATCCTAAGGAGGTTGAAATTTCACAGGAGGGGGGAGAGTTAAACGTGGAAATTCGCGGGTTGTGGTATCGTACGGTACTTTGGGAGGTTCCTTTAATGGCTATTATCTCTGAATTGTACTTTAAAATGATGGGATTAGAGGCTCGGGATGAGGAGAAAAATGCCGTCTGTAAAGCTAAAGAGTTTGTGCGCTTAAAAGCAGAGATTTCGGAATTTGGAACCCGGAGGCGTTACTCTTACGAAGTGCAGGATCGGGTGGTCGGTATATTGAAAGAGCATATGGGACGTTTTCTTAACGGAAGCAGTAACGTGTATCTTGCCATGAAGTATGATTTGACTCCTATGGGAACACATCCGCACGAGTGGTTTATGTATCATGGGGCTCACTACGGCTATCGTTCGGCCAACGAGATCGCTATGGCTAACTGGGTGGATGTATATGACGGGTACTTGGGAATAGCACTTGCGGATACTTATACGTCGGCAGATTTTTTTCGAAATTTCAATACCAAATACGCCAAATTGTTTGACGGTCTGCGATGGGATAGCGGTGATCCGTATGAGTTTACGGAGAGAGCGTTGAAACATTACCGGGAGCATCGGATTGATCCGACGACCAAAACAATTGTTTATAGCGATGCCTTGGATCTGGAAGGGGTAAAGAAGATCAAAGCGTTTGTAAACGGCCGGATTCATGATGTATACGGGATCGGTACTTATTTGACGAATGACGTGGGTGTAAAACCTTTAAACATGGTGATAAAATTGTTTGAGTGCAGGCCCAAAGGAGGGGCGGATTTTTTGCCAGTGGTAAAGCTTTCCGATGTGGAGGGTAAACATACCGGAGATCCTCGGGAGATTGATTTGTGTTTGGGTATATTGCGATTATGAAGATATAGAATAACAGAAGGGAAAAATATGTTGGTGACTTATGAAGATATAAGAAAAGACGAGGGAATAAAAAGTTATATAGCTCAAGCGGATAACGTGTTGATAACGTTGGGCTATACGGAACATTCGTTTCCTCATGTGGTGAAAGCGGCCAATACGGCGGAGATGATATTACGGACTTTGGGTTATCCGGAGAGGATAGCCGAATTGGCCAAAATAGCCGGATATATGCATGATATCGGCAACATTGTGAATCGGGTGGATCATGCCCAGAGCGGAGCAGTAATGGCTTTTCGATTGTTAGATAGAATGGGGATGGAAGCGGATGAGATTGCCCAGGTGATAAGTGCTATCGGCAATCATGATGAAAGTACGGCCGCTCCGGTAAATCCGATTGCAGCGGCATTGATTTTGGGAGATAAGACGGATGTGAGGCGTAGTCGTGTCCGGAACCGGGATTTCGCTAATTTTGATATTCACGATCGGGTAAATTATGCCGTAGAAGAATCCGAAATCTATTTTAACGAAGATAGAAGTGCTGTTATTCTCGATTTGACAATTGATACCAAAATTTCTGCCGTTATGGATTATTTTGAGATCTTTTTGGGCAGAATGTTGTTGAGCAGAAAAGCGGCAGAGTTTTTGAATATTCGTTTTGAACTGGTCATAAACGGTCAGCGATTGCTATAGGAGTGGATTTAATTTGCGGTTATGGGAAAAAATATTTTAGTGTTGGAAGGAAGTCCCAGGATGGATGGGAATAGCGATATGTTAGCGGAAGCTTTTGCCGAGGGAGCCGGAGGCCAGGGACACGAGGTCAGCATTATAAAGGTTTCCTGTTACCGGGTAAACGGCTGTTTTGCCTGCAGTATGTGTTGGAATATGGGAAAACCTTGCGTACAATCGGATGACATGGAAAAAATATATCCGGAGATAGAACAGGCTGATGCCGTTGTTTGGGTGTCTCCTCTCTATTTCTTTACCTGGTCAACCCAATTGAAAGCCATTATAGATCGTTTGTATCCTTATTATCTCGATCGTTCTCCTGTTAAGTTGAAGGGAAAAGAGAGTGCTTTGATATTGGCGGCTGCTACCGATCAGATGGCGGAATTGAAAGGTATTCAGGAAACTTACCGGATTATGACGGAGTACCTGGGGTGGAAGAATCGGGGAGAGATGTATGCCTGTGACGTTTGGGAAAAAGGTGAGGTCCGACATACGGATTATTTGGAAAGGGCCCGGAGTTTCGGTGCGAGTTTTTAAATTTAGAAGACAATAGATGCGTGAATACCGGGGTAGTTGTCCAGGACGGCGGGAGTGATGCTAATGGCCGTTCTGCCGAAAGGTTTGGTGAAGATATAGGTACTGCCTACACCTATGGCCGTTCCTGCTAGTACATCCCACCAATCGTGTTTTTTCCCGTATACACGACTCCAGGCCACGTAGGTAGAGAGTAGATAGGCGGGTATCCCGAATTTCCATCCGTAACGCCGTTGCAGGAAAGAGGCTCCCGTGAAAGAGATGGAGCTATGGGCGGACGGAAAGGAGTGATCGTCGCTTTTATCGGGACGTTCCTTGCTGATACTGTATTTAAGAATATAGGTCAATCCGACAGCCGTGGCACCCGAAAGTACTAATTGTTTGGTTCCCTCGTAATCTTTCTTGAATAGGGTCATGGTAAAGGCCGTTACGGGAGCGACGAAGAAAAGGGCGTCTCCCGTTGTACGGATAGCTTTGCGCTGGGCTTGTAGGGGGTGTATAAAAAAGAGTCCCAATAGGGTTATCGATATGAAAAGATAGCGCATCATTTTTATTGAAATAAAGTGATTAATCGAGGGATGAAAACAAGTAATCCGATAATAGCGGCGACGATAGCGGTAAATAATACGCCTCCGGCGGCTACATCTTTGGATTTACGGATTAGTTCGTTATAGTCAGGCGATACCAGATCTGCTAAATATTCGATAGCCGAATTAAAAGCTTCCGCGGAGAAAACCAATCCGATGGCGAAAATGATTGCGATCCATTCGTTATTTGAAATATCAAGTAAGAATCCGGCAATAGAGACACATACCGCTGCAAAGAGGTGAATACGGGCGTTATGTTCATGGGTAATTAGTATTTTAATTCCTTGAAAGGCGTATTTGAAACTGCGTATTCTGGCTTTTATTGAAAATTTGCGGTCATTCATCTTTCTGATAATTAAAAAGTCGGGACAAACATACGAAAAAATGAGAAATGATACGGGAATTTTTTTGATTTATCGTTTTTATGTTTGAAAATTTGTACTACATTTGCAGCCGTAATTGCCAATTTAGCTCAGCTGGTAGAGCAACGCATTCGTAATGCGTAGGTCTGGGGTTCGAGTCCCCAAATTGGCTCGGAAGGATCGGAATATTTTATTCCGATCCTTATTTTTTTGTTCTGAGAGAAATCTAATTCTCCATGGAGGGATAAAATGTACGGTTAGATTGTTTAATAAGAGATGGATATGTAACAATTAAACATTACTTTTGTCTAAATTCAAATGGGGAAATGATGGAAAAGACGGTGTATTTTTTAGGTTCAGGATTTTCGAAAGAAGCGGGAGGGTTGGTTCAGAATGAGATAATCCGGACGATTTTGGACGAGAAGTTTACCGGTGATAATAAAAAGTTGATCCGGGCGAGAGATCATTTTATCGACTTTTTGAAAGAGGAGTTGCATATATACGAGGATCATTATTGTAATGTAGCTCTTGAGGATGTATTTACCCCCATAGATCGTTGCATTTGGGATGGACTTTCTATCGGTCGTTACAGTGCAAGGGGTTTGGTCGAATTGAGGGAGGAGTTTCATGCCCTGATGGCAGCGGCGGTGAATTATAGTTTTAAAAAGAATAGAAGTTGCAGGGATTACGTGGATCAATTTGCCGAGTATATTAACGGGATGGCCAAGAAAAGGATGGAGGACGGGGAGGATCGGGTCGCATTGATTACCACGAATTGGGACGTCCTTTTCGATCATGCTTTGAAGCGGGCCATTGATAACGGGCATCCGGAAAAATTGAGTGTTGTGGACTATTGTTGTTACGTGAGTTCCTGGGAAGCCAATGACGATACGGTGAAGCCCGGTTTGCTGGCGATTGGTTACGGCGGTTACAATATCAAGTATTTGAAATTGCACGGTTCGATGAATTGGTTTCATTGTCCCATGTGTCAACGGATGTACGTGAGATTCGGGGAGGAGATAGAGATGATGGAAGCGGCTTATTGCCGTCATTGTCGCAAGAATTACGGGATGGGGGAGATCAGTTCGATTAAATTAAGGAGTAATTTATTATTGCCTACTTACCTGAAGAATTTGAGTAACATACAGATTAAGTTGGTATGGCAGAATGCAGCCATCGAACTTTCTGAAGCGACAAGAATTGTTTTTATCGGTTACTCTCTTCCCTCTGCCGATTTTGAGATCCGTCAGCTTTTGGCTCGTATGATTCGTCCGGATGCAAAAATCGAGGTCGTCATATACCCGTATGGAAATAGGGTGAAGGCCGAAGTCGACCGTTATAAAAATTTCTTCGGTAGCCGGATAGCAGGTCGGGATATTATTTTGAAGAGCGTGCCCGATTATGTAACGGGTTTAAGAAACGAAATGAAATAGTACTATATCTACTTGATAATAGAGATAGTATGTCTGTATTATGATGCGAGAATGACATAGATACGAGTGCGGGTAGGCTCTTGGCTGTCGTACCGGATTTGGCACATAAGTTGAATTATCTTTTCATGCATTTGAGCTCGAGGTAAAACCCCATTCAGAAGAATATGAATGTTTGACTTAATAATGGGAGGATAGGGTTATGATGCCTATTAGAAGATCTCAAAATGGGTTATCGGGTATTGTTTGCTTCCCTCTTTTTGATCGTGAATGGGAGCAGCTACAAACAGGGTGTAATAGCGTCTGATTCGAAAGTTTATTTTAAGATAGCCTCTTTTTTTCGCGTGACTTTTTCTCCCTGTTTGGCGAAAAGATAAAGAATAAGCAGTAAAACGATAAGTCCTGCTAAAAAGTATTGCCATCCCCATTTGTCTAATACGATACCCGTGGCCGATCCCCAGAAACTGGAACCGAGGTAGTAGGCTAAAAGGTAAATGGAGATCGTGACGGAACGTTTCATCACGTTGTATTCGCTGACGATACGGTTGCAGATGACGTGTATGACGAAAAAATCGAAGGTAAGGATGGCTAATCCTAACGTGACAATCCAAAAATCAGTGATATACATTAACCCGATGCCGGGAATGGAGATGAGAATGGTCGTTTTCAACACCTGTACGGGATTGAAATAGTAAGTTAGTTTTGCCGTGGCGACGGAACCGAAAATACCGAACAAATACATCAGATAGATGTAATGGATCAGGTTGGGAGAAAAGTTAAAAGGTTCTTTTACCAAATAAAATCCCAGGTAGTTATATAAACTTACGAATATGCCTAACATGAGGGAACCGATGATATAGAACGGAACCAACTCTTTGACCGTGATAAATTTTATATTTTCCGTGATCAAAGATTTGAAATTCTCTTTTTTAGGTATAAAATTGGTCGACATAGGACTGAAAAAGAGAAATAACAGAGCGAAAAATGCACATAGTATTCCGATGGATACGGAGGCTATTCTCCAGGAGTATTCTTCACTGATATAAGAAGAGATGACCCGTCCCGCCATACCTCCTAAAGCATTCCCGGCAATATATAATCCGGTGATTTTTCCCTTGTTTTGCGGTAAGACTTCTTCCGAAATATAGGCTAAGGAGACGGAAGTGGCTCCGGAAAGCAGGAAACCTTTAGCGGCACTTAACAGTACAAGGAAAATAAAGGATGTTGAAAAGGATGAAATGACGGAAAAAATGGAAGAAGAGAGCAAAGCCCAACTGATTAATTGTTTTCTTGGAATACGATCAGCGATAAACATGGCGGTAAATAACCCTATAACCATACCTAACGTGGAGAAAGATATGGTCAGACTGCTATGGCTGGCGGTTAAGGAAAACTCTTTGGCCAGATCGGGAAGAAGCGGTTGAAAATAATAGAGTTGGGCGAAGCAGGAAAATCCCGATAGGAATACACATACTGAAATAACAATGTCTTTTGTCATTTTTTGTTGCAGATAATCTTTGGATTTCATGTACATGTCAGTTTGATCAAAACGCGGGTACAAATATACGTAGTTTCTCTGCTCGATGTCCCTTTTCCGGTGCCTTTTTCCGCTTGAAAAATTGATCGGGTAAAAGTCTGCTATAAAGCTGGTTTTTATTACTTTTGTGTTGTTCGGTTCCGAGGAAAGTAAATGTTTGTAAGAATTTAATATTTAGGTTAAAATGATGAATGTATTATTATTGGCAATTACGGATTTTTCGCTCCCTCTGGAAGACCCTGTTCTGAAGTTCTTGTTGATTTTGATTATTATTCTGGCGGCACCGCTGCTGTTGAACAAATTGAGAATACCTCATCTCTTGGGGTTAATTATCGCGGGGGCGATTATCGGTCCGAACGGTTTTAATTTGGTTCTGCGGGATAGCAGCATTATTCTTTCCGGTACGGCGGGACTACTCTATATTATGTTTTTAGCGGGTTTGGAGATTGACTTGGAAGATTTTAAAAAGAATAGCGGGAAAAGTTTGATTTTCGGAATGTATACTTTTCTTATTCCGATGGTCTTGGGAACCGTTGTCGGTCTTTACGTGTTGAATTTTTCCTGGCTGACTTCCATTTTATTGGCCAGTATGTTTGCTTCGCATACGTTAATAGCCTATCCTATTATCAGTAAATTAGGTGTCAGCAAGAATCTGGCAGTTAATCTGACCGTGGGTGGGACCATGATCACGGATACTTTGGCTTTACTTGTATTGACGGTCGTCGTCGGAATGTCGACGGGTAGTGTGGACGATATGTTCTGGTATCGTTTGGCGATAGCCGTGATGGTGTTCGGTTTGTTCGTCATGTTGGTGTTTCCATGGATCGGACGTTGGTTTTTTAAGCGCTGTGAGGATAGCGTGTCCCAGTATATTTTTGTATTGGTCATGGTATTTTTGGGAGCCTTTTTGGCGGAGGTAGCGGGCATCGAGTCTATTATAGGTGCTTTCTTGGCCGGAATGGCATTGAACCGTTTGATTCCCAGAACCTCTCCATTGATGAATCGGGTCGTATTTGTCGGTAATGCTATTTTCATTCCCTTTTTCCTGATCGGAGTCGGGATGTTGATTAATTATCGTGCTTTTTTTAATAGTTGGGAAACGATAGAGGTCGGTGTCGTGATGATAGTCGTGGCTACTGTCGCTAAATATGCGGCGGCATGGCTTACTCAGAAAACATTTCAAATGTCGGTAGACCAACGACGGGTTATTTTCGGCTTGAGTAATGCACAGGCGGCGGCAACCCTGGCGGCGGTGATGGTCGGGTATAATGTGATATTGGGGCATACCGATACGGGAGAACCGGTACGATTGTTAAATGAAAGCGTACTGAACGGTACGATTTTAATGATATTGGTAACCTGTACGATGGCCTCTTTTTCTGCTCAGAAAGGAGCTCAGAATCTGGCTTTGGCCGATATGTCCGATACGGATTCGGATAATAGCGTTGAGGTTGAACGAATATTGATTCCGGTAAGCTATGAACATAACGTGGATGAATTGGTTAATTTGAGTACGGTCATAAAATCAAAAAAGAATAAAAGCGGTTTGTATGCTTTGAATGTAGTGGATAGTCGGGAAACAGACGAAAAGGTACTTAAGCGGGCGAAGAAGATTTTGAATCAAGCCGTTGTGACGGCTTCTGCGGCAGATAATCATGTACAGGATTTGATTCGTTATGACTTGAGTATTGTAAATGCCATCATCGGGGTGATTAAGGAGAGGAACATCACCGACCTGGTACTTGGATTGCATAAAGAGAAGGGTATTTCGACTTCGTTTTTAGGTAAAATAACGGAAGGTTTATTGAGTCAAAGTCATACCACGACCTTGATTTATAAACCGGCTCAACCTTTGGCAACCATAAAACGGCATTTGGTTGTCGTCCCGGATAAAGCGGAAAAAGAGGTCGGTTTTACTTTATGGGTGGCAAAGATCTGGCAGGTGGCCAACAATACGGGAGCTAAGATCGTATTTTACGCTTCCGGACAGACCTTGTCGGCATTGAAGGAGATTTATGCCAAACGTCCTATTGCGGCCGAATTCGTAGAATTCGGAGATTGGGAAGATTTTTTAATTGTGTTCCGGGATATCCGTAAGGATGATGATTTATGGATCGTGTTAAGTCGCAGGGAAGGGCCTTCTTATCATGCTAATATGGGGCGTGTTCCGGGATACCTGAATAAATATTTCCAGGAAAACAGTTTTGTACTTATCTATCCTTCGCAAGCAATGGAGATCTCTCATAACCGATATTTTATTTGATACCACTCTTTTTTCGAAATCTCATCGTGAGGCGCCCTCGTGACGGATGATAGTGAATATTGGTCGCAGGAATGATGCGTATGAAGAAACTTTTTTCAGACCGTTTCGTTATACCTTATGGCTGTCGTAATGATATGGAGCTGTAGAAAAAGAGGATCAAAACAGTATTACGACAGGCAAAAGAGGAGCTGTTTGTATTTTTCAGACAGCTTTATCTTTCGTCGGACAGAAAATTAATAAACTATATGAAGATGATGAAAAATGGAATTTTGGCGGTCGTTATCGGTTTTTTCGCTTTTTTTGCGGCTTGTAGCGATGACGATCATAACGGGGGGAAAAATACTCCCGGAAAGCAGGTTATTGAAGCGTTTCAGGCAAAATACGCGACGGCCTCGAATGTGGAATGGAAGATGGATAACGGGTATGCCCGGGCGGATTTTACGTTTGAAGGAAAAAGTTGTGAAGCATGGTTCTCTCAATCCGGTAAATGGTTATTGACGGAAACGGATTTGTCGTATAATCAATTGCCTTCAGCCGTTAAGACAGGATTTGAAGCCGGAGCTTACTCCACCTGGAAAGTAGAAGATGTCGAGATGCTGGAACGGTTGAATATGCCTTTATCCTATCGGATAGAGGTGGAACAGGGACAACAGGAAAGAACGCTTTATTATGATGAGGAGGGAAATTTGAGGCGGGAGGCCGATGACAACAGTACTACGGATTTACCGACGGCAATGGTCAGTTTTATTCAGAAGGATTATCCACAGTCCGTCATCGTTGATTCCGATTTCCTGATCGATGGGCGTAAGATTGTCACTATTTTGGATGAGGGACGGGTAAAAGAGGTTTTATTCGCATCGGACAACTCGTGGATTCAGACTCAATGGAAAGTACTGTTAACGGAGTTACCTCAGCCTGTCCTTAATACTTTGAAAGGAAATGCTTTTGTAGGGTATACTCCGATCGGAGCCGAATTCAGGGAATACGCATCGGGGGATGACGTATACCGGATAGAGTTACAAAAAACCGGAAGTCTGAATATGTTTGTCGAGATTTATGCAGACGGATCTTTATCTCTTGATTGATTTAACAAATAGATAAAAAGCTGCTTCAAAATGATTTTTGGAGCAGTTTTTTATTGAGATAAATTTCCGGTTCGCTCCGTGTATAAACTAACGTTGATGATTGAAACAAGCCTTATAAAAGGGATGAAAAGTTCTCCATACGGATAATTTTCATATCTTTAAAGTATGAAAGAAGAGGGTATAAAAATTCAATACGCGTCTGATTTACATTTGGAATTCAGTCAGAATACAAAGTTTCTGGAGGAGATCCCTTTGATCGTTAGAGGAGATATGCTTGTTTTAGCCGGGGATGTTAGTTACATCAAAGATCGGCGTTTGAATCGTCATCCTTTTTGGGATTGGGCTTCCGAGCATTATGAACAGGTGTATGTCGTACCGGGGAATCATGAATTTTACGGGGGATACGACTTGGCGAATGTATTGGAAGGTTTTGTCATGGAAGTTCGTTCGAATGTAAAGTGGATTAATAATCGGAGTGTACGGATCGGGAAGGCGGAACTTTTTTTTACCACCTTATGGTCACCCGTTCCGGAAGAGATGTTGTGGGATGTTGGATACGGTATGATGGACTGTCAACGGATCTGTTATTCCGGTCGCCCCTTTGCTGCTGTCGATTATGATAAAGTACACGAGAAGTGTTTATGTTTTTTAAACAAAGCGTTAGAGAAAAGTACGGCGAATAAAAGAGTCGTAGTTTCTCATCATGTACCGACCTATTATTGTAATCCTCCCCAGTTTAAAGATGGCGTTTTAACTTCGGCTTTTGTCGTGGAGTTGAAGGATTTTATAAAAAAATATCCGATTGATTATTGGATATACGGGCACTCCCATGCCAATATGCCGGAAGTCGATATAGAGGGAACGAAATTATTATGTAATCAATTGGGCTACGTGAAATACGATGAGCATCTTAATTTTCAATTGGATGCTTTCGTTGAGGTATAATCGCGTAAATTTTTTTTTGTGCGTTTACTTGTATATTCAAATATATGTTTATATATTTGTATTACTAAATGAAAGAATATACAGATGGAACATTGTTTAACGAGGGAAGAATTAGAGAAGATGGCTTATGTATTGAAAGCTGTCGCTCATCCGAATCGATTGAATATCATATGCCTGCTTTCGAGAAATGCCGAGTTGAGTGTTTCTGAAATTTGTGAAAAGATGGAGTGTAGTCAGGCATTGGTTTCGCATCATTTGACGGATATGCTGGCTAAAGGGATATTGTTAATTCGTCGGGAAGGACGGAATGCCTACTATCGATTGGCAGATGACCGTATCACGAACGCCATGCGGTGTATGATGAAATGTTCGGAATAATTTTTACCTTATTATATAAATGTATGTTTATATATTTGATTTTATAAATTTAAATTAGATAAGATTATGGAAAAGTTTAACGAGTTGATTCAAGGAGATAAATTGGTATTGGTTGATTTTTATGCGACCTGGTGCGGTCCTTGCAAAATGATGCATCCTGTTTTGGAGGATTTAAAAAAGCGCTTGGGCGACAAGATAACAATTGTAAAGGTGGATGTTGACGTTCCTGCCAATCGTCAGCCTGTTTATACTTATCATATACAATCGGTGCCGACACTAATGCTTTTTAAGCAAGGACGGGTACTATGGAATAATAGCGGTGTAGTT
Source organism: Gabonibacter massiliensis (assembly GCA_001487125.1). Taxonomy (GTDB): domain Bacteria; phylum Bacteroidota; class Bacteroidia; order Bacteroidales; family Marinifilaceae; genus Gabonibacter; species Gabonibacter massiliensis. Next base: position 286,592 of record LN913012.1, read on the forward strand.
CCGGCCAACCAGTTACAGCAGATTATCGAGAAGCACTTGTAAGAAAATTATAAATAGGGAAGAGAGTTATGAAATATATTATTATCGGGGGTGTTGCCGGTGGAGCGTCGACTGCGGCTCGGTTGCGTCGATTGGATGAAGAGGCGGAAATTATTCTATTGGAAAAGGGGGAATATATCTCCTATGCTAATTGTGGCTTGCCCTATTACATCGGGGATGTGATAGACGAGCGTTCGAAGTTATTCGTGCAAACACCTCGGAGTTTTGCTGCCCGTTTTCGGGTAGGTGTACGGGTGAAGTCGGAGGTTACGGATGTCTTGCCGGATGCTAAGAAGGTGGTTGTAAAGGATATTGAAACAGGAAGAGAATATGAAGAGACTTATGATAAACTGGTTCTTTCTCCGGGAGCGGAGCCGGTTCTTCCTCCGTTGGATGGTATTCAGCATCCGGGTATATTTACCCTTCGTAACGTAGCCGACACGGACCGGATAAAAACGTTTATAGGGGAACATCGCGTGAAACGGGCCTTGATTGTCGGGGCTGGCTTTATCGGTTTGGAAATGGCCGAGAATCTTAAGAGACAGGGGATCGAGGTGACTGTCGTAGAGATGGCAAATCAGGTTATGACGCCTGTAGATTACGAAGTGGCTACGTTTGTTCATCAGGAGTTGAAGGATCAGGGAGTAAATTTGCGGTTGGAAGAGGCTGTGGTCTCTTTCGAGAAAGAGGGAGAAACTATTTTGGTCGCGTTGCGTAGCGGGGATAGATTAAAAACGGAGTTGGTTTTGCTTTCCATTGGTGTGCGTCCCGATCATCGGTTGGCCTCGATGGCGGGTTTGAGGGTTGGAGAGACCGGCGGGATATGGGTAAACGAGTATTTACAAACTTCTGATCCGGATATTTATGCTGTCGGAGATGCCATTGAGTTTCCGAATCCCGTTACTGGGCGTCCTTCGTTGTCTTTTTTAGCCGGTCCGACGAATAAACAGGGGAGGATATGCGCTGACAATATGGTATACGGGAATCGGTATTCCTATAAAGGTGCTATTAATACGGCTATTGCCAAGGTGTTCGATATGACGGTCGGCAGTACCGGGGTTGCGGCTAAATTGTTGGAGAAAAATAGTATTCCTTATCAGAATGTGATCATCCATGCTTCTTCCCATGCCGGGTATTATCCGGGAGCTATGCCCTTGATGATCAAAATTAACTTCTCTCCGGAGGGAGGACGTTTGCTGGGAGGACAGGTAGTGGGATATGAGGGAGTGGATAAACGATTGGAGATGTTGGCTTCGGTCATACGTGGTGGAGGTAGCGTGTTCGATTTGGCGGAATTGGAGCAGGCTTATGCACCGCCGTTTTCTTCCGCTAAAGATCCGGTAAACATGGCTGGATTTGCGGCAGATAATTTATGGAGCGGTAAGGTACAAACCATAGAGTGGCGTAACTTAAAAGAGGTCCGGAAAGGGGAGTTTATTTTGCTCGATGTTCGCACGCCGGATGAATATGTATTAGGAAGTATTCCCGGAGCTATAAATATTCCATTGGATCGTTTGAGGCAGGAGATCGATTCTATTACCCCCGATCGGCCGATTGTCGTTTTTTGTGCCGTCGGACTCAGGGGTTACATTGCCGCCCGGATTCTTTCACAAAGAGGTTTTCGGGTTATGAATTTGAACGGAGGTTTGAAAATCTACAGGATGGCTATACAGGAACAAGGTAGTAGTGTTCGGGCGAAGCCAGAAACAAATACGGAAGAGAAAAAAGAAGCGAAAGAGCCTCAAACGGTATCGATTGATGCTTGCGGATTGCAGTGTCCGGGGCCTGTGATGAAATTGAAGGGAGAAATTGAGCATCTCAAGGTTGGAGAGCGGATGAAGATAACCGCAACGGATAATGGTTTTTATCGGGATGTGGTTTCGTGGGCCAAGATGACCGGAAACCAGGTGGTAAGTTTGCAACGGGAAAAAGGTATTATTACGGCTGTTGTTGAGAAAGGCGATTCTTTCCGGCAGAAAGAGAGGTTGCTGGCTGATAATAAAACATTGATTGTTTTTAGTGACGATTTGGACAAGGCCATTGCATCGTTCGTCATTGCTAACGGAGCGGTATCGACGGGACGTAAAGTGACGATGTTCTTTACTTTTTGGGGATTGAACGTGATCAAAAAAGAGCATCCGGGAAGGACGGAAAAGGATTGGGTCGGAAAGTTGTTCGGTTGGATGCTTCCCTCGAATAGTAAGAAGCTGTCTTTGTCTAAAATGAATATGGGCGGTATGGGAAGTTGGATGATGAGAAGGATCATGAAGAGTAAAAAGATCGATTCTCTGGAGAGTTTAATTCAACAGGCCCGACAAAGTGGAGTGGAATTCATTGCTTGTCAGATGTCGATGGAGGTCATGGGAATAGGGCCGGAAGAGTTGTTGGAGGGAGTGAATGTGGGAGGTGTGGCGGCTTATTTAGAGAGGGCGGAGGAGGCGAACGTGAATTTATTCATTTAATGAGGGAACAGGTCAAAACGATCTCGTCTTGACCTGTTTATTTGTTTAACTGATCGATCCAAGCTTTGGTCCCTTTATATTTACAAGAGAGACTGGCTATTTCGGAGGCTTGTTTTAAAGCTTTTAAAAAGTTGAAATGCTCTATATAGTAATGACAAAAGGCTCCATGGAAAATATCTCCTGCACCCAAGGTATCGACAACGGGAAAGTCGGGAACGGTAATCTCTGTTTGCAGATCGTTCTCGAAAGCCAGAACGGAGTTTGCTCCACGTGTAAAAGCTACTTTTTGGGGGCCAGTATGAAACAAATAAGCCTTTTTTTCCAAATAGTTATCTGCAACGGAAGGAATACGAAACGTATCGGAACAGATGATGACGTTGATCCATGGTAATAATTTTTCCATTCCTTTTTTCCAGCTTCCCCCGTCTAAAATGGTAGGAATTTTTTGCTGATAAGCTATTTTGGAAAAATGTATGGCCGATTCTAAATAATGTCCGTCAGTCAACAAGATACGGGTATCGGGAGGGATATCTCCGGGTAGTTGTTCCGGCTGTAAAGAACGCGGACCGGAATTGGTTAATACGGCACGTTCTCCGTCAGGAGTGATTTGTATGGAGGATACGGGGAGTGTCTGGGAAGAATCTTTAAAACCATCGATACAAGAGATGTGGAAATCTTTTAGTTCTTTATGAATAATAGTTGAAAGAGAAGAAGGGCCTATTCCACTAATCAAGAGACTTTTGTTTCCTAATGCCGAAAATGTGACGGCGGCATTATAGGCTGGTCCGCCGCCGGATAATACAATCTCTTTTGCGTTTATCTTTTCGTTAGCATATACGGTTCTTTCAACGTAATAAATCAGATCTATGGTTGATAAGCCTATAAATAATCCGTTCATGAAGTAATTTTTGTTTTTATATATCCAAAGGTAGTGAAAGTTTTGGTTGGAGAATATATTAAAAGAGAAAACCATAACGGAACCGACTGCTATGGTTAACACGGAATATTCCGGAGGTCGATGGGAGATGAATTTGGTGTTTGATCTTTTAGTGGAAGCGGAATGGAATGAATACCGGGAGTCACCGCTCATTAGTAGATTTGTTTTCTATTCGTATCGACAGGAAAACGAGGGATAAATTACCATACCCGTCCGGATTTTTTCCAACCTTTTTTGTAATAAGGGTCACTCAGGTGACTGATGATGACTCCTTTGGATACGCTGGCATGGGCAAAATAACCGTTTTTTAGGAAGATACCCATATGTGTCAGTCTTTTTTTCTTTTTCTTCGAAAGGGTAAAGAAAAGCAGATCTCCGGATTTTAGTTTGTGTTTTCCGATACGCCTACAGTCTTTTTGGAAAATATGCGCAACGGTCCTTTCTAATTTTTTGTGATATACATTTTTATAAACGGCCCCGACAAAACCGGAACAATCAACTCCGGTCCGAGTAGTTCCCCCGTATCGATAAGGTACTCTTAACCAGGTGGTAACCTCTTCGAGTAGAGGTAGGTCATCTTTCCGATTCACGGTGAATCCGAGTTTCCGGGACAGTTGTGCCGTTTGTTGCTTATTGAAGGCTAATTGCCGGTTTGTACCGCAAGAAGAAAAAGTGGCCCATATGAATAGAAATCCAATAAATAGTATGTATCTCATGATTTGATCGCAGCTTTAGGACAAATGTAATAAATTTCATTCTTAAAAACGATCCTCTTTCAGCAAGGATTTTTGTAATTTTGCCTTGTTAATGTAAAAAGTATGTTTGAGAAGATCGTGATAGTAGATTCTACCGGATTGAGACCCTGGGCTATACAGGGTTTGAGAAAGTTTGCCCGTCAGGTCGATGTATACGGGGATATACCGGAGAATAATAAGGTTCTCGTAAAGCGTATTGCTGATGCCGAGGGGGTATTGGTATCCTACAATACCCGGATTGACAGGGAGGTGATAGAAGCATGTCCTTCTATTCGATATATAGGGATGTGTTGTACTTTATATAGTGAACAGAGTGCGAATGTCGATGTGGTGGCGGCCCGGGAGCATGGAATTATGGTGACCGGAATTTGCGATTATGGGGATGAAGGGGTTGTCGAATACGTGATTAGCGAATTGGTTCGGCTGTTGCATGGTTTCGGAAAACAACGGTGGAGAGACGAGGCTTACGAGCTGACCGGGTTGAAAGTCGGGATAATTGGTTTGGGACGAACGGGAAGTATGATTGCCAAAGGATTGAAGTTTTTAGGAGCGGAGGTGTATTACAATAATCGTCGTCGTAAACAGGAGGCAGAACGGGAAGGGATAATGTATTTGCCATTGAACGAGTTGTTGCGACAGGTGGATATTTTGGGGACTTGTTTGCCGAGAAATACTTTTGTTTTGGGAAGAGATGAGTTTGCTGCTCTTGGAGAAGGAAAGATATTTTTTAATACATCGGTGGGCCCCACTTTCGATGGAGAGGCTCTGGTCGAGTGGTTGGCAGGGACAGGTAATTTTTACGTGTGCGATCAAGTAGGAATGGGAAATTTAAAAAATTCTCTATTGCCTTTGGAAAATGTATTATTTACCGATCGGGTTTCCGGACACTCTGCTCAATGCATGGAACGGCTTTCCCGGAAAGTGTTGGAGAATTGTTGTCGTTACATGGAAATCGACGAGTAGATGAATTATTTGGCCCATATACTTTTTTCCGGGGAAGATGAAGACATTCAGCTTGGAAATTTTATCGGAGATGCGGTGAAAGGAAGTTACGATCACTATCCGGAACGTATACGCGAAGGTATCGCCTTGCATCGTAGAATGGATCAATACGCGGATGGGCATCCTGCGGTTCGGGAAGCAGTTTTATTATTGAGACCTGATTTCGGACGTTATTCCGGAGTGTTGACGGATATCTTTTTTGACCATTTCTTGGCTGTTAATTTTGAGAGATATACCTCTAAGTCTCTGCAACGTTTTGCATGGGGATTTTATTGGAATTTAATAAGGCATTACGCGATACTTCCTCCCCGGATAAAAGGATTCTTATGGCATTTTGTAATCACGAATCGATTGTGTCGTTACGGGTCTTTAAACGGAATACGGGAATCGTTGTCTATTATGACAAAATACAGAAACTTCGTTGTGGATCCGGATAAAGCCGTTATTTTTGTAAAGGATCGGTATACGGTATTCAATGATTCGGCTGTTACTTTTTTTGATAGTTATAAGGATTGTATATTAAACAATGCGACAAGATAATCTTATTTTGTTGTTTTAAATAAAGGTTTATATATTTGTGAAATATTGAAAAGTTTAATGAAGTAAAAATTAAATTATGAATGAGTTTTTGGGTTCGACATCAGCTATGTCATGGGATGTTTTTTTAACTAAAGTGATTGATTTGGGAGTGTCCTTAGGATCAAAGTTATTGATTGCATTGGTCGTTTTTCTTGTAGGACGTTGGATTGTAAAAAAATTGAATCGATTACTGGTTACTATTCTAGAGAAAAGAAAGGTAGAAGCTTCTTTATCTTCTTTTGTGAAAAGTTTGGTAAGTATCACGTTAAATTTATTGTTGATCATTATCGTGATCGGGGTGTTGGGAATAGAAACCAGTTCATTCATAGCCTTGTTTGCATCTGCCGGTGTCGCTATCGGTATGGCATTGAGCGGTACATTGCAAAATTTTGCGGGCGGAGTAATGATTTTGTTATTTAAACCTTTTAAGGTAGGAGATTTTATCGAAGCTCAGGGACAAAGCGGTACGGTAAAGGAGATTCAGATATTCAATACCATTGTAACGACTGCAGATAATAAGATCATTATTATTCCCAACGGGGGACTTTCTACCGGTATCATGAAAAACTATTCTAAAGAGGAGACCCGGCGTGTGGATTGGCAGTTCGGTATTGCATACGGGGATAATTACGACAAGGCCAAAGAGGTTATAGGCAGATTGTTGGATGAGGACTCTCGGGTATTGAAGACCCCTGCTTATTTTATAGCTCTTACCTCTTTGGGTGACAGTTCCGTCAATATCGTTGTACGGGCGTGGGTAAATGCCGCCGATTATTGGGGGGTATTTTTTGATATGAATGAGAAAGTTTATAAAACGTTCGCTCGGGAGAACCTGAATATTCCGTTCCCGCAGATGGATGTTCACGTGCATGGAACGAAATAAAACGACTTGCAGGTTGAGAGGTTATTAATTTACAATTTATAATCAAAAAGCCATTCGTTTTGACGAATGGCTTTTTTGTGAGGCAATAGATCGTGTTTTTTCTTTAGATCGTCTATCTTTGTGAAAGAATAAAACAGGATTATGCGATTACTCTGGTTGGATTTAAACTCTTCGTATGCTCATTCTTCGTTGGCTTTACCGGCGATTCACGCTCAGCAACAGGGGACGGAGATTGATGTGGAGTGGTGTCGGGTTTCGGCTACGATCAATTCGAACGTGGGGAGTGTTGTGACGGAAATCGTCGGGTATGCTCCGCAAGTTTTAGCGGCCACGGCTTGGCTATTTACTCACGAAGTATTGCGTAAAATTATTATTCGGGTAAAGGCTTTGTTGCCGGATTGTATTGTTATATTGGGAGGACCGGAGATGTTGGGTGATAACGAGGCTTATTTGCGAACCTATCCGTTTATCGATTGCGTGTTTCGGGGGGAGGGAGAAGTAGGGTTTCACGAATGGTTAGCCGTGTATAAGCGACCGGATAGATGGGAGGAGATTATCGGATTGTGTTGGTTGAATGAAGCAGGGGTGTATCGGGATAATGGTATCGCTAAGATTAAGGCTTTTGACAGTTTGGCTTTGCCGGAGCAAAGTACTTTTTTTGATTGGACTAAACCTTTCGTGCAGTTGGAAACGACCAGAGGGTGTTTTAATACCTGTACTTTTTGCGTGAGCGGAGGAGAGAAGCCGGTACGTACCTTACCTGTCGAGCGTATCCGGGAGAGGTTGGATCTTATTCGGAAAAGGGGTATCCGGGACATCCGGTTGCTGGACCGTACTTTTAACGGGAGTTCCCGACGTGCCGTAGAACTTCTGTCTTTGTTCCGGGAATATGCCGGAAAAATGCATTTTCATCTGGAAATTCATCCGGCATTGCTTTCCGAAGAGGTCATGAACTTGCTCCGGGAGATGCCGGAAGATTTGTTGCATTTGGAAGCCGGAATACAGAGTTTACGGGAAAAGGTATTGAAGACGTGTCAGAGGATTGGGAATATAGAAGCCGCTTTGGAAGGTTTGCGTTATTTGTCCTCTCTTTCTAATCTCGTGGTACATGCGGATTTGATAGCGGGTTTACCTTTGTATTCCCTTAGGGAAATAGTTGAAGACGTGAGAACCTTGGTCTCTTTCGGGACAAGCGAGATCCAGTTGGAATTATTGAAATTGTTACCGGGAACGGTGATGCGAGAACGAGCTGAAGAGTGGGGAATAATCTATTCGCCGGATCCTCCTTATGAAGTTTTACAAACGCCGGTCATGTCTGTTGGCGACTTGAGACGAGCTCGCCTGCTTTCCCGTTTGATAGACGGTTTTTATAACGCTCTGGCTTGGCAAAAAGTGATTCGTCAGCTTGTCACCGATCATCCTTGTTTTTTGGAAGAGTTCCTTTCTTGGCTTGAAGATCAGGAACTTTTAGAACAACCTTTAAGTCTGGAAAAACGGGGTGTGTTGTTGTATCGATTTTGTAGTGGGGCATATCCCTCTTATTTACCGAAGATAGCAGTGGCATGGATTGCGGCCGGAATACCTTTTACCAAAGAGCCGAGCAGACGTTTAGAAGCATGGGATAGCCGTTTGCCGGAAAACCTGGAGGTGTTGGAAGGGGAGTGGACGGAGGTCATGCGTCTTTATCGTCTCCCCTTTGAAACCGAAACGTACTGGTTCGGATTTGACAGGAGCAAGTCACAATCCAAACCGCTCTTTATAGCCAGAAATTAGTTTTAGAAAGAAAGGTATCTTTGTGTAGGATTACATTGGATTTTTATTCTGTTTATCCAATTGTTAATAAGGAGAGAGCCGATGTTGGTAATGATGGATTCGGGATGAAATTGCAAACCATGAATGGGGAGGACCGGGTGATAAAAGGACATGATATGTCCCTCTTCATCGATAGCGCTGACTTTAAGAGGAGGAGGGAGGGTAGAAGGGGTTACCGTCCAAGAGTGATAGCGCCCGATAACAGCCTGGGGCGGAAGATTACGATAAATCGGATCTTCGGTATCTTGAATGATTAAAGGGCTTTCGTGTCCGTGTTTGGGGAAGGGCAATCGTTCTAATTTTGCACCGAAACTTTCCGCAATGGCCTGGTGTCCCAGGCAGATTCCTAAAATCGAATGAGTCGTTTTGCACTGATTGACGACACGAAGCAGATCCCCGGCTTCAGCGGGTATTCCCGGGCCGGGAGAAAGTAGTAAGCCGTCGTATCGGCTTAGTCGAGTGAAATCAATGCGATCGTTTCGAACGATATCGAATCTGCATTTCCCGTTTTCTTTCAGGAGTTGGACCAGATTATACACGAATGAGTCGTAATTGTCGATTACCAATATATTTTTCATGCTTGAAGCTCCCTTTTACGGGAGACAAAAATAGAGAAAACAGGGCTATTTTTAGTTTTTTTCATCGGTTTAAATGATAAAATTAAATACCTTTGGCCCGAAACGCGGGGGTGATAAAGGTAAATGATGCGATAAATTCGGATTATGAGTAAAAATAAAAATTGGTTACCTCTCTTTTTTACAAACTATTTGGGGGTATTGAATGATAATTTCCTGAAGACTTTGGCGTGTTTTATATGTATTGCTTGGGTCGGAAAGGAGCATGAGTCGATGGTCGTTACTTCAGCATCCGCCGCCTTGGTGATTCCCTATTTGCTGTTTTCCCCTTTGGCCGGTCGGTTGGCCAAGATTTATAGGAAGCGCAAAATTGTCGTGTGGGCGAAATTTGCCGAATTATGGATTATGGCTGTGGCAAGTCTGGGGTTATTGATGACATCTACTTCTGTTGTATTGATTGCTATTTTGCTGATGGGGTTGCAGAGTGCGCTATTTTCTCCTTCCAAGTACGGGTTGATTCGGGATATCGGAGGTGAAAAAGGTATATCTTTCGGATCGGGGGCTATGGAGATGTTTGCTTTTGTCGGAATACTATCGGGGACTCTCTTGGCTGCTTTTCTTTCCGAGAATGTGAGTATTTTAGGGTTATGCGGGTTGTTGTTTGTGATTGCCTTTTTGGGATGGGGCTGTAGTTTAACGATTCGGGTCCGGGAGAGCGAACCGTTGAAAGAGAGTCATGAAACATTGAATCCGGTTAAATTCGTTCGGGATATGTATATCCGTGCGAGTGATTTTAAAGGGTTGAATCTGATTGTCGTGGGATTGGCTGTATTCTGGTTTATCGGTTCGATGATTCAGATGACCTTGATCGTTTATTGTCGGGGAGAGTTGGGAATGAGCGATTCAGAAACCGGTATGGTCATGTCGTTGGCTGCTATCGGGATCGGAGCAGGGTGTTATCTGGCGGGAGTGTTTTCTCACGGGGAGGTAGAATTGGGATTGGTTCCGTGGGGTGGGATGATGACAGGAATTGCTTTTGCCATTATTTTCTTGTTTGATCTGCAAGGAATTGCTTTTGCCTTGTTGGTATTTTCAGCTGCTTTTTGCAGCGGGATGTATAAAGTGCCTTTGGATGCCTGGATACAAGCGAATGTGAAAGGAAGGGAGTTGGGAGACATGTTGGCTTATTCCAATCTGATCACCTTTTTATTCATGCTTGTTGCCTCCGGTTGTTTCGGGACGATGGAGATGTTATGGGATACCAAATATATATTTTTGTTTTTAGCTACGTTGACATTTTTCATGACTTTTGTTTTGTATAAGCAGGTGAAAGAGATGAGAGGGAGATTTAAGAATTTAAAAATACGGAAATAATGGTAAGAGTGTTTGCTGCTATATATCGTTATCTGCTGGCATTGAGGTATAGAGTGAAATTGGAGGGAACCGAACTTTTAACTTCTTCTTCAACGAAATTGTTTTTGCCAAATCATCAGGCAACGGTTGATCCTCAATTGATTTTTGCTCATTTATATAAATACACGAAAGCTTCCCCTTTGGTGACGGAAGCTTATTGTAAAGTTTGGATATTGAAGCCGATATTTCGTTTGATGGGCGTCGTATCCGTTCCGGATCTGGAAAAAAGCCGGAAAGGGATAGAGGTGGTTGCCAATCTTTATAAAAACGTACTTGAGGCTCTCGCCCATGGTCATAGTATGTTGATTTATCCGGCGGGCCAATTGGCTGGTCAAGGGTATGAACGGATTTATAATAAACAGAGTGCCTGGCAAGTATGCCGGCAATTGCCGGAGGATACCCGTATCATCGGCGTACGAATTCGGGGATTATGGGGTAGCATGTGGTCCAAGGCTTGGAACGGGGAATCTCCTAACTTTTTATGGACTTATTTGAAGGGAATTTTTTATGTTTTGGCTAATGGTTTGTTTTTTTTGCCGCGAAGGGATGTTACGATCAGTTTTTATGATATTACCAATGCAGGGTGCGATAGAGCGGCAGTGAGTCGTCGGGAGTTCAATCGTTATTTGGAAAGTTTTTATAATGCGGAAGGGCCGGAGCCGGTCCTGTTTTTGAAGCATTTTTTTTATTCTCCCGCTTTAAAACGTAAATTACCGGAACATATAAAGGGAGCAGACCCCCAAAAATATGATGGAATCAGCGAATAAAGTCAAAGAATTAATGAATCGGGCCGGAGCATCCGGATCCTCTTTTCTTTTCGGGGTTGATTTTGAATTGACTCGTGGTTTTTTTATCGAGAGTCCCTTGGAACAACAAAATATTCTTTTTGATGTACGGGGAGTTTCTAACGTGGAGCGTGCTAAAATAAACGGTGAGCAAAAAGCATTAGTGAAAAATCCGATTGCTTTCGAGGAGTACGAACGTAAATTCAGGGAGGTAAGGAAAGGATTGTTGCGGGGGGATTCCTTTTTATCGAACCTGACGGTGGCAACAGAGGTCGAGACCTGTTGGTCTTTGGTGGAGATATTTCATCAAAGTCACGGTTTGTACCGGTTATGTATACCGGAGAATTTTGTTTGTTTCTCCCCGGAACGTTTCGTGTTGATAGAGGAGGGCAGGATCTCTTCCAACCCGATGAAAGGGACTATCGATGCTTCTGTTCCTTTTGCCGAAGAGGTGATATTATCCGACTATAAAGAGCGTTCGGAACACAATACGATAGTGGATTTGATCCGTAATGATTTGAATCGGGTGTCGGAACAAGTAAGACTGGAACGTTTTCGATACGTGGATCGCTTACATACCAGTAATGGGGATATCCTGCAAGTCAGTTCGGAGATTACGGGCCGTTTGCCGGAACATTATGAAACTTTCTTGGGAGATATCGTGTTTGACTTATTACCGGCCGGTTCCATATCGGGAGCACCCAAACCTGCTACGTTACGTATTATATCTCGTGCCGAGGGAGAAAAGCGGGGATTTTATACGGGAGTTTTTGGCTTGTACGACGGGAAGCGTTTGGATACGGCCGTGATGATTCGTTTTATAGAGGAGAAGGGAAGGAAACGTTATTTTCGTAGCGGAGGAGGAATAACGATCAATAGTTCTTGCCGGAGTGAATACGAGGAGGTATTGGAAAAAGTGTATTTACCTTTTTAACGGGAAACGGATGTCTGCATTTATTGAGACCATACAAGTGATTGACGGTGAATTTTGTAATCTTTCATTCCATGTGGCTCGAATGAAAGAGACCTCTGTTGTTTTTTTCAGACGGGAAATCGTTTTCATACCGGATGAATTGATAGTTCCCGAAGATTTACGGGAGGGGGTTGTAAAGTGCCGGATTATTTACGATTATGTTATTCGGGAAGTGGAATTTATTCCTTATCATATTCGGAAAATTGCCAGTTTGAAATTAGTGGAGGACAACGAGATTGTTTACCCTTTTAAGTCTACGGACCGGGATGCTTTAAAGAGATTGTCTGATCGTCGGGGAGATCGTGATGAGGTTTTGATCGTGAAACAAGGGCAGATAACAGACACTTCATTTTCAAATGTTGTCTTTCGAGCCTGCGACGGTCTCTATACTCCTTCCGCTTTCTTGTTGAACGGAACCCGGCGTCAGCGTCTGTTGCGGGAAGGGATTGTCCGTGAAAGGGAGATTCGTGTTGCGGATCTCACCCGTTATCAAGGGGTATTTTTGATCAATGCCATGATCGATTTGTCGGATCGAGTATATGTTCCCGTGGAGCGGATCTACTCTTCTTGATGGTGATATACTCGTTTGCTGTTGATAAAGGTAAGCTCTTTTGTACTGTAATTGATATACGCTTTGTTCCGGTAATTGGTAAGGGGTGTTATTTCTAAAGCGATCATATCTTCGGATAACTGATACCAATACCCTTTTGCTTTCCGGGTAGAGTTAGACAACATGTTGAAAATGGTGAAGGTATAAGTATAATCCGGATGAAGGTTCAGGGTAAATTTATCTGTCGGTTGTTGTCGATTAGGAATTAATGCCACGTATTCACCGGTAATCTTTTTTTGCGGATCGCAATCGTTTACCGTATCGAAACGAATAAAATCGGTCAGTGTCAATTGGAGTGTTTGATTCTTTTCGATATCATTCGAGAAAGAGAGTGAACCTTCGAACACCCCTAATAGACTTGTGTTTGTACCCTTTTGAGTTTTTCGGTATTTTTCGATAACCTCTTTCGCGATGCTGTCCATGGTGATTGTTAATCGGTTTCCTGTGGCACAGTCCGTGAGAACCGGATGTTCCCGTGTGAGCGAAAACTCTCCGTTAAAATAATGTGGTATGGATAATTCTGTTTGTGCCGGAAAAGTAGTATGTTTCGGCTGTTCTTCTTCTTTCGTTTTCTGTGGTTTGCAACCCGACAAAAAAAGGGTGATGAAGCAGATGCTTACGATTTGTATTGTATTCATATCATTTCGTTTTCTGGGTATAACGGAATGACAAAAATAAAGTTATACCAGTCCCATTTTCTTTAAAAGAATGGAGGCATTCATTGTTTGGCTGATTCCCGGCTTTAATTTGTAATCGTAACTTATTTCCGTTCCGGAATGCGTGATCTCAAAGCAGTTATTGATAAAGTGCCGAGGATATACATCCGCCAACTTTCCTAATTCTAAATCGTGGGTTGCAATTAAGCCGGAAACAGGAAGAGTAAGCAATTTTTGTAGGAAAAGGCGCGAGCCGTTCAATTTGTCGACCGAGTTAGTTCCTTTTAAAATTTCGTCTAAAATAATAAAGAGTTTATCTTCTTTTTCGGCTGTTTCGACCAATTGCTTCAGACGCAATAGCTCTGCGTGGAAATAGGAGGTTCCTTTAGCCAGATTATCGGCAGTTCTCATGCTTGAAAAGATAGCTATGGGCTGAAAACGGAAGGTTTTGGCACATACGACGCAACCGCAATTAGCCAAAATCAGGTTAGTGCCTATTGTGCGTAAAAACGTGCTCTTTCCTGCCATGTTGGCTCCCGTGACGATATAGAATTCATGCAAACGTGCTACCTGGAAATCGTTGGCAATCCGTTGCGATGCCGGGAGCATCGGATGACCTATTGCTTCTCCGCGTAAGATAACCTCGTCGTCGGGAATGGGAAAGATGTAATCGGGATGGTTGAAGCGGTAATTGGCGAGACTCACGAATACATCCAATTCTCCTATTGATTCTAACCATTCCGGGATGAAGGAGGCATATTTTTCCTTCCATTTAGTTAATCGGCGGATAAGATGAACATCTTTCATGAAAAGTCCGTTCAACAGTATGGCGGCTAATATATTGCCCCGCTGGTCAAAACTTTCCGATGTTTTGTGAAGCGAACGGAATGCTTCTTCTGCGTTGTATTTTTGCTCGTATAGTTTATAATATATCTCTTTCAGTCGCTCCGAATCAACCTGTTTGGATCGAACGTGTTGCATCAATCGGTGAAGATTGCTGAACGAATGGATAAATTGATCCAGTTGGTGTTGGACCCGGTTTATTTTTTTCGCGGAAGAGAGAACGATCGTTAATTGAATAAACGATAATAAAAGCGGTAAAGAAAAGGGTATGATTGAAAACAGACATAAGCTCCAGCCTGCTATTGTCACTATCGGAAGATAGTAGGATAGTTGGAGCATGGCGGTAGGGAGTCGTAATTGTTCTTCGGACCATTCCCGAATCTCTTTTATGGCGATACCGGATAATTTATGGCTGACACCGATAGCTCTGAAACTGTGACACCAGTCCGGATCTTCGCTTAACTCCTGAACGGCTTGTTGTCTTTGTAGCAGTCTTTCTTTAGATTTTAGAGGGGAACACAGCCACTCGGAGAGTTTTTGAGTCCCGTTAGGGGTAACCGTCCGGTTGACGGATTGAAAAAGCGAGTTTTCTCCGAATAGATCCAAATCGTGAGAGTAGGCATGCGATAGATCTTTGAATTTGTCTCCCTTGGGCAGGTGCGTCGAATCTCCCGCCAAGTACTCTACCTCTATTTTTGCACCATGACGTAATTCGGTATAGTAGGTTATTTTTTGTAACAATTTGGTTTCCGTATAATTGATATAGACGAAGAGTATTATGGAAAGAATTCCGGTGTATAATGCAAAAAGGTTTCCCGTCGTAAGCAGGGAATATAAAAAGTAGATGATCAGTAAAAAGAGTATGATCTTGGTAAATGTAATGTAGTTACGCGTTGCTTTCAATTTCTTTACCTGTGAGGTCGCTTCTGCTATTTTATCTTGATAATACAATTCTGCATGCATGGATATGGGATTTTTACAAAGATAATTCAAAATGAGTAATAAATGAGATCAGGAGCCTTTTTTAGCAGGGATACGTTGCAATATCCAGGCCAGGGTAATTCCAATCAGGGCCCCGACGGTCGCTTCCGTAAATCTCAACAGACCGTTTAGCAGGGGAGAAATATCCGGTGACATGATAGAGACAATCATGATTACTACTAAGGTAATAGCGGCCATTTTGCTGCCGTCAGGAAGTCCGATCGCCATACATAACAAATCGAGAATGAGTACGGAGATCACCATTCCTGTAATGGTAAAAGGAAACCAGGTAAGATAGGCGTAAGCGATGCAGCTTCCGATAAACGTGCCTGCAACTCGCAACCATCCCTGGTGGATGGATGTCTTGAAATCATCTTGAAGCACCACAATTCCGGAAATGGCGGCAAGCATTGCTCCCATATATTTGGAACCTTCATGGATCCTTCCCGTGATGTATGCTCCCAGCAGACAAGAGAGTAGTACCACGATGCCTTTTGCGATGGCCGAACCCGGTTTAATACGGGTTAAGATAGTTTTTACCCGAAGTTTCATACTCTCTTGTATCGTCAGACTTAATGAAAAGTTGCACTTTTTGATCTTTAATCTTCCTGGAGACCGAGAGGATTCGGAATATCAGCGGGTAGAGTGTTCAAAGCGGATTTAACCGTAGATACGAATTGAACAGGTACTTCGTTAATTACCTGTTCGGTTCTTTACGAGCAGACTAAAACGTTTCGGAACATCTGTTCTAAAATTCATAACCTGACCGGTTGAGGGGTGAATGAATTTCAATTGACGGGCATGTAAGGCTAAACGGTTAATCGGGTTATTGCGTGCGCCGTATTTGGTGTCTCCGGTTACGGGATGTCCTATTTCTGCCATGTGAATGCGGATCTGATTCTTGCGTCCGGTTTCCAATTCCAGTTCGACCAATGAGTACTGACGATTGGATTTAATTACTTTATAGTGGGTAACGGCCCATTTTCCCCGGTCGGAGGTATAAACATTCATGGCTTCATTTTCTTGAAGATAGGTCGATACCTGATCTTCCGCTTTTTCCGGTTCCCCCTCAATAATGGCCACGTATTTCCTTTCAAGAAGCATTTCGTTCCAGTGTTGTTGCATTCTTTCCTGAGTTTGCTGATTTTTGGCGAACATCATTAAACCGGAGGTTTCCCTGTCTAATCTGTGGATGATAAATATACGATTCTGTGGATCAATGGATTTGACGTAGTCACTTAAAATATGATAGGCTGTTTTCTTTTTTTCATTTTGGGTAGCCATGGAGAGTAGACCGCTCTTTTTATTGATAACAATAAGGTCGGAGTCTTCATACACCATGTCCATATGCGGACTGGAAAATTCAACGTTTCCTTTTTCCATGTTTATGGAAATATAATCCCCCGGTTTTAACGGCTCGTTGAATTGTGTCGTAACTTGGCCGTTCACGTTGACCTGTCGGTTGCTCAATATGGATTTTACGGTTGTTCTGCTCTTTTCCGGGAATTGTTTGAATAGATAGGACAAAAGTTCAATTTCCTCTCCGACCGTAAATTGACGTATCTGAGGTTTGTGTCTTCGGGGATGGTTGGTTTTATTCATGGTGCCTTGTTATTTGCGGCAAAAGTAATAATAAAAAGTGACTTCCCTTAAAGGAAGCCACTCTTTTCAAAATTATTTAATGAAGGCTTACACCTCGATCTCGATTAGTTTACTGCCTGCTGCAACGGTTGTTCCCTCTTTTGTTAAGATTCGTTTAACCTTGCCGGCATAATCCGTGGCAATGCTGTTTTCCATTTTCATTGCCTCGAGTATGAGTACGTTTTGTCCTTTAGCCACGATATCTCCCGGTTTTACCAAAATCTTGAAAATGCTTCCTGGCATGGGAGCTTCAACTACTTTTCCTGTAATCGGTTCCTCTTTTTTCTCCTCGACTGCGGATTGGGTCTCCTCTTGTTTATGAGTAGCCATATAACGAGCCTCTTTTTGTTTGGTTAGGAACGTTTTAGCGACAGCCGGGAAGAGTTCGAGCAGAAGTACTTCTTTTTCGTTTTCCGCTAATTTAACACCTCCGAATGCCGTCAACACGGGATTCTCCTGCATTTGGTATTTTGAAGTATCATACGGTGTTTCTTCCCGTGTTCCGGCAATTTTCAGACGAAAAGCGGGATCGACGGGAACCGGAGTTTTTCCGTATTCACCTTTGACAAGAGCAACGAATTGATTGGATACATTAGAATACATGGGTTTGCCGTTTTTGATATCCAAAGCACAGTTTACGGCTTGTGCTCCGACAATTTGGCTCGTTGGCGTAACCAAAGGGGGAAGACCGGCAGCTAAACGAACCGTCGGGATCAACTTCATGGCATCTTCCAATATATCCATGGCATTCAATTGCTTCAATTGAGCGACCATGTTGGTGTACATACCTCCGGGAACTTCAGCTTTCTTAACCAATTCGTTCGGTTTCGGGAAATTGAAATAAGCCTCGATGGCATGACAGGCATTCAACAATGCCTCTTCGTTATTCTGTTTTGCGGCTTCGATGGCTTTGTCAAACTCTTTATCCACTTCCGCCGGTAATTTGTCCGTGAGCGGATTGAACGGTTTCGGGAATTGTTTAACAGCGTCGAAAGCTTCCAGTTCTTTACGGATCGTGTAAAGTTCTTTATTGATTTTAGCTACAGCCTCCATGTTTACATCCATTTCTATACCTAACTTCTGACAGAAGATGTAAATCAATTCGATAGCGGGAGCGGCAGGACCGCCTGCGAAGTTCCATATATTGGTATCTACGATATCGGTTCCTTTGACGATAGCCATCAATACAGCTCCCAACCCGTATCCGGGAGTGCAGTGCGTATGGAAATCGACGGGAATTTTCAGATTTTGTTTAAATAACGGAATTAACTCTGCAATCCGGGCCGGGTTGATCAGACCACTCATATCCTTAATAGTGATCATATCAGCCCCGAGAGCTTCCATCTCTTTGGCTTTGTTTAAAAAATAAGCGTTGGTGAACACCGGTTCCGGGTTTTTCTTTCCCTTCAATTTATCCATTAAACTGAGTTTCGGATACTTCGGATCAATGGTGTAGCAAACTGCACAGTCAGCTATACCGCCGTATTTCTTCACGTATTTAATGGTCGATTTTACGTTATTGACATCATTCAACGCATCGAATATACGCATGATCCCAAGTCCGGATTCGATAGCATTTTTACAGAAACCTTCGATGATTTCATCCGTGTATGGAGCATATCCGAAAAGATTACGACCTCTCGATAAAGCGGTTAATTTTGAAACGCCTCCGATACCGGCTTTGATTTTTTCCAAACGATCCCAGGGATTTTCATTCAAGTAACGCATTACAGAGTCGGGAACGGCACCACCCCAAACTTCCATTGCATAGAAGTTTGCATCCTTGTAGTAAGGTAATACCCGGTCTACCTGTTCTTGTTTCATTCGTGTCGCAAAAGCAGATTGTTGACCATCTCTAAGAGTTAAGTCTCTGATTAGTAATTTTTGTGCCATGTTTTATAAGAATTAATTGTTATGTGTTGTATTTTACTATTTCACAAATATATCTAAAGTTATTTTTTTATCCTAATAATTTTCAATGAAATCGAGGAGAAATAATAACAATTCCTTTGTTAATTCAGAAAAATAGTTTTAATTTGTAATATGTGGGGGAAGTTGCTCGTGTGTTGTATTCTATGTGTGTGCAAATGAGAAAATTAGGGTTTGTTTTTAATCATAAATGAATTGTAATGGAAAAAATTGCCGTATTTCCGGGTTCATTCGATCCTTTTACCGTGGGACACGAGGAGATCGTCAAAAGAGGATTGAAGATATTCGACCGTATTATTGTGGCTGTAGGTATCAATGCCGTCAAAAGGGAATTTTTGGATATAGATACTCGTATTGCCATTATACAGAAAGTATTTAAGGGTATAGAACGGGTTCGGGTGGAGAGTTATTCCGGCTTAACGGTTGATTATTGTAACCGGATAGAAGCCGGTTTTATCATTCGGGGCTTGAGAACGGCTGCTGATTTTGAATATGAAAGAGCTGTGGGGCAGATAAATAAAGCTATGGATTCTTCCGTTGAAACCGTATTTTTGTTAACTTCCCCGGAACATACCTTTATCAGTTCGACCATCGTGCGGGATATTGTTATGAACGGAGGAGATGCTACCAAATTTTTGCCCACGAATATTACGACTGAAGATCTGATTTGTTTTCAATAGGCACTTAAAGCTGAAACAGAAGAAGGGTATTACGGGGAAGTAGTTCCTTTCGATGTTTTAAATTGCAATTCAAAATAAAAAATAGGATGATAGAGGCACCGGAAGCTTTATGTTTGGCCGAACAATTAAACCGGACGATCAAAGGAAAGCGTGTTACG
The DNA here is from genome assembly GCA_001487125.1 of Gabonibacter massiliensis. GTDB lineage: Bacteria > Bacteroidota > Bacteroidia > Bacteroidales > Marinifilaceae > Gabonibacter > Gabonibacter massiliensis. The sequence continues at coordinate 306,305 of LN913012.1, forward strand.
GATTTAATTGTGAAGAATACGCCGCATCGGTTTACTTTTTTTTATGGGGATACGGACGAATATGAAAAGCGTTTGTCCGGGAAGACCGTGAGAAGAGCGTGTGCTTTCGGGGGTATGGTTGAGATATGTGCCGAAGATATTCGTTTAGTCTATACTGATGGGGTAAATCTTCGTTATTATGGGCCGGGGGAGAGACTTCCTTCCAAACATCAATTGTTAGTTGGTTTTGAAGATCAAAGTTGTATAATTGCTTCTGTCCGGATGTACGGTGGAATCTGGTGCTTTCCGGCCGGAGATTTTGAAGGCTCTTTAAAACCTTATTACGAGAGTGCGAAATATAAACCTCAAGTAATGACGGCTACTTTCGATATATCTTATTTTATGGAGTTGTTTAAAGGAGAGGAGCAGGGAAAAAAGAGTATTAAGGCTTTCTTGGCAACGGGGCAAACGATTCCCGGTTTGGGGAATGGGGTATTGCAGGATATCCTTTATCACGCGAGGATCCATCCGAGGAGTAAGGTCTCTTCCTTATCTTTTACGCAAAAGGAGGGGTTGTTTGAAGCTATTAAGGTGGTATTAAGTGAGATGTATTGTTTCGGGGGTAGAAGCACCGAAACCGATTTGTTCGGAAAACCGGGAGGATATATTTCTCATTTGTCGAAGGCTACGTTGGGAAGCAATTGTTTACGCTGTGGCGAAATGATATTGAAAGAAAATTATATGGGAGGTAGTATATATTACTGTCCCGGTTGCCAAAAATACGAATAAAAAAAGCTGCTTCAAAAGCAGCTTTTTTATTCGTATTCGATAATATTACCAAGCGAACATCGGCCTGTCGCTCATCATGGCGTTTACCTCTTTTCTTACTTGTGCGATTACATCGGCGTTATCGACGTTGCTTAATACCCGGTCGATCATATCCACGATGACAGGCATATGTTCTTCTTTCAAGCCGCGGGTCGTAATGGCAGGAGTACCTACCCGCAAACCGGATGTGGAGAACGGGGTACGCGTATCGAACGGTACCATATTTTTATTGATCGTGATGTCTGCCAATACCAATGTATTTTCGGCTTTTTTACCGGTTAAATCCGGGAATTTGGTTCTCAAATCGATTAACATGGAGTGATTGTCAGTACCTCCGGAGATTACTTTGTATCCTTTGTCCATGAACGCTTTTGCCATGGCTTTGGAGTTTGCTAACATCTGTTTGGCATAATTGGTATACTCTTCGGATAACGCTTCACCGAAAGCGACGGCTTTAGCGGCAATCACGTGTTCGAGCGGTCCTCCTTGCTGTCCGGGGAAAACGGCGAAATTAATTACCTGCGACATCATTTTGATCTCTCCTTTCGGTGTTTTCAAACCCCATGGATTTGGGAAATCTTTGGGGAGAAGGATCATACCGCCGCGGGGACCGCGAAGTGTCTTGTGGGTCGTGGTAGTTACGATATGACAATATTCCATCGGGTTATTCAGTAATCCTTTGGCAATCAAACCGGCCGGATGAGACATGTCACACATCAGTAAAGCTCCTACTTTATCGGCAATCTCACGCATACGTTTGTAGTCCCAGTCGCGAGAGTAAGCGGATGCTCCGGATACGATCATTTTGGGTTTGTGTTCGATGGCTAATCGCTCCATCTCATCATAATCCACCATACCGGTCTCTTCCTTCACGTGGTAAGCTACCGGATGGTAGTTGATACCTGAAAGATTCACGGGTGAACCGTGGGAAAGATGGCCTCCGTGTGCCAAGTCTAACCCTAAGAACGTATCTCCCGGTTTCATGCAAGCGAAGAACACGGCAGCGTTGGCTTGTGCTCCCGAGTGGGGTTGTACGTTGGCGAATTCGGCTCCGAAAAGTTGGCATGCGCGATCAATAGCCAGCTGTTCCGTTTGGTCGACAATTTGACATCCTCCGTAATAACGCGCTCCGGGGTAGCCTTCGGCGTATTTGTTGGTTAAACAGGAACCCATGGCTTGCATTACTTGATCGCTTACGAAGTTCTCAGAGGCAATCAACTCCAGCCCCTGTTTTTGACGTTGACACTCCTTATCAATGAGGTCAAAAATTTGTGTATCTCTTTTCATTATTTAAATTTTTAATATATAGACATTCTAAAATCTTTGCCAAAATTATATTAATACTCGTTGTAAACAAAGTATTTCAAGTTTTTTTTTAATCCTAAAAACCCTTTATCCCGTAGATTCGTAAGGAATAAGGAAATTGAAATATAAAAGGTAAAATAATGAAGATAGGAGAAAAAGAATTATCCGGCGGCGCTTCTTCCGAAGAAGTGTATGAATTGATGGAAACGGGGCGAAGTTATGTATCGGATAAGCGGGAAGGAGGCCGGGAACCGGAAAGACCTGCTTTTTTAACCGTACTTTGTATTCTGACCTTTATCGGTAGCGGATCCACTCTTTTAGTCAGCTTCGTGAGTCTATTGATATCCGGTTACATAGAGCAATTGTTTTGGATGAATGGAATGGTTCCCCAGGAGTATCTTTCCGGGCAAACTGTAATGATGGCTTCTTTTATTTCACTCGTGTTGAGCGGAGCTTCTCTTTATGGAGCACATCGGATGTGGCGATTGGATAAATTCGGTTTTTTTGTATACACGACCGTGCAATTCGTATCGATATTTCTTATTTATAATGTATTGGGTTTATTGGTCAATGCGGCTTTTGTTTTGATGTATTATGCAAATTATAAATATATGGTAAAATAGTTCTAATATTTTATATATTTGATTTCAAATTTAATTTTGAATACTATGGAAAATCCTTTTGAAACGAGTAAACCGAAACGTTCGGCCTTTTTAACGGTACTTTGTATCCTGACTTTTATCGGGAGTGGCTGGGGAATTTTAAGTAATTTAATGGGATTGTTTACAGCGGGGCTTCAGAATTCTGCAATGGAAATACAGCAGTTTTATCAAAGTAGCGGAAGTTCGGGTTCCGGTTTTCTTAAAGCATGGATGAATTCGAGCATGGATCTTATGCAAGTGACAGCCCTGCATGCAACAGCGATTAATTTATCCGGTTTGTTTTTGTCTTTGTTTAGTTTGATCGGGGCTATTTTTATGTTTAATTTGAGAAAGGTCGGGTTTTATATTTATTCGGCAGCTCAGATTTTGGCTTTGTTCGTACTTCCTTATTATGCAGGTTTTTCGATGATCGTCTGGGTCTCATTCCTTACTTCCGGCTTTTTTGTCTTGCTGTTTATTGTCCTTTATGCGGTCAATTACAGGCAAATGAAATAAAAGCGGCGATAAAATCTCCCCGGAGACCGTACAATGTTTTGTTTGCCTACATGGTAAATAAATAAAAAAGCCCTTGGAAACAAGGGCTTTTTTATTCATGTTATCCTCCGAAATTGTCGTACATAACGTTTTCGTCGGGAACACCTAAATCGTATAACATTTTCGTGACGGCCTGAATCATCATAGGAGGTCCGCACAAATAGTATTCAATATCTTCCGGATTTTCGTGATTCTTGAGGTATTGTTCGTAGATTACCTGATGTACGAATCCCGGCTTATAAGCTACTCCAGCCGCATCAGCCACCGGATCCGGTTTATCAAGAGCCAAGGTCCACCTGAAGTTCGGGTTTTCTTCTTGTATCTTATTGAATTGATCCACATAAGGGGCTTCCTGCAATGCTCGGGCACCGTACCAGAAGGTCACTTTCCGTTTCGTGTGCATGGTTTTAAATAAATTGAAGATGTGCGAACGCATCGGGGCCATACCGGCACCTCCACCGATAAACATCATCTCGTTATTGGTATCCCGTAGAAAAAATTCTCCATAAGGTCCGGAAATGGTCACCTTATCACCCGGTTTGCGAGTGAAAATATAAGATGAACAGATGCCCGGGTTTACATGGGCGAATCCACCTATTGCTTTGTCGAACGGGGGAGTGGCAATACGGATATTCAACATGATGATATTCCCTTCTGCCGGGTGGTTGGCCATGGAGTAGGCTCTGTAAGTGGCTTCCGGATTATGCATTTTCAAATCGAACATCTTCATGCGCTCCCAGTCTGCCCGGTATTTCTCGTTTACCTCAATATCTTTGAAATCAACATCGATGGCCGGTACATCTATTTGAATATAACCTCCCGATTTGAATTTCAAAGTTTCCCCTTCCGGCAATTTCACGACGAACTCCTTCAAGAAAGTTGAAATGTTGTTATTGGAAACGACTTCACATTCCCATTTTTTGATACCCAATACGGATTCGGGAATTTCCATCTCGATGTTTTCTTTCACTTTTACCTGGCAGGCCAGACGCCAGTTATCGTGTTGCTGTTTATAGGAGAAGAAGCCCGTTTCGGTGGGAAGAATGGATCCCGCACCCGATTCTACCTGACAACGGCACATGCCGCAGGAGCCTTTTCCTCCGCAAGCCGAAGGAAGAAATATTTTATTATTTCCGAGGGTGGCCAATAAGGTTGACCCGGGTTCCGTTGTTATCTCTTTTTCGCCATGGTTGATGCTGACCTTCACTTCCCCCTTGGGAGTTAGTTTTGCTTTGGCAAACAGGAGCATGCCCACGAGAATGAGTGTTACGATAAGGAACACGATTACTCCTGCCGTGACGATCGCTGTATTTATTACTAATAATGTCATCTTATTAATTTTAGATTTACTGATAAAGTGATCCCGTGATTTTAGATTCTGTGATTAATCGTCACTGAATCGGCAATCTCTAAATCACTGAATTGTTTTACAGATTGATACCCAAAAAACTCATGAATGAAATAGCCATTAATCCTGTCACGATAAACGTAATCCCTATACCTCGCAGGGGAGCGGGGATATTCGAGTATTTTAGTTTTTCACGGATAGCAGCGATTCCCACGATGGCAAGTAACCAGCCGATACCGGACCCTAATCCGAATGCAGTGGCTTCCGCTACGTTTGCGTAGCCTCTTTCTTGCATGAATAATGATGCTCCCATGATGGCACAGTTAACGGCAATCAACGGTAAAAATATTCCCAATTGATTGTATAAAGTCGGTGCGAATTTCTCAACGACCATCTCCACTAATTGTACCATCGCGGCGATAACGGCGATAAACATAATAAAACTTAAAAAGCTGAGATCGATGTTGGCCGCACTCTCTCCCAGCAACCAGGTCAATGCTCCGGCTTTTAGCACGTAGTTGTCCAACAAATAGTTTACCGGAACGGTAATCAGTAACACGAAAACGACAGCTATACCCAAACCGAAAGAAGTTTTAACGGTTTTCGACACGGCCAGATAAGAACACATACCCAAGAAGTATGCGAAAATCATGTTGTCGATGAATATAGAGCGAATGAATATATTTAAAAGGTTTTCCATATCTTCATTTTATCTTTTGGTTAACTACTTCTGTTCGATTAAGTCTTTATTCCTGGAACGGTGTATCCAAATAATGATTCCTACAATGATCAGGGCCATCGGAGGAAGAATCATCAAACCGTTATTCATGTATCCCATATCGTAAAAAGCCTGTGGTACCACTTTGATACCGAAGAGTGTTCCTGAACCGAGTAACTCCCGGAAAAAAGCCACGATAACCAGGATGATTCCGTATCCCAAACCATTGCCGATACCGTCGAGAAGGGAAGGCCACGGTTTGTTTCCTAAAGCGAAAGCCTCGATTCGGCCCATGATGATACAGTTTGTAATAATCAAACCGACGAATACGGATAGTTGTTTACTTACATCGTAAGCATAGGCTTTTAATATTTGATCCACGATGATTACTAAAGCTGCGACCACAACCAACTGCACGATAATACGGATACGGGTCGGGATGGTATTTCTCAACAGCGAAAGGATCACGTTAGAGAAGGCGGTTACGGCAGTAACAGATAGTGCCATAACGATGGCCGGTTCTAATTTTGCCGTAACAGCAAGAGCAGAACATATTCCCAAAACCTGTACGAGGATCGGGTTATTCTTGCTCAAAGGACCTAACAATAGTTGTAGGTTCTTAGCTGAAAATAATGCTTCTTTTTCGCTCATCAGAATTATTTTTTTAAGAATTGTTCGTAACAGGTTAAGTAATTTTTAAGCATGCTTTCTACTCCTTTGGAGGTGATGGTTCCCCCGGAGATGGCATCCACTTCATGCGGGCCGGTAGCTCCTCCGCCTTTTTTCACGAATATGGAGACCAGATTACCGTTATCAAAGATTGTTTTTCCGTCAAATTGACGACGGAATTGATCTTGAGTAATTTCTGCTCCAAGGCCGGGAGTTTCACCTTTGTGATCGAAAACGGTTCCGTAAACGGTATTTTTATCCTCGTTTAGCGAAATATATCCCCAGATGGGTCCCCATAGACCGGTTCCTTGTAACGGCAAGATGTATTTGATCACGCCATCGATATTGGCCACGTAGACCGGAAGCTGTCTATCTTCGCACGATTTTTTCACTTCCTTGCTGAGATCAACCGCGAAAGCGTTCCCCGCCACTTCTTCTCCTTTCGAATTGACAATAAATTGTTTGGTAATGTATTTGTCGAATAGTTCTTTGGAGTTTTCCGGGGTGGAGGTAATATTCACAGAACGCAGTATGTTCTGTCTTTTTTCATTCTCTATATTTTCATTTTGGGTAGGCTGTAACCACAGGGCTATCACGGACAGCAGAACGGCAACGATGACTACCAGTATAATGGAATATATAAAGGTGTATGTATTTCCTTGTTTATTCATCTCTCTTTGATTTAGAATTAGATCAATCTACCATGACTTTTGCCCTTTTCAACCGGCGTTTAATGTTGCCTTGCACAACAAACCAGTCGATAAGCGGAGCGAACGTGTTCATTAACAAAATGGCTAACATCATTCCTTCCGGATACCCCGGATTCAAGGTCCTGATTAAAATTGCCATTACTCCGAGAATAAATCCGTAAATCCATTTTCCCTTTTCGGTTTGAGCTGAAGTTACCGGATCTGTCGCCATGAATACGGCGCCGAAGGCAAACCCTCCCATCACCAAATGATCGATAGCATCTACGGCTGCATACGGGTTTGTTTCGGGTAAGGTTAGGTTTAACAAGTAAGCCATGCAGAATCCTCCGATAAAAGTGGATAGCATGATTTTCCAACTTCCAATTCCTGTTGCAATCAATAGAATAGCACCCAGTAAAATACAGAAGGTAGAGGTCTCTCCAATGGATCCCGGAATCAATCCCCAAAACATGGTGCTGAAGTCTGCGGTTAGAGGTGTGCCTTGGGCGGCCTGAGCCAACGGCGTAGCCTGTGAAAAACCGTCAGGCATTCCTGCGATCCATACTTTATCGCCGGAGATCATAGAAGGGTAGGAGAAAAAGAAAAATGCCCGAGCCAATAGAGCCGGATTCCAAATGTTCATCCCGGTTCCTCCGAATATTTCCTTTCCGATGATGACCGCAAAGGCTGTAGACACGGCAATCATCCATAACGGTGCGTTTACCGGCATGATTAACGGAATCAACAAGCCGGATACAAGAAAGCCTTCGTTAATTTCATGCCCTCTGATTTGTGCCACGGCGAATTCTATACCTAACCCGACCACGTAAGAGACGATGATCATGGGAAGAACTCTCCATAGACCGTAAAAGAATAGTTCGAAGAATCCGGTTTCCGCTAATGAACCGATAGCTTTGAAATGCTGATAACCTACATTGTAAATACCGAACAGTAAAGCCGGGATCAGGGCTATGACCACGATGATCATGGTTCTTTTTAAATCAACGGCATCCCTGATATTGCAACCTGAAGTCGTTGTGCGATTGGGCACAAAAAGAAAAGACTCGAAACCCGTGAAAACGGAGTGCAACTTGTGCAGTTTACCTCCCTCTTCGAATTTAGGCTTTTGCTTATCTAAATAATTTCGTAAAAAGTTCATTTTCTATTGTTTTGAATTTATGATTTATGATTTTTGATTTCCGAAATCTAAAATCTAAAATCGTCAATTAACTCAGTTCTTTCATCATCAGTTCAATACCTTGCTCTACGATTTGTTGTACCGGAGTTTTAGAGGTGCAAACAAATTCACAAAGAGCCAAGTCTTCCGGTGCAATTTCATACATACCCAATTGCTCCATCTTATCCAGGTCTTCGGCTAAAACGGCTTTTAGCAGGTAAACCGGCAGAATGTCCATGGGTAATACTTTCTCGTATTGTCCGGTGACGACAAACGCTCTCTCTTCTCCATGATAATTTGCGTTCAACGCGTATTTCTTGTTGGGAAATAAGAAAGAGGGGAAGGTTTTGGACATGGAGAATTTGTTGAATCCGGGGGTGGCCCAACCTAAAAATTCGTATTCGTCTCCCTCCGGAATGACGGTTACCATATTGTTGTAATAACCCAAGAACGACTCCGGGGATACTTTATAACCCGTGAGAACATTTCCGGAAATGATCCGTTGGTGTACTTGGTTCTTCAACTTGTTTTTAACGATACAACCGATATTTGCGCCGAGGATTGTTTTATAATATGCTGGTTTTTTCACCTCGGAACCTACTAAGGCAATAATTTTACGCGCATCGAAATGGCCTGTTAAAAATAACCGACCTATGATGGCAACATCCATGATATTGACAACCCATACGATATCTCCTTTATTGATCGGATCCAAATGATGGATTTGTATGCCTACGTTCCCGGCTGGGTGGGGACCGCTGAAATAGTTGATCTCAACGTTTTTTAGTTTTGCAAAAATGGAATGGGAAGGAGTTCCTTCTCGGAGATTTAAATATACCTTTTTATTGCAAAGCTTTTTCAGGCAATCGATACCCGTCTGTAATGCCTCTTCTTCTCCTTGTAAGGCGAACTCGAAATCAGGAGCTAACGGAGCCGAGTCAAAGCCTGAAATGAAAATGGCTTTCGGTGTGGTTTCCGGGTTTGCAATTACGTCGTAAGGACGTTGTTTGATCATGGGCCATATTCCGCTTTCAAGTAATTTGGAAATGATCTCCTCCCGGTTTAATTTGTTCACATCAGCCTTACCGAAATCTTTGTAGCTGATTTCTGCATCCGCTTTTATGACAATCTCTAATAATTTTCTTCTTTCACCTCTGTTTACCGTATCCACGATACCGCTAACCGGGGCCGTAAACTGGACTTCAGGTCTGTATTTATCCGAGAATAATACGTCGCCTGCTTTAACTTCATTGCCTGCTTTTACCATTAGTTTAGGAGTAAGCGCTCGGAAATCGGTAGGCTTTACCGCGTATAGGTTACATCCCTCCACGGAGGCCACGGTTTTTTCCGCCTCTCCTTTTAACTTGATATCAAGGCCTTTTTTCAGTTTTATTACCTTGGACATTGTTCTTTTATATTTTTGATATGTAGATAATTATTTATTAATCTATCGTAAAACAAACGTTTTCAAAATACCTGCAAATATATAACCTATTATTGAATTTTATCCGTAATTGTCAGGTTAATTCTTACGATGACTTACTTTTTTTTTCGTGAGCTTTTTTTTGTCGTTTTTTTGACGAAATGTACCTTTAAACGGGTTATCGATTGTTTTGGCATGTAATTTGTATAAATACAAGAACTAATCAAAGGTTAATCAAGAGTATCCAAACAATAGAGAAAAGAAATATGAAACAAATCTTGTTTTTTTGTCTGGCGGTATTAGGGGCTGTCTCGTGTAAATCGGCTAAGGAAAATTTGCCGTTGACGGGAGTGAATTGGGTTGCCGAAAGTTTGAACGGTAAAGAGTTAAAAATGAAAAATAGCAACCAACAAGTCAGTATCACTTTTGAGAAGGCGGGGAAAAAGGTGGCGGGACAAGCCGGATGTAACCGTTTTTTCGGGACCTATGCCACGGAGGAGGATAAATTGACCTTTAGTCAGATGGGAGCGACCAAGATGGCCTGTCCTAATATGGATATCGAGGTAACCTTTTTTAAGATGCTGGACGAAACGAATCGTTTTGTAATTAAAAACGATAAATTGAGTTTGAAAAACGACGGGAATGTGATTGCTGTTTTTAAAGCGGAAAAAATAGAAAAGAAAAAGTGATTGAAATAAATATTTACAATTGATTCTTCAGTACATAGAAAAAACATCCGGCAAATACCGGATGTTTTTTTATACGATTTCGGCAACGACAAAAGTGCTTCCGCCGATGTAAATCATGTCCCGGGGTGATGCTGCTTTTTGTGCGGCTCGATATGCGGCATCTACCGTGGGAAAGGTTTCTCCCGTTAATCCGACAGACCGGGCTTTTTCAGCTAAAATTTTTTCGTTCATGGCTCTTGGAATGGAAGCTTTACAGAAGTAGTACGCGGCATCTTTAGGCAGGATATGCAAAACGCTGTCGACATCTTTATCGTTTACCATACCGATGACAAAATGTAGTTTTTCGTATCGACAAGCATTTATTTGAGCGACAACCTCGGTCAATCCGTCTATATTATGTCCGGTATCGCATACCGTGTACGGATGTTTCTTTAATTCCTGCCAACGTCCTAAAAGACCGGTATTTTGTATCGTACGGGCGATCCCGGCGTAGACGGCATGATCCGGGAGAGACAACCCTTGTTCTTTCAGTGTTAGAACGGTTTCTAATACGGTCGGAATATTTTTTCGTTGGTAGAACCCTTTTAGATCCGGTTGGATATTGTCGAATAGGATCCCGTTTCGACGGTGAAGGGTATAGGTGTTTGTAGAATTCCGGTTTACTTCCCAGTTGTCGGAAGCAAATTCAAGAAGCGATTGGCATTCGTCCGCTTTATCCTCGAAAACGAAATCCGTTGCGGTATCCCGCGTACCGATAATTACCGGGACTTGAGGTTTTATGATACCGGCTTTTTCGCGTGCTATTTTCTCGAGCGTGTCTCCAAGAAGAGCCATGTGATCGAAAGAGATGTTCGTAATGATAGAAGCCAAAGGCTTAATGATATTGGTGGAATCGAGCCGGCCGCCTAACCCGACCTCGATGACGGCTATATCTACTTGTTGATCCGCGAAGTATTTGAACGCCATGGCAACGGTCATTTCAAAAAACGAGGGTTTTATCTCGGCAAAAAGATCCCGGTTGTCTTTTACAAAATTCACGACGTATTCTTCACTGACCATTTCTCCATTGATTTTGATCCGCTCGCGGAAATCTTTCAAATGGGGAGATGTGTATAGTCCCGTTTTATATCCGGCTTCCTGAAGGATGGAGGCCAGCATATGCGAGACGGAACCTTTACCGTTCGTGCCTGCCACGTGTATGGTTTTGAATTGACGATGAGGGGAGTCAAAATGTTGATCCAACTTTAAAGTATTATCTAAATTAGCTTTATAAGCAGCTTTTCCTTCTCTTTGGTACATCGGTAGTTGAGCGAAAAGCCATTCTAATGTTTCTTTGTAATTCATGATAGATACAAAATCTTTTTATTGAGCGTGCAAAAGTAACAATAATCACGGTAAGGAAGAATACGAAATCGGAAATTTCAGCGTGCGGCTGGTGCTATTTTCGCTTCCTGCAAATTTTAAAGATGGGGTTATTTACAGGAGAAACATGCTGTAAGTGATGGGAGGGAGAGGGAATGGGCATGGAATGTTAAAAAAGAAATAGTATGATTTTTTGCAGATGATTCGCGAAAAGATGTACCTTTGCAGAAATTATTGAACGCTTTATGAGTAGTGATAATAAAATAGTTCCAGTGCCCGTATTGAGGCGAATGCCGGCTTATCTTTCTTTTGTGAAGACTTTACAAAAACAGGGGGAGAAATATGTTTCCTCAACGCGCATTGCTGAATACATGGAGATTGATGCGACGCAAGTGACAAAGGATTTGTCTCATACGGGAATATCGGGCAAGACGAGAGTAGGATACGAGGTGGATAATTTTGTCTGTATTTTGGAAGATTTCTTAGGGTTCAATAAAATCAATAACGCTTTTCTTGTCGGGGTAGGTTCTCTGGGTAGTGCGTTACTTCATGATAAAGGTCTGCGTAATTTCGGGTTGAATATAGAGAAGGCATTTGATGTGGATCGTTCCAAAATCGGAACGAAGATTAATGACATTGAAATTTATCATATCGATCAATTTCGCGGAATGCCTGCCGAATGTAACGTGGCCATAGGAATTATTACGGTTCCCGCCGAATGTGCCCAGGGAGTAGCCGATCTGATGGTTGCTTGGGGAATAAAAGCCATATGGAACTTTACTCCGGCCCGTATAAAAGTTCCTTCCCATATTGCCGTGCAGAACACAACCATTTACACAAATTTGGCCATATTGTTTAATAAGCTCCATGCTCAAGAGTGACCAATGTCTTTTCATTGCCGTTTTTTTATCTTTGCCTTAATTAAGATTTAGTTTACAGAGAGTTTGGTGTGTTTGTTTTAATGAGTTTGCTATAAGTATCTGGACTGTTTTTATCATGGTAAGACATACTAAGTGTATTATTTGAAGATCAATTTTTTACCATACTGAAAAGTTATTTAAAAATTTTTCCTCATGGTTGATGAATTCTTAAAATTAGTATTAATGGTGAAAATTGTATTGAATTTTCGGGCCTTACTTTTTCTTTTGCTCTATTTTTACTTTGGCTTTATACTCGTAAATTTTACCGCCTGATTCCACTTTTATTGTATAATCTCCAGCGCTTTTCGGTGCCGCATTTCGCCGTACGATACAACCGTTATCTATTTCCCACAACACTTCTCCTTCCTTGTTTATAAGTTCTTTCTTCTCCTTAAAAACTCGGATTTCGGTTCGTTTTTCCCATACGCTATCCGGTAAATTTTCAGCAACCTTAAACACGATATCCTTGCCTTCCTTTACCGTGATCACGTCTTCTTTCGAAGCCGAAAGCAACAAACCTCCCGTGCAGCAGAGTATTAGGATTACAACTGTTTTAATTATTCTTTCCATAAGGATATAGTTTTGAAATTAATACTCTAAAGATATAAATATTATTCCAATAAACAAGCTATTATTCGTCCAGCTTCATCCATTTTACCGCATCCGCAAAGATGACCATATTCTTACGTCCCTTTTTGTCTTTATCCGATAATGTCACGCTTACTTCTCCTGCCGGGAGATCGAATACGCCGAGTTCTAACCATTCGAGTTGTAGGGAAACCTCTTTCAGGGTAACTTCTGGCCAAAGCTCTACTTCTTTCAGCCAATCCTTGCAACGTACCGTATAATAAAATATGATTTCGGAATAAAAATCATCGTCCACTATTCTTGAATTATTAATTTTACGAGAGTGAACCATGACCATTATCCGGTATTTGCCCGCTTCTTTTATATTTGTTTTCCAGGTTGCAGTACATTTCCCGCTGCCAAAACTTTTGTAATAAGCATGACGAATGGAATCTCCGTAAAAATTTTTATTGACAAGAGGATTCCAAAATCGTTCTTCCATGTTTTTAGTGTATAAATCCCCTGTCCGTTTTACCCCGAACCATTTTTGAAATAATGTCTGATTGGCTCGGTCGTCATACGAGAAATTGGGGTCTAAATTGTCCACGATGATTTCTTTGTGAGACGGTTGAAAAACGGAGGTGTCCATTTCGATCCACCCGGCTGGGGTTTCGACTTTACTACCGGAATAGGGTAACTCGTTATATATGAAAGAGAATTCATTGGGACGGTTAATGGCCATGCCTGTATTTAAAACAGCCGACGGGTAATACAATCCTTCTGCTGTTGAGATCGACCTGAAGGCTTTAGCCTCTCCCGGTTTAATATAACAACCGTAATTTTCTTTGCCCCGGCCCGTGATTAGCTTCATGAAAACAAAGCCGCCTTCTTTGCCCCGATTCATTACTTTCCCTTTTATTTCAACCCATCCGTTTGGATGGTCTTCGTCTCCGGGGTAAAAATTGCGTGTTAAATCTCTTACAGCGAAATATTGATTATGTCCACTTCTTAACCATTTGTCAAACACATCCCGTATGTTTCCTTCTATCTTCAGCTCTTTTGCCAATTGCTCGAGGCTGATAATGCCTTGTTGCTTGTGATAGACCTCTTCCAATCTCATGAAAAGAGAGTCCAAAGAAATCTTTGGACCCAAGTAATTGGTTAGTTCAAACAGGTTCTCGCGAACGGTATGGTATAAAATGTTGGGAGCGACTTCCCGGTCCTGCAAAGCGTTTTCTAAACAGTGATACCGTATGTAAGCCTGCAATTGTTTCTCGTCTCTACCTGAAAAATTGTAAATAAAGGGTTTTGCAAGACGGCCGGATACAAAATGCGACTTGTCGGAATATAAAGTTCTAAACAGAAAATCTGCAAAGGGGTACTTTGCGGAATATACATTTGAACGAGTGTCGTAAAACATCGCCATGGCATTCCAGAGAGTGTATTTCCACTTTCCTGTTTTTTTTCTCCATTTCAATAACGGATGACTGATCTGTGCATCGGCTCCTACTGTTTCTACTGCCATTTTTAAGGCGATGGATTGTCCGATCTCGTGGAAATATTCACTTTCCGTGTCGTATGAACCGATGTATCTGATTCTTCTATTGTCTTTTTCTCCTTTTGAGGAAATGGGAATGTTCAGTATTCCCATCAAATCCATGCCGAACCCTTTTTCCGGTAAAAATGTCATTCCTGGTTCCACTTGTCCACTCATGAATTTTCCTTCATTAAACTCCAATAAAAAAGATACCGGGGTTTCGATAAAACGGACATGAGCTACTCCATGCTCAGCCCAGCTTAAATCGGATAATTTTAAATCCGGATTAAAATAAAAATCACTTTGGAAATACGCTTTAATTCCTTCCGGTCTGGCCTGGGCAAAGTGTTCTAAAAATACATCCGGTTCTTGAAACGTGTTCAATGAAAACTTCAAACTGTCTATATCTAATATTCGACTCGTAAAATTACCACCGCATAAAGAGATTCCGGATAAGTAACTCGATGGTTCAAAAACGACAGAATCTTTACCGCGAAACTTTACTCCCTGCGAAAAAAGAACTCGTTGATTCGGACGGATAACCACCGTACGAAATTTAGTCACATCACGCCCGCTATACATCGGGCGAACGGGATTTACAGGAGGTAGGCCTGCCGGATACCATGCCGTAGCCGGAGTCAATAATAAATAATTATCTTTTACGAAGGCGCTTCGTCTACCCGTCGGAAAGAAAAAATCTCCCCGGAAACTGTTCTCGTGTCGATTGTCCGGGAGTTGTAAATCCGTGTAGCTTTCATCGATATTTCCTTCGTAACATATTCTGATACATAAAGAATCCCCCGCGGGTAGTTTTCGGTCAATAATAATCACCTGATTGTCGCGATCAAATGGTATTGTTTGGCCGTTTTCTTTCAATGATTTCACTTGCAGGCCGGGATTCAGGAAGAGTAACGGTTTATTCACCGTGGATTCGTTTAAGTTCAATAATGTTAAATTACTCTCCATCGTTAATCGGTCTCCCTGCTGTTTTGTGCGAATCTCGTGACGTTCCACATGACAAGGAGTTCCCATCCAGTGGTGGCTAAAACTTTCCCGGTAATTTTCTCGGATTTTTTGAGTCGGGAAATAACTGCCTTCGAGTAATAGACCACAAAATATACCCGTTACAATGAATGTCAACCCTCTGATAGCGTATAATTTAATTTGTCGAGGGTGTCCGGTCAGTCGGTTCATTTTCCTTACACTATATGATACGAGTCCTAATCCAACTAATAAAAAAATAAAACGATGCGACAAGTAATACCCTAATCCGACGTGTCCCAACAAGCCCGAAAACAGGTTGGGAATCCCCGTTGCTAAAAAATCGAGAGTTCCGTGTAAATGATAGGGTAACCACGATACGGACAGCACGAGCCAACTTACCAATAACACCCGTGCCAGGTATCGGTTCTTTACTATTCGTGCCAACCACAAACTCGAGCCTGTCATGAATAACAGTGACGGAATATTCAAAGTTAGAAAATAAAACAGATAATATCTGAAATCAATTGATGCCAAGCTTTCCAAATTCACAAGCAGCACGCAAGCCAATATAACGAAAATGTTCACGACAGCGCAAAGTAACATGCATCCTAATACCCGTCCCCAAGTATACTCGTTATTTTCCATCGGGCGGACATAAATAGATTCTAAACTGCCGCCCGTATTTTCCCGACGAGGGAAATCTGTTATTACGATGATAATGAATAACGACTGAACGACACAGAAAAGATACGCGTTTACAAGTGGTACGGAACAAGGCAATGCTACTAATTTCCAATTCTCACCATATCCTTGTCCTTGTAAAAGGACTTGCCATGAGATAATGCCCGCTGTAGAAAAAAGGGTAAATAACCAAAATACCCAATCGCGAACCTGTTGCTTGGCTTCGTAACAAGCCACATGCAATACATAACGTGTATTCATAACCCATAATCTTTGCAGTATATATAAAGCGGATTTAAAACATTTTAAATATAATGATATTTTGTAGTTAAAACAAAAAATCCATTTAAAATATTGTCGTATTGTTTTAATAAGAAATCATTTTTGGATTATTGATTCGGGCGCAGAAAAAAACAGGAGAGAATTCTGAGGATCGTTTCGGATTGATTTTGTTGATATAGATCGTTTATTGGAAGGCTTTTTCTTTTGTTATTCCGATGGTTTTTGCTACCTTTGCAAATTGTAAATTACATTAGTAGTAACTAAAAGAAAGCGTAAATGGTAAAGATTAAATTTCCTGACGGGAATGTAAAAGAGTTTGAATCCGGGATTACCGGTTTGGACATAGCGAAGTCGATTAGTCCTAAGTTGGCTAAGGAGGTATTGTCAATATCCGTAAATGGAGTCACGTGGGACTTGACGCGGGGAATTACGACAGATGCCGAGATTAAGCTAAACACGTGGGATGATGAGGAAGGACGCCATGCTTTCTGGCACTCGTCTGCACATCTTATGGCAGAAGCTTTGCAAGAACTCTATCCGGGAATAAAATTCGGGATAGGCCCTTCGATCGAAAACGGTTTTTATTATGATGTAGATCCGGGTGAGGGGGTATCCATCCAGGAAAAAGATCTTGTGGCAATCGAGAAAAAGATGTTGGAGTTAGCGAGAAAGAACGAAGAATATTGCAGGATAGATGTTAGTAAGCGGGAGGCGTTGGATCATTTTTCATCTTTGGATGAAACCTATAAGGTCGAATTGATCAATGATCTGGAGGATGGAACGATCACCTATTATCGACAGGGGGATTTTACGGATTTGTGTCGCGGACCGCATCTGCCCAATACCTCCTATATAAAGGCTATTAAGTTAACCAGCGTTGCCGGCGCCTACTGGAGAGGGAACGAACACAACAAGATGTTGACCCGCGTATACGGGATCACTTTCCCGAAACAGAAGATGTTGGAGGAGTGGGTGCAGATGATGGAGGAGGCTAAATTGCGGGATCACCGGAAAATAGGTAAAGAGATGGAGTTGTTTACTTTTTCTCAGGCCGTGGGTTCCGGTTTACCCATGTGGTTGCCGAAAGGGGCGATGCTCAGGGATCGTTTGGAAGCGTTCTTGCGGAAAGTACAGAAAAAGTATGGATACGAGCAAGTCATTACGCCTCATATCGGTAATGTAAATTTGTATAAGACTTCCGGGCATTTTCAGAAGTACGGAAAAGATAGTTTTCAAGTAATCACAACTCCGCAGGAGGGAGAGGAGTTCATGTTGAAACCGATGAACTGTCCTCATCATTGTGAGATATATAAATTTAAACCTCGTTCCTATAAAGATCTCCCGGTGCGTTTTGCCGAGTTCGGTACGGTATATCGTTACGAGCAAAGCGGGGAGTTGCACGGGTTGACGAGGGTACGCGGATTTACGCAGGATGATGCGCATCTTTTCTGTACTCCGGATCAGTTGAAAGAGGAGTTTAAAAAGGTAATCGATATTATTTTCATTATATTTAAGGCTCTTGATTTTAAAGATTATACGGCTCAGATCTCTTTACGGGATCCGAACAATAAAGAGAAATATATCGGTACGGATGAGAATTGGGAGAAGGCCGAACGAGCTATTATAGAGGCTGCCGAGGAGAAAGGGTTGAATACCACCGTAGAGTTGGGAGAAGCTGCTTTTTACGGCCCGAAGTTGGACTTTATGGTAAAGGATGCCATCGGCCGGAAATGGCAGTTAGGAACGATTCAGGTGGATTACAACTTGCCGGAGCGTTTCGAATTGGAATATACCGGAGCCGATAATCAAAAACATCGTCCCGTTATGATTCATCGGGCGCCTTTCGGAAGTATGGAGCGTTTTGTTGCTGTTTTGATCGAACACACGATGGGGAAATTCCCCTTGTGGTTGACTCCGGAGCAGGTTGTTATTCTTCCGATCAGTGAAAAATACAACGAATATGCTCAAAATGTTTTGAATTTGTTAAATAATTACGATATTCGCACCGTCTTAGACGATCGTAACGAAAAGATTGGTCGGAAGATACGTGATAACGAGTTGAAAAAGATCCCGTATATGTTGATTGTCGGAGAACAGGAGATGAACGAGCATAGGGTTTCCGTGAGACGTCAGGGAGAGGGAGATAAAGGATCTATGACACCGGAAGAATTTGCGACGATGATAAATAAAGAGGTAGAATCCCAGCTGGATTCTATCTATAATTACTAATAAAGGAGGATTAATTATAGCACGAACAATGGAAAGTAGGGGCTTTAGAGGTCAAAATGACAAGCCACAGCACAGAATAAACGAGCAGATCAGAGCTGCCTCTGTGAGAGTCGTTGGAGAAAATGTAGAACCGGGGGTTTATTCTTTGAAAGAGGCCTTAGCGATAGCGGAGGCTGCGGGAGCCGATCTGGTAGAGATTTCTCCTAACGCGGATCCACCTGTTTGCCGGGTGATTGATTACAGCAAATTTCTGTATCAGTTAAAAAAGAAGCAGAAAGAGATCAAGGCGAAAAGTGTTAAAGTGGTAATAAAAGAGATTCGGTTCGGACCGCAAACGGATGAGCATGATTTTAACTTTAAATTGAAGCACGCCAGAGGTTTTTTGGAAGAGGGGGCGAAAGTGAGGGCATACGTGTTTTTTAAAGGACGTTCTATATTGTTTAAGGATCAGGGATCCGATCTTTTAGAGCGTTTTATCAGTGAATTGGATGATTACGGGAAGGTAGAGTCAGCTCCGAAATTGGAAGGGAAAAAGATGATTGTGGTTATTGCTCCTAAAAAGTAATTTTGATCGATATTTTATAATTATATTTTTCTGAAACACAATTAAAATTAGAACAGATGCCAAAGATGAAGAGCGTAAGTAGCGCGAAAAAAAGGTTTACCTTGACCGCTACGGGGAAGATTAAAAGAAAACATGCTTTTAAGAGTCATATTTTGACGAAAAAGAGCACAAAAAGAAAGAGAAATCTTACTCATTCGACAATTGTAGATCAAGCGAATGTAAAGGGCGTGAAAGAGATGCTTTGCATGTAAGATTATTTTAAATTAAACAGTTATTAACCAGAATGTTAAGCCTAAATAGAAGTTTCCATCGGAACGCTAACATTCAAAAAACAAAAGAGTATGCCAAGAGCTAAAAATGCCGTTGCTTCGAGAGCACGCAGAAAAAAGATTTTAAAACAGACCAGAGGAAACTTTGGAGCAAGAAAGAACGTCTGGACGGTTGCCAAAAACACGTATGAGAAAGGTTTATTATACGCGTACCGTGACAGAAAGAAGAAAAAATCAGAATTTAGAGCATTGTGGATTCAGAGAATTAATGCTGCTGTCAGAATGGAAGGTTTGTCTTATTCCAAATTTATGGGCTTAGTTCATAAAGCAGAGATTAATATGAACCGTAAAGTTTTGGCTGATTTAGCGATGAATCAACCGGAAGCTTTCAAAGCTGTTGTTGCGAAAGTGAAAGAGTTAGCATAGTGATTATGAAATATCGATTAAAAAGGCTGCCGTAAGGTGGCCTTTTTTTATTTTTAAATGTTAACTTTGTAGCGTAGAGTTCCGAATAAAGCAATGGTACTATGGAAGGGGAGAATCCGGGGGACAGGTAAAATTTTTAACATGATGAAAATAGCATTATTGGGTTACGGTAAAATGGGAAAGGCGATCGAGCGTATGGCTTGTGAGAGAGGGCATGAAGTGGTTTTTATCGCGGATGACCGTGACCGTTCTGTCGAACAGGACGAGCGGTTACGCGAAGCGGATGTGGCGATTGAGTTTACGATGCCGGCTGCAGCCGTGGATAACTACGCCTGGTGTTTTCGTAACCGAATTCCAGTGGTTTCCGGTACGACCGGTTGGTTGAATCGTTGGGAGGAAGTGATTGGCATGTGTAAGGAATTGCAGGGTAGTTTTTTTTATGCTTCTAATTTCAGTATCGGTGTCAATATATTTTTCCATTTGAATCGTTGGTTAGCCAAGACGATGTCCCGCTTCGAAGGTTATAAAGTATTCGTGGAAGAGACGCACCATATTCATAAGTTAGATGCTCCGAGCGGAACGGCCATTGCCTTGGCAGAAGGGATCATGGAACAGCACGGGAAATATTCTTCGTGGAAGTTGGACGGAGAACCGATAAGAGAGGGGGAAATCCCTATTACGGCAAAGCGGGAGGGGGAGGTGCCTGGTATACATTCGGTAACGTATCAATCCGATGCGGATGAGATCAAGATTTATCATTCGGCTCTTTCAAGAGAGGGTTTTGCGTTGGGGGCCATAATGGCCGCGGAGTTCTTGGTCGGCAGAAAGGGTGTCTACGGAATGGAAGATTTATTGCATTTGGACAATAATAAATAATGGGCGGTTTGTATGTACTTTTCGTCTGGACGGAGAAGGAATAGATCGTAAATCTAAATAGAAAAATATGAGAGATATCTTAATAAACAAATGGTTTAAATTCGGGATCGTTTTATTGGTATATTTATTGTGGACTTGTTGGGTAAGTTCCTGGTGGCTATTATTAGGCGTACCTGTTATTTTTGATATTTATATTACGAAAAAAATACATTGGGCGTTTTGGAAGAAGAGAGGGGTAGAAAAACAAACAAAGGTGGTGGAGTGGATCGATGCCTTGATTTTTGCTATTGTTGCGGCTACTTTGATTCGTATGTTTTTCTTTGAAGCCTATACCATACCCACTTCCTCCATGGAGAAATCGATGATGGTCGGAGATTATCTTTTCGTGAGCAAATTGGCTTATGGTCCTAAATTGCCGAATACCCCGTTATCGGTACCTTTTACTCATCATACGTTACCTTTTACAACATCTGCCAAGGCGTATTCCGAAGCCATACAATGGCCTTATAAACGAATTGCCGGTACGGGAAAAGTTAAACGGAACGATATTGTCGTCTTTAATTTTCCGGCCGGAGATACCGTGGTACTCGGCATGGAGAATCCGGATTATTATTCTCAGGTAAGAGACGAAGCCATAAAGGTTAAAAATGCAGGAGCGGGGTTAGGATACATGTTGTCCGACGAGGAAGCCGCTTTGTACGCGGGAAATGCTTTGAAGAAAAAATACCGGGTTATAACTCGTCCCGTGGACAAGAGAGAGAATTATATTAAACGGGCGGTCGGAATGCCGGGAGATGTGTTGGAGATGAGAGATGCTCAACTTTACGTGAATGGAGAGAAAGCGGAGGACAGCAAAGGGATGCAATACAAGTACATCATAAAAACAAGTCGTCCATTGGATTTGGCTAAATTGCATGACATGGGGGTTTCTTACGAGGATTTGAGGATGAATTACGGAGATGTTTACATTGTACCTTTGACCGTGGAGATGTTGGAAAAGGTAAAGGCTCTTCCGAATGTGATTTCTGTGACGAGGGAGCGGAGTAGCGAGCAGGTATTTCCGTATAGTTCCGATTATCCGTGGACAAGAGATGATTTCGGCCCTCTTCCCATACCTAAGAAGGGAGAGACTGTAACTTTAACTTTGGAAAATCTACCTCTTTACAGACGAGTGATCGGAACATACGAGGAGAATAAATTGGAGGTGAAGGATTCTGTCATTTATATCAATGGTCGGCCGACTGACCAATATACATTTAAGATGGATTATTACTGGATGATGGGAGATAACCGGCATAATTCGGCGGATTCCCGTTATTGGGGATTTGTTCCGGAAGATCATATCGTCGGAAAGGCGTATTTTATCTGGCTGTCTTTAGATCCTGAT
This sequence comes from Gabonibacter massiliensis, assembly GCA_001487125.1. GTDB lineage: Bacteria > Bacteroidota > Bacteroidia > Bacteroidales > Marinifilaceae > Gabonibacter > Gabonibacter massiliensis. The sequence continues at coordinate 328,411 of LN913012.1, forward strand.
AAATCATTTTTGAGTAAGATACGATGGAATAGGATGTTCCGGTTTATTCATTAAAAAACGGCTCAGCCGTTTTTTTATACGATTTAATTTATTATTTTGTCGGTGTAAAAAAAATACATATACAATGACTGCTAAAAATAATAAAAAGACATTTGTATTAGATACGAATGTTATTCTTCATGATTACAAGTCAATTTATAATTTCGAGAATAATGATATCGTTATTCCTATTGTCGTGTTGGAGGAGTTAGATAAATTTAAACGGGGAAACGATCAGATCAATTTCCATGCCCGCGAATTTGTTCGCGAATTGGATCAGATTGCGGGGCAGGATTTTTTCGTTAAGGGAGCTTCTTTAGGAAAAGGGATGGGAAGATTGTTTATCCAACCGGGAGTCCCTTTTTCTGACGAGATGAAAACTTCTTTTAGCGATGATATTCCTGATCACCGAATATTGGCCGTGGCTGAATATTTAAGTAAAAAGAAAGAGGGCGAGAAGGTAATCTTGGTCACGAAAGACATGAACCTTAGGATGAAGGCTAAATCTTTAGGTGTACAGGCTGAAGACTATAAGACCGATCAGGTAAAGAACTTAGACACGTTCTTGAATAAAAGCGTCGTTACAATAGAGGATTTTTCACCGGAATTGATCGCTAAACTGTATGAAAATAACGGGGGAATTCCCGTTGCTACTTTTTTCCCGGGACAGGAAATTAAAGGAAACCGGTACTATATTCTGAAGAACGGCAGTAATTCGGTGCTTGCCTGTTATGATCCCGTGAAACAGGTAGTTCGTAAAGTGGAAAAATTGAACGCTTTCGGAATATACCCGAAAAATTCGGAACAGGCTTTTGCCATGGATGCTTTACTCAATCCGGATATATCCTTGGTCGCCCTTAGCGGAAAAGCCGGTACCGGAAAGACTTTGCTTGCCTTAGCTGCCGCTTTGCAACAGAATAAGAATTTCGAACAAATATATTTGGCACGTCCTATCGTGGCTCTCTCCAATAAGGATTTGGGGTATTTGCCCGGAGATGCGACCGAAAAAGTCAGTCCTTATATGCAACCTCTGTTCGATAATCTGGGGGTGATAAAACACCGCTACAATATGCATAGTCAGGAAAGCCGCATGATAGACGATATGCTGAAAGACGAGAGGTTGGTGATTTCTGCCTTGGCTTTTATACGGGGCAGGAGTTTGTCCGATGTCTTTTTTATCGTGGACGAGGCTCAAAACCTGACCCCCCATGAGGTCAAAACGATTATCACCCGTGCCGGAGAAGGGGTAAAAATGGTATTTACCGGAGACCTTGATCAAATCGATTCTCCGTACTTGGACCGGCAATCCAATGGCTTGTCCCATCTGTTTGACCGGATGGAGGGACAGGATATTTTCGCCCATGTGCATTTGGAGAAAGGGGAGAGAAGCTACTTGGCCGAGGTGGCAAGTAATTTGTTGTAACTTGTCGTCACGTGATCGATAAATAAAAGAGGTGACCGGGATTCCGGTCACCTCTTTTATTGTATAAAAGCTGTTGTTACTCTACAATGTCCATAAAGACAGTCTCTTGAGCGTACGGATAGAACTCTCTGTCGGTGGTAGCTTTTTCCTTTAATTGAGGCTCCATTTGAATGGCTTTTTGTAATGCCATGGCCATAGCAGAGGTATCCTTTACTCTGGCGGCAGCGATGGCCATCAAATAATATTCATAACCGTTATTCAAATTTAATTTTTTGAACGTATCTAAAGCGGCACGATTATCTCCGGCCATTAATTGGGAATAAGCTAAGTTGATATCCGGCATCTCTTTCAAATAGGGGATGGCTTGTTTATAATTACCTTCCTGCATGAGGATTAATCCCATATTGTATTTAGCTTCTTTTTTGACGGAGGCCTTACCGAACATCTCTTTTGCTTTTGCTTTGTTGCCTTCTTTCATATAGGTTATACCCAAATTATTGTATGTTTCCGGTTGTTGTTTCATAACAAGGGCAGATTCCAATAATTTTTTGGCTTTACCGTATTCTTTATTCTGGATGGCCATTGCAGCTAAATCGTTTAATAAGTTTGCATCCGTTTGTGAAGAGAGTACGGAATTTTCCTGCAATTGTGGTAAATAATAAGCCGTTACCTGATTTTCAACCTGAATGGTTGCGGGTACCGTGTAGAATACGAAAAAGTCAGCTCTGCGGAGTACGGGAAGAATGACATCTTTCAGTTGCGGAACTTTTTTGATGTACGATTCCAATAGAGCTTCGCGTTGGGCATTGGTCGTGGCATTTTTCATCTCTCTTACCATCATCTCCTTATCCTTGATGTTAGAGTCGTTGAGTAATAAGTAAAGACCTTCCCAGTTTTCGTTTACCGTATTAGCCACGATGAATTTGGAATTTTTAGCCATGGGGGTATTGGTAAAGCCTAAGTCCTTTTCGAAGAAGGCTTTTGACGTTTTAAACCGGTTGGTCGTCAGGTTCTTGTTTAATCTTTCGGCTCCTTCCGGTGAACTGGAAACGAACATGATCATATTGGTAATTCGAGCGTTTTTATCTGCCAAAACTGCTTTCATCTGTTTGCTTGCCTGCATCATGATGTTTGATTTTTTCTGTGCATCAGGAATAACGGATTGTGCTAAGGGGAAAAGTACGTAACCGCTTACCACTCCGACACCCGTAGCCGGGACATCTTTTACGAATGTTTCCGTGAATAGGGGGATTGCGTTAGGATCGGAAGGAATGGAATAGGCATATGTTTTCCATACTTTTACTCCATTGGAGTTTAAAATAGCGGGAGTCAGGGTTACCGACTTGTCGCCCATCATCGCTTCGATGTCTGCCATCAATACGCCTTTTTGCATCCCTTCTTTAAACGGGAAGGACAGGTTGTGCGTGGAGAATGTGTTCCCTTTGTATTCTATCACCGGATAGTTCGTACCTTTTACTTTTTCTCCCTGGAAGTAAAGGGGAGATAAAACTTCTTCACCGCCGGGATATTGCATTTTGGGAGTCACTTTTAATGTCAATTTTTTATAAAATTGTTTCGGTGCGAAAGCAATATTGTAGTTGAAGTTTACAGTCCCGTCCACCGAAATGAGTTGTTCCGGACTTACCTGTCCTATAACGGCCGTTTCGATGGCTTCTCTTTCCAATTTTTTCATGGAATTACAGCTTCCCATTAGGAATGAGAGTGCAAGAATGAATGCGCTACTAGTTATTAAGGTTAGTTTTTTCATAATACTCTTTTTTTAGTTTAACTTATTTTCTTCATTTAATTCTTCTGTTCACTATTTCATAATCACTCTAACGAATTTAAATGAATAAGGTTTGTAAAATTTATTTTTATCTTTGTCCGAAATTTTGATTTTTGAATAGATTGATGATGGAAGATAGAGTTAAGCCTGTCTATATAGAAAAACTTTTTGAAAGTAAGAATCCTAAATTGGCCAGATGGATTCCCGGTTTTGTGTATTCTTTTTTAAAGAGAGTTATTTGCCAGGATCAAATAAATGATTTTATCTCTAAATACGGGGATCGGAAGGGACTGGATTTTTCCGACGGTATATTAGAATATTTGGATATATCCTTTCAGGTAGAGGGTGCGGAGAATCTGCCGGATCCTGACGGGAGATATATTTTTGCCTCCAATCACCCTTTAGGAGGACCTGACGGAATCATTTTGATCTCTTTTTTGGGTCAGAAATATCCGAATTTAAAGTTTCCGGTCAATGATTTGTTGATGAACCTGAAAAATTTGAACAATATCTTTTTGCCGGTTAACAAGCACGGAGGGTTGGCGAAGGAGGCTGCTGCGGCTATCGATGAGGCGTATGCTTCCGATTGTCAGGTGATCATGTTTCCTGCCGGTATGGTAAGTCGTAAGTATTATGGTGTGATACAAGATCCTGAATGGCAAAAGAGTTTCGTCAGTAAAGCGGTCAAACATCATCGGGATATCGTGCCGATACGGGTTGTCGGAAGAAATTCGAACTTTTTTTATAATCTGGCGAATTTTCGAACCAGGATCGGTTTAAAAATAAATATAGAGATGATGTTTTTACCGAAAGAGACCTTTAAAAAAAGAGGAGCCTCCTTTACGATAAAGATAGGAAAGCCCATACCGTGGCAGACTTTAGACAATAGCAAGACCTCCAAAGAGTGGGCAAAGATTATCCGGGATATGGTTTATCGGATGTAGAGGTTCGTTTTGACAGGCAATTAAAAGTCTGGAATGAAAGGTAAAACTCTATATTTTTTTTATTTTTGTGCGTAGATAAATCGTGATACCATGCAACCGGTTATATATCCTGTGGAAAAGGCGAAACTGATCGCCGAGTTGACGGAAGACAAGTTTGTTCGCAAGACGAATAAGGGAGGGAATGAGATTTACTCTTTGAATGCTCATAACGCTCCTTGTGTCATGCAAGAGATAGGTCGCTTACGCGAGTTGACCTTTCGTACGGCAGGAGGAGGAACCGGTAAGGCTGTCGATATCGATGAGTTTGATACGGACGAGGGCACACCTTACCAGCAATTGATTGTTTGGGACCCGAAGGAGTGTGAGATATTGGGAGGGTATCGCTACATATTGTGCGATAATCTTTCTTTGAACGCGGAAGGAGAACCGAATTTAGCTACCACTGAACTTTTTAGATTGTCGGAGAAATTTAAGAAAGAGTACCTGACGAAGATGATCGAGTTAGGGCGTTCTTTCGTGCAACCGCTTTATCAATCTACGAAAATGGGACGCAAGTCGTTGTTTGCTTTGGATAATTTGTGGGATGGATTGGGAGCTTTAACCGTTGAAAATCCCGAGATGAAATATTTTTTCGGCAAAGTGACGATGTACACGAGTTTTAACCGGGAGGCCCGGGATCTTATACTTTACTTTATGAGGAAATATTTTAGAGACCGGGAAAGACTTGTAGAACCGATTCGTCCTTTAGAGATTCATATTGACGAGAAAAAATTCAGCCGGATTCTGATCGGTGCCAATTACGAGGAGGATTATAAGATCTTATCCAAATGCGTTCGGGAGCACGGAGAGAATATCCCGCCTTTGGTGAACGCTTACATGAGTCTCTCTCCTTCCATGAGGACTTTCGGTACGGCCATTAACCCGACATTCGGAGGGGTGGAAGAGACGGCGATTATCATTAAAATCGAGGATGTTTACGAAACGAAAAAGGCTCGCCATATTTCAACCTACATTCCGAGAATATTGCGTTTAAGACGTTTTTAGTATGAGATGCCGACGAATATGAGACTGATGCCGATGGTTAAATAGACGAGAGATTCGATGTAATGCATGGCTAAGGAGAAGTGTTTCTGTTGCATCAGGCGACGGGATAGTCTGTCTGAGAGGATAGCCACAAACGAGAATACGAACCAGGCCTGGAGCATGAATAGGACTCCGAGGAGGAGAAGTTCCCCCGAGACGTTCGTTTTTGTCGGATTTACGAATTGAGGAAAGAAGGCTATAAAGAAAAGGAGCACTTTCGGATTCAAAATATTCATTAATATCCCTTTCTTGTATAATTTTTGTTCTGCCTGCTGATGCCGGGACATGGCAAGTGTGTCCGAATTCCTGTGAAGGAAAGATTGGACGCTCAGGTAAATCAGGTAGGCGGCTCCCATGAATTTCAATATGATGAATGCTATCGGAGATTGGTATAACAAGAGGGAGAGTCCTAAACTTACGGCTGCCGTGTGGACGATCAATCCGGTACACAATCCCGTGGCGAATATGATTCCCGCTTTTTTTCCCCGGAGGATACTTTGCGTGATCACGAACAATATATCCGGTCCCGGCATTAAGGTCAATAGAATGGAAGCACTTAAAAATCCGATTATGTTCATGTTTCCCTCTTTTACGTTCGTTTAAATGCTGTCAAATCAGTTTATCCGGATTCTGCTTGATGAAATCACCCCAATCCTTGCATTTGGAACCTCCGGTTGTGGGCAGGGAGCCTTGCAAATGGTGACAATAGGCGATGGCAATAGCGTCCGTTTCATCCAACGTGGAGATCGTATCCGGCATGACCATGAATTTGCCTAAAAGCAAGGCGATTTGTTCTTTAGAAGCTTCTCCGGTTCCCGTGATGCTCATTTTAATTTTTTTAGGAGCGTACTCGAATATGGGAATATTACGTTGTAGGGCTGCAGCAATGGCAACCCCTTGCGCGCGACCCAATTTTAGCATGGATTGAATATTTTTCCCGTAGAATTGGGATTCAATGGCTAATTCATCCGGGTGATAACTATCGATGACTTGTAGGGTACGTTGAAAAATACGTTGTAGTTTAAGATAAGGATCTTCTACTTTTTTCATATCGACGACTCCGGAAACGACAAGTTCCGGCCTGCAATTTTTCCCGGTAGTCCGAATGATGGCATACCCCATAAAATTAGTGCCCGGGTCGATTCCCATTATGAGTTTTTCCATGTTATATTTCCTCCAATAAGGTGCTGAAATAGAGAACTTGTTGATCAAATTGATCGAGTAGCTTTTTCAATAACTCCTCCTGATGTTTTTCGAGGAAAGCCTGATAATCTTTTTCTGCCGGAAAGATCAATTGCAAGGAGAACGATTTGCCTTGAGGTTCTTGTGTTTTTATCCGGGTGAACAGTATATCGCTACATAATCCTTTCTCCCGAATAGCGGGAAGATGATGATTTTGCATCCAGTTGATCAAGGAAGCTTCTGTGTCGTTTTCCACGTGGAAGGTGGTGTTGTAAACGTAGCGCATGGATAATATCGGAATGAACTGTTTACCTCTAAAAGCCCGATTATAAACAATTCGGCTTTCAGAGGTAATGGTTATTATTTTATCAAATCGGTTTTCATAAACGGCTGCAATACTTCCGGCACGCGAATGCCTTCGGGACTTTGGTTGTTTTCCAACAAAGCGGCCACGATACGGGGAAGGGCTAACGAACTGCCGTTCAGAGTATGCGCCAGCGTTGTTTTTTTGTCTCCTTTGTTTTTAAACCGTAATTTCAAACGGTTGGCTTGGAACTCTTCGAAGTTGGATACGGAGCTTACCTCTAACCAACGGTCTTGTGCTTTCGAATAAACTTCGAAGTCATAGGTTAAAGCAGAGGTAAAGCTCATATCTCCGCCACAAAGACGAACGATCCGATAGGGAAGGCCTAATTGGATCAATAAACTTTCCACGTGTTTAACCATACCGTCCAAGGCTTCGTAGGATACTTCCGGACGGGTAATCTGGACGATTTCCACCTTATCGAATTGGTGCAGGCGGTTCAGACCGCGCACGTCCTTTCCGTAAGAACCGGCTTCCCGCCGGAAACAAGCCGTATAGGCGGTATTTTTAATCGGCAATTGTTCCGCATCCAGAATCACGTCACGGTACAGGTTGGTAACGGGAACCTCCGCAGTCGGGATAAGATAGAGTCGGTCCTCGTTAACGTAATACATCTGTCCCTCTTTGTCCGGCAATTGTCCGGTTCCGAAGCCGGAATCTTCATTGACGACCAAAGGAGGCATGACCTCTTCGTATCCTGCTTTTGTATTTTCTTCGAGAAAGAAATAGATTAATGCTCTTTGTAAACGGGCCCCTAATCCCTTGTATACAGGAAATCCGGCTCCCGTGATTTTTACGCCCACCTCGAAATCTATCAATTGATATTTTTTTGCCAGATCCCAATGGGCTAATTGGCCTTCCTCGTGGGTCGGGATATTATTGCTGATCTTCACGATGACGTTATCGTCCGCGTTTTTACCGGGAGGAACACAATCGTGCGGAAGATTCGGGAGTCTGACGATTAGTTCGTTCAATTCTGCTAAGGTGTCGCTGTGTCTCGTCGTTAAAGCGGCAATCTCTTCCTTTAAGCGGGTGGTTTGTGCTTTAGCCGTCTCGGCTTCGGCTTTTTTCCCCTCTTTCATGAATAACCCGATCTGTTTGGAGATCGTGTTCATTTCTGCCAGCTTGTCGTCCGATTCTTTTTGAAGATTTTTTCTCGCATCATCGAGATATATGATTTTTTCCACCAATTCCTTTGCATCAAAGTTCTTGACGGCTAATTTTCGAATAACCGTCTCTTTGTTCTCTTGAATAAATTTTAAATTCAACATATCGATTCGATTTATAATTTACGTTGGATTCCGATCATTAAGTTATTGATCTGAAACTCCTGTTTGCGGTTGTAAAAATAAAAAAAACTCCTGTCTTTAAGAGGCAGGAGTTTAAATATTTTGCATTTTTCTATTTATTCTGCAATAGGTTCTATGGAGACGTAAGATTTATCTCCTTGTTTTCTGGTGAAAACAACGTTTCCGTCAATCAAAGCGAATAAAGTATGATCTCTACCCATGCCCACGTTTAATCCCGGGTGATGTTGGGTTCCTCTTTGACGAACGATAATATTACCGGCTTTGGCAAATTGTCCGCCAAAAACCTTCACTCCTAATCGTTTACTTTCAGATTCACGACCGTTCTTAGAGCTACCTACTCCTTTTTTATGTGCCATATCGTATTAAAATTTTAGAAGTTACAAAATAAATTAAGCGTTGATCTCTTCAATTTGAAGCTGAGTCAAATATTGACGATGACCTTGTTTCTTAGCGTAACCTTTTCTTCTTTTCTTTTTGAAAACGATTACCTTGTCCCCTTTTAAGTGGGATAGTACTTTGGCCGTAACCTTTGCTCCCTCTACAATAGGAGTTCCGACTTTTACCTGACCTTCGTTTTCCACCAAGTATACTTTGTCAAATTCTACTTGTGAGCCTTCTTCTGCTTCCAGTCTGTGTACATAGACTTTACGGTCTTTTTCTACTTTGAACTGCTGTCCTGCGATTTCTACAATAGCGTACATTGTTTTTTATTATTAAAGTTAATACCATGGGGTGGGATGATTCCGCTTTTCATACCCCTGAGGTTAAATTTTCGCTCGGCAAAGGTAATAATAGTTTTTTGAATAACAACCTTTACAATGAAAAAATCAAAACTGACATGACTCTTTGTTTTTACCGGGAGAAGTGTCGGCCGTTGATGCGGTGAAACGGGTTAGGGTAGAGTGGGATTTGTCTCGAAAATGATTATATCCCGGAGAAATCGATTTTATCTCCGGGATTTGTTTTATTTTTGCATGGAATTAGTTTTATAAATGATAATGGTATGAAATATATTGCTCGTTTTATCATGATGCTTTTCGGTTGGAAAATGGTCGGAGAGTTACCGAAGGATAAGAAAGCCGTGGTTATTTCCGTTCCTCATACTTCTATTATGGATTTTATTTGGGGAAAGTTGACTTTTATGAGTAAGGGGATACCCACGTTTATATTGATGAAGAAGGAGTTTTTCTTTTTTCCATTGGGAATGATATTGCGTGCGATGCATGTAATACCCGTAGACCGGGGAAATAAAGACAACCATTTGGTGGAGCAGATGGTGGAGGAGTTTAAGAAACGAGACTCCATGTATTTGACGATTACTCCGGAAGGAAGTCGAAAAAAAAGGAAAAAATGGAAAAAGGGTTTTTTGGTGATAGCCAAACAAGCCGGGGTGCCGGTTTATTTAGGACGTATCGATTACAAATACAAGTATTGTACATGGGGAACCCGTTTTGAGCCGTCGGACGACCCGGATGCCGATTTGCGTTATATCATGTCGACCTATAAGGATGCTCACCCTCGTCATCCTGAGAATTTTTCTACTGGCGATTGATTATGAGAGAAAAGGTGAATATTGCTGTTATACAAGCCCGGTTGGCATGGGAGGATGTTCCTGAAAATTTGAGCTGTTTTGAGGAGCGGTTAGAGCGTGTATCGGGGGCGCAGATCATTGTTTTGCCGGAGATGTTTTCCTCCGGTTTTACCATGCAGGGCAAGGAGAAGATAGCTCCTTTCTACGAAGAGACTTTCTCGAAATTATTGGAATGGGCTTTCCGGAAGAAGTCTTTAATTATGGGATCGGTTATCTTTCGCCAGGAGGAGCGTTTTTATAATCGCTTATTGGCTGTTTTTCCGGATGGGAAGGTTGAGTGGTATGATAAGCGTCATTGTTTCACCATGGGGGGAGAAGACAAACATTTTACGTCCGGAAATAAAAAATTGCTCATTGAATACGAAGGGGTGAAAATAGCACCTTTCATATGTTATGATTTGCGTTTTCCGGTGTGGAGCCGCAATACGGAAATGTACGATATGGCTGTTTACGTGGCCAATTGGCCTGCCGTCCGGCGGGAAGCGTGGCAAATACTGTTGCGGGCGAGAGCGATAGAGAATCAATGTTATGCAATAGGTGTAAATTGTGTCGGGAAAGACGGGAACGGATTGGAGTATTCCGGTGATTCTGCGATTGTTTCTCCCAAGGGAGAGGTGCTGGTGCGATGTAAGGCTTACGAAGATGATATTCGTCAGATGGATATCGATTTGGTCGGTTTACGGGAATTTCGGAAGAGATTTCCCGTACTGGAAGACCGAGATAGGTTTATTATTCAGAAATAGTAGTAATTTCGCGTGTATTGTAGATCATAAGTAGTAATAACAGTTGACGGCAACGGATTTTGTATTCGAAGCTATTAAAAATGTAAGAAATGAAAAAAATTGGGTTAACCTTAATGGGATTGTGTATGATGTTAAGTTTGGCTGCGCAGGAGAAAATTTTGACAATGGAAGAGGCTATCGTGGGGTATCACCTCTATCCGCAGTCGAAATATATCGCGTGGCAGGGAGAGAGTAATAATTTTACTTATCTTTCCGATAAAAATTTGATAAGTGAAAATGCGGCCACGGGAGAAAAAAGGGTCGTATTGACAACGGAAGAGTTGAATCGGATTTTAGGAACGGAATTGAAGGGATTTCCTCAGTTCTCCTGGTTGGATGAACAGACATTGGCTGTTCGGCGTCAAGGTAAAGAGTTCCAAATCGATGCGGTCGGTAAAAGGTTGAAAAATACCATCGTGTTTCCCAAGGGTGCTGCTAATATAACTTATTGTGCTCCGGCTGAGGCTTATGCCTACACGGTGGATAATAATCTTTATTATGTCGATAAGAGAGGAAATAGTTTTGCCGTGACGGAGGATGAGGATAAGAATATCGTGAACGGGCAGTTCGTGAGCAGAAATGAATTTAATATTAACGAGGGGATATTTTGGGCTCCTGACGGAAAAAAAATGGCTTTTTACCGTAAAGACGAGAGTGAAGTAACCTCTTTTCCCTTGTTGGATATCGAGAGCCGTACGGGTACGTTACGTGAGATTAAATACCCGATGGCCGGAATGAAATCGGAGCAGGTAAGTTTAGGTATATACGATATGGCTTCCCAACGTATCGTGTTTTTGAATGCGGATGATTTTGGCAGGGAACAATACCTGACTAATATTACATGGAGCCCCCGAGGGGATGCCATTTACGTGCAGGTCTTGAATCGGGGACAGAATCATATGCGCTTGAATAAATACGATGCGTCAACAGGTAAATTGATAGCGACTCTGTTCGAGGAAAAATCGGATACTTACGTGGAACCGCAGGATAAATTGCATTTTGTCAACGGTTCGGATCGTTTTATTTTCCGGACGAATAACCGGGACGGTTATTTTAATCTTTATCTGCATGACGGGAACGGAAAATTACTTAAACGTTTGACTCCGGTGGAAGCTGATGTAGAGTTTGTCGCTATGGATAAGGCGGGCAAATATGCATACTATCTTTCGTCCGAGATCTCCCCGGTTGAGAAACAGCTTTTCCGGGTGGATTTGAAAAGCGGAAAAAGAAGTCGTTTGACTTCCGCCGAAGGATGGCACATGATTAACATGAGTAGCGACTGCTCCTATTTCGTGGATAATTACAGCAGCCAATATGTTCCCCGGGTCATTGATTTGGTAGCTAATAACGGGAAACAGGTGCGTCGTATTTTGACGGCCGAAAATCCGGTGAAGGACTATAAATTCGGAGATATTACTTTGGGCAAGATAAAAGCGGCTGACGGAAGTGATCTGTACTATCGTTTGATCAAACCGATCGATTTCGATCCGAATAAGAGATATCCGGTGATCCATTATGTGTATGGAGGGCCGCATCTGCAGCTGGTTAAGAATTCCTGGAATGCCTCTTTGAGTATGTGGGAGATGTATATGGCCCAGCGGGGATACGTGGTGTTTATATTGGATAATCACGGAACACCTAACCGGGGAAAAGCGTTTGAGGATATCATCCATCGGCAATGCGGACAACAAGAGATGGCCGATCAGATAGAGGGAATTAAATTCCTGGCTTCTCAGCCGTGGGTGGATACGGATCGTATCGGTGTTCACGGATGGAGTTACGGAGGATTTATGACCATATCGTTGATTACCAATTATCCGGATATCTATAAGGTAGCCGTGGCCGGAGGTCCCGTTATCGATTGGAAGTGGTATGAAGTGATGTACGGAGAACGTTATATGGATAGCCCTCAAGAGAATCCGGAAGGATATGAGAAAGTAAGCCTTATTCATAAAGCGAAAGATTTAAAGGGAAAATTATTGATTTGCCAAGGAGCGGTCGATCCGGTAGTTGTGTGGGAGCATAGTTTGAGCTTTATCCGGGAGTGTATTAAAAATAACGTACAAGTGGATTATTTTCCTTACCCGTGTGCCGAGCACAATGTACGGGGTCGGGACCGGATTCATTTGATGCAAAAAGTGACGAATTATTTTGAAGATTATTTGAAATAAAATACGGAACAGGAGCCCGGATGGCGGCTCCTGTTTTTTTTATCAAGAAATCGGTCCGCGTGGAAAGTCCCGTTATAGGAAATTGACGGTATGTGATATTTTGACGCAGGTGGTATCTCGAAGGTATGTAATTACATTTAGTAGTTTATTTTTTCTGTTTCTTCGGGTACTAATGGCTTCGAGGTCGGAATTGAAATTTTTGTAGGGAGTAGTTTCCTGTCAATATTCAGGGGGAGAACGATGGTAACTTATGGAGCGATTTTTTTTTGAAGAGGCTATTTGTTGGAATAGGTTCATTAGAGTCTATGACTTTATCCGTATATTTGCCTCGGAATGGAAAGCTGTTTTCAACGTTCAATATTTTAATGTATGCGTATAGATATTTTAAGTGTAGTACCGGAATTATTGGATAGTCCGTTAAATCATTCCATTATTAAGCGGGCGAAAGAGAAGGGAATTGTGGAAATTTTTATCCATAATATCCGGGATTGGTCGAGAGACAAACATCGGAAGGTGGATGATTATTCGTTCGGGGGAGATGCGGGATTGGTTATGATGATTCAACCGGTTTTTGATTGCATTCGGGAGTTGACTTCCCAACGTCGGTATGACGAAATTATCTATACGGCTCCCGATGCTCCGACATTTAATCAACGAATGGCTAATGAATTGTCGTTGAAGGAGAATATTATGATTCTTTGCGGACATTATAAAGGGGTGGATCAACGAATCCGGGATTATTTGATTACCAGGGAAATATCTGTCGGGGACTATGTGTTGACGGGTGGAGAGTTACCTGCCTGTATCATGACCGATGCCATTGTTCGTTTGATTCCCGGGGCTATGAATGACGAGAGTTCGGCATTGAGCGATTCGTTTCAGGACAATTTATTGGCACCTCCTGTTTATACCCGTCCGGCGGATTTTAACGGATGGAAGGTTCCGGAGGTCTTGCTTTCCGGTAATCATGCGTTAATCGACGAATGGCAGGAAGAGCAGGCATACGAGAGAACCAGGTTATTGCGTCCGGATTTACTGGAGGAAGATGAGTCTTTCCTGTTTTGACATCTATCAATTCAACGGGGGCTCCTTCAATTGCTTCTTCGTTTGGGGCTTTAATTACGGCTTTAACACTACCGGCTAAATTTGCAAGATGGATAAATACAATTAAAAGATCACTAAAATTGTTTTCATGGTGGTTTATTTGAAACAGTACGGATGAGAACGGATAAAATCGTCTTTTTGAGTACCACTTTTTTGTAAAATTCATTGTAAGCTAAAGATTTATTTGTATTTTTGCGCCCGTTATTAGGAAATATAATGTCTAATTTATTAGCAGAGAAAGAATTAATCATGACAGAAGAACAAAAAGAAATGCAAGTAGAACTTGCAAAAGAAGAAGTAAACAAAACGGCGCCGGCAGTGGCAACTGCTGAGGCTGACGAGGATTTTGATTGGGAGGCTTATGCGAATGATGATGTGATTTCTGCATCAGAAAAAGAAGAATTAGCAAAAAAATACGCCGACACTCTTTCTTCCGTGGTAGAAAAAGAGGTAGTCGAGGGTACGGTTATCTCTATGAACAAGAGAGAGGTTGTAGTAAACATCGGTTACAAGTCGGACGGTATTATTTCGTTGAATGAATTCCGTTACAATCCGGAATTGAAGGTGGGTGACAAAGTAGAGGTATACGTTGAAACTCAGGAAGATAAAAGAGGCCAATTGACATTGTCTCATAAAAAAGCGAGAGCTTTACGTAGCTGGGATCGGGTGAACTCGGCATTGGATAACGATGAGGTGATTAAGGGCTTTGTAAAATGTCGTACGAAGGGTGGTATGATCGTGGATGTATTCGGTATCGAGGCTTTCTTGCCGGGATCTCAGATCGACGTGAAACCGATTCGCGATTACGATGTATACGTTGGTAAGACCATGGAATTCAAAGTGGTTAAAATCAATCAGGAATTCAAAAACGTTGTTGTTTCTCATAAAGCTCTTATTGAGGCTGAGTTGGAACAACAGAAGAAGGATATTATTTCTAAATTGGAAAAAGGACAGGTACTTGAAGGTACTGTTAAGAATATTACCTCTTACGGAGTATTCATTGACTTGGGCGGTGTAGACGGACTGATCCATATTACGGACCTTTCTTGGGGTCGCGTAAACCATCCGAATGAAATCGTTCAATTGGATCAGAAGTTGAATGTGGTTATCCTTGACTTCGATGATGAGAAGAAACGTATTGCCTTAGGTTTGAAACAATTGACTCCTCATCCGTGGGATGCTTTGAGTGCGGACTTGAAGGTCGGTGACCGCGTGAAGGGTAAGGTCGTTGTTATGGCGGATTACGGAGCTTTCGTAGAGATTGCCGCGGGTGTAGAAGGTTTGATTCACGTATCGGAAATGTCTTGGTCTCAACATCTGCGTTCTGCTCAAGATTTCATGAAAGTGGGTGACGAGGTAGAAGCTGTTATTCTTACCTTGGATCGTGATGAGAGAAAGATGTCTTTGGGTATCAAACAGTTGAAAAACGATCCTTGGCAAAATATCGAAGAGAAGTATGCCGTGGGAACGAAACATAAAGCTATTGTTCGTAACTTCACTAACTTCGGGGTATTCGTAGAAATCGAAGAGGGTGTTGACGGATTAATCCATATCTCTGATCTTTCTTGGACGAAGAAAGTGAAACATCCGGCAGAATTTACTCAGATCGGAGCTGAAATCGATGTGGTTGTTCTTGAAATAGACAAGGAGAACAGAAGATTGAGTTTGGGACACAAACAATTGGAAGAGAATCCTTGGGATGTATTCGAGACTATCTTTACCGTTGATTCCATTCATGAAGGAACGATTACTGAAATTTTCGATAAGGGAGCGGTTATCGCATTGCCTTACGGTGTGGAAGGTTTCGCCACTCCACGTCATTTAGTAAAAGAAGACGGATCTCAGGCTCAGGTAGATGAAAAATTGCCGTTCAAAGTAATTGAGTTCAACAAGGGTGCCAAACGGATTATTCTCTCTCATTCCCGTATTTTTGAGGATGAGCAAAAAGCCGTAGAATCAGCCAAGAGAAAAGACGAAGCTCAAACCACGAAAAAAGCCGTTAAGAAAGTGAAAGAGAAGTTGGAAAAAACGACTTTGGGAGATATCACCGAGTTGGCTGCTTTGAAAGATCAAATGGAGGCGCAAGCTGAAGAAGAAGCTAAAAACGAAGAGGCGTAATTGATTCGTGAAATTTGAATTAACCATATTGGGGTGCGGTTCTGCCGTGCCCACTCTTCAAAGAAATGCTGCCGCTCAAGTACTTAATGTGCTTGAGCGGTACTTTCTTATAGATTGCGGTGAGGGTACCCAACACCAGCTCCGGCGTTTTAAGGTGCCTTACAATAAGATCAATCGTATTTTTATTTCTCATTTGCACGGGGATCATTTTTTCGGTCTGATTGGGCTGTTATCTACTTTTTCCATGCAAAACCGCAGGGGCGAGTTACATGTCTATGCCGACAAGCGATTACAGGAGATAATTGAATTTCAATTGAAACTCATGAACTCCCGCTTAAATTATCCCTTGATCTTTCATCATTTGGGACGGGAGCCGGAATTGATATACGAGGACAAGTTGGTTACCGTTCGTTCTTTTCCATTAAAACATCGGTATGAAGCTCCGGCAAACGGTTTTCTGTTTGCAGAGAAAGAGAGGCCGAGAAGTATCTGCCGGGAGATGGCAGAGGCTTTTCAGGTTCCGGTGGCTTTTATGCATCGGTTAAAAGAGGGAGAGGATTTTATAACTTCTGAAGGAGAGATTATTCCTAACGAACGGCTTACGGCGTCTCCGCCGGCACCTCGTTCGTATGCCTATATGACGGATACTCTTTTCCGGGAATCTTTTGCCGAATACGTGCGAGGTGTCGATCTTCTCTATCACGATGCCACGTATGGAGACGAGTTCGCAGACTTGGCGAAGGCGACTTACCACAGTACGGCAACCCAGGCAGCTCGAATGGCCTTGTTGGCCGGGGCCAAACGACTTTTGTTAGGACATTTTTCATCCCGTTACATTGATCCTTCTCCTTTATTGGAACAAGCCCGTATCGTTTTTCCTGATACCGAACTTTCCAAGGATGGAGCTGTTTTTGAAATACCTTTGATAAAACGGTCTCGCCTTTAATTTTTATAACAATTCGTTTATACCTGTACAGGCTACGGGAAATTTTTATCGCGACTAAATTCAGCTTAGGAACCTCGATGTTTAGGGAGAGCGAATCTTTGTAGCTTATTTTAAAAATTATTTAGGAACAATAGTACCAACGACGATTTTGAGTATTCTATATACGTGGTTAAAAGATAAAGTCATTTATTCAAAACTATGTTTATATGGAAGAATCAATTGTGAAGGTGGAACATTTGTCCCATCGTTATAGTGTGCAATGGGCTATTCGAGACATTAATTTCGAGATAACCCGTAATGGTATTTACGGTTTGTTGGGTTCTAACGGAGCCGGAAAGTCTACCACGATGAATATTATGTGTGGGGTTTTGAAACAGACGGAGGGAGAGATCTACATTAAAGGAATAAGTATGCGGGAAAATCCGGTAGAGGCGAAGAGATATATCGGATTCCTACCTCAGAAACCTCCGTTATATAATGATTTGACAGTAGAGGAGTTTTTGACGTTTACGGCTAATATCCGAAGAATTCCGGCCAGTGAAGTGGCTGCGGCGGTGAAGAGTGTAATGGGGCGTTGCGGATTGACTCATTTCAGTAAGCGTTTGATCCGTAATCTTTCCGGCGGTTATCAACAGAGAATAGGTATTGCACAAGCTATCATTCATGATCCTGCATTTGTCGTATTGGATGAGCCTACCAACGGGTTGGATCCGAATCAAATCGTGGAGATTCGCCATTTGATAAAAGAGATAGCGGAAGACAGAACGATTATTCTTTCTACTCATATTCTACCCGAGGTACAGGCTACCTGTGACTATATACGGATGATAGAGGAGGGGCAAGTGGTCTTTGCCGGAACCGTGGAAGAGTTTGATAATTATATCGTTCCAAGCAGTATATTTGCTTCTTTGGCTTCTGCGCCCGACGTGGAGGATTTGAAGTCTCTTCCGGGAGTGATCGGTGCGGAGCATTTGGGAGGTATCAATTATCGTATTCAATTTACGGATGCGAGAGAGGCCATTTCCCATGTCGTCCAAGCCAGTGTGGCTAATGATTGGCAATTATTGGAAATTCGAATGGAAAAGAGTTCGTTGGATAATATTTTTGCCGAATTATCTACCAAAAGTAAAAAATAAAGAGATTGCGTATGAAGATGATATTTAAAATAGCCAAGACGGAGTTGCAGTCTTTGTTTTATTCTCCTGTGGCTTGGTTGATACTGGTTATTTTTACTTTTCAGGTCGGTATGATCGCTTCCGCTTTGTTTGAGGAGACGGTCCGTTATCAAGCCATGGGCTATACCGGCGGGGGTAAAACTTTTTTATTCGGGAAAATATTCACTGTCGTGCAAAGTTATCTTTATCTCTACATCCCTTTGTTGACGATGGGAGTCGTAAGCCGGGATTTGGGGGGCGGCACGATTAAATTGTTACACTCATCTCCATTGCGTAACAGTCAGATTATATTGGGTAAATACTTGGGAGTAATGGTCTTTGGTCTGGCTATGATGGGAGTGTTGGTGTTTTATACCGTTTTGGGACTTTGTACGATCCATTTGATGGATCTTCCTTACGTGTTGTCCGGATTATTGGGGTTGTTCTTGTTGTTGGGAGCTTACGCGGCTATCGGTGTTTTCATGTCCAGTATTACTTCCTATCAGGTCGTGGCGGCTTTGGGCACGTTAGGCGTTTTATCCGTGTTGAATTATGTGGGTATGGTATGGCAGGATATGGAATTTATACGGGATCTTACTTACTGGTTATCTATTAGGGGACGGACGGAGGAATTTATACGGGGATTGATATGCAGTGAGGATGTGATTTACTTTTTAGTCGTTATCGCTTTATTCCTCACTTGGGCTACCCTTCATATACGTTACCGGGTACAAAGGAGTCGTTGGTCCGTACGTTGGGGAGCCTATGTCGGGGCGTTGGTTTTTGTCATGCTGGTAGGTTACCTCAGTTCCCGGCCGAAATTAATGTCTTATTACGATGCTACCCGGACTAAACGAAATTCGTTATCGGTTGCCAGTCAGGATATCGTTGCCAGAGCGGAAGGCGGACTCACGATTACGACTTATACGAATATTTTGGATAAGGATTTCTGGTCGACTTTACCCGGAAGAATAAATAGCGACAAACGGGAGTTCCGCGAGTTTGTTCGTTTCAAGCCGGAAATGAAGTTGAAATACGTTTATTTCTATGCTGATGCGAATAATGAGGAGTTGGATCAGCGTTTTCCGGATTTGAATGATAAAGAGAGAGCGGAAAGGTTGTGTGATCAGTTGGAGTTGAATTTTTCGAAATTCCGTTCACCTGAAGAGATGCAGGATATAGAGGATTTGAGCGAAGAGGGGAATCGGACCGTACGGGTCGTGGAACGGGAAAACGGACAAAAAACTTTTTTGCGTTTTTACGATTTCGGCGGTTTCAGGATGGGACCCGGGGAAGCTGAGATTTCTGCTGCTATCAAACGCTTGGTCATGAGATTGCCTCATGTCGGATTTCTGAAAGGACACGGGGAGCGAAGTATATATAAGGAGGGAGACAGGGAGTACAAGCGTTTCTCAAGTGATAAGAGTTTTATGTCGGCTTTGATAAATCAAGGATTTGACGTAGAAGAGGTAACGTTGGAAAAAGAGATTCCGGCCGAAATAGATATTTTGGTTATTTCAGAGTTGAGGTCGGCTTTGACTTCGGCGGAAAGGGCCTATCTGGATCGTTATATCGAAAGAGGGGGAAATTTATTGATTTTGGGAGAGCCGACAGCACAAGATCGGATGAATCCTGTTGCGGAATCTTTTGGAGTTCAGTTTATGTCCGGAAGATTGGTACGACCGTCAGAGGTTTATCAAGCGGATTTAATTCAAAGTATTCCTACGGATGCCGGAGTCGCTTTGTGGGATGGGTTGGCGTACATGAGAGAGAGGGAGGGGTGTGTGGCGATGCCCGGGAGTGCCGGGTTGACTTATACGCCGGATAAGGGGTACTCCATGACTCCTATTTTGGTCAGCGATACGGTCGGGTGTTGGAATGAAGTCGGAACGAAAAATTTTATGGAAGGGACGATTACTTATGATTCCTTATCCGGGGATAGGATGGGACCCTTTATTACGGCAATGGCTTTAACCCGCCAGGTGAACGATAAAGAGCAGCGGGTGGTTATCGTGGGTGATTCCGATTGTATCAGCAACGGAGAGTTCGCTTCGGGGCGAAAAGGCGTACCCGCCATGAATTATACTTTAGTGCGGTCAGCTTTTTATTGGCTTTCCTATGAAGAGGTGCCGGTGAGAATAACTTATCCGGAGTTGATCGATGATTACCTTTTCGTGAGTGAAGACGGCATGGAGTTTTTGAGCGTTCTATTCATGGGAATATTACCGGCATTGTTGGCTATGGCCGGTATGATTATTTGGATACGCCGGAAAGGCCGGTAATTTGTTAATTATTTATGTTTTGATGTGATGAAAATGATAATGAAAATCGCGAAAACCGAGTTGCAGATGTTATTTTACTCGCCTGTAGCCTGGTTGATTCTTATAATTTTTACCTTTCAATCGGGTTTGGTCTTTTCCGAGGGAGTTTCGCGGATGGTTCTGGAAAAGACGATGGGGTGGAAATTAATGGGCGTCAGTACGAATATTTTCGTTCGGGTACTTTATTCGATGCAGGAATATCTTTTCCTTTATATTCCTATTTTGACCATGGGATTGGTGAGTCGTGATCTGGCTGGCGGAACAATGAAATTATTGCACTCTTCTCCCATGACCAACGCTCAGATTATTTTAGGAAAATATCTTTCTATGATGATATTTGCTTTGGTATTGGTTGGTATTTTTTTAGTCTACCTGCTTTTTCTTTTGTGTTTTGTCGAGAATGTCGATGTGTTGACCATTCTCTCGGGAATTTTTGGCCTTTATTTGTTGATATGTACTTATGCGGCTATCGGACTTTTTATGTCGTCCGTCTCTTCCTACCAGATTATCGCTGCTATCGGTACGCTGACCATCTTGTCTTTCCTGAATTATATCAACCAGATGTGGCAAGAGATTGCATTTGTGCGGGATGTAGCTTTCTGGTTGTCTATTCGCGGTCGGACAGGGGGGCTTATCGGGGGATTAATTTGTAGCGAGGATCTTATCTACTTTATAATGGTTCCTGCCATGTTCGTCACTTTTGCGATCATACATCTCTCTTCCCGGGTTAAACACGTGTCGTGGGGAAAAAATGCCATGAAATACGCGGGAGTATTTTTAATTATTGCTTGCGTGGGGTATTTAAGTTCCCGTCCCCGTTTGATGGGGTTCGTGGATGTTTCCCGGGAGAAGGGCAATACGCTGACTCCCCATAGTCAGGAGATCGTGAAACTTTTGAAAGGGGGATTGACGATTACCACTTATAATAATCTGATGGACCGGGATTACATGAAGGCATTGCCCCAGTACGTGAATTCCGATAAATACTCTTTCTGGAGATACATACGTTTCAAGCCGGAGATTAAATTGAAATACGTCTATTATTATGATACGGTTGTAAATAAACAGATGGAAAACTTTTACCCGGAACTCTCTTTTGAAGATCGTGCCAGAAGGTTTGCAGGAATTCATAAGTTGAAATTCTCCCGGTATTTATCGCCCGAACAGATCAGAAGCGTGATCGATTTACGTCCTGAAGGTAACTATTTTGTTCGGCAAATAGAGCGGGAGAGCGGAGAAAAAATGTTTTTACGCCTTTACAATGATATGTTCCGGGATCCAGGCGAAGCGGAGATTTCTGCCGCATTCAAACGTATGGTAATGGAGTTGCCTACCGTGGGATTTTTAACGGGACATGGGGAACGGAATATTAATCGGGAAGGAGACCGGGATTATATTCGTTTCGCTCAGGATAAATGGTTCCGTCAGGCCTTGGTTAATCAGGGATTCGATGTGCAAGAGGTCGAACTTACCGGAGAAATACCTGCCGTTATTAAGATCTTAGTGATTGCCGATATGAGGAAAGAGTTGACGGATGAGGAGAAAGAAAAGTTGGACCGTTATATCGAGAGGGGTGGAAATCTGGTACTTATCGGGGAGAACGGGTATCAAAAGTATATGAATTCGTTGGTCGAACCTCTGGGAGTTTCTTTCGTGAACGGAGTATTGGTACAACCCTCGGAAAATTATTCTCCGGATATGGTGTTGAGCAGACCGACTCCGGAATCATGGGAGTTGTCTTATTATTTTAAAGGGATGGCCAAATGGAATTCCTGTGCCACGATGCCGGGATGTATGGGACTGGAATATGTGACCGATAAAGGGTTTACGGTAACACCTCTTTTAGTGACCGATTCAACAGGCGTATGGAATGAATTGGAAACGACTAATTTTATAGATGATACGGTAAAATTGAATCCGGCGGTCGGGGAGAGAGAGCAACGTTATGTAACGGCTTTAGCCCTATCCCGGAAGATCGGGGAAAAGGAACAAAAGATTGTCGTGTTGGGAGATGCTGATTGTATCAGTAACATAGAGTTATTTAAGAGAAGAGAGGAGATACGTGCTGAGAATTATTATATTATTTTAGGATCTTTCCACTGGTTATCGGATGGGGAAGCTCCGGTTGATGTTCGCCGTCCTCTTCCCATAGATAACGATATCTTTTTGGGAAAGGAAGGTGCTAAGATTACTAAAGTTGCTTTCACCTGGGTGATCCCCGGATTGATATTACTGTTAGCTCTTTTGGTCTGGATCAGGAGAAGGAGCCGGTAGGTTTAGTTTCTTATATTTTCATGGTGTCGTTTTGCGACACCATGTTTTTTTGATTAATATAAAAAAATATAATAATTAAGAAGAGGGAAATGTGGTTCATAACTTTATAATTATTATTGTCTTTCGGAATCGTTTAAAGTGGAGGTGAATGTATGCGTGATAAGTTTTAACAAAAAGATTTGTTAAATCGATAATACCAAAAGGATACATACGTATTATTTAATTAGTAAGGGGTAAGTGAGTGCTTGTAGGTGTTTTTTTTCGTTACAAAAAACGATCGATTTTTAATGATACGGGACAGATTGTTATAAAAATTCTAAACTATTGATTCTTAGAATCAAAAACTTTCAAAACAAGAGTATTAAAGGCTTTTTAAGGATCATAATTAATCGATGGTTTTTTGATAGGGGTAGGGAAATGTACGTTGATTTTAAATTTAAAGTGTGCTATAATAATTAAAGGGGGGATTCCAACAATGATAAGATTAGAAAGCATTTTGGAAGGGATTAACAGGAAGGATGAGCGTAGCTGGGAACAATTGTATGCAGCCTGTTATGCGGCTTTGTGTACCTATACGGAATCCTTCGTGTCCGATATGGATACGGCTAAAGATATTGTGCAGGAGTTGATGGTGGGCATATGGAATTCGGATGCTCATTTCTCAACCTCGGCAGAGTTATTAAGCTATTTGTATAAGTCTCTACACAATAATTCTTTGATCTACATAAGGAATAAAAAAACGCGGGAACGGATTTTAGATAAATTGACAAAGAACGAAGAAGAGGAGGAGGATCATGATTTTTCAATCAGAGTCGTGCGGGAGGAAGTTACGAGATTGTTGTATATGCATATAAGAACTTTACCGCGGATGCGAAGAAAGATTGTTGAGTTGAGTATAAATGGTTTTTCGGGAAAAGAGATCGCGAGTAAGTTGGGTATTAGTATTAATACGGTGAAGGTCCAGAAAAATAGAAGTATAAAGTATTTACGTGATTGTTTAATAAATGTGAAAACGGAATACGAACTCTGATTTTTTTTAAAAAAAAGTAATACCGAGTGAAGGTTTAGGTATTTTATAATCGATATGAAGGAAGAAAAGCGATATATTGAATTAATTATTAAGTCCTGGGCAGGAACACTAACGTTAGCGGAAAAACGAGAAGTGGAGAAGTTGTTGGAAAAGGAAGAGTGGGCGGAATTGAAGAGGGAGTTGGAGAATGACCGCGTTTTAATGGGGCGTTTCAAAGAGTATGAAAAATACGATACGGCAGGAGATTTTTTGTTGTTTTTGGAGCGGGTACGCAAGAATAAAAAAACGACGAAAAAACAGAGGTCTATGTCCCGAATGTTTGCTTGTGCGGCTTGTTTCGCGTGTTTGATCATGGCTTCGTGGATATTTATTCATCAAGAATTATTACCGGTTGACGAAAGCATCGCAAAAGTTTCGCCGATGGAACCCATAGACCGGAATAGTATCCGTTTGATTTTAGACAATGATTCCATGATTGCTTTATCGGGAGAAGCAGAAGCTAAAAAATTGGATACGTTAGGAGTTTCTTTCATGACGGGTATACAGACTTTAGATTATACGCGGGTGAAGCGGGATACGTTGGTCGATTCTATGACCTATCATACTTTAATCGTTCCGAAGGGGTGTGTATTCAACATCGTTTTGGAGGACAGTACGAAAGTGTATCTGAACGCGGAAACCGTGATAAAATACCCGAGGTTTTTTGCTGGAAATAGGCGGGAAGTCTATATAGAGGGGGAAGCCTATTTCGAGGTTAGCAGAGATGAGGAGAGACCTTTTATCGTAAAAGGAAATAATTTCTTCGTGGAGGTGTTGGGAACTTCATTCGATGTAATGAATTATGAGAATGAACACGAATCGCGGGTAACCTTACTGTCCGGTAAAGTAAGGATGTGTACCGAAGATACCGTTTGGCAATTAACACCCGGGGAACAGCTCTCTCTTTCTGTTGCCAACGAGATTAATGTACGTCGTGTAAATACAAAAAATGTGATATCATGGATGGATCGTAAGTTCAATTTCGAAGGAGAGACCTTGGAAATGATTATGAGAAAGATTTGTCGATGGTATGACGTGGAAGTACTGTTTGAGAAGCCTTCTTTACGGGAATCGCGGTTTACGGGGACTCCTCCGAATAATATTTCGTTACAGGAGTTATTGGATGAATTTTTAAATTATACTACGGATATAGAATTTACATTACATAACGGTGTGATTAGTGTAAAAGAGTTAAAGCATATTTAAATATTTTAATAATTAGTTAATTGATAGAGTCGGAAGATATCTAAAAGGGGAATTTACATTCTAAATTGTAGTTTATTTAATTAAAATTTATATTGTAAAATAAATATATATAATATTTCATTAAAAATAGTCTAATATCAATTTTCGGCAAATTCTACAACCAATCTACAAACAGCGGTGAAACCCGCGTAAAAGGAGGCAAACGAATGGAATGCGGGTTTCATTTTTAGTAATTTAAAACTAATCTACATGAAAAAAAAGAAGTCAAACTTATTGATGATGGGGAAAAAGATAAGTAGGATCTTATCTCTTTTTATCTTGCTTCAAGTGTTCGGGTTCGCAATTTGTCGGGCACAGTCTCCGACAGAGCCTAAGTTAACCGTGGAATTCGAGAAGTCAACATTTATGCAGGTGTTGGATTACATTAAAGAAAACACCAATTACGATTACATGTGTAATAATGAGGAGATGAAAAAGATTCCTTTGATTACGCATTCTTTTGAGAATGCCCCGGTTTCTGAAATTCTCGAAGTGTGTTTAAAGGATACGGAATACACTTTCGTTATTACTCGAAACGTGATTGTTATTCAAAAAAGACAGTCGAAAGCTGCCGTTTTGGAACAGGTTACTATTCGTGGAAAGATTTTCGACGAGAAAGATCTGCCTCTGCCCGGAGCCGCGATTGTTGTCAAAGGAACCCATTTGGGGGTAACCTCCGATGTAGATGGAAATTTTAGTTTATCTCTTCCCCGGAAGGATACGGTTCGTCTGTCGGTAAGTTTCGTGGGAATGATTACCAAAGAGGTAACCGTTACGGATTTTCAAAAAGAGGTTATAGTTAAGATGGAGCTCGAGGTAAAACAGGTGGAAGAAGTTATTGTTACCGGGTACGGTAATATTCGGAGATCCGCTTTTACGGGAAATGCGGTGAGTGTGACTCGCGAGGAGCTTTTGAAGGTTTCCAAGACGAATGCCGTTGCTGCTTTGCAGGTTTTCGATCCCTCTTTCCGTATCATAGACAATAATTTGTGGGGTTCGGATCCGAATGCCTTGCCCGAAGTACGGCTCCGCGGCCAGGCCAGTATCGGTGTGAAAGATTTGGATCGGAGTAGCGTATCTAAATCGGTATTGCGTAATAACCCGAATCTGCCTCTTTTCATCATGGATGGATTTAAGGTATCGATCGAGCGCGTATACGACATGGATCCGAACCGTATCGAAAGTATGACTATTTTGAAAGATGCGGCAGCCACGGCGCGATACGGAGCTGAAGCCGCTAACGGTGTTGTCGTTATCACGACGGTAGCTCCTAAAGCCGGAGAAGTTCAATTTACCTATAATATGACGGGTATTTTGGAAATGCCTAATTTGCACGGTTATAATCTGATGAACGCCGAGGAAAAAGTGGAGGCTGAAAAAGCGGCTGGTTTGTATGACTTTACGGATCCCGTTTCTCGAACTTTGTATAACGAGAAAATGAAACTTTTAGCCCGCGGCGTTGATACCTATTGGTTGAGTAAGCCTTTAAGAAACAATTTCAATCATACTCATAGTTTGACGGTGGAAGGCGGTTCCAAAGAGATGAGATATGGACTTAATTTTGCTTTTGATGATCAGAAAGGGGCAATGAAGGGTTCTTACAGACAAGGGCTCGACGTCTCTTTTGATTTCCGCTATTTGACGGAAAAGGTACAGGTCTCCAATTTAATCAGGTATGGTGTCGTGAAGAGTCATGAATCTCCTTATGGAAATTTTTCCGAATATACAACCTTACTACCCTATCTTGAATATAAAGATGCTGACGGAAAGTATGTGAAGTCATTGAAGGATTTTGACTTACATTCAGATCGTTTTAATCCGAATCCTTTGTATGAAGCGAATATAGGAAACTATGACAAGTCTAAATACAACGAGTTGACCGAACAATTCAGTATCAGATGGTATATCTATCCTACACTTCAATTGGAAGGAAGATTGCAGATAAATCAGAGGAGAGACAGGGGAGATAAATTTACCCATCCGGAGTCTTTGTACAGCGAAAGAGAAGCGGGTGACGATATGTCTTTGCAAGGGCAATTAAGTCGCACCGACGGCGATGATGTTTCATGGCAGGGGCGTGTTTCTTTAACTTATAATGAGTTGGTAGGTAAACATAATATGAATCTTTCCGCCGCAATGGACGTTTCAACTTCCAAAAGGGAGAACAATGCAGCCGTTTACAGGGGATTCCCTTCCGGGGAATTTACCTCTATCAGTTTTGCTAAAGAGGTGGTGGATAAGCCGACTTCAAGCGATGAAAAGAGAAGAACGCTCGGTTTTACCTTGATGTTTAATTATTCTTATAATGATATCTATCTGGGGGATGTCTCTGTTAAGATGGACGGTTCTTCCGAATACGGTTCCGATCGTCGTTTTGCGCCTTTCTGGGCATTCGGTGCCGGTATCAATATTCACAATTATCCGTTTATGAAAAATTCCGTTATTTCTAAGTTGAAACTTCGCGGATCTTACGGAACCGAGGGATCCTTGAACTTCCCTTCATATGCAGCGATTCCGATGCACGAGATCGATATTTCTCGTTGGTATGCAACCGGTCCTGGAGCGTCTTTGATGAGCACGAGAGGTAACACGGACTTGGAGTGGCAAAAAACAAAATTGTTTGATGTCGGTCTCGAATTGGGAATTTTAAATGATCTTATTTACATCCATCCTTCTTACTATATAAAGATTACCAACGGATTGGTGGATAATGTTACGCTACCTTCTTCAACCGGTTTCAGTACTTACACCAGTAATGTGGGTAAAACCGAGAATAAAGGTTTCGAGATAGAATTGAGAAGTAACATCATTAATCGTCAAGATCTCTATTTGGCCGTATTTGCCAATTTGGCTCATGTGACGAATAAGATTAAGAAGATCTCGGATGCTTTGAAAGCTTATAATGATAAGGTAAACGAATACTATTCGGATCAGGAGAACGATGTAACGCGTGTATTGACCAAATACGAAGAGGGACAATCCACGACGGCCGTTTACGGAATGAAATCATTGGGTATCGATCCGGCGACGGGTAAAGAACTTTATGTTTACAAAGACGGAACTGTGGGGTACGAGTGGAAAGCCACGGAGATGAGTGTTATCGGAGACAAAACGCCGAAAGCGGACGGTTCGTTCGGTCTTAACTTCAGGTATAAAGGCTTCTCTTTGTTTACGGCCTTTACTTATAAGTTCGGAGGGGATTTTTACAATACTACTTTGATATCGAAAGTCGAAAATGCCGATTTCAGAAAGAATGTGGATAAGCGAGCCATGGAATTGCGTTGGCAAAATCCCGGTGATATCACCATGTATAAGGATATAAAAGATCGTGAAGTCGATACGAAACCTACTTCTCGTTTTATGCAGCGTGATAATGAATTGAAATGGAATTCCTTGACATTGGAGTATGATTTCTCGGGAGAAAAATTGCAGAAATATGGTATCAATATGTTGCGGTTCTCTGTGGGAACGACAGATATTTGGAGACTCTCTACGGTGAAGACAGAGCGGGGAACGAATTATCCTTATGCGAATTCAGTGAACTTCACTTTAAATATTGGTTTCTGATCGATGGATTAAAAGTTACAAAATATGAAAAGAATAAAATATATATTATTTTTTATAAATATCATCACCTTCATGTCATGTGAAGATTGGTTCGATGTAAAACCTGACAATCAGGTGAGTAGTGATGATCTGTATTCAACGGGCAGCGGTTATCGGATGCAGTTGAATGGTATCTATATGGGGTTGTCAGAAACTTCTTTGTATGGCGAAAACCTGAGCTGGGGGTTTATGGATATTTTAGGACAATACTATACGGAAGAGTGTCTGACGGATGATCAGAAAGATATCAATAATTTCCTTTACAAAGGAAATGTCGTAAAAGGACTCGCCAGTACGATATGGAGTAAAATGTATCACGTGATAGCCGATTGTAATGACTTGATCGACCATGTATCCAAAGAGAGTGCGAGTGCTTTTGAATTCGGAGAGATAGAGAAGGCAAAAATTTACGGGGAAGCTTTAGCCATGAGGGCGTTCGTGCATTTCGATTTGTTGCGTTTGTTTGCTCCCGCTAAAGATGACGGTAAGAGATACATTCCTTATGTGACGGATATTAACGGTACGATAAATATACCGTTAACCGTGAATCAAACGTTGGAAAGAATCGTGAACGATTTGAAGGAGGCCCAGCCTTTGTTGGTACAATGGGATTCATCCTATGTTATAGAAGATGATCGGTCTGTTATACGTATAGCTAAAGTTTTAAGAGATACCAGGTTTACGTTATTTTGGAACGAATACGAGACGAAGGTTGTTTCTTACTTTGAGAAACGCCCGGGATATCGTATGCATTATGCTGCTGCAAGAGCTATTTTAGCCCGGGTTTATTCCTATATGGGATTGCAAAAAGAGGCCTATGACGAAGCCTATGCCGTGTGTAACCTGAAAGAGAGTCGCTGGTCGAACCCCTTTGACTTTAATTACGAATGGGATATAGATGGAACAAGTGAAAATGGAAATAAAAAATTATTAGGTGATGTTATCATGGCATTTTATAATGAGAAAAATGCGGATAATTTTAAACCTTACCTGAGTACGTCCCCTCTTTATTATAGAAACCTGAAAGGATTGTTCAGCGGAGATGCATTGGGAAGTGACGTGCGTTATCTCTACCTGACCATGAATTATCGGGACGGCGGCCGTGTTTCCGTAAAAAACAGACAAGGAACTACCGATGTGGAAGCTATTCCGGTGATTCGTAAAGCCGAATTGTATTACATCATGGGCGAGTATTTGGCATCGCACGGAGATGTTGAAGGTGCTTGTGAATTGCTTCAAGAGATTAAAGAACGGCGGAATGATATCACTCTTTGGCCGAATATCAATAACGCCACGGAGTTCATGGACTTTATGTTGATCGATGCCCGGAGAGAGTTTATGGGTGAGGGACAGTCTTTCTTTATGTACAAGCGATTAAATCGTTCCTTGTGGGACGGTGCCAGTTCGATAGATCTGACAGGACGGAGCTATTTACCGATACCTGATAGTGAAAACGTATTATTATGACGTTAATTAATAAATTAAAATATAGTATTATGAGATATATATTCATATTTACAATACTGTTTTCCGTTTTTTATTCCTGTAGTGAAGATAAATTGGATACATACGATGCGGAACGGTACGTTTATTTTTCCAATACTTCCACCGATAGTATTGTGGAATCGTTTTTCTTTTATCCCGGGGCAAACAGTCGAGAGGTAAAGATAGAGATCGGTTATGCCGGGAAAGAGATTACGGGTAATTGCAAGTATCGGATAGAAGTAGATCAGGATTTGACGACTGCGGCTGCAAATGACTATAGTTTCAGCAATGATCAAGTCTGGGAGGCCGGGAAGGATAAGGATACCCTCGTACTTACGTTAAACAAGACTCCTAATTTGGACAATAAACGCGTACGTTTGGTTTTGAAGATTGTTGCAAGTGATGATTTTAATGTCGGTCCTCTCGCGAATACGAGGTTGATCGTTAATTTTACCTCGATGGCCATTACACCTACCTGGTGGGATGAGCGTATCAGTTCTTCTTATTTGGGCAGATATACGGAGACTAAATATGCCGAGTTTATCAAGGCGACAGGTATAAGCAGCATGGAGAACATGAGTGCAAGTGACAAGAGGTATTATTCATTGAAGTTCAAATATTATTTGATTAATATCAAGAATGAGACGGGTAAGCCGGTTATGGATGAAGGAAATGTAGAGATGACAGTTCCTGTTTTGGGTTAATTATAAATTGATATGATATGAAAATAAGAATATTATTAGCCTTATTCCTTTTTGTTTCTCTTTATAGCTGTTATGAAGATAAAGGGAATTATAATTACAAGGCCATCAATGAAGTTCAAATAACGAGTTTTATAACGAATGAATCGGATTACGATTCCGAAGGGGGATACTCGATCGGTTCTACGGTAAAAGTCTCTCCCGAATTGACATTTGCATTGGATGAAGAGAATGTGCGTTTGGGCTTTCAATGGGTTTTGTTCGGTGAAGTGGTTAGCAGGGAGAGAGAGTTGGTGTGGATTGCCGATACGGCCGGATGGTTTTCTGGGAGAGACTGTTATCTTATTATCCAGGATAGCGTGAGCGGTTTGGAATTCGTGTCCGGTATATATTCCAATGATGCAAATGCAGGATTGCAGTTGTACATTCGGTCGGATGATTTGACGGGCGGGTGGATGATTGTAACTAAACGGAACGGCGACTATGTGATCGACTATGCCAATATCGAACATCGTCGTGATCCGGTAACAGGTGAGTATGTTGCCGTACCTTATACCATCGAAAATGTTTTTGCGGAACGAAATATGGGATTGGAATTGGGCGGAGAGATAAAGGATCTCGAGTGTTTCTTCGTGGAGCGAGGTTTTATGACGCCTTGCCAGGTTTTGATCTTGCAGGAGGGGGGAATCGGACCGGTTTATGTTGACGGTGCGACTTTCCAAAAGAGTATATCCTTGGCAGATGAATTTGTGGGAGGAAGTTTACCGCAGGGTGTGAATTTTGTCAAGGCTTACGATAAACCGAAAGGAACTATTCTGCTTACCGATGACGGACAAGTGTATTTGAGAAGAAAAGATGATCCGGATGCTTATTTCACCGGAAAATTCCCGGATTTTTCTGTAGCTATCGAAAAAGGAATGGATGCCGGCCCGTTTGCCTCTTATCGCTATGATGAGTTGGTTGGTTTGACATTCGATAAGAAAAACAATCGTTTCCTGATGTTACAGGATCGTTTCGAATATTATGACGGAGCTGTTGAGGGCGGTGTGATTTCTCAGGTGTATCAGGCACCGTCCGAGGAGTTTACCATGATGAATAATATGGGTGATGTGGAGATGCTTTATTACGGTAGTTATAAAGATGGGGACGACTTGCGATATTTCGTTATGTATAAAAATAACAATCCGGGAAAGGATGGAAAATATTACTATATGATATTCAAGTATCATAGAGATTGGGAAACCGGATTGTGGGAAGTAGTTCCGTTGATAGAAAAAGTTTTCCCGAGTAGCGAGTTGTTAGATGGAAAGAATGTATTCGCAATTTCTCCTCGAGAGAAACAGTATTTCCTGTTTTCGGGAGGTGATCAGCATGATAAGTTGTATGGTTATATGTTTGCGGGAGACGAGGGTGGTGTAGCCAACGCGAGATTGCTTTATGACTTTAAAGGAGCCACGATTAAAAGTATTGAGGTAACTGACCTATCGGGTCGGGCCGTGTACATGGGAATTGGTTTGTCGAACGGGAAATTGTGTGAAATGGGCATTGTGGCCGGTGCTTTTATCGATGGTGTTACAGAGGATGACATTGATTTTTATCCTCAAGATTTCGGAGATATTCAGTTTATAAGGAAATTAAGAACAGGTAGTAATCAGTGGTAAAAATAGAAGGGAGAGAGCTTTATGCTCTTTCCCTATTTCAATATCGGGTGTGCGTATGTTATGTGAATCGATTTTCTGGTAATAGAACCGGAATTAACTGTTAAAATTATTAAACAAAAAAGTATGAGGAACAAGGCGATTTTTTTTCTGATCGTTGCATTTTTATTGCCCTGTATCGGTATGGCAGGTACTAAAAAAGACAAAAAGACTAAAAAAGAGACTCCTTACCAACGGCTATTTAAGGATAAAAAGTGCAAGACGGTAAAGGGAGTGATTACTATTCACAAAATGGACGATAAGGTCTATTTTGAAATTCCTTTACAGGTATTGGGGAGAGAGATGTTACTGGGATCCACGATCACGGAGATCACCAGTAATTTATTCGGTAGTGTGGGAGAGAAACCTTTCGATCCGCTTCACGTGGTGTTTGTAAAGGATGATTCGGCCACCGTCAGTTTACGGGAGGTTAATTCTATTCAGACTACGAGTACCGAGCGGTACAAAAAGTTGATGAGCGAAGGAAGTATGCCGGCAACCATGGAAAGTTTTGAAGTTAAAGCTTATACTCCTGACAGTTCTGCCGTCATCATAGATATGACGCGATTCCTGCTTAGCGATAAGGGGGAGTTGAGTCCTTTTACTCCGTGGAGTCCGATCTTGATGATGAATCGGGATATGAAGATGGAAAAACAGTATAAAAATCAACTATCCTGTGTCGGTGAGGTTAAATCTTTTGAAGATAATTTTAGTGTTCAGTCTTTGTTGACTTACGAGATGAGTGTGCTGGACAGATGGTTTTATTATTTATACAAGATGCCTTTTTCAGTCGTTATGACCCGTAGTTTTTTGCTTTTACCGGAGACTCCGATGCGTCCTCGCCCGGCTGATCCTCGTATCGGTATTTTCGTGGGAGGGAAATATGCTTTTAACGAGGGAGAACAGACCCAAATTGATTATTATGCTACTCGTTGGAGATTAGAGCCTAAGGACAGGGAGGCTTACGAGAGGGGAGAGTTGGTAGAACCGATAAAACCCATTGTTTTTTATGTGGATAACGCTTTCCCTGAAAACTGGAAAAAGTACGTGAAAAAAGGAGTGGAAGAGTGGCAGGCTGCTTTCGAGAAGATCGGTTTTAAAAACGCTATTGTAGCCAAAGATTTTCCGACGGACGATCCGAATTTCGATCCGGACAATCTGAAGTATTCCTGCGTGCGTTATTCTCCTTCGCCGATAGCTAATGCTATGGGACCTTCTTGGACAGACCCGAGAAGTGGCGAGATCATCCAGGCTAACATTTCGGTTTACCATAATTTGATCCAGTTAGTTCAGGATTGGCGTTTTTTGCAGACGGCCGCAGCTGATCCTTCGGTCAGAAAGGTGGATATGGATGAAGAGACATTGGGAGATTGCATCCGTTATGTTATCTCTCACGAAGTGGGGCATACCTTGGGATTTATGCATAACATGGCTGCTTCGGCTGCCATCCCGACGGACTCTTTGCGTTCTCCGTCATTCACGCAAAAATACGGTACGACTTATTCTATTATGGACTACGCCCGTAACAATTACGTGGCTCAACCGGGCGATGCCGCCCGCGGCGTACGGATGACACCTCCCGTATTGGGACTTTACGATTATTACCTGATCCATTGGTTGTATACACCTATATATTCAGCTCGATCTTCAAAAGAAGAGGTTCCTGTACTGGACAGATGGATTTCTGAAAAATCGGGAGATCCTGTTTATCGTTACGGGAAACAACAGATTTTAGCGCATTATGATCCGAGTTCCTTCGAAGAAGACTTGGGTGAGGATCCGGTTAAATCGGCTACTTATGGTGTGCAAAATTTGAAGTATATCCTAAAACATTTGAATGAATGGACGGCTGCCGACGATAAGGATTTCAGTTTCCGGCAAAATATGTACAACGAGTTGTTGTATCAATATATCCGTTACATGAATCATGTATTGGCCAATATCGGTGGAGTATATTTGAACGAACGTTATGACGGAGACCTGCGTCCGAGTTTTGCTATCGTGGCGAAGGAGAGACAAAGACAAGCCCTTCGTTTCATGCTCGAACAAGTAAGGGATATGGAATGGATTGACGATAAGGATTTTCAGGCAGAGATGCCGATTATGGGGACTTTTGCGCAGACCATTCAGGATATCGTATTGCCTGCCGTTTTGAATCGTACTGGAATCGTGGCTTTCGGGACGAAGTATACGAAAGAGATTGAACCCTATACTCCTGAAGAGTATTTCAATGATATTTATGAATTTGTTTTTGCCCCGACGAAAGCAGGTAAAGATTTGACCGGGGCGGAACGGAAACTTCAAATGGCATTGTTGTCGGAATTGATCAAGGGATCCGGAGCAACAAGCACTCAATTAGGATCCGGTGGAGGTATAGGATTCCGGGATCAGAATCTGATCACCGTTCCGGAAACTATACTTGCGAAGAGCAGAGATACCTATGGATTTACAGGGGAGTACGATTCGGGATTGCTGCGGAATCGTTTCATGGTAAAAAATGAGTTGCAGAATCGGTTCGATACTCCTCAGGTGGGAATAAATGGATTCAGTTTTTGGGTACAACTGCCTATCGAGAACTATTCAATGGAACCTCTTTATTTGTCGACTTTGCAACAAACGTTAAGTTTATTGAAAGACAGAGCGAATACAGGTTCAAAAGAGACCCGGCAACATTACGAGTTACTGATTCATAAAGTAGAACAAGCTTTAGGCAGATAATCATCGAATAGATTCAGCAGAGTTTGATTTTTCGGATGAATGCGAAAAATAAAGTGAATAAAATAAGTAGAAATTATGAGAAAAGTTATATATGTCATATCTCTTTTTGCTCTTCTTTTTGCGTTTTCAATGGAAGTCGACGCGAGTAACCGTAAAAAGAAAAAAGAGAAGAAAAATAAAGAGCAGGTAGAGGAATTGACTCCATACCAGAAATTATTTAAAGATAAGAAAGTAACTACCGTGAAAGGATTGATGACCGTACACCAGGTTGATAAAAAGGTGTACGTGGAATTTCCTCTTCGCTTGTTGGAGAAAGATATGTTATTGGCTTCCACTATAGACAAGATTACCGATAACGGCGAAGGTTCCGTGGGAGAATTTGTCGGAGGAGGTTTTACCCTGCGTTTTATCCGTCGGGATTCCGTTATTCAGGCACGGATGGCTGTTGAAACGGATTTTTTACCGGTAGCTCCTTCCAATAGCAGTAAAGATCCGGCTATAGAGAAAGCCTTGGAGCAATCCTCCTTACCGGGAGTCTTTGGTACGTATAAAATTGAGGCCTGGACTCCGGATAGTTCGGCCGTGGTTATCGAATTGACCCCTTTGTTTACGAAACATTCCATTTATACCAATCCGTTTCCTCCCTATGCACCGAATGCGATGTTCGGTTTTATCGGGCGGAGACATAAGTTGCAGGAGAACCGTACGCATTTGAAAGGGATTAAAGCCTATGACAGCAACATCGTGGTAAAATGCGAACAGGGATACGATGTGGATTATTTGGGATTTTTCGGTGGTTATCTGGCACAGGACGTGAAGATTTCGGTAATTAGTAACAAAATATTGATGTTATTGCCGGAAGAACCCATGATGCCTCGCCTTTCGGACTCCCGTATCGGTGTGAATTACGTGATGAGTAATGATTTTACCAGTCCTATGAAGGGATTGGAAAGGGTGTATTATACCAGTCGTTGGCGGATTCAGCCTTCCGATCCGGAGGCTTACAAAAGAGGCGAATTGGTGGAACCTACGAAACCGATTGTATTTTATATGGATACGATTATGCCTCAGGCATGGAAAAAATACATCAAAGCGGGATTGGAAGAGTGGAACGGAGCTTTTGAAAAAATCGGGTTTAAAAACGTAATAGAGGTTCGGGACTTCCCGAAAGACGATCCGGATTTTGATCCGCTTAATATTGAATATTCTGTGATTCGTTATGTTCCCGTCAATTGGTTTATGGCAATGAACCATAGGGTGGTGGATCCCCGTACGGGAGAAATTTTAAGTATGTCTATTTGTATTCCTGATAATTTTATCGGTGGTTTGTACGGAGAACGGGTTCTTTCCACGATGAATGCGGATCCTTCCGTGCGTCGGGCGAAGCTGACCGAAGAGCAGTTGGGGGAGATGATTCGTTTGGAGATGGCTTCTACCATGGGATTTAATCTCGGTTTAATATACAATTGTGCGGCCTCTGCCGTCTATCCTGTCGACTCTTTACGTTCGGCTTCGTTTACGCAAAAGTACGGGTTGAGTCCCTCCGTTATGGATATCGTTCCGAGTAATTATATCGCTCAACCGGGAGATGTCGAGAAGGGGGTAAGGATGACGAATAAAGGTATCGGCGAATACGATGAATATGCTATTAAATGGTTGTATAAACCGATAGAAGGAGCCCGGACCCCTCAAGACGAAAAGGTTACTTTGGACCGTTGGATCAAAGAGTCCAGGAATAATCCGAATTGCCGTTATCGTTTGTTTGAATATTACGGTGCTTTTGATCCTTCCGTGTTCCTTTCCGATTTGGGAGACGACCAGATTAAGGCCTTCGAGTATTTTCTTCAGAATATGAAAGGGGCGCTGGCTCATTTTTACGAGTGGTATAAAGAAGATGACAGAGATATGTCGAAACGGGCAGGTATTTATGAAGGTTTGTGTTCGAATTTAGGTGGAAATCAGCTGGTTCAATTATCCAGTTTTATAGGTGGAATCCGGATGATCGAGGCCAATGCGGATGAAGAGGTGAAGAAATACGAAATGCTTCCGAAAGAAGAACAACGGAAGATGGTTCACTATTTATTGAATTTCTCTAAAGATCTTTCCTGGCTGGAGGACCTGGATCTGATCCG
Organism: Gabonibacter massiliensis; assembly: GCA_001487125.1. Lineage (GTDB taxonomy): Bacteria > Bacteroidota > Bacteroidia > Bacteroidales > Marinifilaceae > Gabonibacter > Gabonibacter massiliensis. The sequence goes on from LN913012.1 coordinate 365,656, forward strand.
TCAAATGGGACCGGGGCGCGGTTCTATGGTAGATGCTATGCATAGTACCGTTTTTGGTCTTCTCTATTCTAAAATGGGACGTTTGAAACTATGTGAAGCCAAGTTTGCGAATGCGTATACCTCGAATGAACTTTTAAGGGATATTTATCAATTCGTTTGGGAAGGGACTTTAAAGAATCGTACTTTGACAAAAGAGGAGATGAAATTACAAACTTCTTATTTGGCGATGGCATTGAAGAATTCGACTTTGGGCGAATCGGCTGCAACCTTGAAAACTTCAGGCGATAGGTTATTTACAACAAACCGGTTGGCCTGGAATACCAGTTTGAAAAACGAGATAAGGATGAAAGGAAATAGTCCTATTCATAAAAATAGATTCGAAATGGAAAATCCGGTCCGTGAAGTAGGGGCTTATTGGCTGCCTTGGTGGATTCGTGTTTCGGATTACCCGACTTCTCATGAATTTTATGCTATGGTTTTGCAGGTACAAGATTTATTGAAAAAGGCGAGCGTAAAAAGTTCGGGAGAGACAAGACAGCATTATGATTACTTACTCTATAAGATTAAGAAATCTTTAGAGAAGAAATAGTTAACGGGTAAAATGTTTAAATAAATGAACAAATGAGAAGCAGAATAATATATTTATTGGTAATTGTTTTGTTACTGCCTTGTATGGCGCATGCTCGGAAGAAAAAGGAGAATCCGAAAGAGGCAGTAACGGAAAGAAAAGACAACCGTTACGAGGAACTATTCAGAGATAAGGCCTGCGAAACGGTGAAAGGCTTGCTTACCTTGCATAAGGTAGACGGCAAGATCTATTTTGAAATTCCCACGAAATTGATGAATCGGGAAATGTTATTGGGATCCACGATTTCGGGAACCACGGACAATATGTTCGGTAGTATAGGAGAACGCCCTTCAGATCCTTTGTTGGTAACCTTTACTCAGAAAGATTCGACTTTGGTCAGCTTGGGGTTGATTCAGACGACTTACATGACCCAGAATGAAACATTGAAGGAGCGTATGAACCGGGGAAATATTCCGGCAGTCATTAAAAATTTCGAAATTAAGGCTTATACTCCGGATAGTACGGCAGTTGTTGTCGATATGACGGATTTTTTATTGAGCGATAACGAGACGTTACCCTCTTTTTCTCCTTGGTCTCCGATCTTGTCCATGATGTGGGGGAGCCCTCTGAATAAGAATTTTATGCGGGAAGAGTCTCAGGTATTGAAGATGAAAGCTTTCGAGGATAATGTAACGGTTCAATCCCAATTGGCATTCCGTTTATCTGCTGAAACTTCGTATTTCCGTTATTGTTCGGACAAACCGGTGACGCAGATCATGACCCGTAATTTTATTCTTTTGCCGGAGATACCCGCACGTCCCCGTTATGCAGATCCGCGTATAGGCGTATTCTACCAGGGAATGTATGAAATGGGAGATCCGAAAAAAGGGATAGATGTTTTGTATTATGCCACCCGTTGGAGATTGGAGCCTACCGATGAGGAAGCTTACCGGAGGGGCGAGTTGGTGGAACCTAAGAAGCCGATTGTTTTTTACGTGGATAATGCCTTTCCCGATCAGTGGAAAAAATACATCAAAGAAGGTATATGCGAATGGAATGCCGCTTTTGAGAAAATAGGGTTTAAGAATGTAATGCGTGCGGAAGATTTTCCGACAAACGATCCTGATTTTGATCCGGATAACCTGAAATATTCATGTATCCGTTACTCTCCTTCCATTGTTGCGAATGCCATGGGACCCTCCTGGACGGACCCTCGTACGGGAGAGATTTTAAATGCTTCCGTGTACGTGTATCATAATTTGGTGGAGCTGGTTCAGGATTGGCGTTTTTTACAGACTGCCGCCGCAGATCCCTCCGTCAGAAAAATCCGGTTGGATGACAAGGATTTCGGTGACTGTTTGCGTTATGTATTGGCTCACGAGGTCGGACATACGTTGGGTTTGATGCATAATATGTCTGCTTCGGCGGCTATTCCGACGGACTCTTTGCGTTCTCCGTCGTTCACGCGGAAATACGGAACAACCTATTCCATTATGGATTATGCCCGTAATAACTATGTGGCCCAGCCTGGAGATGCCGCTCGCGGCGTGAAAATGACACCCCCTCGTTTGGGATTGTATGATTATTATGTTATCGAATGGTTGTATAAGCCCCTGCTGGATATAGGGTCTGCCAGAGAAGAGATTCCCGTTTTGGATCAGTTTATTACGGAGAGGTCTGACAATCCTGTTTATCGTTACGGAAAACAACAATTCAGAGAGTATTACGATCCCCGTGCCATGGAAGAAGATTTAGGGGATGATCCCGTGAAGTCCGCCACTTATGGAGTGAAAAACTTAAAATATGTGTTGGAACATATGGATGAATGGGTAAAGGATGAGGATAAGGATTATAAGTTCCGTAAGAATATGTTGAATGAAGCACGTTATCAGTTTGCCCGTTATTTGAACCATGTGATGTGTAATTTGGGCGGTCTTTATTTGAACGAAAGATATGAAAACGATAAGGTCCCGGCTTACGGTGTGGTATCCCGGGAAAGACAAAAGAATGCCTTGCGTTTTGTATTGGAGCAGACCCGGGATCTTTCCTGGTTGGATGATATGAAGGGATTGCCTTTGGGACGGGAAGTTGCGGAAGAGTTTCAAAAAGACATACTTCGCGGTCTTCTTATGATTATCCATAAGGTTGCGATGACACAAACCTTTTCCGACGAAAAGAAACCTTTCAGTAGAGAAGAGTATTTGAGCGATCTGTATGATTTTGTAATGACTCCGACCTTGCAAGGGAAGAAACTCACGAAGGGTGAACAGAGTCTGCAAAAAGGTTTGTTAGCGGCATTGCTGGAGGCATCCGGTGCGCAGAAAAAAGACATGGGGATGAAACCTTTCGAGTGGAATCTGAAAACGCCGTTTGTACGGGTGCCGGAAAGCGTGAGAGCTTTGAGCCGGGAGAAATACGGGGAGATCGGTGAGGATGTGATGGGACGTTTCACGAACAGAAGAACATGGGGTGAACAACGGAATATGCAGCACCCGGCAGAGGTTTCCGGATTTGGAGATCCTTTCTTCCTCTTTAAAACTTTTCCGATGGAACCGGATAATTACACTTTGTTACGGAAAATGTATTCCGCTTTTAAGGGTAAACAAAACGTAGGGACGCCTGAGATGCAACAATACTATAAATTAATGGTTCGTCAGATGGATAATATTTTCAATGATTGAGATATAAAATAGAAAATTATGAAAAAGATCATATACATATTGTTTCTTTTTACTCTTGTGTTTGGCGTGTGTGATGCCTCTGCCGGGGAACGAAGGAAGAAGAAAGAAGATAAAAAGAAGAAAGAGTTGACTGCCTATCAAAAATTGTTCGATGGTAAGCAGGTTCAAACGGCTCGCGGTTTAATGACCCTTCATAAGGTCGGCGATAAGGTTTACGTGGAATTTCCGGTGCGCCTGTTGAATAAGGAGATGTTGTTTACCTCTTCCGTGGAAAGAATCAGCGATTGCGGAGAGAGTGCCGTGGGAGAGTTTTCCGGTCCCGGAGTACCTTTGAAATTTACCCGTATGGATTCTGTCCTTCAGGCCAGGTTACTGCTTATGAATCCTTTAAGAAACATGACGGACGATTTAGGTGTCAACGAAGCCTTTAATCGCTCGGCCATGCCCGGAGTATACGGGAGTTACAAGATCGAAGCGTGGACTCCGGATAGCAGTGCCGTAGTGGTGGATATGACCTCATTGTTTATGTCTCACAGTATTTATACGACACCCTTTACCGACTATGCCGGAAATTCATTTTTTGGTCTTTCCGTACGGGATCATAAATTTCAGGAAGATCGTAATTTTTTGAAAGGGGTAAAGGCTTATCCGACAAATGTTGCGGTGACTTGCGAGATGGGATACGATGTGGATATTTACTTCTTCGGTATGTTCCTTATAGAAAAAGATATGAAGGTATCTATCGAGGCCAATCGGATATTGATGCTTTTACCGGAAGAGAAGATGTTGCCTCGTCTGGCGGATTACCGCGTAAATGTGGAATATAACCGGGAAAGCGGTTTCGAATCTCCCCTGAAGGGTGTGAAATCGGTATATTTCACGAATCGATGGCGTTTGGAACCTTCCGATCCGGAAGCTTACCGGGAAGGAAAAACGGTGGAACCTAAAAAACCCATTGTTTTTTATATCGATACGTTAATACCGGAGTCGATAAAGCCCTACGTGATAGCCGGTGTTAAGGAGTGGAATGCTGCATTCGAGAAAATCGGTTTTAAAAATGCGATTCAAGTGAAAGATTGTCCGAAGGGTGATCCTGATTTCGATATGGCAGACGTGAGTCATTCTACCATTTTGTATGCTCCGATTAAGATGTATGATGTAAAATCTCAGAGGTATTGCGATCCGCGTACGGGAGAGATTATATCGGCTTCTATTCTTATCCCGGTGGGATATGATCCTACTTATGAATTGAAAATGAATACGATGGCTGTTAACCCTCAAATCCGTAACAATCATATTCCGGTGGAAGTTTATGGAGATGTGATTAAATCGGATGTGGCCAGAGAGATGGGTGTCTGTTTAGGATTTACTGATAATTTCATGGCCTCTTCTGTCTATCCGGTAGATTCTTTACGTTCCGCAACATTTACCCGGGCCCACGGATTGACGCCTTCCGTTATGGATCTCGTGGCTTGTAACTATATCGCACAACCCGGAGATATGGAAAAGGGCGTCCGTATGTTTTCCAAGGGGATTGGCGAGTTTGATTATTTTACCGTTAAATGGTTGTACCAACCAATAGAAGGGACAGTGAAACCGCAGGATGAAACAGAGGTTTTAAACCGGTGGATTATCGAAGCTAAAAAAGAACTCAATTATAGGTACAGTCCCATGATATGGAGTTTCTACCGTTTGTTGGGAGATCCTCGCCGGAACAGGGGCGATTTGGGAGACGATCCGATGAAATCTCTCGAATACAAGATCAACAATATTAAATATGCCATGAAACATTTCAGAGAGTGGTTCAAAGAAGATGATAAGGATTTGCGTATAAGGACTTCCCTTCATTCCTCTTTTTCCAATCTGTTATCGAATGAAATGAATAACTTATTGGGATACGTGGGTGGAATATACCTGAATGAGGTTACTGCGGACGAGGATATGCCGACTTTTACCGTTGTACCCAAGGAGCGTCAACAAGAGATCGTACGTTATGTTTTGGATATGTCTAAAACGTTCGGATGGATGGATGATAAAGAGTATACAAAAGAGACCGGATTGGGGTACGCGAGAGTTCCTTCTCGGGAGATGCAGTTAGCCGTTATCGGTAGCTTACTCGGTAAGGTCGGCGATCTGAAATTATGTGCTGAAAAATCGGGCGATGCTTATACTCCGGATGAATTTTTGGATGACCTGTATGCCTATATTTGGGAGGGGACGTTGAAAAAACGTGCGTTGACGGAGGATGAACGATTTTTGCAAAGGAGTTTTGTAGGTGTGGTTATGGCTTCTTCCGCCGTTGCTGAATCTCCGGCTTCTTTTGAAAAGGAACAACAGAGATTCCCTTTTGTGGCCGGGAAGAACTTGGTTTACTGGAAACCGGATATGAGAGAATTCAATCGAATGGAGCAAAAGTGGAGGAACGATTATTTGCCGTCGCAACGTAGCGGTTATCAAGGATATGTCGCAACAGCGAAAGGATACAATGCGGCTCCGGAATATTATTCCATGTTGGTAAGGATCCAAAAATTATTGCAAGGGGCTGTTCTTTCCAGTAGCGGCGATACGAAAGCCCATTACGAGTACTTGTTGTATCGGATTCGTAAAGCCATGTCTAAGAAATAAACAATAAGTAATAAAGTTAAAAAAGATATATCATGAAAAACAACACGATTATTATACTGTTAGTTGTTTTGTTGATGCCATTCCTTGCAGAGGCTCAGAAAAAGAAAGGGAAGAAGGGGAAAGGGGAAGTAGAGCAAGAGGTAAAAGCACCTGAGAAGGAATCGGCTTATGACAAACTTTTTAAAGATAAAGCTCACGAGAGTGCGAAAGGGTTGATGACGGTTCATAAAATAGACGGTAAAGTTTATTTTGAGATACCTTTGAATTTGTTGGGTAAAGAGATGCTGATCGGATCTGCGATTGCCGAGAATTCGAGCAGTTTGTTCGGGGCGGTGGGAGAAAAACCGCATGAGCCTCTTCACGTTGTGTTTACTCGTACGGATTCTTTATTGAACTTACGTGAGGCAAACTCCTTGCATACGACGGATAACGAACGGATGCGTCAAAACGTGGAGTTGAGTGCTATTCAGGCTGTTATTAAGAATTTTGAAATAAAAGCCTATTCTCCGGATAGTACGGCCGTGGTCATCGATATGACGGATTTTTTGACTAACGAAAATGAGAAGTTGGATCCTTTTTCTCCATGGATGCCGATTTTAATGGAGTATTGGAGAGATGCCAGATTGGAAAAAGAGTTTCAGCAGGCACATACCCAGATCGGAAAAATCAGTGCGTTTGAAAATAACGTGAACGTGCAGACCTCTTTTACTTATACCGTGAGTATTAATGCCGATAACTGGTACTGGCTTTATAAAATGCCCTACACGGCAACCATGAGCCGGACGTTCCTTTTATTGCCGGAAAAGCCGATGCGTTCCCGGATAGCCGATCCCCGGATTGGAATATTCTTCGGAGGTAAGTATTTGTATAGTGATAAGGAGAGAGGAGTAGAGGTGGTTTATGATGCCAATCGTTGGCGTTTGGAACCGAAAGATGTGGAGGCTTATAAACGGGGTGAGCTGGTTGAACCGATAAAGCCCATTGTTTTCTATGTGGACGATAATTTCCCTGCGGCGTGGAAGGAATATGTAAAGGCTGGTGTCGAGGTGTGGCAGGCGGCTTTCGAAAAGATCGGTTTTAAAAATGCGATTATTGCCAAGGATTTTCCTAAAGACGATCCCGATTTCGATCCGGAGAATCTGAATTACTCTTGTGTACGTTATTCTCCTTCCTCTGTTGCCAACGCCATGGGGCCTTCTTGGACAGATCCGAGAAGCGGAGAGATCCTGCAAGCTAACGTATCGGTGTATCATAACCTCATCCAATTGGTACAGGATTGGCGTTTCTTGCAGACGTCTCCGGCGGATCCTTCTGTTCGTAAGATACAATTGGACGACGCTACAGTTGGAGATTGTATTCGTTACGTGATTGCTCATGAGATAGGCCATTGTTTAGGATTAATGCATAACATGGCAGCTTCGGCGGCTATCCCGACGGATTCTTTGCGTTCCCCGTCATTCACGCGGAAGTACGGCACGACTTATTCTATTATGGATTATGCCCGTAACAATTACGTGGCTCAACCGGGAGATGCTGCTCGTGGTGTGAAGATGACACCCCCTAATTTGGGATTATATGATTATTATGCCATCAAATGGTTGTATACGTTTCTTCCGGATGCCCAAACGTCTAAGGATGAGCTTCCGACATTGGAACGTTGGATTTCCGATAAATCGGGAGACCCGATTTATCGTTATGGAAAACAACAAATTTGGGCACACTATGATCCGAGTTCGTTCGAGGAGGATTTGGGAGACGACGCAATCAAATCAGCGACTTACGGTGTGAAAAATCTTAAATATGTACTGGCTCATTTAAACGAGTGGACGGCCGGGGAGGATTTGGATTACTCTTTCCGTGAAAGGATGTATAACGAGATCGTATACCAGTATGTACGTTACCTGAATCATGTGGCAGCCAATATCGGAGGAATTTATTTGAATGAAAGTTATCAGGGAGATAAACGTCCGAATTACGCTTTTGTTCCGCGCGAGAAACAAAAACGGGCATTGAGATTTTTGTTAAATCAGATAAAGGATGCCGGATGGTTGGAGAATCCTGATTTTCAAAAAGAGATGCCTTTGATGGGAAATATTTCCAGGGAGTTGGAAGATAAAATTATGAGCGGGATTTTAGGACGATTGGGGGCTGTCTCTTATTGTGCGGAGAAGGCTCCTGCCAATCAGGTATACACGTCTTCAGACTATTTAAACGATTTGTATGATTTTATTTTTACGCCTACCAAACAAGGAAAAACCTTGTCTAACGTCGAAAAGAAAATGCAATTGGCTCTTTTGAGTCAGGTGATCGGCGGTGCCAACGTGGAAAAAGATGCCAAGGGAGGAAAAGGCCGGGTACGTATGATCGTGGAAGTTCCCGAGAGCGTTAGGGCCAAAAGTCTGAAATATTACGGGCAGGTGATGGGAAATAGGGGGCCGGCGGATAAGCAGGGATTCAGCTATTACGTGGATATTCAGATGGGTAACGCAGATATGGCTCCTTACTATTACGATTTAATGAAAAAGACGTTGAATCTGTTGAAAAACCAGGCGATGACCGGTTCTTCAGACACTCGGCTTCATTATAAATTACTGATCCATAAATTGGAACAGGCTCTAAATTAATGTTTCTTCTCCGGTTTCTCTTTGTCGTCATTCTGTTCTCCATGAATGACGACAAAGGAAACCCGATGAAAGGATGTTCAATAACTAAAATTTAATAATTGTATGGAAGAATCGATCGTAAAAGTTGAAAATCTATCCCATCGCTACACGGTTCAGTGGGCTATCCGGGATATTAATTTTGAAATCAACACTAATGGTATATATGGTCTTCTCGGATCCAACGGGGCCGGGAAGTCGACCACGATGAATATCATGTGTGGCGTTTTAAAACAGACGGAGGGAGATGTTTATATAAAGGGGGTCAGTATGCGAGAAAATCCCGTAGAGGCTAAGAAACATTTGGGTTTTTTACCGCAAAAACCGCCTTTGCATATGGATATGACGGTAGAGGAGTACTTAACCCATTGTGCCAATATGCGTTTAATGCCATCTAAGGAAGTGAAAGACGCTGTAAAAGATGCTATGGGACGTTGCGGTATTTCTCATTTTAATAAGCGTTTGGTACGTAACCTTTCCGGGGGATACCAACAACGATTGGGAATAGCGCAGGCTATCATTCATAATCCGGAATTTGTAGTGTTGGACGAACCGACGAACGGGTTGGATCCGAACCAGATCGTGGAAGTGCGTCATTTGATCAAAGAGATTGCAGAGGAACGTACTGTCATCCTTTCGACACATATCTTGCCGGAGGTTCAGGCTACCTGTGATTATATCCGTATGATTGAGGAGGGTAGATTGGTTTTTGCCGGGACGGTAGACGAGTTCGATAATTATATCATACCGAATACCATATTTGTTTCGTTGATCGCTCCGCCTGCCGTGGATGAATTGGCTAAGGTTCCGGGAGTAGTTAACGTGGAGGAGTTGGGAGGAACGAAATTCAGGTTACAATTTTCCGATAACCAGGATGTTATCGAACGTGTGGTAGAGACAAGTGTGGCCAGAGGATGGAGGTTGAATGATATACATCTGGAAAAGAGCTCATTAGATGCCGTATTTGCCGAATTATCCAAAAAGTAAGAGACGATGAAGACCATATATAAATTGGCGTTGGCAGAATTACAAACGTTATTCTACTCACCGGTAGCCTGGTTGATTCTGATTATTTTTACTTTTCAGGCAGGAATGGTCTATACCAATCTTTTCGGAGGCTTGGTACGTGCCCAATCATTAGGTTATCCTGTGTACAATGTTACTGCGGAAACTTATTTTCCATTTTTCAGAGCCATGCAACAATATCTCTATTTTTACATTCCCTTGTTGACCATGGGGATCATGAGTAGAGAGTTGGGGAGCGGTTCGATTAAATTATTGTATTCTTCACCGGTTACCAATACTCAGATCATATTGGGAAAATATCTTTCCCTTATGCTTTACTGTTTCGTGTTGATAGGTGTTTTGATCGTATTTGTCTTTTTTGGCGTATGTACGATTAAAATGGTGGATATTCCATATATGCTCAGCGGTCTTTTAGGACTCTATCTGTTGTTGTGCGCTTACGCGGCTATCGGGCTTTTTATGTCCAGTATAACTTCGTATCAAGTGGTTGCCGCTATGGGAACTTTGGCAGTTCTTGCCGTATTGAGCTATGTAAAAGGAATGTGGCAAGGCATAGAGTTTGTAAAAGATATTACATTTTGGTTATCCATAGACGGACGGGCGGATGAATTTATCGGCGGGTTGATATGTAGTGAGGATTTTCTCTATTTTGTCATTGTGATCGCAATGTTTTTAATGTTGTGTATCCTGCGTTTGCAAGCCAGAAGACAAAGGATATCTTGGATCGTCCGTTGGGGGAAATACCTGGGTGTTGTCGGTATTGCCATGTTGTTGGGATACCTCTCTTCCCGTCCCGTGTTTATGAGTTATTACGATGCTTCCCGGACAAAATTCAATACACTGACGCCCAATAGTCAGGAAATTGTCAAAAAATTGGACGGGGGATTGACGATTACTACTTTTACCAATATTTTGGATAATGATTTTTACAGTACTTTACCCGAAAATGTTAATTGGGATAAGGAGGTTTTCAAACAATACGTGCGTTTTAAGCCGGAGATAAAGATGAAGTATGTTTATTTCTATGCCGATGCTCAAAACAAAGAGTTGGATAAGATGTACCCGAATATGACGGATAAGGAGAGAGCCCGGAAAATGATAGAGTGTTGGGGTATCGATTCCACGATCGTACTTCCTCCGGAAGAGATAAAGAAAATTATCGACTTGGAAGCGGAGAAAAACCACTCTGTTCGTTTGGTGGAACGGGAGAACGGACAACGGATCTTCTTGCGTTTTTACGAGGGATTTGATCGGAACCCGCGTGAAGGGGAGATTTCGGCTGCCTTCAAACGTCTGATCATGAAATTGCCCATTGTCGGTTTTTTGCAAGGACACGGGGAACGTGATCCGAAAAAGGAGGGAGATAGGGATTATAATCGTTTTTCTCAGGATAAGTGGTTCCGTTATGCTTTGATCAATCAAGGTTTTGATGTTGCGGAGGTAACTTTGGATAAAGATATTGCTCCGGATATAGAGATACTGGTGATAGCCGAGATGAAATCAGCGCTGACTCCGGAGGAGAGAATGAGATTGGACGCTTATATCGAAAGGGGAGGAAATTTATTGATTTTAGGGGAGCCGAGACGTAGGGATATTATGAATCAGATTGTGGAACCCCTGGGAGTAAAATTTTTACCTGGGGTTTTGGTGAAGCCTACGGAGAATTTTCAGGCGGATTTGATCATTACGACTCCGACAAAAGAGGCGGGAGAACTCTCTTATCCTTTCCAGACGATCATCGATTATGAAGGGTGTGTAACGTTTCCGGGAAGTTCGGCCTTGGCTTACGCGGCGGATAAGGGATATAGCGTGACTCCTCTTTTCATGAGCGATACGGCGGGGAGCTGGAATGAATTGCAGACGACCGATTTTATCGATGACGTCGCTACCTTGAATCTTTTGGAAGGAGAGAAAGAGGAGAGCTTGCCGATAGCCTTGGCTTTGTCTCGAAAAGTGGGAGAAAAGGAGCAAAGAATTATCATTTTCGGTGATGCCGATTGTATCAGTAACGGCGAGTTGGGTATGCAACGGAAAGATGTTTGGGCGATGAATTTCAATATCCTTACGGGTTCTTTCTTCTGGTTATCGCATGAGGAAGTTCCTATTGATATGCGACGCCCGACTCCTCCCGATAATGCCGTTTATGTCGGTGAAATCGGGATGTCAGTTGCGAAAATCGGATTTTTGGGAGTTTTTCCTGCCATTTTAATATTCTTCGCTCTGTTTATTTGGATACGTAGACGGGGAAGATGATACCGTAGGTGTTTTTGTATAAAAGTTTCCGGGAAAGTGCGTGATCCCGGAACTTATTAGAGCTTCGGTTGTTGTGAGATATAAAATAAAATTATTAATTAAAACAAAGTTGATGAAGACAATCTATAAATTAGCGATAGCAGAATTGCAGACCCTCTTCTATTCGCCTGTGGCTTGGTTGATTCTGATTATATACACGTTTCAGGCAAGCATGATGTTTACTGAAAGTATATCCGATATGGTACAAAGTGTCTCTTTGGGTTATCCTTTGAGATCTGTAACAGGAAGAGCTTTCGGGTATATGTTATGGCAAATGACGGAGTACCTTTATCTTTATATTCCGTTGTTAACCATGGGATTGATGAGTCGTGAATTGGGGAGCGGCTCTATTAAATTATTGTATTCTTCGCCCGTGACCAACGCTCAAATTATTTTGGGAAAATTTCTTTCCATGATGATTTACGCCTTGGTTTTAATCGGTGTTTTATTCTTGTTCTTCCTTTATGGTGTGTTTACCATTAAGGATATGGAGATCGGAACCCTTTTGACCCAGTTCCTGGGAATTTATCTGTTAATCTGTGCTTACGCGGCTATCGGACTCTTTATGTCCAGTATAACTTCCTATCAGGTCGTTGCGGCAATGGGAACCTTGGCTATATTGGCTGTTTTGAACATGGTGGGAAATTTATGGCAGGATATTGATTTTGTAAGGGATATTACCTATTGGTTGTCCATGAGAGGACGCGTCGGTACTTTCCTGAGGGGAATGATATGCAGTGAAGATTTTCTCTATTTCGTCATTGTAATAGCCATGTTCTTAATGCTCTGTATTTTGCGTTTGCAAGCACGGAGACAAAAGATTTCTTTCTGCGTTCGTTGGGGCAAATATGTAGGAGTGGTTTGTATCGCTATGTTACTGGGGTATTTTTCTTCTCGTCCGGTATTGATGGGGTATTATGATGCTACCTCCACCAAAAGTAATACCTTGACACCCAATAGTCAGGATATCGTGAAGCGTTTGAATGGCGGTTTGACGATCACGACTTACGTCAATCTGTTGGATGAGGATTACCGTTTCGGTCTGCCTCGAATGATGAATATGAACCGGGGACATTTTGAGGATTACGTGCGTTTTAAACCGGAGATCAAAATCAAATACGTCTATTATTACGATAAAGCGGAAAACAAACATCTGGACGAGCGTTATCCGAATTTGAGCGATAAGGAACGGGCAAAGAAATTATGTGAGATCTGGGATTTGGATTCCAATATGTTTTTACCGCCGGAAAAGATTCGGGAAATGGTGGATTTGCAACCGGAAGGGAATCGGTTCGTGCGTTTGATAGAGCGTGAAAGCGGAGAAAAGACGTTTTTGCGTGTTTATGACGATATGCGGAAATTCCCGGGAGAGAGTGAAATTACGGCGGCGTTGAAGCGACTGGTAATGGACCTTCCGACAGTCGGCTTTTTGACAGGACACGGGGAGAGGGATATCAATAAGGAGGGAGACCGGGACTATAAACGTTTTGCCCAAGATAAAAAATTCCGTTATGCTTTGATCAATCAAGGTTTTGATGCCAAAGAGGTTACGTTGGATCAGGATATTCCGGACGATGTACGTATTTTGGTTATAGCCGAAATGAAACAGGCGCTTACTCCGGAAGAAAAGGCCAGGTTGGATGCGTACGTCGCGAGAGGAGGAGATTTGTTGATCATCTCCGAACCCAAACGTCGGGAGTTTATGAATCCGATAGTTGAACCGTTTGGCGTTCAGATTTTACCGGGAGTATTGGTGAAAAAAAGCGAGAATTTCCAGCCCGATTTGATTATGGTAACTCCGACACAGGCAGCTTGTGAGCTATGTTATCATTTCGACGGGATTCGGAGATGGGAAGGGTGTGTGACCATGCCCAGTAGTAGTGCTTTGGCGTACACGGGAGATAAAGGATACACGGTTACGCCTCTTTTCATGAGCGATACCGTGGGAAGCTGGAATGAGTTGCAGACCACCGATTTTATCGATGATATTCCTACGATAGATGAAAAAACGGGAGAGACGGAACAAGCTTATCCTACGGCTCTTGCTCTTTCAAGAAAAATAGGAGACAAAGAGCAGCGTATTATCATTCTGGGAGATGCCGATTGTATCAGTAACGGAGAGGTTAGTATGAGCAGGAAAGACGTGAGAGCCATGAATTACTCTGTCATCATCGGTTCTTTCTATTGGTTGTCTCATGAAGAGGTGCCGATCGACATTCGCCGTCCGAGCACGACGGATACCGAATTGTACGTGAGTGAGGCCGGTGCTATTGCCACGAAGATCGGTTTTATGGGTGTGTTGACCGCCTTCCTGATCTTTATGGCCCTCTTTATCTGGATCCGTAGGAGGGGAAGATAAAAGTTAAATCGTGCCGAAGATAATTTCGGTTTTGAGGAAATGATGAAAAATGGAATAGAACCGGAGTTCATTTTTCGGCACGTTTTGTTTTATAGATAATTTAGTGTTGGATAGGATGATTTGTTGTTTTCAAATCATCCTATTTTTTATTTACATCCATTTATCCCAATCTTTCCATACCGGTTCGTAGCCTTGTGCTTTGATGGCTTCCACCATCTCCTGAGGCGTACGGTTGTCGTTGATGGCAAATTGTTCCAACTCCTTATGGGGGACGACATACCCTCCCGGTTCGGTACTCGATCCGGCACTCATGGAGGTCGCACCGAGGTGCATGACATGGTCTCTGAATGCTCTGCTTTCTCGGGTAGATATGGATATTTCCGCTTCTTGATCCAACAGGCGATAGGCACATATTAATTGGACCATCTCCCTGTCATTGATCGGATCGTTGGGTGTAAAAGCTCCTGCATGTGGGCGCAGGCGGGGAAGAGAGATGGAATACTTGGTTCGCCAATAGGTTTTTTCCAAGTATTTCAAGTGTAATGCCGTGAAAAACGAATCGGTTCGCCAGTCTTCCAATCCGAGTAAAGCTCCTATTCCCATTTTTTGAACTCCGGCTCTACATACCCGATCGGGAGTTTCCAGACGATACCGATAATTGGCTTTTCGACCCTTAGGATGATACAGAGGGTATTGTTTCTCGTTGTAAGTTTCTTGGTATACGCATACGAAACTGAGTCCGGCTTCGGCTAAACGGGCGTATTCAGCTTCTTCTAAAGGTTGTACTTCCAAGGCTATCTGTGAAAACTTATCCCGGATGGAACGGATTACTTGTTCGTAATAATCCGCATCGGTTTTGGCGGGAGCTTCTCCCGATACGAGTAAGATATGTTTAAATCCCCATCGGGTGATTACTTGAGTTTCTGCTTCCACCTCTTCTAATGTTAACATCTTACGATGAAGTTCGTTATCGTGATTGAATCCGCAATAAACACAGAAATTGGTACAGTAGTTGGAAACATAAAGGGGAATATAGAGTTGGATCGTATTTCCGAAACGGGCCAATGTCAGTCGATTGGCTTCCTGTGCCATATCTTCCAGTAACGGAGCGGCTGCAGGAGAGATGAGAGCCATAAAATCGTCCAAGGTTCGGTGCGGGTTGTTGATGGCGTCAATGGCATCGTTTTTCGACTTGTCCATGATGTTTTTTTTCACATCTTCCCAGTCGTAGGTTTGTAGGGTATCATAAAAAGACATAATTGATGCTGTAATTTAGTGATTCTGGCAAACGTTTATAGATTCAGGAATTCGGTCAGCGGGGAACTGGCTTGTGCGTGTCGGTATTGTTTGGCTAACTTGGCTTCGAATGCCATCCGACCGGCTTCCACCGCTAATTTAAAAGCCCGACCCATCCCTACCGGGTCGGGAGAGACGGCAATCGCCGTATTTACCAATACGGCCGCTGCACCCATCTCCATGGCTGCCGCCGCGTGGGAAGGAGCTCCGATTCCGGCATCCACGATCACCGGAATATTACTTTGTTCGATGATAATCTCCAACAGATCTTTCGTGACTAATCCTTTGTTCGTACCGATAGGAGCGCCCAAAGGCATAACAGTGGCTGCTCCGGCCTCCTCTAAGTGTTTGCAGAGTACAGGATCGGCTTGAATGTAAGGAAGAACGACAAAGCCTAATTTTGCCAGTTCTTCGGTTGCTTTTAAGGTTTCGATGGGGTCCGGTAACAGGTATTTGGGATCCGGATGGATCTCTAATTTCAACCAGTTCGTTCCCAAAGCCTCCCGGGCAAGTCGGGCGGCGAAAACAGCTTCTTTGGCCGTTCGAACCCCTGATGTGTTCGGTAAAAGTGTGATATGGGGAGCTTTTAAATGAATTAAGATATCGTCCTCTTTTTCTGACATATCCACTCTTTTAAGAGCAACCGTTACCAATTGGGACTCGGATGCTTTAATGGCCTCTTCCATTAAAGCATTGGACGAGAATTTACCGGTGCCGGTAAATAATCGTGAAGTAAACACTTTATCAGCTATTTTAAGTGGTTCCATGCTGCTAAATTTTATTGATTATAAGATTTATGATTTCTTCTGTTTTACTTGTTAGATTCTCACTGTTTTTGATGAGAGAGGAGAGAGCTATTCCGGATATACCCGTGGAAAATAAAGGAGAAATATCTTTTTCTTTGATTCCTCCGATAGCGTATACCGGAATGTTTATTCCTGTTTTTCGACAAGATTCCATGATGTTTCGATACCCCTCCAATCCCAGAACAGGACTTAATTTTTTCTTGGTTGTAGTATAGGTAAACGGCCCTAAACCGATGTAATCAATCCGTTGAACGGAGCGGGTCATTATATCTTTCAACGTGTTGCACGTGGCACCGATTATTTTATCGTTTCCCAGTAACTTGCGGGCCTCGAGTGGGTTCATATCTTCCTTGCCCAGATGTACCCCGTCCGCATCTAATTCCAAAGCTATATCGACCCGGTCGTTGATAATGAAAAGGGCGTTGTATTTCTGGCAAATGGCCTTTACTTCTGCCCCGGTTTTTAGGCATTCGGATCGATCGGTTTCTTTCATCCGCAATTGTATCCAGCGTATTCCTCCTTTACATGCGGCTTCGACCTGCTCCGGGATACTCATCCCCTCTTTGAAGTCGGTGATGTATTGTAACGGAAGTCGGTGTAGGTCGGTTTTAAACAGGGGAGAATACCGTGAAGGGTGTACTCCTAAACGGGTATCGTTGGATTGAATGAAATCGGAGACATATAGTTGTCCTTCCCGGCAGGCTACCGGTAAGGAGTAGCCTTGTGCCAATCGGGAAGCGATAACGGCCGAAAGAACACATCCCGTACCGTGCTTATCGTGTTTGTTACGGGAAACGGAACCCGAGTATTCATGCGTCGCCGTTATCAACCGATCGGTAGGGTATTCTTCCCGGTTATGACCGCCTTTCCATAAGATGTTTGTCCGTAAGGAGTGACAAACAGTTTGCAATCGGGTGATATTCTCGTTATAGTTTTCAGCCGGAAGAGAGAATAATTTACTTAATTCTTCCGCATTGGGGGTAATTAAGTAAATTTTTCGCAAAATACTCATCAATTTTTTGCGGTCGTCATGTCGGTGGAATTCGAATCCGGCGCTGGCTTTTAGTATGGGATCCCAAATTATTTTTGTCCGGGGAAGTTTTTGCTTCAAGTAAGCGACGATCTGATCCAAAAGAGTAAAATCTTTAATCAGTCCGATTTTGATAACCCGGGGTGAGAATTCTTGCAGAATGATATCGCATTGTCGGGTAATCTCCTCGAATGTCAACCATCGGGTTTCAAGGTATTCGTTTTGATTCTGAAATGTTATAGCTGTACAGATTCCCAGTCCGTATACCCCGCAATTTTCAAACGTTTTGATATCGGAACTGATTCCGGCTCCGGAACTGGGATCGAATCCTGCTATACTTAGTACCGGAGTGGGGAATAATTTCAGGAAGCGAGAAATGGCTTCTTCGGGTTTATTCCATATATAGCCCAATAGGGCTACGCCTGCGAAACCCATTTTGCGGCAGGATGAAACGCGATCCGCATCGACTCCTCCTAAAGCTATGATCTGTTTGTCCGTGGAGTTTAGGAAGCTTTTTAAAGTATCCGGATCAAACTTTGACCGATAACCGTATTTCGAAATACTGTCGAATATGGGACTTAAGAAGAGGTAGTCGGTGTGAAACGGTATGCGGTCTATTTCTTCCACGGTATGGCAGGAAACACTAACGTGGTGATACGCGTTTTTCTCTTTCCATTGAGCGACTTGTTCGTATTTTAAGTGAACACCTTTTAGCCCGTATGTTTTTACCAGGCCGAAATGGTCATGAATGACGATTCTGTTCCGAAACGCGGGAATAATTTTTTGGATGAAATTTTCGTAATCCTTGCGGCTTCCTCCCGGTTTTCTCAGGTGTAACAGATGTAATCCGTTTTCAAAGAGTCTGTTTATTATCGATTCTTCGTGGGGAATAAATTCGGGAGGAGTTATAACAATAATCATAGAGTTTTCCTTAGGGAAGGAGAGATACACATGATTGATATCTCTCCTTCGTTCATGTTATTGATTTATTTTCTTTCTTAATTTTTCGCTTGCCCTCATGGAACAAAAATGTTCTCCGCACATGGAGCAGAAATGAGCCTCTTTATGACCTTCGGCCGGTAATGTTTCGTCGTGAAAACGTAAAGCTTTCTCCGAATCTAAGGCTAAATGAAACTGGTCTTTCCAACGGAATTCGAAACGAGCCTTGCTCATGGCATAATCCCGCCAGTAAGCGGCGGGATGTCCTTTGGCTAAGTCAGCCGCGTGAGCGGCTAATTTGAACGTGATAACACCTTCCTTGACATCGTCCCGATTGGGTAAACCGAGGTGTTCTTTTTGTGTCACGTAACAGAGCATGGAAGTTCCGTACCAGCCGATCATGGCTCCGCCGATAGCGGACGTAATATGATCGTATCCCGGGGCAATATCCGTCACGAGGGGACCGAGAGTGTAAAAAGGAGCTTCGTTGCAATAGTCCAGCTCTAATTCCATGTTTTCTCGAATTTTTTGCATAGGAACGTGTCCCGGGCCTTCGATAAGTACTTGTACGTCGTGCTTCCAGGCAATTTTTGCCAGTTCACCGAGTGTTTTTAATTCGGCAATCTGTGCCTCGTCGTTGGAATCCGCTATACATCCCGGACGGAGTCCGTCTCCGATGGATATACCCACATCGTATTTAGCCAGAATCTCGCATATATCTTCGAAATGGTCATATAGGAAACTTTCTTGTTTGTGGGTGGTACACCAATGTGCCATAATCGCTCCTCCCCGGGAAACGATTCCCGTAAGACGCTTTAGGGTAAGCGGTACATGATGCCACCTTAAGCCGGCATGGATTGTAAAGTAATCGACTCCCTGTTCGGCTTGTTCTATCAGGGTATCGCGGTATATTTCCCAATTTAGCTCTTCCACTTTTCCCCGTACTTTTTCCAAAGCTTGATACAAGGGTACGGTCCCCACGGGAACCGGGGAGTTCCGGATGATCCATTCCCTGGTTTCATGAATGTTTTTGCCGGTGGAGAGATCCATGATCGTGTCGGCCCCCCAACGGAAAGCCCATACGGCTTTTTCAACCTCTTCCGAAATGGTCGATGTGATCGGAGAATTTCCAATATTGGCATTGATCTTGACAAGGAAATTGCGACCGATGATCATCGGTTCGCTCTCCGGGTGATTGATGTTGGCCGGGATGACGGCTCTGCCTGCCGCTACTTCCTGCCGAACAAATTCCGGCGTGATGTATGCCGGAACGTGAGCCCCTAAAGGTTCTCCTTTCTCTCTTTTATAGTTTTCCCGGATTTGGTCTACCTGTTGATTTTCCCGGATGGCAATAAACTCCATTTCCGGAGTGATGATTCCTTTCTTGGCATAATACATTTGCGTTACGCCCTGACCGGGCTTAGCTACTCGCGGATGCGTATTCACGTGTTCGAAACGAAGGTGATTCAGCGAGGGGTCGTTTTGCCTCATTTGTCCGTATTCGGAGCTTAATCCTTCTAATTGTACGGTATCGTTTCTTTCTCTGAGCCATCGTTCCCTGATTTTGGGGAGACCTTTATTCAGGTCGACCTTGTAGGCGGGGTCCGTATAGGGTCCGGAGGTATCGTACACGACAACCGGTTCGTTTTCTACTTTTTGGCCATCCAAATCTATGGTCGGGGAGAGATTGATTCTGCGCATGGGTACTTCAATATCGAATATCTCTCCTTTCACGTAAAATTTTTCAGATCCTGGCAGCGGACCGCAGGAAACTTCCATTTCTTTTTCCATAATATGATTTTGATTTGATGATTTTTCTGTTTTGGTCGATCCAAGGATATTCTCAGCCGCCTTGTACGGCTTTGATGATGATGATCTTATTTCCGTCTTGTAGTTTCGTATTTTCCCATTCGGTTTTGGGAATAACGGTAAAGTCAATGGCAACGGCAATATTTTCGAAGGGAATACCGTTGTTGCTCAATACCTCTTTTAAGGTGTTTTCCGGAGAACAATGTGTTGCTTTGTCGTTGATGAAAATTTGCATAACCTCGTTGTTTTTGTTCGGTTGAACGTGAGTTCCGACCGGTTTTTTATTAATCAAAATTCAAAAAGGGAATGCACTCTACCTACGCCGGCATTACCCGGATCAGGTTATAGGGTATGATCTCAGCCCGTTGTATTGATCTGTGTTTACAGATAGAAATGAAATTATCTCATTTCTTAGGCACCCCTTGTTGAAAAATGTCAAGACAAAGCTAAGCATAATTTTATTAAAAAAGCAAGGAAAGGAATATTTAACGAAAGAATTATTCAGAGAGGATACCTCCGGATAATTTTCGTATTTTTGTATATCTGAAAAACGAGAAAGATGGAAATAATTTGAATATGAAAAAAGTGATTTACCTGGCTTTGTTTTGGTCTCTGTTGATCGTGTTTGGAGCGGGCGGCTGCCAATCTCCCGGTAAGATTCAAACGCTTAGCGGCGTCGTTTTTGATGCTTCGATGAATAATATTATCGTGATTACGACGAAAGGCGATACGGTCGATATCAGTACGATGGATACAGATCCTGCCAAAGTTCCCGGCGTACTGATTGATGATTCCGTCAAGATCTCTTACCGGAAAGAACGAATGGGTAACGGGACTGTTTTAAAAGCTCGGCAACTTATCGTGACCGTACATTCGCCTTACTATTACATTCAGGGAACCTGGCTCGAACCGAATCCGATAGATGCTGATGATCAACAGGGGTTTACGTTGAATCAGGACGGGACCGCATCCACTGTCGGTATGGCTACCTTAGAAATAAGGAATTGGGAGCTGAACGATGGAGTGTTGATATTGGGATACAAGAGTGTAGGTAACGGACAGACAATCGAAGGACAAGATACGTTGAATATTGTAAAACTAAATGCAGATTCGTTGGTTTTGTCAAGGGATAACGCAATATGCTGGCGTTTAGCTCGTCGAAAATAAAATGATCAATTTTAACGCTTCTAAACCGGAAATGTCGTTAACTCCTGTTATCTTTGCTACATATCATTAAGTAATAAATCTATGAAACAGCTTTTATTTTTACTTTTGTTTGTGCCGACAATACTTTTCGCACAGGAAAAAACCGATAAAAAATACTTGGCCGGAGCGGTTCCGGTAGTAGATGGTATGGTTACTTTTACCAAAGTAATTGAAGCGCCCGGACTTACTCGAGATCAGATTTATGAGAAATTAAGTCAGTGGGCGGAAAAACGATTCGTAGCCGATAAAGAGTTGGAGAGTCGGGTTTTATATATGGATCCTCAGGGTGGGACTATCGTTTGTCAAGGACAGGAGTATTTGATATTTGCCGATAAATTGTTAGCGTTAGACCGTGCGGTAATAACTTATCAGGTATCATTGACGAGTTTCTCCGGAAATTGTTACATGAAGATCAGCTCTATTATCTATTCGTATAATACGGGACGTACGAACGGTATGGAGCTGTTGCGGGCCGAGAGTACGATCACGGACGAGCATACCTTGACCAAAAAGAGAGATAAATTAATTCGGGCGACCGGTAAATTTAGAATTCATACGATCGATTTGGTAGATCGTATGTACGACGATATCGTCAAGGTATTGGGAGGTAACGTCGGTGAGACGAAAACAAATGCCAATACTTCGTTGAAGGCGGTTGCCCCGGTCGAGATCGCCAGGGAGATGGCGGCAGACATGACCCACTCGTCCAGTCAATTGGAGGGGTATAAACAAATTGCTCCGGATAAAATTCCCGGAAATATAATCAAAATGCTTTCAGAAGGTTGGTCTTTGATTACAGCCGGCAATGACGAAAAATTCAATATGATGACAGCCAGTTGGGGCGGTTTGGGGTATCTGTATAATAAACCTGTCGCCTTTAGTTTTATATATCCTACTCGTTATACCTATCAACTGATGGAAAAAGGAGACACCTACACGATCTCTTTTTTCACGGAGACTTATAGGGAAGTTTTGGAATATTGTGGGAATCATTCGGGAAAAGATGCCGATAAGGTTAAGGAAAGCGGATTAACACCGATTACAACTCCTTCCGGGAGTAAGGCATTTTCCGAGGCGTGGATGATTATCGAATGCCGTAAGATGATTTCTCAGTCTATAACTCCGGAAGCTATATTCGACGAGCAATTGAAAGAAAAATGGGCGGGTAAGCAACTGCATAAAGTCTATATCGGCGAAATCGTAAACGTATGGGTGAAATAATCAGTTGTCTAAATACTCTTCTTTGAATATGTTTACGCAAAGAATAAAGATAGATAAGAGAAGAGGACCGAAGATTACGCCCATAAAGCCGAATAGAGAAAGGCCGATAACTACTCCGAATATGGTAATCAACGGATGGGTATCGGCCATTTTCTTTTGTAATACAAAACGGATTAGATTGTCCACGTTAGCAATGACGATGATGGCGTAAACGGTTAAACCGATCGCGTGTCCCCAGTCTCCGCTTAATCCCATGTATAGGACTAACGGAATCCAGATCAATGCTGTACCTATGACGGGAATAATCGTTGCGAAGCAACTCAGTATGCCGAATATCAACGGGCTGGGGGTTCCGAAGATATAATATCCTAACATGGCGATAGCTCCCTGAATGATGGCTAATAGAGGAATTCCGATTGCGTTTGATTTTACGATCATGTTGATTTCATGCAATATATTCCGGGAATTCTTTTTGTTGAAAGGAAGAATGTCATTGATATAGGCTTCCATTTTGGTTCCGCCGATTAACATGAAGTAGAGTATGAAAAGCAAAACCAATACGTTCATGGTAAAACTGCTGATACTTCCCATGAGAAATTGTCCTATTTTGGGTAAAATAGAGACCATAGAGGCAATATTGTCTTTACTTAAGGCGTAATAGCCCGTGTGTTGCTGGATGAGATCCGCCAGCCGTTCAATGGGGGCGATAAGCGTTTGGGGAGCGAGATTTATGGCGTGCAATTGATTTACAAGTAGCCAAATAACCAGAAATAGCGGAATTAAAAAACAAAGGATGGTTTCGCATAGCATCAGAAACGCCATTAGCCCTCGTTTCATATGTTTTTTTTCTGTCAGGTACAACATTTGTTGTCTGAGAAGAATATATATGGTTATCGCACCTAAAATACCGCCTAAAAAGGGAATGAATTTGATAAACAAGATGATTCCTAACACGAAGATAATGATGATAAGCGAATATTTCCAGTATTGTTCTTTTATGTTACTCATAAGTGTTTCTGTTTATTTTAATGAATATCGACTAATTAACGATAAACGAAAGAAAAAAGTTATACGGATGTATTAAGAACTGTCAAATCGTCATTTGTTTGGATTTGGCATAACAATTGCCGGAAAGATTGCGTAAATTCAAAAATAACTAAATTAAAAATATAGAACTATGTCAACAGGAAAGATTGGTGTTTCAACGGGGGATTTGTTCCCGATTATCAAGAAATTTTTATATTCTGATCATGATATTTTCTTGAGAGAGATTGTCTCTAATGCGGTGGATGCTTCCCAAAAATTGAAAGTGTTAGCCACAAGCGGAGAGTTCAAGGGGGAAATGGGAGAGTTGAAAGTAAGAGTGAAGGCTGACAAAGCGGCAGGAACATTGACGGTTTCCGATAATGGTATCGGAATGACGGGGGAAGAGGTCGAAAAGTATATTAATCAGATCGCTTTTTCCGGAGCGGAGGAGTTTATGGCAAAATACAAGGATAACGGGGCGGCAATTATCGGTCATTTCGGATTAGGCTTTTATTCATCTTTCATGGTGAGCGATAAGGTGGAGATTATCACCAAATCTTATAAAGAAGGGGCAAAAGCCGTGAAATGGTCTTGTAACGGAACTCCCGAATACACGATGGAGGAGACGGAGAAGGCAGAGCGGGGAACGGATATTGTCATGCATATCAATGAAGAGGAGAAAGATTTTCTCGAGGATAATAAAATCAACGAATTGCTGACCAAATATTGTAGGTTCCTGCCTGTCGAAATTATCTTCGGAAAGAAAAAAGAGTGGAAAGACGGAGAGTACAAAGATACGGAAGAGGATAATGTAATCAATGATATAAATCCGGCCTGGACACGTAAACCTTCGGATTTGCAAGAGGAGGATTACTTGAAATTTTATCATCAACTGTATCCGATGGCCCAGGATCCGTTGTTCCATATCCATTTGAACGTGGATTATCCGTTTAATCTGACGGGTATCCTTTATTTTCCTAAAATCGATAACAAATTCGAAATACAGAAAAACAAGATCCAACTCTATTCGAATCAGGTTTATGTAACCGATTCGGTCGAGGGCATCGTTCCCGAGTATTTGACTTTGCTACACGGGGTAATCGATTCTCCGGATATTCCTTTGAATGTTTCCCGTTCTTATCTGCAAAGCGATCGTAACGTGAAAAAAATTTCCAATCATATCACGAAGAAAGTTGCGGATAGCCTGAGCGATATTTTTTCGAGCAACAGGGAAGAGTACGAGAAAAAATGGGATGATTTGAAGATTTTTATCCAATATGGAATGTTGACGGATGAAAAATTCGATGAGAGAGCCAAGGCAATTTTTCTTTTCAGGGATACCGACGGAAAATATTTCACGCTTGAAGAGTACGAAAACTTGATCAAACCGGACCAGACGGATAAGGATAATAAGATCGTTTATTTGTATGCTACGGACGTACATGAGCAATATACTTATATTGAAAAAGCCAAGAATAGAGGATACAGTGTGCTTTTGATGAACGGTCAGCTGGATACCCATTTTATCAATCACCTGGAGCAAAAAAATCCGGATCATCGTTTTGTACGGGTAGATGCGGATGTCATAGATAAATTGATTCAAAAATCCGAAACGAAAGAGACGACTTGGAGTGCTGTCGAACAAGAGGAACTTCGTACCGTTTTCTCTTCGCAACTTCCCAAGGATAACGGTATGTTCATGGTCTCTTTCGAAGCTATGGGAGAGGATAATGAACCGGTTGTCGTTACCCGTGCCGAATTTATGCGCCGAATGAAGGAGATGGCTGCCATGAATCCGGGAATGAGCTTTTACGGGTCGATGGGAGACCAGTATACTTTGGTTGTAAATACGGACCATAAGTTGGTCAACGAGGTTTTAGAGGAAGAGAAAAAGGCGATGAATGCTAAACTGGAACCCTTGGACTTCGAGATCAAAGAGACCGAAAGTAAGAAAACGGAGTTGGATGAATTGAACAAAGGAAAAAAAGAGGAAGAAATTCCTCAGGTGGATAAAGACCGGAAAACCGAATACGATAAGACCATTGCCGATTTAAGGAAACAAAAAACGACTTTGTTGGAAGAGTACGGACGCGGGAATAAGATCGTGGGGCAGTTGATCGATTTGGCTCTTCTTGCTAATGGCCTGTTGAAGGGTGAAGCGTTGAATAAGTTTGTAAAAAGAAGCATAGAATTGATTAAATGATCTGCATAAAGAAAGAGCCGGATAAAAATCCGGCTTCTTTTTTGTCATGGGAAAACAAAAAAGAATTATCTTCGTTAAACATAATTGATGTCATTTTATACATAACTCTATGCAGATTATTTATTCTTCAACAAGCTACAAAAGATCGGTAATAAAGTCAATTATCGCGATCGTTTTAGGACTTATTTTAGTATTATGGCCTACGGAGGTGTTGAATTATACGGTGAAAATTATCGGGGCCGTATTTTTTATAACCGGATTGGTGTCACTGATTGTCTCATATAGAGACAAGGGTGAAGATTCTCCAGGCGAATTATCATCCTTTAATGGAATCGGAAGTATTATTCTGGGCCTTTTATTATGGTTTATGGCGGATTTCTTTACCAATATGTTGATGTATTTGTTGGGATTTATTCTGCTTGTTGCCGGTATCGGACAGTTGGTATTGTTGACGTCCGCACGGAAATTCGGTCCGATTTCTGCTGTAAATTATTTGTTTCCCGTGTTGATTCTGTTGGCTGGATTTATTGTATTTGCCAATCCTTTCTCGGCCAAAGAAGGGATCATCACTTTCTTCGGGATTACCACTGTCTTTTACGGAGTGACCGATTTGATCAATCAGTATAATATTAATAAACTACGTAAGCAGAGACAAGAGGAAGAACAACGCCAGAAGATGGGTGGCGGGGAGATCGAAGATGCGGATTACGAAGAGATCAAAGAGGATAACTGAATTTTTCACGTTCTCGAATTTTATTGTTTTCTTTGTGGCAGAATAAAAAAGATCTACAAAGTATCATGGTAAAGGTAATCAATGAAGAAAATTCTGTTTATAACCGTTTTTTGGCAGAGTTACGGGATATAAACATTCAGAAGGATTCCTTGCGTTTTCGTCGGAATTTGGAACGGGTGGGGGAGATTATGGCTTACGAGATCAGTAAGACCTTTCGTTACGATACGTGTAAGGTACGTACTCCGATTGATGTGGCTGAGGTTATGTTACCGACGGATAAGGTTGTTGTTGCCTCTGTCATGAGGGCGGGACTTCCTTTTCATCAAGGCTTTTTAAACTATTTCGACAGTGCAGAGAATGCTTTTATTTCGGCCCGACGTGCTTACCGAGATGATCACGGCTTTGAGATCCGTTTTGATTCGATATATACGCCGGATCTGAGAAAGAAACAACTGTTGTTGGTTGATCCTATGTTGGCCACGGGAGCCTCCCTTGTGGTTGCTTATCGTGAGTTGTTGAAACAAGGCGGAAAACCCGATCATACCCATATTGCGGCAATTATAACCAGTAGACAAGGGTTGTATCATGTGACCGAAGCATTAAAAGAGGAACCGGTTACTTTGTGGACTGGAGCTATTGATGAGCGGTTGACCGATAAATCATATATCGATCCGGGAATCGGAGACGCGGGGGATTTGGCTTTTGGAGAAAAGTTATAAGAAGGTAAAGCGATTTTTCTCTATCTTTTTTTGTTAACGTTTAGTTTTTAACTTTATTGTATTATCTTTGGCTTGTGGAAATGAATAAATACCTGTTAGCAGCACTTTATGTCGTGGCCGGATGTGTCGTGACAATGCCTTCCGGCGGACGTAATGAAAGTGTACCTGTCGGAAGGGATAGTTACAGGTTATTGATATCTTCTACTCAAAAGATTATTACCGTTGCATTGGAGAAAAAGTCAGTTGATGAACTGGCTTTTGATGTGTTTGGAGCCCAAAGCTTAACGACAATATCCGATTTGATTGCAGATCGTTTTTCTTGTTCGTGGGTTGCGCTTCCCGGGTTTAAGTCTCCTGACGTGGCGGCCAATCCCATCCGGGCGCCCGGAAAGGCACTGCAATTCAAAGTTTGAGTCTATATGGTTTTTGATCGCGATAGGTGATGCGATCGTGTAGAACCATCTTAAATATAAATAATCAGTTTTCATAAATACAAAAGAAATATGGGTTTTAATGATATATTAAAACAACTCTTCGGTAATAAATCGGATCGGGATTTAAAAGAGTTGTTGCCTATTGTGGCTAAGGTAAATGCCGAGTGGGAAAAGGTAAAAAAATTAAGCGATGATGAGCTTCGTGCACTTTCGGCAGATTTGAAGGCCAAGGTACACGCCTACGTGAAGGAGGAAGAAGACGAGATTGCAACGTTAAAAGCAAAGATCGAAAATGAGAAACCTTCCATAGAAGAACGGGAGGATATCTATACGAAGATTGATAAGTTAGAGGAGCAGATCGATAAAAAGATAGAAGAGGTTTTAAACGAGATTATGCCGACGGCTTTTGCCGTCATGAAAGATACGGCCCGACGCTTTACCGAGAATAAAGAGATTGTGGTCAAAGCGAATGATTTCGATCGTCAGTTAGCCGTTACGAAAGATTTTGTGGAGATTGACGGCGACGAGGCTATCTATTTCAATTCTTGGATAGCAGGAGGAAACGAGGTTACCTGGGATATGGTACATTACGATGTGCAGTTGATCGGTGGTGCCGTGTTGCATCAGGGAAAAATTGCGGAGATGGCTACCGGCGAGGGTAAAACTTTAGTGGCAACCCTGCCTGTTTTCCTGAATGCTTTGACCGGACGAGGGGTGCATGTCGTGACCGTGAATGACTATTTGGCTAAACGTGACTCGGAATGGATGGGGCCGCTCTATATGTTCCATGGGTTATCCGTGGACTGTATTGACAAAACGGAACCTAACTCTCCGGAACGTAGAAAGGCGTATCAGGCAGATATAACTTTCGGAACGAATAATGAATTCGGTTTCGATTATTTGAGGGATAATATGTCTATTCATCCCGAAGATCTGGTACAAAGAAAACACAATTATGCCATTGTCGATGAGGTAGACTCCGTGTTGATCGATGACGCCCGTACCCCGTTGATTATTTCGGGTCCGGTTCCCAAAGGGGATGATCAGATGTTCGACGAGTATAAGCCTCGCGTGGAGAAGTTGGTTAAAATGCAGAGGGATTTGGTAACCCGCATTTTCAATGAGGCAAAAGTGCTTTTGGCCAGTGATGATAAAAAGAAAGTGGATGAAGGAGCCATTCTTTTGTTGAGGGCTTTTAAAGGATTGCCTAAGTATAAGCCGTTGATCAAGTTTTTGAGTGAACAGGGAAATAAGGCGATTTTGGTTAGGACGGAGAATATCTATATGCAGGAGAATAATCGCCGGATGCCGGAGATCACCGATGATCTTTATTTTGTGATCGATGAAAAACAGAATTCCATCGACCTGACCGATAAAGGACATGATACGATTACGGCTGCGGGTGAGGATCCTGATTTCTTTATTTTGCCGGATATCGGGTCGGAATTAGCGGAGATTGATAAGATGGGATTGTCGGACGAGGACAAGATTGCTAAAAAGGATGAGCTTATCCAAGGATATGCAGCCAAATCGGAACGAGTGCATACGGTAAATCAATTATTGAAGGCCTATACCTTATTTGAACTTGACGTGGAATACGTGGTGATCGATAATAAAGTGAAGATCGTGGACGAACAGACGGGACGTATTATGGAAGGACGCCGTTATTCAGACGGTCTGCATCAAGCTATCGAAGCAAAGGAAAATGTAAAGGTTGAAGCTGCCACTCAGACATTTGCTACCATTACGTTACAGAACTATTTCAGGATGTACCATAAGTTGGCCGGTATGACCGGTACGGCAGAAACGGAAGCGGGAGAGTTCTGGGATATATATAAATTGGATGTAGTGGTTATTCCGACCAACCGTCCGGTGGTACGTAAGGACGCCAACGATTATGTGTATAAGACCAAACGCGAAAAATACAATGCCGTTATCGATGAAATTACCCGTTTGGTAGGAGAAGGACGTCCTGTATTGGTCGGTACGACCTCGGTAGAGGTTTCCGAATTACTAAGCCGTATGTTGAAACTGAGGGGTATCAAGCATAATGTATTGAATGCCAAGTTGCATCAACGAGAGGCTGAGATTGTAGCGGTTGCAGGTCAGTCGCAAGTGGTTACCATTGCAACCAATATGGCGGGTCGTGGTACCGATATCAAATTGAGCCCGGAAGTGAGGGCTGCCGGCGGTTTGGCTATTGTGGGGACGGAACGTCATGATTCTCGTCGCGTCGACCGGCAGTTACGCGGTCGTGCGGGACGTCAGGGTGATCCGGGGTCTTCTCAGTTCTTCGTTTCCCTGGAAGACGATTTGATGCGTTTGTTCAGTTCCGAGCGGATTATTCGGGTGATGGATCGTCTGGGACATGAGGAGGGGGATGTGATTCAACACTCCATGATTACAAAATCTATCGAGAGAGCTCAACGAAAGGTGGAAGAGAATAACTTCGGTATCCGTAAGCGTTTGTTGGAGTACGACGACGTGATGAACTCGCAACGGGAAGTTATTTATAAAAAGAGACGTCATGCGTTGTTGGGCGAACGGATTGGAGTGGATATCGCCAATACGATGTATGATGTTTGCGAGGGATTGGTTGAGGAATATAAAGAGGCAAACGATTTGGAAGGGTTCCGTTTAGCCGTGTTGAAGAATCTTTCCGTCAACTACGAGATCACTCCTGAAGTTTTCCAGAAAAAATCGGTAGCTGATATTACGGAAGATTTGTATCGGCAGATGCGGGAAACATACACCCGAAAAGTGGAAAGTATCTCCCGTCAGGCTTTCCCGGTGATTAAGAATGTATTCGAACAGCGGGGAGAGTTGTTTAAGAATATTATAGTGCCTTTCACGGACGGAATGAAGATGTATAATGTCGTTACCAATTTGGAAAAAGCCTATCATTCGGGTGGAGAAGAGTTGGTTCGGGCATACGAGAAATCAATCATGCTTGCCCATATCGATGACGCATGGAAGGAGCATTTGAGAGAGATGGACGATTTGAAACAATCCGTGCAGAATGCTACTTATGAACAAAAAGATCCGTTGCTGATCTATAAATTCGAGTCGTTCAACCTGTTTAAATCCATGGTCGACAAAATCAACAAAAGCGTGGTTTCCACGCTGATGAAGGGACAGATTCCTTTCGAAGCACCGGAAGAGGTACGTCAGGCCGAAGAG
This sequence comes from Gabonibacter massiliensis, assembly GCA_001487125.1. Classification (GTDB taxonomy): domain Bacteria; phylum Bacteroidota; class Bacteroidia; order Bacteroidales; family Marinifilaceae; genus Gabonibacter; species Gabonibacter massiliensis. Next base: position 396,469 of record LN913012.1, read on the forward strand.
AGACGTACGGATTTGAGTAAAATGAAAACCGGGCGTTCGGATATGGCTCCTCAAGCCAACCGGGAACAACGCAAACAGGAACCGGTACACGTGGGACCGAAGGTCGGACGTAACGATCCTTGTCCTTGCGGAAGCGGCAAAAAATACAAAAATTGTCACGGGAAAGAAGAGTAATAAACGAATGAGGAAATCCGGAGGTTGGTTTATTGATCTCCGGATTTCATTCTCTATATAATCTTTAAATCAAAAACATGATTTCGCTTTATATTGATTGGAACGTAAGTCCGGAGATATTTAATTTGGGAGGCATTTCTGTCCGTTATTACGGATTATTGTTTGCGTTGGCCTTTATATTTGGCTATAAGGTTGAAGAAAAGATGTTCCAATCGGAAGGTCTGAGTCAGAAATGGCTGGATAAGCTATGGATATATGTTGCCATAGCCACGGTGATAGGTGCTCGTTTAGGGCATTGTTTTTTCTATGATTGGGATTATTACAGCAGTCATCCACTTGAGATCATTTTACCGGTACGTTTTGAAGGTGGATTCCATTTTACGGGATACCAAGGACTGGCAAGTCACGGGGCTGCTATCGGAATTATTGTCGGATTATGGTATTACTCTAAAAAGGTAAGTAAAAAATCCATATTCTGGATATTGGACCGGGCTGTCGTGCCGATTGCGTTAGCGGGATTCTTTATTCGGATGGGAAATTTTATGAATTCGGAGATTATCGGGGCTCCGACAGCCGTACCCTGGGGATTTCATTTTTTGCGGGTGGACGATAGCGAGTGGATAAAGGCCGTTTTTTCCACGGAACAGATTACACAATACCTGAAGGACGGGATTATTGCCAAGACCCGTACGGGTCTTCATTTCCTCAGGCATCCGGCCCAGTTGTACGAAGCGATCTGTTATTTGATTAGTTTTGCCGTACTTATGCATCTCTATTGGAAAACGAAGGTGAAAGAGAGAGAGGGGTATCTTTTCGGGATGTTTCTCGTATTGATCTTTACGGCTCGTTTCATCATCGAATTCTTTAAGGAGGTGCAGGAACCCTGGGAGGCAGAAATGGCGTTGAAGATGGGACAATGGTTAAGTATTCCTTTCGTCCTGTTCGGGGCATTTATGATATGGTACAGTAGCCGGAAAAAAGTTAAGGCAAAAAATTGAATTAGTTCGTTTTTATATATAAATTATTCAATCATATGGCTGCATACAATAAGGAGTTTATGAAAGAGGCGATTCGTATTGCCTTGGATAACGTGAAAAACGGAACGGGTGGACCTTTCGGGGCGGTTGTCGTACGTGACGGAAAAATTATCGCTACATCCGGTAACACGGTTGTGCCGGATAACGATCCGACCGCTCATGCCGAGGTGAATGCCATACGAAAGGCTTGTAAGCAGTTGGATTCTTTTCAATTGAAAGGGTGTGATATTTACTCCAGTTGCGAACCTTGTCCGATGTGCTTAGGGGCCATCTATTGGGCACGTCCCGATCATCTTTATTATGCTTCTACCAAAGAAGATGCGGCCGATGGCGGATTCGACGACTCTTTCATCTATAAGGAGATTGCCTTGGACGGTCCCGATCGTTTCATTCCCTTTATCAATAAACGGGAGGAGGGAAGCGGAGAGGAGTTCCGATTATGGAAAGAGAATGAAAATAAAACAGTCTATTGAAAAAGGTGCTTTTTAAAAGCACCTTTTATTGGTTGATTTCATCCAGAATAGCCTGGATTTCATCTTGACAGCCACCGCACCCACATCCTGCATTTGTAGCGTCACCGACTTCTTCTACTGTTTTTAAACCTTGTTCCCGAATCGCTTTTACGATATCGGCCTTTGATACTTGAAAACAGTTACAGATTATTTCCTCACTCATAGATTATATTATTCTACTGTTATGTGTGCGTTTCAAAGATAAAGTATTTTTTTTTAAGAATCATATAAGATTCGATATTATCTATTTATGAGGGGATAGAGAAAATCTATTTACAGCGAAAACGGGATCGCTTGTAGGATCCCGTTAAGTTATGTCGAAGAATTCGGATTATTTTAAGTTATTATAGAAGAAGCTCCAAAGGTTGTCTTCCAATGGCGGGGTAGCCGTGATGGTGATCATCTCCTGTTTTACAGGGTGCATAAAACTAATGCTGCGAGCATGTAAACTGATACCTCCTCCGGGATTGGAACGAGGCGAACCGTATTTCAGGTCGCCCTTGATAGGACATCCTATTTTGGCTAACTGGCAACGGATTTGATGGTGTCTGCCCGTGCAGAGTTTTACTTCTAACAGGAAATAGTTTTGGCTTCCGTTGATTAACTTGTATTCCAAGATAGCCTCTTTAGCACCCGGACGAGGGCGGGTGTAAACGGAAGATTTATTTTTTTCCGTATCGCGTACTAAATAATGAACTAAACGTGCTTCGTCCTCTTGCGGCAGTTCGCTTACGATCGCCCAATAAATCTTGGTTATCTCGTTGTCATGTTCCTGGAACATTTTATTTAACCGGGTAAGAGCTTTGCTTGTTTTGGCGAAGAGGACGACACCGCTTACAGGTCTATCTACCCGGTGGGGAATTCCGAGAAATACATCTCCCGGTTTGTTGTATTTCTTTTTGATGTATGCTTTTACCTGCTCGCTAAGAGGTTCGTCTCCGGTTTTGTCCGCCTGTACAATATCGGAATTTTTTTTATTGACGGCAATGATATGATTATCCTCGTATAAAATTTCCAAACTCATTTTTTCTATTTTTTCAAATTTAATATTGCTCCCTTTCGTTCGGGAAGTTTCTGCTTTTTACATCGTTGATGTAATTGCTTACAGCTCCGCTGATCTCCGCGTACAGATTGTGATAGCGGCGTAAGAAACGAGGGGAGAATTCCTGATTGATACCTAACATGTCGTGTATAACCAATACCTGACCGTCAACACCACCGCCAGCACCGATGCCGATTACCGGTATCGTTAACTCTTTAGCGACGCGGGCGGCTAATTGGGCCGGGATTTTCTCCAAAACAAGTGCGAAGCATCCTGCCTCCTCCAACAAGTGGGCATCTGCTACCAATTTTTCAGCCTCGTCATTTTCTTGAGCCCGAACTACATAGGTTCCGAACTTGTGAATACTTTGTGGGGTTAGTCCCAAATGTCCCATGATAGGTATTCCAGCAGAAAGAATGCGGGCAATGGATTCCAGTATCTCTTCACCTCCTTCTAATTTTACGGCATCGGCACTGGTCTCTTTCATGATTCGTATGGCGGAACACAAGGCCTCTTTACTGTTTCCCTGGTAGCTGCCGAAAGGCATATCGACAACGACCAGAGCGCGGTCTACCCCTCTGACCACGGAGGCCCCGTGGTAGATCATTTGATCGAGAGTGATCGGTAAAGTCGTTTCGTGTCCTGCCATGACGTTCGAAGCCGAGTCTCCAACAAGGATAACGTCTATTCCTGCATGATCAATGATTTGGGCCATAGAGAAGTCGTAGGCCGTCAACATGCTTATTTTTTCGCCCTTTAGTTTCATCTCCGATAAAACATGGGTAGTAACTCTTTTTACTTTCCTTTGAACTGACATTGCATTCTGATTTGTAAATCCGCTGACGTATCACTTGGATTCAGGGTTCTGAAATGTTCCGATAAGTGTTTGTGAACCGGTCACTTTCTGACCTAATTTTACATTGATTTGGGTTCCGAGAGGTAAAAAAAGATCCACTCTTGAACCGAATTTAATAAATCCTGCATGTTCGTCTTGGCGAGCTTCTCCTCCCACGGGGGCATAAGAAACAATTCGCTTAGCCATGGCTCCCGCGATCTGTCGCATAACGATCTCTTGACCGTTTCGAGCCTCGATGGCAATGGTTGTTCTCTCGTTTTCCGTGGAAGATTTCGGCAGGTAGGCGGCCATGTATCTTCCTTGATGGTATTTAAAATATTTGATGATGCCGTTTATGGCAAACCAATTGATATGCACGTTAAAAATATTCATAAAGATAGATACTTGAATACATCGACTTTTCAGGTATTCAGGCTCGTATGTCTCTTCTACGACCACGATTTTTCCGTCTGCGGGGGCTAAGATCGTGTTATCGTTTACTTGAATATGCCGATGGGGAAATCGAAAGAAGTTTACGATCAGCAGGTATATGACGGCGCTTAATACAAGTATGATCCGAAAAATAAGATCGCTTGGAATGAAGACATAGATCAATACGTTTATAAAAGCAATAAACACGAAAACTTTGAATAGTAACGGATAGCCAGCCTTATGTATTTTCATCGGGTAATATTTTAGTTCGCAAAGAGCGATTGGTCTTTATTAGTCTTATTATGATTTTATTTCAAAACAAGTCGCAAAGTTAATACATGAATTCCATATAAACAAAAATAGCGGGGATTGCGAAGATAATTGCATCGAATCTGTCCAAAATCCCCCCGTGTCCCGGTAATATATTGCCCGAATCTTTTATCTCGATGCTTCGCTTAAAGAGGGATTCCAATAAGTCCCCGTATATTCCGAATACGACTACGATACAGGCTATGATGGCCGTATCTATGATGGTATATCCTTCGATGTGTGGGGCTATACAAAGAGCGGCAAGAATGGTAGTGACTCCTCCGCCGATAGCTCCTTCCCAGGATTTTTTAGGTGATATTCTGGGGAATAATTTATGTTTCCCGAATTGAGAACCGAATAGGTAGGCGAATGTATCGTTGATCCACACGAGCAGGAATGGGAAAAAGATAATTTCCGGCATCCATTGACCGGAAGTCATGTAAGGAAGGTAGATCAATAGAGTGAAAGGCAAACTTATATACAATAAGGCGTAATAAGAAAAGGCTATGTTCTGAAAACCGTTTCCTTGTTTTCGGTATAATTCCCGGATGGCCATCAGAAAAGTCAACAGGAAAAAGAATAGATATCCGTCTTTGTAATCAATGTAGTTATGCAGAAATCCTACCGTGAAGAGTACGCTGCCGCACAGGATGCAGAACGGAAAATTAATGTGGATGTTCATTTTTTTTGCCATTCTTCCGAATTCGATAATCCCCAATATATTGATGATAAAAAAGAGTATATAAAAGCAAATGGGGTGTATGAAAATACACCCTGTTAAAATGAATACGAACAGCAATCCGCTGATGGCTCTTTTCCAGAAATTACTCACGATCGTTCTTGTTTTTAATTACTTTTTCAGCCTCTTCTTTATGCTCTTTATTCACCATTACATTTACCTCTCCGAGCATGATATAAGAAGAATCCTTTTGGTTTAAAATCACGGCGGGAATGTTCGAATCGCTTAATAGTTCTTTGATCCTTTCCGCCTCAAATTCTTCATTTGTCGTAAAAACAGATACCCAATTGTCCATGGATTTACATGTAAAATTTAGTCTATGTTGTCATTAGGGTCTTCTTGCGGCTTCACCTCTTCCTCCTCGTCAGACCAAGGACGTTTTCCTAAAATATTTTCCAAATCATCGCTGAAAATTACTTCCCTTTCGATTAATAGTTCCGCTACTTGTTTATGTTGCTCCTGATGTTGCTTAAGTAACTGTTTTGCGCGTTCGTAGGCAGCACTGACCATCTCCTTCACTTCGGCATCGATAAGTTCTGCCGTCTTTTCCGAATAGGGTTTTGTAAAGCTGAAATCGCTTTGTCCCGTGGAGTCGTAAAAACTTAAAGTCCCGATCTTGTCGCTCATACCGTAGATGGATACCATCGCGTATGCTTGTTTGGTAGCCCTTTCTAAGTCATTTTGAGCTCCTGTCGAAACTTGCCCGAAAACGAGTTCTTCCGCAGCCCTTCCTCCCAGTACGGAACACATTTGATCTAACAACTGCTCTTTCGTGGTAATTTGTCTTTCCTGGGGTAAATACCAGGCAGCTCCTAAGGCCTTGCCCCTCGGGACAATGGTCACTTTTAAAAGGGGATGAGCATGCTGTAATAGCCAAGAAACGGTAGCATGACCGGCTTCATGGTAAGCAATCGCTTTCTTTTCGCTGACTTTTATTACTTTGCTCCGGTTCTCAAGGCCACCTACGATTCGGTCGATGGCATCCAGGAAATCTTGTTTTTCCACGGCGGATTTATCTTTTCTGGCTGCGATAAGAGCGGCTTCATTAGCCACATTGGCGATATCTGCGCCTGAGAATCCCGGGGTTTGTTTAGCCAAAAAAGAGTAGTCCACATTATCAGCCAATTTCAAAGGTTTCAAATGAACTTTAAATATCTCTTCCCGGTCTTTTAGTTCCGGTAGGTCAACGTATATCTGACGATCGAAACGTCCGGCTCTCAAAAGGGCACTGTCCAAAATATCGGCTCGGTTTGTTGCGGCGATGATGATGACTCCCGAGTTGGTTTCGAAACCGTCCATTTCCGTCAACAGTTGGTTCAGTGTATTTTCTCGTTCGTCGTTTGAACCCATGTTGGGATTTTTACCCCGGGCACGTCCGATAGCGTCGATCTCGTCGATAAAGACAATACAAGGAGCTTTTTCTTTAGCTTGTTTAAACAAATCCCGAACGCGGGAAGCTCCGACGCCGACAAACATCTCTACGAAATCGGAACCCGACATGGAGAAGAAAGGTACGTTTGCTTCTCCGGCCATAGCTTTTGCCATCAACGTTTTACCTGTTCCCGGAGGACCGACCAACAAAGCTCCCTTGGGTATTTTCCCTCCTAATTTCGTGTATTTGTCCGGACTCTTCAAAAACGAGACGATCTCTTCAACCTCCTGTTTAGCTTCCGCTAATCCGGCCACGTCCTTAAAAGTTACTTTCACGTTGGATTCTTTGTCGAAAAGTTTCGCCTTTGATTTTCCCACGTTGAAAATTCCTCCGCCTCCTCCGCCTCCGGCGTTTTTGCTCATCCTCCGGAAGAAGAAAATCCAAATAAAGATTAGGATAGCCAGAGGGAAAATGATGGATATGACATCACTCCACCAGTTGTATTCTTGTTTATAGTCAATGGTAACATCCGTGGCTCCGGGGATCTCTTTGCGAGCTTCCTCCATGTTTTTTTCAAAGGTTTCAGTCGAACCTATTGAAAAATAAAATTGAGGACCGTTTTCATTGTTTTTGAATCCTTTGGAAACTAATTTACTGTAATTTTCAATCTTGTCAGGTTGTAAGTATACGTTTACCCGTCCCGTGTTGGTGATCACCACGAATTCCTTGACATCCCCTTTTTCCAACATTTGAGTTTTGACCTCTTGCCAAGTCGTCCTTTCCGGGCTGGTAGGCATGCTGAGGAAGTTGAAACCGATAATGATGGCGGCGATTATAATATACATCCAATATCCGCTGAATTTGGATCCTTTATTGTTTTTTCCTCCTACGGGAGGAAAGTTGAAGCCTTCATTTTTATTGTTTTCTGCCATAATTTATTGTTAAATTCTCTTCTAATCTTGTTATTTTTGCGTCCACCCAAAAGTCCTCCAGTTGGTAATAGTCCCGTTGCTCTTTTTGAAAAATATGCACCACGACATCCCCGTAATCCAGTACGATCCATTGGGCTTGATCTTCTCCTTCTTTATGTATGGGTTTTTCTTTCAGTTCCTCTCGAACCGAATCGTGAACATAGTCCGCTAAACTCGCGACATGAGAGTTTGACGTTCCATGACATATTACGAAGAAACTACAAAAACAGTTTTCTATTTTTCTCAGATCAATTTTAACGATATCGACACCCTTATGATCATCCAGTGTTTTTATTACATTCTCCACAATTTTTTCTGCTCCACTCATTCTAAAAATAGTTTTAAAATCCAGTACAAATATACATTTTTATTTAAACTTAAAAGGTTTTGGAAGGACTCTTCTTGATTTCTATCAAAAAATGTACCTAAAATTATTTCCTTATTTATTCTGACGATTTGACAGTAAAATAAGTTATAGAAAATGGGGTTGAAAATAATATACAAATTGTTAAAGTTTTTGGAGAGAAGCCGTGTATTTAACAAATCTTATTTATAGTTTTGCAAACCTGAATAGAGAAAATAGGTGAACTTATTTTCTCACATTCTTTAAGAATGACTCGAAATATTGTTCGTTTTAAGTTTAAATGAAAAGAAATGGAGAAATATCTTATACCATTAGTGCCGGGGCCGGTTTCAGTTCCTAAAGAAGTTTTGAATGTTGCGACCTTTAATTACGGTTCAGCCGATTTGGAACCGGAATTCTTGACCATGTACCGGGAAACGGAAAGATTACTGCAGAAAATGATGAATACGAAAAATCATGTCGTCATTCAAACGGGAGAAGGTATGCTGGCTTTGTGGACAGCATTGAAAAGTACTTTAGTGTCAGGAGATCGGGTATTGGTTATTTCTACGGGTATCTTTGGTTATGGTTTTGGAGAAATGGCGGAATCCATTGGTTGTGAAGTAAAAACATTGGCTTTCGGATTCGATGAAACGATAACGGATTTTGATTTGATTGAAAAGGCAATAAAAGATTTTCAGCCTAAGATGATCACTTTGGTGCAAAATGAAACTCCGAGCGGAACGATGAATCCGGTCAAAGAGATTGGTGATTTGAAGGTGAAATACGATGTCCCGTTGTTGTGTGTTGATATCGTATCCGGATTGGGGGGATCTTGTATTGACGTTGACGGTTGGAACGTGGACTTGGCGTTGGGCGGTTCACAGAAATGCTTATCTGCACCGGCGAACATGTCATTTCTCTCCGTGAGCGAAAAAGCGTGGGAAATTGTCAAAGAAGTCGCTTATCCCGGATACGAGGCCTTATTGCCTTTTCTGAAGGCAGTTGAAACGGGGTATTTTCCTTATACGCCTTATTGGCATGGTATTGCACAGTTGCGTAAGGCATGCGAACTAATATTTGAGGAGGGGCTGGAAAATTGTATTAATCGTCATCATACGGTGGCGGAATATTGTCGGGGACGGATTAAGGAGATGGGGTTGAAGCTTTATCCGCTCGAGGATGCGATTTGTTCTCCTACGGTTACGGCCGTTTATGTTCCTGAACATATGACGTGGGAAAAATTGGATAGCGAATTGCGTTTACAGAATATGGTCGTGGGAGGAAATTACAGTTGTTTGGCCGGCAAAGTATTTCGTATAGGACATATGGGATCTCAGGCTAATATGAATTTGGTGAAAGAGGCTATGGACATATTGGAGACGGTTATCCACAATATATAATATCGGCCTTTGAAGCGAGTTTGTAATGACGGAGTGGTTTGAAGTACATCAATTGTCATGCTGGATAAAGACATTATGCGGCATAGATTGTCCCGGATGTGGTTTTCAGACGGCTATGTTGTTACTGATGAAAGGAGAGGTATCGGAGTCGGTCGTAACCTATCCGGCGTTACTTCCGTTTATGTGGTTTATCTTGCTGATTATAGGAAGAATAGTAGGAATAAAGAAAATTGAGACAAGCATATTAAAAATTAGCGGGTTTGCTTGTTTGATTATAATTTTAATATCATATTTGTTTAAATTAATGTCTATCTAAAATACAAACGAATGGAAGTAGAAGAATTGAAAAAAATGAATTTGCCTAACGCGACGGCAATATTGGTTTTGGGGATTTTATCACTTATATTCTGTTGGATGTGCTACGGGAGTATAATCGGGGTCATACTGGGTATTATTGCTATCGTTTTGGCTTCAGAACCTCGTAAGATGTATCTGCAAAACCCGCAACTTTATACGGAAAGTTCTTATAAAAATTTGAATGCAGGAAGAGTATGTGCTATCATAGGGCTTTGTATCTCTCTTGCTATGGTTGTGTTAATAATTCTAATGGTGTTGGGAATAGCCGCAATAGGCTTGGGTTCTTCAATGATGTAGGATAAATGAAATAGAATATGGATTACAGATTTGAAATCAGCTTACCGAATAGTTCGGATTTTAGATGTGAAATCGCAATTGGTGGAGACCAAACGTTTCAACAGTTTCATGATAAAATCGTGGATGTATTGAATTACGACAATTCACAAATGGCTTCTTTTTTTACGATTGACAAAATGGGGAATCGGGGGAAAGAGATAGCGCTAATGGATATGGCGACGGATGAAGAAGAGAGTGATACCTTAGTGATGGATAGTACGAAAATCAGTGATATTATAAAGCCGGGTTGTTTAGAGTTGGAGTATGTTTTTGATTTTTTTACGAATCGTTATTTCAGGGTGGAGTATGCCGGGGAATATGTTCGTGATTCTTCCGATGTTATGCCCGTGTGCGTGTTCTGTGACGGGGATATTCCGGAACAATTTTCTTTTGATGAAGGTAATGATAATTGGGAGTTCGATAAGCCGGAGGAGGAGTTTGACGATGAATATGACGATAGCTTCATGGAAGAGTTCGGGAACGATAGTTACGGGGATGAGGACCGGGAAGATCGGGGATACGACGAGGAGGATTTTCGGGAAGATCGTTACGAGAGTCTGGATGATTATATTGACAGGCTTTAATTATTTCATCGGATGAAGAAAACGTTGTTAGTGTTACTCGGACCGACCGGGGTGGGAAAAACCGATCTGAGTATAGAGCTGGCGACTTATTTTCAAACGGCTATTATTTCGTGTGATTCCCGGCAATTATTTAGGGAGATGCATATTGGAACTGCCGTGCCCGATCAAGAGCAATTGGCGGCGGTTCCTCATTTTTTTGTCCAGTCTGTTTCTGTAAAAGATTATTTTAATTGTTGGGAATTCGAACAACAGGCTTTGTGCCGGATAAAAGAGCTTTTCTTGGAGAGAGATGTTGTTGTTATGACAGGGGGCTCTATGATGTATATCGATGCTGTGTGCCAGGGAATAGATGAGATTCCTGATGTGGACCCGGAGGTGCGGCAATCGGTTATGCAGATGTATCAGGAAAAGGGGTTGGAATTTATGCGACTCTTGTTGAAAAGATTGGATCCCGTTTTTTACGGTATGGTCGATCTGAAAAATGCAAAGCGGGTGATGCATGCCGTCGAGATCTGTTTGACGACGGGCAAGTCTTATTCTTCGTTACGTACCGGAATTCGGAAAGAACGGGATTTCTCCATTATAAAGATAGGGCTAAATAGGGATAAGGATGAGTTATATGCCCGCATTAATGCCCGGGTCGACGAAATGTTTAGACAGGGCTTGGAAGAGGAGGCTCGCTCGTTGTATCCTTTAAGGCATTTAAATGCGTTGAATACGGTAGGATACAAAGAGTTATTTGATTTTTTCGATGGAAAAACCGATCGGGGAGAAGCCGTTCGTCTGATCAAACGGAATACTCGTCGTTATGCCAAAAAACAATTGTCTTGGTTTCGCCGGGATACAAGCATCACTTGGTTTCATCCCTCCCAAAAACAGGAGATACTTGATTTTATTGTAAATCACTTCATCACGTAATCTCAGAATCTTTTATTTGTAAATTGATTCGTATTTAAGGTCTGATCTTGTCGTTTTTAAATTGGAAATTAAAAATTCGAGATCGTCGATGAGCACTTCTTTTATTTTGCTATCGTCGTTATACAGTTTTTCAATTTGTCATATATTGCTTTTGATCCCGTTTGGGGGGCATGATCAGGATTAAAAATGATCCGAAAATAATGACCCCGGCCAAAATAAAATCCTTTGTGTTTAAATCCGGACGCATGGCGAAATAATAAGTAGTGGCCCAAACTTCTAAACCATAGGTGAGCATGGGCTGAAAAGCTCTGAAAGTCATAAAGGTTTCGGCCGTTGCGGTTTGTAGGGTTGCATAGTATAAGTAAGTGGAAAGTGATGTGATTAGAAGGCCGGTGAGACATGCGCTTATGAGGCCTGCCGGATTAACGATATCTTTTATTTTGGGCAGGTAAAGAGTAGATAAGGGGAGGTCTATTAAATCTTTCGCGAAGAAATGCTCGAATAAAGCGATTCCGCTTAATATGCAAATAACCGAAAATCCGCCCCAAAACATCGTATAACCGGATATACCGCATTTTTGACGTGTGGTCGTGTTGGGACTCATGATGGTCGTCTTTTCTACGATAACAGCCCGGATACAACTGGCAAAAGCTGCCAAAACAACAAGTATTGCTATTTTTCCTCGAATGGCTTCGGGAAGAGACAGGAGAAAAAGAACGATTCCGGTGAGGATAACCAGCATGCCGATGATATCGCAGCCATGAGGTTTGCGTTTGAATAAAAGATAGGTCAAAATGGTCGTGATAATTACTTCCAAATTGATCAGCAGACTGGTTTCGGTACTGCTGATATATAGATAAATGGCTGCTAAAAAGAAATTCCGGAAAATTTGTAGCCAAGTGTACAACCAAGAGTATTTGACTCCGGATTTCCAATTTTGCGTGGTGACCGGTTCCCGGATAATAAGTAATGCTACTCCCCCGGAAAATATTTGTAGTGATGTGAACACAAGTATGTTAATATCATAGTTTAGCAGGCAATACCGGGTGATGACACTATTGACGGACCAGGTAATTACGCTTAGTAAAGCGAACAAAGCTCCTATTTTCATGGATTATTCATTAATTCTCAATTAAGTGTAAAGGGCTTTTACATTCAAAACTCTTTATCTATTTTTAACTGTAACGATAACGCGTGGAAAAAGTTTTTTGTTGTCAAAGTAAAAAAACAGGGTATTTTATGTAAAAAAACTTTTGAAATCATATCTTTGTTAAATAAGATCCGTATAATTTAAAGACGAAATCAGCTATGATGACAGAAGAACGGATTCAAATAGAGAGTAAGAGGGCATATTATGCAAGCGGTGTCACGCGTGATCTTAATTTCAGGGTAGAGGCGTTACGACGCTTGAAGAAAATGATCATAGAAAATGAGCATGAGATAAGCCGCGCCTTGTGGAACGATTTACATAAATCGGAAGGAGAGGGTTATCTTACGGAAACCGGAATTGTTTTAAATGAAATCCGAGATTGTATAAGGAATTTACGTCGATGGAGCAGAGAGCGGAAGGTAAGCACTCCATTGTTTTTATTTCCTTCGCGGGGTAGAATACTGTTTGAACCTTACGGAATCGTATTGATTATTGCCCCATGGAATTATCCGTTTCAGTTGTTGATGATGCCTTTGATCGGGGCTATTGCTGCCGGAAATGTGGCGGTATTAAAACCTTCGCCTTATGCTCCTGCCGTTTCGAAAGTGATCTCTCGGATTCTAAACGGGGTATTTCGACAGGAATACGTTTCTGTATTTAATGGAGGGGAGGAAGAGGTGGAAGCTTTGTTGAAAGAACGTTTCGACTATATTTTTTTTACGGGTGGGATTCGTTTTGGACAAAAAGTGATGGAAGCTGCTGCAAAGCAATTAATTCCTGTTACGCTGGAGTTAGGGGGAAAGAGTCCTTGTATTGTAGGAGAAGGATGTAATATGAGATTAACGGCTCGCCGGATTGCCTGGGGAAAATTTTTGAATGCGGGACAAACCTGTGTTGCTCCGGATTATGTGTTGATCCCCAGTCATTTGAAAAATGAGTTTATAACACAAATGAAATCGGCTGTTTTCTCTTTTTGGGGAGAAGAACCGAAAAATAGTCCGGACTACGGTAGAATAGTACATGAAGCCGGGACAAAGAGATTGATTAATTTGATGCACTCTTCGGGAAAAGTTATACACGGAGGAGAATATAGTATAGTTGATAGGTATATTGCCCCTACATTATTAGATGAGATAGAGCCGGATAGTCCGATTATGCAGGAAGAGATATTCGGTCCTTTATTGCCGATTATCGGATACGAACATATAAGAGAGGCCATTGAATTTGTCAATAAGCGGGATAAGCCTTTGGCTTTGTATTATTTTGGTAATGTAAAGGAAGGAAAACAGGTAGTGGGTTCGACATCTTCCGGGGGTGGATGTATTAACGATACGATTATGCATTTAGCTAATGCTCGTTTACCTTTCGGTGGAGTCGGGAGAAGCGGAATGGGAAAATATCACGGGAAAGCCAGTTTTGAATTATTCAGTAATCGTCGGGCAATCCTACGTTCTTTTTCCTGGATGGATATCCCTTTACGCTATCCGCCGTATAAAGTGAATTGGATAAAAAAATTTTTAAATTAGCAAACGGATAGTTAACTATCCATAGTAGAAACCTTATAAAAGAAAAGCGTTATGAAAAAGTACATTTGCACTGTATGCAGTTACATTTACGATCCTGCGGAAGGGGATCCGGATAGTGGTATAGCACCCGGAACGGCATTTGAAGATCTTCCCGATGATTGGGTTTGTCCTTTATGCGGGGTAGGCAAGGAAGATTTTGAGCCTGTGGAAGAATAAAGAGATTTTTATCTTGTGTAATTCTCACCTTAGCTTTCAAAAGCTTTGGTGAGATTTTTTTAAGAACAACTGAAAACAAAAGAAGGTAAGCGAAATAATAAAAATGCTGTTCTATCACCGAACAGCATTTTTATCTATAAGCTTTAGATTGTAAGTGGTATTCTCTAATCACCTAATCTACAATTGTCAATGTGACCACTCTGCGAAAAAATCATTTCCTTTGTCGTCTACAATGATGAAGGCAGGGAAGTTTTCCACCCGGATTTTGCGAACGGCTTCCATGCCGAGTTCTTCAAAATCGACGATTTCGACGGATTTGATGCTCTCTTTTGCTAAAATGGCCGCCGGGCCGCCGATGGAACCGAGGTAGAAACCTCCGTGCTTCTTGCAGGCGTCAGTGACGGCTTGTGAACGATTTCCTTTGGCAACCATGATCATAGAGGCTCCATGGTCTTGGAACAGATCCACATAAGGGTCCATGCGGCCTGCCGTGGTAGGTCCGAAACTACCGGAAGCCATTCCTTTGGGAGTTTTAGCCGGTCCCGCGTAGTAGATCGGGTGTTTTTTGAAATATTCGGGCATGGGTTTGCCCTCATCGATCATTGCTTTGATACGGGCATGGGCGATATCGCGTGCCACGATCAGGGTTCCGGATAGGTTTAGACGGGTTTTAATCGGGTATTTGCTGAGCTCTTTTAAAATATTTTCCATCGGCTGATCCAAGTCGATGTTTACTGCGGGGGCCAGATGGGGAGCTTCAGCCGGTAAGAAACGGGCTGGATTTTTTTCCAGTTGTTCCAGGAAAATACCCTCTTCCGTAATTTTAGCCTTGATATTCCGGTCTGCACTGCAACTTACTCCGATACCCACGGGACAGGATGCGGCATGGCGGGGAAGACGGATTACCCGTACGTCGTGTACCCAATATTTTCCGCCGAATTGAGCACCGATACCCATATCCTGGCATATTTTCTGGATTTTGGCTTCCCATTCCAAATCTCGGAAGGCCTGACCTCCCTCGTTTCCTTGTGTCGGAAGATTATCGTAATATCCGGCAGATGCTTTTTTCACCGTGGTAAGGCAAGCTTCGGCAGAAGTTCCGCCGATGACAACAGCGAGGTGGTAAGGAGGACATGCCGATGTTCCCAAGTCTTTTACCTTTTCCTTGATGAACTTGGTCAGTGTCTCTTCATTCAATAGAGCTTTCGTCTGTTGGTACAGGAACGTTTTGTTGGCAGATCCCCCTCCTTTGGTTATAAACAGAAATTCGTATTTATTGCCTTGCGTGGAGTAGATGTCGATTTGTGCCGGTAAATTAGTACCGGTATTTTTTTCTTCGGTCATCGTGAAGGGAACCACTTGAGAATAGCGTAGGTTCCTGTCCCTGTATGTTTCAAATACCCCTTTGCTGATAGCTTCGGCATCGTTACACCCGGTCCATACGTTTTCTCCTTTTTTACCGATAGCGATGGCTGTTCCCGTATCTTGACAAGTCGGTAGTTCTCCTTCCGCCGAAACGACCTGATTCAATAGCATCGTGTGGGCCACGAATTTATCATTGTCGGTAGCTTCCGGGTCTTTTAGGATATCGGCTAATTTTTGTAAATGAGCAGCACGTAAGTAAAAAGAGACGTCGGCATAGGCTTCGCGGGCCAACAGTTCCAAGCCCTCTTTTTCAATTTTTAATATTTTTCGTCCTTCTACCTCTACGGTTTTTACGTAATTTTTGGTTAACAGACGGTATTCCGTGCAATCTTTTTGTATTGGAAACGGTTCTTGATACTTGAAATCTGCCATGATCGTTTATGGTTTAAAGTGTTTTTGTATTTTAGATTTCCATAACGGAAAAATTTCTCTAATTCGGCAACGAAATTAAAATTAATAAACGAGAAGTCCAACTGCTTCCCGGATAAAATGAACGAAAAAGAGTTTTCGTCCGATGGTTTAAATAAGATCTCGTAAGGGAGGGGTAAAACTGAAATCCCGGATAATAAATCGGGTTATTTTGTATACCTTTGTCTATCGATTAAAATACAAGGATATGACGTCTGATTTGATATTTTTAATAATTGTACTTTTTCTTTGTTTTGATTTTGTGTGGGAGAGAGGGTTGGAATACCTGAATCTGAAACATATGTCTCCTTGTTTGCCAAAAGCTTTGATCGGAATATACAACGAAACGGAATACCGTTCTTTTCAGGATTATAAACGGCAGAACGGCCGGCTGGATTTCTGGAGTTCGGTATTCGATTTTGTAGTTATGATCTCTTTTTTGGTATTAGGCGGTTTCGGGTGGTATAACGGTTGGGTAGTATCCCTGACGGAGAGCGTCATAGGACAGACGGCTATATTTATATTGGGAGTGTCTTTGGTAGCCTCGGTATTGGATATTCCTTTTGATTATTATGCAACCTTCAAGATCGAAGAGAAATATGGTTTTAATACTTCTACAAAAACTCTTTTTTGGACGGATAAATTAAAAGGAATATGTATTTCACTGTTAATGGGAGGAGTCGTGTTGGTTTTGATTACCTGGTTCTACACGTGGGCCGGAGTATATTTCTGGTTGTATGCCTGGGGGGGTATTACTCTCTTCTCTTTATTTATGTCTTTGTTTTATTCTCAGTTAATTGTTCCGTTGTTTAATAAACAAACTCCGTTGGAAGAGGGAGGCTTGCGGGATAAGATCCAATCGTATGCTGAAAGGGTAGGGTTTAAATTGGATAATATTTACGTGATCGACGGATCGAAACGTTCCACGAAAGCCAATGCTTATTTTACAGGTGTCGGTCCCAAAAAAAGGGTCGTTTTGTATGATACGTTGATCAAAGAATTGACAGAAGAAGAGATCGTGGCCGTGTTGGCTCATGAGATAGGACATTATAAAAAGAGACATACCTTAAAGGGTATGTTCGTATCCGTTTTGGAGATGGGAGTTATGCTGGGACTTTTTTCTTTTTTCGTGAATAATACTTCTTTGTCCCTGGCCCTTGGGGGAGACCGGGCTTATTTTCAATTAGGGTTAGTCGCATTTGCTATTCTCTATTCTCCGATCAGCACGGTTTTAGGGATTGCCATGAATAGCTGGTCGCGTAAGAACGAGTACGAGGCGGATGCTTATGCTGCCCTAAGTTATAATGGAAATGAATTGATTTCCGGTTTAAAGAAAATATCGGTGAAAGCGTTGAGTAATTTGACACCTCATCCGTTATACGAATTTGTCTATTATTCGCATCCCTCGCTTTTAAAAAGGATTGATGCGATTTCAAAAACAAACGATAATGTATAATATAAACAGAACGGATAAGGTCCGATTTGTTTTCAAATTTCAAATCATATGGATGCAATTGTTATTACTATCGGGGATGAGATTTTGTTGGGACAGATATTAGATACCAATTCGCAATATATTGCGAAACAGTTGACCCGTCTTGGAGCGGAGGTGGTGGATATATTGTCTGTTCCCGATCAGGGAGATAAGATCAGGGAATGGATCGATTACGCGATGCGGCATGCAGAGTTAGTCGTCGTTACAGGCGGACTGGGGCCGACGAAAGATGATGTTACCAAAAAGGTGTTGGCAGAGTATTTCGATACGCGTCTGGTGTTGAATGAAGAGGTTTACTCCTGGATCGAGAAATTATTGCGAAACGGGGGGATGAGGATGAATGAAAATAATAGAGGGCAGGCTTTTTTGCCTGAAAATTGTAAAATATTGCTTAATCATAAGGGGACCGCTTCCGGGATGTGGTTTGAGCGGGACCGCAAAGTTTTGATCTCGTTGCCTGGAGTTCCTTTTGAAATGGAGGACCTGATGACCCGTACTGTTATTCCGGAATTGAGGAAAAGGTATCCTCATTTAATGCTGGAATACAGAATGCTGAAGGTGTACGATATTCCGGAATCGGAGCTGGCGATTCGTTTGGAAAGCTGGGAGGAAAAGTTGCCGAAAGGGCTGGGATTAGCTTATTTACCCTCTCCCGGCTTTATTAAATTGCGTTTGACGGCCAAGGGAGAGGGAGTATATAATCTGGATCTTTTTTTTGAGACTTTAAAAGAGGTGTTACAAGGATTACGCTTTACGATCGGAGAAGAAGATTGTATGGAGAGAGAGTTGGGAGAATTACTGTTAATAAAGGGAAAGACTATTGCTACCGCGGAAAGTTGTACGGGAGGAAATATAGCTCAACAGATTACGTCAGTTGCCGGAGCGTCGGCTTATTTTAAAGGGTGCGTTGTAGCTTATGCCAACGAGGTAAAGGAGCGGGTGTTAGGAGTCGATCCTCATACTATTGATGCTTACGGGGCTGTTAGCGAACAGGTCGTGGTGCAGATGGCGGAAGGCGTACGTCGTCTTATGGAAACGGATTATGCCGTTTCTACTTCGGGAATAGCCGGTCCGACCGGAGGAACTCCGGAAAAACCGGTAGGTACGGTCTGGATCGGATTAGCGACTCCGGAAAAAACGATTGCACGGAAGTATACCTTTTCCTTTACCCGTGAACGGAATATCGGAAAAGCGACGATGAAAGCGATAGAAATGGTTATTGAAGAGATAAGGAACAGATAAGAAAAGCGGTGAATAAATCACCGCTTTTTTAAGGCTTCAGGTTGATTGAATCAGAATTTCTTAGCGCGTATTCGGCTTAGATGTTCGGATGTTATTCCTAAATAAGAGGCAATATGTCGTAATTGTACCCGTTGTAATATTTCAGGTTTTTCATGTAAAAGTTGCGAGTAGCGATCTGATGCGGGTTGAGATAAAATGGAAATGAGATGGTGTTCTGTACGAACAAACTCTTTTTCGATCAACTGGCGTGCCCAGTTACACATTTCAATATCTGATTGATACAGCTTAGCTAACGAAATCAGATTTATTTTAAATAAAACGGAATCTTCTAATAGTTCCATTGTCTCGTATCCGCTTTTTCCGTCCACGTACCCGTTGGCAGACAGAATTATATCGTGTTCTTGCCCGAACCAGATCGTAATTTCTTTCCCGTCAGCTTCAATAAAAGCTCTTGCAATACCTTGTCGTATGATGTATATGTTGCGTTCTACCCTGTTGCTATTGAATAGGATATATCCTTTGGGGTGGAAAATCTCTTCTCCTATAAGCTTGAGCTTATCTTCTATAGCCTTGGAAAATGAGTTTATGTTCATGTACGACCGTTTTGTATTGCAAATATAACTGTTTTATATTTAATTGATTTTTATCAATTCCTTTCCTCCGTTAATCCCGTAACTTTGCTGAAATATTAATGGGTCGGATATGGCATGGATGTTATTATTAGTAGCCGGACTATTAGAAATAGGATGGCCTTTGGGATTTAAATTAGCGAGTACGTATGAAAAATATTTCTGTTTTTTCATCGCTTTCTCTGTTATTTCGATGGGAGCGAGCGGATTTTTTCTCTATCTGGCACAAAAGACAATTCCTATAGGTACTGCTTATGTGATCTGGACGGGGATTGGTGCTGTGGGGACCATCGTTATGGGGATCCTCTTTTTTCAGGATGCCGTAAATTTACTCAGGCTTCTGTTTGTATCATTGATACTGATAGGGGTTATAGGATTAAAAACAGTGCATTGATTATACATATGCTTCCGTTTGCTCGTTTTATTTTGTTTCGATATGTCGAAAATGAATGCGGGACATGTGAATGATTCGCAGGTCCCGCATGTCAGTATTTTTTTCGAAATTTATTCTAAACTTGCCAATGCCTTATCGTAATTGGGTTCCTGAGCGATTTCGGGTACTAACTCTTCGTATATGATTTTTCCGTTTTCATCGATGATTACTACTGCGCGGGCTAAGAGACCGGCCAAAGGGCCATCGGTCATTTCAACTCCGTATTTGTCACCGAAGCAACAATTTCTGAATGCAGAAAGCGGAATAACCTTATCGATACCTTCCGTCGTGCAGAAACGGGCGTGAGCGAACGGAAGGTCTTTAGAAATCGCCAAAACAACGGTGTTGTTCATTTCGGCTGCCAATTTGTTAAAGGTGCGGACAGAGGTGGCGCATACGCTTGTATCCAAACTGGGGAATATATTCAATACGATCCGTTTGCCTTTTAAACTATCTGAAGAAAGTTCCGATAGATCCGTTTTAACCAATGAAAATTCAGGAGCGACCGTACCTACTGCGGGTAGGTTTCCTTTCGTGTTGATACTGTGTCCTTGTAATGTTATTTTTGCCATTGTTTTTGATTTTAATATGTCATTAATATGTATTCAAATGTACTGCTTTTATTTCTTTTTTGCAAAATCACAATTATTTCTAATATTACGTTTCGAACCATTAATAGGTTAGTAAATAAAGGATTATTTTGCATCTATTATTTTTTATGAAAAAGCATTCGGCAAAATTTGTATTTATCTTGAAAACCCCTATATTTGCACCGTCAAAATAGAAACGATAACGGTTCGGTAGCTCAGCTGGATAGAGCAACGGCCTTCTAAGCCGTAGGTCTTGGGTTCGAATCCCAACCGGATCACATTATACGATCGACCCCTTGTAAACTTTTTGTTTACAAGGGGTCGATCGTATTGTTTTATCGTATAAAATTGGTCATTATCGCGGGTTCTTTTTTCGGTATCTCCTGTTTCCCGTTTTCAATACTTTTAAGTAGCCAGGCCATGTTATTTCCCAGTGTCCTCATGGTTTGCAGACCTTCCGCATCCAGGGAGGCTTCTCCGGGCAACATACCATGAACGCTATTCCAATATTGAGAAGAGACTACAGGCATATTGTTTATAGTGAAGTATTTATTTAAACGGTCATAGGTGGCGCTTGCTCCTCCGCGACGGCAGACTGCGACGGAGGCAGAGGGTTTGTATTGCAACAGATCGCCGCAAGAATAGAACAAGCGGTCTAATAGGGCGCATAAAGAACCGTTAGGGCCGGCATAGTAGGTTGGAGATCCGATAACGATTCCGTCTGCTTCTCCGAGTTTTGCCCTAATACTGTTATACAGTTCATCTTTGAATACACATCTGCCTAATTCCTTACATTTATTGCAGGCAATGCAACCTTGTACGGCTTTGGTTCCGATGGAAACGATTTCCGTTTCGATGTCAGCCGCTTTTAAGGCGGAAGCGACCTCGGATAATGCGATAAAGGTATTCCCGCTCTTTTTTGGACTACCGTTAATCAATAATACTTTCATGTTATTTCTATATTTTGTTTTTTGTTTCTTATTACGCTAATTGATACCTGTTGGTTCCTTGTCTTTTGTTGTAAAGATAGAGTGTGGCAGGTAATATTACAAGTACGATTTACTTTTATATGCTTACCTGCTTATTGAGGCTCTCTTTTTACGGGTATAAGATAACTTTTTCTGTATGGAAGTGGATGGAAATATTTCAAAATATTGGACAATCGGAGAAAACCCTTACCTTTGCATCCGATATAAAACCAAAGAGAGTTTTGTAATCCTCATCGGAGGGCATAATAGAATGCCGGATAAGGTGACTGGGTAAAACCAATCGACTTATCCGGTATTTTTATGTGCTCCGGGCGGGTAGACAGTAACTATAGCCAATAGAAGTATGGAAAGAGATGCTATGAATTTGGAGACATTGAAAATTTCGACATTATTCGGCAGGTTGTTTATACCCACCTTATTGGGGATGCTCAGTATGTCGGCGGTTACTGTTGCAGATGGAATTTTTGTTGGGCAAGGCGTGGGGAGTGACGGAATCGCTGCTGTCAATATTTGTATACCTATGTTGATGCTTTTTACGGGGGTAGGTCTTATGGCAGGGGTCGGAAGTTCGGTTGTTGCTTCCATTCATTTGTCGAAAGGCAAAGTGAAGGCAGCCCGTTTGAATGTAACTCAAGCCCTGTTATTCGTAACGATCGCTACCTTGGTGCCTTCCGTGCTGATCCTGATTTTTCCGCGACAAACAGCTTATTTGCTCGGTTCGTCCGACCATTTGCTGCCGATGGTGACGGATTATTTGTTATGGTTCGTCCCGTCGTTGGTTTTTCAAATGTGGATAGCTGTTTCTTTGTTTGTTATCCGGCTGGACGGAGCTCCTGAATTAGCCATGTGGTGTAGTGTCATCTCGGCTTTGGTTAATGTCGTTTTGGACTGGTTATTCATCTTTCCTTTGGGATGGGGAGTAATGGGAGCCGCTTTTGCCACGGCAATAAGCATCACGGTAGGCGGTCTTATAGCGGTCTTTTATCTACTGTTTTTTGCACGTCATTTACGGTTATATCCTGTCAAACGAAGTCGTAAAAGTTTACGGCTCTCTTTGCGGAACATCGGTTATCAATGCCGTATCGGTTTTTCCTCTTTATTGGGAGAAGCAACCTTGGCAATGCTTATGTTTACGGGGAATCAGGTGTTTATGCATTATTTGGGGGACGATGGAGTAGGGGCATTCGGCATTGCCTGTTATTATGCTCCTTTCGTGTTTATGGTTGGTAATGCTATTGCCCAATCGGCGCAACCTATCATCAGTTATAATTTTGGTATGGGGAATGTGGGACGGGTTGTATTGGCCGGGAAAATTTCTCTTGTCACGGCGGTTGTCTGTGGCTTGATAGTTATGTGCGTGTTTATATTTTACCCGCACGTGTTGGTCGGATTTTTTCTTAATTCCGATAATGCGGCTGCCCGTATTGCCATGGAAGGGTTTCCGTATTTCGCCATGGGGTTTATATGTTTTATTGTCAATTTGGCTTCGATCGGTTATTATCAGAGTCTCGAGAGAGTGAAACCCGCAACCTTGTTCGCTTTGTTACGCGGTTTTGTATTTCTTGTCCTGAGTTTTATATTTTTGCCGGAGTGGATGGGTATTGTCGGAATCTGGTTATCTATGCCGTTGTCGGAGGCGTTAACGACTGTTATTATTATAGGGTATTACTTGTTTCGTAAACCTGATTGAATGGATCGTTTGTAAGGAATAGACTTAACGTGGATGTATTATTTTTTGGGTAAATATCTTCTGGAGATTTGATTTGCCCAACTGACAGCCAG
Source organism: Gabonibacter massiliensis (assembly GCA_001487125.1). Classification (GTDB taxonomy): domain Bacteria; phylum Bacteroidota; class Bacteroidia; order Bacteroidales; family Marinifilaceae; genus Gabonibacter; species Gabonibacter massiliensis. The sequence continues at coordinate 419,718 of LN913012.1, forward strand.
TATATAAGCGATGCCTGTCCCGACGATAAATTCGATAATGAATAAAAAAAGGTATGACCAGGATAGTTTCATTTCTCCGTATTCATTCCACAGGAGTAATATACACATCATCGGTAGCGTATATTGGAAAAATATTTGCCGGGTGAGTTTCTGCGGTATTTTGTTTTTCTTTTTCATTCAGTTCGTTTTAGGATACGGTGTTAAAAAATATCGGGTATCTATAAAAATATGATTCTCTCCTGTAAAATGCTTGTTAATTGTGATTTCAACTGTTTGGCATTAATCGGTTTTGCCATATAGCCGTCGAAACCGTTCGACATGATCTTTTGTTCGTCGGAAGCGTAAGCAAAAGCGGTTACCGCAATGATCGGAACTTGTGTGGATAATTTACGGATTTCGCGTGTCGCATCGTAACCGTTCATTTCAGGCATGTTAATGTCCATGAGTATGATGTTAGGATGGTGTTTTTTGAATAGTTCCACTGCTTCTTTGCCGTTCCAAGCATGGACGATATGGTATTCGGAGCGGAGGATCGATTCGAAAAGCTTGTAATTGCTCGGATCATCCTCCGCAACCATGATTGTCAATTTACTCTTTTCTATTTTTACAGGCTCTACTGTTTGTTCCTGTTTCTTATTTATCGTTACCGGATGGTAGGGAACGGTAAACCAAAACTTGGAGCCTTTTCCTTCTTCCGATTCAACACCGATAGTCCCTCCCATATGCTGAACGATGACCTGACAAATGGACAGTCCGAGTCCCGTTCCCTGGGCAAAGGTGTTGAGTTTTACGAAACGGTCGAATATTTTTTCTTTTTGTTCCTTGGCGATTCCGCAGCCCGTGTCCGATACATAAAAATAGAGAAACTTATCCTGAATTTCGTAGCCGAATCGAATACTTCCCGCAGTGGTAAATTTGATGGCATTTGCGAGTAAATTCGTCAATACTTGGGTGAGCCTGTTTTTTTCCGTGTTGATTTCACACGCGGGCAATCCCGGCTCGAACTGCAATTTAACGGCTTCCGGGTTTATTTTGGAAAATTGAGTTTGTTCCAAGGTGCCCATGAGTTTGTTTAACTCGATATCCGAATAGATAAAATCTAATGTCCCGGCCTCGATCTTGGAAAGATCGAGAATGTCACTGATCAGTTGCAGTAACAGTTCATTGTTGTTTTCTATGATATTGACGTATTCCTGTTTCTCCTTTTCTTCTTCAAGGGTTGCCAATATACCGGAAAAACCGACGATAGCATTCAGAGGTGTACGGATTTCGTGGCTCATGTTTGCCAGAAATGCAGACTTCAGACGATTGGATTCTTCGGCCCGGTCTTTTGCGGATATCAGCTCTTGCTCCATTTTTTTGCGTTCTGTGATCACGAGTGAAGAGCCTACTAATGTTAAGGGTGCTCCTTTTTCATCCCTGGAATCCACGGTCGCTTGTGCTTCGACCCAGTCGATTCGATGCCCGTTATGGTCGGAAGTTACCACCCGGTACTCTTCTTTGATCTTGTCAATTTTCCCTTCAATCAGAGATTGATAGGTTTTTTTGACTCTTTCGCGGTCTTCTTTAATGATTTTGGAAAAATATTGAGAATCCGGTACGGATAGATGATCTTCGTTGATATTATGCTTTACGTTGCTTAACTCTATGGGACGATTCACATCGCAGAGTATGGTTTTTTTACGTAGGTTCCATTTCCATGGAACGATATTGGCTACTTCCAAAGCCATTGCCAGCTTATGGTTCGTTGATCTGATTTTTTCTTGAGCCTGATGGAGTTCCGTGCTGTCCAGGCAAAAAATATCGATGGTATCCGGCTTGTTGGAGTAACTTATAACCACGTCATAGAAAATGCCGATTCCCTCGAAATAATAGGGGAACGTGATGGTTCTTCTTTCTGTTATCGCTATTTTAAAGAACGGTATAAACGTGGCGAGGGACTCGGGGAACAGTTCGCTGACTTTTTTGCCGATAATGCTTTTTTTATCTCCGAAACTTTTTTCGAAAAATCGATTTACTTCAACAAAGACGGAATCGACCGGGTTGTTTTCCTCGTCTAAAATGATCTTCTCTTTCATGTAAAGAATTGGCATGTTATTGAAGAGATTCAGATAATCGGAGGCGTATTCGATCTCTTTTTGCTGCATCTCTTTTAATCTGTTCAGTACGATAATACGACCTTGTTGGATTAAAAACAATAAAATAATAACGAGGAATACGATTATTCCGATCAGGAGGTATTTGTATTGTTCCCAGAAAGTTACCGGTTTGTTATAGAACACGCTGTCGGGAGGACAAATGTCGGGAGATATGCCTTTCAGGAGTAACGTGTTGTAATTGAACGTAGGGGCTGCTTTTACCGGGTAATAAAAGGGAATGTCTTTCGGTTGTGTACCCGTTAGGACTTCGGATATCGTTTTTATCAATTTGTTTTCAAAATCAGTGTCGTCATACATATACCCTCCGATCATTCCCCCGTGTTTCATGAAGGCGTTTCTCAAAGTAAAAATGGGAACGGAGGAGTTGGATATGATTTGAAAGGAGTTAATCATTAAGAGAGTTCTTCTGTTAAATTGCTGAGCATGGAACCAGGAAGAAAATAAGACTCCCGTGGTCGCTTTGTCTACCAGTTTTAAGGTGTCGAGAAGTTGATTTATGCTTGTTTCTTCGGCATATATGGTTTTGTATTCTACGCGGGGATAATGTTTTTTTAATATTTCGGATATTTCCCATTGAATTTGTTGATTGACATACCTTTTGTCCATGAGAATCAATAGCTTCTGCATATCTGGAAGCATTTCATTCATTAAATCAATATTTTCTTTGGGATATAGTCTTGAATAGAGTAACGTGAGGTTATATTCGCCGGCTAATGAGGCGAGAGAAACTCTGTCTTCGGGTTTAATGATGGTCTTGTTCAAATAATTTTCCGGTGTTCCAAGGTAGTCCTGTTCCGCACAAACGATAAGGGGGATATCTCTCCATCTATTTCGGATTTCGTCTTTCAGGAGTAAAGCAAAATTCCCTACCACGACTAAAAGTTTGGGACGTTTTTCCGAATATTCGGAAAAAAGAAATTCTGTAAATTCGTTTAATTCTTCCTGCTTGTTGACAACAAACATATTCATATGTTCGATGTATATATCCAACTTTTGATTCTTGGATGCCATTTGTATGATGGGATCAATGATAGAGGAACTCCATGGGGTCGTTTCCGTGTAACTGTTAATAATCAGAATATAATCGTTTTTGGATGGAGCGTTTTTTTGAGCAAAAGAAGTAGAGATATGCATACAAAGTATGAAAATGCAGAAAAACGGTTTATTTATAAATACGCTCCGTAAAATAGAATTGATTTTAGACATACCACACACAAATAAATAAGTATTGATTTTGTAGTTTTATAACACAAAAATACTGATTTATATTGAAAAAGAAACTATTTAATTAATTTGTTATCTATTTTTAAACTCTCTTTTCAATGGGGATGAGTATGAGGTGTAAATAATTGTTTTATAGATAGATGTATTTCGTGTGATTTGTTTTTATATTTTTAGAATATTCTTGTAAAACTACCCGTTACCCGTCTCTTTTTTTATAATTTTGTAGATAAAAATGTTGAAGATATTGGTTTGTAATTAAAGGGTTTTTATGGTAAGAGATAAGCTTTTTTCAGCAGGGTTCTGTCATATCCTTGCTGCTAATTTTTTGCTGTTTTTTGCATTCTATTTGCTATTGCCCGTGTTGCCGTTCTATCTGAGGGAGGAGTTTATGGCTGGCAAATCCATGATCGGTTTTATTTTATCCTGTTACACGATAGCCTGTTTGACTATTCGTCCTTTTTCAGGGTATATGCTGGATACGTTTAGTCGTAAACCTTTATATCTGTTGTCATATTTTATTTTTACCTTGATTTTCGGGGGATATATGATAGCGACCGCTCTTTTTCTTTTCATTTTACTCCGGATTATTCACGGTCTGGCTTTCGGCATGGTTTCGGTGGCGGGTAATACGATCGTTATTGATATTCTTCCTTCTTCCCGGAGGGGGGAGGGATTAGGTTATTACGGTCTGGCCAATAATATCGCCATGAGTTTTGGGCCTATGGTCGGGTTATTTATGCATGGTCATTGTCCTTATGAGGTTATTTTTGCCTGCTCTCTGATTTCCGGAGGATTAGGTTTTGTGATGGCGGGTTTGGTTAAAACTCCCTATAAACAGCCGGTTAAACGGGAGCCTCTTTCTCTCGATCGTTTCTTTTTAGTAAAAGGACTGCCTGCCGGGATTTCACTTCTGTTGCTTTCTATTCCTTATGGTATGACAACCAGTTACGTGGCCATGTATGCCGAAGAGATCGGCATTCAAGGTAATTCGGGACTCTATTTTACTTTTATGGCGGTCGGTTTGGCTGTTTCCCGGATTTTTTCAGGAAAACAGGTAGACAAGGGTCGGATTACACAGGTTATTTTATTAGGAATGTACTTGGCCGGTATAAGTCTTTTTGCCTTGGCTGCCTGCGAAGAGATGATGAAATGGAATGCCCGGGCGACTTCTGGACTGTTTTTCTTTATTGCTTTTATGCAAGGGGTGTCGTTTGGGACGATGTTTCCGGCCTTCAATACCCTGTTCGTTAATTTGGCACCTAATAATCAACGGGGCACGGCTACTTCCACCTATTTGACCAGTTGGGATGTGGGTATTGGAGTCGGGTTAATGTGTGGTGGTTCTATCGCTCAGGCTTTTAGAGGTTTTAGTCATGCCTATTTCTTCGGTGCCTGTCTGACGGTTCTTTCCCTTTTATTTTTCCAATTTAAAGCCGGACCGCATTTTAATCGCCATAAATTACGTTGAGTGTTAGGGTAAAAATCTTATATTTGTCGGATAACGTTATTTCGGTATGAGAAATTTTGTTTTTGTTTTAGTGGTAATATTTGCCGGATTAACGGCTTGTTCTTCGGGGAAACGTCCTGCCTGTGTAAGTCCGGTCGGCAAATTGTGTTTCAGTACGGATAAACTGGAACTGGGAGATATCTATTGGAACGAGGAGTACCGGGATACGATTATTGTCCGTAATCCCACGGAGAAGACGATCCGTTTGGGGGGATGGGGATATACCGCGGGAGTGCAATGTAGGATGTCGGGAGGAACTCTTCAGGAATGGCAGTCGGGTGATGCGGAAATTGCGGCACGGGGGCAGGATACCTTGCTTGTCGTTGTACAAATGACAAAAGATAGTCAATTGGGGTATTTTTTTACCTTTTTACGTTTTTCAATCGATGGGGTGCTGGTAGATCCGAATCAGGGAGTTTCGCTTGAGGCGAATGTGATCGAACATTTTGATACGGTGTCGACAGGGAAATTGTCACTACCTAAAATTGTAGCGGATAAAAAGGAGGTCGATTTTGATACTATCGTTCAAGGCGAAAAGGTTGAGGCGGCCTTCGTGTTGAGAAACGAAGGAGATAAAGATTTGATTATACGTAAAATAGAAACGACTTGCGGGTGTACGGCAGCTGTTCCGGAAAAAAGGATAATCTCTCCGGGTGAAAACGTAAGAATGAATGTTGTTTTTGATTCAGAAGGCAGACGCGGAATGCAGCATAAAACCATCACCGTGATCTGTAACGATCCCCGGCATGCTTCATTAAAATTGGTTTTGAAGGGATATGTAAAATAATCTTTTTTATTGGATTGTTCTAATATTCGACTTGTTTGGTGTTTTATTCGTCTATTTTTATAAATAGCATTCGATTTTTTTTTATTTTTGCCCTATAGCGGTAAAACAATGATCGATAACCTTCAATTTTTGCATGGAGTAAATCATAAGGAGGATGCGGCTTGGGAAGAGTTGTATCGTTATTATTATGCTCCTTTATGCAGTTATGCCGCTAAACTTACCGGAGATTCGGTTGCGGCCGAGGATATTGTTCAAAACGGTTTTATCAAATTGTGGAATTCCTCTTTTGGTTTTTCGAATATAAAGGCGATTACTACTTATATGTATCGTTTCACTTATAACGGGGCGTTAAATTATATCCGGGATAAAAAGTCGTCTGATGCGATTCATAGAATATGGGTCGACCGACAGATCGTCGATGAGGAAAAAGGGAAGGAGATGGCGTTGGAGGAAGAGACTATTTCCCGTTTTTATGAGGTGTTGTCTCTGCTTTCGGGCCAACAAAAGGAAATTTTGTTCGGTGCTTTGGAGGGAGCTACCGTGAGAGAAATTGCGGAGAGATTATCTATTAGCGAAAATACGGTGAAAACACAAAAGAAGAGGGCTTACCAGGTCATTCGGGAGCATATGGGAAAAGTTTTTACATCCGTTCTCCTTTTGTTATTTGTAAGATTAAGAAACGTTACGAACAATTATCTCTTCTGATTCTAAAATAATAAATTACTTTTTTTGATTTTTTGTCACCCGTTTTTGCGTTCGGCGTGTTTGTTAGTATAATTTAAGTCATTTTGAGATGAAATGGGAAGATATACATGCCAATTCTATACGAATCGTCGGTTGCTTGATAGACCGATTGAGAGAGCATAAAGCAGAGGAAAACTATCCTGATAATGTTCGGGATGTTGCGGAACATTTGAAGGTTCGGAAATTTTTTGAAAGAGAATATGCGGCAAGACAACGGTATGATTACAGGAAAGCCTGTCGTAATTTAAAAGTCCGGTCGAAAAAAAGGTATATGAAACGTGTAATTGTCGGAAGTGTTGCTGCTGCTTGTTTTATTGTTTTAGGTGTACTGGCGTTGGTTTCCGTGCCCGAAAAAAAGAGGTCTGCGTTGAGACGGGCGGAACAGCGGTTCTATTCTCCGGTAAAACCTGGGGAGAGAAAGGCCGTTTTAACTCTGTCCGGAGGGGATTGCGTAGAGTTGGGTAAGAGTTTTTATCAATTTAGGGAAAAAGGAGGGGTCTCCGTCGTCGTTGATTCGACAGGGGTCGTTTACGGGGAACTCCCTCGTTTGACGGAAATAGATGCCCATTCTTATAATAGCTTGTATGTTCCCCGGGGAGGAGAGTATTATGTTACCTTGGTTGATGGAACACAAGTATGGATGAATGCGGATACCCGTCTTCGCTATCCTGTTGTTTTTACCGGGAATCAGCGGGTGGTTGAGTTAACAGGAGAGGCTTTTTTCGAAGTGGTTTCCGATTCGACTTCACCGTTTATCGTGAAAACGGGTATCGGGGAGGTGCGAGTGTATGGGACTCGGTTCAATTTGAAGTGTTACGGGGAAGAGCACCGGATTGCCGCTACCTTGGTCGAGGGAGCCATCTCTTTTTCAAACGAACGGATCGGGGAGGTAAAGCTTGTTCCTGCCGAACAGTTGAGTTATAGGGAGGGAGAAAGTGTAGCGGACATTCGTAAAGTAAAGGTTCAAAACTATGTGTCGTGGAGGCAGAATTTGCTCTCTTTTGAAAATGAAACTTTGGAGGAGATAGTGAAAACCTTGTCTCGCTGGTATGATGTTGACATTGTGTTTGAGGATGAGCAATTGAAACAGCTGGTGTTTAGTGGAAATTTGGATAAATACAGTCGCATCGAAATCTTTTTTCAGTTTTTCGAGGCCGGAGCGAACGTGCGTTTCGAATGGGTCGGAAATAGGATAAAGGTCGGGAAAAAATAAAAAACAGAGGATACGAATCCCAAGCTACCAACTTTGTTTCGCATCCTCCTTTATTACATATCTTAAAAACATGTAACATGAATGACAAATTTATGAAAAAAAATTTACCGGATCGATGGAAATTGCCGGCTAAATGGAAAAAAACAATTTTAGTGATGAAATTGAGTCTTATTCTGATGGTATGGTTGACGATTTCGACATCGGCTGCCGTCTATTCCCAACACGAGACCGTAACCCTCGATGTAAAGTCTTCCACGTTGATCGAAGTATTGACCCGGATTAAGGATCAAACGGGAGTAAGGATTCTCTATAACGTGAGCGGTCTTCGCGGAATTACCTGTAAGGATATCGTTTTGAAAGATGTACCTGTTGAAGATGCGTTGCGACGAGTTTTGTCGGGTACGGCCTTCGATTACGAGCAAATTGAAGGAGTATTTGTTATCAAGGCTGTTGCAAAAGATGAAAAAAAGTCGGTTACGATCCGGGGGTGGGTACGGGATAAAAAGGAGGAATTTTTGCCGGGAGTGACGGTAAGACTCCTCGGTACGAGTTTGGGAACGTCGACGGATACGAAGGGGTGGTTTGCCATCACCTTACCCGTTTTGAAAGGAACGTTGGAGTTCTCTTTTATCGGTTATAAGAAACAGAAAGTCGATTTCACTGAAAAAACCGATACGCTTCGCGTTGTTATGGAAGAGGATGTGGCAGCCTTGGAAGAAGTGGTGGTTCGGGCTTACGGAACGCAGAATAAAAGGGAGGTCATAGGGGCGATCTCTTCCGTGAAGGCTGAGGAGATGAAGGAATTACCGACGGCCAGTATCGTGAATATGTTGCAGGGACGTTTGGCGGGAGTCAATATCATTCAACAATCTGGAGCACCGGGCAGTGCTTCGGTTATTGCCGTGCGGGGGTTTAATTCTTTGTTGGTCGACGGGGCCAGTGACGGACAACCTTTGTGGGTCGTCGATGGGGTCCCGATGCACTCCTTTGTTTCACCCGTTACGGGAACGAATACGTTGGCCGATTTGGATCCGGCCATGATTGAATCCGTGGAGGTGTTGAAAGATGCTGCTGCCGCCTCTATTTACGGTTCCCGGGCCGGCAACGGGGTCATCTTGATCACGACTAAAAAAGGGAAGGCCGGTACGACCAAATTTGCGGCGAATATCTCTTATTCTGTTTCTCAGGTACAGGAGTATCCGTTACAGATAGGCGGTCGTATGGAGCGATGGTTTCGTAATCAGGTAATGCGAAATAGGCTGGCAACCGGTTATGATTGGAATAAACAATTGACGTATTATCCTTCTTCTTACGAATCGGTGTATTTAAGCGGAGGAACTTATGACGGATGGTGGGTAGACGGTAGACCGGATCTTTTGGGTAACCCCGTATTGCAGGATAGTTTGAATCCGTTTTATAATAATTCGACCAATTGGTGGAAACATATTTTCCGTACCGCAAAAGTAGTCAATGCCAATTTACAGGTTTCCGGCGGATCGGAACGGTTTCAGTATATGATCGGGGCCGGATGGTACGACGAAAAAGGAATCATGCTGAATTCCGACTATGCGCGGGCCAATATGTTGATCAATCTGCAAACCCAACCGACGAAAAAAATACGGGTGGATGCCCGGGTGATGCTTTCCTACGTGGATCGTAGTATCAGCAGGGATGACGGGATGGGAGGAACGAGACGGTACGAGGGGATTACCGTAGATCCGTCGAAACAGAGTACGACTCTTCCGAACGATGGGTTGGCGGAGGATGAACTATTGAAAAATATCAATCTACAGAGAGACAGAACAGATGATTACCGGGCTATGGCCAGCATGTTGGTACAGTATAACGTTTGGAAAGGGATAACCTTATCGGCTTCTGGGAGTGTGGATTATGCCCAAGGAAATAAAAATCAGTTTAAACCTTCCGTATTGAATCCGGGTGAGAAAGAGAACATATCGGATGGCTCGATCGGGAGAGCGGTCCGGTTGGAAACGGAAGAGTTGCTGCATTGGAGAGAGAGCATCAACGAGACACATAATTTCGATCTTTTAATAGGTTTGAACGTAAACAAAGAGCAACAATTTCTGATCGCCGGGTTCGGGAAGCGGGGTTCAAGTGATAAGATCTATTATTATTCGCCTCCTTATAATCCTATATTCAATTATGGAACCGAAACAAATCCCGACTGGAGAGCAACGACTTCCTATAATTCGGATTTCAGGGAAAAGACCATGGTCAGTTATTTCGGGCGTTTAGGGTATCATTACAAACAACGTTACTTGGTCGAGATCGGTTTCCGCCGGGATGGATCTTCCACTTTTGGCGAGAATCACCGTTGGGCCAATTTCCCCTCTTTTGCTCTGGGATGGGCCTTTTCGGAAGAACCTTTTATGCGGTGGGCCTATTGGTTAAACTGGGGAAAACTGCGCGGCAGCTACGGGACTTCCGGACAAATATTCACCAGTGAGTATATGGCTTACGGTTTATTTGTGGCAGGTGCTTCATTTAACGGTAATCCTTCCGTAATTCAAAGTAAGCCCGTTAGTCCTAATTTGACTTGGGAAAAATCCAGTCAGTACAATATCGGTTTGGATTTGGATATGTTCGATTACCGGTTGAGCGTGAAAATGGATTACTATTTTAAGTATACCAGCTCCCTTTTATACAAAGTAATCCTTCCCGGTACTTTATGGGGTGCGGAAGATCGGGATGAGAATGCGATGGAGGTCTCTAACGAGGGAATCGAATTGGAGTTGTTAGCGCATATTTTGCGATCCAGCAAATTGGGATGGCGTATGAAGCTGAATGTTTCCAGGGATTGGAGTCGTTTGGAAAAGACCTATACCGGTAAAGATATCGGGGGAGGATTTAACGGTTTTGTAATCGGACGTCCTTTGGGATCTATTTACGCTTTTAACGATACGGGGTATTACCAGAACGAGGGAGAGGTACCCGTTTATACCGATATTAAAGGAAATAAATTGTTTTTAGGTGGCGTCGGAGCTTATACGGGAGTCAGCGGTTTGCTCGGTACCCAACGGATCTCTGATGCGAGCGGAGATTATGATATACAGCCGAAGGATATGTATTATTTGGGATCGGCTTTGCCCTTAGTGTATGGTGGGTGGGTAAACGAGTTGACCTATAAAGATTTCGATCTGAATATTTTATTCAATTATTCCTTGGGGCGCAAGATGATCAATATGCGAAATGTTTCTTTGTCTGGTACGGATGGACCCGTGTTTGCGGATGTAAGGAAACTGACTTTCTGGCAGAAAGAAGGAGATCAAACGGATATGCCGGCGATAGGTCGTCCGTATTATCCCCAGGTACGTTCTAAAATAGAGCAGGTAAATTTGTTTAGTTTGAAACAGTTGACCATAGGATATAATATGCCTAAAAAAGTGATGAAAAAGATCGGTTTTTCCGGGGCCCGCTTTTTTGCTACCGGCGAAAATCTGTTCTATTGGAGTAATTACTCCGGGGGGAATCCGGAAGTGGTGGATATTTATAGCGGATTGGATGGCGGGACGGCTTATCCTTTACCTCGAAAATGGACTTTAGGTTTAACGCTTAATTTTTAATACATGATGAAAAAATACATAGGGATCGGATTGATCGTGCTCTCTTGCTGTTGGGGGTGCACGGGGATGTTAGACGTGAGACCGGAAAATTCCGTCACCTTCAACAATTATTTTGATTCGGAACAGGATGCTGAATTTTTGTTAAATGCCCTGATGGATCAGGTAAGAACCTGTTTGCTAGGTGGTCCCGGATTTCATGCGGTTGCGGGAGCTATTATGGATACTACCAGTTTCCCGGATTATTACAATGCTTTGAATTTGCGTCCGGATACTTATAAAAATTCTGTATGGACTCCTTTTTACTACGCGATTGATAAGGCGGATTTAATACTGAATAACGCACATCGTTTCCCGTTTTCTCAAGATAAATTAAAACCTTATTTGTTACAATGCTATTTTGCGAAAGCACTCTGTTATTTTTTTCTGGCACGGGATTGGGGTGAGGTGCCTATTATCATGGGAGAAAAATATACTCCGTTGGCTAAAAGTTCTGTTGCGGAGGTACTGAAGGAAGCCGAAGAGTTAGCGTTGAAAGCCATGGATTTACCGATTTTTGAAGAGTTGAAGGATTATGCCGGAAATTCCCGTACTTTGAAACAATATGGATCGAAAGGAGCTGTCGCCGCTTTATTGGCTCATATTTGTGCCTGGCGGGCAGGAGTTTTAAACGAACCTGAATATTGGGAAAAAGCGGAAGAGTATTGTTCCATGATCATTGACGGAAAGGTTGGTTTTTATGACTTGGAGTCGAATCCCGAACTCGTGGCGGAGAGAACGATGTATCGCAACAGCAAAGAGAGTATTTTTGAGATATTCCGTTCCGTACAGGAAGGAATCAACCGTGCTCCTTATTTCGGTACGCAGTATGTCGGTTGGCCGGTTCGTTTGGATCGGGAGACTGAACCGAATTGGGTTTTTTATGCGGAAATTTTTAAAACGACCGTGAACGATATGTATGATTGGGAAGATTTACGCCGTGATAGTTGGTTTTGGGCATTGGATGCGGATACGATTTATTTGAAACGTGTTGACGGCAAAATCGAAGCACATTATTCCGGGGAAGGAGACGTGAACGAAAAACCTTTCTTTAAAATTAACTTGGCTTCGTTAGGAGGGAAATACCGGGTGCTTGCCCGGGCTTCGGATACGATTGGAGGTTCGCAAGATTCAACGGATTGGCCGGATTGGCCCCAGGATTCGATACCGAACGATACCTCTTCCACGGATACCTTGCCGTCCGATATCATTCGATTATATGACAACAGAATGATCGAAAAGGCATTCGTAAACAAATTTCGTACTCCCTATTACAAACAGAATGATTATGAGGCCGAACCAATATTCAGCGGGTTAGATATGAATAAGGTAATCTGGAGATTGGCTGATATCATATTGTTAAGGGCTGAATGTAGGGCTCGGCAGGGAAAATCCGGTGCGGTCGAGGATTTGAACCGGATACGAGAACGGGCATACGGAAATCGAAATCACGACTATTCGCTTGCGGAAGGAGATTTGCAATATGCTGTTTTCAAAGAGCGGGAAAAAGAGCTGATTTTTGAGGATCATCGCTATTATGATGCGGTGCGAAACGGTTGGGATTACGTTCGGCGGGAGTTATCAGGAACGTATAGAAGGTTGACGGATGAAGAGTTGAAAGACGGCGCACTTTATTATCCCGTGTTTGGCGGAGCTTTCGTGAACAATAATTTGATGCGACAGAATACGTACTGGAATAAATTGATACAGTAATAAATTATGAAAAAGATATATCGTTTGTTAGGATTAATAAGTGTTGTTATATTGATGGCCTCCTGCCTGAAGGATAATTATATCGACACGGGATTGAGTAACGGGCGTTTTAACGGAAGCCTGTTGGAGTATATGGAAGCGAATGCTTATGATTGGGATTCCACAGTACTTTTAGTTCGTCGTGCAGGACCTCGTGTGGTTCGTATTTTCGAGGGAAAAGACCCTGAGTTTCCGGAGATTACTTTTTTAGGTCCGACCAATCACTCCGTTCGCCGGTATTTAATACAAAATGGGTATGAGCAGATATCCGATTTGGATCCGCAATGGTGTGAAGACGTGTTATTAAAGCATTTGCTTAAGGGAAAGATCTATTTGGACGATATTCCGGCGGGACGTCCCACGGAGCGGGGAGAACCTATAGGAGTTGGAACCGGAGGAGAGGATTACACAACGCTAAGCGGCCAGACCGTGTGGTTGTTTACGATCCGTGGTACGTATGGCGGTTTGCCGGAAAAAGGAGCGAAGCAGATACAGGGATTCACGATTTACAGTTGGAAACGTATTTTTATAGCCTCCAGCAATATAGAACCGGATCATTGCGTGGTGCACTCTCTTTATTACGGTTTTACTTTAGGAGATATGTAATTTTAATTTAAATGGAAAAGAGATATGAAGATGAAGTTAATCATAGGGAGTGCCTTGTTGCTCCTGGCATGCAGTTGTCACCAGAAAACAATCGGCTACCTTCTAACGGAAGATGCCGGATATCTTCCGGATACCATGGTGATCCGCAAAACATTGGACCCGAAATTGGATTCTATTCGTATTGAAAGTCGGGCTCCTTGGGTTAGTTTGGCTATGCAGGGGTACGAGGGTACCGAGTTGATCGTTTTTTCGATCGAGAACATCACTTCGACAACTGGAGAGGAAGCTATCCGTTATTTTAAAGAAAATTTGTCGATCCGGGGAGCCGGTACGATGCTATTTCCTATCGATAATGATGCTGTTCCGGGGCGTTACGTGATTTCCATACGGTTGACCAATCCCGGTTATACTCAGGTGGTAAATAATGCTTTTACCTTTGTCGTCGAGCCTTAATGTTTTGAATACTAATCGTATGATGCTGTCTGTAAAATCGACGGACAGCATCATATACGCTAAAAAACAAAAGAATGAAATGGATAAGATGTTATTTGACAGCGGTAGTTGTTTTTCTGGCCGTATCAACCTTCGGGCAAGGTATTGAATTTATAGATGGAGGATTGGATGCTGCTTTAATAAAGGCCCAAAAAGAAAATAAGGCCATTTTTGTCGATTTTATGGCAACCTGGTGTGGCCCGTGTAAGCAGTTGTCTGTCGAGGTGTTCCCGGATAAGAAATTGGGTGATTATTTCAATACCCGTTTCGTTTCCTGTAAAGTAGATGTAGATAAAGAGGAAGAGTTGGCTAAAAAATACAAGATCACGGGGATGCCGACTATGGTTTTTCTGGATAAAGAAGGTAACGAGTTAAAACGGGTGATGGGATTGATACCGGCAACTCGTTTGTTGCATGATGCAAAGGTGACCCTGGGAGAAGCTCCTGTTTTTGAAGCCTTGTGGGAACAGTATAAAAAGAACAAAAGCGATCTGACCGTTCAACAATCCATTTTGTTGGAAGCTCCGGATTTTGTAAGGGGGAAGCAAGGAAAAGAGGCCGAATTATGGAAAAGTCGGGTGGAAAAGTTGTTTTATTCCTATGTAAAAGTTAAAGATCCTGTTGATTTGATTAATACCGAAGATTTCAGGATTATGACCGCCTACAATCAAAAGATCGAAAAAAATAATACCGTTTTCAAGCTTATCGTAAAACATATGGAGGAGTTTAAGGCTGTAATCCCCTTGGAGATATTGGCTAACTATATCGTGACTTACGAAAGTTCTTTAATCAATGAACTGGCCATGAAAGGAGATTTGGGGTATAAAGAGGAGATTGATCGGGTAAACGGAGATCTGAAATCGGTTTTTGATCTGGTAAAAACTCGTAAGATTCCGGTATATGACGTATTGACGAGCGAGGCCGATGCCCTCTACCAGATTTATGCTAAAAAAGACCCGGATGCTTACGTGAAAATTAAAGATGCTTTTTTGGAACGTATGGGGGAGGATGCCGGTCCGAACGAATACTACGGAACGGTGATGAATCTGATGGGGCCTACGCGAGGGAGAATTACCAAAAATGCAGCCGGACAATGTATCCAATGGTTACAAAAATTGTTAGGTTATAAACTTGCGCCGGATAACCAGGGACAGGTGATTACCACTATGGGGGATTGTTACCTTATACTGAAAGATAAAGAAAAGGCGAAAGAGTGTTACAAGCAAGCCTATCTTTTAGCCATTCAATTGAAGAGCCCTCAGATGCAAGCGTTTATAAAGAATAAATTGGCAGCGATTGACGATTAAAGAATGAAGAGATGTTGTGATTAAAGGATTTAGTGATAAGAGATTAGATTATATATCTGATTGATTTTTAATTATTTGTAAATAAAAGAGTTATGGTGTGTTTTTGTTGGTTAGTGTCTTCTCTTTACGAGAAGGCACTTTCTTATTAGCACTTGGGGACGGGGTAAAAGTGCTATTTTGATGTTTCGATTATACAATAATGATTGTAAGTTCTGAATCATAAATTATACGATGATTGAACTTGACGTGAGTGAGATTCGTAAAAATAAAATATCTTTGTTCGGAACAAATTCGGATAAAGATGAATTTATTTCTAATGTTATCGGTTATGCTTGTTTTATTTACTCCCGTTGTTTCCTGTTCTTCCGCATCGAAAGGTTTTACTTCCTTATCAGAAGAACAGAAAGAGGTATTGGCATATCTGCCCCGTGATATTGTTATTTCACATCGTGGTACGACCTATTGGGCCCCGGAAGAGACGGAGGCAGCCATGCGTTGGGCCCGGAATACGGGAGGTGACTATTTGGAGTGTGATATACAACGGACAAAAGACGGGTATTTGTTAGCCTTGCACGATGAAGATTTGCAACGGACAACGGATGTAGCCGAAAAATTCCCGGAGCGGAAAGATGCTCCGGTGTCTGAATTTACCTTAGAGGAGTTATTGACGCTGGATGCGGGGAGCTGGTTTAATAAGGCCTGTCCGGAACGGGCAAGAAAAGGTTTTTCCGGATTGGATATCTTAACCTTGGAAGATGTAATCCGTATTGCGGAGGGGAATCGAATTTTGCGGGATTCGACCGGGAAGCGTCTTTACCGGAAAGAAAATGGAAAAATTATCATGCAGTACGAGAAAGATCCGGCAGATAACGGGAATCGTCCCGGAATCTATCCGGAGACCAAAGAACCTCGCTTGTTTCCCGGAATAGAACGGGATTTGCGAAATGAATTGGAGCGGTTGGGATGGTATGCCGTCGATAGGGATTCATTAAAATCCGTTCCGACAACGGAAGGGAAGGTCGGGATCGCCAATACCCCGGCACGGGTGATTTTACAGACTTTTTCTCGGGAATCCTTGAGAAAACTGCGGGAGGCTTTTCCCCGCTTGATTCCGACCTGCCAACTGTTATGGTTAGGTGAAAATGATATGAAAAATGATGCCCCCGAAACGTATGCGAAGTGGGTCGATTACGCGATCGAGCAGGGAGCCGTGATCATGGGGCCCAGCATCGGGGGAGAGCCGAACAGGTATGATGATTTGTTGAAGCCGTGGATGGCGGCTCTTGTTTTTAACTCGGGGATGCAAATACATGCTTACTCTTTTGACACGGAAGAACAGATGAAGAAGTATTTGGGGAGCACTTATGTTTTGGAAGGAGTAGGCAAAAGAAATTTAGTGGATGGACTTTTCACCAATTTAACAGATGAAACGATTCTTTTTTATAGAGAACATATAAATTTTGAGAACCGACAGAAAAATAAGCCGTTAGAGTCTTCCGAAGAAATCCTTGAGCGTTTAGGATACTGACCTTACTCAATCCCTCGGGAGATAGTGGGTTATTATATACGCTAACATTCAAGGTTTACGTGATGGAGAATGTCCGTGATTGAATTGTAATAATTGAAAATGGATTAATAAATATTAGTCATTTTAAAATGAGATCACGTGTGGATAATAATATTAACTTTATTCTGGTGTGATATTTGTGATTTAAACGTTATTTTTGACAAATTCACAAATATAGTGCATGAATATGAACTTTTTTAACATCAAAAGAGTCGCTCATTATGAAGCAAAAATAGTAAGGCGTAATTGGTTGTTCAGGACATTTGCCTTGTTTTCTTTAGTCGGGATTCTAATTCTTCAGATACTGGTACAAAGTAATATAATGCAATGGACTTCATGGAATACGATCGCATTATCTTCCTATGTTCCTTATTTCAATGTTTATTTATTCGGTATCGTTCAGGCTGTACTTGTTGTTTTTTTTACTGTTATTCAGTGGGATAAGGATCGGAATAGGGTAGAGACCACGTGTGTCCGTTCATTGAGTAATGCGGAATATGTGATCGGTAAAGCTTGTGGGATGATTCAGGTCTTTATGGCTTTATCTTTGTTATCCCTTTTATCGGGAGCTATTATAAACATTTTTTTTACAAATGCTCCTTTTAACGGATGGATGTATTTGTTTTACTGGATCGTGTTTTTGTTCCCTTCCTTGGTGTTTATTATTGGTCTTACTTTTTTATGTACAGGTCTGGTTTCAGATAAACCGTTACTTGTTTTAGAGTTATTGTTATATATCTTTGTTACTTTATATTATTCGGACGACTACTACCAAGGGCTTTTCAATTTTTTAGGAGGAGGGGAGCCTGTCACGTTATCGGATATTTCGGGTTATTCGGATTTAGGTGGTGTTATGTTACAACGTCTGAGTTGGTTGTTTTTGGGTATGGGGTTTATCGGTTATTCCGGCGTTTGTTTTAAGTGCATTCCGATTCGAACGGGCCGTGTTGCTGGCCTCGGTGTGTCGACATTTATGGTTGTGCTGGGGCTTATTTGCGGTTTTTCGTTATGCATGCGGCAATATCGAAATGTCACTCTCCGGGATGACTACAGGGCGACTTACGAGAAATACCGTTCGAATCGTAAATTGACACAGTGTAATCAAGTTCTTACTTATCGACAGGAGAAGGACCAGTTGACGGTAAAGACACGACTACGTTTAAAAAATGAATACAAAGAAACGGTGAATCCGGTGCTTCTATACTTGAATCCCGGTTTGCGGGTTAACCGGATATGCATAAATGGTGAGAGAGTTGATTTCTACAGGGATAATCAAGTGATCGTGCTTAATGAGGCGGTGGAAGGAAAAGGTTTATTGGATTTGGAAGTAGAATATTCCGGAAGAATAGATGAATCTATTTGTTATCTTCAGCTATGTGACAATCACGTGGCGAATACATGGAATGTCGGCTCTGAGCTTTTCCGTTCTGGTAAGAGATATGCGATATTAGAAAAAGAGTATACTTTACTCACTCCGGAGTGTATTTGGTATCCGGTTTCAGTTCCCCCGGTAAATCCGTCCGATGTTTATGCAGTAGAAAAAAACTTCACGAAATACGGTTTGAAGGTAGTCGGGGAGACCGATCGCACGGTTTTGTCGCAAGGAGAACGGATCGAGTCGAACGACACATTAATTTTTAGGAATGAGCATCGGTTGTCCGGAATATCTTTGTGTATCGGCGATTACAAGTGTTATCAAATGCAGGTGGACTCTGTTTTCTATGAATTATTTGTCGTGGAGGGACATGATGATTTTATGGAACATTTTAATCGGATAAAGGATTCTATGACCGGTATTATACGTGAGTTTAGAGATAAAATTGAAAAGAAAAATAATAGAAAGTATCCTTATGAACGTTTCATGGTTGTGGAGACTCCAGTTGCTTTTGCTGCTTATTTCCAAAGCGAGAGGGGAGGTGGTGGGAAGGTACAACCCGAGATGGTCTTTTTACCAGAAAGGGGGGTCGGTTTCAAAAACATGGATTTGGCGAGAAATAAGCAGACATACCGGAAAATAACGAATGAGGAAAAGATGGAAAATGTAGAGAGGAGTATATTAACACAATTATTAAATCATATATTTATATCAGAATACGGTAGTTTTATGGAGAAAAACCCGTTGATGAGACTTTTCGTACCCTATTCTTACAGTAGTTATACGTTAAGTGGCAGTCCGTTTACTCTTACTCCGTTGTTTTATAATCATGTGAATCAATTGTATTCACGGGAATACCCGATCTTAGATGCCGTATTAAATAATTTGTTGAACGGGGCGGATACGGTGCAATTTAGTTGGATGGATAATTTCGAAGTCGGTAGTCGTTCACATCAATTGGCCGTGAATTATCTTAAAAGTCATAGTTTAAAGGAAGCTTTAAGAGATCCGGGAGTCACATCCGATGTTTTATATCAACTTATAAAATTAAAATCTGTTGCTTTGAGAGAAAGTTATTTGGGGCTGACAGTCTCTTATTTTGATTTTAATGCGTTTATAAGACAATATTGGGAGGATCATAAATTTCAAAAAATTGATTTTACCTCGTTTGACAAGGAATTTACGGAACGATTCGGGATAAGCTGGTGTAGAGTACTACCGGAATGGTACACGGTAAAGCAGATACCCTCTTTCGTGATCCAAGATGCATGCGTGGAAGAGATTGCAGAAAAGGGAGATGGGAGTTCGGTGGATCGGCGTTACCGAATCCACGTGAATGTCTATAACGAAAGTGAAGTGGAGGGGGTGGTTGTATTGACTTACGCTAAATTGCCGGAAATAGGGAGTAACAGTAAAATAATGTCGTTGTATACGAAAAACGTTTTAATAGAAGCTAAAAAGGCGAAAGAAATAGTTATCGTAACGGAAGGCAAGCCTACATCGGTTTTTTTGAACACGATTCTTTCTGGGAATATACCGGCGTTAATCCCTATCGAATATTCAGGGAAGGTGACATATGAAGCGAACCCAGGGGTACGAGATATTGATGTCTCCCGTTTTTTCCCACAGGAGGGAGAATGGATTGTCGATAACGAATCGGGAGGGTTCAGCATATGGCAGGCAGCGACGGGAGATCGTACGCCTGGATGGTTGAAACCTGTTTCTTTTGCGGATACTTATGACACGTATAATGTTATGATGGCGTCGGGGGTGTGGTCGCTAGTGACACATTATGGTTTCTACGGGAGACGGGTAAGGAGCGGTTGGATAAAAAATTGCGGGGGTGGGGCATCTAAAGCAAAATGGTCGGTGAAAATAGAGAAATCCGGATATTATGAGGTTTTAGTCCATATACCAAAATACGTTAATTTGCAACGAGTGAAGAGATTGCCGGGAGGTTTTTTTGTTCCCTCGTCAATTTCGGATAGAGAGTTGAAACAAAATTACATTGTACGGCATGATGGACAGGAAACGGAAGTTTCGGCGGCGATCGTATCGTTGGAGGACTGGGTTTCTTTGGGACGTTTTTATTTCTCATCGGGAGAAGCCTCTGTCGTGCTGACGGATCAAGGTAGTGTCGATGACCAGATTATATACGCGGATGCCGTGAAGTGGGTTTTTAACGGAGAAAATGAGGTTCCCGAGAGGTAAAATATTTTAACGCAATTTTGAATGTTATTTGGATTGAAACCAGTATTATCTATATTGGTAGGATGTTGACATTGTAATTGCGTAAAATATGGAGAGGATCGAATATATGAAAAGGTTGGGGTATGATTATGTACTCGATTTCGGATACATTTTATGAGTATGATAATTTGTTAAATCGCAAATACAAGTCTTATTTTTGGCTCAGGGATATAGAGGCATGGTGAACCTTGCGTTACGAAAGTGCAGATAAGAAAATAACTGGAAGATGACGATATTTTAAAAAGAGTTGGTGAACGAAATGTGGTAGATGTTATTTCTGTAAATTTAACAAATGAAATAATTCTTTTTTTATTATAACTATATTTTTTTTGATAATAAATTGAATAACATAATATTATGATATTTTGTGGTATTCGTCGGTAATTTTCGATATTAACTTTTCTTTATCAATGTATTAATAATTAAAACCTTATTTTTGGTGAAATCCTAAAAATAATGCACGATTATGAACCTTCTAAACATTAACACGGTTGCCCGTTACGAGGCAAAAATATTGAAACGTTCCTGGTTGTTCAGAATATTGGCTGTACTTTCTCTTGTAGGTGTCATTGCTTTTCAAATCATGGTGCAAGGAGAGATAAATTTTTGGACTTCGTGGAATCTGATAGCTATGTCTTCTTATATTCCATACATGAACCTATATCTGTTTGGTATGGCAATGGCCGTGACGGTGGTATTTTTAGGTGGAGAGCTTTTGAACAGGGACCGTAAATTGGACACTATGGAAATTATATACGCCCGGTCTATGAGTAATGCCGATTATGTCGTCGGCAAGAGTTGGGGAATTGTTCGTTTATTTATGGGCTTAGCCTTGATATCCATGTTGTTGGGAGGAGTTGTCAACCTTTTTCTCAGTGATGCCCCTTTTAACGGATTTATTTATCTTTTTTACTGGATTGTTTTTTTATTTCCTTCGTTAGTGTTTATCATGGGATTGACCTTTTTTGTTTCGAGTGTTGTTCGTAATAAGGCATTGACGATATTGTTTTTATTGGGGTACGTGTTTTTGACGATCTTTTACCTGAATGAAAGAGAGCGAGGGCTTTATGACTTTTTAGGTTCGACGATACCCAATACTTTTTCGGATCTGACAGGCTATCCGAATCTTGGATCGGTTTTGTTGCAGCGTTTGGTTTGGTTATCACTCGGGATGGGACTAATAGGCTATTCGGTTACTTTATTACGACGAATTCCGAATCGTCCGGGGCGCAGATTGATACAACACGGTCTTTCGACTTTGTTCGTATTCGTGAGTGTCGCATGCGGTTTTATGTTGTATTTTTCTAATTATCAGGAGAGAGAGAGACGTTCTGCCTATCGGTCGAGTTACGATCGGTATCAAGCAGGTGATAAATTGACACTTGATAGGGAAACGATAACCTATCGCCAGGAAGGGGACGGAATAGAGGTACGAGCTTTCTTGAAACTCGTAAATCTACATGACAGGGAGGTTCATTCGGTCGTACTGTATTTAAATCCCGGTTTGGAGGTAAAACGTTTGACAAAGGGAAGTCAGGAGTTATCTTATTTAAGGGATAATCAGGTAATTGAAATAAAGGAGAGGGTTGCTCCCGGTGATTCTCTTTTACTTGCTTTGGAATACGCGGGACAAATCGACGGTTCGATATGTTATTTGGATGTGGATGATAAATATATCTTCGATACCCGTACGACGGGTTCTTCTATATTTCGTTCAGGAAAGAAATACGCTCTCGTGGGAAAAGATTACACCTTATTGACTCCGGAATGTCTTTGGTATCCGGTATCTGTTCCTCCGGTAAACCTGAAAAACGGGTACGATATTCAGAAAAATTTTGCGGACTATCGCTTGAACGTGGTGGGAATGGGAGATAAGACGGTATTGTCCCAAGGTGTGCGGGAAACTTCGGGTGATACATTGATTTTCCAGGATGAATATCGTTTGCCCGGAATATCCCTGTGTATAGGTTCTTATAAAAAGTATGCGGTGACGGCGGATTCGGTTTCTTTTGAGCTTTATATAGCTGAGGGACACGATGATTTTATGTCCAGTTTTAACGAAATACAAGATTCGATGGCGTCTGTTTTGTCGGATTTGAAATATAAAACGGAAGAGAAAATGAGTCGTAAATATCCCTATCATCGTTTTATCGTAATAGAAAGTCCCTCTTCTTTCGCTTCGTATTATCGGAATGAACGGGGAGGGAGTGAGCGAATACAACCGGAAATGGCTTTTTTGCCGGAGCGGGGTGTCGGATTCTGGGGGATGAATTTTAAGAAAACATTGGAAGGGTATGCCTGGATGCAAAAAGTGAATAAGACGATGGGGTCGATGTTAGATGGCGAACGTCAGGCGTTCAAACAATTTGTCCAAAGTACATTTATGAGCGAATACGGTAGTTCAATGGAAGGGAATCCCCTTAAAAGACGTTTTATGCTAAGAAAGATGAGTTTTGACTACGAGTTGAATAGAAATCAATATGATATTTCTCCATTGTTCTCCAATTATGTAACTTATATCTATTCTTCAGAATATCCGATTATGAATATCATATTGAACGGTCAGTTGATACGGGGAAAATCACAGGGGACGGCTTATTCAACATATAGTACTTCCTATAAGAAAGCGATGCATTATCTGAAGAATCATAGTATAAAAGATGCTCTGGGGAATCCCGAACTTACTTCCGATGTTTTATATCAGATTGTTAACTTAAAAGCTTTTATTTTACAGCTACAATATTTTGGGTTGACGATAGATCAGAAAGAATTCAATGATTTTATCAAGCAATATTTTGATGAGCATAAATACAAACAGGTCGAGTTTGTCCGTTTTAACGAAGATTTTATTAAACGTTTCGGGATTGACTGGCTGAAAGTATTACCGGAATGGTATATGGTCAATCGGGTTCCTTCATATATAATCAGAGAGTGTTTTATTGAAACGGTTGAAGGGGATATGAAAGAACCGGACTATAGCAAGAGGCGTTATCGTATTCGAGCGAGTATATATAATAATAGTGATGTGGATGGAGTAGTTTCGCTCAATTATTCCTTAATGCCCAAAATGGAGGCCGGAACGGCTATGATGAAGTATACCAGTGAAGATATGAATAACCGGAGCCAAAACGTTTTGATAGAGGCCGGGAAGGCTAAAGAGATTATTATTCTGTGCAAAGCCCAATTGGCTCAAGTTTCATTGAATATGAATATTTCCGGGAATCTTCCTTCTGTTATTTCTCTTTCTCCTTATGGTTCTGGTAGAGAAACACGGGAAACCTCCTCGGGCATTAAAGATATAGATCTTTCCCGTTTTTTCCCGAAAGAGGGGGAATTAATCGTCGATAACGAGTCGAGCGGCTTTCGTCTTTTAAACGTACCTTCCGGTAATCAATTGCGCAGATGGTTTAAAACGAGCGATACAACGAAATACAAAGATTTTTATAAAGTGACTTTCGCTGAAGAGTGGACCCTTAGCGTTCATGACGGTTTTTACGGGGGACATATACGAAGTGGTTGGAGGAAAGAAGGGGGGAACGGTAGTTCCAGAGTGGAGTGGTCTACGCGGATAGAAAAGGCCGGATACTATGAAGTTTTTGCCTATATTCCCAGTCAGTTGTCTTTGGTCCAAATCAAAGCATCGCATAGTGTTGTTTTCGGGATTCAGAAACAAACGCCGATAAAGCAGTTGTATCTTGTTCGTCATGACGGAAGCGAGTCGGAGGTGGAGTTGGAAATTCCTTTTGCTCAACGGGAGTGGTTATCATTAGGACGTTTTTACTTTTCTCCCGGAGAGGCGTCGGTTATTCTGACGGATAAGAAGTGTACTGCGGATCAGGTGATATATGCTGATGCGGTGAAATGGGTTTATGAAGGAGAAAAATAGATATCGAATTTTACTTTGGGATAAACATCTAAACTATACATACAAATATGAATATTCGTAATATAAATACAGTAGCCCGTTATGAGGCAAAGATACTGAGACGCTCCTGGTTGTTCAGGATGCTGGCCATTCTTTCTTTGGTAGGGATCACCTTTTTTCAGCTGTTGGTACAGGGGAATATGGTACGATGGACATCATGGAATCAAATCGCATTGTCTTCTTATGTTCCTTATATGAATGTCTATCTTTTCGGTATCGCGTTGTCGATAACAGTTATCTTTTTGGCGGGAGAGCTTTTGAATAAAACCCGTAAAGTGGACACGATGGAGATTCTCCATGCTCGTCCGATGAGTAATGCGGATTATGTGATAGGGAAAGTTTGGGGAAGTGTTAGAATATTCATGGGATTAGCAATTGTCTCTCTGCTTTTGGGAGTCATGGTAAACCTCTTTTTCAGTGATGCTCCTTTTAATGCTTTCTTGTATCCTTTATATTGGGTATTGTTTCTGTTCCCTTCCTTGGTGTTTATTTTAGGATTTACTTTCTTAACGGTAAGCATCTTGCGTAATAAAGCATTGACGATTCTGTTTATGCTTGGGTTTGTTTTTCTGACGTTGTTTTATTTAAGCAATATTCATCGGGGATTTTATGATTTTTTAGGTACGACCATTCCGAATGCCTATTCCGATATAGCGGGGTATCCGGAGTCGGGGTTTGTAGTTTGGCAACGTTTGACGTGGTTATTCTTGGGAATGGGCTTTATCGGTTATTCGATAGCTTTTTTACAGCGCATCCCCAATCGTCCGGGACTCAGAATAAAGCAGCGGTTGATTGCGACAATACTGGTTTTGCTCGGTGTATGTTGTTGGTTTGTCCTGTTTTCTTCTACACGGAGATCCATGCATGACCGGGAAGAGTACCGGATGAGTTATAACCGGTACGAAGCACGCCCCAAGCTGACTCGAAAGTCTCAGGCTTTGGTTTATAAACAAAAAGGGGATCGGATAGAGGTGACAACGGAGATTCAATTGGTAAACCCTCATGATCGGGAGGTGCGTACTGTCGTGTTGTACCTGAATCCCGGATTGAAGGTGGATAAGATATTAAAAGAGGGAAAAGAGGTCTCTTTTTCCAGGGATCATCAGGTGTTAATCTTGGACGACAAATTAGAAAGTGGGGATAGCGTGAGGTATGTTTTGGATTACGGAGGACGGATAGACGAGTCGATTTGCTATGTCGACCAGCCGGATGAACTGGTATTCGACAGCAGAACCATAGGCTCCTCTCTTTTTCGCTCCGGGAAAAGGTATGCTATGGTCGGACCGGATTACACGCTTCTGACACCGGAATGTTTGTGGTATCCGGTTAGTATTCCTCCCTTGAACCTGACGAATATGTATGACATTCAGAAAGATTTCACCTCTTATGTTTTGAAGGTTGTCGGTTTGGGAGAGAAAACGATATTGTCTCAGGGAGATCCGGAACCATCCGGAGATACGCTTGTTTTTCGAAACGAAAACCCTTTGCCGGGATTATCTTTGTGTATCGGTTCGTATAAGAGATACTCGGTAACAGCGGATTCGGTCTCTTTTGAACTTTACGTGGCGGAAGGACATGATGATTTTATGGCTTATATAAGTCATGTGCAGGACTCAATGAAATCGATATTATCCGATATGAAAGTCAAGATAGAAGATGCAAAGGGCCGTAGGTATCCTTATCGTCGTTTCATGGCCATAGAAGCCCCGGCTTCTT
Source organism: Gabonibacter massiliensis (assembly GCA_001487125.1). Lineage (GTDB taxonomy): Bacteria > Bacteroidota > Bacteroidia > Bacteroidales > Marinifilaceae > Gabonibacter > Gabonibacter massiliensis. The sequence continues at coordinate 445,962 of LN913012.1, forward strand.
TTGCCTCTTATTATCGGGATGAAAGAGGAGAGAGCGAACAAGTTCAACCGGAAATGGTTTTTTTGCCCGAACGTGGCGTGGGATTTTTCAGTATGAATTTTAAAGGGTCCAGCAGATCTTATGCTAATAATGTACGGTTGATGAAAGGGACGGAATTGGATTGGGGCGCCATGGAACGCTTGTGGGTTGAACAATTTATTCGAAATACGTTTATGGGTGAATACGGATGGTTCGGAGAAGGAAATCCTTTGATGAGGCGTCTTCCCCGGAAAGGTGGCATAAAAGGTTATAGGTTAAACGGTAATCTGTTTGATATTTCTCCCATGTTTTTTAGTTATTCGGGTTATTTATACTCCTCCGATTATCCGGTGATGAATTTGATATTGAATGGTTTGATGAAGCCGGAAGAGGGACAGCAGCAATTTACCCCGTTATATAGCAGTTCGTACTGGAGAGCCGTTCGTTATCTTGAGAATCATAGCGTGAAAGAGGCCCTTGAAGATCCGGAGATCCCATCGGATGTGTTGCGTCAGGTGTTAAGTATGAAAGCGACGGTTTTGCAAAAACAATATTTGGGTATGATCGTGCCTTCTGCAGATTTGATAAGGTTTATCAACGGGTATATGGAGCAACATAAATACCGGCAAGTGGATTTTTCCGATTTTAACCGGGAATTTGTAAAGCGTTTTAAGATGGATTGGTTTGAAATATTACCCGAATGGTATACGGTGGATCGAATACCCGCTTTCTTGATCCGGGATTGCCTTATTGAAGAGATCGAAACAAAAGATAAAGATCGCAGTTACAGGAGTTATCGTATTCAGGCAAGTGTATATAACGATAGTGATGTGGACGGAGTGGTTACCCTTAACTATGTTGTTATGCCCTCGCGGTTGAAAAACGTGGGAGGAGTAGTTATAATGAATTCCGGTCAAACGAATGACAATAGTAAGAGTAAAAATGTATTGGTAAAATCCAAGGAGGCTAAAGAAATTGTTGTTATATGTGAAGGCAATATCATGTCGGCTACATTGAATACCAATATTTCCAGAAATGTTCCCGCTATAATAACCATTCCTCGGAATTATCGGCAAAAAACGAAAGCGTCCTCGGAAGGAGAAAAAAGGATAGATACTGCCCGTTTTATGCCCGAAGCAGGGGAGTTGATAGTGGATAATGATTCGAAAGGATTCCGGATATCGGATTCTTCTTCCGATAGTTCAATACGTAAATGGTTTAAAAACGCCGATACATCCGAAGTCAGATACAATAATTTTATGGCTACCAATAAGTGGACGCTCGTCACTCATTCGGATCTATACGGGGGATACGTGCGTAGCGGTTGGATGAAGAAGAGCGGGGAGGGGAACAGTAAGGCCGAGTGGTCCGTGCAAATAGATAAAGCGGGATACTATGAAGTTTTTGCCTATATTCCTGACAATATGCAGTTAACTCAATATCAATACAAAGGAAGTGGTGCCTCTATTATATCTGCTTCGATGGTTACAAGAACGGGAAAGGCAGAATCTATAAAGCAATACTATACCGTTAGTCACGAGGGTAAAGAGTCCGAAGTGGAAATAGAGATACCTTTCTCCGGGAGAGGATGGTTGTCTTTGGGGCGGTTCCATTTCTCCTCCGGCGAATCCTCTGTTGTGCTTAGTGATAAGGGAAGTTCGGACAATCAGGTAGTGTATGCCGATGCGATAAAATGGGTTTGGGATGAGGGAAAAGAGGATTAAATGTCCGCATGAGTGAGATGATGATTTTGTGATTTTGTTGCAATGATTTAGTCTCGGTAATTTTGTAATTACGGACTCCATATATGTTTTTTTGATTGGAAACCGGAAACTGTACTTTCGCTATTTCTCTTCCGGTGAAAAAACGTATCTTTGCGGAAAAGAGAGATTATGACTGATAAGAGTGTAATATGTGCCGTTGCAACGGCACCGGGAAGCGGTGCTATTGCGGTTATACGGTTGTCGGGAGAAGGGTCTATCGCTTTATGTGACCGAATTTTTCTATCGCCTTCCGCTAAGAAATTGACAGACGTACAGCCTAACACCGTACATTTCGGGCGTGTTATGGAAGGGACAGAGTTGGTGGATGAAGTTTTACTCTCTGTTTTTCACGCACCTCACTCGTTTACCGGTGAAGATTCGGTGGAGATATCCTGTCATGGTTCCGTGTATATTCAACAGCGAATATTGCAGTTGCTTGTTTCCCGTGGAGCTCGTTTGGCTCGTCCCGGCGAGTTCACGCAACGGGCTTTTTTGAACGGAAAAATGGATTTGTCGCAGGCGGAAGCGGTGGCCGATCTGATCGCTTCCTCTTCTGCTGCAGCTCATAAAATGGCGTTGAATCAGATGCGGGGCGGGTTTTCAAAGGAGTTGATAAAATTGCGTGCGGAATTGCTTCACATCACCTCTCTTTTGGAGTTAGAGCTTGATTTTTCGGAGGAAGACGTGGAGTTTGCCAATCGGGTGGAACTTCGTGCTATTGCCCTAAAAATAGAAAATATGATTGCCGAGTTGTGCAACTCCTTTTCACTCGGGAATGTCATTAAAAACGGTATTCCGGTGGCTATTGTAGGGAATACCAATGTCGGGAAGAGTACGCTTTTGAATGCTTTGCTGAAAGAAGACCGGGCCATCGTTTCTGATATAGAAGGGACGACTCGCGATGTAATAGAAGATACCATAAGTTTAAACGGTATGCTATTCCGTTTTATCGATACGGCCGGTATACGTCATACTTCCGACACGGTCGAAAATCTCGGTATCGAACGTACCTTTGCTAAAATTGCCCAGGCGAAAGTCGTATTGCTTTTGCAGGATGTAAACCGGAGCAGCGACCAGTTTATTCTTTACTACCGGCAGGTGAAAGAACGTCTCTCTCCCGATGCTAAATTATTGATTCTGTTAAATAAAATGGATCGGACGGAGGTCCTGGATGCCGTTAAGGAGGAGATAGAGACTCAGATTTCCGGCGAACCGATCCTTCCCGTTTCTGCTAAGAAAGGTTATAATATGGATACCCTTATCCGTTGGTTGACCTCCTCCGTCAACACGGAAGCTTTTAGCAATGTCATTGTCAGTAATGTCCGGCATTACGAAGCCCTTACACACGCTCTCGAAGCTATTCGCCGAGTTGTCACCGCTCTCGATACCACCTTAAGCGGCGAATTCATTTCCCAGGATATCCGGGAATGCCTCCACTACCTCGGCGAAATCACCGGTGAAATCACCACCGACGAAGTTTTGGGCAATATCTTTAAGAATTTTTGCATCGGTAAATGATAGCTTGTAAACAGACGTAACCAATTATAACTATTTAGAATAAAGTCGCTGATATTCAGTAACTTTTCTATTTTAACACTTTCCAATCCGTATTTGGAAGTAACGGTTTTTATCCATATTTTTCCTACATATTTCTACCGCGACGGAAATTCACGGTTAGCCCGAATGTCACAGTGACGCATTAGTTGACGTGTGTTGACAATGGTTTACATGTGTTGACAAAAAGGGAAATTAAAATTCATGGAAAATGGCAGAAAATAGACCGAAAATATGGAAGTAAAAAGGATTTGTCAATGGTGCGGAAAACCGTTCATCGCACAGAAAACAACGACCTGCTATTGTAGCCCTCAATGCTCGAAGCGAGGTTACAAATATCGTATCAAGGAGCGCAAAATGGAATTGCGCCATATTCAGGAAATGCAGGAGTTGCGCTCCAGTCTGGAGAAGCAGGAGTATTTCACCTTCTCGCAAGCTGCCCGATTGATGGGAGTAAGCTGCTAATCCGTAATCTTTTGCCAAATCCGACGTTCACTGGCACGGATGGAACGTATCCGTTCAAGCAACTCCTGAAAATAATCCTGCCCAAATACAGTCTCTCCCTGCTTCAAACGGTCATCATTAAGAACAAATTCTTATTTAATGTATTCATTCAGGATTTTCGTAGCCCATTGACGGAAGCGAGTAGCTTGTAGTGAATTTACACGATAACCAACCGAAATAACAGCATCAAGGTTATAAAATTGGGTGTTATATATCTTGCCATCCTCAGCAGTATGTGCGAATTTTACACATACTGAATCCTGCAGCAACTCAGACGACTCAAATATATTTTTGAGATGCTTGGAAACAACTGTCCTATCCACGCCAAAAAGTTGAGCCATCGCCTTTTGGGTACACCAAAAGGTTTCATCCCTGATGATTACCTGCACCTTGCCTTCCTTTTCTGGAAGATTGTATAATATGAATTGAATTTCTTGCGACATCTTATTAACATTAAACGTGGAATAGTGGCTTGTAATTTCTCTATATTTTACTCGTCTATTGGCAACTATAGTATTGAATGCATCTTGTCTAGTTTCTGTTTCGCAATGTCGTCATCACAATCATTAGCTTCTGCATAATTTTTCACTAAAGTCTCTACTTCCTTTTGTGTTAAAAGATTCTTTTTAACTAAAAAGATAAGCATATGGAAAATATTTGTTTTATATTTCATGACCATAGTTTGCGTCCTGACATCCCATAAAATATTTGTCCATGGCTCTTTAGATATACAAAATTCAATTTCAGAAAATTTCTTTATAGTTTCATTCAGTTCAATTCGTAATCTTGTTTTAGTTTCAAATATAGCTTTTATTAACTTCGGTAATGCAACCGGTCTAAAATATAATAACCCTCCAATTTCTTTATTGCGATAATCTGATGCAGCTTTTTCATTGTTGCAATTATCAACGTAGTGTTTTACGCCTGGGAATGTTTCAATAAACATATTCCAAAAGCTCAATAGATAATCATAAAAATTATCTATTTCCTGTTGATTAGGGCGAAATTTAAGAAATTCTGCAATTTTCTTAGTATTATAGATTTTCCTTTGATTATCGTAATTAGATTTATAGTAAGTATAAATAATCTTATTCGTTTCGTATAAAGTAATCAATGACGTAAATGACTTATCGTCATTATCAGCGAGTGCTTTAGAACTTTTCTTGTCAATTTTTACATTCTCGTTCATAAAGAGTGGACAATTTTCTAATAGTTCTCTTGTAGAAATAGCAACTATATCATCCTCATCGAGTGCGATAATATCTCCAGGACTTACAGGTTTTGCATATCTATTTAATGTTGAAAATATTCTTCTCGTTTTTTCTTTCCCTTCTCGTGTATTGTGATGTCCAATAAAGATAACAGTAATAGTTTCATCCTCAAGTTTAGGATTTGCTTTTAGTGCACTTTTTATTCCTTCAACTCGATGTTGTCCATCAACAGGAAATATACGTTCGTCACCATTTAAATGAAGAAATCCCATAGAATAGTATCTGATGTTGTTATATTCAAATTCTAGCTCATTCCAAGTAGGATCTCCATCATATACTGCAAGAACCAAAGCATTAAAGAAGTGCTCTTTTTGAGTTAAAATATATTCAGTAATACTTTTATGATTATCAGTTAAAGCACGTTGTAATTGTTCTCGTAAAGATTTTGATGTATGTAGCTCTTCGTCAGCAGGTTTAACCCTTTCTGCAATTTGCTTAAAAGTAAAGGTTGCAGTATAATATATTAATTTACCAAGTGTTCCGCGAATAGCCGGTATGTCAATTGCACTCATATGTTAAAAGGCCTTTCTAGGTTTTTTAATTTTATATTCAGTTAAATCAGTATTGAATGGAGGTAGAATTGCATGAATGAGAGCGCTTTCGCTTTGCTTTATAAATTCGTTGTCTTGCGACTTGTAATAACGAATATACAAATGTTCTTTCCAATACTTAAACAATCTAACAATTCTTGTTCTACCATTTGCTTTTTTACTTTCTGGCAAATATGATTTTACTCGTGATTGCAAACTTTCTGATTCTGTACATTGGGCTCGTCCAATATATGCTAAATATCGTTCACAGAAAGGTAAACTAATTCCCTGTATAAAGAATACATATATTCCTCCATAATTTTTGGGCAAATTTTTAACTTCATCTGAAACCTCGTTCCTATCATTTAGATATTTTATGTATCCCGACCAGCTATCTTGAGAGTGAAGCTTAGAAGTACTATGGGCGTTTTCTAACCAAAGATTAGGATGGAGATAATAGCGACAATCATATTTCTTTATCTCATCATTCTTTTCAACAAATGCACTTATATTCATATAATCCCAATTTTAAGCTATCAATTTTTAACCCAAAACTCCGGCATTGTTGTCTTGAACTCTGCATCAATATAATGACATTGTTCCTTTATAATACTGCGCCTACGAATAGCCGGCTGCAAACAATACATATCAAAATCATCCTTATTGATTTCTGATACACTAACCCAATGTGGGAATAATAGTTTCATATAGGCTACAGCAATACGCTTCACCGCATTATAATCACGCGTGTCTGCATTTTTATCATATCCAACTAGCTCCTCAAACAATAATCCATATATGTTTTGTGTGCGCAGTGAATGAAGAATCTCTGAAAAATATTCAACATTAATAGTCCAACCCTTATAGATAATACCCTTATTAATACGAGGTAAGTACCAACCTTCAATAAAACAATGAAAACGATCTAACAGAGCTGATTCACGAAATGATTGAGGTAATGAATCAAAATACCTATAATTTAAAGGTCTTCTTTGGTCACTTAAAGGAATATTTCCCATAAGCATCAAGCCACATTCCGAACTAAATTCATTGTTGTCAATTGTGGTTTTTCCAGACTCAAGATATGATTTTAATGCAGCCTGAATTTCCGCAGGTTCTTGAAATATAATTGTTTGTATTTCGTCAAATGCAGCAAAATCATGATTCTTAATTATTCCATTTTGCTGTTTTGCTTTATCATAAAATAGCTTTGCTCTAGTAACTTTTCCCCCACTAACTAACCAACCATACTTGGACAAATTACCAAAGACAAAAGATTTACCTGTCCCTTTTGGTGCAAGTTCAATAACATTTAGTCTAGGTTCAATAAATATAAGTAATCGCGTTAAGAACTCTAGTTTTTCAGTCATAGTACTAAAACCATCAGCCTCATATTCCATTGCTGATAGCAAGATATCAATCCACTCCTGAGTGGAAAACGTCTTTCTGGCATTTCTCAGATAATCTAAATCGACTGAACGATATGGTTTAAAAGGTTTATAATCTACCATTTCCACATGGTTTTTCTTACCGTCTTCATCTGGTAGAACAGACAGCTTTATGATTCCCCATTTTTCACCATCCACAAGTTCTCCTATATGGTTTTTATATACATATTCCGGAATTTGTCCCTCATTAACTTTAATACCTAAATCTGGAATTCCAAACCGACGAATCCCTTTAACCAAATCAATGTATATAATAAATCTTGTTAATAGAGTTAACTCCTCACCGGCAGATAATCTATCTTTAACATCAGTTTGCTTTTGTGGGATAACCATGTCAAGAAAGTTTGTAAGTCCATCTTTATTAACTACTCCATCATTGTTAATGTATCGTTTAAGGATAAAATCTTTTACGAACGAAGGCAAATTTCTTCCAGCAAACAAACTATTAGTTGATGCAGGATCTTTATATATTGCCATAGAGGCAAATTGCTCTCTTATTTTTTGACTGGTTATTTCATTCATAATTAAAACCCTCCAAATAAATCATCTTCATCAACACCTGTCTTTATAATCAAAGAATCGGATTGAGAATAATCGTTTATTTTTAATTCTACTTTAGTTGATGTCTCAACAAGATTTAAGCGTTCGCTCTCGTATATATTATTATCAATTTTGAATAGAGAATAATTTACTCCATTGTATACAATATAAGGTATATCAACTGTAGAAAGACCTTTAATTTTATATTTTATCTTCGGTAATGAAGCCGATATTTCATTGTCTACTAATGCAGCGGAATATGTGCTTGCATTTTTCTTATTTGAAACAATAATGATAGGTACAAGAACCTCCTCTGGCGTACATCCTCCATGTGCACCAATTCCATTAGGGGTCTTTGTGGTTAATGAATCATAAGTCAATGAACATATAGTCTTATTATCTTCTAATAGCAGGTAAGAGGAGTCTTTTACTATATTACCATTTTGCCATACAGCACATCTGCCAGAATGATTGGCATTAATACCTGCAATGTTTAACCCCTTGCCGAATTGAGCTAAATAACTGATTCCATGATCTGATACAAATGCGATCTTTTTGCCATTATATTGTGCCAAAACGGATGATATTGCCTTATCTATAATCTCAAACTCATTAATTAGATATTCGGGATATGATTTATGAGAATGAGCATATGTATCCAAGTCCCCAATCTTCTTTAATTCATTAGGAAAAGATATTTCATCTAATTTTTCCTTATTAATATTAGTTGTAGATGGTAAATCTGCCACACCAATATGAACCTCATTTAAATACACTCCATCTACTTGATGTTGGTTAATTGAATTAACTATATAAGGAATCCAATCTATACCTAAACCGTCAATCCAATAATATACATCAATGTCTTCTCTATTATGCAATATTGTCTTAACCGTTTTAAAATTGTTATACCATAACTCGAATGATACATTAGAATCATTCTTTTTACAAATTAAATCGGTAACAGAAGCCGTTAATTCGTTTGCAATTTTAGATTTGCGGTATTCATCAAAATACAGATTAATCCACATATTTTCAGTATCCACATTGAAGTTTGACTGTGTAGTATATGAATATAACTCTGAATATAAAGGCTGTATTTGTACCCTTGATATTCCACCTTTTCCTAACCATTCAACCATCAATTTACGCTCGGAAACAGTTAGAGGTGTCATATATTTCAATGCAATATGATAGCCACATTCTGGATCTACGGCAATTGCCTTTAATTTAGCACAGACCTTATGTTCGCTCTGTTCGGTTATCCTAACACCGAACTTGATGGCTTCCATAAGAATCATTTTGCGTTCATAAAGAAAAACTTCATTAAAGGGTTCATCATATATATATGTCGCTAACAAAGAAAACAAATCTGTTGTACTTTGAGAACCACATAATTTAAGAGTCCTATTTAGATATGTCTCATTACTATATTTAAAGAGATAGTAGTTCTTTAATAGCCATCGAGAAAATTCAGCTGGATATTCAAACCATGTATGAATAAAATCTATTTCATTATTAAGAGCAAATGAGTTGAATTTCTTATGAATATATGTTTCAAAAGTAAAAGTTGATATATCAATATTAGATGACAGTTGCTCCCAATATATGGTATCCTCAACACTATATTGTAAATCCCCAAAGTCTAAACCTAATCCACAGATAAGAAATTCAAAAACATTATTACATATTACATAATCAAATGCATTATCAGGATGTGCGTTGTTCGCATTATCAAATATTGTTTTAGAAGTACAAATAATTTTATTCTTTACATTGTTCCCCACTTTCCACAATGCAATCCATTCTCTCATATTACAACATATTGTAAACTCTTCATTTAATGACTCTACGCCATAAGTGTTACCTCGTGTTAATATGAGTTTATATTTGGGCGTATCTTTCCCAGAATGGTATTCCCAAATATGAATATTAGGATCATCTTTGAATTTATTCATTTTGCTTTGCATTCCAATAATCGGAATGTATACTCTTTGATGATCTAACTGCGCTTCTTCTGGTGAAGAGATTAATCTAATAGTCTTGACTAATGAATTGAATTCTTTAAATTTCTCATTGTCATAAAAACGTGTAATTTCTGAAAATGGGGCTATAACAAAGTCATTAGAAGGCAAATGCTCAATGTACTCCTTAAATCTATCGGCTAATTGTGAATATGTCATTAATTCATCATCATTATCTTCGTCCATCCATTTATCCATACCTTGAACAAAAACACAATGATTGCTGCATTCTTGTACAAATGCATTAAAGTCATGGAAGTTTTCAAATAAAATAAAGCGTAGAGGATATCGGTTACGAAGAGAACACTCCGCACCTGTCCAATTTTTATCTATCTCAATTTCTTGATATAGTTCTTCTACAGAATCAATGACCTTGTACATAATACTTATGAATTTATTTTATCTAATACCCATTCACTGCTTGTTTCGCAAAGTTTTAACAATATATCCTTTGCTTCATCCAGTGAAGATATCTTTGATATTCTCTCTTTAGCTTTCATGCGTTTGTCAGCGATAATGTCCGAATTAACAATAGGAGACTCGGAGTTTCCTTGATTTGCAGGTTGAACAGGAACTGAATCTACTGACATAGTTTGTTCTAGTCTCCAGTTCTTTGCAGATGTTATGACTTCATCTTCAGTCCAATAGCCAACTGTTGATTCAAGATGGCTTGTAATATATTTTCTAACTTCATCTATTTCATTTTCTTGAATATTTACATACTCAATTTGCATCAAGAAATTCTCAAATCCATCATTAAATGCTGCATCAACATTAAGGATATTCTTGATCTCAATCCTCTGCTCTTCAATTAATGCCAATGTTTGGTTTACAAGAGCTGGATTGCGTAACTCTCGTTCCATACATATTTGCACGATATTATCAACTAATGTCTTTATGCCTTCACTTATAGTCACAGTAATAGGTAGACTGGCAAAAGCAGAAAGAGATGCATATTTTATTGTCCATAACGGATTATTCTTCTTAGCAAGAAAATCACCTGTTATGGCAAAACGAGCATCTTTCAAACTAGTAACATCTGAATAAGTATTACCTTTGTTGTTAAGCTTAAATAAGGATATCAATTCCTTGCATAATTTACCTTCTTCTGGAGTTTGGAACTTAAAATTTAGTTTGCTATTAGACTTATTATCATCCCAAACCTTAAATAATAGTACAATATCATCTATTAACGCATTTGCATCACGCGGTTTTCCCTGAGGATCAAATATTTTATTCACCCAAGGTCTTAAGGCAAAAGCCATAATGCCCATAGCTGCAAAACTGCTATAAAAACCGAATGGCGGCTGTGTCAATACAGAGAACTTTTCATCAAAGTTAAATGGCAGACTCTTATCTGCATATTTGATAATTTTATTTACTTTATCACATGCAGCTTTGAATGGGTGCTCATCAGATACATCTGACTTCCAATTCAGATTCTCGTCCAGGCAGTCTTGTATCAAATATTGAACAGGGCGCATTTGCTGATTGATACCAACAAACTCACTTTTTGTTATAGCAAAAAGGAAAGTTCTAACCATTTCTTTCGAGTTCTGCTGTTTCCAGAATGTCGATGGAGCTTTTTGCCTTAACACTTCATGAGCATCTGGCCCATATGGGAATATAATGGGGGCTATAGCAGAATTAACAATAGAGGACAGATGCTTAACTGAAATAGGCTGCTTATCTTCACCATTAATATATACAATGGCATTACTTCTTTGAACAGACTCCATCCACTCTTTTACCATAGCCATTGCATGATCCTTATGAACTTTCTGCTGATCTAAGAAGCCATGACTACTGGCACAAGCATAATTTGCTTGGAATTCAATAAACTGCTCATACTTGATGTCTGTCATAACCTCATCAAACACGATAAATACTATATTTTTTAAATTTTTATCGTCCTCATCAACAGAACATTTTTCAGCAAAAGTACGTAGCATAGCCAGCTCGGTATTATTTCGAGCTAAAAGTAAAGCAAAGAAAAGGCTACTACTTTTATTCTCTTTCTTACCATTTTTAATTTGACTACGCAATTGAGACTCATTTTGCACATCAGAATAGAATTTGAATGCAAATGGTCTAATGACTTTTTGCATAAATTTCTTTTCAAAAATCGTTTTTGCAACATCCGAGAAGTTAAGAATCTGATGTGTAAAACGATACTGCACGTTTCGCATTTCTGTTTTCTTCTCCTCGATTTCACCGGAAGGCAATGCAGTGAATTGGACAGAATATAAACCACCTGGTGCTCTTTGAATTATTCCATCTTCATTAAACCAATTGAGGATTTCATCAATATTATCACCATACGCAGTACCTGCAAATAATGACCGAATATTCTCTTCAGAAGGCGTTACAAGCCCGTTATTATTCTCACCTGAAACATTGTTAAAGGCATTCAGCAAAAGAATTCCCTTAAACACAGCAAAGTAATCACTTCCCATGCCACTTACTCGTTGCATGTATGAATTGTAGCGTTCTGTTACTGCACCATAGTTGGTAACATCGTCTTGGAATACTTTTAAGACATAATCCCAAAGATAATCAGCCGTAATAGTTTCTCCATTAAAGAAGAAGTCCTCATTATTTAGGAATGCTCTAATTGCATCATTTTGACCAAGGAATTCAAAAACACTTCTACTTGATGAGCCAACAACCGTGGCATAATGAGTCGCCAAATTTGCTGTTCCAGGATGCAATGGAAACAGATTATAGAGATCCTCTTTTGTTGATAAAGTATCATTACTTGTTGCTGTAAAGATCTCCAACAAATCAGGATTCATATTATAAAATGATTGACTCATTTTTGTATGGCGTTCCTTGTCTACAATCTCGAATTTACGAGACATAATTTTAAATGCAGACACAGACTCCATATTGTATTTCATGCGATGGTATCTACCATCAGTCTGTTTCAATTGCTCGGAGTCTATTCCATTGAATGCAGAAGGGTGAGAAATCAAGAACATATATGAATTGTTGTCCTCATTCATAAACTTCTCAGCCACATCTTGCAATTCCTTAAGTACAGGAACGCCAATAGGATCCGTCATTACATCAGTAAACTCATCCCATACAATTAGTAGTCCTTTATATTCTCCGAGTTCTACTAATTTGTTCTGTACTTCAATTAACCATTGCTTTAGATTCTCATTATTCATACGGACATCCAATCCTGCTGCTCGCAAAGTATCAGTCACGCGATGAAATGTTCCAAGATCGCTATCTGCGAGTTTGGAAATGAGTTGGTCTGTAGTTGTTGCAATTGAGGATAGAAGCGTATTAGTTTCTATTCTATGTTTCCAAATTTCTGGCTCTTTATTAATTTGATCTATATAATTCTCAAAATCGGTTGGCACACAAATATTGATACCCTTACTTCTCAATGTAGAAGTAACTGCCTTTTGAAGGACTAATGCAAGATCTGAAGTATGAGTCATAACGCCTAAACCATAAACCTTAACAGTTAATAGCCTCTTTTCTTCACGAAGTTTGTATATAGCTTGACGGATTGATTCAAATTTACTATCGCTATATTCATAGTCCACCCATCCACGAATATCATCTACAGAATCAGATAATAAATGGCTTATTACAGCGACTGCATGACTTTTTCCTGTTCCATAAGTACCGTTGATCCAAAACGACTTATGATTATCAATATCATTTCCCCGGACAGACTTTAATACAGTTCTTAAAACACTATTAAACTGTTCGTTAGGAATGAACGAAGTCCATTCTCCATCTTTTTCATCCGCAATGACATAGGCGGCTTTTCCGCCACGTAATTTTACTATATCGTCATATTTAGTAGCCATAGCCAACTATTGTTTTGTTAAAAATCGGGTTATGATGTTTTTCCTTATATATTCTCTGCTTTCAGCATCTTGCAATAGTTCCCAAAGTTCATCATCTAATTTTGCATACAATAAATTCTCTTTTAGATATTTCTCTGAAGGTGTTTTCACATTATATGGTGGACGATTTTCCTTTCGCCAAATTAAATGGTAAAAATCAGAAGAACTTAGATGGAAATATGGTAATATTATAGGTGTTAAACTTGTTTCATTATAATATCTAGCAAAGGCATTGTATATGTCTTTTAGATTATTGTCATTAAACATTATTTTATTCTCGCCCAAATACTCCAATGCAATACATTCGAGTATCGACAATATAAATAATGGCTTTGCAGCTGATCTGCCGGCAATGCTATTACCTCTTTTAATACTAAGTATTAAATCATTATATAAATTAACGTCAAAAGAATTCATTAGTCTAATAGGGCTTTTAACACAGTGATTGGAGTCAAATCTTCTCTTAATGTAATATGATCTAAGCCCATATTTAGTTCTGCGATTAATACTCGATTTTTTTCTGCAGATAAATATCTCAAACTTTTCATCAACTCGTTCTTTCCAATACCAAATTCTTTGTATGTACCGTATAACTCATCTGTGCGATACATATCAGAAACTCTAAACATTTTCAAGTCATTAAAATGAGCGTATTTATACAACGAATAAGCGATAGCCTCAGGACTCAAATCAACATATACTTCGCGCTTATATGCATTACCTTTTTCATCTTGAATAACACACTGTGAAAATTCCTCTCCTATAGGAGAGTATTTGAATGTTTGCATAAGAGCTTGAACTGCATAAGTGATAGTAGTTTCTTTAAATGTTTGCTGGAAATAATCAACGGCAAATTTATCTAAACTTTTGCGGGAGAATTCTGTCATATGAGTAATAGCCGTAATATACCACCTTACAAGCGGACTATTATATGCTAAGTTTATATATATAAGCTCCCACAAAAGTGTAGTTGAGTTTTTATTGATTTCAACACACATTGAACCAAACGGAGTTAAGTTGTTTTTATCATCAATAATTTCTGCATCTTTCAGCCAAGCTTTAAAGCTTGGGATTTGCTTTACTCCTAACAAATTATCTGTCCAGAAATCAGATGGTGAAGACAAATATTGATCGACCCATTCTTGATGGATTCCAAATGTTCCGTATTTCGAGATTTTCATATTTGATATATTGGTGTCTGTTGGTTTTAACATTGAATCAGCCACAATGCATCCGACATTATGGTACTCTAAACATTTATGGCAATGCGTACATAGATTCTTATCTATCTGAACTTCTGGATAGACTGATAATGCACCAGTAGGGCACTCTAACTCGCACGCTTCGCAATTTATACAATACGCCGTTTTGTTAATCATACGACGAAGGTAATATCGCAACTGAACATTATTGTTGTCATACAATATAAATGAATAATCATATTTGCTTTGTCCATAGCGAATTTCAAATTGAAAAATTTCTTTTTCAAACAACAACTCACCTGTCGTAATAGAATTTTTATCACTTATACTGTATTTACCAAGAGTGTAAAACCATGTTAATGCTTCCTTTTGAGAACTCTTAACTTTTACTTCCCATCTATTGGCTGATACTACATATTGAATAGATGTCTTAGATTGAGAAAATTTACCACTACCTCTCAATCTCCATCTTCTATCAGAAATATATTCTTCTTTATTGGGGATTTTTCTTTCATCTACAATTTTTTCTATTCTAGATAAAAATGGATGTAAATTTTCTGGATAACATTTATTTACAACCATATCATCCCAAGGAGAACCAAAAGGACATAAAATACATCCAACTCGAGGTTTTCCACATCTATATGCGTCATTAATGGGTAATTGATACCTGAATAAATATAAAAAAACTTCTGTTGTATTCCATCTTAAAATAGGGCGTGCATTAATAACAAAGCTATGTTTTACACCTTTGCCAATTCGGTTATAATCACTTCGCTTTGCAGACTCTTCTGCACGCACTCCTTCAAATGCTAAAAATTTTGCATTATTACGATAACCCTGTTTTAGCATACGATATAATGGGGCCGTCTTCATTACGGAACAACACCAACGATGCGTATCACTTGGAGTACCAATTTTATCCCAATAATTAAGCACCGACTCATGGTTGCGAGCCATCAAAAACTTCAGTGCAGGAAATTTCTGCTTATAATAATCCTGAACCTCTTCGTATAATCGCAAAGAAGGAGGCAGTTCATATCCAGTATCACTATAAATAACTTCAAAATCAGTAGGAGGAATAGCTCTTGTGCATAAATCAAGAACAACTTGGCTATCTTTACCTCCAGAAAAAGAAGCTATAAATCTATCGATTTTAGTAGACAGCAAAGCTTTTTTTCCCTCAGATTCTGCCAAATCTAAAGGCATAATATCAAAACTATCGCAATCTTGTTTTACAACAGCCATTTTCTTTTTACTTGATTTCTCAAGCTTATTAGCCATAGCTTCAAAATCCAATTTATTGACTGCTGCTTTATCGTATGTTTTATTTACCTTTGTATATTCTGTGTAAATATCCCTTATAAACTCAATCGCCTCATTCTCTAAAACAAACATCAAGTCCGAAGTTCGTTTTAGCATCTTTTGCATATCCACAGGAAGCAATACTGTTGGGACAATCCTATTTTCAAACTCAAGAGTCGGTTCTGTATATATATTAGCACCTTTTGCATCAAAAATATGCTTACCACGATAATAGTATTGTTTGTTGACAGCCCACATTATTGGTTCCTCACAATGAGGATACTCCCAACCATGTTCATTCAACTTTAACAAATCTAATTCTTCGTAGAACACTGGGCGTGGCGGCACGCCAACCGTACCGTCTACAATACGAGGATGCAACAACACTCCTCCCGTCTCTTCGTCCCACGTTATTTTGTACATCTTATTTTTCTATAATTACTAATTGTGATAGCTCAACATCAAGGAGTTTTGCTATCTTAATATATGTTTCCATTGTCGGTTGACAAGCATTAGTACACCACTTTGGTACAGTTGTTGGAGCACACCCTAATTGCTCAGCCAGCCATTTATTTGTTCTTTTCTTTTCCGCAAGAACAACCTTGAGTCTATTTATATCCTTATCCATAATAGGCTATTTAACATGCAAAGTTAATCAAATCCTTTAATATAGAGTGTACATTCAGAACTATTTAGTAAAAAATGGAATTAAATTAGCATTTTCCCCACCCTGCGCATTTTATTTCTACCACTATACGATATAATTGGATGCGAACCTACATCAAACAAAGATTTCCATTTACATGTTATTTTTTATTTATTCTATCAATGAATTTCACCTTTCAAAAAAATTATGCTGCACAAACATTATGTTTGCGCAGCATAATACAAAAACCCCAATCGTTTTTTCTTATTCAATCATATATAAATCAATATTATAGATTATTTTACTTGACAATTTGGCGCATTTTCGTTTGGTAATTTGGCACACGGTAATAGTTATTTCAACTTATATCGTTCATCCAACACTCCGGCAAACAGCTCCATCTCTCTCTCGGAAATCCCCAATCGTGTTGCCAGTTCGCGCCATTCTTTTACAGCTTCAATCACCTCCGAAATAATCTTTTCTGCTGTTTTGCGGTTTAGCATGTAGTCTTCGCAAGCATCCAGCAAAATACTCAGCTCTGCTTTATTAGAGGTTGATGAAACCAGCAGACTTTGATACTCATTCAAAGTGGGGTTCATGTCGTATGCAGGAGAAAGTGTCCAACCTTTTGCTGTCAAAAGAAAACCGTGATTGCGAAAATGGTCATCGCTATTGCCAATGCAGATATTGAAAGCTATGCGGCGATAAAGTTCCTCCAGATTGTCTTCTACATTCGTACAATTCTGGATTATGAAATCGACTATATCCAGATAGCCGTGTCTTGTAGTTGCGTTGTCGCCGTCATTGAGCCCCAATAAGGTCATGGCAGAAGCAAAATGAATCCGTTTCCCGTGTTGTGTTCTGTCAAAGCGTTGCGAAAGCAGCGTGTGATATCTTTCTCCGGTAGCAAGTACTTTAGTTTTCGCAGCATTTACACCGGCTTTTGCGGCAAGAAGATGGCTGAAATGTTCCCAAAGTCCAGCATCGTAATCATCCTTACGTGAAGGGAATTTGGCTATATAAAGCGTTTTGTCCGAGTCTATCACACTGGCTTTGGGTCTTGCGCCACCCAATGAAGAACCCGGCTGTACGAGTTGAGCAACCCATTTCCTGTCAGGAAGAACATTCCCCTCTTCGCTTTTCTCAATTTCCGCACTGGCAGCAATCAGCTCCCTTATATCAGTCAGAGGCGGGATTTTCAACGACTCACTTATATTTATAAATTCTCCGTCTTTTGACTCCTTGAAACGGAAAGCCCCCATTCGGGAAAAGTCCTCGATACCAGTCAAAAAATCAAAAGAAGACAGTCTCCGTACCGGTCGTTTCTCTTCCATCGCAGCAATCTGCTCACGACGCAACAATAATGTCCGTCCCCAACGATCCGGCAAAGTATCAGAAAAACATCCGAATATATCTTTTTCCGGTTGTGTGTATTGCTGACCTGGATAGTTATTCAAATCATCGCTCAAAAACAAAGCTCCGTGTTTCTTCAGCCATTCATCGCTGAAAGTAAAACAATAGCTGTCCGAGCCACGAATAGATTCATAGCCTAATTCGCCAACGAGTTCTGTCTCGTTGAGCCAATCAAAATCGGCATATACATATAGTGTTTTCATCGTTTACTCCTTTTTTGAAGCTCGCCTCCTTGTCTTCAGACTCAAATCCTGCAAAGCTTTTCCCAACTTGTCTTCCTTTGCCAGCCACAGAATATCATCGTCAAGCTGTAAAGCATATAGCACTCGCAAATAGATTCCGATTGCTACTGTCGGCACACCTTTTTCTATTCGGGATACGGTCAACGGAGAACAGGTGGCACGTTCAGCCACCTGAGCCACACTCAGATTTCTGCGCAAGCGAGCCAGTTTAATCTGCTCTCCCACAACCGACATCTTTTGCTCCAATTTTCGAGGAAGTTTGGTTCCCATTGTATTCTTTGCCATAATCAACTCATCATATAATATGCAAAGATATTACTTTTTATCTATTTAATGATGTATTGCAGGTAAAAAATCACAAGATTAGAAGAAACGCTTGACCAAGTACAATATAACGGTTATACACTTTTCCAAACGAATCCTATGTTTATAAAAGTTACAGCAGCTTCCGACAACCATCTTGGGGAAAGTGTGTAAAACAAGATAATTTTGCTTTGGAGAAATATAAACGCTATTATATTGTTTATAAGTGCCAATATATCCGCACAACAAACAATATGTTCTTTGTTGCGTAAACGCATACGATTCCTCCACACAACATATATTCAAGATTAGTTTGCCATTCAAATGAAAAACAACTTTACTTTATCCCTGTATTTATATCTACGTGAATTAAAGTAAAGCTAACAGAGGGAGAAAAAGAGATGGCTTCGCCATGACTGAGTCAAACCAGACCTCAGACTTTCTCTTTTGGCTGCGAAAATATGAGTAACCTGAGTGTGAAGATTGAGCAAAATACGACTCAAAGCAAGATTCGTCCTTGCCAAGCCACAAAAGGCAGCCAGAAAATCCGTGAACCTATCTACGATTTTGCAGCCACAATCGGAGAAATAATCACCGATATGCCTTATCTTTGCAAAACGGAGATTTAAGAGCAAAAGTGAGCGATTTTTCTCTTTTTCCCTTCGTTTGAAGACAAACTAAGGTTAAAAGTGTTAAATCTTCGATTTTCAGCGAAAAAACAAGTAATTTTTTGAGCATTCTATCATTTATATTGTAAACTACTGATAATCAATTATTATAATATGCTGCATCGGCAAATAACCTCATGGTATTGAATTGAAGAGGAGTGAAAGACGTCGGTTAAAGACGGGGTATGTTATCGCTAAGGTTTAAAATATGGATAAGGGGTGTTTGAGTTTATAGGGTAGATGTAAATGTTAGAATCGGTGAGGGGTATAGATCGTGTGAGCAAGTGTTTTTATGTTTCCGGTCTTCTCGTTTGCTGGTCGTTTCTCGGATTTAGTGTATGAGAGGGAGAGGGCGATTTCGTGGTTTTGATACTGAAATTAATTATTCGCGTTCAATCTCGATTGCAAGACCTGTAATTAACATATGGATGTTGTACATTTGTGGCGTTTACTAAATTACAAAAGGACGATAACAGATTGAATGAGTGATATCTTTCATATATATACCGATATTTCATTTCTTCCCGTAAATGAACACGAAGCATACTTGAAGGAGGGATTCGGCGGGATTTGTACTGCGGGCACAGCGATAATAGAGGTTTTTTCGGTGCGTCGCCAAATATCCAAAAATGATATTGTGACGATTTTACCGTTGCAATTGGCATCGATCCACCAGATCAGCGACGACTTTTCCATGACCTTTTTTAAAGTCGATAAAGTCATGTTTTTAGATATAATGAGTGGTTTGGGTAAAATAACTCCTGACTTTTTCTTTTATATGCGGAAAAATTTTGTGTACGCTTTAAATGATGGGGAGACCCAACGGTTCCTCGGTTTTTGTCATGTACTTGCTTTCAGAGGTCGCAATGACGATCCTGTTTTTTGCCGGGAGACGATTTTGCATTTGCTGAGAATCTACTACTGGGATTTTTATGTATACTTTCAAAGGAGGACGGGCGATAGCAAGAATCCTCCTCTGAATTCCAATAAGGAGAATATTGCCTTTAAGTTTGCCATGTTGGTTTCCGAACATTATAGTTTACACCGGGAGATTGCCTTTTATGCTGATAAGTTGTGTATATCTCCTGTGTACCTGACCAAGGTCGTTCAAGAGATGAACGGTCAGTCTCCTTATAAGGTGATTGCAGATTATGTGATTGTGGAAATAAAGATGTTACTCAGAAATCCGAACTTTGGAATAAAAGATGTGGTCGGAAAGACCGGTTTTTCCAACCAATCTTCGTTGAGTCGTTTTTTTCGCCAGCATACGGGGATGTCCCCGTCGGAATATCGACGTACCGTCCATGTCATACGCTAAACGAGAAATAGGCGACATGATATAGCATAAAAAGATTATAACATGAAACAAAACGAAATGATCCCTGTCGAAAAAGAGGAAAAGTCTTTAGAAGTAGAGTTCTCCGAATTATTGACGGAACAAATCCTGTTCCCGGAGAGCGTTTATGTCCATTTGCCGATGGGGGTTGAAATTTATGATGTAAAGGGTGTTTTGCGTGGTATCAACTATCGGGCACAACATATGTACGGAATCGATGACTTACGTGCGGTGATAGGCAAGGTCAATCTTTTCGACAGTCCTTATGTCGATGAACAACTTAAGATGAGGATTCGGTCGGGAGAGGATATTGTGCTGGAGTTCGAGTATGATTTCGACCGGGTGAACAGGGAATATTTCTCGACCCGTAATAAAAATACGATTATTTACGAAGTTAAGGTTGTTGCCATACGGAATAAAAAAGGAACTATTCTCGGGCATATGTTGCTTACCAATGATGAACGGCAACGAAGGAGGCTGAGTTCCGTACCGAGGAAGGTAAAAAAAATTTGGAAATGGCCATGGATGCCGCCCATATGTCTTCTTGGGTATACGATGTACAGAGGGAAGTTTTTAGTCCCTTGCATGGAGATACGATAGTTGAGGATGCCATGTCGTTGGAAGAGTTACAAAAGATATTGCACCCTCAAGACCGTATGCCGTTGGAGCAGCTTTTCAGACAATTGATAAACCGGGAGATTTTATATGGACAGATAACTTTGCGTTTCTATCATAAACGGAAGCAGCAATATCGCCATTACGAGAGCCGGATGCGGCTTTCCTCCGAGCTCCGGGGTAAATTACTTATCGTGGGCACTCAACTCGATGTGACGGAAAGAATACAAATGGCTAAACGGGCGGAAGGCTTGATTGCAAAACGGGAATTGGCTATGCGGGTTAGTAATATCGTTCATTGGGATTTCGATGTACGGATTCAGAAATTCGAATCTTATAACGATCCTGTTAACGATTATGCTTCCGACAAGCTATTGACGATTGCGGAGTATTTGAACGTAATTCATCCCGAAGACCAGTCATTGGCCTACGATACCATACAATCCATGTCGTTGGGTAAGGAGCTCAATATTAATTTTACCTGTCGTATGCAAACGAAACATGATGATTCGTGGCAATATTGTAACATTATAGGGGTACCTTTCGAGTATGGTGAGAGTGGTGAGGTTATCCGGTTTACCGGATTCCGGCAAAATATCTCGAAACTTCACCATTTGAACGAAGAGTTGAAGGAACGGAATTATAAAATGGAATTGACGTTTAAAACGGTGGGTATGTCTTACTGGGATTTCGATGTGGAGAGTAAACAATACCGTGCGTTTAATGATCCGGTCAACGATTTTCACCCGGATAAGGTGATTTGGCCGGAAGACTATGTGAATGCGGCCCATCCGGATGATATGGAGCGTGTTAAAAAGAATATTGAAAGTATGCTTCAACGAATCGATAAAGAATTCAGTTTCCAATACCGTTCCAAAACCAAATGGGATCAGGAGTGGCAGACTCTTATTATTACCGGTATTCCTGTTGAAAAGAATAAAAAAGGGCGTATAACCCGTTATACCGGTATTGCTTTCAATAATACGAAATGGGAAAAAATGACTCGGGAATTAGTGGAGATGAAAGAAAAAGCAGAGCTTTCCGATCGGCTTAAATCCGCCTTTTTAGCCAATATGAGTCATGAAATACGTACTCCTTTGAATGCTATCGTCGGATTTTCCGAATTGATGGTGAGTTGTGATGACCCAGCCGAAAAAGAGGAATATATGAGTATAATCGACTCCAACAATGAATTGTTATTGCGGTTGATTAACGATATCTTGGATCTTTCGAAAATCGAGTCCGGTATCCTCGAGCGTAAAAGAGAGAGGTTCGATTTGGCGAAGGTGTGTAATGAATTATATCTGATGATCCAGTCGAAGATTACTAATCCGAATGTCGAATTCCGGATGGATAAGGGACCGGAATGTCAGGTTTTTTTAGATCGAAACCGTTTGAAACAGGTCTGGATGAATTACCTGACTAATGCGGTCAAATGTACCAGATCAGGGTACATAAAGATGGGATATTCTGTCGAAAGGGGAGGTGTTCGTATATATGTTGAAGATACGGGTGCGGGCATTTTAAAGGAGTTACAGGACCGGGTGTTTTGTCGTTTCCAGAAACTCAATGAGTTTGCGCAGGGGACGGGGTTAGGGTTGGCTATTTCCCGAGCCATTGTCGAGGCTGCGGGTGGAGAAGTGGGATTTACTTCCGAGTATGGGGTCGGATCGACATTTTGGGCTTGGTTGCCATGCGAGATCGAGATACGGGAGAATACCGATTGGACAGATCGACAGCTTACAGGACAACGATCCATTCTTAATACGGGCGATGAAAAAGAGTTGAAGATCTTAGTTGCTGAAGACAATGACGGTAACTATTTGTTGGTGGAACGTATCCTTAAAGATTATACTCTTACCCGGGTGTTGAATGGTGTAGATGCCGTAAAGAAGATCCTCGAAGAGAAGTTTGATCTTGTTTTTATGGATTTAAAGATGCCGATCATGGGAGGTTTGGAAGCCACGCGCAAAATCCGTGAATTCAATACCCAAATTCCGATTGTTGCTCTTACGGCTAATGCTTTTGATTCCGATCGAGTTAGTGCTATTGAGGCGGGATGTAATGCTTTCCTTGCAAAACCCGTGAAAAGGAGTCAGTTGCTCGAACTATTTTCAAAAAAATGGTAAGTGGTGATATACAAGTTAAGAAGGACGAATTGTGTCGTCCTGGAGAAGAAGCTGAAAATAATTGACGGTTTGTAATTGTTTTTCCAAGCTTATTCATTTATTGAAAGTAGGGTTATTCATGGCCCTACTTTTTTGTGTCGTATTTTTTGGATATTTGCAATATATGTTTATTTTTGGATTTTCAATCTGGAATAAATTTTTAGGAAAAGAAAAACAAAAGGGTCAGCTCAAAGGTTATTTGTGTGTCAAATGTGAATTCACGTTTATAGATAGTTGGATGATTAACAGTTATTCAGATGATAAGGAACTGCAATGTTCTTTGAGAAGGGGTACGATTTCAGCTTTCGTGTATATCTACACCACGTATTACGATGCGTTATTAAATTATGCTGATCGTTTGTTAAATGATGTGGAAACAGCCCGGGATGTGGTTCAACAGGTATACTATAAGATCTGGGAAGGCCGGGCCGCATTGGCAATTACTCTTTCCGTTAAGGCCTATCTTTTTAAATCGGTTTATTATGGTAGCCTGAATACGTTGGCTCATAAAAAAAATGTTAAGAAATACGAACGGGAACAATTGTCGGATTTCTATTTTTCTACTATCATACAGTCGCCGGAGGTTGAAATGGAATTATGGTCATCCGATATCGGCCGGGCTTTGCAGGAGGCTATAGATTCTTTACCGGAGAGATGCCGGGAAGTATTTTTATTGAGCAAGGTAGAAGGATTGAAAAACAGGGAAATTGCCGAGCGGTTAAATATTTCCGAAAAGACCGTGGAACGTCATATGTCTATAGCATTGAGTAAGTTAAGAGAAGATTTAGATTGGTTACTTCAGTTGATTTTGTTTTTTTCTTTTTTTCATTGGGGGTAAAATCATTTTTAACTGTCTTTGGGGCATGAAGACAGAAAAGATGGAGTTCAAAAATTTGGATATAGATCGGTTGTTGGTTCGTATTTTGTCGAATCGAGCGGATCGGAAGGAGATTATTTCCTTTTTCCAGTGGATAAACGAGGAAGGAAACCGGGAGTATTTCGAAAAATTCAAAAAAGTATGGCATTTGACTTCGGGGATACATGTTAACCGGAGATTATTAGAGACCGGATTAGAGGATTATCGTCTTTTTATGGAAAAATCTTTGCGGCGGAAGCGACAACTGAGACGGGTCGTGTGGCAGGTGGCATCGGTGATCGTGATTGGATTGATAGGTGTCGTTTCGGTTATTTGGTTGCATAGAGATACGATGCCGAAGGAGATGATGAAGGTAGGACGGGATAAAGCGGTTGTCCTGACCTTATCCGACGGAAGGGAGATCGACGTGATGCAGGATTCTTTGTTGGTGATAAAAGAAATAGGGACATCTGCCCAGCTGCATACAATAAATCAACGTAGAATCGTGTACGAGAGGCAAGATACTTCGGAGTTTATCGATTCTGCCGAATTGATCTATCATGAGATTAGCGTGCGTGCGGGAGAGCGTTTTTTCGTGCAGTTGTCGGACGGGACGAAAGTATGGCTCAATTCGGAGAGTTCATTGCGTTATCCGGTTGGTTTCAGCAACGTGAACCGGGAAGTTGAGGTTCAGGGAAATCTCTACTTTGAGGTGGTAAAAGATTCGACTCGTCCTTTTATTGTCGTTACTCAAGAGATAAAAACCGAGGTGTTGGGGACCTCTTTCGAGATTAATACATACGGGGATAAGGACGAAGTGAGTACAACTCTCGTGGAGGGGTGCGTGAGGGTATACGCGGGTAACTGTATTGAAACGATTTATCCCGACCAGAAATTCCTTTTTCATACGAATAGCGGCAAATTCGAGATTCTGAAGGTGGATGCTGCTAATAAGGTACGGTGGAAGGATGGTATTTTAGTGATCGATAACGAATCGTTTGACAATCTTGTCCGGAAATTGGAGCGTTGGTATGGTATAGATATTCAAAATAATACCGGAATTGTCTTTACCCAATCGTTTAGCGGAGAATTTGATCGGGAGCATGTCCAGCATGCCATTGAGACTATTTGTGAAAATCTGAATATTTCTTATTCTATGGAAGAAGGTAGAATTTTTTTGAGCAGATAACAAAAGGAGTATCCGTCGTGCGCCAACACATTTAGATACTCCTGCTGTTAAGCGTGTATTTAATATAAACTTAACTTTACAAAATTATGAAAAAAAAGCGGTATTCTCTGTCCGCGTCGATAAAAAATGTCTGTTGGATATTTTTATTGACTTTCTTATGGACAAATTTATTGTGCTTTTCGGCAAAAGGTAATCCGATCGAGCCCCAGCGGGTGACCTTGGATTTGAAAGATGTTTCTCTTTCTATGTTGTTTCAGGAAATAAAGAAACAGACCTCTTACAAATTTTTTTATAACGACGAGCAGGAAAAAGCATTAGGAAAAATTTCGGTCTCCGTAACGGATGAAACCTTAGACAAGGTATTGGATAAGGTATTTGAAGGGACGAAATATACCTATAAAATTTCGGGTGAACAGGTGGTTGTTGTCTCTCGAGAGAGTGTACAAGCGACTACAGAGAAGCAAATTAGAATTCAGGGAAAAGTAACGGATGAAAAGAAAAATCCTATTCCCGGTGTAACGGTTGTGGTAAAAGGGACAACTTTGGGAGTGTCTACGACTGCCGATGGAAATTACGTGTTGACCTTGCCTGAGATGAAGGATTTTTCATTGGTTTTTTCTTTTATCGGAATGGAAACTCAGGAGATTAAGTACGCGGGGAAAGATACGATCAATATCGTGATGAAGGAGGAGGATGTGAAGTTGGAGGATGTTATTGTAACGGGTTACGCGAACGTGAAGAAATCCAGTTTTACCGGTTCGGTTACTCAGGTAAAGAGAGAGGAGTTGATGAAGGTGGGAACCAGCAACGTGATGGATCTGCTTCAGGTGTTTGATCCCTCTTTGAGAATCGTGAAAAACAACGAGATGGGATCCGATCCGAATACGTTGCCGGAATTTTACGTGCGCGGCCGGTCTGGAATTTCGCAAGTGAAAGAGCTGGATAAATTGCAAGCCGGGGATGTTTCCGAATTCGCGTTGTCCACGAATCCGAACTTGCCTATCTTTATTTTGGACGGATTTGAGGTAAGCGTGGAAAAAGTGTATGACCTCGATTTAAATAGAATAAAGGATATCAACATTTTGAAGGATGCGGCTGCTACTGCTATTTACGGTTCTCGTGCGGCTAACGGTGTAATTGTGATTGAAACGGTTCCTCCCGCTCCCGGGGAAATGCGTATCTCTTATAACGGAAACTTGGATATCACGGCTCCGGATTTGAGCAGTTACGATTTGATGAATGCGGAGGAGAAACTGGCTGCAGAGTGGGCTGCCGGATTATTTCAACCGAGATTACAAAACTTGGGTTCCGTAAGTGAAGAGTCCGAGTTAAACTCTTTGATGGGATATTATATAGAGAAAAGAAATCGGATTTTACGGGGTATCGATAATTATTGGTTATCTCAACCGTTGACCACGGAGGTGAATCATAAACACAGCGTGTATGTAGAGGGCGGTACCGAAAGTATCCGTTTCGGCGTCGAATTGCGTTACGACAAACAAAACGGGGTTATGAAGGAATCCTATCGTAATCGTGTCGGAGCCGGATTGACGTTGGATTATCGTTACAAAGGATTGCAAATAAAGAATCAGATCAATTACGACATGGTCAAAGCGAAAGATTCTCCTTACGGTAACTTCAGGGATTACACCAGTAAACAGCCTTACGACCTATGGGCTGATGAAGAGACCGGAGAGATGCTTCAGAATACGACTCAGTGGGGTAACTATGGCGGTAGCTCCAAAAATCCTTTGTACGAAGCTGTACTCGGTAATTTTAGCAAGAACGGCTATAAAGAGTGGACCAATAATCTCTCTTTAAATTGGTATATCAACGATTATTTGTTAATTAAAGGACAGTTGGCGCTGACACTTAAGGAAGCTAATACCTCTTCTTTCACGGATCCTCTTTCCGGAACTTACGGTAGGGAAGATCTTTTCAAAAAAGGGGATTTGTATTT
The DNA here is from genome assembly GCA_001487125.1 of Gabonibacter massiliensis. GTDB lineage: Bacteria > Bacteroidota > Bacteroidia > Bacteroidales > Marinifilaceae > Gabonibacter > Gabonibacter massiliensis. The sequence continues at coordinate 473,386 of LN913012.1, forward strand.
GTCGGAGACCAATACCAATACGTTAAATGTTAATTTGTTCGGTGCTTACAACCGGTCTATAGGAAAACACAATATAAATTTCAGTATGGGTATTAACCTCCGTACGACTAAGGATGAGTATTCGAATTCTCATTACAGAGGTTTTCCGGATGCAGAACGGCATGAACCTGCTTACGCTTATGAAGTCGTGACGAAGCCTTCTTTTTCGGATAACGAGACGCGGTTGTTAGGTGGTTTCGCCACGTTCAATTACAGTTACAATAACATTTACCTATTGGACGGATCTTATCGTTTTGACGGATCTTCCGAATTCGGAGCGGATCGTAAATGGGCTCCTTTTTGGTCGGCCGGAGCCGGAATAAACATGCACAATTACGATTTTATGAAGCAGCTTAACTTTGTCTCCTTGTTGAAATTGAAAGGAAACGTGGGAGAGACCGGTAAGGCTAATTTCCAACCCTATATGGCGAAAAATGTTTGGGATGTGATGTTGGACGACTGGTATCCGACCGGAATCGGTGCGGCTCCGATGGCAATGGGTAATAAAGATTTGACTTGGGAAAGAACGCTTTCGTGGAGTATCGGTGCAGAAGTAGGTTTGTGGAATGACCGGATTCAATTCGATATCGATTATTACAACAAAACAACCAAAGACGGTATTACCGAGGTTTCTCTTCCTTCTTCTTCCGGGTTTAAGACTTACATGGATAACATGGGAGAGATTCAGAACAAGGGAGTGGATGTTGTGTTGAATGTACGTGCTTATACTTCGAAAAATTTGGATGTGAATCTTTTCGCGAACTTATCTCATAACAAGAATAGGATTACCAAAATTTCGGATTATCTGAAACAGTATAACGAGCGGGTGAATGATTACTACGAGGAGTATAATCATGAGAACTATACGGGTTCTTGGGTATTACAGATGAGCAATAGCAATAAGGAGTATGCCAAACCTCTTTTGAAATACGAAGAAGGGGCTTCTTTAACAGCTATTTACGGAATGAAATCCTTGGGTATTAACCCGGCAAACGGTAAAGAAATATATCAAAAACGAGACGGTACCATTACTTACGACTGGAGTCCTCAAGAGCAACAGGTAATTGGAGACGAAGAACCCACCGCTCAAGGAGCGTTCGGAGTGAATGTCCGTTATCAAAGATTCACGTTGTATACTACGTTCTTGTATGAATGGGGTGGGGATAAATACAACCAAACCTTAGTCGATAATGTTGAAAACGTGAATTTGAATGATTATAATGCGGACCGGCGCGTGTGGACCGATAGATGGCAACAGGTGGGAGACGTGACCCCGTTGAAAGCTATTCAGGATCGGTATTACGTGACGCGTGCCACTTCTCGGTTCGTGCAAAAAAACAATTATGTGACTTTCAACTCTTTATCTTTAGCTTATGACTTTAATCCGACTTTGATCAACAGGATTGGTCTCAGTATGTTAAGATTACAATTTAACATGAAAGATATAAAGACGTTCTCTACGATAAAGCAGGAGATGGGATTATCCTATCCTTTTGCCCGCACCTTTACGTTCACGTTAAATGCCAGTTTTTAATGCTAACAAAGAGAGATTATGAAAAGAATATGGATTTTTATACTATTACTCGGGTTTTTGACCTCTTGTAATGATTTCTTGGATGTAACGTCCGACACGGAACTTGTCGAAGAGGATTTGTACTCGGATATTACAGGAGTAAGAATGGCGGTAAACGGTGTTTACAAGTCATTGTCTTCTACCGATTTGTACGGTAAGAATTTGACATGGGGGTTCGCCAGTGCTATCGGACATAATTATGAGACCAGCAGTACGACTTATCTGCCGACCTCTTTATATTACGCGGCTCAATTCGATTGGGAGAATGCCGAAGACGTTACGGAGCAAATCTGGAGTAAAGCCTATAATACTATTGCGGCTTGCAATGACATCATTCAACACGTTGAAGGGAAAGACACCACTTTCTTCGAACTCGGAAGTATCGAGAGAGACATGATATTGGGAGAAATGTACGGTGTTCGCGCCATGTTGCACTTCGATATCTATCGTCTTTTTGCACCGGCACCTGTTACGAATTATACCGGAACAACGATTCCTTACGTGACCACCTATCCTGATCATCAACCGGTACATAAAAGTGCCGAAGAGGTGAAGGCTTTGATCATCGAGGATATGGAACGCGCCAAGGCTCTATTGACTAAAGTGGATACCGTTTTTTGCGTGTCCTGGTGTAAATCGACTTCCGCTCGCTTACGTCAACCGGGTTCTTGGTCGACTGCTCCGCCAAACGACTTTTTCAGCTATCGCGGTCATCGGATGAATTATTGGGGAGCTACGGCATTGTTGGCACGTATGTATATGTACATGGGAGACGAGGATAATGCCTACAAAAATGCATCGATCTGCTATAGTTTCCATCAACGGAACTGGTTTCAATGGACCTCTGCTTCTTACTTGGGGTTGATAACGGATAAAGATTACATTTATCCGAAAAAACCGGACGAAATCTTTATGGCTTTCTCCAATAATAATAATTATGAGAATTGGGAGAATACGATCGGAACGAGTAACTATGCTTTTCGTATGAAAAATATGTCAGACCTATTCAAGGGGGATGAAGATGATTATCGACTGGTCGGGTATTACAATCGGTACGGTTACCAGAGGTATCTGACCTGGATCAGACCTGCCGGAACTTCTTATACGGCTACTTCTACAGCAGAGAATCAAGGTCCTTACCTTCCGATTATCAGTTTCCCGGAGATGTACCATATCTTGATCGAGTGTATGATCAATAAAAATCAGATTGCTGATGCTGTCGGATTGTTGAATACGATCAGACAAAAAAGAGGAGCTAAAACGACTATTCCGGAAACGATAGCTGCCGACCAACTGAAGGAGAGGTTAGTGACGGATATTATCCGGGAGACCTTGACTATGGGGCAGACCTTCTATATGTTTAAACGGTTGAACCGGGATATTTTCAACGGAGAGGAAAATATAAAGATGAGTTCGGAAAAATGGACTGTCCCATTACCGCAAAGCGAAACAGATTATCAATTCTAATGCAGAAATTATGAAAAAAATATACACGTTATTACTTGTAGTCGTTTGTTTTGGGATGACACTCTCTTGTAACAGGGATGACATCATGCTATACGACTCCAGCGATTATATTCAGTTCGTCAAACGTCTTACTGATTCTTCGACATGTTCTTTTTTAGCTTATCCGAACGATAATCAACTGCGTTTTCCAGTGGTTGTCGAGGTTATAGGTAAGCCCTCTACGCGGGATCGGAATTATAAGATTACAGTGGCCGACGAATACACGAATGCTACGACGGCTAATTATGATTTGCCTGCCAGTTTTGTAATGAAGGCCGGAAAGGTGATCGATACCTGTTGGGTTACGTTTAAGAAAACGGACGAACTTAAAACCGAGGCTTTGAGATTGGCTTTAAAATTGGAAGCGACGCCTGATTTCATGTTGGGGCAAACGGATTGCTTGGGAAACATTCTTTATGTCACCAATAAGGTATCCAAACCGGATTGGTGGAATTCGACCGTGACCGGTAGTTACCTGGGAGATTATTCGGATAAAAAGTACACCTTGTTTATTCAGGAGACCGGTGTTGCGGATTTGGACCCGAATAATGCGGATGAATTGCGTTATTACACGATTATATTTAAAAACTATCTGTTGAGGGAGAAAGATAACAATCGTACGGTAAGGGAAGAGGACGGAACAGAAATGACGGTTAACCTGATAGGTGGATGATTTTAAAGATTTGAATTATGAAAATAAGAATAGTAATTATAGCATTGTGGGCGTCTTTATTGGCCGCTTGTTATGAAGATAAGGGAAATTATGATCTTGTGGATTACAACAAGATTACAATTGCCACGGTTGCAGCAGAAACAAAAACTACGGTTGTATTAGGCGAGTCCGTGAAGATAACTCCTAAAATAACCTGGAAATACCCGGAACGGGACACGACCGAGAGTGCGTTCGATTTTGTTTGGGTGCATACCTGGGGTGGCGATACCATAGCTAAGACCCGGGTATTGGAATACACCCCGGATGAGTGCGGTAATTTTCCTTGTTATTTGTATGTTACGGAAAAAGCGACCGGAGTGGTCACCCGTTATCAAACTTCTGTAACGGTACAATCTCCTTATTTGAAGGGTTGGTTTATTTTAAGTGAGAATGGGGGTAAAACCAATTTGAATTTTGTTCGTCGTGATTCCTGGAAAGACGACGATAATAAAACCCATTATTATTGGACCGATTTTATCGATTTGTACTCACAGTTGCATCCGAATGATCCTTTGGCTTCCGAAGTTCCTGTGAGATCTGATGTATATGTAGTTGGTAACGAGGAAGATGAGGTCGTTGTAATTTATGAAGGAGGAAGGGCCAGCGTGTTGAACGGTTTGGATTTCTCGAAAGTATTGGAAATTAAAGATGAATTCCCCGGAGGGGCTTATCCTGTCGGGTTCGAAGCCAAACAATTTATCCGGGGCGGGTATTGTGATTTCGTATTAGGAACCGACGGAAAACTTTACTGGAGGAAAAATGCAAACTCTACGGAAATGAAACATGAACAGACGTTTATGGACGTGGCTGTTTATTTTCCCGGTGGAGGAGCGGATATTTCCGAATTTTTCAATATTAACGTATATGCGGCTAATTTTATTTTGGGATACGACCAGCTTCATAAGAGGTTTGTAGCTTGCTACACGAGTTTCAACTCCGGAAACTCCTATTTGGGAGGAAAAATAGATATTATTAATCCGGTAGATCCGACCACGTTTGTCGATATACTGAATCTGGAGGGGTATAAATTACTCTATTGCGGAGATTTCACGGACGGGACGAATTACGTGAATATTTTGAAACAGGAAAGTACGGGTAAGTATTTGATGCAAACGTATAAGTTATCCGGAGGGTATAATAGCCTAAGTGTAACGAATGCTTCTCAGGAAGAATTTGCCGGTAGCGATAAAATTTCCGATAATACCGTATTCTGGAAATTGCGTAAAGCTTCTTACCTCTATTTCGGAGAAGGTAACCGGTTGTATTTCTACGACATGAGTACGAAAGCGGTGAAATTATATGCTTCTCTTCCGGACGGCGGTAATATTACCCATTTGATGGAGAGTCCGTCATCTGGTGGCGACTATCTGTTGGGGGTTGCCACTGATAAGGGTTATTTCTACCTGATCAATGCTACCGATGCCGAAATCTTGGGTTCTCCGGATCCCGGTGCTGTCGGTATTCAACACGAGGTGTCAGGATTGGGGAATATTAAGAGTGTTTCCTGGAAGTGGGGTGGTTACTTTAATTTAGTATTTGATCGTTATTAATGAGTATTTGTTTTGGATGTGGATTTAAAATCCACATCCAAAATTTTAAAATGCGGGACGTTTTTATACGTCGTGTGTGTATTGTGTAAAATCAATAATTATGAGGATGATCGATAAGTGTTCTCTCCTGTTAATAGCATTATTGCTGGTCTTCGGAGAGAACGGCTGATCGGTTAATGGATGAGTAGCGTTATCAAGCACATGGTAAGGATAAGGCGGTAGACGAACAAGTACCGATGCTACCACGTCGCCTTACGAGTATATGTCGTATAAGATGCATAAGTTGTTGAATAATAAATAATTGGTTTTGTGTTGGTTTTTTGTGAAAAGTTTATCGTTTTTCTCGAGACGAATAACACGTGAGTTATATATTAAAGTAAATCTATTGTATGGAAGAATCGATTGTAAAAGTAGAAAATTTGTCTCATCGTTACACGATCCAGTGGGCGATCCGGGATATCAATTTCGAGATCACCAAGAACGGTATTTATGGCCTGTTGGGTTCCAACGGCGCGGGCAAGTCGACCACGATGAATATCATGTGCGGTGTCTTGCGTCCGACGGAAGGAAACGTTTATATCAAGGGAGTGAGTATCCGGG
>LN913013.1:0-1342664 GCA_001487125.1 Gabonibacter massiliensis
ATCCGGGGATTTCCGAATGGGGCAACCCGGCACGCTGGACGCGTGTCATGCTATATTTAGCAGGCGAACGCGGGGAACTGAAACATCTCATTACCCGCAGGAAAAGAAAACAACAGTGATACCCCCAGTAGCGGCGAGCGAACGGGGCGTAGCCCAAACCGCTGGCGTCGAGGCGCTAGCGGGGTTATAGGACCGATTAAAATCGAGGATTGGCGATGGCAGAAGTCGCTGGAAAGCGACGCCGTGGATGGTGATAGCCCAGTACGCCTGGTCCCCTTTCTTGATAACGGAATCCTGAGTAGGGCGGGACACGAGTAATCCTGCCTGAATTCACCGGGCCCACCCGGTAAGGCTAAACACTCCCGAGAGACCGATAGTGAACCAGTACCGCGAGGGAAAGGTGAAAAGCACCCCGAGCAGGGGAGTGAAATAGACCCTGAACCCGCGCGCCTACAAGCGGTCGGAGCCACGTGATGTGGTGACGGCGTGCCTTTTGCATAATGAGCCTACGAGTTAGTCGTCACTGGCGAGGTTAAGGGTTTTTAGGCCCGTGAGCCGAAGCGAAAGCGAGTCTTAATAGGGCGTAAAGTCAGTGGCGCTAGACGCGAAACCTTGTGATCTACCCTTGTCCAGGTTGAAGGATGGGTAACACCATCTGGAGGATCGAACCGGTAAACGTTGAAAAGTTTTCGGATGAGGCGAGGGTAGGGGTGAAAGGCCAATCAAACTGGGAAATAGCTCGTACTCTCCGAAATGCATTTAGGTGCAGCCTGTCGAGTTTCGTTACCGAGGTAGAGCTACTGATTGGACGCGAGGGCTTCACCGCCTATCAAATCCGGCCAAACTCCGAATGCGGTAACTTTAAATCGATGGAGCGAGCCCGCGGGTGCTAAGGTCCGCGGACGAGAGGGGAATAACCCGGACTATCAGCTAAGGTCCCGAATTGACGTTTAAGTTGAATAAACGAGGTGGGATCGCCTAGACAGCTAGGATGTTGGCTTGGAAGCAGCCATTCATTTAAAGAGTGCGTAACAGCTCACTAGTCGAGCGCTCCCGCGTGGATAATACACGGGCATAAAACGTCAACCGAAGCTATAGGATGTACTAAAATGGTACGTCGGTAGGAGAGCATTCCTGTCAGCGTCGAAGCGATATCGCGAGGTGTCGTGGAGCGTCAGGAAAAGCAAATGTAGGCATAAGTAACGATAATGGAGGCGAGAACCCTCCACGCCGCAAGACCAAGGATTCCCCGGCAATGTCAATCACCCGGGGGTCAGTCGGGCCCTAAGGCTAACCCGATGGGGGATGCCGATGGCGAACGGGTTAATATTCCCGTACTTCTTCACGGCGTGACGCGGTGACGGGGCGATGACAGGGTCGCGTGCCGACGGAATGGCACGTTGAAGCCCGTACCCTTTGAGGCAGGTAGTAAAGCACGCCTGCCGAGGCGAAAGGCGATAGTACCGCGAGACCCCGGTCAAGCGGATAGTACCCGTAATTTCACCCCCAAGAAAACCCGCTAAACTTCAACCGTGAAGGACCCGTACCGTAAACGGACACACGTGGTCGGGTAGAGTATACCAAGGCGCTCGAGTGAATCGTGGCCAAGGAACTAGGCACAATGGTCCTGTAACCTCGGGATAAAGGACGCTCTAGTGATAGAGCCGCAGAGAAATGGCCCAGGCGACTGTTTACCAAAAACACATGGCTATGCCAAATCGCGAGATGACGTATATGGCCTGACACCTGCCCGGTGCCGGAAGGTTAAGAGGAGGGGTAAGAGAGATCGACGCTCCTAATTGAAGCCCCGGTAAACGGCGGCCGTAACTATAACGGTCCTAAGGTAGCGAAATTCCTTGTCGGGTAAGTTCCGACCTGCACGAATGGTGTAACGATCTGGGCACTGTCTCGGCCACGAGCTCGGTGAAATTGTAGTTCCGGTGAAGATGCCGGGTACCCGCGACGGGACGGAAAGACCCCGTGAACCTTTACTGCAGCTTCGCGTTGTTCCCGGTCACGGGACGTGTAGGATAGGTCGGAGACATAGAAGTGGTTTCGTCAGGAATCATGGAGTCATCGTTGAAATACGACCCTTCCCTTGTCTGGGATCTAATCTAGAGATAGAGACACCGCGTGGTGGGTAGTTTGACTGGGGTGGTCGCCTCCAAAAGCGTAACGGAGGCTTCCAAAGGTACCCTCAACTTGTTCGGTAATCAAGTGTAGAGTGCAATGGCACAAGGGTGCTTGACAGGGAGACACACAAGTCGATCTGGCGCGAAAGCGGGGCATAGTGATCCGGTGGTTCCAGCGTGGAATGGCCATCGCTCAAAGGATAAAAGGTACTCCGGGGATAACAGGCTGATCGCCCCCAAGAGCTCATATCGACGGGGCGGTTTGGCACCTCGATGTCGGCTCGTCACATCCTGGGGCTGGAGAAGGTCCCAAGGGTTCGGCTGTTCGCCGATTAAAGTGGCACGCGAGCTGGGTTCAGAACGTCGTGAGACAGTTCGGTCCCTATCTGTCGTGGGCGTTGGAGATTCGCGAGGTCCTGACTCTAGTACGAGAGGACCGGGTTGGACGCGCCTCTAGTGAACCGGTTATGACGCCAGTCGTACCGCCGGGTAGCCACGCGCGGATCGGATAAGCGCTGAAAGCATCTAAGCGCGAAGCCGGCCTCAAGATGAGATCTCCGTTTAGGGTCGTTGTAGACGACGACGTTGATAGGCCGCAGGTGTAAAGCCGGTGACGGCACAGCCGAGCGGTACTAATAACCCGATAGACTCTGTCGGTTGTTTCATTTCTATGTTCGATGTCCCTCTCCATTCAACTAGCTTTAGGTTTGACGCTATAGACGTTGAATTTTTTTAAAGGTATTTAAAAGGTATTAAAAGGTATCTACAGCGACGGTGATCCACCTCTTCCCATTCCGAACAGAGAAGTTAAGCCCGTTAGCGCCGATGGTACTGCCGCGAGGTGGGAGAGTAGGTCGATGCCGAATTTAGAGAGAAGCCACGAGAGATCGTGGCTTTTTTATTTTAAATTTTAAATTGTAGATTGTAAATTAAAAACGGAATTCAATCTACAATTTAAAATCTACAATCTACAATCTACAATCGTCAATCCTTTAATCTCCTAATCCTTTAATCTCCTAATCTCTTATCATTTTGTCTCCAATCGTTAATCTATAATTCTCAATTGTCAATTTTTTTTAATATTTTTGTCAAAAATAGGACGATATAATGAATAATACGACTTCTTTTGTAGTTAAAAATATAGCGGCTTTGTTTTTGATGGTTTTTGTCGTACAGACTGCGATTCGCGATAACGGCGGGTATAATTGGGTTTTTTCTATGCTGGAGGGAAATCTGGAGATGATAAAACGCTACCCCCGGATGAGTACAGAGCAGAAGAACGAGATTAAACATGGAGCGAATTTTAATTATTTACATTTTCTAAAGACCAATACTCCGCCGGATGCGGTTATTCTGTTTCCTCCGAAGGATACGCTCTTACATGTTAAGCTTTTTAAAGATAAGCCCTCCAATAGTGCTTCTTTGAGAAATAGAATATGGGCGTCTTATTTTGTATATCCTCGTAAGATTATATATGCCGATAGTTTGAAAGGGTGTCCGGCAGAAGTGACTCATATTGCCGTTATCGACAAACATGGGTACGAATATGTAAAAGATAGCGTCGATTTGGCTACCGCTCCTGCTTTTTCGGTTATACCCATAAAAAGATAATTTATGATAGCTTTATTTTCAATCGTATCGGTGTACTTGATAGGGATGATTGTTTTGAGATTGATCAGCCGGGAATGGTCGTTATCGGAAACATTAGGTTTCGGTTTTCCTGTCGGTATGGGATGTGTGACGGTATGGATGTTTCTTATGGATGTTTTGGGGATCTCTTTGATACGCGGGACTGTTTTGTCTGGTACTTTTTTATTGGTGGCGTTTTTATATTTTCTTTTGTATTATTTCAAGAAAGATCAGGATATTTTTGCACCTATAAAACGGTACGTCCGTAAGGGAGAGATCAGTAGACTTTTACACAAACAAAATGCCGGAGTTTTATTTTTGTCGGGAGTATTGATCTATTTGATTTATCTGGTAACGGTAAAGGCTTTATACTGGCCTGCTATTCATTACGATACGATTGCCGGGTATGATTTTTTAGCTCGGGCGATTGCCCACGAGGGAACGCTCCATAATTCTCTTTTCGATCCGGCCCATCGTTTGGTTTCTTACCGTAGTATTTATCCTCCTCTTTTTCCTTTAAGTTTTGCTTACGCATATATTTGCGGGGAAATGTCGGTAAAGATTATTCCCATCTTGTATTATGTCTCGATTGCCTTTTCTTTTTATGGTTTATTACGTCGTTATGTGAATCCGTTATCATCGATGTTGATGGTATTGATTTTGTTGGCAACACCTGAATTTGCGGCACAATCGACCTTCTTAATGACGAATATGCCGCAAACTATTTATACTTTGATCGGAGTGATCGGTTTTATTTGTTGGTTTAATCATAAAGGAGAGCGTTATTTTGCCCTTAGTATAATTACCTTGACCTTGGGTGTCTGGGGACGAACGGAAGGGGTTGTATTCTTTATTCCCTGTTGTTTTGCTTTGGCTTATCGACTGATACGGGAATGTCGGGAGCGGTCGTTGTTTTCCCGGGAAAATGTAAAGAGGTGTTTATGGTTTGGTATACCTTCTTGTGTCGCTTACGGAACATGGGAAATCTATCTGAAATACGTACTGAAAGCCTCTGATTTGCAACAACCTTTTAAGCTGGGAATTATAGAGTTGAAAGGTAAGTTCGACTTTATGATGCGTATCGTTGAAGAGATCAGTTTTTCTTCTCAATTGTACGGTTGGGTTATTTATTTGGGGATCACGGCTTTCGTGTTGAATCTGACTTACTTGATGTATAAACGGGAATGGTTGTTTTTCAATGGAATAACCTTGTCGTTGATCGTTGCGGCATGGTGTATTTATTTGTGGGTCTATTATCAGATCGATGTACCTTCTCTTGATATCTTTGAAGGTTATATCAGTTATGGTTATAAGCGAGGACTTTTTAATTTCTTGCCTTTACTTCTCTTCTATTTTGCCACTTCGAAAGTGGTACAAAATTTCTCGAACATGTTGTATATGGAGTATCCTCAAAAAAAGTAATATGATGAAAACCTGTTTGCTTATTCCTTGTTATAATGAAGGATTGACGATTCGTAAAGTAGTGGATGATTTTAAAAGAGAGGTGCCTGATTTAGAGGTGTATGTATATGATAACAATTCTACGGACAATACCGTGGAAGAGGCATTATCGGCGGGAGCTATCGTACGTAAAGAGCGTCGGCAGGGGAAGGGGAATGTCGTAAGAAGCATGTTTCGGGATATCGATGCCGATATCTATATTATGGTGGATGGGGACGATACTTATCCGGCCAAGGCGGTTAAGTCGCTGTTGGAACCCGTTGAAAAGGGAGAGGCAGATATTGCGATCGGAGATCGTTTGAGCAACGGTACTTATTTTAAAGAAAACAAGAGGTCTTTCCATGGTTTCGGTAATAATTTGGTTAAGTTTTTTATTAACTACTTTTTTCGTACGGATTTGAAAGACATTATGACAGGATACCGGGTTTTCAGTCGGAATTTCGTGAAGACTTTTCCTGTAATTAGTGAAGGGTTCCAGTTGGAAACGGAAATGACCATATTTGCCTTAAGTAAATATTTCAGAATCGTAGAGGTACCGATAGACTTTTCTGAGAGACCGGAAGGGAGTTTTTCCAAACTGAATACTTTTTCTGACGGTTTTCGGGTTATCATGTGTATTTTCAATATGTATCGGCATTATAAACCTTTGCGTTTCTTTACCGTTATCGCCTTATTTTGTATGATACTGTCTTTTATTTTCGGCATCCCGGTAATCATGGAGTATATAGATTACCAATATATATATAAGGTCCCTTCGGCTATATTGGCCGGGTCATTGTTTGTTATTGCAACTTTGACTTATACCTGCGGTTTGATTTTGGATGCGTTGGCTTATAAAGATCAGGCCTTTTTTGAGCAGATATTGAAGAAATGATTGATGAGCGTGGGGAATAGGTTTTAATTTTATATATTCGTGGTTTGAAACAAGATTTAGGAAATGGCATTATTCGGTTTATTTAATAAAAAGAAAAAAGAGAGCCTTGATAAAGGTTTAGAGAAGACAAAAGAGAGCGTTTTTAAAAAGCTTTCTCGGGCAATAGTCGGAAAATCGAAAGTAGACGATGAAGTTCTCGATAACTTGGAAGAGGTTTTGATTACTTCGGATGTAGGAGTGGAGACTACTGTCAGAATTATTCGCAGGATTGAAGATCGGGTCGAACGAGATAAATACGTCGGTGTAGAAGAGTTGAATCGGATCTTGAAAGAAGAGATCGTGGATCTCTTGAAGGAGAATAACGTATCGGATTACAATTCATTCGATTTACCGCCGGGAGACGAACCTTACGTGATAATGGTTGTTGGAGTGAACGGGGTCGGAAAGACAACTACGATAGGTAAGCTCGCCAATAAGTTCAAAGAAGCCGGAAAATCCGTGGTATTGGGTGCTGCCGACACCTTTAGGGCTGCTGCCGTTGATCAGTTGGTCATCTGGGCCGAGCGGGTCGGAGTACCTATTGTAAAACAGGCTATGGGAGCAGATCCGGCGTCTGTTGCTTACGATACGTTGAGCAAGGCGAAAGCCGATCATGCGGATGTGGTCATAATCGATACGGCAGGACGTTTACACAATAAAGTCAACTTGATGAACGAGTTGACAAAGATTAAAAAGGTAATGCAGAAGGTAATACCGAATGCTCCTCATGAGATTTTATTAGTGTTGGATGGCTCCACCGGACAAAATGCTTACGAGCAGGCAAAACAATTTACGTTAGCGACAGAAGTAAATGCATTAGCCATAACCAAATTGGATGGAACAGCTAAAGGGGGTGTCGTGATCGGTATTTCGGATCAATTTAAGATACCGGTGAAATATATCGGTATAGGAGAAAAAATGGAAGATCTGCAAGTGTTTAACCGGGAAGAGTTTGTCGATTCTCTATTTAGTTAGGCCGAATGATTTAATTGTAAGTTGTAAGGAATGCCGTGATTCAATGATTTTGTGATTGAGAGATTGAATTCATATCTGCTGATTTCTGAATTTTAATTTACTATTGTCTACTTAAAATTCTTGCATTTCAATTGAAAAAGATTCTTTTTGTTTGTTTGGGTAATATCTGTCGTTCTCCGAGTGCGGAGGCGGTAATGAAGTATTATGTGAAAGAGAGAGGATGGGAGGATCGATTTTTTATCGACTCCGCCGGATTGAGCGGATGGCATTCCGGAGAACCGGCAGATGAGCGGATGCGACAGCATGCTGAAAACAGAGGTTACGAGTTGACCAGTCGTTCCCGTAAATTTTATCCTCCGGCCGATTTTAAAGAATTTGATATGATCATCGGTATGGACGATCAAAATATCCGGGATTTACGGGCTTTGGCCGATACGGAGGAGGAGTTGGGGAAAATACATAAAATGACTGATTTCTGTCGGCATTTTTCCTGTCGAACGGCAATACCGGATCCTTATTATGGTGGAGAGGCCGGTTTCGAGTTGGTGTTGGACCTTTTGGAAGACGGGGTTGAAGGATTGCTCGATGCATTGAAATAACCCATTGAAACGGGTACCATATGCTATTTTAAAATGGTAAATTAAAAGATGCTGAGATATAATGATTATAGGATTTGGTGATTGGGAGATTCAGTGATTGAAGAAGAGTTGACGCTTGAAAGAGGGTAAGAGCAGTATTCAATCGTAAATCATGAATCAAAAAGAATTAAACCCCGAAAGTTTCGATATCTGACTTTCGGGGTTTGTATTGTTTGAATATTTTTTATTTCGACAGTTTATCGAGGTACTCGTTCACGTTTTTCTCGATACGTTCCAGTATGTTTGTATTTTCGGCCTTAATGAATTCGGTTCCCGTTATATTTTCATAAAGTTCGATATACCGGTCGGTAATGTTTTTCACCACCGCCGGAGTCATTTCAGGTACTTGTTGCCCCTCTTTTCCTTGAAAGCCGTTTGCCATCAGCCATTCGCGAACGAATTCTTTGGAAAGCTGGCGTTGTTTTTCTCCTTTTGCTAATCTTTCTTCATATCCGTCAGCATAGAAATAACGGGAGGAATCCGGTGTGTGGATTTCATCTATTAAGAAGATCTGTCCGTTTTTCTTTCCGAACTCGTATTTCGTATCCACGAGGATAAGTCCCATTTTAGCCGCCATTTCCGAGCCTCTTTGAAAAAGTGCATACGTGTATTTTTCGAGCATTTCGTAGTCTTCTTTGCTGACCAAACCGCTGGAGATGATCTCTTCTTTGGATATGTTTTCATCATGGCCTTCCATGGCTTTGGTCGTCGGCGTGATAATGGGGGAGGGGAATTTCTGGTTTTCAACCATTCCTTCGGGGAGTTTTATCCCGCAAAGCGTTCTGTTCCCCGCTTTGTATTCTCTCCATGCACTGCCTGCCAGGTAACCGCGGATAACCATCTCCACCTTGAACGGTTCGCACATGTGGCCGATTGTTACCATCGGGTCCGGAGTGGCGATTTTCCAGTTGGGAACAATGTCGGAAGTGGCATCAAGAAATTTCGCCGCAATCTGGTTCAATACTTGTCCTTTGCAAGGAATCCCTTTGGGCAGGACCACGTCAAAAGCAGAAATTCTGTCGGAGACGAGCATGACCAGGTATTCGTCATTGATGTTGTACACATCCCGAACTTTTCCGACATATAGATTTTTTTGTTTCGGAAATTTGAAATTTGTTTTTACAATCGCTTCCATGTTATTCGCTTTAATGATCTGTTATATGGATTTTTTTTCATTGTTGTAAGCTTTCACGATCTCTTTTACGAGACGGTGGCGAACGATATCGTTCGTGTCGAATTCTACAAAGGCGATGCCCTTGATGTCCTTTAGTATCTTGAAAGCATGAATCAGACCTGAATCGTTTTGTTTCGGAAGATCGATTTGGCTCATGTCTCCCGTGATGACAAATTTAGCACTGATTCCCATTCGCGTAAGGAACATTTTCAATTGATTGCGGGTCGTATTCTGAGCTTCGTCCAAAATAACAAAGGCATCGTTTAAAGTGCGTCCGCGCATGTAGGCCAAAGGTGCGATTTGAATGACTTCGGATTCTAAATATTCGGTTAGCTTCCGAGCCGGGATCATATCGGACAAAGCGTCGTACAAGGGTTGTAGATAGGGATCTACTTTTTCTTTCATATCTCCCGGCAAAAATCCTAAACTTTCTCCTGCTTCAACAGCCGGTCGGCTGAGTATAATCCGTTTTATTTCTTTATTGCGTAATGCCTTTACGGCTAAGGCTATGGCTGTGTATGTTTTCCCTGATCCAGCGGGTCCGGTAGCAAAGAGCAGGTCGTTGGTTTTGGAGAGGTCTACTAATTTGCGTTGATTGGCTGTCCTTGCCCTGATAATTTTTCCCCCGTTTCCGAAAACGATTATGGATGCCGGATCTTCCGGGTCTTCAACAATGTCGTCTTCCAGGATGATCCGTTTCAGGTTGGCGACCGTCAGCATATTGTATTTGTTATAGTGTTCCAGTAAGGCGTTTACCTTAGCGTTTAAGATTTCGATATCTTTTTCTTCTCCTTGAACGATGATTTCGTCACCTCTGGCTGTGATTTTTAATTTGGGGAAAAACTCCTTGAGTGTAATGAATTTTGCGTTATTAATGCCGTAAAAGTCAATGGGATCAATGTTTCCGATACTTATTCTTCTCTCCATCGTGAAATTAAAATAAATAACTTATTTTTGCAGGTGCAAAGTAGTTAAAACAATCGAGAATTGAAAATAAAAATAGGGTTTATCCATTGAGGATTCACGGCCTTGTCCGAGAAAATTTCGAGGTTTTGACGATACCGTTATTAATAATTTTAAATTGTAATGAGTCAAGATATTGAAAAGAGAAAAGAGGCTTTTGCCGATTTGTTGGATATCATCGCAACCCTACGGGTGAAGTGTCCCTGGGATAAAAAACAGACGTTGGAGAGTTTACGAAATTTGACGGTGGAAGAGGTGTATGAATTGGGGGATGCAATTTTGAAAAAGGATATGCAGGAGATAAAGAAGGAGTTGGGAGATCTGATCATGCACATTGTTTTTTATGCTCGTATCGGTGAGGAGCAACAGCAATTTGATATAGAGGATGTGTTGGTAGAGATTTGTGAGAAATTGCGTTACCGCCATCCTCATATATACGGGGAGGTACAGGTGGAGAATGAGGATGATGTGTTGCGGAATTGGGAGCAGTTGAAATTGAAGGAAAAAGGTCGGCACCATAAGGTGTTGGAAGGAGTCCCGTCTGCTCTTCCGGCAATGATTAAGGCTTTTCGGGTGCAGGATAAGGTAAGGGGTGTTGGATTCGATTGGAAACAAAAGCAAGATGTATGGAAAAAAGTAAGAGAGGAGCTGGATGAGTTACAAGCGGAGATGCAACGGGAAGATACGGAAAAAATGGAAGAGGAATTCGGTGATTTTATGTTTGCCTTGGTCAACGCCGCCCGTTTATACGGTATTAATCCGGAAGATGCATTGGAGAAGACGAATCGGAAGTTTATTCGTCGTTTTTCTTACGTGGAGAGTAAGGCAAACGAAGCGGGAGTAAAACTTGCCGATATGTCTTTGGAGGAGATGGATGGGTATTGGAATGAGGCCAAGAGACGGGAGAAAACAGATAAATAAAAAAAGTCCAGATCGTATGGGTATGATAGATTTAACGGGTAAATGGAAATATAGGGAAAATTACGGTTACGGCATTACGGAAGGGGAGTTGTTTTTGAAACAGGAAGGAAGTGAACTCTCGGGCCGGATCATATTTACGGATAAACCGAAGGAAGAAGAACCTTATATGCTGCAAGAATTTTTAAAAGGGCGTATCGAGGAACATAAGGTGAAGTTGGATGCGGTGGAGGTAGATATTATTCATTCGGAACATGAAATTTATTACGAATTGGACAGTTGGTTCGGGGTGCTGGTTGATGATGTCACCATTATGGGAGTAAGTGTCGATGCGCAGGGAGTGGAAGGAAATTTCAGCTTTGAGAAAGTAACGTGAGGATCTTTATATTTGGATATGGACGGGATAAGTTTTTTATAAAACAGGCGGAAGAAATTTAGCGCGTATTTTAAAAAGTTGACGAAAGTCAGCTTTTTTTTGTTTGTAATAGAATACATTGCCAAGGAAATAATGAAAAATAACCTACTAAAACCTATATCTTATGTCAAAAATTAATCATCATCCGATTTTAGATGTTCCCAAACGTGATAAAGTAATTTTTACTTTTAACGGGAAAAAAATAGAGGGGGAGTGTGGAGGAACGATTGCGGCAGCTCTTCATCAAGCCGGTTATCCGGTACATAGTCATAGTTTGGATGGGCGTAAACGTTCGTTGGCCTGCGGCATTGGAAAATGCGGTGCTTGTGAGATGTTGGTAGACGGAAAAGTAAAGCGGATTTGCGTGACGAAGGTAGATGGGGTGAAAGAGGTACGGGAGATTGCCTCCGGAGAGATGGCTAAAATAAAGGAGCCAGCTCCCGAGATATCCCGGAAAATATTACGTACGACGGTAGTGATTGTCGGTGCCGGGCCAGCTGGCTTGGCTGTTAGAGAGGAGTTTGAAAAACGGGGAGTTGATAATATCGTTATCGATAATAACGACAAGATCGGCGGACAGTTTAATATGCAAACGCATCAATTTTTCTTTTTCGAAAAGGAGAAACGGTTTGGAGGGATGCGGGGATTCGATATCGCGAAGACTCTGGCCGGAGAGAATATGGATGGCATTTACCTGAACTCTACCGTGTGGGATATTTTGGAAGGGAAACGGGTAGCTGTGAAAAATTTAGAGACAGACACGGTTTTCTTTGTCGATGCGGATTATTTAGTTGTGGCCACGGGTGCCGTTCCTTTTATGCCTGCTTTTGAGAATGACGATCTGCCGGGTGTCTATACGGCAGCCGTGGTTCAGAAAATGATGAACAATGAATTTACGTTGTTAGGAAAAAACGTGTTGACCGTGGGAGCCGGGAATATCGGTTATCTTACCTCCTACCAACTGATGCAGGCAGGAGCCCACGTGAAAGCCATCATAGAAGCTATGCCGAAGGAGGGCGGGTTTCCCGTGCAGGCGAATCGGGTACGTCGGTTGGCGATTCCCATCATGACGTCTCATATGTTATTAAAAGCTATTCCCAATGCCGATTATACCGGTGTCACCGGAGCTGTCATCGCCGAATGTGAAAATTTCAAACCGGTGCCGGGTACGGAAAAGATATTGGACGGAATAGATGTCATTAATATCTGTACCGGATTGATACCGGATAATCAATTATTGACAAAGGGTAAAGCTGTATTCGGCGCTAATTGTTATGCTGCCGGGGATGCGGTAAGAATTGGGGAGGGAACGAGTGCCGTGCTTCGCGGTAAACAGGCAGCGGTAGAAATCATGATCGATTTGGGAGTCCGGGTCAATTACGATGATTATTTGGTGTTATCCAAAGAGTATATCGATTCGCAGCAGCATCCGGTACGAGTATTGGAGGAACCACGTTTGCCGGATCTTACGAGAATGCAGCAAAGAGGATTCGTGCAGATGGATTGTTTGTATGGTTTTGCATGCAATCCGTGTTCTTTTGCTTGTCCTCACGGAGCGATAACAAAAGATGCTACTTTTACAGTTCCTTATGTCGATTATGACAAATGTATCGGTTGTATGGAATGTGTGTATCAATGTCCCGGATTAGCCATATTCGGGTATGATATGCGTAAGGATACCCTTTTCTTACCTATCGAATATGAGGTGGCGGAAAAGGAAGAGGTATATTTAGTTAACAATTACGGGGAAAAGTTAGGATCGGGAATCATCGAGAAAGTGTTGCATAAACCGAATAAAACCAATATAGTCAGGGTAAGATCATTGGATATTCACGGGGAAGAGTTGGTAAAAGTTCGAGGCTTCGTCGTAAAGAATCGTTACCCCGAGAATTTGAAGATGGAGCCTTTGTTGAAGGATAAGAAAGAGGCTACTTTTATTTGTCATTGTGACGATGTGACTTTGGACGACGTTTTGCAGATCGTCGGCGATCGTACCTTTATCTCTATCGACGAGATAAAGCATTCTACCCATCTGGCCATGGGACCTTGTCGGGGAAAACGCTGTATCCCGCGCTTGAGGACGGCATTAAGGGCCAAAGGAATTGAAATTGTCGGGGATGCCACACCGCGGGCACCGTTATCCAATCCGTTGACTTTAGGTGAAATCTATCCTTCTAAAGCCGGGGATGTTTATTTGGTGGCCAATCGGGAAGGTTTTAAAAAAGTTGAAGTAGGGGCATTGATAGCGGGAGGAGGTATCGCCGGAAGTGCTTTGTTCCGTTATATGGCGGAAGCGGGAATGAATCCTGTTCTGGTAAATGCGGATCGGGGATCTTCCTGGCGAAACATCGGGGGTGGTCGTACGGCATTCTCTTTACCGGAATTAGCAGAAATCGCTGAACGTAATCATCAGTTATTTAAGGATCTGCAAAGAATATCCAATATCGATTATAAGGCTACCTGTTACGTGAATCTTGCTCACGATGAAGCTACTTATAACGCATTGGAAGCCAGTAAGGCATGGTCCGATGCTTATATGGTCGATCCGAAAGATTTCAAAAAAGAGATTTCTCCGGCATTTTGCACGAAATCCAAACGTTATATAGGAGCTTTGATCACGAATAATTGTTGGCAAGCGACCCCGGGGAAGGTGGTTGAGTTGATACGCAATATTGGGATAGCTGCCGGAGGCCGGGTCATAGAAGATTGTAAGGTGATCGAGGTGGCTTGCGAAGGTTCTACCTATTCTGTCTTGGTATTGACTCACGATAAAAAATACATGGAATTCCGGACAGAGAATTTCGTAAATGCCTTGGGAGCCGGGGCCGGAAAGATTTGTGAGAGCTTGGGTATTCAGGCGGGACTTTATCCCGTAAGGCATCAAGCTTTTATAACCCGTCGATTACCGATGTTAGGAAAAAACGGGAATAGTTTGGATATGCTGATCGATCGACAAGAGTACAAAGGTTTCTCGGCCGTCTACGGTCAACAGATTGCTTATACGGGACAGATTATCGGTTGTGCTTCTCCGCGGGTGGATGCTTTGCGAACGGATAAGGACTTGATGTTGAATACGAAAGAATTTTTGGAGATTATAGGGGAATTCTTTGTGGATTGGATTCCCGATTTGGCCGGGGTCGGGATTCAGGCTACCTGGTCTGGTTATTACACGGAACCCCGTTATATCGTCGATCCCGAGTTGGGGTTGTTTGTCGGCATGCGCGGGCACGGGTTTATGTTGTCGCAATATATCGCCAAGATGTACGTGGATAAATTGATGGGCCGCCCTGTTCCGGAGTATTTCGATAAGCTCAAACTAAACGGACCGGGATTAGCGGAGAGGGCATTTAAGTGATTCTGTGATTAAGTGATTCTGTGATTAAATGATTCTGTGATTAAATGATTCTGTGATTAAGTGATTGGCGATGGGGTCATTAAGCGATTGACTATTATTGATTTTAGATTGTAAATCGGGTGCTGAATTTTTAATTTACAATCTAAAATCTACAATTTATAATTAATTCCTATCTTTGTGCCCAAATAAATAACAAGAGATGATAAAGTTAGGAGAGTATAATATATTGAAGGTCGTTAAAGAGGTCGATTTCGGGTTGTATTTGGATGGAGGGGAGTATTGGGGCGAGATTTTGTTGCCGCGGGGTGAGAATGCTCCTAAAGAGGTCAGAGAGGGGGATGAGTTGGAAGTTTTTATCTATTTCGATTCGGAGGACCGGATTATCGCAACCATGAATAAACCCAAAGCCATCGTGGGTGATTTTGCTTTGTTGAAGGTAGTAGGAACGAGTAAGGTAGGTGCTTTTTTAGATTGGGGATTGCGTAAAGATTTATTGGTGCCGTTTCGGGAACAACGAGAAAATATGATTGTGGGGAGGGAGTATTTGGTTTATGTTTACGTGGATCAGGTGACCGACCGCATCGTGGCCTCTTCGAAATGGCATAAGTTTTTAAATCAAGAGCCGGCGGATTACAAGGAAGGAGAGGAGGTAGAGCTTTTGATTGCCCGGCGGACCGATTTGGGATATAGTGTCGTCGTAAACGGCAAACACGAGGCCGTGATCTATCGGAACGAAATTTTTCAACCTTTGACCGTGGGTGAACGGGTTACGGGATATATAAAGAATTTGCGGGAAGACGGGAAAATCGATTGTATCCTGCAAAAGAATGACGGTCACCAGCAAGTGGATCGGTTGTCTCAATTGATCTTGACCAAGTTGGAAGAGAACGGCGGGGTTTTAGTCGTCTCCGATAAGAGTGCGCCGGAAGATATTTATCGTTTGTTCGGTTGCAGTAAGAAAAACTACAAAAAGGCAGTAGGCGGATTGTTTAAGCAACGCCGGGTGGAGATCGGAGAACATGAATTGAAATTAATTCGATGATAGGTCTTTGAATACGGAGGAGAAAATGTCTAAGAGTAAAGCCTATATTACAAGTCTTCGATTAAGAACATTGCCTTTATCCGTATCCGGGGTTTTATTGGGAGCTATGTTGGCCGCGAGTGACGGTTATTTTAAGCCGTGGGCTTTTGCGTGGGCGATCGTGACGACAATGGCGTTACAAATACTCTCCAATTTGGCTAACGAGGTAGGCGACCTGGAGAAGGGAACCGATAACGAAAGACGGTTAGGGCCTATCCGAAGCGCACAGAGCGGAGCGTTGAGTAAACGGGAGATGATCCGGGCCATGTTGTTTTTCGGAGGTATGGCGGTCGTTACCGGAAGTTTGTTGGTATACGATGCTTTTGGGGATCTGTTGGATCTGAAAAGTATTATTTTGTTCGTTGCCGGGGGAGCCTCTATTGTGGCTGCCGTGAAATATACGGTGGGGGATCATGCGTACGGTTACCGTGGCCTGGGTGATTTGTTCGTTTTTATCTTTTTCGGGATAGTAAGTGTTTTGGGTAGTTATTTTGCCATGGCGGGCCGTTTGCCGTGGATTGCCCTTTTTCCGGCAGTCTCGATCGGGCTTCTCTCCACCGGGGTATTGAATATGAATAACATCCGGGATATGGAAAATGACGAAACTTGCGGAAAACGAACGATTCCCGTCATGTTGGGAATAAGAGGAGCAAAAATATACCATTTTATCATGATCGTAATGGCTCTCGTTTGTATGGGGCTGTATACTATTTTGCATTCTAACGGCTGGTTCGGGTATCTTTTTACATTAACTTTACCCCTGTTCGGAATTCATTTGGCGAAAGTGTATTATGGAAAAGGGAGAGCCCTCGATCCTCAATTAAGATTTCTTTCTTTAAGTACGTTGCTTTTGACGTTATTGGTTGTGATAGGGCAGATAAAATAATTATAATCCGGGGAATGGGTGTGTTATTTATATTGGATTGGCGATTATGGATTGAGACGTTACCGTTTTAATTGAAAAATAAAAAATGACGGGGTTTACCCCGTCATTTTATTTTTGATTAAGTCGTCGATTAGAACGGCAGATCGTCGGCCTCTGGCATAGGAGGGATATCTTCCACCCGGTATTGGGGAGCGGGGGTACCGGCCATTTGCGGCTCTGCCTGGATTTTTTCGATTCTCCACCCTTCGAGATTGGTGAAATAGGAGATTTGTCCGTTGTTTTCCCATTTTCTTCCTCTCAGGTTGAAATAGACTTTGATGTCTTCGTTCAGGTGTATGTTTTCAAGCAGATCACATCTATCTTGTATCAATTGGATTTTCACGAAATCGTTCCATTGGGAATTTTTCTCGTTTTCCACCTCAATGACAAATTCCCGTTTTTGGAAACGATCGCTAATCTTTTGGGTATCTTCTTTATAAATTAATTTTCCAATAACTTCGTAGTTCATATCTTTATAATTAAAACAAGCCCAATTCATTTGGGCTTGTTACTTATTTTCATACAGCGTGATAAATTATTTACTTTGCGGCAGGGGAAACGATCTCGAGTAATTCAACCTCGAAGACCAATGCTTCATTCGGACCGATGGGGCCGCCGTTCGTTCCTCTCGGGCCGTAAGCCAATTTGGAAGGGAGGTAAAGCGTCCATTTGGAACCTACGGGCATCATCTTCAATGCTTCAGTCCATCCGCGAATGACTCCGTTTACCGGGAACTCCGCGGGTTTGTTGTGTTTGTACGAAGAATCGAATTCTTCTCCGTTGATAAAGGTTCCTTTATAGTGAACTTTCACAATACTTGTGTCGGACGGAATCGCACCTGTACCCTCTTTTTCGATCTTGTATTGCAAGCCGCTTTCGGTTGTTTTTACACCCTCTTTTTTGGCGTTTTCAGTCAGGAAAGCTTCTCCTTTTTTCAAAGTCTCTTCAGCTTTTGCAGTCATAACTTTTTGAATGTAGTTACCGAGGAATTGTTGCATTTCCATTAAATCTGCCGGAGCTTTTTTCTTCTGTAAAGCGGTATTCATACCGGCAATAATAGCCTCTACGTTTGGCTTATCCAAACCGTTTCTGGTTAACATGGTACCGTTCATATAACCGATATAATAACATGCCGTGTCAGCTTCTGTTTTTAGAGTAGCGGTAGTTTTTGTCGCGTTGTTACAACAGCTGGTAAAACCGAGAACAACAACAGATAACATTAAGATCAAATTCTTAGTATTCATAGTTTTATTAATTAAAATTATACGATATCCAGTAATTCTATATCAAAAATCAAAGTCTCGTTGGGACCGATGGCTTGTCCTGCTCCGTGTGCCCCGTAAGCCAGTTCTGACGGGATAAATAGTTGCCATTTGGAACCCACGGGCATCAATTGTAAAGCTTCCACCCAACCGGGGATTACCCCGTTTACGGGAAACTCTGCCGGTTCTCCGCGGCGGTAAGAGGAATCAAATACGGTACCGTTGATCAAACGTCCTTCATAGTGGCATCTAACCGTGTCTCCCGCTTTGGGGATTGCTCCGTTTCCGGTGGAGATCACTTTATATTGCAGGCCGCTATTCAGGGTAATGACGTCCTCTTTTGTTTTATTCTCTTTCAGAAAGGAAGCTCCGGCTTCTTTTGCCGCATTTCCTCTTTCGTTCTGTAATTTTTCAAAATAAGTCTGTAAAATCTGATTGGCTTCTTCCGGGGTGATTTCAGGCATCTGACCAGCGTATACAGTACGTAAAGCATCTACAAACGCTTCCGTATTTATTTGATTAACACCGGATGAAAGGAGGTTACTTGCGATACTTAGTCCGAAACAATAACTCACTTTGTCTAACTCTTCAGTATACTTCATTTAAAGGTTGATTAATGAATAAATATTTTATTTTCTAATTGACAAATGTAAAAACAATGCGTGAAATCACAAACAGGTTTGAGCCATTTTTTGCAGTACGTGAAATAAACGGAAAGATTTAATCCGAAGTGATTCTCCCGTCGCGTAATTTTATTTGTCGATCCGACATGGCTGCCAATTCCGAATCGTGGGTGACGATCACGAATGTCTGTCCTAATTTTTCCCGTAAAGAGAAAAAGAGCTGGTGCAATTCGTTTTTGGTTTGAGTGTCCAGGTTACCGGAGGGTTCGTCTGCCAATACCACTTTGGGGCGGTTGATCAGGGCTCTGGCCACGGAAACCCGTTGTTGCTCGCCTCCGGAAAGCTGATTAGGTTTATGATGGATTCTGTCGGACAGCCCTAAAAGTGTTAAGAGTTTCAGTGCTTGTTTTTCCGTTTCTTTTTTTCCTTCTCCCTTGATCCATGCCGGTATACACACGTTTTCCAGGGCTGTAAATTCAGGTAGCAGATGATGAAATTGGAACACGAAACCTATGTTTTGGTTGCGGAAGATGGAAAGTTTGTTGGAAGAGAGTTTCGCCACGTTAATGCCGTCGTAATAGAGTTCCCCCCGATCCGGCGTATCTAACGTACCGAGAATGTGTAATAACGTGCTTTTTCCTGCTCCGCTGGCTCCCACGATAGTGACAATTTCTTTCTCCTTAATCGTCAGGTCGATACCTTTTAATACTTCTAACTCTCCGTAGTTTTTAGTTATATTTTTGATTTCAATCATACGATGATTCGCTATTTTTTCGGTTTAAAGATAGTGATAAATGTGGAGAAGCCGTATATTAGCGGATTAAAATATGAATTTATGGAATATTATATAGATCCTGTTGTGTTTGTAGCGGAAAAGAGTGGCTTCGGCAGTCGATACGTGAAAAATTTGTTGAATCTGCTGGATGAAGGAGCGACGATTCCGTTTATTTCCCGTTACCGGAAAGAGATGACCGGAAGTATGGATGAAGTGGGGGTCGGAAAAGTACAGGAGATTTACGGGCAGTTTAAAGAATTGGAGAAGCGTAAAAAGACGGTGCTCGATAGTATCGAACAGCAGGAAAAGCTGACATCCGAACTGAGGAAGGCGATTGAGAGTTGCCGGGAACTTCGGGAATTGGAAGATATTTATCTTCCTTATAAACCTAAAAAACAAACCAGGGCTTCCAAAGCAAAAGCGAAAGGTCTGGAGCCTTTGGCCGTCATGTTGATGAAACAGGAGGGGGGAGAGGTATGGACGAAAGCTACCCGTTTCGTGAAAGGAGAGGTGGCGAATGAGGAGGAGGCGTTGCAGGGGGCGAGGGATATTATAGCCGAATGGGTCAGTGAAAGTGAGCGGGCTCGGAATACGACCCGGCGTTTTTTTGACCGGGAAGCGACGATTACCTCTAAAGTGATAAAAGGAAAAGAGGAGGGGGGAGAAAAATATAAGGATTATTTCGATTATACGGAGAGTTTACGTCGTTGTCCGTCTCACCGGATGTTGGCTATCCGGAGGGGAGAAAGCGAGGGTATTTTGAAGGTAAGCATAGGTGTGCCCGACCAAGAAGCCGTAGAGGCCTTGGAAAAGCAATTCGTAAGAGCCGGTAACGAGAGTGCGGAGCAGGTGAGGGAGGCCGTACGGGATGGTTATAAACGCTTACTCGTCTCTTCCATAGAATCTGAATACAGCGTGGCAGGCAAGCAAAAAGCCGATGAAGAGGCTATTAACGTTTTTGCCGAAAATTTGCGCCAATTGTTGTTAGCTCCCCCGTTGGGCAGCAAGCGGGTATTGGGTATTGATCCGGGATTCCGTACCGGTTGTAAGGTGGTTTGCTTGGACGGGACGGGAAACCTCGTGCATAACGAAACCATCTATCCGCATCCGCCTCAAAACGAAGTACGACAGGCGGCTAATAAGGTCACTCAATTGGTGAGTGCTTATAAAATAGAGGCTATCGCTATAGGGAACGGTACGGCAGGACGGGAAACGGAGCGTTTTATACAAAATCTTCGTTATGACCGTAAGATTCAGGTCTTCGTGGTGAGTGAAAGCGGGGCATCCGTCTATTCGGCCTCTAAAATAGCCCGGGACGAGTTTCCCCAGTATGATGTAACCGTTCGCGGAGCCGTGTCGATCGGGCGTAGGTTGATGGATCCTTTGGCTGAATTGGTAAAGATAGATCCGAAGTCGATAGGCGTGGGACAATATCAGCATGATGTCGACCAGGTGAAGTTGAAGGAGAGTTTAGACCGGGTGGTGGAGTCTTGCGTAAATCGGGTAGGTGTAAATGTGAATACGGCCAGTAAGTACCTTTTGACACATGTCTCCGGTTTGGGACCTGCTTTGGCGGAAAATATCATAGAATACATAAAAGAGAACGGTCCGTTCAGAAGCCGCAAAGAGATAAGGAAGGTGAAACGAATGGGGGAGAAGGCATTCGAGCAATGTGCCGGATTTCTGCGTATAGCCGATGCGGAATATCCGTTGGATAACTCTTCTGTCCATCCCGAATCCTATGCTGTGGTAGAACGGATGGCAAAAGATTTGGGACTTCCCCTGAAGTCTTTGATCGGAAATGAGGAGGTATGCGGTAAAATCGATTTGAATCGCTACGTGGACGAACGGATCGGTTTGCCTACCCTAAAAGATATTATCGAGGAGTTGAAAAAACCGGGACGGGATCCCCGGTCTGTGGCAAAGGTGTTTAGTTTTGACGAGCGGATTCATTCCATCGATGATCTTCAGGAAGGAATGGTCGTACCGGGTATCGTGACTAACCTGACTAATTTCGGAGCTTTTGTGGATATCGGTGTAAAACAGGACGGTCTGGTCCATATTTCGGAGATTGCCGATCAATTTATCTCGAATCCCACGGAGATACTCTCTTTGCATCAACATGTGAGCGTCAAAGTAATTCAGGTGGATAAAGTCAGAAAACGGATCGGGCTTTCCATAAAACAGGCATAAATTATATTAGACGAGAGCTTTTACTCGTTCCCCTTTAGGACATTTACCGGATTTTCCCGTGCGGCGTTGACGGTTTGCCAAATTACCGTTAACAGGCCGATTGCCAAGGCGGAGATCCCGGCCATGATAAAGGCTCCTGGCGAGAGGGAAGATTTATAAATAAATCGGGTGAGCCATTGCTCTGAAAAGTAGTAACCGATGGGGATAGCGATTCCGTAAGCGATCAGAATCCATTTTATGAATTTCCGGCATAGTAATATAACGATCTGATTTTCGGTAGCTCCGTTGATTTTTCTTAATCCGATCTCCCTTTGTCGGCTCTCCACGGAGAACCACGCCAGTCCGAAGAGACCGAGGGCACTCAGTAGGATGCTTAGCCAAGAGAAAACCGTAAGGGTTTCCATGATCCGGACTTCTTCCTGATGAAACTCCAGGTACATCTCTTTCATACTCTGCGTGAGGAGTGGAGGGAAAGTCGGGTAGTTGCTTTGCCATAATTCCCGAAGTTTGGTCTCGGTTACTTCCCGGGAACCTTTTTTTATCCGGATGGTAAGGCGGCCGGAACCGTCGGGTGAATAGCGGATCAGCATGGGTTTGATGCCTTCGGTGAATTTATTCGTGGCATAGTCGGCAATGACCCCGATAATTGTATACCTTTCATTATAATTGTAGGTGAAAGTTTTCCCGATGGGAGTCGGCCATCCCATTTTCCGGACGAAAGATTCGTTCACGATGGCCTCGTGGTAGGCTTTGGGGTCCGGGGAAAATCCTTTTCCTTCCGCGAGAGGAATATCATAGCATTCGAAAAATGAATCGTCGGCGTCGGTTATGTTGATGATGGTATCTTTTCGAGAATAGGTAAAATTCTGATGCATGGCCGAACCTGTAATATTCAGGATTTCCGGTAGGGCATGGAGTTGTTCCTTGAAGTTCCGGAATTCTCCTTTTTCCAGAACAAAAACTCCTCCGTATAATGCTATAATCTCTTCCGAATGAGGGCGGCTGTGAACGATATAGTTCATTTGGTTCCGGATATTAAACATTAGAATAAACAGAATAATGGAGAGGGAGAACTGTACGATAACAATGTCCCGGGTCAGTCGGTTCCGTCGTGAGAGTTTTCGTTTTAAAATAGGACTTAACAGGCTGTTTTTCAGTTTTAAACCGATGTAAATGATAGGGATAAATATAATCACCGTTAACAGAAAAAGCAATATCAAAGGGGTTTGTCCGGATAGGAAGTCCGATATTTGCATATCGCTTTGGACAAAACTGTTAAAGACGGGGAGTAACCTGTAAATAAGCATCAGGGCGATACCCGAAGAGAGAAGGGTGTGCATGGCAGATTCTCCGATCAATTGCTTGTAAATGCCGTTTTTCGATTCCCCGAGTACCAGTTGGATACTGGTATTTTGTAATTGTTTGAACGTGCGGGTCATATAGATGTTGATATAGTTGAAGCAGGATACGATCAGGATAAGAAGGGCGACACTCAGGCTCGTGTAGATGAATGTCGGATCCCGTTTATCGATCAGCTCATTATAGTAGAGATAAGATTTTTCCGAGAAATAGAGTTGATTGCTCGGTTTTAATACGACCTTACCCCTGTTGGCATTTAAATTTTGAATCAGGGTATCCTGACTGATTTTTTGCTGAAGGGTTTGCGGGTTGACCGACTCGTTTAGTTTAACGAAAGCGTAGAATTGACTCGATCCCTGAGCTTCGTTGATTTTATTTTCGGCAATGCCCCATAATATCCCGAAGGAGAGGAATGTCTTTTGACGGTCGTCGATGACCGCGGTGATACGGAATTCCTCTTCTACCGGAATATAAGTTATTTTGCCTTCTATATTTTTAATCGCATAGCGGGTAAGGCGTAGCGTATTCCCGACGGGATTTTCTTTTTCGAGGTACTTCCGGGCGAAAGAGCGGGTAACGGCTATTTCATTTTCATGGGCGAGAGTGGATTTCAGGTCTCCGGACAACATTCTAAAATGAAAAAAATCTACGGTCTCGGGTATCACGGAGTAAGCCTGTTCGTAAGGAATCTCTGTTTTTCCCGGAAAGAGGTTGACGGGTTCGTTTCGAAAAACAGCATGGGATTTGATCTCCGGATAACTTCTTTGCAGGTAATCGGCGATCTCTCCCGAAAAAAGAGTGTTATAGGATATTTCTTCTTTTGTTTGGATGAGGTAACATTTTTCACTTGCCGGGATAGCTTGGGCAATCCGGTATTCATGCATGACAAATCCTGCAAGCAGCATACTTGCCGTCAATCCGACGATAAGGCTGACGATGGATATGAACGTGTATATTTTGTTTTGTTTCCATCCTCTGAGTATAATCTTGATGCTTGTTTTTCGCATGGCTGTACAGTTTGGGTTATTCGTTTTTTAATACCTCTACCGGATTGGTCCGGGCGGCCTTCCTGATTTGCCAGGTAGTCACTCCGAGTACGATCAAGGCAACGATTCCTGGAACAAAGATAAAGATCCATCCGGAAATTTCTGTTTTGTAGGCGAAACCCTCCAACCACTTGTTCGACAGGATATAGGCGATCGGTATGCTTAAGGTGCAAGCCGTCAGTGTTTTTTTCATGAAATTCCGGTTTAATTCTCGGGTGATACGGGATTCGGAAGCCCCGTTTATTTTTCTCAGAGCGATCTCTTTTCTTTTTGTTTTAGCCACAAATGTCGAAAAGGAGAAAATTCCCATACCTCCGATTAGGATAGCGATGATCGTGAAAATCGTAATCATTTTGACGGTCGCTATGTCTTTGTCATAAAAATCGGAATCCGCGTATTCATGGTAACTGAAAAGAGTGCCGGGATAGATCCGGGTATATACTTGTTTTATATAATCAATGACCTCCTGACGTTTACCGGGTTGGTAACGGACAATCAGATTCATACTTCGCATGTACAGGCCGTTATATATAACAACGGGTTGAATGGGTTGGTACAAGGGATTAAAGTGGAAATTTTCCGTTATTCCGACTATCTTGACACGTGTATCGTACAGATTTATGATGGCATCTTGCGGGGAATGCAAGTTCAGTGTTTGTACCAAAGCTTTGTTCACGATAACTTCCCCGTAATAAGAATTGGGATTGTCGGGGTCGTATTCGGTAGAGAGTTCCTGAGGCATACGTCCCTCGTTCAGCTTGATTCGGTAAATAGAAAGATAGTCTTTATCCCCGATAAGGGTTTGTATTTTTATTTGATGATCGGGTTTATTTTCGGGGTAAAGGTCTATGTAGAACGAAGGGGATATGGGTAGGGATTCTCCGTTGCTGACGGTTACGATATCCGGGTTCCGCAAAAGTTCTTCCTTACATAAACCGATGCGATTGGGTATCAGGAAATGGAGCGTATTTTGAGTGCTATACCCTAAATTTTTATTTTTAATGTAGTCCATTTGCCGGTAAATAATGATAGAGGAGAACAACAGGGCGCAAAAGATGGCTATTTGGCTTATGGTCAGTACTTGTTTTAAATTCGAACGGGGTGGAGCGGACCGGAGGGAACGGTAAAGTCCGTTCCTTCCCAGTCTTTTCCTGATGTAAAAGTATAAAAATGACCCGATCATCCCGGCAGTAATCGTGATTATGAGAAGAAACAGGAGCATTTCTTTTCCACCGAAAGTAAATGCATAGGGATGATGGGGCGATAATATACGGTTAATAACAGGATGAAGCAGATAGCCGGCTACGATGGCGATTCCGAGAGCAACAAGGATTTGTAATCCGATTTCCGCAAACAGTTGAAGCTTAAAAGAGCCGGAGTCGGCCCCGAAGCATTTCTGTAAAGCGAATCCGGCGATCTCCTTTTGTTGGAATTGTGCTGTTTTGATCATGATATAATTGGAGGCGGCTAAAAACAGAATCAATAGGGTAATGCCGCATAGTAGGAGTGTGAAAAGCCAGGAACCCCGGAGCATATTATCGGGAACGATATGGCCGGAATGAAAATAGATCTCCCGGAACGGTTGAAGTTTAAACGCTTCGTTGCCGAGGGTTCCCGCGGGAAAATGTTTGGCAGTCAGCAGGGGAATCGCTTTTTCGATCTCCGCGGGATCAGCCTGGTCGTCCAGTTGCAGAAAGAGATGAGTCCCGATGACACCCCATCTCTCAAATATATCTTTCTCGTGTACGGGGGATAGGATGATATCTGCTTGAATGGAGGAGGTAGGGGGAAGATTGTCCATTACGGCAATGATCTGGAACTCTTTACCCGAATCTTCCCGGTAAGTATATTTGGCTCGAATGATTCTTCCGATCGGGTTTTGTGTCCCGAAAAATTGTTCTGCTTTTCGGGAGGAGAGTATCGCCCAATTGGAGACATCGGGAATATGAGCATCTCCCGTCAAAATAGGAAAATGAAATAGATCGAAAAGCGAAAGATCGGCGTACATGCAAGCTGATTCAAGGAATATCTCCGTGTCTCCTTCCGGTTGAATACCGAGGGATTGAGGAAAGAAACACCGTACGTAGTTTTCTATCCCTGGAATCTCCTTTTTAGCATAGGGACCGATGATACCGTAGGTCCGGCCGGACCATTGAGGGGAATTTTGATCGTTATGGGTTACGCGATAAATCTTTTTCGTACCGGGGTGAAAACGGTCGCTTTCCCATTCCCTGCTGATGTGTTTGAAGATCAATAGTGCGGCTGTAAAGGCAATGGCCAATCCTGACAAATTAATTAAGGTGTAGCTTTTGTTACGAAGTAGTTTCCGAAATATGAATTTAATTTCTTGTCGAGACATGGTTTTATACTTTTTTAAGCGTTTCTACGGGGTTGGCACGGGCTGCCCTAACGATTTGCCAGTTCGTGGTCAGCATGACGATAAGGACCGTGACCGTAACAGCGCAAATATAAATCCAGACTGTAATTTCTGTTTTGTAGGCAAATCCTTCCAACCATTTTTGGCATCCGATATAAGCGATGGGCAGACTGATCATGCAAGCCCCGATAATTTGTCGCAGGAAAATGGAATTTAATAATCTTATGACCTCTCTTTCCGAGGCTCCGTTTACTTTTCGTAAGGCAATCTCCTTTCTTTTATTTTCCGCCATAAACACGGAGAAGGCGAAGATACCCATTCCTCCGATAAATAAGGCGAGGCCGGTAAAAATATAGATCAACCGGACGAAAGCGATATCCTTTTCATAGAGTTGAGTGTAGGGATATTCCGTGTAGTGGAATCGGGTAATAGGGAAACGTTCCTGATAAAGTTTACGGACGTGGTCGATGACTTCGTTGCGTTTTCCTTCCCGGTAACGTATGCTTAGATTCCAATCGAAGCCTAAAAGATCGCATCCGATAATGACCGGTTTGATCGGTTGATAGAGGGATTCGTAATGAAAGTCATTTACGATCCCGACAATTTTTAACGTGGAAAAACCGTAATCCAGGATGGACCCGATCGGTTGTTTCAGGTCGAGCTGTTTAACGAGCTTTTGGTTGACAACTACTTCTGCCTCCTGAACCGGACTGTTCCGGAATCTTTCTTCCGCCTTTAAGTTGGAAAGGAACTTCCGTCCTTCGACCAACTCGATCCGGTATGTATCGATATAATCGAGGTCTCCTAATAGTACATACGCGTCGATAATCGTTTCGGGACGTTCTGCGGCAAATGTTTTAAATGAAGACCAATTTCCGATCGGAAGCGGCCGGCCGTTGCTTACCGACAGTATGTCCGGATGACGTAAAAGCTCTTCTTTGATACTGCTTGTCCCTTTATAACCTTCCCATTCGATACACAATACATTTTGAGAATCGAATCCCATCGGTTTGTTCCGTATAAAAGCCATTTGCCGAAAGAGTACGACGGAACAAAACAGGAGAGCCCCGAATATACAGATTTGAATAAACATGAGCATTTTTTTCAAATCGATGGAAGAAGAGTTTTCTTTCTTTATTTTTTGTTCTCGGATCTCTCTGGCATAATGGAGGTAAAGAATACCTCCGACACAGATGGTAAACAAAAAGAGTATGATTAGAAACCCGACAGATTCGACTATCGATAAATGAAAGGTATACACGTGAATTGGGGAGATGATCCGGACAAAATGGGGATGAAGGAGATAGACTCCGATCAGGGTAAAGAGTGATGCAATACAGAGATGTATTCCGGTTTCCTGCATGATTCTCAGTAAAATATGGCGATTTTCGGCTCCCAGGCATTTTTGTAGTGTAAAGGTGTTGGCCTGCCTGTGAATTTGGGCTAATTTAATCATCAGATAATTACATGCCGCCAAGAAGAGGATGAGTAAGGTGACCCCACTCAGGGTCAGGTTGAATTGGGGTGATCCGAGTATGAAAGCCGGTTCGAATTCCCGGATATGGCCGGAATGCAGATGCAGTTCTTTCAAGGGTTGGAGCCTGGTGATCCGATTTGAGTAATATTCCGGATCGCCGGAGAGCCTGAGTTCCAGATCCGGAATGGCTTTTTCTATGTCGGAGACGGATACGTTTTTATCGATTTGTAAAAAAGTATTGCATGAATTACCCTGAGTATACCGATAGGTCCATTCGATAACAGAGAAGTCAAGTATAAAGTCCGCCTGAATAGACGATCTGTCCGGAATATTTTTCATGATACCGGCAATGTGGTAAGGAATACCCAAATCGTCATTTGTTTTTTTTATCGTGATCTCTTTTCCCAACGGATTTTCTTTGCCGAAATATTTTCGGGCCATTTTTTCCGAAATAACGATCCAATATTTCCGGGGTATTTGGGTGTCTCCCTGAACGAGGGGAAACGAGAAGACTTGGAATAGTTGGAAATCAGCGTATCTACACTGATTCTCCGGAGTATATTCCCGACTGTTTTCCGGTTTTACCAAAAGAGTTTGAGGAGCTGTTACCCGGACAAAGTTTTTGACACCGGGAATCTCTTGCCGGGCCTGTTCTGCCATGGGGCTGCAAAATTCACTCTCCCAGAATTCATTTCCCGCCTTCTGGAAGGTAACGCGATAGATATCCTCTTTGTTCTCATGAAAGCGGTCAGTTCTCCACTCCTTTACCACGAATCCGTACATGAGTAAGGCTGCGGTAAAGGCAATGAATAATCCGGTTATATTGATAACGGTATAGAGACGGTGGCGGGACAAGTTTCTGAATATGAATTTGAGCTGATTCATGGGAAACGGATTTCTTTTTACGGTTTATTTGAATGCAATGTATAAAAAGATTTTTTTTATTTAAAGATCAGTCTTTCGTTATCCCCGTACATTTCGTAGCCGGACGTGATCACTTTTTCACCGGGCTGAATTCCTTCCAGAACCTGATAATACCTGGGATTTTGTTTCCCTATTTTGATTTTCCGTCGGTAGGCCTCTTTACCATCGGGCGTAAGCACGTATATCCATTGTCCGCCGGTACTTTGGTAAAAGCTTCCCCGGGGAATCAATATCGATTCGTCGGAAGCTCCTAATTGTAGATTGATATGGTATGTCTGTCCTGTCCGGATGTTATCCGGGATCTCTTCCGTGAATTCCAAGTCGGTTTTGAATTGCCCCTCTTTTACGTCGGGGTATACTTTTATTACCTTCATGTTGAAATCTTTCCCCTGTCGTTCCAGGGTAGCTTCCAAATTTTGGCGTACCCGGTCGATGTAATGTTCGTCGATCAGAGCGGTTACCTTATATTTGCCTAAAACGTTTATTTTTCCGATTTGCGTACCGGAGCTGATGTATTGTCCGATTTCGATACTCAGTTCTCCGAGTTGCCCGTCGATAGGGGCACATACTTCCAATTGGGCATACCGTTCCCGGGTCAATATCAGATTACGTTTTCTGTTTTCCAGTTTGTTTTGCATGATAATGGCCTGCCTGTGGCGTCGGATGGAGTCCTTGGCTTGTTTTTCCGAAATCAATTGCTGACTTTTAATAGCAAATTCATAATCTTCTTTGGCGATGAGGTATTCCTCTTTGGCAATCAGGTCTTCTTTGTAAAGCTGTTCGTTTTGTAAATATTTTCTTTTTTTCCGTTCGGTATCCAATTCCGTGTTCAGGCGTTCCTGTTGTAGGTTGAGGGTTTCTTTTTCCAAATCCAAAAGGGCATTTTGGGTATTGTTCTGTTCTTCCACGAATCCGGCCTCGTTATTCAGTATTTCGGTTTCGAGGCTTTGGTTCTCTAAGCGGAGAATGATCTCCCCGGCTTTTACCATCTCTCCGGCTTCTTTAAACTGCTCTTTCACTCTTCCGCCTTCAATGGCTGTGAGTTGTGAAAAGTTAAGGGGTTCCACGTTTCCCATAATACGGATATAATCGTTGAATACTCCGCGCGTAACTTCCTCAACGGTGGCTTTGTCCTTATCCACTCTCAGACTGGATTGGTGGTTCCCGAATATGGACCAACCGATAAATAGCAGTATAAAAACGACTCCGGCCAGGTAAGGTATATGTTTTTTCTTTAAACCTTTTTTTTGTTCAATGGGTCTGTCCATGATGTATTTGTTTCCTATTATTTGTAATTGCTAAAATTAAAATTATCGGGGGAGGTCACTTGGGTTTGTAATGGAATCCCCCGGTAAAAATCGATCATCTTTTTTTGCATGATATAATTGAATTTACTTTTCTGTACTTCCGATCTGGCTTCTAATTGATTATTGGAAGTGTTGTTAAGATCGATGATCGTGATCAGGCCTTGTTCGTATCGTTTTTGAGCGGCACTTTGCGAAAGGGTTGAAAACTTTTCCCGTTGGAGGGATATCCGGTAGCGCTGAGCACAAGATTCCAATTCCTGCAACGCTTTTTGGATCTCGTTGTACAATTCTCTTTGGGTTTGAAGAAATTGAATTTCCGTAGCCGTTAACGAATTCTTGGCTTTTTTTAGTCCTGAGCGTTTGCTTAAGCCGGAATAGAACGGAATGCTCATACTGATACTAAAACCTTTTCCTATTCTGTTCCGGTCGAAGATCTGATTCCAGAAAGATTCACTTACATGATCTGAATAGCTTCCGAAAGAGATGCTTCCCCCCATGCTTATGGAGGGATAGAGGTTAGCTTGTGCCGTCATCAGATTTAATTTAGCTGTACGGACAGAATATTTAGCGATGGTGATTTCCGGAAGTTCCTCCATGGCTTTGTGATAGATGTCATCGATATCAAAACAGTGTTGTTCGAGGGAAAAATCTTCAAATGAAAGAGTGTCTACCATAAACTCATCCTCTTCTTCATAATTCATCAGATATTTCAGGTTAACCAGTGCATTTTGAAGGTTATTCTGGGAAGATTCCAGTAAAAACTCCATAGAAGCTTGTTGTGCCTGCATCTCGTAAAGATCGCTTTTCGGTTTTTTGCCTAAATCGCATTCCCGTTCTATTTTTTTCAATCGCATCCGGTAGTTTTCGACTTGTTCTTCCGTGATATGCACCTCTTCTTTCATGTAGAGGTAGTTGAAAAAAGCATGCATGATCTGGATCGCGATTTGATTGGCTTGGTTCTCTGTCTCTTTCAGTCCCATCAGACGGCTTATTTTAGCGATTTTTATCCGATTAATACCGCTAAATCCTGCAAAAACCGTTATTCCGGTTCCGAATCCGAAACCGCCGAACGACATGTAACGGGTATTTACGTAAGTGTTGGTTTCGGGATCAATACCTCTTCCGAAGCTATAACTTAATCCCGGGGATATGCCGCTTACGGAGGGGAGCAGGTTTAAAACGGCATCCCTTACTTCCAGACGATTGTTATCGTTTTGTAGTTTTTTTTGTTGCATCGTTAGACTGTGTTCCACTCCGTAATTAATGCATTCCTGAAGATTCCATTTTACGGTTTGAGCTTCCATTCTGTAAGTTTTTAACAGAAAGCAGAGGAATAACAAGAGGTATAATTTCAGAATCATATTTTTTTGTTTTATTTTGTCCTCCCTGATGCTAAACTTATGCCATAGATGTAACGTATTTATAATCAGAAGTATATATTTTCATGGGAGATGTCGTCCTGTAAAAAAATAGGACAGTGCTGTCTATTTTTTTTACACTTGGGAGAATCACTCGTAAGTTAATGTATTGATAATAAGATGTATGTCTGTTTTGGCATGCTTATGGTAATCTTTCGAATATGTTTTATTCGTAAGTAAATGTATATGATAAAGATTGAGAATTTAAGTAAGGTTTTTCGTACCGAGGAGGTAGAGACGACCGCTTTAAATAAAGTTTCTCTTCATGTGAAAGAGGGAGAATTTGTTGCCATCATGGGTCCTTCCGGATGCGGTAAATCAACGTTATTGAATATTATCGGTTTGTTGGATAATCCTACGGAGGGAAATTATTATTTTAACGGCCAGGAGGTGGGACATTTTAAGGAAAAAGATAGAACCAAGGTACGTAAAGGAAATATCGGTTTTGTATTTCAAAGTTTTAACCTGATCGATGAATTGAATGTTTATGAAAATGTAGAACTGCCTTTGATCTATTTGAAAAAGAAAAGTTCGGAGAAAAAAGAGCTGGTAACGACTATTTTAAAGCGAATGAATATCAGCCATAGGGCCAAACATTTTCCCCAGCAGTTGTCGGGAGGACAACAACAGCGGGTAGCCATTGCCCGTGCCGTGGTTGCCGATCCGAAGTTGATTCTGGCCGATGAGCCTACCGGTAATCTGGATTCCAAAAACGGGGCGGAGGTTATGAATCTGCTAACCGAATTGAACCGGGAAGGAACGACTATTGTTATGGTGACCCACTCCCAGCACGATGCATCCTACGCTCATCGGGTGGTAAACCTTTTCGACGGTCAGGTCGTCACCGAAACGGCAAATAGAATGGAGAATACGGAAGCGTAATGTGATGTAAAATTATGGATATGACCAAGCAGGGAACGATATTAGTTGTAGATGATAATAAAGGAGTTTTGACGGCAATCGAGATGTTGTTGGCGGGGGTGTTCCGAAAAGTAATTCCTACTGGTAACCCTAACCGGATTCTTTCTATATTAGAGAGTGAAAATGTGGATGTCGTTTTATTGGATATGAATTTTGCTGCCGGAATAAATAGCGGAAACGAAGGCTTGTATTGGTTGACGGAGATTAAAAGACGACTTCCGGATTTGCCGGTGGTCTTATTCACCGCGTATGCGGATATTGAGTTGGCCGTGAAAGCGGTGAAAGAAGGCGCTACTGATTTTGTGGTCAAGCCTTGGGATAACGCCAAGTTGGTGGCGACGTTATTGGCTGCCTATCGGTTGAACCAAACCCGGCAGGAGGTGAAACAACTTCGGGAGAAGGAGGGGGTATTGAAACGTCAGTTGGACGGAGACCAAGAGAGAGTATGGGGAGATTCTCCGGTCATGCGGCGGGTACACGATCTGATCGTGAAAGTTGCGGCCACGGATGCCAATGTATTGATTACCGGAGAGAACGGAACGGGTAAGGAGATGATCGCCAAGGAACTGCATGCTTTGTCGAATCGAAAAGAGGAGGTAATGATCTCCGTGGATATGGGAGCCGTCACGGAAACCTTGTTTGAAAGCGAGTTGTTTGGTCATGTAAAAGGTGCCTTCACGGATGCCCGCGAAGATCGTTCCGGTAAATTCGAGGCGGCGCATAGAGGGACGTTGTTTTTAGATGAGATCGGTAATCTCTCCTATGCCTTGCAATCGAAATTACTGGCGGCCATACAGGGCAGAAAGATCACCCGGGTGGGCTCCAATAAACCGATAGATGTCGATATCCGGTTGATTTGTGCCACAAATAGTAATTTGCAGGAGATGGTGGAAAAAGGGTTGTTTCGGGAAGATCTTTTATACCGGATCAACACGATTCATATCGTGGTTCCTCCTTTGCGGGAACGGGGGGAGGATATCCTTTTATTGTCCGATTTCTTTTTGCGGAAATACGAGGCCAAATACGGTAAACGGGGATTGTATCTGCTGGAAGAAACCAAGGCTCGTTTGTTGAATTATGCTTGGCCCGGAAACGTGAGAGAGTTACAACACGCTATTGAAAAAGCGGTAATTATGTGTGACGAAGAGGGATTACGTCCGGAAGATTTTTTGTTTAAACCTACGACGGATCAGCTCGAGAACACGGTTTCTACTTTGGAGGAGATGGAGAGAGAGATGATTCGCCGGGCAATCGAACGCAACGACGGTAATTTATCGACGGTAGCCGTACAGTTAGGGATTACCCGACAGACATTATACAATAAGATAAAAAAATTTAACTTGTAACGGAATGTCCCGGTATTACTCTTTTCGTCTGTTTTTTTATTTGCTGATAGCGTTGATCTCCAGCGTCGGGACGTATATTTTAATATCGGAAAAGAGTTATGTCGGGGCGGCATTTGTAACCGGATTGATGGTGTTGTGTGTCGTTTCGATATTTAATTCAATAAACCATGTTAATCGTAAGTTGACTTATTTTTTCGGTTCTTTGGAGAACGATGATTTTACCATTCATTTCCCGGAGAGAGAGGGCTTGCCTTCGGAGCGTATGTTGAATGTCATGTTGAACCGGATGAAGGATATTTTGCAAAATACCCGGTTGGAGGTACAACAACGTGAAAAGTTTTATGAGTTGATTATTAACAGTGTCAGTTCCGGGATCGTGGTGATGGATAAAGAGGGGTTTGTTACCGATTGCAATCGAGTGGCCTTAAAATTGATCGGTTTGGAGGTGTTTACCCATATCGATCAATTGCATAAGGTCTCTTGGGATTTGCAGGAACTTTTCCGGAATATTCAGCCGGGAGAGAGCCGGAGAGTAGCATATACTACGGAACGGGGGAGAATTCAGCTGTTGGTTCGTTCAAGCCGAATCGTATTGCGTGATAAACCGATCATGCTATTGGTTATAAATGATATAGAGAACGAGTTGGATGAGAAGGAGATCGATTCCTGGATCCGTTTGATCCGGGTACTTTCTCATGAAATCATGAACTCCATCGCACCGGTGACTTCCTTGAGCGATACCTTGTTATCTTTGTATCGGGAAGGAGAGATGCCGGACGAAGAGTTAAAACGCAATACCATGAACGGTTTGAAAGTGATTGGGGAGACCGGGAAAGGACTGATCTCTTTCGTGGAATCCTATCGTAAATTTACGCGGATCCCGAAACCGGAAAAAGAGTTGGTCGATTTGAACGAATTTATCCATCGCATGGTTATTTTATGTAGTATGGAGATTAATTTTTCAGCCGTAAGGCTGGAGGTTACGATTCAACCCGAAGGTTTGAGAATATATGCGGATCCGAATCTGTTGGGACAGGTGGTGTTAAACTTGCTGAAGAATGCCTTTTATGCTTTGAGGGAACGCTCCGACGGGCGTATTCTCGTGTCGGCGGGAAAAGGAGAAGAGGGATGTGCGTGGATTAAGATTAAGGATAACGGACCGGGAATAAAACCGGAAGTCATGAATGAAATCTTTGTCCCTTTTTTCACGACGAAAACGGAAGGCTCCGGTATCGGTTTAAGTGTCGCCCGGCAAATCATGCGGGTTCACGGTGGAAATATAAAGGTTAATTCCATATACGGTAGAGAGACGACTTTTACCCTTACGCTTTAAATAATTTTATCCGTTTCACGTTATCGGCCGCGGGATTTTTCCCGTTCGATATCCGGTGTCGATTGTTCTCAATAAAACATATCGGTATCTCTCTGTTTATGTTTGTTTCCGGAAAAGATTCTGACTTAGTTTGCCGGGTAGTCTAATTTACCGGGGTACTGAAATACTTTCAGATTGAATAGCGGAAGTATGGCAAACAGGTGGTCGAAAAGATCCGATTGTACCCGTTCGTACTCCACCCAACTCTGTTTGGCGGAAAAACAGTAAATCTCGAGGGGGACTCCCGTCGGACCCGGTTGAAGTTGGCGTACCATATGCGTCATTTCTATGTTGATGTCCGGGTTGGCGTTGATCCATGACTCCATGTATTCCCGGAACGTGCCGATATTGGTCAGGCGTCTTTCGTCCAGAAGATTATGACGGTTGGCATTATGAACGGCAAGTTCGGCCTCTTTTTTCTCTATGTAGGATTTCAGTAACTGGGATTGTTTCAGGGTGTTTAACTCTTCTTTGCTCAAATAATGGATAGAGTAAATATCGATGTTCACGGAACGTTTGATTCTTCGTCCTTTGGATTCTTCCATGCCTCTCCAATTCGTAAAGGATTCCGAAACTAATTTATAAGTCGGGATGGTGGATATGGTTTTGTCCCAGTTCTGTACTTTTACCGTGGTCAGGTTGATCTCCAAGACTTCGCCGTCCGTATTATGGCTGGGCATAACGATCCAGTCTCCAATGCGAACCATCCGGTTGGCAATCAGCTGAACGCCGGCCACGAATCCGAGGATGGAATCTTTGAAGATCAGCATCAGTACGGCGGCAAAGGCGCTTAATCCCACGAGTAGAGCTTGTGGTGATTTATTTAGTAATATGCTGATAATAATGATGGTGGCCATGCTGTAGAAAAATATCTTGATGACCTGAATAAAGACTTTAATCGGACGGTTTCGAGCCATGGGATAACTTTCGTATATGCGATTGATCCCGTCCATGATAGAGGATAATACCAATAAAATGGAGATGACAATCCACACGTTTATCAGGCGGTTTATGATATCGGCATATTCCCATCCGATTTGAGTGGAAATCAACTGAATGACGACCGGAACGATTAATAATGCCAAGCGATTGAAAAAGTGTTGGTCCAGTAATAGGTCATCCCATTGAGTTGCCGTGCGATGTACGATCTTCAGGATGATTTTAGCCAGCCATTTTTTGGATATAATGTAGACGAACCATCCAATTAATCCCATAATAAAGGCTTGAATAAGAAATTGTATTAGTTTAGTGATGCTTTCCGAGTATATACCGAAATGTTGTAAAATCGTTGGGATGTATTCCATGACCTATTTCAATTAACGTGAATTTTTGTTGCACAACGGACAAATGTAATATTTTTTTTCCAAAAATATTAAAAAGGAATTTTTGCACAACGAATCCTTTGAAATAGCGATGATGTCGGAAGCCCCTTGATGGGGAAAATCTTACTAATTGGGTATTTCGCTGAGTTCCAACCAGCGCATCTCTTTTTCGTCCAATAGGTTTATAATCTCCGAAATGCGTTGAGAGAATTTGATCAGTTCATCCGTGGTTAGTTTTCCGGTATTTAATGCTGTTTCCAGTTCTGCTTTTTCTGCATTCAGTTGGTCCATAGCGATTTCCAGTTGTTCCATCTCTTTCTTTTCGCTAAACGTGAGTTTACGTTTTTTCTCTTTTTCCCGGTCGACGGTTTTTGCATTAGGAACGCTCTTTTTCGCTTCCTGTTTCTGGAGCAGTTCTTCCTCCTCTTTTTTATTTTTGTATTGGGTGTAATTGCCGGGAAAGTCTTTAACTATACCGTTGCCTTCGAATGCAAATACCCGATCTACTACTTTGTCGGTGAAAAAACGATCGTGTGAAACAATGATCAGGCATCCTTGAAAGGCTTTCAGGTATTCTTCCAAAACGTTTAAAGTTACGATATCCAAATCGTTTGTTGGTTCGTCGAGTATGAGGAAATTCGGATTACCCATCAATACGGTTAGCAAGTAGAGACGACGTTTTTCTCCTCCGCTTAATTTGTAGACCGGAGAGTACTGTAGTTTATCGGAAAATAGAAAATATTCCAGAAACTGGGAGGCCGACATGATTCGGCCATTGCCCAAATCTATTTTTTCAGAGATGTTTTTGACGATATCGATCGGACGATCGTTTTCTTTGAAGGTGATTCCGGATTGTTTGTAATAGCCATAAACGACGGTTTCTCCGATTTCAATTTGTCCGGAGTCCGGTTTAGTCGTTTGTGTGATGATATTTAAAAATGTCGACTTGCCGATGCCGTTTTTTCCGATAATTCCGATTTTTTCTCCTCGAACGAATTTGTAAGAGAAATCTTTTAGAATGCAAAGATCCCCGTAGCTTTTGTCGACATGTTCCAATTCCAGGATTTTTTTACCCAGCCGTTTTCCTCGAATATCGAGTTCCAGTTGTTGTTGTTCGGTATGTTGATCGGCGACCTCTTTCAGCTTGTAAAAATTATCTATTCGGTATTGTGCTTTATGGCTTCGGGCCTGCGGCATCCTGCGCATCCATTCCTGCTCCGTTCGGAGCAAGTTTTTAGCTTTATCGATGGAAGCGTTTCGGGCATCGATACGTTCTTCTCTTTTTTCAAGATAATAGGAGTAATTGCCGTTGTACGCGTAAAGGCCGAAATCGTCGATTTCTATAATCAGGTCGCATACTCGATCCAGAAAGTAACGATCGTGGGTGACCATTAACAGGGTTACTTTCGATTTTTCCAGGTAGCTCTCCAACCATTCGGTCATCTCCACGTCTAAATGATTGGTAGGCTCGTCTAAGATTAGGAAATCGGGATTGCTGATCAGTATCTTCGCTAAGCCGACTCGTTTTTTCTGTCCGCCGGAGAGCTCTTTGATGCGTTGACTATACTTGTTTATCTTAAGTTCGGAAAGTATTTGCTTTACCTGTGTCTCGTAATCCCATGCGGCTAACGCATCCATT
Organism: Gabonibacter massiliensis; assembly: GCA_001487125.1. Classification (GTDB taxonomy): domain Bacteria; phylum Bacteroidota; class Bacteroidia; order Bacteroidales; family Marinifilaceae; genus Gabonibacter; species Gabonibacter massiliensis. The sequence goes on from LN913013.1 coordinate 37,941, forward strand.
TGCGGGATTAGTTCCTCTATGGCTTCAGAATCGTTATTGGTTACGGCTTCTTCGTAATTTCTTATCGCTTTCAATAAAGGAGAGTCCGAATTGAAGACCTCCTCGAACACGTTGTTCTCGGGTTCCAGCTGGGGATCTTGTTCTAAATAACCGACCGTAATATCGTTGCGGAAGATAATCGTGCCGGCATCCGCGATCTCTTTCCCGGCAATGATTTTTAGCATAGTGGATTTACCCATGCCGTTTTTAGCGATTAAAGCAACTTTTTGGTTTTTGCCGATACCAAAAGAGAGGTTTTCGAATAGAAGTTGTTCGCCGAAACGTTTGCTTAAATTATTTACTTGTAAAAAACTAATCATGAGTAAATTCGAGTTTAAGATATAACGAGTTATAAAAAAGAGTCAAATAAGTTTTAATTTTCCCGCTTTAAAAAAGCTTTCCGGCTCTCCTCCGGGTAGTGTTCGATCGCGTAACGCAGCATGGTTCTCGGCATTTGCCGGTACCTCGGCGTGAGGTAATCGGTAAGGATTTGCCGGTCCTTTTTACCGACCTCTCTCAAAAGCCAGCCTACTGCCTTGTGGATCAGGTCATGGGAGTGGAATTGCAAAATATCCGCGATCTCTAAGCACTCTTCGAATTTTCCTCTTTTCACGAAATACATACAAGAGACGATGGCGATACGTTGTTTCCACAGGTGGCCGGTTCGGGCCCATTCATAGAGTAATGTTTTCTCTTTGTCTTCGAGCCAGCGTCCCAGTAATTTATAGCAGCTTAAATCGACCAAATCCCAGTTGTTCAGGTGATCGACATGTTGAATATAGAAATCGACATACTCTTTTCTTTTCTGTTGATCTTTCTCTTTTTCAAAACGATGGACCAGGAGCAAGACGGCTGTCATCCTGTATTCGTGAATAGGCGAGAGTAACAACTCGTGTACTACGGGCAGGGGGGTATGCTGGTATATTTTTACGATGTCTCGGATTTGCGGTATCGGGATTCCTATAAAAAGATCTCCTTCCCCGTATTTTCCTTTACCGGTTTTAAAAAAACGGGCAAGATCGCGGGCTTTTTGTGTATTTTTTTGTCTATTAAGTGCTTCTGTTATCTCTTTTAAGGAATCTTTCATGATAAAGCGATTTTTTTTATGGGCTGTAAAGGTAATGATTGTTAATAAAAAAGTTCGGGTTGTTATTAAAAAATCCGTTAAAAATCGGTAGTGTATTTATTTTAATTGTATTTTTACCACACAATCGAAAATTATAGTCTTATGTCAAAAATAATAGCTATAGCGAATCAAAAGGGGGGGGTAGGAAAGACGACGACTTCTGTGAACTTGGCAGCGAGTTTGGCTGTTTTGGAGCAAAAGGTTTTGTTGGTGGATGCTGATCCGCAGGGAAACGCGACGACGGCCGTGGGGTATGATTTAAAAGAGTTGAAGGCCACTATCTACGAATGTTTGGTGGAGGGGATAGAGCCGGAGAAGGCTATTCTAAATACGGAAATTGAGAATTTATATATATTGCCTTCTAACATCGACCTGGTCGGAGCCGAATTGGAGATGTTGAATTTTCAAGATAAAGAGAGTGTTATGGGAAGGGTATTGGCCGGTGTTCGGGAGAAGTACGATTACATACTGATCGATTGTTCGCCTTCACTGGGGTTGTTGACCGTGAACTCGCTGGCCGCTGCCGACTCGGTGATTATTCCCGTGCAATGCGAGTATTTGGCTTTGGAAGGATTGGGTAAGTTGTTGAATACGATAAAGATCATTCAAAAGCGTTTGAATACCTCCTTGGAGATCGAGGGATTTGTGTTAACCATGTACGATGCTCGTTTGAGGTTGTCTAATCAGGTGGCTTCCGAGGTAAAAAAACATTTCGAAGATATGGTTTTCGATACGATGATCCAGCGAAACACGAAGCTGGCGGAAGCTCCCAGTTACGGACAGCCGGTCGTACTGTACGATGCCGAATGTCGAGGGACGGTGAATTACCTGAGTTTGGCAAACGAATTGCTGGAGAAGAATAGAAGAGCTTAGCCGAAAAGGAATTCATGTGAAGTTTTAAATTGTTTGGACGTGTAATCATAAATAATAAGCTGATGGCAAAAAAAAATGCATTAGGAAAAGGATTAGGGGCTTTGCTTCAGGATGCGGCGGAAGAGATTAAGCCGAGGGGTGGAAGCGGGTCGTCTATGCAAGAGGAGTTAAAATTAAGTGATATCCGTCCTAATCCGCATCAACCGAGGACCTCTTTTGATGAGGAAGCATTAAATGAATTGGCAGCTTCTATAAAATCTATCGGGATTGTTCAACCGATTACCGTGCGAGAGATCGGTGACGGGAAGTACGAGATTATCGCCGGAGAGCGTCGTTACCGGGCATCCAAGATTGCCGGATTGGAGACCATTCCGGCTTATATTCGGAAAGCGGAGGAAGATACGGTATTGGAACTGGCTTTGATTGAAAATATACAGCGGGAGGATTTGAACGCCATCGAAATAGCGATCAGTTATCAACGCTTGCTGGAAGAGTGTAGGCTGACCCAAGACGCTTTGAGCGAACGGGTCGGCAAGAAGAGAACGACCATATCCAATTATTTGCGCCTGTTGAAATTACCTGCTCCGATACAATTGGCGATTAAAGAGAGAAAGATTAGTATGGGGCATGCCCGGGCTATTGTGAATATAGAGGATTCCGATACCCAATATATGGTGTTCGAACAGATTATGAAATATGATTTCTCTGTCAGAAAGGTCGAGGAGATAGTCCGGGAACTGATGAATCCCAAAAAAGAAGAAGAGGTCGATAAAAAAGAGTCGAAGGTAAAAACAATCGATGATTATAACGAATTGCAAAGTCATCTTTCTCGTTATTTCGAGACGAAGGTTGATTTAAAGAGAAACGAGAAAGGAAAAGGAAAAATTGTCATATCTTTTAAGTCGGATGGTGAGTTGGAACGCATTGTCGGTTTACTGGATAAACTGAGTGCGAAATAAGTTTATATCGTGAAGGCTGTTTTACAAAAAATATTTTTAATCGCATGTGGGATTTTACTTCTTCTGGGTACGGATGCCCGGGGAGAGAGCGTATACCTGTTAACACAGGTAACCGATACTATTATCAGTGAGGATTCCGTACGTGTCGGAGGTGAGGAGGCATTTGTTTATAAGAAGAAAATGAAAAATTTAAAGCCTCATTCCCCGCATAAGGCGACGATTATGGCGATGGTTCTGCCGGGATCGGCTCAGATTTACAACGGACAATGGTGGAAGGTGCCCATTTTATACGGGGGTATCGGGGCGACGGTCTACGGACTCTCTTGGAATTCGAAATATTTCCGAAAGTATAAGACGGCTTTTTTGGATTACACGAATTATTTAGATAGAAAAAGCGAGGATCCCGAAACACCTTACCCTACAGACAATACCTGGGATAAATTGATGATTGCAGGAAATTCGGCGGCGGATTTTACTCCTTCTCAACAACAACGATTGAAAGATCAGTTGAAAAATAAGAAAGATTACTATAAACGAAATCGAGATTTGCTGTACATCGTTTCGGGAGCTATCTATATCATTCAGATTATCGATGCTACGGTTTTTGCTCATTTCTATGATTATGAAATCAATGACGATTTGTCTATGTCGATTCGTCCTACTACCGGTTTTTCGCCTGTAACCGGGGGAAATGTCGGAATATCATTAACATTTAATTTTTAAAAGCATGCGCTGGGTGTTCTTGTGGTTATGTATCTTATCGTGTGGTGTTCTTACCGTGAAGGGACACGATAGGGATTCCGTGAAGATTCAAACGGAAGCTCCTAAATTATTAAATCCTCCTTTGGTTTTACTTACAGATTCCATTCCGGGAACTTTTGTCCGGAGATTAGACGAATTATACCAGAAGTGGTATGTGAGTAAACCGGAATTGGGAGATACCTTGAACATGTTGGAGCAAAAGGAGGCTTTTTCTTCTTTGCCCGATTCCATTTATCTCAGTCGATTGGATTCCATGAATTCGGCTATACGGGTTTCGTTTAATGAAATAGTAAAGAACTATATCGAGTTATACACGCTAAAACGCCGGGCTCAGGTAGGTGCTATGTTGGGATTAAGCGAATATTATTTCCCCATTTTTGAAGAGATTCTGGACCGGGAAGGCTTACCGCTCGAGTTGAAATACCTTCCGGTCATAGAAAGTGCACTGAACCCCAGGGCCTTCTCTCGTGCCGGTGCTTGCGGGTTATGGCAATTCATGCATGGGACGGGAAAGATGTATCGTTTGGAGATAAACTCTTTCGTGGACGAACGGAGAGACCCGGTAAAATCTACGGAAGCGGCAGTCAGTTTTCTGAAGGATCTGTATAGTGTTTACAAAGATTGGGTTTTGGTTATCGCGGCTTATAATTGCGGTCCCGGAAACGTGAATAAGGCTATTCGTCGTTCCGGGGCGAAGAAGAATTATTGGGATATTTATTATCGTCTGCCTCGTGAGACCAGGGGATACGTACCGGCATTTATAGCGGCGATGTACGTGTTTAACTATCATAAAGCGCATCAGATTTATCCTGTCGCTAACGAGTTGCCCGTGATGTGCGACAGTATTATGATAAACGAAGGATTGCATTTTGAACAGATTTCCAAACTTTTGGATATTTCGATCGAGCAGTTGCGGGATTTGAATCCTCAATATAGACGGGATGTTATCCCTGCAGGATACGGAAAATCTTACGCTTTAAGAATGCCTTATAACTATGTCGGAGAGTTTATCGATAAACAGGATACAATATTTGCTTATAATCGCTCTTATTATTTCGATGATAGCGACCGGACGGCTAACCCGAGAGATCGGATTAAACACTATGCCTATGCTCCTCCCAGTAATAAAGCGAAATTGATTTATGTGGTGAAGAGCGGGGATGTGCTGGGGGGGATTGCCAATACCTTTCATGTACGTTTGGCGGATTTGAAGTATTGGAACAATATGAGCAGAAATTTAATCCGTGTAGGTCAGAAATTGGTCGTCTATGTGCCTAAGGATAAGGTGAAAACTTACCAGAACAAGGCTGATGCGAAATACGCTGGAATGGCTTCCAACGCGGAGGTGGAGACGGAGCCCTTGATTGAAGGAGAATATGAAATCTACGTGATGAAGAAGGGAGATAACCTGTGGAATATAGCCAAGAAATATCCGGGGATCACGAATAAGGATATCATGAGGTGGAACGGGCTTACCGATAAAACCGTGAAAAATTTAAAACCCGGTCATAAGTTGAAGATAAAAATCTAATAATCGTCAATCTTTTTAATCGCTAAATCAAAGAATCATTCAATCGCCGAATCGCTTAATCCCTCAATTTTTTAGTTTGCAATTGTCAATTAATGTAGCGTTTGATCAGCTTTAGCGCGTGGGTGTAGCGTTTGGTTTCTTCGTTAAAAATACCATGGTGATCGATTTTGTCGACCCGTACCCGGCCGGAAGCATGGATTATGCGTCCAGGTTCCCATAAGATTCCCACGTGGGTAATGGCTCCTGCCTCGTCGCCGAAAAAGGCCAGATCCCCCGGTAAGGACTCTTCGATAAAAGAAAGAGTTTGTCCTTTCATGACCTGTTGTTCCGCCTCTCGGGGTAAATTCATACCGATCATTCGGTAGACGATCTGAGACAATCCGGCACAATCGATTCCGTACGGAGTACGCCCTCCCCATAAGTAGGGGGTATTGTAGTACATCAATGCGTATTGGATAAGCAGATCCCTCAAGTTGTCAATGCCTATCTCTTTCAATGTACCGATCAACGCGTATTCGTCTTCTCCCAATTTCATTTTCTTCGAGTAGGCGTCGTATAAAGGCAATACGCTGCCCGCTACGATTAACTTATTGCCCCAATCCCCTTCTTTTAGTACCAAGTTGAATACTTCTTCCATAATCAATTGATCGGACGAACGATAAGATTCGACGTAGGATGGGCTTACCTCCTTATGCATTTTCCGATCGATCCAACCTTCACAATTATCATGCGATAATCGTATATACAGCCAGCTATCCTCCTTTTCCAAAACTTCGTAGATCTCCCCGAATAAAATTTGGGAGGTCATTTCGCTTCGTTCCGATTTTTCCCGCCTCACGGGCACTATACTCAAATCAGCTATACCAAACTCCATCGTAATAAAATTGAGAAACTGAAAAATGAACTTTTATTCCAGTTCGTATTAATTATCGCGAAAATAGAGAAAGTTTCGAGATAATGAAATGATTTTTTTAGTTAACTTGCATGACATTATGAATCGTAAAATTGATTTGATCATGAAGAAGTTAGTAGTTTTAACAGGGGCAGGAATGAGTGCGGAGAGTGGCATTCGGACTTTCAGGGATAGCGACGGTCTTTGGGAAGAGTATAATGTCATGGATGTGTGTACCCCGGAAGCTTGGGAGCGTGATCCCGAATTAGTCAATCGTTTTTATAACGAACGCAGGAAACAACTTTATGAGGCAAAACCCAATGCCGGCCATTACGGATTGGCTGAATTGGAAACGGAGTATGATGTTCAAATCATTACCCAGAATATAGACGATTTGCACGAGCGGGCCGGGAGTTCGAAAGTACTACATCTTCACGGTGAATTGAAAAAAGTCAGAAGTAGCAAAAACCCGACTCTTATTTATGATCTGGAAGGTTGGGAGTTGAAATTGGGAACAAAAGGAGAAGACGGATCCGTTCTTCGTCCGCATATCGTTTGGTTCGGGGAAGCCGTGCCGAATATCGAGCCGGCGATAGAATTAGTATCCCGGGCTGATATATTGGTTGTTATCGGGACCTCTCTTGCCGTATATCCTGCGGCGAGTTTGTTGCATTACGCTCCGGCCGGATGTCGTATTTTGCTTATCGATCCTAAGATTCCGGAGAGCGTGAAAAACAGCAGAATCGAATTTATAGAGACAGGAGCGTCCGAAGGAGTTCGGATATTGAAAGAGAAACTAATGTCGTAACAGATCGGGCTATTTTGCCTTTCCGGTCTTCTGTTTCATTTTAATTTGTATATTTGCCCTTCAAAATTTTGAGAGTATTAATCTGAAGTTTGAAGTGTTTTAAGTTTATGGGTAGAGGAAAGAAACCGTTACTGGAAAATATCGAAATTCAAAAAATTGCAGCGGAAGGTAAATCCATCGCATACGTGGATGAAAAAGTGTTATTTGTTCCCAATACCGTTCCCGGTGATGTTGTCGATGTTCAGGTAACCAGGAAACGAAAAAGTTTTTTGGAAGGTTTCGTGGTGAATGTGAAGAAATATGCCGATATCCGGACAGAGCCTTTCTGTTCTCATTTCGGAATATGCGGCGGTTGCAAGTGGCAGAATCTGCCTTACGAACGGCAATTGGATTTTAAGCAACAGGAGATCGTAGATAATCTGCAACGAATCGGAAAGGTTGAGCTCCGGAATATATGTCCGATTATAGGTTCCTCGCGAACCCGGCATTACCGGAACAAATTAGAATTTACATTCTCGGACAAGCGTTTTTTGACTCGTGAAGAGATCGGTTGCGACCAGGAGATCGAACGCTCTCCGGCGGTAGGTTTTCATGTCCCGGGGCTTTTCGATAAGGTGGTGGACATTAAAACCTGTCATTTGCAGCAGGAACCGTCCAATGCCATTCGTAACTTTATACGGGATTATGCCGTTGCCCAAGGTTTGAGTTTTTATAATATACGGGAACAAAAAGGATTTTTGCGTACCTTAATTATTCGTACCTCCTCCACGGGCCAGATCATGGTTATTATTACTTTTGGACACGAAGAGCGGGAGGCAAGGGAGTGTTTACTTCAACATTTGGTCGGGGCTTTTCCGGAAATTACTTCTCTTATGTACGTGATAAACGAGAAGTTGAACGATACGATTACCGATCAGGAAGTAATTTGCTTTCATGGTGAGGATCACATATACGAACAAATGGAAGAGTTGAAGTTTAAGATCGGCCCGAAATCATTTTATCAGACCAATTCGGAACAGGCTTATAACCTGTACGCTCAAACCCGGGACTTGGCCGGGTTAACGGGTGATGAAACTGTCTACGATCTTTACACGGGAACGGGTACGATTGCTAATTTTATCGCTCGTCATGCCCATAAGGTGATCGGAATTGAATATGTTCCGGAAGCTATCGAAGATGCCAGAGTAAATTCTTCCATCAATGGGATTACCAACACGCTTTTCTACGCGGGAGACATGAAGGAGGTCTTAAACGAGGCTTTTATCGCCCGTCACGGCAAACCCGATGTGATTATTACCGACCCTCCGCGTGCCGGAATGCATCCGGATGTGGTAAATACCATATTGAATGCTGCGCCGGAGCGTATCGTTTATGTCAGCTGCAATTCGGCAACACAGGCACGCGACCTTCACCTGATGGATGCTGATTATAAAGTAATGGCAGTGCAACCGGTAGACATGTTTCCGCATACGCATCATGTGGAAAATATCGTATTATTGCATCGCAGGTAGAAGAGTCGCTGGGCCGGGTATTTTTGGTTCCCGTGTATATGGATTTTTTGCTATAAATAGAGAGTGGCATCGGGACCTTCGTTAAAGAGAAGATCCATGACACTGAGATTTGGGGCGAACGGAAAACGCTCGGCAAAAGTTTGATGGTAGGGTTTGGCAACAAAAGGATCGTTAAATTTGCGCCTGGACGGTTTGGGGTGAATGACATCCCTGAAATCGTCGCAATGGTCGGGAGTGTTGACGTAGTCTGTCGACAGGGCGATCGTGTTATTTAAAGATAGGATATCGAGAATTTCGTGTATTATCTTCATGTTCAGATCGAGCAGGTATTTCTCTTTTTTTGTAAAAAAAGAGGTGAAATGGTCCATGTAATAATCGTAATAAGGAGAATTTTTGTAAGCGGATTCAATACCTTTAAAATGAAGTTTTTGCCACGAGGTGGAGTAATCTATACAAGTTTCTTTGGTTAATATCTTTTTACTCGTTGCTTTTATTACCGGAACGGATAAGGTCATCACTCCGTTGGCGGTCATGATGTCACAGCGGTTTCTGTAACTTTGTTTTCCGTAATGTTCGTATTGTTCGATAATAACTTCTTCGTAATCTTTTATTTTAGATAAGTATTGTATTGGAGGGAAATAAGCCGTATTTAATAAGATTTTTTTCATTCCGTGCGATTTTGGGACAAAAATAAAAAAATAAAGATTGTAGCTTGGAGTTTGATGAAAAAATGATTGTAAATATATGTAAATGGATATATTAATCTTTTCTTAAAATATAATATGTTAAAATTGGTATAATCTACTCTTGTTGGCTTAAATATTGTTATCTTGTAACCAATTTAGGTTATTTCAGAAAAAAACTCTTCAGGGAAATAAAGAAAGGAGTAAAATTAAAATTCCCGCAAAATAAAAAAGGTTTATAATACAACTAAATGACTCAATTCTTCGTAATTAAGTAATAAAAATGTAACAGAAGATACATCCCAACGTAATGCAAAAATGGTTTATTTGAAGCAGGGAAGTGATTATTCAAAAAAATTAAATTAGATCAATTATATGAAACCGGAACTCGTGAATCAAGATAAATTATTGGAGCCTTTTGCGAAGGTTATTCAGGAAAGACATGAACGGATACTTGCTTTGGAGAAGGAATTCACGAGTAGGGCAACGCGATTGGCCGACCTGTGTAATTCTTATTTATACTATGGTCTTCACAAAACGGACCGGGGATGGGTGTTCAGGGAATGGGCGCCGCATGCTACGGCTGTGTATTTGATCGGGGTATTTAACGATTGGCGGAAACATCCGGACTATGCCTTAAAAAAAATAAATAGTGAGGATTGGGAGATCGTATTGCCGGAAAGTGTTTTGTCTCATGAGATGCTTTATCGTTTGTTGGTGGAGTGGGACGGCGGAGCGGGAGAGCGTATCCCTACTCATGTCAGAAGAGCGGTTCAGGACGAGTATACCAAAATATTCAGTGCTCAGGTATGGGACCCGAAGAATCCGTATCGCATGAAATATAAATCTCCTCATCGTACTGTTCACCCTTTGATATACGAGGCGCACGTGGGTATGTCTACCGAACACAAGAGGGTTTCCACATTTACGGAGTTCCGTTTATTTGTGCTTCCCCGTATGGTGGATTTGGGATATAATACCTTGCAATTGATGGGAATTCAGGAGCATCCTTACTATGGTTCTTTCGGGTATCAGGTATCTAATTTTTTTGCCGTTAGTTCCAGATTCGGGACTCCGGAGGAGTTGAAAGCTTTGATTGATGCCGCTCACGGAATGGGTGTACGGGTTATTATGGACATTGTTCATTCGCATGCTGTCAATAATGAGATGGAGGGATTAAGTCGTTTTGACGGTTCGTACGACCAGTTCTTTTACCCCGGAGAACAGGGATATCATCCTTTATGGAACTCCCGTTGTTTTAATTACGGCAAGCATCAGGTGATTAATTTCCTGTTATCCAATTGCAAATATTGGTTGGATGAATTCCATTTTGACGGTTTTCGTTTCGACGGGATTACGAGTATGATATATTGGGATCATGGGATCAATCGGGACTTCACGGATTACCGGATGTATTATGACGGCGATCAGGATGAAAATGCTATTGTTTATTTGGGTTTGGCCAACCGGGTGATTCATCAGGTAAATCCGGAGGCGATTACGATAGCCGAAGATATGAGTGGAATGCCGGGTATGGCTTTTCCGGTAGAAGAAGGAGGATTGGGGTTCGATTTTCGTATGAGTATGGGGGTGCCGGATTACTGGATAAAGTTGTTGAAGGATAGGAAAGATGAAGAATGGCACGTGGGGGATCTTTTTTACGAACTGACCAATAAACGGAAAGAGGAACATACGATTAGCTATGCCGAAAGTCACGACCAGGCTTTGGTCGGTGATAAAACAATTTTTTTTCGGTTGGTCGATAAGGCTATATACTCTTCGATGAGTGTTTTTAATAAAAATATACACATTGACCGGGGTATTGCTTTACATAAGATGATTCGTTTGGTGACGATAGGAACGGCAGGAGACGGTTATCTTTCTTTTATGGGGAATGAGTGGGGGCATCCGGAGTGGATTGATTTCCCGCGAGAGGGGAATAATTGGAGTTACGATCATGCCCGGAGATTATGGAGCTTGGTCGATGATGAGCAGTTACGTTTTCGTTTTTTGAATGCTTTTGATCGGGCTATGATTCATTTCGTTGAAGAGAATCAGCTATTTGTGGGATATCCTTCTCCTTTGGTGAGGGATAACGAGAGGCAGATTTTGATTTTTACCCGGGGAGATTTTTTGTTCGTCTTTAATTTTAATCCTGAGGTTTCTTTTATGGATTATCAATTCGATGCTCCTCCGGGAAAGTATATGACGGTACTGAATACGGATAGTGCGTTGTTTGACGGTTTCGGAAGGATTGACGAGAACGTGGAACATTTTACGCGTTATATCGCTCCCGGTAGAAGCCAACTGAGTTTGTATCTTCCCGCCCGGAGTGCATTTGTTATGCATCGTTCGTGATAAGAAGGTAATAATAATTGATTTTGATATATTAAATGGCAGATTATGGGATATTTAAAATTCAATAAAGAAGAGTTAGTCAATTTAGAGTATGCTCTGCACCGGGAGGTTTTAGCGACCAATCGGGCGGGGGGATATGCGTCAACAACTATTGTTTGTTGTAATACGAGAAAGTATCATGGTCTACTGATACTTCCGATCGAAGAATTCGGCGGTATGAACCATGTGTTGCTCTCTTCGTTGGATGAGACTATCGTACAGCATGGTCAATCGTTTAATTTGGGTATTCATAAATACCCCGGCGTGTATGATCCCCGGGGACATAAGTATATTGTCGATTGTGAGTATGAGCCTGTTTGGACGTTACTCTATCGGGTAGGAGGAGTGGTTCTGAAGAAAGAGTTGATCATGGTGCATAACGAGGCACAAGTAATGATCCGCTATACATTGGTAGATGCTCATTCGGATACGTTGTTGCGTTTAAAACCTTTTTTGGCGTATCGGAATGTGCATGATTTGAGTAAGGCCAATATGATGGCCAATACGAAATACGAATCGGTTACTAACGGGATAAGGTCGAGGTTATATGTTGGGTTTCCCTCATTGAATATGCAATTGAGTAAACCGAATGAGTTCGTGGCAGTGCCGGATTGGTATTACAATATCGAATATCTGGAAGAGAAAGCAAGGGGGTATGACTATCGGGAGGATTTATTTGTCCCCGGTTATTTTGAAGTTCCGATCAAAAAAGGGGAGAGTATCGTTTTCTCGGCTTCTGTGGAGGAGGTCAATCCGAACGTCCTGAAGCGTAAGTTTCAACGGTTGGTGGATCTGCGTATGCCGAGGGATAATTTCGAGAATTGTCTGAAATACTCGGCTTCTCAATTTATTGTTCATGACGGTAAGGATACGGAAGTGGTAGCCGGTTATCCCTGGTTCGGGCGTTGGGGGCGAGATACTTTTATCGCTTTACCCGGAATCACTTTGGCTGCCGAACAGGATATAAAAAGTTGTAAGGAGGTGATCGATACGATGGTCCGTCAATTGCATAATGGATTGTTCCCGAATATCGGAAAGCGTCAGGATGCGGCGTACAATTCGGTAGATGCTCCGATGTGGTTTTTTTGGACGCTTCAGCAATTGGACGATGCGATGAAAAAGAAGGGATTTATCTGGAAAAATTACGGGAGTAAGATGAAAGCCATATTGAAGGCTTTCCGGTACGGTACGAATCCTTGGGTGAAGATGGAGGAGAACGGTTTAATCTGGGCCGAACAACCCGGTAAAGCCCTGACTTGGATGGACGCTATCGTGAAAGGAATACCGGTAACTCCTCGGGGTGGTTATGCCGTAGAAATCAATGCTTTGTGGTATAATGCCGTGTGTTACAGTTTGCGCCTGGCAGAGGAAGCTGCCGATCGCCGCTTCGTGGAAGAATGGAAAGAAATGCCGGAAAAGATTCGGGAGAGCTTCAATAAATTATTCTGGTATGAAGAGGGAAAATACCTTGCCGATTATGTAGATCATACCGGTCAGAATACCTTGGTTCGTCCGAATCAGGTTATAGCTTGTTCTTTGGAGTACTCCCCGATTAGCGATGATATGAAAGAGAGGGTGTTGTATGTGGTACGCCGCGAGTTGTTAACACCCAAGGGATTACGTACGTTGTCGCCTAAAAGTGCTTCATATAAGGGACGTTACGAGGGAGATCAGAATGAACGGGATTCGGCTTATCACCAGGGAACGGTTTGGCCGTGGTTGATCGGTCCTTACATCGAGGCCAGTCTGAAACTGAGGGGGAAGCAGGCTTTGCCTGCGGTGAAAGAGCTACTGGCCGGATTCGAGGAAGATATGACCACTTACGGAGTTTGTTCTATCGCGGAAGTGTATGACGGAGACCCCATTCACAGGCCTGGTGGATGTATCTCTCAGGCATGGAGTGTCGGAGAGGTGTTAAGAAGTTTAGCGTTAATCAAAAAATTTGAGAGAAAACGGAAATAAGAACGGAAGTTTCGTGTCTGGATTCTCAAATTTTGAAATCGAGTTATGATATGAGTACAAGAGTATTGATGTTTGGTTGGGAGTTTCCTCCTCATATTTCGGGAGGATTGGGAACTGCCTCTTTCGGTTTAACGAAAGGATTGGCCGAATACGGGGTCGAAATAATGTTTGTGATGCCGAAAGCCGGGGGAGATGAGGATCAAAGTGCCGTGAGAATTATTAATGCGAGTGATGTTGAGGTCGTGAATACGTGTTCCGATCTGGAAGAGTATTGGAAGAATATTCATTTTATGGAGATTGATTCCAATCTGGTTCCTTATCTCGATCCGGAGGCATTTGAAAGAAGTGTTCATCAAACGTTGAAGGTCGGGGAAAAAGAGGAGAAAATATCTTTTCGAAATAAATTTCAGTTTTCCGGCAAATATGGAGCTAATTTGATGGAAGAGGTGGCCCGTTACGCGATGGTTGCCGGGACGGTTGCCGCCAAAGAGCAGTTCGATGTGATCCATGCCCATGATTGGTTGACCTATACCGCCGGGATCGTGGCCAAAAAGATATCGGGCAAGCCTTTGGTGATCCATGTACATGCGACGGAATTTGACCGTAGCGGTGAACGGGTGAACCAGCAGGTGTACGATATTGAACGCAAGGGTATGGAGGAAGCTGACCGGGTGATTACCGTGAGCAATCTGACCCGGAATATAGTCATTAATCGGTACGGGATAAATCCGGAGAAGGTGGTGACCGTTCATAATGCGGTAGATTTTCAGTCTCGTGAAGAGGTCGAGGTGGAACGCGGCGTGAAAGAGAAAATCGTTACTTTTTTAGGCCGGATCACCTATCAAAAAGGACCGGAATATTTTATAGAGGCGGCTTATAAAGTTTTGCAACGTTATCCGAACGTACGTTTCGTTATGGCCGGAAGCGGGGATATGTTGAATCGTTCGATTCGCCGGGTGGCACAATTGAAGATGGCTACTCATTTCCATTTCACCGGCTTCCTGTATGGTGAGGAGGTTCCGAAGATGTTTGCTTATAGTGATGTATACGTGATGCCTTCCGTATCTGAACCGTTCGGTATTACGCCGTTGGAGGCGATGCGTTCCGGAGTGCCGACCATCATATCCAAACAATCGGGTGTGGCAGAGGTATTAAAACATTCGATAAAGGTGGATTATTGGGATGTGGATGCTATGGCCGATGCCATATACGGCCTGCTGGCTTATCCGGCATTGTCCGTGGTAGCAGGCCGTGAGGGATTGGGTGAAGTAAATCAATTGAAATGGAGAAATGCGGCTTTAAAAATTAAATTCATTTATGAAGAGCTTGTTAATGAGTTTAACGCGGGACGTTGAGGACGGAAAGGGATGAAAGAGGTTGTAAGTAAATAAAAATAAATAAAATATAAGGTTATGAGAAAGACATTATGTTTCTATTTCCAGATACATCAGCCGGTTCGGCTAAGAAAATACCGTTTCTTTGATATTGGGAAACGCAGTGATTATTTTGATAATTATATCAATCGTTCCACGATACGCCGAGTCTCGGAGAATTGTTATTTACCGATGAATGCGTTGATGTTAGAGTTGATCCAACGTTACGGGGGTAATTTTAAAATAAGCTTTTCTATTTCGGGTTCTGCTATGGAGCAATTCGAATTACATGCTCCGGAGGTGATCGAGAGTTTTAAGCAATTGGCGGCGACGGGATGCGTTGAATTTCTGGCGGAAACTTACGCCCATTCCTTGGCCTCGTTGTCCTCTACCGATGAATTCGAAGCCCAGGTGAAACAGCATGCGCGCAAGGTAAAAGAGTTGTTCGGACAACGTCCGGTAACCTTGCGTAACTCCTCTTTGATCTATTCGGATCAGATTGGCGAGCGAGTGGCGGCAATGGGGTATGAAGCCATGTTGACGGATGGGGCAAAACACGTGTTGGGATGGAAGAGTCCGAATTTTCTATATACCAATTCGATCAATCCCAAATTAAAATTGTTATTGAAAAACTCCAGGTTGAGTGATGATATTACCATGCGTTTTTCGGATCGGAGCTGGAGCGAATGGCCTCTGACAGCGGAAAAGTATGCCGGTTGGTTAAAAGAGAGTGTCCGGGAGAGTGAAATCGTCAATTTGTTTATGAATTATGAAACTTTTGGAGAGTATCAATCACAAGAGAGCGGTATTTTTGATTTTATGCGGCATTTACCTGAGGCTGTGTTTGCTTCGACTGATTTTGAATTCTTGACTCCTAAAGAGGTTGTTAAGAAACATCAGCCGGTAGCTCCTTTGCATGTACCTTTCCCGATATCCTGGGCAGATGAAGAACGGGATATCACCGGATGGTTGGGTAATGAGTTGCAGGCCGAGGCTTTTGAAGAGTTGTATAAGATTCAGAAGAGAGTGAAGCGTATAAATGATCCCGTATTGAATGAGGATTATAAACGTCTGCAGGCAAGCGATCATTTTTATTATATGGGGACCAAGCTTTTTTCCGATGGAGATTTTCGTCGTCATAGTTCGCCATACGAATCGCCTTATGAAGCCTTTGTTAATTATATGAATGTATTGAGTGATTTTATCATAAGGGTTGATGATTTGGAAAAAAAGAGTAATATTGTATCGAAGAGAGAAATAATGCAGGAGGGTAAAACACCTCCCGAAAAGAAGGTTGCAAGATCTACCAAGCCTAAAGAGAAAACGTATGTCGTTTCTGCGGAAAAAGCTGGAAAGGAGGTAAAAGCTGGAAAGGAGTTAGAAGATAAGGGGAAAAAAGTAGAGAAGAAAACGAAGAATACGGTAACTAAAAAGAAAAAATAATCTTAAATAACCAAAAGCTACGATGTATGGGTTAGCGGTGTAGTAATGCCGATCTGTATTTGTAATTTAAAATTAAAACATGAACAATATAAAATTGAAAAATCCCGCCTATTTGTTTGAGGTGAGTTGGGAGGTGTGTAATAAAGTTGGTGGTATACACACTGTTATTTCCACGAAAGCCTTAAGTATGGCCCGAGAGTTCAAAAATAATCATATCCTGATAGGGCCGGATGTATGGAGGTACAATGAACCGAATCCGGAGTTTACGGAGGATCCGCATTTGTTTAAATCGTGGAGGGCCAAAGTATCCCGTGAAGGGTTGCGAATAAAAGTCGGGCGTTGGAATATCGCGGGAAATCCGGTGGTGATATTAGTTGATTTTACCACATTCATTGCCCAAAAAGATCAGATATTGACCTCTTTCTGGGAAAAATTCCGATTGGACTCCTTAACCGGACAATGGGATTATATCGAACCTGTTCTGTTCGGTTACACGGCAGGAAAAGTCATAGAGAGTTTTGTACGCTACAATGCCTCTTCCCGCCAACATGTCATTGCTCAATTTCACGAGTGGATGACGGGCAGCGGTCTTCTCTATTTAAAAGACGTTCTTCCACAGGTGGGATGTGTTTTTACCACTCATGCCACCGTGTTGGGACGGAGTATTGCGGGAAACGGACTGCCTTTGTACGATCACATACAACAGTATAATCCTGCTGAGGTCGCTCATCGTTTTCGGGTGGAAGCGAAGCAGTCAATGGAGAGCAAGGCGGCCGAATTTGCGGATTGTTTTACAACGGTAAGTGAGATTACGGCTGTAGAGTGTGCTCATTTTCTCGGGAAAAAAGTCGATATGATTACCCCGAACGGATTTGAAAATAGTTTCACTCCCCCGGATGGTATTTACTCGGAGAAGAGAGAAGCCGGAAGAAAGAGACTATTGAAAGTAGCTCAGGCATTATCCGGGAGGGCTATTTCTGAGGAGGCCTTTATCGTTGGAATCAGCGGACGTTACGAATTTAAGAATAAAGGAATCGATGTATTTATCGAGGCTTTGGGACGTTTGAACCGGGATCAGGGCAACACGAGAGAAATCGTGGCATTCATCTTGGTTCCGGCCGGGCATCAAGGGGTGAATGCAGAGCTGATAAATAACATGGAGAAGCCGTATCAGGCTGTTGAGGTCGTACATCCTTACGTAACACATCTGTTGACAGATCCGGATCATGATCCGGTATTGTCGAAGGTTGCCGAGGAACAACTGTTGAACCGGGAAGAGGATCGGGTAAAAGTATTTTTCAGTCCCAGCTATTTGAACGGGAGCGACGGGGTATTCGACGTACCTTATTATGATCTGTTGGTGGGCATGGATTTGACGGTGTTCCCCTCTTATTACGAGCCCTGGGGGTATACACCTTTGGAGAGTCTGGCATTTAAGGTTCCCACGATAACAACGACTTTGGCCGGCTTCGGATTATGGGTGGAGACTCATTATTCCAAAGAGCACCCCGGAATAGACGTTATTGCTCGGGACGACCGGAATAATGAAGTTGTCGTGCACGAAATAGCGGATAAAATAAAGGATATAGCCGTACTGACACCGGATAAATACCTTAACTACCAAGAAAATGCAAAAGAGGTGTCCCGGATTGCTTTATGGGAACATCTGATTACTTATTATCATAAGGCATACGAAATTGCTTTGCAGAAGGTAGCTTTAAGAATTGAGGATATGCCTGTGAACGAGGCGGAAGAGGTGGCGTTTATCGACAAACAGATGATTAACACTACGCCGACCTGGGTGAGTGTGATCATTCACAGGTCTATTCCGGAACGCTTGCGCGCCTTGGAACAATTAGCCGATAACCTGTGGTGGTGCTGGAATGAGGAGGCCGTGGATTTGTTTAAGAGTGTAGATCCCTTGCAGTGGATGTTGACGCGGCATAATCCTATAGCCCTTCTTGATAAGATCTCTTTGAACCGTTATAAAGAGTTGGAGAAGGACGAGGAGTTCGTACAGCGTTTGGAGAGAGTTTATGCTAAATTTAAGGATTATATGGAGGGAAAAAAGAAAATGAACGATCCTTCTATCGCTTATTTTAGCATGGAATACGGGTTGCATTCTTCTTTGAAAATCTATTCCGGCGGACTCGGGGTATTGGCAGGGGATTATTTGAAAGAGGCGAGCGACAAGCAAACCCGGATCACGGGTGTCGGTTTGTTGTATCGTTACGGTTATTTTACACAGAAGTTTTCGGCAGCAGGGAATCAGGAAGCGGAATACGAAGCGCAAGATTTTATGAAAATTCCGGTTAATCCCGTACGGGATAAAGAGGGGAATTGGTTGACGGTAAGCCTGGCTTTTCCGGGACGTAACGTATCGGCCCGGATTTGGCGGGTTGATGTGGGGAGAGTGGAGCTTTATTTGTTGGATACCGACTTCGAGGATAACCAGGAAGGTGATCGTTGTATAACACATTATTTATATGGCGGAGATTGGGAAAACCGTTTGAAGCAGGAGTTGTTATTGGGGTTGGGAGGTATTCAGGCTTTGCGTAAGCTGAATATTTCTGCTGATGTATACCATTGTAACGAGGGGCATGCTGCTTTTACTGGGTTGGAACGGTTGAGGGAGTACGTGGAGAATGAGAACCTTGCTTTCTCCGAGGCGATGGAGGTCGTTCGCGCGTCATCGCTGTTTACGACGCATACGCCCGTGCCGGCAGGACACGATGCTTTCACGGAGAATTTGTTGAGGGGGTATCTTTCCTATTTTCCCGACCGGTTGAAAATAACTTGGGAACAGTTGTTGGCTTTAGGAAGAATCAATGCGGGAGATCCGAACGAAAAATTCTCCATGAGCTTTTTGGCGGCTAATTTATCCCAGGAAGTGAATGGGGTCAGTTGGTTGCACGGGAAGGTCACCCGGGAGATTTTTAAAGGCTTGTGGCCGGGATATATGCCTGAAGAGCTGCATATCAGTTATGTGACGAATGGAGTCCATTACCCTACTTGGACAGCTCCCGAATGGAAAGCGATTCATCAGGAGGTTTTCGGGGAGAAGTTTAAAACCCATCATTACGACCGCTCCTGCTTTGAAGGGATATATCAGGTGGATAGCGAACGGATCATGGGAGTACGGGGAGTATTGAGGAGCCGGTTGATACGTCATATTAAACGTCGTTTAGCCGATGGAGGAGATACGGCCTATTTTACCCCGAAAGAGTTGGTAGAGATTAAAGATAAGCTGCGGGATGATATTTTGACTATCGGTTTTGCCCGGCGTTTTGCCACTTACAAACGTGCCCATCTTCTGTTTAGCAATTTGGATCGTTTGAACGAGATTGTCAATAATCCGGATCGTCCGGTGCAGTTCATATTTGCCGGGAAGGCTCATCCGGCGGATCAGGCGGGGCAGGATTTGATCAAGCGAATCGTGGAGGTTTCCAAGTATCCGCAATTTTTAGGGAAGATCGTCTTTTTGCCTAATTACGATATGGATTTGGCCCGCCGGATGGTGCAGGGGGTGGACGTGTGGATGAATACCCCCACCCGCCCGCAGGAAGCTTCAGGTACGAGCGGGGAAAAAGCGGCTATGAACGGGGTTATGCATTTCAGCGTGTTGGACGGTTGGTGGGTGGAAGGTTATCAGAAAGGAGCAGGCTGGGCTTTACCCATGGAACGTACCTATGAGAATCAAGAGTTCCAGAATCAACTGGATGCAGAATTGATCTATAATATCATTGAGACTGAGATCGCTCCGGTTTTCTATGCCAAAGAAGAAAACGGCATATCGTCGGCCTGGGTAGAGTATATTAAGAATACGATAGCCAAGGTCGCTTCCAACTTTACTTCGAATCGAATGTTGACGGATTACGAGGAGAAATTTTACTTGCCGATGTCCCGTCGGTATCATAAATTGATAGCCGATAATGATGCTTTAGCCGTAGAGATTGCGGAATGGAAGAAAAAAGTCGGACGCGAATGGGAGAATGTAACTGTTGATTCGCTGACTCTTCCGGATAAGTCGAAACAGATCATCTCTTTAGGTAAGTCGTACGTGGGGAAAGTTCTTTTGGATATAGGAGATCTTTCGATCGACGATGTGGGAGTCGAGTTGATCGTTACGGAACAGGTAAACGGAAAAATGGTCGTTCGTTCTACCTATGATTTTGCCCCGATTTCTTTTGAAAACGGCAAGGCTCTCTATTCGGTAGAGATCACTCCGGATGATCCGGGGCTGTTTACGTTAGGTCTACGCATTTATCCGAAGAATCCTTTGCTACCGCACAGGCAAGATTTTGCTTTAGTGAAATGGTTGTAGCACGTAATAAAAAAGCAGCTTATTAAAGCTGCTTTTTTATTTGGCCCGATAGTTGTTGTCTTTTAGAATGGTGAGTATTTTTTCTTTGAGCTCACCCTGAATAATGATTTCGCCGTCCTTCACGGAGCCGCCGACCCCGCATTTGTTTTTAAGTAATTTGGCTAATTCTTTTAGATCGTTTTCCGTGCCGATAAAACCCTGCACGAGCGTGACGATTTTACCTTTGCGTTGTTTGGAATCGAGAGATACCCTGAGATTCTGTTTTTCCGGAGCCAGCGTTTCTGCTTCTGTTTCTTCGTCGTATTCGTATTGAAAATTGGGATCAGTAGAGTATACCACGTTTATTTTTTCCTTTTTTTCTTTCTTATTGTTCATAGCGGATAATCGATTTATATTTATTGCAAATATAGTATTTTGATGTTGAAATGTCATATATGAAGGAGAGAAGGAGGTTACGGGTGTTTTTTGTTGATATTTTTTATTATCTTCACACCCTTTGAATGTGTGATATAATATTAGGAGAGTAACGGATATGAATAAGATACTGAGTAAAACCTATTTTTCGGAGCGGGTGGTGAAATTGGAAGTGGAGGCCCCTTTGATCGCCAAGGCGAGAAAACCCGGTAATTTTGTCATCGTGCGGGTGGGGGAGAAGGGAGAGCGAATGCCTTTGACGATAGCGGATGCCGATTTAAAACGGGGGAGTATTACATTAGTTGTGCAGGTGATGGGAGTTTCTTCCCGGAAATTATGTGCCTTGGAGGTAGGGGATTATATCACGGATTTAGTAGGACCATTGGGAAAACCGACTCACATAGAAAAAGTAGGAACGGTGTTGGCTTGCGGGGGCGGTGTCGGTGTCGCACCTTTGTTGCCTATTGTCAAAGGATTTAAGGAGGCCGGTAATCGGGTCCTATCGGTGATCGCCGGAAGGACGAAGGATTTGGTTATTTTGGAAGATGAGATACGGGCTTCGTCGGACGAAATGATTATTATGACGGATGACGGTTCTTACGGAAAGAAGGGATTGATTACGGAGGGAATGGAGGAGATTATAAAACGGGAGAAGATCGATTTGGCTGTGACTATCGGTCCGGCAATCATGATGAAGTTTTGTGAGAAATTGACACGGGAATATGACGTTCCCACGATAGCCAGCTTAAATGCTATCATGGTGGACGGTACTGGTATGTGTGGAGCTTGCCGGGTTACAGTGGGAGGAAAAACCCGGTTTACCTGTGTCGACGGACCGGAATTTGATGCGCATCAGATTGACTTTGACGAGATGTTGTCCCGCTTAAACGGGTATAAAGATACCGAGAGTGAAAAATTGCATGAATTTGAAAAATAAGAATATGAGTGGGGTAAGTGATCGGAATGCTGCCTGGAGACAGCAGTTACGTCGAGATGTGCCGGGTAAGGAACGGACATCCATAGAACGGGTTCGTATGCCGGAAGTAGATCCCGTGGAGAGGATTAAGAGCCAAAGGATAGAGGTGAATAAAGGGTTAACGCCGGAAATGGCCGTTCTGGAAGCGAAACGTTGTATGGATTGTATAAATCCCACGTGTATGGAAGGTTGTCCGGTGAAGATTGATATTCCCGGTTTCGTGAAGAATATCGAAAGGGGGGAGTTTTTACAAGCGGCCGTAATATTGAAGAATACGAGTGCTTTGCCGGCGGTTTGCGGCCGGGTTTGCCCTCAGGAGAAACAGTGTGAATCCAAGTGTTTTTATATTCAAAAGTTAGATAAGCAACCGGTAGCTATCGGTTATTTAGAGCGGTTTGCGGCGGATTACGAGCGGGAATCCGGTCGTGTATCCGTTCCTGAGGTGGCTCCGGCTAACGGTATAAAAATGGCGGTGATCGGTTCCGGGCCGTCCGGGCTCTCGTGTGCCGGGGATTTGGCTAAAAAGGGATATGATGTGACCGTTTTTGAGGCTTTGCACGAGATCGGAGGGGTGCTGAAATATGGAATTCCCGAGTTCCGTTTGCCTAATCGGGTAGTGGATGCGGAGATTGACAGCCTGAAAAAGATGGGGGTGAAATTCGTTACCAATTTTATCGTGGGTATGACGGATTCGATGGAAGATTTGAAGTCGGAAGGTTTTAAGGGATTTTATGTAGCTTCGGGAGCGGGGTTGCCCCGTTTCATGAATATACCGGGAGAAAATTACAATGGCATACTCTCTTCCAACGAGTATTTGACCCGGGTGAATTTGATGGGTGCCGATAGTGAAGAGTCGGATACTCCCGTGTATCACGGAAAACGGGTGGTCGTAGTCGGCGGAGGAAATACCGCGATGGATTCTGTCCGGACAGCAAAACGTTTGGGGGCCGAGCGGGCTATGATCGTGTATCGCCGGAGCGAAGAGGAGATGCCTGCTCGAATTGAAGAAGTAAAACATGCCAAGGAGGAGGGATGTGAATTTATCACCCTGACCAATCCTATTGAATATATTGCCGATGAAAATCGTCGGGTCAAACAGGTTAAAGTGCAACAAATGGCATTGGGAGAACCGGATGCCAGCGGACGACGTAGTCCTGTTGCGGTTCCCGGTTCCGAATACCTGATCGATGCCGATGTGGTCGTCGTGGCCGTGGGAGTCTCTCCCAATCCGATAATTCCTCGTTCCGTGGAGGGACTGAATATCTCTTCCAAGGGAACGATTATCGTGGATGAAAAGACCATGGAATCTAATATTCCCGGACTTTTCGCGGGCGGAGATATCGTACGCGGAGGAGCTACGGTTATTTTGGCAATGGGGGACGGCAGGCGTGCGGCAGAACACATGACGGAAGAATTGACTACGGACAATTGTAGATTGTAAATTGACGATTGTAAATTAAAATGATTCGGTACTTTCGTGACTCACGGGGATAGGTGCAATGTTTTTTAATTGCAGATTGTTCGTTTTTGAGTGCTTTTTTGAGGTGGCAAGATGTTGTTTGGGGTGTACGTTAATTTGTGAGGTTGTTTTCAATAATATCAAGATTTTTTTAATCTCGAAATCACCGAATCATTAAATCTTTTTAATCTACGATTTACAATCGTCAATCTACAATCGTCTTGGCTTGCGTGATACGGATCAAATCGGCAGGAGCTATTTTAATTTGTAAGCCTCTCACTCCTGCACTGATATAAATGTAATCGAAGATAAGGCAGGAGGCGTGAATATAAGTCGGGAATTCTTTTTTCATTCCGATGGGGGAACAGCCTCCCCGGATATAGCCGGTCGTGGGGAGTAGCTCTTTCATGGGAATAAGATCGGCTTTTTTATTTCCGGACACTTTGGCAGCTATTTTCAAGTCGACTTCTCGATCGCCTGGAATAACGCATACGAAAAAGCCGGTTTTATCTCCTTTCAGCACGAGGGTTTTAAAGACCTGCCCGATATTTTCCCCTAATTGTTCGGCAACGTGAACGGCAGCCAGGTTATTGTCGTCGACTTCGTAAGGAACAAGCTCGTAATCGATTTTTGCTTTGTCGAGTAGACGGGCTGCATTCGTCTTGTTTACTTTAGCCTTCATGATCTTTTTTTTTCATTACAAAGATAGTGTATTGTGAGGAAAAACGGATGGGATTAGAGTATCGGAAACGAGGAGCGGTTTAACTTTCTATTTTAATATTTATTATCTTAAATATATTGTATTTGGTCTGTTTTTTGTATTTTATTTTTCCGTGTAGTGTAAAAATAAACTTGTGATGAGAGTAGGTGTAATGTTAATGGTCGCTTTGTTTGTATATGGTTGCGATCTGATAGAGTACCATCCTTATGATGTCCGATTGGGTGGGGAGAGGGGAATAAACGAGAAGAATATTGCCCGTATCGAGGAGGCTTGCAAAGGGAAAGATACAATCCGTTTCGTGTTGATGGGAGATAGTCAGCGTTGGTATGACGAGACTGAAAAGTTTGTCTCCCACTTGAATACCCGTGATGATGTGGATTTTGTTATTCATGGCGGGGATATTTCCGATTTTGGTTTAACCAAGGAGTTCGAGTGGGTGCGGGATATTATGTCGAAGTTGAAAGTGCCCTATGTTGCTTTGCTCGGTAATCATGATGTGTTGGGAAACGGGGTGGAGGTGTACAAGAAGATATACGGAGATATGAATTTTTCGTTTATTGCGGGTGATACGAAATTTATCTGCATGAACACTTGTGCCTTGGAATTTGATTATTCCCATCCGATCCCTGATTTTTCATTTATTTATAAAGAGTTGCAGGATAGTGTTTCCGGTTTTAAGCGTACGATCCCCGTGATGCATGTCCGACCGGGGGATGTTGAATTCAATAATAACGTGTCTCAGGTATTTCATGAGTTGTTGAGGCGTTTTCCCCGGATGGAATTTTGTTTGCATGCACACAATCATACTTTGATGGCGGAAGATCTGTTTGAAGACGGAGTCATGTATTACGGTTGCAGTTGTATGAAAGATAAAAATTATTTGTTGTTTACTTTAACCCCGAAAGGATATGGTTATGAAGTGGTCTATTATTAAATGGGGAGTCGGGTTATTTCTTTTTGTCACTTCACCTCTTTGTGCACAGCAGGATGCCGACAGCATTCGGATAAAGGAACGGGAAGCTCATCGTTTGGCCAGGCAAGAACGTTTACGGGCACGCTACGAGCGAAAATTGATGAATTACCAGACGACCTGGCAAAAATTGATTCCTAAATATCAAAAACTGCAATTTGCCGGTTCCATAGGTTTGATTTCGTTAGGAATGGGATGGGATTACGGTAAAAAAGACCAATGGGAAACCGATTTCCTGATCGGATTCATACCCCGTTTTTCTTCCAATGAGGCAAAGATTACTCTTACATTAAAACAAAATTATATTCCCTGGACCAATGTTTATTTAGCCAAACGTTGGTCGTTCGATCCCTTGACGACGGGTATTTACGTGAATACGGTATTGGACGATGCTTTTTGGGTGAAGGAACCGGATCGTTATCCGAGTAACTATTATAAGTTTTCCACGCGGGTTCGTTTCCATGCTTTTATCGGACAACGGCTTACTTTCGGGTTAGACCGGAGTGCCCCCTTTAAAAAAATGACGGTCTTTTACGAATTCAGTACCTGTGATTTATATTTTATCAGTGCTGTCGGAAACAGGTATATCGGTTTAGGAGATATTTTAAGTCTTTCTTTCGGGATCAAGTTACAAATTTTGTAGATTTGTAAAAGAATCAACACGAGACTGATGAGAAACTTCTTAATCGTTTGCATAGTATGTTTTATAGGGGGAGCCGGAACGGTTTCGGCTCAGCATGATACGGGGGCATGGAACGGAATGTTGCTTCTTCCGGGCGGGGTTTTAAAGCTCGTGTTGCATATCGAGAGAAACGAAGGCGGATATACCGCCTCTTTGGATAGCCCCGCTCAGGGGGTCCTCGGTATCCCTGTCGATACCGTTTGTTGGAGAGATGAACAATTGCGTTTCGTCATTCGGGAATTGGGTGTTGAATACACGGGAAAATTGAATGAAAAGGGGGAGATCGAAGGAACTTTTAAGCAGATGGGATACACCTCTTTTTTGCTTTTTGTCCCGGGAGACGGAAATGTACGCTATCAGGAACCCCGGGGACCCTATCCTTACCGGGTCGAGGAGGTATTTTTTGAGAATAAAAGAGATTCCGTCAGATTAGGCGGAACCTTGACTTTACCGGAAGGAAAGAAGAGCTTCCCTACGGTTGTGTTGATTAGCGGTAGCGGCCCGCAGAATAGAAATGAAGAGATGATGGGACATAAACCTTTTTGGGTTTTGGCCGATTATTTGACGCGACAAGGTATCGGCGTGTTGCGGGTGGATGATCGGGGGGTGGAAGCTTCCGAAGGAGATTTTAATTCCTCCTCTTTATGGGATTTTGCTTCGGATGCGGAAGCGGCGGTAGATTTTTTAAGGAGAGAAAAAAAGATCCGGCGAATCGGATTGATCGGTCATAGTGAAGGGGGATGTGTGGCTTCTGTTGCGGCAAGCAGAAACAAGCGTGTTGGTTTTATCGTTTTATTGGCAGGACCAGGTATTCGGGGGGATCGGCTTGTTTTATTGCAAAAGGAGTTGATCGGGAAAGCTTACGGAACGGATCCGAAGTTGATGGAAAAGATTGGCGATTTGGATCGGGCGATCTTTGATCGGCTTGTTGTTTCGGAGGATCCTGAAAAGGAACGGGATTCCATTACCGCTCTTGTCTCCCGTTTTGCACATGAACATCTTTTTTTGAAACCCGGCAATATGAGTCTCGATAGTTGGATTCGAGTACAGGTGGATGGTTGTCTGACTCCTTCGTATACGGCTTTGCTCAAATATGATCCTTATACGATACTGAAAAAGGTAAAGTGTCCGGTTTTGGCTTTGAATGGAGGGATGGATTTGCAGGTTCCCGCGGGTGTTAACATAGAGGCGATACGAAATGCTTTGACAGAGGGAAAAAACAGACGGTTCGAAGTAAGGATATTACCCGGATTGAATCATTTGTTTCAAGAATGTATAACGGGGACTCCCGGGGAATATGGAATCATAGAGCAAACTTTTTCTCCTGTGGCGTTGAAAGAGATCGGCGAATGGATATTGGATTTACACGGTAAAAAATGACGGAATAACAGTGCTTCCCATGAAAAGAGTCTGGTTGTCTTTTTTATTTTTCCTGTTGTTGTGCAGTACTGCGGACGCACAACGGAAAAAAGTCGGACTCGTGTTGAGCGGGGGAGGAGCCAAAGGTGTGGCTCATATCGGA
Organism: Gabonibacter massiliensis; assembly: GCA_001487125.1. GTDB lineage: Bacteria > Bacteroidota > Bacteroidia > Bacteroidales > Marinifilaceae > Gabonibacter > Gabonibacter massiliensis. Next base: position 65,368 of record LN913013.1, read on the forward strand.
GTATTGCAGGTATTGGAAAAGGCGGGGATACCTGTCGATATAATCGTGGGAACCAGTATGGGATCCATTGTTGGCGGGTTATATGCCATCGGTTATCGTGCGGATGTTCTCGACAGTTTGGTACGCCATCAGAATTGGGAATTTTTACTGAGCGATAAGGTGTACCGGTATGATCTCTCTTTTTACGAAAAAGAGCAGGATGAAAAGTACTTATTGTCCATACCTTTTGATAGAAGCAGAAAGCAGGGAAGATCTTTGGGATTTGTAAGCGGCCAGAATATTTATAATCTGTTTCAGGATTTGACGATCGGTTATCATGATTCCTTGGATTTTATGAAATTGCCTATTCCGTTTACCTGTATCGCGGCGGATATGATAACCCGGAAGGAGGTCCGGCTCGATCGGGGCAACCTGGCGTTGGCGATGCGTGCCAGCATGGCCATTCCGGGAGCTTTTACGCCGGTTCGAATGGAGGATATGGTGTTGGTTGACGGGGGGGTATTGAATAATTTTCCGGTGGATGTGGCTAAGGCGTTGGGTGCGGAAGTGATTATCGGGGTGGATGTACAGGCCGATTTGTTGGGTGCGGATGAATTGAAATCCGTTTCCCAGGTGATACCCCAGATTATTAATTTGCTTTGTATGAATAAATACGAGGCAAACCTCAAACAGACGGATCTATTGATACGTCCTAATGTAAAGGGTTACACTGCGGCCAGTTTCAGTACGAAAGCGATCGATTCGTTATTGGCCCGGGGAAAAATCGCCGCTTTGTCGAAGTGGGACGAATTGATGGCTTTCAAGGAGAAAATCGGAATCAAACCGGAAAAGGTGGAATCGAAAGTCGGGAAGAGTCGTTTTGTGTCTCCCGGGTATTTTAGGATACGGGATATCCGGGTTTTGGGAGTCTCCCCGAAAGATGAAAAATGGGTAAGGAGAAAATTGTATGTCCGAGAAAATAGTGAAATTTCTTTACGGGATTTGCACCGGACCATCGCCGTTTTGTACGGTACGAAAGCATTCAGTGCCGTTAATTACCGTTTGGTCGGGGATCCTCCCTATGATTTGGAACTGACCCTGAAAGAGCATCCGGTGAATCGCGTAAACATAGGTTTTCGGTTTGACTCCGAGGAGATGGCGGCAATCCTCTTAAATACGACGTGGACGAATAGGGCTTTACGCGGTTCTCGATTTTCCGTAACGGGACGTTTGAGTGCCAATCCTTACGTGCGTTTGGAGTATACGTTGGAAAATACTTTTTTGCGCCGGTTCAATTTGGCCTATATGTTTCGTTTTAGCGACGTTAACGTGTATAAAGAAGGGCATAAGGATTACAATATGACGTTCCGTTATCATATGGGAGAGCTCGGGCTTTCCAATTTTTATTTCCGGAACTTCCAGTTTCAGGTAGGTTTGCGTTACGAATATTTCGATTACAACTCCTTTCTCTATTCTGCTGGGGGGGAGGTGATGGATGTGCGGCCGGAGGGCTTTTTCAGTTATTGCGGGTCGGCTCGTTTGGAGACCTACGACCGGCGTTACTATCCGACCCGGGGGGTCTCTTTCAGGGCCGATTATTCCCTGTATACCGATAATATGATTACCTATAAGGAGCATTCTCCTTTTTCTGTATTGGAGTCTCGTTTGGAGGGAGTGATACCGTTAACGAACCGTTTGAAGATATTGCCTTCTGTTTCGGGGCGGGTTTTGATCGGTCGCAGCCCGGCATATTCTTATCTGAATTGCATGGGAGGAGTTCATCCCGGCCGTTATCTGCCCCAACAGATAGCTTTTTTAGGGATCAATCATATGGAGATGGCCGGGAACTCGCTTATCGTGTGGCGGCTTCGATTGCGACAACGGATGGGAGGTCGGCATTATGCCTCTCTGATTGGTAATTATGCCCAACAAGACGACCGCTTTTTCGATATGTGGGGCCGACGGGGTATTTGGGGCGGAGGCGTTTCTTATTCGCGGGATTCCCGCTTGGGACCGATAGATATAGTGTTCAGCCTTTCCGACCGGGATAAAAAATTAAAATTCTATTTTGATCTGGGTTTTTACTTCTAACTGCTTTTCTGTTTGAATTACCTGATAAAAATGTATACGGATTGACATTTTTGGGTGATATTGTATCAATATAATATTGTCATTTTTCTATTACTGTTGTTTGTTTGATTATTTATGTTTAATTTTGGGCTAATCATAGGTTGGGGTATTTTGAAAGTATTCCAATAATCTACGCATAAAATATTCACGTCATCAAATTTAAAATTTTAACTATTATGAAACTATTGAATTATACCGTTGTTTTACTTGTGATGACTATATTTATAGTTGAAGTAAAACGGAAGAAATGATTGTTGATGAGTTATTTGCAGAAAGTAGTATTCCTCAAAAAATATGGATAAGCAAATTATTGCTTCGTTGGGACTTGATACGTCGACAATTCGTGATATGGGAAGTTATTATATTGTCGAAGAAGATATTGCTTTTGATATAGATTCTCTTTTTTGTTATCAGCCTAAAGCTCGTCAGGCTCGTCATACAACCTTGATTCAGGTTCCGTACGAGAATTTTATATCGCTTAGTACTTATAATATGCCGACATCCGGTCCCGATAATTGGCTCGATGCTTTATTAGAGGCTGTACAGATATGGAATTCCATGGGGCAGACAAGTGTTCGTATTATATATATAAGCGGAGGACCTTCTAATGTCGTGGTTCGAATGGATCATTTACTTTCTGGTACTGCTGCTGTTGCAAATCTACCAAGAAATGGGGCTCCGGGAGAGATGATAAGAATAAACTATTGGAGTAGTTACGGGTCAGAAGAGCCTTTTGAGCATAGGCAGAAAGTACGAAACTTAGTTCATGAAATAGGGCATATTATAGGTCTAAAACATACGAATTATTTAAGTTTAGGTGAAACGGGAATCCTTATTTCGGGGACTCCCCAAACAGATAATTCTTTTGTTATGAACGGAGGAACGGCAGAACTTCATTGGGCTGGATTTAGTGAGTATGATATAATTGCTGTTCGGAGAATTTATCCGCAATGGTAATAAATAGAAACTGTGAATAAATAAAAGTATTTTGACGTGAATATTTTTTATGACGCTTAAAAGCTTGGATAAAACGGCTTATATAGATAATTAAGTACTTATATATTTATTGTAAAAAATGAAAAAACAACTGTTTTGGGGTATAATGATGATTCTAATGGTCTCTTTTACGAGTTGCGATAAAGACGAGTTTGGTTGGAAGAGATATAAAAAGGGTCATATCGGTATTACGGATGTTCAAATGCCTGACTTATCGACTGCTTTTCCTGCCAATAGCTTGGTGATGATCCGGGCTAAGGGTTTTACGGTAAAAGACGAAATCGTTTTGGAGTCGGTGGCTTATTCCCGTTCGGAGACGATAGGACTTAGTACGGCTTCTAATATAAAACCGTTGGAATGTACGGAGGATTATATCACTTTTTTTGTTCCCCGGTATAGGGCAGGGAGATTCCGGATTGTTGTTATCCGGAATAAAGTGGGACAGGATATAGGAGAGTTGAATATCGGTAAAGAGGATTGTGGTTTATATGCCTGGGGACGAGGGCGGGGTGGATATGAGGGATATGGAATTAGAAAGATGGGCAGCTTTCCTTGGTGTATGTTTGATCCCCGGTGTTTGTTGCCTGAAATACTCCCTTTGAAAAGTTTGATCAAGATTTCCGGGGTTAAGCCCGTGTTTGGCCTGTTAAAGGATCAGGATAAGATTACAGTAGTCTCTTTTGATCCGGAGATGTATGACTCATTGAAGATGGTAGGATACAAGGAGTTAACGGACGTGCGTGATTTGATCTCCTGGGGTAAAATCGGGAATGATCTCTGTGTTTTGCGCGCAGACAAGGAGGCTAAAGAGCGAACGGTATTGCAATTGTTAAAAATAGATCATGAAACCGGCGATCAGACGGAGGTCGGGACTTGGGTGAAAGGAGAGAATCTACAACCGTTCGTGGGAAAAGAGAATACGTTTGTATATGATCCCGTGAGCGAAAATATTGTTTTTATTACCGGAATTTCCCCGAATTCGGAGTCCGAGCCGGAAAAGGAGTGTGTGATCTCCCTGAATACCAAATCGGGTAGTATGAAAGAGAGAATATTAGATGGAAAACGAAATGAGCTATTCCGTATGAATAAAGAGATTGGTTTATTAAGGGTTCACGAGAAGGATGGGGAAGATAGAACTTATATAGGAATTTTAAATCCGGCAACTTTAGAGATAAAGCGAGAAATGACGGAATTGCGAGGGCGTTGGCATTCTCCCGTTTATCGAAAATGTTCCGAACTTTTTTATGTCGTTTCCGATTTTAAAGAGGTAGGAAGCAATAGCAATTTATTAGGCGTGTATAACCCGGAGCGACAAACTTTCCACTCTTTTATCTTCGGGCTCTATTTTTACGGGGACGGTATTGTTCAAATAAATTAATATTTATTGCGATCGTTATATCGGGAAGATAAATCCCCTTTAATCTCTTCCGAAGAATAAAGGGGATCCGTATATGGAGGAAAATTAGAATCTGCTGAATGTGTCGATGTATTCGTAAACACTGCTGATGAGGCCTAATAAGAGAATACCCGCACTGCAAATCACTAAACTTAACCGGGTGTAATTATCGGAACGGAAAGCTGTCACGGCTTCTTCGTTTTTGTTGATAAACATGGCTTTTACGATTCTCAGGTAGTAGTAAAGCGAGACGATCGTGTTCAGCAGGGCGATGAAAACCAAAACGTAGTATCCCTCTTTGGCGGCAGCGGCAAAAATAAAAAATTTGCTGAAGAATCCGGCAAAAGGAGGAATCCCTGCCAAGGAAAACAGGGCGATCATCATAACGATACTTAATTTGGGATTTGTCGAGTATAAGCCGTTATATTCGTCGATATTCAATTTTCCGGAACGGGTTTCGACGATGGCGATAACCCCGAACGCGGCTAAGTTCGAAAGCGTGTAGATCAGAATATAATATACCAATCCGGTCATGCCCATGGCCGATCCGCTGATTACCCCCAGCATGATATATCCGGCCTGGGAGATGGAGGAGTAGGCGAAGAATCGTTTTATATTCTGTTGGCGCAGGGCGAAGAGGTTGGCTAAGGTGATTGTGGCGATAATCACGCCATAAAGGATGGCTTGCCATTCGTGGATCAGGTTTCCGAATACCTTACATAAAACGGTCATCAACACGAAAGCGGCCGATCCTTTGGATATAACGGAAAGATAGGCGGTTACGTTAGTCGGGGCTCCCTCGTAAACGTCGGGCGTCCACTGGTGGTAGGGAACTAAGGATAGTTTGAATCCTAAACCCGTAAAGAAGAATACAAAGGCCATGATTTGGATCGGGCTGCCGTTGATACCCGCGGGAATATCTTCGAAATAGAGGGTTCCCACCGTACCGTATATCAACGATATGCCGTAAAGAGCCAGCCCGGAAGCAAAGACGGCCGAAAGAATGTATTTGGCTCCGGCTTCCGCTGAAAGATGCTGGTATTTATTGTAAGCGGCCAAAGTGGCCATCGGGATGGATACGGTTTCCATGCCGATAAAGAACATCAGGAAGTTTCCGGCAGAGATCATAAAATACATGCCTAACAATGTCGAGAGGGTGATCATGTAAAATTCGCCCCTTCGAATGACGGTCTCTTCGCTTTTCAGCCAATTGTTTGCCTGCATGAAAATAAGCAGTGTACCTATATTCAGAATTGTTTTTACGATTCCTCCCATCGGTTCGTAATGGTACATGCCCCCGAACGCGGAAGCAGTTTCGCCGGGAAACAGATTCAACAGGGTATGTATTCCCATCAGGATACAGGCTGTCGGCTGAAAATATTTCAGACTTTTGGGAGAACCGAATATATCGTATAGCAAAAGGATGACTATCAGGGCGACTAAGGATAGTTCTTCTTTTAATGGCATTAGATTCGTGTAATACATTTTATTTTGAGGTTTAATGATTACTAATAGTTCAACACGTTAACGACCGGCAATAAACTTTCGCGGATCATGTCGGATATCCACAGGGGAGCCAGACCGATACCGGCTATCGCCAGTATCAATACGATGACGGACAGGCGTTCGTACCAGTTGGCATCCGTGAGGGCCAGATGGTGGTCGTTAACGACTTGTCCGTACAGAAGTTTGCCGACAACCCGAAGGATATAGACCGCCGTAATGACGATTGAGGTACAGGCGATGATCGTGAAGACCCGATGGAAGGTATCCGTGTGTTGGAACGCCCCGACAAATACCGTCATCTCGGCCACGAATCCGCTTAATCCCGGTAAACCTAAAGAGGCTAAGCCGGCAATAACGTAACAGCAGCCCAAGAAGGGAATAATTTTCATCAATCCGCCCATTTCCCGGATATCCCGCGTGTGCGTGCGTCCGTATATCATGCCGATGAGGGCGAAAAAGAGAGCCGTCATCAAACCGTGGGAGAGCATCTGGAGTACAGCTCCGGTCATGGCAGTCTGGTTCAGCATCAGAATGGCGAACAATACTAATCCGCAATGGCTTACGGAAGAGTAGGCATTGATGTATTTCAAATCGGTTTGTACGATGGCCGAATAGGCCCCGTATACTACGCTGATACCCGTCAGGATGATAAATATCCAAGATAGTTCCTTGGCGGCTTCGGGCATCAGGTAGATGGCTACCCGGAAACAACCGTAGCCTCCTAACTTCATCAATACTCCCGCGTGTAGCATGGAAACGGCCGTCGGGGCGGATGCGTGTCCGTCGGGAGACCAGGTATGAAACGGAAACAAGGCCCCCAAAACACCGAAACCGACGAATGTCAAAGGAAAGAACCAATGTTGGGCTTCTACCGGGATATGGGTTCGGGCGATCCGGAGCAGGTTCATGGTCAACTGTCCCCCGTCGGTTGCCGAATGGAAATAGATACCCAAGATTCCTACCAATAATAAGGCCGAGCCTCCCATCAGCATGAGGGTTAATTTCATGGCCGCGTACTCTTTCTTTCCGCTACCCCATACCCCGATCAGCAGATACATGGGAATCAGGGCGATCTCGTAAAACATAAACATGGTGAACAGATCTACGGAGATAAAGAAACCGAATACGCCGACGGCGAGCAAACAGAACCACATGAAGTATTCTTTTTGCAGGAACTCCATTTTCCAGGAGGCAAATATTCCCGTGAAAACAATGACGGAAGAGAGCAGTAACATGGCGACGGAGATTCCGTCGACCCCTACGGAGTAGTGAATGTTAAGCGGAGCGTACCATACGCAATCTGCCGTAAAAAGCATTTCCGCCGTGTTTCCGGCGTTTCGTTCTCCGATGTAGGCGAATACCGATCCGACGGCCAAAGCCAGCAATAGAGATCCTCCTGCGGCAACAACGGCTCGTATCTGTTTCAGGTTCGCTGAAAAGAGCAATCCGCACATCATCAGGATCGGAATAAGAACGAATAAGGATAAAAAATTCATATCTTTTGTATTTTAGATTACACGAATAAAACCAAAAAGGCGATGAATAAGGTACCCAGCAGGATAATATAAGCATACTGTTGTATTTGTCCGGATTGGAATCCCCGGATTGCGTAAGCGGTTCGTTGGGACAATTGAGCTATACCGTTCATCGTTCCGTCGATGATGTGGCGGTCGAACCAGGCGATCGGACGGGATATTCCGTTGAATATGATCCGTTTGGTAATAAACAGATAAAACTCATCGATATAGAACCGTTTGGATGCTGCCTTGTATAAGGTAGGGAAAGTATTGGCCATTTGAGCCGGGACGGAGCTCTCTTTTTTATACAGGCGGGTTGCGATAGCGATCGCTATACAAGCGATAAGTACGCTACTGGCGGCTACGACCCAATCCAAATGAATCGCGTATTCGGCTCCGTTACTGCTGACAAATTTCCCGAAGGGAATAAAACCGGCAAACAGGGTGACTATGGCCAGAAATACCAACGGTAAGGTCATGGACCGAGGAGCTTCGTGGGGCGTGTGTTCGTGCGGACTCTCTTTTCCCCAGAAAATGTTGTAATACAGCCGGAACATATAGAATGCGGTTAAAGCGGCGATAAAACTCATGACACCTCCCAATATAGGACTGAAATTGAAGGTCGCGGCTAATATTTCGTCTTTACTGAAAAAACCGGAGAAAGGGGGAATCCCCGAAATGGCAAGACAAGCGACCAAAAAGGTAATATGCGTAACCGGAAGATACTTTCTCAATCCTCCCATATGGCTCATCTCGTTGCTGTGTACGGCATGAATGATGGCTCCTGCGCCGAGGAACAACAAGGCTTTAAACATGGCATGAGTGAAGAGGTGGAACATGGAGGCCATGTAGCCCAATCCGGCATGTCCCTCCATGCCGGAGACACCTAAAGCTACCATCATGAACCCGATTTGGGAGATGGTAGAGAAGGCCAATACCCGTTTGATATCGGTTTGTACGCATGCGACGACAGCCGCGTATAAAGAGGTAAAAGCCCCCACGATAGCGATGACGACTAAAACGTCGGGCGCCTCCAAGTAATAGACGGGAAATAATCGGGCTACCAGATATACTCCTGCCACGACCATGGTGGCGGCGTGAATCAACGCGGAAACCGGAGTCGGACCTTCCATGGCATCAGGTAACCAGATGTGTAAAGGAAACATGGCCGATTTTCCTGCTCCCCCGATAAAGATAAGGGCCAATGCCCAGCTGATAACAGAGCAGCCCATAAATGTCATTCCGGATGCGTCGGCAAACAGGGAGCGGTCGCCGGAAGTCAGCAATTCGAAACTGAATGTCTTTGTGAAATAAGATAATAGCAGAATTCCGATCAAAAAACCGAGGTCGGCAAACCGGGTGACGATAAATGCTTTTTTAGAGGCGGATACAGCTTCCGGTTTGGTATAATAGAAACCGATCAGCAGGTAGGAGGAGACCCCGACTAACTCCCAGAATATATACATCTGGAAAATGTTGGTTGCCACGACTAACCCTAACATGGAAAAGCTGAATAGGGAGAGAAAAGCGTAATAACGCTGAAATCCCCGTTCTCCTTTCATGTATCCGAGACTGTATATATGCACCATCAGCGAGACCGTGGTAATGACCACCAGCATCATGACCGAGATCGGGTCTAATAAAAGCCCCAAATCGATATGCAAACGGTCCGTGAATTGAAGCCACGTGAAATTCACGGGGATTAATTTTTCATATATGCCGTTTACCTGTGCCGTTGAGAAATATTGCCCTGCCGCAATATAGGCTAAGATGGCCGAGAGGGCGAGAGAGGCGGTTCCGATGCAACCGGCTGTCAGCGGTTTAAGCTTCGTCCCCAGTAGCCCGATGGCCAAGAAGGTAAATAGCGGCAGGATCAGAATGAGTAAAACGTATTCCATGATTTATAATTTTATATTTTCAAATTCCCGATTTTGTAATTCGTCGGATTTTAATGTTTCATCTTATTCAAGTTCTTTACCTGGATATTCCTGATGTTCCGGTATATGTTTATAATGATGGCGATGGCCACGGCCGTTTCGCAGGCTGATATTCCGATTGCAAACAAGGTGAAGAAAAAACCTTCCAATTGATCGGGAAAAAGGTAACGGTTGAATACCGCGAAATTGATATCAACCGAGTTCAGGATCAGCTCGATCGAGATCAAGATGGCCAATAAATTTCTGCGGGTGATGAATCCGTATATTCCTGCAAAAAGCATGACGGTGCTGATTACCAGATAATATTCCATGTGTATTTCCATGTGCTTATGTTTAGATTTTGCAATGTTTTTCTTTCGTTTTGTTTTTATCGTTTCCGGGCGATGACAATACCTCCGATCATACAAGCCAACAGTAAGACGCTAATGGCTTCAAAAGGCAGCAGGTATTGGTATTTATCCATGCCCATTAAGGCCGTTCCGATGGTTTTCATATGAATTTCTCCATCCGCAGGCCGACTGGGGCCGAACGAATGCGTTAAGGTGATAAAAACACATAGGACCGTACCTGCCAAAGCTGTCAGTAAACCCGCGGCCATTTTGCTGTTTTTTAGTTTTTCCGCTTTATCTCCATCCGGACTGGTCAATAAAATGGAGAATACGTAAAGTATGATAATGCCTCCCGCGTAGATGGTTATTTGAACGGCACCTAAAAAGGAGTAATTAAGCTGAAAATAGATACCTGCCGTGGCAAAAAGCACGAATAACAGGTAGGTCGCAGATCGTAGAATCCTTTTTGTCGTTACCGTCAGAATGGAACAAACTACGATGACTGTTGCCAAAATAAAGAAAACGGCATCTTGTAAAGCAATATTCATAATTCAATCTATTAATATAGAGACGGGGTTGTAACAGAAGTTCCTGTTATCCCTCTCTCTTTTCATTGTTTTGTTTTTTTTCCACTTTAGAACCTTCGCGGTTCAGTATCCTGACCAATTTGGAACGCGTGAAAACGGCGTGTTCAAACGTGGGAATAAAGGTAATAGCCTGTTGGGGGCAATTTTTTACGCATAGTTGGCAAAACAGGCAACTACCTAAATCGTATTGGTATTTTACCAATACCTTTTTCTTTTTTCCCTCCTCGTCCGTCAGGAATTCCGAAGTGATTTTGATGGTTCCGTTAGGACAATTCATCTCGCAAATTCCGCAAGCAATGCACTTATGTTCGTTTTTTTCGTTATGCGGCATGGTCAATTCTCCCCGGAACCGATCGAACATTTTTAGTGTGGCCCTGTTTTCAGGGTATTGTTCCGTTGTTTTCCGGGTGAAAAATTCGTTTAACGTTACCCGCATTCCGACAAGCAGCGAGTGTAATCCGCTGAAAAAGGAAGTGATATATTCTTTCACGTTCATAATTCAAAGTTTAAAAGTGTAGTTTAAAAACCACGATGACGACCATTAAAAAAAGATTGAACAGGTTAATGGGCAGAAGATATCTCCATTCCAATTTAAGCAATTGGTCTATTCTCAATCGCGGAAAGGTCCATTTGAACCACATAATAATAAATATGATGACTGCCACTTTCCCGAGAAACCAGACGATGGTCGGAATGTAGTCCATGATCTGATTGAAACTTTCCCATCCCGGAATATGCAGCGGCATCCATCCTCCCCAAAACAGGGTAGTGGCAACAGCGGCCACGATAAACATGTTCAGGTATTCCGCCAAATAGAAAAATCCGAACTGCATCCCGGAATATTCCGTGTGGTATCCGGCCGTCAGCTCCGAATCGGCTTCCGGCAGGTCGAAAGGACCTCTGTTGGTTTCTGCCGTTCCGGCTATCAGATATACTACGAATGAGATAAGAGCCGGAATATGACCTCTGAAAATAAACCATCCGTTGGCTTGTTCTTCTACGATCGTGGAGAGTTGCATACTTCCCGCAAATACAACTATCGTCAAGATAGAGAGTCCGATGGAGAGTTCGTAGCTGATCATTTGGGCTCCGCTTCGCATGGCCCCGATGAGGGAGTATTTGTTATTACTGGCCCATCCGGCAAGCAGAATCCCGACGATACCGATGGAAGAGACGGCAATCAGGAAAAAAATACCCACGTGAAAATCGATAACATGCAGTCCTTTGGCAAACGGAATGCACCCGAATGCCAATACGGAGGCGACGATCACCACGAAGGGGGCTAAGTTGAACAGGAAACGGTCTACCTGATTGATTTCGATCAACTCTTTCGTGAGCATTTTAATCATATCGGCGATGCTTTGTATGATGCCGTAAGGTCCTACGCGATTAGGGCCGATCCGACACTGGAAAAAGGCGCACACTTTTCGTTCGGCATAAATCAATACTAAGGCAATGAGCGCGTAGCCCACCAACAGGCATAACCCGATGATGACGAACTCGATCAAAGTTGCCGCGGTATGGGGCAGGAAACTTCGGAGTAAGTTGTCTATCCATTCTGTTATTGTCGAAAAATCAAACATATATGCTATTTTAGATTTATGATTTTAGATTTATAATTCCAACACTATTTGTATTCCTTACTAAACCTAAGTATCTTTTATTTTTATTTATCTGTCGAGATCCGGGACCACGTAATCTAAGGTACCTCCAATGGCGATCAGGTCGGCGATCTTGTTGTTTTGTGCCAATTGATCGACAACGGAGACCAATGTCAGACAAGGGGAACGGAACTTCATCCGGTAGGGTGTTTTTTCACCCCGGCTTTCGATGTATACTCCGAATTCTCCTCTGCTGGCCTCTACACTCTTGAAATATTGGCCTTCCGGGAGTTTAATCACCGGTTTCGTTTTTACTGCAAAATCCCCGGCCGGTATATTGTCGACCAATTGCTCCAGAATATGGAGGGATTCGAGCATCTCTTCCATCCGGACCATGTATCTGCTGAACGAGTCTCCTTCGTTATAGATGATCTCTTTGAAATCTACTTTATCATAGACTCCGTACGGCATTCGCTTGCGAACGTCGCATGCCCACCCGGAAGCTCTTCCGGAAGGTCCGGTAACGCCATAAGAGATCGCGTTCTCTTTGGATAAGATACCGATGTTTTTCAGGCGTTGCTGTGCAATGATATTTCCGGTAAATACCTCATGATACTCTTTGATCATGGGAGGTAGATAGGTGATAAACTCTTTGATCCGGCGGGTTAGGTTGGGATGAATATCTGCCATGACTCCGCCGATTACATTGTAATTCTGAATCAGACGTCCTCCGGTCGTTTCTTCCAGCATATTCAATACTTTCTCCCGGTCACGGAAACCGTAAAAGAAAGCCGTAAGAGCTCCCAAGTCCATGCATAGAGCCGACCAAAACAAGAGATGAGAAGAGAGTCTGTTCAGTTCGTCCATAAGAGTCCGGATGTATTTCACCCGTTCCGGTATTTCGATTTGCAAAGCCTCTTCGATACACATGCATAAAGCGTGACGGTTTTGTTGTGCGGCTAAATAGTCCAGTCGATCCGTCAGGGCTAATGTTTGGGGATAGGTGAGGGTTTCGCACAGTTTTTCGATGCCCCGGTGGATGTAACCGCAGTTGACATCTACTTTTTTTACGATTTCACCTTCCAAGGATACTCTAAAACGAAGAACTCCGTGGGTAGCCGGATGTTGAGGACCGATGTTCACCACGTATTCGTTTTCTTTGAATACGATATTCTCTTTTTCCTGTATCTCTCCGCTTCTATTCTCCTTGTAAGTGGGGGCGGTATCCAATGTCTCATCGCTTTCTATACGGACGGGATTGATGACTTCGCTTGCGTCGTAGTCTTTTCGTAACGGGTAGCCTACCCAGTCGTTGCGTAAGAAAAGACGACGCATATCCGGATGATTGATGAAACGTATACCGAAAAAGTCGAACACTTCCCGTTCGTTTAGGTTGGCTGTTTCCCAAATATCGCTTATCGAGGGAAGTTCCGGGTTCTCCCGGTCGGTAGTGCTTGTTTTTAGGAAGATACGATGCCCGTATATCGTGGATTCAAGTAGGTTGATGACACCCATGGAATCTCCCCAGTCCATGCCGGTCATGCATACCAAGTAATCAAAAGAGAGTTGGGGATCGTTTTTGAAAAACAAGGCTGTATTTCGATATTCGGAAACCGGGACGATAACGGTGGGTATACCGTTTTCCTCTATGATGATATCCGGGTTGATATGTTTGATTTTATCTGTTAGCATAAATAGATCATTTATTTCTTCTCTTCTTTTCGATTGACTCCCCCGATGAATTTTTCAACCTTTAGTTTCCGTTGGAGTTGCATGATACCGTATAACAATGCTTCCGGCCGGGGAGGACAACCGGGTACGTAGACGTCAACCGGGATAATGGAATCAACTCCCTTAACGACATGGTATGAATTTTTGAAAGGGCCACCGGAAATAGCGCATCCGCCCATGGCGATAACATATTTCGGCTCTGCCATCTGGTCGTAAAGGCGTCTTAATACCGGAGCCATTTTATGGACGATCGTTCCCGCTACGACAATAAAGTCGGCTTGCCGCGGACTGGCCCGGGTTACTTCGAAGCCGAAACGGGCAAAATCATAACGGGCTGCTCCGACTGCCATGTATTCGATACCGCAGCAGCTGGTCGCAAAGGTAAGAGGCCAGAGGGAGTTCGAACGTCCCCAGTTGATAACCTCGTCAAGGCATCCCATGAACACGTTTGTGCCGGATGCCCGAAGTTGTTCAAGATACTCGTTGTCATTGAACTCTTCATATTTCATGGATTTGATATTTACTTCCATTCCAACGCTCCTTTCTTCCAGGCATATGCTAATCCTAAGATTAGAATCAACATGAAAAACAATATATTTAGTAATCCGTATATGCCGGAACTTTGAACCGTGACAGCCCAGGGAAACAGAAATACGGTTTCCACGTCAAACATCAGAAACAGGATGGCAAACAGGTAATATCCTACTTTAAATTGCATCCAGGATTTTCCTCGCGTCGGGATACCGCACTCGTAGGCTTCCCCCTTTTGTTGATTGTAAGAACGGGGAGAGATCAACCGGGCTATTCCCATGGCCATGACGACAAGTGCGATGGCCGTAAGTAGCACTACTACAAATAAGGTCAGATTCATAAAATAAAATGTTAAAATGTAGATATAAAATAGATAAATCAGATGACTAATTTATACTAAAGGATAGAAAAGGAAAAAGGGATACTCCCTCTTTCAATAAACTAAATAATGATTTTGCGTAAGGCAAAAACGTAGTATTTTGTTTTGTTAAGAGTCGAATAAGGATGAAAATACCTGTTCAGATTGAAAGGTGCTAAAGACTGTGTAATGTTCTTTGCATACTTGGCATGAAACAGGTGATGGATGTAAGATTTTAGATCCGAGGTAATATGCGTGTTACCTAACGGGGCTTCTCCGAAGTAGGAAGAGATTGCTTCCAGTAAGTGGAGAATTTCATTAGAGGCTTGGCGTAAGGTTGTTTGAGCGGCATAACTCTCTCTTAACACTTCCGGTTGGGCGGAAATGGCTTGAGAAGATCCGTTCATTAAGAGAATGGATAGTGTTAATAGACTGTATTTTAGTAAATTACGCATTTGTCTCTTTTTTAAAAGGTCCACAAAGATAACTTAATTTTAAATCATAGTTCCCAAATTAGGTTGTAAAGTATGTTAATTAACAACTATTACATGCAAACGATCAGTTTACCTTGATCTTTTTCATTTTTCTTATAATAGCTCCCGTTCGAGTGACTCCTTCTATAATAATGGTGTAACTTCCTCGTTTATCCCCGGTATAGAACGAAAATTTAACGGATTTACCCGGTTCAAGCCGAATCAACGGCTGCCAGTAAAGCGTTGTTCTTTCGTCTTTGGTTGTGCTGAGCCGTACGGAGTCGATCTCGTATTTGGGTACATAAAATTCATCGGGTATTTGAATGCCTTGGGGGCTGATCCGGTTTATGTTGAAATGAGTCGACGGTTTTTCAAAATGGTAATCCGGTCGGGTCGTTATCAAGAGAACGGTATCCTTACAGGACGATGTATCAAAAGGGTCCGTAATATTTCTGGCGACCGGGCCGGTTAAAAGACTTATTCCCAATAAAAATCTTTTGGGTATCATGCGAACAAACGTGGAGTTGCGTTCTAAAAAACCGTTTACCGTCATTGGAATTTTACGTTTCGGCGGGTATGGACCCAAAGGGTATACTTCGTCGTTGTATCTCATAAGCCCCGGAAATTTGAGAACGATCAGTTTTACGATGTCTTCTTCCGGTTCGTCGGCGATCTGAGCGGAGTCTAACCGGTAGAGGTCGTCTACCCAGTTATCGTATGTCGTATATTTTTTGGGGGGTATTTTGCGAACGACCTTTACCTCGTTCAATAAGTAGATTTTTTCTCCGTTTTCGTAATAGTAGTTTTCGTAAGCGTTTTTATAGAATTCGTCTTCTTCCCGGCGGATTTTTTCGTTATACGGGAAAAAGTTGGAAACGGGCAGAAACTTTTCTTTGTCAAACTCGATTTCTACCCGGTGTTTTCCTTTCTGATTTGTTGCTCTGACAACAAACTTGGTCCCGTCGATGAAAAATAAATTGTTGCAAAAACGCCCGGAAGAATCGGCTTCGGTCATCGTGATATCTCCCTTGTCGGAGAGAAAAAGTAATCTGGCGTTTCGGGCCGCTTTTCCCCAGACGTCTTTTACTTTGCCGGCAATGGATTGCCCTCGTTCTAAGTAAAATTCACACTCTTCCGTTTTCGCTTTTGCGATATCGGCGATATTGAAACGGGTCCAGCCGTGGGTGAGCATAAGGAGATCCGTGTGTCGGGCGATCGCTTCGGTCGTATCGCTGAAATAGTATCCAGGTTCTTCAATGTACCCCTTTAAATCGGAGGTCAACAGCAGGTTGGACTGAATGTCGTCGATATAATGCGACGTATCGCGGTCGGAATCGGGAACAACGGCCATGGAGAATGATCCTCTGTCGGCAATCGAGTCGAGCAGTAGTTTTACGGTGACGCTTTCGCGCGAGACGTACTCTTCTTTATCGGTAGCAATGTCCAGTTTTGCGAGATGCCCGGGACGAATAAAGAAGATTCGTTGACTGTATATTCTGTACGCGGTGTCTACGAGGACGGCATGAATGATGCCTTCCGGCAGGGTGTTGCGAAGTATTTTGCCTTCGAAATGGTGTTCGTCCGCGGGGACAAGATTAATGAGTCGTCCCCTGCATTGTAATAATAGGGTCATGTCGGGAGGAAACGATGCTTTCTCTCCTTGCATGATTTTATATTCTATAATGGAATCACGGGCTGTTAATTGAATACCGAAACCGTGGTCGACCGGAGAAGGAAGTTCGAAACGTTTGGTGATACCCTTGCTATTGGTCAGTTCGGCAAAGTAACGTCTGTTGTTGTATACGGGTAATTTAAAACTACCCATTCCCTCGTGTTCGCTTTTTATTTTGGCGATGATTGTGCTGTCCGTATAGATGTGCCCTTGCACTTCGGTAGCAAGACCGTCGGTATCGATAGCCTTGAATGCGACAACCTGGTAATTGTTTGTTATTAGATTGCCTCCTTCCGGAAAGAATTGAACATCGAAGTCTGTGGATTCCGTCGGAATATACAGGTAGCGATCCAGATCGACGGATGATTTGTCTTTGGTCGAGAGGTGTATGGAGTAGTCGTCAGGTTCCAGTTCGATTCGGAGAATTCCTTTATCGTCGGTACGTCTGTTCTGTGTTTTACCAGTTGCGTTGCGTTTGTTCACTTGATATTGAAAAGATTCTTTGACATAGGGAGTATTCCTGGCGTTAGTGAACGTGATTTCGGCTCTGAGGGTATTGTCTGTCGCCCGGATGTATCTGATATCGGTGTTTACTCGGGCTTCGGAAGGATTGAGTATACGGATGTTTTTTTTGAAAAAATAGTCCGTTCCTTCGTTTTGCATCCAGTAGGTGAAAGCCCGGATACAATAATTGCCTTGAACCATTTTTTCGGGTAGCCTGATGTTACCTGAAAAGGCGGAGTCCCATTCCATGAATTTGAGACGTTGAAGAATGGAGTCCTGTTTATCGGTTAATTCGACATAGAGGATTCTACTGATGACATGAGGAATATGGGTGGCGGCATCGACTTGGTGAGCTCTGAACCAAATGTCTTCACCGGCATAATAGATCTCTTTATCCGTGTGTAGGTAGATTTTTTCTTTGGGTGTTTTTTGGAAAAGATTGTAAAATTTTTCAACTAACTCTTGTTTGAAAGGAGGAATTTCCCGAAAAGCATATAAAACGGATACCAAACAGGTTAGTAATGCTATGCGTTTCATGATGTTGTTATTTGAGTTTTATCTTTTTTATTTTTCTTACCGTTTTCCCGTCTGAGGTTATCCCTTCGACAATGATGGAATAAGTTCCCGGTTTATCGTTCGTGTAACATGAAAGTGCTGTCGTTTTTCCGGGGTCTAACGTGATGACCGGATCCCAGAATAGGGTTACTCTTTTATCTTTTTCAGGGGCGTTGCGTATGGAGTCGATTTCGTATTTCGGAACGTAAAACTCATCCGGGATTCGAATTCCCATCGGACGTATCCGGTTTATGTTGATCTGATTGGATGGTTTTTCAAAATGATAATCGGGTTGTGTCGTAATTAAAAGAACGGAATCTTCTCCGAAAGAGTTTTTGGCAATAGAACCTGTTAATAAAGTAACTCCCAAGAAATATCTTTTGGGAATCATGTTGATAAAAGTATAACTCCTTTCCATGAATCCGTTTAATGCAACCGGAATTGCGCGAGGCGGGAACGGGCCTATGGCACATAGTTGTTCGTTGTAAACCATGAGCCCGGGTATTTTCCTGGCAATAAGTTTGACGATATTCTCTTCCGGATCATTTGCGATCCGGGCGGAATCCAACCGGTAGAGATCATCGGCCCAGCTGTCGTATTTAGAGTATTTTTTGAGAGGAGCTTTGCGATTGACCTTCACTTCATTCAACAGGTACACTTTTTCCCCGTTCTCGTAATAATAATTTTGATTGAATTTGTCGTAAAACTCTTCCTCTTCTCTCATGATTTTTTCGTTGTAAGGAAAAAAGTTCGATACGGTTAAAAACGAATCCTTATCGAAATGAATCTCTACCCGTTTTTTGCCTTTTTGGTTAGTGGCTCTGACGACAAATTTAGTGCCATCGGTAAAAAACAATTGATTGTTACTGAAATATCCGGTAGAATCCGTGGTAGTCATGGTGATGCTTCCCTTGTCGGAAATAAAAAGCAAATTGGCCTTTTCAGAAGCTTTTCCCCAGACATTTTTCACTTTCCCGGTAATGGCTTGTCCTAATTCCAGATAGAAATTCATTATAGGAGATTGATTTTTTTCCAGGTCGGCCACGTTAAACCGTGTCCAGCCGTGTGTTAACATGACCAAATCCAAGTGTCGGTTGATCTCCTCGGTCGTGTCGCTGAAGTAGTACCCGGGCTCCTCGATGTATCCTTTCAGGTCGGAGGTCATCAGCAGGTTGGAGTGGATGTTGTCGTTATAGGAGGTGGTGTCTAACCCGGAATCTTTCACCACGGCCATGGAGAACGATCCCCGGGTGGCGTTGGAGTCTAAAAGCAGGCGAAGGTTTATCTTTTCCCGCGGGCCGAATGTTTCCTTATCTGTACGGATATCTACATTTATTTGTTTCCCGGGGCGGATGAAAAACAGACGTTCGCTGTATACTTTGAAAGAGGAATCCACTAAAACGGCCTGTATTATTCCTTCCGGCAGGGAAGAGATGGTGATTTTTCCCTTTTTGTGCCGCGCATTGATAGGAATTAAGTTAAGAAGTTGTCCCCTGCATTGCATCAACAGGGAAAGTCCATCGGGGAAACGAGAGTTGTTTGCGGTAATAATCGTATAATATATACAGGAATCCTTGGAGGCCAATTGAATGCCTATCCCTTCGCTGACGACGGGTGGTAGAGCGAAACGTTTGGTGATGCCGTCCTTGTTCGTAATTTCGGCGTAGTAGTGTTTGTTCGTGTAGGCAGGGAGTTTAAAACTTCCCATTCCCTTGTGCTCGCTTTTGATTAGGACGGTAGGCATACTGTCTAAATATACGGTTCCTTCGATTGCTGTTGAAAGCCCGTTGGAATCGATGGCTTTAAAGGCAACTCGTTGGTAATTGTTGCTAAGTAAATTTCCTCCTTCCGGGAAAAATTGTACGTCGAAGTCTGTTACCTCCTTGGGTATATAGAGGTAACGGTCACATTCGATGGAGGAGTCGTCTTTCGTGCTCAAGTATATGATACGGTCATCCGGCTGGAGTTGAACGCGTAAAATACCGTTATCGTCGGTGCGGGCGGAGCGGATTTTACCTGCTTGATTTTGTTTATTTACCTGATATATAAACATTTGCTTATTGTAGACGATGTTCATGGCGTTCGATAACCTGATCTCTGCCGTTAACCTGCCGTTCTCTTGCCTGATGTATTTCACTTCGGTATTGATTCTGGCTTCATGCGGGTTCACTACCCGGATGTTTTTTTTGAAAAAGTAGTCGGTTCCCTCGTTTTGCATCCAATACGTGAAGGCCCGTATGCAATAATCTCCTTGCTTTATATCTTCCGGCAGATTGATGTTGCCGTAAAAAGTGGAGTCCCATTCCCTGAATTTGAGGCGCTGAATGACGGAATCCCTCTTGTCCGATAGTTCCACGTATATGAGTCTGCTGAGAAGTATCGGAATATTCGTAAAAGCATTTACCATGTAACTTCTGAACCAAACGGTATCTCCTGCGATATATATATCTTTGTCGGTATGTAGGTAGAGTTTTTCTTTAGGATATTTTTGGAAAAGATTATAGAATCGATCGGATATTTCTTCCTCAAATGGAGGATGCTCCTGAAAGGCATATAGTGAAACTATTATACTAAATAGCAATGATATTCGTTTCATGATGGGTTAGATTTGGTTCATTTCTCTAAGCGATGTTTTTACAAGTTAATGTTTTTATTTTGAATACACCGGGGCGGATTGATTTTTGTGTAAAATTAAGTATTATCATTCTTTTACAAATCCGCTTAGTCTTAACGTGTAAGTTTGAGAGGAGATATTGCAAAATATTCGGATGGTTTTGGAGAAATGTCCCAGGGAGTTGGGTGTAAAGGTGATTTGAATCTTTTCTGTTTTCCCGGGCAATAGAGGTTTTTTATTCCATGTCACATCGGTACATCCGCATGATGTTTCTATTTTTTTTATGATCAATGGGAAATGACCTGTATTTTTAATTTCAAATATGGTTTTTTTCGACTCGCTGTACCGGAAGGTATCTAAATAGACCGAATCCCGGTTTACTTCGATTGCAGTCTGTTGTTGCTTTGGCTTGTCGAAAGTAGCATCCTCTGAAAAAAGAAAAAAGAGAACAACGATAGAGCTAACGACGATGATGATAAACCAGTATTTTTTTTTCATTTTTTTCTGTATTATGTGGTATAAAGATAAAGGTTATCGGAAAAAAAATCGATATATTCTGAAATAAAATCTGAAAAAATAAAAAAATAAAATGATTTAGTCTGTCCGAAACGGTCAAAGCTTTTTGATTTTATTAATTTTGTATCGCTTTCGGAATCTATTCATTGGAAGGTAAATATAATTATTTATGAGTGATGTCATTAATCATGAATGTGGGATTGCATTCATTCGGTTATTAAAGCCCTTGGAATATTATCGGGAAAAATACGGGTCATACCTATACGGTTTGAATCGTTTGTATATTTTGATGGAAAAACAGCGAAATCGTGGGCAGGACGGTGCTGGAGTCGTGGGAGTAAAGTTGGATATGGCTCCGGGATTTAAATACATGGACCGGGTACGTTCGTGTGATGCTAATCCGATTCAAGAGGTGTTTGACAAGATCCACGAATCTATTCACGCCGAGGAGGTAAAAGAGAAAGATGCGGTTTGGAGTAAACAGAATCTCCCGTTTGTTTCGGAGATTTATCTGGGCCATTTGCGTTATGCTACTTTCGGAAAAAATAATATTGATTATGTACATCCGTTGAAGCGGGCGAGTAACTGGCGTTCCCGTAATCTGGCATTGGCGGCTAATTTTAACCTGACAAACGTGGATGAGTTGTTTGAAAGCCTGATTCAGGCGGGTCAACATCCCCGGAACTATTCCGATACGGTAACTTTATTGGAAAAAGTCGGTTATTACTTAGATAATGAGATTCAGGATCGGTATCGGGATTACCGGGATCAGGGATATGCGAAACAGGATATTTCGTCCTTGATAGAGGAGCATTTGGACTTGGTCGGTGTTTTGTCCAGGAGTAGTGCCGACTGGGATGGCGGATACGCGGTTGCGGGAGTGGTAGGGCACGGAGATGCTTTTGTAATGCGTGATCCTTGGGGTATTCGTCCGGCTTATTATTATAAAGACGAAGAAGTGGTCGTCGTGGCTTCAGAAGGGGCTGTCATTCAAACGGCATTCCGTGTAGACGATGCGAATATACGGGAAATTCGTCCGGGATATGCCTTGATTGTAAAAAAGGATGGTTCTGTTCGGGAAGAGTTGGTACGGGAACCGCGGCAAAAAAGCAGTTGTTCTTTTGAAAGGATTTATTTTTCACGGGGGAACGACCGAAGTATTTATCGGGAGCGGAAAAGGTTAGGGGAGTTATTGACGCCTCAGCTGTTGAAAGCGATAGAGGGTGACCTGGATAATACCGTTTTCTCTTTTATTCCGAACACGGCTGAAACTTCTTTTTACGGAATGGTAAAAGGGATACAACAGTATATGGTCGAAGATAAAAAAAGATTGATCCGGGAGGGGAAAGCGAATTGGTGCGAAGAGACGTTGGATGCAATTATCTGTAAAGAGCCTCGTGTTGAAAAGATTGTCATCAAGGATGCTAAATTGCGTACTTTTATCACTGGGGACGAAGGACGTGACGATATGGTCGGACATGTATATGATGTAACCTACGGAGCTGTAAAGGATACGGATAATTTAGTGGTAATCGACGACTCCATTGTTCGCGGAACGACTTTAAAAAGGAGTATTTTACGGATATTGGACAGTTTGCACCCTAAACGAATTATTGTTGTCTCTTCGGCTCCCCAGATACGGTATCCGGATTGTTACGGGATAGATATGAACCGGATGGGAGAATTTATAGCCTTTAACGCGGCCATAGAGTTACTGAAAGAACGGAATATGATTCGTTTAATTGATGAGGTTTATCAAAAATGCAAACGACAGGAGAAACTTCCTAAAGAGCAGATAAGAAATTACGTGAAAGAGATTTACGCCCCTTTCAGTAATGAAGAAATTTCCGATAAAATAGCCCAGATGGTAAAAAGTGATGCCATAAAAGCCGAAATAAAAGTAGTTTTCCAAACCGTTGAAAATCTTCACGAAGCATGTCCTGGCAATACCGGGGATTGGTATTTTACCGGAAACTATCCGACACCCGGGGGAAATAAGGTCGTCAATACGGCTTATATCAATTGGATGGAAGGACGTAATGAACGTTCTTATTGATTTGATTTTTTTATTCAGAACAAGCGAATAAAAAATTCCGGGGAGGAATAAGGGGTCCTCGCCCGGAATTGGGATATATTCCCTTTTGGTTATTAATCATTATAAATCTATTGCTTTAGACCTGTATTATTTACGTTATCATAGTGAAAATAGATTCACTAAATTTGTAAATTATTCCATATAAATAAAACCCGGTTTTTTTTTGTGACAAAATAAAATATTTTTCTTCATATATAAAATACGCCGACCTTTATTAGGTACTACACTTTTTAAAAATTTAACATTTGGATGTTGTTTTTTTGATTTTTTCTATTGAAAATGTTTTCTAAAAAAGAGAATAGAACGATAAATACAGGTAAGGTAAAAGGCTCCTGTTTTCCAATAATCGTTGCGGAGCAAAGCACTTACGTGCGGGTGTTTATGGATGTTGATCGATAAAAGAAACTTGAATACGATGAGAAAATCCTGAATTCCGGCTTTGAATTTTATTTATTTTTTCATAAAACGATCCATTTCCCTTTTGGCATCTTTCTCTTTTAAAGATTCTCGTTTGTCGAACTCTTTTTTACCGCGGGCCAGTGCAATTCGGAGTTTGGCAAAGCCTTTTTCAGTTAAAAAGAGCCGGATCGGGACGATCGTCAGGCCGGATTCTTTTGTTTTACGTTCCAGTTTGACCAACTCTTTTTTCTGAAGTAACAGTTTACGTTCGCGTCGTTCGATATGATTGTAATAGGTGCCTAACTTGTATTCGGCCACATACATTCCTTTTACCCACAGTTCCCCATTATGGAAATAGCAATAGGCATCCACCAGGCTGGCTTTGCCGGCGCGAATGGATTTGATTTCGGTTCCTGTCAATACAATGCCGGCCGTGTATTCTTCTATAAATTCGTAATCGAAAGAGGCTCGTTTGTTTCTTATATTGATGTTTTCCATAATTTTTTCTTTACGCGTTAATAGCCGGGATTCTAAAAATAATTGTCAAGAGTCTCGTAATGATAATGGGGGTGCAAATAATCAGTAATCCGATAATAATAACGGCACTTTTTTTGTATCGTGTATTTAATCCCGATATTGTATTTAATCCGATGTATAATATTCTAAGCGAGAGAAGACTGAGAATAGCCATCACGTCTCCGATAAAATTTTGCGTAAAACCGACGGCAAGGCTATGAAATAGAATGAATACAGCCGAACTGTAGACGGATAGTTGCAAGGCTGTCTTGCCCGGGTTTATCGTTTTGTTAGAAAGATATTCCCGCGTAAGACGGAAGCAGACGTAACATCCCGCGGTACAGGCGATGAAATTAATGATTCCCCATCCCAAAGCGACCATGGCATCATTGCTCGCAAGCCTGAGCAAAAAGACCAGGATGGAAAATAGAAGCGTCGGCAAGACGATGTAGTTTCTGAAAAGTTCGATCCTTCCCGTCTCGTCCGTTCTGATTGTATCCCATTCTGCTTCCGGGTTCGTCAGCAAATGTTTCAATCGAATTGCTATGTATTTTAAATGTACGTTACTCATTTGACTTGCAAAAATATGATTTTTTATTCAATTAAGGTCCCGGATTCTTATTTTGTTTTAGCATGATCGGGAATGGGAAGGTTTCCGTCTTGGTTAAAATAGTCGGCTCGTAAATAAATTTAAAAAATCAGCCACGGGAAGTAACATTTTTTTTGTTTTATACGTTTATTCCTCGTATCTAAGTGAATGGAAAAGGTTTTTCGTTATCTTTTTATTTTCGTTGATTTAATGATAGAAGTTATGGAAATCTTTTATGCGGCATTGCCTATTCTTTTATTGATTATCCTGATGGGATTCTTTAAAATGTCGGGGGATGCAAGCAGTGCGATTACTTTGATCGTAACGGCATTTTTGGCTATGTTTGCTTTTCATAGTTCGCTACGGGATACGGCACTTTCTTTTGTGTACGGTATGTTAAAGGCGCTGGTTCCTATTCTTTTTATTATTCTGATGGCTATATATAGTTATAACGTATTGTTACGTACGAAAAAAATAGAGGTGTTGAAGCAACAATTTTCCTCTATTTCCACGGATAAAAGCATACAAGTACTTTTGATTACCTGGGGATTTGGCGGGTTGTTGGAGGGAATGGCAGGATTTGGTACCGCTGTTGCCATCCCGGCAGCCATATTGATTAGCCTGGGGTTCCGGCCGCTTTTTTCTGCTGTCGTGAGTTTGATTGCCAATAGTGTTCCGACGGCTTTTGGCGCCGTGGGGGTGCCTGTGATTGTTTTGGCTCAGGAAACGGGTTTGCCGGTAAGTCCTTTGAGTACGGCTGTGGTGCTTCAATTATCCGTGTTGATGTTTTTAGTACCTTTCGTCCTTACGTTTTTAGCAGATCCAAAACTTAAATCTTTGCCTAAAAATTTGGTATTAAGTATGTTGGTCGGAAGTTTTTCTTTAGCTGCCCAGTATTTGTCGGCTCGTTATATAGGAGCGGAAACTCCGGCCATTATCGGTAGTATTGTTGCGGCGGTCGTTATTGTTTCTTTCGGAAAGTTGATTCGTAAAGAGGGGAAGAAAAGAGTAGAATCTCCGTATCGGGGAAAAGAGATCGTGTCGGCATGGATGGTTTATGTTTTGATTATGTTTTTCGTGTTGGTAACGAGTCCGATATTTCCGACGATAAAAAACTCTTTACAATCCGTTGGGGTATCAACCGTTTCTTTTACCATTCGCGGAGAGGAAAACCGGTATGTTATTCAGTGGTTGACCCAAGGGGGAGTCCTTTTGTTTTTAGGTTCCTTTATCGGGGGATTGATTCAAGGAGCTTCAGCCGGAGTGCTGTTGCGTTTACTTTGGAAAACGTTCATTCAATTGAGAAAAACGGTCGTTACGGTGATTTGTTTGGTCGGTCTCTCTTCCGTCATGGAGACAGCCGGAATGATACAGGTTTTGGCAATGGCTTTATCCGCGGCGACCGGGGCTTTGTACCCTTTTTTTGCTCCGACGATCGGGGCTTTAGGTACTTTTTTAACCGGAAGCGATACGTCGGCTAATATCCTTTTTGGAAAGTTGCAAGCAGGGGTAGCGGAACATATTCAAGTGGATCCCAATTGGTTGTCTGCCGCCAATACTGCCGGAGCGACGGGAGGAAAAATTATCTCTCCGCAGAGTATTGCAATTGCAACGTCGGCGACTGATCAGCAGGGACAGGAGGGAGCTATATTGAAGGCGGCTATTCCTTACGCGTTAGCCTATGTTATAATTACAGGAGTTATTGTTTGTTTATTCGCGTGAAAGAAATTTAAACGCTAAAGATTGTATTTTTGGAAAGATGAATGTATTACAATGAAAAAATGGGATAGAATCCGTTTTTCAAATTAAAATATAACATATGAAGATAGGTTTATTTATTCCCTGTTATGTCAATGCGATATATCCGAAAGTAGGCGTGGCTTCTTACAGGTTGTTGAAGTCCTTGGGGATAGACGTGGATTATCCTTTAGAGCAGACTTGTTGCGGCCAGCCTATGGCGAACGGCGGTTTTGAACACGATTCGATCGGTTTGGCAAAGAAGATGGAGGAGTTATTCGAAAAATACGATTATGTAGTCGGACCTTCGGCCAGTTGTGTCGTTTTTGTCAAAGAGAATTATCCTCGGTTGTTGCGTAAAGAGGAACATGCTTGTATCGGTAGCCGGATATATGAGATCTGTGAATTCTTGCATGATGTGGTAAAAGTAGATCAGTTGGATGCCTGTTTCCCGCATAAGGTGAGTTTGCATAATAGTTGCCACGGGGAGCGCTTGCTGCATCTCTCTTCCCCGAGCGAGTTGAATATTCCCCGGTTTTCCAAGTTGAGGGATTTACTTTCCCTGGTGAAAGGGGTGGAGGTAGTGGAACCGAAGCGGGTAGACGAATGTTGCGGTTTCGGAGGCATGTTTGCCGTGGAGGAGGCGGCAACCTCCGTGTGCATGGGGGAAGATAAGGTAAGGGATCATATGTCGACCGGGGCGGAGTTTATTACCGGTGCTGATAGTTCCTGCCTGATGCATATGGAGGGAGTTATCAGACGTGAAAAATTACCGATCAAAACGATTCATATCATTGAAATTTTAACCTCGAGATTATGAGTACACATGCTAAAGCGGCCGAAAAATTTATAGCCGATAAGGAACGGACACGGTGGCACGACCAGGCCCTTTTTTTTGTCAGGGAGAAACGTGATAAAATGGCCTTCGGTGTGCCGGAATGGGAGAAATTGCGGGAGATGGCAAGTCGTATAAAACAACATACCATCAGCCATCTGGCTTACTATTTGGAAGAGTTCGAAAAACATGCCGCGGAAAACGGAATTCATGTGCATTGGGCTAAGGATGCGGAGGAGCACAATCGAATAGTATATGAAATCATCAAAAAACATGACGGTAAGAATTTGATAAAAAGTAAATCCATGTTGTCCGAAGAGTGCGGAATGACTCCGTTTCTGGCCGAACAGGGTATTGATGTCGTGGAGTCGGATTTGGGAGAGCGGATCATGCAGTTGATGGGAATGCCGCCCAGTCATATTGTTTTACCGGCAATCCATGTAAAACGGGAAGAGGTGGGAAAGGTTTTTGAAAAATACTTGCATACGGAACCGGGAAATAGTGATCCTACCTATTTGACCCACGCGGCCCGGGCAAATTTGAGAGAGAAGTTTTTACATGCCGATATTGCCATGACGGGGATAAATTTTGCCGTTGCCTCATCGGGAGCTTTCGTGGTCTGTACCAACGAGGGGAATGCCGATATGGGAACCTCTTTCCCGAAGGTGCATATTGCCATCATGGGGATGGAAAAGGTAATTCCAGATTACGATGCATTAGCCGTTTATATTCGTTTGTTGGCCCGTTCCGCTACCGGCCAACCCTCGACGACTTATACTTCGCATTATAAAAAACCGGTGGAAGGACAAGAGATGCATATCGTGATCGTGGATAACGGAAGGAGCGATATATTGGGTAATCCTGACCATATAGGTATGTTAAAGTGTATTCGTTGCGGTTCCTGTATCAATACCTGTCCGGTATATCGTCGTACGGGAGGATATTCCTATTCTTATTTTATTCCGGGCCCGATTGGAATTAATTTGGGGATGTTGAATTCTCCGCAAAAATATTCCGGTAATGTATCGGCCTGTTCTTTGTGCTATTCTTGTTCCAACGTATGTCCGGCTAAAATCGATCTGGCCGAACAGATCTATAAATGGAGACAGGAGATGGACCGATTGAACCTGGCCGATCCGATGAAAAAGTTTATGGTAAAGCGTATGAAATGGATAATGAATCATCCCGATTTATTTTATGCAACGGTAAAAGCAGGACGCGTAGCGGAGCATATGCCTCGTTTTGTATTGTATAACCGTTTGGATCCTTGGGGAAAAGGACGGGAATTACCCCGGATGGCTCCGGAAACTTTTCATTCCATATGGAAACATAATAAGATTGACCATGAATAGTAAAAATGACATATTGAACAGAATAAAAGCTCATCCGGTGCCGGAAGTCGAACGGCCTGCTATGGACTTTGAGCCGATGACCTTCGAAGATAAGATTCGACATTTTATGGAGGTGGCGCAATTGGTAGGGTGTGATGTATTCTTACTTGAAAAAGGCGGAGATATAAACGAAACGATTCGAAAGCAGTATCCGGATGCCAAAGTGATCGCTTCCGATTTGCCGGGTATCGCTTGTGCTACATTGAATCCCGATGCCTTAACGGACCCCCGGGAGTTAAACGGGACGGATGTGGGAGTTATCCGCGGGGAATTCGGTGTGATTGAGAACGGAGCTGTATGGATCAGGCAAAGTACAAGGTATAAGGCACTCTATTTTATTTCGGAATCTTTGGTTATCGTGTTGGATCGACATCAGATCGTAAACAACATGCATGAAGCTTACCGCCATCCTTATTTTAACGATTTCGGATACGGATGTTTTATCGCGGGTCCCTCAAAGACAGCTGATATAGAGCAAGCTCTTGTCATCGGAGCACACGGGCCGAAAGCGGTGACGATCATATTAACCGATTAAAGGATCGGATGATCGGGTGATGATATGGTGAATCACCCGATCGTTTCATGACGCTACCGATTTGTTTTGTCCCGAAAAGACTCTTCAATTTCGGTCATCCCTGTTTTCTTTCGGTTCGTCGTCGTGTTAATCGCGGAATCGTGGAATGAGAGGATAACCTGATCCGTCGATCGTCCCTGTAAAAATTTATGTTTGGTCGCGTGTTGGCTTGAAAATTAAAAAAGAATTAACATTGCGGTTTTAGTGGAAAGAAAAAGGAGATGTAATTCGAGCTTTTTTTTCGTGTAAAAGATCATTATCGGATTATATTTATTTTTATGATATTTATTATAATTATTTAATAATATGTGCGTTATTCTTGGTTGGTGTGGTGTTGTTAATTCCTAAATTAAAATATTTCCATGCTTTATTGTCTTAATTGTGAAGAAGTGATATAATTGTATGCCTATTTGATAAATTCCTTGAAAAAATCGTAATTGACTAACGATTTTATGAAAAAAATACATTTGTTTTTATTATAGCCTTGCGAATGAGATGAAATTTGACGTATCTTTGTTTGTAAGATTTAATACAGTTGTTTGGTGTCTGCTAATTTACTACAAGAGTTGAAAACGGGTGATGAACAAGCGTACAAACGTTTGTTTCGGGTTTATTACGCCAATTTAGTCGTTTACGCGAGTACCATATTGAAGGATCGGGAAGTAGCGGAAGATATCGTTCAGGAGCTATTTATTAATTTTTGGTACGAGAAAAAATACGAGAATATAAGTTCCGAATTGGAACGGTATTTGTTTCGGTCCACTCGTAATAATTGTATCAATTATATACGGAACGAGAGAAGACATAACGATAAGTTGGTTCGTATGATCGTGAATGAAAAGGAGGAGTGTAAGGTCGATTTGGAGGAGATGGAAGAGCGGGAAGAATTGTATCGGGCTATGAATCGTTTGCCGGAACAATGCCGGCGTATTTTTAACCTGTGTTGTGTAGAGGGTATGAAATATCAGGAAGTTGCCAATCTGTTGGGAATTTCTATAAATACCGTGCGGACACAGATGGCGAGAGCTTTCAAATCATTACGAGTTTCTTTAAATGGAAAATCGTTTACTGCTTTATTGTATTTTATTTTCTTAAGGTATTCACAATCAGCGAAAACCAAATAAAATAAATTTTTTTCTAAAAAAAACGAAATCCTTGTCACATTAAATGTAGATTTTGGGGTCTTTTGATAAAATGCAATGTTAAAAGATATGCAAAATTCTATTTGGGAAATAATTGCGGCCAAAATTAACGGTGAGGTGTTGACGTTAGAGGAGCAATCGATTTTAAAAGAATGGTTAGAATCT
This sequence comes from Gabonibacter massiliensis, assembly GCA_001487125.1. Taxonomy (GTDB): domain Bacteria; phylum Bacteroidota; class Bacteroidia; order Bacteroidales; family Marinifilaceae; genus Gabonibacter; species Gabonibacter massiliensis. Next base: position 95,743 of record LN913013.1, read on the forward strand.
GAGGTCGAGAATCAAGTCGTGCTGGAGAAATTAGAGAAGTATTACTTTGATTGTAAACAGGAAAAGTATATCGATGTTGATGTCGCTTATCAGATATGTATAAAGAAACTTCAAGAAAAGCGTAAGACCAGGTATTTAAGAAATATTAAGAAATGGGCTTATGCGGCTTCTGTTTTACTGTTGTTTTCTTTCTCTTTTTATTATTTTTTCCGTGATAAACCTGTCCGGGTGAAGTCGATGGAATCGTTGAGCATTCAGGGGGGAGAGACAAAAGCTGTGCTGACTTTGGCTTCAGGAGAGACTATTGCTTTGAGCTTAGATAAAACGTTCACGTTTGTGGAGAAGGGACAGGTGATCAGCAACAAGGAGGACGGATTGATTTGTTCTGTGACGGGGGACCCCCTTGTTTCGAGTGAAGAGAATCTGAAATATCGTATTTTGGAAGTACCTCGAGGGGGAGAATATCCTTTGGAGTTGGAAGACGGTACGAGGATATGGGTAAATTCGGAATCCCGATTGAGATTTCCGTTGGCATGGGGGACCAAGGAGCGACGTGTGTATATCGACGGAGAGGCGTTTTTTGAGGTGAAGAGAGATTCGTCGAGGCCTTTTATCGTGACGAGTAAAGGAATCGATATTCGGGTGTTGGGAACGAAGTTTAATGTTGCGTCTTACGAGGGTACTTCAGAGATATTTACAACCTTGGTCGAAGGAGCCGTGGCGATTCAAAGCGACGAGAAGTCTTTGGGCGTTTTAAAGCCGGGAGATCAGGCCGTATTTGATTCGTTGACGGGACAAATGAATGTGCGTCAGGTCGACGTGGCGCTGTATATCTCTTGGAAGGACGGGTATTATAAGTTTGAAGGAACTACCTTGGAAGAGATCATGAATACGTTGGCCCGGTGGTATAATATAGATATTCATTATGCAAGTGAAGAGTTGAAAGGAATCAGATTTTCAGGTAGGATAAAGCGTTACGGCGATATTCGTGAATTCTTGGAGATTTTAAAGGGAACCTATGATGTTGATTTCCAAATTGAAAATAGAAGTATAACTGTGAATAAAAAGTAAAACTGAAAATGCTTCCAACATTCTCAGTTTTAGATAACGTGTCCCTTTGTCAAATGCGCGTAGACGCGGGATACAATGTTTAATGACTAAACGCTACAAATTTATGAAAAAGAAATGGATTTTTGCCATGTCACGTGGAAAAACGTGGTTGCAGGAAATTTTATTTACGATGGGAAGGATTACTTTTTTTATTCTTGCGGGGACAATGCTTCTCTCTGCAAAAGGTTTTCCCCAAAACGAGACCGTCAGCATTAAGATGAAGAATGCGACGTTAATCAAGGTTTTTAAAGAAATCACGGAACAAAGCGGGTATGATTTTCTTTATAATTATGATCTGATAAAGGGGGAGAGTCGTGTGAACGTGGAGGCGTTGAATGTAGAGGTAAAAGAGTTGTTACAAGAGATTTTAACACCTCGCGGTTTTGCCTATGAATTTAAAGAAAATTTGATCGTTATCCGATTGGCTCCTAAAGTGGCTGCTCAAGATAGTACGAAAAAGGAACCTATCTTGATCAAGGGAGTCGTCGTGGATGAAAAGGGGGTCTTCTTACCCGGAGTTACCGTTCTCGTAAAAGGTACGACCTTGGGAGTTGCCACGGACGATAAGGGGGCATTTCGCATTCCTATACCCCGGGATACGGCGACTTTAATCTTTACTTTTATCGGAATGCAGACTCAAAACGTAAAGATCAATGCCTTAAAGGAAGGAGAGGTTAGAAAAGATTTGAAAATCGTCATGAAGGAGGATAAGGTTGCGTTGGAAGATGTCGTTGTGACGGGATATTCCAATATCCGAAAAGAGAGTTTTACGGGAAATGTAACCACGGTAAACCGGGAACAGCTATTGAGAACCAATAGTAAGAATATGCTTGCGGCTGTTCAGACTTTCGATCCCTCTTTCCGAATCCGGCAGAGTGCGTGGGGGTCCGACCCGAATAGTTTGCCTGAAATCAATATCCGGGGAGAGTCCAGTATCGGTATGAATAAAAGTCTGGAATCGGAATATATGAAACAGACACAACGTACCAACCTGAAAGATAACCCTAATTTGCCCGTGTTTATTTTGGACGGATTTGAGGTGGATGTTCAAAAGATATACGATATGGATATGAACCGGGTGGAAAGTATCACTATCTTGAAAGATGCCGCAGCAACGGCTATGTACGGTTCCCGTGCCGCCAATGGCGTAATGGTTATCACTACCGTAGCTCCGCAACCGGGAGAAATGCGGGTTACTTATAATTTTACGGGAGGTTTGGAATTGCCGGATCTTTCCGATTACAATCTCTGTAATGCCGCCGAGAAGTTGGAAGTAGAGCGGTTAGCCGGTGTTTATACGGCTTCTTCTCCGAGCAGTCAGCCGAACAGCGATCAAGATTATTACAACAAATTGAATCAGGTATTGAAAGGGGTTGATACCGATTGGTTGGCTCAGCCCTTACACAACGTATTCAATCACAAGCATACGATTTATATAGAAGGTGGTGTGGAAAGCATACGGTACGGGGTTGATTTCTTCTATGATAAAAACGGTGGAGCGATGAAAGGTTCCTATCGCGACCGTGTCGGAGCAGGTATGTCTTTGGATTATCGTTACAAAAAATTGCAAATTCGAAATTACATCTCTTACGCGGGAACGCGTTCTGAAAACTCTCCTTACGGTTTGTTCAGTACGTATGCCTCCCAGCAACCTTATTTGGAAATATACGATGAAGACGGCGAATACCTGAAGTACCTCAAAGATGGTATCGGTACGAAAGCCAATCCTTTATTCGATGTCACTTTAGGTGGATTTGACGGTCGTACCCGTTACCATGAATTTCAGGACAACCTGAACGTGAATTTATTTATTTTGGAAGGGTTGCAATTCAAGGGACAGCTGAGTATAACCAAAACGACTCAAAAACAGGAGTCTTTTATAGATCCTAAATCTGTATACGCATATAGGAATTCTGGTAGTTACAATGAAAATGAAAGAGGAGAGTTGACCCAGAGTTATTCGGATAGTTATAGTTGGAACCTGAATGCCATGTTCTATTATAATAGGGCAATTGAAAAACATTTTATAAATGCGACGCTTGGAATAAATATCAAAGAGGATAATTCCAATTCACATACGAGTGTGTTTAAAGGATTCCAGATGGAGGGAATGTATAACCCTTCTTATGCCAAATCTCAACCGGATAAGACATCCGTAGATGAATCAACCAACCGTTTGATCGGTTTCCTGGCTTCAATAAACTACTCGTATAACGATGTCTATCTTTTTGACGGATCTATACGTTTGGACGGTTCTTCACAATTCGGTTCGGATAAGAGATATGCTCCCTTCTGGTCCGTTGGTGCTGGTATCAATATCCATAATTACAGTTGGTTGAGGGATAATTGGTTGTTAAGCAGGTTAAGACTTCGGGCTTCTTACGGTAGTACCGGTAAGGTGAATTTCCCGGCATACACGGCTGTTTCTACTTATGAAGTGGATTCGGAGCATTGGTATTATACCGGTCCTGCTACTTCCTTAAAATACCTGGGTAATCCGAAATTGAAATGGGAAACTACCAAAACGACGGATGTCGGTTTCGAATTGGGATTCCTTAATGACCGTATACTGTTGTCTGCCAATTATTATATCAAGAAGACGGTGGATTTGATCGACCAGATTTCAATTCGTCCCTCTTCCGGTTTCAGCGAATACCGGGACAATTCGGGTTCTGTCGAGAATAAGGGTTTTGAAATAGACTTATCCGCTACTCTTTACCGGGATAAGGATTGGATCGTTAGCTTTATGGGTAATATGGGAGGAAACAAGAATAAGATAACGAAATTGGGAGCCGCGGCAGAAGCTTATAACGAGGCAATTAACGAGGCTTATCAAAACGGTTCGTCTTATTACACGCAGTATGCTCCGTTTACGAGATATTATAAAGGTGCATCGACAACAGCTATTTATGCCGTACGTTCGGCAGGAATCGATCCGGCAAACGGTAAGGAAAAATATATAAAAAGAGATGGTTCGAGTACCTATACTTGGGATTCCAATGACCAGGTGGTTGTCGGAGATGAATTACCCGACGTACAGGGGTCTTTCGGACTCAATGTTAATTTCCGCGGTATTTATATGAATGCCACTTTCAGCTACCAATGGGGTGGACAGGTTTACAACACGACGTTGATGAATCGGGTTGAGAATCCTAATATCCAGAGTGTGAATGTCGACAAACGGTTACTTACCGAAAGGTGGAAAAAACCGGGAGATATAACGCCTTATCGTAATCTTCAGAATAGTGCGAGTACGCAACCGACCAGTCGATTCGTGCAAGATGAGAATGTTTTGGAATTTACCAGTTTATCTGTCGGTTATGACTTTAAGAAAGAGTTGATAAGCAAATGGAGATTAACGGCCTTAGGCTTGCGTTTCAACGTGAACGAGCTTGCCCGTTGGTCAACGGTAAAAGTAGAAAGGGGAACCAATTACCCGTACGCGTGGAATTATAGTTTTACCTTGAATGTAAGTTTCTAACCTAAAAAGTAATAGAAATGAAAGATTATATAAAAACAGTGGTATTATTGATATCGTTTTCGTTTGCCGCTTGCGAAAGCTGGTTGGACGTGCAACCGGAAACGCAAATTACCGAAGAGTCTTTGTTAACCACGGGAGATGGTTACAGATCCGTCCTGAATGGTTTATATAAAACCATGGGAGAGACAGCTTTGTACGGAAAAGAGTTGACTTGGGGTATGTTGGATTGTATATCTCAACAATATAAGCTGGGAGAAGATAATTTTTATGCGGGGAAGATTTGGAGGGATTTTGCAAAACTCGACTACACGACCACTTATTCCGTCAGTTATTTGAAAAGTGTGTGGACGGATGCTTATAATATCATCGCCAATGCTAACAATTTGATACAGAATCTAAAAAATGCAAGTCCCGATCTTTTTTCTCAAGGAGAGATGGAAAAGAACCTTATTTTGGGAGAGGCTTACGCTTGTCGGGCTTTTATGCATTTCGATATGTTGCGGTTGTTTGCTCCGGCTCCGGTCAATGACGATGGAAAAGCTTATGTTCCCTATGTAGAAGCTTATCCCAGCCTCTATTCTCAAAAATTGGGCGTACAGTCTTGTATCGATAAAATAATAACCGATTTGGAACAGGCTCGTCCGCTTGTTGTTGTCTGGGATACTTCTCTCGTGGGAAGAGGAACTTTAATCAGAGGAGAGAGTAGATTCCATAATACGTTCGTGTTCGGAACGGAAATTTACGGTAATCAGACCCTGAATGTGGAGAGCTTCTTCAAAGGACGCGGATATCGCATGCACTATTTTGCTGTAACGGCTTTGTTGGCAAGAGCCTATCAATATGCCGGAAGGTATCAGGAGGCCTATGAATGTGCAAAAGAGGTGTTGGAATTTAAGGTGAAGAGTAATTACGGTAACGAGTTAGCATTCGATAAGGATGATTTTTCCGGAGTCAGTTCTACCAATTGGAATAATAAAAAAGATCTGAAAACGATCAGTAACCTGATTTTCGGTGTGTATAATGAAAATGCTTATGAAGATTTCGGGTTGTCTTACAGTTATGCGCCGGAATATACGGGAAGTGCGGGATGGTTCGTGCTTAATCTCGATGGACAGAAAGTTTTCCAGAATTATGCGGGAGTGGACGAATCCGACCGCGATTATCGTTATTTGCGTTTGACCTATCTTGCCGGAGGAGAGTATCCTATTTCAGGAAAGTATTATTGTAGTACGGATGAGACGACCCGGGATTATAATGCCACGGTTATCCCGTTGATTCGTGCGACAGAGATGAAATACATTATGGCGGAGTACTACGCTCGTCAAAATAATTTCCCTGAAGCTAAAAAAATATTGGAAGATATTCGTAAGGCGAGAGGATGCGTTGAGTCCCTTAGTATTTCCAGTTGGGCGGATTTTGTAAGCGAATTGATCCGGGATGCCCGCAGAGAGTGGATCGGTGAAGGACAATTATTCTATTTATACAAGCGTTTGAATGCCAGTGTGGATTTCGGTAATGGAACGGTTCGTCCTTTTACTCGTAGTGAATATTTGTTGCCGATACCGACGAATGAAGGATTATGATAAATTTTAAATGATTTATAGATATGAAAAAGAGTATATATTTAAGTTTCCTTCTTTGTTTATTCTGGGCCTGTGAAGAAGAGAAAATTTTTACGTTTGCGGATCGTCCCGAAGTTTTTTTCGATAAATTTTATATGGATGCTATCTATCCCGGTACGGAAGGGGCCGATTCGACCGAGGTTTCTTTCTTCCATTATCCTGATGGAACCAAGGATATAGAAGTTCCGCTTGTAGTCTGTCTTTCCGGAAATCTTTTGACGGAAGACCTTACGTTCGGGTTAAAAGCCGTTACGGAAGGAAGTACGGGAGAGGAAGGAAAGGAGTTTACCCTGGATCCCTCTTATACGTTTAAGTCGACAACTGTGGGAGAAGATGCCGTGGACATAAGAGATACCATCTACTTGAAAATACACCGGACAGCTAAAATGGATGTAGCTCCCGTGCGGATTATCGTGGAATTGGTTCCCGGCGAAAAACTAGCCTTAGGACAATGGGAGAGGAGAAGGGCGATTATCGTCGTTTCGACGCAAGTATCACCGCCTGATTGGTGGGATGGCGAGGTAACGAGTTATCTGTTAGGAAAATATTCGGAGAAGAAGTTCAAATTATTCATGAGCGAAATCGATAAGAAGGGAGAGATGAGTAAAGAGCTGATCGCGGAATCTCCCGACAGGGCTAAACAACTTGTTTTACAGTTTAAAGAGTGGTTGCTGGAACAAAATCCTCGGATATACGACGATGAAAATAACGAGTACATGCAAGTGATGTTGTAATTTAAAATGAAGTTATTATGATGAAAAACAAAATATTGTTAGGATGTTTATTCCTCGCCGCCTTATTGATAGGTTGTTTCGATGACGAGGGAACATATGACTACAAGGAGATCAACGGTCCGGTATGGGATTATAATTACTCCTCTTCTCCGGTTTATATTCGTGCTTACGAGGGGGATTCCACGAAGGCGACGGTTCCGATGCATTTCGAAGGAGATTCTTCTAATTTTAGATTCGAATGGAGAACTTACGACGGGAAACTTTTCTGTGAGGAAAGAGTGTTGGCGATATCTACGGATACCTTGTTTTCGAGATTGGGGATTACCTCTTATACGGAGATTCCTCAAACCGGAACCTTCACCGCCGTTGACCAGTCAACCGGAATGAAGTTCGTTGCAAGACTTTGGTTTTATACTTATGGAAGATACAGAAGAGGCAACGTCTTGATTTTGTCCGAGAACGGCAGTAATGCCAAATTGTCGTGTTATTCGCAAAAAACAGAAACCGTTAACGGGGTGAGTAAAGTGGTTTATAGTTTGCAGGATAATGTTTTTGAAGTAGCAAATGCCGATATGAAATTGGAGGGAACACCTCGCGGATTGTACGCGAATCATGACAACGCGATCTCTTCTTCCATGGCGGCGACGACGGTATTGACGAGTAAGGGTATATACGTGGTCAATAACGAGAATATGAAATTCGCCGGGGAGTTGAAGGATGAATTTATGAGCGGAGCTCCTGCTAATTTTGATGTCGTGAGTGCGTTCCATCGCAGTCGGCTTTCTTTGTTGGCAACGGCAGACGGAAAGTTATACCAGAGAGTTAAAACGGCCAGTTGGTTGGGAGGAAAATTCCAGTCGGAACCTTATATTGTAGATGAAAAAGGATATCAAGTGACGGGCTTCGGTTTAGGACGTACTCCCTCGGGGGGATATATTTCACCTTGTTGGGACGAGAAAAACCGGAGAATATTGATGATTAAGATGAATTCTGAGCCCTTTAATATTTTCCCTTTGACTTACGTGGAGGGTGCCGAGTATCCGGATCCGGTCTGGGCTATGCCGGAAGGAACAGAGGTGCTGCACCTGTTTGCGGGAGAGTATTACAATTATCTGGGAAATGTGTATAAATATTCGATCATTTACAATGACAAGGATGGAAAAACTTGGTTGACCGATTTTATTGTCAATCGGGCTACCGGTTTGGTCGTTCAACATGAAGAGGCCGGTAAACAAGCGTTCCCGGGAGGAAATTTGCCCAAAGGAACGAAGTTTTTGACTTCGGCCGCCAATTACGGTGCTCCGATATCCAATAACTATATTTTCTATTCCAAAGGAAAAGAGATTCATTACGTGAACCGGGAAAATAATACGACCGGAAGCTTAATGAGCAGTCCGTTTGTTGCCAATGTTGTGGCGTTTATTTATAACGCGTATAATATAGATTACAACAGATTGTATGTCGCTTTGGAAAACGGAGACTTTTTTGCAATTGACATATCTAATATCATTACTCCTAAGATCATAGAAGAGACGAGATTTAACGTGGGTGGAAAGATTGTTGACCTTTTGGAGTTGGCCTATAATAGTTATACCGATTTTTATAAATGATGATTTGTAAAAAGATTTTGGTAGATGACTAATGGAAGGTATTCCAAAAGTATCTTTTGGAATACCTTCTTTCCTGAATATTTAATTGATTTATAGAACCATAACGGTTTGGTAACTGTTGTGGAATGGGAATGTTATATTGTATTTGTAAAATTGAAAAGAATTGGTAATGAAAAAAAGAGTTGTGATTTTCTTTATCGTGTTTGCTTTATTCGGAAGCGGACAGCTTGCCTTTGCAAAGCAAAAGAAAAAGGACAAGCTTCAGCCGAAGAGCGAAACTGCTTACGATAAATTGTTTAAAGGGAAAGCCTGTGAAACGGCAAGAGGTCTTTTCACCATACACAAGATGGATGGTAAGGTTTATTTCGAGATCCCGTTGACTTTATTGGACCGTGAAATGCTGCTGGGTTCAACCATATCGGAGACGACAAGCAACTGGTTCGGTAGCGTGGGAGAGAAACCGACGGACCCCTTGCACGTTGTATTCACGAGAAGAGATTCTCTCGTGAGCTTATGTAAAGTGAACACGATGTACACCACGGAAGTGGAAAACTTGAAAGAACGCGTTAAGGCAAGCACACGACCTGCCACGTTATACAACACCGGGATCCTCGCTTACACTCCGGACAGCACGGCGGTGGTAATCGACGTGACCGATTTCTTTATCAGCGATAACGAGGAGTTGACCCCGTTTTCTCCATACGCACCGATCCTCGGAAACGGTCGTTGGATCGTCAAAGAGTTTAAAAAGGATAAATCCCAGCTGGGGAAGGTGAAGTCTTTCTCTGATAATGCGAGCGTGCAGTCCTCTTTAAGTTACGAGGTAAATGTTCGCGACGGTCGGTATTACTACATTTACAAGTTACCTTTCACGTCGGTATTGACCCGCAGTTTTATCCTTTTACCTGACGAGCCGATGCGTCCCCGCCTGGCTGATCCCCGTATCGGTATTTTTTACCAGGGGGTATCCTCTTTCAGTCACGACAATAAAGGAGTCGAGGCCCTTTATTATGCGACTCGCTGGCGTCTGGAACCTTCGGACGAATCGGCCTATCGTTCGGGGCAGCTGGTAGAGCCTAAAAAACCTATCGTCTGGTATGTTGATAACGCCTTTCCCGAGAGTTGGAAAAAATACATCAAAGCCGGAGTGGAGGAGTGGCAGGCTGCCTTCGAGAAGATAGGCTTTAAAAACGCCATAATCGCGAGGGACTTCCCGACGGACGATCCGGAGTTCGATCCCGATAACCTGAAGTATTCTTGCGTGAGGTACTCCCCTTCCTGGATCGCTAATGCCATGGGCCCCTCTTGGACGGACCCTCGCACGGGAGAGATATTGAACGCTTCCGTTTACCTTTACCATAACATGGTAGAGTTGGTCACGAACTGGCGTTTCCTGCAAACGGCGCCGGCAGATCCGGACGTGCGTAAGGTCGCTTTTGACGAGGAGACCCTTGGTAATTGTATCCGTTACGTGGTGGCGCACGAGGTGGGGCACTGCCTGGCCTTGATGCACAATATGGCGGGTTCTTCCTCGATCCCGACGGACTCGTTGCGTTCACCCTCTTTCACCCAAAAACATGGAACTACGTACTCGATCATGGATTACGCCCGTAACAACTACGTGGCCCAACCTGGCGATAAAGAGAGAGGGGTAAAATTGACTCCCCCCAACCTGGGCTTGTACGACTTGTACGCTATCGCCTGGTTATACACTCCTCTATTGGATGTCAAGAGCGCTCGAGATGAAGTTCCGACATTGAACCGGTGGATCAGCGAGAAATCTGGCGATCCCGTTTATCGTTACGGCAAACAACAGATATATTCACGTTTTGACCCGAGCTCAATCGAGGAAGATTTGGGAGACGACGCTATAAAGTCGGCGACCTACGGCGTGAAAAACTTGAAACACGTGCTCTCGAACATGAGTGCCTGGGTAGGAAAAGACGATCCCGACCTGGCGTTCCGGGAGAACATGTACAACGAGATTATTTACCAGTACGTTCGGTACGTGAACCACGTTTTATTGAATATCGGCGGTATTTACTTGAACGAGCGTTATGACGGAGATTCCCGCCCCAGTTATTCCGTGGTTCCGAGAGAGAAACAACGCCGTGCGTTTCACTTTTTGTTGAGCCAGATCGGTGATCTTGATTGGCTTGACGCTAAAGAGTTGCAATCTAAATGGCCGTTGCGGAGCGAAATCTCGTCCGAACTGGAAGACAAAATCTTCGGAGCGGTGATGAGCCGGTTGGGGAGTGTCACTTTAACGGCGGTGAAAGATGAAAATAAGGATACTTACACCCCCCGGGAATTTTTAAATGACGTTCAAGAGTTCGTTTTCAAACCGACCAGACAGGGTAAGACCCTTTCGGTGTCGGAGAAGAAACTCCAGATGAAATTGCTTGCCAATATCATGTTGTTCTCGGACGTGGCGAAGAAAGGAATCTCGGGTGACCCGTTCTCGATCGTTTCCGGTAGCGGGCTCGTGGATGTCCCGGAAGTGGTGAAGACGTTTCACCGTGAAAAATACGGGATGTTATCTACGGAGTGGATGGGCATGTATTCGGACTTTCCGCGTGTCGAGGCTTGCAAGGAGGTGCCTGCACTTGAACGGGGTACGAGCTTGGAACATTTAGAGCGTCAGGGTTTCGGTTACTGGGTGAATGTCAATTCGAATACGGTAGTTGAGCCTCTTGATCACCTCTATTTCGACATGTTGAAAAAGATACAGTCCCTGGTTAAATCGAAATCCAATACCGGTTCTGCCGATACCCGTCAACATTACCGTTTACTACTTTATAAACTGGAACAGGCGTTGAAATAATTCATGATGTCACGTATGAAAGGAATACTATATATATTGATCACTTCTTTTTTGCTGGGATTTTTTTGCCAGGAATCTTGGGCGCGGAAAAAGAAGAGAGTGGAGAGGGGAGAAACGTTGACCCCTTACCGGCAACTTTTTCAAGGTAAAAAAGTGCAAACTTCCCGGGGGGTGATGACGATCCACAAGGTGGGTGACAAAGTCCTCGTCGAGTATCCGCTGAATCTGCTGGGAAAAGAGATGTTACTGGTCTCTTCTATCGAAGATATCAGCGATAACGGAGAGGGAGTCGTCGGTCAATTCGGGGGGTACTCGCTTCCCTTCCGTTTCGTTCTTTTGGACTCGACGTTACAGGCGCGGATTTCTCTCCTGGATAAGCCCTTGAACCGTGGCGGAGACCAGAACCTGGACGAGGCGATAGAGCGGTCCAATGCGGGTGGCGTTTACGCTTCTTTCAAAGTTGCGGCTTACACGCCGGATAGTAGCGCTATCGTGGTTGACATGACCCCTCTTTTCATGGAATACTCTCCTTACACGACCCCTTTTGCCGCTTACTCGGCTAACTCTTTTTACGGTTATATCGCCCGTGTTCACGAGTACAAGAAAGAGACCTCTTTCTTGAAAGAGGTCAGGTCTTATAAAGATAATATCTCGGTGACTTGCGAGTTGGGTTTTATCGAAAACATGTACTTGTTCGGTGCATTCAAGATGTTACCGGCCGATGTTAAGGTTTCCGTTACGACTAACAAGATGTTGTTATTGTTACCGGAGGAGCCGATGAAACCCCGCTTGGCGGATCCCCGCTTGGGAGTTTCTTTCACAAGCGTGTCCCAGTTTCCGGATGGTCGAAAGCCCCTTGAAAGAACGTATTTCACGAAACGCTGGCGTTTAGAGCCGAGCGATAGCGTGGCTTACCAGCGAGGAGAATTGGTCGAACCTCTGAAACCGATCGTTTTTTACATGGACACGTTGATGCCCCCGGCCTGGAAGAAACCCGTGAAAGAGGGTATCGAGGCTTGGAATGCGGCTTTTGAGAAGATAGGATTCAAAAATGCGATACGCGTGGTCGATTTCCCGAGGAACGATCCGGATTTTAATGCCAACAACATCGGTTATTCGACGGTCCGTTACGCCCCGCTATGGATGGACATGCAAAGTTCCATGACGATCGACCCTCGTACGGGAGAGATATTGCAGGCGTCTCTTTACCTTTATGACGGGTTGGCCTCCGGTTTACAACTTGATCGCAAGGTGACGACGATGGCTTCCGACCCGGGAGTGAGACGGAAACAGCTTTCCGACGAACAGATCGGGGAGCTTATCCGGGCGAATGTCATGCGTGAAACGGGTATTAACTTGGGTTTAGTCTACAACGCTGGGGCCTCGAGTGCTTATCCGGTAGACTCTTTGCGTTCCCCTTCATTCACGCGGGAACACGGTTTGAGTCCCTCGATCATGGATGATGTGCCTTGTAATTACATCGCCCAACCGGGAGATGTGGAGAAAGGCGTTCGTATGACTCCGAAAGGTTTGGGCGATTACGACTATTACGTGATCAATTGGTTGTACCGTCCTATCGCTAACGCTTCCCGTCCGGAGGATGAATTTGAAACCTTAGACCGTTGGATCAAGGAAGGCCGGGACAACCCCAATTGTCGTTTCGGTAAAATGCCTTATTACTATTACGACCCGACGACGTTCGCCGGGGATTTGGGAGACGATCATTTAAAGGCCCTCGAATACGCCGTTAATAATTTGAAACTCTCCGTTCGTCATTTTTATGAATGGTACGCTGAAGGAGACGTTGATCAACGCCAGCGCGCGATCTTGTATAACATGTTATACGGGCAATTACAAAAACGGGTAAACGACCTTTCGATAAACCTTGGCGGTTTTTATCAACGCGAGGCGTTTGACGATGAAGATCTGACGAGTTACACCGCGGTTCCGAAAACCACGCAGAAAGCTACTTTGAAAGCGATGGTCGACCTGGCGAAAGATCTTTCCTGGTTGGAGAACGAGGCCGTCCTGCGACAACTCGAGATCGGCAACTCTTATATCGACCGTATCCGTGGTTTTATTTTCGGTACGTTGACCTTCCGTTTGAAGTACGTGGCGTTGGGAGCCGAAAAAGGTAGCGGTTATCCCGTGGAGGAGTATGTCGACGATATCTATAAAGCGGTTTGGGAAGGCACGATAAAAAACCGTCCGTTAGAGAAGCACGAGATGGCCTTGCAACGGGAGTTCTTGGGAAGCGTTGTCGCCTCCTCGACGGTAGCGACCAATGCCGGGAATTTCGTTCCCAAAAAAGGTTTGGTGGATTCATATAAAGCGGTATTCCCCGTTATAGACATGAAAACGGCAAACCGGTTAATGGACGAGTACCGCAATCAGGTGCGTGTCGACGGAAAGGCCGTTGAGGAACAAAGCGGTTTTTACCCGAACATGAACGTGGTTATGCCGAGTGATTATATCCCGGTGGATCATTATTTCAACATGTTGTTTAAAGTTCAGGATTTGTTGAAAACTGCCGTTCAGAAAAGTTCCGGTGATACGAAATTGCATTACGAGTACATGTTGTACAAGATACGGAAGATGTTGGATAAGAAATAATAATTGACGTTTTAAAGTGTTGATTTATAAAAGATAATAAAATATTAATCACTAATATAAAGTAAATCTATTGTATGGAAGAATCGATTGTAAAAATTGAAAATCTATCTCATCGTTACACGATCCAGTGGGCGATCCGGGATATCAATTTCGAGATTACCCGGAACGGTATTTACGGGTTGCTCGGCTCCAACGGCGCGGGCAAGTCGACCACGATGAATATCATGTGTGGCGTGTTGAGACCGACGGAAGGTGATGTTTACATCAAGGGAGTGAGTATCCGGGAGAACCCTGTAGAGGCGAAACGCCATATCGGCTTTTTGCCCCAGACGCCGCCCTTGCACCCGGATTTGACGGTGACGGAGTACCTGGAGTATTGCGCGGGCTTGCGTCACGTTCCGGACAGCGAGATATCGAACGCCGTGAAGGCGGTTATGGGCAAGTGCGGGATCAGTCATTTCAGCAAGCGTTTGATCCGTAACCTCTCTGGCGGTTATCAACAGCGCGTGGGTATAGCGCAGGCCATCATCCACAACCCCGAGTTCGTGGTTTTGGACGAGCCGACGAACGGTTTGGACCCGAACCAGATCGTGGAGATCCGTCACCTGATCAAGGAGATCGCGGAGGATCGCACCGTTGTGTTGTCGACGCATATCTTGTCAGAAGTTCAGGCGACTTGCGACTACATCCGTATGATCGAGCAGGGTAACCTTGTTTTCGCCGGAACGGTGGACGAGTTCGATAATTACATCATCCCGAACACGTTGGTAGTGACGCTGGTTGCCGCCCCGCCGGTAGAGGAGTTGCGTTCTATCCCTGGCGTGAGTGGAGTGGAAGAGCTGGGAGGGATGAAGTATCGTCTTCAATACACGGATTTCCAGGAGGTTACTGAGCGACTCGTTGAGACGAGTGTCTCCCGGGGATGGAGATTGACGGAGGTTTACCAGGAGAAGAGCTCTCTTGACGCGATATTCGCGGAGTTATCAAAGAAGTAATTTTAAAACACGTTTACAATGAAGACAATATACAAAATAGCGAAGACGGAATTACAAACGTTGTTCTACTCGCCGATCGCGTGGTTGATCCTGATCATCTTTACCTTTCAATGCAGCATGGCTTTCTCCGACCTGATGAGCGGCTTGGTACGTCGGGAATCGTTGGGATACGGGAACTATAACGCTACCATGGGTTTATACGCAGGCTGGAGGGGTCTGTTCACGGCCGTTCAATCTTACCTTTACCTTTACATCCCTTTGTTGACGATGAGCTTGATGAGCCGGGAGTTCGGTAGCGGTTCAATTAAATTACTATACTCCTCGCCGGTGACGAACTGGCAGATCATTCTCGGGAAATACGCCTCTATGATGGTGTACGCTCTCGTTCTGATGGGCGTGTTGGCAATTTTCGGGATTTACACGGCTTTCGCGGTAAAAGATGCCGATATTCCTCTTATTCTTTCGGGTATGTTGGGCTTGTACCTTTTGATTTGCGCTTACGCGGCGATCGGTTTGTTCATGTCGAGCCTGACCTCTTACCAGATCGTTGCCGCCGTGGGTACTTTGGCGATCCTTGCGGCCTTAAGTTACGTGAAGGGATTGTGGCAGGAGATCGATTTCGTTCGCGATATCACGTTCTGGCTGGCGATTTCCGGTCGAGCCGGAGAATTCGTTAACGGTTTGATCTGCTCCGAGGACGTGATCTATTTCCTGATCGTGATCGGCTTGTTCCTGTTCATGACCGTCATTCGCTTGCAATCCCGCAGACAGAAGAGTTCGTGGGCCGTAAATATCGGTAAATACGCCGTGGTATGGTTTATTGCCATGCTTGTCGGTTACCTCTCTTCACGTCCGTCTTTAATGTCGTTTTATGATGTAACGCGTACGAAACAGAACACGTTGACCCCGAACAGTCAGGATATCGTTGCCCGCATGGACGGGAAGTTGACGATCACGACCTACGTGAATGTCATGGATGATTACTATTGGATCGGTATGCCCTCGCAAAAAAGTTACGATTTGCGTCGTTTCCGTCAGTATCTCCGTTTTAAACCGGATATCACGATGAAATATGTTTATTATTACGATTCGGTAAAAAACATGAAGAACCTGGAAAAGAGGTACCCGAACATGACCTTCGACCAGATGGTGAAGAGGACGCTTGAATCCACCGGATTGGACACAACGAAGGTATTGAAGCCCGAACAGATTCGTGCACAAATTGATTTGTCCGGGGAGTACAATCGTTTCGTTCGTTTGTTGGAGAGGGAGAACGGTCAAAAGACCTTCTTGCGGGTGTTCGATGACATGATGATCTTCCCCGGGGAGACGGAGATCTCGGCCGCTTTCAAACGTATCGTGATGAAGTTGCCGAAGGTAGGCTTTTTGACGGGTCACGGGGAGCGTAACACGGAACGGGAAGGGGATCGCGATTACAGCATGTTCACGCGAGACAAGCCTTTCCGTTACTCGTTGATCAACCAGGGCTTCGATTTCGAGAGCGTGACGCTCGACAAGGAGGTACCTGCAGACGTGAACATTCTGGTTATCGCCGAGATGCGTCAACCGTTGACGGCAGCCGAGCAAGTGAACCTGGACAAGTACATCGCCCGGGGGGGAAACTTGCTGATCGCCGGGGAACCCAGGCGTCGGGATGTCATGAACCCGTTGATAGAGCAATTCGGCGTTCAGTTTGTACCTGGAATTCTTGTTCGCCCGACGGAGAATTTCCAGTCGGATTTGATCGTTGCGCGTCCGACGCGCGAGGCAGCGGACTTCTCTTATATCTATAACACGATGAGGCGCCGGGAGTACGTGGCAACGATGCCCGGTTGTTCGGGTTTGGATTACGTGACGGACAAGGGTTTCGATGTAACCCCGTTGTTCGTGAGCGACACGATCGATTGCTGGAACGAGTTGCAGACGACTAATTTCGTTGATGACACGGCCCGTTTCAACCCGTCGAGTGGGGAGATGCAGAAAACGTTCGTGACGGCCTTGGCTTTATCGCGGAAGATAGGGGGTAAGGAGCAACGCGTCATGATATTTGGCGATGCCGATTGTATCAGTAATGGCGAATTGAGAATATCTCGAAAAGATATCAGGGCTTCTAACTACTCGATTATACAAGGGGCCTTCTTCTGGTTATCGAACGAGGAAGTGCCTATCGATGTACGTCGTCCGACACCACCGGACAATAAAGTTTACCCGAGCGAGACCGGTATGTACATCACGAAGATCATGTTCATGGGAGTACTGTCTGCTATTTTAATTTTCATAGCCATATTTATATGGATACGGAGAAGAGGGCGATAGTAGTTGCGTGGTGATTTTTACTCATCGCTCGTTTCCTTGCGGGCTTACCCGGCGGGAGACGGCGATGATTTTTGGACAATATGGTTAGAATTTTTAAATAAACCGAGGGGAAATTTTGTAGTGTGTAATTAGCCGTATTGACTTGTAATGTTGATCTAAAGAGGGATCGTTTGGAGACGAACGATCCCTCTCGTTTTTTGGGTCGAATCGTCGATTCAATAAGGATTGAGCATGATATGGAAACGGATAAATAGGATTTTATACTCTATTTTACCGGTCCGGTGATAAAATATTGGAGATGTGCATGTAAAATTTTTTTATATTTTTCACTATCGAGTGTATTAAAATAAAAAATTATTTATTTATTTTTGTTAGCCGGATGTAGTATTTGTGTAAAAACAATAATCATGAGAATTGTAAACAAGTTTTTTCTTCTACAGCTACCGAGAGCTGGTTTTTGTATGCAAAGAGTGTTTGTAAGGCAAAAAGAGAGTGACAAAATCAGTGGGAATCTAAAATTGTTTATTAAACTTATGTAAAGAAGATAGCAGGGGTATCCTGTCGTATCTCTTTGTACCAGTTTCTGAAAAAAATAGGTTTACCTATTATAGAAGTTATTTTGAGCAAAACAGATACAGGGAAAATATACTTTCGATAAGTTGTTATGTTGAAACGGATGCATTTTAATCACAATTATAAGTAAATCTATTGTATGGAAGAATCAATTGTAAAAGTAGAAAATTTGTCTCATCGTTACACGATCCAGTGGGCGATCCGGGATATCAATTTCGAGATCACCAAGAACGGTATTTATGGCCTGTTGGGTTCCAACGGCGCGGGCAAGTCGACCACGATGAATATCATGTGCGGTGTCTTGCGTCCGACGGAAGGAAACGTTTATATCAAGGGAGTGAGTATCCGGGAGAACCCTGTAGAGGCGAAACGCCATATCGGCTTTTTGCCCCAGACGCCGCCCTTGCACCCGGATTTGACGGTGACGGAGTACCTGGAGTATTGCGCGGGCTTGCGTCACGTTCCGGACAGCGAGATATCGAACGCCGTGAAGGCGGTTATGGGCAAGTGCGGGATCAGTCATTTCAGCAAGCGTTTGATCCGTAACCTCTCTGGCGGTTATCAACAGCGCGTGGGTATAGCGCAGGCCATCATCCACAACCCCGAGTTCGTGGTTTTGGACGAGCCGACGAACGGTCTGGACCCGAACCAGATCGTGGAGATCCGTCACCTGATCAAGGAGATCGCGGAGGATCGCACCGTTGTGTTGTCGACGCATATCTTGTCAGAAGTTCAGGCGACTTGCGACTACATCCGTATGATCGAGCAGGGTAACCTTGTTTTCGCCGGAACGGTGGACGAGTTCGATAATTACATCATCCCGAACACGTTGGTAGTGACGCTGGTCGCCGCCCCGCCGGTAGAGGAGTTGCGTTCTATTCCTGGCGTGAGTGGAGTGGAAGAGCTGGGAGGGATGAAGTATCGTCTTCAATACACGGATTTCCAGGAGGTTACTGAGCGACTCGTTGAGACGAGTGTTTCCCGAGGATGGAGATTGACGGAGGTTTACCAGGAGAAGAGTTCCTTGGATGCCGTTTTTGCCGAATTATCAAAGAAATAATTTTAAAACACGTTTACAATGAAGACAATATTCAAGATAGCGAAGACGGAGTTGCAAACTCTGTTCTATTCCCCGATCGCGTGGTTGATCCTGATCATTTTTACCTTTCAATGCAGCATGGCCTTCTCCGATTTAATGGGAGGGATGGTACGCTCCAATTCTTTAGGCTACGGAAACTACAATGTTACCGGGGGGCTTTTTGACGGTTGGAGAGGTTTGTTTGTAACCGTTCAATCTTACCTTTACCTTTACATCCCTTTGTTGACGATGAGCTTGATGAGCCGGGAGTTCGGTAGCGGTTCAATTAAATTACTATACTCCTCGCCGGTGACGAACTGGCAGATCATTCTCGGGAAATACGCCTCGATGATGGTGTACGCTCTCGTTTTGATCGGAGTTTTGATGCTTTATGCTATATATGCAATTTGTGCCGCCAAAAATATCGATATTCCCTATATCCTTTCCGGCTTATTGGGATTATACTTACTGATCTGCGCTTATGCGGCGATCGGTTTGTTCATGTCGAGCCTGACCTCTTACCAGATCGTTGCCGCTGTAGGAACTTTAGCGGTTCTTGCGGCCTTATCTTACGTGAAGGGATTGTGGCAGGAGATCGATTTTGTCCGGGATTTGACCTTCTGGTTGGCCATAGACGGTCGAGCCGGAGAATTTGTTGACGGTTTGATCTGCTCGGAAGATGTCATTTACTTTTTGATCGTAATCCTTTTGTTCCTGTCTATGGCTGTGATTCGTTTACAAGCTCGCAGACAGAAGAGTTCTTGGATGGTAAACTGGGGCAAATACGTTGGAGTTTGGGCGGTGGCGCTGTTTATCGGTTACCTCTCTTCTCGTCCGTCGTTGATGTCTTTTTACGATGCGACGCGTACGAAACATAATACGTTGACGCAAAATAGCCAGGATATCGTTGCCCGCATGGACGGTAAATTGACGATCACGACCTACGTGAATATTATGGATCGTTTTTATTGGTATGGTTCTCCTTCCAGTCGGAATTGGGATTTGGAACGTTTTAAACAATATGTTCGTTTCAAACCGGATATCACGATGAAATATGTTTATTACTATGATTCGATAAAGGATATGAAGAGTCTCGAAAAGAGATATCCCGATATGACCTTCGAGGAAATGGTAAAAAAGACGATCGAGATCATCAAATTGGATTCGAATAAAATATTGAAACCGGAACAGATTCGCGAACAGATCGACCTGAAGCCGGAAATGAATCGTTTCGTTCGTTTGTTGGAGAGAGAGAACGGTCAAAAGACCTTCTTGCGGGTGTTCGATGACATGATGGTTTTCCCGGGAGAGACGGAGATCTCTGCAGCTTTCAAACGTTTAGTGATGAAATTACCGAAAGTTGGGTTCTTAACCGGACATGGAGAACGTAACACGGAACGTCAGGGAGACCGGGATTACAGTAGTTTCACGCAGGATAAACCTTTCCGCTATTCATTGATTAACCAGGGATTCGATTTTGAGAATGTAACGTTGGACAAAACGATTCCGGAGGATGTGAATATTCTTGTGATTGCCGAGATGCGTCAACCGTTAACGGCTGAAGAACAAGCGAATTTGGATAATTATATTGCCCGAGGCGGAAACTTGTTTATCGTGGGAGAACCGAAACGTCAGGAAATCATGAATCCTGTGATCGAACAGTTTGGTGTTCAGTTTATGCCGGGTGTTCTTGTTCGTCCGACGGAGAATTTCCAAGCAGATCTGATCGTAGCCCGACCGACTAAAGAGGCAGCCGATTTCTCTTATATCTATAATACTATGAGACGTAGAGAATTGGTGATTACGATGCCGAGTGCTACCGGATTGGATTACACGACAGATAAAGGTTTCGAGGTTACTCCGTTGTTCGTGAGCGACACCATCAATTGTTGGAACGAGTTGCAGACGACAAACTTCGTGGATGACACGGCCCGTTTCGACCCTTCTACCGGAGAGATCCAGAAAACGTTCGTGACCGGATTGGCGTTGTCGCGGAAAGTGGGAGAGAAAGAGCAAAAAATCATGATCTTCGGAGACGCTGACTGTGTAAGTAACGGTGAATTCAGCCGGAGCCGGAAGGATATTCCTGCATCCAACTATTCGATCATACAAGGAGCTTTCTTCTGGTTATCCGATGAAGAAGTGCCTATTGATGTTCGTCGTCCCCGTTTGACTGATGACAAGGTTTATGTAGGTGAGACCGGAATGTATATTACGAAGATTGGATTTATGGGAGTATTGCCTGCTATTTTACTTTTCATAGCTATATTCATATGGATTAGAAGAAGAGGCAGATAATAGATAGAATATAAATTTTAAAGATTACCGGAGTTTCATCGATTTACAGGATTGAAACTCCGGTTTTTTATGGTTGAAAAGATGATTTGATTTTAAAATGTAGATTTTGAAATTGTAAATCGAACGTTGAATTTTTGGATTTTTAACCTGCTACGATCGTCTGTCTTTTTAATTTTGATCACGTAATCATTTAATTACAGAATCACTCCATTGAATAGTTGTAACCCGTCCTATTCTGTATCCTATAAGAGCAAAATAGAGAATTACCGCGTAGCAGGGAATGACGAGCCAGTAAGCTTGCTGGTAGCCATAAATGCTTGTTAAAGAGCCATAGAGCATGGGGAGTAGAGCTCCTCCCGCGATGGCCATAATCAATAAGGCCGATCCTGTTTTGGTATGTCGTCCTAACCCATATATGGCTAACGGGAAAATGGCCGGCCACATGAGGGAATTTGCCAGACTTAATAAAGAGAGACACCAGATTGAAATCTCCAGAGGCAAGAAAATAACCCCGCAACCTAAAATCAGTCCTAATACAGCGCAATAGGAGAGGGCTTTTTCTTGACTGATGTATTTAGGAATACAGATGATGCCGATAATATAACCTACAATCATGGCCAACATGGAATAGGTCGGAAATACCCGGGCAACATCCATGGACATGCCTTGAGCCGTCCCGTAACGAATGATGGAATCCACTGCAATTACCTCTACCCCTACATATAGGAAGAGGGCTAATACGCCGATCCATAAATGAGGAAATGAAAAAATCGTACATTTGTCTTCCGGTAACAGGGAATCACAATCACCTTCGGGGTCGTCGATATAAGGAAGGGGGGAGAATTTGACAAATAACCCTAAAATGACAAAAGAGATCATGATAATAATGTATGGAATGATCGCCTTAGAGGCTAAAATATCTAAGGCAGCAGCTCGTTCGATGACTGTCATGTGTTGTAGGCTATCTTCCAGTTGATCGATATTTTTTAACATGATGGAACCTAAAATCAATGGACTGATAGCTCCCGCTACTTTATTGCAGATCCCCATGATACTGACTCTTTGTGCGGCACTTTCCGGCGGACCCAATTCTATGACATAAGGATTAGAAGCTGTTTGAAGTATGGATAAGCCAGTTCCCATGATAAATAATCCTAACAGGAATAACCCGTAGGTCCGGGTTAAAGCGGCGGGAATAAAGGCTAAAGCTCCGAAAGCCATAATCAGAAGCCCTAACATCATACCGTTCTTGTATCCGGTCTTCTTTAAAACCCAGGAGGAAGGTAATGCCATGACGAAGTAGGCAATATAGAAGGCGAAGGTTACAAGATAACCTTGCCACTCCTCCGTTAGTTCACATGCTATATTTAAATAAGGAATCAGGGTTGCGTTTAGCCAGGTAACGAATCCGAAAATAAAAAAGAGGATACCGATAATAAAAATCCCCGTTCCGTAAGCATTTTTGTTTGGTTTCATTTTGTTTTAATATATTTGGAATATAACTTTTATTATACTACACGCGTACTTCGAACGATTTCAAAAGTAAGGACTAAAATTAAAAAATAAAAACCAAACTGAAAAATTAAATAAATAATGGAATAAGATAGGGGGTAGATTATTATTTGCCGGGTAGAATTTGTACATCTGATTTCAGATAATGGATTTATTATCTTAGAGTATAGGTCGTTTTAATAATATATAATCTTTTGTTTCTATGTATATTTTTTTATTTTTGAACATCCAAAGTCACCTTTGCGAAAGTGTGTAATGTTAAAAAAAGTACAAGTGTTAACAGATGAGGCACTTATAAAACAGCTTCATAGAGGTAATCATTTAGTGTTTAGGGAGATATTTAATCGATATTATTTCCCTTTGCGTTCTTTTGCCTCTCGCTATATAGAGAATGATGAAGTTACGGAGGATTTCGTGCAAGATGCTTTTGTAAAGGTATGGGAGAAAAAATCGGATTTTATTTTACTGGCAAGCTTAAGAAGTTATCTATACGCGAGTGTAAAAAATGCATGTCTCGATTATTTGCGACATAAACAGATGCAATTACGGCATGCCTCTGACTTAACTACTTTTTTTTCGGAGAGCGATGAAGAGGAATTTAAGTTGGAGGAGGAAGTACATGCTTTGATCTATGAAACGATAAAAGGATTGTCGGTGCAGTCTCGTCGTGTCGTACTGATGACGATGGAGGGATATTCGAATCCAGAGATTGCTGAAAAGCTGCAAATATCGCCGAATACCGTTAAGACGTTAAAACTACGGGCGTATCGGACGTTGCGGGAGCGTCTGTCCGGTGTTCATTGGCTTATGTTTTTATTACTTTATTCTCCCTTTTAAGTATATTCTTTGATGTTTTTCTGAGGATCGCTTCTATTTGATCATTTTTTCTGCAAAAAAAAGGGATAGAGTGTCACCCTGTTTCGAGATAGGTTCGTTTTAAGGGAAATTTATATAAAATGGACCATAAGAGTGTTGAAATATCGAATTTAATCTATTGTTATTTGAAAGGAACTCTGGATGAAGAGGAACGAAAAGAGTTGAACCAATGGTTGGTAAGGCCGGGTAATCGGGAATTGTTCGATCGGATTTGCGATAAAGAACGTATGTTAAAAAAATCGTTTCGTTTTGATCGGTATGATAAGGAAAAGAGTTGGAAACAGTTGGAGGAGAGGGCGGGTATTGGTCGAAAGGTGATTCGGAAAAGATGGATTGTTGCTGCTTCTTTTATTATACCGTTCTTTGTTGTTGCTTGGCTGTATATGCGGGAGAATCCTCAACCTTTACCTTCCGCTGAGGTGGAAAAAGAGATTGTTCCGGGTATGGTTTGTGCCCGATTGGAATCAGCCGACGGACAGATTTTCCATTTGGGGAAAGATTCGATAGGTACGCTTGTTTTAGCTAACGGAGGAGTTTTGAAAAATAGTTACGGAGGAGTTGCCTATTTGCCCGATTCTATATCGGGTTCCCGAAACAAATATCATGTCATGACTACCCCGAGAGCCGGGGAATTTAAATTGGCTTTACCAGATGGAACGATCGTTTGGATGAATGCGGAATCTTATTTGCGGTTTCCGGAAATTTTCGCGGATGATTGCCGGGAGGTATATGCTAAAGGTGAGCTTTATTTTGAGGTGACGCCCGATAAGAGCCGACCTTTTAGGGTGAAAATAGAGAATGGGTACACGGTTGAAGTATTGGGAACGGAGTTTAACATGAGAGCCTATGAAGGATTACCGTTGGCGACGACTTTAGTAAAAGGAAAGATCGTAATCGGGAAAGGAGAGAAACAGGTGGTTTTAAAGCCTGGTCAGCAAGCGGTAAGTCCGGTTGATAGTGAAATAATTCAGGTGAAAGAGGTGAATGTCGAATCTTATATTGCTTGGCGGAAAGGTTATTTTCTGTTCGATAACGAACGTTTGGAAGATATTATGTACGAATTGAGCCGGTGGTATGACGTACAGGTATTTTTTGAGAATCAGCAAGTGAAAGATGAACGTTTCTCCGTGGAACTTCGTCGGCATGATGATTTTAAAGATGTTTCGGATTTGATCGAACGTACCGGTTCTGTGAAAATAACGATTGATGGACATGCTGTATTTGTGAGATAAAAAGACGAGGGATGTTACCAGCATCCCTCGTGGAAGTGCCCAAGGGCACATTGTGAAACTTTAATGTTACAAATTTATGAAAAAAAGTGGACAAAAGGGGCTGTACCGACAGACCCGAAAGAAATTTTTGTTGATTATGAAGTTAACAACGGTATTTTTGTTGGCAACTTTTCTGTCTGTTTCCGGATCTATTTCGGCGCAAAAAGCAACCATTAAGGTTGAAAATGCGCACTTGAAAGAGGTATTCAAAGAGATAAAACAGAAAATGGGATACACTTTCGTTTTTAATGAACGTGTGGTAAACAAGGTTGGAAAAATTTCCCTGGATATTACTTCCGATAATGTAAAATTGATCATGGACAAGTGTTTGGAAGGTACCTCTTTAGGGTATTATATTCAGGATGGGGTGATTGTTATTTTGAGCAAAACGGATCCATCGGCCCGGCAGGTAAAAGAGGCGTTGAGGATCAAAGGAAAGGTGGTAGATCGGGACAGTCTTTCCATTCCGGGAGTTACGGTACTGTTACGGGGTACGACTATCGGAACGGCTACGGATAAGGATGGATTTTTTTCCATCGAAGTTCCTAAAACGGATAGTGTCGTGTTGGAATTTTCTTTCGTGGGTATGAAGAGAAAAGCAGTTGTGGTGAGAGGCACGGAAAAAGAGATAAAACTGTTATACGTGATGATGGAAGAGGATAAGGAGGAGTTGGGTGAAGTGGTCGTGACAGGTATGTTTAATCGTAGAAAAGAGGGATTTACCGGATCGGCCGTAACGGTCAAAGGGGAAGACATAAAAAAATTCAGCACGACCAATATAGCCAAGGCTTTATCGGCCATAGATCCCAGCTTTCGGATCATGGATGATATAGAGAACGGTTCCAATCCGAATCGATTGCCGGATTTGCGTATGCGGGGACAGGCCACATTACCCGGCGGAAGCAATGCCGGCACATCGGCTGATATGGTGACTTTGCAAGGAGAATACGATACCTATCCGAATAAGCCCCTGTTGATTTTAGATGGTTTTGAAATCGGTTTGCAGACCATGGTGGATATGGATCCGGACCGGGTAGAGTCCATTACCCTGCTGAAAGATGCGGCTGCAACGGCGATTTACGGATCGCGTGCTGCCAACGGGGTGATCGTGATCGAGTCCAAATCTCCGAAGGAGGGACGTTTGTGGGTGACTTACGGTGGTAATGTGCGTATCGAGACTCCCGATCTTTCCGATTATAATTTGATGAATGCAGCTGAAAAATTAGCCGTGGAGTTAAAAGCGGGGGTATACGATAACACACTTTCGTTAGAGGAGTTGGAACGTTATCAGGCAAAGTTGAGAGAGGTTAGACGGGGTGTGAATACCTATTGGTTGGATAAGCCTTTGAGAACAGCAGTTCAGCATCGCCATGCGCTGACACTGGAGGGAGGGGATAGGGCTTTACGTTATAAACTCTATTTCGGTGCCAATTTTACACCGGGGGTGATGAAAGGTTCCAAACGCAATACTATGACCGGATCTTTAGATTTACAATATCGTTTTAAAAAGGTGCTGTTAAAGAATAGCGTTACCGTTGATAATTCGCTCGGGGACGAATCGCCTTGGGGTGATTTTAGCGAATACACGAAACTGAATCCTTATTTACGTCCGTACGGTCCTAACGGTGAAATATTAAGGCGTTTGGACTCCTTTGATAACCAATTTCGCGGTTATGAAAATACGAGTTACGCGAACCCGATGTATGATGCCACGCTTCACACGAAAAACCGGACGACTAATTTCGGGGTGAGAGAGCAATTCAGCGTGGAATATAATCCGACGGATGATGTCCGCTTGACGGGAGCCTTTTCTCTTTCCAAAAACAATGGGAAAACCGATGTATTCCGGCCGGCACAGCATACGGCTTTCGATAAAGAGAAAGATCCGACTAAAAAAGGGGATTTCCGTCGTACGCAGAGAGAAAATCTCTCCTATTCATTGGATTTGACGGCCAGTTACAACAAACTGTTCGGACAGGTACATTACGTGACGGCAAATGCCAGAATGTCTGTCCAGGAAAGTCGTAACGAGAGTTACGGGGCTTACGTTACCGGTTTCCCGAACGAAAATATGGACGATATCCTTTTCGGTAAGAAATATAACGAAAAGATGACAGGAACGGAGAATACAAGTCGTTTGATCGGTTGGATCGGGAGTTTCGGTTATTCATATAACTACAAGTATTCCGTTGATTTCAATATTCGGTTGGACGGCTCTTCCCAGTTCGGTAAGGATAACCGGTTTGCTCCTTTCTGGTCGGCCGGTTTGCGGTGGGATGTGAAAAAGGAGCAGTTTATGTCCCGGATCGGTTTTATTTCCGATTTTGTTTTACGAGGATCTTACGGGGTGACCGGAACACAAGGATTCGCACCTTATCAATCCCGGGAACTCTATTCGTATGGGGAATTGTTAAAACCTTATGTATCTTCCGACGGAACGGGGGTTGAGTTGGTAGCCATGCCGAACGAAAAGTTGAAGTGGCAGCAGACGGATACCTGGAATTTAGCATTGGAGCTGGGAGTTTTAAAAGGACGGATTACGG
Source organism: Gabonibacter massiliensis (assembly GCA_001487125.1). Classification (GTDB taxonomy): domain Bacteria; phylum Bacteroidota; class Bacteroidia; order Bacteroidales; family Marinifilaceae; genus Gabonibacter; species Gabonibacter massiliensis. Next base: position 123,199 of record LN913013.1, read on the forward strand.
CTCGTGCCGAATATTTTCAGAAATTAACCAAAAACTCTTTGACCCAGATTACGCTTGCTCCTTCGCTCGGTTTTGCTTCTTATCCGGAAAACATGGGGACTTTGGAGAATAAGGGAGTCGAATTGAATATCTCTTTTATTCCCTACCAGAATCCGGCTAAATCGGCTTATTGGATCATTTCGTTGAACGGTTCCCATAACACGGATAAATTGAAGAAAATATCCGAAGCCATGCGGAATATGAACCGGGTAAATTCCGATCAGATGAGTGATATCGGGACGGCCAAGAAGAACGGTTACAAACCGCTTCCGCATTACGAAGAGGGAGAATCTATCAACCGGATTTGGGTGGTGAAATCTTTGGGGATCGATCCGTCGACCGGAGCCGAGATTTTTATGAAGAGAAACGGAGAGATGACCGGTAAATGGGAGGCCGTGGATTTGGTTCCTTGTGGAAATACGGAACCCAAATGGCAGGGAAATATCAACTCTTCTTTCACCTATAAGGGGTTCGGGGTCAACGTGAGTTTTCGTTATAAATTCGGAGGTCAAATATATAATCAGACGTTGGTGGATAAAGTTGAAAATGCCGACCTGATGTATAATGCCGATAAACGGGTTTTGAATCTAAGATGGGATGAGGTCGGTCTGGCTGCCCGTTATAAAGGACTTTCCAGAGGAGTAAATGGGGCGGCGACCAAAGCAAGTTCACGTTTTATTATGGATGAAAATACTTTCCAAATGGGATCACTTTCCCTGAATTACCGTATGGATAAAACGAATGCGAAATATATCGATCGTTGGGGATTGAGTTCCGTGGGGGTGACCTTTAATATGGAGGATTTATTTTACCTCTCCACGGTAAAACAGGAGAGGGGATTGAGCTATCCTTTTGCCCGCCAATTCTCCTTTTCGTTAAATGTGTCGTTTTAATTAAAAATTTAAGCATATGAAAAATATAGTTAGCATAATACTGATCGCATGGAGTATCTCTTCTTGTTCCGATTGGCTGGATGTGCAACCGAAGACGGCTATTCCTGCCGATAAGTTATTTGAAACGGAATCGGGTTTTAGGGATGCTTTGACCGGATTCTATTTGAAAATGACTGATATCGGATTGTATGGCAAAGAGTTGAGTTATGGTTATATTGAGGCTTTGGCCTGTAATTATGACGGTTATCCCGAATTCGGAGGTTTGTCATGGAAACCGAGGATATACGAATACGACAATCTTTTTTTATCCAAAAAGGACGGTATCTATTTGAAGATGTACAATATCATTGTCAATATCAATAATTTTTTGGGCTATTTGGAGAAAAATCGTTCCGTTATTAAGACCGAACATTATTATGAAGTCATGAAAGCCGAGGCTTTGGGATTACGGGCGTTTTTGCATTTTGACCTGTTACGGTTATTCGGTCCTGTTTACAGGGTCAACCCGGCGGCGAAAGCGATCTCTTATCGAACGACTTTCGATCGGCAGGCCACTCCCGCCTTGCCCGCGAATCAAGTGGTGGACTTGTTGTTGAAAGATTTGCAAACGGCGGATTCTTTACTGGAGAAACATGATACCCGTTTCTTCTGGAAGAGTTACGAGAGAGAAGACGAACCGGGCTATGAGCTGTTTTTAGACCAGCGTCAGACCCGTATGAATGTATATGCTGTAAAAGCGATGTTGGCAAGGGTGTATTGTTATAAAGGGGATGACGAAAGCAAATCGAAGGCTGTGAAATATGCCAATGAAGTGATCGAAGCTCCCTATTTCGAATTGTATAAAAATGCAAGATCCTTTTTATACGATGAACAGATTTTCGGATTGTATATTTATGAATATGACAAGATCATTACCGAACATTTCAACACGACTATCGATAATACTTCCGCCGGGCAACATTTTTCCATCGCGAAAAGCAGGTTTGAAAAGATGTATGAATGGGGAGAAGGGGGGAATTCGGATTGGCGTTCTCAATCCCAATGTTTTAAGGATAAGAACGAGGGGGAGGGATATAAGTATTGCCGAAAATACGAACAGGACGGCCTGTCCGATTATAACGGAAAGGATATGCTGGCTTTGATCCGTTTACCTGAAATGTATTATATCGTGGCGGAGTGTGCGGATGCTGCCACGAGTGCGGAAGCATTGAATACGGTGAGATGGGCTCGGGGGATTTCTTATGATGACGAGATTATTGCAGGTGCGCATTACGATCGGTTGGATACCCGTCCGAAGTACGACAATTCACAGACTTTTAGAGTAAACGAGATCATGAAGGAGTACAGGAAGGAGTTTTATGCCGAAGGAAAGCTTTTCTATTTTTATAAGCTGCATAATTACGTGACTTACGAGGGGGCTCCTTTAAAAGACGTGAGGGACAAATACCGGTGGCCGTTACCGGACGATGAAATCATATTTGGTAATAACGATTAATACGACAGATGATGAAAAAATATAAGTTTTTAATAGGGATGCTGATATTGAGTTTAGGTTATATCGGATGCGAAAAAAACGAAATAGCACTTTATGACGAATCGCCCCGGATCAATTTTCTGTGGAATGCACGAAATTATACCTTTCGGGATACGGATTACGTGAAAGGTCATGAATACCACGAGTTGAAAATAGAAGTGCAGTTACAAGGGTATTTGTTACAAAAGCCCTTGGACTTCGTGATTGAAGCTCAGGCAGGGAAAGCTTACGAAACTCGGGCGGAGATCGTGTTGCCCCAGAAGTATACTTATACCGCTTTGGATACCAATACGCAATGGATCGTTTTTAGCGTGAAACGCCCGGAAAAACCGACTCCGACAAACGAGCCGGAGGGGGCTATCCTGAAATTCGATCAGACCGATCCGGCCCATCAGTTTGCTTCCGGACGGGTGGATATAGATTCCTGTCGTATCGAAGTGTATTATAATATTACGCCGACCGGTGCAACTTGGAATGCAACCTGGTGGGGAGAATACAGTACCGGTAAATATTTTTTTATGATGGATTATTTCAAAGCGGTATACAAGGATATGGATCGGGGAAGATTGACAGAGTTAAAGCAAGCTTATGAAGAGTACAAACAGGCTCATGGTCCGGTTCTCGATGACGAAGGAGAAGAAATCACATTCCCGAATTAATTTAAAAGAAGACGTTATGAAAAAGAGAATGAAAAATATGATTTTATGGGTAATTGGCCTTTTACTGTTTTCCGCGTGTTACGACGACAAAGGGTCATATGATTATCACGATATAAACGAGGTCGCTATTACTCTTCCTACTTCGCAAGGCGTGCGTTTGCCTAAAGTGGATTCCGTACTCGTTGAAATTACACCGGATTTGAAACAGACTCTGGTGGAAAACGAGTCGGATCTGGTTTTTCTTTGGGAGAAGAAATTGGAAAAAGATATGATGAATAATTGGGAAATTTGTGGACATGAAAAAACGTGTCGAATTTATATTAAACCGGAAGATACCGAAGATATTCGTTTGCGTTTGAACTTAAAAGATAATACCGAAGGAACAACCTGGTATAAAGAGATGGTTTTAAAGATAATTCAACCTTATAGTAGTACCTGGTTCGTTTTGCAGGACGATGGTGGTAAAGCTGTGTTAGGTGTCGTTGACGGGGAGGGTTTATCCGCGGTCGTCATTCGGGATGCCTACAAAGAGGATACCGGAAAAGAATGGACCGTAAAGGGAGTTCCGCAATGTTTAACGGGCAATAGAATTTACGGAAGTCCGATGAATTTTCTTCCTCCGTTTATGGGGTTTAACCCGATCGTGCAACGGACTGTCATGGCTTTAACAGACGAGAATATGGAAGTGATGGATGCTTCAACTTTTGAAACGGTCTGGTCGTTGGATGAAATGTTGATGCAGGAGGGAATAATCTTCTCTCCCCGGTATTTGATTTCGCGGGATGGAAGTAGCGGGGGAGAGATGTTAATAAATGCCGGGAAAGTATACTATGCTAATATGGACGGATATTCTGTTTATAACTCGACGAAAGTAGAAGATGGAACTTCTTATCGTGTTGAAGTCGGGGGAAATGCAAAAAGTAGATTTTTCGTGTACGACGAAGAAAATCATCGGTTTCTAAATTTTGCAAAAGAGTGGAGTGATAATTTGGAAAGGAATATAAACAAATATATCAGAACATCAGATCGTAAATTTGTGGATGCTCCGATTTCATTAGAGTTTATCGGAGAAAACAAGGAAAATGAGGATACGAAAAATCTTTTTGATCCGGATAAGATAGACCCGGCTTTCAAAATGGTTGCTATGAGTGAAATGTCAGGTGGAGAAAAATTGCTGGCTTTTAGTACAGATGTTGCCGAGCGGAAAATTCATGTATTTGAATTCTCTTTGGCTGGTTGGATTTCCGGAGATAAGAGTCATGCCCGTTGTTCCGGTAAATTTGAAATTCCTTTTCCGGAAGGTTCAACGGGAGAAGAGTTATGTTTTATTACTTCTCGAGGTTTTGATCGTATATTCTTTATGGCTTCCGGAAATAAAATCTACAAGGTGGATTTAAATCGATCCACGCCTAAAATGACGATAGTATACGAGCATGAACATGCAGGGGTGACAATAACAAATATGAAATTCAAGTATTATTATAATTTGTACGATTGGGAGAGTGAGTCGGAGATCCCGTATGCTCGTGTGTTGGCCGCCGTGTTGGATTACGGAACCGACTCGGGAGGAATTGTAGAGATGCAATTGAATACCGCGGGAGACGTGGACCGGAATTTAAATAACACGTTTGAATATAAAGGATTTGGAAAGGTCGTGGATATTTGTTATACTTTCAAATAATTTATAGGAAATAAATTATGGATATTTCTTCGTTCCATTAGAAGCGAGTCAGTTTCTTGAAAGGGGCCGTCGGTGTTTAGACGGCTCTTTTCGATTTGCGGTATAATTAAGTAATCTTTTTTAGAAAAATTTCGTATATTGTAAAAAATGAAATTAAGAGATTATGGAAAGAAGTTTGAAAGAGGCGTTAAAGCTTAGAAGAAGCTATTACGCCGTCAGTAATAAATCGCTCATCTCGGACGAAGAGATTGAAAATATAGTAAAATTTGCCGTAAAGCATGTTCCTTCTGCTTTTAATTCACAATCTACCCGTTTGGTACTTTTGTTGGGAGAACAGCATCGGAAATTTTGGGACATCGTGAAAGAAACCCTGAGAAAGATTGTTTCAGCCGAGGCATTTAAGGCGACGGAGACAAAGGTCGATACCTCGTTTAAGGCCGGATACGGTACGGTATTGTTTTTTGAAGACCGGACGATCGTGGAGGGATTGCAAAAAGCATTTCCACTTTATCATGAAAAATTTCCGATTTGGTCTCAACATACATCTGCCATGCATCAGTTAGCTGTATGGGCGATGTTGGAAGATGCCGGTTTCGGAGCTTCCCTCCAACATTATAATCCACTGGTAGATAAAGCAGTCATGGCGGAGTGGAAACTTCCTGAAAATTGGGAATTAGTGGCACAAATGCCGTTTGGCGTACCTCTTCAGGAACCCGGACAAAAAGAATTCAATCCGATAGAGGAACGCGTGAGGGTTTTTAAATAATTTGTTCGAGAGGGAATTTCCCTCTCGAATTTTATTATATTCTCGATAGATCCGTTTAAGAACCTATATTTTATTGATATGAATCGAATGCTACGATTGGAGTATGATTGCTCTATGTCTATTCGAGGATATCAATTTCCCCCGATAGGTATGGAAAATATTTATTATTCCAAATTTTATTGCATATCGTATAAAAACATGTATTTTTGGATGTGTAAATTGATGTGAATGTCGAATAACGTGCGTTATACAGATGAGTACATGGATCCTGAAATATTGGATGTCGAATGTCCGAAGGTATTCGAGAACGTGTTTCATGAATATTACGCTTCGCTTTGTTATTTTGCCAATAAATTTGTACATGATCAGGAAGTGTCAAAAGATGTCGTGCAGGACGTATTTATCAGTTTGTGGGAGTCGAGTAATAAGTTTGGCAATCTGATAGCGTTAAAATCATTTTTATATAGTTGTGTACAAAACAGAGCTTTAAATTATTTGGAAAAACGAAATAATCGGGAAAAGGCTAATCGGAAATTAGGAGAACCCGCGTATGAGGAGGAAAAAGTATTTTGTATGCAGGTAGAAGCGGATGTTTTTAAAGAGATATTTGTTATAATAGAAGAACTGCCTGCCGAATGTAAGCGGATCTTCAAAATGAGTTATATTGAATTTTTGGATATAAAGACAATCTGCAAGCAGTTGCATATAGCCGAAACAACCGTTAAAACGCAACGTCGACGAGCTAAAAAATTTTTACGGGAACGTTTAAAGCATTTGTATCCTGTTCTTGCCTTTTTGTTTTATTGATTTCAACATGTGCCGTATTTTTTGAAGGGATTATTTTTCAAAAAAGAATTTTTCTTCGCCGAATGCCGGGTGAAGTTGATCAAACCAGGTGGCATAGGGATCATATCGGGCGAAAAAAGGAACATCCACCCACCGGGATTTTTTTCCTTGCAAAAAGCGTAATACGAATATTTTTTCTCCTTTTACTTCGCTCATGCCCACTATTTGGATTTTTCCCGGTTCCGTACTCATGCTTGGTCCTCGCACCGTACGACACACACCGCTAACGTGACTGTATGCATCGCGGAATATACGCCAACAGCGTTCCAACGGAAGTTCAAAAAATGTTTTTGATCCGGTGTCCCGGGCTACAAACATATAATAGGGGATCATGTTCATATCTACTTGTTTTCTCCACATTTCACTCCAAATTTCGGGTTTGTCGTTTATATGTTTAAGCAGGGGAGATTGCGTCCTTATCTGCGCCCCGGTATTGCGTATCCGTTGTACGGCCTCTTTTACCGCGGAGGTAGATAGTTCCGCCGGATGGTTGAAGTGGGCCTGGATGGCTAAATTGCGTCCCGAGGCGACCACTTGCCGGAATAACGCTAACAGTTCGGGAGCATCCTTGTCAGACAGGTAACGATACGGCCAATAAGCTAAGGACTTTGTACCGATACGAATGGTACGGATATGGGAGAATCGTTCGGATAACAGGGGAAGAATATAGGATGTTAATATAGAGGCTGACATAGTCATGGGATCGCCTCCGGTAAACAGTATATCGCTGACCTTTTTGTGACTGTCCAGGTATTGATAAAGCAGGTCAGCCTCTTTCATGTGAAATTTTAAAGAACTCATTCCCGAAAATTGCGGCCAGCGGAAACAGAAGGTGCAATAGGCGTGGCAGGTTTGTCCTTGTGCCGGAAAAAACAGGACGGTTTCTCGGTATTTGTGTTGTACTCCTTTGAGTTTTACCTCTCCCAGCATGGGGATATTGTACTCTTGTCCGGCCGGATTCGGATTCAATCTTATACGGATTTTTTCGATCTCTCTCTTTAATATCTCTTCATCTGCCTTGTTTTCCAATAGAAATTTGACCTTATTGTAAGCGGTGGCGGGTAGCATCTCACTACGGGGAAAAGTAAGAGTGAATATGGGATCGTCAGGAATATTGCCCCAGTTGATCAGTTCATCGATGACGTAATTATTGGTCTTAAATGGCAACACTCGCCCGACAACTTCAATGGCTTCTATTTGTGCCGGCGTTAATTTTGAGAGTTGAGGAATCGCTTTGTAATTATGGAGAGTAAAAGAATTATATTCCATTATTTTTATCGGTTTTAGTACATTATCTACAAATATATGATTTTTTTCTATCAATATAGAATATAATGTGTTAATATTTAATTATTTGCGGTATCGATTCTATTTAATAGCTTGCGGTTTCCTGTATTTTCCCGGAAAATTTAAAAATATGTTTAATGTTATTGGGATGCAATTTGTTAATTCATAGTGTTTTGAATCACTGATTCGTTTGTTTCTCATTTTATCGGATTCGGTTTGCATAAAATAGATCACTGTTTTTGTCCTCCTTTTTCTTTTTTACCTGTTTTATAATGAAAATGGATGAAATATGGTTTTGAATTCAAAACGGAATAAGATTGTGGATCTGATACTGACTTATTTGAAAGGAGAATTGGGAGTGGATCAGGAAGAAGAGTTGACGAAATGGCTCCGAGAGAGTGAGGAGAATCGATTTTTATTCGATCGATTGACGGACGTAACGTATGTAGAAAAGGGGATGAGGGAGTTTCGACGCTATGATTCGAAAGAAGATTGGGAAAAAGTGGAGAGACGAATCGGTTTCTCTTACCGGAGGCCGAAGTTTCGCTTTTGGAGATGTGTTGCTATGATTGTTGTTTTGATGTGTGTAGGTGGTATCTTTTTTTATTTATCGGAAAGAGGGAATCCCGTAATCGAAAATGCCGGGCTACCTATTTCTATTCTTCCGGGATCTTCAAAAGCCTTATTGGTATTGGAAAACGGAGAGGTGGTACCTCTTACGGCAGAATATGATTCTGTTTGTAGGGAGTTGAAAGGGGAAAATTTTGTCAATGACGGAAAAAGGCTGCTCTACATCGACACTCTCGTAACCGAAGAGGCGAAATGGCATACACTGAAAGTTCCCCGTGGCGGAGAGTACATGTTGTGTATGGCAGACGGAACAAAAGTGATTTTGAATGCAGATTCGAAAATCCGCTATCCGGATCGTTTTGCGGGAGACCAACGTTTGGTCGAGTTAGAGGGTGAAGCTTTTTTTGAAGTTCGAAAAGACACTCTAAAACCTTTTATCGTGCAAACGAATCGATTGAAAGTACGGGTTTTAGGGACTGTTTTTAATTTGAAAGCTTATCCGGACGAGTTACAACAAACGACGCTTGTAGAGGGAAAGGTACGGATTACTGCGGGGGATGAGGAAGTGGAATTACGACCGGGCGATCGGGCGACCTGCTGGGATGAAAAATTGAAGGTGGAACAGGTAGACGTACGTTCTTGTATAGCATGGGTAGAACGACGTTTCGTTTTTGAAAACGAGTTTTTACCGTCGGTATTGAAAAAATTAGAACGTTGGTATGATGTTCGGATATCTATTGAGGATGCTTCCTTACGAGAGATCAGATTTACGGGTAATCTGCCGAAATACGAGAGTATTGATAAAGTTTTTGAGATATTGGAATTAACCGCTCGATTACGTTTTGAATGGAACGGAAGAACTTTGATTGTTCGAAAAGAGTGAAACAAACAGGAAAGTGGGCAAACACTTTCCTGTTAATCGATAACAGTCATGTGATAACATGACTATTGTTAACTATAAAGCGTTACGAATTTATGAAAAAAAATCGAGATGTTGACACGATTAACTATAAGCGTGTCATACGAAAAAAAGTATGGTGCAGGCGAGTCTTTCTTTACCTTTTGGTTTTGGGATTTATCTCAGTTGCTGAGAGAGCTGCAGCACAAGTACGTTTAAGTATGAAGATGAAGAATACGACATTGAAGGTCGTGTTTGAAGAGATCACTCGTCAAACGGGATACGAGTTCGTGTATAGCAATAATGAAATAGAGAGGGTGGGGAAGATAGACGTGGTTTCTAAAGATCGGAACGTGGAAGAGGTGTTGGCCGATTGTTTGAAAGGAACCGAGTTGTGGTATAAGATTGAAGATAAGATCGTGATTATCTCTCCTAAATTGCAGAAACAAGAAAAGAAGAATATTAAATCAAAAGTAGTAAAAGGAAGGGTGGCGGATCAAAAAGGTTTGTCTTTACCGGGAGTAACGGTCGTTATAAAAGGGACTCATTTGGGGCAGGCTACCGATTCGAGCGGTTTTTTTTCCCTGTTGGTTCCGGATACGACCCGGGCGGAACTTGTGTTTTCTTTTGTAGGGATGGAGACACGGGTCATTCCGTTTGAAGACATACCTAAAACGGGAGAGTGGGTAGTTAAGATGAAGGTGAACCGTGAGGAATTATCGGAAGTGGTCGTGACCGGTATGTTTAATCGTCGTAAGGAGGGATTTACCGGATCGGCTGTTACCGTGAAAGGTGAGGAGTTGAAAAAAATCAGTACGACCAATATAGCGAAAGCCTTGGCGGCCATAGATCCGAGTTTTCGTGTCATGGAGGATATCGAAAACGGATCCAATCCGAATCGTTTGCCCGATTTGCGGATGCGGGGACAAGCTACTTTGCCGGGCGGTAATGCGGGGGCTTCCGCCAATGTGGTCACTTTGCAGGGAGAATACGCCACTTATCCCAATCAACCCTTATTGATTATGGACGGTTTCGAAATCGATTTGCAGACGATGGTGGATTTGGATCCGGACCGGGTGGAGTCTATCACGTTGTTGAAAGATGCGGCGGCAACGGCTATTTACGGCTCTAAGGCTGCTAACGGGGTAATCGTGATTGAAACCAAGATTCCTAAAGAAGGCCGTCTTTGGGTGACATACGGCGGGAATGTTCGGGTAGAAACACCGGATTTGTCCGATTACAATTTGATGAATGCCGCAGAAAAGTTGGAGGCTGAACGAAGAGCCGGTTTTTACCGGGATAACGGGAGTGTCGATAATTTTGCGTTGGTGTTATACCAGGAGAAGATGAGGGAGGTAAAACGAGGGGTAAACACCTATTGGTTGGATAAACCCTTACGGACGGCCGTGCAGCAAAGGCATTCGCTGACGTTGGAGGGTGGAGACAGGGCTTTGCGTTATAGGCTATATGCCGGAGTCAATTTTACACCGGGGGTAATGAAGGGGTCTAAACGAAATACGATGACCGGATCATTGGATTTGCAATATCGTTTTCAGAAATTATTGCTAAAGAATAGTATTACCGTTAATAGTACTGTCGGAGATGAGTCTCCTTGGGGAAATTTCAGCGAATACACGAGATTGAATCCTTATTTACGTCCGTACGGGGAGAACGGAGAGGTGCTGAAACGCTTGGACCGATTCGACGGGATGATACGGGGAACGACGGCGGTTTTGGATTATGCCAATCCCATGTATAACACGACCTTTCACACGAGAAACAGGACGATGGGTTTCGGGGTGCGTAATCTGTTTAAAATAGAGTATAATCCGTTGGAGAGCATGCGTTTGGAAGGGAGTTTCTCCTTGTCCAAAAGCAATGGGAAGACGGATGTTTTTCGTCCCGCGCAGCATACGGCGTTTATCGGAATTGCGGATCCTTCTTTGCGCGGTGATTTTCGCCGGACGCAGCAGGAGGAGTTTAGTTATGCATTGGATCTTACCGGAAGTTATAATAAGTTGTTCGGAGGAGTCCATTACTTTACCGGTAATGTCCGTATGTCTGTGCAGGAGACGCAAAATAGCAATTATGGAGCCTACGTGACCGGGTTTCCCAATGATAATATGGATGATATCCTTTTCGGTAAAAAGTACGACGAGAAAATGACCGGGATGGAGAACACTTCCCGTTTGATCGGCTGGGTTGCGACTTTGGGATATTCCTATAACTACAAATATTCGGTTGATTTTAATATTCGGGCAGACGGCTCTTCTCTGTTCGGCAAAGACAATAGGTTTGCGCCTTTTTGGTCTGCAGGATTACGTTGGGATGTGAAAAAAGAGCTTTTTATGTCCCGGATCGGCTTTATTTCCGATTTTGTTTTACGGGGATCTTACGGGGTTACGGGAACTCAGGGATTTGCGCCTTACCAATCCCGGGAATTGTATACTTACGGGGTCTTGTTGAAGCCCTATTTGGCTTCCGACGGAACCGGGGCCGAGTTGGTGGCTATGCCGAACGAAAAGTTGAAGTGGCAACAGACGGAAACATGGAATGTAGCTTGGGAGCTGGGGCTGTTCGACGGACGGATCACTGCTCGGGCGGAGTTTTTTCGTAAACGGACCAAAAACTCATTAACGGATATAACGATTGCTCCTTCGTCGGGTTTTACTTCTTATCCTGAAAATATGGGTACGATTGAAAACAAGGGAGTGGAGCTGAATCTCTCTTTTATTCCCTATCGGGATGCGGAAAAGGCTGCTTACTGGATTGTTTCCGTGAATGGTTCCCATAATAGAGATAAACTGAAAAAGATTTCGGAAGCACTAAGAAATATGAATGCCGTTAATGCCGAAAAATTGAAAGATTCGCCACTCCCCCGTTATGAGGAAGGAGAGTCGATGAATCGTATTTGGGTGGTGAAATCTTTGGGGATCGATCCGGCTACCGGAGAAGAAATCTTTCTAAGAAGAAACGGGAACGTGACCGGGACTTGGGATCCAATAGATATGGTCGCCTGCGGAAATACGGAACCTCGCTGGCGGGGAAGTCTCAATTCTTCGTTTACCTATAAGGGTTTCGGGATGAATATGAGTTTTGCCTACAAGTTCGGAGGACAGATGTATAATCAAACATTGGTGGATAAGGTCGAGAATGCGGATTTGATGTACAATGCGGATAAACGGGTATTGGATTTGAGGTGGAAGAAGAAGGGGGATCGGGTGAAGTATAAAAAGATTTCGCCGGCTGCGGAGGGATCGAAAACGAAAGCCAGTTCTCGTTTCGTGATGGATGAAAATACCCTTCAGATGACCTCTCTTTCTTTCAGTTACCGGATGGATAAAACCAACGCAAAATATATCGAACGTTGGGGGATGAATTCAGTAAACCTGGCTTTTAATATGGAGGATTTGTTTTATCTCTCTTCTATAAAACAAGAACGGGGATTGAAATATCCTTTTGCCCGTCAGTTCTCGTTGTCGTTGAATGTTGCCTTTTAATTAAAACTTTCTGGATATGAAAAGAATAGATATAATACTCGTTTTGGCTTTCGGGATTACTGCTTGTGCCGATTGGTTGGACGTACAACCGAAAACGGCTATTCCGGGAGATAAGATGTTCGAATCCGAAGCCGGATTTAAAGACGTGCTAACCGGTTTTTATTTGAAGATGGGTTCCGAGAATCTGTATGCCAAAGAATTGACGTACGGATACCTGGAACTGCTTTCGGGGAATTATGATAATTATCCGGGATCTAAAAGTTTGGATAAAACACAGATGTATGAATATGACGGGCTTTATCTGGATCTTAAGAATAAGATTTACTTGGAAATGTATAACATCATTGCCAATATTAATAATTTCCTGAAGTATTTAGAGAAAAATCGTTCGGTAATTAAAACAAACCATTATTACGAGATGATGAAGGGAGAGGCTCTGGGGCTGCGGGCGTTTCTGCATTTCGATTTATTACGTTTGTTCGGACCGGTATACAGTGCGAATTCTTCTGAAAAAACAATTCCTTACCGGAAAGAGCTTAACGAGAAGGCTCCTCCTCGTTTGACGGCAGATGAAGTTATTATTCATATTTTGACGGATTTGCAGGAAGCCAATGATTTATTGGAACAACACGATCCCCAACGTTTCGGTTATCCGGATCTTATGGATATAGATTATGACGCTTTCGTGAATCAACGGCAGTTGCGCATGAATTTGTATGCCGTAAAGGCTGTTCTGGCAAGAGTTTACAGTTATAAAGGAGACGAAGAGAGCAAGGGAAAAGCCGTACGATACGCGAGGGAGGTTATTAATGCTCCCTATTTTAAGTTAAGTGAGTCCAATCATACTCTCGTACTTTACGAGGAGCATGTTTTCGGTTTACACGTGTATGAATTTAACAAATTGATAGATAGTTATTTTAGTGATAACGAATTTGTCGGGTCGATATGGGATCACACTTTTATCATGGAAGGGAATTTTAATGCCTTGTACGAGTTTTTAGGGGGTGGAGCAACCGATTTCAGGGCTCAGAATAGTACCTTCAAATCGGTATTAACAAATGGCCGGGTGTATAAATTATGCCGGAAATACAACCAATCCGGTTATCGGGATGACTATTCCGGTAAAAATATCGTTCCCTTGATCCGGCTTTCGGAGATGTATTATATCGTTGCCGAGTGTGAAAATGACAAAGTTAAAAGTGCCGAAGCGTTGAATACGGTACGTTGGACAAGAGGTATCTCTTACATGGACGAAATTATGGCAAATGATAATTACGACCGTCCGGATACCCGTCCGGGATATGACAATACCCAGACGGTCAGGATAAACGAGATCATGAAGGAGTATCGGAAGGACTTCTACGCGGAAGGTAAGTTGTTTTATTTTTATAAACACCGGAACTATAAAACATTCGATCGATGTCCCTTAACCGATGTCCGGGGAAAATACCGGTGGCCCGTTCCGGATAACGAACTAATTTTTGGCAATAATAATTAAGCATGAACGATATGAAAAGATATAAATTTTTAGTGCTGGCTTTACTTATCGGTGCTCTTTACGTTAGTTGTACCGAGCATGAGATAGCCTTGTACGACGGGGCGGAATGTATCAATTTTCATTCCTCCAAGATTGCTTATACTTTTCGGGATTCCGATTACGTCAAAGGACGGGAGTGGGTTGAATTGGCCGTGGTGGTAGAGATACAGGGAGATGTGAAAAAATCCCGGGATTTTTGCCTGACGACAGAGGTGAATAGCAGTTATACGGATAAGGCCCATGTTGAAGCGGAAGATAAGTATACTTATACGGCGTTGGATACCATTACTCAATCCGTGACGATACGGGCCGAACGCCCGGAAAAGGTAACGACACAAGAACCTTGGGGAGTGAATATAGTTTTTGACGTAAATAATCCTTTACACCGATTTGCACCGGGGCGGGAGGATCGGCGTGCCTGTAAAGTGGAGATTCACTATAAGATAAGACCGGATGGTTGGCTATCGTTTTTTTGGGGAAAATATTCGGACGGGAAGTACCTTTTCATGATGGATGTTCTCCGAAAAGCTTATAGGGAAATCCCGTTGATCGGCTCTGTCATATTAGCCGAAAGGGAAAAAGTGAGAACGGCATATACCGAATATTTAAAGACAAATCCTCCCTTGTTGGATGAGGACGGTGGTGAAATCGTTTTCGATAGGCAATAGTGATGAATTTAAAATGATACGTTATGAAAATACAAAGAAAAATGATATTCCTGTTCGGGATTTTGTTATTGGTTTATGGGTGTTATGATGATAAGGGCTCGTACGATTATCATAACATCAATGAGGTCGTAGTCGATTTACCGGCAGCCGTGGGAGTCCGGTTATTAAAAAACGATTCGGTTCCGGTAGATTTGAATCCTAAATTGACTCAAACACAGTTACAGAATGAAACGAATCTGAGTTTTAAATGGGAAATAAAAGAGTCTTTGGAGGGTTGGCGTTTATGCGGGGAGGAAAAGAGCTGTCGTATCTGGTTGCAGCCGGAAGAGGTGAGTCCGTTTACCGTACGTTTGACAATAACGGATCAGAGTCCGGAAGGTACGGTATGGTATCGGATGGTAACGGTAACTCCCATACCTCCTTACAACAGATGTTGGTTTGTATTGCAGGAGGTAAATGGGCGTAGTGTGTTGGGAGCCGTCGATGGTATGGGGGAGAGTGCTATGGTTATTCCCGATGCTTATCGGACGGATGTGGGAAAAGAGCTGTCTTTGGAAGGGAACCCAAAAGTGTTGGTGAGTAATATACGCTATGGAGATGCTTGGGGCGGAGTTTTTTCTCCAGGTAGACCTGTCGTTATTTTAATGACGGACCGGGATGCCGTTATGTTGAACGCCTCTACTTTCGGCGTGGAGTATATGCTTGAAGATATGCTGTACGGAAAGAAATTGGACGGAGATACGGACTTCATTCCCGAATTCGTATTTTCCAGAACTCAGGTATCCGGAGAGATGATCATCGATCGGGGAGAGCTGTATCATGCCCAGGCTGACGGTTTTTCCGTCTACTATCCGACGGTTCTGACTCGAGGAGATAAGACGGATTTTCGGGCTAAAATGGCCTGTTCTGCCTATGAGTATTTTGTTGTCTATGACGATTTGAATCATCGTTTTTTGGGCTTTAGGGAGGGAATGTCGTATTATGATGCGGAGAATAATCAATTATTCAGGACGACAGGATCCTCCGGTCTTTATGAATCCGGGAAAAAATTCGAATTGGCATTGATCCCGGAGAAAGAGAAAGCTCCGAATGTTTTTGATCCCAACAATATAGGGAGCGACAAAGTGATGTTGGATATGGGAGTTACGGCGCAGAAAGAGGATACCTACGGGAAGATATTGTCTTTTGCCTATAGCCGGACGGATCATGGGGTATATGTTTACGAGATCAATGTCGATGCCGACAAGCCTGCTCCCTATGGAAACGAGAGTAATATTCCCTGGTGTTCCGGTAAGTTTAAAGTCGCTTTACCTGCCGGGGTCGATTATGAAAATTTGTGTTTTACCACGTCTTATCTATGGGACCGTCTGTTTTTTATGGCGGCCGGAAATAAGATATACAAGGTGGATTTAAACAGGCTGATTCCTACGACGACAGTTATTTATGAACACCCCGATCCTACGGTGAAAATCGTGCGATTGAAGTTTCGTTTGAACTATTTTACCCATTATGTGTATAACGAGGATTGGAAAGCGTACATAAAAGAGGGACTTCCTTATCTTTTGGGAGCGGCTTTCAACTACAGTGCCGATCAAGGTGGATTGGTCGAGATGAAACTAACCTCTTCCGGAGATATCTTGCGGGATGAAAATAGTATTCACGAATTCAAAGGTTTCGGGAAAATTGTCGACATAGGGTCTAATATTAAATAATTTATCGATGAGCGGGGAATTCCCTCAAATTTTGGGGAATTCTTTTTGCTAATCTTCTAATTGTCCGAATTTACCCGCGTTTAGGTCTTTGTATGCTTTCATGATTTCATCTTTGGTATTCATTAGGAAAGGGCCGTAGGATACGATGGGTTCCTTGATGGGTTCTCCGCTTAGTACCAATAAAATAGAGTTTTCTATGGCTTTTAACGCGATTACTTCTCCTTCATTCCGGAATAAGATGAAATGATCCGTCGGTGCCGTCTCTTTTTCATTTACTCGAACTGTTCCTTCGATAACGAGTATACCTGTGTTATAGTATTCCGGTAATATCACTTTGATTGTTTCTTCCGCCTTTAAACGGATATTGTACATTTCGATGGGGGTGAAAGTACGGGCGATGCCTTTTATCCCTTCGTAAGTTCCTGCAATGACCTCTACCACTCCTTTATTTTGTGGTAACGGATATTTGGGTATTTCTTTGTTGGTAATGGATTGGTAGCCGGGAGTACTCATTTTGTCTTTGGCCGGAAGATTGATCCAGAGCTGAACTACTTGAAAGGCTCCTCCTTTTCGGCTGAACCCTGCTTCGTGGTATTCTTTATGCAATATGCCGGATGCTGCCGTCATCCATTGAATATCTCCTTCTCCGATAACCCCGTGGTTACCTTTACTATCATGATGTGCTACCTTGCCGTGATAAACTATCGTTACGGTTTCGAATCCCCGATGCGGGTGTACGCCTACTCCTCTGGGAGTATCCTTGGGAGGAAATTCGATTTTGGCGTTATAATCCAATAAATAGAACGGACTCATTCTATTGGGGGCCATATCGTAACCGTGAGGAAAAAAGTTGTGTACCCGGAAACCATCCCCGACCATGTGAGATGGAGGTGGAGGTAAAATTTGTTGTATTGCTTTTGTTTGCATAAGTGTTTTATTGATTAAACGGGAATCGCAAACCGAATGTTTAAAATCTTCGATTTATTTTGCTGATGCGAACGGGGAGGAAGAGAATTGGTAATAAATGTTGAATTGTGCTATAATTATCTTATCTTTGTGTAGGAACAACTAAATTATCAATTATGAAACGATTATGGATTATGGGTGTAATGCTCTTGATAATGGGGGGAATCAGCTGGGTGTTCGCGCAAGAAAAAGAGACTTTGGTAAAAGTCGGGGATAGGGTTCCCTCTTTCGAGGTAAAGATGTTTGATGGAACGGAACTAAAAATCGATGATCTGAAAGGCAAAGTGGTTTTGATCAATTTTTGGGCTACCTGGTGCCCTCCCTGTCAGGCTGAATTGAAACGGGTTCAAAAAGAGATTATCGACCGCTTCAAGGGAAAAGATTTTGTTTTTCTTCCGATATCCAGGGAAGATAGCTATGAACAGATAAAAAAATTTCGGGAAAAGAACGGTTATACGTTTCCAATGGGTATGGATACCGACCGGAAGATTTTTGAGAAATTTGCCACTTCTTCCATTCCCCGTAATTATATAGTCGGGAAAGATGGGAAAATTGTTTACTTGGAAATCGGTTATGATGAAGCCTCTTTCAAAGCATTGATCGAAAAAATAGAACAGTTATTGAAATAACTTTAAATGTTGCGGGAGTGTTCAAGTATTATTGTAACGAAATCGAAACAGGTCGTGTGATTTTGTTGCGTTTGTCGTTGGGTAAAGTATTTAGGGTCGTGTCGTATTTGTTTGACTGTTGTCGTTTTTCTCCGAGTGGATATGGCATGGAATCCATGCCCAGAATAGACTTCCCTCGTTTATTTTAGAGGTAACCCCGACTTTTCCGTTATAGGTATCGACGATAGCCTTACAAATAGCCATACCGAGTCCTGTGCCCTGGGAGAAGTTGTTGAATTTTTCGAATCGTTCGAATACTTTGTCGATATTGTTCTCTGCTATGCCGCAACCGGTATCTTTAACAAATAATTTGACGCCTCCGTCACGGGATGTAAATCCCATTTCTATACATCCTCTCTCCGTGAATTTTGCTGCATTGGTAAGAAAATTCGTTATGATTTGTGCAACCCGCAGTCGATCTAAGCAAACGATGCACTTTGATGTCGGTTTGGTCCAGATCAGCTGTACGCCATGTTTAAGTTTAGGCCGGATCATGATCTCTTGTTCCGAGAAGAGTTCGGTCAAATCGAATTCGCAATCGGTACGACTGATATAGCCTGCTTCGATTTTTGACAGGTCGAGAATATCATTGATTAAGTTGAGTAGATACTCGCAACTCGAGTCGATGATTCGTTGATACTCTTGTCGTTCTTCCAAAGATTCGGCCGTGTGTATGAGTTGAGAGAAGCCTACGATGGCGTTCAACGGAGTACGTATTTCATGGCTCATATTGGCTAAAAAAGCAGATTTAAGTGCATCCGATTGCTCTGCTTTCTTTTTGGCCCGGGCTAACTCTTCTTGCTGCCGAACCTCTTCGGTTATGAGCCTGTTAATACCTAATATTTGGTAGTCCCCGCTTTGAGGGTTCTTAATTTTTTGTCCGATAATATGGTTCCATTCGTACTGGCCGGATCGAAAGGTCAATATTTTGCTGTTTATCTCTTGGATTTTCCCGTGGGCCAAATCGTTGAATTCCTGTTTGGTTCGCATCCGGTGGTCGGGATGTACGAATGTGTTGATGTATTCTTCGAATGTTATTCTTTTGTCGAAGAAAAGAGCCTCCTTGCTGCTTGAATAGAGGAGTCCGTTGGATAAATTCCACATCCAGGGAATGATTTTCCCGATGACGAAAGAGAATTCCAGAAGGGTTTTGGTGTATTCTATCTCCTGTCGGTTTTTTATTTGTTCGGTGATATCGTCTATACGAAGTACGACACCTTCTATTTCCTCTGCTTCATTGAGGATCGGGTTGGCTGTTATTTTAACCGATAATCCTTTAGGGGAAGTGTAAGTATGGTATTGTATTTTGCGGGAATTTATGGCTTGGCGGGTAGGGCATTCCATGCAAAACAGATCTTTTTTATGAGTGGTAAATTTGTTGCAATGTGATCCTATCCGGAAATGATTTACGATTTGTGGGTCGGAAAAAACTTTGGATACATTTTCCCAAAGAATCTCATAATCAGTAGTCATGTAAACGAATCCGGAATTAGCATTGTTTAAGATCAGCTTGTTTTGCTTGATCAGGGAGGTTCGACTGTCCTCGTAAAAAAGTTTTTGGGTAGCGTCTTTTTGAGAACCGATGATGATAGATACTTTACCGTTTGGAGTGTGTCGGTAAGGTATGGCGTGTATGTTCAAATCTATTTTTTTATTGGATAGATCCCGGATTTTTAACGTGAATTTCTGAAATTCACTGCCGTGTTCGATGATCTGATCGAAAGCATCGATCAGTAGATGACGGTAGTCCGGTTCTACACGTAGAAGCAACTCTTCGAATTTCATCTGTTTACCGATGACCGTGTTATTGTGGATGGAGGATATCATCTTTTTTTCCACATCATAAGTCCATGACGATAAACCTCCGGCGATTAATGCACCGTGTAATTCTTGGTTGTGCGCTTGTGTTTCTTTCTCTTTTTCTATGTTAATGAGATTTGAGATGTCGCGAATCTGGATCGCTATTCGTTTATTCGGGATTCTGGAGACGATTATTTCTACGTCTCTGTCATGAAGATTGTCTTCGAAATGAATCGTTTTACCTGTTTTAAGGACGGAATCGAAAATAGTGTCGATTTGACAACAAAGTTTTTGATAGGGAAAGGTCGGATCTTTACAGTAATAATGAAGAGATTTGCCTGTAATTTTGTATAGATGTTCGGCTATTGTTTTTTGAGAAGGGACGTTGTAGATGCGAATGACGTATTTGTTTTTATCCAACAGAATAATGGTTTGGGGTAAGGAACCGATCATTGAACGATATAGCTCAATTTCTTGATCTATGGTTGTCATTTCGGGGTTTTCATGTACTGTTTCCATCGTCGGTAGAAGTTTCTGTTGTATTCCATTTTAGATATAATCCAATTTATTTTCAATGCTCTTGCTAAATCGATTATCTATGTGTATTTCCACCTCGGCATATCTTAAAGTGAAAGAAGCAATAATCATGCATCTATCTCCAATAGATGCAAAATTAATAATAAAATTGATATATCGCTAATAATATGGTTATAAAATGAAATAAAATGGAGTTATGCTTTCCTGGGGATTGCCATGCGATGTTTTTTATTCGTTTCGTTGTTTATAAAAAAATAACTTCTTCGTTTCCTGCGAAGAAGTTATTTCTTAATATTACTCTTACCTTTATAGGGTTATTTAACTAAATTGGCATTTATCCGATTATCGCCTTTGTCTTCATACCAGTCTGTGTTTGTGGAGCCTCCCGATTGGGCCCATTTGGCAAAATTGGGGTAAGCTTTTAAAAAATCTGTGTTTTCATAGGCATGTGGTATGTCTGCCGGAATGCTTAGTCCCCATATCAGATTGGTTTTGGAATAATAGTATTTATTCGGATTGATATTATTGCTGTTGGTCGCTAAGTTGTCATAGACGGATTGTCCTAATAGCGAGGGGGCGAATCCTCCCAAGTGTATTTCTCTTTCCGTGTTGGCAATAAAGAAATCGAATTTATCGAATGTCACGTCTTCGATAGCGATCGAATTTCTGAATTGAACAAAATAGGCAACTGTAACCCAGTCGCTTTCCGGCATTTCGTACCCCCGTTCCGTGTTTAGATATATTGCCCCCTGGGGTTTTTTGTCATTCTTTTTGATGTCTTTGAAAATAAAAGTGGCAGGAGTGTGAACACTATTTCCGGGATTGAGTTGTACCATTTCTGCGGTTGCGGCAGCGTTATGACTGCTGTAAGGGGTGATTTCATCGATCTCTCCTCCCTTTACTCCCGTTAACGTAAGGTAAAAGTCATTAGGAATAGAGCCGCCTACGGCTTTCACTCGAATGCCGATCAGCATGCTGTTCACTTTATTGTTGTTTTGCATGTAAAGTTGTATTTTGTAATTGGCAACCAGATCGTTAAAATCATAGTCTCCGTATCCCGGCCATAAATCCTCGAACATTAATGTTCCCCAACCGTTATTTCGTGCAGGATAATATATAGTCCCCACGTTTTGTTGAGGAGTACGCGCTATTGCTCTTTGAATGTTGAAGATTTCGGTTTGGGGTGCAACATACTCTTTGCTGTCCCCGGGGATCGTGCAGGACAAGGTTGTCCCCGCCGGAACTAATTCCACTGTTTTAAAATTCCCGTCCTTCGTTTCGTATTTTACATACACTTTTTTCGTGGAGGTCGGAAGGTTTAGATATACGTTATCGGTTTCGCGACCGACGATAAAAGTGGCAAAAGATGCCTCTTTTTTTGTAAGCGATACTTCGACTTTCGTATCATGTTGGGCTGTAAAATTACAGACTATGTTGGCAGAAGTTTTCCAATCGAAATTGGATGGTATGTTTAATTTCGTAACTTTCTCCGGCGTATTAGTGCTCGGGGAACTTTCTTTTACGCATGAGTAGAAAAAAGTCATGCCCAGTAACAAGAAAGAGAATAAGGTGATTCGTTTCATTTGGTGTGATGTTTTATGTTTCTGGTTTGCGGTAAAGGTATGATATTATTTATAACTAAACAAATAAATGCATGGTAAATGCATCTATATAGATATATTTATGTTTATTTGTGAAGTTTAATCTTCCTTTTCCTGTCAGGTAGACTCCGCCGATAATTAAAACGAAACCCACGGCGGTCCTTGCGGGCACCGGTTCATTAAGGATGTAAAGAAGAGGCCGTCAACGTGTTGAGGGGACTTAAATAAAGGTAATGGCTGGGCGGGTACTTCTTAACTCCTTTACGGCAGGATTCCAATGTATGAAACAGACGAAAGGGGAGATTATTCTTAAAAGAAGTATGCCCCGTACGGAGGGGGATAAAAGTATTTGGGTATTGAAATGCAGAAGGATAAAAAAAGAATACGGGTTGAAATGTCATTCACCCGTAGATGATACTTTTCGGGTAATAAAGGGGGGGGCGTAACGGATGATAAAGCGTACGGTGATGTTTATTATGCATATATTATGAATATTCAGTAATAAAGTTACAAAGATATGAGAATCGAAAAGTTCTGATTTTTGGGGAGAAAAGTGTGTTAAAATAGTAGAAAGGAGATGACTTTGGTGTTTATATATCAGATTATCAGTGTGTTGTTGAAATGTGCGAGAATAAAATGCATCTTTTTCTTGTTAATTTATCGTTAAAGTAGGGAGAAGAGTATCGTAATGTGGAATCTTAATGTAATTTTATCGCATATTTATTAAAATTTGTTTGTATGAAAAAATGGATTGTATTATTTGTGGCTGCATTGTTTGTTGTGCCCTTTGCCAATGACAGCTATGCTGCATCACGCAAAAAGAAAAAAAACAAGAACAAAACCGAAGAGGTAGCTCCGAAGAAGAAGGAGACTCCCTATGAAAAGTTAATGAAAAAACCGGGACGCGAGACTGCCGAGGGTAAATTCTTGACTTTACACAAAATCGATGGTAAATTGTATGTAGAATTGCCGTTGAAGTACATTGGACGCGATATGTTGATTGCTTCTACCACGGCAGAATCCAGTAATTCTGAGATCGCTACCGTAGGTTATAAACCGAACGATCCGTTACATGTTAAATTCAATAAGATCGACAGTACGATCGTTCTTCAAGAAGTGAATGCCATAACCGAAGGTGATCCTCAGTTGAAATTGGCTTTGGAAAGGAACTATATGGATCCTTTCATGAAGAAATACAAAATCGAGGCTTACAATGCGGATAGCACGGCGGTGATGATCGATATGACGACCATGTTTACCGCGAGTGAACCGGCTCTTAGCCCGATGTCCAGTTATTACGGCTTTTTGAATGTGGTTTCTACTTTGAAGCCGGATCTGTCTATTTTGGGTAAGATCAAAGCTTTTGAAGATAATGTTTCCATCGAGTCTTATATGACTTATTCCTATAAATTGCAGTTCTGGATGTTCATTTTCGGAAGCGGAGAGGTGACTGCTAAAGTTAACCGGACCATTCTTTTGTTACCGGAAGAACAAATGAAACCGCGTATCGCTGATAGCCGTGTCGGAATCTTCCTGACAGGTAAACAAAACATCACGATGGAAGAAGACGGTATTCAGAATTATACGTTAGCTAATCGTTGGCGTTTGGAACCCAAAGATATGCAGGCTTGGGAACGCGGAGAACTGGTAGAACCCGTTAAACCTATCGTGTGGTACGTGGACGATGCCTTCCCGGAAGAGTGGAAAGAACCTTTGAAAAAATCCGTATTGGTTTGGAATCAGGCTTTTGAAAAAATCGGTTTCAAAAATGCTATGCAGGTATACGATTTCCCGAAAGACGATCCTAACTTTGATCCGGACAATTTGAAATATTCTTGTATCCGTTACGTGCCGATAGAGGTTGCTAATGCTATGGGTCCCTCTTGGGTTGATCCGAGAACAGGTGAAATTATCAACGCTACCGTACTGGTGTACAATGATGTTGTTAAATTGATCAATAATTGGCGTTTTGTTCAGACAGCTCAGATAGATCCTTCTGTTCGGACGAAGAAAATGCCGAAAGAGATTATGGATGAGTCTCTTACCTATGTGTTTGCTCACGAAATCGGACATACGTTAGGTTTGATGCACAATATGGCGGCATCTAATGCTTTCCCGGTAGACTCTTTACGTTCTGCTTCTTTCACTCAGAAGTACGGAACCACTCCCTCTATCATGGATTATGCCCGTTTCAACTATGTTGCTCAACCGAATGACAAGGGAGTTAGATTGACTCCTCCTGATATGGGTATTTACGATTTGTATGCTATCAAATGGTTGTATTCTCCGATTCCCGGAAATAAATCGGTAAAAGAAGAAGCTAAGGTATTGGAAAGCTGGGTAGACGAAAAAGCCGGAGACCCGATGTATCGTTACGGAAGACAACAAATTTTCAGCCGTTACGATCCGAGTGCGTTGGAAGAAGATTTAGGTGACGATGCTATGAAAGCCGGTGATTACGGAATCAAGAATTTGAAATATATTTTGAAAAACTTGAATAACTGGATTACTGATGATCCTTCAACCGCTCATCGGCAGGATTTGTATATGAGTATTGTCAATCAGTACTTCCGTTATTTGAACAATGCATTGGTGAATGTCGGCGGTATCTACTTGTCTGACGTGAAAGACGGAACTCCCGGAAAACGTTATCAGGCCGTACCGAAAGAGGTTCAAAAGAAAGCGATGAATTGGGCTATCAAACAAGTTCGTAACAGCGATTGGTTGAATGACAAAGAGTTGACTTCCAAATTCCCCTTGGCTTTGAATATGTCTATCACTTTGAGAGCTGCTGTCGCTAAGAAATTATTCGGATTGAATAAGAACGTGATGGTATCTTCTCATGTGGCTGACAAAGCTTATTCTTTGAAAGAGTTCTATGACGATTTGTATGCCGGAATTTGGGAACCGACGATTCAAGGTCGTAAATTAACTGAAGGCGATAAATTGTTGCAGAGAAATTTGGCCGCAGAAGTTGTAGCCTCTGTTAACAAAGTAGTAGGAAAGAAAAGTGGCGGATTGTTCGGATTGCAGGGTGAAAACCTGGAACTCGATGCCTATGCTCCTTCCGTAGACGAGATTGTTGCTTACGGATTGGATGAGTCGGGAGCTGTTGCTCGTTTCCAAAAACGTTTACGTCATATCGAAAGCGAGTACGGTGCCGGATGTGTTGCCGCTCAGATGCAGAAAAATCAATTCGGTGATGTATACGGATACGGATGGCAACGTGAGGTTCGCATCGACAATATCGATGAGACCGGGGCTTACAATACGGCTTTGATGGAAAAAATGATCTCTTTGCTTAAGAGTAGAATTCCGTCAGCTAATGCTGCCGATAAAGCTCATTACCAATCAATTCTTTTGTCTTTGGAAGCTGTGAAAAAATAAGATAATCGAATGTTTTATAAAAACGTGTTGGGGAGACTCAACACGTTTTTTTGATCTGTGTCAAGTTCTTGGAAAAAGAGGGGACTGAGTGCTCTGTTGTTGAGCGTTCAGTAGTTCCGGGTAGAGGACCGTAATCGTCTTTTACTTCTCCTTTTAAGGTTTTAATTGAGCGAAAACGCTTATATTCAATCCGATTATAAAAATAAAAAGCATGAGTCCTTTTTTTGTTAATTCTTTTTTCATACGGCTTTGGTTGGACATGGTAATTAAAAGTAACGTGTACCTGTATAAACCTACTTTCGATTGTACACTCGTTTATCATTCATAGAGAGATCCGATTTTTATCGGATTATTTTTTGATCTGTTTCCATTTCACGACGTCGGCAATAAGACGTTGCCCTTTTATTCCTTTGTCCGAAAGGGTTACTTTATTTTCTTCTTCCGAAAGTTCGTATTCGTCTAATAGTACCCATCCCGAATTCTTTAAAACGTCGATATCGATTTTCCGTTTTGGAATGTTCATGTATTGGTAAAATAGTAAAAGATTTCTGGAAAATATCCGTTATATTTGCTATATAAACTCCTGAAAGATGAAACTACTTATTATCGGACTGGTTATGTCCCTGTTTTTTACTTGTTGTAAGCATCCGCATTTTATTTCGGATCGGGATTATCGAGTGGAGGTCCGGCATGATTTCGATCGTAAAAGAGATTTACTGATAAAGTCTACGGAGAATCTGTTGGAAATTTTTGATACTCCCATGAATTGGGAAGAACGGGAAGCGATGGAGTTTTTGTATGCCTATTCTCCGTTGGTGGATATCTCCATGCAAAGCGGTGCGTTCTTTCTAAAAAATGTCAGGGCTTCGCTTCGGGCTAAAGAGGAGATGCCCTGGGGAAAAGAGATTCCGGAGGTGATTTTTCGTCATTTTGTTCTTCCGGTTAGAGGGGGAAAGGAGGCATTGGATTCTTCCCGTGTTGTTTTTTACAGGGAGTTAAAGGATAGGGTAAGAGGTTGTAAATCCATGGAAGAAGCGGCTTTAGAGGTCAATCACTGGTGTCACGAGAAAGTTGTTTACAGACCGACGGATGCACGTACTTTTTCTCCCTTGGCAACCGTGAGTACGGCTTACGGACGTTGCGGAGAAGAGTCGGTATTCGCGTTGGCGGCTTTAAGAGCTGTAGCTATTCCTGCTCGGCAGATTTATACACCCCGTTGGGCACATTGTGACGATAACCACGCCTGGATAGAGGTATGGGTGGACGGTGATTGGAAGTACTTGGGGGCTTGTGAACCCGAACCCCGGTTGAATATGGCCTGGTTCACCGTTCCGGTACAGCAGGCTGTTTACGTGGAGGCTGATGTGTTCGGGCGTTACAAGGGAGACGAAGAGGTGGTGTATGCCACGGGGAACAGTACCGGGATCAACGTGACATCCCATTATACGAAAGTCGTACCGACGGTGGTTCAGGTTGTTGATTCTTTACAACAACCTGTTGCCGGAGCAAAAGTGGAATATAGGTTGTTTAATTACGGGGAGTATTATCCGGTAGCGACTTTATATTCGGATAAAGATGGAAAATCCCGTTTGACTTTGGGATTGGGTGATCTGATCGTTTGGGTTTCCAAGGGAGAAAAATACGGCTTTGGCAAGTATGATGTAAGGGAGGGGGATACCCTTCGGATTGTCTTGAATAAGGATTCGGATAGTCGATACGCGGAAGAGTATATTCTGGTGCCACCGGTCGCTGAACCTGTCACCGCTATTGCCAACAGTGAAGAGCGAGCCTTGAATGACAAGAGATTTACCCGGGAAGATTCGATCCGGAATGCTTATATCGCTTCCTTTATGCAGGAAAGGGAAGCCGAAAAGATCGCGAGGGATTTAGGAGTAGATCCGGAGCGATTCGTCCGATTCGTAAAAATAAGCCGGGGAAACTACGAGGAAACGGTCCGTTTTATCCGGGAGATATCCCCGGAGAGGAGAGGGATGGCTATGGCGTTGTTAAGCGTCGTGCCGGAAAAGGATTTGCAGGATACCCCGGCCCGGATATGGACGGATCATTTGAATTCGGCATGGAAGTACAGGGAAACCCCGATGTTTAAAGAGTATGTTTTGAACCCCCGAATCAGGAATGAATTTCTGACGGCTTATCGTTCGTTATTGACCGATTATTTGTCGAAAAAGCGGATCTCTTCCGTGTCCGATTTGACGGAGGAGATAGATCGTATCTGTTTGGTAGATTCTATTTATCCGGCAAAAATCATTACTCCTCCGGAAGGAGTTTTGCGGACAGGTTTTACGGATTCCCGTTCGAGAGATGTTTTTTTCGTTGCGGCTTGCCGCTCTTTGGGGATTCCGGCTCGGATCGATCCGATTTCGGGAAGACCGGAATATTATGAGGCCGGAAACTGGAAATCGCTTCCGGTTGTCGCTTCGAATATCGCCGGTTCCAAAGGGAGACTGATGATACGTTACAAGGGAGATGAGGTAAAGGATCCCCATTATTTTTTGAATTTCACGATCGCCCAATTGAAAGACCGGGCAGTGCGGACCGTGGATTTGGGAAGCAATGCCGCGGTGGATATGGGAGCCGGAGCTTCTTTAAAAAGCATATTTGCAAAGCCGGTAACTTTAGAGGAGGGAAGCTATCTTTTGATCACGGGTAATCGCAGAAGTGACGGTGCCGCGCTGTCCGGTATGACTTCGTTTCGAGTAAGGGCCGATGAAATAACGGTCATGGACATGCGTATCGTTCCGTGTAAGGAAACAAGCCGGATCGAAGGATATATCGATCCCGATTTGGTTTACGGGTCGGGAAAAGACGGCGGGAGGGAATTTTTAAGTTGGCCTTCGACGGGCTATACTGCTTTGGCTTTGATAGAAGCGGATAAAGAGCCGACCAATCACCTGTTGCGGGATGTTAGCGGCATGAAAAGTGATTTTGAAGAGTTGGGGATACCGATGACATTTATTTTCCGAAATAAGGAACAATGGGAAAAATTTGATCGTTCTGTTTTTCGTCTTTTCCCGGCTATACTGAGTTTCGGTTATGACATCGAGGGCAGGATACGGAGTGCATGGGAAAAGACATTGGAGTTAAAAACGGGGCAATTGCCCTGTGTCGTTGTTGCGAACCGGAAAGGGGAAGTGATCTTCGTATCCCAGGGATATAGGGTGGGATTGGGAACTCAGTTATTCAAAATGTTACAGCTGAAATGAGGATAACCAGAAAAATAAGGATATGATTAGAATTAATGTTGCTCTTCGGGTAAAATCGGAGAATAAAGAAAAATTATTGGCGGTTTTGCGGGAACTCGCCGTTCAGTCGCGGCAAGAGGAGGGATGCGTGGGATATGCTATTTTTTCAAATGTAATGGAAGCGGAT
Source organism: Gabonibacter massiliensis (assembly GCA_001487125.1). GTDB lineage: Bacteria > Bacteroidota > Bacteroidia > Bacteroidales > Marinifilaceae > Gabonibacter > Gabonibacter massiliensis. The sequence continues at coordinate 152,138 of LN913013.1, forward strand.
CAGTTGGAGATCATCGAAACCTGGGCGGATGCCGGAGTACTGGAAGCTCATCGTCATACGGAACATTTTATCCGTTTGGTCCCCCAAATGATTGCTCTCAGCGAGGAGAAAACGACCGATAAATTCACTTACGAGGTAATCTGATATAAGGAAAAGAGGTTGTCTTCGATCTCGTTCTTGCCGGTTTATCGAGCCTGAGACGGAAAGACAACCTCTTTGAGGGCTTATAAGGGCTCTACGAGCATGTAGATATAGGGATCGTCGTTTTGAATAAACCAGTATTTGCCGTTTCGTAAAACTAACGTGAACGCCCGGTCCGCGAAGACCTGATACAGATCGGGAGCGATATCGGCAGCGTATTCTTCGGCTTCATCCGATTGCGCTTCAATGACATTCATCGTCATGACATCTTTGTCGTACCGGAAGTCCATATCCCATACCAGGTATCCCCACTCTTCGCTAAAGAAATTCAATTCGTTCATATCTTCGTCTTTCCCGTAATTCACGTAAAATTCGATATCGTAAAAATCCGGGTCGTTTTCATATGCCAAGTCTACCATATCTTGCATCCGGTTACTGTATTCGATGACCACGAATCCGCCTACTTCTTTTAAAAAATCTTGTGTGGAATTTCCGAATCGGAAGGGTTTTTCATCGCTGTAATCCAAAGTTCCCACTTTGGCCCTTTTATCCCAAATCTCGAAATGATCCTCCGTTTCATTGTAAACCAATTTCGCGATATTCGTATTCTTTACTTTAAAAGGGGCTCTGAACTCGAATCCGTTTTCCGTAATTTTAACGGGTAAACGTTGGGTGTGAAATACATTATCCTCTTCCCATTCCAAGTTGAGGCCGCTTCCCCTCCAAACGCAGTATTTTGTATCCACACCCTGGATATTCATAACGCGGTAAAAAGGTCGGCTCGGGTCAGGGAGCAATCGGTTGTACATGGCCAGCAGTTTTTCGTAAGTGGGGTTGCCCGTGTTGGGTTCGAATTCGATATGACTCTCCGGCTCAAAAGTACTGCCGCGACTTGTGAAATAGAGTAATCCGTTTTCTTTCCGCTCGAGTTCGAAGCGGAAATCGCCCTTGTTTATGCTGTTTACAAACATGGAGAAAACGGAGTAGGTGTCAAAAATCAAATCTACTTGTTGGGAATAACGAAGGGCATAACTGCTCTCTTCCGTTATGATCTTTCCTTTCTTGGAATAGGTGATTTCAGCCCGATTATTCTCTTTAAAAATAATTTTAAGGTAGATATCGTCGGCCGATTCGTTGTAAATATAGTGTGCGATCCATCCCTCTTTGGCGGCGATTAATTCGTTTTGAATTTCGCTGACGCTTTGGGCGACTCTTGCCTCCGGGGAGAGTTGAAAGAGGTCGTCTACTTTATTGTCCTGGCAAGAGACAATGAACGTTGTGCATATCAATAGTAAAAAGGTAGTCGTTTTCATATCGTTTCTATTTTTGGATTTGACAATGGTCTTATTCTTCATGTCCCAAACGGTGTTGTAAGTCATTTCGAATGTTTTGCAGATCGACACCGATCCGTTGCAGGTACTTTTCCATTGTCAATAATTTTTTCTGGATAATTCTTCTTCCCGCATTCATTTCTACCACGTCTTGTACCTGGGAGGGTTTAAGTCCGCCGGTCGGTTGTTCGTTGAACACGTATTCCAAATCTGCATACGGGCTGACGATCCAGAAATAAAAAAGTTCCGCGAAATCCTCTTCCGGGGCAGAGCAGGCGTAATTGGAGACCATACCCAGTTTAATGGCGTCTTTGAGTTTCAACGATTTCCATCCTCCTTTCGTGTAACTGTCAGGGGTGATGTTGCGATAATCGTCCGGAAAACCGAACGTTTGGTGGAGAATATGGGCGTATTCGTGGAAAGCGGTTTCCAATTGTCCCAATATCCATTTCTCTTTTTCGATGTTATAGTCATTTACCTCCGTGAAGCGGATGAGAGTTCCTCCCTCGGCCTGTCCGGTGACCCGCGTGCCGTCCATGTTGTAGGCCGATGACCCGATAAGGAGGATCATGCGCGGGAAGTTATTTACCACGAACTCGCGGGAAGATCCGGCTTCCAGGGGGCCGATCCAATACGCTTTTAAAAATTCGGCCATCGGTACTACCAGCTCTTCTTCGACCGGATAAATATAATACCAGTCGTCCGGAATCAGGTTTTTAATATACCGGTATTCGACAATCGTGTTATAGGGTCGGAAAAGTTCGTTTAATTGCTTATCCAGCTCCGTGTTTGTTTTTGTCGGAAAAAGTTCTTCTTCGGAGGGGAGTAACGAATCGTTGTCGGAGCATCCGGTTAGGACCGAGACGACAAAGAGTAAGGCAAAAAATATCTTTGTTTTCATATGTTCATTTATTTATTGGGTTCAAGTCCGGCTTCGATCGCGTAACCGGGAATTTGGTAATCTTTGTTCGGTGCGATCTCGGATAAACGAATAGTGGTACCGTCCTGCAGCAGATGCTCCACATCCAGGTTGTAGCGTTTAATGTCGAACCATCTCATACCTTTCATCAGAAATTGTACCCGTCTTTCGAAAAGAATATACCGGATCATGGATTCCTGTTCCGTGTCGTCCGGATAGGCTTTTTGTATGGCGGCTCTGCTTACTTTGGAGCTGTTGTAGTTGTAATAGACTTTTTTGCCCAAAGCATGTAACATCTCCAAAGCCTGATCGAAATCTTTTTCCCGGGCGTATCCTTCGGCGGCATTGAGTAAGGCTTCCGACATGGGAAACAGATCGTATGCCGAATAGAGGGTGTTCTCTTTTTCCGGGACAAAAAAGTACATGGGCGTAAATATGTTTCCTGAGGTAAGGTATTTGCCTTTTAAACGGAGGTCGTTTTGTTTGAACGGATTTTTTAATTCCGTGTCCTTAATTCCGTCTGTCAATTGATAAATAAAAGCATAATTGACCATGGTAGCCGAAACCTGCACCAATCCCACTTCGCCTTGGGTGACATCGACAGGACCTTCCTGGTCTTTCCCGTATTCGGTCCAGGAGCGCATCACCAGTAAGCCTCCGAATTGTTGGATTGCTTTATTGGCATATCGGATAGCCAGCTCTACATCTTTTTTATCCTGATTTCGGAAGGTGTAAAAACGGGAGGCATACAGGTATACCGTCGGAAACGTAAAATGGTATTTACTCGGATTGAATAGTTTGGGATGTTTTTCCAACAAGCGGATTCCTTCCTGCAAATCTTCTTCTGCCAGTCGGTATACCTCTTCTACGGAAGCTCTTTTGTAATGAACCACCAATCGGTCTTCGGGTTTGACAACGTAAGGAATGCCCGGATCTGTCGAGGCCGTGGATTTGTCAAAATGTTTTGCGAATAGGTTGACCAACATGAAATGGCAGTAGGAACGGACAATCAGGGCCTCTCCCCGTATAACTTCCGCTTTGGCCGATTCTTCCGGAAGGATTTTCAATTTATCCATAGCCTCGAGGGCATGGTTGATGTTGGCAATGGAGCTGTACGTGATCGTCCAGTAAGATGCCGGAGCATCCTGATGCGTCTGGTTCCGGAAATCGCGATTCCATGTATACAGGTCTTCGATTGTTTCCTGCGTGCGGTTTACCCCCTTTACGGCAGTGACATCGTCGGAAGACATGTGTGTAAACCTGAAACCGTACTTGTTCTGGTAAGCTCCGGTGACCGTTTGATAGACCTTGTCGAGGTTATCGATTTCCATGCGCTCGTCCGGAGATACGTCTAAAAAGTCGTTGCATCCCGTGAAGCAAAGAACGGCAGAGAAGAGCATGGCATATAGCGGTAAATAATATTTTTTCATCGTTTTGAATTTTAGTTCTGTTTATTCTTTTCTTACTACGTTTGTCGTAAACTTAGAATCCTATATTTAAGGTGAATACATATTGACGGCTGATGGGCATGATGGTACCTCCCGACCAGGAAAATTCAGGGTCTTCACCGCCTAATTTCTCTTTATCCGCCAACCACAATAAGCCCACGTTCGTGGCTGAAAAGCCCAGGTTTACATGATCTATCGATAGCTTTTGCATCCATTTTTTAGGCAGGGAATAGGATAGGGACAAGTTCTTTAAGCGGATAAAGGAAGCATCGGCTAACCATAAATCCGACATACCGTATAGATTGTAGGCCGTAGAGATATCCGTTTCATTGGAACGGTTATAGTAATCCTTATCCAAAATAGCCGGGATAGAAGTGATTTTTTCATCTCCCTTTACCCGCCAGCGGTTTTTTAATTTGGAAGGTAAAGCTTCCGAATCGTAATATCCGTAGCTGTAATTTTGCATTACCCGTTTTTTGTGACCGAATTGTCCGGTGAACAAGGCCGAAAGCGAGAGATTGCCGAAGGTAAAAGTATGTTGCATGCCGGCATTCGAGGTGGGTTCCAAATTCCCGCTATAGACGAAATCGCTCCAATCGTAGCTTTGTAATTTCAGGTAGTATACCTGTTCATCGTTTTTATTGAAAAACATGGGAACCCCGTGGTCGTCCAATCCGGCAAAGCGGGAGGAATAAATGCCTCTTACCGGGCCGTTCAGTACCGGAACGCCGTATGTGCTTACCGCTCTTCCCACCCAGTCCTGGCTGATCAGTTTTACAATCTTGCTGTGGTGATAGGCGTAGTTGATGTTAAAGTTCCATCGGAATTTTTGTGTTTGTGCCGGAGTGCAGGTTAAGGTTAATTCTATACCGTGCGAATGCATATCTGCAATATTTCCCAGTTTAAGACGTTCGCCGCCCACTCCCGACGATGGGTAGGCTCCTATCAAGTCGAAGGCCTTTCTGTTGTAATAGTCGATGATCAGGTTTAACCGATTTTCCCATAATCCCGCGTCTATTCCGGCGTTGAATTCATGTTGCTTTTCCCAGGTGAGATCCCGGTTTCCCAAGCTGACAATGTCGATCTCCAATTCGGAAAAGGAGGGATGGAAGGGGTGGTTGTTCACCCGGGTACGGGCTAATAGGGTGGAGTTGGTCGCGTTACCGAGGGAAGCGTTCAGCCCGTAGGTCAGACGCAGGTTCAGCTGGCTTAACCATTCGATACGATTCATAAAATCTTCCTCCTTTACGGCCCATTTGCCACTGATGTTCCAGGTAGGCAACCAACGGGCGGAGCGGGCATGTCCCAGGCGGTTGGAGCCGTCATAGCGAATTGTTCCGTTAAAGGTGTATTTTCCCTGGAATGAATAGCCGTAATTCAGGAAAAAGGCGGCAAAACGGTCGAAACCTTTGGCTTTTCCGAAATAGGAGCCGCCTACCGATTCCAAATACTCCATGTAATTGGCCGATACGTTTCCTGCGTCGAAAAAATGACCGTAACCGTAATTCCAATCCTTATCCCGGTTGATGTAACGGATTTCTGTTCCCAACAGGAAGGTAAACATATGGTCGGAGCCTATCCGGGGATTCCAGTTGGCATTTGCATTCAGGTAATAATTGAGCATCTCGTCACAATAGGTTTCGTAAATGCCCCCTTCCGGCAGGATACTGTATTTGATCCCCGAATTATCGCCCGGCTTCTGGAATAGCAGGCCATTGTTTTCTTGGATCAGGCCGGAATCGTCCGGTCCGGTTCCAGCCCGGTAAGCTTTGGCTTCATTGGAATTTTCGTGTACTTTTCGATCCAGTTTGGATAGGTAATACCGGGCGGATACTTTTCCGGAAAGGGAAAAACTACTCGTGATGTTGTAATTGATATCTGCCGTAAAAGACATATCCCGGACCGTCGCTTCAATCCTGTTTTTGGACAATTCATCCACGATATTGTAGTCCGTATAATTTTTCCGGAAGAATTCCAGGTTGCCGTTTTCATCCCGGCAACGAATAGCCCGGCTGGTTTGCAGGGCATACAGGAACGGGTTGTTGTCGAAGTTTCGTTCGATGCGTCCCGTGTAACGATCCACGCCGTTCACATCATCCGTACTTTGCGAGGCGCCTGACAGGCGTTGCTTCCGGAAAGACATATTGGTGGAGGCCGTTACCGTCAATTGCTTCGTGATATCGAATGTTCCTTTTAATAAAGCCGTGTAGCGATCTACTTTATCGGCTATCGTCCATCCGTCGTCGTGCAGATAACTGATGGAAGCGTAGAAGGTATTTTTGGTTCCTCCTCCCGCAATGCTGAGCGTGTGTTGCTGTTGTATTCCCGTACGAAAAAGTTCCTTGAACCAGTTCGTATTCGCGGTCTCGTATTTCCGTAAGAAAGTATTGATTCCGTTGTTGTTATCTACCCACGCGATTTCGTTTTTGGCGATGAGGTCGAACATTTTTCCGTAAGGACCGTGATCGATAGCGGATGGGGTCTGGGCTATGTTGATCCAACCTTTTTCATAGAGTTCCCGGTTCACGGACATCTGTTCTCCGGAGTTCAGTATGTTGTAGTCGTCGTATGAGGGTATGGGTTTGATGCTGATATTGGTCGAATAGTTCACGGACATCTTTCCTTGTCGTCCCTTTTTGGTGGTGATTACAATGACTCCGTTCATGGCTCTTGCTCCGTATAGGGCCGTTGCCGATACGTCTTTCAATATTTGCAGGGAAGCGATGTCGTCCGTGTTCAATCCTGCCACGCCGGAGCTGATGATGGTCGCTATATTTCCGGAATTCAGCTCATCCATGGATACATTCACGGCATCTTCCAGTACTACGCCATCGATTACCCATAAGGGTTTTTGGTTTCCGTAAATGGAAGAGGCCCCGCGAATCCGTAATTTGGGAGCACTACCGAAAGTACTCGATACGTTTTGAATGGAGACTCCCGCTACCTGGCCTTCCAGGGCTTTGGTGATATCCGGTTCTCCGGGTAGATAGATATCCTTCATGTCTACTTTCGAAGCTGCTCCCGTGAAGAGTTTGCGGTCGATTTTTTGATATCCGGTTATCACTACTTCCTCCACGCTTTGTATATCTTCCTTTAGAACGACGCTCATCGGTTTTCCCTTATACATAACCTCCTGGCTTTTCATTCCCACGAAAGAAAAAGTCAATACGATCGTATCCTGTTCAGGGACGTTCAGCTGAAATTCTCCTTTTATATTGGTCGTACTCCCCGTGTGGCTTCCTTTCAAAATAACCGATACGCCCGGCAAAGGTTCTCCGGCTTCGTCTTTTACGATGCCCTTTACCGTGATCATGGTTATTTTTTCTTTCTTCTCTTCCCTGCTTTTGATGATGACGAGCTGGTGATTTATTTCGTATGTCAAATCGGTTTTAGCCAAACAAATGGTTAGAATCTCTTTTAACTCAGCCTGTTTTACATCGATTTTAATCGGGGCTATTTTGTCGATGTCTTCGATAGAGTAGAGAAAGGTATATTCTCCTTTTTGTTCGATGATTTTAAAAACTTCTTCCAATGTCCCTTTCTCTAACGAGATATCGTATTTCACGGACTGGGAATATACTCCTCCGAAGCTTTGAAGTATACTGATTAGAAAGAGTAGGATCGTTAGTTTCATTTTTACAAAATTAGCGGACTCTTCTCCTTTGGAGTGCGGGCCGGGTTCTCGTTTTTTTTTCATAGATTTGCAGTATTAAAAGTTACACATGGTTATCCTGTTGTTGGAGCAAACGGACAACGATTGAATTTTGATCGGGGAGGTGTTGGAGCATCTCCCCGTTTTTATTGCTTTTTTACCGTGACAATGGATCCGGTAATGTCGAATTTTACTTTTCCCGTTTTTTCTATCATCCATAAGGTTTCGCTTATGGTTTCGTAACGATTCATGATACCGGAGAACAGGATCTCTTTTGTCCCCTCTTCATACCTGATCTCCACGTTATACCACCGGGCAAGATCGTTCATGATGGATTCCAGCCGCTCTCTTCTGAATACAAAATTGCCTTTGGTCCATGCCCGGTAAGACTTTGCATCTACTCGTTTTATCGTTAGGTGTTCACCGGTTAAATCAGCCTGCATGTCGGGGGTCAACACGATATTTTTACCTCCCGTACTTATTTCGATCTTTCCATTCAATAACGTGGCTGTCGTACGCCCTTCTTCCGGGAAGGATTTCAGATTGAACGAGGTTCCCAGTACTTTAATCGTCATGCCGTTTATTTCCGCGATAAAAGGATGTTTCTCGTCCCGCCGGACTTCGAAATACCCCTCGCCCTCCAGCCGAACCGATCTTGTCTCGCCGACAAAGCCTACAGGATAGATAAGACGGGATCGGGCATTTAGCCACACGTTGGTGCCGTCGGATAAGGTTACTTGAAATTCACAACTGTTTGGAGTTTCAAGGGTATCCCAAACCTCTTTCGAATCGTTTTTAGCTGCCGCGTAAATCAGTTTGTTTTTTATTTTTTTGATATCTCCGGACCTGCCGTCGCAGGCAATGATACTATCGGCATTCGTTAACAAAACATTTTCACCGTTCGCCCGCCGAAGAATAGCTTGCCGGGAACCCGGGACGGGTGAGGAGAAGGAGAGTGTGTTTTCCTTGTTTTTTATATGTTGCTGAAGACAGAATCCTATTCCCAGCAATAGTACGATACCGGCCGCGTAACCCATTTGCTTCAGTATGGTCCGTCGTTTCCGAAGAGATATCCGTTGTTGCAAATCACTCCATACATTTAGTCCGGATACCTGTTTATACCGTTCATACTTTTGAGCCCAATCGGGTGCTTTCAGGAGCTTGTCGTATAGGGTTCGATTCGAAATGCTTTCTTGTATCCACTTGTACAACTCCTTTTGCTCCTGTTCGGAAATGATTCCGCTTTTTTGTTTGTAGATAAGCTCTGCTATTTTGAAGTATTTTTGCGTCATTTTTTCTTCGATTTTATTACTAAAACAACTGAAAAGAAAAAACGGGTAGTGGATACCTGAAAATATAATCTATCTTGTAATGAAAATTATCCGGTCTGTATTGGATAGATTTTTGATAGATAGTCGATTCGTGTCGGAATATTTAATAATTTAAACTAAAAACAACAGGTGGAAATAATCCTGTAATTTTTCCCGGAGAAGTTTATAAGCATTTTTTTTGTGGAATTTTACCGTGTTCAGAGAGATATTTAATTGACGGGAGATTTCCATGTTATTCCATCCGTCTAAATTCAGTAAACAGACTTTACGGCATTGTTCGGGTAAAGAATCTATAGCCGTGAAGATCATTCTTTGGGTTTCTTCTTCGATAACCGACTGCATATAATAAAATTCCGAATCTATTCTTTGCAACCGTTCCCGGTTGTATTCGTCTGCAATTTTTTGATGTTTTATAAGATTCAGGGCTTTGTTTCTTGCGGTAGAGTACAAATAGGCTTTGATTGCCGTTTCGTCCTGAAGGATCGATCTGTTTTCCCACAGGGCCATAAAAGCATCTTGTATAACGGATTTGCTCTCTTCAGAATTATTCAGATAACGTTCGGCAAAAAGAACCAATGAGTTGAAATATCGATCGAATACCGTTTGAAAGTTTATTCGAGTTCCATCTTTTAATGATATATTGTAATGATGATTCACGTATTGTCCTATTTTGTATGGTGTGGTGACAAATATGCATATAATTTTTATATTATAAATATATTTTGAATTAAAAAACAAGATAAATGGTAGAATGAGGTTTGAAAGAGGGAGGATAACGGGTAGTTATAATAAAAGCGAGAAAATACTCGCTTTTATTTATTAAGAAAATAATATATTGAAGGATTCGGTCATACTGGGATGCGTGTAGATAAAATCCCGGAGTACGGTATAATCCAGCTGGTTTTTCATTGCCAGAGCAACCGTGTTGATCATTTCGTGTGAGTCCGCGCAGAAAAGGGTACATCCTAAAATCTTTCCGTTTTTTACGTTGATGACGGCTTTTAAAATGCCTTCGGTTTCTCCTGTTGTCAGGGTTCTGGGAATGGCGGCTACGGCCAATTTTTTTACCGTTATTTCCAGGTTATTTTTTCGGGCTTCTTCCTCGCTCATGCCTATCCGGGATAGAGGCGGATCGATGAAGACCGAATAACTTACGGGATTTCGGTCGGAGCTATTTCTCTTTTTGTTGCCGAAGAGGTAGTTGCTGACGATTCGGTAGTCGTCCAGGGAGATATAAGTAAATTGTAATCCCCCGGTTACATCTCCCAGGGCATATATATTCGGAACGCTCGTTCTTAAATGCTCGTCTGTGACAATGGCTCCCCTTTCATCGGTTTTCACTCCGGCGGATTCCAGATTTAATCCCCCGGTATGGGGTTTACGACCGGTGGCAAATAGAACGGCGTCTGCTTTTAATTCAGTGGAGATCGTGTTTCCCGGAGTTTGGTAAGTCACTATGGTTGAGTCTCCTTTATCGTGAATAGCCGTTACCTTGGCGTTCATGTGGAAACGAATACTTTTCTTTTCCAGCGTTTTTTTTACATGTTCGGCAATGTCCCTGTCTTCCTTTGGGATAAGTTCGGCAAAGCCTTCCAAAACGGTTACCTCGGAACCGAAAGAGGCGTATATGGATGCGAACTCGAGACCGATGTAGCCTCCTCCGATAATTACAAGATGGCGGGGAAGATCCGCGAGTTCCATGATGGAAGTACTTGTATACACTCGTTTACTCTCTTCGATGCCATCGATAGAAGGTACTATTGTTTCGGCTCCGGTATTGATAAACACGTGTTTTCCCTGCAATTGAAAGTTCTTTTCGGGTGTTTGTACCGCAACGATCTCGGGAGTTACGAAAGAACCTGTTCCCGTGTAGACCGTTATGTTTTCCTGATCGGCCAGATTGTGGAAATTTTTATTGCGGAGCAGGGCGGTCACTTCATTCTTTCTACGGATGGATCGACGATAAAATACCTTTTTTTCTTCAAACGAGGTAAAGGCTTGGCATTCGGCGATCTTTGCCTGATGTACTAATGTTTTCGTCGGGATACACCCGATATTGATACAGGTTCCCCCGTACATCTGTGCTGAACTTTCGATCACGGCTACTGTCCAGTTTCGTTTGGCTAATTCAACGGCAAGTGTTTTACCTCCTTTGCCGAAACCGATAATGATGGCATCGTACTGTTTCATAACTTTTTGTTTTTTAATATTCTTTGTGCGGATTCTGAAAGCAATACAACGGCTCCGGCAAGAATGGCCGTGTCTTTTATGACCAATCGTCCGGCTCCGCTCAGTAGAGGGAATCCATATTTTCCGCTTCCGAGATCGGGAACCCATACTTCTGGTGTGGTGACTAAAAAGGAGAGGGTTCCCAGTGTCATGATAATGGCGAGTAATGACCCGATAACTCCTATTTTCGGAAAGAACCACCCTGAAAACACCAGGATTCCTATGCTTATGATCAGCATACCGAGGCCATGAGAAAACCCGTACGTGTTATTCCCTTGGTGCCAGTTTTGTTTCAATTCGTTTCTTTCTCCTTCTTTCATCTTGTGATTTTTATATTCCGGAGCTTGTTTGTTATAGAAAAAACTCATAAAAGGACTGTTGGCAACAAAGGGTACGATCCCTTCCGCCTCGTAGTTCCAAAATTTCAATCCCCCTATCCAAACAAAAATAATCAGAATGGCTATACGTATTAGATGGATACCGAGTTGCCGGGTTGAGGAAGCAATTAGAAGAAAGTTGTAAAATAGGTCGTTTAATTTTGTTGTCATGTTATTTCCGTTTTAAATGGTTAAACTTACGATACGAAGGTCGGATGTTTTACCTCGGAAATAGATGGCCATTTTACCGGATATATTGTCAATTCTTCCCGATCTCTCTTTGTCTGTAGGAAGAAATGCTCTCTCCCGTCATGTTTTTAAAGAAACGACTAAAAGCAGAAAGATCTTCGAATCCCAAAATATCGGCGATCTCCTTGGCGTTTTTAGAAGTGTATAGCAACAATCGTTTCGCCTCGGTTTCTATCCTTTCGTGAATAATACGTAAGGGGGTAGGTATATGATAGGCGGCAAAAAGGTTAGAGAGGGTTTTGGGCGAGCGGAATAAAAGTTCTGCATACTCCTGTACTTTTTTCTTTTCTTTAAAATGGCGGTCTACCAATACGTAAAACTGACGGATCAGATCGAAATTTTTCTCTTTTTCCCGGCTTATCGCGTATTTATCCTTTGCGATCCGCGTGCAGGTGATAATAAAGCGTTTTAGAAGAATACGTAACATCTCCTCCTGGAGATTGTCTTTGATTCGGTATTCTCCCGCGAGTTTGTCGGTTAGTTCTTTTAGCTGGGAAGATTGATCTTGCGTCAATTGCAATTTCATAATTTGAAAACCTCCGTTGAAAAGGAAACCGTTGCAGGATACTTCGTTATCGTGTCCGTAAATACAGTAAAAATTACTGTTGAACAATAGGGTTAGGTATTTTCCATTGATCTCTTTTATTTCAATGTGGTGCAATGGGGTTAAAGAGATCATCTCGTCTTGATTTAACGTGATAATAATGTGGTCGATTTCTAATGTTAGTGTACCGTTTTGAATCCAGATAAATTTATAAAGGCTGTTGTTTCTTTGAAGGGATGAATCGGCATGGAAAGCATGAGTTAAACTCATATTTCCGTTTAAACGGGTAACGAAGTGATATTCCATGATGAACAATTAATTTTTTCGTAAATATACGAATTAAAAGAACGACTGGAAAATTAGACGGATGATTCTTGTTTTCTGTGTCATTTTGGGATGAAAAATATTACTTTTGACGATCTGTCATGAAAAAATGGGATATGGGTCAAGGTAAATCGACATTTCCGGGAAAAAAGGGAAGAGCGGTATTTTCCGATGTTTCTGGTCGAAAACGTTATTTGGCCGCATTGCTGATGATTTTAGCAATGGTCGGAGTGTCCGAGTTTCTGGGGGAAAAAGAGATTATCTTCCCGGAAATGGCAGCCCTTGCCGTCGGCATGTGGATTGTTGACAAACGGGTATGGCGGGTGGGCCGGATTGCTATGATCGTGATGATGACGTCGGGGGCTACTTGGGGCGTTGTGCTCGTGCGCTATTCCGCGTTGCCTTTAATGGTGAATTTGGCATTGGCTTTCTCTTTTGCTGCCGCGATTCTGCTATTGATGCGAGCCAGTCTGATACCGTTACTATCGGCTTGTATGTTGCCGGTTGTGCTACAAACAGAAAGTTGGGTTTATCCTATAGCGGTGTCGGTTATGTCTGTGATACTTGTTATAGGCCAGGGGGTAATGGAAAAATACGGACTTCGAAAAAAGATTATTCATGTTCCGGTCGGGAAGGATCGAAAGAAAGAGATCGTCAGATGGGGAAGGTTGTTGTTTTCCTGGGTGCTTATCGCATTTTTTCCGGTATATACATCTAATCTCTACTGTATATTGCCCCCTTTGGTTGTAACTTATGTTGAATTTGCCAACTCGAAATCCGGATTCAGAAATCGTCCGGTCCAAATCTATTTGTTGTTGGTCACGGCAGCCGTGTTAGGAAGCGTATCTCAGTTTGTCGGTTATGTTTTATGGGAATTGCCGGAAAGCATGATTGCTTGTGTATTGTTTCTTTGTCTATTCACTCTGTTTGAATTGTCCGGTAAGTTTTTTGCTCCTGCCGGGGCTGTCGCTTTGATACCCATGATCATTCCCGCGAAAGATCTGTTATGGTTTCCTTTCCAAATTGCCGTGGGGACAGCTGTTTTTATAGGTGTGGCGATGTTGTTTTTTTTGAAATGTTATAAATGGCCGAAATCTCATTTAATCGTCTGTATGCTTCCGACCTATTTGCGTCGGATACGTAAGAGGAGAACAGGGAAAAGGGTTGTTAGAGAGACGGATGCATAGCAGAAGATCAAAGTGAGGCTCGAATACTTGTTTTTGTGGAAAAAAATTCGTAATTTTATAGTGTCCGTTGATGCTATGTGATCGGTGCATTCATCGATGTTTTGATAAAAAACGGAAAGTCGTCGACGTACAGTTCTTTCAGTTACGAACCCATAGCGGAAAGGAGTGCCTATGAGGATTGTTTTAACATGTAATATCGGTTAATTACCCGTGGTTCGCCACAGTTCGAAGTAATGTTTTGAACCCGGAGAGAAGGAGGATGAAATACATTGGAAAAAGAAAAAATCAAATCATTTGACATACTCGATTTTGACGTTGTTAACACAACGATCCGCTGTTTTATAAAATAATGACGCTTAGAGCGTGGAAAATAGAATCCGCAAGAAATACTTGCGGATTTTTTATATAACGGCATCCCGAACAATTGGAATTATAACTTTATTATTTATACGCGGTAGTCGAGAAGCTTTCTACGTTTAAAATTTATACTTTTCGATTTATCGATTATATAAAATGCGTTGATTACAAGTGGATTTTGGCAGTTTGAATAAAAATATTGAAAAAAGTGGTTCAAAGTGGTTTAAAGTGGGAAATATTTTCATAACTTTACATCATAAATTAGAAAAACTATATGTTGTCATTTATAGGGGATTATACATGCAAATTGGACAACAAGGGACGGGTTGTCGTGCCGTCGGCGTTTCGCAAAGGGGCGGCTGCCGTGGGGGAGAGTTTTTTTGTTTTGCGTCGTAATATTTTCGAAAAATGTATTGATCTTTATCCGAAGGGGGAATGGTTGAATTTGATTGATGATTTACGAAATCGGATTAGTTCGTTTGATCAAGAGGAGTCTCGTTTTAAAAGGGAATTTTTCCGGGGAGTTTTGGAGGTCGAGTTGGATGGAAACGGTCGAATTTTAATTCCCAGGAAGATGTTGGATAGTATTGAAGTAGTGGGGGATATCGTGATGGTAGGGCAGGATTCAAAAATAGAGATATGGGATAAAATAAACTATGAAGAAAGTGCTATGAATACGGAGGATTTTGTAAATTTGACGACCCGGGTTTTTGGAAAGCAGGAAAAATAAACGTGCCGCATGGCTGTGATTTCCGGGCGTGGAAGTGATTGTGAATCATAAATTAGAAGTTATGGAATATCATGTACCTGTATTATTGGAAGAGTCTGTGGCGGGATTGAATATTGATCCTGACGGCGTTTATCTGGATTTGACTTTTGGAGGGGGAGGTCATTCGAGAGAGATCCTGAAACGTCTATCCGAGGGGTGTTTGATCGGGTTTGATCAGGATTCTGATGCATTGGAAAATGTGCCGAAAGATGATCGGTTTATTTTCGTAAATCATAACTTCCGTTATTTACGCAATTTCTTGCGTTATTGCGGTTTTGAACACGCTGACGGCATACTGGCGGATTTGGGTGTTTCTTCGCATGAATTTGACGAAGCGGAGCGGGGGTTTTCTTTTCGTTTTGATGCGGCGTTGGATATGCGTATGAATAGAAGAAACCGATTGAAAGCTACCGATGTGTTGAATACTTATACCGAAGAGTCTTTGATACATCTCTTCCGGGATTACGGTGAAGTGGAGAACGCTCGGCGCTTGGTAAGTTTGATCGTAAAAGAGCGTGAGGAAAAGGAGATCGCTCGTTCGGATGAATTTTTGCAGGTTATAGCTCCATGCGTTCCTAAATTGAAAGAGAAAAAATATTTGGCTCAGGTTTTCCAGGCTTTGCGTATCGAGGTCAATGGAGAATTGGAAGCTTTGGAAGATATGTTGCAACAGGCCGAGATGGCGTTGCGTCCCGGGGGACGTTTGGTAATTATTACTTACCATTCGTTGGAAGATCGTATCGTAAAGAATTTTTTGAAATCCGGAAATTTTGAGGGAAAAGTTGAAAAGGATTTTTATGGTCGGGTTAAAAAGAGTTTTGAGTTGGTGAATCGGAAAGTGATCGTGCCGACGGAGGAAGAAGTTGATCGCAATCCGAGGGCTCGGAGTGCGAAGTTAAGGATTGCGGAGAAGTTATAATATGAGGTGGTTTAAGAAAAAGAAATATAAAGATTTTGTTTCGCCTTCGGAAGAGAAGAAAGAGGTGTTGGGAGAGTCCATGAAGGAACTTTTGGATGGACGTATCTTGGCAGACACCGTGTTGCGGAAAAATATTCTGTTTATTCTTTTTTTGACGGCTTTGGGAATATTGTATATCGCTAACGGGTATAATACGGAGAAATTGTATATGAAGAAAGTGAAGTTGGAAAAGGAGTTGAGCGAATTGCGGTTTGAGTCGATAACAACGGCTTCGGAACTGATGAAGATCAGTACGCAATCGGAAGTGATAAAACAGATTCGTAAAGAGGGATTGAATTTGGTGGAAAGTAAGGAACCGCCGACAAAGATATACGAAAATTAACGGGTGTCGATAGGGATATGTCAATAAAACATGAGTTAGCCGGACGTTTGGGGTTTGTGTACATCTGCGTGATGGGGATAGCCGCATTGATTGTGGTAAAGGCTTTGCATGTCCAGATTTGGGAGGGAGAGAAATGGCGGAGTAAGTCCCGAGATGTTTCCGTGAAAGATTTTGTTGTCGCTCCCAACCGGGGAGATATTTGTGCGGCGGACGGAAGAGTGTTGGCCAGTTCGATTCCCTATTATTCATTACGTTTCGATTGTAAGGCTGTTCCGGATGATATTTTTAAAAAGAAGATAGACAGTTTGGCTTTCAAATTATCTCGTTTTTTTAAGGATGCGCCTGCCGTGGAATATAGAAGCAAGTTGTGGAAGGGAAAATACGGAGCTAAGCCGAACCAGTATCTGTTGATCAACCGGCGAAAGGTCTCTTATAACGAGTTGAAAGAGTTAAAGACCTTTCCTATTTTTCGGGAGAAGGGGAGTAGGAGTGGGTTGATTCTGGAACGGGAAAATGTTCGATTGCAACCTCATGGGGATTTAGCCGTCCGGACGATTGGTTATTTAAACGAGAGCAATGATGGAACGTTCGAGGGACGCGTGGGCTTGGAAAAGGCTTACGAGAACGAGTTGAAGGGTGAATTGGGACGGAGTATACGACAAATGATGTCCGGACGTTGGGTGTCGGTAACCGTTGAAGATCCTGTGGATGGAAATGATGTAATTACCACGATAGATGTCGATTTTCAGGATATTGTGCAGAATGCGCTGGATAGACAGATGGAGATTTACGATGCGGACGCGGGGACTGCCGTTCTGATGGAAGTGAAAACGGGAGATATTAAGGCGATTGCTAATCTGACCAAAACACCTAAAGGCTATCGGGAGATGTTGAATAACGCGATCGGAGATGCCGCGGAACCGGGCTCCGTGTTCAAGGCGGCGGTTATGATGGCGATGTTGGAAGACGGTTACGTACACCCGGAGGATACAGTCGATTTGGGTGACGGTACTTATACTTATTATGGAAAGACATTACGGGAGTCGAATGGTAAACCGGTAGGTAAGATAACCGTGAAGCAGATATTCGAACGTTCCTCAAATGGAATTTCGAGGTTGGTGTATGAAAATTATAAGAATCAACCAGAAAAATTTATTAATCGCCTGTATGCGATGCAATTGAATAAAAAGGTAGGGATTGAGTTATTAGGAGAGGGAGAACCTTATATAAAGTATCCGACCGATAAAGATTGGAGTGGTATCTCTTTGCCGTGGATGAGTATTGGTTACGAGGTGAAATTGACCCCTTTGCAAGTATTGGCGTTTTATAATGCCATCGCGAATAATGGGAAAAGAATGAAGCCTCGATTGGTCAAGGAGATACGAAACCGGGGAGATGTTGTTAAACGGTTTGGTACGGAAGTGATGGATCGACATATTTGCAGCGATAAAACGCTGGCTGCTTTACGGGACATGATGGAGGGGGTCGTGGAAAACGGGACGGCGAAAAACTTGAGCCATGCCCCGTGTAAAATTGCGGGAAAAACCGGGACGGCAAGAGTCGCCGATCGTTCAAAAGGATATGGAGTAAGAAAATATCGAGCCAGTTTCGTCGGATACTTTCCGGCAGATAATCCTCTCTATTCCTGTATCGTGGTGGTGGAAAATCCGTCGTTATCCAAAGGATATTACGGGAATGTTGTTTCCGGAAATGTGTTTCGCGAAATAGCGGATAAGGTATACGCTAAGGCTTCTTTGGAGTTTGAGGAGTCGGAAGATGTTCCGGAGGAGTTTGTACTGCCCATCAGTAAAAACGGATTGAAATCGGATTTTTTGAGTATATATGATGAGTTCGGATTTCACGTGGACGACGAACCTGCCGAAGAGTCGAAATGGGTCATGACGACCCGGAATGATGAGGGTTTTGTACTGAAACCCAGAAGTATTTCCGAAACTTTGGTACCTAACGTGAAAGGTATGGGGTTAAGGGATGCTTTATATATTTTGGAGAATAGCGGTTTGAAAGTGGGGGTAATCGGTTCGGGAACCGTAAACAAACAATCGTTACAACCGGGTAATCGGGTACAACGGGGTAGTTATGTCAGTATAGAACTAAAATAAAAGAGATGAAATTAGGAGATCTATTGGATGGAGTAGCTTGTTTGTCCGTGGAAGGGGATTTGAACATAGATGTTCATGCTATTCATTTCGACTCCAGAAAGGTGGATAGGAATGATCTTTTTGTGGCTCAGCGAGGAGTGAATATCGATGGGCATGTATTTATAGATAAAGCTGTTGCCGCTGGTGCCGGGGCAGTTGTTTGCGAGCAATTACCGGAGAATTTGTCAAGGCATGTGACTTATGTCGTAACGGAGGATTCTTCTGATGCTTTAGGACGGATGGCTGCTAATTATTACGGTAATCCTTCGGAAAAGATGAAGCTGGTAGGAGTGACCGGTACCAACGGAAAAACGACGACGGCTACCTTGTTGTATGAATTGATCCGCCTTTTAGGAGGAAAGGCAGGGCTTTTGTCTACCGTCTGTAATTACATCGGGGAGGAAAAAGTGGCGGCTACGCATACGACGCCCGATGCTCTGGAGATTAATGCCTTGATGCGGAGGATGGTGGATGCCGGATGTGAGTATTGTTTTATGGAAGTGAGTTCGCATGCTATTGATCAGAAACGAATCAGCGGTTTGGATTTTGACGGGGCAATTTTTTCAAATATAACGCACGATCATTTGGATTACCATAAAACGTTCAAAGCATATATAGAAGCTAAAAAGGCCTTTTTCGACGGATTGTCAGCCCGGGCTTTCGCTTTGACTAATTTAGACGATAAGAACGGGACGGTCATGTTGCAGAATACCGTTGCCCGGAAATATACCTATTCGTGTAAAAGAATGGCTGATTTTAATGCAAAGGTCATCGAACGACATTTGGACGGGACTTTGCTGACATTGAACGGCCGGGAGGTATGGACTAAATTCACGGGGGATTTTAATGCGTATAATTTGTTGGCAGTCTATTCTTCTGCTTGTCTGTTGGGATTGGAAAATGAGGAGGTTTTGCAAGCAATGAGTTTGTTGGTTCCGGTATCGGGGCGTTTTGAGACCGTGTTGTCTTCGACGGGGATCATGGCGATAGTGGATTACGCTCATACGCCGGATGCGTTAGAGAATGTGTTGTCAACGATACAGGATCTGAAGGGGAAGAATAATCAGGTTATTACCGTTGTCGGGGCAGGGGGAGACCGGGATCGCACCAAACGGCCGGAAATGGCTGAGGTTGCTTGCCGGTTAAGCGATAAGGTGATATTGACTTCGGATAACCCGAGGAGCGAGGAGCCTTCGGCTATTATTGAAGAGATGCGTGCCGGAATACCCCGGCATGAAGAGGTAAAGGTCTTGGCTATTTCGGATCGGAAAGAAGCTATCCGTACGGCTTTGATGTTGGCCCGAAAAGGAGATCTGGTGCTGGTAGCCGGAAAGGGACACGAGAATTATCAGGAGATAAAAGGGGTGAAATACCATTTTGACGATAAAGAAGTTATACAAGAAATATTTAATCGATAACCATGTTTTATCACATTTTTGATTATTTGGAGCAGTTAAATTTTCCGGGAGCGGGCATGTTTCATTACATTACTTTTCGTTCTGCCTGTGCGATTATTTTATCGTTGCTTATAGCCACGGTAGTCGGAAAACGTATCATACGTATGTTGCAGCGTCAACAAGTCGGAGAAGAGATCCGGGATTTGGGATTAGAGGGACAGATGCAGAAAAAAGGCACTCCGACAATGGGAGGGGTTATTATTCTGCTGGCTATTTTGCTTCCGGTTATTCTTTTTGCCCGCTTGGATAATGTTTATATTCAATTGATGATTATTTCAACGATCTGGTTGGGGTTAATCGGTTTCTTGGATGACTATATCAAAGTTTTCCGGAAACATAAGGAGGGGCTGAAAGGGCGTTTTAAGGTAATTGGTCAGGTAGGATTGGGATTAATCGTGGGATTAACCCTTTATCTGAATGACGGTGTCGTGATTCGTGAAAAGGTCTCTTTTTCGGAAGTCGGCGAGTTGGTAAGTACGGTAGACGAAGGTTTTTCTACGAAAGATTCGGCTAAAGCATTGGCAAAAGATGTTAAATCGACTAAAACGACTATTCCGTTTTTTAAAAATAACGAGTTCGATTACGCCTGGTTCGGAGTATTCGCGGGCAAATATGCAGAGGAGGTGGGATGGATTGTTTTTATTGTCATTACCATTTTAATAGTGACGGCCGTGTCGAACGGCGCTAATCTGACCGATGGATTGGACGGTCTGGCGACGGGCACATCGGCTATTGTCGGGGCCACCTTGGGAATATTGGCTTACGTGTCGGGTAATATGGTGTATGCTGATTATTTGAATATTATGTATATACCGCATTCCGGCGAGCTGGTGGTTTTCATCGCTGCATTTATTGGTGCTACGATCGGTTTTTTATGGTACAACTCTTTTCCCGCCCAAGTGTTTATGGGGGATACGGGTAGTTTATCATTAGGTGGAATCATTGCCGTGTTTGCCATTATTATCCATAAGGAGTTATTGATCCCTATTCTATGTGGGATTTTCTTGATGGAGAATCTTTCTGTCGTTATGCAGGTAAGTTATTTTAAATACACGAAAAAGAAATACGGAGAGGGACGTCGCGTATTTTTGATGTCTCCGTTACATCATCATTTTCAGAAGAAAGGCATCCCGGAACCTAAAATCGTTACCCGATTCTGGATCGTGGGGATAGCTTTGGCCGTGTTAACTATTGTGACGTTGAAAATAAGATAATGTGGAAGTTATGGAAACAAAATTGATCGTATTGGGAGGAGGAGAGAGCGGTGTCGGTGCTGCCTTGTTAGGGAAAAAGTTGGGATATAGGGTTTTTCTTTCCGACAAAGGAAAATTGGCGGATAGGTATAAAGATATATTGGAAAAAGAAGCGATCCCTTTTGAGGAGGGGCGTCATACGGAAGAGTTGATTTTTGCGGCGGATTTGATTGTGAAGAGTCCTGGTATCCCGGATCATATTCCTATAATACAGAATATTAGAAAGAAAGGAATCGAGATTATCTCGGAAATTGAGTTTGCCGGCCGTCACAGTGATGCAAAGATGTATTGCATTACGGGGAGTAACGGAAAAACGACGACGACTTTATTGTTGTATCATATCCTCAAACAGGCGGGAATGGATGTCGGGTTGGCGGGTAACGTGGGAAACAGTTTAGCTGCACAAGTAGCGGAAAATCGACATGAAATATACGTGGTCGAACTGTCGAGCTTCCAGTTGGACGGGATGTACCGTTTTAAATGCGATACGGCGATATTGACCAATATTACTCCGGATCACCTGGATCGGTATGATTATAAATTCGAAAATTATGTCGGCTCGAAATTTCGGATTGTAAATAATATGAAGCCGTCGGATCTGTTTATATACGGATCTGATTGTGACGTTGTCCGGGAACGGGTGGAAAAAGGGAAAATAGAACCCGAGGCGGTTGGATTCACTTATTCTTCCGATGCCCGTTTAAATGCTTATGTAGAAGACGATGCGATTGTCGCTCGCCTGGAAAACAGGGTGTTTCGAATAGAGAAACGAGCTGTTACGATACAGGGGCGTCATAACGTGTATAATGCGATGGCTGCAATATTGGCTGCGCTGAAAGCCGGAGTGAGCGACGAGAGTTTAAGAAAAGGGTTAACCACTTTCCCGCAAGTGGAACACCGTTTGGAAACGGTAGCGGTAGTCGGTGGAGTGACTTATATTAACGACTCGAAGGCTACCAATGTGGATTCCGCCTGGTATGCCTTGGATAGCATGCATGCTCCGGTCGTTTGGATTGCAGGAGGGACGGACAAAGGAAATGATTACAGCGTGTTGAACGATTTAGTGAAAGAGAAGGTGAAGTTGTTGATTTGTATGGGGGTGGATAATAGAAAATTGATAGATAGTTTCTCCGGTATATGTGAGGTCGTGGATACGCATTCGTTGGACGAGACGATTGCCGTGGCTTACAGCAGGGCTGTTGCCGGGGATGTCGTTTTACTTTCTCCTTGTTGTGCCAGTTTTGATTTGTTTAAAAATTACGAGCATAGGGGAGAATTGTTTAAAGAGAAAGTAAAAGCCCTAAAGTGATATAAAACGATATGAACTGGTTTGATTTAAGGAAAAAACTCTCTTTTAAAGGTGATAGGATACTTTGGTATGTTATTATCGGTTTGATGCTTGCTTCCGTTATGGTCGTTTATTCTTCGACGGGTAGTTTGGCTTATCGTGTCCGTAGCGGTAATACCAGTTATTTCCTGATCAAACAAGTTATTTTGATGTCGGGATGTTTGGTAGTTATTCTGACCTTACAATCCATTCATTACAAGTACTTTCTTTCTTTTGCAAAGATTGTTCTGGGGATGTCGTTCATTTTTTTGTTATGGGCTAAGTTTGCCGGGACAACTTTGAATGATGCCGGTCGTTGGGTGACTATTCCGGGAATAGGTTTTACCTTTCAGCCTTCGGAAATGGCGAAATTGGGGGTTATCATGTATTGTGCCAGGGTCATCGCTTTTTATCAGAATGAGCGTTGCTGTGACGATGAAGCATTGAAGAAGATTTTGTTTGTCGCGGGACCGGTCATTTTTCTGATCTTTTTGGACAACTTCTCGACCTCGTTGTTGATGGGCTTGGTCTGTTTGGCCATGTTGTTTGTCGGTAGATTGCGGTTAAAACTGATAGCGATGTCGGTCGGAGCTCTTGTGGCGACAATAGTAGTGCTGTTGGTATTGGCTTTCACCGTGCCCAAGGTGGCAGAAATCGGTCGTATCGCTACCGTGAAGAGCCGTATCGTGAATTTTTTTAATCCGGAATCTGTTAATAGCGATGACTCTTATCAGTCGGATCAAGCGAAAATTGCCGTTGCAAAAGGGGGATTGGTCGGTTTAGGACCGGGGAATAGCGTACAGCGTAATTTCTTGCCTCATCCGTATTCGGATTTCATTTTTGCTATTATTATCGAGGAATACGGTTTATTGGGAGCGGGGGTCGTTATGCTTTTGTACCTGATCATCCTGTATCGGATCGGGGTGATTGTACGCCGGTGTACCCGGACATTTCCCGCTATTTTAGTAACAGGTTTGGGACTTAGCATTGTGTTTCAGGCGCTTGTTAATATGGGAGTGTGCGTAGGCTTAATGCCCGTTACCGGTCAACCTTTGCCTTTAATGAGTATGGGAGGAACATCTCTTATCTTTACGAGTGCGGCTTTTGGTATGATTTTAAGCGTGAGCCATACGTTTTCGGAGGAGGGAGAGCGGGAAGAGCGCGAGAAACAAAGAATGAAAAGTGAGAAACTGAGAAAAAGAGCAAAAGATATAGAGGAGGATATTGAAGAGGAGTACGGGGAACGGGAGCCTGTTTATCAGGATGAATAGAAATAGAAGTTTAAATTGGATTTTGAAATGGTAAGAAAAGTAATCGTAAGCGGAGGAGGAACGGGAGGGCATATATTTCCGGCACTTTCTATTGCAAATGCGTTGAAACATTTGGATAATAAGATCGAGATTCTGTTTGTCGGGGCAGAAGGGAAGATGGAAATGGAAAAGGTC
Source organism: Gabonibacter massiliensis (assembly GCA_001487125.1). Classification (GTDB taxonomy): domain Bacteria; phylum Bacteroidota; class Bacteroidia; order Bacteroidales; family Marinifilaceae; genus Gabonibacter; species Gabonibacter massiliensis. The sequence goes on from LN913013.1 coordinate 175,938, forward strand.
CCGGAAGCGGGATATAAAATTGTAGGTTTACCGGTACGCGGCTTACAAAGACGGCTGACTTTCGAAAACGTGAAGGTTTTGTTGAATCTTTGGAAGAGTTTGCGCAAGGCAAAAAAGATAATTAAAGAGTTCGAACCGGATGTCGTTGTCGGTGTCGGGGGATATGCCAGTGGTCCCATCGGGCGGGTTGCTGCCAATGCCGGAATCCCTTTGGTATTGCAAGAGCAAAATTCCTATGCCGGAGTTACGAATAAGATTTTGGCCAAAAAGGCAAAGAAAATATGTGTCGCTTATGAAGGAATGGAGCGTTTTTTTGAAAAAGACAAGATTGTATTCACTGGAAATCCGGTACGTAAGGATCTGTTGAAAGCGTCGGGAGAACGGGACGAGGGGATAACGTTCTATGGTTTGGATACTTGCCGGACAACGATTCTTGTTACCGGTGGCAGTTTGGGTGCCGGCAGTATCAATAAGGCTGTGGTGAAACATTTAAAAGAGATTTCCGATTGGAAAGACGTACAGGTGTTGTGGCAATGCGGCGGATATTATTACGAAACATTGAAACAACAATTAGGAGAGAAATGGCCGGCCAATGTAAAATTGTTACCCTTTTTGAAACGGATGGATCTGGCTTATGCTTGTGCCGATCTGGTAGTGGCGCGTGCCGGGGCCGGAACGATATCCGAGTTGTGTTTGTTAGGAAAGGCTGTCGTATTGGTGCCTTCTCCTAATGTAGCAGAAGATCACCAGACCAAGAATGCTATGGCTTTGGTGAATAAAGAGGCTGCAGTCATGATAAAGGATGCGGAAGTCGAGGATCGCCTGGGAAATGTTTTATATGACTTGTTGAATCAGGAGGAGCGGAGAAGAGAGTTATCTTCCAATATATTGAAATTAGCCGTGAAAGACTCGGACGAGATCATAGCCAAAGAAATTATAAAATTGTTTTAATTCGAGCGTATGAAAAACGTTTATTTTGTAGGAATCGGAGGAATCGGAATGAGTGCATTGGCCCGTTATTTTAAGGCTATGGGCTATGCGGTTGCAGGTTACGATAAGACACCTTCACCCTTGACCCGAAAAATGAGTGAGGAGGAGGGATTTTCCATTACCTATACGGACGATGTTCGGGAAATAACCTCTTTATTCAAAGATAAAAAGAGTACGTTAGTGGTATATACACCAGCGGTTCCCGAAGAGAACCGAATATTTTCTTATTTCCGGGACAACGGTTACTCTCTGCATAAACGGGCAGAAGTTTTGGGCTTGATATCGAAAGATAAAAAAGCATTGTGCATAGCCGGAACTCATGGGAAAACGACGACGACGACGATGGTGGCTTTTTTGTTAAATCATTCTCACGTGGGGTGTAATGCTTTTTTAGGAGGAATATCTGCTAATTTCGGAACGAATTTGCTGATCGACAGAAAATCGGATTATGTGGTTATTGAAGCGGATGAATTTGATCGCTCGTTTTTGCACCTTCATCCGGAGGTTGCCGTTATTACAGCGATGGATGCGGATCATTTGGATATATATGGAACGCATGAGAAGCTGTTGGAGGCTTTTGAGGCTTTTGCCCTCCAGACAAAGGGTCCTCTGTTTTTAAGAAAAGGGCTGACCTTGCAACGAGCGGTGACCGGTTTTTACGCGGCAGGAGAAAAGACGGATTATTATGCGGATCGTTTGCGGGTGGAAAACGGTAGTTATGTGTTTGATTACGTGTTTCCGGAGGGTGTGATAAAAGAGCTGAGACTTTGTTTTCCGGGACGGGTGAATGTTGAAAATGCAACAGCTGCTATTACGGTGGCTTTGCAGGCGGGTGTAACCCCGGACGAGATTCGGATGGCTTTGCCTCTTTTTAAAGGGGTTGCCCGGCGTTTTGACGTGCACGTGAAAAATCGGGATATGATCTATATCGATGATTATGCCCACCATCCGAAGGAGATAGAGGCCGCTCTCTCTTCTATCCGGGAAATGTGGCCGGATAAGCGATTGACGGTTGCCTTTCAGCCTCATCTTTATTCTCGTACGAATGACTTTTATCCTGATTTTGCCCGTGGCTTAAGCTTAGCCGATGAGGTGATTTTGTTGGATATCTATCCGGCGCGGGAAGAGCCGATTCCGGGTGTGACCTCGGCTTTGATTGCGGACCGGGTAACCGTACCCGTAAAGAGGGTTACCAAAGAAGATTTTCCGGAATACGTGAAGGAGAACGTGAAAGAAGGAGTATTCGTGACAATGGGGGCGGGCGATATCGATCGCTTTATACCGATTTTTACGAAAATCTTTAACGATAGGAGAAAATCGACGTATAGTGTTTAGGTTGTAAAGAGAAATGTAGCATGAAACGTATCGTACCTTACATAATATTTATCATATTGCTTGCATACCTGATAATTGTGTTTACCTTTGCAGCGACAAAAATGGGGGAGGTAACATGTAGAGGGGTACGGGTTACTGTCAAAGATACCACAATGAATGTGTTCGTCGGTGAAGAGGATATCTTGAAAATGATAAAGAATGGGTATGGAGGAATTCTGAATCAGGGTATTAAGACAGTAAATAAAGATAGTTTGGAAAGAATACTTGTCAGAAATCCGATGATAAAATCGGTTCAGGTTTACTACAGTTTAGATGGTTATTTTCATGTAGGTATAGAACAACGTGAACCTGTTTTTAGAGTATTGACAGGTGAGGGTTATTACGTTGATGCGGACGGAAAAGTGATGCCGTTGTCTTCTAAGTTTACTTCCAGGGTTATTGTTGCTACTGGTAACATTACTAAAAAATTTGCTTGCGAAAAATTATGTCCTTTCGTGAAAAAACTGAGGGATCATTCATTTTGGGATGCTTACATAGAACAGATTGTAGTACTTCAAAATGAAGATATTATAATGATACCCAAAGTAGGTGATTTTAAAATTATCCTCGGAAAAGTGGATGATTGCGAGGAGAGAATGGACAAGTTGATGCTTTTTTTAAAGCAAGGAATTGCCAAAAAAGGGTGGAATCGCTATAAAGAGGTAAATTTGAAATTTAAAGATCAGGTAGTTTGTGTTAGAAAATAAAATAAAAGGATATGGGATACGTAGCTTCTTTGGATATGGGGTCGGAGACCATGGTGATGGCTTTGGCAGAGAAAACCGGGGATGATTGTCGTCTTGTAGGTGTCATGAGTGTTGCGTCTCAAGGCATAAAACGGGGAAAGATAATTGATAAACTCAGGGCCAAAGCTTGCATACAGCAATTGTTGGATGGATTCGAAAGCGAACATTCCGTGCATATTGATTCTTTGAACCTTGCGCTTTCGGGGAGTTGGGTGAAAGTGTTGGAGGATAGGGAAAGTTTAAAATATGCCAAGTCGCAGGGGGTGACCCAGCATGATTTGGTTGAGTTGGAGAAGAGGTGTAGGAATACTTTGGAGAATGGAAACGAGGTCGTTGTGGATGTCGTTCCGATGGCTTATTTTATAGATAAGGAGGTCGTAAACGATCCGGTCGGATATTCGGCACGTCGTTTGGACGTACGTTATCAGGTTTTCATTCTATCGAAGGAGATGTTAGAGGAGTTGAAAATATTATTCTCGAGTATAGGTGTCGAACATTTGGAAATTTATTCGGTCGTTCGGGCCGTGACGAGTGCTTTGGTGACCAAGCCAGGAGAGAATCAGAATTTTGCCCTTGTCGATTTAGGAGCCGAATGTACGAAAATCGTTGTATTCCAGAATGGAATGGTTTTGTTTTATTCGGAATTGCCGTTAGGATGCCGTACGATCGAATCGGATTTGAATGTGGCTTTTTCTATTCGGGATCTCGAAAAGGCTAAAAAATTAAAACATGAATACGGAATGGCTCTTCGGGCCGAATGCAAGAATCGAAAAGTTATTATTCCCGAAACAAAATATTGTATAGAGAGTCATAATTTGGCTTACGTGGAACAGTGTCGTTTGGAAGAGATTTTAGAAGGGGCCATATTCCAAATGCAGCAGAGCGGTTGTTACGAAGATCTCGATGAAGGAGTCTTATTGACCGGAGGTGGAAGCCGTGTTGTCGGTGTGGATACCTTATTATCGAAATTGTCGGGTCATAGCGTGGGAGTTGCCCGGGCCGTAAATGTGTCGTCGGAAAAAGGTGCTTTATTGAAGACACCGGAGTATTTAACGGCATTGGGTTTGCTGCGATGCGAGCGGAAAGAACAGAAAAAGTCCGGAAGTCGGATGAAGAGGTGGTTCGGAGAACTTTTTAATGATTAACGAATTAATGGTTTCAGTTATGTTTAGTGAAGGTACTTTGCTGGAGTTAAATGCCCCGATACAGGAGGAGTCGATCATCAAGGTGTTCGGAGTGGGAGGAGGCGGGAGTAATGCCGTGAATCACATGTGCAGACAAGGAATTCGAGGTGTCGAATTTGTTATTTGTAACACGGATATACAAGCCTTGCGGATTAGTCCTGTCAAGAACCGGATACAGATCGGAAAGGAGTTGACTGAAGGCCGGGGAGCCGGAAGTTTGCCGGAACGCGGACGCCAGTCGGCAGAGGAGAGCTTGGATTACATAAAGACGATTCTCGAGCGTAATACAAAGATGATTTTTATTACAGCCGGCATGGGAGGAGGTACCGGAACGGGAGCAGCTCCCATTATTGCCAGACAGGCCAAAGAATTAGGGATATTGACCATTGGAATCGTTACGATACCTTTTAATTTTGAAGGAAAAAGGAGGGTTGAACAGGCTATGGCCGGGGTGGATGAATTGGTAGAATACGTGGACGCCTTACTGATTATCTGTAATGAGAAATTACGCGATATGTATGGGGATTTGAAGTTGTCCAAAGCTTTTGAAATGGCTGATAATGTTTTGACTATTGCAGCTAAGAGCATAGCTGAAATCATCACGCTAAAGGGTTTTGTTAATGTCGATTTTGCTGATGTGGAAGTGGTCATGAGAAATAGCGGGGTGGCGTTGATGGGGGCCGGGGAAGCGGAAGGTGAGAATCGGGCATTGGATGCCGTCAAAATGGCTTTGGAATCTCCTCTATTGAATAGTAATGATATACGGGGAGCCTCCAATATATTGTTGAATATGTTATACGGGGACAAGGAGATCACGATGGATGAGATCACTTTGATAACCGATTACCTGAAAGAGTTGGTCGGTTACGATGTTAATGTAATTTGGGGAGCCGGAAAGGATGATTCGTTAGGAGACGAATTACGTGTGGCGGTTATAGCTACCGGTTTTAATGGTGTTCCTGTGGATACGAAGCGTTCGCCTATCTCTTTTAAGGTAGAGGAGATAGAAGACCTTGAGTTGAAGGTGGTAGATCCGAAGAAGTTGGAGGAAGAAGAGCGACAGCGTAAACAGAAGCAGGAGGAGAACCGGCTTCGACGTTTGCAACGGGAGCGACAACGAAGAGAGATGGAAGCTATAGAAAAAGAGGAGGAGAAAGATTTCGAGGAAGAAGTTCGGGAAAAACAGCGTCCGGATCGAAACCGGAAGCGGGGCATAAACGAGGTTCCCGATGTGGACAGTTGGTTTAAACGTAAACTCGGAACAATGTTTAGTGAAGATATGAGTAGAGATACTGAATTGTAATAGCGGATGATCATGGTAGATGGATTGATAAATTTTAACCAGAACGAAATTTCCCCTACGATTATTAAGGTAATCGGAGTAGGTGGCGGAGGCGGTAATGCCGTCGAATACATGCATAAACAAGGGATTTGCGATGTAGATTTCGTGTTGTGTAATACCGATTATCAGATATTGGAACATAGTCAGGTTCCCATAAAGATTCAGTTGGGCAGAGCTTTGACGGAAGGCCGTGGGGCTGGAAACCGTCCGGAAGTGGGAGAGGCTGCTGCCAATGAAAGTTTTAAGGAGATAGAAGAGTTATTGCGAAACAGCACGAAAATGGTGTTCATTACGGCAGCTATGGGGGGGGGGACCGGAACGGGAGCAGCTCCGGTAATTGCCAAGGTTGCCAAGGAGATGGGGATTCTTACCGTGGGGATCGTTACCATCCCTTCCCGTTTTGAGGGCCCGAAACGTTTGGAGCAAGCAAGGGAAGGAGTACGGAGGCTGAAGGGCTATGTGGATTCGTTAATCATTATCGATAATGAAAAGATTCAGCGGATTTATGGTTCGCAAACTTTGTCAACAGCCTTTGCCAAGGCTAATGATGTATTGAATACGGCCGTAAAGGGTATAGCTGAAATCATCACTTTGCCGGGGTATATAAACGTGGATTTTGCCGATGTGAGAACTGTTATGACCGATAGCGGTATCGCTATCATGGGGGCGGCAAAGGCTTCGGGAGAAGACCGGGCCAAAAGGGTTATTGTCGATGCTTTAAACAGCCCTTTGTTGAATAAGAGTGATATTTTGGGAGCCAGTAATATCTTGTTGAATATTACTTCCGGTACGGATGAAATTACAATGGATGAGATGAGCGAGATAACATCCTATATTATTAAGGAAGTAGGAGATAATGCCGCTGTCATTTGGGGGGTCGGTACGGATGAATCTTTGGGAGATTCCATATCCGTAACGATAATTGCCACCGGTTTTTCTACCACTGATGTGGAAAATACCTTTACCGCACCTATCAAAGGAGGGATACCCGTAACAATGTCGGAAACGGAAGAAGATCCGGAACGGATGAGGAAAATAAAGGATGGCGTGAAGGATTACGTGCAGGTCATATTGAAGGAATCGGATGTGATTTTGCAACCGGACCTGCCGCAAGAGAAGATAAAAGAATTGGAAACGACTCCGGCGTATACTCGGAGACAAATAAAAATAGATAGAATATGATGCGGAAAAATAATCGTAATTTGTTGTTTGTGATTGGAGATTATGGACAAAGGATTACAAGTGGCATCATGGAATTAATTTAATTACATTAATGGAAAAATTTAGAGAATTAGGTTTAGACGGGGAAATTCTTAAGGGAATTGCAGATTTAGGTTTTGAAACACCGAGTCCTGTACAAGAGAAGACGATCCCTGTAATTTTGGGCGAAGAAAATGATTTAGTAGTTTTAGCCCAGACTGGAACGGGGAAAACAGCAGCATTCGGATTGCCTTTATTGCAAAAAATCGAGCCGGAATGGAAAAACACCCAGGTCCTGGTTTTGAGTCCTACGCGAGAATTGTGTGTGCAGATCGGAAATGATTTAAAAAACTACTCCAAATATCGTAAGGATATTCGAATCGCTTGCGTTTACGGGGGTACGGATATCCGCAGGCAGATCAAAGAGATTGAACGGGGCGTTCATGTTATCGTGGCTACACCGGGAAGGTTGGTAGACTTGTTAAAACGGAAGGTTGTAGATATCGAATCCGTGGTTGCCGTAGTTTTGGATGAGGCGGACGAGATGTTGAATATGGGCTTTCAGGAAGACCTGAATTTTATTCTGGAGGAGACTCCTAAGGATAAGAATACTTATCTGTTTTCGGCGACAATGCCGAAGGAGGTAGAGCGGATTGCTAAAAATTATTTGATCAATCCGAAAGAGATAGCCGTAGGCAAGAAAAACCAGGGAGCTGATACGGTCTCGCATCACTATTATATGGTGAGGGCGAAGGATTGTTATGAAACATTACGTCGGGTAATCGACTGTGCCCCTGATATGTATGCCATTATTTTCACGCGGACTAAAAATGATGCAAGTGAGATAGCCAAACATTTACAGCGGGACGGGATCGATTGCGATGCTTTGCACGGAGACCTGAGCCAGGCTCAACGTGATAACGTGATGTCCGCTTTTCGTTCCAAAAGACTGAAAGTGTTAGTCGCTACGGATGTGGCTGCCAGGGGATTGGACGTGGATTGTCTGACCCATGTTATTAATTACAATTTGCCCGATGATGTCGAAAGTTATACTCACCGGAGCGGTAGAACGGGGCGTGCGGGAAAAGAGGGTATCTCTATTGCTATCATTCACTCCAAGGAGAAGGGTAAGTTGCGTCGTATCGAAAACATGTTGAAGAAAACGTTCGTTTATCAACAGGTTCCCGGGGGAGATCAGATTTGTAAAGCTCAATTAGCCTATTATGCCGATCAGATACTTGCGGCAGAGCAACAGGATAACCTGGAGAATTTCGAGCAGACCGTGTTTGATAAATTTGCCGATTATACGAAGGAGGAGTTGATTCAGCATTTGGTCTCTTTCGAGTTCGGTAAATTGTTGAAGAAGTATAAAAATACGGAGGATCTTAACCTGACGGAAAAAGAGCGTAGTGAACGCGGAGGACGGGAAGGAAGAGGCGAACGCCGGGGACGTGGCGGTGACACAGTCTTTAGTGCTTTTTCGTTGAATATTGGTCGGGAAGACGGATTAACTCCTAAAGATCTGATGGCCTTGATTAATAAGCATTCGCGTCGTAGAGGAGTGGAAGTAGGAGGAATCCGGATTTACGATACGGATACGAAGTTTGAAATCGACGAGGAGAGTGCTGCGGATTTCGCATCGGATTTCAGTAGGGCGATATTCAATGGAATTCCTTTAACCATCAGAGCGATATCCAATCGCGGCCAAAGTAGCCGTGGGAGAGGTGGTGATAGGGATAGAGGGGGAAGCCGGGGTGGCCGTAGCGGAAGATCCGGAAGAGATCGTTTTGAACGTAGGGATAGCGGAAAACGTGAGAAGGAGGTAGAGGGGAAACGGCGAGGGAAACCAGGAAGTAATCCGAAGAAACCGAGGAATTTCAGACGTTCTTCTGCGGGAAATTAATAAAAACAAGCGTTTTTGTTTTATATAGAAAAAGAGAGAGCTGGAAATTTATTTTATGGACGGCTCTTTTTTTGTATTTTTGAAAGTCTAAAATAAAAGATTATGGAAGTATATAACGCAAAATTTGTAATGAGTAATACGGAGGTGGATAAATGCCCCGTTCCTGATAAGCATGAATATGCTTTTATCGGTCGATCTAATGTGGGAAAATCTTCTTTAATCAATATGCTTACAAACCATAGTAAGTTGGCCAAAACTTCCGGTACTCCCGGGAAAACACAGTTGATCAATCATTTTCTGATTAATAATGAATGGTACTTGGTCGATCTACCGGGATACGGTTACGCGAAAGCTGCAAAATCGGTACGGAACAAGTTTGAACCTATGATTAAAAACTATATTCTGAAACGGGAAAATATGGTTTGTCTGTTTGTTTTGATCGACAGTCGTCATGAACCTCAAAAGATTGATTTGGAGTTTATGGCTTGGTTGGGAGAGAATGGGGTTCCTTTTGTTATGGTATTTACGAAGGCCGATAAATTAAACGTAACCCGCCAGAAAACTTGCATAGAGGAATACGGAAAAATCATGTCCGAACAATGGGAGAGTCTGCCTAAGGCTTTTTTGACTTCGTCGGAAAAGGGGATCGGTCGCATGGAAATTTTGGATTACATCGAAGAATTGAATAAAACGGTAGAGTTGGAATAAAGAGATGATGGAACCTATAGGGCTATATCAGCTGAATAATTTGGTGAAACAGACTTTGAAGGAGAGTTTCACCGAGGGGATATTGATTGTGGCGGAAATTGCTGATATCAAAGAGAATCGTTCGGGACATTGTTACATCGAGTTGGTGGAGAAACGGGAAGAGGATGATGCGATTATCGCCACGGCCAGGGCGACGATTTGGGCATTCACGTATCGTTTGTTAAAACCTTATTTTGAAACGACCACGGGAAAATCTTTACAACGGGGAATGAAAGTGTTGGTTCGTGTGGAGGTCGTGTTTCATGAAGTTTATGGTTATTCTTTGAACATTCGCGATATAGATCCTACCTTTACCATAGGAGATGTGGAGCGGAAACGAAAAGAGATACTGGATCGCTTGGAACAGGAAGGAGTTATCCATATGAACCGGGAATTGGAACTCTCTCCCTTACCTAAAGTTATTGCCGTTATATCTTCTCCGACAGCCGCCGGATATGGAGATTTCGTAGATCAGTTGCATCGGAATCCTTTCGGTTATGCTTTCCATACGAAGTTATTCCCGGCAGTGATGCAGGGAGAAAATACGACAGCGTCTGTGATTGCGGCTTTGGAACGGGTATATGAATACGACTCTTTGTTCGATGTGGTCGTGATTATTCGGGGAGGAGGTTCTCAAACCGATTTGGGGAGTTTTGATTCTTACGAATTGGCGGCAAACGTGGCTCAGTTTCCGCTACCTGTTATTGCCGGAATCGGTCACGAACAGGATGAGACAATTGTAGATAGGGTCGCTTTTAAGAGCGTGAAAACTCCGACAGCAGCAGCAGCCTTTTTGATTGAGCAGTTTCAGGCAAGGGAAGCTGGAATAGAAGATTTGCGGGAACGATGGAGGATGAATGTAAATCGACGGTTGGCCGAGGAGAAAAATAAACAATACGTATTGGTCTCCAATTTCAGGCAGTTTACCCGTGCTCTTTTGGATAACCGGAAAAATAGCCTGGTATTTCAGTTACAAAAGGCAGAACATCGTTCAAAGTTGTTTATCCGGAATCAACTGGGCGGATTCGAGCAATGGAAAACACGTGCGGAAGGAAAGGTGCGGTTGAGTTTAGGGCGTCAGACCATGTTGCTGGAGAATTACGGTAGGCAGTTGGAACAACGAGTGAGCAATTGCTTTTCTTATCAAAACCATCGTTTGGAGATGGCAGAGGCCCAAACGAGGTATATGAATCCGAAAAATGTATTGAAACGCGGGTTTTCGATTACCCGGATAAATGGAAAATCAGTGAGAGACATTACCGGTTTACAAGCGGGAGATGTGATCGAGACGGAATTGTATCATGGTAAAATAACGAGCGAAATAAAAAACAAAAAAGAAGAGTATGGAAGAGAAATTGAACTATAAAATGGCTATGGCCGAGATTGAAAGTATTGTCAGTAAGTTGGAAGATAATAAATTAGATATAGATGAATTGGGAGAGAAGGTGAAGCGGGTTTCCCAACTGATTGCTTTTTGTAAAGCTAAGTTGCACGAGACGGAGGAGGAGGTAGAGAATATTTTGAAATCAATGGAAGTTTGAATTTTTGGGATGCCGAGACGGATTTTATATACTTTATTATTTTGCGGGCTGATCGTTTTTCCGCTTTCGGCTCAGGTCGATAGTGCATTGCAAAAATTACTCTCTACACCCGGTTTAAAGCATGCTGCTATCGGAATATCTGTAAAGCGGGTGGGCGATCAAAAAATCATAAGTGCATATCGTTCGGAAACAGCCTTAATACCTGCCTCTGTTACAAAGTTGTTCTGTACGGCTCTGAGTTTGCAAAAGGTGGGTCCGGCCTATACTTTTTCTACCCCCGTCACCTATACGGGAGAGTTAGCAAATGGGATTCTGAAAGGAAATATTGTGATTGAGGCGGGAGGAGATCCTTGTTTGGATTCCCGTTACTTCCCTGCCCGACGTTTTATGGATACGCTTATTCAAGCCATAAAGATATTGGGGATCCATCGGATAGAGGGGACAGTTGTCATTCGTGAACAGGCTCGAGTGGAAATTCCGGGGTCTTGGTTATGGGAAGATATAGCCAATTATTACGGGGCGCTTTATCATTCTTTTAATTATCGGGACAATTTATATACTGTTACGTTGAGACCGGAAAGAACTGCGGGAATGGCAAAAATTATTTCTGTAGTTCCTTCGATAAATGTGGAATTTGTAAATCGGGTAACGGTTTCCGATCTGAAAAAAGAGGAGGTTTGGATTTATGGCGGTCCTTACACGGGGAAACTATTGTTAAAAGGAAATATAACCGCGAAATCTTCTTCCTTTGAAGTGAAGGGAGCCATGCATCGCCCTGCTGAAACCTTTTGTGATGAGTTGAAGAGGCGGTTGAGACGACAGGGAATAGCAATAGGCGATACGTCCGTATCCGGAGATTCCGTGCATCCTCTGCATACTTTTATCTCTCCGACCGTAGAAGAGATTGTTTTTTACACGAATAAGAGGAGCATAAATTTATTTGCGGAAGCTTTAGGTAAGTTGGTCAGTTCTGACCGTTTCGAACAGGAGGTAAAGGAGCGTTTAGCGGGAATGGCGATTGATACGGCCGGAATTATTTTAAAAGATGCTTCCGGGCTCTCTATGCAAAATGCTGTTCCCGCGGAAGTGTTTACCGATCTTTTGTTATGGAGCCGTCTGCATTTGGGAAAGTCTTTCTGGGCTTCTTTGCCTGAAGGGGGAGTGGATGGCGGACTGGTTATTTATGCCGATCATCCTGTTTTGCGGAATAACCTGCGGGCAAAAACCGGTTCCTTTACCGGTGTGCGTACCCTTTCCGGATTTTTGAAAACAAGAAACGGGCAGGAACTGGCTTTTACCGTACTGATTAATCATTATACTTGTACTCCGAAGGAGCTGCAGGAGGCCGTTCGGAATTTTTTGGTGGATACGAGCAAAGGTTTGGAGTAATCCGATTTAATATTTACTTTTGTTTATCATGGTTTTTACTCTGTGATGATGTGTTATGTCTATAAATCCGGAACAGATTCTTCAAGGTGTTAATGAGAAAGACGTGAAGGCATGGAAAAGTGTCTATGTCTCTTATTATGCGGCTTTATGTGCCTATGCGAACCGGTTGATTAAAGATGTAGTCGTTTCAGAAGATTTGGTGCAGGACGTGTTGTGTAACGTTTGGCGATCGGATAGAAAGTTTGAACAGGTGGGCGATTTTACCTTTTATCTGTATCGGGCTGTTTATAATCAGGCCATGATGCATATTCGAAGTTTGAAGTGTAAAGAACAGCATTTACGGCAAATGTTACGGGAATGCCAGGAAGAATTTTCAGAGGAGGTTTTTGCCGATACGGTACGCGAGGAATTACTCAGGCAATTGTATCGTTATATTAATGAGTTGCCTGAAGACAGACGGAAAATTATGTTACTCAGTATTAAGGGGTTCTCCGGGCAGGAGATCGCTGACCAGTTGGGTATCACGATACACACGGTGAAAACTCAAAAAAACAGGAGTTTTAAATTTTTGCGGGAAAAATTGAAAGATTCCGTTTTTTTTATTCTGCTAACCTATTATGTATAAGATAATACCGGGCGTTTTTCTAAAATATTAGTAAAAAATCATCTTTTTTGTCATACCAAAAGTCGGTTCGTGCATTTTCTATATAAAATGAATATAGGAAAATGGGCGATGAATTTCAACGGATTGTTTTTTTGTTTCGGAAAGCGTTTTCCGGAAAATTAACTGTAAAAGAACGGGAAGAGTTCGATAAGTTGATGGAAAATCCTTTTTTATATCGGGTATTTACGGATATATCCGACGATGTTTATGTAGAAGAGGAGTTGGCAAAGTATAGGTTATATTCGCCAGAAAAAGCTTTCCGGAAATTCGAGCAACGGCAGATAAAGAGATTAATGTTGCGAAAACGGTTGTTACGCTGTTCTGTTGCTGCAACTGTCTTCATATTGTTGGGAATCGGGACAGGGCTATGGTTAAATAGGCAGGAGGAAAAACAACTACGGTATGCTGAAAATACGGTTATCCGCCCGGGAATAGCTAAGGCCTATTTGAAATTGGGAGAGAAGCGGGCGAATGAGATCGTGTTGGATAAAGAGGGAAAAATAGAGGAGCGGGGGGGAACGAAAATCCAGTATGAAGCCGGGAAATTAACTTATGTTTCATTGGATACGATTACGGATGCAATCGAATACGATGAATTGATCGTACCTGCGGGAGCGGAATGCTACGTGGCGTTGGAAGATGGTTCTTGTATTTGGATTAACGCGGAAAGCAAACTGAAATACCCCGTTCGTTTCGGAGAGGGTAAACGGGAAATATATATAGAAGGAGAGGCTTATTTTGACATAAAGAAAGATAAACGGCCTTTTATCGTGCATTCCAAGTTGGGAGACGTGAGGGTCTTGGGTACCGCATTCGGGATTACTGCTTATCCGGAAGAGAAGATGATGACGACATTGGTTCGCGGAAAAGTGGCTTATATCGGATATGGGGATTCACTCGCGATTGAACCGGGCGAGCAGGTAATGGCTTCTCCGACGGGAGAGGTGGCATGTCGAAAAGTGAATGTAGACGAGTATGTAGGGTGGAAAGACGGTTTGTACGTGTTTAAAGATCAGAAATTGGAAGATATTATGAAAACGTTGCAGAGATGGTATGATGTGACTGTTTTTTATCAATCGCATCACTTGAAAGAGGTGCGTTTTACGGGTAACCTCAAACGATACGATACGATAAATTCTTTTCTCCAATTACTGGAAGGTACGGGTGAGTTGAAATATAGGATAAGTGGAAATACGGTGATTCTGTATCAATAAAAAACACGGATACCAGACGTAGGAAATTTGTTATCCGTGTTAGAGTATATTAATAACTAATATGTTGCAAAAGTATGGAAAAAGTACCATTGTTAAGGTTAACATGCCTTATTAAGTGTAAAAAAAAGACTTGGATGACTATGAAACTAAGTGCTGTCTTTCTGTTCTTGTTTAGTTTGAATCTTTCTGCTGGGGTATATTCCCAAACTAAAGTGTCTTTGAAGTTGGAACAAGCGACGTTGGAGGAGTTTATTTCGGCGGTGAAGAGTCAGACAGGTATGCAATTCCTTTATAATTCGGTTGTCGTGAAAGGGAAAGAAAAGATTTCTCTCGATATTACGAACGAAGAAGTAAAGGCCGTGTTGGATAAGGTTTTGCCTTCTTTTAATTTGGAATACAAAATCATTAACGATGTGGTTGTATTGCAGCGTAAAGGGGAGAAAGGCTGGATCTCGGACGAAAACAAAGAGGTTATCAAGGGGAAGGTTGTCGATACGAAAGGACTTCCCTTACCCGGCGTGACCATCCGTCTGAAAGGAACCACCTTGGGAACGGCAACGGATACGAAGGGGTTATTTACCTTGGAATTTACGGGTAAAGTGGACACCATCGTCGTTTCTTTTATCGGGATGAAGACACAGTATGTGAAATTGGAGAAAAATAAAGAAGAGTATCTGATTAAGATGGAAGAAGATATTCAAACAATGGAAGAGGTGGTCGTCACGACAGGTTATCAAAAGTTCAGTAAGCGGGAGTTGGCCAGTTCTATAGTCACGTTGAAAGCTGAAGATGTGGTGGTTGCCGGTGCTATGACGATCGACCAGATGTTGCAGGGGAAGGTTGCGGGAATGTCGGTGACCTTGACTTCGGGAGAGCCGAGTGCAACGCCGAAGATCCGTATACGCGGTACTTCGACAATCAACGGAACGAAGGCTCCGATTTGGGTTGTCGACGGTGTTATTCAGGAAAGTGCTTTGCCTTTTAACGTGTCCGATATCAACGGTCCTGATGCCGAATATTTGATCGGAAACGGGATTGCCGGATTGAATCCGCAGGATATTGAAAGTATAAACGTGTTGAAGGACGCTTCGGCTACCGCTATTTATGGTGTTCAGGCAGCCAATGGTGTGATCGCTATTACCACGAAGGCGGGAAAAAGCGGAAAGCCATCCGTTAATTTCAATGCGAACTATTCTGTAAATCAAAGGCCTTCTTATCGTCGGTTAAATTTAATGAATTCACAAGAAAGAGTACGGTTATCCCAGGAAATCCTTGCTGACGGGTTAGAGTATTATAATGTACCCCGGCGGATGGGCTATGAAGGATTGGTGATGGATCTGTATGATAAGAAAATTACTCCTCGGGAATTTGAAAAACAGGCTAAGGTACTGGAAACTCGTAATACCGATTGGTTTGATATTCTGTTCCGTAATTCCCTGTATCAGGATTACAGTTTAAGTATTGCCGGAGGTGGAGAACATGGACGGTATTATGTTTCGTTGGGTTATAACAATAGTAAAGGGGCAGCTATTGGTTCCGATAGTGAACGGTACACGGCCATGTTGAAAATCACGAGCGATATCGCTCCTTGGTTGCATACGACATTTAAGATGTCCGGTTCCGTATCGGACAACAATGGATTTTATCAAGTTAACCCGCAAGATTATGCTTACCATGCTTCCAGAGTACTTTCTCCGTATAACGAAGACGGAAGTTTATGCTATTATAATCGGGGAACCACGGAAAAACCGAGATCCTACAATGTACTGAACGAGTTGGCTGAAACCGGTTCGAAAGGACATTCGGAGGAGTTGAAGCTCCAATTGAATTTGGATATTGATTTATATAAGGGTTTGAAGTACAGGGGACTTTTTGCTTTTGCCACCTCGAACGCACGAACGGAGAGTATCGCTACCGAGCGTTCTTATTATATTGCCGATATCCGTGGATATGATCTTGGTTTCTTCCCTCCTTTGAGCCGGGAAGAGGAAAAATCGAAATTGCCCTACGGGGGAGAATTGTCTTATGGCTACACTAATGGCCATACGATTCTGGTACAGAACGGATTGGAATACAAGCGTGTTTTTAATAATAAACATGTTCTTCGGGGATTGTTTATTCAGGAAATCACGATGAAAGAGTATAAAGGACATTCGGCTATCGTGTACGGGTACGATAATGAAGGCGGTGATCGGGTGACTTGGCCGAATCTGGATAACGATAAGATTCGGGAACTGGTGGGGAGAAATGCGCCGGCCGTGATTACGGACCGGGAAACACGAATTGCTTCTTTTATAGGTTCTGTCGACTACTCTTACGAGAATCGTTATATTTTTAATGCCAACATTCGCTCCGACGGTTCTAATAAATTCGGAACAAACCCGAAATATCGTTTTTTGCCTGTCTGGTCTGTATCCGGAAGATGGAACGTGAACGAGGAGCAATTTATGAAAAATGTTGAATGGGTGGATTACTTGGCATTAAGGGCTTCTTACGGTGTTCAGGGAAATATTGGAGACAATTCTTCTCCGGACTTGATTATACAATTGCAGGGGCGTCAGGATCTGACTCAATTGAGATATGCTACCCTAAAACAGTTACCGAATCCCGATCTGCGATGGGAAAAAACAAAATCGGTTAACGTGGGGTTGGAATTCGGATTGGGAGGAAGGTTCTCGGCCACGTTGGAGTATTACAATAAGAGAAGTGAGGATCTGTTGATGAATAAAGAAGTTTCAATGGCTACCGGACGTAATTATCTGACGATTAATTCCGGAATTATGGAGAATAAAGGTTTCGAGGGAGCTATATCCGTGGATATCGTTAAACATAACGGTTTGCAATGGACCTTTAGAGCCAATGCAGCTCATAACGAAAATAAAATTATAAAGTCTCAATATCCCGAGGCGACGGAAAAAGAGATGGGGAAAGATATGATCAAAGGTAATATTACCACGGAGGGAACAGCTATCGGAACATTTTATTCGATTGATTTTGTGCGATTAAGCGAGGAAAACGGGTATCCGTTATTTTTAGATAAAGAGGGCAACGAATCTTATAGCGTGGACTATGATAATGCCACTTTCGTGAGATCGGGTAATTTCAATCCGGACGTAACAGGAGGTTTTGATACCTATGTTTCCTATAAAGGTTTTAATTTGTCCTTGGGATTTTCGTTCCAATTGGGAGGTAAAGCCCGTTTGCCCAAGATGTACGGGGACAAAAAAGCTGTATTTGATCCCGCGGAAAACGTGACGAAAGAAATTGCTAATCGTTGGAAGAAACAGGGAGATGAAGCGGTTACTAATATTCCGGCCCTATTTAATTATCGGTCGGATGTGGGGTATACGTTTCAAGAATTTTATGACTTGAGTGATATCCGGGTAGCCAAAACCGATTTTTTAAGATTCCGTTTATTAGCCCTGAGCTATACGTTGCCTTCCGACTTTGTGAAGAAGATGCATCTGCGTGGGATGACGGTGCGTTTTCAAGCAAATAATATAGCCGTCTGGGCTCCGAAGGAGTGGCATAATTTGGATCCGGAAACACCGACAGCGAATATTCCGATATTACCGAGTTATAGTTTGGGGTTAAACCTGACTTTTTAAACCGTCGTTTTTTGATAGCATGCGGAAACGAAGGAACCTGAGATCGGATGGCAGGTAGTAAAAATGTAATGAATGGATAATGAAAATAAATACTTTTTGAAAGATTAGATTTATTGAAGTATCACAAAATGATGAAATTATGAGAAATAAAATAGTATTTACAGGAATAGTGCTTCTCTATATGTTGTCCGGATGCGACAGTTTTCTCGAGTATTCGGATAAGGACGTGGTGATTCCGGAGACGGTGGAACAGTACCGGCAATTGTTAATCGGAGAGGGGTATCCGGAAAACTTTCAGGGTGATGCCGATTATATAAAACTGATGGATGACGATATGGAGATATGGGTCGGAAATAAAAGCAAGGACCAAACTTCCGATGTTGCCAAGTATAAAGGTGTTTTCACCTGGCAGCGGGATTTGGAAGAAGAGATGAGTAAGACCGACGGGGCTTACCCGGCCCGGTATAAGAATATATTGGGTTGTAATCTGATTATTAACGATATGGAGAAGATGAAAGGGGGACAGGAAGATATCAACCTGTTGGTAGCCCAGGCCTTGGTCTTACGGGCCTATAATTATTTCTGCCTGGTAAATTGGTACGCGAAACCTTATAATAAAGAGACGGTAAACACAGATCCGGGTGTTTGTATATGGTTGGAAACCAAGCCTTCGCTGGATCGTCTTTACCGGAAGCCGATAGCCGAGGTATACCGATTGATTAACGATGATATGGCAAGAGCGTTGGAGTTATTTGGTAAGGCTTCCGCGCCGGATAACAAGTTTGAGGTGTCGTACGAGGCGGCTTTGATTCTGGCTTCCCGGATTGCCTTGTTCCAAGAGGATTGGGCCGGGGTGAAGAAATACGGAGAAGAATTGTTGAAATTGTCTTCCAAGTTATACGATTTGACGGCTGGAGATATCGCTTTTGGAGAATCTTCTTTCTCTTTTATCAGTCCGACCAAGAATCCGGAAGTGTTGTTTAATTTCGGTAGCGTTTCGACTTCGTACAGGTATATATACACTATTTCCGGGGCTAATGCAGGTCCCTTCTTCCAGGTATCCCAGTTTGCCGACGACGCTTTGTTAAAATTATACGATATGGATAAGGACTTACGGGTGAAAGCATTTTTTAATGTGGCGAAATATCAGTTCGAACCGATTAAATATGCTCGTACTCCTTCTCAAGGGAAAGGAGAGGCTTGGCGGGTTGCGGAGGTATATTTGAATTTGGCGGAGGCATACGTGTTGGATAAACAGGAACCGAATCTGAAACGGGCTGTAGAGTTGTTGAACGAGTTAAGGCAAAATCGTATTCAGGATTACACGGATAAACAGGAGAGTGATTATACGGCAGCTTCGTTGTTGGAAGATATCAGGGTTGAACGGCGGAAGGAATTATGTTTTGAAGAGACTCATCGTTGGTGGGATCTGAGGCGTCAGGGAATGCCCGAATTGAAACATGTTTTGATCAGTAACGGCGGATTGGAGGAAACCTTTATTTTAGAACAGGGGGATGCCGGATACGTGTTGGAGATCCCTCGTAAAGAACGTGAATATAACACGGCGATACAATTGAATAATCGTCCTGAAAGAAAATCTGTTGAAAGTAAAATGTAATAGCGATGAAAAAGATTATATACCTGTTGATGGCGTTTTTTATGTGCTACGCCTGTTCGGAAGACGATATTAAGCCCGAATTGGATTTTAACGTGGAACCGGAAATCTCAAGTTCGACCTCATTGGATAAAAAGATTGCCGATTTCTACAAGAAGTACGATACATTTATTGCTTATTCGTATACGAATGCAGAGATAAACTGGAACTGGGACTCTTATTATAATTATGTCTATTCTTTTCCGGAAAATGCCGACTATGCGGAAAAATTATTGGATTTTGTACAGGAAAAGGTGTTGGTGAAGTACACGGATGAGATGTTGAAAGAGTTTTTACCATACCGCATTTATTTGACAGACACCTTATGGGAAACGAAGAATAAAAAGACGCAACGTTACGGTCTTATAGGAGTTAATAGCTACATCTGGGGAGGTGCGGGATCGAAGTCTTTTCCGGCAAAGACGAAGTTGAAAGCGGCCATGCAGGAATTGCACGAATGTGTGGCGAGCGGTTTGATTGCCAAAACCACGGTGTTGCCCGAGGAGTTTTACTCGGTGAGTACTTACGAGGCGGAAGTCATAACCAACGACAAATTGATGTGGGAACGGGGTTACATTTGGCGTAACAGTCGGTTGCAACCCTCGAAAGAGCAGGATTTTTATAAATACGTGGGCTGGTTTGCCGGAACCACGAAAGAAGAGGCCACGGCTTTATGTGACCAGTATCCGCTGATCAAGAAAAAATACGCTTATCTGGTTCAATATTTCAAGGATAACTTCAATATCGATTTGGAAGCTTTCCATTGGAAAAACTAAGACTTTTTGAATCAGAAAGTTTTAAGTTACAGAAAAGAAGTTTGTAGTAAGTTAGAACAGAAAAAACAGAAGATTTGAGTGCTTATCGATCTTCTGTTTTTTCTATAACACACAAGGACGGGTACAATGTGCTATAATTTTGGAATTAATATTTTTATTGACGATTCCGAGTGAACCAATAGAGTTTTAACTCTATTGGTTGTCATAATTCGGATTTGTAGCTTTGAGATGACCCAAGCCGTCCGTATTTCGAACGATTTTTAGCGTATCTGCTTTATACAAGATATAATAATTCCGTTTATTATCTTCCATGATCGCATACATTTCCGTTTCCAATCTTGTATTTTCTCGTTCCCATGTCCGAATGATATAGTTATAAATATTTTCAGAAACTTTGATTTGTGTCCCGTTTTTTAAATTCCAGATTAATCGGTTGTTTTTCACTTTAAGATGTCTTTTCATGCGTTCGAGAGCCTGGAGGTATATCTTCTGATAAGTTTGGCGTGTGGTGTTGTTTTGTAAATCTCCTTTGAAACTCAGAAATGTGGAATCTTTATAACATACTTCCTCTTCGTTCCAGAGCTTTAGTTTCGGATAAGAAGAACTTAACGTAATCTGATCGGAATCGGATATCTCTGTTTTATTTTGGTCTTTCGTATAATTCGGATCGGTTAATTTTAGGTTAGAGAGATCCCCCTTTATCCTTCCCACGGTATCTCTTTTATATATAATTCGATAGTATCGATCTTTGCTTTCCATGATCACAAAATCTCCGGTCTCCAATCTTTTATTTTGTTTTTTCCATAGTCGGGTAATAAAATCGTATATATTTTCGGAAATTTTGATCTCTGCTCCGTTCCTGACATTCCAGGTCAACCGATTGTTTTCCACTTTTAGGTGTCCTTTTAGCCGTTCAAATGCCGGTAGGTATATATTCTGATGATTCGATAGGAGAGTATCGTTGTCCAAATTACCCTTGAAACCTAAAAATACAGAATCTTTATAACATATTTCCTCCCCGTTCCAAAGTTTTAACTTCGGACAGGAACAACTCATCAGGATAATGACGAATGTACTAATGAATAATAGAGGTATTGTTTTCATTGTATTTGATTTTAATTAATGAAATCCATAACGGATTACTCTTTCGTAATTCATTAGAGATACTATGGTTCCACCAAATATGTTTCTGACTTTTTGAAAATGTTCACCAGGATAAACGTCATCATCTTTATACCCGATTATATTATGTTCACATCTTAATCCTCTCGGGCCATAATAAAAACAGGCGTTTTCACAGAAATAGGTCCACCGAATATTATTGGTTTTTCCAACATGAGAATGACTAGGCCTAAAAACGTCATAATCTAAAAGATTTTCAATATATTCCGATAAATAACGATCTGCTGCTGCATATTTATATAATTGATATAAAGTTATTGCGTTATGTCCATGAGCTCCTGGAATAATAAATTGGCCTGTTTTTGCTTTGGGATATTCTGGTTCTATTTTAGCTATTACACAAAAACCATATTCTGTTGCTTTAAGGATATAATCTCCGCTTTCTAATCTTTTATTTTGGCCTTTCCAGAGCCAAGTAATGAAGTCGTATATATTTTCTGAGATTTTAATTTCTACCCCATTTTCAAAATCCCAAGTATAACGATTATCTTTAATTTTTAAATGGCGTTGCATTCGTTCAAATGCCGGAAGATAAATTTCTAGATTATTTAAAAGTATGCTGTCGACACGTAAATTGCCTTCGAAACCTAAAAATGCGGAATCACGGTATATTTCCCGAAGAGAAAACTCTTGTTCGGGAGTAAAATCCATTTTCTCACATCCGAGGAGAAAAGTGAAAATGCTTAATAGCATTAATCCGATTCTTTGAGAATATTTTTTTGTTTTCATGATATTGTAGTTTAGATTTATAAATGTGAAATTTGTATTATTATTCTATATATCCTTTTATGGTAAGCTTGATCATGGGGTGTTCGGGATCGTTGGTGAATAATCTGATAGTTCGATATTGTAATCCGGTATGTCCCATACTTACAAATGTTGCATTTAATGTAGTTGTTTGACCAGGATAAACGATACGTTGTTGCAGAGTTGAATTAATACAGCTACAATCTGTCTCCACTTTTCGAATAATTAAATTTCTCTCTCCAGTATTTTTGATTATAAAGGAGACCGGAATTTTTTTATTTCTGTTAGTATTATTAAAATTGAATGTGTCGTTATATATCTCTATTATAGGTGGATGTAGTTTTTCTTCTAAAGATATCGAATCGAAATTCTCTAAAATATATGCTTGCATCTTAAGAGGGACAAATAGTATTTCTTTATTGATCATGACATGTAATCCCTTCTCGTAACTACCTAATAAATTTGTATCGCAGGGTGTAAATGTAACAACTAAGGTATCACTTGAATGTGGAGAAAGAACTGTTTCGGTTGTTATATAGTTTAAAGAATCGCTTTTGAATTTTGTCACTTGAAATTCAGATAAATCTGTATATATTCTGAAAGAGACTTTTTGAGAAGTAGGGTTGTATACCTTTATGGTTTGTTTGTATTCTTTTTTCAAATGTATTTCACCCCATTTAATGTTTATCTTATCGAAAAGCAATTTGTCTATCCTCTCGGTGCATTCTCCGTATTTTTTGGAAGAACAAGAGATAAGATATAAAAGAATCAATATAAATAGGATTAATTTCATTTCATATTGGTGTTTTGTTTTTCAATAAAGATATAATATTGATAAATATATGAAAATATTGTACTAATTCAAAATATTATGAGATAATATTGAATAAATAACCCGAAGGCACGGGTACAATTTGCTATTACAACTATGTTTATTCTTTTCCGGCAAAGACGAAGTTGAAAGCGGCCATGCAGGAATTGCACGAATGTGTGGCGAGCGGTTTGATTGCCAAAACCACGGTGTTGCCCGAGGAGTTTTACTCGGTGAGTACTTACGAGGCGGAAGTCATAACCAACGACAAATTGATGTGGGAATGGGGTTACATTTGGCGTAACAGTCGGTTGCAACCCTCGAAAGAGCAGGATTTTTATAAATACGTGGGCTGGTTTGCCGGAACCACGAAAGAAGAGGCCACGGCTTTATGTGACCAGTATCCGCTGATCAAGAAAAAATACGTTTATCTGGTTCAATATTCCAAGGATAACTTCAATATCGATTTGGAAGCTTTCCATTGGAAAAACTAAAGCTCTCTTAGATTGAAATAATATCACGCCTTCGTTTAGCGTTGAATGAACATGTTAAAACCCGGGCGTGATATTTTTTGCCTGCCCTATTGAGGTATCGATCGAAATCGTAGCTTCCCGGAGCGGGAAGTGCGGGAATCGTTGAATAAAAAATTAAAGGGAAAAAGTGAATGGAATTTTCGGTACGTGAACGGAAAAAAAAGAAGCAATATCCGGGTGTCGGTCAACAGTAGCTTGTCCGGGTTAAGGGAGTAGGATTGAATATTATTCGGCGTTTGTGAAAATAGCACATTGCACCCTTCCCTGTGGATTATTTTAGGGGAACTATTTCGCCGAGGACGGGGATATAGATGTTTACCTTGTGTTTTTGAGCTTCTTCTGCGAAAACTTTAGGCGGGTCGCTTAGCGGTTCGTCGGATAGGTCAAAAGTGCCGTAATGCATGGGAATGGTTGTTTTGGCTCCCATTTCCGTGGCTGCTTTGATTGAGTCATGGGGAGAGATGTGGTTGGGTTGCATAAACCAGCGGGGTTTGTAGGCACCGATTCCTAACAAGGCATAGTCCGGAGAACCGAATAGTTCCTTGATTTCGGAAAAGTGTTTGGCATATCCCGTGTCTCCGCTATAATATAGTGAAAGTCCGTTTTTTTCTAACATAAAAGCTCCCCATAGGCGTTGTCCTCCGTCAGCGAAGGAGCGTTTGCCCCAATGTTGGGCAGGGAGAAAGGTTATTTTAAGACCGTTGTCTTCTATTTGTTGATACCATCCGGCTTCGATAACCTGAATGGAAGGGAACCAGGATCGGAGAAGTTCTCCCACGCCCAAACCGCAAAAAACCTTCATCCGGGAATTATTGGAAAACAGAAGAGCGATACTTTTTTTATCCAAGTGATCGAAGTGATCGTGACTTATCAGCAGGTAATCGATGTCTTTGAAGATTCGGGGGTTAACCGGTAGGTTGCTTCGTCTGCGAACAAAAGGAATATGACCGAAAACGGGATCGAAGAGCAATTTTTTGCCTCCGAACTGCATGAAAAACGAGTTGTGTCCCAGCCAAACCAAAGCATCTCCTTTTATCTTTTCCAAAGAGTGAAGAAATCTTATTTCGGGATTCCACTTTTCTCTTCGTTTTTCTTTCCTCTGTGGATTAGGAGAGAGTCTCCACTTTAAAACACTACCTATTCCGTGTTTTACATGGTGTTGCTGGTTGATAAATTTTCCTTTGACGACGGGATTTCCTTTCCATTCTTGCCTAATAGTAGTTAATGCTTCATTCCGACGAAAAGAGATAGGTTGACTCATAGTTCCATTCCGATATTCTGTTACAAAGATACGTTTATCGAGAAAAACAGAGGGAAATTTTCTGCTAAAAAATCTATTGATAATGTTATGGTTATGTTAATTTGGTAATAAAAAGTAATGAAAGGAGATGTAAAAGCGAAGAGTACGATGTTGAATGGGGAAGATAGGGTAAAAGCACGTGGACCGTGCTTCCTCTTCGTTTTTTTTATACCTTTGCAGATGTAAAAGTGGTGAATATGTTTTTGGAAAGTGCTAATCGGGCAGGATGGATAGAGGTAATATGCGGATCAATGTTTTCGGGAAAGACAGAGGAGTTGATCCGTCGATTGAAGCGGGCTAAGTTTGCGAACCAACGGGTAGAGATTTTTAAACCCCAGCTGGATGTCCGTTACTCTGTAGAAGATGTCGTGTCGCACGATGCCAACACAATTCGATCAACACCTGTAGATTCTTCCGGTAATATTCTTTTGTTGACGGGAGATGTGGATGTGGTTGGAATCGATGAAGCCCAGTTTTTTGATGTTAATATCGTGTCCGTATGCAAGGAGTTGGCGGATCGTGGCGTAAGGGTGATCGTTGCCGGATTGGATATGGATTTTCAAGGCAATCCCTTCGGACCTATGCCTCAACTGATGGCTATTGCTGAATATGTAACAAAAGTACATGCCATATGTGTCCGGTGTGGAAATTTGGCCAATCATTCCCATCGATTGACACCGAATGATAGCTTGGTGATGTTGGGAGAACAAGATACTTATGAGCCCATTTGTCGGCATTGCTTTAATAAGAGCATGGAAAAGGAGAAAGAATGAAGGGGTGAATTACGATCGGGATTATTTTTTTCATACAACCGTGATATAATTAAATAATTGTATATATTTGAGAGAAAGATACAAATCGTGTGTGATGTTTTTATTTATTAATCTTAATTTGTGAAATGATGGAAATAATCAGAAGAATTACTGTTTTTGGCGTACTCCGAGAGGGTGTCGGTATCGGTTTGAAGAATACGTTATCCTTAATTGCTGCCGTATTTTTGTGGATTTTGACCATTTGGATCCCCTATTTGAATGTGGGAACAACCATCGCTATCATGACCATTCCTGTCGCTTTGAGCAAAGGAGAGATGATCTCTCCCCTGTTTATTTTTGAGGCCAAATACCGGAAATATATGGGCGAATTCTTTACCTTGATCGGATTGATGTCGCTTGCCATCATCCCGGCTCTCTTTTTTGTCGTTATTCCGGGAATTGTTATCTCCATCGGTTGGTCTCTTGCCGTTTATATCTTATTAGACAAGGGAGTTGCTCCGGGAGAGGCGATGATACGTAGTAATCAGGCAACTTATGGTTATAAATGGACTATATTTGGTATTCATTTTGTTTTGGGACTTGCGTTTTATATACTTCTTGTTGTTTTTGCTTTTATTCCTTTTATAGGAGGAATCTTGGCATTTATTCTATTTTTGATCTACATGGTGACTTTATTGGGATGTATTGCGGTTATATATAGAAATTTGACCGTGTGACCGGTTGTGACTCGTAGCTCCCGGTAGAAAAGGTAAGAACCGAGGAGAAAGAGAGAACCGGGTAGCAAGTTGATTTCAGTTACGAATTTTTAGTAAAGTAGGGTGAGGATAAATCTATCCTCACCCTACTTTGCTATTTTTTTTGCTTTATAAATTAAGATTAAAATCATGTGCAGGATATGCATGTCCGAATAAATTTGTTAATTTTGGGGAGTTTTATGGGGGGGATAGGAATCGGAGTATTCCTGAGTTTCTGAGGGGCCGAGGTTCTTATCGATGATTGTATCTGTAATTAAGATTTTTTTTACCTGAGCGGCATAAAAACAATTTTCTTATTGTTTTTTTTGGTATGGTGTTTGTCTATACCCTGTACCTTGGAAGAGAAAATTTAATTATATAAAATATAATATATGAAAATGCAGAGATTAATGATTATTTTTTCCCGACAAGTTATTTGGATGATGTTGGGAATCACTTTTTTGGCTTGTAATAATAAACAGCAATCGGGTCAGCAAGCCGTACCGGATTACGCCGTAATAACGGTAGAGCCTCAGGATGTCGTGTTGACCTCTTCCTATCCGGCGGCTATTCGGGGACGGCAAGATGTTGAGATTCGTCCGAATGTCAGCGGATTTATTACGAAATTATGTGTAGACGAGGGAGCGAACGTGCGAAAAGGGCAGACGTTGTTTATTATCGATCCCGTGCAATACGAGGAAGCGGTAAATGTAGCTCGTGCTGCCGTAAGTGTGGCTGAAGCGGGCGTGGCTACGGCTCAGTTGACAGCCGATAATAAAAGGGAGTTGGCCAGGAAAAATATTATCAGTAGCTATGATTACCAGATGGCGGAAAACGCCTTAGCTTCGCAAAAAGCAGCGTTAGCACAGGCAGAGGCACAGTTAGTCAATGCGGAAAAAAATCTTTCATATACGAGTGTGGTGAGTCCTGTCGATGGGGTTATGGGGAGTATCCCTTTTCGGGTGGGAGCTTTGGTTAGTCCCACATCGGCTACGCCTTTGACGACGGTATCGGATATTTCGGAGATGTATGTTTATTTTTCAATGACGGAGAAAGAGTTGTTAGATCTGATTCGGCAAGACGGTTCCTCTAAGGAAATTTTAGAACGGATGCCATTGGTTTCTTTGATCTTGGCTGACGGTTCGCTTTATTCCGAGCAAGGAAGAATAGAAACCATTAGCGGGGTAATAGATCGGACCACAGGTGCCGTGAGTGTACGTGCGGCCTTTCGTAATCCCCGGCATTTGTTGAGAAGCGGAGGAACGGGTTCTGTGGTTATTCCTTCGACTTTGAAGAATGCACTTGTTATTCCTCAAAAAACAACTTATGAAATTCAAGATAAAAGGTTCGTGTATGTTTTGCAGGAGGATGCTAAGTTGAAGAATACGGAGATAGAAGTATTTAAATTGAATGATGGGAAAAACTTTGTTGTAACTTCCGGTTTAAAGCCCGGTGATAAGATTGTAGCCGAGGGGGTTGGAACACTGAGAGACGGTATGCAAATCAAACCGATTACTTTGGAAGAATCGGCTGCGAAGTTGAAAGCTATGACTCGACCGAAACAAAATTAGGGCGTTAAGATTAATCTGTAATAAACGAAAAGATGAAGTTAGATAAATTTATAAACCGCCCTGTGCTTTCGACGGTTATTTCCATTTTAATCGTTATACTGGGAGGATTGGGTTTGGTATCTTTGCCGGTTTCACAGTATCCGGATATTGCTCCTCCGACCATTCGGGTAAATACTTCTTATACCGGTGCGAATGCTCAGACCGTATTGAATAGTGTTATTGCTCCTTTGGAAGAACAAATCAACGGAGTGGAAGATATGATGTATATGACCTCTACTGCAACGAATACCGGAGATGCTTCGATTGAGGTCTATTTTAAGCAAGGAACGAATCCGGACATGGCTGCCGTAAATGTTCAGAACCGTGTTACCAAGGCTCAAGGATTCCTGCCTTCCGAGGTTACGAAGGTCGGTGTCGTCACGCAAAAGCGTCAGACCAGTATGTTGTTGGGTTTTGCTTTTTATAGTTCCGATGATAAGTACGACAATGAATTTCTGGAGAACTATATGAATATCAATGTTATTCCGGAGATTAAGCGTATTCCCGGCGTGGGTGACGCCATGGTGATGGGTACGGATTACTCTATGCGTATCTGGTTGAAGCCGGAGGTGATGGCTCAATATAAGTTAATGCCTGCCGATATCTCTGCGGCTTTGGCGGAGCAAAATATAGAGGCTGCACCCGGACAATTCGGAGAGCAAGGAGACCAGTCCTTCCAGTATGTAATGAGATACAAGGGACGTTTGCAAACTGCGGAAGAATTCGGGGACATTGTTGTACGCGCCACTTCCAACGGGGAAATTTTAAGATTGAAGGACGTCGCTAATATCGAATTGGGACGTTTGACGTATGGTTTTAATAATAATGTAAACGGGCATCCGGGTGTGACTGCTATTATTTTCCAAACGGCGGGTTCTAATGCTACGACTATTATCAACGATATAAAGGACTATCTGGGTAGGATTGATAATACACTTCCTCCCGGAGTGAAGGTGGAGGTATTATTGGATGCCAATGATTTCTTGTTCGCTTCCATTCGTGAGGTGCTCAAGACGTTGATAGAGGCTTTCGTGTTGGTATTCCTCGTGGTATATGTTTTCTTGCAGGATTTTCGTTCGACGTTGATTCCCGCTATTGCCATTCCCGTGGCCTTGCTCGGAACTTTCTTTGGACTTTATTTGATAGGATTCAGTGTTAATCTTTTGACCTTGTGTGCTTTACTTTTGGCTATCGCTATTGTGGTGGATGATGCCATCGTGGTGGTAGAGGGAGTACATGCCAAATTGGATCAGGGATATAAATCCGCCCGTTTAGCTTCTATCGACGCTATGAGTGAATTGGGCGGGGCTATTGTATCGATTACTTTGGTTATGATGTCCGTGTTCATTCCGGTGAGCTTTATGACGGGAACTTCCGGTACTTTTTATCGTCAATTTGGTTTAACAATGGCGATAGCGATCGGATTGTCTGCCGTCAACGCCTTGACGTTGAGTCCGGCTTTGTGTGCCATGTTTTTAAAGCCGCATGACAAGGACGGAAAAAAGAGAAAGATCTCTTTGGTGGATCGTTTTCATTTAGCTTTCAATGCGGCTTATGATATGACCTTGAAAAAGTATGAAAAAGGAGTGAAATTTTTCATTCATCGGAAGGTCTTGTCGTTTGGAGCGGTTATCGCATCAGTCGTTTTGTTGATCTTTTTGATGAATATTACTCCGACGGGATTGGTTCCGAATGAAGATACCGGTACGATATTTGCCGTTGTAGATATGGCACCTGGTACGGCACAAGAGAGGACTTTGTATGCCATGCAACAGGTCGATAGTCTGATTGCCGTTAATCCAGCCGTAAAAGGACGGACACAGGTTACCGGTTATAGCTTTTTGGCAGGACAAGGTAATTCTTACGGGACATTCATTATAAAATTGAAAGATTGGGACGAGCGTACCAAAGGGCAGGATATCAATACGCTTATCGGTACGCTTTATATGCAAGCGAAAGCGACAGTAAAGGATGCGCGGGTTCTTCTATTTGCTCCTCCTATGATTCCCGGATATAGTGTTACAAACGGTTTTGAGTTTAACTTGCAGGATAAGACAGGTGGAGATTTGAATACGTTCTATTCCGTGGCACAGGATTTTCTGGCTAAGTTGGTAGAACGACCTGAAATTGCTACGGCACAGACCTCTTTTAATCCGACGTTTCCCCAGTACATGATAGATATAGATGCGGCCAAGTGTAAACAGGCCGGTATTAGTCCGAACGATATTTTAGTAACTTTGCAGGGGTATTACGGAGGTATTTATGCTTCGAATTTTAATCGTTTCGGAAAATTATATCGAGTTATGATCCAGGCCGACCCTAAATACCGTATCAATCCGGAATCCTTGCAGGGAGTGAAGGTGCGCAACGGTAACGAGATGGCTCCGATTACTCAGTTCATGACCTTGAACAAGGTATATGGTCCGGATAATATCAAACGGTTCAATATGTTTACCTCTATGAGCGTGAACGGAGCTCCTGCTGATGGATACAGTTCAGGACAGGCCATTAAGGCTATTGAAGAGGTTGCGGCCCAGGTACTTCCCACGGGATATGGATACGAGTTTTCCGGTATGACGCGGGAGGAACAAAATAGTAGTAGCGGTACTACGGCTATGATCTTTATCTTGTGTTTCGTATTCGTATACCTATTGCTAAGTGCACAGTACGAGAGTTATATATTGCCCTTGGTCGTTTTGCTTTCCGTGCCGTCCGGCCTGATGGGCAGTTTTATTTTTGCTCATATGATGGGGGTAGAAAATAATATTTACATGCAGATTGCGTTGATCATGTTGATCGGTCTTTTGGCTAAGAATGCCATCCTGATCACGGAATTTGCGCTTGATCGTCGTAAAACCGGAATGAGTATCGTGGATGCGGCTATATCCGGGGCTTCGGCTCGTTTACGTCCTATTTTGATGACCTCTTTGGCCATGGTGATCGGATTGTTGCCGTTGATGTTTGCACATGGAGTAGGAGCTAACGGAAACAGTACGTTAGGTACGGGGGCGATCGGCGGTATGTTTATCGGTATGATTTTCCAGGTATTTATTGTACCTGCTTTATTTGTGGCTTTTGAATATTTGCAGGAGAAAATTAAGCCGATAGAGTGGCATGATTTGGATAACACGGAAATTGAATCTGAAATCGAACAATATACGAAATAGTGAAATAAAATGAAAATACAGATCATAATCTATCCGTTATGTATTGCGGCTCTTTTAAGTAGTTGCAACATATATAAAAAGTATACTCGTCCCGAAGTGGATACTCGAGGGTTATACCGGGATCCGATTGCGGTTAACGATACGTTGGTGTCCGATACGACGAATATGGGGAATTTACCGTGGGATCAGGTTTTTACTGATCCTCAATTACAAACTCTTATCCGTATGGGATTGGAGAGAAATACGGATTTACAAACGGCCATGCTGAGAGTGAAAGAGGCGGAGGCGAGCTTGATGACTTCCCGTTTGGCTTATTTTCCCTCTTTGGGTTTATCTCCGCAGGGAGGAGTGAGCAGTTTCGATAAAAATCGCGGTAATTGGACGTGGTCGTTACCGGTGACAGCAAGTTGGGAAATTGATCTTTTCGGAAAAATGCTAAACACGAAGCGTGCGGCTAAGGCGGCCCTTATGCAAAGCGAAGCCTATAAACAAGCGGTACGGACTCAGGTCATAGCAGCCGTCGCTAATTATTATTACATGTTGCTTATGCTTGATAAGCAATTGGCGATCACGGAGGAGACTGCTGTCTTATGGAGGAAGAATACGGAGACCATGAAAGCCTTGAAGGAGGCAGCCGTTGTTAATGAGGCGGGAATTGTTCAAAGTGAAGCTAATTATTATATGATCCTTGCTTCCATTGCGGATTTAAAGAATCAAATCCGAGAAACGGAGAATTCATTGTCTCTCTTATTGCGGCAGGCTCCTCAGCGTATAGAACGGGGGAAAATAGATAATCAGCAGTTACCGGCTTTGTTGAATGCCGGAGTCCCTATTCAGCTTTTGTCCAATCGTCCTGACGTAAAAGCTGCCGAGATGGCCCTTGCGGGTACTTATTATAATCTTAACGAAGCTCGTTCCGCTTTTTATCCTCAACTATCCATCAGCGGAACGTTGGGGTGGACGAATCAGGCGGGGAGTGTCATCGTGAATCCGGGGAAAATGATAGCTTCTGCAATAGGTTCGATTACACAACCCCTGTTTTACCGGGGAGCTAATGTTGCTCGTTTAAGAATAGCCAAGGCTCAACAGGAAGAGGCGAAGCTTAGTTTCGAACAGGCCATATTGAATGCGGGGGGTGAGGTGAGCGATGCCCTTAATTTATACGCGACGGCTGAACAAAAGATGGTTCATCGAAGCAAGCAGATCTTATCTCTTGAAAAATCAGTGGAATATACACAAGAATTACTGACGTTCGGGACTTCGACCTATTTGGAAGTGTTAACCGCTCTGCAATCGTTATTGAACGCTCAACTTTCGGAGGTTTCCGATCAGTTTCAACGTATGCAGGCAGTCGTGAATCTTTATCATGCTTTAGGCGGAGGAAGAACAAACTAACTTAAAATACAATACTATGATTAGTCCATTAGCTTATGTCGATTCGCGTGCGAAAATCGGGAATGATGTTACCATACATCCGTTTGCATACATAGATAAAGATGTTGAGATCGGTGACGGTTGTACCGTTATGCCTTATGTCAGCATTTTAAGCGGAACCCGAATGGGGACGAATAATACCGTGTACCAGGGAGCTATTATCGGAGCCACCCCTCAGGATTTTAAATTTAAAGGGGAGGATACGATTTTGAAAATAGGAAATAATAATACGATTCGGGAAAAGGTGATCATCAATAGAGGAACTTACCCGACGGATTGTACGATCGTCGGGGATGGCAATTTTCTTTTGGAAGGCGTGCATCTGGCTCATGATACTCATATCGGGAATAATTGTATTTTAGGAAACGGCACGAAAACGGCCGGAAATTGTATCGTAGACGATTGTGCGATATTGGGTAGCGGGGTTATTATAAAGCACGGGTGTCATATCGGAAGCTGGAGCCTTGTACGGGACGGATGTCGTGCCAATAAGGATGTACCGCCTTTTATCGTAGCGGCTCATAATCCGATTACCTATTACGGTATCAATGCCATTCTTTTGGCGAGAGAGGGTAATTTGTCAGAGGCTACCATCGATGATATCGCTAAAGCTTATCGTCAGATATACCAGTGCGGGACCAGTCTTGAAAATGCTTTGAATCAAATACGAAGAATGATAACGATCGGTCCGGAAATACAGTACATATTGGATTTTATAGAGCAATCTTCGAAAGGTATTATAGGGGTTACCCTATAATGCAACGGATGAATTTTTTATGTTGTTGCAACTCTTTAGCATTTTCGATGCGTTAGGAGTTGCAACGATAGATTTTTCTTTACGGGAATACCTATACGATTTCTATCGGAACCATAACTGTCCGGCTTCCGTGTGCGGATCTCCGTTTGGGCACGGAAAAGGACAGGTAGAAGAAAGATAGGCCGGTAATAAAAATCCCACGGTAATTTTCATTTACCGTGGGATTTTAAATGGTGAAACTTTATTTAAGCTTTATTTTACTTCCTCGAAGTCTACATCAGTTACTTCCTGATCTTTTCCACCGTTATTCGGGGCTTGTTGTTCCGTGTGAGGAGCACCTTGCTGTCCTTGCGCTCCGGCTTGTTGCTGAGCATTGTACATCTCTTGGGATGCAGCCTGGAATACGTTGTTCAATTCATCTATAGAAGAGTTGATTGCAGCTATATCCTGTGCTTTGTGCGCATCTTTCAGTTTTTGTAAAGCAGCCTCGATCGGTTGTTTTTTATCAGCGGGTAGCTTATCGCCAAACTCTTTCAATTGTTTTTCGGTTTGGAAGATCATACTATCGGCTTTATTGATGGTATCGATACGTTCTTTCTCTTTTTTGTCCGCTTCTGCATTGGCAGCAGCTTCATCTTTCATTTTCTTAATGTCGCTTTCGGACAGGCCGGAGGATGCTTCGATACGGATAGATTGTTCTTTTCCGGTAGCTTTATCCTTGGCGGATACCTTTAATATACCGTTGGCATCGATATCGAAACTAACTTCGATTTGCGGTATTCCGCGCGGGGCTGGTGGTAGTCCGTCCAGGTGGAAACGGCCGATGGTTTTGTTGTCTTTAGCCATAGCACGTTCTCCTTGCAATACATGAATCTCTACTGACGGTTGGTTATCGGCTGCCGTGGAGAATACCTCCGATTTTTTGGTCGGGATCGTGGTATTGGCTTCGATCAATTTAGTCATTACTCCACCTAAGGTTTCGATACCTAATGAAAGCGGGGTTACGTCCAGCAATAACACGTCTTTAACCTCTCCGGTTAATACACCTCCCTGAATTGCCGCACCTACGGCAACGACCTCGTCCGGATTCACTCCTTTGGACGGAGCTTTACCGAAAAATTCCTCAACTTTTTTCTGTACGGCTGGTATACGGGTCGAACCTCCTACCAGGATCACTTCGCTGATATCGGATGCTGTCATGTTGGCATTTTTCAATGCTCTACGGCAGGGGTCGATGGTTGCTTGGATCAAATGATCTGTCAATTGTTCGAATTGAGCTCTTGTTAGGGTTCTTACCAAGTGCTTTGGAATTCCGTCAACCGGGAATATATACGGCAAATTGATTTCCGTTGAAGTCGAACTTGATAATTCGATTTTTGCCTTTTCTGCGGCTTCTTTTAGACGTTGGTGTGCCATCGGGTCTTTTCGGATGTCAACGCCCTCGTCTTTCTTGAATTCATCGGCCAACCAGTTGATGATGACATCATCGAAATCGTCGCCACCTAAGTGAGTGTCACCGTCGGTTGATTTCACTTCAAACACGCCGTCCCCCAATTCCAGGATAGAGATATCAAAGGTACCGCCTCCCAAGTCGAAAACGGCAATCTTCATATCCTTATCTTGTTTATCCAAGCCATAAGCCAAGGCGGCAGCCGTCGGTTCGTTAATGATACGTCTCACGTTCAATCCGGCAATCTCTCCGGCTTCTTTCGTGGCTTGACGCTGAGCGTCATTAAAATAGGCCGGTACGGTAATGACGGCTTCGTTTACTTCCTGACCTAAATAGTCTTCTGCCGTTTTCTTCATTTTTTGAAGAATCATGGCTGAAATCTCTTGCGGGGAGTATTTGCGGTCGCCGATTTCAACACGCGGCGTGTTGTTGTCGCCCCTTACCACTTTATACGTGACGCGTTGAATCTCTTTTTCTACCTGGTCATAGGTTTCACCCATAAAACGTTTGATAGAATATATCGTTTTCGTCGGGTTTGTGATTGCCTGACGTTTTGCAGGATCTCCAACTTTTCTCTCTCCGTTGTCAACAAATGCTACAATAGAGGGAGTCGTTCTTCTACCTTCACTATTAGGTATTACCACCGGTTCGTTACCTTCCATCACTGCAACGCAGGAGTTTGTGGTTCCTAAGTCTATACCAATTATCTTTCCCATAATTATAATATTATTAATGTTATTATTTCGTATTTGGTTTATCGTATCATCACTTTGAATAGTTTCAAAGAACATCTATCTTTTATCAAACGTTGTGCCATCTTCTAAAAGTCACTATTTTTCATAAAATTGTTTTCTTAATTCTATTTTGCATGTCATATTTCCTGCCATATCGTCACATTAAAAACTCGAATCGAGACATTTTGTTCCTGCTTTTACTAAAATTTTGACACGATTCGGCAAATCTGTTTTTGTTATTCATCACTATAACCGGAAAAAATCGAAAAAAGTGGTATTTATACCCTATTTTAAAGTATTGAAATGCTTTAATTTTGTACACGGAAAGAAATATACTAATTCATGGGTAAAAAACTATGACACGTTATCAATTGGAATCATCATGCTGCGGAACGACGTTCGAGGACAAACAATGGGAGTTGGATTGTCCGCATAAAGACGGAGCTGCTTTAATTTTTGCTAATTACGCGAAGAATCAATTGGAGGTGAGGAGTGATCTGCCGGGTATCTATAAATACGCTAATTGGTTACCGATTTGTCGGACTTTGGATGGTTCCGGAGCTCCCGTGACCTATCGGAGCGAAGGGTTGGCCGAATACTTGGGGTTATCGAATCTTTATATTACGTTTAACGGTTATTGGCCGGAAAAAGGAGCACAGATGAATACCGGTTCTTTTAAAGAGTGTGAGGCTTATGCTGTTTGCGCTCGAACGAATCGGAACGGGGGAAAGGTGATGGTTGTGGCTTCTGCCGGAAATACGGCTCGTGCTTTCGGTCGAGTGTGTTCCGACAACCGTATCCCTTTGCTTTTGTGTGTACCTGAGGATAATTTGGATGCTATTTGGGCGGATAAACCGTGGAATCGTTGCGTTAAATTGATCTGCACGGAATCGGGAAGTGATTATTTCGATTCAATACGTCTCTCTAATATTGTTTGTGAGTTGGAGGATTTTTATCCGGAAGGGGGAGCTAAGAATGTTGCTCGTCGCGACGGTATGGGAACTACCGTACTCTCTGCCGTGTTGGAAATCGGTAGGATCCCCGATTACTATTTTCAAGCGGTAGGTAGTGGAACCGGTGCTATCGCTGCTTGGGAAGCGAACAAAAGATTTATAAGAGACGGTCGTTTCGGAAAAAATCTGATGAAGTTGATGGTTTCCCAGAATATTCCGTTCACTCCCATATATGATGCTTGGAGGGCGGACTCCCGGGACATGTTACCTTTGGATGAAAACGTTGCTCGCGGACAGGTGGAGGAGATGTGCGCCAAGGTACTTTCCAACAGAAAACCCCCTTACTCTTTAAAGGGTGGTTTATACGATGCTTTAAAAGCGACGGGCGGAGATGTATTGTTGGCATCCAATGAAGAAGCTTTTGAGGCAAAAGCCATTTTTGAGAAATTGGAAGGAATCGATATAGAACCTGCGGCAGCGGTGGCTACGGCAACTTTGATTCAAGCCGTGCGTGACAGGAGAGTGGAGAACGAAGCTGTCATAATGTTGAATATTACGGGGGGAGGAATCGGACGTTACAAGCAGGAGCATGCGCTTGTTTTGCAAAAGCCCGATATCGTTTTCCCGATTGATGCGGATGCTTCCGATGTAAAAAAGAGGGTATCCGAATTGCTGTTTTAAAGGAATAAGATATTGTCTGTAAATACATTAAAAGATATTCAAAAGAGGTCTTTTTTGAATATCTTTTTTTTTATAATTTTGAAAATCGTAAAACATACAGAAGGAACAAGTAGAAATATAAGATATGAATCGGGTACAAGTTGACGATTGGAGGAGAAAGGCGAGAGAGATCATGCGTAATGTTAAAAATTTATCGGATCTTGATTATCATTATGCCGTGTTGAGACGAGACCGTCAACATCGATTTATTATCGCGGAGTTGTTACAAAAATCTTTATCCGTATTGATCGTTTCCATCAATCGTTTTTTGAAGGACGCTTGTAACGTGTCGGCATCCGCGTTGACTTTTTATTCTATCCTTTCTTTTATTCCGATTGTTGCTCTGGCTTTTGCAATAGCCAAGGGGTTCGGGGTAGGGACTTCGTTAGAAGAGTTGATCAGAGGACAGTTTTCCAATAACGAGAGTCTGGCTTCCACGATCGTAGAGTATGCCAACAGTGCTCTTGCCAATGCCAAAGGTGGGGTCGTTACGGGTTTTGGAATTGTTATTCTTCTCTGGTCCGTCATCAAGGTGCTGAACAGTACCGAGCTGACAATGAATCGGATTTGGGGAATTCGTAAAGGGCGAAGTATACGTCGGATGTTTACGGATTACCTGTCGATTATTTTTATTGTTCCGATACTGATTATTTTGATCAGTAGTTTGAATGTTTTTATGGGAACCGATTTGAAATCGGAATTTCCTGTTTTAGGAGATTACCTGTTGCGTTTGTTCAAGTTTTTACCTTATCTGTTGGTATGGATGTTATTTATATTTTTGTACATGTTTATGCCTGCGGCACCTGTAAAATTCAAACATGCTTTTATTGCCGGAATGGTTGCCGGAACTGTTTACCAGATAGTGCAATGGTTTTACATTCGCTTTCAGATAGGAGTGACTTCTTATAATGCCATATACGGAAGTTTGGCTGCATTGCCCTTACTGCTGGTGTGGTTACAGTTAAGCTGGTGTGTTGTCCTGTGGGGAACGGAGTTGTGTTATATTTTGAGGAATCGGCATTTTATGTATAAGAGCGAGTTGATCGGGGATACGGGTTGGATGGAGACGATGGAACATGCCATCCGGGTCGTAAAATACGTGGCGAAAGTATACGTGAACAACGAGGGAGGTCCCAGTTTGACAATGATAAACAAAGAGATGAAGATGAACACCGGAAAATTGAGATTGGTGCTGGAGGAGTTGATGGATCGCCATATACTTGTGGTAGCCAAAGAGGATGACGATTACTATTACTACCCCGCTTCTGATTTCCACAGGCTTTCCGTGGCGGAAATCATTCTGAACCTTTCGAGGGTAGAGGAGAGTAAAGATCAGGAGTGGAAAGAACAGTTTTCTAAAGCGATACGTGCAGAGTTCTCGGCGAATAAATTAGCATGAATTTGTGTATGTGATGAAATTTGTATATATTGTCGGTCAAATATATATTCAGATATGAGGAAAAAAGTCGAATTAGAGTATCTTTTCTCATCATCGGTAAAGGTTTTATTCTCTCGTCTCAGTACCGCTGCTGGATTATCCGAGTGGTTTTCTGATGATGTGAAATATAAAGGTGATCTCTTTACATTTGTGTGGGATGGTGTTGAAAGACAAGCTAAGTTGGTGGACATGAAGAAAAATGTATTTGTAAGGTTCGTGTGGGAGGATGCGGAAGAGCCTGATGAATACCTCGAGTTTTCGCTTCATGTGGAGCCTCTGACAGAAGAAGTGGCTTTGATTATCACTGATTTCGTGGATAATGAGGAAGAAGCGGATGAAGTTGAGTTATGGAATAAACAGATTGAAATGCTCCATCGCACGATTGGGGCTTGACAGGTGATAAAAGGAAAAATAGAAAAGTAGAGGGGATGGACGGTTATTTTTTTATCTTTGTGAATCCTTTAGGGGGCGTATCGGATAGAAAAATAAATGAATCAAAATAAGGTGCTTAAGATGAAGAAGTTACACCTGTTCGTGTTAAAAAGTTTTATTGGTCCGTTTGTGGCCACCTTTTTCATCAGTATGTTCGTACTGATCATGCAATTTTTATGGCGGTATATCGATGATCTTGTGGGAAAAGGATTGGAGTGGAGTGTTATTGCTCACTTGTTGTTTTACGTTTCTATGACGTTGGTACCTATGGGATTGCCGTTGGCTGTTTTGTTAGCCTCTATTATGACTTTCGGGAGTTTAGGTGAAAATTACGAGTTGACGGCCTTAAAAGCTGCAGGAATTTCTTTGTACCGGATCATGCAGCCTTTGATCGTATTGATCGTTATCTTAACCGTTGCGGCTTTTTTCTTTTCGAATAATGTGTTGCCTTACGCTAACTTGAAAGCAGGGAGTCTTCTGTATGATATAAAACGCCAGAAACCGGAATTGTCGTTGAAAGAGGGGGTATTTATAAACGATATCGAGAATTATAGTATCAAAGTGGATAAGATAGATAAGGAGACGGGAATGATGTATAACATGATGATTTATAATCATACCGGTTTATCTAAAAATTACGAGGTGACCATTGCCGATTCCGGACGCATGGAGGCGAGTCCCGACGGAAGATATATGGAGGTGGAGCTTTTCCATGGCAATACAAGTACAGATGAGGGGTTGAAGTCGAATAACCGGACTACATTTCCTTTTCGGCGTGTAGACTTTGACAAACAGTATTTTTCTATTCCTTTGTCAGGGAATGAGTTTTCGAGGACAAACGAAGATAACTTCAGGGGTGGATACAATATGTTGAGTATCAAACAACTCGAGGTAGCGATAGATTCGTTGCAAACGGGGTTGAAATCCCGTAAGGAGATGGATGCCGACCGGATGTTGTCTACTAATTATGTAAGACAACGGGTAAGAAATGCCAAGCGGGACAGTGTTTTGCGCGAGGAAACGGAGGGTAAGATACAGGACTTGGATAGTTTATATGCCTCTTTCGATGCGAAGGAACAGAAAAGGATGTTGGAGGAAGCTGTGGGGTTTGCTCGTGCCGCGAAACAATTTCATTGGAACGATTTGAGTTATCTTTCTTCCCGGGAAGAGACGATTCGGAGACATCAGATCGAATGGCATAGAAAATTCACTCTTTCATTTGCCTGTTTTATCTTTTTTTTCATAGGAGCTCCTTTGGGAGGAATAATCCGTAAAGGAGGATTAGGTATGCCGGTTGTAGTCTCTATTTTTTTGTTTATCGTCTATTATATTATTTGGATGATGGGTGAAAGGGCGGCCAGAGAAGGAGTATTGGAGCCTTGGCAAGGAATGTGGATCTCTTCCGTGGTGCTTTTGCCGTTAGGTGCGTTTCTGACTTATACGGCCATGACCGATTCTGCAGTAATGAGCACGGAAGCCTATGCGAATTTTGTAAAGAAAATCGTGGGATTTTTTAAAAAGAAGAAAAATGCATAAGTTGAGAATTGTGTATATGGGAACTCCTGATTTCGCGGTTCTTCCCTTGCAAAGATTAATGGAAGCAGGACATCAGATCGTCGGAGTCGTAACCAATCCGGATAAACCGGCGGGGCGGGGGCAAAAACTTCAGGAATCGGCTGTAAAGAAATATGCCGTGGCTCATCGTTTGCCTGTATTGCAACCGGAACGTTTCCGGGACCCCTCCTTTTTAGAGCAACTGCGAAGTTTGCGGGCCGATTTGCAGTTTGTCGTAGCCTTTAAGATGTTGCCAGAGATCGTATGGAATATGCCTCCATTCGGAACGGTGAATTTGCATGCCTCCTTGTTGCCGGATTATCGTGGAGCTGCTCCTATCAATTGGGCTATTATGAACGGAGAACATTATAGCGGGGTATCTACTTTTTTGTTGAAACACGAGGTTGATACGGGAAATATCATTTTTCAGCAGAAAGTGAAAATCGATGAGGGGATGACGGCCGGGGAGCTACACGATCGTTTAATGGAGGTAGGGGCGGATTTGCTTTTAAAGACCGCTGAGGCCATAGCTGAAGGTCATTATCCTTTAACGGATCAGACGACATTGTTGCAGGGACGGGAACCCATACAAGCTCCGAAGATATTTAAGGAGGATATGAAAATAAATTGGTCCTGGAGTGTGGAGCGGATTTATAATCATATACGGGGACTCTCTCCTTTTCCTGCAGCATGGACGGAATTACGCCATAAGGTTACGGGTGAGGTCATATCGGTAAAATTATTTAAAGCGGAACGGAAATTACTGGAACATAATTTTCCGGTAACTCTCGATACGGATGGTAAAGATTTTATCCGGATCTATGTGAAGGGGGGGTATATCGAAGTGAAAGAGTTGCAGCTTTCCGGGAAGAAACGAATGACGACCGAAGCATTCTTGAGGGGATTTCGTATGGCCGATTATCTGTTATAGAGCAGGTCGATGGAACCGGTTCGGTGTGACAATGAGACGAATAATGAAAAGCCGGAAGTTATTTCGAATAACGTGGATACTTATCGTAGTGATAGGAGGAGCGTTTGTTGCCTTTTGGTGTTTGTTTTTACCGGATCCGTTGTTTACGGTTCCTTATTCCACCGTGGTCTTAGATCGGGAAGGAGAGGTGATGGGGATTACCGTTGCCGACGACGGTCAATACCGGATCCGGGGAAAGAGTAGCATTTCCGAAAAATACGTAACGGCTCTGTTGAGTTTTGAAGATAACTGTTTTTTGTCGCATCGGGGCGTCGATCCTTTTGCTATTGCTCGGGCTTTGTGGTTGAATATAAAGAACGGTTCTATC
Organism: Gabonibacter massiliensis; assembly: GCA_001487125.1. Lineage (GTDB taxonomy): Bacteria > Bacteroidota > Bacteroidia > Bacteroidales > Marinifilaceae > Gabonibacter > Gabonibacter massiliensis. The sequence continues at coordinate 217,897 of LN913013.1, forward strand.
GTGAGCGGAGGGAGTACTTTAACCATGCAGGTTGTCCGTTTGGCTCGTCGTAATCCTCCTCGTACGGTTCCTGAAAAGATAATTGAGATGTTGTTGGCTGTTCGGTTAGAACAGAGTTACACGAAATGGGAAATATTGAATTTATACGCGGCACATGCACCTTTCGGAAGTAATATCGTGGGATTGGAAGCTGCGGCTTTGAAATACTTTAATCGCAAACCAAACGAGTTAAGCTGGGCCGAGGCCTGTTTGTTAGCCGTACTGCCTAATGCTCCGGCTTTAATATTTCCCGGGAAGAATATGCCTCTTTTGAAGAAGAAAAGAGACGATTTATTACGTAGATTATACCGGAAGGGAAACCTCGATCGGGAGGATTTGGAGTTGGCGATAGCGGAACCTTTGCCTGAAAAAATATATAACACGGAGTGTATTGTTCCTCATGTATTGACAAAAGCTTATAAATACCGTAGGGGAGAAGTAAGTCGATCGACAATCGATGCGGGGTTGCAAGGTCGGGTAAACGAGATTGTTAAACGGCATATCGCTATTTTGAAACACAATCATATTTACAATGCGGCGGTGTTGGTGGGGCATATACCTTCGGGAGAGGTCAGGGCTTACGTGGGGAATAGTCCCAAGGTAAGAGAAAACGGAGGTAATCAGGTGGATATCATTACTTCCAACCGGAGTTCCGGAAGTATATTGAAGCCGGCTTTGTATGCGTTAATGCAGTATTCCGGCGATATTTTGCCAAAAACTTTATTGTCGGACATTCCTTCCCGCTTTGGAGGGTATGTACCCTCTAATTTTAACAAAGAATTTCAGGGAGTCGTGCCCGCCGATCAGGCTTTGGCCATGTCTTTGAATATACCTTTCGTGCGTTTGCTTCGAGGGTATGGGGTCGAACATTTTTATGATAACCTGAAACGAATGGGGATCACGACATTGTATCGGGAACCGGGTCATTACGGCTTAAGTCTGATTTTGGGAGGGGCCGAGTGTTCTTTGTGGGATATATGTAATTTATACGGGGGAATGGCTTCTATCTTGCATCATTATAATGCGGATGACGGTAGCTATTATACCGGCGAGTTTGCTCGATTGCATTTGTGGTCGGATAGACCTCCGGTACAGAAAGAGGGAAGGTGTGAGGTATTGAATGCTGCTTCTGTCTGGTTGACATTTCAGGCGTTACAGCACGTGGAAAGACCGGATATGGAGGTAGGTTGGAAAAATTTTGCTTCGTCGATGGCATTAGCTTGGAAAACAGGTACCAGTTTCGGTTTTCGCGATGCTTGGGCGGTAGGCGTGACGCCGGATTATGTTGTCGGGGTTTGGGTAGGGAATGCTGACGGAGAAGGTCGCGCCGGTTTGATCGGGGTACGAACTGCAGCTCCCGTTCTATTCGAGGTTGCAGCCTTATTGCGGAGTTCAGCCCGGTTTTATAAACCGCTGGAGGAGATGATGCCTGTTGTTACGTGTCGTAAGAGCGGCTACCGGGCATCCGATGTATGTCCGGAAGTTGATACCGTGTGGATCAACGAAAACGGGATGAAAACCGTCCTGTGTCCATACCATCGATTGATTCATTTAGATCGGACGGGGACTTTTCGGGTAGATGCCGATTGCGAACCCGTGTACCGAATGAAAACGGTCCCCTGGTTCGTGCTTTCTCCGGCTCAGGAGTGGTATTACTCCCAAACTCATGCGGATTATCTCCGGATGCCTCCCAAGCGAGGGGATTGTAAGTCGGAGGATGAAATGATGGAGATGATCTATCCGCAAAAAGGGTTAAGGGTTTTTATTCCTAAGGATTTGGGAGGAAAATCCAAAGGGGTCGTTTTCGAGATCGCTCACCGGGAACCTTCGATGAAAGTGTATTGGCACATCGATGACGAATACGTTGGAATGACTCGTAACCAACACCAGATAGAAATTAATGTAACTCCCGGTTATCATGTCCTATATTTGGTCGATGCGGTTGGAAATACTTTGCGTCAACCTTTTTATGTCGTAAAAGGTGACGAAAATTTATGATATTGTAAAAAATAAAACGGGCTATGTCGAGAAAAAGAGGGCCCGTTTTATTTTACGGGGATTCTATTATTTTCTGTTTACATCCCTGGAATTTGCCTGGGCGGTAGGCATAATCATAATGTCGTTTAGGCATACATGAGCGGGGCGCGTGACCGCGAATACGATTGTATCCGCTATATCCTCTCCTGTCAGAGGTGTCATCCCGTTGTATACGTTTTGGGCTGCTTTTTCGTCTCCTTTGTAACGTACAATGGAAAACTCCGTTTCTACCATTCCCGGTGCTATATTGGTTACTTTGATGTTGTGTTTTAACATGTCGGTCCGCATCGCTTTAGACAAAGCGTCTACGGCATGCTTGGTAGCACAATATACGTTACCTCCGGGGTATACTTCTTTCCCCGCTACAGAGGCTAAATTTACAATATGTCCTTTTTGATTCTTTATCATAAGGGGTGCAATTTCACGGGTCACATAAAGCAGACCTTTGATATTCGTATCGATCATTCTTTCCCAATCCTCCATCAAACCGTCTTGAATAGGATTGGTTCCTACGGCAAGTCCGGCGTTGTTCACGAGTACATCTATATTTTTCCATGCTTCCGGTAAAGAGGAAATGGCTTGTTTTACTTCCATCTGATTCCGGACATCAAAATGGAGCGATATTACTTGAACACCTTTCTTTTGCAATTCTTCTTCCAAAGCGTGTAAACGATCGCTTCTCCGTCCGGTAATAATAAGGTCGAAACCTGTTTCTGCTAATTTTACGGCGGTTGCTTTTCCAATCCCGGAAGTGGCTCCGGTGATTAATGCTATTTTGTTCATGATATATTGTATATATTTGTTTTAATTATGCGAAGGTATGATTTTTTTAAAGTTTTATGAAAGTTTCTCGTTATAAAATATCTATTTTCGTACCTTCAGTGTTTGGGTCATTTATAGGATAATGTATGTATAAAGAGGTAGAATTGAGGGTAACACCGGAAGAGGCTTGCGACAAGGAAAAGATACTCTATTTGTTGGTAAGAACGTTGCATGTGGAACGTGTACGGATTAAGCATACCGAGGTGATTAAAAAGTCTATCGATGCGCGACAGAGGCGAGTGATGATGCAGTTAAAGCTGAGGGTCTTTATCGATGAAGTGGAGCAGCGTGAACGCCAGTTTATACCGATGTACAAGGACGTGTCGAAAGCTCGTCCCGTCGTTGTGGTGGGAGCCGGCCCCGCCGGTCTTTTTGCTGCCTTGCGGTTGATTGAAAAAGGTTTGCGTCCGATCGTGTTGGAAAGAGGAAAAAGTGTGGAGGAACGAAAGAAGGATTTGAATCAGCTTTATAGGACAGGATCGGTAAATATGGATTCTAACTATGGATTTGGAGAAGGGGGAGCCGGTACCTTTTCGGATGGTAAATTATTCACTCGTTCCAGGAAACGGGGAAATGTAAATCGTATATTGGAGATTTTAGTATATCATGGTGCTTCTGAGTCTATATTGATTGATGCTCATCCTCATATCGGGACGGATAAACTACCCGGTGTAATTGTTAATATTCGTAAAACCATTGAACGATACGGCGGAGAAGTGCGTTTTAATTGTCGTGTAAAAGATATTTTGATCGAGGAGAATAAGATGAAGGGGGTTTTGATTGACGAGGGTGAGGTATTGGCAGACCGGGTTATTTTGGCAACGGGACATTCCGCTCGGGATGTGTATCGTATGTTGCAGGCTCGTTCTGTTTTAATGCTCACCAAAGAATTTGCCGTCGGACTTCGTTTGGAACATCCTCAAGAGGTCATAGACCGGATTCAATATCATAATCCTGCCGGACGCGGTGATTTTTTACCGGCCGCAGAATATAGTTTCGTGACTAATATCAACGGCCGGGGTGTTTACTCTTTTTGTATGTGTCCTGGCGGTGTTGTTGTTCCTGCTTGTACGGGACCCGAACAACAGGTAGTGAACGGAATGTCTTCCTCGGGCCGGAATACGGCTTGGGCGAACTCTGCTATTGTCACTTCCATTGGGGAAGAAGAGTTGAAAGAGTTGCGGTATACCGGCCTTTTTGGAGGTATGGAGTTTCAGAGCGATTTAGAATATCGTGCTTGGGAAGAGGGAGGGGGAAAATTAGTAGCTCCCGCCCAGCGGTTGACTCATTTTATGACGAATAAGGAGAGTGTTTCGTTTCCTAAATCTTCTTATAAACCCGGATTACGGCCAACTCTATTCAGGGAATGGCTTCCTTCACCGGTATATCGACGTTTGCTTGCCGGTTTGGAACAGTTCGGGCGAAAATCCCGGGGATTTATTCATGAAGATGCCCTTCTTTTGGGTGTTGAAACCAGAACATCGGCTCCGGTCAGAATTCCCAGATTGCCTGAACGGATGGTCCATCCGGAGATTGAAGGTCTTTATCCTTGCGGAGAGGGGGCGGGGTATGCCGGGGGGATCGTATCTGCGGCTATGGACGGGGAGGGATGTGTAGATGTATTTACTCTCTAAATAGGGCGATTTTAGTATATATTAACAGGTTAACACTAAAAGTCTTTTGTTTTTTTATCAGAAAATTTGTATTCCTGCAGAAATTACCTACATTTGTCGAAACATAAAGATTATATTATTATTCTAATCCTAAAATTTTTTGTTATGAACAAAGCTCAGTTAATAGATGCGATTGCAGTAAAAGCAGGTTTAAGTAAAGCAGATTCCAAAAAAGCTTTGGAAGCTTTTGTTGAAACAGTTGGTCAATCTTTGAAAAATGACGAAAAGGTTGCGTTAGTAGGTTTCGGTTCATTCTCTGTATCGGAGAGAAGTGCCCGGAGTGGAAGAAATCCTCAAACTGGAAAAACAATTCAGATTCCTGCAAAGAAAGTGGTAAGATTTAAAGCTGGTGCAGAATTGGCAGAAAGCTTATAATTATTGAGAACCATAAAAAGAAGGGTGTTGGATTCAGCACCCTTTTTTTGTTTTAGAGTGGAAAATATATGCATACGGTCAAAGAACAAGTAGAGTATTTAAGCCGGTTTGTGACAGATTACCGGAACGATTTATTCCGGCGTTTGAGTATGGAGCGTACGAGCTACCTGACGGTCGTTTTGGAAGATTTGTATCAGCAGCATAATTGTAGTGCCGTTTTACGTTCGTGTGATTGTTTTGGCGTTCAGAATATTCATGTGATTGAAAATGAGAATAAATTTGAGGATAACTCCGAGATATCCGTGGGGGCTATGGAATGGTTGACCTTGCATCGTTACCGTAATACAAGGGATAATACGATGTCGGCTATTCGGGCGTTGAGAGAGCAAGGTTATCGGATCGTGGCTACGACGCCTCATGAAAAAGATCAGTTGATAGATGATATGGATCTGCATAAAGGGAAAATGGCTTTTTTCTTCGGAACGGAATTGACGGGTTTATCTGATGAGGTGTTGGCTGAGGCGGATGAATTTGTGAAGGTACCTATTTACGGTTTTACCGAAAGTTATAACGTTAGCGTATGTGCGGCATTGCTGATGTACAGTGTCGTGCAAAGGCTTCGAAAGAGTGATATCGAATGGCATATGCCGGAAGAGGAACGGTACAGGGTTTTGTTTGCTTGGTATAAACATGCTGTTAAAGCTTCCGCTCAAATATTGGAACGTTTTAATTCTTAATAATATATAGCGGAGTATGCCAACAAAAAACAGAGATGAGCGTATATTTGTAATTCATTATTAAGGAAGGTAGCATGAAAGCATTTGAGTTTTTTTCTGAGCAATTTGACGATATAAAGATACTACGTTATGAGGTTCCTGCTTTTGAGACATTACCTCTAAAAGAAAAATTATTTGTCTATTACTTGAGTCGGGCTGCCATTGCCGGGCGTGATATATTGTGGGATCAGAATAATAAATACAATCTTAGGATTCGAAAAGTATTAGAGAAAATATTGACGGAGTACAAGGGAGATCGATCTTGCGAGGAATACCGGTCTTTTGTGATCTATGCCAAAAAAGTTTTTTTTGCCAATGGCATTCACCATCACTATTCCATGGAGAAGTTTAGTCCTTCTTTCTCCGAATGCTATTTCCGGTTATTGTTGAAAGATGTCGGATTGGAAAATGAATTTCAGGGATTGCAGCGAATTATATTCGATCCCGCGTACATGTCTAAACGGGTTGTGTTGGACGAAGGAAAGGATTTGATTCAGGCGTCGGCTAATCATTATTACGAAGGGGTGTCCCAGAGGGAGGTCGAACGTTTTTACGGAGCTATGAAAGGCTCGGAGAAACATCCGGTGAGTTACGGCTTGAATTCGACGTTAGTAAAAAACAGTAAGGGGGAGCTGGAAGAAGAAGTTTGGTATGTAAATGGAAAATACGGGGAAATTATCGGACGTATTGTGGAATATTTGCAGAAAGCTTTAGCGTATGTCGGTAACGAGCAGCAGCATAAAGTCGTTGAAAAACTGATTGAATTTTACCGGACGGGAGATTTGGCTACTTTTGACGTTTATTCCATCGAATGGCTGAAAGAACATCGGGCTCGAATAGATTTTATCAACGGTTTTATCGAGGTTTATGGAGATCCGTTGGCTTATAAAGCGAGCTGGGAGTCTGTCGTGCAAATTGTGGACGAGGAGGCTTGCGAACGTACGCGTAAATTGGCCGAACATGCCCTTTGGTTTGAACAACATGCGCCTATTGACGACCGTTTCAAAAAAACAGAGGTTTCGGGAATAATAGCTCGGGTAATGCAGGTGGCCATGTTAGGAGGGGATTGTCATCCGGCTACCCCTATCGGGATTAATCTGCCGAATGCTGAGTGGATTCGCGAACGGTACGGCAGTAAATCCGTCACGTTGGATAATATTACTTATGCTTATCATATGGCTTCTTTGGGATCCGGAGTGGTGGATGAGTTTACCTATTCCGACGAGGAAAAAATGTTGGCTAAAGAATACGGTTATCAGGGGAGTAACGTGCATACGGACCTGCACGAGTGTTTAGGACACGGTTCCGGTAAGATGTTACCGGGAGTCGGACAGGAGGCTTTGAAAAATTACTATTCAACGATAGAGGAGACACGAGCGGATTTATTCGCTCTTTATTATATTATGGACCCCCAATTGGTAGAGTTGGGAATTATTCCTTCCTTGGAGGTGGCTAAAAGCGAGTATTGCAGTTACATTCGTAACGGCTTGCTTGTACAATTGACCCGGGTAAAGTTAGGGAGTAATTTGGAAGAGTCGCATATGCGTAATCGTCAGTTGATTGCTTCGTGGGTGTATGAACAAGGAAAAGCGGATGGTGTGATTGAAAAAATAAATAAAGAAGGGAAGACTTATTTTGTGATCCGGGATTTCGATGCTTTGCGCGTTTTGTTCGGGAAGTTGTTGGCGGAGATACAGCGGGTAAAATCGGAAGGTGATTACGAGGGGGCTAAATATCTCGTGGAGAGGTACGGGGTTGTCATTGACCGGGATTTGCATCGGGAGGTTTTGGAGCGTTATCAGAAATTGAATGTGGCTCCCTATGCAGGCTTTATCAATCCGGAATACACGTTGGTGGAGGAAGAGGGAAAGATCACGGATGTAACTGTTGATTACCCGGATGATTTTCTGTCACAGATGTTGAGATACGGTATGGACACGAAAAAGCGCTGTCCTGAGAAGTAAGAGACAGCGCTTCGATAGAAAGGTTTGAAAGGTTTGGGTGTTTAATCGGTAACTTTATTTTTGAACGTAATAGTTGCGTAAGAAGTCGATATTTTGATTTTGGCTCTCGGATTTGATGTCCTTCCTATATATCCTGTAGTCTGTAGGGGATAGGGATTTTGGGAATTATGACTCCGAGCGGCATGATTTATTTTTAACCCGTTTAGAACGATATCTCCGTAAGGTGCCGAGAGATCGATTTTTGTATTGTGTTTTTGATTGATGCCCAGAGTCACCTTGGAATGCATCGCATCGATATCTATGGATGAGAAGTTGGGAGAAATCGTATCGATCGAAACCGTACAATACTGCAATCTGGCACCTTCGAATTTTTGCTCGAGTTGTCGAATGTCGATGCTCGTCCATAGGGTACTGAAACCGAAATTTACGGTGTTGACTCTTCCCAGTTTTAATTGACTGTATTTCGTTGATGTTACTTGAAGATTGTTAATTATATTTGAAAATAGAGAAGTATAGTAACCGGTTAATTTAAGATCGGGTAATTGGTCAATGCGAGCTTCACCTCTTTTCATGTTCAGCTCCATGCTTCCGGATTTCAGAACCTGTATAACTCCGTAGTTTATACTGATTTTATTGTTATCTCCTTCCAGACGGTGGGCGTATATGTTCCCGTGCTCAAGTTCGATCTCTATGGGCTTTGAAACATAATCCAATTGTATATTCCCGTATTTATTTTTTAGATGAAGGTAGGTCGATGTGGGAACATTGATCAGATAATTTACGGTGGTGCTGCTTCCTTTGCTGCTCTCGCTCGGACTGGTTGCGAAATTTGTTGTAGCGAAGATCTTATCATCGGATTGCTCGAGTTTTACACTGGTCCGCTTGAGCATCTCTTCTGCCGTTTTTTGATTCTTGCCCCTACAGACGATTTCTATGGCAAATTCCACCTCATCTTTATCCCATTCCTGGATGACAAGAAAGCCGTATTTGTTATCGATTTGCAGATGGGTTTCTCCGGTTGTTTTGAAGCGTTTTTCAATCGTTCGTTTTTCAACCCTGTCCCTGGCACTTACGGTGCCGATAAAGAATAGCAGTATAAAGCCTGTCAGTAAAATGAATCTTGTTTTCATAATGATAGCGGTTAATATTTAATTGGGTTCATGACCTTTGCAAGAATCTCTTGTATGGATTGTAATGATTTTATTTGCAAGTTATAGCATTGAACGATTTGTGCAATGTGTTCCTCGTGCGACATCAGCGTGACCTCTTTTTCCAGTTTGTAGGATTCTTTCTTCATTTTCTGGATGTCCTCTAACAAACGTTGGCGTTCGGATTCGTCCATATCGCTTGCTTGTTGTTCGATTTTTTCAATCTCTTTTTCCAGTTGTTGACAATAATAAGCTGCAACTTCCGCGATGGATTCCTGAGAATCATCGATAGGCTGGAGGAAATAAAAATGATGCGCTAAAAAAAACAATATCGTGCCGGCAGCAACCGTACTTACGGTTATCCATCTGGTGCGGAGTTTTCTTTTGTTTTTCCGGTGAAGCTCCAAACGTTGTTCAAAACGTTCGAAATGCCCGGGAGTAGGCAAGGCTCCGTCGCAGTTTTCTTTAAGTTTTTTAATTTGTTCATCCAGCGAATGACTCATAGTAATAATTCTTTTTAATTAATTCGATTAATTTCTGTTTTGCTCTGACAAATTGAGAGCGAACCGTGGAAGGAGAGAGTTCCAATTGATTTGCAATCTCGTTGTAATCGAAACCTTCGATAAGATGCAAATTAAGTATCATCCGGTATCCCTGGGGAAGTTGTTGCATCATCCGGTGGATAACCTCTAATTGTAACTCTGTCTCTCCCTTGTTTTCCTCTTCCTCTTCGCAACAATCTGTTGTTTCCGTTATCTCCACAAACCGGATTTTTCGTTTCCGGCATAAATCGATAGCATGATTGATCGCGATTCTTTTGAGGATTCTTTCCATGTTTTCTGCTTCTCCTTCGTAATTTTCTATTTTGTCGAGGACCTTTAAGAAGGTCTCTTGCATGACTTCCTCCGACTCTTGAGGATTTCTCAAGATACGAAGGCAACTGTTATAAACACTTTTATAGAACAGTGAATAAAATTCCAGTTGGGCCCGTTTTTCCCGTTTTCGACAGCGTTGTAATATTGTTTTATAATCGCTCATATCGTGCTCTTCTGTCTATATGACGTCAAATAGTAAAATTTGCTGCATCAAAATGGAATTTTTTTGTAAAAAAAATCTGTGCTTTCTTGGAAAACACAGATTTGTAAAGATTAAATATTTTACTATTAATGTCTTGCACGAGATTTGATAATTTCAAAAAAATCAGAAGCTTTTAGAGAAGCACCTCCGATTAATCCTCCGTCTACATCGGGTTGGGAAAAAATCTCGTCTGCATTTTTAGGATTGCAGCTTCCTCCGTAAAGGATAGAGGTTTCGTCGGCAATGCTTTCCCCGTATTTCTCTTTGATAACGGAGCGAATGAAGGCATGCATCTCCTGGGCTTGATCCGGGGACGCCGTCTTACCGGTTCCGATCGCCCATACCGGCTCGTAAGCTATAACTACATGTGCGAATTGTTCGGGGGTAAGATTGAATAACCCGTCGGTTAATTGCTGTTTCACGATCTCGAAATGTTTGTTACGTTCTCTCTCTTCGAGTACTTCTCCGACACAGAAAATAATATTCAATTTGCTATCTAAGGCTTGAGCTACTTTTTTTACCAATACGGGACTGGTTTCACCGTAATAAGATCTTCTTTCGGAATGTCCCAAAATGACATGTTTGGCTCCTGTCGAAGCAATCATGTCGGCAGATATTTCACCCGTGTATGCTCCGGCTTTTTCCGTGGCGCAGTTTTGAGCTGAAACCGAAATACTGGGCTCTGTCAGATTATTGGCTACCTTTGCCAGATGAATGAAAGGAGTACCTAAAATGACAGTTACACCTTCTGCGCCCTCTTTGAAACGTACATAGTCGTTTACCTCTCTTGCCAATTCGATACCTTCGGCAAAGGTTTTGTTCATTTTCCAGTTGCCTGCTACGATTTTCTTTCTCATATCTTAAATTTAATATTTTGAAATGTGTATGATCTGCCTTTTTTCTTTTTTTTTCCGAGAAATAGGAAATACATTACAAAGAAAAGAAGGATTAAGGAGTAAACCAAATATTTAGACTTTAATTCTTGTTGTTTGTAGACACAGAATGCTGTCAGATCCTTATTTTTTAATTCATCGGTTTGGGGAATATCATTTTTTGACCATTTACCTAAAATGGTTCCTTTGTTTAATAAAATAAGGCCCGGATTGGAACGGATCATCGTCTTTAACTGGATCTCGTCGGCCGTACAAAAGTCGTAGGGAACCTTATAACGGTTCTTGTAGGTTCGGACTTCTTCTTGAGAGGAGGAGGTCAATCCGTAAAAGCGGTAGCCTTGCTCCCGGGCATACCGGGCCAATTCGTTAATTGCCTCCTGATGTTTTGCGGAACTCAGGTTGATGTTGTAGTGGACGGCTAAAAAGGTATAGTTATTGTCTTGCAGAATTTCTTCTGTAATCTCTCCTAAATCGGGATGATCGATAAGCAGATCGTGAATGGGAGGAGTGTATCCTTTTTTTACCAAACGTTCGGAAGAGCTATGGTATTCCCAGGTAAGGGTGTCTTGCCACGGATAATTTTGTTCCGTAAACGGTTTGATCTCGCCTGTCTGCTTATTTTTGTATTTCAGAATAACTTCGTATTGATCCGGTTCTGCTCCTTCCGGTAACAGCATACCTTCCGTTATGTTTTTTCCGACGGCGTAAGGACGGAAATCCAATATGGGAAGATACAGGTAACAATGCAATGAAAGAAAGAGCATCATTCCTCCTGATAGCAAAAGAAGAGAGAGTTGCTTAAACCAGTGAAGCGAAGAGTGAAATCGTTTTCTATTTAGAAATAGCGTGAGGGTTAAAAGGAGGAGAATGGTATTTTTCCAAAATGTTGCCCAATTGCTTAACACGATCGCATCTCCGAAACAACCACAGTCGCTGACCGGGTTTGTTAAGGCCAGAACGAGAGTTAGCGGGGTGAATATTCCCATGAAGATAAGAGCTCCTTTTATAGCCCATCGCGTGCACGCGTTGAATAGTAATGCCGTACCCACTAAAAATTCCGCGAGAGATAACACGAAGGAGAGAAAAAGAGAGCATGTGCTTGCCCACCCGATTCCAAAAGCATTGAAATAGTCCGTGAATTTGTACATCGATCCTAAAGGATCGATACCTTTTACAAATCCGGAATAGATAAATACAATTCCGACGATGATTCTGCAACAGTTTCGAATAATTTTCATATCTCTTTTTCAACAACAAGGCGAATCAGACCGAATACGGCATAGTTGATCATGTCGTAATAGTTCGCATCTATTCCTTCCGAGATAATGGTATTTCCTTGATGATCCTCGATTTGTTTCGTACGGTTTATTTTCATCAGGATCAAATCGGTATAGGAACTGATACGCATTGCTCTCCAGGCTTCATCGTAATCGTGGTTTTTGTTTAACATTAATGCTTTGGCCTTTTGGAAATAGGCTTGATAAAGCCGGAGTATCTCTTCCTGAGAGCTACGATTCCCCGGACCTAACTCCAGCTGTATAAGTCCCATGATAGCATAGTTTATAATACCAATGAATTCGGGAACGATACCCTCGTTTACTTTCGAGATTCCTTTTTGCTCGATACTGCGAATTCGGTTGGCCTTAATATATATTTGATCCGTGATGGATGTCGGTCTGAGAATTCTCCAGGCTGTTCCATAGTCTTGCATTTTTTTTACAAAAATATCTTGACAGGTATCTATCACTCTATCATATTGTTGGGTTGTATCCGACATCTTCGTTCTATTTTTTAAATTATGATATTAAAAAAACTAATTGTTATTTTGATGTGTAAAAATAGGGACAATAGTTGAAAGTTGAAAACGGAAAGCTGAAAATTAGCATGAGTATGAAAAAATTAATTGAAATCGGCGATCGGAAGTTGAATTTGGCAGAACCTGTGGTAATGGGGATTTTGAACGTAACTCCCGATTCTTTTTATGACGGAGGAAAATACCTTAGCGAAGTACGGGTGATCGAGCGGATAAATACGATTGTGGAGGAGGGAGCGTCGATTATTGATGTGGGAGCTTATTCCACTCGTCCGGGAGCTGCTTTCGTGGATGAGAAGGAAGAGTTGTCACGATTGAGTTTTGCCGTAGAATTGATTCGTAAGTATCATCCGGAACTTCCTGTTTCTATTGATACTTTTCGGGCGAATGTGGCTAAAGAGATCTTTCATTGCCTTGGGCCGGTCATCGTGAATGATATTTCCGGAGGTACGATGGATGATCGTATGTTTGAGACGATAGCGGAGATGAATGTACCTTATGTTTTAATGCATATCCAGGGAACGCCTCAAGACATGCAAAAAAATCCCCATTATGAGGATGTCGTTCGGGAGGTTTATGATTTTCTGGCCGGGCGAATTAAGCGATTGAATGATTTGGGATTTGACAAGATTATAGTGGATCAGGGATTTGGTTTCGGAAAAACGGTAGCTCACAACTATCAATTGATGGATAAGATGGAGATCTTTTTGGAGTTGGGGTATCCCTTGTTGGTGGGCGTTTCCCGTAAGTCTATGATATGTCGCCTATTGGACGTTACTCCCCAGGAAGCTTTGAACGGAACGACTGTATTGAATACCGTCTCTCTTTTAAAGGGAGCGAACATCTTACGTGTCCATGATGTCCGGGAAGCGGTGGAGGCTATTCGTATCGTTGATGCAATGCATTTTCGATCAATAGAATAGATCGATTTTCGTATTTTCTCGTAAATGAAGATTCCAGGTTTCCCGAGTTGAAGAGTGAAATATTATTTTTTTAACTCCTTGAATAGGGGATGAATAACTTCCCATAATACAATCCCGGCAGAAACGGAGATGTTGAATGAATGTTTGGTTCCGAATTGAGGAATTTCCAAGCACAAGTCGGAGAGGTTTACCACATTTTGTTGGACACCTTTTACCTCGTTCCCGAATATGAAAGCATATTTTCGTGTTTTTTCAATGGCGTAATCTTCCAATGAGAGGCTGTTTTCTGTTTGCTCTACGCTAACAATCGTAAAACCTTCCGTTTTTAATTTTCGAATCGCTTCTATGGTCTCCTCGAAGTATTCCCATGCCATGCTTTCTTCCGCTCCTAAGGCTGTTTTATGAATCTCGCGGTGGGGAGGGGTGGCGGTAATGCCGCAAAGATATATCTTTTCCAATCGGAAAGCATCGGAAGTTCGGAATACCGATCCTATGTTGTTTAAGCTGCGTACATTATCCAAAACGACCACGATAGGAAGTTTTTCAGCTTTTTTATATTCTTCCGGAGAGAGTCGATTCAACTCTTCATTTAATCGTTTTCGGTATTCCATGAGCTTGTATTTAGCGGTTTTCAACAATTTCTCCCATAAGGGTAGCGGAAGTACATTCTTTTACCCTGACCTGTACCAAATCTCCAATTTTAGCTCCGTTATCGGGAAATACGATCACTTTGTTCTGGCTGCTTCGTCCGAATAATTCGTCTGCCTTCTTCTTGGAAGTCCCTTCGACCAGAACTTCGAATATTTTTCCTATATCTTTCCGGTTACTGATGAGAGAAAGATGGGTCTGTATATCGATAAGTTCCTGTAGACGACGTCCTTTAGTCGCTTCATCCACGTTGTCCGGCATATGTTTTGATGCCAAAGTGCCGGGGCGTTCTGAATATTTGAACATGTAGGCAAGATCGAATTCCACCTCCTGCATAAGGCTAAGAGTCTCGCGGTAATCCTCTTCACTTTCATCATGGAAACCAACGAAAACATCCGTCGATATCCCGCATTGGGGAATGATCTCGCGGATTGCCCGGATGCGATCGAGGTACCATTCTCTCGTGTATTTCCGGTTCATTTTTTTCAGGACGGCATTGCTTCCTGATTGAACGGGAAGATGGATGTGTTTGCAAATATTGTCATAAGATGCGATGGCGCGTAAAATTTCGTCACTCATGTCTTTCGGGTGAGAAGTGGCGAAGCGGATACGCATATCGGGTACCGCAGTAGCGGCTTTTGCCAATAATGTCGGAAAATCAACTTCGTTACGCTCTCCTTTCCAAAGGTATGAATTGACGTTTTGACCTAACAGGGTAACTTCCTTGTATCCTTTGGCATGCAAATCAAGCACTTCATTCAAGATGCTGTGCGGACTTCGGCTTCTTTCGCGGCCGCGGGTATAAGGAACGATACAGTATGTACAGAAGTTGTTGCATCCGCGCATGATGGATACGAATCCTGATATGGCTGTTTCGTCAATCCGGGAAGGACAGATATCTTTATAGGTTTCTGTCGCAGATAGATGGATATTAATGGCTTTTTCCCCTTTCTCCGCTTGCTCGATTAAAAGGGGAAGATCCATATAAGCATCCGGTCCGACAACGATGTTTACATTTTTTTCCTGCTCAAAAAGAGCTTCACCGAGACGTTCCGCCATACAACCCATGATACCCACCAGTACTTTCGGATTTTTTTTCTTAATTTCAGAAAACCCTTGTACGCGACCCCGTACTCGTTGTTCCGCGTTTTCCCGAACGGAACAGGTGTTTACTAATATTACGTCGGCTTCGTTTCTATCACTTGTATGTTGGAGACCTTTACTTTCCAGTATGGCTGCTACTACTTCACTATCCGCTACATTCATCTGACACCCATAGGTCTCGATATAAAATTTTTTTGCTTTCATTTACTCTTTCGTTTGAGGGGCAAAATTAATAAAAAAGGATGTAGTCCCGAGGAAAAAGAGCGTTATAATTAGGGTTTATTCTGATAAAAATCGGTCGAAAATAAAATATCGACCGATTTGCTGTTTCAGAATCGTACTCCGACGGTTAACCGGAATTGGTTATCCTGGTATTTTGTTTGTATAACGGGGGATTCTATGGATTTGTAAGCATAAAAAAGACTTTGTTCTTTTGAATATTTACGCATGTAGGCTAAATCCACGTATAAAGAGTTGAAATTAAGTCCCAAACCACCGGAAACGGTTTGTACGTTATTTTTTTCATTCAATTCTCCTTTTTTATAAGGGGATGCCGTGTAGGAATAACCTCCTCGCAAACTCAATACGCTGGAAACTCTGAATTCCGCTCCGGCCCTGAGGTTATTGGTATTTCGATATACTTCCTTGATCATATCGTTAGCTCCCGGTATATAATCGCCGTTTACATCTTCTGTGCCGTAATAATTCGTTCCGTCTCCGCCGCTCAATTTAGACGAGCTGTAATCCACGAATTCGTAATCCACGCTGAGGATAGCCCGCTGGCCGAGTACGGTAGCGATGCTTGCGATAAAACGCCATGGAGTTTTCAGATTATAATCGAAAGAGGTGTTGGCATGATTTCCCCATTGGGTCTCTTTTTCTCCTGCCGGTGGTTCTATGAATTGTGAATAAGCCCCATTCGTAACCTTGTCTGTCAAGCTGTAATAGGTGGGAGTATGTATGGCCAGACCTAACCGAAGTTGGGGGATCGGCCGATAGATTGCCCCGACTTTGAAGTTTATGCCTACTCCGCTGGTCGTGTAATCCTGTACGAAGTCGAACCACATGAGTTTGGAATCTATCTCTTTCCCCTCGACGATCTCCGTGTAGGTGGAATAATGCTTGTAGTGGATGTTTTGTATACCAAGGGTTGCTCCGAGGTAGAGTTTGTCATCGTAATTAGCCCCCACGGATAGCGCGTATTCTCCTTGAAATCCCCTTTCCCGGATGTAGTTCGATTGCCTCATACTGTCCCCTGCTACGATGGGAATTTCGTATTGGTTCTTGCTTTCCGGCTGCAATTTGATCAGATAGGCATCGTAGGCTAAACTGGTGGTAAATTCGTTCAGTGAGTTTCTGTCGTTTCCGTTTGCTTCCATCAGCCATACGTCCAATAACGAATTTTTATCATTGATGTCTCCTCCCTGGTAAATGTTTCGGTTGAAATTATTCAGATTGGTATAGTTGAAGGCGAAATTTATGTTTTTCCACTTTTCATGTATGGGATGAAAGGCGATAACAAATCCTAAATTACCGATGAGATAAGGATTTTTTTCCATATTTCTGTTGCCCGATTTGGAGTGAGTGAAATCGAGAACAGAGGTGAAGCTGATTTCAGAATTACGGAAAACTCCGATTCCTCCGGGGTTCATCGTCGCAACGGAGAGATCTCCTCCTAAGGCTCCGAATGCTCCTCCCATGGCGGTGACTCTGGCACTACCAAAAGGGAATATTCTGGAATATCGCAGAGCGTCTGCCTCGGTTTGAGCCCTAAGGCCCGACGTGCAGAGTAATAACACGATGGTATAATATAATGCTTTCATATAATGCTTTTTGTCAAATTATTTTCTACGTCCGGTTTCTTTATGTTCTCTCGTGCCCGTGTAGCCTCCGCTTCTTGTCGTGGAACTCTTTCCGTAGGAGTTGCTGTTACTTCTTGAATAACCGCTATCGTGCCCTGAATTAGACGAGGAAGAGCCTTGATTGCGTGATCCCCAACTCTGGTTGTTGTTTCTGCCGTACGAAGAGTAACGATTACTGCGGGAGTAGGTATTATAGCTTCGGGCATTTCGATTGTTCGTGTAATGTGTTCTCGTCGCGTAATTCGGTTTTAGATTCGGTTTGGTGGTGTGCCCCCAATGAGGGCGTCCTCCCGGATAATACGGATGCCAGTAACCGTAATTCCAGTGATTATGCCAGTACCATGGATCATGCCTCCATCCCGGATAATATCCGTATCCCCAGTAAGAGGAGTGATTCCACCCCCAAGGATTATACCAGCTGTTCCATCCCCAGTTGTTCCCCCAGGATGAGTAACCGAAACCGAAATTCCAACGGGAATTCCATCGGTCCATGGCAAAACGGTCGAAGCGCGGATCGTTCCACATGACGGTCCACATGAAATCCGGGTAGGTTCCGAAATGTAATTTAGAGTATAGCTCGATGTTGGTATTGGAAGGAAACCACCAATAGCGATTATTGACCGTATAAACATTCCAATCCGAATCGAATGACAGCCTCATGGCGATCTCGTGGGCATTGCCGAAAATAGCGAATCCTTCCGGGTATCGGTTCATGATCCGAACACATTCATCCAAATCGCGTTGATTTCCTTTGAAGCCTCCTATCCAGTATCCCTGGGACTCTTCGTCGATGAGAATAGGGGTGGTACTTTGGGCCTGAGCTTCTTCTACCTGTTTTTGTGTAGCGTAGCGAGCCATCCCGATAGCCTTCGCTCTCGGATTTACTTTTCCGCTATTGGCTTCCGCTTGTTCTTTTGCCAGTACGGCCGGATCTATCTCTTTGGATTTATGTTGTTCTTCCGCGGGATATAAAGAGAGCGTACTCCCCGTTTTTCTTTCTATCTCCTGTACCAAAAGCGATTGTTTGCCGGGTACGTAATAGATGTCGTCTTCGGAAACACGAGCGAAGTCTCGTGTCGTCGAACAGGCGCTGACTAAAGCGGCCAATGTCAGTATAGATAGTATTGTTTTCATAGTTATTAGATTGACCTGTTTCTTTTATCTTATCAAAAAATATACCACACTTTTCATGGTTCGTAAAGCATAAATCGGTATTAGGTATAAAAATAACCATTACCAATCTGAATTCCTACTTTTTTGTTTAAATTTGCTGCGGTTTTATCAAAAAATAATGAGATGGCTAAGTTTTTAACAACAAGAGAAGAGAATTATTCGCAATGGTATAATGAATTGGTTGTAAAAGCCGGTTTGGCGGAAAATTCGGCAGTTCGAGGATGTATGGTGATCAAACCTTACGGTTATGCCATATGGGAGAAGATGCAGCAACAATTGGATAAGATGTTTAAAGATACGGGACATTATAATGCTTATTTCCCATTATTGATTCCCAAGTCTTTTTTTTCAAAAGAGGCTGATCATGTGGAGGGGTTTGCGAAAGAGTGTGCAGTTGTAACTCATTATCGTTTAAAGAACGATCCGGACGGGAATGGCATTGTCGTTGATCCGGATGCGAAATTGGAGGAAGAATTTATTATTCGGCCCACTTCAGAGACCATTATATGGAATACTTATAAGAATTGGATTCAATCCTACAGGGATCTTCCGATTTTATGTAATCAATGGGCTAACGTGATGCGTTGGGAGATGAGGACCCGTATGTTTTTGCGTACGGCTGAGTTTTTGTGGCAGGAAGGTCATACGGCTCACGCGACGAAAGAGGAAGCCATGGAGGAAGCGGATAAGATGGTTCGGGTATATGCCGAATTTGCGGAAAAATGGATGGCTGTACCCGTAATTATGGGACATAAGAGCGAAACGGAACGTTTCGCGGGAGCTTTGGATACCTTGACTATCGAAGCCTTGATGCAAGACGGTAAGGCTTTGCAAGCAGGGACATCTCATTTTCTGGGGCAAAATTTTGCGAAAGCTTTTGATGTGACATTTGCTTCAAAAGAGGGTAAGCAGGAGTATGTTTGGGCTACTTCGTGGGGAGTTTCCACTCGCTTGATGGGTGCTTTGATTATGTGTCATTCGGATGATAACGGATTGGTGTTGCCTCCGAGATTAGCTCCTTTGCAGGTGGTTATTGTGCCGATATACAAGGGAAAGGAGGGCCTTGAAAAGATCAGGGAGAAAGTTAACGGAATAATAGGCAAGCTTCAACAATTGGGTATCAGTGTGAAATTTGACGATCGTGATACGCAAAAACCGGGATGGAAATTTGCCGATTACGAGTTGAAAGGGGTTCCGGTGCGTTTAGCTATGGGAGAGAGGGACTTGGAAAACGGTACCATTGAAGTAGCCCGTCGCGATACACTGACGAAAGAGACTCTACCTTTGGAGGGAATAGAACAATATATTATCAGGTTGTTGGATGATATTCAAGAAAACGTGTATAAGAAAGCCTTGGATTTCCGGAGTAAAATGATCACGAAGGTAGATTCGTACGAGGAGTTCAAAACGCTTTTGGATGAGAAGGGAGGATTTTTCCTTTGTCATTGGGATGGAACTCCAGAAACGGAGGCCCGCATCAAGGAAGAAACGAAAGCGACGATACGTTGTATTCCCTTCGATGCTGAAGAAGAAGAGGGAAAATGTATGGTGACGGGAAAGCCTTCTCATCGTAGAGTATTAATTGCAAGAGCTTATTAATTTAAATAGAGAAGATTCTGTGATTAGGTAATGAGTGATCGTGCGATTTTTATCGCGAAAACCGAATCTCTTAATCGAAAACCTCTGAATCATAAATTGAATATATGTTGCCAGTTGTCGAGCGTTTTATTAAATACGCAAAAATACATACCCAGTCTGACCGGGAAACCGGATTGAATCCCAGCACACCGGGGCAATTAGAATTTGCCTATCTTCTTTGTGATGAGATGAGGGAGATCGGTATGGAGAATGTATCGGTAGATGAGAATGGCTATGTGATGGGATTTGTTCCTTCTAATATGGAGAGGGAGAGTGTTTCTATTGGATTTATTGCCCATATGGATACGAGTCCGGATATGAGTGGCAAACATGTGAAACCGCAGATCATTGAGAAATATACTGGCGTGGATATCTTATTAAGCAAAGAGAAAGGGTATACTTTATCCCCGGATGATTTTCCGGAGCTTATGAATTATGTGGGAAGCGATCTGATCGTGACGGATGGAAACACATTATTGGGAGCAGACGATAAAGCCGGTATAGCCGAGATTTTAACGGCGATGGAATACCTGATTCAACACCCGGAAGTAAAACACGGGACCATTGCTGTCTGTTTTACTCCGGATGAGGAGATCGGCGAGGGGCCCGATCATTTCGATTTGAAGAAATTCGGGGCAAAGTTCGCGTATACTTTGGACGGAGGGGAGGTCGGTGAGTTGGAGTATGAAAATTTCAATGCCGCGATGGTTAGATTGGTTTTTAAAGGAAGGAATTTTCATCCCGGATATGCCAAAAATAAAATGGTCAATTCAATGAAAGTCGCCTATGAATTCATATCCAGTTTGCCCAAGCGGGAAGTTCCGGAGTTGACATCGGGCTACGAGGGCTTTTTCCATCTTTATTCTATAAAAGGGACAGTGGAAGAGACGACGGTAGAGATTTTGATACGTGACTTTGACCGGGAAAATTTTGAGTGGAGAAAAGGGGTGATAGAGAATGGCGTGCGAGATTTCTCCCGGAAATATGAATTACCGATTTTATTGGAGTTAAAAGATCAATACGCGAATATGCGGGAAAAACTGGAACCGCTTCACTATATTGTAGATATTGCCAAACAGGCCATGAATGAGTTGGAAATAAAGCCTTTGATTGTCCCTATTCGGGGAGGTACAAACGGTTCACGCTTGTCTTTCATGGGACTGCCGACTCCGAATCTTTCCAATGGAGCACATAATTCGCATGGACGTTACGAGTATATTCCCGTTTCCTCCATGATAAAAGTGGTAAATCTGCTTGTTCGGATATCGGAACTTTGTACAAAAATTTGAAATTGATATGGCTGATAAGGAAATTTATCGGGATCCATCTCTATAATTTCCACATTATTCATAACTGTTTGTCCTGTTTTTTCGTTTCACATGGAAATGATTACTTTTGTGAAAAAATAAATACTTGTAATTACGAATAATAAAAAATTAGAAAATGGTAAAAGGATATGTATTTTTGATTTTCCTATTGCTTATAGGAGGATCTTTGCATGCGGCAGAGGGACCTGTTCGTGACTCTTCCTGGAAGAATGCCGGTTTTTTTGGACTAAAGATGACACAGGTCAGTTTAAGTAATTGGGCCGCCGGAGGTGAGTCTGCATTAGCTTTCGATGCCCAGCTCACGTATAGTGCCGATTATAAAAAAGATCGGAATTTATGGCAAAATCGGTTGGAGTTGGGATACGGGTTAACCAAAAACGATGGGAAAAGTGCCAGGAAAACCAATGATAAAATCTATTTGGCTTCAACCTATGGTTATCAGTTGTATAAGTCTTTGTATTGGAGTATGTTGCTGAATTTTAACACCCAATTTGCCAAAGGATATGATTACTCCAACGAGGATGCAAGTTTTATCTCTAAATTTATGGCTCCTGCTTATATCGTGGTCGGTACCGGTTTGACGTGGACTCCCAAATCTTATTTTACGGCCACGCTGACTCCGGTTTCATGGAGAGGAACTGTTGTTGCCGATTCCCGTTTGTCCGATGAAGGGGCCTTCGGTGTCAAGGAGGGAAAGCATCTTTTATCGGAATTCGGTGCTAATTTAAGGGCTGAGGTAACTTATGAATTTTGGGAGAATATGAAAATATATTCCCGTTTGGAGTTGTTTTCCGATTATTTAAGAAAGCCGCAAAATGTGGATGTACGTTGGGAGGTTCAATTGAATATGACCGTCAATAAATGGATTTCAGCTACAATTTCTACCAATATGTTGTATGACGATGACGTGAAGGTTGCTCAAAAAGACGGAACCGCAGGCCCTCGTTTGCAATTTAAGGAGGTATTGGGAGTCGGTTTGCAATTTAGTTTTTGATTACGGGGAGCGTGTTTATTATAGCTCACGATTAAAAAACGAGACCTTCTGAAGGTCTCGTTTTTTAATCGTGAATCAGATAACAGTCGTATTCGTAAACTTTTCTATCGAAATCGATAGTTGTCACAATTTTTATGCTTACAGGACGATTGGCAAGCCTGCCCGGTTCCCATCGGGTATCTTTAGATGATAAACCGTTGTTAGAGAAGCGGAGAGCGGAGGATAAGCCGTGTTTTTCCTCCAAAAGGGTAAAATGCCCGTTTTTATCGATGACAAAACTCAACTCGAGTTTTCCGTGAATACTGTCGTTTTTGTGTGAATGTAGGGTGGTGGCTACATCGTAAATGTAATTGGAAATAGTGGCTCCTTTCCCCGGATTGTTTCGAGAAATACTCTTGAAGTATAGTGGGTTTTTATCTAATTTTACGGGACTCCCTTTTAAATCGAAGATAAGGGAAGTTCTGATACGTGTGTCCACTTTGCGTTTGTCATGGTATCCGGCGTTCCACTTCGGAGATTGGGTTAATACTCTGGCTACTTCTTCTTCAAGGAGCGGGTAATTTGTTTTCTCTATATCTATATCGCCTACTTTTCCGTTGTTCTTTACCGTAAATGTGACTTCTATTTTGTGATATATCCCTGAAGAATCATTAAATATGAAAAGATTGTACGGGGATGCTCCTTCTGAAGGTTTACCTTGGAAAGATAGTTCTCTGTGGGTAATTTGATTGACTATCCATTGGGAGAAGGATATGTTTTGCTCGGTCTTTAATGACGGTTTGACGTCTACTTCTTTGTAGGAAAACAGATTGTTTTTGGAAAAATCCTGTGAAAAAAGAGGATGGGTAAAACTTGTCATAAACACAAACGAGGTAGTTAGTAACCATTTGAACAACGTGTTGCTTCGTGCCATATTTGTCTTGTTTTATTTAATAATAACCGTATAAACCATCGAATGATTTACATGGTTATAATAATTGAATCTCTCTATTCGAAATATAAAAGCCAAGTACAATCGAAAAAACTGTTTTCGGATAATTGCCGGACGCTTTCTATATCTTACAAATATAGTTAACATTTTGGGAAATACGATTCCGGACTTGAATAAAAAAGCGAGGTTTTCCGACCTCGCTTTATTTTATGTGGAAAAAAATTAATTTTCTTTTTGTTTGGCAGCGGCCTCGGCAGCGGCTAATTGTTCCTCTGATTCGCGGGTTACTTTTTCGAGACGTCCCATGATAGAGAAGATAAAGATTGCAGAGAGGGCACAACAACCGATAAGGATGCCCCAAAGAGCGACTAAGCTTACTTTTTCCCAGAAATATCCGATGATACCTACTAAGTAATTACCGATAGCAGTGGCGGCAAACCATCCTCCCTGCATTAAACCTTTGTACTTTGGAGGAGCGACTTTCGACACGAAGGAGATACCCATCGGGCTTAAAAACAGCTCGGCACAAGTTAAAACAAGGTATGTATTGATCAACCAGTAGGGAGAAACCATATCGCTTTCCGACATCGGGTTGGCTTGTAGATCGGCAGGAGCCGTTAATCCGAACGAACCGAACATGAGTACTAAGAAACCTAATGCCGCGATGATCATACCGATTCCGATTTTACGAGGGGCGGACGGCTCTTTTTTCTTGCTGTTTAACCAGCTGAACAGGCCCACGAACACGGGTGTCAATATGATGATGAACATCGGGTTAAATTGCTGGAAGATTTGCGGAGTGATCGGTGTTTCGACACCGGCAAATTTGGTTTGGTAAACGAAATAGAGTACTAAAATAAACACGACGGACATAATTCCTCCAATGGGTTTCACTTTTTTCTCTCCGGTAATAACCATGAATAGTCCGTAGAATAATAATATGATAGGTACTAAACCGTAAAGAGAGAACAGAAGACTGGAGTAACCGGTTACATGCGAAACCGTGTAATCACGAGCAAAAAGTGTCATGGTCAAACCGTTCTGGTGGAATGACATCCAGAAGAAAATAACCACGGCGAAAACCAATCCTAAAGCAATCAAACGTTCTTTAGTTTGTTTGGGGGTCAGTTCTATGACAACAGCGTCTTTAGCTCCTTTACCCTGCGCTTTTTCTTTTTCGGTAGCATCAGCAGATTTATAAAATTTACGGAAGCCTAAAAATATGGCTAACGATACGATCAAACTGATACAAGCCACACCGAAACCGTAGTTATAGGATTGGCATAGCACGTCGATGTAGTTTTGAGCAAAAGCCTTTAATCCGTCTAAGCTGCTAATGGTTTGTCCCTGAGATGCAGCGAAGTTAACCAATTCGGTATATCCGGCAGAAGCCTGATTAATGGTTCCGTCGATTAACTGATGTGCTAATGCCGGTATTTTCCCTGAATATTCCAGACCGGATTTTCCCATGATGGAGTTCGTGATGGCCTCGGCCATACTGGGAGCGAAGAAAGCACCGATGTTAATGCACATGTAAAAAATACTGAACGCTAAATCCCGGTTTTTGCTGTATTTGGGCGAATCATAGAGATTACCCACCAGAACTTGTAAGTTCCCCTTAAAGAATCCGGTACCGAGAGCTATAAGGCCTAACGATACGAACATACTGGCCAGACCGCTTCCGAATGCGAGTAAAGCATAACCGAAAAACATGATAACTGTACCGAGTGTAATCGTTTTACCGTAGCCTAAATATTTATCGGCGATAAATCCTCCGAATACGGGTAAAAAATAAACAGCAGCGAGGAAGCCACCGAAAACTTGTCCTGTGGCTGCAGATGTCCAACCATAGCGAGCTTGAAGATACAATGTAAAGATAGCCAACATGGTGTAGTAACCGAAGCGTTCTCCCATATTAGCAAATGCCAATACAAATAATCCTCTTGGATGATCTTTTAACATACAACGTTATTTTAAAATTAATATTATAGTTTGCTGTCGCAAAGATATAAAAAAAGCGAGGCTTTCACCTCGCTTTTGAAATATTATGCTTTATTTATTTTGCGACTCTTTCAAGCCATTTCACCATAGAGAGCATGACAATCATGGAAGCCGCCGTTGCACAAACAAATACTAACCAACAAGCCCATATGGGTACGGAGGTATAAAGGAGTCCTCCGATGAATAACAGTGAGTTTCCTACAGCCGTGGCCGCTAACCAACAACCTTGCATTAAGCCTTGTAAATGCGGAGGTGCTACTTTGGAAACGAAAGACAATCCGAGAGGAGAGATGAATAACTCTGCAACGGTAAGGATGAAATAGAGTCCCACCATGATCCAGGGAGTAACGCGAATGGCACTGATTTGTGCTTCCGTCATCGTGCTTAAGGTCTCTTTTGCCGGTAACACGAAAGAGAAGATCATTAGGAAAATGTAGGCAAGTGCCGCGATTCCCATACCGATAGCGATTTTCATCGGGGTGGAAGGTTCTCTTCTTTGTCTCTTCAAATATCCGAATAACCACATGATCAGCGGTGTTAAGGTTACCACGAAGAAAGGATTCACGCATTGGAATATTTCGGCTCCTTTGATTCTGGTGAATCCCAAGTTGATATCGATGACGCTCAAATCCACGTAATCGCGGGCGAAATACGTCAGGGAGTAACCGTTTTGATGGAACGAGAGCCAGAAAAAGATAACGACGCCGAATACGGCGAACAGGGCGTATATGCGTTGTTTGATCTCTTGCGCATTCATGGTAATCTCTTCCCTGCTTATTTGGGGAGCGCCTTTGACGTTCGATACGGCTTTTTTGGCAGGATCCGGGAATTTTTGTTTGTTGACGATGTAGATCACCAGTGAGATCAACATGGCCACGATTGCAGCCATAAAGGCATATTGGAAACCGCGATTGAAAACATCTAAATAGCTGTTTACAAAGGTGGGTAGATCTGACATGGAACCGCTCAGGTAAGCGGTATTGGCATACTCCGTCAAACGGGTTAAAGATTCCGCGGGCATGGAACTACCTTGTTCGAGGTATTGGTGGCATAATTCCGGTAGGCCGGCATTGTAATCGAAGTTATTCACTTTCAACCACCAGTTTCTGACGCCGATTGCGATCCAGGGAGCGAAGAATCCTCCGATATTGATAAACATATAGAATATCTGGAAACCGGAATCCCTTTTATCGGAATATTCTTTGTTGTCGTACATCTGACCGACTAAAGCCTGTAAATTTCCTTTGAATAAACCGTTACCGAAAGCAATAACCAAAAGTCCAACGCAGGTAATCGTTAGATAAAGTCCCATACTTGGAACGGGAGTTGGGGTCGGTATGGCTATGATCAGATAGCCGACGGCCATCAGAACCAACCCGATAAGTATTGTACCTTTATAATTTTTTGTTTTATCGGCAATGACTCCTCCGACTAATGCCAGTAGATAAATAGAAGCATAAAAAGCCGAGTAGACATATCCGGTTGTGGTCTCGGATAGACCGAATTTTGCAGAGATGAACAACGTAAGAATTGCCATCATAATGTAAAAACCAAAGCGTTCTCCCATATTAGCAAGGGCAGCCGCCAATAGTCCTTTGGGGTGTTTTTTAAACATGATTTTGATATTTATAAATTAATAATGATTTAACTTTGTTCGCACTCCAACCTCGCAAATATAGGATAATTTTTTATCTTTAAAACACGAAAACGTTTGAACTTAGAACCTATGAAAAAGTATAATAAGATTTTTAAAACATCTGATTTAAAAGAAATTGATAGATATACCGTTGAGCATGAGCCGATAAGTTCATCTCTATTAATGAAGAGAGCGGCTGAAGCTATTGCCTGTCGGCTTTTGAAAATTTTTCCGAATAATTCTATTTTTAACATAGTTTCAGGAGTCGGGAATAATGGGGGAGACGGTTTTGCCCTTGCCGGACTCTTGTTGGAAAAAGGGTACGAGGTTGTGGTGTATCACGTGTGGACGGGAGCGTGTTTGTCCGCTGATTGCAAGAAGTATCGGGAAGATTATCTGGCTCGTTCCGGAAGTTGTGTTGATGTTCGGGAGATTTCCGACTTCGATGCGGAATCCGTGGAGGGAATATGGATCGATGCTTTGTTCGGAGCCGGATTGAGTCGTCCGGTAACAGGATGGTGTGCCGGAGTGATAGATAGGATAAATCGCTCCGTTTTGCCCGTTGTTGCGGTGGATATTCCTTCCGGTTTATTGGGAGAGGATAACGCGAAAAATACCGGAAGTATAATGGAAGCCGATTACACGCTTACTTTCCAGTTTCCCAAATTGTCTTTTATGTTCCCCGAAAATTATCGTTATGTGGGAGATTTTGAAGTTTTGGACATAGGTTTGCATCCGGAAATATTACGGGATCTGTTTTCCTCTTATTTTTATTTGACGCCGGATGTGCTTGCAGCCCGTTTGCCGAAGGTCGGAAAGTTCACTCATAAAGGGGAGATGGGGCATGCTTTGTTGATAGCAGGCTCTTATAGGATGATGGGAGCTGCGATACTGGCAGCCGAAGGGGCTTTGCATTCGGGAGTGGGTTTGCTGACCCTTCACCTCCCTCGTTCTTTGAAAAAAATAGTACATCTTGCCGTACCGGAGGTTTTGATCGAAGAAGACGTGAATGAAAATTGCTTTTCCCGTATTTTCGATTGGTCAAAATACCGGGTCGTGGGTATCGGGCCGGGAATAGGAACGTCGACGGAAACAGCTTTCGGGTTGGAGCGTTTGTTGAAAGATTGGAAAGGAAGGATGGTACTGGATGCGGATGCCTTGAATTTACTTGCCGCTGATGCCCGTTTATTGAAATTATTACCCGAAAGTGCGGTTTTGACACCCCATCCCAAAGAATTTGAAAGATTAGCAGGAAAAAGTGAAAATGATTTTGATAGATTAAATAAATTGAGCATTTTTGCAGAAAAATACAATGTATATGTTGTGTTAAAAGGTGCTCATTCTGTGGTAGCTACACCGGAGGGGAAATGTTATTTTAACATGAGTGGTAATCCGGGAATGGCCAAGGGCGGAGCGGGAGATGTTTTGACGGGGATTATTACAGGACTGTTGGCAAGCGGTATGCCTGTACCGGATGCGGTATTAACGGGAGTTTTTGTTCATGGAATGGCCGGCGATTTGGCGAGAGAGGAGATGGGAGTACGCGGTATGAAATCCGGAGATATTATTGCTTTTCTTGGAAAAGCATGGAGAAAATTGGAAACGTTGGTTTAAAGGGTAGGAAAAGAGTGTGTAAGGATTCTTTTTAAAATAATTTAGGAAAAAGATCATGAAAAAGATTTGTTTTATATGGATATTGATCGGATGTCTCTCCTTGTCGGTTTTAGGACAGAAGAAGAGAGAGTTGTCCACCCCGGTTTCGGTGAGTTATATGCTCCCTAAAATAAGCTTTAAAGTGGAAGTAACCATGGAGCGTGTGAAATTAATACCGGGTCCTTTCCGTCAGTATGCCGAACAGCAGTTGGGGATCGGACCGGATATAAATGCGGCGGGGGAAGAGTGGGAACTTAAGGATATACGTATTATTCCCCAGGCTCTTCCCGATACTAAAAATATCTATTCAGTGACAACCACGGGAGAGTATGCCGGAATTTGTTTAAACTTGACGCCGGAGGGTTTTTTGTCCGGGGTGAACGGTAGCCAGAATAGTGCGGATGCGGAAAAAGAGGTGTTCTATATCGTACCTAAAGATAATAAGGAGCAGAAGATTGATTACGTTCGTTTCGGGGTACGTTCTACTTTGAAAGAGGTATTGGATTCTAATTTTTCCATGATAGAGGTCGAGGGGGAGATGCGTCGGGTATGGGACCCGATTGAACGGTACGTGTTGAAAGAGGAGAAAGATTATGTAAAGGAGATCACGGACGAAATTTTTAATATCCGTAAAAAAAGATTGGATTTATTGTCCGGTGTAAGTAGCTCCGGGCCTGCTACTCGGGAAGCATTGAAAGAGTTGGACGCTTTGGAAAAAGATTATCTGAGTCTTTTTATGGGTAAAAAGGTGAAAGAGCGGGTGAAACGAGAGTTTGTCTATGTTCCGCAAAAAGAGGATGAAACGGTAACGCTCTTCCGTTTTTCGAAGACAAGCGGTATTACCGCTAAAAATAACGTATCAGCCGAACCCTATGTGATTGAAGTGAAGAATGTAATTTTACCTCCGAAAGAGAACGATTCTGCACATAAACCCGTAATTGGGGTGACTTATCGGGTTCCGGCCGTTGCCGATTTGGTTTTAACTTGCGGCAATAAAAGTGTGATAACGGAACGGTGTGTTATTCCTCAATTAGGGTATACGAAGATATTTCCTTTGGATGTGATCAATAACGAGGGAATAAGTATAGACTTTTATCCCCGGTACGGTTCGTTAAAAAGCGTGAAGAAGAACCGATAAAAGGAATTGAAATATGGCTGAGTCAACTGGAGAGAAGGGGTTTCTTGGAAAATTTTTAATGTGGCGTGTGCGTAATATCAAGGAGAAGCAATTTATCGTGATATTAAGTATATTAGTCGGGATTGTGACGGGACTTGCGGGAGTTTTGTTGAAAAATATGGTACATTATACGCATGTGTTTTTCACGGAGAGAATGCAGGTCGATAGCGGGAGTCTCCTTTTTTTTGTATATCCTTTTATCGGTATATTGTTGACCACCTTATTCGTGAAATATTTTGTCAAAGAGGATATCAGTCATGGGGTAACGAAAGTCTTGTATGCCATATCCCGGAGGAATAGTATGATTAAACCTCATAATAACTATTCTTCGATGATTGCCAGTACGCTCACCATCGGTTTCGGAGGTTCGGTGGGAACGGAGGCCACGATTGTTTTAACGGGAGCTTCCATCGGTTCTAACTTAGCCCGTCTCTTCCGTATGAACTACAAGGTCATGACGTTGATGATCGGATGCGGTGCCGCGGGAGCCATCGCGGGAATTTTTAAAGCTCCCATTGCCGGCATCGTTTTCACGATGGAGGTGTTGATGTTGGATTTGACGATGGCTTCGCTCGTCCCCTTGATGTTTACGGCTATTACTTCTTACGTGATCGCTTTCTTTTTTATGGGTGACGGTTTTCTGTTTTCTTACCAGATTACGGATAAGTTCGCCATGGGGAATTTTCCTTATTATGTGTTATTGGGAGTATGTACGGGACTTCTTTCCGTCTATTTTATCCGGATGAATCTCCGGGTGGAACATTTTCTGAATAAGATCAAACACCCGTTTAAGAAGATGGCTATCGGAGGAGCGTTGTTGGGTGTTATTATTTTTATTTTTCCTCCTTTGTACGGTGAGGGATATACAGCTTTGGATACGATGATGGGAGGGCAGCCGGATAAGTTGTTGAATAATACTTATTTCTTCGATTTTAGGGACAAGATATGGATACTGCCGCTTTTTGTTATCGGTATGGTGTTTATAAAAGTTATAGCCACGGCATTGACTAATGGTAGCGGCGGTGTCGGCGGTGTTTTTGCTCCGAGTCTGTTTACGGGAGGGGTTGCAGGTTACCTGTTAGCCATGTTGATCAATTTAAGCGGTATTCGCGAGGTGCCGGAGAGTCATTTCGTTTTGGCAGGCATGGCCGGGGTAATGTCCGGAGTAATGAATGCCCCCTTGACAGCCATGTTCCTGATCGCTGAAATATCGGGCGGTTACGCGTTACTTCTGCCGTTGATGTTGACATCGGTTATGGCATATCTGACGAGCCGGGGAATGGAGCCTTACTCGATCTATGCCCGTCGGTTGGCGATGCAGGGCGATCTGTTGACTCATAATAAAGACAAGGCCGTTCTGACGTTGATGAAATTGAATAAAGTGGTGGAAACGGATTTCAAAACCATCGGGATCGATTCGACCTTGGGCGATTTGGTTAAAATTGTTTCCAAATCGAGTCGTAATCTCTTTCCCGTATTGGATAACGACGGCCATTTATTGGGAATCGTTTTGTTGGATGATATCCGTAAAATAATGTTCAATCAGGAAATGTATTCCAAAACCTATGTCCGAGATTTTATGATAGCTCCTTCCGTCGTTATAGATATAGAAGATTCGATGGAAAAAGTGATGAAGAAATTTGAAGAGTCGGGTGCATGGAATCTGCCTGTTATTCAGGATCATAAATACTTGGGATTCGTGTCTAAGGCAAAGATATTCAATACTTATCGTAAAGTGTTGATCCATTTCTCGGATGATGAGTAACGAAAATAGAAACTTTAGTGCTATTTGGTTAGGAATAAGGAGTATGTTATTTGTATTAATTCTAAATAACTTCTTATTCCGCGAATAGAGTTGTATTTTTAGAAATAAAACATATATTCGCGGCAAAATATAGAATTTACTCTAAAACGATATATCATGTATTGGACACTGGAACTTGCCTCTAAATTGGAAGATGCACCTTGGCCTGCATCAAAAGATGAGTTGATAGACTATGCCATTCGTTCAGGGGCGCCTATGGAAGTTATTGAGAATCTTCAGGATATTGAAGACGACGAAGAGATATTCGAAAGTATCGAGGATATTTGGCCGGATTATCCGAGTAAAGATGATTTCTTCTTTAATGAAGATGAGTATTAGAGACAGAAAGCATTAAATAAAAGCCACCATTTTTATGGTGGCTTTTATTTTAAATATTAGAGAGAATCGATTAATGGCTATTTTGATAATATAGAGGATATATTTAAGCTAATCTTCTTTCTTGTAAAGAAGTTTTGTTTCTTGAGTTTTATTTACAGATATGCTATTAGATAAAATGAAAGAACTTCTGCTTTTTCCTGGTCGCCCATCTCCACTCCTTATTTTAATTCCCTTGGGGCTATTTACCCCATACTAACTCCATGTTGGAATAGGGACGTGCCGATAAAACCGAGTTGGCTCCTTCGGGATGCTTTTCCAATAAATAATTACCCGCGTAAAAAATAACGACAAGTATCAGCAGGATATCAATCAGGTAAGCGTTCGCGTAGGGTATGGCCGATGGTAACGATATGGCAATCCATTCCGGTTCAACTAAATTGCTTTGTGTTATACCGTGAAGAAAGGTTACGATCAACACGGTTAACACGGCGATCACACGGAAACTCCACTCTCTCGATATCGTTTTAGCCTCGTAACGGGCAAGCAGGCCAACATTTCGAAAATTCATGTTTAATTTTTTAGTATCGCGTTCGATGTAAAGAAATGGTTAAATCATGATCGGCATATCAATACTTGCCGACATGATAATATTTTACTTTTTTACAAATATAAAGAATAAAATATTTACTATTGTATATTTAGTTTGAAAATATTCCCTAAGAGTAGACAGCGGCTGCTGATTCTCAGGATTATGCCGGACGCTTCTTTAGCATTCGGGAATATTCGTGAATAAAGTTCGGCGTGAAAATGTTGTTTTGCAGGTTGTTTTCTATCTCTTGACGGCTCCAATAACGGCCCTCTTCTACTTCATCGTTATGGATGTCGATCGGGTCATGTGAGGTGGAAAGAAAGGAGAAAACCAATTCTCGTTCTTGTGGGGATTCCCACACGTAGGAACCTAAAAATCTTGCTTTGAACTGGCGAATTCCCAACTCTTCGAATGTTTCCCGTTTTAGAGCCTCTTCTATTTTTTCGCCGAATCCCACGTGGCCTCCTACGGCCGTATCCCACATCCCCGGGAGAAGATCTTTTTTCCGGCTCCGTTTTTGCAAAAAGAGGTCTCCTTTCGAATTGATCAGATGAAGGTGAACGACAGGATGGAGTAATTTGGAACCGGAATGGCAGCTGCGCCGGGTGGCTTTGCCGGTTATCTCCCCTTTTTCATTTACCACGGGTAACCACTCCTCGTAACGGGCCGCTCCGGCAAGTATTCTGTTTTTGACAAACAGGGTAACGAAAAACAATCCGATCAACAGGTACAATAACGGGCCGTTGATGAATGAATAGACTGATTCGGAGACTGTAAAGGCTGAGACAAATACAATTAAAGTGTGTATTCCTAATAGATAAAACAGGAATTTGATTATGCGGCGCATAGCATTTTTTTGTTCCGGGGTAATTTGTACGGAACGTCTATAGGGGGCTGGTAGGGTGTACGTGATATCGGCCTTGGAAAAAGCAAATATACCCAATAAAAGGGTTAGGGCTGCCTCGATAACGGCCGGTTGCAACTTTTCTAAGGAACTACCTTCAGAGACTACGGACAAAATTCCCAATACTATGAATAGAACGGTATTCCATAGAATCGGTTTATCAACCCTTTTGTCCTTCAATAAAGCATACAAAAATTCGCCTCCTCCCAATACGATGGCCGCGAGCAATCCGATCTTAGGGCCGAAGAATTCGTCAGCAATAAAATAAGCGACGATTAAAAGAAAGGAGGGAAGCAATGATTTGTATGGAGCCATGATCAAATAATTGAAAAAAACGGCAGGGATTTCCCTGCCGTGTAGGTTATCGAATCTCAGCGTTAAACTGATGTTTGTAGGCACCGATCAATTTGTTCATGATTTTATCAATCTGTTTATCCGTGAGCGTTTTCTCTTCGTCTAACAAAGTGAAGCTGACAGCGTATGATTTTTTGCCGTTTCCTAATTTTTCACCCTCGTATACATCGAAGAGCGTAACTGATTTCAGTAAAGATTTCTCTGTCCGTAAAGCCAACTCTTTAACCTCTTTAAAACTGACCTGTTTATCCAATAACAAGGCCAAGTCGCGTTTCACCGATGGAAATTTAGGCATGGGGACGAAGGCTATCTTATGGTTTTTCAGGGCTTTTAAAATATTTTCCCACGAGAATTCGGCATAATAGACCTCCTGGTTTACATCGGTTTTTTTCAGAGGCAGTTTGCTAAGTATTCCCATGGAGACGATAGGTTTGTCTCCCATCTTGTAAATCAATCCCTCTTTGAAGATATCTTTGTCGGTCTCTTCCGTTTTCAGGTGATCCGGGTGGATCCCCAATCGATTCAGGATCATTTCGCAATACCCTTTCAGATAGAAAAAGTCCGTTTTTGTCTCTTTGGCGTTCCAATTCAAGTTATTTTTACTACCGGTGATAAACAAAGCCAACAGGTCTTCTTCTTTGTATTGTTTCAAAGGATTGTCGATCCCCTCTTTTTTATGGAAAGTGTATGACTTGCCGAATTCGAATAATTTCAGATTGTTGTTTTTGCGGTTGATATTGTAGCTTATGTTTTCCAGTCCGCCGAAAAGTAAAGTCTGACGCATCGCGTTCAGGTCTGAGCTGAGCGGATTGTACAGCATGACGGTGTGTTCCGGTTGATAAGTTTTCGTTTCTTCGAAATAGCTCGCCTTAGTCAGGGAGTTATTCATCACCTCGTTGAATCCGTTGGCTGCCAATAGATCGGATATCAGATTTTTTAACCGGAAATCGTCTGGTTTTTCCGAATAGCTGAGCGTGGAATTTACCTTTGCGGGAACTTCCACGTTATTGAACCCGTAAATCCTCAGGATATCTTCGATGACGTCGGCTTCTCTTCTCACGTCTACCCGGTAAGGAGGAACATTTAACAACACTCCTTCTTCCTCTTCTTTTACGATTTTGATTTCTAATGCCCGCAATATCTTTTTTATTTTTTCATGTTCGATCTTTTTACCGATCAAACGGTCTACGTGGGCATATTTTATGCTTACCTCGAAATCTTTTACCGGTTCGGGATAAATATCGATGATCTCGGAGGTGATTTCACCTCCGGCGACCTCTTTGATCAGTAAGGCGGCTAATTTTAAAGCGTAAATCACGATATTGGGATCTGTTCCTCTCTCGTACCGGAAAGAGGCATCCGTATTCAAACCGTGACGACGGGCTGTTTTACGAACGAAAACAGGATCAAAACAGGCGCTTTCCAAGAATACACCGGTAGTAGATTCCGAAATACCGCTTTCCAAACCACCGAAAACTCCGGCGATGCACATGGGCTCTTCCCGGTTACAGATCATCAGGTCGTCTTCATGCAACTCCCTTTCCACTCCGTCTAACGTGATGAATTTAGTGCCTTTCGCAACGCTTTTGACAATGACCTCGTCTCCTTTGATTTTAGCCTTGTCGAAAGAGTGAAGTGGTTGTCCCAAACCGAAGAGAATGTAGTTGGTGACGTCTACGATGTTATTGATCGGATGTAAGCCGATCGCCTTCATCCTGTTCTGTAACCACTCCGGAGAGGGCTTTACCGTTACCCCTTCTATGCAAATTCCAGCGTAACGCCGGCAAGCTTCAGGGCGTTCAAGACGTATTGAAATAGAAGAATCCGTACGGTCTGCCTTAAAGGCGTCTACGGAGGGCAAGGTGTAACGGATCTCTTCCGTTTGTTGCAGGTAGGCTGCCAGGTCGCGGGCGACTCCAAGGTGGGAAGCTCCGTCGATACGGTTGGGCGTAATGTCTATTTCTATCGTGGTATCGCGGTAAATATTAAAATAGTCGGCGGCAGGTATGCCTACGGGAGTATCCTCCGGAAGGACCATAATACCCGCGTGATCCGTGCCGACGCCGATTTCATCTTCGGCGCATATCATACCGTTGGAAGAGATCCCTCTGATTTTTGATTTCTTTATGACAAACTCTTCGTCATCCTTGTACAGGGTTGTACCGACGGTTGCAACGACCACTTTCTGGCCGGCCGCCACGTTTGGGGCCCCGCATACGATTTGTTCCGGTTCTCCATGTCCGAGATCGACCGTGGTCACGTGAAGATGGTCCGAATCCGGATGCGCCTCACACGTCAGTACGTGTCCCACGACTAATCCTTTCAAACTTCCTTTTATCGCTTCGAATTCTTCGTAACCTCCTACTTCCAGGCCGATACTTGTCAGAATCTTACAAATCTCCTCCGTGTTGCGGTTGATTTTCAAATAGTCTTTCAACCAGTTCAGTGATATATTCATGTTGCCATTTTGTGTTTAAGTTATTAAATGCTTGAGTGATCGTATCGGGATCACGAACTCTTTTACGTTATCCGATCTCCAGCATGCGCTGGATGGGTAACCAGGCTTTTTCCCTTAACTCATCCGGGACCCGTACTTCGAACTGCTCTTTTTCCAATGCTTCCCAAACGCTTTCTAAAGTCACTTTCTTCATTTGTCCGCAAATAGTTTTGGGATGGATCGGGATAAATTCTTTCGTCGGATTATCTTGTTGTAACTTGTGTATGGTTTCCAATTCGGTAGCGATGATGAATTGCTGTTTGGGCGATTCTTTCGCGTGCTTGATAATACCTGCCGTGGAGTACATGTATGCCCGCGGATGGTTCAGAATACGATCGTCGGCCGAGCAGGAAGATTCCGGGTGAATCAATACGTCGGCTTCAGGGTATTGTTCTAATTTTTCCAGCACCATATCCGCGTCTATCTTATCGTGGACACAGCAGTCTCCGTTCCAGATTTCCATCTCTCTTCCGGTTACTTTTTGGATGTAGGCTCCTAAATTTTTGTCCGGGACGAAAAGAATCTTTTTATCTTTTGGGAGGCTCTGCACGACTTTTAACGCGTTGGATGAAGTACAGCAATAATCCGTATAGGCTTTTACTTCTGCCGTCGTGTTCACGTAACTGACTACTAAGCCGTCGGGATTTGCCTTTTTCCATTGTAGAAGGTCATAACCTGTCACGCTTTCAGCCAAAGAACATCCTGCTCCTTTGGCAGGAATTAATACCTTTTTATCCGGTGAGATGATAGAGGCTGTTTCTGCCATAAAGTGAACTCCGCAGAAAACAATAAGGTCGGCGTCCGTATTCCCTGCCATGCGGGATAAGCCGAGGGAGTCTCCCAAATAATCGGCAATATCCTGAACTTCGGGACGGGTATAGTAATGTGCCAGAATAATAGCGTTTTTTTCTGCTTTTAGCTGCTTTATTTTGTCGATGATCTCTGTCGTTGTCATAATTTTTCCTTTTGAGAATCAAAGATAATGAAATTATTTTTGATCGCCGATGATATTCATGCTGATATCCAAAGCCGTTACCGAATGGGTCAGGGCTCCGACACTGATATAATCCACACCTGTCGCGGCCACCTCTTTCAACCGGGGAATGCTCATGTTTCCGGAGGCCTCCGTTTTGGCTCTTCCGGCAATCATTTTTACGGCTTTGGCCATCATCTCGTTGCTCATATTATCGAGCATGATGAGATCGACTCCGCAATCGATGGCCTGTTGTACTTCCTCTAAGTTGGTCGTTTCCACTTCCAATTTGACACTTAGCGGTAGATTGGCTCGCACTTGTTTTACGGCGTTGGGGATTCCTCCCGCTACTTTGATGTGATTGTCCTTCAACATGATCATATCGTAAAGCCCCATCCGGTGATTGGTTCCGCCGCCTTGATGAACGGCCATTTTATCCAATAGTCTTAATCCGGGAGCCGTCTTTCGGGTATCTAATAATTGGGTGTGCGTTCCGGATAACTCCTTCATGTATCGTGCCGTTGCGGTGGCGATTCCGGACATCCGTTGCAGGATATTCAAAGAGAGACGTTCTCCGCATAGCAGGGTGCGATAACTGGCTTCAATGCGCAGGATGATGTCTCCTTTTTTCACGGGGGTGCCGTCGTTTACCAACGGCTTCCAAACGATATCTTTTTCAAATCGTTCGAATACCCTTCGGGCTATCTCCAACCCGGAAATAATTCCGTCGGCTTTTGCCTTCATTTCGGCAGTAGTCTTGGAGTGGCTCGGAATAATGGCATTGGTCGTGATATCTCCCGTGGAGATGTCTTCTTCGATGGCGAGATCGATTAATCGTTCAATGAGGCTATCGTTTTGCATATGTTTAGTTATTTCATGTTTAAGTTTACGGGAGATTTTTTTATCTCGCGATTCAATTGTTGAATAATGTGACACGCGTAAATGGGGTCGTTCTGAGCGGGATAGTCCGCCCTGAAATGACCTCCGCGGCTCTCTTTGCGGTATAAAGCCGATTGTATGATCAATTTGGCGACATAAATCAGATTCTTACTCACTGTCGAATAGTATTCGTTCTTTTCGAAAGTTTGTGCCGACAGCCATTCGTCTAAATCGTCGAGTCCTTGTCGTAATCCTGATTCGGTCCGGATAATACCTGCATTTCGGGTCATGATGTCGGCGATCTTGTTTTTCAGTTCCAGGTAAGCATTCTGCTTTTCCGGCAATAATTTAAAATGAGAAGTGACGACCGGGAAGGGGTGTACTCTTTTGTTCATTATCGAATCTTCCACGGCCCGTTTGCCGAATACGAGGCATTCGATCAGGGAGTTGGAAGCCAATCTGTTTGCTCCCATGATTCCCGATGAAGCTAATTCTCCGCAGCAGTAGAGATGGGGGATATTCGTACGTCCCGCCACATCCGTCCTTACTCCTCCGACCGTGTAATGGGCTGCCGGAGCTACGGGTATGCGATCGGTCATGTCTATCCCCAATTCGGTACACTTTTCGAATATGTTCGGAAAACGTCTTTTTATTTTTTGAGGATCTAAATGTTTCAAAGACAGGTACACGAATTCCTGATGATGCTTCTGCATCTGCTCGAATATGGATTGGGCCACGATATCTCGGGGAGCCAGTTCGGCCAATTCATGTTTACCCACCATAAATCTTTCTCCTTGTTGATTGAGCAAATGGGCTCCCTCGCCGCGGACGGCTTCACTTACGAGGTAAGCTTCTCCAGTGGGCGTATATATGGCAGAGGGGTGAAATTGAATGAACTCCATGTCGGCAATTTCACATCCGGCGAAATAGGCGAGAGCCAACCCGTCTCCAATCGTCGAGTGGGGATTGGTGGTACGCTTGTAGATGGCAGAGGCTCCTCCGGAGGTTAAAAAGATATTGTCTCCGGTAAAGATTTCCTCCCGGTTCGCGTTGAAATCCCAACAACGTACTCCATAGCATCCGTGTTCATCTATCAGTAAATCGATTGCGGCATGATTGTCGAAAACGGTTACGTTCTGACAATGCTCTACTTTGTCGATGACGAAATTCGTGATCATTTTTCCCGTGGCATCTCCTCCCGCGTGTAAAATCCGTTTTTGGTGATGTCCTCCTTCCAAGCCGAGAGCCAAGGTTCCGTTCTCCGTATCGAAATGCATCCCCTCGTCGATAAGTTCCTGTATTCTCCGGGGACCTTCGTTTACCAGAATATTAACGGCGGGATAGTCACAAAGTCCTCTTCCGGCTGTAATCGTATCCTGAAAATGAAAAGACGGGGCGTCGTGTTCGTCTGTTACGGCAGCGATTCCCCCTTGTGCGAAGTATGAATTACTTTCTCTTATATTGGATTTAGTCAATAAGGCTACTTTCCCGTAAAGAGAGGCCCGATAAGCCGTATACAAACCCGCTAAACCACTTCCGACAATGATATAATCGTAACTACACATTTTGATTCATGTAAATTGATGCGAAAGTATTAAATTATTTTGTGTGTAACAAATTAAAATGAGAGCATAATGAAGGAATATCTCCTATTTATTTCAGCGGGCGAAATTAGGAACATGATTTATGGAAGAGTGAAGAGTTTTATCGTTTGGATTAATTCGTGAAATCTTCGGGGTTACTTGTGTTAAAATATGTTTCCTATTGGGTAATATTAATTAAATTAATTTAAAAACAAGACAAAAAAGTGTTTCTGACACTTCGGTATGTAACATTTAGAGGGTGAAGTTTCGTATTTTTGTTGTTCGAAAGAATGACGGCAGTCAGACTTTGAAAAATACAAGTTACTAAAATAAATGAAAGAAGATGAAAAAGACTCTATTTATGCTATTGGTTGCAGTTATGCCTTTGATCGCAACTGCACAGGAAGAAGAAGTGAAAGTAAAAGTGAAGGAGAAAGAACAAGCCCCTTCATGGAGTGGATTTGTAACAAATCGGTTCTGGGATAATTGGTTTATCTCTATAAGTGCCGGTGGGCAGGTTTATTTCGGGGAATTTGATTCCAAAGAGGATTTCGGAAGACGGATTACGCCGACTTTTGATTTTTCAATCGGAAAATGGATTGTTCCCACTTTGGGAGCCCGTGTACAAGCCGGAGGATTTACATTGAGAGGATTGACGAATGACCCGAATAATATTTATGCGAAGGGAGTTTCCAATAAAGGCGAAGGACTTTACAAACAAAAGTGGCAGCAGTTCAATATTCATGTGGATGGGTTGTTAAATCTATCTAACTGGATAGGAGGTTATCGTACCGATCGTTTTTATGAGGCCATACCTTTTGCTGGATTCGGTATGATACATGGTTGTCAGTCGGATGGAACGACCGATTTTATGTTTGTTGGCGGTTTGATCAATAAATTCCGTTTATCGGATGCTTTTGATTTCAACGTGGAGATTAAAGGTTCTTTGGTTCCTCAGAAGTTCGACGGTGAGGTCGGCGGTAGCCGGGGAGAAGGAATCCTTGGCGTTTCTGCCGGGTTTACCTATAAGTTTAATCAACGGAAATTCAGAAGAGAGAAAAAGGCTGAAATCATCTCTACCGGAATCTCTCCGGCCGATTTAGCAGCCGTGGAAGCTTTGTTGGCAGAACAGACCGCACGTGCGCAACAGTTGCAGGATGCTTTAGCTCAGGAACGTGCAAAAGCAAGACAGGAAGCCGTACAGGTTGCGAAAGAGAGTAAAGCCGCTCCTTTGGCTATTTTCTTTAAAATCAATAAGGCCAATATTACGGCTAAAGAGATGATCAATTTGAAATATTACGCGGAAATTATCAAAGAAAATCCGAATAAGAAATATAAAGTAACGGGTTATGCGGATAAGGCAACCGGAACGCCTGCTTACAACCAGAAGTTAAGTGAAAAGAGAGCCCGTAATGTAGCCGATGCTTTGATTAAGAAGTTCGGAGTGAATCCGAATCAGTTGGAAGTAATCGGTATGGGTGGCGTTGACGGCTTGTACAATGGCGATATCCAATTGAATCGCGTCGCTATTGTCGAATAACACGATTCGTCGGCCACGACTTTGGACAACGTGAAATATCCGGAAAACATTTGAATACATGGCTTCTATAAATGCTTGTACTGAATGTTTTCCGGATATTTATTATTTTGTAGGATATTAAACGGAATATATATTGTTCTTCAGGTAAAAAATCCTACTTTTGCGAATGAATAATTAAAAAACTATGAGATGATTACAAAAAATAAATTTGTGAGCGTAAGCTATGAGTTGAGAACAGAACCGAATGGGGAGATTTTGGAAATGGCTGATGCTGATACTCCGTTGGAATTCATTTGTGGGCAAGGTCAAACGTTAGAATATTTCGAGATGAATCTCTTGGATTTGAATACGGGTAATTCTTTTGATTTCAAAATTCCGGTGGCGAATGCCTATGGTGAAGTGAATCAGGATATGATCGTAGACCTTCCTAAAAATATATTTGCAGAAGTTTCACCTGAGGAGTTGACTGTAGGGAATTCCTTACCTATGATGGATAGTTTGGGACGCCATTTGGAAGGTGTTATTGTCGGAGTGGATGACGAGAACGTGAAGATGGATTTTAATCATCCGTTAGCCGGAAAAGATCTCTATTTTAAAGGAAAGGTATTGGCCGTGAGAGATGCGACGGATGAAGAATTGGAAAAACTGCATTCTTCCAAGTGCGGGGGATGTCACGGATGCGGATCCGAGGGAGGATGCGACTCGGGACACTCTTGTAGTGACGGATGTTGTCATTGATCGTTTAGAAGATATCTGAAATGGAGGGAGAATTGGAAACGATTCTCTCTTTTTTTATATTTGAGACCTTAAAACAAATCGTATGGCTGGGAATACAATCGGTAAATTATACACGTTGACTTCCTTCGGGGAGTCTCACGGAAAAGCGATAGGCGGTGTGGTGGACGGATGTCCTGCCGGAGTGCGTCTGTCTGTCGAGGCAATACAACAAGAGTTGGATCGTCGTCGGCCCGGTCAATCGGACCTGACGACAGGACGGAACGAACGGGATCGGTTAGAGATCCTTTCGGGGATTTGGGAAGGGGTCACGACGGGGATGCCTATCGGCTTTTTAGTTCGTAACGAGGACCAGAGAAGTGAGGATTATGAGGCGTTAAGAGAGGTGTACCGGCCTTCTCACTCCGATTATACCTGGTTGAAAAAATATGGTGTACGGGATTACCGGGGAGGAGGAAGGGCTTCGGCCCGAGAGCATATAGCCCGGGTGGTCGGGGGTGCTATTGCCCGGCAAGTGCTGGCGTTACAGGGGATCTCCATACAGGGGTATACCTCTCGGATCGGTACGGTATGTGTGGAACAGAATTACCGGGAGTTGGATTTGAACCGGGTGATGGAGAGTGCGGTGGGGTGTCCCGATCCTGATGTGTCGGAAAAGATGATTCGGCAAATCCGGGAGGTGAAGCGGGTAAAAGACTCTGTCGGAGGTATCGTATCTTGCGTGGTACGCGGGGTGCCGGTGGGGGTGGGAGAACCGGTTTTCGATCGTTTGCAGGCTCGCTTGGCTTACTATATGTTGAGTATAAATGCGGCGAAAGGATTTGAATACGGAGAGGGATTTAGGGCGGCATCTTTCAGGGGAAGCGAGCATAATGATTTTTTCCGGAAGATAGACGGTGCGGTTCGCACGAAAACAAATCATGCGGGTGGTATTTTAGGGGGTGTTTCAAACGGAGAAGATATCTATTTTAATGTGGCTTTTAAGCCTGCGGCTACAATTGGAATGAGGCAAGACACGGTTAACACGCGGGGAGAAAATACGGTAATAGAGGCAAATGGAAGGCATGATCCTTGTGTAGTTCCCCGGGCGATTCCTGTGGTTGAAGCCATGGCTGCGATGGCGGTGCTGGATTTGATGTTGGAAGGCCATTTGTTGATTAATTTTGAAAAATAGTTTGTAAGAGACGGATTCGTTTCGTACTTTTGATTCAAATTTAAATACATATTGTTATGGCAAGTATAAGAAGATTAAAGAAAGATGTCGATTATTTGACTTTTGCAGTTATCGAAGATTGTATGAATTACAATGCCGTGACCGATGAACACGAGGCAGAAGTTGTTGATATAATACAATCGGTTATCGATTATCGGAATCAAATGAGAAATAAAATCAATACCCGGGAGAAATTTGCGGGTAAGAAAGAGAAGCACGCCTATTTTAAAGGGCTTGCTATCGATTTGTTGAAAACGGTAGACGGACATTTTACCCGTTTGAGTGAAACGATTCGAAAGGGGTAAGCAATAAAAAATACATAAACGTGGACGGTTCTCTATGGCGGATTCTCCGCGACAGAGAATCGTTTTCGTGTATATGAAGGGGGAGGATGAAAGATGAAATAGAGATACCCGGAATCGGGAAAGTCAAAGTGAGACGGGGTTTGCATATTAAGATATTATCCATAAAGATGGCTCCGGGAAGAGGGGTGTGGGTTAATGTTCCTTATGGGGTGAGTGAAAGGAAGGCCAAGGACTTTGTCGTATCCCAGCAAGAATGGATAAAAGAACAATTTTCGAGATTGAAAGTATATGAGAAGGATACGGGAGTCGGCTTAGGAATAAATACGGAGATAAGAACTAAGTTTCATATCTTGAAAGTACGTTCTTGTAGCGAAAGCGTGCCTTCTTACCGGATAGATGGCGATGAGATCCATCTATTTGTTCCGGTTCAGACACCTTATGAGCGGATTGCTCCTTATATCGAAAATTTTCTAATCGAAGTATATAGGTTGGAAAGTCGTAGGTATTTGCCCGACAGGGTACGGGAATTGGCCGATCGTTACGGTTTTAAATACGGTAAACTTTCGTTTCGGAACAATATTTCGAACTGGGGAAGCTGTTCTGGAGAAGACAATATCAGTCTTAATATCAAGTTGATGAAACTACCGGACGTGTTGATTGATTATGTTATTTTGCACGAGTTATGCCATACGATAGAGAAGAATCATTCGGACAGGTTTTGGGCTTTGGTAAAACGGGTCTGTCCT
The DNA here is from genome assembly GCA_001487125.1 of Gabonibacter massiliensis. Lineage (GTDB taxonomy): Bacteria > Bacteroidota > Bacteroidia > Bacteroidales > Marinifilaceae > Gabonibacter > Gabonibacter massiliensis. The sequence continues at coordinate 262,043 of LN913013.1, forward strand.
GACTATGGCGAATCGAGGAAACAATTACGAAAATACAATACCAGAATATAATTTAGTATGACAGGTATAATATTCATACAGGACTCCCGAATCGTTATCGGAGAACAAATAGTACATTTACGAAAGTATTTACCTCCGGGGCAGAAGGTAATTGTGATTACTGAAGAGTCCGTTTATTCTATTTATCAAAATATTTTACGGGATTATGAAGTGATCCGGATTAGAGGGGGAGAGGTACATAAAAGCTGGGAGACTATAGATAGAATTACCGGAGAGTTGATACGTCTGGAAGCGGATCGAAATACCTTTATCGTGGGATTCGGTGGAGGAATTGTCTGTGATATTACCGGTTTTGTGGCCTCTATCTATATGAGGGGATGTCGTTTCGGTTTTGTGCCCACCACTTTGCTTGCACAGGTGGATGCGAGTGTGGGAGGAAAGAACGGGGTAAATTATCACGGTTATAAAAATATACTCGGTGTCTTTAACCAGCCTGAATTTGTTATCTGCGATCCTGAGGTTTTGGATACTTTGGACGATAGGGAATACGCGGCTGGTTTTTCAGAGATCGTAAAAGCTGCCATGATTGCCGATGCCGGATTATTTTGCTATATGGAAGAACATGTGAAACCGGCATGGCAAAAGGACCGGGCTTGTCTGGAAGTTTTGGTGAAGGCGGCGGTGAACATTAAGGCTTCGATTGTCGAACGAGATATGAAAGAAGGGGGTGTCCGTCGTCTGTTGAACTTAGGACATACTTTTGCACATGCTTTGGAGAAAAACGGTATTCCTCTTCACGGGGAGGCAGTCAGTATCGGATTGTGTATGGCGTCTCGGCTGTCTGTTTGTAAAGGGTATATGTCAGAAGAAGAAGCCGAGCGGGTGAGACGTTTATTGGAACTTTTTCATTTGCCAATTCGAACTTCGATAGCGGTTTCTCAATTGCTGAATGCCATGCGTAAAGATAAAAAGAGGGATAAAGAGCATATCCATTTGATTCTGCCTATCGGGATAGGACAATGCAAGGAGGAGTTTGTCTCTTTTGCCGAATTGGAAAGTTTGATAGCTCAATTGTAGTACTATGTTTTATTTTGCTGTAACGGGAAGTCCTATTTTACACAGTAAAAGTCCGGAAGTATTTTATGCCGCTTTTGCTGGAAGAAGTGATTTGGCCTATTTCCGGATGGTGGCGGCTTCTGCCGGGGAGGCTATGCGGTTATTTCGGGAATTGGGATTGTCGGGAATGAATATAACCGCCCCTTTTAAAGCTGTAGAAAATTGGGGAGACGCCTCTCAAACGGAGACGGTAAGGATACTTCAGGCTGGAAATACTTTGTGGCGACAGGGTGAGGGATGTGTATTGGCAAATACGGATGTGGATGGAGTGGGCGGGGCTATTGAAGCTCAGGGTATGGATATTGCCGGAGAGAAGTGTTTGGTGATAGGTGCCGGAGGTGCCGGAAGGGCTGCTGCTTATGCTTTACGCGTAAAGGGTGGAGCCGTGGTTATAGCGAATCGAACCTTGGAGAAAGCGAAGGGGGTCGCGGAGATTGTGGGGTGCCGGTATTGCGGATTAGAGGAGTTATCCGGAGAAATGTCGGATGCGAAAATTATAGTGAACACTTTATATGCGGGAATAGAAGTGATAAAGGAGGAGTGGTTACAAGAGGGGCAGGTCGTGTTGGATGCCGTTTATCAGGGTTCTTATTTGAAAAATCTTTCGTTTAAAAGAGGGGTTACTTATATCGACGGACGTTCTTGGTTGTTGTATCAGGGAATTCCGGCCTATCGGCGTTTTGTCGGTACTGATCCGGATATTGACGGAATGAAAAAAGCGTTGGAAAGCAATAGAAAGAAACCCCTGCATATCTCTTTGGTCGGTTTTATGGGAGTAGGGAAAACAACGATAGCTCCTCTGATTTCCGGTCGATTGAATCTTCCTTATGTGGACGTGGACCAAGAGATAGAGAGGCGGAGCGGTTTGGCGATACCATCATTAATAAAGCGATATGGGGAGATCCGTTTTAGAGAGATAGAATCCGAAGTGTTGATTGAATTGTTGAAAAGGGAGGAAGCTACTGTTATTTCTTGTGGCGGAGGAGCGGTGTTGTGTCCGGAGAACAGATTGCGTTTACGGGAACTCAGTTGGGTTATATGGCTTTACGCCCGGCCTGAAATTTGTGTCGGAAGGATTGAGGTACCGACTCGCCCTTTGCTGGCCCGGTATGCTGATCCGGTAAGGGCGGCCGGTGAGTTGTTTGAATCCCGTAAGTCAGATTATGCGCGGGTTGCGGACCTGTTGATATCTACAAATGACCGGAATGTAGAAGAGGTAAGTGAGATTATATATGGAGAAATTAGTAAAGTGTATTGAGGTAAACGGAGAGATAGCGGTGCCTGCTTCCAAGAGTATCGCGCAACGGGCAATTATTGCTGCCATATTGGCCGAAGAGAGCACCTATCTCTGTGATGTTTCGTTGTGCGATGATACGAAGAGGGCCATTGACGTGGCGAAGACATGGGGTGCAGAGGTAAGGGAGATGGGGGCAGATTACCTGATTATCCCGGGAGCAGGAGGCAAGAGGGAGGGTGTATTGACTTTGTTTTGCGGGGAGTCCGGATTATTAACCCGAATGATTGTCCCTGTAGCTGCTTTATTGGACCGGGAGGTGGTAATCATGGGAAGCGGTTCTGTCTTGAAGCGGCCGATGCAGATGTTGGTTTCTCCTTTAAGGGAGTTGGGGGTAAATATACGCACTTGCGCGGGCGGATTACCGATTACTCTTTGCGGTCCTTTACGGGGGGGTGAATGTCGTTTGGACGGAAGCATAAGTTCCCAAATAATCACGGGATTTTTGATGGCGTTGCCTTTGGCGGAAAGAGACAGTATCTTATACGTGGAGAATTTGAAAAGCAAGCCCTATATCGATATGACTTTAAGTGTGCTTGAGGCTTTCGGGATAGAGATCGAACGGGAAGGTTACCGTTGTTTTAAGATACGGGGAAGGCAAGCATATCATTCCTGTATTTTTCCTGTGGAAGGGGATTGGAGTGGTGCTTCCTGTTTTTTGGTGGCTGGAGCTTTAGCCGGTAAGGTGAAGATTACCAATTTGAATATCAATTCGACACAGGCCGATCGTCAAATATTGGAGGTGTTGCGTCAGGTAGGAGCGGAGGTCCTCGTCGAACCCGGAGAAAAATGGGATAGCGTGACGGTTTCCCACAAAGAGTTGCGGCCTTTCGAATGCGAAGCCACGGATAGTCCGGATCTATTTCCTGCTTTAGTCGCCTTGGCTTCCGGATGTACGGGGACGAGTCGAATACGAGGGGCTCATCGATTGGTATACAAAGAGAGTAATCGTATCGAGAGTTTACAGGAAGAATTTGCCAAAATGGGCATTCGAATCGAAGTCGACGATGATACGATGTTGGTTACCGGAGGAGTAATCAAGGGGGGAGAAGTATCTTCCCGAAAGGATCATCGCGTGGCTATGGCTTTGGCAACGGCAGCCTTACGAAGTTCCGCACCTGTGATTATTGCCGAGGCAGAAGTCGTATCCAAATCTTATCCTACATTCTGGTCTGATTTTCTGAAATTGTAATGTTTTAGATTAAAACATTGCGTTGTATTGTAAATGTTGTTATATTGCGTCTAATGTTTATCTATAGATTAGACGCAATGAAGATGTATCATTTTTTTAAAGTGTATTTTTGTTGCATTTTTATTTCTCAATAGTTGTGTTTTAAATGATGAGGTAGTAGTTTCAAAATCGTTTTATCCTGCAATGTATAAAGATTCAGTTTTTTTAGTATTTGAAGGAGATTTGATGGATCGTCGTACGATATGGGACAATGTAGCTATTTACCTTAAAGCATTATTACGGCTTGAAAGGCATCTAAAGATAGAAAATAACCGTTTTAAATGGGAAGTAAAGGAGGGAGCGGAATTAAGAATGACGCAAAATATATTCGAATATGTTACGGATAGATGGGAAGAGTATAATGACCTCTTGGAGACGGGACGTTATGAGATCGAACGGGAAAAGATGAGTGATCCGTATTATGTGGTTCCAAAGAGTATTTACATAACGTGAGAAAAAGCATATACTCCTTTCTTTAAGAAAGCCTCCCGGGAGTAGTGTTGGACTTCGGGAGGCTTTTGTCATTTTCGGTTATTTTTTTACCAGATTGTAAGAGGCATGAGCCTGTTGCGTCTGGGAAAGAGCATTTTGTAAATTCGGTTCCTGCGTCAATAGGACTACGAACTGCAGAATACTCATGTATGATTTGTCGGTTAGATTTAGTTCGAAATGGGAGGTATAGAAGTCGACGGCGCCCTTGATCTCAAAGGTAACGGTGGGAGAGGCGGCAGCCGTAATCGTCAGTGTGTCTTTTTCGAATGTATAAGGCAATTTCATCGGGAGTTCCACGTCTCCGAAAGTGGCGACCAGCTTAACGGTATCATCGACGAATGTTATTTCGGAGCCCTGTTCGAAGAATGTATAATTGTTGAATACGGTTTCTAATTGCTCCTTGGTCATGGTAGCATTTTCGACCGGGGTAGCAATAGCCACGGCCTGATCTATATTCCAGCTGCCTTGGAGTAAATCCTTTCGTTCGTTTTTATCATCATCGCTACAAGCGGCTAACCATAAGGATAGTACAATAACAGAACAGGTTAAAAACAGTAGTGTTTCAATCTTTTTCATAATGTGAATTTTAAAATTAAACCTTGATTGACAGAGTAGTATACGAACGGGAGATAAAATGTTTGAAAAAAAGAGTATAATTAAATTGAAAATATATGAAATTGTATCGTTCTGATGCGTGTGTTCGTATCGGAAGGCGGTTTTTTACCGGAAAGAGTTTGCTAATATGAGATTCGATAATTTGTTTATTGGCAAAATTGATTGCTATTTTGCAAGAGAAAGTTAAAAGGCTGAGTTATGGAAGAAGCATATTGTTATCGGTATCCTCGTCCGGCAGTAACGACGGATTGTGTGGTTTTTGGATTTGACGGAGAAAAACTGAACGTATTGCTGATACGGCGGGGCAATGAACCCTTTAAAGGAGCCTGGGCTTTTCCCGGGGGATTTTTAAACATGGATGAAACGGCGGAGACCGGAGCTTTGCGTGAATTGGAGGAGGAGACGGGAATGAAGGGGATTTTTGTAGAACAATTCCATACATTTTCCGCCGTGGAACGGGATCCGAGGGGAAGGACCGTCACCATTGCTTTTTATGCTTTGGTCGATCCAGAAGAATACAGGGTAGAGGGAAATGATGATGCGGCGGAGGCCCGTTGGTATCCGGTTGACGATATGCCGCTTCTGGCTTTCGATCATCGGCAAGTATTCGAAGAAGCGTGTAGGTCGTTGGCGTTGAAAATATATATGCAGATGCGGGGATTAGAGCAAAAAGACGACGGTTTGGCTCATTTTGAGCTGGACCGGATATTCGAGATACTTCCGCAAGAATATAGATTGTATTTAAAATAGGAATTTATGGAGCGATTGGAAATAGTTAAAGCCGATATCACGACTTTGAACGTGGATGCCATCGTGAATGCGGCAAATCGTACCCTGTTAGGAGGGGGCGGGGTGGATGGTGCTATCCACCGGGCTGCCGGGAAAGAGTTACTCGAAGAGTGCCGGACGTTGGGCGGTTGTCCGACGGGAGAGGCGAAAATAACCGGAGGTTATCGTTTGAAAGCTCGTCATGTTATCCATACGGTAGGACCGATATACGCGGACGGAAATCACGGGGAGCCGGAGTTGCTGGCAGCCTGTTACCGTAACAGTCTGAAGGTCGCCGAAGAGAACTGTTTGAAGACGATCGCATTCCCCTCTATCAGTACGGGGGCTTACGGTTATCCGATAGAACGGGCAGCCCCGATCGCTCTTCGGGAGATCCGGGCTTTTTTAAGTATGCACCCGGATTTTAAAAAAGTATACGTGGTTTGTTTTAGCCTTTCGGATTACGAACTTTACCGGAAGCTTTTGTCATAGTTTGTTTCACCGGATGGAGAGTTGTATCCGGCAAGCGATAAGAATGAGGAATCCGGATATGAGGTTAAATCTGTTGTATGATCTCTAAATTATATTGTTTAATATGACTTTTTCGTATGACGGGTGATTTTGTGGATAGAAAATGCCGGAAAATGGTTTTATTCCTGTAATTTTGTAGAATACAATTTATATAAACTGATGATGATATGCAAGAAATAGTAAAAGGAATACGGGATGTATTAGCAGAGATCAAATATCCCGGGACATCGAAAAATATCGTTGGTCTGGATATGGTACAAAATATGAAGGCGGATGGAGATCGGGTAAGTTTCCGGTTAGTATTTCAGAAATCAAATGATCCGTTTATCAACGCTATAAAAAATAAATGCGAGCAGTTGCTGAAAGAGAAGTTAGGATATAATACCGTCGATATAGAGAGTGTTTTCATGCATGATTTGGAAAAACCTCTCTCGTTGGAAAAGGTTAAACATATTATAGCCGTTTCGTCGGGCAAGGGAGGGGTCGGTAAATCGACCGTGGCTACCAACATGGCCGTTGCTTTAGCTAAATTGGGATATAAGGTGGGTTTGGTGGATGCTGATATTTTCGGCCCTTCTGTTCCTAAAATGTTCGGGTGTGAGGAGGCTCGCCCCTATATGGTAGAGGTCGGGGGAAAAGAGTTGATAGAGCCGGTTGAGAAGTACGGGGTTAAGTTACTGTCTATCGGATTTTTTGTTGATCCCGATGCGGCGACGGTATGGCGAGGTCCGATGGCCTCCAATGCATTGAAACAGATGGTAGAAGAGGGGCATTGGGACGAGTTGGATTTCATGTTGATTGACCTTCCGCCGGGAACGAGCGATATCCATTTGACCTTGGTACAGACGGTGGCTTTAAGCGGTGCCATTGTAGTAAGTACTCCTCAACAAGTGGCATTGGCCGATGCCGTGAAAGGTATCAATATGTTCGAATCTCCCGGAATTGCTGTTCCCGTGTTAGGAATCGTGGAGAATATGTCTTGGTTTACTCCGGCGGAACTGCCAGATAATAAATATTATATTTTCGGAAAGGAAGGGGCTAAATTTTTGGCTGAAAAGAAGGGGTTGCGTTTGTTGGGACAAATACCTATCGTGATGAGTATCATGGAGGGTGGAGAGAGTGGTGTTCCGGTTGCGGCAGATGAAAATACGATTACCGGAGAGGCGTTTCTTGATTTGGCTCGTCAGGTGGTTGAGTCCGTGGAAGAGGTCAATCTTACGGCTAAAAGAGTCCGCGTTACGAAAGGATGAATTTTATCCATAAGGGACATTCGAAATTTATTTGTAGGATGTCCCTTGTAAAAATGAAAAATATGCGTTGGATAATAAACGGGTTGGAGGATTTAAATCGGGTTGCTGCTGAATTTTTAGAGAGAGTAGGGGACCGTACGTTGTTTGCCTTATATGGTCCCATGGGAGTAGGTAAAACGACTTTTGTAAAAGCTGTTGCCGCCTGTTTGGGAGTGGAAGATGATGTGACCTCGCCTACTTTTGCTATCGTGAATGAATATATTACGGCGGATGAGAAACGGGTGTATCATTTCGATTTTTATCGGGTTAAAAATACGACAGAGGCAATGGATTTTGGCTATGAAGAGTATTTTTATAGTGGAAACCTTTGTTTTATCGAATGGCCGGAAATGATCGAGCCGCTTTTACCTGAAGATGCGGTAATTTGTCGTTTTTCGGAGTTGCCGGACGGACGCCGGGAATTGGCTGTAGAAGGAATGTAATAAACAAATATAACGTACTATGGATAACTCTGGTAAATTGTCCGGGGCCACGATTGATAGGGAGTGGTTCGTATTTCAGGAAAAAGAGGTGTTTCAGGAGTGGAAGCGGCAGAAATTTGCGATAGGCCTGCCTAATGAAACGGATCGGGATGAAAATCGGATTTGTTTGACTCCGGAGTCTGCCGGGATACTGATAGATGCGGGTCATGCGGTTATCGTGCAAAGAGGGGCGGGTTTTCAGGCAAATTATACGGATCGGGAGTATGCGGATGTGGGGGCTCGTGTTGTCGAGACGCCGGAAGAAGTATATGTTGCCGATATCATTATGAAATCAACACCTGTAAGTCCGAAAGATGCTGAATATATGCGGGAGCGTCAGGTCATTATGTCTCCCTTGAAGCTCTTTGAACTGCGGAGAGATGCGATCATTGAGATGATGCATAAGAAAGTGACGGCCATCGGCTTCGATATTCTGAAAGACGAGGACGGATTTTATCCGGTGGTACGTATCATGAGCGAAATTTGTGGTGGTGCGGCGATCCTGATTGCCAGCGAATATCTGAGTAATTCCCGGAACGGAAAAGGAATTTTTTTAGGCGGAATTACCGGAATCACACCTACGGAAATTGTTATTTTAGGGGCGGGTACCTTAGGTGAATATGCAGCTCGTACGGCTTTGTCATTAGGTGCTGTCGTGAAAGTTTTCGACCATTCGTTGGAACGGTTGCGTCGGTTAAACGCCTGTTTGGGACAACGGGTATTTACTTCCGTTTTCCATAAACCCGTGTTGGATAGAGCTTTGTTGTCCGCGGATGTTGTCATCGGAGCTTTGCGTTATTTTGATGACGATCAAGGTGTTTCTGTTACCGAGGAGCAGGTGAAACTGATGAAACGGGGAGCCGTTATTGTGGATATGTCTATTGATCACGGGGGGTGTTTCGAAACTTCCGGGCCGACGACACACGAAAAACCGGTTTACGTGTATAACGGAGTCATTCATTATTGTGTTCCCAACGTGGCTTCACGGGTAGCCCGGACAGCGTCTATCGCTTATAGTAATATATTTACTCCTTTGATGGAAAAGATCTCTTGTAACGGAGGTTTTCGCAATGCAATAAAAACGGATGCGGGGCTCCGGCACGGCGTATATATATATAATGGCCTGTTGACGCGTAAAATCATTGCCGATAAATTCGGCTTAATATCAAGAGATATTGATTTGTTATTGGCTGCTTTTTGATTTCTATCTTTTTTGAGATGATACAAATATTTACACACCGAAAAACACTCCATTTGCAGAAAAGGGGTTAGATGTATCATATCCGGGTGTTCCGGTTTACCAAGGTCGAGAAAAACTACCGTCGATTGTCGGTAACCGAATATTGATTTGCAAGAAATAGGACGGACGTATACAAATCCGCCCTATTTTTAAATTTTAACCTAAGATTGCATCTACGACGGGTGTGATGTCGCTATTTTTAGGTATCTTAATTCCCCGGATTCCGGCAGCCTCGGCAGCTTCGATATCCCTTGTTCCGTCCCCGATCAAATACGAGGCCGATTTGTCGATATCAAATTCTTCTATGGCCTTTTCAATCATATAAGGCGAAGGTTTCCGGCATTTGCATATCGAAACGCTGTCGTGGTGGGGGCAGTAATAGATTTTATCAATGCGGGCTCCTGCTTTTGCCAGTTCCGAGCACATGTATTCGTGGAGTAGCTCTACCTCTCTCTCCGAGTATTCTCCTTTGGCCACTCCTCCCTGGTTAGTTACTACAATGATTAAATAGCCTGCCTCGTTCAGGCGTCTGATTCCTTTTACCACTCCCGGGTTAAAGATAAAATCTTCTTTTTTGTATATATAATAATGGCCTTCATCCGAGTTAATGGTTCCATCCCGATCTAAAAATACGGCTTTATTCATGTTCTCTGAAATTAATGATCAATGCATAATTTTGAAAATCAGCTCTTTCAATAGTTCCCCATCTGAAATATTACTGTTCCCAACCCCTTTGGACTTCATGTCGTATTCCCGTAACCACGAAATGATGTTAGCGCATTTCATGGCGTTGTATTTTTTACTTCCCTCCGTGTAATCTTTCATAAAATAAGGATTGATACCGAGCAATCGAGCCATTTCCTGCTGGTTCGGGGTCGTTTTTTTCTGATAATGAAAGGTCAATAGATCCCTGAAGTATTTAAACAGTGTTGCTATGGTTAATACCAACGGATTGTTTTTGGGATTTGCCTCAAAATAATTGATAATACGATTCGCTTTTAAATGATCTTGCAGGATAATGGCATTGATCAGTTCAAAGGTATTGTATTCTTTACTGATCCCCGTATGTTCTTCCACCAGATTCTCTTTGATTTCTCCCCCTCCGGGCAGTAGCAGCATGAGTTTATCCAATTCGTTGGCGACTTTACTCAGGTCGTTCCCCAGGCTTTCGGCTAAAATTCCTGCTGCCTTCATGGTAATCATACATTTTTTTTCTTTACAGTAATTGATGATCCAATCCGGTATTTTGTTCTCGTATAGCCTGGCGGATTCGAAATAGACGCAATTTTTAGTATTTCCCAATTTCTTAAAAACTCCTTTTCGCTTATCCGGTTTTTTATTCTTGTATAAGAATACAAGTACGGTCGTTGCCTGAAAATGATCGATGTAAGGGAGGAGATTGTCAAAGTCCCGTATGTTTTGGGCTTCTTTTACGATGACAACCTGATGCGGCGACATCATGGGAAATCGCCTTGCGGTATCGGTGACCGTGGTCATCGAGACGTCATTTCCATAAAAAATGACTTGGTTGAATGCTTTCTCTTCTTCCGAAAGAACATGTTCTTCAACCCATTCGCTAATTTTATCCAAATAATAGGGTTCCTCGCCGCTTAAAAAATAGATTGGAGCGTAATTCCCTTTTTTCAAATCCGCTATGATGTCTTCGTATTTCATATTACAAAAGTAGTAATTTTTGGAATGAGGAGTCTATCTTTAAAAACTAAAAATAGGAGAGTAGGGATTGTTATTTTTATGATGTAAATATCAAGGGGTGCTTTTATTGATAGAGATCCTTTTCTATGCTCCTTACAATCTCTTCGATCTCCCGGTCTCTGCCGTTGGGCTCGTAATCCGCCTTCAGATTATGGCCGAACAGTAAAGCGATGGATTGCCAGAAATAAGCGTTTACACTACCTCTGTACTCTTTTATATGGTGGAATGAGGTATTTTGAGTTTCCCGATAGATTAAACGTATCAGTATTCGACCTTGCGTGACGGTAAGTTTCATCAAGGGCTGTTTAAAGGTTTTCATTAACTGTTTGTACTCTTCTTTTACTACTCTTTTTTTCTCTTTTTCGGAGTGGATGGTTTTTAGTTTTTGTTCTATTTTATTGATTTTCAGAGCAGCTATCTTGGCGTACGGAAGTGCTTTTCGTACGTTATGAACCATACGATTGTATTTTTGATGTTGCCTTTCGTAGTAATTGTGGTTTCTTTTTCTGACCTTTACGAGAACCTCGGGCAGTTGCACGTGGGGGAGTGTGTCGTTTTGGATGACGATAACAGGTAATACCTTGCTTTGTCCGGAAGTAAGGCTGTTCATAAATAAAGATAGCAGCAATATGAAGAATATTTTGTACATTGTATTATCTTTGCATAGATACATAGGTATACAAATTTAATGGTTATATTTGATTAATTAAAGCGAATATCGTGGAAGAACAATTTCAAGATCTGTTTAGGATACGACACAATAGTGATCGGGTGGAGATCGGAAAGGTTTTAATTGCAGAGCCTTTTTTGCAGGGAAACTATTTTAATCGTTCCGTGGTCTATATCGTTGAACACGATGAAACGGGAAGCGTGGGCTTTGTGTTGAATAAGCCGTTACCGTATACCACTTCCCAATTGGTAAAAGGTTTGGAAGGGATTGAGTTACCGGTGTACTTAGGTGGACCCGTGGAGCGAAATCAATTGTATTATATTCACCGGAAAAGCGGTTTGTCCGGAGCTTTGATGATAAGAGAGGGAGTCTATTGGGGAGGAAATTTTCGGCTGCTCACCGAGTGGTTGAAATCGGGGAAAATGACGTCGGGTGACGTGCGTTTTTTTGCCGGTTATAGCGGCTGGAACGGAAAACAACTGCAAGGGGAGTTGGAAGAAAACTCCTGGATGGTCGGGGACATAGAAACGGAGATTTTGTTTCAGTTGCCGAACCCTCAATTGTGGGAACAATCCATGGGAAGTTTGGGAGGGAGGTATAAGATTTGGGCTAATTTTCCGGAAGATCCTATTATGAACTGAACGTCGGGTGATAGAGCGAAATCGTCCGATGAATAAATAGAAAATGATAAAAGCAGGCCGTTCTATCGCTGTCCTGAAAAGGAGAGAGGAAAGTCCGGGCAACATAGGGCATCGTGCTTCCTAACGGGAAGATATCCGAAAGGATATAGTAATGTAACAGAAAAAAACCGTTCCCTCCGTGGAATAAGGGTGAAAAGGCGGGGTAAGAGCCCACCGGTATTCCGGGTAACCGGAGTAGCCGTACATCTCACGAGTTGCAAGACCATGTACACTAACGCTTAGGCCGGCCCGGCTGATGTTAGGGGGTAGGTCGCTTGAGCTGTGGAGAGATCTGCAGACTAGATAAATGATAGAAACCGCAAGGTACGGAACCCGGCTTACAGGCCTGCTTTTTTTATTGTAGATTAAGAAAGGATTACAGGAAACATTCGGAGAATCGTATCGATAGAAAGCATTGTAATCTGAAATTTAAAATCATAAATCTAAAATGGGTATAAGGTGAAATCAATTCGAGAAATATTCAGGATAGGGTATGGTCCCTCTTCCAGTCACACGATGGGGCCGGGACGTGCTGCCTTGTATTTTAAAGAGAAAAATCCGGAAGCGGATTTATACAGGGTAACTTTATATGGTAGCTTGGCTCTTACCGGACGCGGACATGGAACGGACAGTGCCATTCAACGAATGATCGATGATCCGGAAAAAACCGAGATTATTTGGGAGCCGGAGAAAACGCTTCCCCATCATCCGAACGGAATGCTGTTCGAGGCTTTCGTGTGTGGAGGGCTTACGGATTCATGGGAAGTGTATAGTGTGGGAGGGGGAGCCTTGTGGGATGAAAAGGGGACTTTTAAAGAAGAAGAGGTTTATCCGGATACTAAAATGACGGATATTTTGAACTGGTGTAAAGCGGAAGGTCGTTCTTTCGTGGAGTACGTGGAACTGCATGAGGGACCTGAAATATTCGATTATTTAGCGGAAGTGTGGGAGGTGATGATTGGGGCGATTCACAATGGGTTGGAGAATGAAGGTGTGTTGCCGGGAAATCTGCGGTTGGCGCGGAAAGCTTGTTCTTATCATATTCGGGCACAGCAATCGGCGGGAACTTTACGGCACATGGGGATGGTTTTTGCCGCTGCATTGGCTGTTGCGGAGGAGAATGCCGGCGGCGGGCGTATCGTGACGGCACCCACTTGCGGATCTGCCGGAGTCGTTCCTGCGGTTCTTTACTTTTTAAAGCATGATCAGAATATTAGTGACCGTCGGATCATTAAAGGGTTGGCGACGGCCGGATTAATCGGTAATATCGTAAAAACAAACGGTTCGATCTCGGGAGCGGAAGTCGGCTGCCAGGGCGAGTTGGGTACGGCTTGTGCCATGGCTGCGGGGGCGGCCGCGCAAATATTGGGCGGAACACCCATGCAAGTAGAGTATGCTGCAGAGATGGGATTTGAACATAACTTGGGATTGACTTGTGATCCGGTAGGGGGATACGTGCAGATTCCTTGTATAGAGCGGAATGCTTTTATTTCTCAAAAAGCCAGGGAGTGTGCTATTTACGCTTTGTTTTCCGACGGCCGTCATAAGGTCTCCTTCGACGATGTCGTGGAAACCATGATGCAAACCGGATGTGATATGCAAGCTAAATACCGGGAAACGAGTTTGGGAGGATTGGCTCGTATCTATCGGGCTCCCATACGGAAGTAAGTTTATTCGTTAAATTTGAAACTAAATCGGGTAATAGACGTTAGTTTGTCAGATACTATTGCGAAGTTTGAAATAATTTAGGCGATATGGATAGAGTAAGATTAAAAATATTAGGATTATCATATAGTATGTCTCAGTCAGGGGCTTACGCGTTAGTCCTTTCCGATCTAAATGATACGTATCGGATTCCGATCATCATTGGGATTTCCGAAGCTCAATCTATAGCGATACAATTGGAACATCTCCAGACGCAACGCCCGCTTACTCATGACTTGGTTAAACGGTTAACGGATGGGTTGAACGTAAGTTTGGAAGAGGTTTTTATTTATCGTTGGGAAGCCGGAATATTCTATTCGGAGTTACTTTTCAGACAAGAGGAAAAAGAGCTGCGTATTGATGCGCGTACTTCGGATGCCGTGGCCTTGGCTTTAAGATACGGTTGTCCGATATACACGACTCCCGAAGTGGTGGAAAAGACCTCTATCTCTGTTCCGGAGAAGGAGATGCAGGAGCAGGAGGTTAAAGCAAACGACCTGGAACCTGCGATCACAGAATCTAACCAGGAGCTGTCGGTTGAGGAGTTGACCCGTTTGATGGAAGAGGCTGTAAAAAATGAAGATTACGAAAATGCCTCTCGTTTCAGGGATATGCTAAAAGCGAAAAATTCAGATTAATTTAATATGCTTACTATGAATCGCATCGAATTTGATTACGCTAAAGTTTTGAATTTTGTAACGGAAAAGGAGATTGATGTTCAACGCCAGAAAGCAGTTTTATCCTTGGAAGGAGTGATGAAAGGTACTTGTAAAGGAAACGATTTTTTAGGCTGGCTTACTCTTCCGTCACAAATTTCAGATGACGAACTGAGAAAGATAAACGATTGTGTCAGAAATCTGAAATCACGTGCAGAAGTCATAGTCGTAATCGGAATAGGAGGATCTTATCTTGGTGCAAAGGCCGTTATCGAGGCTATGTCCGGGAGTTTTGACTGTTGCAAGCAGGTGGTTTTTGCCGGTCATAACTTGAGTGAAGATTATCTGTATGAACTTCAACGGTATTTGGCTGATAAGAGTTTTGGACTTTGTGTAATATCGAAGTCGGGAACGACGACGGAACCTGCTATTGCATTCCGTTTATTGAAAGAAATGTTGGAAAAACAGGTAGGACAGGAGGAAGCCCGTAAACGGGTCGTGGCGATTACGGATGAGAAAAAAGGTGCATTGAGAGTATTGGCAGATCGGGAAGGGTATGCTACTTTTGTTATTCCGGACAACGTGGGAGGCCGTTTTTCGGTACTTACACCGGTAGGTTTGTTGCCGATCGCTATGGCTGGATTTGATATCGAGGCTTTGGTTAAAGGAGCTGGCGATATGCAAAACTTCGCCTTGGGCGAGGGGCGTAAGATCGTGATGGATTACGCTTCCGTGAGGAATGCTCTCTACGAGAAGGGGTATACGACGGAGATAACGGTAAATTATAATCCTAAACTGCATTTCGTGGGAGAGTGGTGGAAGCAATTGTTCGGCGAGAGCGAGGGGAAGGAGCATAAAGGTATTTTTCCAACCAGCGTGGATTTTTCTACGGATCTTCACTCTATGGGACAATATATACAGGAGGGAAGGCGTAATTTGTTTGAAACCGTACTTTCCATTGAGAAAACGAAATACGAGGTACAAATACCCCGTGATGCGTCGGATTTGGATAAATTGAATTATTTGGCTGGTAAACGGGTGGATGAAGTGAATAAGATGGCCGAATTGGGAACCCGTTTGGCCCATGTCGACGGGGGGGTTCCTAATATGCAGATCAGGATTCCCGAGTTGACGGAATACTATTTGGGACAACTGTTTTATTTTTATGAACTGGCATGCGGTATATCTGGCGGGATTCTGGGAGTAAACACCTTCGATCAACCGGGGGTGGAAGCCTATAAGAATAATATGTTTGCTCTTTTGGGAAAACCGGGATACAAGTAGAATCTGTTTTTAAAAGATAGGAAACGAGATTCGTTTATGAATCTCGTTTTTATGTAATAGGATGATCCTGTCGGAAGGACTTGTTTCACCCGAATCTCGTGTTCGATTGGGGCTCGGAATAACCTTATGACCGAATCTGAATCAACTATATATCATATTCTCGATATCCTTATCTACCGTGGTAATCGAACCGATACCGAACGTATCGGTTAATGTCCGGGTAATCCGGGGGGATAGAAAGGCGGGCAGGGTGGGGCCTATATGGATTTTTTTTACCCCTAAACTAAGCAGGGCGAGTAAGACGATAACCGCTTTTTGTTCATACCAGGCGATGTTATAGACGATGGGTAATTCATTGATATCTTGAAGTTTGAAAATTTCTTTTAATTTTAAGGCGATAATCGCCAAAGAATAGCTGTCGTTACATTGTCCGGCATCGAGAACACGGGGAATACCGTTGATCTCTCCTAACTGTAATTTATTATAGCGGTATTTGGCGCATCCTGCCGTGAGGATGATCGTGTCTTTCGGTAGGGCTTGTGCAAATTCGGCGTAATAATTACGGTTCGACATCCTGCCGTCACAACCGGCCATAACGACAAATTTGCGGATGGAACCGTTTTTTACCGCTTCCACGATCTTGTCGGCTACCTGTAATACCTGATGATGCGCGAATCCTCCGGTGATAGTACCCTTTTCGATTTCCAGTGGTGCGGAACATGTCCGGGCTTTCCGTATAATTTCGGAAAAGTCTTTATGACCGTTCTCGTCGGTTTCGATGTGATTGCAGCCCGGATATCCTGATGCGTTCGTGGTAAACGTCCTCTCTTTGTAGGAGGCGGAAGCCAAAGGTGGCACGATGCAGTTGGTCGTGAAAAGGATAGGGCCGCGAAACGATTCAAACTCTTCTCGTTGACGCCACCAAGCGTTACCGTAATTTCCCGCGAAATGTTTGAATTTTTTAAATGCCGGATAATAATGTGCCGGTAGCATCTCTCCGTGGGTATAAATGTCTATTCCGCTTCCTTCTGTTTGTTCCAATAACTCTTCCATGTCTTTCAGGTCGTGTCCGCTGATTAAAATACCGGGATTTTTACGGACACCGAGATTCACTTCTGTTATTTCGGGATGGCCGAAACGTTCGGTGTTTGCCTTATCCAAAAGAGCCATTCCTTTTACCCCGAATTCTCCTGTTTGAATGACGAGAGCGGTTAGCATTTCTACGGGTAGTTTCCGGACAGTTATATCCGCGAGGGTTTCTTGAATGAAACGATGGATGGATTCATCATCGAATCCCAAACGTATGGTATGTGCTAAATAGGCGGCCATTCCTTTTATGCCGTAAATGATAAGTTCTTTCAAAGAACGGATATCCTCGTTTTTTTCATTCAGTATGCCGGCCTCTTTTTCCTTTAGGAAAAAAGTATCGGTAGTTCCTTCCCAGTAAACCTCTTCTATTTCGGGAAGATCGACTCTTTTTTCTATGGATAGCGATATTAACCGCCTTTTTATTTGTAGTCCCTTTTCGATTCGGTTGATGAGGCTTTGTCGATCGAAGTTGGCGTTGGTAATGGTAGAGAAAAGGGCGTCGATGACAAATTTATTTACCTGTTGATCTCCTTTTATTAGGTGTTTTCGTAGTTCGTTATGTACGATCGATATGCCTTTTACGACAAACAGCAGTAAATCCATCGTATTGGCGGTTTCACTATCTTTACCGCAAATTCCGCGAAGGGTACAACCCGTTCCGAGAGCCGTTTCCTGACATTGAAAACAAAACATTGAATTTTCCATGGTTTTAAGGTTTTATCATGTAATTATAAATTATAACCATCGGGTTTCTCGTATCTCTCCGTGAATACCGACCCTGATAAGTTTTAAAGGAATTTTCCTTTCGGCTTTCTCTCTTGCTGCTTCGCATACGCGTAGTAATCCGCTACAGCAAGGAACCTCCATGATCATGACGGTTAAGGTGCTGATACCTCCCTGATCTATGATGGCTTTGATTTTATCTGTGTAAATTCCGTTTTTTTCGTCTAATTTGGGACAGGCGATGGCTAACCGCTTTTCTTTTAGGAATAGGTTGTGGAAGTTGCCTAAGGCGTAAGCGGTACAATCTGCGGCGACCAATAGGTCCGCATCCTGGAAAAAGGGTGCGGCCGGCGGTAATAGATGCAACTGTATCGGCCATTGTCGCAGTTCTCCCTTCTCGACCTCCTTCTCTGCGACAGTCGAAGAGGTTCCGGGTACAAAACTTCGAGTTTTTGACCCGGGACAGGAAAAGGTGGGAGAGGAAGAGACGGGACGAATAGGAATATCGTGAATACCTTGTTGGCGGAGTTCCTCGTGAGCTTCCCGTAAAAATTCGACTTGTTTGTGATCGGAAAGATGCTGCAAGTGAGCTTTGATTACCTCTTCCCCTTTGGGAATCAGTCTTTTTATAACAGCTTTCTCGTCGTATTTTTCAGCTTCCCGTTCTTCTTGGGTAATGGCTCCTCGAGGACAATCTCCGATGCAAGCACCCAATCCGTCACAATACAGTTCGCTGATAAGGGTGGCTTTCCCGTCGATCAGCCGCAGGGCTCCTTCGTGACAACCTTTTACACATAGACCGCATCCGTTGCAGAGAGCTTCATTGATTTTGATAATAGTACGTTTCATCCTTTTTGTTTTAATGTTACAAAGATCGTTTCTTGCAAGAAGGATAATTGTCACATTTGTTACAAAAGAGAATTTTCAGGTCGATTTTTCTTTTTTATCTGTCGGAAATTCTAAATTTGCATAAATGAAGAGTTAATGGAGATAGAGAAATTACTGACCAGCCCTGTTTTCCGGAATTTTCCAGAAGAACGTTTGAAGGAGTTCTTGCGTTCTGCTCCTGCTGTTTTACGCGTTTATTCCCCGAATGATTTTGTTGCTCTGCAAAACTCTTTGTGTCATTCGCTTTATTTATTGTACGAGGGAAAGGTACGTACTCATATGGTAAACGGGGAAGGCAAACAGGTGACGATAGAGGATATAGAGGCTCCCCGTCTGTTGGCCCCGGCTTTTATTTTCGCCACGGATAACAGGTTTCCCGTGAATATTTTAACCGTTACACCTTGTGAAGTATTGGTTATTAATAAGGAGGAGTTTGTCGGCTTAATGCAGAAAGAACCTGTTGTTATGCAAAATTTTTTACGGATTATCTCCGATTGTAGTATATTTCTGAGTCGGAAGTTGAATTCGTTTGCCTTGCGGAATTTGAAGGGACGTTTGGCTGCTTATTTATTGGAACGGGAGGGACAACACAGTCAACAGGAGATTGCAGACGTGTTAGGGGTGGCTCGCCCTTCTTTGGCTCGTGTGCTTGCCGAATTGATCGAAGAGGGTGGGATTAAAATGGATAAGCGAACCATCAGGATCGTCGATCGCGAATTGTTGACCCGATACAGGTAAAAAACGAATTTGGCTCTAAAGGTTCAGTTTTGTAAAGTTCATGTTCAGTAAATCAATCAAAAGAAGCTTGCCGGACAGGACCTCCGGTTTGCCCAGGATGATTTTTATGACCTCATTGGCTTGGAGGGTTCCGATGACTCCCGGAAGAGTTCCCAATACCCCAAGAGGTTGGGTGAAGTGTTGGATGTTGTTGTGGTAAGGGTATAGTTTCCGGTAAGAGGGACCGTCTTGATAGTGAAAAACAGAGAGCTGTCCGGAAAATTCGCATATGCTTCCGTAAACCATGGGCTTCTTTTGTGTATTGCATACCTCGTCGATAAGATAACGGGTCGCCAGGTTGTCTGTTGCGTCTACGACTATATCGTAATGGGAAATGATCTCGGAAGCATTTTCAGCAACAAGACGTGCTTCGTAAAGCGTGAAACGACAGAAAGGATTCAATTTCTCCAATTTTTGTTCGGCAATAGCTGCTTTAGGCATGTCGCCGCATGTCGAATCGTAAAGAATCTGTCGCTGCAGGTTCGACTCGGATACCAGATCGTTATCGATGATTCCGATATGTCCTATACCGGCAGCGGTGAGATAAAGAAGAACGGGGGAGCCCAGTCCTCCGGCTCCCACGACCAGGACGTTGGCTTGCTTCATCTTTTCTTGTCCTTCCACCCCGATTTCAGATAGGATAACTTGGCGATTGTACCGCTCTTTTTCTTGCTCTGTTAACATAATAGCTCTAAATATATGATGCGAAAATAGAAAAATTAGGAAATATAATCAAAAGATCGTCCGGTTCTTTTTTGAAGTGAATACCACGTCTATTTATCCGCGTTGACGTGGTATTTCACAAATCGATTGACAGTACACACGGATACTTTGTATTGTTTGGCTATCTTCTTATAAGATATGCTATTGTCCATCATTTCAATGATTTTAGCTTTGTTTTCGATCAATAATTTTAATTGCGGGCTACTTCCTATCGGACGTCCTAATTTTTTGCCTTCCGCTTTGCGAACGGCGAGAGCTTCTTTGGTTCGAATGGAAATTAGGTTACGCTCAATTTCAGCCACTAAACCGAATGCAAACCCTAATATTTTACTGTTCAGGTTATTTTCGAATGTATACCCTTCTTTCGTACTGTGTAAGATGATTTTACGTTGTATGCACGTGTTGATGATATTCATAATATCGATTAGCGTCCTGCTTAGTCTGGAGACTTCGGTGACGATCAGGCAATCTCCTTCCTGCAGAGAGCTGAGAATATCTCCTAATTTCCGATCACTGCTGTTTACTTTACCGCTAATGATGTCATTGTACCATTTGTTTATGGTCAATCCTCGGTTATGCGCAAATCGCTTGATTTCCTCTTGTTGATTCTCAAGATGTTGTCTGTTTGTACTTACTCGTAAATATGCAACTACCATAATTGAATTGATAAAATTTGGATTATTAAAAGAGCAAACGTACGAAAAAGGAAAGGAATATGAGCATATTGTGTGGGCATAAGCAAGAAAAGAACTGTTTATTTTGCTGAAATAAATTGAAATGGTAAACTGGTTTATTTTATTTGAGGGTAAATTGAACTAAATTTGTAATATAACGTAATGAAGAAATAGCAATGATGAAGAGAAGAATTGTGATTCTTGTATTGATATTGGCAAACTATATGGTTATGGCACAAAAAAGAGAATTGACCGAAGCGGAAAAACAGGTAATAATTCATAAAGGAACGGAATTACCTTTCACGGGCAAATATTATGATTTTAAAGGAAAAGGAACCTATGTGTGCAAACAATGCGGGGCTTCATTGTATCGTTCGGAAGATAAATTTGATTCCCGGTGCGGATGGCCCAGTTTCGATGACGAAATCAAAGGAGCGGTGAAAAGGGTTACGGATGCGGACGGAAGACGGACAGAGATTCTGTGTGCCGGATGTGGTGCGCATTTGGGACATGTGTTTGTGGGGGAAGGTTTCACTTCTAAGAATACCCGGCACTGTGTAAATTCGATCTCTATGGAGTTTATTCCTGATCGGGAGCTGAAAACCGATACGGCCATTTTTGCAGGAGGATGTTTCTGGGGGGTGGAATATTTTATGCAGAAGGCACCCGGAGTTTTGACCGTAGAATCAGGGTATATAGGAGGTGAAACGGATCATCCTACTTATGAAGATGTTTGCCGGAAAAACACGGGGCATGCAGAGGCTGTCAGAGTGGTTTTCGATGCTTCCCAAACGACCTATGAGGCGTTAGCGAAACTTTTTTTCGAAATCCATGATCCTACCCAGTTGAATCGTCAAGGGCCCGATAGGGGAGAACAATATCGTTCCGAAATATTTTATGCGAATCCTCAACAAAAAGAGGTTGCCGAGAAATTGATCGAACGGTTGAAAACGAAAGGTTATCCGGTCGTAACACTGGTTTCGCCTGCCACGACTTTTTGGCCAGCCGAGGATTATCATCAAAATTACTATAACCGGAAAGGTTCTCTTCCTTATTGTCATGGGTATACCAAGCGATTTTAGATAGGAGAAGCTCTTTCAATGCTTGCAAAATCCGCGGGAGGGAAGCCTAACCGTTTAATTGTGGAATCGTTTTAATTCCAAATTCTACGATTTGTGATCATTGATTGTCAGTCGTCGTTATATTTGCCATGTAATTTTAATCGTTTATGTTATGGAAATAATACATGATGCGGAGAATCGTACAGTTAAGACGGTTGTGGACGGCCGTGTGGCTTATGTCACCTATGTGATAGAAAACGGGGAGTTGGATGTCAGACATACGATGGTTCCTTCGGAAATCGGGGGAAGGGGTATAGCTGCGGCTTTGGTTAAATATATTTATGATTATGCCGCGGAGCATGATTTGCGGCCGGTTGCGACCTGTTCTTACGCGGTAGTCTGGTTGCGAAGACATCCGGAATATAACGGTAAAATAGGAAGAGACTACGCCGGAGCCGGTAGTTGCCCCGTCAATTGACAAAAGGAGCGAAATCCTTTTCTATTCGCACGACTTAAAAATGGAAAAATAATCTGTGTTAATTGGCGTTTTTTATGAACATATGTTCATAAAAAGAATTATCTTTGTTCCAAAATAGAGTTATGTCAAGACCGAAACGTAGCCGAGTGATAAAGAATCCTCCTTTGATGGAAGGTTTCAAGCCTTTTGGATTGCCCATGACGGATCTGGATCCGGAAGTTTTGCTGTTTGAGGAATATGAGGCTCTCCGGTTGAGTGATTATGAACTTTTACCTCAGGAAAAGGCGGCATTGCAAATGGGCGTATCCCGGCCTACTTATACACGTATATACGAGAAAGCCCGGCGTACAATAGCAACTGCCCTGGTGGAGGGAAAAGTTATTTTTATAGAGGGTGGGGATTATCACATCGATTATTATTGGTATCGATGTGATACTTGTCGGAAGATTATGGTAGAAAAAGAGCCTGTAACCTGTTGTCGTTTTTGCCAGTCGAGTAAGTTGCGGGCATTAAATAAGCCGGAGGCTTCTTTATGTAGCGATGCCTATTGTATTTGTGTGCACTGCGGAACAAGGCTCCCTCATGTTAAGGGACAGCCTTGTCGGGAGACAAAGTGCCCTTCTTGTAGCGGTAAAATGATACGGGAAAACGGGCCTCATCATAAACTTATTTTAAAAACAGAAGAAGAAAAAAATCATGAAAATTGCAATTCCGACGAGAGCCAATGTGGTGGATGACCATTTTGGACATTGTGAGTATTACACCATTTTTACGGTGAGTGAAGAAAAGAATATTATGAAAACGGAGACGCTTGCAGCTCCGCAAGGATGCGGTTGTAAATCGAATATTGCCTCCGTGTTAAGAGAGAAAGGAGTAACCGTGATGTTGGCAGGCAACATGGGGGACGGAGCTTTAAATGTACTGAATAATCAAGGTATTAAAGTTTTCCGCGGTTGTAAGGGAGATGTCCGTGTTTTAGCCGACTCTTATTTGAAGGGTTTTGTTCTCGATTCTGGAATAGGGTGTCATCACCACGAGGGAGGGGAACATAAATGCGGTCTGTGATTGGATGTTTCTGCGATTGGGTGATTCGATCTTTTCTCCTAATCGCAGCATCTCTTGTTTTTTCGTTTTTTTTGATCGATGACTTATGGTATATGCTTATTTTATAGATTATATTTAGGAAAACAATGGAATTTTTTTTTAATTTTGAATGCCTAATCTCGGTCCGATTGTGTGCATGAAACAAGGTTGGATTTATAGTTTGTTCTCTCTCTTTTTTTGCTTACTTCTTTTAGAAGAAGGTGTAAGCGGATACGATTATGACCTAAAGATCGGAACGGAAAAAACAGTATGCTATGAAGAGACGGGGGCGATGGGGATTCATACGATTTCGGGCATATTGCAGGGAATGCATATAAATGGTGCAGAGTCAGGGGAACAGTATGATTCAAGTCCTTCTTTTTTCAGAAACGGGATAGTTGCCAATACGGGAAGACAGACAAAAAAATCCTTCGCTACCCAATTTCTTCTTTATCTTTCGATACGCGGTCGACAACGCGGTTATCTGCTTTTTTTACAGAAATTGATTATTTAGTTAATGCTGATGGCGTGATTATTTTGGATAAAAACAAAAATAATGTGCGGTGATGTTTGTTGTGATACTAAATAATTAAAATGTAAAAAGAATGGAAGAATATAAATTCATAAAAGATCAAATTATATCTCTTACGCAAGGGAAGGTCGTAAAGAAAAATGAGGGCTATATGATACCTCTCTTATTAATCGTAATCGGGATTATAGCGCTGGTTGCCATTCATTATTTGTCTCAAAGGATGCAGCGTTCTCCTTTTTTGATGTTTGCTTCCCTACTCTCTTTTAGTGTGGTATGCGGAGGAGTATTTATTTTCGTACAAAACAAGGCAAAATATGTTTACACCGTATCTAAGGGGGTGTTTTTAATAAAGAAAGTAGTACTTGTTCGGGAAGGGATGGAACAGTATTTCCAATGGTTGAAGGAGAGAAGTTTTCATAAATTTTTGAAGTATGAGGCAAAGGAAAATAGTGATGTTTTTTTAGAGGTTTGGGTAGATCAGGCTTTGACCATTGCTTTTGTGCAATTGATGGTTGAACGTAACCGCATACCCTTTCCGGTATCTGAAGTATACCAACTTTCTAAAACGGAGGTGGCTGAGAATTATGAGTTATTTTACAAATGACGGGTTCAACAAGTAAATCAAGGCAAGTTTCGATTTACTCGTTGAACGATAGGGTTATTCGGATAAAAGAGGAGTGTTCAATTTCACTAATATTTTATCTATCCTGGCCCCGTCCATATCCACGATTTCCAAATCGAAACATAGCCAGGATAACTGTTCCCCTGTTTTAGGTACATGTTCCAAAATTTTTAAAATCAGCCCGCTTACCGTGTTGTAATAATGGTTGGGATATAAATCTTCCATGTCGAAATAAGCCAGGAAATCGTAGAAAGAACATTGGCCGTCTATCAGGTATGAGCCGTCGTTCCTACGGATGATATCCGGCTCTTCTCCTATTTCGGGTACGTCCCCGATAAGAGCCGTCAGAATGTCTTTCAAGGTGAAAATCCCCTCTATGCTTCCGAATTCATCCGTGACCAGTCCGTATTTCAGGTGTTCGGTTTTCAGATGTTCCAAAGCATTGTAAACACTTTGATTTTTAGGGAAATACTGAGCCGTCCGGATGATTTTTTCTAAATTGAAATCCGGTAAATCAATCTTTCCGAACAGGTCTTTCAAATAGACGACACCGATGATGTTGTCTAATTTTGAATCGGCTACGGGGTAAATATTATAAAGATGCTTATTTACGATTTTCCGGATCTGATCGTTGGATTCGGTAATATCTAACCAGACCAAATCACTGCGGTGGGTCATGATGGAACCGATGTTCCGGTCTCCGAGATTGAAAACCCGTTCCACGATGTCTTGCTCTACTTCCTGAACTTCCCCGTCGTCCTTTCCTTCTTTAATAATAGCCTTTATCTCTTCTTCCGTTACTTTCCCGTCCTTGGATTCTTTTAGTCCCAGGATTTTCGTTACCAGTATTGTGCTGGCGGATAGTAACCACACGAAAGGAGAGGCTATTTTAGAGAGAAAAGTCATGACGGGAGCCACGATCTTGGCTACTTTTTCTGCAGCATTCATACCGATGCGTTTAGGAACCAGCTCTCCTAAAATTAAGGTAAGATAAGTCACTATGACCACGATGATTCCTTTGGAAACAGCCAGGGCGTGGGCATCGAGGGGTGTTATCCGGGAGAGGAGTAAAGCAAAATCGTTGGCTAACGTCTCCCCGGAGTAAAGACCGGTAAGGATTCCTATTAAGGTGATACCTATTTGGATCGTGGATAGGAAACGATCCGGTTCCTGAGCTAATTTTAAGGCTGTTTTTGCCGATTTATTTCCTTGTTTCGCTTC
Source organism: Gabonibacter massiliensis (assembly GCA_001487125.1). Classification (GTDB taxonomy): domain Bacteria; phylum Bacteroidota; class Bacteroidia; order Bacteroidales; family Marinifilaceae; genus Gabonibacter; species Gabonibacter massiliensis. The sequence goes on from LN913013.1 coordinate 287,679, forward strand.
TGTCTCCAAACGGGTTTTACGTGCGGATACCATCGCAATTTCGGACATTGACAGTATACCGTTCAGTAATATCAAGGCTAATATGATGATGATTTCCATTTTAATTGTAATATTAAAAATAGATTTTAATCTTGTTGCAGAGATGTTATTCCGTATTTGATATAACAACTGTTTATGTATTATGAGATTCATTTTAATGTAATGTTTTTTCTTTTATTCGTTTTAAAGCTCTGAATAGTTCGCCGGTCCATAGAACGAAAGAGGTTGAGAGAGTAATCCATATCCATTCGTTCCAGCTTAGGGGAACGGTTCTAAACACGCTTCCCCCCCAGTTGACAACTAATATTTGTCCGATAACGATAGCCAATCCCACAATAAGAAAACCCTCGCTTTTAAGTAATCCTTTAAAGGCGGAGTTGTTTGTTCCAAAGGTTTTGGCGTTAAACATGTTCCAGAACTGAAGCATTACGAATACCGTAAAGAATAGGGTTAGATTTCGTAGACCTTCCGGAGTATCGGCGTCTATGCCTCCGGCGTAGTTTGACAGGTAGTACAAAAGTCCCAATAGGATGATAACAAATATAAAGCCTGTTCCTAAAATCAACGTTCTCATTTGAGGAACGATGATGAAAGCGTTCGAATCTCTCGGTTTTCTTTTCATTACTTCCGGATTGGGAGGAAGTGAGGCCAAAGCTCCTGCGGCAAAAGTGTCCATGATCAAGTTTACCCATAACATTTGAGTGACGGTAAGTGGTAATTCGGAACCCAATAGAGATCCGAGCAACACGATGATTAAAGCTGCCACGTTAATGGTTAACTGAAAAAGGATGAAACGTTGTATGTTTTGATACACGGAACGTCCCCACATAACGGCTGTCGCGATACTGCTGAACGAGTCATCCAACAGCGTAATGTCGCTGGCCTCTTTAGCAACGGAAGTACCGCTACCCATGGAGAGGCCCACGTGAGCGTGGTTCAAGGCGGGAGCATCATTCGTTCCGTCTCCGGTGACGGCCACGACGGCCCCTTTTTGCTGTAACAACTGTACCAAACGTTGCTTATCTGTCGGACGGGCGCGGGACATGATTTTTAAGTCCAGAACGCATTCCAATGCCTCTTTATCGGATAATTGAGCAAATTCGCTGCCGGTAATGTGATTCCGTTCGGTATCTTGCTTTGTCCATAGACCGATTTGTGAACCGATCTCTTTTGCTGTACCGGGAGTGTCACCCGTCACCATTTTGACTTTGATGCCGGCCTCTGAACATCGTTTTACAGCCTCGGGAACCTCTTTCCGTATGGGATCCGATATGGCAACGATGCCTAAAAAAGTTAATTCCGTATGGAACAGACGTCCTTCATGGAAATGGGAGTCGTTATCGTCAATAATCTGGTAAGCGAAACCTAAAGTACGCATCGCCTGTTTTTGATATTCGGATAATTGCGTATTTACCGTCGTTTGGAAATCTGCCGTTGATTTCAGACCACCGGCTGTTTGTACGTTTTTGCAATGAGAGTAAACAATTTCCGGAGCTCCTTTTACATACAATACGCGTTTCCCGATCAGGGAGGATTCCACGAGTGTTGCCATGTATTTACGTTCTGTCGAAAAGGTCAATTGATCGATAATGCGGACGTTTTCTCTTAGTGCGGAATAGTCGGTGTGTTGCCGGTTTAGCCAAAGTAAAAGAGCCGCTTCGGTAGGATTTCCCAGTGTTTTTATTTTTCCCGGTTCGGATAGATCGAGAAAAGCCGTTGTGTTGGCGGCAATACCCTCGAATATAAGCCGGGTTATTTCGTTATCGCCGGTCTTCTGTTCTTCCAAACCGTAAAAATTAGTTTGGTAAACAGTCATTTGATTTTGGGTCAAAGTACCTGTTTTATCCGTGCAAATAACCGTGGTAGCACCCATGGTTTCGCAGGCATGCATTTTTCTTACCAAATTGTTTGATTTTAACATTTTACGCATACTTAATGCCAAGCTGAGGGTAACGCTCATCGGCAGGCCTTCGGGGACAGTTACGACAATCAGCGTGACGGAAGCCATAAAGGCCGAGAGTATCTTTTTACCTACGCTCAGAGATACCCATGCATGCGGATCCCAAGGTTTTACCCCGAATAATAATCCGACACCCAACAGGATAACCAAAGCGGCCAAAGCATACAGTATCCATCGTCCCCAGCTTCCTTTTTCAACGGATGCGGGCATCTCTTTTTTTATTCCCCGTAATTCGTACACATCGTATATGACAGGTATCCATACTTTAGCCAACATGATGACAGCCGTAATAATGACAGCTCCGATCAGTCCCAGTTGTCCTAAAGAAGGGGTAGGAAACGCCGGGTTGAAAAAAAGCCCTTTTATGAAAAGAATCGTAAAGGTCACGATTGCACCGCAGAAACCGACGATACCGATAAATTTTGCCAGTACCTCTAATTGTTTGTCCAAAGGAGTCTGTTCTTCGCTTTTTTCTGTAGATTTTTCGGCGACTTTACCGAACTCAGTCTGGTCTCCCACGGCAGTCACTTCCATGACGCCATGTCCGTCGGCTACCGTTGTGCCGCGCATAACATGATCGGTAGGGTAGGTAGCTTCCCGGTCGAATTCTTCTTCTATTACACTTTTGGCAGTCATGGGCTCACCCGTAAGACTGGATTCATTTACTTGTAAGGAAACAGCCTCCAGTAAGATTCCGTCTGCGGGGATTTCTTCTCCTTGTTCCAGAATAACGATATCTCCCACGACGATCTCTTTTTTAGGAACCTCCCGAACATTTTTATTCCGGAAGACTTTGACTAACGTATCGTCGTTTATCTGATTCAAAACATCGAATTTTTTGTTGGCATCCCAAACAAACCAGGTCGCAACTCCCGTTGCCAGTAATACGGCTGCTGCAATACCGATAGTTTCTGCGATTTCGATGACATCTTCCGATAGGTACATGGCGATGGCAATGCCTCCGGACAGAAAAACGGCTATCAATAAAATACGTATGACAGGGTCTTTAAAATTATCGATGAATATTTGCCACAGGGATTCCCTTTTGGGAGGTGTCAATATGTTTGCCCCGTGTTTTCGGCGACTTTCTATCACCTGTGCGTCGGTTAAACCTGTATAATGTTTTTTTGATTCCATGCTGCTTATTTATTTTTTTTGTTACGAATACCGCGTATAATTAAAAATCCCCAAAAGACTATTCCTATGATTAAGGTTATTATACTTAATTCGATAAAATAGTGTTGCAATAACTCCTGTTGTGAATATAAAAAATAACCCGCCAAAGCGAGGAGAGTGTTCCAGACACAGCTTCCGAGGAAGGTGTAGATAATGAAACTTTTTAAAGGCATTCTTACAAGACCTGCCGGAATGGAAATAAAACTTCTGACTCCGGGAGTCAACCGCCCTATAAATGTAGAACTGTTGCCATATTTGAGAAAGTATTGTTCTGATTGTTCTATTTTTTCTTTTGAAATCATGCACCATTTACCGAATTTGGTAGAGGCAAAGGTATAAATAAAATTTCGACCTAATGTGTAGGCAAGAAGGTAATTCAACAGAGCTCCTAAAACGGCCCCTACGCTTCCTGTCAAAATGATGCCGATCAGGTTCAATTCTCCGTTTGCGGCTTTCCATGCTGCAGGAGGGATGATCAATTCGGCTGGAAACGGGAGTATGGAACTTTCAATAGTCATACACATAATGATGCTCCAATAGTTTATATTTTGAAGATACCAATCGAGAATGGTCTGAAGTCCATCTGTCATAAATCATTTATTTCGCTTATTACTTATGTTCAACATCGCTCGTAAAAAGAGGGAACCCTTGTCATACGATGAGTTTTTTCAGCGAATAAATATAAAATCCGTTTATATAACGAGACGCGAGCACATGGATATAATTTTCTCTTTTGAAAGACAGACGTTCGAGAAAAGAGAAAACTTTGGATTGAATGATAGTTTCCCGGTTTATTGATTTAAATTGAGAAGTTTTATACCAACCGATTCTTCGGTTGGTGGAACTCTTTAGACCTGCTTTTGACGTGATCCCGTGTTGTTCTGAATAGGGATGTATGGAAATGGATTCGGAGTCTAACGAGGAGAGTTGTTCTAAGTCGAACAATTCGTCCATTTTATTTTTTGAACCCTCAAAAGAGTCCGAAAAAATATCGGTCACTGAAAAAGATAGAATAATAATCAGGTATAAAAATACAAACTTTCCCATTGCTTTCGTAAAATTCCGATCTCAAAAGTAATATATTATTTCGGATTGCTGTATAGCTTTTTATTTTATCAAATGAACTTTATGTTAATTTTAATTTTATTTGTTTATTAAAAGGGGTTGGGGAAGGAGGAGAACTGCAAGTGTAAAACAGGGTGGGCTTAAATGATTTTTGAACATAAGTATAGGGAATGGGTAATTTATCCCTACCTTTGCAGAAGGCAAACGTAATTGTCATTCGCGTAAATAAGGATTATTATGACAGTAAAATTGATATTGAGTTGTATTGTCGCTCTTTTGGCTTTGGTTAATCCCGTCCAAAAAGTTTTGATCGTTACGACCTTGCAAGAGCGGTTTTCTCCTAAAGAATTACGATATATCTCCATCAAGTCAACGATTACGGCAGCCATGATCTTGATTTTTTTCCTGTTTTTGGGAGAGATAACGTTTAGTTATGTATTTCGGGTAGAGCTGTACTCTTTTCAGATTACCTGCGGTGCCGTGTTGATGTATAACGGTTTATCCGGTCTGCTGAAGGGATTTTTCCTGAAAGTCGATGAAAATATAAAAATTGCCGACCTGACAACGGTCCCGATCGCGATTCCCATGATTGCTGGTCCGGCTACGATTACGGCTGCTGTAACCTTTCCCGTACAATACGGTAGGGAGATTACCATTATTGCCATCCTTCTTGCTTTGGGAGTAAATCTGTTTTTTATGCTGGAAGCTCGACGGATCGGGAATTTTTTGATAAAATATAATTTTATGAATCCCTTGATCCGGATTATCGGCTTAATTGTGGCAACCATCGGTCTACAGATGATTTTTGATGGTATTACTCTTTTTATCAAAGGATTGTCCTCTTGATTTACTTTTTAAGAACAGAGATAAGTAGCGTCATCGTTCCGCGTAACTCATTCACCGTTCTCGGAATGACTTTTTTACATACATCTTCGAACGATTCAATGTGGTGGAATACCAATGAACTGATTACAACATCAATGCTATCGTGGGAAAAATCTACACCTGAAGCATACGTAGCTCTATAACTATTTTCGAGAGGAAAAAGAATGAAGTCATATAAGGCATATTTCTTTTTTAAAAGAAATATGCCTTATTTTTATATCAAAATAGATACATGCTGATTGTTATTATTCCAAAATAATATAAATATTGGCTTAATTATTTGCAATCAAATTATTGATTACGTATTTTTACATTCATTGATGTGATAAGTTTATCTTGTTTGTTATTTATTCTATATTTGGAAATTTAGTTTTTATGATATTGATAATAAATTTGTTATGTTGTTTTGAGATAAATTGTTTTCTGTTTCGACTGATGTGTCTTTCCTATCGAGGCGTAAGGAATATAGGTCCGAGTGGATCGGGATTGCTTTTCTCGAAAAGAAAAAGTTATGAATAGAAGTAAATGTATAATTAAAAATAAAGGTGTTATGAGCAAGCAAATCGTTATGGTGTTGGTGAATAAAAATTGGGAAATAGAACCGGTATTGAGTGCATTGACAAACCCTAAGTTACGTCCTATTACTCTTCCTTTTCCGGAGTATATCGATACCCCCAAGGATGGCGATAATAAGATGGATACGCCTCGGGCTATTTTTCGTTTATCACCCGATAAGCGGAATTGCACTGAAATTTCCATTTGGTGTATCGAGGATCTGATGTCTCCGGAAGTAAATAGTTCCAGTTCCGAGGAAAAATATCGGATTTTACCGTCCGTTATTGCCAAATGCAATCCCCAACTGGTTATTAGCGTGAGTACAGCCAATTATCCGGTAGAGGAAGGATCGAGGTTTTCGGCAAACGGATCGGTATATTTGGGAACAAACTTTTTTATTCATAACGGTCATCCGGATAATCCCGAAAGTAACTTGCAGACCCCTTACGATGGACAATTACTTACCGGGCACATAAGCTCCGCTTTACTCGATACCATTAATCGGGAATGCGGACCTGCTGCCGTAAAAAAGTTCATCATGCCTTCCAATGCTCCGGCAACCTGGGGATTTACCTGTGAAATATTACCCGGCTTCTCTGCTGTAAGTTCTATTAATATTACGGATTACCGGGAATACGATAATCAAGATAAGATGGCTAAGCAACATTTCGAGTCGATCGCTCCATTGGGTTATGAGTTGAAGTCTATCGAGACTACCCATGGTATAGTCAGGGTTTCTACGGAGTGTCCGGTCATTTTTCTTTCACCGATAACCGATCGCTTGGGACATTTCGATGAAGATGTGAGCGATATCCAGAACTATGCGGTTGCTTTTAATGGCGGTTTGGCTTTGGGTGAAATTTTTTGCGTATTGAATCGTTTCAATGGATTGTTGTGATATGTTGATAGAAGCGGAAACTCAATAGTCTCGGTAGAGAGGGTCTAATCTCGTTTTTGTATAAGGCCGCAAAGCATACGAACCCAAGTATGGGTTTATACCTCAGGCTGCTCGCTCGGGTTATTCGGCTACATGTTTATAGTGTCGTTGGTAGCCGGGATCTTACGGCTTTTGCCGCCACTATGTCATTCGGCCTTCCATGCCCGTTAAAGCACGATTTCGAGGTATAATCCATAATCAGGGTAATATTTAGCCCTGATTTTTTGTTTGTGATATATTTTTAGTCAAATAAAATATTTCTTACCTTTACGACATGGTAAAAATTTTACATAAATCGGATTTGGTGTCGTAAACAATCTGCACTTACCGTACAGATTGTCCTTTCGTTGCTCTCGGATAACCTTTTCGAGGGTCATTTCCATTATATATAATTTCAGTTTTTAATTTGCATACAATGATGAAAGCATGGTTATGTTTTTGCTTGTATGCTACATACATACAGATAATGAGTAATGAAAATAAAACAATTGGAAACAACTCCGGCGACCTCATGTCCGGCCGGCCGAACGCACTTGATTCCTCCTCGTTTAATCAGTCTATTTACGAATTCGACTATAATTTGGTATGTGATTATTTTTCAAATACAGAACGTCAAGGACCCGGAAGTCCTGAAATAACTCTTAAAGCATTGAGTTTTATAGATAACCTTACCTATAAATCCCTTATTGCGGACGTCGGTTGCGGAACGGGCGGGCAGACAATGACACTTGCCGGGTCAGTTCAGGGGCAAATTACCGGGGTGGATTTGTGTCCCGATTTCATCCGTATCTTCAATCGCAATGCCGGGAGATTGGGGTTGCAAAATCGAGTGGGAGGGATGGTCGGTTCCATGGATAATCTTCCTTTCGGAAAGGAAGAATTGGACCTGATCTGGTCGGAAGGAGCGATTTATCATATCGGCTTTGAGCGTGGATTGAACGAATGGCGAAAGTTTCTTAAACCAGGAGGATATGTTGCCGTTTCGGAAGTATCATGGTTCACCGAGAAACGTCCGGCGGAAATCAGTGATTTTTGGATGGAGGCTTATCCGGAGATAGATACGATTCCCCGTAAAATAGCCCAGATTCAGAAAGCCGGTTATATTCCTGTTGCCAGCTTTGTCCTGCCGGAAAATTGCTGGACGGAACATTATTACATTCCGCAGATTTCTGTTCGGGAATTATTCTTAAAAAAATATGCCGGCAATAAGGCCGCAGAAGGATTTGTTGCTTTTGAACGTTATGAGGAGGGGCTGTACTACCGGTATAAGGAGTTTTACGGTTATGTATTTTACATTGCAAAAAAGATCGGATTATGACTGATTTAAATACGTGTGGTTGGAACGATAAGTTAAACCGGCTGAAACAAGAATCCACGCGTAGGGCTCTTACTCCTGCTCGTGTGACCGTCGTGCACCGCACGTGTTACGAGATTATTTCCGAAAATGGGCTGTTTCGATGCGAACTGACGGGAAGCATGGCGCTTCTCTGTTTCGGAGCATGAAAAGCGTAAAAAGGATAAATCCTTTTTAAAACTCGTGGATGAAGTGAAGAAACGGAAAGGGAATTTCTGATTTCGATTTTATGGCGGAGGTATTCTTCTCGAATACCTCCGCCATTGTATTTGCGTGAACGATCAAATGATTATCTATTGTACGGAAAAAACACGATGACAAGTAAACGGATGATTTCGCAAGCGTATCTTATTATAAAAAAACTCTAAGTCGTTACTTTAACTAACTCAGAGTTTTTTTTTGCGGTGCGGACGGGACTCGAACCCGCGACCCCATGCGTGACAGGCATGTATTCTAACCAGCTGAACTACCACACCAAAATTTTAAAGAGCAATTTTGTATTGCGGGTGCAAATATAATGCTTGTTTTTGATTCTACCAAAGTGGAGTCTCTTTTTTCTTGTTTGTATAGAAAAACTCACGAACGGTATGACTTGATAATAATTATTCCGCTAATTATTTTTGCCAGCGCTTAAGAGTAGGAAAGTATTTTTTCATCTCCTGAATAGCTTCTTCCCGGGTATAATTTAGTCCGCTTCCGGCATTGAATTCATCCACGTAGTCTGCACACTCTTCGATCATTTGTTCCATCGTGACATTTTTGGTAAAACGACCTTCTTGAAAACAGTAGCAGCAATATTCTCTGTTTTTACTCTCGTCCTGATTGGTTCCGTAATCACTATCCGCGTTCATGGGCATCCCGCAGCTTTGGCAAATTTGCATTGTCATTGTTCCTTCATTTTTAATCGATTCTCTCTACAAATATAGAATTATTTTTAAAATAGGGGGATGCTGTTTTGTGAAAGTTTATATTTGTTGGGAATAATACAGAAACTGATGGTTAGGAAATACGGTCGAGAGCCTTATCGGGTAGTCGTTGTCCACGGGGGACCTGGAGCATTGGGAGATGTCGCCGCGATAGCCCGTAATTTATCGTCGAGTGTGGGAGTGCTTGAACCTATTCAATCTAAATATACCGTTGACGGGTTAATAAAAGAATTAAAAGAACAGGTCGAGACCTATACCAACGAACCTCTTTCTTTTGTGGGGCATTCATGGGGAGCATGGCTCGCTTTGTTATATGCCGTTCGCTATCCGGGAAAGGTTAAACAATTGATACTGGTCGGGTGTGCCCCTTTCGAGGAGGAGTATGTCTCATTGATATCCGAACGACGGAAAAAAAAACTTTCAGAAGAGGAGGGTACGTATTGGGATTTGCTTGTCGGTAAGTTGGAACGAGGATACAACCGGGACGACGTTCTGATGGAGTTGGAGAGATTAGTTGTAAAAAGCGATCATTACCGGTTCCGGGAAACTGAAGAGGACAAACGTGATATTCTGCCGGTCGATGGTAAGATGTATTCTTCCGTTTGGCGGGAAGCGGAGAAAATACGAAAAGACGGAAGGTGGAAGAATTTATTGTCTCGTGTTCGATGTCCGGTATATGTGATTCATGGGGAGATGGATCCGCATCCGTTGGAAGGCGTAATCGAACCTTTGTTCCGGGCAAATATAAAATTTCGGAAAATCGTATTACCTCGATGCGGTCATTCGCCTTTTAAGGAAGAAGAGGTATGCGAATCTTTTTATGACTTATTGAAGTCTATTGTGTTATAATACTGAATATTACGTTGCGATGTCAACTAAAAAGGCAAATGCAAAGAGTAGACGTTTTAAAGGTGTATCGTTGCGGAATGAAAACATGGTTTGGGGGTGAACTTTTTATTAAATAGTTCTTTAGCTGGCATACGTATGGAAGTTTTTCTTACTTTTGCCTATCGAATAATGACAAAGTTCAATCTATGAAATGGCAACTGTGCAGATAGCTATGCCCGGAATGTAAAGTATCTGATCTTTAACGTGTTTCTTTCCTTCGAAAGAGACTTATTTCATTATATATCTTATAAACGGTTGTGATGTATCGAATCGATGCATCGGGCTATGCTATTAAAATTGAACGATGAATTATACTTATAAACAAATCTGGCTCATCAACTATCCGGTGATGGTGAGCCTGCTCATGGAGCAACTTATTAATTTGACGGATTCTCTTTTTTTAGGACATGTAGGAAAGGTAGAATTGGGAGCTTCTGCTTTAGCAGGCATGTATTATACATCGATTTATATGCTCGGGTTCGGCTTTAGTCTTGGCTTGCAGGTTATGATCGCCAGGCAGCACGGGGAAGGGGCTTACGATAAGATCGGTAAAACTTTTTATCAGGGCATATCGTTTTTATTCCTGCTTGCCGTTTTTATTTGGGGCCTTTCCGTTTTTTATGCTCCCGTGATATTGCGGAGGTTGATAATTTCCGATAATGTCTACACGGCAGTCATACAGTACGTGAATTGGCGAAATTACAGTTTTTTATTTGCTTTTCCTTTATTGGGGATTCGATCCTTTTTTATGGGAATTATCCGTACGGAAATTCTTACGGGAAATTCGATCCTTATGATTTTTTGTAACGTGATATTCAATTATATGTTCATATTCGGTAAAATGGGTTTTCCGGCATATGGAATTGCCGGGGCCGCGATGGCTTCTTCTCTATCGGAGGGGGTGGCCTTGTTGAGTTTGGGCATATACATGTATCTGTGTGCGGATAGGAAAAAATACGGATTGAAGTTTGGTTTTGAACCCGGCTTAATGAACCGGTTGGTTAAACTTTCGGTTTGGACTATGGTCCGTTCCTTTTTTTGTGTAGCTCCCTGGTTTTTATTTTTTATTGCTATCGAACATCTGGGAGAGACCGATTTGGCGGCAGCTAATATCGTAAGGAGCGTCTCCATGTTGTTTTTCGTGATCGTGAACTCATTCGCTACTACAAATATTTCATTGGTAAGTAGTTTATGCGGGGCGAAAGAAAAAGAGAAGATCGCTATTGTTTGCAAAAGGGTTATGTTATTGGCTTACGTGATGGGATTGCCTTTGATTTTGATGACCTTTGCTTTTTCTGAAAAGCTCTTGCAACTTTTCACGGAGGAAATCATGGTTGTCCGGGTTGCTTTTTATCCTTTGCTTGTGATGTTGTCGACCTATCTTCTTTCAGTACCGGCATATGTCTATTGTAATGCCGTGATCGGCCTGGGAAAGACAAGATTGGCATTTGTTTTTCAACTGGTGACTATTGCCGTTTATTTTATCTATTTGTTTTTATTGGCGGGCAGTAAATCTTTCCCTTTAGCCGTTTATTGGACTGCGGAACAGTTATATGTTGTTTGTTTGTTCCTTTTTTCGTTTTCATATATAAGAAAGGGGAAATGGGGATAAGGAATGGATTATCGGTCTCCGGGCGGGTTACCATTCGATCTCCGGTAAATGGTGACTTTTGAAGTAACGGTTGGCCTTACTGAAATGTTTGCACCCGAAAAAGCCCCTGTCTGCGGATAGTGGCGAGGGATGCGGGGCCGTGAGTACACAATGCCGGTTCCTGTCGATAAAGGCTCCTTTTTTTTGAGCATAGGCCCCCCATAGCATAAAAACGACATGTTCCTTTTCGTCGTTGATATGCCTGATTACGGCATCGGTAAATTCTTCCCATCCTCTTCCCTGATGTGAACCTGCCTGATGGGCCCTGACCGTGAGTATGGCATTGATCAGTAATACTCCTTGTTCGGTCCATCTTTCCAATCTTCCGGAGGTAGGCATCGGTTTACCCAGATCGTTTTCAATCTCTTTGAAAATATTAATCAGAGAGGGAGGGTAGGGGACACCATCGAGGACAGAGAAACATAATCCGTAGTACTGTCCCGGTTCATGGTAAGGATCTTGACCGATGATGACGACCTTCACTTTGTCGAACGGACAGGTATTGAAGGCGTGGAAAATATATTTTCCCGGCGGGAAGATCGTGTATTTGGCATACTCCTCTTTTACGAAGCGGGTTAACTTCTCGAAATAGGGCTTCTCGAATTCTGTCTGTAGGCGTTGACGCCAGCTCTCTTCTATCTTTACGTTCATAACGGATCGTTTGTCATGTTCTCTCCTGAAGCTTCAGGAGAATTAACTGTTAGCAAAGATAAATAACAAATCATAATAAAGAAAAGATTATGGCAAAGAACAGATGCTAGATTTGTTTTCAATAGAATTGGAGCCGATTTTCTGAAAACAGAGTGAAAAAGTTATGATTATCCTTTTTTTTTGTTTACTTTGTAAAAGTGCGGTTAGGTAAATGAAAGGTCGCTTGGACAGGTTCAAGTTATTGTTTTATAAAGTCAGTTGGTTGTAATTTTTAATGGAGACAGTTATGGATACCTATAAAGAAAAAATGGCACATCTGATTTCATTGATCGTACGGATCAAACGTTTTTCGTTTGAGGAATTGGAAATAATGCTTGAGATCAGTCAGGTACAGAAAATATTGAACATGCCGGAAGTAAAAAATCGGGATTGGGAAAATGAATCTTTCGAGAATCGGGAAGTATTTATAACTTTTTTGGATACCTATATCGATATTTACCAAAGGGCCCTTGAAACTCTAAAAAAGAAAAGCGGCATGGATATTTGAGCTTTGTATGCTCTTTCGTTTAAATGCTCTCGGTGGGTTGGGTTTGTAATAGAGTGTTACTACTGAAGCGACAGAAGAATTTGCTGTATTGAAATTATGCAGGGAAGTAGGGGGGAACCCCTACTTCTCTATTTTAAGACGGAAACCAACAACGGTATCAGGCTGCTTAATGTGTTCTCCGTTTGGGCCGTGTATAATTTACCATCTATGGCATAAGGCTCATTCGTGGCTTTGCCTCCTTTTATCGCTGATTGAACGAAAGGATGTGCTGCAACCGTTCGTCCCTTTGTTATTCCGGCGATATCAAACAGTAAACCGCCTACGCAATGACCTGCGATTAATTTTCCGGCTTCGCCGAACTCTTTGATAACGGCAAGCATATCCTGATTGTAGTTTTTAGAAATATTCTCAGCGAATGTGGGCATGGCATCACCACAGGAAAAAACCAATGCTTCATAATCTCCGGAATGTCCTTTCAGATCGGCAATTACGCCGTCTGTTACCAAGGTAAGGCCTGAATTTGTTTTGATTGTTTTCGATTCTGCCACGGCATAAACCGTGAAGGGGATTTTGTTTTCAAAAAATGCTTCCAGGTATTGAAATAATCCGTAACCGTTTACCGGATTTACTGCCATGACGGCGACTCTCTTTTCCATGATTTTAATTTTTTAAACGAGATAATAGTTATTATTTGTAAGTTTATTACTTTTGTAAAGCAAAAGTAGGTATGTAATTTGAAATAAACAAGAACGAATGTTTTTGTAATGTACTTACCTGTAAGTAACTAATATTCATTATTACGTTTTTATGGACGAAAAAAAATTAAAAAATTTTCATTCTACGGGGAATTGTCCGGTTAGGGATATCCTTTGTCGTTTTGGGGATAAATGGTCCGTATTGGTGTTGATAACTTTGCAGGCTAACGGTACGATGCGCTTCAACGAGATTCAAAAGACGATAGACGATATCTCTCAACGAATGTTGTCCGTTACCTTGCGGACGCTTGAACAAGACGGGCTGATTCGAAGAAAGGTTTACGCGGAGGTACCTCCGCGCGTCGAATATAGTCTGACCCCGATGGGAGTCAGCCTTATACCTCATATCAATGCTTTGGTGGATTGGGCCATGCAAAATATGTCCCGGATATTGGAAAAAAGAAAATAAAAAGAGACTTATTGATTCAATAATTAAAAGATTCTGTGATTATTTTCTGAATCACAGAATCTCATCATTATCTAATCTTCTAATTTACAATCTATAGTTTAGAATTGTCAATCATTCCACGGGAATATAGATTTCCGTTAATAGGTCTTCCGGTGCGGTGCGGGAAGGATCGTTCAAGTAACGTTCGGCACTCGCTTCCTCTCGGAGTGTACATTCCATTTCCGGCAAATATTTTCCGTAAATCGTATCGTACACGGCTTGCAGATTACTATATGGGCCTTTGTAAAGAAAGGTCGCGTATCGTCCTGCGGGAAGCTGTTTAGAACCGATATCTCCTTTTGGGATAGCGGCAACGGGTAATACCATACAAACATCCGTCCGTAATTTTTCTACCGGGGTAACTTTCGGGTCGTCGTGATAAATACAGAGTGGGGAGGGATCGTTTGCCCGTAAGTTGTGTTCTTCGGCGAATTGGAACAAACGGAGCCAGGTACCGCAATAATCGTTTAGTTTATAGTCTCCGAACAGACGAATATAGATTACATTTCGAGCGGGAAGCTCTCTGATCTCTTTTTGCAGTTCCAAGTCCGGTCTGATCATGGCTGGTTTCATAATGACAAAATTTTTATTGTTTCGATATTCAATAGGTGAAATACCGTAAAATTGTTTGAATACTTTAGATAAAGAAGAGGGCGTGGAATACCCGATGCGATAGGCTATATCGGCTACCGGTAAATCGGAGTACCGTAATAAGCGAGCGGCTGCTTCGGTTCGTGTCCGGACGATGAACGTTCCGATGGGTTCGCCCAAAAAAGCTGTCATGATGCGGTGAAAATAGAAAGAGGAGAAATGTGAAATTTTGGCCAATGATTTCACATCGATCTCTTCGCCGAGATGCAAATTGATATAATCTATAACGGTATTCACGCATTTTTGATACTCTTCCCGTGTCGTTTTCTTTTGTTTCATCATTTAATCGTATTTCACGTTACAAATATATGTTACTCCCCTTCATCCCACTTGTCTGTTCTTGCTAAAATGTTTTTTCTCGGAAAGAAAATAGGTGAATGGTTAGGGTTATTAACATAAATATTGTAAGTTTGAAAGTATAAAATGTTCATGAATATGAAGAATCAAAGATTTAATATTGCCGTTCTAATCGATGGAGATAACGCACAGGCAAAGTTGATTAAGGAGGTGTTGCAGGAGGTATCTAAGTATGGCAAGGCTACCATACGGAGGATATACGGGGATTGGACTCAACCTCAGATGAATAGTTGGAAAGATATTGTCAATGAATATTCGATTAATCCTGTTCAGAAATTTTCGTATACAACGGGTAAAAATTCAACGGACAGTTCGTTGATCATCGATGCTATGGATATCCTTCATGCCAAAAATTGCGATGGGTTTTGTATCGTTTCGAGTGATAGCGATTATACCGGTTTAGCTAAAAGAATCCGGGAGGAAGGGCTTTTTGTAATGGGTATCGGAGAAAGGAAAACTCCCGTGGCCTTTGTTCAATCTTGTGAAATATTTACTTTCTCTGAAAACTTGATTAAACAAGAGGTAAAAATGGCGGAGGCGGAACAAAAACCCAAAGCGACTAAAAGAAATACTCCTAAAAGTTCGGTACAGGAGGAGCCGCCCGCTAAGGAAAAGAATACGAGGGAGAGCTTGCCCAGGGATATTATTGATAAGGCTTTTGAAATTTCGACCAATGAGGACGAGGAGGCCTATATCGCGAATGTCGGAATGAATTTACGAAAAATTGATCCGAGTTTTGACCCCAGGACATACGGTTTTTCAAATCTGACGAAACTGATGGAAAGTATTAAGAAATACAAGGTGATAAAGAATATCGTCAACGGACTGAATCATCCGTTGGTAAGATTAAAGGATAATTCGAAATAAGCTTTTGCGGCAATAATGTCCGCAGATATAAAGAGTGATATACAGTTAACAGAACAAACATACTGAATCGAGCCGCTTTATCCCGGCGATATGCCGATCCGTGTCCCGCAATTCCCGCAAAATGTTTTGCCTTCGGTCTGCGGACTGCCGCATGATGGACAGAAAGAGCGGGCGAACTTCGAGAGAGAAGGAGTGTCGGCAGCCGGAACAACCTGCGTTGTTTCTGTTGTTGTAGCGGGTTGTCCGGTGTCGCTCTTCGGTTGAGGGTAACTTTCGCTGCTTCTGCGGAACAACTCCTTGAATTTGCCGGAGAGTCCACTCAGTTTTCCGTACAAATCGAATGCGATGACCGTCGTAGGGGCGACCTGCATATAACTACTCATCATCTTTACTAAGATCCAGCTGTCTATGAAGGCATATTTCACCGACCGGGCAAATAAGATCGATAGAACGAACGCCACGAAGCCGTTCCAACCGAACAGCCGAAACACTCCCCCGAAAAGGATAAACGCCGCAAGTGTCACTACCGCGAGGGAAAAGATGACGATACCCGTCGACTTAGCTGAATTCTTTAGCAGTGTTTTCCAGTTCTGTGCGTAGATCACCACGCCGTCGGCAGCACTTTTATACGGGTTTTGCTTATCGTGATAGAAGGTATAGCCTAAGCAACATTCGTCGATATACCCCAAAGAGATATTTAAAAACAGATTGGTTAAGCTCTTTACCCCGTTCAAGCCGGGAATAGTGCCGAAAAGGTTGTCGGTCAATCGCCCCAAGGTACGCTGCAATTGTTTCACCGAGCCTGCCACTAACTTGTCCAGGGCGAAGTAGGCGTTGCTTGTGCCGAAACGTTTTTTTACCATCTCCTTGCCCGTACTTACGGGATTGTTCGGTACCGTCCCCTGTTTGAAAGCATAGGAGATGACGGCCACGTGGCCCGCTTTCACTAAATAGCCGATGTAACGGTTCAGCGCGAAATTGATCACGCCGACGGCGGCGAGCCAGGTAAAGAACAGGATAGCTACAGCCCCCTTGCTCTCGAAGAGTACGGAGATACCCACCAACAGGGCAAACAGCAGGAGGGCGATCACGATATTCAGTATCCCCAATCCCAATTTTATCCAGCCGAAGACGAGGGTTTTCAGGTAAATTTCTTTAATTGTCATCGTATTTTTTCGTTATTTGTTTATCGCGTGGAGATTCCTTCCAATTGAGTACTTAATTCTTTTAGCTCGTTGAGCATGTCGCCGAATAACAAACCGCCTGCCAGCACGAGCAGACCGGTCAGGACGGTGACGATCAGTATCAATACTAACATGGCGCGGGCGAGGTTGCGCTTGTTCACCTTTTTGCATCCGCCGCATGCCCAGATGAGGAGGCAAATCAGGTTGACCAGCGGTACGATCATCAACAGGAAAATGCCGATATATTCGCCCGTCGAGATGGGTTCTTCCTGCCGGACCGTTACCGGAACAGCGTACACGGGTTGTTGTGGTACGGGTGCCGCTTGCGGGGGAACCGTCTGTGCCGGTGGTGGTGCCGGTGGTATGTAGGATGCCATGGGAGTCCCGCACGAGGTGCAGAATTTCACTCCGTCCGCTACTTGTTTTCCGCAATTTGTACAAAATGCCATAATTCGTTTCCTCCATGATTAATACGTTGATACTTATTCCGTGACTTTTGCTCCGCACGCTCCGCAAAAACGACTCCCTTCCGGTATTTCCGTACCGCAATCGGTACAGAAGCGTTTGTTTGCCGTTACAGGCTGTCTGATGCCGCATTCCTGACAAAACTTGGTTCCTTCCGGGTTTGCCGCTCCGCAGGCGGGACAGATGAGTATTGTCTCTTCTTTCTCTGCCCGCTCGCGAGCGGTTTTTTCATCACGGGCTTCCTGCAAGCGGCGTTCGGCTTCCTGGCGGTTGACGGTTAACAGTTCCAGTTCGGCTTTCGTCTCGGGGTAGGTTTCGTTTCCGCCCGATTCATACACCTGTCGTCCCAACCGGGCATACGCTTTTTCCATTTTTTCAGTCAGTTCTCTGATTTCGGTTTGTGCGTTGAAGATCTTCACGTCGGGGTCGTTCTGTGGTATGAAACCGGACGACCCTTTTGCTATACCTGTTAATTTATCTCCCATAATTTTTGTTGGTTCCGATGGTGTTTTTCGATGGTTTGATAGCCCTTAGTCTGTTTCTCTTTTTTACTTTTGCCGTGTATTCGGAGAATCGCCTCCCTTTCGTTATCCGATCGATGTTATTCGTTTTCATTCGTTGTACGGGGCATTTCCGGGCGAAGGAAACGCCCCTTTCGTCCGCGGCATTGACGCTACCGTTTTTGGCTTTTGACTTTCAATGGGCATGACGGGCATTCACCGGATTTTTGTTACTTTGTTATCGGGCGGACAAACAGGTAATCTTTATACAGTGAATTCGGTTCCGTGGCCATGTAACCATGTTCGTAACAATCGAATTTCGCATCAATAGAAAAACACATCGCTTTTAGCATGGGTCTCGAATTGGAGTTTAGGCTCGATGTCATGTAGAAACCGTAATTCTGGAGCGTATTGCTCCATCCGTAAGGTTCGGAGTAGAAATTGGTAACCGGCAGAAACACGCATCCGTTAAAATTATTCTTGTCGGCTTTTTTACAGGTCTCTTCGTTCATACCGATCCAAAGCCCGTCCTTACCTCCCGGATTTTTGCCGAGATCCCGTTGGATGTAGATGGTGTATTCGCTCAATAATTTCTTTATCTCCACGAACGTAGGCAGGCGATAGCCCGGGGGACAGGAGATTGTTTTATATTGCCACGAGGGGTAGTATTTTCCCACCGGATTGCTGTTCGTCCCTCCTAAGTTATATTGAGCCCAACGATCCAGAAAGTTTTGTCTTTTTGTCTTTTCGTCCGTCGACTTCTCGGAAGGAACGATAATGATGCTACCTCCGGCTGTAGCAATAATCCTTGGTGCTCTTAGGAGTACGGATTTTTTCTTGAGGAAGTCACTTTTGTCTAATTGTTTAATTTGTTTGATTTCTTTTTTCACTTGCGACTTTTGCTTTTTCGCTTGTGCCATACCTGCTGACGACACGATAAGTAATCCCACGAGGATTAGCATACCTTTAAAAATGTTTGTTTTCATAGTTTTGTAATTTAATAAGGGTTAAACATCGTGAGGTTATTATTTCAATAACCTGTATTTTCCGATCAGGGGCAATTCTTTTGCCCGCCCGTTTATTGCGTTGATGATGCCGATAACAGCCAGTATCAGAAACACGATTCCCACCAGGCCGATAAGGCTCACCAGGATATAGAGTCGCCACGAGATGGCGAGGATGATCGTGGTCAGAATACTGTATGCCACGCCGTACACGATGGCTGCGATGCATAGCACCAACCCCTGATTGGCGTGGAAGCGGGCGAAAGGCGAGTCTTTCGCTCCGAAGATGGGAATCAGTACCAGAATACCGAGGTAAGCCAGAATGCCCATTCCCTTGTTTTGCTCGATGTCTTTCGGATCGAACTGTGCGGTGTTATCCGACGTGTCGTTCATGGCGGCGGCAAATTTATTCTCGGTACACTCCTGCTGTCCTGCTTGTCGTGACTGCTGTTCGGACTGTTGTTGGCGGTTTTCTTGGGCTGCGGTCGCTCCTGCCGGAGTTCCGCACGAGGAACAAAATTTTGTTCCTTCGGCGAGTTCTGTTCCGCAATGGTTACAATAAGCCATATTTTTAGGTTTTAAGATTGTTGTTTTATTTGTTTTTTTCGGTTGTTCTCATGTATTCCTTGCCGTTGTCCTTCTTTTGGGTTATCGTTATACTACTTGTCTATTACTTTTTAGATGTCCTTTCGTTTCGATTTTTTTTTAATTCTGTATTTGTGCAGCGGCGGGTGCCATTATTTAACATACCGCCCCGTAAAGCATGATAATCCGTCTTTTTCGTAAGCCTGTTATTTGTTTATGCAAGTTGATATACCCTCAAATTTCTTCTTTTTTCACGAACTCCACCCTGCGGTTTTTTGCTCGTCCTTCATCGGTGGAGTTATCGGCGATGGGCGAGGTCTGGCCTTTGCCTATCGAGGTAAGGCGGTCGGCGGCGATACCCATTTCCACTAATTTATCGACGATGGCTTTCGAGCGGGCCTCGCTGAGCATCTGGTTCGAGGTGGCATTACCCGTGTTATCGGTATGTCCCTCGACGGAGAATTTCAGGTCGGGATTCTCGTTCATCAACTGCACGATACGGCTGATCTCGCCCATGGATTCGGGTTTGATAGTCGATTTGCCCACGTCGAAGGTGATGCCGTAGGTGATGAACTTGCCGTCGCTCATCATGCGGTCGTAGAGCGGGACGGCTCCCTCTGCGATGCGTACATTGGTGATCGCGCTGGCCCAACTGATATGGTTGATATTTTGGTCTTGTATCGCGAAATTCGAGGCTTGCGTCATATTGGGAATGTTGGCCAGGCGAATACCGTCCAGATAGACCTTGAACGCTCGCTTGTTGAACGAAATGGCCAGATGGTGCCAGCCGTCGGCATCTACGGACAATGCGGCATCACCGTGGGTATAAGCACCGGAATTGGAGTGATAGGACCACTTTATGGTCGGATCGCCGAAATTATTGATCTCTAATGTAGCCACATCCCTACCGTCTTCATGGTAAAAGAACAACCGGTAGGAATAGTATTCGGACTCATTTCCCTCTGCGGTTCTGTCTTTTACCACGCCCATCCACAAGTCCATCTCGATGGTGTACTTTTCGGGCAGGTAATTATTCGGATTCTTCATCAAAGGAGCTACGGTATAAGTTCCCTCCTCTTTGTCGCTACGGAAAATCGCTTTTTTCCCGTTGATCGAGGCCACTTCGGCACTCCCTTCCTTCAGGTCCCACATCGAGGGGAATTCTCCCAATTGCTCATCGTCCATCAGATCTTCGAAGATGATGACATCTCCTCTTACGAAATCCGATTTGGCATAAGCCATCTCGGCGTTTTTGGGGAGAGGCGTCTTGCCGGTCTCTTTTTTTTGTATCGAGTCTTTTTGTTGCTTCTCTTTTTTCTTCATCGCCTCCTCGGCCGATTCGAGAGCTTTGTCAACGGTGTCGTCTACTTTTTTATTGATTTTTTCTTCCACTTTTTCCTTGGCTCTCTTTTTGGCTTTTTTACCTAATTCCTCTAACCAGCCTTGCGAGTAGGCATCCGTTGTTCCTATGGCAAGGAGCAAGACGGTCATTATACATAGTATCTTTTTCATGACTTTTTATTTAAAAAATTCTTCGGACTGTTTGATCTCTTTTTTGATTTGCTCCAATACCTGGGCCCGGGTCATCCCTTCATACATCCCGTCGATTGTCTCCTGCGAGTATTCGTAACTCAAAATCTTGCCGTTGACGGAGAGATTCTTCATGGTGTGCGACAGATCGTTGACCTCTTTGAGGCCGTCGTGTGTTTTTTTCGCTGTTTCCGCATCTGTAAAAGCGATCGTCTCTTTGTAGCCGATGCACTTATCGCCGTCAAACGTGTACACGGTAGAATTATCCCCGTAGGGGGTATTTATCGTTTTGATAATCCGATTCTTTTTTTCTTCCAGTTTGACTTTGATTTTTTTGGCGAGTTGACGGAGCTCTTTTTTCTGTTTGCCACTCAAATTGCCGGATGCCGGTTTCTTTTTGTTGCTGTTACCGCAGGATATTGTTCCGACGATCATGATCGAGCAGAGTAGGGTATATAAAATCTGTTTCATGTCGGTATGGATTTAGGGGTTAGTAATTTCATTTTTGACACCTTGCGCTCGCATTTCTGCCTCGAGGAAAGTCTTTAGGGCCTGGACCTCGGGAGTTTCCATAAACGGTTGCACGTGTTGTTGCAGTTTTTTTCCGGCTGCTTCGACTATGGCATTAATTTCAGCCTGATATTCCGCCCGGGGACGATAGTTTTTCGGGGGTAAGAAAATGCCGTCGGGTACGCTTTCGCTGAAGTTTTCTACCTGGGTCCATGCCAGCCCCCGTATTCCTCCCCCGAAATGAATATTATTCCAACAATAATATAACATGCTCATTCCGCTTTCCGGGTCTGCAAACTCCAGGGTAAAACAGGATTTTCCGGCCACCGTGGTGTGGGGTAGTTTGCGGGCGTTCATTAGCGAAAGGAATGCGGGCGGCATTTTTTCGTAATTGCTGATCAAGGGACATTCCAGTTTATCCTCTAAATGGGGAATTTCATATATGTCGTAGACGAACTCCACCTCTTTCAGTCCGTTTTTCATTGCGTTTTCCAGCTCCTTCATGGTCGGTTCCTTGAGCTCGACGGTTTGAAGGTTCGCTACTTTTTCGACATCTCGTTTGACCTTTTCGACCGTGGGGACAGCAGAGAGCAGGGTGATTTTTCCTTTATCGTAATCGTAGATTGCCCCTGTACCCATTGTGGTCATCATGGCGAACAGCTTCCCGTAATGATCAAAATAGTAGGTACATTTCATTTCCGGAAAACCTTGGATCGTATTACGCATTTGCAGGGTACCCTGCTTTACCCCGGTACGAAGGTCCTTTTTTTCCATTCCCCGGATGTTGAGCGTAAGTTCGTAAACGCGTTTACGCCCCTCTTTATCCCTTACCGTAATATAACCGCCTTTTCTGAAATTAAGAGTCTGACCTGATTTCGGGGATATCGAAGCACCTTCGGTGGCCGTCATATAGGGCACAATCTGATTGAAATCTATGTCCGGTTCTACAGTAATCTCGATTGTTCCTTTTTCATGATTGAATTTACCTTTTTCTTTACCGATAGTGAATGAAAGGAGTTTAGGGGCATCCGGCGAATTGGGCCCCAGGACGGGTTCTTCTTCGTTTTCGAATTCGTCAACATAGAACAGACTTTCGTCGGTCGTGTCCGTCTGTTGTTTTTTCTGTTTCTCTTCTTGCTGCTTAAGTACTTTCTCTGCTTTCTGCTTGATTTTCTTAAGAAGTCCTTGTCCGTGGGCTAATGTTCCGGGATAGGAGAGAAGAGTCAGTATGACGACAATAGGTATTGTTTTTTTCATGACTTCTATAATTTAAAAGTGATACAATGGTAAACCGAGAGTGTCTCCGATCATTTCCCGCTCGCTTTTTGGAGGAGATAAGATTTTTTACATTGTCGGCAAGTTGATTCATAGGAGTTTATTTTAATGGGTTAGTAATTGAAGTGTTTCACGATCCGCATTTAAACAGTTTTCGGAGGTAACTCCTGAATCTGTTTCGCTGTTTCTTTTCCGGCAGGGATCTTTTAACCGAATTCGCTGCCGGGCATCTGATTTCTTGTATTTTTTTCATTTTCTCTGCCGTTTCGATACTGCTGAGCTGGTCGTCTATAATTTGTTGTACCTCCTCATAAGTCAGTTTGGGTTTATCGGATTTTTCTTCGTTCATGCTCGACATTTTTGAATAGGTAACTTGACTGTAAACAAAGTAAGGAGATAAAAAAATTACCTGTTTGGATATTTTAGTCAACTTTTTGACCATGTGTAGCATTGTCAAATGTACGATTTGACGATATGTGTCATGATGAAACGATAAATAACTGATAATAAATAGTATATTCAGTCAAATGCAGATGGGAATAAAAAGAGACGAAATCTCCGAATCTCTAAATCGTCGAAGTGCGGAATCTTTGAATTCTTAATCGGGAATTGTTTTTATTTTCCTCTTTTCCGGTATTGTGACGGTGTCATTTGACATGTTTGTTTAAACAGACGCGAAAAATGTGCCACGTCTGCAAAGCCGCATTTAACGGCAATCTCTCCGATAGGCGTTTCTTCATCCGAGGTTAACAGACGTTTGGCTTTTCCCATTCGGATTTGAAGGATATAGGCTGCCGTGCTGTAACCGGTGATGGAAAGAATTTTACGGTTCAGTTGGGAACGACTCATAAACATCTTGCCTGAAATGGTCTCTCCGTCGAATTCACCGGTGTTCATTTGTACATAGATGATATTGATTAGTTTATTCAAAAACTCCTGTTCGGCCGGTACCAGTTTGATCGTTTGTTCCATTCCCTGATTCAAGGCAAGCGAGTATTTCTCTCGCAACAGGCGGCGTTGTTCGAGTAATTTTTCCACTCTTATGTTTAATTCGTCCGAATTGAAAGGTTTATAGAGGTATGCATCGGCACCGGCTTGCAATCCTTCGATACGATTATGCTCTTCGCATTTGGCAGAGATGATGATGATAGGAATATGGTTCGATATTTCCGATGTTCGAATTTGACGGCATAGCTCATAACCGTCCATTCCCGGCATCATTAAATCGGTAATGAGCAGGTCGGGCATCAGCTCCATGACTTTTTCCAGTCCTTCATCACCGTTACGGGCATATTGTACGCGATAACGGGCTTTCAGTTGAGAACCGATATAATGGGATACGTCGGTATTGTCTTCTACGATCAACAGGGTCGGACGCGTATCATTCGTTTGTTCCTTATCGGGTAAGCTCATCTCTTCCGGCAGCACCTCCGCGGTTATGGATTCTATCCGGAAATCCGGCGTCCATTCTTCCAATGGCTCTTCACTATCGTGTTGTATCGGTAGCGTTACGGTAAATACGGAACCTTTACCCGGTGCGCTTTGGACTTTTATCTCTCCCCCGATACTCTCGATGATCTGGTAAACCAGCGATAGCCCTATGCCTGTTCCGACACCCGTTTGACTGTTTTCGCCCTGATAAAAAGCTTCAAAGATATGAGGTAGGTCCTCTTTGGCTATGCCCCTTCCCGTATCCATGATACGGATCAGGAGATGTTTTTCTTTTTGTTTGGAGGTAATGAATATTTTCCCGTTTTCGGGAGTGAACTTCAATGCATTGGAGATGAGATTGCGTACGATCTTTCGCAGGTAATCGGGAGCGAAGTCCATGATAACGCTTGTTTCGGCAGGCACGAAACAGAGTTCGATGTGTTTTTGACGGGCAAGCGCTTGATAACTCTCTACCATCATGCGCAGGTACACAATTACATCTCCCGTGCGCCAATCCGGTTTTCCTACCGCGGATTTTATTTTTGAGATGTCTAACAGCTGATTGATTAATCCCAATAGATTATCTCCTTGTCTTACAATCATCGTTCCTAAAGATTCGAGGCTTTCTCCTTTTTCCGGTTTACCCGCTTGTATTTGTTTGCCTATCCCGAGAATAACGGTAAGCGGAGTTCGGAATTCATGGGTGATATGGGTAAAAAATTGGGTGCGCACCTTTTCCATCTGTTGCATCATCCGTTGATTGCGGGAACGCATTTTCAGGGCATACCATAAAAATACCATTACGGCAATAGCTAATAACAAAACGGATAAGCAGGCAATGATAACGATATTTTTAAGTCTTTGCCGGGTTTCGTAGTTTTGTCGCACCAGCTCCATCTCCCGTTGGCTTTTCTCCCGTTCGTATTTCACGCGGACGTTCTGCATGTGATTGATGTTTTTGGTGTTGCTGACGCTATCGGCGTACGCGATACTTTGTAGATAGTAATCTAACGCTTTTCGGCAATCCCCTTGTTTTTCGTACCAGAGGTGGTATAAATTATATACCGATGCCAAATGCTCCAACGAGTGAATCCCTTCTGCCGTGTGTTTTGCCTGTTGCAGGTATTGCCGTGCTGCCGGAAGGTCGCCTTTGGATATATTGACTCTTGCCAAAGCAAGGCAGGATTCCAACCAATGCCAACGATCGCTGCTTTTCTCCATCAGGTCGTAGGCTACGCGGTATTCTTCAAGCGCTTTATCCCATTTCTTTACTTGTTCGTAAAGTCTTCCGAAATGGGTATGACATAACGAAATGCCCAGGTCGGATTTTGCCTGACGGTTAAATTCCAATGAATGACGGTAATACATCCATGCCGAATCGATCAGGTTGCGGGATTCGAATATAGCGCCCAAATTGGCGTAGTTGATAGCTTGTCCCAAAGGGCTGTTTAACTCCCGTTCCCCGGCAAGGGCTGCTCTAAAGACCGTATCGGCCTCTTCTTTGTTATTTAGTGTCAAATGTACGTTCCCGATACCGTTCAGGGAGACCACCCGGTTTTTTTGGGACGTATAGCTTTTCTTATCGCTGTATTGTTCACAGTAGGCTAAAGCCTGATAATGGTAAGAGGATGCTTCGTCGAGAATCCCGAGACGGCGGAAATTGGTACCTATATTATTCAGTGCCTGTATGATTTCCAATGTATCGTGAAGTTCGACGGCGGTGTTTAACCCTTTCCGGTGTTGTTCTATGGCTTCCGTGAAACGGCTTGTTTCCCGGTAGCGTTTGCCGAGTTCTTTGCAGGTATAAATAATGCCTATTTTATCGTTGGCTGCGGAAAAATGTTGCAACAGGCTTTCCAACGAATCCAAGGAGCGGTTTGCCCGTACGGTACTATCGATGGACCGCCGCTCTTTTGTCGTGTAGACATGGTCTCTTGCCGGGTTACATGCTACTAACGTTAATGAAAGGAGAAACAGGCCGTATGATCTTATTTTATTGAATAGTTTAAAAAAGTTTACGGTCGGATAGCTGGCAATGTATACTCTTTTATTATCCGTGTTTATCGTTGAAGTAAAGACTTGTTCCAGTAGTAAATGATTCTGCATATCCTTTCACATCTTCTTGCAAAGATAACTTTTTCTGTGAATAATAGAGTAAAAACAGGTAAAAGTTGTAATAAAAGATCTTATATTATAAACATAAAAGGAGATGTCGTTTTTTGTTTATTCACGGTATTCATTCTGGTGATAAAGAATATCGTCAACGGACTGAATCGTCCGCTGGTAAGACTAAAGGATAATTCGAAATAAGGTATTGTGAAAACGGTTGTATTCGTTCATGCCTTGCTATCGTTTAAGGATAAGATTCGGAGATGATCGGTAGAGGAAATTCGGTCTTTAACCGGATCCTTTTGGTTTTATTTGACAACATTGATGCTTTCTTTTAAGGTAGGTGTCGGTCTACGTTTGATGTACAGTAATTTTTCCATATCGGGAAATAGGGATGTATCCTTTAATTCAAACATTAGCCATTTCCCGTCATGGTACGTTTTAGTTTCCTCGTATACTTTTCGTACTTCTGTTGAATAGGATTCTTTATCAAATTCAAATTTAGTCCGTTCTTCTTTGCCTAAAATGATCATAAAACCCAAGTTGTTTTCTTTGGCATATAAAGCACATAACGTTTTTCCGCCTTTGCGGTATTTGCATTCGTATTTCCAGGCTTTGCCCCCGTGATTCCATCGTTTTTCCATCTCGTATTTCTGTTCGATTAACCGGCAAAGATCCGTCCAGACCCGGTGTAAGGGTTCTCCTATCATGCGGAGCAACTCTTCCGAAGCGGGTGGCTGGAAGGTTCTCATTCTATCTCGTTTTAATTGTTTACAATAAATACAATCGTCATAATGTACCGTTTTCAATTTGCCGCAATCGGGACAGGTATGTAGGTAGGCTTGCCGGCTAAGAAAAGCTTCTTCTCCGTATTCCCGGATATAAGTAAGATTATCAAGCATGCCCATGCCATATTTCGTGTGGTATCTTGTGTCGAGCGTTTGTAGGCGTTTACACGGAAAACGGGTACATTCGAAACAATAAGATTGTCTCTTGTCACAGTTTCGAATGACACAATTCGTACTTCTGTTCCTGCATCCCGGACATTTTTTTTTATCGTTTTGATAGGAATGGCATAATTCGCAATCCATACCGCAAGGGGCAATTGTCTCTTTCATTATCGTATTTAGTATTATATTATGCGTTATGGAACGTTACTGCTCCGATCGTGTCGGTATAGGCTGTCTTTATCAGGTGTATGAAATAGGCTAAAATGTTATTGACGAATATTTGTGCTTTTCTCATGATTATATGATTCTTTTAACGACAGCGGTTATCTCTGATCCTAATGCGGCAGCTGTTTTACATAAAGTTGCGGGCGACAGGCTGCCTTTACCTCGTTCGATGCTCACGATGGTACGGAGACTATAAATTTTTATATATCCATAGTGTTATATATTATCTATTTTATGTGAAGATACGAAAATCGTATTTGAAAACAAACAAAATACGTAATATATTACCTATTTTATTTGCGATGGTTAAAAAGAAATATTTTCGATAAATCTCTTGACTCGTACCTTAGGGGAGGACTTATCTTTGTGTTGTAAACAAATGCGCGGGAGTTTATGAAAAGTAAAATGAGGTTTAAAATCGGAGAGTTTTCCAAATTGTGCCAGGTCACGGTCAAAACGCTTCGTCACTACGAGGAAATAGGATTACTTATCCCTTTCGAAGTGGATGAGTGGACAGGTTATCGTTACTATGATATTGGTCAGCTCAGGCAAATGACAAGAATCGTTTATCTTAAACGATTGGGATTTAGTCTTGAAGAGATTGCCGAGCTGTATGCCTATGCCGAGGCGAATGGTTATGAGGTTAGCGGAAGACCTCGTTTTTGTTACATGGACGGTATTTGGAACAAAGTGTCGGTGGACGAGTGGCTGACGGAGATCCAGTTACCCGTGAATCGATAGTTGCAAGGGAAAAGATCACTCGTAAAAAACAGTAGAGATTTTTACGAGTGATTATCCGTTCTGCGACTTTTTTCTTTTAAGCGTAGAGAAATACCGTGATTATATTCAGGTCTTATTATAGCTTCGGGGAAGCAGGAATGAGTTCACTCTGTTTTCCGCAGTAAGTAAGTGATAATTTATGCATCGCTCTCGTTACGGCCACGTAAAGCATATTTCTTTCTATTTCCGAGTGATAATTCACACGGTCCGCCTGAGGAACGATGACCTCGTCGAATTCCAGTCCTTTCGCCATATGAGCCGAAGTAACGATTATACCTTTCACGAAAGCTGGACTTTGATTGGATAGAAAGTAAATTTCACCGGTATGGGGCTGGAGGTTTTCCATCATCTCTTTTGCCTGTAATTCCGTTTTACAGATAATACCGAGTGATTTATACCCGGATATTCTAAAAGAGGAGATCAAATCGATTATGCCGGAAATTTGATCTTCCATATTTTGAAATTGAAGGACATCAGGTTGTTTTCCGTGTCGTTCGACGGGCTGTAATTCTCCATTCGTTTGAATTTTCTGGGCAAAATTCGTGATTTCAAAAGTCGATCGGTAGCTTTTGCAGAGTTTCATGACTTCTCCTTTCGCAAATGCCTTCATGATCGTGTCGGCAGTGGACGAACCGTAAGGATTGACGGATTGATTCGCATCTCCCAGAATAGTTTTCCGGCAGGGGTAGAGCTTTTGGATGACCCTGTATTGTATCGGGGTATAATCTTGCATTTCATCGATTAAAAGATGTTTGACCCTGTACCGAGGGGTATTTCCGGACAAGGCGATGTGCAAATAGGCCAAAGGAGCTAAATCCGTATATTCTAATTGGCGGTTTTTACCTGCCTTTAACATTTCCGGCTTCCCGATCCATTTGAAAAAGTCCTTATAAACTTGGAGGTCGTTGTTTCCGGCAAACATCTTCTTTATCTCCTTTTTTAATCGGTTTTTCTCGGCGGCGGCAATTTTGAAGTTGTATTGGAGGTACATTCTTTCTATTATATAATCGGTCATGGCTTCGAAACGCTGGCGTATGGGGGAACGGTTGAAACGTTTGAATTGTTCTTCGATAAATTCGGCAGGAACCGTGATCTGTTCGGTTAGCTTGACCTCTTTTGCTTGAAAATAGCGATTTTCCAGGTAAAGAATAAACCGATCGAGTTGCGCGATAAAATCGAACGAGGCTTTGTAGCGTATCCGTTCGATAAAATCCTGATCTGCCCCCTCGAGTAGTTCTGTTATCTGTTCAAAGTAATTTTGGTATTTGTATTTGTTATCCAGCACGCTGGAAAGGATCTGTTCCATGCCGATTTCAGGTACGTTCTCTTCTCCGAGTTCGGGTAGTACGTTGGAGATGTAATCGGCAAAAACCTTGTTTGGCGAGATGATCAGTATCTCTTTGGACGAGATGTTTCCTTTCAGGGTGTAAAGCAAATAAGCGATACGATGCAATGCAATAGATGTTTTACCCGATCCGGCGACTCCCTGAATGATAAGTACATCCGCCTCGTTGTTGCGGATAATCCGGTTTTGCTCCCGCTGGATGGTCGTAACGATATGCTTCATTTTGTCGTCGGCATTGGCACTTAGTTCTCGTTGTAAAATATCATCATGAACAGTCAGGGAACTTTCGATCATATATTCCATCCTGCCGTTTCGTACACGGTATTGACGTTTTAGTGAGATATCTCCGCTTACTTTACCGGCAGGAGAGGAATAAACGGCTTTTCCTAACTCGTGATCGTAAAATAGGCTTGCAATAGGAGCTCTCCAATCGTAGATTAAGTTCATTTTTTTATCGGGATCGTAGAATGTGTGTATTCCGATGTAAATGGGGGTAATTCTATTACCGTCCTTATTTTCTGTAAAGTCTATTCGTCCGAAATAAGGGGTATCCAGCATTTTAGCCAATCGTTTGCGTTTGTCAATAATGCTTTCTCCCAAAGCAAAATGATTTAGAATACTTTCTCTCATGGAACGAATCTCGTGTGGATCGATATCTTTATTGGACCACAGGTACTCCTTGTATTCCTGTAACGTATCAACCTGTTCTTTAACCGATCTGTCCGTATTATTTATCATGGCCGCTATAAGGCCTATGATCTGTTGTAAATACTTTTTTTCCTGTTCTTCTGTTTTATTGAATACCATAAAGTTTTTACTATTGTATTGAAATGTTTTGAAAGGGAGACAAAGTTAGTTCGGTCCGATCGGGTATTAAATAGTTATTTATAGCTATATTTTGGCTCTTTTTTCTATTTTTGTCACTCGTTCGAATAAAGAAAGATGGATCTCCTCGATATTGCAAAACAAAATCAGCAGAAGGCTTGGGAAATCGTAGAAGCCACTCGTGTTATTCCGATATGGGAGAGTATCGGTGCGCGAGTCAATTTGGTAGGTTCTTTGAGAATGGGATTGCTGATGAAGCACCGGGATATCGATTTTCACATCTATTCTTCGCCATTGGTTTTGTCAGACAGTTTTAAAGCCATGTCACAATTGGCAGAAAATATCTCTATTCAAAGAATAGAGTGTGTCAACCTGTTGCATACCGTAGAATCTTGTGTGGAGTGGCATGCCTGGTATCGGGATGCCGAGGGTGAACTTTGGCAGATCGATATGATCCATATCCAGAAAGGCTCCCGGTATGACGGTTATTTCGAACGAGTTGCCGAACGTGTTTCCGCCGTGTTGACCGATCGGGCCAGGCGGACGATCTTGCAATTGAAATACGAAACGCCTGAAACGGAAAAGATTATGGGAGTGGAGTATTATCAGGCTGTTCTACAATATGGGGTGGAAAATTATGCCGAATTTGAGCGATGGAGAAAGTCACATCCTGTCACGGGCGTCGTGGAATGGCTGCCATAAATAAGTAATCCGGTATCGTGTATTCCATTATTAATGAAGTAAGCCTAATTCGATACCCGCGTTAATAGCCTCAATAGAGTGTTGTACTCCCAGTTTCCGGAGTAAGTTTTGGCGGTGGATATGCACCGTGTGGATGCTGATATGGAGTTTATTTGCGATCTCTTTGCTTTGCGATCCTTTTTGGATCAGTCGTAATATTTCCGTTTCCCTTTGGGTCAAATGTACGGAGGGTGTCGATAAAGCGGAGGGAGAAAACATCTCTCCGTTTTTAAGATCGAATACGGTGCAGTCTACCTGATCGAATTTTTTCTGATCGGGATCGATGTCCATACAACCTACGATAAGCCAGGCTTTTCCGTTACGGTCTTGTTCCAAAACCTGATGTTTGCTGACCACCCGTATGTATTTTTGTTTCGCATTACGTACCCGAAACCCGTATATGTTACAATAGTTGTTTCTTTGTTCGATGGGCAAACTGTAAATAAATTTCCCCAATAGGACCTGTAACGTTTTTAACCGTGTCAAATCGTCGGGATGGATACGTGATTCTAGGTAGTCCCCTTGTCTCTCAATGGTTGTGATCTTATGACTGTCGTACCCTAACATATCGACAAAATTAGAGGACGCAAAAGCATATCTGCATTTGAATACATCGACGACAAAGGTACAGTTTCGGTTAAATCTTGACATCTGGCGGAGAATATTTTTATCCTTTTCCCAAATGCTGTAATCGATATCCGAGGCTGATAAATGTTGTTTTGCCCATAGCTCTTCTCTGGTCGTATCGATTGATCTCGTATGGCTGAAATCATATTTTTTTGTACTCATTTCCGACGGCTGCTTTTATAAAAACAAAAGTATAAGAATATGTTTAGTATTGATAATCGAATAACGTTTTTGCAGGTTTGCGCCATTCAATGCAAATTTGTATCTTGTAAACGATTTCTAAAGGCGAAGATAATTGTATTCGGCATAAGTTTCTTACATACGAAGATTATATTTTGTCCCGAGGATGTTACTTTAAGCTGCGTTTCTTCATAAAGTCGTTTTTATACAATGGAATGATAGAGTATGTGGTTAATTTATTTTTCAAACGAATAAGACAATTGAAATGAAAACATTGAAAGAACAGGCGGCAGAAATGTTGAAGCGATGCGAAACGGTTGTTGTTGCATCCGTAAATAATGGGGGATTCCCTCGTCCCGTTCCCATGAGCAAAATCCATTCGGAAGGATATGCGGAGGTGTGGATGGCTACCGGGAAAGATTCATTGAAGACACGAGATTTTGCCGGAAATCCGAAAGCCGGTTTATGTTTTTCCGAAAACGGGAACAGTGTCGTCCTGACAGGGATCGTCGAAATTATTACCGATAAGGTCTCTTTGGAGAAATTTTGGCAAGGTTGGTTTATAGAGCATTTCACGGGAGGAGTAACGGACCCGAATTATGTTTTGTTGAAATTTACCGGGCATCACGCTACGTTTTGGATAGATGGCAAGTTTGTACATCGGAAGATTTGAATGTGTTGTATTTTGATGATGACGAAACAACTGATAGCCTGTTGCGGGTTGGATTGCGAAAGTTGCGAGGCCCGTATCGCCACGGTCAGGAATGACAATGAGTTGAGAGAAAGGACGGCTCGGAAATGGAGCGTAATGAATAATGCCCCGGAGATTACGGCTGCGACGATCAACTGTACGGGATGCCGATCCGTCGGGGTGAAATTTGCCTATTGCAGCGATTATTGTGAAATCCGCAAATGTGTATCTGAAAAAGGATTCGGAACTTGCGGCGACTGTAAGGAATTGGAACATTGCCGGATAGTCGGAGCTGTTTTCCGGCATAACCCCGCTGCAAAAGAAAATCTCCTGTCTTCGACGACTGCCTGAAACCTGAGAACTCGTTGAAATTATCCAGTGGGTTACTTCTTTATCTGGTTTCAGATGACACAACATATTGTAAAAGAATAGGATAATTATCTTTTTATGGCATATTTTTAAAAAGTGGTGTCACTATTAAGATATTGAGATTCTTTTATTCGTTATATGTTGGTATTTTAATTCGCCTTTCCTTTATTCCGAAATGTACGTTTCGAATCGAATTATTCTGTAAACGAACCTACAAATTCCCCAAATCGCAAAATCTTCTCGCTATTTGTTTTATTGAAAAGTAAGTGTTCGAAGTCTTTTTGCTTCTTCTTCAAATCGACTGTTTTCTGTAATCCTTTCTTAGCATAATGAAGGCTATTCCAGTCAAAATAGAGTTGCCATGTGCGCAATTGCTTTTGCAAATTTGCGACAAATATATTTTAATTGTATCTGACTAACCCTCATTCTTGAAAAAACATATGAGCAGGTATCATTCTGATTGTCATGCCGTACTTCTCAAATGTATCACTTTGGTTGAGGGTTACGATACTTCCTTCTTTTATGCCGAGATTCTGCATGGCTACAAGCAAACCGTTGTATTCTCTTTCAAAATTCTCATCGTCTATGGTCAGGCATACCTGTATGGCTTCTTTTACCGTACCCTTTTCCATTGTGATGAAATCACATTCGCCACGGTCTTTGTAATAAAAGATATGCTTGTATTTCCGGCGTAAATGCAAAAATACGAGATTCTCTAAACGTCTTCCCATATTGTCGCTTATCGATATAGCGTTTTCCGTATAGATTCCCAAGTCCATAACATATATCTTTTTGGGATTACGTGCCTGTACCTTCAATGAATGACTGAATATGGGGATAAATTCAAATAGATAAGCATCTTTCAGGAATGAAAAATATTCCAGAAAAGTAGCCGGTGATTTGATATCAAACATTCCAACGAGCTTGTTTGCAGAAACGAGATTCCCTATATTCGTTATCAGGTATGCTGTTAATTGCCTCAATGAGATTACATCACGGATATTATTCCTGACAGCTATATCCCGCATTAATATATCGTCCACTAATGCATTCAGAATAATAGATGCTCCGGTTTTAAGATATTCGGGTATTCCTCCGTTTTTCAGATAATCCATTACGGAGTTCTCTCCGCTATTTAATATTTTAAACCGGATAAATTCCGAATAAGAAAAAGGAAACAGTTCCATAGTCAAATGCCTGCCTGTTAAATGTGTTCCTAATTCTACACTAAGCATAGAAGCGTTGGAACCTGTTATAAATACCTTGTATCCTTCGCGCAAAAGCTGATTGATATACGTTTCCCATCCTTTGACAGTTTGTATTTCATCAAAAAAGAGTACTTTTATTCCACGTTTTTCTATTTCCCGGTGAAGGCGTACAAGGTCTCCGGTTTCAAAACCGGATAGACGTATATCATCGAAATTGAGGTATATAGCATCCTGATAATCCCGGCGAAGCAGTTGCAGAAGCAAGGTACTTTTTCCGCATCGGCGTATTCCGGTTATTATCGTGGCAAACGAATCTGCAACGGGTATTTCAGAGAGCGCATCACGGGTGAAACCGGAATCTCGTTTCAAAAAAGTTTCCCGCTGTGCATCTATAACTAAAGCTATTTCTTCCTGCCGTATCATATTCTTAACTATAATATGAATAATCTTTCACTGTAAAGATACGAAATCTTTCGATATAATGAAAGAAATCTTTTATTTAAAATGAAAGAAGTAGTATTCTCTTAAAGTTGGTAAGTTTTAAGAAGCAGTTTTACCCTATGAAAAAGAGCTCTACTTTGGAATTTATCGCAATAATCCATCAGCAAATCTTTGTTCAAATTGTTATTCAGATAATATTCATCCAAACGCAATTCTTCCAATTCTTGTTCGCTGTTATAGAACGGATAAAAATACAGCAAATCAAGTAATGCCTTTTCGGATGTGGCAAACTGGATGGTGCGGTTGTCTGCCATTGGCTTAAACTCGTAACCAAACATTAGGTTTTCTTTGACACTATGATAAGAATATTCTCCAATGCAATTGCTAAATGATGCGGTTTTCAACGATGATATACTAACAATTTGTACTACTACTTCCGGTATCACTCCGTAAAATGCCAATGCCGTATGCAGGCTAATATAGGATGGTTGATAAATTCTGTTGACGAAATATAGGAAATAATCTGGCTTGCTCTTATATTCAAAAAAGATAAAGTATCCCTGTCTCAATCGGATGATACCCTTTCTTCACCCAACGGGAAAGGTTATTCCGGTCAAAATCGGGCTGCCATGCGTATACCTGATAGATATTAAAGCATGCCGAATCAGAATTACTTCTTGTTTTTGTTAACTAAAATGCTTATCGGGGAGAGCGATTTTAAGAAACTAAACGAACGGTTGAATTACTATGTTCGTAAGGGAAAGTTGCTCTATAGTTAAAATCGTCAATCTATAATAAAAAAGAGAATCACTTTCGTGACTCTCTTTTGCGTGGTGCCACCAGGAATCGAACCGGGGACACAAGGATTTTCAGTCCTTTGCTCTACCGACTGAGCTATGGCACCAGCTTTCATTGCGGGTGCAAATATAGAGGTTTTATTTGAATTTGCAAGGGTGTTTTAAGAAAATTTCATTCTGGGTCTAAGATAGCGGGTGTAGATTGTCAGATAGATCATCCAGATAATGATAAACAGTGTCGAAGGTAGAACAGCCGGAGTCAGAAAGAACCAGCTGATCAGTCCGATGATAAGGAACCCTAAGTAAATCAATAGGTAGTTGCCAATTAACGGGGGAGTGTGTTTCCGGGCTATAAAAAAGGCTGCAATCAGGTTGAGAGGGTTCGCCCATAGGATATTGAAGTTCGGGAAAGTGGTAGGATGTTTCGTGAAAAAGCCTAAAAAAACGATCAGGCATCCGATTAATCCGGTTACCGCGAAAAAGAGTACGGACAAGCTTCCGAGGAGGCGAGTTCTTTTGGCTTTTTGGTAGATGAAAATCAATACTCCCATGCCGATGAAAAAGACGAAGAAAGGAGATAGAAACCAAGGGGTCGCATGATCCTGTTCCGGTGCCTGGTAAAGGATTTCTATCGGCTGGGCCAAACGGGTTCCGTCGGGATAATATGCCGAGTCGAGGGCATACATCAGGTAGTCGGGCAAAAACATCTGCTCCCGGTTCGTGGCGTCGGCATTGGCCGGGGAACCGAGGATGGTATGGATTCCCCATTGGGTCCAGGGCGAACGTTGCAGGTATTCGTCCAAAAGATTCCAGAAACTTTTGTCCTGTTCCAGTGTTTTCCACGTGATCTCGTTGTTCAAACTTTTTTCAATGATATCCCGGACCCGGGTAGAGCAATTGTCATACAGGAAATTATACAGGTAAGAGCGGTTTTGCGGCTCGTAATTTTCTAACAGAAGATTCATCAACTCTTGTTTCTGTATGGAATCGAGGTTAAGGGTTTGAGAATAGATGCTTCTTTTCTGTTTGTCGTATGCACTAAGGAAACCGTAAGGTCCGTAATAGTTGCTGATGGAAAGTTGATAGGGAAGTAATCCCCGGGCGAATTTCAGATAGAACCCCTGGGTATCGAAGTCGAATGTCCCGTAGTTGAAAACGACGTCGATCCGGTTGGTTGGATCTGTTACCCGTATACCCGTATGTCCGAACAGGGAGTAGAGTTCATTTCCCGGGGCACAGGTCAATATGCTGATGGTAGCCTTTTCGGAGAGCGTGATTTTCTCTTCTGAAGCTGTGGCCGGAAAGGAAAAACATAGGATCAACCATAAGGTCCGATAGAGTGTCAGGATATTTTTCATAAAGTCTTGTTTAGCGTTTTAAAAGATCGGGGTACTCGATGTCACAAAGGAAAAGAGCGTTTCCTGGAACGGATGTTCCGGCATTTCCCCTGTTCCGGGATTCGATGATCCGGCGAAATTGTTCCGGTGTAATTTTATGTTGTCCTACTTGCAATAAAGTACCGACAATGGCACGTACCATGTTGCGAAGAAAGCGGTCGGCTTTTATGGTAAATACCAATTGACCGTTCTCTTCTTTCCAATGAGCTTCCATGATTCGGCAATTATTGGTCTTCACGTCTGTATGGAGTTTCGAAAAACTGGTAAAATCATCGTATTCGAACAGTATCCGGCAAGCTTCGTTCATGCGGTCTATATCCGGTAAAGGACGAATGCGAAACGTGAACGGATAGGTAAAAGGATCTTTTGCCTTGTCGATATAATATTTGTAAGTACGGGAGAGGGCGGAGAAGCGGGCATGAGCCTCCTCTTTTACCGGATAAATTCGTTTGATGGCAATGTTTTTATTTAGAAAACGGTTCAATTTATCGGTAAGAACCGATACCTCTTCGATCGGAGTACGACTGTCGAAGTGTGCCACGAAAAAAGAGGCATGTACTCCGGTATCCGTTCTTCCGGCTCCAGTAACGTTAACCTCTTGTCCGAGAAGGAGAGAGAGGGCCCGGTTTAAATCTTCCTGGACAGAAGGGGCGTTCGGTTGTATTTGCCAGCCGTTGTACTCTCTCCCGTTGTAAGCTAATTCAATAAAATACCTGCACATACTCAGCTCCTGTTTTTGGATTTGTGTTTCAAAAGTAGTACAAATCCCTGAAATAATCCGAATGCCTTTTATATTTTGTCGGTAGTCGATAACAAATTATGATCTTTTTACGCTATATTTGTGAATTCATAGTTCGTTTGGAATGTATAATTGAAATGAGATGAGTGATATTAGTGAGCATTTGAAGCAGGTATTGAATAATTTACCTTCGCGGGTGAAATTGATTGCGGTTTCCAAAACAAAACCGGTAGAAGCGATCGAAGAGGCTTATAAGGTAGGACAAAGGGTGTTCGGAGAAAACCGGGTGCAGGAGTTAGTCGAGAAGTACGAGGCGCTTCCCAAAGATATAGAGTGGCATTTGATCGGTCATTTGCAGACCAATAAGGTGAAGTACGTGGCTCCTTTCGTTGCCATGATTCATGGAGTGGAGAGTTTAAGGTTACTGGATACGATCAATAAGGAGGGAGAGAAGAACGGACGGGTGATTCCCTGTTTATTGCAGTTCCACATCGCAGAAGAGGAGACTAAATTCGGTTTGGATGAGGCGGAGGCTAAAGAGTTGTTGGAGAGTGAAAACTATGGCCGGATGAAGAATATACATATCATGGGTGTGATGGGAATGGCTACTTTCACGGAGGACAGGAAACAGATTCGGAAAGAGTTTCATCATTTGAAAACGATTTTCGATGATTTGAAACAAAACTATTTCTCCCATGATCCGGCATTTAAAGAGTTGTCCATGGGAATGTCCGGGGACTATCCGATTGCCGTGGAAGAGGGAAGTACCATGGTCAGAGTAGGGAGTTCCATTTTCGGGTATCGGAATTGAAAGAAGTAACATACATTATTAATTAAATATTGTTCATATGGCAAATTTAAAGACGAAATACATGGGGTTGGATTTGGTAAGCCCTATTGTCGCCGGTAGTTGCGGTTTGACCTCGGATATAGAAAAAATGGTAGAGATGGAAAAAGCGGGAGTCGGAGCTGTTGTTTTGAAGTCCATTTTTGAGGAGCAAATCAACGAGGAGAGCGTGGGAATATTTAAGTCCGGTTACGGTATGGGAGATGCCTATCCTGAAGCGGAAGATTATATTAAAGCCTATATTCGTTCCAACACGATTCAAAAGTATGTAGAGTTGGTCCGTACGGCTAAAAGTCGTTTGACCATTCCGGTAATAGCGAGTGTCAATTGTTTTAGCGGGGGAGAGTGGGTTACTTTTGCCCATCAATTAGAGTTGGCCGGTGCGGATGCCTTGGAATTGAATGTCTTTATTTTGCCTGTCAACGAGTTTACGGAGAGCGCCGAGGTCGAAAATATTTATTTCGAAATAGTGAAATCCATTAAGAAACAGATAAAGATTCCGGTATCGGTGAAGATCAGTCATTATTTTACTAATCTTTCGGCTTTCGTGGATAAGCTTAAGGCATATGGTGCGAATGCCGTAACGATGTTCAATCGTTTTTACGAACCGGATATCAATATAAACACGATGACAATGGGAGCGGCTTCCGTATTCAGTACGGCGAACGAGCTGAGAACGACTTTAAGATGGACCGGAATCTTGGCCGGGAAAGATAAACAATTGGAGATTTCGGCTTCCACGGGAGTGCATAGCGGAGAAGCTGTGGTTAAGATGTTACTGGCCGGGGCTACTACCGTGCAACTTTGTTCCGTGCTTTACGAAAAAGGCCTTCCGGTGATCGGGGAGATCAATCAATTCGTATCGGAATGGATGGAATCCAAAGGTTTCCATTCGGTAGAGGAGTACAGGGGACAGCTATCTTATTCCTCCATTGAGAATCCGGATTTATACGAGCGGGCTCAATTCATGAAATACTTTAGCAACAAGCAGTATTGAGATGAAAAGGATATGCTGGATCGTGTTTTGTTGTATCTGCATGGCTTGCAGCAAGTATGACGGTGTACCTGAAAAATATCACGCTTTGTTGGACGAGGCTTTGGCGAAGGCCGATTCGAACCGGAGCGAATTGGCTTGGGCATTGAAGCAGGCTTCCCCGGAGACGAAGGAGGGAGTGGCGTTTTTAATCGCGTATATGCCGAAACGGGATCTACTCTCCATGAAAGGAAAATTCCTTTTGGATAATGTGGAGTCTGCTTATAAGGCAAGGAATCGTTTCGAATGGGCGAAGAGCGTACCTGATTCTATTTTTTTGAACGAGGTATTGCCTTATGCTTGCTTGAACGAGGAACGCGATGATTGGCGTTCCGATTTTTACAATCGTTTTACTCCGTACGTGGAGAATTGTAAGACCTTGAAAGAGGCCGTATGGGCTGTTAATAAACATATACGGGATGAGGTGAGGGTCGATTACAATACGAACCGGGAAAAGCCGGACCAGAATCCTTCCGAATCCATGCGTCAGGGAATGGCATCCTGCAGCGGTTTGTCGATCTTGTTGACAGATGCTTTTCGTGCGGTCGGTATCCCTTCCCGTATTGCCGGAACTCCTAATTGGCATGATAATCGCGGTAATCACAATTGGTGTGAGGTTTGGGTAGACGGAGAGTGGTATTTCACGGAGTATTATCCGAACGAACTGAATCGCTCGTGGTTTTTGGCGGATGCGGGTAAAGCCGATCCGGAAGACCGGGAGCATGCTATTTTTGCTTCTTCCTTTAAGTCCACGGGAGAGAGTTTTCCGTTGGTTTGGGATGAGAATATTACCTATGTTCCGGCATGGAACGTGACTCAGCGTTATATAGATCTCTACAAAAAAGTAGCTGATAAACAATTATCGGACGGTAACCACGTGGCGATGCGGGTCATGATGTTTAAAAATGCCGGATGTTCGCAAAAATCGGAAGACAGAATTGCCGGCAATATCGATATTTTTTGCGGTTCCGATCAGGTCGGCGGAGGACGAACGGCCGGTCCGACTCGGGATATGAATGATGTTTTGGAGTTTATCGTCGAAAAGAATAAAGGATACACGTTGAAATATTGGGATGATGAGGGGAAGGAATACGAAAAAAGGGTAGAGGTGAAGGACGATCCCGTGGAGGTGAGGTTATTCCGGTAACATATGAAACGAAACCCGCCATCGTTTCAGAACAATGGCGGGTACAAAACAAAGAAATAACGAAATACCTTAATCTACTTTTGCAAAAGTAAGGGGATAGGGAGGTAGTAGCAATCCCTATTTGTGGGGATATTTTATGTTGTACTCCTCATCGGTAGGGATAGGTTTTTATGGAAATGCAGGTTGACGATTGCAGATAGTGAATGATAGGGTGAAATTAAAATACTCCGCCGAATTTCGGCGGAGTATTTTGATTCATGAATACATTAATTACAATATATTTCCCTCGGAGTCCACCACGACTTGAAGCTCTTCTTTTCCTTTTTCCAGTTCGAAAAGATAAACGTTCGTGCCGTTTGCTCTCTCTTCGTAATCGATATCATCTATAAGATAATCGGCATAGCGGGAACGGATCAGGTTTAATATATCTGCCGGTACTTCATTTTCCCGAATTTCCCAGGTCGTGAGTTGCCATTTGTTGTCTTTGGCCGCGAATATTACCTCTTTTTTCCGATTGTTATCCCATATTTCTACTTCGATAAAACCGAGCTCGATTTCCATATCGATGATAGGTGCGTTATCGTAGGTTTGATTGATAAAGTTTTTTATCTCTTCGGGGAGAGAGGTAGGCAGGTAATTATCGGAATCGTTATCCGGTACGGCTTTGAATAAGTTCCCGTCTTCCGTGTAATAGAGATCCATCTCCTGATTTCCTTGTTCTACCTCTATTACGTAAATGGTTTCCATGTCCGCTCTTTCCACTTTATCCACATCTTCTTTTCTCCATCGGGCGTATTCGCTGGCGTTGAAACTCGTCTTCACTGCTTCCGGTAAACTCTCAAACGGAATATCGCTTTCGGTCATGTACCATATTCCGGATGAATTGATCCAAGTTTCGGTTTTGATTCCGTTATTCCGGAATTCGGCTACATTGTAATTGTTTTTTATCTCCCATTCGACGTGTTGAGCATCGGGATACTTAGAGTTGAACGTACCGATAACTTTTTCATTCGGCCGGTAGTTGTTATCGTCATCCTTGTCACAACTCGTGGCGGTTAATGTTGTAGCCAACAATAGAATTAAAATAGTGAATCTTGTTTTCATAATGTTATTATTTTAGTGATTTGCTTATTTAATCATCGAAACGCAGAAACTTTTCATTTTTGTCGAATTTCAGTTCCGCCCCGTTGAGTAATTGGATTTCATAACCTTTATCCTCTTTTTTTATGGAAACGATTGTTTGGTCTTTAAAATTTGTTTTTACATACTGGT
The DNA here is from genome assembly GCA_001487125.1 of Gabonibacter massiliensis. Classification (GTDB taxonomy): domain Bacteria; phylum Bacteroidota; class Bacteroidia; order Bacteroidales; family Marinifilaceae; genus Gabonibacter; species Gabonibacter massiliensis. The sequence continues at coordinate 329,598 of LN913013.1, forward strand.
AAATCTTTTTCGGAATGATATCGACAGGAACGGGTTGTCTTTGGCAATCCACCTCCGTCCATCTTCCTTTGTAATCGAATTCCAGATCGAAACCATCCGTTAAAATAACTTCGTATTTTTTCCATAACCAGATTCCGTCCTCTTCTTCCATGTGCGAAATATCGGACCGGGGGAAATGTTTCTTTATGAAATTTCGAGCTTTTACCGGCAGAGCATTCGTGTCGTTTACTATTTTATCATTGTAAGCATAGGTTCCGGTAAACCATAGGATACAGATGAGAAATACAATAATTTTTTTCATATCTTTTGCTTTTAATTTTGATACAAAAAAACAATTGAATTTGGGAAAGATTTGGGAAAAACGTGTTTTTCCTATTTTTTTTGAGGACAAACGGTAATTTATTATTTCAACTACAATTTCGGCGAGGCCATTGCAATTTAAAATGGTGTTTACCGTCGTATCGGTACGAAACTTGAATCCGGTACAGGGTAGCGATGGATTTAATAATGGATAGCCCTAATCCTGTAGATCCTGTTTTTTTACGTCCGGAATAAAACCGCGTGAAAATTTTTTCCCGGTCTAAAGGTCCGTCCGTATCTTCATTGGTGAACCGTATGCTGTTATCGGTTACGGAGATTATTATCTCACTTTTTTCGGGAGAATGAAGAAAGGCGTTTTTTAGCAAATTGGTGATGAGTGTGGTGGCCAATGATTCGTTCATGGGACGGATTAGTTCTGCCTCTTCGTTTACGTTTGTCCGGATAGATTTATTCGCATAGATTTCGGAAAAATCTTCTATCGTATCTCGAATCAAGGTATTGAAACAAACCTCTTTCTCTTCATGGAATTGCCCGTTTTCGATACGTGAAAGTAATAAAAGCGATTTATTCAATTTTACACTTCGTCCGATATTCTTTTGTATCTCCTCTATTTCTTGCAGCATCTCTTCATTGCCTTCTGTTTTTTCTGCCAACATCTCTAATTTGTTCTGACATATGGCCAATGGGGTTTGTAGCTCATGAGAGGCATTTTCAATGAACTGTCTTTGTTGTGCATAAAGTTCTTCATTTCGGCGGGTCATCTTTTCGATGGTGGTGTTCAGTTGTTTGAACTCTTTGATTTTAGTCTGATTGTCTAAAGGTTTGCAGTTCGTTCCCAAGGTGAAGGAATCCAGCCATTTCAATAATTTGTGTAGAGGGCGTAGGCTCTTGCGAAAAACGATCTCCGTAACGATAAGGATCGTAATCAATAGAGAGACGTATAAAATAATGATCCATTGAATCATGGCTTCGATCATGTCGTCCTGCTCCAAAGTCGAGATCATGATTGTCAGTTCATAATAACGGTTTTCTTTGGATTTGAAAGAAGTTTTGAGTACCCTTACCGGATCGTCTTCGAGTTCTACTTCGTAAAAGCGGGTGGAATTGAAATAGTGTTCCTTGTAGTTTTCGGCCTCTTGCGGGGATATTTCCCTGATGGAATAATGTGTCATCACGTCCTTATGCTCGCCGGTCACGACTCCGTTTCGGAGGGATTGTTTAATGATCAGTTCCTTTGTGTTTTCGAGGGTATCGTCTGTTTCATCCATTATTTCATCTAAAATATTCAGATAGAACAGGTAAGCCCATACGGAAAGGATTACAATCAATAGGACAGAAAGACGGGCAAGCGTGTGGTGAAGTAATTTCATAGTTCTTCCGGGTGAGTGGTTAGTTTGTAGCCGAATCCGTAAATAGCTTTTATTTCGGGTATCGCTCCGGCATGTTTCATTTTCTTGCGTAGGTTTTTCACCTGTGAATAAATAAAATCCAAGCTGTCCGCCTGATCGATACGATCGCCCCATACGGATTCGGCTAAGGTGGTCTTGTTGATCAACCGATCGGGGTTGGTTACGAAATAGTAGAGCAGATCGAACTCTTTCCGGTTTAAAGTCAGCTCCGAACCGTTGACCTGAACGGTATGCCGATCGGGGTACACGTTTAAATTTGCCAGTTCTATGCCTATATTCCCGTCTTGTTGATTGCGACGGATGACCGATTTAACCCGCGCATTGAGTTCTGCCAGATGAAAAGGTTTGGCTAAATAGTCGTCTGCGCCGAGATCCAATCCGGAAACTTTGTCTTCTATGGAATCCTTGGCCGATATGATAATAACGCTTTCTCTTTTCTTGTTTTTCTTTAGTTCTTCGAGTAAAGTAAGTCCGTTTCCATCCGGTAGCATAATATCTAACAATATGCAGTCGTAATCGTAATCATTGATTTTTAATAATGCGGAATGGTAATCGGGAGCCTGTTCCACGACAAAACGCTCTTTTTCCAACGATTTTGTCATGACTTCCCGTAAATTCTCTTCGTCTTCAATAATTAAGATTTTCATGGTATACGATATATTATTCAAACAAAAATAGTGAAATATTCTGGAAAGAAACTGGAAAAGAAGAGTCGTAAATCAAAAAAGATTCTGTGAGTGTGACGAATAATCATTCATATGACATCACTTAATCACAGAATCCTCTAATCACCGGGTTTCCTAACCGGATGAATTTATTTTACGATTTCGTAATCAATACCTTGGAGGTAGTAGATGGAGTAAAAATCTTTATTGTTTTTTTTCATCCATTCCCTCATTTGGGTAATGTTATTGCTTTCAGAATCACAATGTTCTCCCTCTTCCTCTTTTTCCTTGATCTTTTTTTCCCAATTGTCTATGTATTCCTGGGAGAGACGTTGTTCTTTCACGATTCCGGTGACTTGTATCTCCGAACCTACCAACTCTTTGTTAAAGCCTTTGATATTACCGGAGGCTTCTACCCGGAGGGTGGTTTCTCCGCTCGGGTCGGTAATGAAGCAACGGCGTCCTGAATTGCTGCAGGTATGTTTTACCTTTCCCTGTAAAACGATCGTGTCGTTTACTTTCTGTTCTGCCACTTGTAGTAAACTATCTACATTCAAGCTCGTTTGGGTTTGTACGCTTGTTGTTGCTTGTTTGGTCTTTTGACTTTCTTTGCAGGAGGTTAGAGAATAAGAAAGAGTTCCTGCCAAAATTAAAATAGCGATTGTTTTTACCATAGTATGATTTATTAGATGAAACATTATTTTTTTCGTTATTTAATAAGGTTATCGTGATGGATCTGACGATTCCCGTGAAGAGAACGATTCCGGGTCTTGGGCGAATAGAAGTCCTCGTGCGATCAGAGAACTTTGTCCGCATGACATATGTAATATTTTTGCATTCGATTACTTTTTCCATGTATAATATTTTAAAAAGTGAGTCCTCCCTTTATCTGTACACCGTCGTTGTGGATGGAATTAGCGTGGAAGTGCTTGCTGTATTGCAGAGAAATAAATATACCTTTATCTCCGGCAATGGGATGATCCCAACGGATGGAGGTCGAACCGTTTTTTCCATTACCTGACAGATTGGAATAGTTGATTTGTAGTGGGTAAAGCATTTTTTGTTTTTCTTCAATCTCCGTCAGTTGCAGATCGGAGTGATAGGTGTAATTGTATTCTCCTTCCAAATGAAATTGGAAGATGGATTTTTTGTATAGGGCAGATAACCGGAATTCCACTCCTCCCGAGAGGAGACAGAGTCTCATCAGGCGATGCGGATCCGCGTATTTCATCTCCGTGTTATTCATCCCCAAACGGGGTAAGATAAACCATTGGTAACGCTTGCTTTGAGAAAATTTGCCGTATGTCGCTTCCAGTGCTACGTGATAGTTTTGGAGGGTGAATTGTTTGGCTTCTCCGATTTGAGGATAGATATTACTGGCTGCATCTCCGAATAAGTTCTCAATCCCTTTTTTCGATAATAGCTTCCCTTGGAGTTTGACACCCCATTCCCGGTTTCCCCGTTTGAACCGATATCCCATTTCGATATCTCCTTTATTTTCGTTCAGTTGATTGAGAGGTAGTTCATTCAGGTCCGAGATAATTTTCTCGAAGGTAAAATAATCGTAGGAGGCCGTGATAAAGATTCCTTGTTTTGTTTTGGGAAACAGAGAGAGACTGCTACCGTATCCCCAGCCTTTATAATAAGAGTTGGTATTGTTGCCAGAGAAACGATTGTAATCCATACCTAAACCACTGGCATGAAATATTTTAATACCTCCTAATTCGCTAAAGAACTTAATAAGATTCGTTTGTTTGTACTTCCTTACATGCAGTGCGATTCCCCCGGAATAACGGGATTTTGTTTTTAGGGTGATACCGACGGAAACGTTCAGATCCGAAGTCGTGTTTTTCGGTCGCGGATCTACCCGGCGATACTCCATCAGAGCTCGGTAGTTTGCATAGATACCCCATACTATTTTTCGAATTTCCTGGGCATAGCCTCCCGCAAAGAAATACTCTTCGTAAGTGAGATTTCCTCCTAACGTATCGGCTGAAATATAAGGGTATGTAATGTCTATATCAGAGCTCTCGTTGTAAGTGATGTCTTTTTTCTTACCGGTATAGAAATGGGCTTTTCCCCACACCTTGCTGTTCTTTTTTAAAGAGAGATAGGAAGAGGCGTTAAACATGAAGCTTTCATCTCCATTCCCCTTTTGAAGTATAAGCGGTTTATTGGCTTTTTCGTGTTTCCATCCCAAGCTGAGTTCAGAAAAGGTTATATCCCTGAAATAATAATTTGTGGCCGGATTTCGATATATTTGCGATGCAAAGTCCTCTCCCGGAGAGAAATATATTCGAATCCGTTCAGTCGGGGGGATAGAATCTTTTGCCCATCCTGTAAGATAGCAAGTGAGTAAGATCAGAATAAAACTTAAACGAGAGCTCATGTTCATCTGTTAATTCCTTTTTAATGTCGGTGTAGCTTTGGCTTCGAAATCGTTGGTCGAATTATTCGTGTCTTTTAGAATCTTTCTTCCGTCCGAGGTTGTACTTAATGTCTTTCGTTTGATACTTTTTCCGTATCTGTCATTGTCGTTTTTGATTTCGGCACAATAGGTCCATCCCGTATCCAAAGTCGGGGCCGTGACATTCCATACGTATTGGGACACGTTACTTACGTTAACGGCGTCAATGATCCATTCGTTCGGAATTTTATAGGCGCTGTTACTCATGGGATAGGTTCCGCTGGGCAATACCATCGTGTAGTTGTAATCATATTTATAACCTTGCAGGAAAGTCTCCTTGTCTACACCTAACCGACCGATGGCATATGCCTTCAGACCTTGTTTATGCATGGTCCAGATGGTTTTCGAGGAGCAATAGATCTTTTCCATATTCGGTACGGGAGTATCCACATCGTTTGTGCCCTCGTCAAACCATTCGAAATCGGCGTTGCTCAAGTCGAATGAATTGGGGTTCGTTTGTGAATGATTTTTACCGATATCGCAGATCAGGATCGATTCTCCTGGATTTACGGGATGTTCGTTCCCGTTTCCCGGAATTTTATAGACTGCCGTGACGGCAAAATGGGTGGACATAATGTCCGGATCGTATTCGTATTTCGTCGAGGTCAGGAATGCCGATTCCAGGATAACCAGACCGTCGGCATAGAGAATAGTATCGGAGTTATTATAAATCTTGAGGTATTGATCCCCGTCGTATACATCTCCTTCCGGTGTAATATTTCCAACGAAGAAAACCTCTTCTATCACGAAATTTGCTTTCGCATCGTGCAGGAATAGAGGAAGAGTAGCTTGATTCGTCTCTCCGGCGATATAAACCGATTCTTTGTATCCTTTTACCGCACCTTCCATTACTTTCTGATCCATCGTATATTGGATTTTACCTTCAACGGTAACGGTATATAATCCTTCCGGTAATGAGAGGGTGATTTTATTTTCTGTAAAATCACCGCTTGTTATCGTTCTGGTCGTGTTCGTGTTTTTAAACGAGACGTTGAGATCCGATAACAGGGCGTCGTTTAATCCGTCAGGGGCGGTTAAACTTAAGGTATATACAGTCGTTTTTATATTATCGTCCTTATCGCACGCGTGGAGTCCGAAAATACAGCTTAAAAGTAAGAGATAATAGAATGTTTTGTTTTTCATGATTTTATCGATTGTTGGTTATTGTTTCAAAGAAGGGGTTGTTCCGTGTATAAAATCGGCACTGGAATTATTGGTATCCTGTAGAATTTGCCGTCCATCTTTTTGGGTTGCGGAGACTTTCCGTCGGACGCTTTTCCCGTAGCGATCGTTATTACTTGCGTTTTCGGAAACATAGGTATATCCCATGTCTACGGAGGGGGCGGTCACGAGCCATTCGTACTCTTTGGAGGGACAAAGATTGACGGCATCGATTATCCATTCGTTAGGGACTTGATAAGCACTGTAATTGTTTACTAAGGTCCCTCCGGGATAGACATAGGTCCAAGTATAATCGTGTTTATTTTTTTCCAGGAAGGTTTCGGCGGATACGGGTAAGCGGACTATGGCGTAAGTCTGATTCCCTTGGTTGTTGAGCATGAAGAAGCCGTAAATATTGATTATGTTGGGAACGCCGGGGTTATCGACATCCCCGTCGTAACTTCCGTCCTGGTAAAATTCAAAATCGGCATGACTCAGGTCGAACGAATTGCCGGTTGCTTGACTATGGTCGATGCCGTCGGTTGCAAGAATTATCGACTCACCAGGTTCAACCGGATATTGTTTGCCGTTTCCCGGAATAACGGCAAGACACTCGACGGTTAAACCCATGGAGCGAATATCCGGTGAAATATCCTGTTTCATGTTGTTGTAAAACGTGGAGGCAACGACGGCCAATCCGTCTGCGTATAAGATTTCATCCGAGTTATTATATATTTTGATATACTGATCTCCGTAGTATTGTTTGCCTTCCTTGGTTAATGTTCCGGAAAAGAAGATTTCAGAAATCACAAAATCGGCTTTTGAGGTGTGAAGAAAAAGCGGGATAGTCTCGACTTTCGTTTCACCCACGATACTTACGGATTCTTGATACCCTTTGATGTCGGAAGTTAACGATTGATCTTCCCATGTATAACTTACTTTTCCTTCTATAGTCACGTGATACAAACCTTCGGGAAGATCAACGCTTATTTGATTGTTATTATAGACGCCTCCCGTGATTTTTTTACCGGTATTTACGTTTTCAAAGGTAGAAGTAATACCGGACAGGGTCGCTTCTCCCAGGTTTTCGGGAGTGCTTAGGCTGATTGTAAAGCTCGTGATTCGGGCATTATCGTCTTTCTGGCAGGAAGATACTCCATAGATGATGATAATAAGTAATAGATAGATAAATTGTCTCATAATTTATTATTTAAAGTTTAAGATTTAATTCCATTCCGAAATAGGGGGTAACATTTCGACGGACTTTAATTCCGTTGGAGGTATAATCCGGGGTATAGTCCAACATCTTGTTCACGAAAAGGGCCAACCTTACTCTTTCCTTGAACGTTTTGGTCGCTTTGAAATTGACATAAAAATAGAGCGGTTCCGTCTGTTTTTTCCACAAGATGTCGTTATAGTTGACGGTCAGCCATTGACGTTCGGCGTGAGTTTTGTCGGCTTCGGTATAGTCGTGTTCTATACCTTGTATATCGATGTATTTTATAGGAATCCCGTTTTGTTTCATATTCCGTTGATTGGAAAACCACATACATTGTACGGAGGTGGCAAAACTGAGTCCCAACGAAGGTAAATAGGTGTCGAAGGTAAAATTGGTATTCAGTTGTTGTTTGTTATATCCGCTGTCGTCTTTATAGAGTCCGACGTAGGGAAGTTCTTTTCCCCCGAGGATGACCGACGGTTTGCTGTATATGGGCTGGCTATTTCGGTAGATGGATTTGAACCAGGCTCCGTTTATCGTTATTTTGGTTTGGATAAAAGGGATTCGTTGGGAAGAGTATTGAAACTCGATACCCTCTTTGCGTATGGTACTTCCGTTTGTTGTAATATTGTAAGACGATATAACGGTATCGAGTATATAGCTTACTTTATTCAAATCCGGGGGTCCTTGTAACTGGGAGGCATCGACCGAGTTGTTATCGTATTTTTTATATTCGAATGTACGAAACCGGGATGAATTCCGGAAGCCTGAATTTAATTGTTCATGAAAATAGGTGACGGATAACAAGTGTTGTCGGTAGGAGAGGTCTGCCCGTAATTCTATCTTTTTATTTCGGGCGGGTTCCAGCTCGTAATTCGTGGGATCTATTTTGTAAGTCCGGATGTTTATTCGTCTGAAAGTTTCATTCGTGTGGTAATAGTTGAATTGGATGAAGTCCCTGTAAATCAGGTTAGGGTAAAGGTCAGCCAGTACCGGAACTTTAGTATGCCATCCGATACCTCCTGCTATTTGTACCTTTAAGGCATATCCTTTAATAAAGAGGGAGGGAAGGCTCCATAAAATATTGATTCTCGGATCCCAGTACAATTTTCCGTGCATTCTATAGGTACTTTTCAAGTTTAATGAGGAGAGGGAACGAATACCGGCCGAGAGCGTCAAATCATGGTTCTTGATGGGCATGTATAGAACATCCTCAACAAAGAAAGAGAGTTCGTGACCAGCCGGGATATCCTTATAGGGACGAGGTCTTGCACTCATCGAAGGATAGAGAGGTTGTGCAAGGTCATATACTTGTCCTCGACCCAGATTTTTGTCCATACTCCACTCGATACCGGCCTTTATGTTATGGGTAATCTGATAAGTAGAGAGTTGAAGATTACTTGTTGCTTTGGCATACGCATTTATCGGTTGTCCATCTACCAATAAGTTGGCTGTATATTGATAGGGGAGGAATACCCCGTCGTATTCACCTTCTTCGTCATGGGTAGGAATAGGAGTATCCCGGTTTAAGGAGACGAATTTGGTTTGTTTTATTTGATCTTTCTGATAATTCACGGCTGTCAGCAGGGAAAATGAACGAATAAAAAGTTCTTTTTTTGTCTTCCATTCTACCTGGTTGGAGATAGCCATGCGATTATAGGTAGATTTATACCGATCTACTTTTTGATAACTGATATCCGGATCACTTTTCTGATTATCGAAAGATCCTCCATAGTCCAGATTTAAGTTATAATTGACCTCGTGAGAAGAGGTTTTCCATTGTTTATAGATTCGCAAAGATGTGGTGAATCTCTTGTAAATTTCCAGGTTATTCCTGGGATCGGGTTTGGCGTTCAGGTAATCGATTCCTATATTGAAATTCCAGTTATTCGAGGTAGAAAATCCTTTCCCGACATAAAATAGTTTACTGCCCGGATCTGCTTTAAAGCGAGCTTCCCATTCGGTATATCCTGTTTTACGTTTTATTTTAATCAATCCACTGGTCAGATCTCCGAACTCTACGGAAGGAATACCCCGAATGATTTGCACCGTTTCAATATCGTCGGTGGGAATGGTTCGCATATCGACACCTTTTCCCGTGATGTCGAGACTATGACTCTTTTCACTTTGTGAGCTTCCTAACACGTATTGCATATTGGCATCCGTGCTGATGGGAACCCCGTCGATCATAAAAGAAGTTCCCAACGAAGAGGTATTGTATTGTTCGGAAGAAGTGCCTACTTCCCTGAGTCCGATTAGGTTTACTTTTCCCAGGGCCGGATCTTGGGACATATGTCCGGGTATCAATGACAGAATATCCGAGAAACTGGAAGGTTGTAACAGTTCCATGGCTTTGCGATCTATTCTGGAAGAGCTTGTCAATCCCCTCGATTCGGAAGCCGTGACTATGATATCTTTTAATTGTGTTGCGGTGGGTGTCAGGAAGAGGGTCAGGGATGTGTCTCTGTCCAGTACAAGAGAAAGGAGCAGCTTTTGATAACCTATGAACGAGATGTGAAGTTGGTATTCGCCTTGTGGGATGTTTTTTAACCGGGACATACCTTTGGTATCCGTAATCGTGGAAAATTGTCTTTTACGAATTGAGTCCCGAAGGGATACCGTGGCAAATTCCAATTTTTCGTTTGTCCGCGCATCTGTTACCGTCAGTTGCAAACTAAACTCACCACTGTCTTTTTGTGCGAAAGACAGCAGTGAGAAAAAATGTACATGCAGAAGTAACAAAAACACCTTAATAAACCATAATCTATGAATCATCCTATGTACTATTTTTAGTATGGACAAAAATAGACCGGATCTAAGAGGCGGGCAATCGCTATTTGTGGGGATTATGATAGATACGAATCCCTATTTATCGGGATAAAAAATATTCCGGAAGATATGTTGTCATCCCCCGGAATACATGAAAGGTTTTTTACTAAAGTCAGTAGTATTTGAATTTATCGTTTAGGTATATTTGAAATAACTTCGCCATTTGCCGCGTTGAGCGTGAGCTTAATTTCATTATTCCCTTTTTCCAGCTCGAATATATAAACTTCAGAACCGTTATTTCTCTGTTGAAAGTAGATGTCATCTATCCGGTAATCTTTATAACCCATTTTTTGCAGGGTATTCATGACAGATGCCGGGACGCTGTTTTTACGAACCTCCCAGGTTGTGGTTTGCCATTGATCCTGAACATTGAACACTACCTCTTTTTTTATGTTGCTGTCAAATATTTCCACCTCGAGCATGCCTTTTTCCCGGTCTATTTCAACGATCGTCGCTTGAGGATATTTTTGTTGTATAAAAGTTAAAACGGCTTGTGGGAGAGTATCCGGTAAATGCTCCTTCATGTTGTGGGACATTCTCTTCAAAAGTATTCCGTTTTCAGTATAATAAAGATCAATCTCTTCTTCTCCTTTTTCAATTTCCAAAATATAGATTGTCTCCATGCCCGCTCTTTCGATCTTTTTTACATCCTCTGTTTTCCAGGTAGCGTATTCGCTTGTAACGAAATTGGTTTTAATTATTTCCGGCAATAAGTTATAAGAAAGTTCGCTTTGGGTCATTTGCCACACTCCTTCTTGAGTAAACCAGGCTTCGGTCTCTATGTTCCCTAAGTTGAACTCGGCGATATAGTAGTTGTATTTCGTTTCCCATTCCACGTGTATAGCATCGGGATATTTTGCATTGAATGCTTTAACTATTTTCGGGTCAGGTACACGGTGTTTATCGTATGTGGTATTTGCTGCGGCTATCATGGTAGCCATAAAAACGATTATAAGCGATAATGTTGTTTTCATATTTTTTTCTGTTTATGTTTTTATATGTTTTACTGTAATGATTGTAAAAAGTTGCTTTTTCTGCTTTTTTTAAGAAGGATTAATTTATAGTGATGGGGTAAGACACGCGGACTTACCCTGAACATTTTTCTGTTTTGCTTTTTTGACCTTCGACAATCAATTGGATTGCTTTTGTTCTTCGAGACATAAATTATATTTTTGTCTCGTTAATAACGAATGGTTGTATGAAAAGAGAGATTCATTTTATTCCTTCAGCTGAGGTTTGTTCGAAGGAGATTCTTATTGAATTGGAAGATGATAGAATTATTCGCATGTGTTTTACCGGAGGATGCCACGGAAACACACAGGGAATAGCTGCTTTGTTGTGCGGAATGCAGAGGGAGGAAGCTATTCGGAGGTTGCGGGGAATATGTTGTAAGCAGAAAACGACATCCTGTCCGGATCAATTGGCAAAGGCTTTGCAGGAGATAGATCCGATAAATGGTATTTAACAGTTTTAAGATATTTCCAAGAAATAATTTGGATAAATAAAAATATTGTTATATATTTACTGGAAAGAAAGGATCGGAGCGAGAGATGGATATTTGATATACTTAATTCGAAAGGACTATGAAATTAAAAGGAAATCAAATGTTTATCGTGATCTTTTTGCTGATCGTCATTACGGGTATCGTTGTTTACACTTGGATGGGATGGGCGGAGATGGTTTGCGGGTTTTGTCATGCGGTACGTGAAGTTTTGGCATCCGGTAAAATGATTGGTTTATAACATCGAAGTGAAGAGAGACTTCTACCGGATAAGTCGGGTTGAGGAGTCAAACAGGAAAAAGTTCATCGTATTTCCTGAAAAATAACAATTGTGCTCTCCTTTTTTTCATGCTCTGTTTTATTGACCTAAACGGTTTTCTGAACAGTAAATTTTAGTTGGCCTGTTTTTTGTTTGGATAATTTTATATATTTGCAACGTTTATCCATGTGTTTATTGCATAGGTAATTGATATTCAAAATAATAAACCAAACAAATTATTAGAAAATGAAAAAATTAGTATTGATGTTGGTGGTAGCGGTTATGTTGTGTGGTACAGTAAACGCTCAAAGTATGTTTAAGTCAAGAGTGGAAGGTGTTACAGGAACTGAATTCTATTTCGGACCGAAATTCGGCTTTAATCTGTCTAATGTCCATAATTCTGAAATGGATAATAAATTCAGTTTTCATGTAGGTGCGTTTGCGGAGTTTAAATTCAATGACTTTTTCGGTTTACAACCCGAGTTATTGTACTCCAGGCAAGGAGCTCGCGATAAGGTTGGGGGAGTAAAAATAAAATCAAGATTAAATTATTTGAATATCCCGGTGTTAGCAAAATTCTACGTGTTGGAAGCTCTCAGTATCGATTGCGGTCCTCAATTGGATCTCGTGTTGAACGGGAAGCATGTGGCTAAGCAGGGAGGAACTACCGTGAAAGAGAAAATCCGGAAATTAAATACGGTCGGACTGACCTTTGCTCTCGGAGCTACTTACCATTTCAATATGGGATTGATGGTATCGGCCCGTTATAATTTAGGGTTGAGCAATGCGATAGACAAAGATACGTTTGGAGATAACAACCAGAATAGATTGTTTCAACTCTCTGCCGGTTGGAGATTTTAATCGGGAACGAGATAAACAGGAAAACCGATCCGTCGAGATCGGTTTTTTTATTGCCTCAGATTTCTTCGGGTCAATATTTCCGGAGTGTGCAAATACGAGGGAAGATACTCTTTTCTATTGGCCCGGGAGGGACATATGTCTATGCCTCCGCGACGAGTATATAAACAACTGACGGAAAGTATTTCCGGATGAAACAGGTCCCACAGGCGTTTATAGGTCATCTCGCATATCTCTTCGTGAAAATGATTCTCGTTTCGTAAAGAGACGATGTATTTCAACAGGGAAACGGGAGAGGGCAGTTGTTGCGCCTTTATCCAGACGTACAAGGTTCCCCAGTCCGGTTGTTTGGTAATCTTACAATTGCTTCTTAACAGATTGCTATATACTTTTATCTCTCCCCCGGGTTGGATTGTCTGTCGAAGTAAGGCAGGAGCCTCGTTGTATTCCGTAAACTCTGTCTCCTGATTTAACGGAATTTCTTCCAGTAGAGTATAACCTTCAAAATCAAACGGTATGCGATCAGGAAGTTTTTCATGAAAACAGACTTGAACGGAGGTGTTCAACAATTCTTGCAGGTCGGATTGAACGGTTTGAGTAAATAACCTGATCCCCTCGGAAACGTTCTCTCCCAAACGAGCCATATTAAAGGAGTTCAAGTAGAGCTTCAGGGACTTGCTCTCCACCAATTTTTTGCTGGTGGAAGGGTATACGATTTTAAGCACGCCACAAACGGGAAGTCCTTTTCGGGTGATGAAACCTGCTTCATAAGCATGCCAGGTATCGTAACCGCAGAAAAGTTCTTCCGGTTGACGAATGTCATACATTTCCCGGTTTAAGCTACGAGGAACAGGGACGAGTATCGACGGACAGTAATCCGTGGGATAAGCGACCTGTTGCCCCAGTACTTTGGCTTCAATTTCCATGATCAGAAATTTTGCATGTTGTATAGTTTGGCGTATACGCCGTTTAGGGCGAGCAATTCTTCATGGCGTCCCCGCTCTACGATCTCTCCCTCATGGAATACGCAGATCAGATCTGCATTTCTGATCGTGGAGAGCCTGTGGGCAATAACAATAGATGTTCTGTTCTTCATCAGGTTATCTAACGCATCCTGAACCAATTTCTCCGATTCCGTGTCTAAAGCCGAAGTCGCTTCGTCCAAAATCATGATCGGAGGATTTTTCAGAACGGCTCGCGCAATGCTTAACCGTTGTCGTTGACCTCCGCTTAGTTTACATCCCCGGTCCCCGATTACGGTTTGATAACCTTGTTCGGTTTGTAGGATGAAATCGTGAGCATTGGCTATACGGGCGGCGTTTTCTATCTCCTCTTGCGTAGCCTGTTCCACCCCGAAAGCGATATTATTGTATATCGTATCGTTAAACAGAATAGGGTCTTGGTTGACATTTCCCATTAATTCCCTCAGGTTGTGAAATGTCAGATTGCGAATATCGATGCCGTCGATAGTTATGGCTCCGTTATTGACATCATAGAATCGGGGCAATAAATCCACGAATGTACTTTTCCCCGAACCGGATTGACCGACGAGGGCAACCGTTTTGCCTTTGGGGATGCAGACATTGATATTTTTCAGTACCTGTTTGCTGTCATTGTAAGAAAATCGGACCTGTTTATATTCTATGCTCGTTTGAAACTCTTCGAGTCGTTGCGGTTCTGCCGGTTCTTGAATAGAGGGTTGAGTGTCCAGGATCATATCGATTCGGTCCATGGCGGCCAAACCTTTTTGTACGCTGTAATAGGCGTTCGTTAAATTTTTAGCCGGATTTATGATGGAGTAGAATAAGGCGATATAGGCGATAAAGGCTTCTGCATCTAAGGCTCCCCGGTGCTCTAATACCAATGATCCCCCGAACCAAAGGACGATAACAATGACGATGGTACCTAAAAATTCGCTGACCGGATGGGCTAATGACCGGCGGCGCATCAGCCGGTTTTGGATACGACGGTAGGACTCGTTCTCTTCCGAGAATTTGCTTTTCATTTTTTTCTCTGCGCTGAAGGCCTTGATGATACGTAATCCCGATAAGGTCTCTTCCATTAATGATAATATTTCTCCCATTTTGTTTTGTCCTTCCCAGGAGTGACGCTTGAGATTCTTACCGATTTTACCGATCAATCCTCCCATGATGGGGAGTAAGACAAAGACAAACAGGGTCAATTGCCAACTCATGATCAGCATGGTTGTTAAGTATACTATAATTAGAATGGGACTTTGAAATAGCATATCCAAGGAGCTCATTACGGAAGCTTCCACCTCTTGCACGTCTCCCGTCATACGGGAGATGATATCCCCTTTGCGTTCTTCCGAGAAAAAAGGCAGAGGCAGGGATAATATTTTGCTGTAAATTTTACGGCGAATGTCTCTCACGACGCCGTTTCGGATATAGATCAATTCGTAGGCTGCCAAATAAGCAAATCCGGTTTTTAGAGCAGTTGCTATTACGGCGAGAAGACCGACAAAAATCAAGGTCGTCGAAGGGCCGAAGGCGTGTTTGATTTGCGTGATGTAATAATAGAAATTATTACTGACGGCCTCCTTGGTGAGCGCATACGGAACAAGCTCGTGTACGTCCTTTTGATTGTCGAAAATAATTCCCAATACCGGCATAAGCATAGCGATAGCCAGACTACCGAAAAGGGCATGCAGGAAATTGAAAAGAATACTTTTAGTCAGCTTCAGTTTATAGGGAGGAATAAACCTTTTGAATATAGTGAGTAGATCGTGCATATTTACGGAGTTATATATTACCGGATTCAATCCGGTAATATGATTCAGATTCCTGTATAGTTCGAAGGAGTGATTCGTTTTAGCTTCTCTTTCAATTCCGGAGATACCTCTAAGGTATCGATAAATTCGGCAATCGATTGTTGTGTCACCTTACTATTCGTTCGCGTCAGGGCTTTCAGTGTTTCATAAGGGTTCGGATAGGCTTCGCGGCGCAAAATCGTTTGTATGGCTTCGGCAACGACCGCCCAGTTTTCCTCCAGATCAGCTTCTATGGCCGTCTGGTTGATAATCAGTTTGTTCAATCCTTTAAGGGTGGATTTGAACGCGATAACCGTGTGGGCTAACGGAACACCGATATTCCGAAGGACGGTGGAGTCGGTCAGGTCCCGTTGTAAACGGGAAATCGGTAATTTATTGCTCAGGTGGTCCAGTATGGCGTTGGAGATACCCAGATTCCCTTCCGAGTTTTCAAAATCGATAGGATTCACCTTGTGAGGCATGGCCGACGATCCGACTTCTCCTGCTTTTATGCGTTGTTTGAAATAAGCCATAGAGATATAGGTCCAGAAATCCCGGTCCAGATCGATGACGATATTATTGAGGCGTCTTAAATTATCGCACACGGCAGCGAAATTATCGTAGTTTGAAATTTGAGTTGTATATTGTTCTCTTTCTATTTTCAATTTTCCGGTCAGGAATGAATTGCCGAACTCCGTCCAATTGATTTCGGGGTAGGCGATGTGGTGGGCATTGAAATTGCCGGTAGCTCCTCCGAATTTTCCCGAACAAGCGATTTTTTTCAGCAGATCCAGTTGTTTGGTCAGACGATAAACAAATACTTTAATCTCTTTTCCCAAACGGGTAGGAGACGCCGGTTGACCGTGTGTTTTGGCTAACATGGGAATCTCTTTCCACTCTTCGGACAGCTCTTCCAATTTGGCGATCAGTTCGTCGATCAAAGGATAATAGATATCGTGTACGGCGTCCCTGAATGAACAGGGGACGGCGGTATTGTTAATGTCCTGGGAGGTCAATCCGAAGTGAATGAATTCTTTGTAATGTTGTAAATGGAGTTCGTCGAATTTGGATTTGATAAAATACTCCACGGCTTTCACGTCGTGATTGGTTACTTTTTCGATCTCTTTGATTTGTTCCGCGTCTTTAACGGTAAAATTCAGGTATATCTCTTTTAAATTATCGAATAACGTGTGATCAAAGTCTTTTAATTGGGGAAGAGGGAGTTCGCATAAAGCGATGAAATATTCGATCTCGACCATTACTCTGTAGCGAATTAAAGCGCTTTCAGAAAAATAGTTTGCCAATCCTTCTACGTTATCTCTATATCTTCCGTCAATAGGTGAAATCGCTGTTAATGATTGCATAGTATAATTTATTTTTAAATGAACACATCTATAATGGAATTGAGGAAAAACTCTTGAATGCAAAAGTATAAAAAAATGGGAATTGTTGCTTGAAAATAGAGAATAATCAAAAAAATAGCATAGATTTACGGTAGTTTTTTAAGGATTTTGAGCGTATGGCTTTTTTTCAAGGGTTATGGTTCGGTATAAAAAGTTACGGCGAAGCGGGACGTATATTATTTAGCCGTCCGTTCCGTTGGTTTATGTTTTTTCCTTTGGCCGCAGCTTTTGTTCTATTTCTTATCGGAAACTATTTTGCGGTCTCTTGGGGGGAGTGTTTATCTGATATTGTACAACGGCAAGTTACCGCTTGGATTGCTGGAATTTCCTGGTTGGACTGGTTGAACAAAGGGGTCGGTTTTATCATTCGCATTTCGATCCGGTTGTTCTATTTCTTTTTGTTTGCTGTCTGGGGAGGGTATATCGTCATGGTTGTGATGTCTCCGGTGTATTCCTGGTTATCGGAACGCGTCGAATCCCGCCTTTCCGGAGTTCGTTATTCTTTTAGCTTTAAACAATTGCTGTGGGAAATCGGGAGAGGAATATGGGTTGCCGTGAGGTGCATGTTGTTTCAAACCGTGTTGATGCTCTTTTTATTTTTCGCGTCGTTTCTTCCCGTAATCGGTTTGGTTACTCCCGTTTTGACCTTCGTCGTGTCCGCTTATTTTTACGGTTTTGCCTTTATGGATTACGCGATCGAGCGGAAGCGTTTCAAGGTAAGGGAGAGTATGTGTTATATGAGACAGAATGCCGGGGTCGTTATCGGGATCGGGGCTATTTTTGCATTATCGTTGGCGATTCCTTTTTTACGGGTGATCGCTTGCAGTATAGTTTCTATGTTTTCCGTGGTTGCGGGGACCGTTGTGGTTGAAGAGTATATAAATACTGGAAATCGAATAAAAGGCAGGTAGCCTATTTTGAAATTTATAATAATAAATGATGAGAAAATTCGTATTGATTATCGGTTTGTTGTGTTGGTTCTTTTCCGGTATGGCAGAAGAGAAGAAAAGTATCATTTTTAAAGTGGATATAAAGGATGAGATCGGGCCGGGGGTATGGCGGTTGGTAAAGCGTTCCTACGAAGAGGCGGACAAAGCGAATGCCGATTATATATTGATACACATGAACACCTATGGCGGAATGGTTGTTTATGCCGATTCGCTGCGGAGCCTGATACTGAATGATAAGCGTCCGAGCTGGGTTTTTATAGATAATAATGCGGCTTCGGCAGGAGCTTTGATTTCGTTGGCTTGCGACCGGATATACATGCGGGAGGGTGCTAATATCGGGGCAGCTACGGTCGTAAATCAAACGGGGGAGGCTATGCCCGATAAATATCAGTCTTATATGCGTTCCATGATTCGTTCTACGGCTCAAGCACACGGTATGGATACGATTGTGAACGGAAGGGATACGGTCGTGCGTTGGAAACGGGATCCCCGGATCGCGGAAGCTATGGTGGACGAACGGATTGCGATAAAGGGGGTAACCGATAGCGGTAAGATTGTGACTTTTACTCCTCACGAGGCGATAAAATTCGGTTTTTGCGACGGAATTGCGGAGAACGTAAGCGAGGTCGTTAGAAGCGAGGGAATATCCGATTACGAAATAAAGGAGTATCATGCGACGGGAATGGACAAATTGATCGGTTTTCTGATCCATCCGATCGTACAAGGTATTCTGATTATGATCATTATCGGAGGAATCTATTTCGAATTGCAAACTCCGGGAGTCGGTTTCCCTTTAGTAGCGGCTTTGGCGGCCTGTGTACTCTATTTTGCTCCTCTGTATTTGGAGGGATTTGCCAATAACATCGAACTGATCATGTTCGTAGTCGGGGTGATCCTGCTTTTGACTGAGATTTTTGTTATTCCCGGGTTCGGAGTTACCGGCATATCGGGGATCGTCTGCATAATAGCCTCTTTGGTATTGGCCGGGATCGATGACGTATCATTTGATTTTTTCCATGATTTCATTCGTGCGATTATTCGTTCCATCTTTTTTGTCATAAGCTGTTCTTTGATCTCCTTGTTCGGTAGTATATGGTTGAGTCGTAAATTATTTGCTTCCCGGAGGTTGGGATGGTCTTTACAGGCCGAAGAGACGACGGATTCCGGTTTTGTCGGGGTGGATATGACGGCGAAACAGGAGTTGGGTAAGGAGGGCATTGCCGAAACCGATTTGCGTCCGGCGGGTAAGGTGTCTGTCGACGGTGAGCAATACGATGCGGTTTCCAATTTGGGGATGTATATCCCTAAGGGAAACCGGGTAAAGGTCGTGAAATACCAGGCAGGACAGCTTTATGTGGAGTCGGTGAAAGAATAAATCTTCCTTGTCTTTTTTTATTTTCACATTATACTGTTTCAATCCTTCGCAAGTCATGAAGATAATTGAAAATAATACCGGAAATTAATTTTTAAATATATTAAACGGATAACCGATGAAAACAAATCGGCAAGAACATTCGTTTCAGATGCTGTATCGGATGATGAAGCGGAAGCTTTTGTCTGCCGCGACAGCTTATTTTCGATCGTCGATACTTTATTGAAAAGAGGAATTCGATAATGGGGGAGACGATCCGTAGTTTTACTCCTTTAAGAAAAGCTCTGAGTTGAAATACAAAAACGAGGTTCTACGGAAACCTCGTTTTTTTTGATTAACGGTATTTAAAATCAGAATTGCAGCAAAACGGCACCGCAGGAGTATCCTCCGCCGAAAACGGTAAGGGCTACGAGATCACCGGTTTGAACCCGGTGCAGGTTTTGGGACAGGGCGATGGCGCAGCTCGGACATCCCGTGTTACCGATCTCTTCTATATTGGAGAGGATACGCTCTTCGGGGAAGTCTACTTGACGGGCGATGCTATTCATGATTCGCTTATTGGCCTGATGGGGAGAGATAAAAGCCAGATCGCTTATCTTCTTTCCCTGACTGGATACGATCTCTTGGAGAGACTCTATCATATAATGGCAGGCGTTGATGAATACGTCTCTTCCTTCCGGCATGCCGATGCCTCCGTGCCGGGGCCGGAGGTAAACGGCCGTGTCGGCTTTGCTTATATCTCCCATACCGCAGGTATATATATTCAATATCTTTGCATCTTTCCGGTTGTAATTATTGGGGGAGATGGCTATGGCAACGGCTCCGTCTCCCCAAAGATGACCGCTTTGAGGACAGTTTTCGTTACTATATGCCGTGTTGTGCTCGGAAGCGATAATCAGGGCCTTGGATGCTTTCTTCATGGCGAAGTAGCCTTCTGCTATTTCCATAGCGTTGATAAAAGAGGAACAAGCTGCAGTAACGCTTAGGCATCTGGCATTGTGTATTTTAAATTCCCTCTGTACCATATGGGCTGCTGTGGCTACCGTATCATAGGGTGAATACGTGGCGGCAATGATCAGATCGACCTCTTCAATCGAGTAAGGAAGGGTTCGTTGTAGGTTCCTGACGGCTTCAATCGCCATGGTATTCGTGTTCTCCGCCGCGTTTGCCTTGCTTCGGTTTTTTATCCCTGTTCGAGTATAAATCCACTCGTCATCCAAACCGTTTACAGGTTTGAAATAAGAGTTGGGAACTCTTTCCGTAGGTATATAATGTGCAAAATTGTTGATAAATAATTCCATGTAAAATAATTATTTCTTTATGATACCGTAAAATAGAATACGAGTATATTCATTAATAATCCGATCTATAGGTTCATGTTCATATCTTCGGATAAAACCGAATTCGAGACTTTTAAGAACGGGTTGTAAAAAAGCGGCAAATGTTTTCGAATCGCTAACGTTAAAAATTTCACTTTGAACCCCTTCCTTAAAAATATCTTCTAATAATTCCAGCTCCTTTGCATCTATATTTTTCCTTAAAATTTCAATTCGACTGTTGTTATATAAAAATGTTTTTTTGATGTATTCACTATTACACATTAATTCGGCGATCAAATGAAATCTTTCTTTAATATATAACTTTAGTCTTTTATCGGCTGGCAAGGCCGTTGCTGTTGCCTTTATCAACTTTTGATGAATCATTTCTATTTTTTGATCGACAATCTGATTGAAAATATCCTCTTTGCACTTGTAATAAGTGTATAGCGTGCGGCGACTGATTTTAGCGGCACTTGCAATATCTTTCATTGTTGTTCGATAAAAACTTAATTCTGCGAACAACTTCTGTGCCACGTCGATGATTCTTGCTTGAGTTATTTTTAATCTCGATCTCAATTAATACACACTTTTGATAATGTGTGCAATTATAGCTCTTTTTTCGAAGATATAAATAAAAAAAATGGGGAAATATTATTTTTCTATTTGAGATAAATTCCTTACAAGGTATGACAAAAGTCATGTTTTTGTAGAATTTCGCCTCCTATATTCGCGGCCTGATTTAGAAGGCGCTGTTTTTTACAGGCCGTGATGTTTGTAGTAGTATAATTAAATTAAAAATTCGAATGGCATTTTCGTTGATGAAAGAAAAACCTTTCACGAAAGAATGGTTTAAAACGTATGCTTTGTTAGTCGGCGGAGCATTTGTTTTGGCATTGGGATACAGTTGTTTTATGGCTCCTTACAAGATTGTCCCGGGGGGAATATACGGTATTACCATCGTATTGCAGCACATGTGGGGATTCCCGATCGGTATGGCGGCACTCTGTTTTAATCTGCCGTTGAGTCTGTTGGGGATGAAAGTTTTAGGACCGCAATTTGGTGTTAAAACGTTTGTCTGTTTTATTTTGGTGGCTGTATTTGCCGACAGTATACCGGCTATACTTTTGACGTTGATGGGAGAGCCTATTCCGGTTAACGGATTGTTGGATCCGTTTAAATTGGGAGATGAGGTTCTGTTAGCTTGTATTTTCGGCGGTGTCGTTATGGGAGTAGGAGTGGGAATGATATTGAAAACCAGGGCCTCGAGCGGGGGTACGGATGTGCTTTCGAATATATTGCACAAGTGGACGCATCAGCCGTTAGGGCAACTTCAGATGACCGTGGACTCCTGTATTGTCGTGTTCGGTTTCCTGATGTTTCAGGATTGGAAGGTGCCGATGTATTCTTGGTTAGCTATATTTCTGATGGGTAAAACGATAGACGTCGTGTTGCAAGGATTTGCGAATGAAAAGACCTTTTTTATTATATCGGATAAAGTAGAAGATATCCGTCATTTTATTTTGACGGATATCAAACGAGGGGGATCGATCGTTCCGATTCAGGGCATGTATAACCGGACGGAAAAAGAGATGATCATGACTATGGTTAACCGTCGTGAAATGGCGACTCTGCAACGGGCTATATACCAAATCGATCCGAATGCTTTTGTGACGATTCTGGATGCGAAAGAGATATTGGGAAAAGGATTTAAGAAATTGAATTCCGAGTCGTAAAGTTTTTGTAAAAAAGTACGAATCAGTATAGAAACGTCGTTTTTCCATAAAAAACGACGTTTCTTTTATTTAGGTCCATCTCGTGCGTTCCGGATAATCCGTTTTGGAGGCTTGTTGTATCTGGTATAAATGATCGGATCACTCCTGTACGGATTTTGTTTTAGTTAAAATTATTTTTTGCTTGTAACTATTCACGATATTTGTTCGTCATAGGATTGAATTAAAATAAAGCGTATGATGAAATCAGGAGTATTGATCGTATTGTTCGTCTGTATGTGGCAAGGGATACGGGCCGGAGTGAATGAGGTGAGAATATTCGGGGAGGTTACCACGGTAACCAATAGAAAGGTTGTGGGATATATTTCTTGGGGGAAAAGTAACTTATACTGGGTGGATTTATTCACGGCCATGAAAATAAATAATCCGTATACCTCTTATTTTAGAGGAAAAGATTCTGTTTTATTAAAAGACGAGGTCCATGCAGAGCCGGGGATTCATATTTTCTCTTGCCGTTTTGGTAATATAAAAAGTATTCGTCCGACAGCTAACGATCGAATTGAATTGCAAATAAAAAATGGAAATATCATCGAGTTACGAAAAGGTTCGTTTCACGATATAGGAGAGGAAATCGGGATTGAGAAAAAGAACGGAGAGTTCGAGATTCTTTCTTGGGAATTGATAAGTGAGATTAAATTCTATGCGGCTCCGGAAGATTTTTCGGCTCCCCGGGATGTGCCTATTGCCGGTATTGTAACGACCCCATACGGAAAATTTAAGGGAATCGTCCGGTGGAATAGAGATAAAAATTCTTTAAGACAGACTATTAGCGGGTTGATTGGAGAGTATGGCGCAAGAGTCGCTTTTTCCAATGTCGTGTCTGTTCGAAAAACGGGTTCGGTAAGTGTCGTAAGTTTAAAAAGCGGCAGGGAGATAAGTATGTGGGGGGAAAGTGATGTGAATGATGAAAATAGGGGAATTTTTATCAATATGGCATCTGTAGGACAAGTACGCGTGGAGTGGCCTGATTTTGTCTCTTTCGAAACGGTTGCTTTGGAAGATATAAAACAAATGGGATATGAGGATTTCTCGGGACCTGTTCGATTGAGAGGAAGTGTAAAAGATCGTAACGGTAGGATAATAGAGGGGATTTTGGTGTATGATTTGGACGAAGCGATGGATTTTGAATTATTGGAAGGAAGGAATGGGAATACGGTTTACGCGTTGCCTTTTCGTTATGTGAAAAAGATTGAGCCGAAAAATTATGAATACACTTGGGTGGAGTTAAAGAACGGGATAAAATTGATCTTGGGAAAATATAGCGATGTGAATGCTAATAATGAAGGTGTATTACTTTTCAGAAAAGGAGAGAAACCGGAATATTTTCGCTGGCGAATGATAAAGCAGGTTGATTTGTGGGGAGGCGATATACCTGAAATGAAGATGAAATGACAAGAGTAGAGTATAATCGATCGGTAGATGATATTTCGGACGGTTTGTTCCGTTTTCTTTATAAGGCATGTCGTTCGAAGGAGATGGCGCAGGATATCGTGCAGGACAGTTTCCTGAAATTATGGGAAATGCTATCTTTGATTGAAAAGAGTAAGGCGAAATCGTTTCTTTATACTACGGCTTACCACCGAATGATAGACCTTCTTCGGCGAGAATATAAATATGGCGATATTGAAGAGATCGGTAGTCGGTTTTCGGAAGAGAGTAATAATCCGCCCGATTTACAGGATGTATTGGATTCGGCGTTGGCGAAACTACCTACCATACAAAAGACGGTGGTGTTATTGCGGGATTACGAATCCTATTCTTATCAAGAGATTGCGGAGATTACGGGATTGAACGAGACGCAGGTGAAAGTATATATATTTCGAGCCAGAGCTTATATGAAAGAGTTTATCCGTAGACCTGATTTGGTAATTTAAGGAGGGAGATATGATAACAAAAGAGAATTACGAGAGTTACTTTATTGACTACCTGGAGGGCCTATTGCCGGAGGCATTACAAGAAGAATTGGACGATTTTTTGTTCAGGCACCCGGATTTACGCGAGCAGATGGAGGGAATAGAACAGGTAAGATTAACACCTCCTTTGTTAAAATGGGAGAAAAAATCTGCCTTGAAACAAGAGAATCGGAACGGGAGGATGGATTATTATGCTATTGCTGTTTCCGAGAATGTTTTAACTGAGGATGAACGGAAAAGGGTAGAGAAGGAGATGGGTGAAGAGAAGTTTCGTGAGGTAGCGGCTGTTTATTCTCGATTAAAAATGATTCCGGATCTCTCAATCCGTTATCCGGAAAAGAGAAATTTATACCGGTGGTCCGGGTGGCTGTACGGAGTGGTGCGTTACGGGGGTGTTGCTGCCCTTGTATTGATTCTGTTCGGGATTATATTTTATTGGATGGGAGAGGATAAAGCGGGAGAAAGTCACTCTTCTCCGATTGTTGCTCGTTTGGAGAGTAGAGAAATTGCGCATAAAGCGCCCGCAATACCGGCTATACTTAAAGATAGTTCCTTGGCAAAGCCCGAAGCGACGGTTCCCGTCCGGTATTTGCAGAAACGGACCCCTCCATCTGTCGATAAACCGATACAAACTGTTCAGCGGATTGTGGCCATGTCGACAATTCCGGCTGATGGAGATATAGCTATTGGCCGGGAGATCATTTTGATCCCTAAGGCGGATTTGCAGGCTATGAAACCTGGGATTACCTTCGATCAAATTGCAGAACGGGACAAAAAAGACTATGCGTTGACATCGGATTTGAAAATTGAGGATAATTTTCTGTCTAACTTGATTCGGGCGGGAAAAGACTGGAAGGAACGTTTCAAGAATAAGGATCGGAAAGAGTATGTTTTGTGGTAGATAACACGATTATAAATAAGATAAAAATTTGAATTATGAAACTGATAATTATTGTCTGTGTGTTTTTGTTGGAGTGTATTACGGCTTCTGCTCAAAAAGATTCCGTTGTGATACGTGATTCTTGGCATAAGAGAGATTCGGTTAAAGAGAGAAGTCAATCCAAAGATTCGATCGGGAAAGAGGAGGAGATGATTGTTTGGGATACACTCGTAAGGCGTCCCAAAGAGAGTGTTCGGGTCTTTGGAACGACCTATGAAATAGAGATGTTTGATGATAATCAAAATGACAATTCTCGTTTTACCGGGCATTGGAGAGGGTTTTATTTCGGGTTTGTAAATTTTGGGAATACCGATTATTCCGAATACGGAGGGGATCGTTTTCTGACGTTGGATTGGGCTAATTCATTTACGATGCAATTTAATCTTTCTCAGTTTTCATTGCCGGTGAATTTGAATTTCGGTTTTGTTACCGGTTTGGGTTTAGAGTACCAGCGCTTGCGTTTTGACCGTAACATTACCCTGCATAAGGATGAAATGGGGCAGTTACAACCCCTTCCTCTATCGGAGTTAGGAATCGATCGTCCCAAGAGAAGTACATTTAAAATTTTATACTTGACCTTGCCTATCCTGATGGAGTATCAATATCGTCTGAAAAATAAAAATATATTTTACGTGTCTACCGGATTTATGGGGGGACTTCGGCTTCACTCCAAGACTAAAATCGTTTATAAAAGCGATAAGGGAAATAAACGGATACGAAAAGATTCGGGAAGTTACGGAATGGCTCCGGTTAAGGTGGACTATGTGTTGAGAATGGGTTTCCGGGGGATCAGTCTCTGGGGCGGTTATACTTTGACTCATCTGTTTAATACCTCTACGGCTCCCGGGGTTCACCCGTATTCCATCGGATTTGGTTTTATATTATAATTGTAGCGATTCTTTCATATTAAAAATCGGGAAGTTTTTCAATTTCCCGATTTTTTAAATACCTCTATGGCCCGGTTAAAGATACCGTGCAGGTAGGCGATGGTCATGCCGTAATTACTGACCGGTATTCCAGCGTCGATGGCGGGTTGAAGTCTGTTTTTTAATTGTTTACCGGTAATCATACATCCTCCGCATTGGATGACCATGGCGTAGTCCGTGACCGGCCGAGCGATGTTATCCAATCCCGCGATAAAATCAAAGGTAAATGTTTTACCGGTATAGGTTTGTAGCCAGTGCGGGATTTTATGGCGTCCGATATCCTCGCAGGAGACATGGTGAGAACAGGATTCCAGCATGAGTATGCGGTCTCCTTCTTTCAGATTCTCAATTTGTCCCGTTCCTTGCAAGTAAGCTTCGAATTGCCCCTTATGCCGGGCCAAGACTATACTGAAACTGGTCAGGGGTATCTCTTCGGGTACGATGGCTGCTACTTTTTTAAAAACCTGGCTGTCTGCGATGGCTAATCCGGGACGTATCCCTGTTTTTTGTAGAAAAGTGGCAATCTCCTCGGGTTGTAAAACAATGCTTGTACAGTGGTTGTCCAAGATATCCCGGATCATTTGTACTTGCGGTAAGATTAAACGCCCGGCCGGAGCTTCGGAGTCGACAGGTGTTATCAATAAAACGACATCTCCGGGGGAGAGCAAATCCCCGATTAAAGATTCCGGTCCTTGTTGTTGACTTTTCCACACCTCTTTCAAAGCTTCGATAACGCGATGATTTTGCCGGGAAAGCGTCGAAAAATCAATAACAGGGCAGCGATATGCTTTTACTAATTTGTTTTCAAGTGCGGGAAGCAGGGATTCTTCATCACTTTTGTTATGGAGAATGATAAAAGGTATTTCTAACTTTTGTAAATCGTTGATTAACGACTCTTCTTCCTGTCCGAATCGGTTATGGGCGATTACGACTATGGCGATATCGGCTTGAGTAATCGCGTTTCGGGTTTTTTCTACTCTTTTTTTTCCGAGTTCTCCGGAATCGTCAATTCCTGCCGTATCCATAAAAATAACGGAGGCGAAATCCGGAATTTCATAACTTCTTTTAACCGTATCGGTTGTGGTTCCCGCAATTTCAGAAACAATAGCTATCTCTTGTCCCGTTAACAGGTTAATGAGAGAACTTTTCCCATTATTTCTGCGTCCTAACAGGACGATATGTAGTTTACTTTCTTTTCCCATCATGTTTTATTACCTATACATCTCAACATCTTCTTTGGTAATGGTCTGACCGCATAAAATGATCAAACGTTCTACGACATTGCGTAGTTCCCGGATATTACCCGTCCAATCGCATCCTTTTAAGGCTTTTATGGCATCCGGGGTAAGCGTTTTGGTGGCAATACCCATTTCCGAACAGATCTCACTGATAAAATAATTGGTTAAGGGCTCGATATCTTCGATTCTTTGGTTCAACGGCGGAACGTCTATGATAATGACACTGAGGCGGTGGTACAGGTCTTCCCGGAAATTTCCTTTTTCAATTTCCTGCTTCAGATTCTTATTGGTAGCGGCAATCACCCGTACATCCACATTGATATCCGTGTCTCCTCCGACCCGTGTGATCTTTTGTTCTTGCAGGGCACGTAGTACTTTTGCCTGGGCACTTAAGCCCATATCACCTATTTCGTCCAGGAACAGGGTTCCCTCGTTAGCAAGTTCAATCTTTCCCTTTTTCTGTTTTATGGCAGAAGTGAAGGCTCCTTTTTCGTGTCCGAATAATTCGCTTTCGATCAGTTCGGAGGGAATTGCGGCACAGTTGACTTCGACAAAGGCGTTATTCCGGCGATTACTGAGTTCATGGAGTTGACGGGCGACCAGTTCTTTTCCGGAACCGTTCGGACCGGTAATTAAAATCCGTGCATCCGAAACGGCTACTTTCTCGATCATCGAGCGAACATGATTGAGAGCTTCGGAATTTCCGATCATCTCGTATTTTTTACTGACTTTATTTTTCAGCGTTTTGGTTTCGTGTATAAGCTGATGCTTGTCGGTCGCATTTTTGATCGTGATCAGTAGACGGTTCAGATCCAAAGGTTTCTCGATAAAATCATAAGCGCCTTTTTTAATCGCCTCGATGGCTGTGTCTATCGTACCGTGTCCGGAGATCATGATAACGGGGGTATCGACGGAAAATTCCTTGATGCGTTCCAAAACCTCTATCCCTTCCATCTTCGGCATCTTAATATCACAAAAAACGATGTCCGGTTTTTCCGATTTCACGGTTACCAGTCCTTCCATGCCGTTTTCTGCCAAAAGAACTTCATGTCCTTCATACAGTAATATGTCTTTCATTGAATTCCGAATGCTACGTTCGTCATCAATTACCAATATCTTTGTCATATTTTTCCTTATTTTTTCCACAGTCTTGGCAAAAATAACGAAATAAAACGAATCGCCGGTAAAAGCCTTTTTATTTTATTGTAAAAATGTAAGGATAAATGTTTACAGGTAGATTTAATTTATGAGTGATGGAATGTTTTTTAACCGGGTACGATGGTGAATTCAGGAGAAATAACTACATTTGGGAAGATTGAACGGAGGGGTAATGGAAGGCTGAATTAAAAATGTTTGTATGAGACGATTGTTATTGTTGCTTATCGTTTTTTTTGTTGTAATGGATGGGAATGCCCAACGTAAAAAGGTGGGTTTGGTATTGAGTGGAGGCGGTGCTAAAGGTGTGGCTCATATTGGGGTACTGAAAGTGTTGGAAGAGGCCGGGATACCGATAGATTATATTGCGGGAACGAGTATGGGGGCTATCGTGGGAGCTTTGTATGCCATCGGGTATGATGCTCATATCATGGATAGTTTGGTACGGAAGCAAGATTGGATTTTTTTATTGAGTGATAAGGTATATCGTTATAATTTGCCTTTTTCTGAGAAGGAGGTAAATGAAAAGTATTTGATTTCGATCCCGATTAACAATAACCGGGAGATAAAAATGCCTTCTGGTTTTATTAGCGGACAAAATATTTATAATCTTTTTTCCGATTTGACGATCGGTTACCATGATTCGTTGAATTTTGACCGGTTGCCGATCCCTTTTGCCTGTGTAGCCAGTAATTTGGTGGACGGTAAGGAGGTTGTACTGGATAGAGGTAGTTTGCCCTTATCTATGCGGGCAAGTATGGCTATTCCCGGTGTTTTTGCCCCGGTACTTAAAAATGGTATGGTATTGGTTGACGGTGGAATCTCCAATAATTTTCCGGCAGATTTGGCTAAGCAAATGGGGGCTGATATTTTGATAGGAGTGGATGTACAAGCCGAGTTGAGGGATGCTGAAGGGTTGGAATCCGTAACGGGTATTATCGATCAAATGACCTCTTTTTTGGGGATTCAAAAGTACGAGGAGAACAAGAAGTTATTGAACGTGTATATAAAACCGGATGTGGCTCCTTATTCGGCGGCGAGTTTTTCCCGGGAGGCTATCGATACGTTGATCATGCGCGGGGAACGGGTTGCCAGAAGTCAGTGGGATGAGTTGATTGCTTTGAAGAAAGAGATAGGAATAGGGGAAGAGGCAAAGGAGGAAAAAGAGATAGAGAATAAATTACTTGAAAGCGATACGATTTGGGTGAATCGGATTGTCATTAAAGGTATTGATGAACGGGATGAAAAATGGCTGAAGAGAAAAATACGATTGAAAAATTATACCCGTATTACTACGCGTGATATACATCAGGCTATTGCCGAGTTATACGGGACGGGAGCGTTCGCTCATGTCAGTTACCGTATAACCGATGCTCCCCATTATAATTTGGAATTGATTCTAAAGGAAAAATCCATGAGTTCGTTGAATCTCGGATTCCGTTTCGATACGGAAGAGATGGCGGCTATTTTATTGAATACGACCATCAGCCACCGGACCTTGCGAGGCTCTCGTCTCTCTTTAACCGGTCGGCTGAGTAAAAACCCGTACGTACAATTGGATTACTCTTTAGGGAATACTTTTTTAAGGCGTTTTAATATTTCCTATATGTTTAAATACAATGATTTGAACATATATGTAAAAGGAAAGAAAACAGATAATATAACTTATACGTTTCATCGGGGAGATTTGAGCATTTCGGATATCTATTTTAAGAATTTAAAGTTTCAACTGGGTTTGCGGTATGAATATTTTGATTATGACGCCTTTTTGTACGCGGATCGGGAGCATAACATAAACGTGGAACCGGAAGGATTTTTCATTTATTACGGGCTGGCTCACGTCGAGACTTTTGATAAGCGCTATTATCCCACGAGAGGGAGTTCTTTAAAGGTGGATTACTCTTTTTACACGGATAATTTTGTGAATTATAATGGCGGGACTCCTTTCTCCGCTTTGGGGTTTGATTTTACTTCGGTTATTTCAATTACTCGACGGGTAAAGATGTTACCTTCTATTTATGGTCGGATTTTGATAGGAAAGAATGTTGCTTATCCCTATATGAATGCCATGGGGGGAGAAGTTGCCGGAAGATATGTCGCACAGCAATTGCCTTTTTATGGAATACAAAACTTGGAGCAATTCGAAAATTCGCTTGTCGTGGCTAAATTGCATTTCAGGTATCGTTTGGGAATGAATCATTATGTTTCTTTGATTGGAAATTATGCCAAGCAAAAAGATAATTTCTTTGATATTTTGAGTGGTGATGATATATGGGGTGGCGGGGCCGGTTATTCTTATGACAGCATCGTGGGACCTATAGATGTCACTTTTAGTCTGTCAAACTGGACGAAAAAATTAGGTTTTTACTTTAGTTTAGGATATTATTTTTAATGGAATAAAATGAGGAACTGGATATTGATTGTCGGATTCCTGTTGGTTGTCGTCGGTTGTCGTCATCAGGAATACAAATTTATGGAGGGGAAAATATACGGGACTTATTATTCTATCTCTTACGAGAGTGTGCTGAATTACGATACTGTTATCATAAAAGAGATGGAACGGGTAAATTATTCTCTTTCTATGTTTAACCCACGTTCCGTGATTGCGAAGATCAATCGCGAAGAAAGCGATCGGGTCGATTCGCTCTTTGTCAGGATGTTTATTCAAGCTCAAAAAGTGTATGATGCGACGGAAGGAGCCTTTGATATTACCGTGGCTCCGTTATCCAATGCTTGGGGATTTGGATTTAAGAATGAGCGTTTGCCTTCGGCAGAGAAAGTGGATTCTTTATTGCAATATATCGGAATGGATAAATTGACTTTGAATGGCATGCGGCTTATCAAGGCCATAGGGGGGGTACAGCTTGATGCAAGTTCTATCGCTAAAGGATTAGGGGTCGATTTGGTGGCCGATTTTTTAGATAAAAAAGGAGTAAAGAATTACATGGTCGATATCGGAGGTGAAATCCGGGTACGGGGAATAAGCAGTAAGAAGCGTGCCTGGAGGATAGGAATAGACAAACCCGTGGATGATGTGAGTGCTTCCACGAGGGAATTGCAGGCGGTGGTCGCCATAGAGAAGGGAGCTTTGGCAACCTCTGGCAATTATAGAAACTTTTATGTGGTAGACGGGAAAAAATACGCCCACACGATCAATCCGAAAACGGGTTATCCGGTTCAACGGGATATATTGAGTTCTTCCGTGTATGCTCCCACCTGTATGGAGGCGGATGCTTATGCTACGGCTTTTATGGTTATAGGGAAAGAAAAGGCTCAAAAAATCATAGAAAAAGACACAGAATTGGAAGCTTGTTTCGTATATTTGGACGACAAGGGAAAACAAGGAGTGTGGATGTCCGATGGGTTTAAAAAATTGATCGTCTCGGAGTAAATTTTCAGAGAAAAAGGAGTAATGGTTAAGATTCTGATTTTGGTGTTAGCGTGTGTAGCGGTCGTGGGGCAAGGTCATGCACAACCTTCGTCGGAAAATGTTCGTGTGGAGAAAAAGATTTGGCGGGATACAATCGCGGAGAGCGGTGTGTTTCAACCGGATAGTCTGATCCGGGATACGCTTCGCTACGAATATACGAAAATAAAGAATGCGGCTTATCGTTGGAAATGGACGAAAGAGTTGTATAAAATGATTTTTGTTAATCCCAAAAAATATAATATCGATGTTGTACAATCGGAAAATAGCGAGGATCGGTATAAGAAGTACAGGGGAAAAAAAATTCGGGAGATTGATGTTAAGATTCTTCCGCCATTCGGGACGAGTGTCAGGGACACGATATACGAACGGGATAGTTTGGATTGGTTGCGTATGATGGGTAATAATGTACACCAGAAAACTTCGGAACGGATCGTGAAGAAACAGTTGACCGTAAAACCGGGCATGACGGTAGATCCTTTCGAGTTAGTAGAGAATGAAGTTTTATTAAAACGTCTTTCTAATATCGACGACGTTTTAATCGAGATAGAGGAGATACCGGGAAATACCGATGAGGTGGATTTGTTGGTTATCTGTAAAGATGAATTTTCTTGGACGGGAGAGGTTTGGAGTAATTTTTTAAATGCGGCGGATATCGGTATAGAGAGTAAAAATTTATTTAGAAGGGGACATCAGGTACATTATCGGGCCAGCTATCGGGGACGGAAAGAACAACGTTGGGGTAACCTTATCGAGTATCAGGTTGATAATTTGTTTTCTACCCGGGTGGATTTTTATGGCAGTTATGAGAATACTTATGTCCGGGATATGTTGACCCTCTCTTTGAATAGATCTTTTCAAACCTCTCGCACAAAGTGGGCGGGAGGTGTCGGTTATAGTCGGGTATACTCTTCGTCGACTTTGGTAGACCGAGATATTACGAAGCCTGTGGAGTTGTTCAATTATCGTTTATTCGATACATGGGTGGGGAGATCTTTTTATTTGGGAGAAAAATACAGTTTTACTCGTAATCTTTATTTGACCGGTCGATATATGGGGACGCAATTCGTCAATCGACCGATTGTGACCAGCGATTCGAATTCTTACTATTATAACCGAAATACTTTTATCGGGGCGATCGCTTTTATGAAATTGAAATATTTTAAAGCTAATCTGATTTATGATTTCGGTCGGACGGAGGATATTCCTTCCGGTTTGTATGGAGCATTGCTTTACGGATACGAGAGAGGCGATTTTACAAAAAACGGTTATATAGGGACGGAGTGGTATTATTCCTGGTTTAATAAATACACGGATCGTTTTTACGCGTTTCATGCGGCTTTGGGATCTTTTATGGACGGGTACGATTTTGAAAGTGGAGTTTTTAAATTAGGAGCCAGTTATTTCAGTCGTTTATATCATTTGTCCAAACACCGTCTGCGTTTTTACAGCAGTATGGAGTATGTGAAAGGAATCAAGCGCAGCAACGATGATTACATCTATTTCGAGGATAGTAAGATTACAGGTTTTGATACCGATACGTTAAGAGGAAATCAAAGGCTTTCCGGTTCTTTGTCGGCAACGCTTTTTTTACCTTATATCAAGCGGGGATTCCGTGCTTCGCTTACCGGTTTCGTCGATGCCGGCGCTTTGGCAGAGGGAAATAAATCCATTTTGAAAGCTCAGACTTATTGGGCAGTCGGGGTTAGTGTGAATTTGCGGAACGATAATCTGATATTTAAAAATGTGAGTATTCGTTTAACCTATTATCCTAAAGTTCCACCCGGTTTTCACTCTTTTGATGTAGATATTTCCAGTCGACGTAGAACCGGATTTTTCGATTACCGTATATCTAAACCGGAGACTATTAAGTATGAATAGCTAATGTTTAAGTTTTATCAATATTTGTTATTTATATTTTCAGACTCTACTGTTTTTAAATTATCAGCTTACGTGGAGGATTTCATTATCTTCGCGTGGGTTAAGAGGAATTATGTAATATATTGACCGGATGAAGAAAGTTTTTTTGTTTTCTGTTTTTTTGTTGTGTGGTTTACTGCTATCCCAGGTGTTACCTTCGACGATGGGGGCGACATATGGGATAGTATCAGGAGTTTCCAAATGGCTCATGTTTATATGCCTTGCTTTTATCATGATCAATGTTGGAAGGGAGTTCGAGTTAGATAAAACCAGATGGAAATCTTATACTGCCGATTATTTTATTGCGATGGCTACGGCTGCTGTTCCCTGGATTTTTATTGCTGTCTATTATATCTTTTTTCTTGATTCCGGTTTGTCCTGGGATAAAAATTTATTGATCAGTCGATTTGCAGCTCCGACTTCTGCCGGAATTTTGTTTACTATGTTAGCGGCTGCCGGGCTAAAACAAGAATGGATTTACAAGAAGACACAGGTATTGGCTATTTTCGACGATTTGGATACCATATTGTTGATGATTCCTTTACAGATATTGATGATCGGTTTTAGATGGCAATTGTTTGTTATCATATTGGTCGTTTGTCTTCTGTTGATTTTCGGCTGGAAGAAGTTGAGTTCTTTGGATATTCCACAATCCTGGAGGGCGATCGTGATTTATTCCGTTTGTATTGTGGCCGCTTTTGAGAGTATCTATTTGCTGACGAAGTACTTGATGGGACAGGATGGAGCCATTCATATCGAGGTTCTATTACCGGCTTTTGTGTTAGGTATGGTAATGAAGGCCGTACATCACACCTCTGTTATCGAGGTGCGTGTTTCCAGTTTTATCTCTTATCTTTTTATGTTTTTGGTGGGGTTGAGTACGCCGTTGTTCATAGGATTGGATACGAGCGGAGAGGCTATGCCGGGTTGGGGAGTGCTGATTTTTCATGTAGTCGTTGTTACTTTCCTTTCCAACCTGGGAAAGATGTTTCCCTTGTTTTTCTATCGTGACCGGAATATACTGGAACGTTTGGCTCTTTCCGTGGGAATGTTTACCCGGGGAGAGGTCGGTGCCGGGATCATCGTTATTGCTATGGGCTATCAATTGGGCGGACCGGCGTTGATTATCTCTATTCTCAGTTTGGTATTGAATCTTGTATTGACGGGGTTCTTTGTCGTGGCGGTAAAATATCTATCCCAGAGAGTGTATGGGGTTAGAGAATGAATTGATTTTAAATTGTAGATTTACGATTTTAGATTTAAAGATAGCAATATCTGAATGTTAATTATAAATCATAAATTACTTTCAGATGATATAGATGGGTACGGTGTGCTATAAAAAAGGGCTTATGAGGTTAGAGAATAACAATATAGAGATTTTGTGATTTAGAGATTTTGTGATTTAGTGATTTACGATTTAAAGATGGCAATATTGGAATTTTAATCATAAATCGTAAATCATAAATTAATTGCAGATTCTGTGATTCAAAATCAATCACTCAATCATCTAATCGTTTAATCTCTGAATTATTGGATTGTCAGTTTTTGATGCGGATTTTTTTATCGTTTTGGTAACGGGACATATCCGATACGATGACTCGGTCTCCGGTTGCCAGACCGTTGATGACTTCGATTTGTTCGAAACTGCCTTCTCCCAATATCACTTTCTTTTTGATTGCTTTACCCTCTGAAACAATCCATAAATCGTATTCTCCCGGACCTATATAGTACGACCCGTTTCCGATCCGTAGAACCTCTTCTTTGAGGGCATGGGTAACATAGGTATCTACCTTTAGGCCTGAACGTAGTTTAGGATGATTGTTTTCCGCGAGTAAAACGGAGAATTTGATCATGCCGTTTTTTACGGATGGAGTAACATTGCTTACGGTACCGGAGAGTTTATCGCTTCCTATTTTTACGGTGACCCGATTTCCTGAATTGATTTTATCGGCATATCCGTCGGCTATTTCGGCTTCTATTTTGAAGCGGGTAAGATCGGAAATGACGGCTACGTCCGAACCTTGATTGACGGAAGAACCGACCTGATCATTGATCCAGGTTAAGGTGGCGGAATGCGGTGCTCGTATTTGGGCTTCGCCCAAGGTCTTAAACATCAGATCGATGTTTTTTCGGGCAATTTTATAGTCTAACTCCAAAGATTTGATCTCGGCTTCCGAAGTCCGTTGTTGATTGGCGAATTTACGTTTGAATTGTTCTAACTGCATCTGCTTGACTTTATAGTCTAATTCCGTCTGTCGGACTTTGTCGGCGGTGCTGGCCCCTATACTGTCCAAGTATTTTTCGTTGTACAACATTACCTCCGATCGTTTGAGTTGCATCTCGTCAATTGCAATCTGCATTTGCATTTCAGAGAGTTGGTTTTCAAGAGTAGCTTTCTGGAGTTCCAATTTGTTTTTTTTCATTTGAAGCTCTTCCTGTTTGGTTTCGTATTCTGTTTTTATGGTTTCCAGATCGAGTTTTAGCAAGGCTTCACCCTTTGTTACCTTTTCTCCCGCTTTTTTATATACTTCCAGAATTTTGGAAGACACGGGGGAGGTAATAACCTGTTCTTCTTGAGAGACTATTTTTCCGACGGCATAGACCGATATCTCTAAGGGGCCTTTATCGACGGCATATATCCGTATATTTTTAGCTGCAATGCCGGGTTGAAACAAATACATCAGAGAATAAAAGCCTATCCCGGTAAAAAAGGAGATTACGGCGATCTGTAGTATCAGTTTTTGTTTTCGTTGTTTTTTTATTTCGGGTGAAATCGCTCTGTCCATGATTAGAAATTTAAGGTTTTAAATTCGTCGTAGATAATGTCTTTATTTAATTCAAAATCAAAAAGGGTCAATTGCCTGAGGGTATAAAATTGAGTCCACGAAGAGGACAGTTGATGGATGTAATTGCGTTTGGCATTATCCCTTTCTACTTGTGCCGCGTTAATGTCCAATACGCTTATTTGTCCCATCACGAAAGTTTCGTATGCTGTTTTATAGCGTTGCTGGGCTATGGTATCTGCCAACTGGACAATTTCATTTAGTCGTCTTTGTTCCTGGTATTGCCTGACGATGGTAATTACGTTTTGTTCGAAATTCAGTCTTGATTGCTGTACCTCGTTTTTCGTAATCTCTTCCCGGGAGCGAGCCAATTCGATCTTGCCTTTTCGTTTTCCCCAGTTTAGAATGGGGATGCTGATCCCTAAACTGACAGCTTCCCGGTTTTGGAGATTTTGATACGTTCTTTTAAAAGTCGTATTGCTTCCAGTATATCCGATTGTCGCGTATATGTCTGCCTGAAAACCGCTTTCTGCTTTTGCTTGGGCTATTTGTTGCTTGGCCTCCAATAATCGGCAAACAATATCATAACGGAATGGATTATTTTTATTTGCTATTTCCATTACTCGTTCTATGGAAATCTCGATATCTGGACATGCGGCAGGAATTTCCGGTTTAATATCGATTTGTTCGTTATAGCCGAGGTAGTTGCGAAGAGCGAACATTTTTTGTTCATACTCCTGCTGGGTCTGTATCAATGCGGAGGAAGCATTCAGCTGATTCAGTTTTAATTGCAATAGTTCGTTATCCGAAATAAGCCCCATGTTTTTTTTACTTGAGGCAATCTTTACTAATTTAGAGGAGTGTTCCAGATTTTGTTGGGCAATATCCACGTTTATTAAGGCTAACAAAAGATTGAAATAATGATTGATTGCTTGAATCGCTACCTTTTCCATCTCTACTGCGAATTGTTGTTTGGCCTGTTTGAATCTTTCCGGTTCAATGCGTTTATCCCATTTTAACGGATGAGAAGAGATCAGGGGTTGATTTAAAGAGATACTGATGGGAATACTCATATAAGTGGTCTTTTTTTCTCCGTCTAATTGATCTACTCTCTCTAATTCGGATTGAAGGGAGATACGCCCTCCGGTCAATGGAATATTCTGTGAAATAGACAACGAGAGCTGCTCGGACAGGGAATTGTTGGAAATAAAGGTCTGACTGCCGTCTTCTTTTAAGTAACTCGATAAAGTACGGTTAAAACTCGGAAGAGTACCTTTCAGCATGATATTAGGTAATAGATCTGCTTTAAAATTCCGGTATTGCCAGTATGCAGCCTGAAAACGGTTTCTAACAATCATAGCATCAGTAGATTGGTTTTTAGCTAACTCTATGGCTTCGGATAAAGAGATTACCTTGGTTTCCTTTTGTCCCATGGAAGAGAGACAAAGAAAACCGAATAATACGGTCCATATTGTTTTCATAGTATCAGATGTTGTTATTCATAGTGTAAGGTTTCAGCGGGATTTATTTGGCTCACCGTATAGGCCGGATACCAAGCACTGAATAGGGCAAACGTTAACATGATGCATACCGTGATTCCCATGGTGAACAAATTGCCCGGGGTAAAATCCGAGATATAACAGAAGAGGATTAAACCGGGTAACATAGCCAAGCAAGTGATAACCAAGCTTTCCATGATTACGAGATAGATCATTCGGAAACGAGTGGATCCTATCGCCATGCGTAGTGCGTATTCGGATTTTCGTTTTCGGGAATGGACCCAAAACAGGCCGAAAGTGCCGATAAAGGCAAAGACCAAAAGAAAAAGGGTCGGAATAGCCTGTAACGAGACCGATATGATCGTTTCTAATATTTCACCTATTTTCCATTGTTCGATCCGGTCTATTGTCGGGGTGTCAAGAGGATCTGGAAACTCTTTCCGAAACTCTTTATATAAATCCTGAACGTATGTATCGATATCGCTATCTATGATTTTAACATCGAATCCGCCAAAGCTTGCATCTTGTTTATCGTTTATCGGTAAAACGATTGTAGGGGTCGAAGGGGTGAATGGATTGTTTTTAATCCCGGAAATGACTCCTGTGACGGTATAGGTATAGTTACCGTACTGGATTTTTTTCCCGATAGGATGCTTTAAACCTGACTCTTCCAAGAATTGCCGGCTAACGATCAAAGGTAGGCTTCCGTCTTCCGGAATATTACCGGAAAACCATTCTCCTTCTTCTATTTGAGGCTGATAGACGGCCAGGCCGTTTTTGTCGGACCTATAGATTTTGGTGAGTATTTTGCGATTGTCCACGACGACAGAGTCTCTCTTTGTGAATTGTCCTCCGTTTAAATAGGGGGTTAAATCTCCGTATGATATGATACTGGAGGGATATTTTTGTCTCATCTTCGAAACAAGACTTTGTATCTTTTCGCCCACCTCCTCGGGAGAGTGATTGTTTGTGTTGTTCAACCAAAAGATAATGGTATTTTCCGTATTTAAGTTTCCGGGAGATAAGTAGAGACGGACTTTCTCGCTAAAAGAAAGAATACAGATAGTCAGGATGATAAAAACTAAAACCTGTTCGATGAAAATTCCCGTGTAGTGCTTTCTTTGATTCCAGATTAATTTAAGGATATGTGCGATCATTTTTTACCTCCTTTCAGCGTTTCCGCTATATTACGTTGTGCAACCATATAAGCCGGCAAGCCTCCGGCAAGAAAACTAAAGACGATGGACAAGGGTAATACTTGAAATAGAACGATGCTTATATTCAATTCAGGAAACAGAATGCTTCCTTCACAGACGAAAGCCGTCAACAAAGTGCTGTTGATTGCATTGAAAATAGGGTATACGATCAATACTCCCCATAGTGTTCCCGTTAACACGAGAAGAATATTTTCAGTCATGATTTGTAGGAAAGCAGACATTTTTCCGGCGCCCATGGCTCTTCTGATACCGATTTCTTCCGAGCGGTTTGCCGTATTGGCGATGTTAAGGGTAATGATGTTTACGGCCGGAATAACCAATAAAAGAAGAATCATGAGGTAAAGCTCATAATCCATGCCTGTTATGCCTTTACTGTTTGTTCTACCGTTTAGTACCGTGTTAAAATCTTCGGGGTAGATTTCGATTTCCCGGTTTCGTTCTTTATTATAGGCAATAAAAGCGTTGGCCATGTTTTTACGCATTTGGGATTCCGGCATCTCCCGCGGAAACATGATGTAAAGGTCATAAGATCGGGTTCTGTTTGGCCAAAAATGGTTGAATGTATAAGGAGCCCAGATCGTGGCGACCGGGTTCACGACGATGAAAGAGAAATCTTTCACAACTCCGATGACTTTGTAAGTTATCCCTTGTGCTTCCATCGTTTGATTTAGGGCAGAACCGTTTTTGAAATAGAGTTTGGCGCAACTCTCGGTAATGACTGCCACGGGAGTCTGGAGTTCTTTTTCCGTGAAAGGACGTCCTTCTATGAATTGAAATTGATAAATGTTCCAAAAATCATGATTCACATAGTTTATATAGTTTGATTTTAACTGGTCGTTGATCAGAAGATTCAACGGCTGTCCCTGAATAAAAGAATACGTCTCGTACCCCTTCACGTGTTTCATGATATTCGGGATCTCTTCTTTCGTGAAATATCCCAAGTATCGACCTTGATGATCTTTTTTCCAGCAGGAGACCATGACGGTACGATCGACATTGACACCCGGAGGCGTGTTATTGAGAAAGGTATTTCCGAATTGCAATATGATCGTTACAAAAATAAAAGTTAGTGCCGTACCTAATATGCAAAATAAGGCATAGACCTTGTTTTGTCCTATATTATAGAGTGCCGACTTCAGGTATAGGGTTATTTTCTTTTTCATATGATTTTACCGTCGGAGAATTGAACAATGCGATTGGTTTTTTGAGCGATCTTTTCATCGTGGGTAACCATAACGATAGTCATCCCGTCCTTGTTTAATTGTGTAAGTATATCTATGATTTCAGCCCCCATTTTACTGTCGAGATTGCCCGTGGGTTCATCGGCAAGTAAAATTTCCGGTCCGCCGATCAGTGCTCTTGCGATGGCAACCCGTTGACATTGTCCTCCGGATAGTTGGGTAGGGAAATGTTTTAACCGATGGGATAACCCGACTTTTTCCAATACTTCCATGGCCTTTTTTCGTCTTTCCGAAGAGGTCGTACCGTTTCGGTAAAGTAAGGGAAGTTCGACGTTATCCAACACATTCAGAGCTTGGATCAGATGGAAATTTTGAAAAACAAATCCCAACTTTCGGTTTCTGAGTTTCGCTTTCACCTTATCGGATAGCCCTGTCGTTTCCACCTTTTCAATCAGCAATTGACCGCGGGTAGGATTATCAAGTAAACCGATAATATTCAATAACGTACTCTTACCGCAACCGGAAGGTCCCATAATGGAAACGAACTCCCCTTTTTCAATGGAAAGATTCACGTTTTCGAGGGCTTGCGTTTCGACCTCTTTGGTCCTGTAAATTTTATTAATATCGACGAGAGTGATCATAACCTCATTTTTTGTGTATTTATTATTCTTTATCTTTGTCCCGGGAGAGATATTGATTATCTCCGGTACAAATG
This sequence comes from Gabonibacter massiliensis, assembly GCA_001487125.1. GTDB lineage: Bacteria > Bacteroidota > Bacteroidia > Bacteroidales > Marinifilaceae > Gabonibacter > Gabonibacter massiliensis. The sequence continues at coordinate 370,805 of LN913013.1, forward strand.
TGCGGTATTTTTTCGGATAGTCCGGTAAAACAATATAGTAAGAGTGTAGTAAATTTTTAAAAAGGGTAGGATGGTTATTAAAAAATTGTTCGGAACGATAGGTGGAATCGTACTCGTTATGTTGCTTCTGCTTATGGTAAATCAAATTATTATTTGTCACCGTTTGTATCGGGCCGAAAGACTGCATTGGGGGGGAGAAGTAACGGATATTCTGACGAAAAATATAGATTCGCTCGTTTGTGTTATTAATAAACAACTTTCTACTGAAGCTTGTCGTTATTCGGAGCAGACGGAGGCAACGTTTTTTTTCTCTTCTTTGGATCGTTTGGTAAGAGAAGAATTGCCGGAAAATTTGAAGGGAGTGGAATTTTATTATGTGGCTAAAAAATTAACGGGAGAGCTGACATCATTTTTTCCCGATGAGAAAAAGAATACGGCGAATAAGGTAGCTACTCCTGTTTTTTTATCAAAAGAGGGGGAGGTATTTACGATCTATTTCGATCTGCCTTTGTCTCTGTTTTGGGAGCGCTCTTGGCAACAATTGGGAAGTATTTTTATTACGTTTTTATTATTGTTGTTTCTTTTGGCTGGAATTGTTTATCTGAATCGACGGCAAAGAAAATTGGTTTCTTTGCAGGAGGGAATGATGCAACAGATTGTTCATGACTTTAATACTCCTTTGAATAGCGTGAGTACCTTACTTGAGTTACTTCGGGAAAATACGAAAGGGATTGTTTCGGAAGGGGAACGGAAAAAATACGACCTTATGGAGTCGGAAATGAACAATATGCGACGAGCCAGTACCTCTTTATTAAGTTCTTTGAGTCAGATTTGCGATACCGATATCGAAAAGAAAATGTTCGATTTGAGGGAGGGAATCTCTTTGTTGATCGAGGAGCAACAATGGGCGAACAGGAATAAGAAGGAGGTACGTATGGAGTTGGATTATCGTATACCCGTTCCTATGATTTACGCTTCCCCCGTTCATCTGTTTTGTGTCATTCGGAATCTTTTGGATAATGCGGTAAAATATTCGGATGGAATCGTCGATGTTACTGTACAATGTTATGTGAAAGGCAATGGAATCGTGATCGCCGTTTCGGATAAGGGAAAGGGAATACCTAAAAAATGGCAGAAAAAAGTGTTCATGAAGTATTACCGAGGGGAGGATCGCAAAAGACGGGTAAAGGGTTTTGGTTTAGGATTGGCTTATGTGAAGAAAATCGTGAAAGCACATGGGGGAAAAGTGGGGTTGGAGAGTACACCGGGAGAGGGATCCGTGTTCAGTATTTATTTGAATGAATGGTAAATAAGCAATTGTAGTAAGATTGTAGTAATTTCACTTCTTATAAAAAAGAATTTCTATTTTTGTCAGGAATATTCTGTTTAAATGGAAAATTATGGAGAAGAGATGGAGAATGTTGTACGCGGAAGATGATTTGGTAGCGGCCGTTGCTTATACCGAGGTTTTTGAAAAAGCGGGATTTGAAATACATATGGTTCGGGATGGGGATGAAGCTTGGGAGGTTTATCTGAGTGCGGGTTGGGATATTTTGGTGTTGGATATGGACTTACCCGGCAAAGACGGGTACGAGTTGATTAAATTGATTCGAGAAAGGGGTGATGTCGTACCTATTGTTATTTTGAGCTCCTTAAATCATTATAATGCGTTGTACGAAGGGGCAGATGAATATTTGGTGAAAGGAATGCGCGTGGAAGAGATCTGGGCCAGGTTGAATAAGACTATCGAACATGCCAGGCATAAAAAATCATCGAAAGAATTAAGTATATGTGCCATTTCGTCCCGGACGACCTTTGACCATATGACTCGTCTGTTGTCCATATCCGGAAAGGAGTATAAATTAAAGGCCACCGAGAGTCGGGTATTGCGTTTACTCTCTATGCGTTTGAACGAATTATGCCCTAAACAGGAGATGTGTGAGAATATTTGGGGGGTACATAACGACACCAAAGAGCGGGAGTTGGCACGCTATATTTCAACGTTAAGGAAAATTCTTTCTGTCGATTCTTTTGTTGCGATAGAGAACGATTATGCTGACGGTTACCGTTTGACAGTTAAGGAAAAACGTCATTGACGTCTTCTGAACCGACCGACTAAAGCGTAGATCCTCCACCATAGGTAAGCGATAAGGAGTACCGTGAGGGAGTAATTAACCCACGCGTTTACGCGTATATAGCGATTGAACATGTAGAATACGCCTTTTACCGTATTCCAAGGATTGATTCCGGTCCAGCTGAAACGTATGTCGGCCGGAAAGGTAATCATGGATATGATACTAAAAGCGATAATCAAAACCAGGAGAGCGATAAGAGTGGTTATTTTATTTTTGTTCTTCATGGGACGGGGGATTAATTCTTATTTTTCTTTTTAAACAAATTGCCGATGCGTCGGAAAAATCCTTTTTTCTCCTTTTGGGGCGTAACCGTATCGTTTCTTTTTATTTTTTCAATTTTTTGATTGGCAATCCTTTCCAAGATGTTCATGTGATCTTTGAATATAGGCTTTTCCAGTTCTTCTTTTTTATACAATACGGGCATGGGAAAACTCGTTTTTTCCCAATAGGCATATGTATTGCTCTTCAGACATTTTTGCATGAACAAGCCGAAAATGGGCAGAGCCATATTCGCTCCCTGGCCTAACGCGATAGAATTGAAGTGAATTTGGGCGTTGTTGGCACCGACCCGGATACCCACGACAATCCGCGGATTGTAACCGATAAACCATCCGTCCGCTTGATTTTGAGTCGTACCTGTTTTTCCGGCGATCGCCATGCTTAATCCGTAGTTTGTAATTAGTCTTCTTCCCGTTCCTTCCCGTATGACGTCCGAAAGCATATAGGACATCAACCGGGCTTCCTCTGCCGATATGACTTCTTCCTTTTCCGGTTCGGGGGCTTTGTAAATAAGACGTCCTTCGCGGTCTTTGATCTCTTGTAAATAGTAGGGAGTGACTCGTGTCCCGTTGTTCGCGTAACATATATAAGGCAAAATCATTTCGTTAAGCGGGATATTCGCTGTTCCGAGTGCAATGGATGGGACGGCGGGAAGATCACTTGTTATACCGAGCCGGCGGGCATGCCGGATGGTATTCTCCATACCTGTTTGTAGCAGAACTTCAACGGCAATGGTATTGATGGATTGGCTCAGTGCTCCTTTTAACGTGTAGAAACCTCCGTATTCATTATTGGAGTTACGGGGTGTCCAATTGTCGTAGGCCGGGTAACTTTTTTGTTCGTTTTTATAGTAAGCGTCTATTTGTGCCCCCTGATGGACGGCTGCGCTATATACGACCGGTTTGAAAACGGAACCTACCTGCCGTGGGGCGAGTACCTGATCATACTGGAAATACTTAAAGTTCAATCCTCCTATCCATACTTTGATTTTGCCGCTTCGCGGTTCTACGGCGATGACTCCCGGATGCAGAAATTTTAAATAATGTTTTATGGAATCGATCGGCGAGATCTCCATCTTCGTTTCACCCTGGTATGTACTGTAAATAATCGTGGGTCTCTTTTTACCCATCTCTTTTAAAATCTCCTTTTCAGATAATCCCTGTTGTTGGAGGGATTGATATATTTCGCTTTGTCGGATGGCATTGTCCAGCACCGATTTATCTTTGTACCAGGGCTCTTGCTTTCCCCAATGGGTATAAAAATCATTTTGAAGGTTTTTCATATGTTGCAGAACGGCTTCTTCGGCGTAACGTTGCATCTCCGCGTCTAACGTGGTCGTGATTGTTAAACCGTCCTTGTAAAGATCGTAAGAGGTTCCGTATGTCTCGTTGTATTTTTTGATGATTTGAGCCGCGTCTTGTCTGATACGCTCCCGTAAATAGGGGGCAGGTCCGGAATAATGGTTAATGGGTCTGTATTCCAGTTCCAATTTTTCTTTCTTAAGATTATTTCCTTCTTCTTCAGTAAGATAATCGTATTTAACCATCTGGTTGATCACCGTGTTGCGGCGTTGTAATGCTCTTTCGGGATGGAGACGGGGATTGTAGTAAGAGGGTCCCTTTAACATCCCGATCAATGTTGCGGCTTCCGGGAGCGTTAGATGCATTGCTGTTGTTGAAAAGTATTTTTGAGCGGCACTTTCAATACCGAAAGTATCCTCTCCGAAAGAGACGGTGTTCAAATAAAGAGTCAGTATTTCGTCTTTTGAATACAATTTTTCCAGGCGATGAGCCGTAATAATCTCTTTGACTTTGATGACGGGAAGCATAAAACGGCTTTTGGAGTCTCTCGGGAATAGGTTTTTGGCTAATTGTTGACTGAGGGTGCTGCCCCCGCCCGAGCTGCGGTCTCCCAATAGCAGAGTTTTGACGACGACCCTTAACATGCTGATTTTATCAAAACCGTGATGTTCGTAAAAACGAACATCTTCCGTGGCAATCAGTGCATTGATCGCATACGGGGATATGCTGTCAAACATGATATTCGTTCGGTTTTCGATGTAGTATTTGCCTAATAACTCTCCGTCGTCGCTATATAACGACGAAGCTTCGTAATTTCGGATTGCTCGTAAGTCCCGGTAATCCGGAATCTTTCCCCACGTTCCGAAATAGACGCAACAGATAAATAAAGCTAATAACATTCCGCAAAATAGAAAGGCAAGAAAAATATTTTTGAGGAAACGAGCTGAATTGCTTTTCTTTCTTTTGGGTGGCGTTGTTTTGCGCTTTACTTTTTGGGGGCTCATATCTCTTTATTTTTGCGAACAAAATTACGAAAAAAAAGCTATCTGCAAGGTAGTTTGCAGTGGTAAATGTTTTGTTTTGTCATTACTGTTTTGTTTAGAAATTAATACTAAAATATTTCCGAAATCGTGTTCGGTAATTTAGATTAAAGTATACCTTTGTACACGGTAAATTATGTTGTAATCAATTAATATATTAATATCATGTTAAATATTGCTTTGTTTGGCCCTCCGGGTGCAGGTAAAGGAACTCAGGCAAAAAAGATGGTGGAGAAATACAATTTGGCCCATCTTTCGACGGGGGATATGATCCGTAAAGAGATCGCCGCTGGCTCGGAATTCGGTAAAATGGCTGCCGGAATTATTAATAAGGGAGAGTTGTTATCCGATGAGTTTGTGGTAGCGTTGATCGAGAATAGCATTGCTCATATTGATGGAGTGAACGGATTCTTGTTCGATGGTTTCCCTCGTACGGTAGCGCAAGCTGAGATTTTGGACGAAATGTTGGTTAAGACGGGGCACCCTTTGAATGCATTGATCAGCATAGAAGTGCCTCACGATGAGTTAATGCGTCGGATGCTGGAAAGGGCGAAGATTGAGGGACGTGCCGATGATAACGAGACGGTAATTGAAAATCGTTTCAGGGAATATCAGGCAAAGACGCTACCCGTTGCGGATCATTACAAAGCATTGAAAAAATGTTATTCCGTAGATGGTCACGGCACCGTCGAGGATGTGTTTAAATCATTGACGGAAATCATTGAAAAAATAAAATAGAGAAAAAAGATTTTCTTGTAAATCGACCGTAAATTCATTTTACGGTCGATTTTTTTTCGTTCCTATGGTAAATCAGGTCGTTGGAAATAAATAGTTATATCATTTTTTATGAAAAAATGATAATTCTTATGGTAAGAAGTACCTCTGTGAAAATAAATTTAATTACCTTTGTATTTGTATAAATTTATGCTATATAGGATATAAAAGGATTTCTTTGTGTGAAAATCTTTTTGTCAAAATCAGAATTTATTGTTTTAACGGCTAAATCTATGAAGAAGAATTTATTCTTACTATGCTTGATGATACTATCGATATCCTGTATTAAGGAAAAAAATATGGGGTCTAAAACTTCTCCCCAAGATATTGATGTCAATCATTTTATTACGAGCGAATCTTATGAGGTTCCGGTTAGAGAGGGACATGTTACTGTGGTGAAGTGTTCTGGTGTGACGATTGCGGAAGCCAATACTCCGATGACAATATGGGTTCCTAAACAGTCTCGGGCTAAAACGGGCAGTATATCCACTTCTTTTGTACCTGATAACCAATATCCTAATTTTACCGAGAATAAATCCCAAATGTTTCAAGTGATTTGTTTCGAGGATTCCAAAAATGCGGATTATGATTATAACGATCTGGTGATTCATGTCCGCTACCAAACGAAAGGTTCTATTTTTGCTTTCGGTGTGCAACCGGTAGCACTCGGTTCAACGAAACCGATAAAGTTGGGATGTGTCGTGTATAAGGGTGAGAAGCAGGTGTTTAAAGGATTAATTACTCCCGTGGGGGCGGATTGTCGTTCTCAGTATTTCAAATCACAAGAAGGGTTCATCAATACGGTTGGAACGACGAGCAACCAAAAAGGGGAAAAAAATGGATATCTGGGGTCGACCATACGGAACTGGGATATATCTAAAATTGAAGGCAGTGGGCTTATGCGGGTTGAGTGGTATATTGAGGTGGATGGCGGTACGGAGTTGTATGCGATTTCGACCGATTATTTGAGTCAGTCATTTGATAAAAACGGATTACCTTACGGTTTGGTAATAACGACTACCGGAAGCGAATATACGGCGGAAGAAGGATATGTATGTGGTTACGATTGGTTTAATTATCCGAAGGAAGCTAAACATATTAAGGACGTTTATCCTGAGATATGGGTGTGGTTGACGACCGATAGTGTTTATGATTTTGCCAGTATTTACGATGGTCACAATCCGCCGAGGAATGCTTTTCCCGCGAGTGATCTGGGGTTATTTGAAGCCAAAAGTTTCGATATGACAGATGAAAAGTATAGAGTAAAATAGAAAGGAAGACGATAGAGAGAATACCTCCCCTGGAAAAATAAAAATTCCGGGGGATTTTTATTTTTTATAATACCCTTCAAGGATAAGAAAGGAGAGGCCTGGGATAAAGATAATGGCAGCGGTGATTTGTAGGGCCACGGAGAGAGAATAAGCATCGTTAAGCCATCCGACAAGTGGAGCTATGGCTGCAAATAGGAGACGAATTACAAAATTACGGATAGAGAGTACCGTTGCTCTCATTTCCGAGAAGGTGATTTGATTGATATACCCTTTCAGTATAGGGGTAGCGAATCCTCGTACGATGTAAAACGCGAAGAGAAAAACGAGGGCGGTATAATCGATACGCGATGAAACGGCTACATAGCCTCCCACGATGAAAAAGAGGATGAAAGCATACATTTTACGTGTTCCGATACACCTATTCAGTTGATCTGAATAGAGGGCCGCTATACCTACCGTGAGATTGAGTACCGTCCAGATAATTCCGAACCAAGAAGTCGGGGTTGCGAGTTCGATCAATAGGGGTTGAACAAACCAGGCCATGGTTAAAGTTGCCGCCCCGATGATTCCGGAGAACAGGATGTTGTAACAGAGTTGTCGATTCGTGAATAGGGAGTATCGTATGATTTTTGGAATGTTGGAAAGAGAGTTCGTGATTCTGGTTTTAGCGGCGTATTCGGTAAGAGAGAATGCCGCCGGAATCCCGATAAAAGCGACAAAAGATTGAGCGTAAAAAGGAAAGCGTAGGGAATAGGCTGCCAATAAGCCGCTGAATACACCCGCGAAGGCCTCCGAAAAATTGCCGATCATAGTCACTCGTCCTTCGTATTTCAAATAGGATTCTTCTTTTCTATAATGAATCATCGTGTCGTATAGCAGGGCCGAGTCCGCTCCCGATACGAGACTTTGGCCGAACCCAAGCATGACCTCAGCCATGAAAAAAGCTGAAAACGTATCGGAAAAAGAGTAGCAACTGAATCCGCCGAATCCTAAAATGGTACCTGCAATCAAACAGTTACGTCTTCCCCAAACATCCGCAAGGTAACCTGTCGGAATTTCCAAGGAGACCATAGCGATTGAATAGATGCTTTTAAGAGTAAAAATATCCGTCATATCCAAACCGCAATCCTTGTAAAACAGCACGATGACAGGCATGACAAGGGTAAACCATTTGGAGATTTTAATGAGATAAAGAGCGATTATATTTCGTTCGAACGACACGTTACGATACACTTCTTTTATTTCATCACAAAGGTATTTTTTTATTGTGAAATTTGAATTTGGGGGACGCAGAATTTAAAAAGAAAACTCCTGATTGTCGGGAAGCATTTCCGTATTTTCAATTTCTTATTAAAATGCTTCTTTTTGTTTCTGTTTCTCGTAAAAAGAGTTACTTTTGCTTCCAAATTAGAAAAATACATTCACAGAACTAAAATTTTATAAGTTATGGCAATAACTAAGATTGATGACATTTACGAATTATTGAAGGGTAATACCCGGAAAAAACGGTTGGTTGTAGCTTTTGCTAATGATAGCCACTCTATCGAAGCCGTTCATAAGGCAGTTGAAATGGGAATTGTTGAGGCTACGTTGTGTGGTGACGAAAACGAAATTAAAAAGGTATGTACAGAGCACGGATATGATATTTCACAATTTAAAATTGTTCACGAACCGGTAGATACGAAAGCAGCAGCCTTGGCCGTAAAGATGGTGCGGGATAAGGAAGCTGATATTATCATGAAGGGGCTGGTAAGTACGGATAAGTATATGCGTGCTATCCTTAACAAAGATTGTGGATTATTACCTCCGAAGGCAACGTTGTCTCACGTGGCAGTTATGGAGTGTCCGAATTATCATAAGCTATTGATCGCGAGTGATGCCGCTATTATACCGGCTCCGGATATGAATCAAAAATTGGCTATCGTGAAATATGTAAGTCAGATTGCCAATGCGTTAGGAATAGCTCGTCCGAAAGTAGCCTTGATTTCCGCTACCGAGCAGGTTTTGCCTAAGGTGGAATCGACGATGGATGCTGCCGTGATTGCAAAGATGGGAGAGAGGGGGCAATTAGGAAATATTGATATAGACGGACCTTTGGCATTGGATGTCGCTATCGATAAAGAGGCTGCTCAAATAAAGAAGATTACTTCTCCCGTAGCCGGAGAGGCCGATTGTTTGGTTTTCCCGAACATTGAGGCTGGTAATGTATTTTATAAAACCAACACTAAATTGGCAAATGCCCGTCAGGGAGCAATCTTGGTAGGTGCTACCGCCCCGAGCGTACTTTCATCCCGGGGAGATAGTGTGGATGCTAAATTGAATTCCATCGCTTTGGCTGCTATTTTTGCAAAATAAGTGAGGTGCTGATCGATATAAGTAAATAGCCGAAGTCTCTTACGAACTTCGGCTATTTGATTTATTTAAAAACAACTAACTATTCCTCGATGATTACGATTTTAGTGATCACGTCTCGGGGACGAATGGCATCGATCACCTCCAATCCCTCGTACACTTTCCCGAAACAGGTATGTTTTCTATCCAGGTGTGCGGTATTTTGGCGGTTGCAACAGATAAAAAATTGAGATCCGCCGGTGTCCCGTCCTGCATGGGCCATGGATAAAACTCCCCGGTCGTGGTATTGATTATCCCCATCAAGTTCACATTTAATCGTGTACCCCGGTCCTCCGGCACCCGTACCGTCCGGACATCCTCCTTGAATGACAAAATTAGGAATTACCCGATGGAATGTCAGTCCGTCGTAAAACCCGGATTTGGCCAGTTTCACAAAATTGGCAACTGTATTCGGGGCATCTTTTTCATAAAAACGAACTTTCATAACTCCTTTTTCTGTGTGTATTTCTGCTCTGTACATACGTAATTAAGTTTGATTTTTCATGACAAAAGTAGAGGAATAAAAAGAGGCTCGCAAATCTATTTCGGTATTTAACTCTTAGAATGGCATCTTATCGAATTTTGATTTTTACCGGGAAAAACGGAATAGAAAATTAGTTATTTTTGCGACGAAAAGTAAGTTGAATTATGGAAGTGAGAAGAAATATTGAAGTTTTTGTGGCGAAATTACCCCGGATTATTTTATTGTGTGTGGTGCTGTTTTTAATTTCTCGCAATTTTAAGGAAGAAAAAAAAATAAATAACGGTTCGAGAGAAGAGAAACAAGAGATTAGGATTCCGGAAGATTCCATACGAAAATATTTTCCTCGTTATACGGGATTGGAACGAATCTCCCCGGTGGAATACGATGTAAAAGAGGGAGAGAAAGAAGTGGGGAAACTAATATTGACCACGCCCGTTGCGGATGATCTGATCGGCTATGCCGGCCCGGTACCTCTATTTTTGGCGGTATCCGACGAAGGTATCGTATCGGGATTGACTTTATTGGAGAATAATGAATCCCGAGGTTTTGTAAGACGTTTGGAGAAAAGAGGTTTTTTTGATAGTTGGAATGGGAAGCGGATAGAAGAGGTAGGAAAAATGGAGGTTGAAGCCGTTAGTGGTGCGACCTTAACCAGTGAGGCCGTTCGAATGGGGGTCAAGAGAGCCGTGGGAGAATATTTGAATGAACAGGATCATCGTGGAAATGACAACGTGTTGACTTTATTGCGTCACGTGTTAGGAGGAGTGGTCGTACTCTTTGCTATCGTCAGTTTGTTTCGGGGAGCAAGCATGAAAAAATACAGATCGGCTTTACAAGTTGCGTCTATTTTAATACTTGGTTTTTGGAGCGGTAGTTTTATATCTTTGGAACTGTTATACGGTTGGTTGTTGAATGGAATCCCGTGGGGGGTACGCGTGTTGCTGCCGGTAATTGCGTTGTTAGCGGTGATATGCCCGCTATTTTTTAATCGCTCTTATTACTGTGCTTATCTATGTCCTTTCGGGGCTGCACAGGAATTAATGGGGAAGGTACGGAGAAAAAAGATAACCTTCGGGAGAAGAGTGAAAAAGGTTTTGAAATATACCCGGATCACATTCTTTTTGGGAATTATGGGCTTATTGTTGTGGGGTATTTCGTTGGATTTAACCTCTCTTGAACCGTTTTCTGCTTTTCTGGTATCGGTGGCATCAGGAGGAATGATCGCTTTTGCGCTGACTTGTCTGTTAATTTCAGTCTTCATTAGCCGTCCTTGGTGTAACTATTTTTGTCCTACGGGGGAATTTTTGGATATTTTAAGGCGAACTCCGGGAAAAGAAGAGGGGAAACAACGAAGGGAGACGTGGCAGGAATGGTTGTCTGTCACTGTTTTCTTGCTTCTTTTATGGTTTATATTAAGCTAAGAAAAAAAATAGAAACTTTTTTATCGAAACATTTGATAGTTTGAATAAAAAGTGCGTTATTTGCATCCTGTTTGGAAAGCGTTTATAAAAATATTGAGAGATGTCAAGAATTTGTCAAATAACCGGAAAAAAGGCGATGGTTGGTAACCATGTATCTCACTCTAAAAGAAGAGTTAAGAGAACATTCGCGATCAACTTGTTTCAGAGAAATTTTTATTGGCCGGAAGAGGATAGATGGATACGTTTAAATGTATCTGCTGCCGGATTGCGCCTGATCAACAAGAAAGGCTTGAGCCATTGTTTGAGAGAGGCTACTGCCAATGGTTTAATTAAGAACGTATAAAATTAAAAGAAATGGCAAAGAAAAGCAAAGGTAACAGAATACAGGTGATTCTGGAGTGTACCGAGCAGAAAGAATCCGGGGTTCCGGGAATGTCTCGTTATATCACTACCAAGAATAGAAAAAACACCACCGAGAGATTGGAATTACGTAAGTACAATCCCTATTTGAAAAGAGTAACTTTACACAGAGAAATAAAATAATAGACTATGGCAAAGAAGGTTGTTGCAACATTAAAGACAGGAGATGGTCGGGGATTTGCAAAAGTTATCAAAATGGTAAAGTCTCCCAAAACCGGTGCGTACACGTTCAAAGAACAAATGGTTCCTAATGAACAAGTAAAAGATTTTTTAAAGAAATAAATCTTTGTGATTAATATATAAAAAAGAGCATTCGTAAGAATGCTCTTTTTTGTTGACGGAATGAAATGGCTTGTCTGTGTTTTTTATGAAAAAATTGTGAAATCAATTTGAGGTATAAACATAATACTTTTAAAGAGAAATATTTGGTGTTTATAATCAGTTAGTTATTGGTCGGTAAGAAAAAAAAGAGTGTTTTTCTTCATTTTTTTCCCTTGAAGCTGTAACCTTTAATGCTTCGATTCCGTTAAAGACGGTATATTAGATGATGATATAAGACTTATGATTTATTTTTAGCTGTTATTAGATTGAATCATCTAGCATAAGAGAGGGGATAGCTTTGACGGAGGTTTAAGCTGATTTTCCGATTGAGTTCTTGAAAATACTGAAATATATACCACGGGACACCACGCACACACACCACACACACAGACGCACGCACACACACATACAACATCTTTTCGTCAGTCCCATTATATTTCATTTCGAGAGGAAACGGAAAATCCCTCCCATTTTTTTATTTCCCATAAATATAGAAATCTTCCATTTATTTACGATTAAGCGGTCAAAAAACATTGCGATCGGCTGATTCATTTAAAATTTACAATCTACATTTAGAATTGTCAATTATCACTTATTCTTTTCCTTTTTCAATTGTTTCCTGTATTTTTGTAAGTTATTTATATTGGAGAGCAAGTATGGGATATAAAGAAGAAGGCGAGAATATAGTTATATACGGAGCGCGGGAACATAATTTGAAGAATATAGATGTAGTGATTCCCCGTAATAAATTGACGGTAGTGACGGGCTTGAGTGGGAGTGGCAAGTCTTCCTTGGCTTTTGATACGATATACGCGGAGGGACAACGACGTTACCTGGAAACTTTTTCTGCCTATGCCCGTCGTTTTTTGGGCGGGATGGAACGTCCCGATGTAGATAAGATAACGGGATTGAGTCCGGTTATCTCTATCGAACAAAAGACAACCAACAAGAATCCCCGCTCTACTGTGGGGACGACTACTGAAATATACGACTTCTTCCGGTTGTTATTTGCCCGGGCGGGAGTAGCTTATTCTTATGCCACCGGTAGTAAGATGGTAAAATATACGGATGAGCGGATTTTAGAGTTGTTGCAGCAGGATTTTGCCGGAAAAAGAATTCTTTTATTGGCTCCGGTGGTAAAGGGGCGTAAAGGACACTACAAAGAACTATTCGAGAATTTAAGGAAAAAGGGATTTATTTCTGCACGAGTGGACGGGAAGATTATGGAGATTCTTCCTGGAATGAGTGTGGACCGTTATAAAATTCATGATATCGAGATCGTTGTCGATAAAATCGTTATGCAGGATGTCGACTTGAAGCGCCTGAAGGCTTCCGTGGCGACAGCAATGAAAAATGGAAAAGGAGTCATGACGGTGAAGGACAATGAAAGTGACGAATTAAAATATTATAGTCGTCATTTAATGTGTCCTGACACGGGAATTTCTTATAAAGATCCGGCTCCCCACACGTTTTCTTTTAATTCTCCTCATGGTGCTTGTAAAAAGTGCAAAGGCTTGGGGTACATTAATTCTGTTGCGATAGAGAAGATTATTCCTGATGATTCGTTGTCTATCTATGCCGGGGGAATATTGCCCTTGGGAAAATATAAAGGATCTTTGATTTTTTATCAAATCGATACGATTTTAAAAAAACATGGTGCGGATATAAAACAACCGATTCGCGAGCTTCCAGAGGAGGCTTTGACTGATATATTGTACGGTTATCCGGGACAGTTCCGTTTGGAAAATACGGAAATCGGAGTCTCTTCCAATTTTTTAACCACCTACGAGGGTATTTTAAAATACGTCACGATACAGGAGGAGAATGCCACCTCTAAAAAAGCAAATAAATGGGCAGAGCAGTTTATTTCGGTAACGACTTGTGATGTTTGTAACGGTCAGCGTTTAAACCAGGAGGCTTTGCATTTTTATATAGGTGGGAAGAATATATCGGAGTTGGCCAATATGGAATTGGATGATTTGTACGTTTGGGTATGTAATGTTGAACAACATCTGGAATTAAAACAGAAACAGATTGCCGGAGAGATATTGAAGGAGATACGGACTCGTTTGAAATTTATGTTGGATGTCGGTTTGGAATATCTTTCTTTAAACCGTCAGTCGATGACTCTTTCCGGAGGTGAGTCCCAGCGTATTCGATTGGCCACACAGATCGGATCTCAGCTGGTAAATGTACTTTATATTTTGGACGAGCCCAGTATCGGCTTGCATCAGAAAGATAACAGGAAATTGATTCGTTCTTTGCAAGAGCTGCGGGATGCGGGAAATTCGGTGATCGTGGTGGAACATGACAAAGAGATGATGGAAAATGCCGATTATATTGTGGATTTGGGACCTAAAGCCGGTAGAAAAGGGGGGGAGATTATGGCGATAGGTACATTCGATGATATTAGGAGAAGCAGTAGCCTCACGGCTCAGTATCTAAAGGGTATTAGAGAGATTACCGTACCGTCTGAACGTCGGCAGGGAAACGGGAAAAAGATCAGTCTGAAAGGGTGTACCGGAAATAATTTAAAGAATGTGGATGTCGATTTCCCTTTAGGGAAGCTGATCTGCGTTACCGGGGTAAGCGGTAGCGGAAAGTCCTCTTTGGTGAACGGAACACTTCATCCCATTTTGAGTGCTTATTTTTATCATTCGTTAGCAGAGCCTTTGCCTTATCGTGCTATTGATGGCATAGAGAATATAGATAAAGTCGTGGTGGTAGACCAAAGTCCGTTAGGAAAAAGCCCCCGATCTAATCCGGCGACCTACACGGGTATTTTCACCGATATCCGTAAAATATTCGAAAAATTGCCGGAGTCTCAAATCCGGGGATATACGGCGGGCCGCTTCTCGTTTAACGTGAGTGGTGGGCGTTGTGAAGCTTGCAAGGGTGCCGGGGTAAAAACGATAGAGATGAATTTTTTACCGGATGTTTACGTGCATTGTGATGAATGCGATGGAAAACGGTATAATAAGGAGACTTTAGAGGTTCGTTATAAAGGGAAGTCTATCGGGGATGTATTGAATATGACCATCAATATGGCGGTGGAATTTTTTGAGAATTTGCCTCATTTGCAGGCCAAATTGAAGGTATTGCAGGATGTCGGTTTGGGATATGTTCAGATCGGACAACCTTGTACTACGTTAAGCGGTGGTGAATCGCAACGAATAAAATTAGCGGCGGAGCTGTCTAAAAAGGAGACGGGAAATACGTTGTATATATTGGATGAGCCTACGACTGGCCTGCATTTTGAGGATGTAAATATTTTGTTGGGAGTATTGCAGAAATTAGTGGATAAAGGAAATACCGTGATTGTGATCGAGCATAATCTCGATGTAATAAAGGTTGCCGATTATTTGATCGATATGGGGCCCGGCGGGGGAAAAAACGGGGGGGAAGTGGTGGTTACGGGGACCCCGGAAGAGGTGGCTTTAAGCCCGGACTCCGTGACAGCTCCTTTTTTGCGGAAAGAACTACATAGTAAGGAATGACTGTTATAAATGAAAAGATTCTGTGATTCCGGATTTCTTGATAGGAGGATTATTTCTAATAACTTAATAGTTATGTAATTGAATCACAGATTCTTATCCTGTTTTGTAGATTCAATATTTGGGGTTTACGATTAAATCAAGGGTAAAATCCTTCATATAACGATTTAATTCATCTTCGGCTTTTTCAAGCGAATCAACTCCCCATCCGGGTTGTGTATAGTCGTGGTCTCCGTATTTTTTGTACCAGTGACTCAATATAACACCGTAATGGTTTTCGTCTCGTTTTAAAATCTTGGCTTTGATTTTATGGGTAAGGTCTTCCACCGTATATTCGAATTCCTTTATTACCTCGGCTTTTTCTATCTTAAGCATAATTCTTGTTTTATTTAGGTGATCCGTAATTTTTTATTTATCGGTCTTTGTATGATCGCTTTGATAAAATATACGCTTTGGAACTTTTAAACGTTTCGTTTTGTTTGTTTATTTTCAAGCGGAATGAAAATTATTCTCCGATACGAAGCTTATTATTTAAAAAGTCATATATATTTGTATTTCAATGGGGGATTGACGATCTGGTAGAAGGAGCTTTTAAAACGGCAAGCTTGTCCGACGAAGATAAACAGGATCTGTTGACCCGTCATTAGGTTGTCGTTCTAAAATAGGTAGGCTTACGGGTTAATTCCTTGGCGGTAAAGAATATAAATGGAAAAATCAGTCGGATGCAGACATGAAGAGTTATGAATTAAGGCCTTGGAGATTATCCGATTGCCAGTCGCTGGCCGAATATGCCGATAACATACGTGTATGGAATAATTTGCGGGATGGTTTTCCATCCCCTTACACGGAGGAGGATGCCCGGGAGTATATTGAAAGTACTTTATCGAAGGGGTGCGTGCAGGATTTTGCTATTGTCATTGACGGGAAGGCTATTGGCGGTATCGGTTTTATTCCGCAGAGTGATGTGGAGCGATACAGTGCGGAGATCGGATATTGGTTGGGAGAGCCTTACTGGGGGCAAGGAATAATGAGCGGGATCGTATTCCGGTTCGTGGAGTATATTTTCACAACAACGGAGTTGGTGCGCCTATATGCTCCCGTTTTCGATTATAACACGGCCTCCCGGAGGGTATTGGAAAAGTGTGGTTTTCGATTGGTGGGAATTATGCGTAAAGCGGTTCGGAAAAATGACCGATGGGCGGATATGTGTTGTTACGAGATTCTTAAGTCTTCGGAAAAGTAAGCCCGAAAGGACGGTTCCCGGTACGGAACGAGTGATTTAGGATTGTTTTTCAGGAAGATATCTCCAGAAACGGGCAGGTAGATTCCTACGATGTAGCTTGGGATTCGATCGTTCTTTAATCGTGATCGATTGAAAGTACTCCCTCCATAGACGTTGGAACAGTTTTTCGTCCCGGTCCATTGATTTTTCATCCAGTATTCCTGTGATCAGATGATTTTCTTTGGTATCGAAACGTACTTCGGTAACAGTAGTTAAATCATAATAGTAACCGTATTCTCTTTTCAGATCGTAGATCAGCCATCTTTGATCGGAGAAACGGTTTTGTAGATGTTTTAGGGTCAACGAGAGTACATTGTAAAGCGGTTTTAGTGCGGCAAAGAAAGTGCCGTCAGCGGCTTTTTGAAATCGTAAAAATTGAATGACCCGGAGACGTTCGTTGTTTACTTTTTTGGCATTTTGGGTTATTTGCAATACATCCGGGTCTCCGAAGTTTAATTCGATGGAAACGGGAGCATCGATTGTTTTACGTATGTAGCGGAATAGTAAAAGATCGATTTCCGGTATTTCGGACAGCCAGTTCATGACTAATGTCGAAAGGGCGGGGGCCGAGAGTTTTTTTAGGAGGGCGTTCCATACCCGGTTACTTCTTTTCTCATCGGTAACGACAGTATAGGTCTCGTCGTAAAACAGGGGTAGGGATTCGACTTCTCCTTTTAGCATATCGGGGAACGAATGTCTGCTGTAGGCATCGAATATGGCGGTAAGAAGGCCTTCGAATGTTTTATCGTATATATAAATAACCATCGTTTAATACTGAAAGGGGATTACCAGTTGGCGATCGTCTATTTTACGGTTGGATGGCCGGGTTAAAATACGTCGTACGGTTTCGGGTTGCATTTCATGAATGGTCTGCATCGGTAATTCGTGGCAGGTGATAAAATATTGGGCCTTTTTCATCACGACTCCGATTTGTTTCAAGTGGGTGGCTCCCAGCCGGGAGTGGCGTCGTGCCGTGATAATCATTTGAGCCGATTTTACCCCTAAGCCGGGAACTCTAAGTAGCATTTCATAATCCGCCCGGTTGATGTCGACGGGAAATGCTTCCGGATGACGTAAGGCCCACGATAGTTTGGGATCAACTTCCAAATCCAGATCAGGGTATGCGTCGTTGACGATTTCGTTGACTGAAAAATGGTAAAAGCGAAGCAGCCAGTCGGCTTGATACAAACGGTTTTCCCGTACTAATGGAGGCTGTTTTAACATGGGAAGCCGATTGTCGTAACTGTTTACAGGGACATATCCCGAATAATATACTCTTTTCATCGTGGGACGTTGGTACAAGGCTGAGGAGAGATAAAGAATATCTTTGTCGCTATCGTTTGTTGCACCGATAATCATTTGCGTACTTTGTCCTGCCGGGGCGAAACGAGGCGCATGGCGAAACTTTTTTCGTTCTTCCGCGTGTTGGAGTACGCCTTGCTGGATATAGCGCATGGGAGTGAACACGCTTTGAAAGTCTTTTTCCGGAGCTATTATTTTCAGGCTCTCTTCTTTCGGAATTTCGATGTTTACGCTTAGCCTGTCGGCATATAGACCGGCTTCGTTTACCAATTCCCGACTGGCACCCGGTATGCTTTTCAGATGAATGTAACCGTTAAAGCGGTATTTTAGTCTCAGATCTTTGACGACTCTCACCAGGCGTTCCATGGTGTAATCGGGATTACGGACGACGCCCGAGCTGAGAAAAAGGCCTTCGATATAGTTTCTTCGGTAAAATTCTATCGTTAGATTCACAAGTTCCGTGACGGAGAAAGTGGCTCTTTTCAAGTCATTACTACGACGATTGATACAATAAGCGCAGTCGTACATGCATTTATTCGTAAGCATGATTTTCAGTAGAGAGATACAGCGTCCGTCCTCGGCAAAACTATGGCATATCCCCCAACCTTCGGCACTTCCGATCTCGCCTTTTTTGTGCGATCGGGAGGTCCCGCTGGATGCGCAGGATACATCGTATTTGGCAGATTCTGCCAATATTTTCAGTTTCTCGAGCACGTTTTCCTCCATATAATAACGGTTTTTTTCTTCGTTTGATCTTTTACAAAGATAAGTGCTTACCGTTATGTCGGTAGATAAAAAGGAAGAATTAACGTTAAAAAGAGATGAGAATTTAGGAATGCTACGGTTGAGGGATTAAGAGATTCAGTGATTAATGATTAGGTGACTTTGAATCCCGGGGACAAATCAATCATGTAATCACTAAATCTACAATCGTCAATCTACGATTATTTAGGGTATCCCACGGGGTTATTCATCAGAAGCAGTTGGTGCTCCTTTAAGTTGAGGATTTTTTTCAATTTATCTTTGTCCATGGAAGCCCGGGGAACCGTGACCAGCTTGTTGGCGGCACAGAATAGATTGATGTTTTGTGAAACGATGCCTGCATCCATAGCTGCCATTAACCGGATTTGTTCGTTATCGCCCATTCCGAAACGGGAAATATCCGATACCAGAACAAGAGAAACGGGAGCTTTCCGGACGAAATCCTGTTGTCCACCAACTGCGGAACGATGATCTCCTTCCGCTACGGGCTTTAAACTGTTTTTTTCCGCATCGTACAGGTAAATTCCCTCGGGAAGGCAAACATAAATATCGATGTCTTGTTTGTTAAGGGCCGATGGGGCTGTACGTTTTTTTGACTCTGCTCTGTTGATGCCGTTAGCGGCCCATAAAAGATCACTTAAATCCTGTATACTCAAAGACTTGTTTGAAAATTCCCTGACGGATTCCCGATCGTTTAAAGCTTGCATTAGACTTGTTCCCCTTGTTTTATTCGGGGCATTTAGTTTAATCTCTTTCATGTTTTGGGCGTTTAGCGTGATAGTCATGAATAAAATACCGATAAAAAAAAGATAATGTTTCATATTTTAGGGTTTTTAGTTAAGTAAAATAAAGCCGGACGGCTACGATAAGTAGAATCACAAGTAGAAAATATCGAATGTATTTCGCTCCCCATTTTATGCTGAAACGAACTCCGATCCAAGCTCCGAGCATATTTCCACAAGCGAGTATCAGTCCTGTTTTTAGATCGACCAATCCGTAATAGAAGAAAATACCCAAAGCAATGATGGTATAAAAAAGAACGATGAATAATTTGATCGCGTTGGCTTTTAACAGATCATAACCGCATCCTAATACCAATCCTGCCAATAGAAAAAAGCCTATTCCTATTTGAATAAAGCCTCCGTATATTCCAATGATGAAGAACACGATATGGCGTAGCCAGGGATTTTTTACTTTCGCCCGCTCCGCGTTGGCTTTTACCCAAGAGTTGGGATCCAACCATAGCATAAAAAACATAACGATCAATAGCCCGGCAATTACTTTGCGGAATATCTCCTCGTTGATATCCACGGCAATGAAAGCTCCTACAATGCTACCGAGAGCCACGGGCAATAAAAGTTTGGAGTCGGTTTTAAAGTCGAGAATTTTTTTTTGTTTGAAGCTACCCACGGATACTATGTTTTGCAATAAAATAGCGACACGGTTTGTCGCGTTGGCCACATTGGCCGGCAGTCCGATGAAAATTAAGAAGGGAACCACTAACATGGAACCTCCCCCGGCGAAGGTGTTGATAAATCCTGCTGCCGTACCGAGTAAAATAGTAATCAAAGCTTCCGTCAGACTCATGATCATAGTATTTGCCATACAAAGTTAGGATTTTCCGGGGAAAAGAATTAATAATTCGAGGGTATTATCAGATAGGTTTGAATCTAAAGAGAAATCGAAAGTTTTATTCGAACGGTATTAAAAGACCCGTTTGACAATTTCTTGAATATTGTCCGATTTTCCCATGGTATAGTAGTGTACCGCCGGTGCTCCTTGTCGGATCAGTTCCAGGCTTTGGGCAATACACCATTCGATACCTACCCGGTAGACCTCTTTATTCGAACGACATCGCCGGATGGCTCGTTCTAACTCTTCCGGAATATCGAGATTGAAAGAGCGGGGGAGGTTTTCCAAGTGTTTAAAGGAGGAGATCGGCTTTAGTCCCGGGATAATGGGCACCGAGATGCCGATAGCCCGGCATTTTTCGACAAAAGAGAAATAGTTGTCGTTATCGAAAAACATTTGCGTAACAATGTAATCCGCTCCAGCGTCTACTTTTCGCTTGAGGTTTTCGATATCACTGACCGGATTAGGTGCTTCGTAATGTTTTTCAGGATAGCCTGCCACACCGATGCAAAAATTGGTGGGGACGGCATCGGTAAGCGTGTCGTCCAGGTATTTCCCTTGATTCATCCTTGCGATTTGTTCTACCAGTTCGCAACTGTATTTATGTCCGTCTTCTTCGGGAGTAAAATAGCGTTGTCCGGAAACAGGATCTCCCCGTAGAGCCATAACATTTTCAATATCGAGAAAATTTAAATCGATCAAATCGTTCTCGATCGAATGACGGGTAGCTCCCCCGCATACGATATGAGGGACGACTTCCACGGGATAGCGTTTCATAATGGCCGCGGATAAAGCAACTGATCCCGGGCGTTTGGTGACTGTTACCTTCACGATGGAACCGTCGGCTCGTTCCCGGTATTCTTGCTCGTCCCGGTGAAAGGTTATGTTGATAAAAGGTGGAGCGAATTTTATCAATGGTTCAATGGCTTCGTATATTCGGTGTATGTCTCCGCCTCTGAGAGGAGGTACCAGTTCAAAAGAAAATATCGGGCGGTCCGATTTCCTGAGTATATCAATGACTTTCATGGTCGTATTATTTAAGGGTTGAGATGTCCCTTTGGAAGTAATCTTACATTTATCATTCGTAAGATCGCTTCTCAAAAGAATTCAAAATAGATTACGTTACGTTTCTTTCTTTTTATACGTTTATCTGTTCAGTAATTTTTTGCCTTCTTCGAGTGAGATCCCTCTACGTCGGCAATAGTCCGCGAACTGATCGTCTCCGATTTTACCGATACTGAAATAACGGGCTTCGGGATGGGCGATCAGTAATCCGCACAGACTTGTCGTAGGGTTTATGGCATACGAAGAGGTCAGGTGAACTCCGATCTCTTCGGTTGCATTCAGTAGTTCGAACACATCTTTTTTTAGCGAGTGGTCGGGGCAAGCCGGGTAACCGAACGCGGGGCGAATCACATGTAATCCTTCGTTAAGTTGTTCCTGCATCCATTCCGCGCAGGCTTCCGCGATTCGTGCGGCCAGACTTTCCCGCAGCAATTGCTCGAACTCGCGACACGAACAGGAGGGATGTAAATCGGCCACCTTCAAACAGAAGAGTCCGATACTGTTTTTCCCCTCGGCTTTAGGCGTAATAAAATCGGCGAGGGAGATGCATTCGCTTCGCGGGGCCTGTTGGCGTAGCATCGGGAGACGATGTCCACCGTCTAAAACAATGTCGTCGTTTTCCGAATAGGCATCGTAAAAGCGTGCGATTAGGGAGACATCAAACTCTTTTTTAACGATAATCTCTTCCAACATCTTCATGGCTGCCTCGTAGGTTTTTTCAGCCTCTTCATTGGTAAATAGGATTTCGGGATATTTCCCTTTGAACCCCCAGAAATGAAAGAAAGGGGTCCAATCGATGCGGTTGACGAAATTTTCCACGTTTATGTGTTTTCCGGTCAAATGGTGTTCTCCGAATTCCGGTGGAGGATAAGAGTTCCTGTCAAAGAGCGGAGCTTTTCCTCTGGCCTCCTGCAAAGATAGTAACGGGGCGGATTTCGAATTATAGTGCTGTCGTATCTCTTCTTGCTTTTCTTTAATTTTTGCTATTGTTTTCTCCTTATCTTTTAGAAGTTGTTTTAGGATGGTTACCGTGTGGGAGGCGTCTCCGCCTTCCGTAACGCAATAATCGTATAAAGGTGCTAATTTCACCGCCGTGTGTACCGATGAGGTAGTTGCTCCCCCGACGATTAGCGGTATTTCCAATTGCTCTTTTTGCAATAGCTTGCATAACTCTTCCATCTCTCCAAGGGAAGGCGTGATCAATCCGCTAACCCCGATGAAGTCGGCTTTTTCTCGTTTGGCAGCTTCCACGATGGTAGGGTGATCGATCATAACTCCCAGATCGATCACATCGATGTTGTTGCAGGAGAGTACGGTATGTACAATATTTTTACCGATATCGTGTACGTCTCCTTTCACTGTCGCGAGTATAATCTTAGGTTTCCTCGCGGATACCCGGGTATTATTCGTGTTGTAACGCTCGATTTCCGGTTGCAAACGGGCGACGGCCTCTTTCATAACTTTGGCGGATTTTACGACTTGGGGTAAAAACATTTTACCTTCCCCGAATAATTGGCCTACCCGTTCCATTCCGTTCATCAAGGGTTTCTCTATAATTTCTATCGGAGAAGTATAGCAACCGATAGCCTCTTGAAGGTCTTCTTGTAAATAGTCGGTAATTCCTTTACTTAAGGCATAGGCCAAGCGATCTTCTAATGAATGGGAACGCCACTCTTTTGCTTCGTGCTGTTTGATTGTCGTGTCTGACATTTTGTACTTCTCCGCAATGGAAATCAGGTTTTCTGTGGCTTCCGGTTTCCGGTTTAGTACCACGTCTTCTACTGCGTTTAAAAGTTCCGGCTCGATCTCGTCGTATACCCGTAACAACGAGGGATTGACAATCGCCATATCCAATCCTGCTTGAACGGCATGGTAAAGGAAGACCGAATGCATGGCTTCCCGGATCGGATTGTTTCCACGAAAGGAGAAAGAAAGATTGGATATTCCTCCGGAAGTATGAGCTCCTCTTAGATGATCTTTTATCCATCGTACCGCTCGGATGAAATCCACCGCGTAGTTGTTGTGTTCCTCTACTCCGGTTCCGATAGCTAAAACATTGACATCAAAGATAATATCTTCGGGAGGAAATTGTAGTTGTCGTGTTAATAAACGAAATGCTCGGTCTGCGATAGTAATTTTCCGTTCGAAGGTGGTGGCCTGTCCGGCCTCATCGAAAGCCATAACGACAACGGCCGCACCCAAGCGGTGTATTTCCCGTGCTTTGTTTAAAAACTCGGTTTCTCCCTCTTTCAGACTGATAGAATTGACAATGCATTTCCCTTGAGCATTCTTTAATCCGGCCAGAAGAGTATACCAATCCGAAGAGTCAATCATAAAAGCAGCTTTGGCGACATCCGGTTCGTTACCGATGATTCGAACGAAACGTTCCATCTCGGTAACACTGTCGAGTAGAGCATCATCCATGTTGATATCGATCACGGAGGCTCCGTCGGCGATTTGCTCGCGGGCGATAGAAGCGGCTTCCTGGTATTTTTTCTCCCGGATAAGGCGGGCAAACCGGGCCGATCCGGCCACATTCGTACGTTCGCCGATATTGGTAAAATTAGTTTTGGATACATCGATCGTGACGGAATCCAACCCGCTAACCTTAAGGAGGGGATGTACTAATGGCGGTTTTCTGGGAGGAACTGTTCTCAGTGCGGTGGCGATAGCCCGGATATGCCGCGGGGTGGTTCCGCAACATCCACCTGCAATATTGATTAGCCCTTCTTCTGCCATTTTTCGGAGTTGCTTGGCTGTATAGTCCGGCGATTCGTCATACTCACCCGTTTCGTTCGGTAGGCCTGCATTCGGATAAACACTCAGGAAACAGGGAATCTTGTTGGCCATTTCCTTTAAAAAAAGATGCAGGTCTTTTGCCCCGAAAGAGCAATTCAATCCGAAGCTTAGGATCGGGTAGTGGGAGAGTGCGATGAAGAGAGCTTCTATGGTTTGTCCGGTTAAGGTTCGTCCACTGCGATCGTTTACGGTAGCTGAAAGCATGACCGGAAGTTTACTCCCTTTTTCTTCTTGTACTTTCTTGATGGCATAAAGTGCTGCTTTGGCATTTAATCCGTCGTATATGGTTTCGACCAATAACAAATGCACACCACCGTCAACGAGTCCTCGTACCTGGATCTCATAAGCGGCTGCTAAGGTATCAAAATCGATACTCCGGAATTCGGGTCGTTCGGGATCAGGCGATAGCGTTAAGGATTTTGAAGTAGGACCGATACTTCCGGCAACGTAAATTTTCCGTTCCGTGTGGTTCCTTGCCACCTCGACCGCGATACGTGCCCCCTCCGCGTTGAGTTGATATACCCGGTCCGAGCACCCGTAATCTTCCTGCGATATGGCGTTTGCGTTAAAGGTATTGGTTTCAATAATATCGGCTCCAGCCTCTATGTAACTCTCGTGTATTTCTCGAATAATATCCGGGCGGGTAAGGTTTAGGATGTCATTGTTGCCTTTTAATGGAAGCGGATGATCGGTGAATGGCTCTCCCCGAAAATCTTTTTCACTCAAACGGTATTGCTGTAGGGCAGTTCCGGTTGCTCCGTCCAGTATCAGTATTCTTTTATGTAGTTCTGTTCTTATATCCATGATAAAGAATGGTTTATTTGCATGAAGCCAAAGAAACGGTCAGTATGGTCGAACATGGCCTTAGCTTTTTAAATTTTGTTCTTCCTGTCTTCAAATTTACATAAATTTATTGGTTTATGATGTCTGTAAAGCCAATAAGGCTGTTCTGTTTAGACTTATAGACTTAGCGAACCTCATTTGTTTTATTTCCAAATTTTGAAATCGAATTTTCCCGAGATACCGATCTGTGTATCCTTGATGCAGATTGCTGCCAAAATCTTCGGTATATCTCCGATTTTTTCAATGCAAGGTTCTATATCGGCTGTCGTTTGAATTTGATTGGCAAACGCTGTGGCATAGGTGTCAGCCAAAGCGCAATCCTGACAAACGATCATGACGGCATCCGCTTGACCAAAACTTAGGGAAGGCCCTACCGTTCCCGATGAAGTACAAATTCCCAAGGGAGAACGGTCGGCACGAATCGTGAATCCTACTTTCTCGGATAGCGGAGAAGATCCCGCGAATACGGCGATATCGATATCCTCGTGAATATCTGCATAGATATCGCCGCCGTTTTCGATGATGATTTCCCGGATGGGAAAAGCCGTCTTCAGTTCTGCTGCAATTTGTCCGGCAACGGCTCCTGCAACGGCACTCATCGGGCCGATCCCTGAAACGTCGGAAACCTCCGCCATCTTTCGGATAATAGCGGGAGCTTCGGTTCTGGGCGTGTAAGGGATCAAAGCTTTTCGGTACTCGGGATCTTGGTTTAGATAAGTATCCATCTCTTGTCGCAATCGTATGACACGGGAGAGGGCGTAGGCTCGTATCTCCTCCCGGTAGGAAGCCTTATCGATGCCGATCCATAAATCGGTTTCCTTATGGACGATCGTGAACGTACACCAACGCTCTTGTCTCAGATGTTGTCGGTAGGTACGATTCGTGTATTCCCTGTTGTTCATGGTCATTGGATTTCGGAAAATTCAATTTTAAAGAGCTTCAAAGGACAAGCCTTCAGACATAGTTTACAGGCAATGCACTTTTCAGGATTAAATCGGAGTTTCCAGTCCGGAGCTCCGATTGTCAATGCGTGAGAGAAACAGGCGGAAACACAATTTCCGCAGTTCAAACAACGATTTTCGTCGTGTGAAACTTTGCTGGAAACCGGATTTACCGTGACCCCATTTTGGTTCAAATAGGCGATGGCCTGATCGATTTTTAATGTGTCGGCATCGAATTCAGCCAACAAAGTTCCCGTTTTTCCAGGTTGGATTTCAGCTTTCAATAGGTTGATTTTTATATCATAGATGCGAATAAGGTCATATACCAACGGTCTGTCTGTGGCATCAACCGGAAACGATAGTATTAATTTTTGGGCCATAATTTGTTTTTTTGTCTGTTCATACTTGTTATTCTTGTTCTTTCAGGCTTTTTAATGAAGTGCCGACAGGCATCGGACGAACCGGCTCTGTCAATAGAAAATCGCCTTTTCGAATCCATTCTTTTAGTATGTTAGCGATCTCAATAGCCTTGGAGAGACTCGAGACGGGGGCTGTTCGAATTTTCTGTCCATCGATTTCGATCTCTCCGGATTGTAAGGCTGCATAATTCGTTTTTCCCAGTATTTTATTACCGTTTCCATAATCAACGATAGTGGTTTCGATTTGTTCGTTTCGGATGGAAACCCGCCGGGCCATATCTTCGTCCAAAATCGGTATGGGAATGCCGATTCCCACGAAAAGGCTTACCCCGTATTTCTCGTAATAAACACCTCGTAGAAATTCGGTACTCATGTTTTTCAGGTCTCCGATAACGGCTAAGGTTCGAGCGTTACTTGTCGGTATTCCGTAATCATTCACTTCTTTCGTGGAATGAAATTGTGTACCATTCCAGGCAACATAGCCTTCTGTTCCGCAAAGAAAAATACGGGTTCCCAAGCCGATGGTACGACATTCCGGATCGTTTATCAGGGGAGAGAGCTCTCCGGCCGTACTATAGGCGGCATTACGTAACTTGGGTAGTAACGTACCCATATAGGTATATTTGATTTGATCCGTTGAGTTTGTGGCTACATTATAATTTTGATAAGCATTTCTCGGGTTATAGAGATATGCTTCGTTAACGGTGTCCTTTGTTACCTTGGTTTTGATGTGTTTTCGAGGGTAACAATCCGTACCTTTTCCCCACGCTTCCAATGTAATTTCTTTTCCGGCAATAAGATCTTCTATCAGATGTGCTCCTCCGTAAGTAGGATTCTCCGGATTGCAATCTGTTGCCCCGATATAGGTATCTACCGCGGCCAGTCCTCCGCAGACCCGTATGCCGTTCAGTTCTATTTTTTCCATACGAATGGGAGGATTGGCGTGTCCGAAATTCAGGAATGCGCCGGAAGAACACATCGCACCGAATGTTGCCGTGGTTACTACATCTACTCGTTCCGCAATTTCTTTAGGCGAACAGGTTTTTGCCAATTCTGAAACTTCTTTTGCCGTCAGTACAACGGCAGTTCCGTTTTTGATTTTTTCGTTTATTTCCGTATATGTTCTTGTCATGATGGATTCTTTTATGAATTGTTAGAATGAAACAAAGATTTCCGGGTAAATGCCTTGCAATTACCATGATTACAGGTGGTAACGAATAGTTTGCGGTAGGGAATCCTAACGGGAAGTTGTCGTTTAACTTCCTGTTGAAAAACTTTTCAATACTACCTTGAAATCAAAAATCAAAAAAAAGTCTGGGGTAAAAGAATATTAGCGCATGCAGCGCATACGCATAGACATGACGAAAAGAGGAGAGAAGGAACTTTTACTGTTAGGAGCGATTCCGTTTCGATACTGATTTTTCTTTTCTGCTTTCATGTTTTTTGTTTTAAATTATAACTCCTGCTTTCAGGTCGGGTTTTGGCACCTTTCGAATTTTCGCAGGTTGCCGGAGTTTCTATGAGCCCGTTCTCTCTACTCCTCTTTATAATTCAAATAATCTTTTGAAGATTGAATTGATGTGACAAAGGAAAAGATAAAAAAAGAATAAAGCAAATCTTTTCGTGATTTTTAATGGAAGGAATTAAATGATTCTGTGATTGAGAGATTCTGTGATTGGGTGATTAGTAAAATGAACGTAGAATTTTTAATGATGGTTTTTTATGAGAAAACACACTGCCTGTTATTATTTCAGGCAGTGTGTTCTTTTCTTTTTCATTATATGATTTTGAAACCGAGAGTCAGATTAACCGTACTCGGAGCTTTTACTCCGTCACCGAATTTTTTTAAACCGAATTCGTAATCCACATCGAAGGTCACTTTCCATACATCGACTCCGGCTCCGACCTTTCCGTTCCACATCATCTTATCGGTATCGAAATAATCTTTAGAAAGTCCTTTAATCTTTACGTCTTTGGTTATGAATGAAGCGACCGGACCTACAAATCCACGTAACTTCACGACGGGCAACTTTAGAAGATAATAACCGACCATGACAGGAATATCTATGGATGAGTATTTTAAATTCCGTTTCTCATTCGTTGCCTTGTCCTTTGCCTGCGTTTCCTTGTGTGCAAAATTCAAAGCCGGTTCCAAGTAGATTTTTCCGAAATTGACTCTTACAAAGGCTCCAAACATATAGCCACCATGAGATTCAACTTTTAAGTCTTTTACTTTAATTTTCGTGTCGTTCCAACCTCCATGAATTCCGATACTGATAGGAAACGATTGTGCCATTGTCACTACACTGAAGAGACAAAATAAAGATAATACTACCAATTTTTTCATATTGCATTTCATTTTAGTTCCGGTGTAAAAATATGAATAATTTTTAATTTTTAAATCTGTTTACGTTTAAATTCAGATAGAATAATACCGGTGGCAACACCTACGTTTAGGGATTCTGTCGAATAAGTGCCATCAGCAAAACTGGGTATGGTCAATTTCCGGCTTACGAATTGTTCTATTTCGGGGGATATGCCTTTACCTTCGTTTCCCATCACGATAAACCCTCGCTCTTCCAAATGGGAGTGGTAGATGTTTTCACCGTTGAGGAAAGTACCGTAACATTTGAAATCATCTTTCACGAACTGAGGGATAAAGGAAAGCAAATCCACGTAATAAACGTTTACGCGAAAAATAGCTCCCATACTGGCTTGAACGCATTTGGGATTAAAAATGTTTGCACAATCGTAATCGCAAAATACGGAATGGATGCCGAACCAGTCACATACTCTTAGGATGGTTCCCATGTTACCCGGATCTTGTATACCGTTTAATATCAGAGAAAGTGTGTTGCTGATTTTTTCCGGTTGATACGTTTTATCGGGAATTTCAGCCAAAGCAATCACTTCCGGTAAAGATTTGAAATTGGATAGAGGCTTCATTTCAATCTCGTTTACTTCTATGGTCCGGCATTGTCTTGGGATTCGGGGATGACGATCTATCCATTCCGGATAAGCGACAATGGTATCGATTTTCAGATCGGACAAAAGTAATTCACCTACTAATTTTTCACCTTCTATTTTAAAGAGATTATATTTATCCCTGAATTTCTTTTTTTCGAGGTTTTGGATTACATTTGTTAGATGTTTGCTAAGCATATTTTAGGCTTGCTGGTTAATAAAATACAAACATAATATTTTTTTGAGATTTGAGCATGGGTGCGGTGTGTAAGATAGGTATTATTTTGTCTATATTTTGTTTTTTCTATTCTTGTTCTCCAACCAAGTATGTGGGAAAAGATGAGTATTTGTTGGATCGGGTACGGGTAAAAGTGAGCGGTCACCGGGCGAACAGGAGTGATATTAAGCGGAATATACGTCAGAAACCGAACACCCGTATATTAGGGGCAAGTCGTTTTCATTTGGGGTTATATAATTTAAGCGGACGAAACGAGAAGAGATGGCTTAACAGGTTATTGCGTCGTATAGGAGAAGCTCCTGTAATTTATAATCCTTTTTTGACGACCAGAAGTAACGAACAAATTAGTTTATATCTCCGTAATAAAGGTTTTTACAAAAATCAGGTGAAAGATACCGTGTACTATAAAAAGAAAAAAGCCATTGTAGAGTATCGGATAAACACGGGTCCGCAGACGAAAATAGACGATGTCTCTTTTTTGCAAAAAGAGGAAAGGAACAATAAGGAACTGACAGGGGAGAGCAATCTGGTGGAAATGTATTATCAGGATACGCTGAAAACCTTATTGCATAAAGAGATGCCTTTGGATATGGATGTGCTGGATAATGAAAGGGAGCGAATAACGCGTATGTTGCGGGAAAAGGGATATTTCAATTTCTCCAAAAATTTTATTCAGTTTTTTGCCGATACCTCTTCGGTCAGTCGGGCCGAGACGGCAAAATTGTTTGTCCATATCATTCAAACGGTTGCGGATAGTGCTGCCTTTCAACGTTATTTCCTGAGAGATATTCATTTGGATTTCGATTACGATCCTTTGTTGAACGTGGGTGGGAGAGACTCCTCTGTCAGGCATATGGAATACGACGGATACAAAATTACCTACCGGGATCGGCTGAAGATAAAACCTAAGGTCATTACGGAGACCATTCAGATGGAACGCATGGAATTGTATAATGTGCAACGGGTGTTGGAGACTTATTCCCGCTTGCAAGCGTTGAATTTATTCAAATTTATTAATATAGATTTCAAGGAGGTCGAGACGGACGACGAGGTAAAAACCTTGGATTGTTATATTCAATTGTCACCGGTCAAACGGCAATCCTATAATGTTTTTTTGGAGGGTACCAATAGTTCCGGTAATTTGGGTATCGGGGGAAATTTCACCTATAATCATCGTAATCTTTTCAAAGCAGGAGAAAATTTTTCCGTAAGCGTATGGGGAACATTGAAAAAGGAACAAATTGACGAAAAAGGAAAGATTTTTAATACGAAGGAGATCGGGGCGGAGATCAAGTTCGTTACTCCCCAGTTTTGGATGCCTTTTTTCAAAATGAAGGATTTCAGGCGTAATTTTGCCCCGAAAACTTCTATCTCTTTTTCATACGGGTATGAATATACGCCTTATTATACCCGTTCCGTTGTGAATGCCCGTTTTGGTTATCTCTGGAGGCTTTCCAATAAAAGATGGAGGTATAATTTCGATTTAATCGATTTGAATTACGTGTTAATGAAGAATGTAAACCGGAGTTTTGTCGATAGTTTGAAAAACGAATACATTAAAAATACGTATACCGACCATATGATTTTTTCAGCTGTTTTTTCAGCGACCTACACGGATCAGATCGTTAATTCAAAGGAGATGAGTTACAATTATTTCCGGGCTAATTTAGAGTCTTCGGGTAATTTGTTATGGGGTATCGACCGATTGTTCGGGGAGAGGAGAAAGGGAGAGAATCGGGATGATAAATATTACAAATGGCTGGGGGTACGTTATGCCCAATTTGTAAAGGCGGATGCCGAATACCGTTACCACTGGTATATTAATCGGGCCAACTCGATCGTTACACGGTTGTTTATAGGTTGTGGCTATCCGTACGGAAATATGAAGGTATTGCCTTTCGAAGAGTCCTATTATTGCGGGGGGGCAAGTGATATCCGGGCGTGGCAAACCCGGACGTTAGGACCGGGCTCTTACGATTTGGGGAATAAATATCCCAACAGCGTGGGAGATTTTAAGTTGGAGGCCAATATAGAGTACCGTTTTAAGTTAATTTGGTTGTTGGAAGGGGCATTGTTTGTGGATGCGGGCAATATCTGGAATATAAATCCTAAAGAAGACAGGCCAGGTGCGCAATTGAACACGGAATTTTTTAATCAGGTTGCCATCGGCACGGGTGCGGGGTTGAGGATCAATGCCAATTTTTTCCTCTTGCGTTTTGATTTGGGTATTAAAGTGAAAGACCCGGCTTTGCCTGCCGGGAATCGTTTTGTGATGTTTAATTCGAAAGGAGGGTTCAGGCGTTCCGTGTTTAATATCGCTATCGGTTATCCTTTCTGATGGAAAGTGTAGATTATTAATTGAAATATAAAGGTAATGGTTTCTCAAATTGTGGTTTATCTCTCTCTGTTGTTTCAGGTCGTGGCTATGGGTTTTGCCATTAGTTTGTTCAAACGGACTAAATTCAATGCAGCCTGGATTCTTATTTCTACCGGTTTTTTTCTGATGACGATTTATCGGGTGATCGAATTGTTCCCTTCCATGAGACGAGGCGAATACGAGGAGCTTTATTTGACGAAAGTATGGTTGTCGTTTATAATCTCTTTAGCCTTTGCTATCGGTGTATTTTATATCCGTAAGGTTTTTCAGTTTTTACGTCGTTTGGACGAGATCCGGGACGAATCAGAAAAGCGGGTGGTTTCGGCGATCATTCGTACGGAAGAACAGGAGAGACAACGCTTTGCCAAGGAGTTGCATGATGGATTGGGACCTTTATTGAGTGTCATTAAAATGTTGTTATCCGGGTTTAATACCCAGAATAAGGAAGAGGTAAACGAACGGATAAAAAATAACCTGAAGCAGGCAGTTGACGAGGCAATCGTGAGTGTTCGGGAGATATCGGCCAATATCAGTCCTCACATATTGAATAATTTCGGATTGAAGGATGCAACGGACTCTTTTATTCGTAAATTGCGTCCTGCAGAAGGAATCGATATTCAATTTAAGACCAATATTGCCGGAAGACGATTTACCTATAACGTGGAAGTGATCATGTATCGGGTGATTTGTGAATTGATAAATAACACGTTACGTCATGCGGAAGCTACTAAGGTTCGAATCGATCTTCGATATAGAAATGATATGCTTTATTTGGAATACGAGGATAATGGCTTGGGATTTGATATGCAACAGATCGAGAATGAAGGAGGAATGGGGTTAAGCAATATGCGTTATCGCTTGAATTCGGGAAATGGAGATATAGAGATATTCAGCTGTCAGGGAAAAGGGATGAAAGCTACTGCTTTTATTAAATGTAATGTGTAAGACTATGGATAAATTAAGAATATATTTGGTCGACGATCATAAATTATTTCGGGAAGGGTTGAAATTATTGCTTTCCAATCAGGATTTCGTACATCATATTTATGAAGCCTCTAACGGTAGGGAATTTATAGAAAACTTGTCGTTTGTGGATTGCGACGTGGTATTGATGGATATTGAAATGCCGGAGATGAATGGGATCGAAGCTACGATTCAAGCCATGAAAATGAAGCCGGAGCTGAAAATTATTGTACTTTCCATGTACGGAGACGAGCAATATTACTATAAAATGATTGATGCCGGAGCTAAGGGGTTTATGCTTAAAAATTCCGGTATCGATAAGGTCGTAACCGCTATCCAAAAGGTTTCCGAAGGGGAGAGTTTCTTTTCCGAGGAACTTCTTGTGAATATTCTGAATAATATGCGTGATAATAAAGCGGACAGTCACGACGTGGTTGATAATGACATATCCGAACGGGAATTGGAAATTCTTTACCAGGTATGTCGAGGATTATCTAATCAGGAGATTGCAGACAAGCTGTTTATCAGTAAACGAACGGTGGATAAGCATCGGGCTAATTTATTGAGTAAAACGGGATGTCGGAATACCGCGGCTTTAGTCATGTACGCGATTAAAAATAAATTGATTCAGGTGTGAATATACAGGATAACGGTTCTTTAAATGGCGATTATAATGAATGGAATGATATTTGCGGCAGGCTTGGGAACTCGTTTGCGACCTTTGACTAATGATCGGCCTAAAGCGTTGGTGGAGATTAACGGAAGGACTCTATTGGAACGGGTTATCGGGAAAATGAGGTCGGCAGGAGTGGAGCGTTTGGTCATTAATATTCATCATTACGCGGATCAGATTGAAACTTTTCTGAGAATACATAATTGTTTTGACATGGATATCCGCTTGTCGGACGAGCGGGAGTTATTGTTAGATACGGGAGGAGGGGTTAGGAAAGCCCGTGAACTGTTTATTCCGGAAAAAGCGGTATTGATTCATAATGTGGATATCCAGACAGATGTGGATCTTTTGGAATTGATCGCTCAACATGAAGACCGGAAAGCGTATGCGTCTTTAGTGGTACAAAAAAGTGAAGCCGACCGGGTGTTGAAATTCAATCGGGAAGGAATACTGAAAGGATGGGAAAACAAGAAAACCGGAGAACAAAAGATTGTTGACGATGATTTCTATTGTTCCCAAGAGTATAATTATTGCGGTATACAAATATTAAGTCCGGAGTATTTGGATCGTATGATTCATACGGGCGTATTTTCTATTATAGACGAACATCTGGAACAAGCGAGATCATATTCGCTCCAAATGTTTTTATACGAGGGGCGATGTTTGGATCTGGGAACGCCCGAGGCTATCCGGCAGGCTTCTTTGTCAGAGCTTTCCGCTTCCCGGTATTAACTTGATCTTATTGGTATCTTCGAAGAATTTGAAATACATGTAAAGCTTGTAATTGAAATCGAAGCCGTAATCAATCCTCATACTGTAATCGATGTAACTATTCACGCGAGGATCTCCGCTTGCGTACCTGCGATTCCATTCCTGGGCGTAACGATAGTTGGTGAATTGATAGTATTCGTTGCTGTACTGATTTACGATGCTTTTATGGGTGGCCATCCAATAATCGAAACCGGGGTCGAATACAATAAGTTCGTAACGTGTAGAATCTTTGATTCCGAGACGTCCCGTTTTATTCGTCATATGCTGTCGTGATGCACAAGAGAAAAAGAGTACTGTTAATACAAGAATACCTAACGTTTTCATCGGATAAAGATTTAATTTATAAATTATTATCTCCTAAGTTACGAATTTTATGTAATATAACCATAAAAAAGGGGAACAAAATATCTTGTTCCCCTTTTTTTCCTGTTCCGATAGAATTATTTGACCGCGATGGTTTCAATTTCAACCATGGCTCCCATCGGAAGGGCTTTTACGGCAAATGCGGCTCGTGCGGGACAATCTGTCTTGTAATATTTAGCGTATATTTCATTCATATCCGCAAAATAGGACATATCTCCTAATAAACAAGTGGATTTGACCACGTTTTCAAAAGTATATCCAGCCTCTTCGAGAATATAGCCGATGTTTTTTAAACATTGTTCTGTTTGTTCCTTAACTCCTCCTTCCACGAACTTTCCCGTGTTTACATCAATGGGAAGTTGCCCGCTGATATAGAGTGTTCCGTTTGCTTCAATAGCCTGACTGTATGGACCGATAGCTTTAGGGGCCTGGGCCGAATTAATTACTTTTTTCATAATGATTATATCCATGTTTATAAATTACTGTAATATACGCGAATATACATAATTTGTTTAAAAGAAAACGAAGCTATCGGAAAACCCTCCGACAGCTTCGTTTTTTAATGATAAAGGAATATCAATAGTTATTCTTTTTCTCTTCAAAATAGGCTTGTGGATGGGCACAGGCGGGACAAGCCTTGGGAGCTGTTTTGCCTTTGTGGACATAACCGCAGTTCCGGCATTGCCATAAGATCTCTTCCTCTCTTTCAAATACTTTTCCGGCTTCAACCCTTTCCAATAGTATCCGGTAACGGGTTTCGTGTTCGGCTTCTACAGCAGCGATATTACGGAAAACAGCGGCGATAGCGTTGAATCCTTCCTCTTCGGCTACTTTTGCGAATTCAGGATACAACTCGGCCCACTCTTCGTTTTCCCCTTCTGCGGCAGCTTTCAGATTTTCTGCTGTCGTTCCGATTTTTCCGGCGGGATAGGAGGCTGTGATTTCAAGCATTCCGCCCTCTAAAAATTTGAAGAAACGTTTCGCGTGTTCTTTTTCCTGCTCGGCTGTCTCTGTAAATACGGCAGCAATCTGTTCAAAACCCTCTTTTTTAGCTACACTTGCGAAAAAGGTATAGCGATTTCTCGCCTGTGATTCTCCTGCAAATGATTTCAATAGGTTTTGTTCTGTTTTAGTTCCTTTAATACTCATAAATTTTTTGTTTTGGTGTTTTTGATTCTATTTTGATGATACAATTGTACAATAAAATACAATGAAAAACAAATCTTTATTTTTTATAAATGAATAAATAAAATCTATAAACATGGAACTCTTTTCGGAGGCAAAAGCAATGTCCCGAAAGGTACGCACTCTCCGCGTATCTGAATAATATCGGATATATTCGTCAACTGTTTTTTTGCATGGAATAGTTTTCTATACCCAAACTTTCATAGGTTTTCTTGAGCTCCTCGTCATTGTCCGTGATCACGAGGAGTTTATCTCCTTCGTGGAGTTTTGTTTTGCCTTTGGGAACGCAGAAAGATCCCTCTACCCGTTTGACCATCACGATTAACGTATTATCAGGTAAGACAAGGTCCATGAGGAGTTCTCCTTTGGCAAGCATCGAAGGGGTGACTTCGATTTCAGACATGGCCGTTTTGATATCTTCGGGAAGTTCCAGATTGAATGCCGCTTGCTCCGGCTCGGGAGTCGATAATCCTAAGAATTTTGCCATATAGCTGACGGTAGTTCCTTGAATAACTAAAGAGAGGATGGTGATAAAGAACACGACATTGAATATTAAAGAGGCGTGTTGAATATTAGCGATTAGCGGATAGGTCGCGAAAATGATGGGAACGGCCCCTCTTAGACCGACCCATGAAACGTATACCCTGGACTTGGTACTCATCTTCCGGAAAGGAAGCAGGCAAAGGAATACCGTTAAAGGGCGAGCCACGATAATCATGAAAATACCGACCAATATACCTAATCCGGCTATCGGTATCAAATCGGCGGGATTTACCAATAGACCCAACGTGAGGAACATTACGATCTGGAAAAGCCAGGTAAAACCGTCAAAAAAGGTCATTAAACTCTTTTTGTGTACCATCTTGTGATTTCCGACCATTAATCCGGCAATGTATACGGCTAAATAACCGTTTCCCTTTAATAAATCTGTAAATGAGAATATAAAAAATACAAATGCTAACAGCAATACGGAATATAACGACTGGTTGATATTGATCTTATTGATCGTGAAACGAGCTAAATGCCCTAATAGATAACCGGAAACGGCACCGATGCTCATTTGCATAATAAATTGCAAGACCGTACCGCTTATACTGGATTCCCCGGATTGAATGACCTGTATCAACAATATTGTAAGCATGTAGGCCATGGGGTCGTTACTACCACTTTCCAACTCTAAAAGGGGGCGAAGATTCTCTTTTAGTCCTTGCCGTTTGGATCTTAGAATCGAAAAAACGGATGCCGAATCGGTAGAGGACATGACTGCGGCCAATAAAAGAGATTCGGTAAATGTCAGAGAGATAAAGTCGTTCGTCAGTCCTGTAATCTGGTATATAAAATAACCTGTTATAAGTGCAGTTATCATTACTCCAAAAGTGGCCAACACTATGCCTTGTCCTACCACGGGTTTTATTTCGGACATTTTGGTGTCCATACCACCCGAAAATAGAATGATACTTAAGGCGATAACTCCGATAAATTGAGCGATTTCCGGGTTGTTGAACTGGATACCGAGTCCATCATTACCGAATAACATTCCGACTCCTAAGAAAAGCAACAGTGCAGGTACTCCGAACTTGAATCCGGCTTTCCCGGCAATTATACTTGTAAATAATAAAATGGATCCGATAAGTAAGATATTTCCTGCATTGAGAATCATAAGGTAGTATTTTTAAGGATTAGTGATCGAGTTCGGGTTATCTTTGCGTTTCGAGAAATTTTTCTTTTTTACGAAAGAAGGTTTCTGGGATTTACGGTTGAATTGTTTTTTAGGTTTGCCTTCAAACGCCTGCGGGTTGTAGGTAGGTGCTTCACCCAATTCGGAAGGAAGCGGAATCTTGTATACTTCTTCTTCTATGAATTCTTCGATTCGGTGGAATTTGCCCTGTTCTGAATCGGAGACGAAAGTAATGGCCACACCATCTGCACTGGCTCTTGCCGTGCGGCCTATTCGATGAATATAATCCTCCGGATCGTGGGGTACATCGAAATTGATGACCAGACCGATTTCATCGATATCGATACCCCTGGCGACGATATCGGTGGCAACCAGCACGTCTGTTTTACCGTTTTTAAAGTTCAGCATAACCGATTCCCTTTCGGGCTGTTCTAAATCCGAATGCATGGCAGCCACGTTAAATCGTTTGCGTTTTAGGGTATATGCTAAGTCTTTTACTTTTTGTTTGGAAGAGGCGAAGATGATTGTTTTGTTTTTCGTGGGTTTATTGAATAACTCTTCGATAATCCCCATTTTTTGTCCTTCGTGACAAATATAGGCAGCCTGTATGATGGCTTCGTTCGGTTTTGAAATGGCAACATTGATCTCTTCCGGATTCCGTAATACCTTTTGTGCCAATTGTCTGATCTTCGGTGGCATGGTCGCTGAAAACAAGACTGTTTGTCTTTCTTTGGGAAGCTTTTCGACGATTTGCATGATATCGTCAAAAAATCCCATATCCAACATCCGGTCG
This sequence comes from Gabonibacter massiliensis, assembly GCA_001487125.1. Taxonomy (GTDB): domain Bacteria; phylum Bacteroidota; class Bacteroidia; order Bacteroidales; family Marinifilaceae; genus Gabonibacter; species Gabonibacter massiliensis. The sequence goes on from LN913013.1 coordinate 409,186, forward strand.
GCCTCGTCCAACACGAAATATTCCACTTTGGAGAGGTCGATATCACTATGTTGAATATGTGAGATTAAGCGCCCGGGAGTCGCGATGGCTATGTCTGCTCCTAACCGGAGTCCTTTCTTTTGTTGTTCCCACAAGGCTCCGTCACCTCCGCCGTAGACGACCACCGTGGATACGGGTAGAAAATAGGAAAATCCTTCGAATTGAATGTCGATTTGTTGTGCCAACTCTCTCGTCGGAGCCATAATGAGTGCTTTCACTACATCTTCGGGGTGGTCTTTTTCGGCCAACCGATTCAATATCGGTAGAATATAAGCCGCTGTTTTTCCGGTTCCGGTTTGTGCACAGGCAATCAGATCTTTCCCTTCCAGTATGACGGGTATGGTTAATTCTTGTATAGGCGTTGTCTCTTGAAAATTCATTGCATCAAGTCCCTCTAATACAGGGGATGCCAGTTCGAGCTCATCAAATCTCATCTTCCAATAGTTTCTTTTGTTTTTATATGCTTTCTTGCATTAAATTAAGTGCTAACCGATAATTGGTTAATAGTTAATATTAAACACCTCAAATTTCTAAGCAAAGTTAATAAAAAAATTATTTTTTTGATTATTTATTAATGTAATATCATTGCCATTCACTCGTAGAATCTTTTAATTCCGGAATACTCTCTGATTTGAACGCGGGGCTATGTATGCCGGATTTCTTTTGCTGGTGATAATCCTTTAAAGCTTTAAGGGCTATTTTGCCGAGTAACACGATTGCAATCAGGTTGATAATTGTCATAACAGCCATCGCCAAATCCGCCAAATTCCAGACCAGATCCAAAGCGGCCCAAGAACCGAAGAGTACCATGAGTCCGACGGCTACCCGGTACAATTGCAGGTAGATCCGTTTGGGAGAGATAAATATCATGTTCGTTTCACAGTAGGAGTAATTACCGACAATGGAGCTGAAGGCGAATAGTAGAATACTGATAGCGATAAATTGTCCCCCCGCGGGACCTATTTGATGGGAGAGGGCCATTTGTGTCAATTGAATTCCCTTGGTCGTACCGTCCAAGGGAATGTCCGAGAGGAGGATGATGAAAGCCGTACAACTGCAGATAATGATGGTATCCGTGAATACGCTTAAGGCTTGAATTAATCCTTGTTTGACCGGATGGGAGACATCGGCGGTGGCTGCGGCGTTCGGGGCGGAACCCATACCGGCCTCATTGGAAAACAGACCGCGTCGGATTCCCTGCATGATCACGACTCCTAAACCTCCTCCGGCGAATTGTTCGAAACCGAAGGCATCGGCGAATATGGTGGTAATAAGATGAGGTATACTCCCGGCGTTCATGAATAGGATAAAAAGCGCAACCAATATGTAAGCAATGGCCATTAGGGGAACAAGAATACCCGATATGACGGCAATCCGGTGGATTCCTCCGAAAATGACTAATAGAGTGAATATCGTTAATAAAATGCCTAACCAGGTGCGGTCTATACCAAAAACCTCGTGAAAGGCAAGTGTAACCGTGTTGGCTTGTACGGAATTAAATACAAGCCCGAATGTGATGGAGATAATAACGGCAAATAAAATACCCATACCCCTTTTTTTCAATCCTTTCTCCATGTAGAAGGCAGGTCCCCCGATGAAGGTACGTTCTCCTTTGGTTTTGTATATCTGGGCTAATGTCGATTCTATAAATGCCGAGGCAGAGCCGATAAGGGCTATCAGCCACATCCAAAAGACAGCTCCCGGACCCCCTAAGGCTAAAGCCGTTGCGACGCCGGCTAAATTTCCGGTTCCGACCCGGGATGCGGTGGCGATGCAGAATGCTTGAAATGAAGATACCGAATTTTTACTTTTTCCGCTTGTTATGCCTTCTCCCAAAAGTCGGAACATCTCCCGGAAATTCCGGAACTGCACGAACCGACTGAGAAATGTGAAATAAAGCCCGATGGCGATTAAGGGAACGATCAAAAAATAGGTCCAAATAAAATCGTTCGAAAAGATAATCCAATTGTTAAGTTTATCCATAATCATTATTTTTCTTACGGATATACGTAAACAAGTGTAGATCGGTTGTAAAGTAGTCTTATTTTTATGGATTATCCATTCCCGTACGGGTTCATTTCAAAAAGAGGTCGTACAACTCTTGCAAACGGGAAGATGCTTCCGATCCGAAAGCCTCTATCTCCTTGCTGATTTGTTGAACGGATTTTTCCCGGGTTAAGTCTTTACTTTTAGAAAAGAATTTGTCCGCTAAACATATTAATTTTTCTTCTTTACTTAAAGGGAGCATCTCCCTTTCCGGAAGCGGAAGATGTCGTTCCCGGATCATTTTCGAGCTTATTCCGGATCCGGTGTGGCGTTCGCACACTAAAGCGTGCCGGGGAAATCCTTCCTGGCGTAGCAATTCGGCTCCTAAATAACCGTGGCATATGTAAGGTTTATCACCGTGGCAACCGATCTCCGGAGCATATGTGAGAAAGATGCCGATATCATGCAGCAGGGAGGCCTCTTTAATAAATGACGTATCCAACTCCATTTCTGGGTGGAATCCGGCGAGTTCCAAGGCTTTTTCCATAACGGCTCTACTGTGAGAGTACAAAATGGAGTAAGCCTTGGAATTCGGATCGTAATATTTATGAAGTAATTCGATGGGATTCATGATCTGCTTTTTGTTTTGACAAAAATATAAAATCCATCGGTAATTATTACAGATTATTTATCGTATCTGCTTTTGACGGTATTCCAATCTATAATGGTCCAGATTTTTTCGATATGGTCTGCCCGTTTGTTTTGGTAATCGAGATAGTAGGCGTGTTCCCATACGTCGATGCCTAATAGTGGCGTATACCCTTTGGTAATCGGATTTCCGGCATTGTTTTCCTGAAGAATGAGCAGTTTCCCGTTTTTGTCTTTGGCTAACCAAACCCAGCCGGAACCGAATAAGGATGTTGCTGCCGTTGAAAATGCCTTTTTAAAATTGTCGAAAGATCCCCACTCTTTTTCGATAGCAATTAAAAGTGCTCCGGAAGGATATAGGGTTGCATGTGGCGAAAAGGTATTGAAATAGATGATGTGATTCAGTGTTTGTGCCGCATTGTTAAAAATAGCTCCGTTTGAGTTTTTGACAATGGTTTCCAGATCGCTGTTTTCAAATGGGGTTCCGATGATTAATTTATTCAGGTTCGTAATATACCCCTTCAAATGTTTTCCGTGGTGAAGGTTCATGGTCTCTTCACTGATGACGGGGGATAGAGCGTTTGCTTTGTAGGGAAGCGGAGGTAGTGTAAAACGTTCTGACGTCTCTTTTTTCTGTGTTTGTGCCTGTATATACGGATTTTCGTTCAGTAATACGGTGAAAATCAGAAAAAGAGCAAAGCGGTAATAATGTGTAGCTTTCATTTTGTAAACTTTTGGTTATGGATTAAATATTATTCTCTTTTGTTTACGGATGAGCCGCGGAATTGGTTGCCGGAGTAAGAATATCTCTCTCGATTGAATCGATTTTATAAAATATTGTTAAAGAACTAAACTTTTTAATGAGGTGATTCGTTTCTTATGAACAAAACTAAAAATAGAAGAAATGAAACACGCAAATGTAAAATTACTGTTGGGTCTGGGAATCGGAGCCGCGGTAGGAGCTGCCATAGGATATTATATGGCATCGGATAAGGGTAAATTAAAAGAAGATGTTCGTCATGCGGTAGATGAAGTGAAAGAGGGGGTCAAATCCGCTTATTCGAAAGTCAAAACGAAAGCTGAAAACATCCGGGAAGAGATGACGGACAAGGCTAATGAAGTTTCCCGCAAGGTAGCAGACAAGGTAGAAAACGTGAAGGAAGAGGGAACGGCTAAAAAACAATAGTCATCCATGGAAAAAGCTGCTGAAAAGATATTCGCGAGGTTGAAGGAAGATCTTTTAACTTATGCGGAGTTGAAGCTGGAACTTTTGAAATTACATACCTACGAGAGAGTCTCTAAAGTGATAGCGATTCTTTCGTACGGTATCGTATTGATTTTGCTCGCTTTTTTTACCGTATTGTTTTTATTCTTGGGATTAGGTTTTTATTTGGGAGAACTTTTAAATAGTACGGCGCTTGGATTCATTGTGGTGGCAGGAATATACCTGATCTTTTTTATGATCATCGCCTTTTTTAAAGAAAGGATTCGAACGAAGGTGGTGAATGAGATATTAATATCAATGATGGCTAAAGACGATAAAGATGAAGATGACGAAGTTGACACCTCTGGAAGAACTGATAGCTGAGAAAAAGGACGTGCGTTCCCGGCTTCGGCTTCAGGAAAAGAAATTGGGTGAGGATTTTTCTTATGTTCGACAACATGCTGGAAGTTTGTTCTTGTCCGGGCTTTCCCTGCTGTTTTTTCCTTCTTCATCCGATGATACGAAGAAAAGCGACTCTCCTTTCAATGGTTATTTTTCGGCTTTAAAGTCGGTTATGCCTTTTATTTGGGACGTGACCTTACCGATACTTATCCGTTGGTTTGTAAAAAAAATAGTTTCTCTCTTTCGAAAATGATCCGGTGCTACTTCTAATTAATGAACCTTTTTATCATCTCTTTCAAAAGAGAAGCCTGTATGGGTTTGGTGATGTATTCGTTACATCCGGCTTCTAAAGCTTTTGTCCGATCCTTGTCGTAAGCGAAAGCTGTTAAGGCGATAATCGGTACGTGTATATGTTTTTTCCGTATCCGTCTGGTAGCTGTCAGGCCGTCCATATCCGGCATTTTTATGTCCATAAGAACCAGATCGGGATGTCTCTCTTCCACCATCTTTATTGCTTCCAGACCGTTCAATGCCCTGAGTACGGTGTATTCTTTCTTGAGGATAGTTGAGATCAATATATAATTGCTGTCCGTGTCTTCTGCTACTAAAATAGTAGGTTTATTCAAATTCTTTTCCGGTTGTATTGTATTGGTTAGCGTGACTTCCGTTTCGGTCGCTTGTGACGGAATGTAAGGTATGGTAAACCAGAAACGCGACCCGACTCCTTTTTCGGAGTCGACGCCGATAGTGCCTCCCATTTGTTCCACGATGCTTTTGCATATGGCTAATCCTAATCCGGTTCCGTGGATGAACGTGTCTAATTGCACGAAGCGGTCGAAAATAGAGTGAATGTGTTCTTGGTCTATACCGATACCTGTGTCCTGTACATAAAATTCTATCTGGTCGCGAGTAAAACGATAACCTAACGTGATGCTTCCCCGAGAGGTGAATTTTATAGCGTTGTTGATGAAGTTGGATATGACTTGATGTAAACGATTCCTGTCACTGAATAGATGGCATCCCGGTTGATGATCCCCGAAAACGAGTTGGATGTTTTCCGGTGTTTTCAGTCGTGACGAACGAATGATTTCCTGACACAACAGATTCACGTCTACATCACCGTTTACGACTTCAAATGTGCCGGCTTCTATTTTAGAGAGGTCGAGAATGTCAGAAATAAGTTGTAATAAGAGATCCGTATTTTCTTGTATGATATTTATGTATTGTTGTTTCTCGGCTTGTTCGGAGGTATCCAGAAGAAGATTGGAAAAGCCGACGATGGCATTTAAAGGTGTCCGGATCTCGTGGCTCATGTTGGCCAAAAAAGCGGATTTTAACTTGTCTAATGTTTCTGCCTTAATTTTGGCTTCCGTTAATTTGGCTTCAATTTCTTTCATCTCGGTGATGTCGAAATTGATACCGGTCAATTCAAGATAACGTTTGTTTTCCAACGCTCTCGAAGCAATGTCGCTTCTGATCCATTTCCATTTACCGTTATCGTCTTTTACCCGTACCTCTTTATGCATCCGGTTTATCTTTCCGCTCAGGAGATCCCGGTATAATTTTTTTATTTCCGGTCTGTCTTCGGGATGGACGTGCGGATATACCCCGATGATATTTTCGAATTGAGAATCTTCGGAAGCCCCCCAATTCTTAAACCATTGACTGATGGCAAATCCTTTTTGTTCTTCTTGATTCCAACGGCAATAACCGATTTTTGCATAGTCGGCGATGATGGAAAAGAAATTTTCAAACTCTTTAATTTTATTGTGGGCTGTCAAGATTTCCGTGTTATCGATAACGATAAAGAGATAATTCTGAAAGTGATCGTTATTATCGTATAGAGGAGTTATTCTGATCAATAAGTTCTTTATCGCGTTTTGATAGTTGGTTTTGTAATATTTGTGAAGGTTGACTTTAGAGAAATCATACCTGACAACATAATTCACTTCTTGCCTGGCCAGAACCTGGGCTTTGACCTCTTCCGTGAAGTTCGGATTATCGAGGAAATTGACCCCCAGAACATCCTCTTTACGGGTTAATCCGAATATCTCCAGATCTTTGTTGTTGATATCGATGGCAATTCCGTTTTTATCATAGATCTCTATGCCCACGGGAATGTTTTTATATATGTTTCGTAACATTTTTTCGCTCCGATCCAGCGCTTCGTGGGCCTTTACGGTTTCTGTGGTATCGGAGAATAGAGCGACGATCTCTTCTTTACCGGGAGAATAGATGATGGTGCGGCAATATTTATTACCGTTATTTACAGAATAATTGGCCTCGTAATAATTTTTTACGGAAAGAATATCGGTTAATTCTTTTAAAGAGGGGCCGGAACTTATCGGAAAGTTTAAAGAACTGGCGTTTTTACCGATAATATGATGACGATTTTTACCCGTGATTTCTTCAAAAGCCGGATTGGCATCAAGGTAGATGTAGTCTATAGGCGTTCCTTCGCCGTCGTATATCAATTTCATGCGTATGTAGCCTATGGGCATGTATTGATAGAGATTTTCAAAATATTCTCTTTCCTTATGTGCGATTTGCTCGGAACGATATAATTGTATACAAATGCTGATGATATTCCCCATGGAAGCAAACCATTGATAATCTTCATTGCTCCAGGAACGGTACTCCTTCATTATATTGATGCCCAAATAGCCCCATACCCGGTCTTTGGACAGCATGGGGACCATCATCATGGATTTTATATGCTGGGCATCCCAGCGCATTTTCTCTTTTGAACCTTGTTGTGGAATTTCATCCAGGTTAGATAATATAATGGGAATGGAATTCATCAATTGCCGGTTCTTCCAAGGAGTTTCGTCAATATGCAGAGACAGGTCGGCCTGTTGATTTTGCGGTAGTCGATCGTTTAAGACTTCATACAAACAATGTTGGGTCATGTCTTTCTGGTCGTATTCGATAATGTATACCCGATCCCCGTTAAATTGTTCCTGGATGTCGTATAGTATTTTTAGAATGACACTTGAAATTTCTTCGGTTTGTAAAAATGTGAGTAAGGAACGGGAAATACTGTTTTGTTGGTATAATAGGTGATTGACCTTGTTTAATGCTTTTCTGTCTGTGTCTTTTTCTTGGTCTTCAATACATTGCAGAAATCCCCATGCGACGAGATGCCCTCTCTCGTCTCTCTCTTTTAAACCTAATTGGGAGTGAACCCATCGTATACCGTATTTGGTATGAATGGGAAATATTTGTTCGTACACGTCTTGGGCCAAAATGAAAGCAAATTCATTGGTGATACGTGCTTGATAATCTTCTCGTATAAACTCCTTGAAATCATAGAAAGGGAGGATATCGGATTTTAGGTCCAGTAGATCTATGATGAAATTGGAACAGGTATATGTTTTGTCATGAAAATCGGCTTTCCACCATCCCCATTTTGCCATATTTAAAAGAGCTTTCAGCTTATCCGGTACAATTTCGTTTTCTTTCATATCACCTTTATATAATTTCCCGACTAAAATAGGTAATATTCGTGAAATAATGAGTCAGTTTTCCTGTTATTTTCATTACCTTTACATGCTCTTTTGGATGATCGTTTCTTGAATATCCAAATACTTTTCAGATTCGAAATATAAAAATGAACATATGTCAGTGACAAGTACTCCTCACATATTGGAGACCAAACCGATTGGTAAGCTACTATTACAATATTCAATTCCGGCAATTATCGGAATGACGGTCACGTCTTTATATAATATTATAGACAGTATATTTATCGGGCATGGGGTAGGCCCTTTGGCTATTTCCGGATTGGCGATTACCTTTCCGTTAATGAATCTTGTCATTGCTTTTTCTACTTTGGTCGGGGTCGGGGGAGCTACGATCACCTCGATTTATTTGGGACAAAAAGATGTAGATAAAGCAACTCGTGTCTTGACTAACGTATTGTTGCTTTGTACCATCAACGGATTTTGTTTCGGGGGAATTACCTTGTGGCTTTTAGAACCTATTTTGCATTTTTTCGGGGCGAGTCAGGATACGCTTCCTTATGCCAGGGATTTCATGCAGGTGATTTTGCTTGGAAATCCTATATCTTTCGTTTTTATCGGTTTGAATAATATCATGCGGGCGACGGGATATCCAAAGAAAGCCATGCTCTCGTCTCTGGTGACGGTATTTGCCAATATCATTCTGGCACCCGTATTTATATTCCATTTCGATTGGGGAATTCGTGGGGCGGCGACAGCCACGATCCTTTCGCAATGTTTGGGATTAATCTGGATTTTAAGCCATTTCCTGAATAAATCGAGTTTTATTCATTTTAAGTCCGGTTATTTTAAGTTACAGAAACGGATTGTCATGAGTATTTTTTCTATCGGAATGTCTCCTTTCCTGATGAATGTTTGCGCGAGTACCGTGGTCATTATTTTGAATAATAGTTTTAAGACGTACGGGGGGGATTTAGCAATCGGGGCTTACGGTATTGTAAATCGGGTATTGACTCTTTTCGTGATGATCGAGTTGGGCTTGACACAGGGAATGCAACCTATCGTGGGGTACAATTATGGAGCGAAGCACGGCGATCGGGTGAAAAAGACGTTGAGAATCGCTTTGTTTGCCGGAGTTTCCATTATGACCTTCGGATTCCTGATGAGCGAAATTTTTCCTCATGCGATCGTGGGGATGTTTACCGGTCATGAACAGTTGATCGAACTGGCTAATGCGGGATTGAGAATTACTTGTCTTATGTTTCCCTTCGTGGGAGCTCAAATCGTTATTACGAATTTTTTCCAGTCTATCGGAAAGGCTAAGGTTTCTATTTTCCTTTCCCTTTCCCGTCAATTATTGTATCTATTACCCTGTTTGTTGATCTTACCCCGTTACTGGGGAATTACCGGCGTTTGGGGAAGTATGCCCATCTCGGATTTTGTCGCTTTCGTGACGGCTGTAGGAACGTTGATTTATTTTAAGAGGCATGCGATTTTTCTGAAAGAGGTATAAAAAGGAACGAACCGGAAATGAGCTAAACCGGTTCGCTTGAGAGTGTTATCTCTTCCAAAATATAGAGGGCTTACTAAAATCCGAGATATCGTGTTATTTTCTGCGGACAAAGATGGGAGAATTCCCGTTGCGATGCTATCCCTATTTGTGGGGAAAATTTATTAGGACTATCCCCGATTGTGGGGATTATTCGATTTCGTTTTGATCCAGGAGATTGTGCAAGAGAGCATAGACCGTAAGACCGGCGATGGATTTTATACCCGTTTTGCGGGAAATGTTTTTTCGGTGGGAAATAACCGTATGTATTGAAATGTGATGCTGGTCGGCTATTTCTTTGTTTTGTAAACCTTTAACGACTGAAATGAGTATTTCCGTTTCCCGGTCGGATAGTTCGTAGTTGTCGCTACTTCCGGGGGTTGCTTCCTGATGCTCTATCGCTTGTTGTAATTTCTTATTGATCTTCGTTCCGTCATCATATATGGAGATCATTCCGTCGTATTGTTTTAGATTGTCAGCATAAACATAATGATACAAAAGGGCGATGAATAAAGTTTGAGAATATTGAGAGAATATGGATTTTATGGCGTGTTGGCGATGAAAATCCATCACGATCGGGTTGAGTATAACGATATCCGGGAGTGAAGCAGTCGGATGTTCGGAAAAATGAAATAAATCTTCAGAGCAATGGAGAATCTCAAATTCAGGAAGGGTTTGAAAAATCTTTTTTAAACCTTCCGTGACGATAGGTGAGGGCTCTATAAGGGTTATTTTATATTTTTTCCTGTTCATTGTTGTGGTTTTCTAATCGTTGGACAAACGGGACCAATATCTTATCTTCAAATAACGAGTGTTTGTTCAAATCTTCTTCCAATAAAAAAAGATTGAAAAGAATCTTATTTCGGAGATCGGGCTGACAATTCCCCGGTAAGTATTTGATAATGATGTTTTTTAGGTCATTCAATTTATCTTCGATATTACTGTGGTTTGCTTCAAATTGTTCAATGGAATAATTGCCCGAGGATTTGCCTTTTAATAAATCCAAGATATAGGGAAAGACCGTATTTTCTTCGTAACTCAGGTGATTGGCCACTTCGGCCCGGTAATCTTCGAAAAAGCGAGTCAACAGGGCTCCCTGCTTGGGATCGTAACAACGAACGAGTTCTGCGAGTTGAGCCTGAATAGCGGGGATTTGGTCTTTTATGTAATGATCGTGTGATTTTTGTAGATAACAGGTCAGATCATCGATATGAATCTGACTTAACTCTCCTTGGTTCGGAAAGTATTCATCAAAAGTATAGATATTGCATACCAATAAGAATAGTTCCGTCGATGTTCCCTCTTGTTCGCATACTTCCGCTACATTTTTATCCCCGAAGCCTAATTTTATATCGAATCTGGGCAATACTAACAACAATTTGAAATTGATATGGATCAAGTCGGCCAGTTTCTGCTTTTCAGAAAATAATAAATGTTTCATACGTTAAAATTTGAGACAAATATAAGTATTTATTTAGAATAAATAAAAAGAAAAATATTCGATTTTAGTCGAAATGGAGAGCGATTTTGTTTTATGGACGGGAAAGGTCTGAAAACGTTTCATGAGCATGTCCAGTTTAGGCCCTGTTGAAAGTTATGGGTGAAATTTTTCAGACCTTTCCCTATTTTGTTATTTATCGGTTTCCGGAATGACAGCACCGGAGAGAGCGATAGCTTCCTTGTTTCGGAAAGTCATGACGGGTGATACGGCTACATACGAGAGTACGATGTATTCGAAGAGTTGTACGGTAGCGCATTTCCCTCTATTCGTCAGGGAAATCTCAAGTTTTATTCCCGTGTTGTCTTCCGCGTATTGGCTCAGTCTGGAAAGATTAATGAATTGTTTGGTCTCCAGAAGGTATTGCAAACGAGGTAATTCGTCCGGTTCGAAGAACAAGGCATAATTTTGTTCTTTCCGGCTTTTTGAAAATAGATTTGTTTTCATGTCGGCTTTTATAGTGTGTGTTGTTAATAAAAATGAATCTTTTTCTCCTAAAAGAAAAAGGGTAATACGAACAGAATAAAAACCTTCAAATCAGTAGTTTGCATAATTCGTGAAAATGGTGTTTGTAATCACGAACTTGTGATGTTTTAATGTAATTGTAAGAGAAATTATGATCATTATTATTTATACATGCGTATTCCAAGGGAATTCCTTCCAAAAGAATACGAATCTGAGATGGTAATTGTGAACGGCGTAAAGACATCCCGTTTTGTTGCGGAAGAATACAGTCGCTATAATGGTTTTGGTAATGTTCTTGGTCATGAACGGATCTCTCAGCCTGAATGAGTATTTGCTGAAAATGCTCTTGCTCGGATTCAGTCATCACCAATCCCATGACTACGTTGGTTAATTGGGAAACCACCAGGATCAGAATCGTATGTAGTATAAATCTGACCATAATTTTGTATTTGTTCCAAATATAAAAAATAAATAACACAAAACCAATGATTTAGATTGGTTTTGTGTTATTATATATTAAATCTTGTAATAAAAAATAACAGATGCTTTTTCTAACGTATGTTTCCATAGTTCTAAGCCGACCTGTGCCGGAAGGGCCTCTTTATCCGATTGGAGTTTCTGGATGTCGAGAGCGTACACCGTGATCACATAGGCGTGCCAATTATCTCCCGGAGGAGGGCATGGTCCGCTATAACCGTAACTTCCGCCGTCATTCCGGCTTTGTATGGCATCGCCGGGAGCTATATGCTTGGATGTGTTTCCCGCATCAGTCGGTAATTCCCGGGTCGTGGGGGGAAGATCGAACAGGAGCCAGTGCCAGAATCCGCTTCCGCTGGGAGCATCTTTGTCGTACATGGTAACGGCAAAACTTTTCACTCCTTCCGGTGGATTGGTCCAATACAGTTGAGGGGATTTATTTTCTCCTCCGCATCGGGGATGGGCTTGTTCCAGTACGCCTATACCTCCCAAGTCATTGCTTCTTAATGTAAATGTTCCATTTTTCATATGATTCTTTTTATGATTCCGTATATAGATACTTATCGGGAGTGAAAATGTTACGTATGAGTAAGAAGAAGCCGAGAGATAGTTATAAAATGATATAAAAAAAACAGCTCTGTTTCCAAAGCTGTTTTTATCGTATAATTGATTTTATCAATTGTGTTCTTTTAAGATCACGTCGTGGGCTCCGCCTTCCACGATACTGGTGGAAGAGACCAGGGTTATTTTGGCTGTCCGTTGTAGTTCCGGTATAGTGACGGACCCGCAACTGCACATGGTGGCTTTGATTTTTCCCAATGTTACGTTTAAGTTGTCTTTCATTTTACCGGCATATGGAACGTAGCTGTCTACTCCCTCTTCGAATTTCAACGATTCGCTGCCTCCCATGTCATAACGTTGCCAGTTGTGGGCGCGGTTTGAACCTTCTCCCCAATATTCTTTTACGTAGTTATTACCGATTTTCAGCTTTTTGGTGGGGGATTCGTCGAAACGGGCAAAATAGCGTCCCATCATAAGGAAATCGGCTCCCATGGCCAACGCGAGTACCATGTGATAATCGTGTACCAATCCCCCGTCGCTGCATATGGGAACATATATACCGGTTTCTTGGAAATAACGGTCCCGTGCCGCGGCTACGTCGATAATGGCCGTGGCCTGTCCGCGACCGATACCTTTTTGTTCGCGGGTGATACAGATCGAACCTCCCCCGATACCTACTTTTACGAAATCGGCTCCGGCATCTACCAAATAACGGAAACCCTCTTCATCGACTACATTTCCGGCACCTACCAATACTTCTCCGTTGTATTTCTCCTTGATCCATTTGATGGTATCCGACTGCCATTCGGAAAAGCCGTCTGAGGAGTCGATACATAAAACATCCACTCCGGCTTCAATCAGGGCAGGAACCCGGTCCATGTAATCTCGGGTGTTTATTCCGGCGCCAACCAGTAATTTTTTATCCCGGGTGTTTAGAAGTTCGTTCGGATTATCCTTATGGCTGTCGTAGTCTTTCCGGAAAACAAAATAGGCCAGATGCTGATCTTTATCTATAATCGGCAAGGTATTCAGTTTATGTTCCCAGATAATTTGATTGGCTTCGGAAAGCGTCATGCCGACTTCACCTACGGTTAATTTAGAAAAAGGAGTCATGAACTCTTTTACTTTTCTGTCGGCAGGATCTTTTTCAGCCCTATAATCCCGGCTGGTAATTAATCCTAATAACTTTCCGTTAGGAGTACCGTCGTCCGTAACACCCATGGTCGTGTGTCCGGTTTTTTTCGTTAGTGCAATGACATCAGCCAACGTGTTTTCCGGGGTCAAGTTGGAATCGCTGGTAACGAAGCCGGCTTTGAATTTTTTTACTTTTCTAACCATTTCCGCCTGGGACTCTATGGTCTGAGAACCGAAAATAAACGATAATCCCCCGTGGCGGGCTAACGCGATGGCTAATCCCGAATCGGAAACGGCCTGCATGATGGCCGATACAAAAGGTATGTTTAGTTCAATCGCAGACTTTTCGCCTTTTTTGAATTTCACCAAAGGTGTCTTCAAGGAAACATTGGTGGGAATACACTGTTTCGTAGTTAAACCGGGAATAAGTAAATACTCTCCAAAAGTTCTTGATACATCGTCTAAATAGATTGCCATATGATTCTCTTTTACGAAATGATTAAAAATTGTGCAAAGATAGTCAATACAAGGGATTTTTCAGCATTTTGCATGAAATGTTTTTAAGTGGTGAGGATTTTTTTTAGATATAGGGGAATAGATTGGAAATTTCTTATATTCGATTCTTGAAATGAAATTTTAAAAGGGATGAGTTATATTCATTGGGATGCAGACCCGGTTTTTATCCGTATAGGGGCTATTCCTATCTATTATTATAGTTTGTCGTTTATTGCCGGAACGGTGTTGTCCGTGTGGATTTTAAAAAAGCTTTTTCAGGAGAACGGTATTTCGTGGGTAAATTTACAATTGTTGGTCGTATGGAGTACGGTAAGTTTATTTGTCGGGGCTCGTTTGGGACATTGTTTATTTTACGAACCGGATTATTTTTTATCCCATCCCTTGGAGATTTTTTTGCCGATAACGGCGAAAGCGGATGGCGGATACCTGTTTACCGGGTATCAGGGGATGGCCAGTCATGGGGGTGCATTGGGATTGATCGTGGCCTTAATTCTTTATTCCGTGTGCCGGCACCAACCGGTCATTCGCACCTTGGATCATATCGCTATCGTATTGCCTTTGGCTGCGGCTTTCATCCGGATCGGAAATTTAATGAACTCCGAAATGATCGGAATCCCGACGGGGATGGCGGGGGCTTTTGTGTTCGAGCGGGTGGATGCCATACCTCGTCATCCGGCCCAACTTTATGAGGCCCTGGCTTACTTGGTTGTTTTTTTTCTGAATATAGGACTTTACCGGAAAACAGGCATAGGAAAATATCCCGGATTATACTGGGGTATGATGCTGTCCTTAGTATTTATCGCCCGTTTTGGTATCGAGTTCGTCAAAGAGAAGCAGGTACCGCTCGAAGAGGGGATGATTTTGGATCTCGGACAGGTGCTGAGTATTCCTTTTATTCTTATCGGAATCGTTTTTTTAATTTATGCCTTTAAGAAAAGACCGCTTTCCGGTCGGACCGCTTAATAAGCGAATCTGACATTGTCTACCCAAAACGTGTTTCCTAAGGATCCCACGTAGGCTTCTCCGTGACTGGAAGAGATTTTCAATATAAGGTGTGTAGGGGTGTCGTCGGGATCTCCCCAACCTTCCTCTATGATGGGAACCGATTTCCCTTTGCTGTTTAGGCAGTATTGGTAATTGTCTGCCGGAATCAGATCCATATAGGGTTGGAATCCGGAATCCTTGGAAGCATCTCCGTAAATCAGTTTGATCGAGTGATTATTAACCCAATCCGGGGTCGTTTCGGAGAAACGCTCAACACCCGTGGCTATTCGTTTGGCATGCACGTTTCCTTTTTCGTCTTCCCATCGCTTTTGCAGGATAATAAACACTTCGGCGCAATCTTTTCCCGGAACTTTTGTCGTTCTTCCGAAGCCGGGAGCTTTAATTCGGTCCGGATCACCGTTGGTTTTCATTTTGTAATCGAATACCATCGTCAAAGGACGTTCGGTGAACGGAATACCCATGTTTAATTTAGCCTGGGGATTTTTCGTATCTTTTATGGGTTCCAGCATTTCTCCTAAAAATATGGTTCCTGAAGCCAATACCGTAATGTTCACGATGCCGAATACCTTGCAATTTTCCATACGGGTTTCTAATCGGGCACATTGCCCTTCTCCTCTTTTTTCGGGAAAAACCGTATTGCTGCATTTCGTGATTCCGCTCACGTGGGCCATAACATTGGAGGTCCTCCACGGTGACTGTGAAGAGTGACGGTAGGCGATGGCTCCCCTGATCGTATCGGCAGGGGCTATTTCGTGAAGAGTTTTGGTTTTTCCTCCGATAACGAATGATTCTTCGATAACCCTTACTAACCAGTTGTCCATGTCTCCGAACGGAATTGATTTTATATGAGAACTGTCTTGGGCCTTCCCGACGACAACTCCCCCAAGAACGAAATTTAAACACAAAATACCTTTTAGTACACGGCTCGTAAAACAGCCTTTAATTCTTTTCATAATGGTCCCTAATTAATGTCTCCTTTTGGTCTACGAAAAAATGAAATTACTTGTTACTTGAGCAATATTCGTGCCGTATTAACACAAGTAAACAATAATATCCATTTTATTTTTTCCGGATAGATTGCCTTTATCGTATCTGTTTCTGACAGGTCGATTGAAACGGGGGATAAATAGTAATGTTTATAGAGGTTGAATCATAATTTGGGGGTGAATTAAAGAGTCTTTGAATATACGTTTCGCTGGAGAATAAATGCAAGAGAGTATAAACATAGTTAATAATATGTTATAAGTGAGCGAGAAAATGCAATTAAGCGAGATTTTATTGTACATTCGTCAAATATTATTTAATTTTTTAGTAAAATGCGAACATTAAAAATTGGAAATTTATCCATTTCAATACCTATCATACAAGGTGGAATGGGCGTTGGAATTTCGCTTTCTGGATTGGCGTCTGCTGTTGCAAATGAAGGAGGAGTCGGGGTTATTTCGAGTGCCGGGTTGGGGTTGTTGTATCGGAATTTATCGAAGGATTATATTGAAGCAAGCATATTGGGATTAAAAGAAGAATTGCGTAAGGCAAAGGAGAAAACGAAAGGAGTAATCGGGGTAAACGTGATGGTCGCCATGTCTAATTTTGCGGATATGGTAAAAACGGCTGTTGCCGAGAAAGCCGATATTATTTTCTCCGGGGCAGGTTTGCCTTTGAATTTGCCGAGTTTCTTACCGAAGGGGAGTACCACGAAATTGGTTCCTATCGTTTCTTCGGCTCGGGCAGCCCGGGTGATTGCCGAAAAATGGAAAAGTTTATATGATTATTTGCCGGACGCCTTTGTCGTGGAAGGCCCGAAAGCGGGAGGGCATTTGGGATTCAAAGACGAGCAGATTAACGATGAGCATTACGATTTGGAACATATTCTTCCGGAAGTGATCGGAGAAATAAAGGAGATAGAGAAGCGTTATCATCAGGAGATTCCGGTCATCGTTGCCGGGGGAATATATACCGGAGAGGATATCCGGCATTTTATGGATATGGGAGCCGCGGGGGTTCAGATGGGGACACGTTTTGTGACCACGAAAGAGTGTGATGCTTCGGATGCTTTCAAACAAACTTATATTGATGCGAAACAGGATGATATTCAGATTATAAAAAGTCCTGTAGGAATGCCGGGAAGAGCGATATTCAGTAAATTTATTCAAAAGGTGAAAGAGGGACAAAAACAACCTAAAACTTGCATGTGTAAGTGTATTAAGACCTGTGATATCAGTAAGAGCCCTTACTGTATTATTTCGGCTTTGTATAATGCTTTTCGTGGAAATATGGATAACGGTTACGCTTTCGCGGGAGCCAATGCTTTTCGGGCGACTTGCATTACTTCGGTAAAAGAGACTTTTAAAGCTTTGATAGAGGAGTTTAATAAGACTAAGTAACTGCTTGAAAAATAGAAGGGAGATAGGTATATGTCATATACCTGTCTTTTTTTTCGGGGAAAATTTTAATATGAAAGATACGTTTTTCTTGTCTTAATGCCGGTAATAATGTCTGTTTTATGCTATGTAAACTTTCTCTATCTTTGCCGGAAAATAGTAAAGTCTGTAAATATGAAACATAATTGGAAACCGGGGACGATGATATACCCGTTGCCGGCCGTATTAGTGAGTTGCGGAAATGCGCCGGAAGAGTACAACATTTTTACGGTTGCTTGGACAGGAACTCTTTGTACGAATCCGCCCATGTGTTATATTTCCGTGCGTCCGGAACGCCATTCGTACCCGATTTTGAAGAAAAACCGGGAGTTTGTCATTAATTTGACTACGGCGGATATGGCTTACGCGACCGATTGGTGCGGGGTACGTTCGGGCAAAGACTATAATAAGTTTGAAGAGATGAAGTTGACACCCGGACAGGCTACAATCGTTCAGGCTCCCACGGTGGAAGAGTCTCCCGTTTGTATCGAATGCCGGGTGAAAGAAATTATTCCTTTAGGATCCCATGATATGTTTATAGCAGAGGTGGTGAACGTGTTGGCCGACGATAATTACCTGGATAAAGAGACCGGTAAGTTCGAATTGTCAGATTCCAACCCGTTGGTTTATGTACACGGGGAGTATTTTGGTATCGGTGAGAAGATCGGTCATTTCGGTTGGTCGGTTCGTAAAAAAAAGAAGAAATAACCTATTTTTCTTTTCTGAAAATAAGGTGTTCCAATATTAAGACCGAAATGACCCCCATGACAAACCCGTTACCGATGATGGGTCGGATAAGGGGAGGAATGGAGTTTAGTGCGCTATCCGGGGCAAAAGAGAGCAGCAATGCTACCATGAGCGGAAAACCGATTACGATACCGTTATTAAAGTTTTTCACGGCGGTTTCATGGACCGTCATTTGCAAACCGGCAGAAAGTTGTGCTGCCATCAGGTAGAGTAGAACCGCTCCCATTACGACATGGGGAATATGTCCCATTACGATTATCAATTCGGGGAAAAAAGCACTTATTACAAGGCCTATGCCTGCCGGGATCAGGGTATAACGGGAAGCACATCCGGTGGCAGAGATGATACCCGGACTCATGGAGTAATCGATAGGGCCTACAATACCGACCAAGCCGGAAAGTATGTTGGTGATTCCTACAACGCCGACTCCTTGGGTCGTTCGTTTTTCCATTTTGTCCGCACCTATGAGCTTCCCCACGGCCTGAATAGAACCTAATTCGTTTACGATAAGTGCAATGAAACAAAAAATAAAGGAGAGAATGACACCTGCATCGAATTCCAAAGGAAAATTGAAAAAAGAGAGTCCTGCTTTTGAAAAGGCAGAGGAGGGAAATGAGGATTTCGGGAATCCTTGTACTCCGTAATACAGTAAACTGCCTATAAGAAGAGCCCAGAGGACAACGGTGGATTTCCATATGCCTCGAAATACTTGATTTCCAATGATCATGGCAAGGGTAAGCAAAATGGCGAACGAGAGATGAAACAAGGTATGTTCCGCTTCGCCGAACAGAAGTTTCAGAATAACTGGGGAGAGCGTAATGGCTATCAGGATGAGAATAACCGTGATAATTCTGGGAGTGAATATAAATTGTAACTTAGAGAGTAATCCGCTATAAGCGAGTAGGGATAGAAAGATTCCTCCGATCAGAATAGCCGTGTACACGGCGGAAACGGAGGCCGATGCGGATGCCAGGACACCGATGAGCAGAACGGAAGCAGGTCCTATGATAAGAGGTAAACGGTGTCCCCATAATACCTGTATAATTAAGGCAATGCCCATTATTCCGAAAATTTTTTGCATATAAAGAGTTTGGGCGATCGCATCGCTATAATGAATTTGCGATACGATAACTCCCAGAATGACGATGGAAGGAATGGATACGACAAACCATTGGAGTCCATACATAAGCAAAGGTAGCAGAGAGGGTTTGTCATTCAACGCGTATTTCATGGCTTTTTGTTTTAAGAACAAACAAACTTACGATATAAATGCGGGTCAAACAAATGGTACGGAAAGTTTATTAAAATGTTGGTAAAAAAGGGGCATGACTGGTAATATGTAAAATTATTTTTATCTTTAAAACGGATTAAAATAAGAAACATGAGGTTTAGGTTGATTTTGAGAGTCGATAAAAATGTGTGGGGTACGATATTGCCTTGCAATTATTTATATCCTCTGAGCTCCACCATTTATAAAATATTGAACGAAGGTAATTCCGAATTTGCCGCTTGGTTGCATGATCACGGGTATATAACGGGGGAGCGTAAACAGTTTAAGCTTTTTACCTTTTCGAATTTATATATACCCCGTTTTCAGATTTTTGGAGACCGAATGAATATCTTGTCGGAAGAGGTATGCCTGATTGTCTCTTTTTATCCGATCGATGCCATCGAAGCTTTTGTTGTCGGGTTGTTTAATAATCGTCATATCGTTATCGGGGATAAGCGCACCCGGGTTTCTTTCGATGTGGTTTCTGTCGAACGTCTGCCGGAGCCTTCTTTTAGCGAAACGATGAGGTTTCGGACGATTTCGCCGGTTTTTATAGATGAGAAGCGGGAAGGAAGAGGTACTACCCGTCATGTATCTCCCGATGAACCTGTTTTTTTGAGGTTGCTGGAGTATAACCTACTCGAGAAGTATCGTGCGTTCTATCGTCAGGAACCATTGCCAGAATGGCATTTGGATCGTTTGCAGGTATTGTCGCCCCCTAAGGCTAAGACGATTACTATAAAGGAGGGGACTTCTCAGAGAACCCAATTAAAAAGTTACCTGTTCGGGTTCGAGATCACGGGAAATCCGGAATTGTTGAAATTGATGTATGACAGCGGAGCCGGTAGGTTGGGCAGTCAGGGGTTCGGGTGTATCGAGGTCTGGACATGATCAGACGAAAAGAGCGTATATCCCGAAAGCGAAAATCGTAATAAGGCCCGTGTAAATGATGGTAAGCGTGTATTTTATACCGCCCGGATGTTCTATTAGGTAGCAATCGCGTTCGTTGCGGACAAATTCTCTTACACGCGTACAATGCAAGGCGAATCGGTAGAGTAGGTAAACGATACTACCCGCCGTTATACCGACAACCATACCGAAAAGTAGGTCTCCGGGATAATGTACTCCCACGTAAATTCTCGAGTAACAGGTAATAACGGCCCATAAAATGAAAAAGACGGAGAGGGCTTTATTCCTGAAAAACCATAGGATAAAAAAAGTCAAGGCAAAGGTATTGGAAGCGTGACAGGAGGGAAATCCGTACATTCCTCCTCTTCTTTCGTTTATCAGGTGTACGATGTCTGCTATCTCTTGATTATGTGAGGGACGGGGACGTTCGAATAGGGGACGGAGGATGGAACTACAGGTTTGATCCGCCAAGGTAATGACCAAAGCAAAGGCTATTGTCGTCAAAATGACCGTGCGCCAGTTGAAATTCCTCCATAAAACGTAAAGAATGGAAGCATACATGGGAATCCATATTAATTTCCCCGTATATATGGACATGAAAGTGTCCCAATAAGGAGAATGTATGGAGTTGAGGTTTAAAAATAGTTCTTTGTCCAGTTCTTGAAGCGTTTCCAGCATGTTTTCAAATTTAATTCCGTAAACTTTAAAGTAATAAATCAAGCGAATTTATAATTTACAAATCATTTTTTACGATGTAAGCTTACTTTATTTACTTTGAGAACCTTCAAAATCATTTTTTCCAAGTCATTTTTGGAATGCACGCCTAATACTTTTACCGGGTTTTCGTTTTTAGGGATAAAAAGCATCAATGGAATATTTTTTATCTCCAGTAACTTTGCCAGGTCTTTCTCTTTTTCGATGTTCACTTTATAAATTTGTAGCGAATCGCCGTACTCTTTTTGAATCTTTGTCAGGATCGGTGACAAACGGTGACAGGGGGGACACCAATCGGCATAAAAATCCACGATGACCGGTTTATCTCCTTTGTAACGCCATTCTTTATCCTTCGTGTAGTTCCATATCAACTCCTTGAACTCTTTCGTGGTAATGGATTTTACCCTCGGTTCTTTGGGCGTTGAACTTGTTGTTAAAAGCAGGATGATCGAGAAGAAAAATAGTACTCTCATGTTTTTAGTCGTTAGGTAATTGCAAATGTACGTGTTTTGTACGGGATTGATTACTTTATGGATGAAAATAATTTATTTTATGGATGTTTGGAAAACATAAAGAGATTCCCCGTAAATTAATTAATTTTGAGCCATTAAATAGGTAATTTATGGTACTGTTTCCAAATGCAAAAATAAATATAGGGCTTTTTATCACGGAAAAGCGGCCGGATGGTTTTCATAATATAGAGACGATTTTTTATCCGATAGGTTTATGCGATATATTAGAATTACATAAAGAAGAGAGCGGGGCGGGGGAGTGTATTTTTCATACCTCGGGGATACCGATTGATTGCGAGCCGGAAAAAAATTTAGTTTTAAAGGCTTACCGGTTATTGGCTAAAGAGTTCGATTTGCCTTCGGTACGAGTACATCTGCATAAAATTATTCCTTTCGGTGCCGGTTTGGGCGGGGGATCTGCCGATGCCGCTTATATGCTGAAAGGATTAAACGAACTTTTTGTTTTGGGATTGTCCGACTCCCGTTTGGAAGATTACGCCGCTCGTTTAGGAAGCGATTGTGCGTTTTTTATTCGAAATAGACCCGTTTATGCCCGGGGCAAGGGAGAGATGATGAGCTCAATAGATCTGGATTTGAATGATTATTACCTTGTATTGGTAAAGCCGGATGGCGGTGTGGCGACTCCGGAAGCGTATGCCGGAATTACCCCGTGTGCTGCGACATTCGATTTGCGGGAAGTACCTTGTTGTCCGGTAGCGGATTGGAAAGAACGGGTACGTAATGATTTTGAGAACACGGTAAATAAGAAACTGCCCGAGATAAACAGGATCAAAGAACGGCTGGACGAGGCTGGGGCTTTGTACGTTTCGATGACGGGAAGCGGTTCTGCCGTATATGCCTTGTTTGACCGTAAAGTTGAGGTAAAGGAGTATTTTCCGGATTATTTTACTTGGCAGAGCGAATAGTCGTGGATAAGTGACAAAAAGATCGAAGAGGCATGACAGCCTGTTCGATCTTTGATGACTAAAATACGATAGAAGATGAATCTTACCGTTTGTCTATAAAAGCATAAATGAATGACGAGATACCCGCGAAAATAAAACAAAGTCCCGTCCAGATAATGATATTCAATGCTCCCCAAACCGGATAGAAAATAATCATAAAGGAGAAAATCAACGTGAGTATTCCCCCGGTCAGTATCCAACCCCATCCTCCGATTTTCAGCGAAGACATTTGTAGCGAATCACTGATAAAATCAATGCTTTTAAACAGTAGGATGAAGCCCACGATGTATGGCAGGATATCTTCCGTTATGCCGGGATTGGTAAGTAATACGAAACCGATGATTAAATCGATGATACCGAGCGTAAAACCCCATCCCCAATGTCTGGCATGTTTGCCGGAAAAAGCGTTCAGAATCTCTCCGATACCGATAATCATGATAATGATACTGAAATAAAGGGCAAGTCCTAAATAGGAAATTACCGGATGGCGTAAAATACCGATCCCAAAGACAAAGAGTACGATTCCTAAAATAATGTATAGCCACCGGAATCCTTTGGAACGTGTTGAAGTTGAAATTGTAGATGTTGTCATAACTGTTTTCGTATTAATATTTTGTTTATATACGATACGGAACGAAAAAGTTATGGCTTTTAAGTAAAAATGTAATAAAAAAGTCGTCCGATCGGACGACTTTTTTATTTATTGTTTTAACCATCGGTCTAACCAGGCGGCAAACGTGCGTTGCCATAGGATGCCGTTCTGGCAGCCTAAAACCCAATGGCACTCTTCCGGGAAATAGAGGTATTGAGCCGGAATACCCCGCATGCGGGCGGCATTGAAGGCTCCCATGCCTTGAGAGGCATCTATACGGAAATCCTGTTGTCCGTGGATGACTAAAATGGGAGTATCCCACTCTCCGACGAATTTATGCGGAGAGTTGTCGAATGTACGCTGAGCTATCTTGTTGTTTTTTTCCCAAGGTGCTCCTCCCATATCCCAATTGGCAAACCACATCTCTTCGGTGTTGTAGTACTGCATCTCCATATTGAAAATACCGCAATGGGCAATAAATGCCTTAAAACGTTTGTCGTGGTGTCCCGCCAGGTAATATACCGAGAAACCGCCGTAGGAAGCTCCGACACAACCCAGACGGTTTTCATCGATGTAGGGCTCTTTCTTCATTTCGTCGATGGCGGACAGGTAGTCTTTCATGTTTTGTCCCGTGTAGTCGCCGCTGATTTGTTCCAGCCACTCCTGTCCGAAACCGGGCAATCCCCGGCGGTTCGGTGCCACGATGATGTAATCGTTGGCTGCCATCATCTGGAAATTCCAGCGGTAGCTCCAAAATTGGCTGACCGTACTTTGCGGTCCTCCTTCGCAATAAAGGATAGCGGGGTATTTTTTATTCGGATCGAAATGGGGCGGATAGATGATCCAGGTTAGCATCTGCTTGTTGTCCGTCGTTTTGATCCAACGCGCCTCTACCTTACCCATCGTCAGTTGATCCAATATTTTTTTATTGATAAAGGTGAGTTCTTGGTCTTTGCCGCTTACCGGATCTACTTTGTATAGTTCTGCCGGCTTACTCATGGAAACCTTACCGGCCAACAAAAAGTCGCCTACCGGGGTCACGGAAGTATAATTATGGACTCCTTCCGTCAATTTCTTGATGACTCCGTCGTCGAGAGTCAATTTGTAGATTTCGTCGGTAGCATGATAATCGGAGATAAAATAGATGGTATTGTTGTCGGCCCAGTTCAATCCTCCCACGTTCTGGTCGAAGTTTTGCGTATACTCTTTTTTCTCTCCCGTTTGCAGGTTCATGACGAAAAGCCGGATCTTGTCGGCTTCATAGCCGTCGCGCTCCATACTTTCCCAAGCCATTAGCTTACCGTCGGGGGAGAGTACCGGGTTATTGTCATATCCCATCATGCCTTCGGTTAAGTTGCGTGTTTTACCGCTGCTTAAATCATAAAGGTATAGATCCGTATTCGTGGACGAGGCGTAAGCTACTCCCTCTTTTTTACGAGCCGTGTAGATGATGCCTTTGTTGTCTTTGGTCCATGCGATTTGCTCCGTACCGCCCCAAGGACGTACGGGAGACTCCCATTTTTCGCCTTCCATGATGTCTTTTCCGGTCGTGATCGGTTTGCCAGGGGTATACTCTGTCACGAACGGGTGTGTATAGGTCTCCACCCATTGGTTCCAGTGACGATACATTTGGTCGTTGATCAACCGGGCATTGGCTTTGGGAAGATCCGGATGCAGGTCGTGTACGTCTTGCTCTAATTTCACCTCTTTTAAAAAGAGTAATTTCGATTTATCCGGAGAATAGATATAACCTCCTATACCGCCTTCCACGTCGGTAATCTGCTTTAGATTGCTACCGTCCGCTTCCATTTCCCATAATTGGACGGAACCCGATCTGCTCGACATGAAAGCAATCTTTCCGTCCGGGGTCCATGTTTCTCCGAACTCTTTGTAATCGGTATCGGTTAATTGCCTACTTTTTCCATCCGCCAGATTCAGTAGATATAAATCGGAATAAGAACGATCTTCTTCCTTATTGAAATAGGTTACGTCGTACACGACGGATTTTTGATCCGGAGAGACCTGGAAACTTCCGAGTCTTCCGAAGGACCATAATATTTCCGGGGTCATAACATCGGATGTAAGTTTCATATCCGGAGTTTTATAACTGGGTTTTACGATTTCTTTCTTGCTGTCGCATGCGGTAACGGACAACAAAATTAAGATAGAATAAAAATATCTTTTCATTCTTTTAGCTGTTATGTTATTAAATAAAAGAAAGGGATACGCACACCATCCCTTTCATTCGCTCTTATGCCTGTTTGTTTTGAACTTCATCCATGGCTACGACGATCTTTTGCTTTAACTCTTCGGCTAACTCGGGATTGTCCATCACCAATTGTTTCACGGTTTCGCGTCCCTGGCCTAATTTGCTTTCTCCGTAGGAGAACCAGCTACCGCTTTTCTTGATGACGTTGTATTCCACGCCCAAGTCTACGATTTCGCCCGATTGAGAAATTCCCTCGCCGTACATGATATCGAATTCAGCCTTTTTAAATGGAGGAGCGACTTTATTCTTCACTACCTTCACGCGGGTATGATTTCCGAAGACCTCTTCTCCGTCTTTGATCTGCCCGATGCGACGGATATCCAGACGTACGGAGGCATAGAATTTTAAAGCGTTACCACCGGTTGTCGTTTCGGGGTTACCGAACATGATACCTATTTTGTCCCTTAATTGATTGATAAAAATACAGCAAGTGTTTGTCTTGCTTATTGTTCCGGTTAATTTCCGTAAAGCTTGCGACATGAGGCGGGCTTGCAATCCCATCACGCTATCACCCATCTCTCCCTCGATTTCGGCTTTGGGAGTAAGGGCGGCGACGGAGTCGATAACAATGATATCGATAGCTGCAGATCGGATCAATTGCTCGGCGATCTCCAGGGCCTGTTCTCCGTTATCCGGTTGAGATATAAATAGATTATTTACATCTACACCCAGTTTTTCGGCATAGGTGCGATCAAAGGCATGTTCTGCATCGATGATAGCTGCAATACCTCCTAATTTTTGTGCTTCAGCAATAGCGTGGATGGCTAAAGTCGTCTTACCGGAAGATTCCGGTCCGAAGATTTCAATAACCCTTCCTCTGGGGTATCCTCCGACGCCTAAAGCCTTGTCTAAGGCAATGGAGCCGGTCGGAATTGCCGGGATATTTTCCACGACATTTTCGCCAAGTTTCATGACACTTCCCTTGCCGAAGTTCTTCTCGATCTTATCGAGGGTAAGTTGTAGTGCTTTTAACTTGTCTTGATTGGTTTCATTTGTTGCCATATGATTGATTTAAAATTTGAATTTTCAATACAATATTTCTGGTTAACCTTTTATATCCAACTCTTTCAATATCTGGTTAGCATGGTCCTTCGTGTTAACCTTGGTGATTATCTTCTCGATACTGCCGTTTTGGCCGATAACGAAGGTGGTACGGACAACCCCCATATAACTTCTCCCATACATTTTTTTCTCGCCCCATACGCCGTAAGTTTCCATGATTGTTTTGTCCGTATCGGCAATCAGGTTGAACGATAAATTGTATTTTGCGATAAATTTCTGGTGGGAGGATGCCGGGTCCGGACTTACTCCGATCACTTCAAAACCTTGAGAAGTAAGTGATGCGTATCCTTCGTTTAAACTGCATGCTTCCGCCGTACAACCGGACGTGTTATCTTTCGGGTAAAAATAAAGTATGAGTCTTTTACCTTTAAAATCATCAAGGGTTATCTCCTTGCCGTCCTGATTCTGCCCTTTGAAATAGGGGGCTTTTTCTCCTTCATTTAACTGTGTCATCGTTTTTCGAGTACTATGATATTTCTACAAAAGTAGGAATATTTTGGAGATTTCAGAGGAAGTCGAAAGAGAAAGTTTGAGGAAATTAAAGATTCCGGAAACAGAGTTGTTACGGCGGAAAAGATTTCTTTTTGCTCCGGCACGATGATATGACAAAAGTCGGGGTGGATAGAAGGAGCCGACCGAATTCTCGGACGTTTTTTTATTCTTTGATAAAACGCTTTTTATCCGTAGTTTTGCGGTCAATAAAAATGAATTACTATGGAATTTATAGAGACCTATAATTTGACGGGCTTGATTATCGGGATATGTACGTTTTTGATCATCGGCCTGTTTCATCCGGTTGTCGTAAAAGCGGAGTACTATTGGGGAACGAGATGTTGGTGGATATTTTTGCTCTTGGGGATAGCGGGAGTTGTTGTGGCATTATTGGTAAGGGAAGTCATGTGGTCTTCCCTGTTAGGAGTCTTTGCATTCTCTTCTTTTTGGACGATCAAAGAGGTTTTTGAACAGGAAGAGCGGGTAAGAAAGGGATGGTTTCCTAAGAATCCGAAGCGGAAATATAATTTTTAGATTAAACAACAGAGATGAAAATTGAAGAGGTATTGATACAAATGAACCGGGAATGCCGGGGAACCTTGGTGGAACACTTGGGAATAGAGTTTACCGGAATCGGGGAAGATTGGCTGGAAGCCCGCATGCCGATAGATGAACGTACGATGCGCCCGGGAAATTTGCTGCATGGTGGAGCCATTATGGCTTTGGCGGAGACAGTAGGAAGTGGTATTACCTACGTTTCGGTTCCTCGGGAGGGATTTCACGTGTTCGGTATCGAGATAAACGGAAACCATATCCGGAAGGCTCAAGGGAGTTATGTTACGGGGCGTGCCGAATTTATTCATAAAGGACAACGTACTCATGTGGTGAGTATCAACGTGACGGATGAATTTGGGAATTTGGCTTCCGTATGTCGGATTACAAATGTCATTCTTCCCAAATCATGATGATAGAAGAGGTTCGCGTATATAGCCAACAATTGTCAGAAGCCGTATTTGATAAGCCCGGGGAGCTTGTTCATTGGATGGGGGCCGTACAAGCCCAACATTATCAGATGGCCAAATGGGCTGTTGGTCTCCGCCTAAA
This sequence comes from Gabonibacter massiliensis, assembly GCA_001487125.1. Taxonomy (GTDB): domain Bacteria; phylum Bacteroidota; class Bacteroidia; order Bacteroidales; family Marinifilaceae; genus Gabonibacter; species Gabonibacter massiliensis. The sequence continues at coordinate 437,187 of LN913013.1, forward strand.
GTCCGCCACTTTGCAAACGGTGGAAGAGGCATTGAGAAGAGGTGAGATATTGCGTACCCATGTGATGCGTCCTACCTGGCATTTCGTGGCTGCCGAAGATATTCGTTGGATGTTGAAGTTATCTTTTTCGCGGATAAAGTCCGCCAATGAATCGTTTGCAAAGAGTAAAAATTTAGGTATAACGGAAAAGTCGTATTTTCGCTGTAACCGATTGTTTGAGAGGATGTTGGAAGGGAATAGAAGTTTGACTAAGGAGGAGATCGCGACGGAACTGATGAAGGTGGGATTGGTAGTCGATTTTGCTCGGTTGACCCATTATCTGACGCGTGCGGAGGCGGAAGGAATCGTATGCAGTGGTGTCGATAAGGATAAAAAGTCGACTTATGCTTTGTTGGAAGAACGGGTGCCGCCTGTGAAAGAGTTGCATAGGGAAGAGGCCTTGGCAAAGTTGGCGGTCAGCTATTTCAGAAGCCATTCGCCAGCCAGTTTACAGGATTTTGTGTGGTGGTCTGGGTTATCGATCGGCGATGCCCGGCATGCCATGGATTTGATCCGCTCGGAACTGACTTCGGATCGTTTTGCCTCGTCCCGATTATTCGTGCACAGTTCATGTGATAAAAACATGAATATCGATAGGATATTGCATTTTCTACCTGCTTTCGACGAATACCTGATCAGTTACAAGGAGAGAGAGACGATCTTGAACCGGGAATATTATTTCAAGGCTTTTAATCGTTGGGGAACCTTTTATCCGGTTATTCTCTATAATGGAAAAATTGTCGGGAATTGGAACAAGGTGGCCTCAAGGGGACAGGTTTCCGTTGAAACCTCTTTTTTTGAACGGATGGAGTTGGATTGTGGGCTGTTAAAAGCGGCGGAGAAGAGGTATAAGGAGTTTATTATGACATAAACGAAAGAGAGATGGCTTCGGTAAAAAAGGCGTTTGAATGGCATTGCTCTTCCGCGAGTTGGGCGGAGGCGAACCGAAGGGCCGGTATACGTATCAGGTCCGAATATAGGCGGGATGTCCGGCTGGACGTTCCGCAACGGATAGAGAAGATCGCTATCGGATATATCGGAGAGTTTGCTTTTGATGAGTGGTGTCGGTTGAAAAAACTCCCGGTTGTTTATTTGGGAGAAAAGATTGGGGATACGCCCGATCATGGTGATTTTTTGAGTGCTCGGAACGAGATAATCGACGTTAAAACACAAGAGGTATTTTATTTTCCTCACGATGACTGGAGGTGTGAGGTTACGGACGAACAGGTCAAAAGAGAGGTGGATATCTATGTGTTTTCCAAATTATATACTCGCGGTTCCGAGCGGGTGTTGTTGGTGTTAGGGTGGATATCCAAAAAAGATTTTTTGCAAAAAGCCGTTTTTAGAGCACCCGGAACGATATTACGGGGCAAACCGGTTCATTACGCGAAGTGGGACGTGACGATCGCAGCATTGAACGACATGGACCGGCTGGCGAGTGTGCTGGGAGCAGATGCTATCGTATTACGAGATAACAGATAATGGACAAAAGTAAAGTTTTCCGCGTGGAACGGGAAAAGAAAATTGTAGAGAGGATGATTCGCCTCTATTGCAGGAAAAAGGAGGGAAATAAGACCTTGTGCCCGACTTGTGCGGAGTTATTGGAATATGCCCGAGCGAGATTGGAACATTGTCCTTTCGGGGAGGATAAGACTTCTTGTAAACATTGTCCCGTTCATTGTTATTCTGCGAAAATGAGAGAACGGATCCGGAGAGTGATGCGTTTCTCCGGACCACGCATGTTGTTGTACTCGCCTCGGGCGGCGTTGGAACATTTATTTCGGAAATAATCTAACGGCTGTTGTTGATGGTTTCTATAATCTCTTCATTGTTGATAATACGCATACCGTGACGATCGGAAGTTATCCCCTTTTCTAACAGATAAGGATAGACCGGACGGGATTCTTCGATTCTCGTGGGAAAATAGAAAAATTGGACATTCCGGTAATGCTCCTTTAAATCGTTAGCTGCTTCTATGATATGGGTAGATAGGAGGAAAAGACTGTCCCGACTTTCCGCGAAGCCCATGGATACGGCAACGGTTGCGTCGAAAGCGTCTTTCACGTTGGTTCCTTTAAACAGTTCGTCCATTATCAGTACCAGCCTTTTTCCCCGGTTCAACTCTTCGGCGACAGTCTTTACCCGTAAGACTTCCGAGTAGAAATGGCTGTATCCTACCAGCAGGTTATCGGATAAGTTAATGGAGGTGTACATGCCTTCCTGGAGGCTAAACTCCATCTCCTGTGCGGGTACGGGAAAGCCTAAATGAGCCAGGTATATAGCGATGCCGAAGGCTTTCATAAAGGTGGATTTTCCCGCCATATTGGCTCCGGTCAGGAAGAACACGTTTTGTTCCGTATCTATTTGAATGGAATTGGCTACCGGAGACTCTACGTGGGGATGGTAAAGCCCTTCCATTCGAACGAAATTCTCTTTTTTCTCGCGGAGAAGCGCGTGGGTGAAATGTTTTTCGTTTGCCACGTTTGCCACGGAGAGGTAAGCATCCATTTCGTAAATCATACGCTCCAATGTTTTCATTTCCATAAAGACGGTTCGTCGTAACCGATAATCCAAATGGGCCATTTTAAGATAGGAGAGACGTTTTTTGTCCTTTTCCTTTTTCCACCAACGTATGTTTTTACTTTCCAGAATCTTTTTGAATACGGATCTCTCTTCCTGATAAACGGGAGTGTTGTCGTCAAGCGTTTGCAGGAAGTTATTCAGAGAGTCTAACATTTTTATAGAGGAAAGAATACCGTCTTTGACAAAATCGAATTGGGCATCGTCCATGAAAAATTTTAAGATTCTCCATTTTATTATCCTGTAAAAGGAGAGAAGTTTGAAACGGGGAATCGGGACGTTAAAATAGGTATTGACCTCCTTCATGATAAAACTACCTACCGGGAGTTTTTTGTCGATACGTTGAAAATAACGGATGATCTCCCTTCTCCTCTCGATCTCCTTTGCATCGGTAATGGGATTCATAAACAGAAGTTCGAGTGTCTGGCTACCTCCCTGAGTTACCGTTCGGTTAAACGTGTTGAAAACGGATTCGTCTTTAAACTTGCCGAATAACTCTAAATCGTTTATCGTCTGTTTATCGACAAAAAAACGTCCTTCTTCTTTCGGAGAAGGAGGAACCTTCACCTTGCCTTGAATAATCTCGATGATCCGTTCATTGTTGATGATTCTCATTCCGAAACGGTCTTCCGTTATACCCGGTTGCAAGGTGTGCGGAAAGACGGGTTTTTCTCCCTCCATTAACGTGGAGAAGTAAGTGAACAAGATGTTGTCATAATGTTCTTTTAGGGCGACTCCGGCTTCCGTAATATGAGTGGATATCATGAAGATCGCTTTTTGGTACTTGGCAAATGCTTCCGTTACGGCATAAGTCCCGTCGTAGGCGTCTTTCACGTTCGTTCCCCGGAAAAGTTCATCGAAAATAATAACCAAGTCGTGTTGAAGGTCTAAAAGTTCTGCTACTTTTTTTACCCGTTGAACTTCCGTGTAAAAATGGCTGTAACCCCTTTTTAATTGGTCGGGAAGATTGATGGTGGTATATAATCCTCCCCGGAGAGAAAATTCCATAGACCGGGCGGGAACCGGAAATCCCATATGTGCCAGGTATAGAATAACGCCGAAGGCTTTCATAAAAGTAGATTTTCCGGCCATATTAGCCCCGGTTAAAAAGATGATCTGCTGGGAGGGGTCAATGGTCAGGTCGTTCGTCACGGCATTTTCCACGAAAGGGTGGTAAAGTCCTTTTATATCTATCAGCTGCTCTTGCTCCGGTAGGGGAATCGGAAAGGTAAAGTTGCGTGCGATGGCGGTTTGAGCGACAGCGATGTAGGCATCGAGCATAGCAAGATGAGTCATTAAACGGGACAGTATATCCCGGGCCCTGAAACGAAATATAGTATCGCAAGCAGCTGTTTTTTCATAATCGAATGTCTTTTGCCCGTTCTCCTTAAGAGTCCAAGCCAAACGTTCGTCGTCGACGATTTCTTTCATCTCCTCTATCATCGTTTTCAAAGGAGTTTCTTCTGTCGAATCTCTTTCTTCCGATACGAAGTTACGGACGGAGTTGATCAATCTGATTGTCAGCATGATTCCTTCCTGATTTCTCTTGTAATCCAAATCCATGCCGGATCTTCGTTTTAAATTTCCTTGTATGCTTGTGCTATTCGGGTCTATTCTGCTTTTTTCGCTTTGTTCCCCCAGGTAATTTTCCACGTTATTGATCAAGCTGCCCATAAAAGGGAAACTGCTTTTTTTATCATGGAAATAGCGTATTACGGCTAAGCGTTTTCGGATTTTCTCCAGATCGGATATCGGTTGTTTAAACATGCTTTCCAGCAGTCTGGCTCCCGCGTTTGTACAGGTTTTGTTGAATAAACCGTATATGCTGCTTTTTTTGTTTTTTCCGAATATACTCAGATCGTTTAAGGTTTGGTTATCTGTGTAAAAAGTCATAAGTCGGGTTTAGGGTTGTTGATTGGTATTAGTTTTTATATTAAAGATTTTTTAAAGTTATGATGTTAAATTGACAAAAGGAATATATTTCTTAATTTTTAATTATTTGTAACTATTGTAGTTGATCGCGATTATTTTGACCCGGTTTACCTCTAATTTTGTTTGTTTATATTCTTCGTTGCCACGAAAAAACAGTTGAAAAAGCGTATGTTCCCATTCATTTTGAATATAGAATAAAATGTATTACTTTTGTTTCGAACCTATCATTACTCGAATGAAGATCTAATCATTACTTTTCAAAATCGGGGTTTTACCTATGCCGTTAAACGGTTTCAATAAGGAACCGGGCAGTTTTTTCGTTTAGAAAGTTGCTATTCGTGAATTTGATTCTTGCTATCACTTGTGCCCCGTGATTTCAACTATTTGAGTATTAATTGAGTAATTTATATAGAATGAGCATAGTTGTACGACGACTTACTTATCGACATGCCGACAAGGAGATGCTTTTTCAGGATCTTTCTTTTGTTGTAAAACGAGGCCAAAAAGTGGCTTTTGTCGGGAATAACGGAACCGGAAAATCGACTTTAATGCGTGTTATAAACGGGGAGCTTTCGGCCGTGTCCGGCGAGATTACTTGTGCCGGAACAACGTATCATGTGCCGCAGCATTTCGGGCAATACGATCATCTGACGATAGCGGAGGCTTTGCGGATCGATAAAAAACTGACGGCCTTGCGGGCCATTACGGGAGGCGATGTTTCGGAAGAACATTTTACGGTGCTCGGAGAGGATTGGGATATAGAAGAGAGGGCTCGGACGGCTTTGGAAATTTGGGATTTGGAGTATGTTTCGCTCTTCCGGCCGTTGGCAAGTCTTAGCGGAGGAGAAAAGACCCGGGTGTTGCTTGCGGGTATTCATCTGCATTCGCCTGAGATAATTTTGTTGGATGAGCCCACCAATCACTTGGATAGCGAGTGCCGTGAACGGTTGTATGAGCTTATACGAAACGCTGAGGCGACCATTGTTGTGATAAGCCATGACAGGGTATTGCTGAATCTGTTGTCATCGATTTACGAATTGGATAAAAGGGGGATAACTTACTACAACGGGAATTATGATTTTTATAAAACTCAGAAAGAGTCTCTTATTCATGCGCTTTATGCCCAATTGGACGAAAAGGAAAAAGAATTGCGTCTGGCCCGTAAGGTCGCTCGGGAAACTGTCGAACGAAAGCGGAAATCAGATGTTCGGGGAGAAAAAAGAAGTGCTAAAAAAGGGATAAGCCGTATGGCGATGAACACTTTAAAAGATAAGGCGGAAAAGAGTACTTCGGCCATGAAGGGTGTTCACGAGGAGAAGCAAAGGAGTATTGCAGAGAAGTTGACCGGGGTACGGGCCTGCCTGCCGGATATAAAATCCATGAAGGTAGATTTTAATACCTCGTCGTTACATACGGGAAAAATTTTAATTACGGCTCGGCGTATTAATTTCGTTTATTCGTCTGTCCCTTTGTGGGAGAAGGATTTAGATTTCCTGATAAAGAGCGGCGATCGGGTACTTATCCGGGGAAAAAACGGTTCCGGAAAAACAACCTTACTGCGGCTGATGACCGGAGAGTTGAATCCTTCCAGAGGGGCATTGACCCTTGCGGATTTTAAATACGTTTATTTAGATCAGGAGTATTCGATCATTAAAAATGATTTGTCCGTGTTTGAGCAGGTACGACGGTTTACCGCCGTGCGACAGGAACATGAAATCAAAACGATTTTGAATCGTTTTTTGTTTCCCATGCCGGTGTGGGAGAAAAGTTGCAGAATGCTGAGCGGGGGAGAGAAGATGAAGTTGGCTCTTTGCTGTCTGATGATCAGTTCCGATACCCCGGATGTTTTTATTTTGGACGAACCGACCAATAATATCGATATGCAGAATGTTGAAATTCTGACCGCTACCGTAAAGGATTTTCGGGGAACCGTGTTGCTGATCTCACATGATCCTTATTTTGTTGAACAAATCGGAGTAGACTACACGATAAACCTTTAATGAAAAGTATAATGGCTCTTTAACTCCGGATAACATGTGTATTATCATTTTGAATTTAAAATACGAAGTTTAATTTTGTAACCGGAAAAAAGCGGAAGAAATTATTTCTCTTGTTTTCTTCGATGTCGTCGTATCTTAATTTATATTTGTAAAGGAATGATATTGAACCTGAATCAATCGAATGCGATTGATAATGGAGAGGTTAGAGAAAGGATGGGGAACACTTCCTAATAATAACAGAGGATAATACGTAGAATAGAATGAATAAATTGATCGGTTGCACGGATGTGGTTTTTGATATATTGAAAACAAAAAACAAGTGTTTGACGGATAGCGGTGAAGTGGATATGAATGCGCTTAAGAGAGCGGTAGATGAACAAGAGGAGTGGTTGATCTCTTCTTTGTTGGAGAATGAGATATGCCGGAAACGTTTTTTTATTCGATGCGGTGCGGTTTATGTATTTAAGCAGAGAGATTTCGGTTTTTTTCTGGAGCAGGATATGCTGGATCACAGTTATACGAAATTTGAGAATAAAATCGGATTGGCTACCGGAAGAGGTAAACTATTGAAAGATTACGGAGAGGTGGTTTTGTACTTTCCGTTTAAAGATTGTGTACTCGAAGGAGGACAAAGCACGGAAGAGGGAGTGGACATTTATTTTGAAGCGAATGCCGATGCATCCGATTACGTGGAGAAAAAGGCGAGGAGGAAAGAGGTGTTTTTCAATGCGGTCATAGGTAGTGAGGAGATAGATCGGTTGTTGGAACCCAAGGCTTTTGAAAACGTAAGGCGTAATACCGGAAACGGAGAGAAGCGATTTGCAGGATTTCAATACGATGAACGAGGAGTGATTAAGGATAATCTGGTCATAAAGGGAAATAACCTGTTGGCTCTGTACAGTTTGAAGGAACGTTTTTTGGGGAAGGTCAGGTTGATTTATATCGATCCCCCGTACAACACGGGAAACGATAGTTTTGGTTATAATGACAATTTCAACCATTCGACCTGGCTTGCTTTTATGCGTAATCGATTGGAGGTCGCCAAGGAGTTGTTGGCTGATGACGGGAGCATTTTGGTTCAATTGGATTGGAATGAGGTACATTATATGAAAATCCTGATGGATGAGGTATTCGGAAGAGAGAATTTCCGGAATGAAATTATCTGGTGTTACAATGGACCGGGTTCACCTAAGATGAAACAATTGAACCGGAAACATGATAATATATTGTGGTATAGTAAAACCGGCAACTGGATTTTTAACGGGGACGATGTTAGGATGAAATCCGAAGTGCACGTGGGAGGTTTTAACGGGGAGATGAACAGTGACGTGAGTGAGGGGTACACGGAGAAGGGAAAAATTCCGGAAGATTGGTGGGAATTGTTCCACACGGAGGAGGATTTCGTGGAGGAGATGAAACGGATATTTGCCGAATATAAATTGAATTCCGATGCCGATTGGCTGAAGGCGGCGGTAGCGGCCCGAATAAGGGTGGACGGAGAGAAGAGGACTGGATATATCACGGAAAAACCCTATAAGTTAATGGAACGGTTGATTAAAATGACCACGAACGAGGGGGATATCGTTCTTGATTTCTTTGCCGGAAGTGCTACAACAGCTTATGTTGCCGACTATCTCAACCGACGGTATATTGCCGTGGAACAATTGGAAGAGACGCAGGAGAAAATCAAGACCCGTCTGAAAAATACGGAATACGTCTATTTCGAGTTGGCCAGAAATAACCAGAGAGCTATAGAGAAAATCAATACATGTAAAAATTACGATGAGTTGCTGGCTTTTTTTGAACGGATGTGCGAGCGCTATTTTTTGGATTACAACTTGAAGGTAAGAGAGTTTAGGGAAAAGGTCAGCCGGGAAGAAACTTTCATGGCTTTGCCTCTATGGAGGCAAAAAGAGATTTTCTGTAAAATGCTCGACTTGAATCAGCTTTATATCAACTATGCGGAGTTGGGGGATATCCGGTATACCGTGAAGGAGGAGGATGTTTTTGCCGCTAATGAATTTTATAAAAAATAAGATATGACCCATACGAGTTTAGGGAATCCGGCGAAGATCGATTATTTGTATGAAGAGTTGGAAAAGAGTAAGAAATATGTCGAGAACCCTATTGTTATACCTGAATACATCACCCGGAATCTGAAATTCGACCTGTTTTACTGGCAACGGGAGGCCTTGGAAAATTTTTTACTGAACGAGAGGAATAAGGAGAGAGGGAACCACCTGATGTTTAATATGGCTACCGGTACGGGTAAGACCTTGTTGATGGCGGCTTTATTACTCTATTACTATAAGCAGGGGTATCGTAAGGTGATCTTTTTTGTTAATCAGAACAACATTGTAGGCAAAACGGAAGATAATCTCTCCAATCCCGGACATAACAAATACCTGTTTCAGCCGATCATCACGATTGATCAGGAGACCGTGAATATAAAGAAGGTGGAGGTGTTTTCGGATCGGGATGATGTATTGGAGATAAAGTTTTGCAGCATACAAAAATTGCATAACGACGTCTATAATATAAAAGAGAATACCACGACCTTGCAGGAGTTGCAGGAGCGGGATATCATCATGATAGCGGATGAAGCTCATCATCTGAATGCCAACACGAAAAACGAAACGGGAGTATTGTATGGTCCGGATTTTAACACGAGCATATCGGAAACAAACGCGAAAGAGGAAGATATCGAAAGGGGATGGGAAAATACGGCCATACAGTTGCTGTTGAATAAATACGGTTATAGGGGTGACAGGCCGAACAAAAATATACTTTTGGAATTTACGGCTACTATCCCGGAGGTAAGGAGCGTGTTGCAAAAGTATGCGGATAAGACGGTTTATAAATTTCAGATTGAAGATTTCCTTCGGGCCGGATACACGAAAGAGATTCATTTAGTCAGCTCTTCTTTCGATAAACGGTTGCGAATATTGCAAGCATTATTGTTTAACTGGTATAGACAGGAAATTGCTATTAAGTTCCATTTATATGATTTTAAGTCGGTTATCCTTTTCCGGAGTAAAACTATTGAAGCTTCCCAGGCGGATTTTGCCTTTTTTAGGGAGTTGATAGATAATTTGAGTATTTCCGATTTCGATTTTATCGGGACGGTTAAGGAAGAGGAGCTGGATAGGATGAAGGAGGTTTACCGAAGAGGTCAAAGTCGGATTATGGATATCAGGCGTTATATTGCGGACAACCGTATTGAAGTTCAAAGTATCATCGAATTTTTGCAGACCCATTTTAAGGTTCAAAATTGCATTATAACCAATTCTTCCGATAGAACGGCTAAGGGGAAAGGGAAAGGAGAAGAGAAAACGACGGAAAGCCAGGATCGTTTATTGAACAATCTGGAAGATAGAAATAATATCATCCGGGCTGTATTTTCCGTGCAAAGATTGACGGAGGGATGGGATGTTCTAAACCTGTATGATATCGTACGATTGTATGAAGGACAGAATACGGGGGGCAGCAATGTAAAGAAATCGGCAACCAGCCGGGCGACGACCCAGGAGGTACAGTTGATAGGCAGAGGAATAAGGTATTATCCGTTTTCTTATGGAGATAAGGAGAGAGGAAGACGGAAATTTGACGATGATCTGACCCATGAATTGAGGGTACTGGAGGAATTTTATTTTCATAGCGATAACGATGAGCGCTATATAGGGGACCTGATTCAGGAGTTGAAACGGAAAAATTTGATAGAGGACAGGAAGATACGTAAGGTATTTGGACTGAAAGAAGCGTTCCGTGCCTGCGAATTTTACCGGAAGGCGAAGCTGTTTAAGAACGAACGGATCGTCAATCCTTTCAGGCAGAAGAAAAGTCTGGATCAGATCGAAAAGGAGTGGTATTTTGCCTGTACAATTATAGAAGAACAAAAAGAGGCTAAAATTCTTTTTGATGATAACCGGGACGATGAGGATAAATATGTCGATCATGCTGAATCCAAGACGCTACTGATAACGATTAGGGATATGGAACGTCATATCGTTATGAAGGCGATCAATCGATTGTCTAAGCAGGTGGATTCTGTCTATCGGATAGGAAATTTGTCTAAGGAATTGAAGGTCGAATCTATCGATGAACTGTATGATAGCGGCCTATTGGCGGGACTTCCTCTCTCCGTAACAACGAATCGGGCATTGACCCATAACGACTATCTGAAGATTGCAATCCGTTTCTTCGAACAGCTGGAACAGGAGATAAAAAAGTATTCGCGACCTTATACCGCCACCTGCTTTAAATCGGTTGCTTTGGCGGATGTATTTGAAAAATCTAAAGAAAAGCTGGTTGAGGCGAATTATGATAAAGAGTACGAAAAGAGTATGGTTGCGAACGATTGGTATGTGTTGGATGCGTTTGTGGGGACGGATGAAGAACGTGATCTTTTGGAATTCATAAAAGGATACATCGGTAATTTGAAAAGTCGTTACGATGAGGTATACCTGTTGCGTAACGAAGAGATATATAAAATATATGATCGCGAGGGACGAGGGTTTATGCCTGATTTTCTGTTGTTCCTGAGAAAGGGAGATGACTATTTTCAGGTATTTGTGGAACCCAAAGGGAGCGATCACTTGGAAACGGATCAATGGAAGAATGATTTTTTGCAAGCCATAACGACAGAGGATCAAAATTATATAGATCGATCTTTGATGCAGCAAGGGAATAAAAGTTATCGGTTGATAGGTATACCTCTTTATAATTCGACTAATACAAAGAAAGAGGTGGAGACTTGTTTCGTCCGCCATCTTTTGTCTTAAATAAATAATTGAAAATGAGTGAGATTGTACGACCTTCAGTTTGTGATTACGATGAATTGACCGACCTCTGGGAAGCCTCGGTTCGGGCTACTCATGATTTTCTTGCGGAGGAGGATATTCGTTTTTTTAAGCCTTTGGTGCGGAATCAATATCTTGATGCCGTATCGCTTTTTGTCATTCGGGGGAATGAGGGGCGAATTCTGGCTTTTATGGGAATTCGGGAAGATATGCTTGAAATGTTGTTTGTCCATCCCGGAGTACAAAGAACGGGATTGGGGCGACGTTTATTGCATTATGCCGTGCAATGCAGAGGAATTTCTAAGGTTGACGTAAACGAACAGAATGAAAATGCGCTCTGTTTTTACGAGCGGATGGGCTTTGAAGTAACCGGGAGGGATGCAACGGATGCTTTTGGAAAACCGTTCCCTATTCTGCATATGAGCTTGAAAAGCGAAGACTCTTCGAGAGAATAGGGATAATTTCGTCCCATATTTAGAGGTTGGTGAATATTTTGATTTACGATTGAGTGCTGATCTTACTCTCTTTAAATCGCCAACCCCTCAATCTTTCAACCCCTCAATCTTAGAATCCCTTAATGGTTAATTCGTTAATTTCCTTAGATGTTCCTCCAATTTAAACATTTCGTCCCGTAGACGAGCGGCTTCCAAAAAATCTGTTTCTTTAGCCGCTTTTTGCATGGCGGCTTTGGTTTTTTGTAGCATTTTTTCTATTTCCGGTTTGCTCATGTAGGCGACGACTGGGTCGGCAGCCGTATTTACGTGCTCTTCTTCGACATAGGCGCGAGAAGTCTCTTTTAAGACCGATTCGGTGGTTTTATGAACTTGAGTCGGCGTAATACCGTGCTGGCGATTGTATTCCATTTGCTTCTCCCGGCGGTATCTTGTTTCGTCGATGGTCTCTTGCATGGAGCGGGTAACGGTATCGGCATACATGATGACCTTTCCGTTCAGATTACGGGCAGCCCTGCCTGAAGTCTGGATCAGCGAACGGGTAGACCGCAGGAAACCCTCTTTATCGGCATCCAAAATGGCGACTAAAGAGACTTCCGGCATATCCAGTCCTTCCCGTAACAGGTTTACGCCGACGATGACATCGATGACTCCTTTCCGAAGGTTTTCGATGATTTGTACCCGTTCGAGCGTATCTACGTCCGAATGAATGTATTGACATTTGATGCTGATACGGTCGAGGTATTTGCTCAACTCCTCCGCCATGCGTTTGGTGAGGGTCGTGACCAATACCTTCTCGTTAAGCTCTATTCGTTTCTGTATTTCGTTTATGAGATGGTCTATTTGGTTCTTACTGGGTACAACCTCTATTTCCGGATCCAGGATGCCCGTCGGGCGGATGATTTGCTCCACGACGACCCCGTTGCATTTTTCCAGTTCGTAATCGGCGGGTGTGGCACTGACGTATATGGTTTGTCCCGTGTTGGCCTCGAACTCTTCGAACGTGAGCGGCCGGTTGTCGAAGGCGGCCGGGAGACGGAATCCGTATTCCACCAGAGTCTGCTTGCGGGAGTGATCTCCACCGTACATGGCCCTCACCTGGGGAAGAGTAACATGGGATTCGTCGACCACGAGTAAAAAATCCCGGGGAAAGTAATCCAGCAGGCAAAACGGACGTATGCCTGCGGCTCTTCCGTCGAAATAACGGGAATAATTTTCTATTCCGGCACAATACCCTAACTCGCGTATCATCTCCACATCGTATTTTACCCGTTCTTCCAATCGTTTGGCTTCAAAATGTTTTCCGATGGATTTTAGAAAATCGACCTGTACGATCAAATCTTGCTCTATATCGTGTATGGCTTTGGCAACGGTGGCCTTGTCCGTCACGAAAAGATTGGCGGGATAGATGTTTAAGGTTTCTAAAGTATCTATTATTTTTCCGGTTTGGGGACTGAAAGAGGAGATCCGGTCGATCTCATCCCCCCAAAATTCGAGTCGGTAAGCTATGCCGTCGAAAGTTTCAATCGAAGGGAATATGTCTACCGTTTCCCCTTTGGCACGGAATGAGCCTCTTTTGAATTCCAATTCGTTATTGGCATATAGAGCATCCACCAACCTGCGAAGTAGTTGGTTCCTTGCAATCTTCATCCCGGTTCGCAACCTGATCGTGTTGGCCCCGAAAGCGGTCGGATCTGCCATTCCATACAAACAGGAGACGGAAGATACGACAATGACATCTCGACGTCCGGATAGCAGGGAAGCGGTAGCCCGTAGACGGAGCTTATCTATTTCATCGTTGATAGCAAGATCTTTCTCGATATACGTGTTGGTAACGGGTAAATAGGCCTCCGGTTGATAGTAATCGTAGTAGGAAACGAAATATTCTACGGCATTTTCCGGAAAAAATGCCTTGAATTCCCCGTATAACTGGGCCGCTAACGTCTTATTATGGCTTAGAATCAGGGTCGGGCGTTGTATTTTTTGGATTACATTGGCAACGGTAAATGTTTTTCCCGATCCGGTTACCCCGAGTAAGACCTGACACGGATCACCCCCCTCGATGCCTTTCACGAGTTGCTCTATGGCCTCCGGTTGGTCTCCGGTCGGCGTATACTGTGACGTTAACTTGAACATGGATCTGTGCGATTGATGTTAACCGAGTTTACTCAAAAATTTCACGGGATTGATGATAAAACGATCATGAACAGCCGTACCGATTGTTGCGGTTTCATCCCATGCCTCGATTTCAAAGCGAATGCGACGTCCTTCTGTTTCCGTAATGGTTGCCTTACATCCTACTTTTTTACCGACGGGAGTGGCTTTCACGTGCTTCACGTTGATTTCTATACCGACCGTGTCGTTTTCGGCTTCCAACATGCCTTCTAAACATTTGATAGCGGTATTTTCCATTAAACCGACCATGGCAGGGGTTGCGAACACCTCTAATTTACCCGATCCGTACACGGCTGCGGTATCTTCATGTCTCACGATAATCTCCTGAGTAAAAGAGAATCCTATCTTTATTTCCATAACTTTATTTGTATTTGACATACAAAGTTACTGAATTATCTGGCCCATACCATGTTTTTGAGGATTTTTGACGGTTGATCTCTGCTTTTATCGAATGAAGACGGACCCTTTGTTTCTATTCCGGTTATTTTTCTTCTTTACAGTGTGGTATTTGATCCGTGCTGTAAATCTTTTCCAATGGTTTTCGGCTTGCTTGGGGATGAATGAGAAGTTCGTATTAATTGCGTATATCGTCCGTATGCTCGTTTATGCCGGAAAAATCGAACACGTTTTCTTCTTTGAAAATTTCCTGACTCTTTTGACGAGGTTATAAAGAATTTTTACCTCGGATTAAAACTCCGAGGTAAAGTGGAAGAGCAACTTTTTATAATTATTCTGTGCCATTTGAAGCATGTATTGCGATTCGGCTAAGAATACGTCCCGTCCCCACTTGTCTTTAGCCAAATACTGGGCTTTATGGAGCTTAAAGTCTTCTAACTCTTTGTAATCTAACGCTTCGATCCAGCACGCTTTGTAAAGGTTGATGTTTTCCCAGCGACAGGCGGCACCGTACTCGTGGAGTAAGCGGTATTCTATTACCTCGAATTGTAAGGCTCCCACCGTCCCGATGATTTTTCGGTTATTAAATTGGTTGACAAATAATTGGGCGACACCTTCGTCCATTAATTGATCGATTCCTTTGGCTAACTGTTTGGATTTCATCGGATCGGCATTCTCGATGTATTTGAAGAGTTCGGGCGAGAAGCTGGGAATTCCTTTGAAATGCAGTTTTTCTCCTTCCGTCAGGGTGTCTCCGATCTTAAAATTACCCGTGTCATGCAAGCCGACGATATCACCGGGATAGGCTTCGTCGATGATGGATTTTTTAGAAGCCATAAAAGCGGTAGGGGTAGAGAATTTTAAATTTTTTCCCAATCCCACGTGCAGGTAATTGGTGTTCCGCTTGAATATGCCGGAGCATACCTTCACGAATGCAATGCGGTCCCGGTGGTTTGGGTCCATGTTGGCGTGGATCTTAAAGATAAATCCGGTAAATTTATCCTCTTCCGGGCGGACTATTCGTTCTTCCGTCTCCCGGGGAAGCGGCGAGGGGGCTATTTCGATAAAACAATCCAGCATCTCCCGGATACCGAAATTATTTAAAGCCGAACCGAAAAAGACGGGAGCCACCGTGGCATCCAAGTACTCCTTGCGGTTTATGCCCGGATATACTTCCCGAACCAACTCTAAATCGTCCCGCAATTGTTGGGCACTCCGTTCTCCGATGTACTCGTCCAGTTCCGGGCTATCGATATCGTTCAGTTCGATACCGTCCTGTATGGTTTGTACGCTGGCCGAATAGAGGCATAAATTCTGTTTGTGGAGGTTGTAAATACCTTTAAAGGTATCACCGCTGCCGATAGGCCAACTTAAAGGATTTACCTTGATTTGCAACTCCTTTTCGATGTCGTCCAGTATATCGAAAGGATCGTTTGCCGGCCGGTCCAGTTTATTGATAAAAACAATAACGGGAGTTTTGCGCATCCGGCATACCTGCATCAGTTTGCGGGTTTGGGTTTCCACACCCTTGGCGGCGTCGATCACGATAATCACGCTGTCGCAGGCCGTCAATACCCGGAAAGTGTCTTCGGCGAAGTCCTGGTGACCGGGGGTATCCAAGATATTAATTTTGACGTCTTTGTATTCGAACCCCATCACGGAGGTGGCCACTGAAATACCTCTTTGTCTTTCGATTTCCATAAAGTCCGAGGTAGCCGTTTTTTTAATCTTGTTCGATTTAACCGCTCCGGCAATATGAATGGCTCCCCCGAAAAGGAGTAATTTTTCCGTTAAGGTCGTTTTACCCGCATCCGGGTGGCTGACAATGCCAAAAGTACGTCTTCTTAATATCTCTTCAGTAAAACCCATGTATTTCCGTGTGAATATATACGACTATTTTTTGCGGCTGCAAAGATAATGATTTGAGTATTTAATTTAAGGTTTAAGGCAGAAAAATTGCGGACGTAAAAATATCGAGTCTATTTTCCATTACGTTTAAAACGTTATCGCTTGTTTTTTTCGTAAAGTATAACCGGAATAAAAATATTTTTTATATTTACTACAATTCACATTCATCCTTTGATTGATTTGGTGGTGTCTATATAAAAAGGAAAATTATGCAACTAAAAAGAGTTATTACTGTAGCTCGTTACGAAAGACGATTATTAGGACGTAATTGGATAGTTCGAATTTTACTGGTATGGGGAATAATTGCCATTATCGGGGAACAATACTTGCTTCAAGGAGATCAGGACGTCAATCGGTTTATGATTGCCCTACCGGGCGCAATACCTTACGTGAATACCTATCTTTTCACTCTACTTCAATCGATACTGGTGATTTTGGCCGTTGTAGAATGGCGTCGAAGGGAGAAGAGCAGGGACACGTTGGAATCCGTGCGGGTAAGGTCAGTCGGTAATACGGAATACTTGTGGGGTAAAGGATTGGGAATTATTGTGTTGCTTTCTATATTTCAATTATTCTCTTTACTGTTGGCCATGGGAATAAACCTGTTCGCGAGTGAGTCTCCCTTTTGTTTCTGGGATTATCCTTTCTATTGGTCGACACTCTCTTTTCCGGCATTGATTTTTATGACAGGATTATCGATTTTTGTGACGGGGTGGATTCGGAATGCGGGTCTTGGTCTTGTCGTTTTATTTACTTTTTTCTTGGGAACGCTATATTATTTAACCGATTTAGGACATGGTATTTGGGACTTCACATCGACAGATATACCCAATGTATTCTCGGACGTGACAGACTGCATGGGGATAATAGCTTATATCTCATATCGTTTCATTTATTTGACACTTGGCGTAGGCTTGTTGTTATGGTCGATAGGAGGAGAGTGTCGTTTGCCGAACGGAAGGAAGGAGATTCGGTACGGGTATTTGATGGGTGCGGTTCTTGTGATGCTGGGTTCGGGTACGGGTATTTTCCATTCGGTTCGTTACTGGCAGGATGAGACTACCCGTAAAATTTATTTGAAATTCGCTTTACAACATACTCCCTCTCCCTTTATTCGGGTCAATCGTCATGATCTGGAGGTAGAACAAAAGGGAAATCAAATTTTGGGAAAGAGTCGGTTGGAAATTATTAACCGGGATAAATCGCCCGTGGAACAATGGGTTCTGTATTTGAATCCCGGTTTACAAATTATTTCTTTTAACGAGTCTTCCGGACAGTCGGTGGAGTATGATCGGGAGAATCAAATCGTTGTGGTAAAGCGACCGTTAAAAGGTGGGGATACCTGTACTTTTAGCCTGACTTACAAGGGGAAGATCGATGAACGGGTGTGTTATCTCGAGGTTCCCTCGGCAGATTATTGGCATATGCAATGGTATAATTGTCCGATGCGCTTCGGAAAACGTTATGCCTTTGTGGGGGATAAATACACGTTGTTAACTCCGGAATGTCTTTGGTATCCGGTGGCGGTATCCCCGGTGAATCTCTCTTTCCTTCATGCAACGGGAAAAGATTTCACGGATTTTCGACTTCGGGTTTTTGATCCGAGCCGACGGAGTGTGGTATCACAGGGAGAAAGAATACGTGAGGGAGATTCGGTACGATTTTATAATTGGCAACGTTTACAGGGGGTGACATTGTGCATGGGAAATTTCGAGAGCCGTTCCGTCAGGGTGGATTCCGTCATGTTTGAATTATACAGTTTTAAAGGACACGACCAACTGTCGCCTTTGTTTAAAAACATGACGACGGAAGAGTTCCAAAACGTGTTAAAAAGATCCATGGGTAGATTGAAATTGAAAGACTACCCGTTTCGAAAGCTTGTGATGTTAGAGACCCCGGTATCTTTTGCGGTAAATTCCAGGTCATGGAAATCCGTCGGTGAATGTGTACAGCCAGAGCTTGTCTTATTTCCGGAGAGATGGTATCCTGTAAGATGGATGAACGTGAAGAATTCGTTTCGGAGTTTTGAAGAGAATTACCAAAGACAGTTAACTATGGGTATAGTGAGTAATCGTTCTTTCGAGGAGGAATTTTTAGCTTTTTTTATATATTATCTTACGTCTCAAAAGGTGTCCATGGGAATAAATAATGTTTTTATTCCCGCTTTTGCCGAAGGTTTTCGGGTTCCGCGATTGGAACCTAACGGGCAATATGTATCGCCGTTGTTTTTTAATTATTCCGGTTATTTTTTTTCGAACGATTATCCGATTATGGATAAGGTTATGTTTACCCTCTTGGAACGGAAAAGGGCCGGGAGAGCAGATTTTAACGGAAGTGATGAGATGCTGAAAGCTGATCGATATTTATCCACTCGTAGCTTGGAGGATGCCTTACGAGATACTTTTATTCCGGATCCTGTTTTTGAAGCGATTCTTATGCTAAAAATGAATTATATTAAAGACTATGTTTCTCTTAGCATACCAGAAAAAGAGTTTTATCTCTTTGTTGAAGAGTTTAAATCTCTCTATCCTTTTCAGGAAATGGACTTTAACGAGTTTATGCGAAAATTGAAATCGGAAAAGGGAGTGGACTTGGAAAAAATATTACCGGACTGGTTTCGTGGACGAGAAATCCCCGCTTATCTGATAAAAGATATCGGGGTGGATAAGGTGATTACCGATGAAGAGGAGGATATGTACAGGGTACGTTTTAAAATAAAAAATACCGGTAAAGTGGATGGTATTGTAAATTTGTCTTTATCTCTTGCCGATTTTGACAAGATGACATATTGTTACTTTATTCCGGCAGGGGAGAGTAAAGAGATTAAAAAGCTTGTAAAGACAAAACAGTTGAATTATGAATTGAATTTAAATCTCTCCTCCAATATACCTCACGGGTATACGGAAGTCCTTTATAAGGAACCGGATGAGGTCCGGGATACGGCGGATGGTATTTTTGATATAGACGATAGTGTTTTTGCTCCGGCCCCGGATGAATTTATCGTGGATAATGAAGATCCCGGTTTCCAATTGGTGGAAGCGGACAAACGGCAGCGTCTGTTTGAAAAGGAGAGTCGGAAGGAGAAAAAATACCAGTTTGATTATATCGCCTTACGCGATATGGGACAGCTTTTACCGACTCGCTGGACTTATTGTGCGGGAAGTTCCGGAATTTACGGAAATGTAGTTCGGAGTCTGGTATATAAAAAGGCAGGAGAAGGAAAAGCCAAGGCGATTTGGAAAACAGACTTGCCAAAGAGCGGGGTGTACGAACTGTTTGTTTACATTGGAGCGTATCAAGTGAGAATGGATGGGGAGCCCGTACAGAATTACGAGCTGACAGATCGTGATGGAATAAGGCAGGTCTCGGTGAAGACGGAAGAGGGCAAGGGATGGCTTTCTTTGGGTGAATTTGACCTTTCTGCCGGAGAGAATCAAATCGTGTTAAGCGATAAAGGAGTGGAGGAAGAACAGGTGATCTATGCCGATGCGGTGAAATGGAAATTTATGGGTGATAAATAATTTATTTTAATAATTTTTGTTTTAAAATTGTTTTGGGAAATATGTCATAATATACTTCGGCAAGCGGAGTATTGGTCTTTTCGAAAAAAGGAATGAAAACACAGGAAATTACGGTTGGGAATCAAACGGAAATTAATGTGGTCATGCATAAAACAAAAGAAAAAAAGAAATAGACAAAACACGCTGGTGTGGGAGTTCCGGGTAATTAAACTATCCGGAACTTTTTATTGAATTTTCAAATTACCTCCCTATCTTTGTATACGAGTATAACTTCTTGCAATTTATATCGTTTGAAAGGTTATTACGGAGTTAGCATGAAGAGATTAAAAACTTGAAAGAATGAAAAAATATATAGGAGCGCACGTGAGCGCATCGGGAGGAGTAGAGAATGCTCCGTTAAATGCTCATGAGATCGGGGCCACGGCTTTTGCCCTCTTTACGAAAAATCAGCGGCAATGGAAGGCAGCACCGCTTTCGGCTGAAAACATAGTCCTTTTTAAGGAGCGTTGCGAACAATGGGGATATATGCCTAAGCAGATATTGCCGCACGATAGCTATCTGATTAACTTAGGGCACCCCGAAGCGGGTGCTTTGGAGAAATCGAGAGAGGCGTTTTTGGACGAGATGCAGCGTTGTGAGCAGTTGGGACTGGATCGGTTGAATTTTCATCCGGGAAGTTCCTTAAAAGAGATCACCGACGAGGAGTGCCTGCAACGGATTGCTGAATCCATCAATTGGGCGTTGAGCAAGACCGAAGGGGTAAGTGCCGTTATCGAGAACACGGCCGGACAAGGCTCTAATTTGGGTTACCGGTTCGAGCAAATCGCTTACATTATCGACCGGGTGGAAGATAAAAGCCGGGTGGGGGTATGTATCGATACCTGTCATGCTTTTGCTGCGGGATACGATTTGTCGACATCCTCCGGTTTCACGGAAACTTTCGAGCATTTCGACCGGGTGATCGGTTTTAAATACCTGATGGGAATGCACTTGAACGATGCTAAAAAAGGATTGGGCTCACGGGTGGACCGCCATGAAAGTATCGGTAAAGGCGGGTTGGGGATAGAGACATTTAAGATGATTATGCAGGATCCTCGTTTCGACGATATTCCGCTTATCTTGGAGACTCCCGACGAATCGTTATGGCCGGAAGAGATAGAGATGTTGAAAGGATTTGTAAAGGATTGATCGATTTAGGGATTAAGTGATTAAAAGATTAAGTGATTAAAAGATTGGGTGATTAAAAGATTGGGTGATTGAGAGGTTATATGGTTTTGGGATCGGATCTTCTGACCGGTGGATTGCAGAACTGTTTTAAAAGTGTGTAACGGGTGCGAAATAACGAATAAAACAGATAAAGTATGAAGATTTTGCATACTTCGGATTGGCATTTGGGAAAACGTTTGAACGAACGGGAACGGATGGCCGAGCAGATAGAGGTAATGGACGAGATTGTACGTATTGCCGGGGAGGAGCGGGTGGATGCCGTCGTGGTGGCCGGAGATCTTTTCGATACTTACAATCCTCCGGTGGAAGCCATCGAATTGTTATACCGTACCCTCTATCGGTTGGCAGACAGGGGACGTCGTTTGGTGGTGGCCATTGCCGGAAATCACGATTCGCCGGACCGGATTGACTCTCCCGACGTGCTGGCTAAAGAGTGCGGTATATTTTTCGTGGGTAATCCCATGACGGAGTTAAGGACCTCCGTTATCGAAGGAGAGGTAAGCCTGATAGAGGCTGACCGGGGATACGCTGCTTTCCGTCTTCCGGGATACGATTATTCGTTGCGGATTATACATACTCCATACACGAATGAGCAACGACTGAAGAAGTTTTTAGGAACAGAGGATCGACCTGCCCGTTTGCGGGAAGAGTTGGCCGAACACTGGCAGGAAACAGCCAAATGCTATTGTGACGATTCGGGTGTAAATCTACTGATCGCCCATCTTTTTGTAATGAGGGAAGGAGGCGAGGTTCCTGAAGAGCCCGAAGATGAACGTCCTATTCAGGTGGGAGGTGCCGATGCGGTATATTCCTCCATGATTCCGGCTGCCGTACAATACGCGGGATTGGGCCATCTGCACCGGTATCGGATGATCGATACGGTTCCCTGTCCGGTAGTTTATAGCGGTAGCCCGTTAAGTTACAGTTTTAGCGAGGCGGAACAACAGAAGTATGTTGTGTTGGTGGAGGTAGAACCCGGAAAGGCTCCATCGGTCGAAAGAAGGGTTTTAAAAAGCGGTTGTCCGCTGGTCAGGAAAAGATTTTATGGAGCCGGAGAAGCTATCCGGTGGTTGAATGAAAATCCCGATGTATGGGTCGAGTTGACCGTGGTAACGGATACTTACCTGACGGCGGCGGAGACAAGAGCCATATACGCCGCTCACGACCGGATCGTATGGTTGATTCCGGAAGTGAAGAACGAGTCGCTAACGGCAGCCCGTGCCGTTTCGATTCATGAATTGCGTTCGGACGTGAACGCATTGTTTGCCGAGTATTTTAAAAGCCGGAAGGGACAGGAACCCAACAAGGAACTGATGACACTCTTTCAGGAGGTACTGGCTAAAAATAAAGAACGATAACGTGCTATTAATTATATTTATATGATTCCCGTAAAGCTGACATTGGAAGGAATTTATTCGTACCGGGAGCGGCAAACGATTGATTTTACCCGACTGACCGGGGCTAAACTGTTCGGTATATTCGGTCCGGTAGGAAGCGGTAAGTCGACTATATTGGAAGCGATGATATATGTCTTATACGGAACTATCGATCGTTTGAATACGGAGGTGAAGTACAATCTGATGAATTTGCAGGCCGATCGGCTTTTCGTGGATTTTGAGTTTGTTGCGGGAAGGGAAGGGAGAAGATACCGGGCTTCCGTGGAGAGTAAACGTAACCGGAAGAATTTTACGGATGTTTCTTCTCCGAAGTTCAATTACTATTTTGAAGAGAAAGGAGAGTGGCACCCGTTTACCCGGGAGGGATTGATCGGAGTCATCGGGTTGACCGTGCAGAATTTTAAACGGGTCGTGATTATTCCGCAAGGAAAGTTTCAGGATTTCCTGATGTTGCGGGACAAGGAGCGAACGGAGATGATGATGGAACTTTTCGGAGATCTGCGTCAATACGATCTTTCAGAAAGCGTGACGACATTAGAGACCGAAACCCGGCAACAAGTGACTGATTTTCGAGGCCGGATCGTCGGATTGGGAGAGGTCGCCCCGGAAACGATACAAGAAAAACGGGAGAAACGGGAAGAGTTGAAAACGGAGGAGGAACGATTGAAAGGGGAGATACGGGAGATTTTATCCCGGGAAGAGAAGCTGAAAACGACAAAACTGCTTTTGGACGAATTGGCCGTGAAAAAAGAGACGGAGCGGCAGTTGGTTGATATGCAACCGGAAATGGAGCGGTTGCAGGCCGAACTGACGGAATATGAGTTTTGTCTTCAGCATTTTCAACAACCGGTAGGAAACCTGGAAGATCTCCAACATCGTTCGGGAGAGGTCAGATTGGCTTTGGAAAACCTGCGGAAAATCGGGGAAGAGAAAAAAGAGATTTTACTCTCCTTTATGAAAAATTTTGAAGTTCTTCAGGAGAGATACGGGGAAAAAGAGGAGATAAGGAAACGAATGGAGCGTGTAGATGCCTTTATTCGTCGCTTGGAAGTAGAAAGAGAATGCCGTGATTTGGAAGGTCGGAAAGCAAAAGGCGAAGAGATAGTCGTAAAGACCCGTCAGGAGATTGAAAAACGACAGGAAGAGTCGAAACGGGAGAAGAAGGAGTTGGAAGAGTTGATACGGGTTATCCCCGATATGAGGGTTTTGTCAGATATCCGGGAGTGGTTTACCGTTCGTCAACACTTGTTGACGGATCGGGAAAAAGACGGGAAAGAAAAAAAGAAAATCGAAAATGAGAAAGAGGAACTTATCGGGGAGTATATCGCGTTGCGGAAAAAGTATACGGTTATACAACATTTGGAGAAGGTAGAAGGAGAAGTATGGTTAAAGGCATGCAGAGAACAGATGGAGTCGGTTGCCGAGCGGTTGAAGTTTTTGCGAAAAGAGGCGTTGCGTTTGGGAACCCGTGAATGTTTGGCGACTTTTGCCATGGAGTTGTCGGAAGGAACTCCTTGCCCTTTATGCGGTGCTTTGTCGCATCCTTATCCTTTGCACGCGGAAGCTGTGGAGGGAGATGTTAAGGAAAATACCGATTTGATCGTACAGTTGGAGAACGAAGAGAAAGAGCTTTCGGTTTTAATTTCCCGTTTGACCTTGCTGAATGAACGTTACCGGGTATGTCGGGAACGGGAAGATCAGCTGGAGGCTGCGATGAAAGAGACAGAAGAGGCAATGAAAAAACATTCGGATCTATTTGGCTGGAAAACCTATTCCCCGGAGTGTCCGGAGAAGGTCGAGGAGGAGATGAAACGGGCGGCGGAGTTGAAAGTCCGGCGGGAAAGGCAGGAGGGCCGGATCGCTCGAACCGGCGAGCAGATTGAGCTTCAACGGGAAAACTTGGAAAAATACAGACTCAGGTTGGATGAGATCGACCGGTTGTTGGTACAGAGAAGAGCGCAGGTGGAGTTATTGGCGGCACAGATCGAAGGACTCGATACGGAAAGATATGAATCCTACGGTTTGGAGCAGTTGAACAAGGTGTTGACGGAAGGAAACAGGGAATTGGAGAAATTGGAAAAGGATTACGCGGGGGCCGTGGAAAAGCGACGGGAAATGGAGTTGGAAAATCGTAAATTGGAAGGAAATATAGAGGAAAAAGAGCGGGAATTTATCCGGTTAAGAAGGGAAGAGGAGAGTGTGAGAAAACAATTGGGTTCCCTTTTAAAGGGTACGGATTATTCCGGTATAGAACCCGTGAAAGAGGTATTAAAGAAAAAGATACATATTCAAGAATCCCACGAAAAAATAAATCGATATAATCAGCAACTGCATGCGGTAAGGTTACGGAGAATCGAATTGGAAAACTTGTTGAAAGACGTTGTCTATGATGAGGATCAGTACATGACCTTGCAAAAAGAAATTTCCGCAAAACAATTCCGCGAACGGGAGTTGGTAGCGGAATTAGGGGCTTTAGACAATCATATTTCGGATTTGGAGAAGCGCTATGCCTCCCTGCTGGAGATCCGGAAAGAGTTAACCGTTTTGGAAGAGCGTCTTCAGAATCTCCAGCTGTTGAAAGGACTTTTCCGGGGAAACGATTTTGTCAAATTTGTCTCTTCCATTTATTTGCAGAATTTATGTAATGCGGCGAACGAGCGTTTTTTCCGGATGACCCGTCAACGATTGAAATTGGAGTTGAGTGAAGATAACGATTTTCTGGTGCGTGACTTTATGAACGAGGGAAGGACCCGGAGTGCGAGAACTCTTTCCGGCGGGCAAATCTTTCAGGCTTCCCTCTCTTTAGCTTTGGCTTTGACGGATAACATCCGGCATCTGTCGGGGTGCAAGCAGAACTTTTTCTTTTTAGACGAGGGGTTCGGTTCCCTCGACAAAGAGTCGTTGTCTGTCGTCTTCGACACCCTGAAGGCTTTACGGGATGAAAACCGGATCGTGGGCCTTATATCTCACGTGGAGGAGATGCAGCAGGAGGTTCCGGCCTGTATACAGGTGGAAAACACGAGTGAAAGAGGAACTATTGTAACACAAAAATAAATGATTATGAAAATCGGTTTGTTATCGGATACGCACGGGTGGTTAGACCCTAAGATCGTGGAATTTTTTAAAGATTGCGATGAGGTTTGGCATTGCGGGGATATCGGGGATACAGCCGTTACGGACGAGCTCTCCGGGCGTTTTACCTTACGGGCCGTTTACGGTAATATCGACGGAGGGATATTGCGCCGAATGTTTCCTGAAAGACAATTGTTCGATTGTGAAGGAGTGAAGGTGTTGATGACCCATATCGGCGGTTATCCGGGACATTATGAACAAAAGGTAGCCGGAATTATCTACCAGGAACATCCTAAACTGTTCGTATGCGGGCATTCGCACATTGCGAAGGTAAAATATGATAAAAATTTGGATTGTTTGCATATTAATCCGGGAGCGGCTGGAAAATTCGGTTTTCATACGGTACGTACGGCTGTTCGTTTTGTTATTGCAGCCGGAAATATATCCGATCTGGAGTTGATCGAATTGGAGAAATAGAATGATTTAAGACTATATTAATAGAATTAATAGTTTCTCTTCGTTACATTTGCATAATCTTTACGTAGAAGGATGAAAGAGAAATTAAAATAATACAATATGAGAAGAAGTTTATTATCGGCGGTTTTGATTGTGATCGCCTGTTTTAGCTGGGGAAGGGCAGACGCACAACGGGACGAAAGGGCCGTTCGCGAGCAATCCATCAAGTACCAGCGATTGATGCAAATGATTGATGCGGTATACGTGGATACCGTTAACCTGGGCAAATTGACGGAAGATGCTATCATAAAGGTATTGGCGGATCTGGATCCTCATTCCGTCTACATCTCCCGCGAGGAGGTGGAAGAGGCCAATGAACCCTTGGAGGGCGGTTTTTTCGGTATCGGTATACAGTTCAATATCTTGCGCGATACTTTGATGGTGGTGGACGTTGTACCCGGTGGACCTGCCGAAAAGGTGGGCATGATGGCCGGGGATCGTATTGTTGCGATCGATGGACAAAACGTGGCCGGGGTGGGATTGACCAACACGGAGGTCCGGAAGAGATTGAAGGGAGAGAAGGGAACCCGTGTGAATGTCGGCGTCTTGCGAGGTAACGAACGTTTTGATTTTAATATTATCCGGGATAAAATACCGATTCATAGTGTGGATGCGGCTTATATGATCGACAAAAACATCGGGTATATAAAAATCGCCCGTTTTGCGGCTACCACGGTTGAAGAGTTCGAGGAAGCCGTGAAAAAGTTGCAGGCTCAGGGAATGAAAGACCTGATCATCGATTTGCAGGGAAACGGCGGGGGATACATGGGGGCGGCCATAGGTATTGCCGATCACTTGCTGGACGGACGTAAACTGATCGTTTATACCGACGGGCAAGCCACGGGACGTATGGATGAGTATTCTACGCCTGCCGGGTTATTCCAAAACGGAAGAGTGGCTGTTTTACTGGATGGGAATTCGGCTTCTGCCAGTGAAATCGTTTCGGGAGCCGTTCAGGATTGGGATCGCGGTTTGATCGTGGGGCGTCGTTCTTTCGGGAAGGGGTTGGTACAACGCCAATTTCCTCTGACAGACGGCTCTATGGTGCGTTTGACCGTGTCTCATTACTATACACCTTCCGGCCGCTGTATCCAAAAACCTTATAAAGGAAAAGATTACCGGGCCGAGTTGTACGAACGTTACAATAGCGGAGAGTTGGTCAATGCGGACAGTATTCAGGTGACCGATTCTACTAAGTATTACACGAAAGAGAGACATCGTTTGGTATACGGTGGCGGTGGAATTATTCCCGATCTATTCGTCCCGATCGATACGGGAATCAACTACTCCTATTTCAACCACTTGATTGCCAAAAATGTGATTAACGATTTTATTTTGAACTACGTGGATAAAAACCGGGCGAGTTTGAAAAAACAGTATCCTCAGTTTGAAGATTTCCGGAAAAACTTCTGCGTGACCGAGGCGATGATCAACGAGATCGTGGCTAACGGAGAGAAACAGGGAGTAAAGAAAGACCAGAAATTACTCACCCCCGTTATTCCGGAGATGAAGCAATTTATTAAAGCTTTGATAGCCCGCGATCTCTGGGACATGAATGAGCTCTACATGATCACCAACGAGGACAATAAGGCACTGAATGCGGCTGTTAAAGCTCTGCACGATGGTACATACGATAAATTGATGAAATGATTTCGATCGACGAAACGAAAGTCCGTGATACCCTTAGGCTGTCACGGACTTTTTTTATAGACCGGAAACTCGTTAAAAACGTAACTTTTGGCCGGATAAACCGGTATGAATGGATATACGGGAAGCTGATAAAACTGAAGAGAGATGACGAAAATACAATTGAAAAGAGTGTATGACGATCCGGAAAAAACAGACGGAGTACGGGTCTTTGTGGATCGTTTATGGCCGAGAGGTATGAAAAAAGGAGACTTTCACTACGATATCTGGGCCAAAGAGATCACCCCGTCACCCGACCTTCGCAAATGGTTTCATGTCGATCCTGAAAACCGATGGAATGATTTTGCCTCTACATACGGGAAGGAACTGGAACATTCCGATGCGGCCCGCCAATTTGTCGAGGCTATCAAATCCTATTCCGTCGTCACCCTTTTGTATGCTTCTCGGAACAAAGAACACAATCACGCTGAAGTTCTAAAATCCTTCCTCGAAAAGGAGCTGTCAAAATCATAAATTTTACCATCCATTTAATTTTAAATTAGGTGAATGCTGAGATTAGGCGATTTTATGATTCAATCCCTAAATCTCCAAATTCTCAATCTTTACGTTGCTGGAATCTTTATTTTTGTTGTTAAATATCGAAGAGATTGGAACGAATGTCTAATATTTCTCTATTTTTGAGGCTGGAAACGAAGTAAAATTATCGTGTGTCAAACTAAAGTCAATTGAAAAATGGAGAAAAGAAATTTATGGGGAATGCTTTTGTTATTCCTGAGTGTGTGTAGTTTTGTAAGTTGTAGTGATGATGATAAAACGATTGTTGAGCCGGAGGGTACGATTACGTTGAATATGCTCAATGAAGATAACGGAAAGGTTATGCTCGGTCAATCCGGTGTCTACTTAAATAAATCGAATAACCTTACCGGAAGAGGGGTTTGGATATCCGATTTAGGAAGAATGCCCAATTTAGGCCATGTAAGCGATATAAAAGTATTGGCTACTGCCACGGAAATCGCAGCCACGGTTAGTCATGGCTACTTGATCTATTCTCAGGATATGATAATGGAATTTCCTTCGGGAAATAAAGCCTTCAGGGTAAAAGATACCTATTATAAAATGTACATCGAATCGGCTATGGAAGATAACACGGGAATAAAAGTGAAATACCTTCCCGTAACATTATCCAATGATGTTTTGCCAGAACCCGGAACGGATATCGGTTCTTTCGTTTATAATTACCGGTTGCAAATCGACATTACCCGCTTAAAGGATATCGAGTATATCATCCCGGATAATGAAGAGTATTTCGATTGTAGCATTTATGAAGAAGAGGAACAAGGAAAGGTCGTAAAATATCTGATTATAAATCAGATAAGAAATTATAGTTATCATAGAACCGTGTATTTGTACCTGCGAACGGGCAATACATTTACTTATTTGACTTTCACGGCCCAGTAAGTAATGCAATAAATTAAGAAGCCCCGGTAATTCAATGCCGGGGCTTTTTAATTATATGCCGATCGATACATGATTGACTTCAAAATAAATTTCGATCCTTATATTTCCCTATAAATAAAAAACACAATTGTGTTAAAATCTTTCTTGGGTAAATATTTGGCTAAAATAATGACGGTTTGTTTGTATGTTTAATGTCGTGTAAGGATAGTATAAATACTATCTGATGATCTTGTATTGTATAGTAAATAGTATACTTCATGCTGATTTGGTTTACGTAAAAGGAATATTACTCTTTTATTTTAAAAAATTATGTAATTTTTTTGATATTGTCGATATAGTAATTATATTCAAGGGCGAAATAAGTTTGCTATTTAATATGTGAAAATTCGGATGTATTTAAATAAATATGAATGGATAGTGTAGTGTATTATCTGGTGATAGTTTTGTCGGCGATCGTAAAAGATTAACTGAATTTGTGGAAAGAGTTTTGCAAAAAAAAATTAGAGCTATATGAATCAGCAAATAGAAAATGTAAATTATAGATGGTTGACAGAGCCGACGGGTGATCCTTTTGTCGATGCGGGGGGATATGCCTTGGAGGAGTTTGCCGAAAGATATCCGGATAAGGATATTTTGGAATTGATAGAAGAGGTATCTAAGATTTATGTCAATCGGTGGGAGGCTAAAATAAATCCTTTTTTCCTGAATTCTAAAATTACTCAACCCGCTTTTAAAGCGGACCGGAAGATAGAAGAGACAATGAAGTACTTTCGGGAATTGATAGAAGGGAAAGGGACTGTAGGAAAAGGAATTTGTCGAATAACCGGACAAAAAACAGAATTATTCGCAGCTGGTCGGGATAATTCCATTTTATCCGGTTCGGGAACATTTGTCAATTTTCATAATACGTTCGAAGCTGGAATTATGGTATCCAAGGAAGTATTGATTCGTAATCATTTTGTTCCTTTGGCTTGCATGTCATTGCAGGGACGAATAGCTTTGATTCATAGTAATGATAATAAATTGACCGCATTTTTCGCTGCTACTAATTGCAGCGAAAATTTGCATGCGTTGGCAATTAATGCTTCGAAAGGTATTTTAAAGTCTAAATACCGGGCTCCGACAACGGCACTTTTTCGCTTTATTGATAAGGTATTTGGAGATAGTGAACGAGAATATGAAATTAGGAATTATTCTTTGCTCCTTTATCATTTTACCAATTTCGGGGCTAGTCCGGAAGTGAAAATATACACGGTCCCTGCAACTTTGTTTAGTTTTTATGCTTTTACCCAAAGAGGAGAATATAAAGAAGATTGGAATCGATTTGTTGAAGCGTATTATCGGAATTCGGAGTATAAAGGAGCGAAATACAACGAGAGTACCCGGAATTTTGATTTTGAAAAAAAGGATAAAATAGAAAATATAAACTGCGTTGAGTATCGAACGTGGTTTAACCGGATTTACGAGTGTCTGTTAAACGAAGAATCTATTTTACCTTATATCAGAAATTGGAGTGAAAAACACGATTTTAATATAGAGATCGTAAAAAAATACCTAACCTTAATTAGAAATATGAAACAAGAAGCACAGAAAAAATTATTGCAATTAGCCGATTTTGTGATCGAAATTGAAGGGAAAGATCGGATAGGTAAGTGTATTCAACAAATTAAGAATGCCAAAACGTCTTCGGCTTTAAGTCGTTTTTTAATAAATAAAGTCCTCCCTAAGAATATGGAATTAAAAAATCCGCCGATTATCACCGTGGAAGAATATTGTCTCTATCTTTTTCCGGAAGATGTATATTGGAGAGACGTAAGGGATGTTTTCTTGATTGCTATTTATCAAAGATTACATGAAAAAGGCATTTATCTGAATGCAGAAGATATTGATGATGACGATAATATAAACGAATAAACATGCGACTATGAAAAATTTAAAAACACAGGGTTTTGTCCTTTTGGATGTGGATGTGGTAGCATTGAATAATGCCGGGAAAAGTACTTCGACTTTAAATGATAACGGTGTTGCCACGAAAACGATCATAAAAAATGGTAGAACATACGTCTATGTTTCCGGACAAGCTTGGAGATATTGGTGGCGTGAAGCGTTACAAAAGAATTGCGGATGGGTATTATCTCCGGTAATTCGCAATTCTAAAGTTGCTTACACGAATGCGGATCCTATTACGTATCCTGACGACGATGTGTTCGGGTATATGCGTGCCGCAACGGAGATAGTGAAGGACAATAAGGGAAAAGAGAAAAAAGAAAATATCACGGTAACACGTGTTTCGCCTTTGAGAAATTCTGCTATTGTATCTGTCGCATCTGTCTCTTTAGCCGAAAATTGGTCGAGTATGGCCCGTCAGGAAGGCGATTCCGTACCCTATACGAAACAGGAATATAGTGCCGTGATGAAAGGAATGTTTAGTCTGGATTTAAGTATGATCGGAACTTTTTCCAATTATAATAAAACCGGCTATATGAATCTGTCCGATACATTGAAGAAAGAAGCGATAGAGAAGGGTGGAGTAGAAATAGAAGATCCTTTTATCCGTAATCAAAAACTGATTCGATTGAAGGGTTCGGAAAGAATCCGCCGTGCTGTCGATACGATAAAGGCATTGAAACATATTTCAGGAGGCGCTATGCAAACGGATAATATGGGAGACGTAACTCCAAAGTTTATCATCTTGGCAACCACGAATACGGGCAATCATCCTTTTTCTCACGTGGCTTCTACGACTGGAATTCGAGATGGCATTGCGAGGTTAAATGTAAATGGTATAGAAGAGGTTATTAAAGATTATCGGGAGACTATTATAGGAAAAGTATATATAGGAAAGCGAAGCGGTTTTTGGGATGATGAAAATGAAAGTTTAAATGTTTTAGCCGAAAAACATAAAGATTTGATTGTTTTGGGAACAGTAAATGAGGTGATTGATGCTTATTGTGAACAAATAAAAAAACAATTGGAGGAATGAAATTATACCGAATCAAGATTAGTTCATGGACAGCGAGTTTCAGATATCCGAATATTCTTTCAGGGTATCAGCCGACGCTTGAAGTCCCGCCTGTAAGTACTGTGTTGGGCTTGATGAATGCTTGTGCTGGAGAATATTTGAATCATGAAAAATTGGAGATAGGATATTATTTTGAATATGGAGCTAAAGAAGTAGATTTAGAAACGATCTACCAGATCGAGAGAACGGACAAAGGAACGCCTAAAAATGAAGTAAAATCTAATGTTATAAAGCGGGAATTCTTGTTTGATTGTCGGTTGTATGTTTATTTAAGTGATGTTGCGTTAGTGACGTACTTTAAACAGCCCTATTTTCCTTTGGTATTGGGAAGAAGTAGCGATTTGGCCAGCGTAGAATTGATCGAGGAGATTGAATTGCAAGAAATTGTTGGTGCTGAACATATAAAAGGGCAGCTTGTCCCTTTTAAAGGAAATTTTTTACCGGGAGTAATACAGGTATTATCTAATTATTTTACCGACGAGATTCCGCGTAGAAATATAGGTCCGGAGCCCTATTCTGTCATTTCATGTTTCGGAAAAACCGGAAAAACAAACATAAAAGCATATAGGGATGTCATAGATAATTCTCCGGTAGATATCTATCTTCATCAGCTTATTTTTGAAAAATGAATATAGATACTAATTTTCAGGTTCTGGCAAAATCAGAACCTGAAATTACTTTAAAGCAACATATTGAAGATTGTTTGAATATTTATCGGCAATTGCGGTTTTGTTTTCCTAATTTGCCCGTATCGGACAGAGATCATTTTTGGAAACAACTGTATAGAGCTGTCGTTATGCACGATCTTGGCAAAGCTCACCCTGAGTTTCAGCGTTTGTTGCGAAAAATAAAGAAACACGAATGGCATCAACAAAGACACGAGTTGTTTTCTCTGTATTTTTTGTATGCTCTTAAAATAACAGAAGAGGAGAGAAAAGCATTGTCCTACGCTGTTGCGGGACATCATAAACAATTGAACGAGTTATTCGATTTTATCAGTAAGAATTACAAGACGGAAAACGAGAATGAACTGTTGGAAGAATACGTAGACGGATTAGTCGAGTTCATGCAGGAGTGTGCTAAAATCGATTATGCTATCGTCAAAGAACTTGTAGTTACCTATATAGGGACATGGAACGATGAAGTAGAAAATTTTGATATCAGTAACTGTATTCGTCGTTTAATGCGAGAGAGCCCCAATATCATAGATTCGGCATTTATGGACAGGTTATTATTGGTCGGGGGAATGAAGCAATGTGATCATATGGCTTCTGCGGGAATGCAAACTTTAGCACAATTAAAAACAGAAGATTTTGATTTTTTATTTCGTTATCCTTTATATTTCCACCAACAGATGGCCTTCCAAACTATTGGTAACGTGATCACGAATGCCCCGACCGGATCCGGAAAAACGGAAACAGCTTTGTTGTGGTTACGAAAACAAATGGAAGAAAGAGGACAAGGACGGGTATTTTATATTTTGCCATTTACGGCTTCGATTAATGCCATGTACGAGCGGTTAGATAAAGAGCTGAGTAAGGATGAAAAAAAGGTTGGAATGTTGCATGGTAAATTAGCTCAGTACTTGGAGTATCGGATGTCAGAGGAAGATGATGTATTATCTGGGGAAGAAAGGAAACAGTTATTGGAGGATTTCAAGTCTTTACAAATGCCTTTAAAAATTGTGACTCCGTTTCAATTATTAAAGCATCTATTTGGATTAAAAAGCTTTGAAAAAGGGATGTTTGAATGGAGTGGCTGTTATTTGATTTTTGATGAAATCCATGCTTATGATCCACGTATCTTTGCTCAAATTATCGTATTATTGAAATTTATGCTTCGTTATATGAACGCAAGGGTACATATCATGACGGCTACATTGCCTCAATTCATGTGTAAGGAGTTGGAGCAGGTACTGGGAGATTATACCCATATACAAGCTTCGACAGATTTGTATGAGAAATTTACACGGCATCGAATTCACGTACGAAAAGGAAAATTGGAAGATGCGTTGGATGAAATACAGGGAAGATTGGATAAAGACGGGAAGGTATTAGTTGTTTGTAATACTATAGCTGAATCTCAAAAAATATATCATGCTTTGGATGCCCAAAAGAAAGTATTATTACATGGATCGTTTAATGCAGAAGATCGTTTTGCAAAAGAGAAAATTTTAAAAGATCGTGATGTAAAGCTTTTAGTCGGGACGCAGGCTATAGAAGTAAGTTTAGATATCGATTATGATTGTATTTATACAGAACCAGCTCCTTTAGATGCCTTGATTCAGAGATTTGGACGGGTTAACCGGAAACGGGAAAAAGATTTATGTGATTGCTGTGTTTTTGAAGAGAGAAATGAGACTGATAAATATATTTATCGGGATGAAATCGTAATTTTTAAAACGTTGGAAGTTTTGATGAGAATAGAGCGAAAAGGGGGAGTAATCAAAGAGACTTATTTACAGGATGCTATTAATTTTGTTTATCCTGATTGGAATAAAGAAGCCAAAGAAGAATACGAACAGACTATGAATTTATTAGAATATGCGGTGTTTCATGAACTGTCTCCTTTAAAATATTCTTCTGAACGAGAGGAGCAATTTCATGAACAATTTACTGGAGTACAAGTATTACCAGTTGCTTTAAGAAGAGCGTATCAGGAGTATTTGGAGGCGAATCAATTCGTGAAAGCCGAGGGATTATTAGTGAATCTAAACGAGAGAAGTTTTGTCGGTTTATTAAAAAAGCAACAAGCATACGGTGAAAGATTTGTGTTTACATCTGGTCTAACGGGAAAAATGTATGATAAATATACCTATTTGATAAATAGGAAATATTCTAAAGAATTAGGATTGTTGAAAAATGAGATAGAGCAAGACGAAATAGACTGTTTTTTGTAAGAGAAAAACGATCAATTAGTGTAAAAACGAATATTTATGTATATAACAGCTACTCACGTCAACTATTATTATATTTGCTTGAGAAAACTTTGGCTTTTTGCAAATGGGATAAATATGGAACATACTTCGGATATCGTTACTGAAGGTAAATTAGTACATGAAACCTCCTATTCAAATAGAGCTGCTCGTTACGAAGAGGTTCGCATTGGAGGTTCGGTTATTGATTTTTATGATCCTCGTGATAGAGTTATTCATGAAATAAAAAAATCTTCGGCAAAAGAAGAAGCCCATATCTGGCAGGTAAAGTATTACATCAATCTTTTTGAGAAAGAAGGGATCGAAGGGGTTATTGGCCTGTTGGAATATCCATTGCTGCGGGAAACGTTGAGGGTTGAATTGGAAGAGGGCGACCGGGAAAGATTGCGGGAAATAGAAGTGGAGATTCTTAAAATAATAGAATCGGAAAATTGTCCGGAAAGAATACCTAAATGTAAATGTGGCTCATGTTCATATTATGAGTTTTGTTATGCCGGAGAAGAAGAAATATAAGATAAGCTGTTAGGTTATAATGGAAAAAGAAGATATATGAAAAGAACATATTATTTGTTTAATCCGGGACGCTTGATTCGAAAGGACAATACGTTAAAATTTACGCCTGTAGATGAGGAGGGGAGAGAAGGGCAACCTCGTTATATCCCTGTCGAAACAGTCGATAATTTATTTGTATTCGGCAGTTTAGATGCGAATAGTGCCATGTATAATTTTTTGGGTAAGAATCAAATAGCGGTTCATTTTTTTGATTATTATGAACACTATACTGGTTCTTTTATGCCTAAAGATTATTTGTTATCCGGTAGGATGCAAATTGCACAGATGAAACATTATATTCGTAAAGATAAACGAATGGCCATTGCCCGGCGATTTATTCAGGGAGCGGCTTTTAATATGTTGAAAAATCTGAAATATTATAACAATCGAGCCAAAGATACTTTGTCACAAATAAACAGGATCGAAAATTATATTCCTTTAATTGAAACTGCAATAGAAATACCTGAATTAATGGGAATCGAAGGTAATATCCGACAAACTTATTATGAGGCTTTCGATATTATTATCGATGGCTTCGTTATGGGTAACAGGAGTAAGATGCCTCCTTCGAATGAAGTGAACGCTATGATTTCTTTTGCTAATAGTATGTGTTATTCTGTTTGCCTGGATGCTATTTATCATACGCAGTTGAATCCAACAATTAGTTTTTTGCATGAGCCGGGAGAAAGGCGTTATTCGTTAGCATTGGATTTGGCAGAGATTTTTAAACCTATATTGGCCGATCGGTTGATTTTTTCGATGTTTAATCGTAAACAAATTCAGAAATCTGATTTTGATCAGAAATTAAATGGTTGTCTTTTAAAGCCTTCCTCTATGAAAAAAGTTTCTCAAGAATGGGAAAACAAAGTAAAAGAGACGATTAAACATAAAATGTTGGGTCGACATGTAAGCTATAAACACCTGATCAAGTTAGAGTGTTATAAATTGACAAAGCATTTATTGAATATAGAAGAGTATAAACCTTTAAAAATGTGGTGGTAAATGTATGTGATATTGGTTTACGACGTGGATCAAAAGCGAACCTCTAAGATGTTGAAATTATGTCGTCGCTATCTTTCTTGGATTCAGAATAGTGTCTTTGAAGGAGAAATATCCGAAGTGCAGTTGAAACAATTAAATGCAGAAGCTAAAAATCTTATGGAGGATAAAGATAGTTTGATTATCTTCAAAAGTCGGGATGAAAAATGGCTACAAAAGGAGATCATCGGGGATGAAAAAGCCAGCATTTCTAATTTTTTATGAAGTCGACCTCTTGTTTTAACGATTAAAAAGAGGGTTCCGTAAATGCATATTAACATAAAACGCTCTTTGAAATATTGATAATAAACGAATTAGATAAAGTAGTCGACCTCCCGGTAAAATCTACGAATTGGAGGTCGACTGAAAAATATCTCAAAGAATGGTCTATCGACAAAGTATAACTATTTGATTCTTTGTCGATTTTGTTTAAATTTATAACGACTATTAATTGAACTAAAGTAGAATTTAAATGGCAATAGCACAAAGATGCGAAAACATGGAAGAGGTCTATTAATTGAACTAAAGTAGAATTTAAATTATGTCTTTGATGCTTCTATTTGTTCTAGTAAGAATGCTATTAATTGAACTAAAGTAGAATTTAAATAAGAGCTTTTTATTGTTACTCAGGATCGTTTACTTGCCTATTAATTGAACTAAAGTAGAATTTAAATTAGTCGGATTTGTACGAATCCGACTATAGTTCAGGCTATTAATTGAACTAAAGTAGAATTTAAATTAATCACAAGAAAAAGAATAATCAATTACCTCACGACTATTAATTGAACTAAAGTAGAATTTAAATGGGTAAGCGTGACAAGCTTCGTTCTTTCATAGCAAGCTATTAATTGAACTAAAGTAGAATTTAAATGGTATAATCAATCTTCTATCCCTCCGGGAAGTTCTACTATTAATTGAACTAAAGTAGAATTTAAATCGGTAAACATACCATCCCGAGAAGGAATAGGATCAGGCTATTAATTGAACTAAAGTAGAATTTAAATTACTCAGATACAATACATGTAAATACTTTCTCATCACTATTAATTGAACTAAAGTAGAATTTAAATGGGTAAGCGTGACAAGCTTCGTTCTTTCATAGCAAGCTATTAATTGAACTAAAGTAGAATTTAAATAGATAGGACGAGACTCTGTAATAGAAGTAGCCTGAACACTATTAATTGAACTAAAGTAGAATTTAAATGAATACCATTGAACAGGAAAAGTAGCGGGAGTAAAACTATTAATTGAACTAAAGTAGAATTTAAATGAAGGAATATAATCCATAAGAGGAACAGCATGATACTATTAATTGAACTAAAGTAGAATTTAAATGAAAGGAATCGAAAAGACAATCGGCGAGCGATTGATCTATTAATTGAACTAAAGTAGAATTTAAATTAACTACTTCTTTTTAAGCCAACGAGATGAAAATAACTATTAATTGAACTAAAGTAGAATTTAAATTATATCTAAAATTATAATTGTAAATTAATAAATTACTATTAATTGAACTAAAGTAGAATTTAAATAAATATGTAGAGAAATTAGAAGAAGATAACAAAAGGCTATTAATTGAACTAAAGTAGAATTTAAATGTAGTGAATACCTCGTAATAGGAGTGTGGTGGCATACTATTAATTGAACTAAAGTAGAATTTAAATGGATCAGCTATAATTAAATCATCGCCGGTTATACCTACTATTAATTGAACTAAAGTAGAATTTAAATGGAGCAGCATGAGTAGCAAAAAATGCAAGCAAACGACTATTAATTGAACTAAAGTAGAATTTAAATGAGGCGATTGAAATTATTAACAAGTATAAGGGCAACTATTAATTGAACTAAAGTAGAATTTAAATTGTGGTAAGTGTCCTTCTTGTCTTGTTCGTAAGGCTGCTATTAATTGAACTAAAGTAGAATTTAAATTATACATATCCTTTTTTTCTTTAACTCGGACAGGCTCTATTAATTGAACTAAAGTAGAATTTAAATGAGAAGGAATAGGATCAGGAGACTGCAAAACAAAAGCTATTAATTGAACTAAAGTAGAATTTAAATTTTGATTTATTTCGTATATTTGTATTGTTGATAATAACTATTAATTGAACTAAAGTAGAATTTAAATTTGGTTGATCTTTCATATCACTCTCCATCTTTAACACTATTAATTGAACTAAAGTAGAATTTAAATAGTTTTTGCTTGGTTATGTTCCTCGCTATATTGCTTCTATTAATTGAACTAAAGTAGAATTTAAATGAGTCTGCATTCATTGATCCTCTCCGTTTTCGCTTTTCTATTAATTGAACTAAAGTAGAATTTAAATTAATTATTCCCATCAGCGCCGATATGCCAAATTTTACTATTAATTGAACTAAAGTAGAATTTAAATTCGTTCAAATTGTTGAATCTGTATCTGATCGTAAGGCTATTAATTGAACTAAAGTAGAATTTAAATAGGTGTAATCTATTTGGGCAGCAAGATATTCTTCACTATTAATTGAACTAAAGTAGAATTTAAATAATTTTCGCATTACCGGAAGAATCAGGAGAAACAGCTATTAATTGAACTAAAGTAGAATTTAAATAAAGTCTTTAATTATCTCTACCTCTTTACGTTCGCTATTAATTGAACTAAAGTAGAATTGAGATTTTTTATTTTATACCCTTTGGGGTGTAAAGAAGTTTTAGATTAATAGTTTTATACCCCATGAGGTATAATATGAATATAATTGCTATATTTGTACCTAAACGGGTATAATATGAAAAACCAAACTATAGCGGGATATGTAAAGCAAATGCGTAAAGAGACAGGGCTTACGCAAGTGGATTTATCTGAGAAAGCAGGTGTCGGTCTGCGCTTTGTTCGTGAGTTGGAACAAGGAAAAGAAACACTTCGATTAGATAAAGTAAATCAGGTTCTTATTTTGTTCGGAAGTGAAGTAGGTGTTGTACCGGCCAAAAGAGATAAGTTATGAAAAAAGCTGAGATCTATGTTGGCAATCAATTAGCCGGGATTTTGATTGAAGATGAGAATGGGTTCACATTCACTTATATGGATGAATATGTCTCGGAACATGATTCACAACCTGTTAGTTTAACTCTTCCTATTGTCTCGACACCTTATAGGAGTTCTGTACTATTTCCATTTTTTGACGGATTAATTCCTGAAGGTTGGTTATTAGCTATCGCAGAAGAGAGTTGGAAAATTAATAGCCGTGACCGCATGGCACTTCTTTTGGCTTGCTGTAAGGATTGTATCGGAAATGTGAGTGTTGTCGCTAAAAGAGAGGAGGGTAATTAATGAAGAGATGTTTATACTGTTATCGGGAGTTGGATAACCAAATGATGGATTATCATTCTCAATGTTCTAAAAAAATATATGGTTCGAAAGAACCTCCTATTCTTCCTTATAACAAGAAAGATTTAGTGAAACTTGCTAAAAAGGTCGTGAGGAGTCAAACTACACTTACGGGAGTACAGCCTAAACTCTCTTTAAATATTGAAAAAGCAGAGGGAGTTTCTAAAAGGTTTACTATCGTCGGCTTATGGGGATGCTATATCTTGAAGCCTCAGAGTCGATATTATAAACAATTGCCAGAGTTAGAGGATTTAACAATGCATTTAGCAGAAATTGCTAAAATTAGAGTCGTTCCTCATTCTTTGATCCGTTTTAAAGATGGGGAATTATGTTATATTACAAAACGTATTGACCGGAATGCAAGAGGGCAGAAGTATGCGATGGAAGATATGTGTCAGCTAACGGAAAAGCTTACTGAATATAAATATAAGGGTTCGTATGAGCAGATAGCTAAATGTATTCTCAAGTATTCCGCTACGCCTAAATTAGATGTGATTAACTTTTGGGAGGAAGTGCTTTTTGCGTGGATAACGGGAAATTCAGATATGCATTTGAAAAACTTTTCTTTATATAGCATAAAACCTTATAATTACGTGCTGACACCAGCTTATGATCTATTGCCTACTAAGTTGGTGTTTCCTTTGGATTCCGAAGAATTAGCGTTAACTCTCAATGGAAAAAAGAGAAAAATAGGTAAATCTGATTTTGTAATGGCTATGAAATTAACAGGATTGGAAAATAAAATCATTGGGAATATTTTTAAGAAGTTTGAAAAGGTTCTATCCAAATGGCTCGAATTTATTGATATTTCTTTTTTAGAGGAAAAAACGAAAGAAGAATTTAAAGAGCTCATTAAAAATAATTTTGAGTTAATGAAGGAATAAATATATAGATAATTGGATAGAGGTGTGAACAATTAAATATAGAGGCTAAAAATCTTATGGATGATAAAGATAGTTTAATCGTCTTTAAAAGCCGGGATGAAAAATGGCTACAGAAAGAGATCATCGGGGATGAAAGAGCCAGCATTTCTAATTTTTTATGATGTCGACCTTTTGATATAATGGTGAAAAAGATACACTCGAGAATAAAGAACGAAGCCTAAAGTTCTTTGACATATTGATAATAAGTAGATTAGGTGAAGTCGTCGACCTCCCGGTAAAATCAACGAATTGGAGGTCGACTGAAAAATACCTCAGAAAATAAGATACTGACAAAGTATAACTATTTGATTCTTTGTCTGTTTTAATTAATTTTATAACGGCTATTAATTGAACTAAAGTAGAATTGAAATGATATTAATCCGCTGGATTTACTTCGTTGGGAGTTTCTATTAATTGAACTAAAGTAGAATTGAAATATAAAACTTTTTGCTATGAAAACACATTCTAAAACTCTATTAATTGAACTAAAGTAGAATTGAAATTATACATATCCTTTTTTTCTTTAACTCGGACAGGCTCTATTAATTGAACTAAAGTAGAATTGAAATAGATATGAGGGTTACACTTAAAGAAAGCATAAGTAACTATTAATTGAACTAAAGTAGAATTGAAATATAAGGCACGCTGATTCGAAGGAGTATTATACTTATTCTATTAATTGAACTAAAGTAGAATTGAAATAACATATTTAAAAGCGAATCTGGAAGCGTAGAACTCTATTAATTGAACTAAAGTAGAATTGAAATTGTTACATCTAGGTCTTTTTCTTCTATTTTGAATACCTATTAATTGAACTAAAGTAGAATTGAAATATTTTGTTGAGTAGTCTCAAACATACCAGTCACAACTATTAATTGAACTAAAGTA
This sequence comes from Gabonibacter massiliensis, assembly GCA_001487125.1. Classification (GTDB taxonomy): domain Bacteria; phylum Bacteroidota; class Bacteroidia; order Bacteroidales; family Marinifilaceae; genus Gabonibacter; species Gabonibacter massiliensis. The sequence goes on from LN913013.1 coordinate 479,026, forward strand.
GAATTGAAATGTAGCAGAAGTAAGACCACCAGAAGAAACACGGAAACTATTAATTGAACTAAAGTAGAATTGAAATATGTTCGAGATTTTTCGTATACTCATAATTCATCGCCTATTAATTGAACTAAAGTAGAATTGAAATAAATATGCGGATTACACTTAAAGAAAGCATAAGTAACTATTAATTGAACTAAAGTAGAATTGAAATAGGGTTTCATTAATAATTTCATGTGACTTAGCTTTCTATTAATTGAACTAAAGTAGAATTGAAATAGAGCGGAACCAGCAAGAGCAAGTCCACCGGACACCACTATTAATTGAACTAAAGTAGAATTGAAATAAATGCGCACGAAGTATCTCAGTATAACGAGAACCTCCTATTAATTGAACTAAAGTAGAATTGAAATAGCGTTTATATGTTTCTCACATTTCGTTAGAACCGCTATTAATTGAACTAAAGTGGAATTGAAATATTTTTATTTATCGTGTTGAAGGTTGCTAACTTATCTATTAATTGAACTAAAGTAGAATTGAAATCATTGAGGGGTTGTTATAATTAATAAGGTGTGTTTTACTATTGATTGAACAAGGGATTGGTGAATTCGATGATTAGGCAATTGGTGATAGAAAAATAAGACTGATTCGTCGAGGAAGGGGAGAGCGTAAGGGGAGGAGATGCTTTATCGTTTATTTATGTACCTTTGCGCCGGTAAAAACAAGACCTGATTTTAATGACGAAATCCATTGATTTGACGGTAGGACCTATCAGCCGGACGATGCTTTTGTTTGCGGTTCCCATGATAGTAGGAAATCTGTTACAGCAGTTTTATAATGTGGCTGACACGTTGATTGTTGGACGATACTTGGGTGCGGATGCGTTAGCTGCAGTCGGTTCGGCTTATACGCTGATGATTTTTCTTACTTCTGTGCTTCTCGGTTTATGCATGGGGAGTGGGGCTATATTCTCTCTCCGGTATGGAGCAAAAGACGGTGTAGCCTTAAGACGGAGTATTTATGTTTCATTAGTATTGATCAGTTTGGTAACGGTTGTGCTTAATATAGCTGTTTTTACATGGATTGATCAGATTATCGGTGTACTGCAAGTGCCCGAAGAGTTGTATGACCTGATGTATGATTATTTATGGGTTATCTTTTGGGGAATAGGTTTCACTTTTGTTTATAATTTCTATGCATCGCTATTACGTGCGATCGGGAATTCCATCGTTCCTTTATGGTTCTTAGCCATAGCGGTAGTATTAAATATTGTCTTCGATCTCCTGTTTATCCTCGTTTTTGACTGGGGAGTTATGGGAGCCGGTGTTGCCACGGTTATTTCTCAGGCTGTATCGGCTATCGGATTGTGTATTTATGCTGTTCAACGATTTCCGGAACTTAGAATACGACGTACGGATATGCATTTAGATTGGCCTACTATAAGAGAGATTACTTCTTATTCTATGCTGACATGTGCTCAACAATCCGTTATGAATTTTGGTATATTGATGATACAGGGATTAATAAACAGCTTTGGTACTGCTGTAATGGCAGCTTTTGCTGCTGCGGTTAAGATCGATTCGTTTGCTTACATGCCAGTACAGGATTTTGGTAACGCTTTCTCAACTTTTATTGCTCAAAATTTCGGAGCTAAACAGACAGACCGTATTCGCCGTGGGATTCGTAGTGCTATTATGACTACTACCGTTTTTTGTGTTATTATTTCCGTTCTCGTGTTTTTGTTTGCCCGTCCGTTGATGCTGATTTTTGTACGACCAGATGAAACGGAAATCATCTCTATCGGAGTGCAGTATCTTCGTGTAGAGGGGGTATTTTATTGCGGGATAGGTTGTCTTTTCCTGTTGTACGGTTTTTACCGTGCAGTCCGAAAACCGGCGATGTCCGTGGTATTGACGGTCATTTCTCTGGGAACTCGTGTTATTTTGGCTTACGTGTTGGCAAATATTCCGTCTATCGGTGTCGTGGGAATCTGGTGGGCTATTCCTATCGGCTGGTTCTTGGCTGATATAATCGGATTAGCCTATTATCGTAAAACTATAAACGAGTATCGATTGAGAAACGAGATTAATTGATAAATAAAATTCCAATATTAAATGGGTACTTGATTTTGCCCCTCAGGCTGGCCCCGGAGGTGTTGATATTCTGAAAATAGTTGATTGCTAAAACTGTACGGAGTGGAAACACGCGTGTTGAATCGGGTTGTAAAACGTAATATAGGAAACAAAGGGGACGGTTCTCAAAGATTATTTTAAACCCCGAGAATCATCCCTGGTTAACTGTTCCGGCATCTCAACTCGTTCCGATACGATTTCCGGTTATTCGATTTTGTTCTCGATACTATTCATTCTCTCCCTCCTTGAAAGAGCGTACACCTTTCCCGATACCTTTCATGAGTTCGGGAATCTTTTTACCGACGAAAAACAGCAGTACGACCGAAGCGATAACAAGTACCTCTTGCATTCCGAGACCACCGAAATCATAATCTCTTATATGTCCTTACTTTAATTTGTCATATTCTTCGTCCGTCACCGGTTCGAGCCACTCGTTGGAGGTATTTTCTCCGGGTATCTCGAAGGCGAGGTGTGCGAACCAACTGTCGGCTGCCGCACCGTGCCAATGCTTTACGCCGGCGGGAATATGAATGACCGTGCCGGGCAGGATCTTTTGTGCGGGATTACCCTCTTCCTGATACCAGCCGCATCCGGCCATGCCGACGAGCATCTGACCGCCGCCTTTCGTTGCCCGGTGGATGTGCCAGTTGTTACGGCAATGCGGTTCGAATGTCACGTTAGCGAACGGAATCTGCGAATTCGATACACGGGCGAGGTAACTGTTGCCAACGAAATATTCGGCATATGCCGTGTTCGGTTCGCCGATAGGGAAAATCATCTCCTGCTGGAAACGTTCTTTCTCCGTTACCGCATCCTCGTCCGCCCAAACCTCCTTAGCCATGCAGAACCCTGCCCATGCGTTGGGCCAGCCGGCATAAAAGGCTGCTTGTGTCAACAACGCGGCAATCTCACGGCGGGTGATGCCATGTTTTTTGCCCATCTCCAGATGCGAACGGAAAGAGGAATCGATCACTCCTTTGCCGAGGAGGATAGAGATGGTAATCATGCTGTGGTCGTGAAGACTGAGCGTGGAATCGTTCCAGACGGCTTCGCCGAAAAGAACATCGTCATTGAGTGCCGCAAATTTTGGGGCGAACTCACCGAGAACGGTGCGTCCGGCAGTTTGGGTTATTTTATTCTGAGCCATAAGTGTAATGTTGGTAAATGTCGTAAGCATCGCAATGAATATAAAAATTATCTTTTTCATAAAATCAATCTGCTTTTAAAGTCAGTAAAAAATTGACGAACTCCGGATCGTAATGCGAGAAGAAGAGGGTTTTGCCTTCGTCCAAAGCGGCGATTGCCGACATGTCGTCATCGGCGAGCGTGAAATCGAACACTTCCATATTCTGACGCATCCGCTCCATACGGGTGGATTTGGGAATCACGATTACGCCCCGTTGAATCAGATAACGCAGAGCAACCTGTGCGGCGGTTTTACCGTATTCGTTACCGATTTTCATCAGCGTAGGGTCGTGGAACATATTGTTTCGGCCCTCGGCAAAAGGTCCCCACGACATGATTCGAGTTCCGTATTTCTCCATGATTTCCTGAGCCTTGAACTGCTGGTTGAACACATGAGTTTCCACCTGATTGACCATCGGTTTGATTTTCACGTGTTCCGCGAGGTCGATAAAGCGATCGGGATAGAAATTACTCACGCCGATGGCACGTGTTTTTCCGTCGTTATAAGCAGCCTCCATCGCGCGATAGGTTCCGTAATAATCGCCGAACGGTTGGTGGATGAGTAAAAGATCCACGTAATCGGTCTGTAATTTAAGCAGGGATTCGTTAATGGATTTCATCGCTTTTTTTTCGCCGCCATTGGTAATCCATATCTTGGTGGTAAGAAAGATTTCTCCACGGGCGATTCCGCTCTTCCGGATGGCATCGCCTACCTGCTGTTCGTTGAAATAGGCTTGTGCCGTGTCGATCAAGCGATAACCGACACGCAAGGCATCGGTTACGCAACGTTCGCACTCTTCGGGTGTTACCTGGTAAACACCGTAACCAAGTATCGGCATTTCAACGCCATTGTGTAATTTTACTGTTTCCATGTCTTATTGTCGTTATTTATTGATTCTATTCTTTTATAATGAATGCGTTAGGGTTATTTCTCCCCCTTCCGTTCAATAACTCACTTTGCTTATCTGTCGATTTACCAGTTTATCTATTACAAAATTACAGAAGAGTTCTCATTCCGTTGATATCAATTTTACGGATTGAATAACCAATTTCATCGGTCACTACGAAACAGACTGTCGTGTCGATGAAAAGGATAGGGCAGATTGTTTTGATACATGCCGAATCATCTGAAAGTTTGTTAAACTAAAATTCTCCTCTTATTTTTCACTTTCGTTTGAATACAGATTTAACAACACCAAATAAAGAAGATATTTTTTACATTTTAATCTGAAAGGAATGATATAGTTTTTTTCTGTTTTTAATATTGATCTTGCAATATCGTGGTAATGAAAACGGGATAGTATGGTTTTGAATAATTTATTTGATCTTTAGGAAGATTCTCGAGGTTTGTTTTAATTTCCGGAAACCGTTCCCGAGAGATATAAAAAAGAGCCCATTCATAAAGGTATACCATACATACTTTTTTTATATTTGCAAATATGATAAACGACTGTTCAAGCAACTTATTTGGCTCTTTGGTAGAAAAATTGTCTTCGAAAGAATGTTGTATTTTAGAGCATTTTTGTAAGAATGTCAATGGATTATCTCTTCCTTCAAAAACAATATTGCTAAATGAAGGTAAGATAGCCGACACGTTGTATTTGATTAGAAAAGGCTGCTTGCGCCTTTTTTTCTGCAACGAGGAGAAAGATGTTACCTTTCAATTTTTTTTTGAGGGCGACTTTGTGGCTTCGTTTGATAGCCTGTACAAAAGTCAACCGAGTCTTTTTTCATTGGAAAGTATAGAGCCATCCGAGGTCTTCTCTGTAAAAAAGGAGCATTTTTACACTCTTGTCGAGCAGATTCCCTTGTTAAGAAAAGTGTATGAAGAGAAACTCATAGATCGTTTTCATGTTTATCAACGATTATTCCTTTCTCGAATAAAGAGCACTCCGGCACAACGATATAAGGAATTATTGAAAGAATGTCCCCACATCATACAGCGAATTCCGCAGCATTATATAGCATCTTATCTTGGAATTACCCCCGTGTCCTTGTCCCGAATTAGGAATAGGCGTTAATGCCATTTCTTTACAATTGTTATCGTATCGTTTCTGATAAAATGGCGAACTTGGCCCCGTCTACATAAAAACAGAAACATGATAAAGAATATTTTTTTAATAGACTGGTTATTAATTCCCTCGTTTATCTTTTCCTTGTATACCGGAATAGAACTGCACGTTGCCGGTCATGGAAACAACCATGAAATATGGCATAATTGGGCCGTTTTTCATGTAGTGATGAGTCTTTTGTTTTTTATTTTTGGAATATGCCATATAACAACACACTGGAATTGGTACAAGGGAATTGTGAATAAAGGAGTAGGAAAGAAAAGCAGGGTTACGTTATGTTTATCCGTGCTGTTTGTATTTGTTACGGTCACGGGTATCGTTTTGCTCTGTATGGACGGGGCGAACTCCAATATAGGATTATGGCATTATAAGATAGGGATTGTAACGAGCGTACTATCTATTGGCCATATCTTCAAACGTATTCCGATGTTACGCAAATTTTTAAAAAAGAGAACTGTCTAATGATTTCGAATTGAAATGGGTGCTACTGCTCCCTCCGGTTTCAAGACAAGCCCTATTAATTGAATTATGGAAAATATGGTGGAGTGTATGGAAAAATGAATTAAATAATCGGAGACGATACTTGGAATAATTAATTTGAAATTTGACATTATAGAGCTTTTTTTATAATATCTTCTTTTATATCTTTGTAAAAACTCAAAAAAATGCAAGTGACACAAGTTCTTGTTCAGGGTTAGAATGTGATCTAAAGAAGAATTAATGATGCAACCATCACTTTACAAAATATCAAAAAATCTTGAGCCTTTGAAAGAGACTCCGTTTAAGAAAGAACGAGAGTTACAGAATATATTTGAAGCTAATCTACCTCAGATTATGGGGCTGATGTTAGTAAAATCCGAGTTCGTGATTAAGAACAAACGGGTCGATACGCTTGCGTTTGATCAGGAATCAAAGGCTTTTGTGATTATCGAGTACAAGAGGGATCGAAATAGTAGCGTGGTAGATCAAGGTTTTACGTATCTAAGTTTAATGCTTCAGAATAAAGCGGACTTTATATTGGAATACAATGAGCAGAATCCAAATAAAACATTATCGCGTAATGATGTTGATTGGTCGCAAAGCCGGGTTGTGTTTGTATCTTCCGATTTTACAGATAATCAGATCGAGGCGACTAATTTTAAAGATATAGCTATCGAGTTGTACGATGTCAAACGATACGGGGATCATCTATTGATTACTCCCATTAAAAAGAGCAAAGCTGCGGAGAGTATAAAACCGATTACGCAAAGGAATAAGGAGTATAAAAGTGTCGTCGACGAAATTAAGGTATACACGGAAGAAAATCTTTTATCCAATAAATCGGAAGAGGTTATTGCGTTGTACGAAAAATACAGATCGGCAATTATTAACTTGACGGATGATATCGAGGTTAAGCCTCAGAAATGGTACATTGCTTTTAAAAAAGACAGACGGAACATCTGTGATATCGAGATTCAAAAAGTAGGGCTAAAAATAGCTATCAATGTAAAGAAAGGAACTCTTGATGATCCGAAAAAGATAACAAGGGATATTTCCGGATTAGGTCACTTAGGCAACGGTGATTACGAGTTAAAAGTATCGGACAATAAGAATTTAGAGTACACTATGAGTCTTATTAAACAGGCAATTATTGAAGGGTAATGCTTTGTAAGGACGTGTCTCAATTTGTTTTTAATATTTTGATCCCCAAGGACGGTTTGCAAGGTTCATTTTAACCCCTAAGAACCGTCCCTGGGGGTTAATGTAGCGTAATTTTTTATATCTTTGTAATATGACAGACGTAAATAGCAAAACTTATTTTTTATGAACCAAATAGAAGAAGTCCTCGAAGAAAAAGGAATCAAGCAAACATGGCTCGCGGGGAAGATTGGCAAAAGTTTCAGTCAAACCAACGCCTATGTCTGCAACTATCGCCAACCCAGCTTGGAGCAACTCTTCGAAATCGCCAAAATCATTGGCGTGGACGTGAAGGAATTAATTGATAGTAAAGAAATGAAATAGATATGGCAAAGAAAAAAGAGATGGTTGAAGAACCATTGGAAAAACAGTTATGGAAAGCGGCGGACAAGTTGCGAAAAAATATAGATGCGGCGGAATATAAACACGTGGTATTGGGATTGATTTTCCTAAAATACATTTCAGTTTCGTTTGAAGAGCTCTATCAGAAACTGATGGGCGAAGTTGCTGAAGGGGCAGATCCTGAAGATAGAGAGGAGTATAAAGCTGAAAATGTATTTTTTGTACCTGCCGATGCTCGCTGGACACACATTGTGTCAAAAGCCAAAGATCCGCAAATCGGGAAATATGTAGATGCAGCAATGGATGCTATCGAGAAAGAGAATGCCTCGCTGAAAGGTGTTTTACCCAAAGTCTTTGCCCGACAGAACCTTGACCCGGCAAGCCTTGGAGAACTGATAGACCTCATTGGAAATAGTACCATATCGTTAGCAAACACAAAGAGTGCTGATGTGTTGGGACATGTCTTTGAGTATTTCTTAGGCGAGTTTGCACTTGCCGAGGGCAAGAAAGGTGGACAGTTTTACACGCCACGAAGCGTTGTAGAGTTATTGGTAAATATGTTGAAGCCCTACAAAGGACGAGTGTTTGACCCCTGCTGTGGTTCAGGCGGTATGTTTGTACAGAGCGAGAAGTTTGTAAAAGAGCACCAAGGACGTATCAATGATATATCGATTTATGGTCAGGAAAGTAATCAAACTACGTGGCGACTCTGTAAAATGAACCTTGCTATTCGGGGAATTGATGCCTCGCAAGTGAAGTGGAACAACGAAGGGTCGTTTATGAACGATGCTCATCAAGACTTGAAGGCTGATTATATCATTGCCAATCCGCCGTTCAATGATAGCGACTGGAGCGGTGACCAACTTCGCAAAGACGGACGTTGGCAATACGGCGTACCTCCAACGGGTAATGCTAACTTTGCGTGGATTCAGCACTTTATTTATCATCTCTCGCCATCAGGACAAGCAGGTTTTGTGTTGGCAAAGGGGGCTTTGACTTCCAAAACAAGTGGAGAGGGCGATATTCGCCGAGCACTGGTTGAAAAGGGATTGATAGATTGTATTGTCAACCTACCTGCTAAACTATTCTTGAACACTCAAATCCCTGCCGCCTTGTGGTTTGTAAGCCGCAATCGCATAAATGGTAGTTTCCGCAACCGTAGCAAAGAGATTCTGTTTATTGATGCACGCAATATGGGTTATCTTATCAATAGGCGTACCCGTGAACTTTCAGAAGATGACATTGCCAAAATCTCTGATACCTATCACAACTGGCGTAATGTGGAGGGGCAATATGAAGACATTGCAGGTTTCTGCGCTTCTATACCCATTAGTAGAGTTGCAGAGTTGGATTATGTACTCACCCCCGGACGATACGTTGGTTTGCTCGACGAAGAGGATGATTTCAACTTTGAAGAGCGATTCAATGCGCTGAAAAATGAATTTGCCGAACAACTCAAAGAAGAAGAACGCCTCAATGCACTGATTAAGGAGAACTTGGCTAAGATTAAAATTTAGGGACTATGGATATTCAACGTATCAATCAATATAAAAGCTCTTTTGACTCCATTGCAAAGGAGATAACTGACGAAAATGGAGAATCGATAGAGGTATGGTATGCCCGTGAGTTGCAAGCCCTGTTAGGATATGCTCGCTGGGAAAACTTTGTGGTAGCCATCAACAGAGCTATCGATTCTTGTAAAACTCAGGTTGTCTGCGTGGATGACCATTTTCGTGACCTCACGAAAATGGTTTCTTTGGGCAGTGGTGCTCAACGATCGGTACAGGATTTTATGCTCACTCGCTACGCCTGTTATCTGATAGCACAAAATGGCGACCCAAAGAAAGAGGAGATAGCTTTTGCTCAAAGCTACTTTGCGGTGCAGACACGCCGTGCGGAAATAATAGAGGAGCGATTGAATTTGCTCTCACGTTTGGAGACCCGTGAACGACTTCGTGCATCCGAGAAACAATTAAGCCAGAATATCTACGAACGTGGTGTGGACGACAAAGGTTTTGGTCGTATCCGTTCAAAAGGCGATGCTGCTCTGTTTGGAGGGAAAACCACTGAACAGATGAAAGTTAGACTTGGAGTAAAAAGTGGAGCACTTGCCGATCATTTGCCAACTTTGACCATAGCAGCAAAGAACCTTGCCACCGAGATGACTAACTACAATGTAGAGCAAAAAGATTTGATGGGGGAGGCTCCAATTACAGGCGAACATATCCAAAATAACCTAAGCGTAAGAGATATGCTGGGGAAACGAGGCATTCAACCCGAAATCTGCCGCCAGCTGAGGATATAAAGAAAGTGGAACGCCGTGTGGCAAAAGAAGAGAAGGCTTTGGAAAAGAGTACGAAGAAATTACCTAAGAAGGAAGAATAATTATGGATGCAATAGATATATTTAGACAACAACAAGCGCAACAGCAATCTCAAGAGTTACTAAATCTTGAGATGTGCTATTCTGCACTATGGAAAGCATATAGTTCTGAAAATAGGGATATGATGCTACGTTCAATATCTTATTATCAGAACTTATTCCCATTAAACATAGTAGAAATCAGAGGGCAGATCATCAATGAATTTGTATCTCGCGGCTTGCCACAACCGATATTTTCTCCATTTCTGACTCCAACAGACTATGAGGTAAAATTAAATATACTTGGTTGTATAAAAGCGATTGATAATCACGTAAATCGATTAAATTATTACAAAATTCATTATACATACGCAACCCAGACATTGTTCGAGCCACAACAGCTGTTCACTTCGCAACAAGTACTTTTGCGAGAGGATAAAGGAGTGTTAAAGGTTGCTGATCTATTGAGTGTATTAAAATATGCCATTAAGGTAGCACAGGCAATAGACCCCGAGAATGAAAATTACGACAAAGCAAATGCCGCAATTACAGCATTTCAAGGTATTGATGCTGTACTAAACAATAAGCCCGACGATAAACCTGTCAATAAAATGCTCCACTTGGCTAATGATTTTCTGACTACGGCTGTCAGGGCAAGTGCCGAGAAAAAAGAGACAAAGGGAGGAATTTTGGTAGTTTCGCTGTTGGTTGATTTGGCAATAGATTTTTTCTGCAAAAAGTAAGATTATGAGTGAGTGGAAAGAATATAAATTAGGGGATTTGTGTGAAATAACTTCGTCTAAACGTGTTTTTTATTCAGAATACGTTCCTTTTGGCGTGCCATTTTTTCGTTCAAAAGAGATAATAGATCTGCATAACAATAGAAATATTGCGACCGAACTGTTTATTTCTGAGGATAGATACAATGAAATCAGGGTAAAGTTTGGAGTCCCACAAACTGATGACATACTATTAACATCTGTTGGCAGTTTGGGTATTCCATATAAAGTTAAAAATGGAGATAGATTTTATTTTAAAGATGGAAATCTAACGTGGTTTCGCAATATCGACAAAAATAGTATCTCACCAGACTATTTGATGCACTGGTTATGTTCAAGTATTGGGAAACAAAAATTAGATGAGGTAACGATAGGTTCAACTCAACCTGCACTAACGATTAGCGGATTAAAATCTATTGACATTTTACTCCCACCACTTGCGGAGCAGGAACGGATAGCAGGCATATTGAGTTCATTGGATGATAAGATTGATTTGCTGACACGGCAAAATAGCACCCTCGAATCAATGGCAGAAACCCTCTTCCGTCAATATTTTATCGAAACTACCGATACACAAAGTGGAAAATTAGGAGATTATATTACAGAAACTACTGGCGGTGATTGGGGAAAAGAAAATTGTGAAGATGAATTTAGTAAAGCTGTTCAATGTATTAGGGGTACGGACATTGCAGACCTAAATAGTGGCATTGCTACTAAAACACCTATCAGATTTATAAAAGAGGTGAAATTTGAAAAGATTGAACCGCGTAATGGAGATCTAATACTTGAAATATCAGGTGGAACTGAAACCCAATCAACAGGTCGTGTTACATATATTAATGATGATATAAAGTCTCTATTTGATTATCCGCTTGTTTTCTCTAATTTTTGCAGAATGTTGAGGATAAAGGATGTTAGATACTCTTACTTTACGTACTGTTATATAAATTACCTATATCAGCAAGATGAGTTTTTTAATTTAGAAAACGGCAGTTCTGGTATCAAGAATCTTGACTATAAAGCTCTTCTTTTTGATTTGGAGTACCCAATGCCCAAAAATGAGCAAGCAATAGATGACTTTGATGTCTTAGTAAAACCTGTATTTAAAAAAATCAACAAAAACAAACAACAAGTTCGCAGTTTGATTAAACTACGCGACAGTCTATTACCAAAATTGATGAATAGAGAAATTATCATAAATGGATAAGTTAAAAGCTAAAATATCACAGTATGGCAGATGGGCTCCGATAGATGAATACATTGTAAGAGTTGAGACCTACTTGGAAACGGATTTTTCTATTAGTTTAGAAAATGCGAAGTGTCTTCTTGAGACTATTGGAAAAGAAATATGCGATGCAAAAGGTCGTCCTCTTGCTGATAAATCTTCTATTAATGGTGTGTTGAAAAATGCCTTTTCGGTAATGGGATATACCAGTGAAGATATGGTGACTCAAATTTCATCATCGTTAGCAACAATTGGTCAAAAAGTTGGAGGACTGCGAAATGAAATTGGGGTATCTTCTCATGGTAAGACTTTAGACCAATTACAAAAAAGAAACGAGGCTGTTAATGAATTGACAAAATGTTTTCTAATTGACTCAATAGAAATTATAGCTTGTTTCTTGATAAGTTTATTTGAGGGAGAACATATTTCTGATAGTAAAGAGAGAATTCCATCTTACGAAGAAAGAGAAGATTTTAATGATTACTGGGATGAAATCTATGGTGATTTCGCAATGGGCGACTATTCGTTTACAGCAAGCGAAATTTTATACAACAATGATATTGAAGCCTATGATAACGAATATAAGTCATACTTATTAAATGATTTTGACGATGACGAATAACAAACTAACCGAATCAATCATAGAAAACTTCGCCATCGAGTTATTCCAACGGCTCGGTTACGAATACATCTATGCGCCTGATATTGCGCCCGATAGCGAAAATCCTGTTCGCAGCTCATTTGAAGAGGTGATACTCACGGAGCGATTGCAAAAAGCAGTGCGGCGTATCAATATATCGCTACCTGCCGATGCACTTGATGAGGCGATTAAAACCGTGCTTCGTATTGCTTCGCCCGATACGCTTGCCAACAACGAGCAGTTTCACCGACTGCTTACCGAAGGGGTGCCCGTAACCATCCACAAAGAGGGTGCAGAGCGTGGCGAAAGGGTATGGTTGGTCGATTTTGAAAATCCGGAGCTCAACGATTTTGTGGTGGCAAACCAATACACCATTATCGAAAACGGACACAATAAACGTCCCGATGCGATTCTCTTTGTAAACGGATTACCTCTGGTAGTCATTGAACTGAAAAATGCAGCAGATGCCAACGCTACTATACAGAGTGCCCACCGCCAAATAGAGACCTACAAACAGGCTATTCCTTCGCTATTCAACTACAATTCGTTAATAGTAATCTCCGATGGCTTGGATGCTCGTGCCGGTTCGCTCTCGGCAGGGTTCAGTCGTTTTATGGCATGGAAAACCGAAGATGGCAAAGCCGAAGCATCAAAACTTGTCAGCCAATTGGAGGTGATGATAAAAGGGATGCTGAACAAAGAGACTTTGCTTGACCTGATACGTTCGTTTACGGTTTTCGAGAAGTCAAAATCGGAAGACCCTAAAACAGGAGTCACTATGATAAAGACCATCAAAAAGATAGCTGCTTATCATCAATACTATGCTGTAAACAAAGCGGTGGAATCAACGATTCGTGCCACAGGGTTTAATCAAATGTTGAACTGCGTGGTAGAACCACTCGCACGGTATGGACTTCGAGACGTTGTGGAGCAACCCACAGGAGACCGGAAAGCAGGTGTCGTATGGCATACGCAAGGTTCGGGAAAATCATTATCGATGGTGTTCTATACCGGAAAAGTGGTACAAAAACTCAACAATCCCACCATCGTTGTTATTACAGACCGCAATGACTTGGACGACCAGTTGTTCGACACTTTTGTAGCATCAAAACAGTTACTCCGTCAAACTCCTGTGCAGGCTGAGAATCGGGAAGAATTGAAAAAACTCCTAAAAGTTGAGTCGGGAGGTGTTATATTTACTACCATACAAAAATTTCAACCCGAGACGGGTAATGTATATGATACGCTGACCGACCGAAGTAATGTGATTGTGATTGCCGATGAAGCCCACCGAACACAATACGGATTCAAAGCCAAAACAGTCGAGGTACGCAACGAAGCGGACGAAGTGGTAGGTTCTGAGATAAAATATGGATTTGCCAAATATCTCCGTGATGCACTGCCAAATGCCACCTATTTAGGATTTACTGGAACACCCATTGAGGCGACAGATGTGAACACGCCTGCCGTGTTTGGACATTATGTGGATATATACGACATCGCTCAGGCAGTTGCCGACGGAGCTACCGTGCGCATATTCTATGAAAGCCGTCTTGCCAAGATAGACCTAAGCGATAACGGGCGAGAATTAGTCGAAGAGTTGGATAAAGAATTATCGCAAGATGAACTGACTGATGTGCAAAAGGCAAAAGCCAAATGGACGCAACTCGAAGCCCTGATCGGTAGTCCGAACCGTATGCGTAATATCGCCAAAGATATAGTAACGCACTTCGAGACACGTCAACAAGTGTTTGAGGGCAAAGCAATGGTAGTGGCTATGAGCCGACGCATTGCTGCCGAACTATACGATGCTATCATCAAAATTCGCCCCGAATGGCATTCGGACGACCTTGCCAAAGGAGCAATCAAGGTAGTTATGACAAGCTCCTCGTCTGATGGGGCAAATATTGCCAAACATTACACTACTAAAGAGCAACGCCGTGCCCTTGCCGAGCGAATGAAGAATCCGGATGATGAACTGAAATTGGTTATCGTGCGAGATATGTGGCTCACTGGGTTTGATGCTCCGTGTTTGCATACGCTATACATAGATAAACCGATGCAAGGACATAACCTTATGCAAGCCATTGCCCGTGTAAACCGTGTGTATAAAGACAAGCCTGGAGGGTTGGTCGTAGATTATCTTGGTATTGCATCCGACTTAAAGAAGGCCCTGTCGTTTTATTCAGATTCGGGTGGTAAAGGCGATCCTACTCTTCAACAGGAACAAGCGGTAGATATTATGCTCGAAAAGTTAGAGGTTATCTCGCAGATGTTTCACGGATTTGAATACGAGAACTATTTCGAAGCCGACACGTCTGGAAAACTTTCGTGGATATTGCGTGCCGAAGATTTTATTTTCGGTATTGAAGATGGTAAGAAACGCTTCGTAAATGAAGTAACCGCACTGGGAAAAGCATTTGCCATTGCCATTCCGCACGACAAGGCAATGGATGTAAAGGATGAAGTTTCATTCTTCCAAGCCGTGAAAGCACGTTTGTGTAAGTTTGACTCCACAGGTGACGAGCGTACCGACGAAGAGATTGAAACAACCATCCGCCAGGTGATCGACAAAGCACTGGTTTCGGAAAAAGTGATTGACATCTTTGATGCAGCCGGCATTAAAAAGCCGGATATCTCCATTCTTTCCGAAGAGTTTCTGCTTGAACTGAAAGGGATGGAGCATAAAAACATAGCGTTGGAGGTGTTGCGTAAACTGTTGAGTGACGAGATAAAAGTACGAGCTAAGCGCAATTTGATTGAAAGCCGCTCACTGATGGAGATGCTCGAAAGTTCCATCACCAAGTATCATAACAAGGTGATTACGGCTGCCGAAGTCATTGAAGACCTTATCCGTCTGAGCAAACATATTGTGGAGCAGGATAATGCCGCTAAGGAGTTAGGATTGACAGATTATGAATACGCTTTTTACACAGCAGTAGCTGATAACAACAGTGCGATAGAGTTGATAGGCAAAGATAAGTTACTGGAATTGGCAGTGGTATTGACCGAGACCATCCGAAACAATACAACTATTGACTGGACAATAAAAGAGAATGTGAGAGCCAAAATGAAGGTGGCTGTTAAACGTATCCTTCGGAAATTTGGTTTTCCACCCGATATGCAGTTGTTAGCAACAGAGACCGTGCTTAAGCAGGCTGAAATGATAGCAGAGGAATTGATAAAATGAAAATCATGGCAAAACAAGACAATAAAGGAATAGTTTATGTTTAACTAACTCCGCAATGCCAGGTTTAGTTAAGATTGGAATGACAACCCGTGAAAGTATTGCACACGAATGAAAGAACTTTACAGTACAAGCGTTCTTATACCGTTTAACTGCGAGTATGCTTGTGAAGTGAAGGCTTCAGATTGTGCCAAGATTGAAAAAGCTCTCCACAAAGCATTTGAACCGAACCGAATAAATACTAATCGTGAGTTTTTTAGCATCAAACCAGAACAGGCGACAGCGATACTTGAACTCTTCGATCGGAAAGATATTACCAGTGAGGTGACTGCCGAAATCGAAAACGACTTGACCCCAGAGGATAAAGTCGCTGGCGAGAAAATAAAATCAGCTCGCCGCCCTCCGATGAATTATCGAGAGATGGGTATTAGCATAGGTGCTAAACTTACGTTTGTAAAAGATTCGTCGGTGCAGGTGACTATATCTGGAGATAAGAAGGTTTCGTATAGTGGTGAAGAATTATCGCTTACAGCTGTAACCAAAAAGCTATTGGGTATAACTCACGCTCTTCAACCTACTGCATACTGGACTTATGAAGGAAAGAACCTGCGTGATATTTATGATGGGACTTATTCGTTAGAAGAATAGATCCAATTTTTTTAATTTAGACGGAAGACTGTAGTCTTATACTGGATGAAAATAGTCGTCCGTTCAGAACTCAATTTTCAATGTAATTGTAAAAACAAGCTTTGTATCGTTTAAAAGAGCAAAACGTTAAGAGTCAATAGTGTAATATGCTGTATTAGATTATCAATTTAAAGTTAGTATAAATGTCGTAAAACTTATTCTTTTAAGCTTCTTTCTTGTATTTTGTAGTAGTAAACATGGAATAATTCAATCAATATTTGGATTGCCGAAAAATAGTTTATATATTTGCCAATGTGTAGTGTAAAAGGTGTGTGTTGGTTTTTTATGGTGTTGTGGGCATGATAGAATATTATCCCATTGTTATATTAGGAAATATATAAACTAAGACTATGAAAAAAACTACGATTTATAAAGGGTTTTTGGGTAAAAATTCGTGTAGGGAACGTTTAAAAACTTTTGCAATTTCGTTGATATGATTAAGGTTGTATTTTGCGCCTTCACGACCTGCTTCAATGTCACCGATAAATCCTGATGAAAGATTGATTGCGTCACCAAATTCTTTTTGACTCATACCAAATTCATTCCTTAATTTTTTAATTTTATTAACCACATATTCTTCTATAGGAGTTCTCATAATTATATAATGTTTAATATACCTTGCAATTAAGGGATTTTTGCACGATAAATAGCACGTGTATACACGTGTAAATTAAAGGAGTAATACAAGATTAATTGAAAAATGGAGGAAAAATGATATGAGCTACAATAAAATAAAAAACGGAGGAAGTGTCTCTCTGTCTGGTAAACGTGGACACTTCCTCCTGAATCAGTCAATTATTATTAACTAACAATCAAAGTTATGAAAAAAACTTATGATCGAAAAGTGTTTAAGCGAAAATTGCCCGGCAGGAGGATTCGGGTGATTATTATTTTGTTGCAAACGGTGGTGCTCGTGGGATTTCCCCTGATGATGCAGGCGAATACCCAAGATTCTACCCGGCAAAAAAGTTACGCGATCAAAGGGAAGGTCGTGGATGAAAAGAATGAGCCTTTGCCGGGGGTGACCGTCCGGTTGGATAGTACTTTCTTGGGATGTACGACCGATAAAAAGGG
The DNA here is from genome assembly GCA_001487125.1 of Gabonibacter massiliensis. GTDB lineage: Bacteria > Bacteroidota > Bacteroidia > Bacteroidales > Marinifilaceae > Gabonibacter > Gabonibacter massiliensis. The sequence continues at coordinate 496,381 of LN913013.1, forward strand.
ACATTTTTCTTTTTTGCTACCCCGAAAGACGGGAAAGCTGATTTTCTCGTTTGTGGGATTTAAAACGGTAAAAATGGATTTTAACGCCGATAAGTTTTTGTCCGTGAAGATGAAAGAAGATGTTTCAACGTTAGACGAGGTGACGATTGTTGCTTACGGGACGCAGAGCAGGAGGGAGGTGATTGGGGCCATGTCGACCGTAAGGGCCGAGGAGATAAAGGATATTCCTACCCCTTCGTTAGCCAATCTTTTACAGGGGAGAGTGCCCGGGATGAACGTGATCAACGCTACCGGGGCTCCCGGTGGGGGCGGTATATCGGTGACGATACGAGGGTTTAACAGTCTCTCGATCGAAGCCTCCCGGAGAGGGTCGGAGCCGCTTTGGGTGATCGACGGGATTCCCATGTTGTCGTTTACTTCGCCCATTACCGGAACCAATACCGTGGCGGAGATCGACCCGAACGATATCGAGAGCGTGCAGGTGCTGAAAGATGCCGCTTCCGCTTCCATATACGGGTCGAGGGCGGCAAACGGGGTGATTCTAGTCACCACGAAAAAAGGACGCCTGAATGAACGGGCTAAGGTGAATATCAATGTATCCCGTACGTTTGCCTTTAATCCTTCCTTGCCCGATCTGACCGGGGGAAACAAGGAACGACACCACCGGATGGAGGCGTTGAGGAATTTACAACAGGCTTACTACGATCCGGAAACCAATACGTATCAATACGTGGAGTCCTACGAGGAGTCTTTACGGAAGGGATTGCATTACAATTATTTCTGGAACAAGGGAGGAGGAACCTCGGTTGCTCCTTATCAGGATAGTCTGAACAAGTTCTACAACAACTCGACCAATATGTTCGATTACTATTTTCGGGCGGCGAAGGTGACGGATGCCAACCTGCAACTGAACGGGGGAACCCGGCAGGTCAGCTACAACGTGGGACTCGGTTATTATAACGAGAATGGCGTGTTGCGTAACACCGGGTTTAGCCGGATCAAGTTGTTGAGTAATTTTACGATACGACCCTTTGAAAATATGGAGGCCAACCTGCGTTTTTATATAGCACGCACGGGCCGGAAACGTTCTTCCCGTCTAAGTAGCGTCAGCGGTTTCTTTTCGGGAATGGAACTGGAACAGATACCGGAGGAGTTGATGGATTATCCGACCCTCTATCCCGGCCCGGGGCATCCCGCTTTCGAGGAGACGGTGAAGCGTTTTAACTCGATTATCGAGAAAAACGAGTCCTATCGTTTACGGGCGAGCTTCGATCTGAGCTACGAGTTTATCAAGGGATTGGAGTGGAGGTCTTCGCTCTCCCTCGATTATTCGCAACAGAATCATAATTTCTTTACCCCTTCCGAACTCGACGAGTATTACGAGTCTTTCTCGTTGGGGCAGATCGGGCGTAACCTGATGTTGTTGAACGAGAATCTGTTGACTTTTAAACATCGTTTTAGGGAGGATCATGCCATCGATCTATTGGTCGGACTCTCTTTGCAGGCGGACGAGATGAATTTTAACAAGGGGTGGGGGAAGCGGGCCCCGAGCGATCTGATCCATTACGTGTCGTGGAGGGGAAACGTGTTCGATGTACCGGATAAACGAGCGTTGAAGGATTTTATGAGTAGTCGGGAGAAAAGTACGATGGTCGGCCTTTTCGGACGAATCAATTACAATTTTAAACAAAAATATCTGGCTTCCTTTACCTTACGCCGGGATGCCTCTTCCAAGTTCGGGGAAAAAGTGCGATGGGGGACTTTTCCCTCTTATGCCGTGGGATATGCCTTTTCGGAAGAGCCGTTTATGGATTGGAGCCGGAACGTGCTGGATTTCGGGAAGATCAGGGTGAGCCTGGGGAAGTCGGGAAGGCAATTCGACCAGCCTTATATAGCGTATGGTTTATTGCTCCCGGGAGATCCTTTTTTAGGAAAGCCGACGGTTCAGCCCTATTTGGCGGAAGGGTTGATCAACCGGGAACTGACCTGGGAGGAGACCCGGCAATGGGATGCGGGGATAGACCTCGATTTCTTTAATTACAGGTTGGGCATTACCTTCGATTACTATTACCGCTACACGGATAAGTTGTTGTATAAGGTCGGGTTACCGGGAGACTATTCAGGCTTTCTCCTGCAATGGCAGAATGCTTATGCTATTTCGAACGAAGGGGTGGAATTACAGGTGAAATGGGATATTATCCGGAAGAGCAAATGGCAATGGAACATGACCTTTAATATCGCCCGTAACTGGAATCGCTTGGAAAAAAGTACGAACGGGAGAGACTTTTGGACGGAGAACAGGTACAATAATTTGAATATTATCGGGAAACCCCTGAACGGGATTTACGCTTTTCAGACGAACGGTTACTACTCGGATCAGAAGGAGGTTCCCTACACCTACCAGAGCGGAAGGTACACGCCTCTCAATGTATCCACCACCCAATTCTATCGCCCGGGAAACCGGGTTTTTATGGATACGGACGGGAACGGTAAGATAGAGGCTGACTTGCCGTATGCCGACGATAGGGTGTATGTCGGCTCACCGCTCCCCATCGCCCACGGTGGGATCACCTCCTCGCTGAATTGGAAGAGGTTTGACCTGAATGTATTGTTTAACTACGTGTTGGGACGTCATATCCTGAATGCCGGGAGGGGAGCAAGCGTGGGAACGGTTCTCGGAATAAGTGTAAAGGATATCGTGAAACCCGTTTTTGCCGATCTGACCAAGGTCACTTTCTGGGAAAAACCGGGAGACAAGAGCGATTTTCCGAGAAATAGCGTGGAGATGGGTTTGAAAGATTTCTCCACCCATATAGCGAGCAACGTGCAGAAGGTAAACTTTATCAAATTAAAGACCATGACTGTCGGGTATACCCTGCCGGAAACGATAAAGAAAAAGATCGGGTTCGGTGTGCGTGTTTTCGTGTCGGGAGAGAACCTCTTTACCTGGACAAACTACACGGGCCCCGACCCGGAATCCGTCGATATGGTGTCCGGCATCGATAATTTAAGCAATTATCCTTTGGCCCGGCGAGTGACTTTAGGTTTAACCGTTAATTTGTAAAACGATGATCAGAATTATCTATTTTATACCCTTGTTGTTGCTGTGTTGGGGATGCAACGACTTTTTGAATGAGGAGCCGGAAGTTTCCGTTACGAATAACAATTACTGGAAAACCGAACAGGATGTGGAGAGTGCCGTTTACGGAATGCATCTGCAATTTCGTTATGCGATGGGGAACGGTAACCCGCAAGATCGGGATAGGGGAGTGATATTCGATATGTTGCCCGCTCCCTGGTTGCGTTTAGTGAATAACGATTTGCGCTCGTTTTATCAGATTTCGGATTTGCGTCTTTTTTGGAGAGACTATTATAATGTAATCTGCCTTACCAATTCGATTCTCGATAATATTTCCCGGGCTTCGTTACCTGAAGAAAGATATCGTTTTTATTTGGGACAGACGTTGGTGGTCCGGGCATGGGTTTATTTTTATATTATTTGCAATTGGGGAGACGCTCCCTGGATCGAGCACAATGAGGACGTGGGAGAGAAAGGACGTATCCCCTGGCAGAAGATTGCGGAGTATATTATTAGTGATTTGAAAAAGGCGATAGAGCTGTTACCCCGGGCCTATGATTTACAGGACAGTAAAGGGAAGTCTATCGAGAGTAAACAGATACCTTCCAAGGGAACGGCTCATGCCATATTGGCACAGGTGTACGCGTGGAAAGCCGGATTAAACCGGGAACCGGAGTTAAACCGATCGGCCTTGGCGGAGTGTGATTCCGTTGTTTCCGATCCCTCGTACGATTTGGTCGGTTCGATTCGGGAAGTATGTGAAGCGGTGATGTTGGGAAACAGCCGGGAGGGCATTTTTGAATTGGATTTCGGGAAAGATTCCGATGGTGATTTATCTCTCAAAGGGGGATATTCCGATCTTTGCCAAAGATGGCCCGTTCTTCCTTTAACCACTCCGGCCACTTATTCAAGAAGTCAGCTTGCCATCAGCAGTGCTGCGGTTTACCGTCTCTATCCCGATAAAACGGATCAGCGGCGGGAAGAGTATTTTTATAAATTGGATAGCATGGCCGGAGTATCGACTGCCATCACGAGGGGAAGAGCCTATATACGAAAGATACGGCACGTTGTCATTTACGTGGGAGGACCACTGGATGGGAGGTTGAAAGGATACGAGGATAACCAGATTATAATCCGGTTGGCCGATATCCTTTTGTTGCGGGCCGAACTACGGGCTAAAACAGGAGATACCGGGGGAGCTATTGCCGATCTCAACCGTGTCCGTCGCCGGGCGGGGGCCACAGAATATCCGGCCGGAGAAAACGATCTGAAAGAGGCCATCGCTGTCGAGCGGGATCGGGAGCTGTTTTGTGAAGGAATCACGATTCGCTTTTTCGATATCCTGCGTAACGGGACTTTCCGGGAAAAATTAAGAGGCGGATTTAAAACGCTTACCGATCAGGATGTAGCAGACGGAGCCCTGTTTCTCCCGGTGGGTAAGAGTGCCTTCTTTAATAATACGCTTATGCGACAAAATATCTATTGGAAAAAACAAGGGTTCCAAAATTAAAATCACAGATTATGAGAAAGATATATATGATCGTTTTGATTGCTTCCTTTTTATGGGAATGTGACGATAACTATTTTCACGACACGGGATTAGCGAATGGGGTACATGATTGCACGATGTGGGAGTACCTGCGGTCGGATCACGAAAATTGGGACTCCACGGTTCTGTTGATCCAACGGGCCGGACTTGTACCCCTGTTCGAGGGAAAATCTGCCGAATACCCGGAGATCACTTTTTTCGGGCCGACGAACCTTTCGATCATTCAATTTTTGTTGACGACAACGGATCGTGCCGGAAATCGGTTGTATCACCGGATTGCCGACATCCCGGAAGAGACCTGCGAACGTCTCGTAAAATCCCACATTATTCCCGGTAGAAGGATAAAGGAGGATTTCGATTACGAGGTAAGGGGAACCCTCACGGGAGGGACGATCCTGCAAACGCTTACCGGGATAGAGTTACGCGTTTTTCGGACCAAAGGGGATTACAACGGTATCCCCGATATCGGTCCCGAGGGTTTGGGTATTCATGCTTTGGTCAACGGCTTTATCGCGGGAGTGGCTTCTGCCGATATCGTGACGAATACGGGGATGGTACACTCCTTAAGTTATAGTTATCAAATGGTTGAACTTTAAACACGAATACAGATGAAAGTAATATATAAAGTATCGGTTATCCTATCGGTTCTGTTCGCGGGAGTCGGTTGTCAGGATATAACAGTGGGGTATCTGATGACCCGGAATGCAAAATATACTCCCGATACGTTAATCGTAAAAGCCGTGTTGGACCCGGTAACGGATGCCCGCCGGATTCAATTCCGTATTCCCTGGCAATCGACGGCCATGGAAGGAGTACAGGGAACATCCCCGGTACGTTACTCGATCCGGGGCATCGGTAACGAACATGCAGAATCTTTGTCACAGTTCCGGATGTACGGGAAAGGAATTATCGAATTGCCATACGATCATACGGTTCCTGTCGGCAGGTACGTGATTGACTTAAGGATAGAAAACGAAGGGTATATGCATGATCTGGACTCTGTTTTTACGGTGATCGTTAAATAAGAAATGACGATTGTAGATTAGAAGATTAGGAGATTAAGTGATTCTGTGATTCAGTGATTCTGTGATTCAGTGATTGGGGGATTGAGGAATCAAGGGATTTGCGATTAACAAAAACAAAAGAGTCTGAATAAAAAGAGAGGGGAGTGGAATCCCCTCTTTTCAGGTTGTGACGTCTGTTCGTTGGCCTATTTGAGACCAGGGGATGATGTTGGCGTCAAATAGACTGAGACATTGCTGCAATCTGTGTTTTCCCAATCAAAACTGACGGTCTTGGTTCCGTATTGGTTGTAATCCGGATCTGAAAACCTTAAGTCGGAAGGGCTGTTGCTGACGGAAATAGAAAATTTTCCGCTAACATTGGTTCTTTCCGAGTTTAATACTCCTGTACTTGTAACCTCTTCAATCAAAATTCCTTCCAAAACTTTATGGGTAAGGGCATCGTACACTGTTCCACTAATCGTTCCTGTAGTTTGCGGAGCGGTAAAATTCGTGAAGACAAAACCTATCGCCATGGATAGGATGAGGCCGATAAAAATAGTTTTTTTCATTGGTAGTTGTTTTTAGGTTTAACGAAAAAAAGATATGATACACAGCCCCTTTTGAGAATATTTCCTGTAAGTTACGACATTTCTTTTAATTAAACAATTGACGATTGTAGATTTTAGATTGACGATTAGGAAATTAAAGGATTGAGTGATTAAGTGATTGGGTGATTTAAAAATTGTGGATCGGGGGAATAGTTTTATGTATTTCGACAATTTTTCTCATAAGTCGTGTTATTTTTTGACCTGTTAAAGAATAGGCGTGTTCGTATGTTGATCTTCTTAAACAAGTTTAATAATTCTATTAAATAATTATCAGTCAATGGAATATGGTGTTGTTGTATTATATTTGTATTCAGGATGGAAAAGAAGAAAGTGTGTTTGGAAATTTATTCGTGTGATTCGTCGATGCACATTGAACTGCTTTATGCTGATTGTGGAATCCGGGCCGGATTTCCGAATCCCGCGCAGGATTTTATGGATTTATCAATTGATTTGAATACCGAGTTGATAAAACATCCGTCGGCAACCTTTTACGGTAGAGTGGTGGGTGATTCTTTAAAAGACGCGGGAATCGAGGAAGGGGATATTTTGATTATCGACAAATCCATAAAACCCCGGGAAGGGGATATGGCCGTATGTTTCGTGGATGGAGAGTTTACGCTGAAGATTATAAAGTTTGAAAAGAAGACGATATGGTTATTACCTGCAAACACCGATTATCAACCTATAAAAATAACCGAAGAAAATGATTTTATGATTTGGGGAGTGGTTACCTATACGATCAAAAAGAGACGCAAATGAATCATGCACTTTTTTTCGGTTCAATGATGGACGGATCATGAGGATTTTTCAGGATGAAGTCGTTATTTATTTCGTACGCTTTCATAAGCGTGTCCGGGAAGGGATGTAAAAAACTTTCGATCTCTTGTTTGGTTAACCGGGGATCTAACCAGTTTTTTTCTTCCTCTTGCAGGAGTATAACAGGCATCCGGGAATTGGTGTTGTGGATGTATTTCATTAAATCGTTCGCTTCGGTGGTGATGATCGAGAAGGTTTTTATAATTTCTCCAGTCTGAGGATCAGTCCAGTCGGAGTAGATCCCGGCCATAGAAAAGATATCTTCATCATTAACCTGTATGAAATACGGGATTTTCTTCTTTCCCTCGTGCCGCCAGTCAAAAAAGCCCGTGGAGGGTACGATGCACCTTTTCGTGTTGATCGAACCCCGGAACGATGGTTTTTCAAATATACTTTCAGCCCTTGCGTTGTATGTTCTGGTCCTGATTTTGTTAGCTGCTTCCTCGTTCTTTATCCAAAACGGGATCAATCCCCATTTGTAGACTTGTATCTCCGGATCGGTGGTGATGATAGGGAAGTCGGGATTATTGAATGCGGAGACATGATATTGTTCCTGGATAATTTTTTCCGCGATTTCAATAATATTCAATTGTTTCCCGTACCGGGCTGCCAAACGTTGGGCCTTCTTTGACATTGAATTATGAAAACACATAATCTATACTTTAATCGTTATGATCTCATCCAGCCTTGTCGTGTAGTGTCGGGAGAAATGTTCCTGCTTCAGCTTCCATGTTCCCCCGGTTCCTTGTGCCGCGAGATATACTTTATTACGGTAATAGCGGTCATTAAGTTTATCCAGGGTGTTCATCATCCGGTCGTGTTTTTCCCTGTCTATCTGATGAAACAGGTTGAGTTGTGCGTTTTTCCCGGTGATTTCCGTGATGATTACCCCGCCTTTTTTGTAAGCGTATCCCTTTATGTAGATTTTCCTCAATGCTTCTCGGGCGTGTCGCACGATTTCTATTGTACTGTTCGTCGGTGTCGGTAAGGTGACAATACAATTTCGATAATATTGTGGCATATCAGGTCGGAAGTTGTTCGTGTGAATGAATACCATGAGGGAAATCGCATATGATTTCTGCCCTCTTAATTTCTCCGAGCAGCTGGCGGCAAAAGTGGAGATGGCTTCCGACAGACTCGTGTAATCGGTAAGCATATCTCCAAAGCTCCTGCTTGTACAAATCTGTTTTTTAGCGGGAGGAATCGTATGGAGCTCGATGCAAGCCTCCCCGTTTAATTCTCTCCACGTTCTTTCCCCTGTAACGGTCATGTGTTTTCTTACCCATTCGCGAGATAGGTTCGTGAAATCAAAAGCGGTATCAATTCCTTTTGATTTTAATTTTTCAGTTTGTTTTCGACCGATGCCCCAGATATCTTCGATTTTTGTCAATTGTAAAGCCCGTAACCGTTTGTATTCCGTGTCAATGATACAGACTCCATTGTAAGCCTTGTATTTTTTTGCGAATTTATTGGCAATTTTGGATAGTGTTTTTGTGTTGGCAATGCCGATGGAAACGGGAATTCCGGTGTTTTGGCGTACTGTTTTAACGATGGATTTTCCATATTCCCAAAGGTTGTACCGTTCGTATCCGCTAAGATCTAAAAAACTTTCGTCAATGCTGTAAACTTCGATCTCCTTCACAAAATTCGACAGCGTGTTCATTACCCGGTTTGACATATCCCCGTAGAGCGGGAAATTTGTCGAGAACACGTGTACCTGATGACGTGAGACAATCTCTTTGATTTCGAAGGCAGGGACACCCATTCTTATTCCTACAGCCTTCGCTTCATTACTTCTGGCGATAACACACCCGTCGTTATTCGATAAAACAATAACCGGTTTTTCGTTCAAATCCGGACGAAAAACACGTTCACAACTCGCGTAAAAGTTGTTGCAATCAAGTAAACCAAACATAACACACCTTCTTGCTGCCAAAAATAAATAATGTTTGTTTTCCGAGAGTCGGATTATGCTCGATTAACTGTTATAAAGTTTGTAATATTCTGTTATATGCTTAGAGATTACAGTAGAATAAGAGGAGTATAAGCGGCTTTACAAGGAGAGAATTATAAAGTTTGTAATTGTGTTATTTTATGACAAAATGAAGAACTATTTTTTTTATTCTTAGTTTAAGAAATATAGTCGTCCGGTGAGGTATCGCCTTCGACAAAAGAAGTTTAATGATTTAATAAATAATGTATCACTATGGAAATTAATAAATTGTTTGATCTTAAAGAAAAAGTCGCTGTCGTGACGGGCGGCGGTGACGGTATTGGCAAGGGATGTTGTGAAATACTTGCAGAGGCGGGTGCGTGCGTCGTAATCAGTGATTTGAATATCGACAAGGCGCAATTAGTTGCGGATGAAATAAAAAGCAAGGGAGGAAGAGCAATTGCCGCGGAGTGTAACGTGCTGAAGGACGAGGACCTTGTAAACCTCGTGGATAGGGCCGTGAAAGAGTTTGGAACCGTAAATATTTTGGTAAACAATGCCGGAGGCGGGGGAGGCGGACGAGAGAATCCGTTTAAGATAGATCGGGAGTATTTCGAGAAGATTTTTAATTTCAACGTATTCAGTGCTTGGCGGTTGTGTCAGCTAACAGTACCCCATATGGCAAAATCAGGTTACGGGAGTATTATCAATATTACTTCGATGAGTAGCGTAAACAAGAGTCCCGACATGAGTGTGTATGCTTCTTCTAAAGCGGCCTTGAATCATTTGGTTGCCAATCTTGCTTATGATTTCGGTTCCATGGGAGTACGTATCAATAACGTCGGACCGGGTGCTACTGTTACGAATGCGCTTCAGTCGATTCTGACCCCGGAAATAGAGCAACGTATGTTGCAACATACGCCTATAAAGAGATTGGGCAAGGTATCGGATATTGCTAGTGCTGTTCTTTATTTTGCCGCTCCTGTTTCCGAGTGGGTAAGCGGACAAGTATTGTTTGTAAACGGGGGAGGAATACAAACCTTGGATTAAAAACCGGCGATTGTAAAATTTAGCGATTCGGTGATTAAGAGATTAAAGAGATCGACGGTTATAAATTAGGAGGTTGTAAGACGCTGTGGTTCCGCGATCATATAATTGAAGGATTAAGAAATGGAGTGATTCTGTGATTTAAGGATAGGTAACTCGGGGGAACATTCTTTTAGAAAATGGTTCGTTGTACTATATGGAATGGAATTGAAAATTATTTTACTATTTTTGTCGTGGTTGTATTGTATCGATGGAATTGAAATAAGTGATATTATTTCTATTTTCAGAGGATAGAATATTTTTACTGCATTAATAAGATTTGAAATAAGATACTCGATCGTTCCACTGCGGGAGTATCTTTCTTATTCGTGTTGTTGTATTAAATAAAATAAAAGTGTAATATATTAGGGGAATCAGATATGGGAGTTTCTTCTGTGGAGGCAGGGAATAAAGGTAAAAATATTCGCGTCCTTTCGTTGTTTTCCGGTTGCGGAGGTATGGACCTGGGATGGGAGGGCGGATTTTCGGTTCACAAGGATAGTTTGTGTGAAGCGAGGAACCCGGATTTTGTAGAGAGTAGAGGGAAGGGAGACTTCGTGAAACTGAAACCGACTCGTTTCGAATTGGTTTTTGCCAATGATATTTTGAAAGAGGCGAGGACTGCTTGGGTATATTATTTTAAAAAGTACGGCTATTCGCAGGAGATTTACAGGAACGAGAGTATCGTGGATTTAGTGAAGCGTCATCGGTCCGGTGAGCAGGTTTTTCCGGAAGATGTGGATGTGGTGACGGGTGGATTTCCTTGTCAGGATTTTAGCGTGGCCGGGAAGAGAAAAGGATTCGACTCCCGTAAAGACCATAACGGACGTATCATCGAGGGGGAGATGGCCACGGAGGAGACCCGGGGAAAGTTATACATGTGGATGAAAGAGGTCATTGAGATTACCAAGCCTAAGATATTTATTGCCGAGAATGTAAAAGGGTTAGTCAATCTTTCGAATGTTAAAGAGATCATCCAGCATGATTTTTCCATGGCTGACGAGCACGGGTATATCGTACTGGAGCCTCAGGTATTGCATGCCGCCGATTACGGCGTACCGCAATCCCGAGAGCGTGTGATTTTTATCGGTATTCGAAAATCGGCCTTGCGAGAAGAGGCTTTCCGGGCATTAACACGGAAAACAGTTCCGGATAATTATAATCCTTATCCGGGGGCGAGTCATGCTTTCCATGACGAGACGAATAGAGAGCTGGCTACACCACAAACTTTAGCCAAGGTATTTGCCGGTCTGAAAGAACCGGAGGAGAGCCGGGATCCTTCTCAGATGTATTATTCCCGGGCCAAATTTATGGGGACGCATTGCCAGGGACAGACCGAGGTGGATATTCAGGGCATTGGTCCGACGATCCGGGCCGAACATCACGGCAATATAGAGTATCGCCGCCTATCGAAAGAGCATGGAGGACAAATGGATAAAGAGTTGAAACGGGGATTGAAGGAGCGGCGCTTGACACCGAGGGAGTGTGCTTTGATACAGACCTTTCCGCCCGATTACGAATTCGTGATACCGAAAGAAGGGAAATCCCGTCAGTTCGTATTGAGTCCCTCTGCGGCTTATAAGATTATCGGGAATGCGGTACCTCCTTTGCTTGCTTATCATATTGCCAGGCGCATAGAATCATTGTGGGATCTTTATTTCAAATAATATGAAATCTTTATGGTGTCAGGAGCCGGATATAAAAGCTTTTGAGCTTTTGATCGAGCAAATGCTTCAGGTGTTACGGACCGAAGCAAAAGAGCGGCCTGAGCACTACAAGAAACTTTTGGGTAACCGTTTGGAGGGGAAGGTGGCGGATGTCCTTCGGAAATGCGCCGTGGGTACACCGTTTGAAGATGATATAGAGTTGGTTTCGGGACAGCGCTTTCCCGATATCGTGATTCGAGGATACTTCGGTATAGAGGTCAAGACGACTCAGGCGAATCACTGGAAATCGACGGGAAGCAGTGTCGCCGAAGGAACCCGGGTGAACGGGGTGGAACGGATTTACATGCTGTTCGGTAAGATGTGCGAACCGGTAGAATTTAAATGCCGGTTGTATGAAGAGTGTTTGCCGGAAGTCGTTGTCACCCATTCGCCCCGGTATGCGATCGATATGAATTTGCTTTCGGGAGAGACGATATTCGATAAGATGGGTATTTCTTACGATGAATTGCGTCGTCAAACAACACCTATCCGTACTATTTTGAGCTATTATCGCTCCAAGTTAAAGCCGGGGGAAGAGTTATGGTGGTTGGATTCGGAATCGGCCTCGTCAGGGACGGGAATGGTGATCCGGTTATGGAATAACCTGACCCCGGAGGAACGGAATGTTTATATGATAAAAGGATTTTGTTTTTTTCCCGAATTATTAAGCAGTCATAAGGATAAGTTTAATCGTTTTGCCGTATGGTTGTCTACCCGTGAAGGTGTCGTGTGTCCTAACGTACGGGATGTATTCTCGGCAGGAGGGCAGGGGAGCATCATCTACCGGTCGGTTCGTTACGAGAGAGTGCCGAAGTCCGTTTGTCGTTTGTACGAGCATTTGCCGTTGATAAAGCAGTTTATCCTTTCGGCAGACGAAACGGAATGGATTGATTTTTGGGGAAACGATGTGAAGGGAAAAGGCAGGATTGCCTGCTGGATAGACCGGGTAACGGGGTATATAGGGAAACAATTGGAAAACGGTTTCCCTATGCAGGAGTCATTGCGTGAAGTTTTATCCTCCGATTAATTCCTTTACGAAAAGAGTAGCGGGTGTTTTTTCTATCTCTTCCGGGGTTCCGTCTTGTTCGATTTTACCTTTGTTCATAACCAGTACGCGTGTTCCTAATTTCAGGGCTTCTTTGATATCGTGGGTTACGAAGACGATAGTTACTCCCAACTCGTTGTGGATGCGGATGATTTCGTTCTGTAACATTTTACGGGTGATCTCATCCACGGCCCCGAAGGATTCATCCATGAGCAGGATATTCGGATCGGCTGCCAGTGCCCGTGCAATACCAACCCGTTGACGTTGTCCTCCTGAGAGTTCGGCGGGATAACGATCGAGCATCTCCTCTTCCAAGCCCACGACCCGGATCAGTCGCTCCACGGCTTTTTTGTTTTTTTCTTTATCTTTATGATTCAAAAGGTTAGGTACATAGGCGATATTTTTGCGAATGGTCATGTGAGGGAAGAGTCCGATACCTTGAATCACGTAGCCGATATTTCTACGGAGCAGGGTTTGATTCTCTTTTGTGATATCTTTCCCGTTTACATAGACAGACCCGTAAGTGGGGGCCAGCAAGCCGTTGATGAGTTTCAACACGGTCGTTTTTCCGGAGCCGGAAGTACCGATAACGGTCAGAAACTCACCTTTTTTAATTTCTAAGTTGAAATCTTCCAACACCTGATGTTCCCCGTAGTTTTTAGAAACATGTTCAAACCGGATAACCGTTTCATTTTCCATGATTTTTATTTTTTCTGATTAATCCTTTACTTTGTAGAAAATTAGCGGCAACGTCCCGCTCCGAGTTGCCGGCGATCTCAACCTGATAGTTCAGGTCAGCCATCTCTTGATCGGTCAGTATACCGTCCATCAACATGAGTATTTTCTTTAACTCCGGGTGTTTTTTTAATGTTTCCTCCCGGACGACCGTGGCGCAGTAGTATGTGGGGAAGAATCGTTTATCGTCTTCCAATACCGTCAGTTCGGCTCCGCTTAGCTGGCCGTCGGTTGTGAATATGTTCATCACATCGATTTTATTCGATTTGATCGCCTCGTATTTTAAACCGATGTCCATATCCATCGTCTTTTTAAATTTCAGATCGTAGAACTTGCATAGAGCATCGTATCCGTCGTGAATTTCAAAGAAATCGTATTCCGCACCGAATATGAATTGATCGGGATACCTGGCCAGATCGGAATAAGTTTTCAGATGGTATTTTCGAGCTTTGTCGTTACTTACGGCCAAGCTGTAAGCATTATTAAAGCCGTATCGACCGATCCAGTACAGGCGGTATTTATCGAGATACTCTTTTTGCAGGGCCGAATACAATTCGTCCGCGGGAAGCAACGAGTCTTTTTTCAGGATAACGAGCCATCCGGTACCCGTGTATTCCGGATAAAGGTCGAAATCTCCTTTTACGATAGCGGGATGGATATTGCTGGTTCCGCCTCCGATGCCTTTCGTGATTTTCACTTGTAAATCGGAATTTTCCTCTATGAGCAATCTCAACATTTCACCGAGAATGAATTGTTCCGTCATGGGTTTGGTAGCGATACGGATCGTATCGTCAGGCGTATTGCAGCTATAAAGTAATATAAAACTTAGAGCTATGGCTATAAATGAATTTTTCATGGTCTATCAAATCAGTTTACGTTTTCTTTTGATGTATTTTTCGTAGCATCCTACTCCCCAGTCCGCTAATAGGGCCAGAACGGCAATCAGTAAACTGCCTGCTACGGTCATGGCCGAATTATTGGTCGTTATTCCCCGGTAGATGGCGACGCCCAATCCCCCGGCTCCGATAAAGGCCGCTATACCGGCTAAGGCAATGGTCATGACGACCATATTGCGAATGCCTGAAAGAATAACGGGGAAGGCAAGCGGAAGTTCTATCTTGTATAAGATTTGAAAGGGAGTGCTTCCCATTCCTTTGGCAGCTTCCGTGATCTCTTTGTCGATCCCCGTGATTCCCGTGTAGGTATTACGTACCATGGGGAGTAGGGCATAGACCGTCAGTGCGACGATAGCCGTTGTATTACCTATACCAGAGAAAGGAATTAAAAAACCGAAAAGGGCAATGGAGGGGATGGTATAGATGAAATTGGTAATTCCCAAAACGGTTGAAGAGCTTCGTTTATATTGACTGATGAAAATTCCTAATCCCAATCCGATGATAGTGGCCAACACGATCGAGATAACGGAGATTTCGATGTGTTGCAGGGTCAGGTTTAAAAAGAAATGCCATCGACCGACGTAAAGGTTATATAATTCTTTGATCATAGGTTGGTTTAGTTTAAAAATAGTATCCGATATTCATATTAAAACGAGCGTGCCAGGATTCGCTTGCCCCCCCGGGGCCGAAGCCGTTCCAATCGGGACCTAACCAGGCGTGATTTTTACCCAACGCGTAATCCACGTATAACCATACCGGACCGGCAACGACCAGAAGTCCTGTCACGTTTTGATAACTGTTTTTCAACAGTTTGTCCCACTTTTGCAGGCAACCGAAATCGTTATACACTTGTATTTTTTCGATTAGTTTCGAATCGATATTAAAGGTATACCCGGCACCAACCGTGTAGATGTTGGCTTTGGCGGCTACGAGATAGGGAGCTCCGTAGGCTGTCATCGTGATGACATTTCTCTCTTCTCCTTCTTTGTTTTTGGGATACATGGCATAGGTTGTCAACTGCGTTTTCAGGCTCAGATTTTTCCAGTATAGCTCATAATGTAGGGCCAAAGCGTAGTGAGTTCCGTTGTTGCGGGTGTCCAAATTGTAGAGTTGCCCGAATTCGGCGGATCCGCCGAATTTATTCAATGTATAGGTTCCCCATTTGTAGAAAGCCTGCAAATTGAATTGATTGATCTCTTTATTACGTCCTGCCACGTCATAACCGTATCGGTCGTCCGTCACCTCCGAATCCGAGCCGAACAGGAGTTCGTCGGCATTTTTAAAGAAGGCGATAGCATAGTCCCATTTTTCTCCCTTATGGACGAATTTGATTCCCATATCCGAATCGTCTTCCAGGCCCACGTAATAGGTGATTTGTAGAAAAAAGTTGTGAGAACCGATAGGTTGGATTCCGAACGGTACCCCGGTCAACCCGACTTGTATCTGATTTTTAGAATTGAACCGGTAACCGATCCAGCCGTATTTTAACATAGGCCCACCGTAGTCCTTGCTGTAAAAACGATAGTCTGCATCTAACAGAATATTTTTATAGGATCCGGCGAGTGTGAATCGTAATACATCAAAACCGAAATCTCCCCCTCTATCCCGGTGTCCCCGGTTCCAGTCCGAAAAATTGTAATTGAAACGCAAGGCTCCCCCTAATTTGAATTTAGGTTTCTCTTTTTCTGTCGCATACAGGGATAAGGTAAACAGTAACATGCAACTCATGAAATAGAAATATTTGTTTTTCATCATATAATATTGTTAATTGTTCTTGGAGAATTTAACGATATCGAGTAGGTTTTGTTACCCTTTTTTAAAAATAGACAAAGAAAAAACGCATTACACGCTTGTTTTACTATACATCCTGTTAAAACTATTTTCTATTATCACCGTTTAATCAATCCTATATGAATGTTTAAAATAATGACGATATGGATAAAAAATTTTTAAATTATACGGAATGGCAGGATACGGCCGATTTGGTACATCTTTTACTGCAAATGGTAGGGAAAGTAAAATTAGAGCGTTGTCACAAACGTCCGGAATGGGCACATGTACGTCTTTACATGACTTTGGACGGATTGTCTTCCGGGATTATACCTTGTAGTACCTCTCCTTTCGAGATTTTTGTCAATTTGAGAAAGCATCAGATCGAGATTCATAATGAGGAAGGAAAGAGTCATACGTTGCCATTGGAGGACGGTACGTCGATAGCCGTATATTATCACCAGTTTATGGATGCTCTCGAGCAGATCGGTGCGGCCACTGAGATTAATATAAAACCGCAAGAGTTTTATGATCCGATACCTTTTGACCAGGATAGAAAACATCATCACTACGATAAGGCTGCCGTTGAATTGTGGCTTCAGAATTTACTTTTTGCTTACGGGGCTATGAGGCAATTTCTTTCCGGTTTTCGGGGAAAGGTAGACGGTCCCGCGTATTATTTCGGAACGATGGATTTGACTTGTATCGTGTATAGCGGGGAATCGGCTCCTTTCGGTATGAATAAGTCGATTTCGGATCATGCTTTTGACGAACGGTATTTCGAATGCGGATTTTGGCCGGGAGATGTGAATTACGGAAAACCCGCTTTTTACGGTTTACCCTATCCTTTTATCGAGGATATTCAGGGACATGATGATATGCTTCATCCGGATAAAGCTTTCTTTCTTCCGGCTAAAAAGGAGTTTTTTTTAAATCTGGAGGATGTTTTTTCGTATAGTGATCCGGCGAATGCCGTGGTACAGTTTTGTAATTCCGGATTGACCATTTTTAATGAATTGTCGCCTTGGAAAAATTACGATTGGATAACTACGCCCTTGAGTTATTCGAAATAGATAAAAATAATATTTTCTTTATTGATAACTAATACTTTATATGTTGTTTTATAACGATGAAGTCTTGTTTTTATGTACGCGTTTTTTTGAACTTTATTTGATTATGCAATTGTTTGGGTTTGCGTTGAAATTTATTTATCTTTAAAGCTATATAAATGTTTGCGGATGTCGGCCTCCGGGAAAAGAGTTAAGAGGGTATTCGTAGAGGGGGTTTTGAATTCCTGAATCCCCGTTTTTATTTTTTTGATTCAAAATCCTTACTTGTCCGCTTACAATTATTGAGGAGCGTATCATCCAGGAGAGTTTTTCATTAAAGGAGAATGAAATTTTAATTTTTATTATTTTCTTTACGAGATTTTTCGGAAAGGAATAGGGTATGGAATGGTTAAATGGAATATTAGCTGAACATTCTGTCATACAGGCTGTTATTGTTGTTTCGTTGGTTTCGGCCATAGGATTGGTATTGGGTAAAATTACGCTTTGGGGCGTATCGTTGGGAGTGACGTTCGTGTTCTTTGCCGGAATCATGGCAGGTCATTGGGGATTGACGATCGATCCGCAAATGTTGAATTACGCGGAGAGTTTCGGGTTGATCCTTTTCGTGTATGCTTTGGGACTGCAGGTGGGGCCGGGTTTCTTCGCCTCTTTGGGTAAATCCGGAATACGATTGAACCTATTGGCTATGACGGTGGTCATTTTAGGAGTGGTCATGACGTTATTGTTTCATTGGACGGCAGGAGTTTCTTTGCCGGATATGGTCGGAATATTAAGCGGGGCCGTGACCAATACACCCGCTTTAGGAGCTGCCCAGCAGACGTTGAAACAGATCAATGATCCCGCCTATTTATCTTCCGATCTGGCTTTGAGTTGCGCTGTGACTTATCCTTTGGGTGTTGTCGGTGTAATTATAGCCTTGATTATGATTCGGAAACTGTTTGCCTCCCGTATATTTTTTAAACGGGGGGACGAAGATAAAACCAAGAAGACCATTATTGTCGGTTTCCGGGTGAGTAATCCGGGAATCTTCAATAAATCGATAAAGGATATTGCTAAATTGTTGTCCAAAAGATTCGTTATATCGAGGCTTTGGAGAGAAGGGAGGGTAATTATTCCGGCCTCCGATACGATTGTGGAAGACGGGGACCGGATCTTGGTGATTACAACCGAGAGCGAGGTGAAATCCCTGGAGATTGTTATCGGTGAATTGGATAGTCAGGATTGGAATAAAGAGGATATCGATTGGGATGCTATCGACAGTCAATTGGAGTCTCACCGGATTGTGGTTACCCGTTCGGAGATCAACGGGAAGAAATTAGGGGCATTACGTCTGAGAAACCAGTACGGTATCAATATTACCCGTATTTACCGATCGGGGGTAACTCTTTTGCCGACACCCGATTTGACGCTCCAGTTGGGCGATCGTTTGACCGTAGTGGGGGAAGCTGCGGCCATTGCTAATGTGGAAAAAGTACTCGGAAATGCCGTGAAAGATTTGGACGAACCGAATTTAGTCTCGGTTTTTGTCGGTATGGTTGTCGGTTTGCTTTTGGGTTCCATACCTTTGGCGATACCGGGAATCAGCTTTCCGGTAAAATTAGGATTAGCCGGGGGACCGATTGTTGTCGGGATTCTCGTGGGGGCGTTCGGCCCTCGGATTCATATGATTACTTACACTACCATTAGTGCTAATCTGATGTTGAGAGGGTTGGGATTGTCCATGTATTTGGCCTGTCTCGGGTTGGATGCGGGCGTTCACTTTTTCGATACCGTTTTCAGGCCGGAAGGCTTGTTGTGGGTAGGTTTGGGATTTGCGATCACCTTTGTTCCCGTGGTGTTGGTGGCTATCTTATCCGTTAGCGTGATAAAAGTGGACTTCGGTTCGGTTGCCGGGATGTTATGCGGCAGTATGTCCAATCCGATGGCCCTGAATTATATAAACTCTACCATCGATGGGGATACTCCATCTGTTGCATATGCTACCGTCTACCCGTTGACGATGTTTGTTCGGGTGATCATGGCCCAGGTAATCCTAATGCTTTTCTTGTAATTGCGCTGTTCTGTGTTACTGTACTGATTTATCCGGATTTTTTCGGCAGGTATCATAGATAACGGCGGAATAAAAACGTGAAAAAGTGCTGTATTTTTTAATAAAATGCTCTTTTTTTTTAATGTAGAAAGTTGTATACTTGTATGAAAGAAAAAAGAGGAATGAAATCAATTTACGAGGCGATCGGACAGGCGGGAAACGAGGAGTTGGTGACCGTTTTGTTGCGTAAGGAAAATGTTCGCGTAGAACGAATTGTTTCCACGGGGCAGGTATCTCCCGAGGGTTTTTGGTATGACCAGGAGGAAAACGAATGGTTGATGATCGTACAAGGAGAGGCCGTGTTAAATGTGGAGGGAGAATGGAAGGAACTAAAGCAAGGGGACTATTTATTTTTGCCGAAACATTGTAAACACCGGGTAGAGAAAACGGGAGAAAAACCTCCTTGTATCTGGTTGTGTCTGTTTTGGAAGTAAGCGTCGGGGTTGAAACTAAACCCGGATAATAACGTATAGTAAAATCAAGGAAAATCAATATGTCAGATCATTTAGGTCATATCAGGGAAACCTATCAGGTATTAGGAATGAGTTGTGCTTCATGTGCCGTGAGTGTGGAGTCGACTTTAAGTGCCCAGAAGGGAGTGCGGGAAGCAAGGGTTAACCTGTCGAATTCAACCGTGTTTGTTGAATTTGATCCTCAGATAGTTACGCCGGATGAGTTGCGGAAGGCCGTAGAGGCTGCCGGTTATGAATTGGTGATAGAAAAACAGGATGATCCGGAGGAGGCAGGACGTTTGCAAAGGGAGGAATATCTTTCATTAAAGCGAAAGACTACCGGAGCGATATTGCTTGCCATTCCTGTTTTTGTGATCGGAATGTTTTTTATGCATATGCCTTACGGAAATTGGATCATGCTTGCCTTTACTTTACCCGTGATGCTCTTTTTCGGGCGTGATTTTTTCGTGCATGCCTATAAACAGTTCCGGCATGGCCGGGCCAATATGGATACGCTGGTGGCCGTGAGTACGGGAGTTGCTTTTCTTTTCAGTTTGTTTAACACGATTTGGCCTGAATACTGGACTGATCGGGGATTGGAGGCACATGTTTATTATGAGGCTGCATCCGTTATTATTGCTTTGATTTTATTGGGCCGGCTATTGGAAGCAAGGGCCAGGTTCAGTACTTCTACCGCTATAAAGAAATTGATGGGATTACAGCCGAAAACCGTGGTGAAGATCGAAGGGGATGGCCGGGAGGTGGAGATCCCCATCAAAGAGGTGTCGGTCGGAGATGTCTTGGTCGTTAAACCGGGCGATAAAATTCCGGTGGATGGAAGTGTTACGGAGGGAGTTTCGTTTGTGGACGAGAGTATGATCACGGGCGAGCCCATTCCGGTGGAAAAAACATCCGGTAGTGTTGTCTACGCGGGAACCATTAATCAGAAGGGAAGTTTCAGATTCCGGGCCGAAAAAGTCGGGAACGAGACTATATTGGCCCATATCATCAAAATGGTACAGGAGGCGCAAGGAAGTAAAGCTCCGGTACAGAAGTTGGTGGATAGGATTGCCGGAATATTCGTTCCCGTTGTTATGGGAATAGCCGTGCTGACCTTTGTGATCTGGATGCTTGTAGGGGGTGAGGAGGCGTTTACCCATGCCTTGCTGACTTCTATTACAGTATTGGTAATTGCTTGTCCCTGTGCGTTGGGATTGGCCACCCCGACCGCCATTATGGTCGGAATAGGTAAGGGAGCCGAGAATAATATTTTAATTAAAGATGCGGAGGGGTTGGAGATGATGCATCTGGTAAACGCGATCGTGTTGGACAAAACGGGAACGATTACGGAAGGGCAACCGGTCGTCACCGATATGAGCTGGAGAGGGGAGGATAGACGGGAGGTGTACCGGGGTATTTTATCCGCGATCGAGCGTCGTTCGGAACATCCTCTGGCGGATGCTGTGGTAGAGTCGTTGAGGGCAGGTTCTGTTACGGATATCGAGGTAAAGGATTTCGAAACGAGCGTGGGGAAAGGGGTTATAGCCTACGCGGGGGGAGAGGTTTATGGTGTAGGTAATCGTAAGTTATTGGAGGATATGCATGTCGCTTTGACCGGAGAGGAAGATGTTTTGGCATCCGGTTGGGAGGAAGAGGGAAAAACGGTCGTATTTTTTGCCGGACGGGAAGGAGTTATTGCCGTTATCGCTATTGCCGATAAGATCAAAGTTACTTCCGGACAAGCTATAAAGACATTGCAGCAGATGGGAGTGGAGGTTTATATGCTGACCGGAGATAATACGCGTACGGCTCGGCGGGTGGCGGATATTTTGGGCGTGCATCGTTTTAAATCGGAGGTAATGCCCTCGGATAAGGCTGATTTTATCCGGGAGTTGCAGCAGGAGGGAAAAATCGTGGCTATGGTCGGCGACGGTATAAACGATTCGCAAGCATTGGCTCAAGCCGACGTGAGCATCGCTATGGGAAGAGGGGCGGATATCGCTATGGATGTGGCTGAGGTGACTTTGATTACTTCCGATTTGAATGTACTTCCGAAGGCGATAAACCTGTCTGTACAGACCGTAAGGACGATTCGGCAGAATTTGTTCTGGGCTTTTATTTATAACGTGATCGGAATACCTTTGGCCGCTGGTGTATTGTATCCTTTTACCGGTTTCCTTTTGAATCCGATGATTGCTGCGGCGGCTATGGCATTCAGTTCAGTTTCGGTCGTAACGAACAGTTTACGCATTAGATTTAAAGGTTTGTAAAAAATTAAAATGAGAGGGTATGGAAAAAAAATTCAGATTTAGAACAACATTGAAATGCGGAGGTTGTGTAGCTAAGGTTACCCCTTTGTTGAACAGTTTAAAGGATGTGACCGAATGGTCTGTTGATTTGAATTCTCCGGACCGGGTATTGACAGTAACATTGAAAACCGGAGATACGGATTCCGTGATGAAGGCTGTTTCCGGTGTCGGGTATAAGATTGAGGAGTTGAGGTAGGATGCTGGTCATGTTATCTCCGGCCAAGACCATGAATATGTCTTTGGTCGAACAAGATATACCCCATACGACACCGTTATATGCCGCCGAAGCCGAATTTCTTGCGGAACGGATGCAAAAGTATTCCGTGATCGAGCTGGCTCGTTTGCTTAAGGTAAGCGATAGGTTGGCCGAAGAGAGTTTTCAACGTTATCGGCGTTTCGGGTCCTTGTCGAGTCCTCGTAAACAAGCCATCATTGCTTACGACGGAACGGTTTTTAAGGCTATGGATACGGCCTCTTTTACCGATGCCGATTTCGAATACGCTCAGGAGCATGTGCGTATCGTGTCGACTTTATACGGTTCGGTACGTCCTTTGGATTTGATTCAGGCTTACCGTATCGCTTATACGTTGAAATTGGATAAGGTAGAGGGAAAAAATTTGTATGATTACTGGCGACCCAAATTAACCCGGCTTTTGATCGAAGACGTTCGTAAGGCCGGCGGTATTCTCGTGAATTTAGCCAGTTTGGATATTTTGGGAGCCTTACGAATGGATCAAATCAACGAGGAGGTAAGGGTGATTACTCCTGAATTTCAGGAGTTCAGAAACGGAAAATGGGAAACCGTCCGTACTTATGCCAAGATGGCCCGGGGAATGATGACGGGGTATATCATACGGGACCGGATCGAAGATCCGGAGGATTTAAAGTCTTTCAGTTGGAAAGGATTTGCTTTCGATACGGATCTGTCCGACGAGCGGCACTATATTTTTACCCGAGAAAGGTATTGAATTCGGGAACAAAACGATGGGTTTTGTAGTATATAGAGCACAAACCAATTCTATATGTCATGACACAAAAAAAACGTAATGTAGAACCGGGGACTCCTAAGGTAGATAGTAAGTACTCCATTGTTATCGATCGGAAAGGTCCTTATTTTGTATATGGACAACCCCCTTTGAAACAGGAATTCATTATGCCGAACGAGGAGGGAAGTTCATGGGAATATGTTCCCGGAGAAAATTATTCGACGGCGGACGAGCCGACGGCTTTATGCCGTTGCGGGGCTTCCAAACATAAGCCTTATTGTGACGGAGCCCATGTAACGGCGGATTGGGACCCGGCTTTGACGGCCGATAACGTACCTTTATTGGAAAGGGCCGACGTTATAGAAGGACCGACCTTGGATTTGACGGATAATGAAAGATATTGTGCTTTTGCCCGTTTTTGCGATGCTTACGGAAAGGTATGGAATTTGGTAGAGGAATCGGATGACGGGGAGGCGCGGGAACTAACGATCCGCGAATCCAATTATTGTCCTGCCGGGAGATTGAAGACATGGGACAAGGAGAAGGGAGAATTTATCGAACATCATTTGAAACCGGCATTGAGCTTAATTGAAGATCCGGTAGAGGATTGCAGCGGTCCGTTATGGGTAAAGGGAGGTATTCCGATCAATGATGATAAAGGTGTTGAATACGAGTTACGTAACCGGGTCACTTTATGCCGTTGCGGAGTTTCTTCCAATAAGCCGTTTTGCGATGGTTCTCATGCCAGTATTCATTTTCAGGATGAGTTGCCTCAAGAACCGAAAAAATGAAAATATAACGAACTGATAGAGGGGAAGAACCGATCCATACCGGATCGGGCGGGAGTTGGACATCCGGAAGGTTGAAATAAAATATGTACCGGCCGGATGTCTTTTTTTTGCTATTCCTATAGTAATCAGGCATAATTTTTGTTATGTTTGCCTAAATTTAGACAACGATTAATATATGGAGGCATTCAATAGTTTTTTAATCTCTATGACGGTATTGGCGGTAATTGTTTTTATCGTTCTTTATTTTGTGAAAGCCGGATACGGAATTTTTTTCGACGGAAAGTGGGGAAGACCGATCGACAACAGGATAGGGTGGGTTTTGATGGAGTCGCCCGTTTTTGTGGCCATGTTTCTTTTCTGGTATTTTTCCGGTCGTCGTTTCGAGATTGTTCCTTTGTTGTTTTTTCTTTATTTCGAGCTTCATTATTTCCAGCGTTCTTTTATCTTTCCTCTTTTATTGAAAGGGAGGAGTAAGATGCCGATGGGGATCATGGTCATGGGAATCGTGTTTAATCTGTTGAATGCTTGCATGCAGGGAGGATGGATTTTTTATCTGTCTCCTGAAGATATGTATACGGTTGACTGGTTGACCACACCCCAGTTTATCATCGGAAGCGTGTTGTTTTTCGTTGGGATGGGAATTAATATTCATTCGGATCATATTATCCGTACTCTGCGGAAGCCGGGAGACAAGGGACACTATTTGCCTCGAGGAGGGATGTTCCGTTATGTTACTTCCGCTAATTATTTCGGGGAGATCGTGGAGTGGAGCGGTTTTGCCATTTTGACTTGGTCCTGGGCCGGATTGGTATTCGTCGTGTGGACCTTGGCCAATTTGGTTCCGCGTGCCCATTCCATATACCAGCGTTATCAGCATATGTTTGGCGAAGAAATGAAAAAATCTCATTTGAAACGGGTTTTCCCGTTTATATATTGACAGAGCAATAAAAAAAATAGTACCATGTCATCTAATTTGTTTACACCGGGAGCTATAGGTCCTTTGACGTTACGAAATAGAACCATTCGTGCGGCGGCATTCGAGGGAATGTGTCCGGGAAATGCTCCTTCTCAGATGTTGCACGATTATCATTGTTCCGTGGCTAAGGGAGGTATCGGAATGACCACGATCGCTTATGCGGCTATCGTGCGAAGTGGCTTGTCTTTCCCCCATCAATTATGGTTAAGGCCGGAAATTGTCCCGGATTTACGCCGGCTGACGGATGATATACATAAAGAGGGGGCTGCGGCTTCCATTCAAATCGGGCATTGCGGCAATATGTCCAAGCCGGCGATGGCCGGGTGTACGCCGATATCTGCCTCTACCGGATTCAATATCTATTCGCCGACTTTTGTCCGGGGAATGAAAAAAGAGGAGATATACGAGATGGCCAAGGCTTTCGGACGTGCCGTGCATATGGCCCGGGAGGCCGGTTTCGATGCGGTGGAAGTTCACGCGGGACACGGGTATTTGCTCAGTCAATTCTTGTCTCCTTATACCAATCATCGTAAAGACGAGTTCGGTGGTTCGTTGGAAAACCGGATGCGGTTTACGCGAATGGCAATCGGAGAGGTCATGAAGGCGGCCGGTGATGATATGGCGGTATTGGTGAAGATGAACATGAGGGACGGGTTTAAGGGAGGAATGGAGATTGACGAATGTATAGAAGTGGCTAAAACTTTGGAACGGGAAGGCGTGCATGCCTTAATTCTGAGCGGGGGATTCGTGAGCTGCGCTCCTATGTATGTTATGCGGGGGGCTATGCCGATAAAAACATTGACTCATTACATGCAACAGTTTTGGCTGCCGATAGGGGTTGCCATGGCCGGTCGGTTTATGATTCCGACGGTTCCCTTCCGGGAAGCTTACTTTTTTGATGATGCGGTAAAATTCAGAAAAGAGGTTAAGTTGCCTTTGGTGTATGTCGGCGGATTGGTATCTAAGGAGAAGATCGATATGGTACTGGATGCCGGCTTTGAGTTCGTATCCATGGCGAGAGCTCTGCTGAATGAGCCTGATTTTGTAAACCGGATGGCGAAAGAGGAACATGCTCGGAATGCCTGCGAACACGTGAATTACTGTATCGCCCGGATGTATTCGCGGGAAATGGCGTGCCACCAGCATATGAAAGATTTACCTCGAAAGTTAGAACGGGAGATTGAAAAGATAAAAAGAAAGGGATAATCCTTTTAGATATTAAGAGAGAATCGTTAGAATGTAAAACAGATGGATAGAAATAAGCTAAAGGGGAAATTTGCATTAGTGACGGGGGCGAGTTCCGGAATCGGAAAAGAGTATGCCCGGGAGTTGGGAGCTATGGGGTACGGATTGGTGCTCGTGAGCAATGAGGAAGAACGTATTCGGGAGGTCGGAGCGGAATTGGCGGCGGAGTATGGAGTGGAAACTCATCCTTTGTATATGGATTTGGCCGTAACGAATGCGGCGGAGCACCTTTATACGTATTGTAAGGATAGAAATCTGGAGATAGAGGTTTTAGTGAATAACGCGGGCATATTTAAAATGAGCAAGGTGGTGAATCTTCCTGTTGCCGTTACGGAGAAAATGTTGTTATTGCATATGGTTACGCCTGCTATGTTGTGTCGGTATTTCGGCGAAGACATGAAGAGTCGGGGTCGGGGGTATATTTTGAATATGTCTTCCATGTCGGCTTGGCTCTCTTATCCGGGAATTTCCCTGTATGCCTCTACCAAATGCTTCTTAAAGTGTTTCTCCAGGGCTTTTCGTCTGGAAATGTTGGATTATGGCATTTACGTGACGGTATTATGTCCCGGGGCGATAGCGACGGATCTTTATCATTTGAGTAAGCGTTTGCAGAAATTGGCTTTACGTTTGGGAGTTATGATGACTCCGCAAAAATTGGCTCGCCGGGCGATTCGGGGGATGTTTCGCAAGCGAGCCTGGATGATGCCCGGGTTGGTGAATTATTTTTTTATGTTTTTCTTGTTTTTCCTTCCATTGGGGATGGTCCGGTGGATCATGAGAAAAACGAAGATGATATAAGAAGTTTATTTTGAAAGTTAATATTGCAACTATATATAACGAGATCGTATGGACAGATGGATTATTGTAACCGGAGCTAATGGCGGAATGGGCCGGGCCATTACCGAATCGTTGGCAAAGGCCGGGCATCCGGTAGTTATGGCCTGCCGGAATACGGAACGGTCCATGGATATCAGAAATCGTATCGTGAATGAAAGCGGTAACCGAAAAGTAGAATTGTTGCGTTTGGATTTATCTTCTTTTGACTCTATCCATCGTTTTGTGGAACAGTTGGATGATCGGGAAGTGGGGGGATTGGTGAATAATGCGGGTATCATGTGTAAGGAATTTTCCGTCACCCCCGACGGATTAGAGACGACCGTGGGAGTGAATTACGTGGGCCCTTGGTTATTGACCCGGTTACTGCTGCCTTATATGGGGATAAATAAAATCTCCAGGATCATTAACGTTTCTTCATGTACTTTCCGGATAGGAAAAATCGATGAATATTTTTTTGAGCCTGTACGGGAGAATTTTCGTCGTTTTAAGGCTTATTCCGCCTCGAAGCGGGCTATTTTACTGTATACTTCGGAGTTGGCCGATCGTTTAAAAGAGAAGTCCGTTGTTGTCAACGCCGTGGATCCGGGAGTGGTAAACACGGGAATGATCACGATGCATCAATGGTTCGACCCGCTGGCCGATCGTTTCTTTCGCCCTTTTATTCAATCTCCGGAAAAGGGTGCTGATACTACTATCTGGTTGACTACTTCAAAAGAGGCAGAGAATTACACGGGATGTTTCTTTAGGAAAAGAAAAGAGAGAAAACTTCCGGATGATATGTTGGACCGGGAGAACCGCGTACGTTTATGGAAAGCTACGGAGGATTTTTTAGAGAAAAAGAGAGGAATTCGTTTTCAGGATAAAGTGAGCCTTTCTTTTTAACCATTATTATGTATTATCTTGATAGGGAATAGAATGAATAAAAAAATGAAATTAGAAGAGAGATATAAAAATGTCATTGAGTGGTTTAAGGAAAATATGCCGGTAGCCGAGACCGAACTGCTTTATCATGACCCGTTTGAGTTGATCGTGGCGGTGATTTTATCGGCCCAATGTACGGATAAGCGGGTGAACATGGTGACGCCGGGGCTTTTGGCCCGTTTCCCGAATGCCGAAGCTATGGCAGTGGCGGAGGTATCGGAAATATTCGAATTAATTAAATCCATCTCTTTCCCTAATAATAAATCGAAACATCTTTCCGCGATGGCCAAAAAACTGGTTACCGATTTCGGTGGGGAAGTTCCCGATGACATGGAAAAATTGCAGACTTTACCGGGTGTGGGCAGGAAGACGGCCAATGTCGTGGAGGCTGTGGCTTTCGGAAAAGCGGCTATGCCCGTGGATACCCATGTATTTCGGGTATCCGACAGGATCGGATTGACTACTGACGCGAAAACCCCGTTGGAAACGGAGAAACAATTAGTGCAGCACATCCCGACCGAAATTCTTTCAACGGCACATCATTGGTTGATATTGCACGGAAGATATGTATGTACGGCCCGTAAACCGAAATGTGAACATTGCGGTATCGCTCCCTATTGCCGTTATTACGGGAATAAATAATTTTTTTGAACTGACGCAACCTTTTCCGTTTTTCTGCATCTAAGAAATAACTAAGTAATAAAAACGGGAATTTTTAATTGGATTTGAAAGGTTCATAAATTGATCAAGTCAAAATTAGGGTTAGTAGTAGTGGTAAAGCTGTCTTTTTAGACAGCTTTTCTTTTTTATGCTGCGGAGAAGAGGTATATTTGCCGAAAATTTAAAAGACTTCATATGGCGTGTTGTAATAGCAGAAGAAAACCGGAATGGTTGAAAATAAAGTTGCCGAAAGGACAAAATTCAACAGAAGTATTAAATATTGTTCGGGGACATCATTTGCATACGATATGTACGAGCGGAATGTGTCCGAATCAGGGGGAATGTTGGGGAAACGGAACGGCCACGTTTATGATCGGGGGAGATGTTTGTACCCGTTCCTGTAAATTTTGTAATGTAAAGACCGGACGTCCGGCACCTTTGGATCCTCAGGAACCGGACAATATCGCACGGTCCATACAGTTGCTGAAGTTAAGGCATGCCGTAATTACTTCGGTAGACCGGGACGATGTGGATGATTTGGGTGCTTCTCACTGGGTGAAGGTTATACAGAAGGTGAAAGAGGTAAATCCGGAGGTTACCATGGAGGTGTTGATACCTGATTTCCAAGGACGGAAAGAGTTGATCCAGCAGGTTATCGATGCTCGTCCGGATGTGATTTCCCATAATTTAGAGACCGTAAAACGTTTGTCCGACAGGGTCAGAAGCAGGGCTACCTATCCGGTTTCTTTGGAGGTGATCAAACAGGTTGCGGATTCCGGGATCGTATCGAAATCCGGTATTATGTTGGGGTTAGGAGAGACGAAAGACGAGATTTTAGAGACGATGGATGATTTATGCGGCGTGGGCTGTAAGGTCATGACGATTGGCCAGTATTTGCAACCTACGGCTAAAAATTTGGAAGTGAAGGAATACGTTACGCCGGAGGTGTTCGAAGAGTATCATCGGATTGGTCTGGAGAAAGGGTTTACACACGTGGAGAGCGGTCCGTTGGTAAGGTCCAGTTACCATGCCGAGAAACATGTCAGATAAGATGAAGAAGACCGTATTTTTAGATATGGGATTGGCGGATTATCGTTCCGTCTGGCAAAAGCAGGAGGAATTGATGGATGGGATCAAAGCCCGTAAACTGAAAGGTGAAACTACATCCAATTATCTTTTGTTCGTGGAGCATCCTCATGTTTATACTTTGGGAAAGAGCGGGGATTCGGCCCATATGTTGATTGACTCCATTCAGCTGCGGGCAAAGCAGGCTGAATTCGTGAAAGTAGACCGGGGAGGGGATATTACCTACCACGGCCCGGGCCAATTGGTGGCATACCCGATTTTGGATATGGTTAATTTCGGATTGGGTGTGAAGGATTACGTGGACCGTTTGGAAGAGGTCGTTATTCAGAGTATAGGTGAATACGGGATTCGAGGAGAACGATTAGCGGGGGCGACCGGCGTATGGTTGGACGCTATGGGACCGAAGGCTCGTAAAATTTGTGCTATTGGAATCAAATGTTCCCGTTTTGTGACCATGCATGGTTTTGCTTTGAACGTGAATACCGATATGAATTATTTCAATTACATCCATCCTTGCGGGTTCGTGGATAAGGGTGTTACTTCGATGACTCGGGAGTTGGGACATAAATTGGTGATGGGAGAGGTGAAGGATGTCGTAAAACGGAAGTTTGAGGAGTTATTCGGGATGGAATGGGAATAATTTCTTCCCGTACGATGCAAACCGATCTATCTTGATTTAGTTTTCCGTGATTTTCTATAAAAAGCGAGATCTGTTTCCTTGTAATTAATTGTTTTGTAATGTATTATCGATCATAAATTTATTTTGGTTTCGGAGTACAGCGAATCATTAATCTCCGTATGTTTGCGTAGTTTTAATGATAAAAAAACAATTTGAACAGAGGAAGATTCTGAAAGGAATCTTGCGATTATGAAAACAGATGCAGGTGATTTTCCTTCGTCGATGTGTTCCGGGAGGGAAACTTTATTATTACCGAAAGAAGCACGTCCCGTGCGCCTTGAAGGAGACGGATTTGTGTTGAGAGAGTGGCGTTTCTCCGATTGTAATTCCTTGGCAGAAAATGCAAATAATGTGAAAGTATGGAATAATGTGATGGATCATTTTCCGCATCCTTACACGAAACAGGATGCTTTCGATTACATCAGCATGGTCCATTTGTTGCCGGGACCTCCCATGCGCTTTGCCATTGAGATCGAAGGCAGAGCGGTCGGTAGTATAGGTTTCGGTTCCGAAGGCGATATTGAAAGGATAACGGCCGAGATCGGATATTGGCTGGGAGAAGCTTATTGGGGGAAAGGAATCATGCCTAAGGTTATAAAAGCGGTTACGGAATATGCTTTTGAGACATTCCCTTTTCAGAAGTTGTATGCCCTGGTATTCGATTTCAATCGGTCTTCCATGCATGTTCTGGAAAAGGTGGGATATACCTTGGAAGCCGTGTTGCATAAAGCGGCTGTGAAAAACGGTAGGGTAATCGATTTCTATTATTACAGTATACTGCGTTCCTGATTTTTAGAAGGCGATGAAACGGTATGAACGTTTATGGTAGCGTATGAAACTACGATAAGTATCGTCATGTACCTCGGATCGGTACTCGTATTGTTTATAGGCGTAGGTCTGTTTTCTCCGGTTCCGTATGAATTTCTTTGTGGATTATTTGAATAGAACGGAATAAAGGTTTATTTTTATAATCTAATTGATATTGGGTATGGATATGGAACATAAAGTGGAAGTTGAGGTTTGTGCTTATTCATTGGAATCCTGTTTGAATGCGCAAATGGCGGGGGCGGATCGGGTGGAATTGTGTACGGCTATGTATGACGGGGGATTGACTCCGCCGGCTGCTGCCATCCGAATGGCGAGAGAGTTATTGTCCATCGAATTGTACGTAATGATCCGGCCGCGGGGAGGAGATTTTTTCTATTCCGATTTAGAATTTCAACAGATGAAAGAGGAGATTCTTTATGCCAAATCTTGCCGTGCGGATGGGGTCGTTTTGGGTATTTTGTCGGCAGACGGCCGGGTGGATACGGAACGAACGAGGGGGTTAGTGGAGTATGCCGCTCCTTTGAAGGTAACTTTCCATCGGGCGATAGATATGGTCAGAGATATGGAAGAGGCGTTGGAAGAGGTGATCCGAGCCGGTTGTTACCGGGTATTGACATCGGGAGGGGAGAGTGACGCGGAGAGAGGAAAAGAGGGTATCCGGCGTTTAGTCGATTTGGCAAAGGGAAGGATAAAAATTATGGCCGGATCCGGCGTCAACGCTACGAATGCCCCGCGTATAGCAAAAACCGGGGTGGATGCGTTGCACATGAGCGGCAAAAATCATAGAGATAGTAAGATGATTTATCGTAACCCGAGGGTATCAATGGGAGGGGTTTCCGGTATTTCCGAGTACGAAGAATATTATAGCGATATTGAAAAAATAGAGGCTGTAGTCAAATTGATAAATTAATAAATTATGGAACGTACATTTGTAGAGAAAATATTGAATGCACCTGTCGGGAGTATTGTTGTTCGGGAACCGGATTATGTTTTAAGCCATGATAACTCGGCCCGGATCCGTAGGATATTCGAACGAATGGGAGGGGAAGACGTGTATTGTCCGAATCAATTGGTTATTGTGCTGGATGGAAAAGTATCCGGATTGACGAATGAAATGATCAACGAATATAATTCTATTCGCAATTTTGTGGAAGAACAACATATAGAACGTTTCTACGATTGCGACCGGGGCATTTGCCACCAGGTGCTGGCAGATATTGTAAAGCCGGGGATGTTAATCACGGGAAGCGACAGTCATATGGCTACAGCCGGGGCTTTTAACTGTTTTGCCATGGGTGTGAATAAGACGGAGACCGCGGCTTTGTGGAAAACGGGGAAGATATGGTTCAGGGTTCCCGAGACCATAAAGATTGTTTTAAAAAACAGCTTGTCCGATGGTGTTGTGGCGAAGGATTTGGCTTTGTGGATTATGGGAATACTGAGTGAAATAGAGGTAAACGGACAGATCGTCGAGTACCATGGAGACGGTGTGGGAAGTTTGTCTATTGCCGATCGGATGACGATAGCCAATGTATCCACGGAAATGGGTATCGAGTGTTCTGTTTTTCCGCCTGACGACGTATTGGCTGATTATTTTGGAGAACCTGCTGTCCGCGGAATATGGGCGGATAAGGGGGCAAATTATGTCAGGTATATCGAAATCGATTTGGCAAAAGTGTTCCCGTTGGTGTTGGATACGGTAAAGGGAGAGATCAGGGGAGTGAACGAAATCGAGGGTATTAAAATACAACAAGGACTGATAGGAGGATGCGCTGCCGGTCGTTTGGAAGATTTGAGGTTGGCGGCGATGATATTGGACGGAAAACATGTGGCTGATCATTTTCAGCTTTTTATTGTTCCGGCTTCCCGGGCTATTTATTTACAGGCCATCGAAGAGGGCGTTATCGATATATTGTCCCGTGCCGGAGCTATTATTCTGGGTGCCAGTTGTGGTCCTTGTTTAAGTGTAGGGCATATGGCTTCTGCCGACAACAGTCGTTTAATTTCGACGACCAATAGTTATTTTATCGGGAATACGGCAACATCGGGTGTAAAGAAATACGTGGCTTCTCCGGTAACGGTGGCCATGACCGCCATGCGGGGAGAATTGTCGACCGTAATTCATTTTCAGGGTGCCGAATTTAAATGCAGGCCCAAGCCCGAAGAACAAAGGTGTATAGAAGGGTATGACTATCGCAGGAGAGCGGCCGTTTGGAACTATTCCGATATAGATAATATCTCTTGTCGACAGATATTTTCCGAGAAATTGACTTATAAGATAACGCATGAGCAGACGGATTTGATTAAACCGGCTCTTTTTGCCGGGTTGGATATGAATTTTTCCGTGGAGGTAAAACCGGGAGATCTGATTGTTGCCGGGGAAAATTTCGGATGCGGCGGATTGATCAAACATGCCGTGACGGGATTGATGGCAGTAGGAATACGCTTAATCATAGTGAAGTCGGTTAACCGTAATTTTTATCGTATGGCAATGAATCACGGGCTGTACATTATCATAAATCGGGAGGTGGCGAAAGACTATACGTCCGGCGATCAATTGACTTTGGATATGGAAGCCGGGAAAGTATACCTGAATAACCGGGAATATATTTTACCGGAAGTAGACCCGCTTTTTTTCGGATTTCTTGGAAAAAAAATTAGTTGATAAGTATACAATAGTTTTATTATGATATTTCGATTATGTATTCTGTGTTTATGTTTGAGTTGGTGTGGGGAGATAAAAGCACAACAAGTTCGACAAAAAAGCGGCTTAAGAGTCGGTTTGGTACAAGCTTCTCTGGCTTGGGGAGATGTTGAAGAGAATTTAAAAGCATTTAGCAGGAGGATATCGCAAAGCAAGAAAGGGGATGTGATTATCTTACCCGAATTATTTGCTTCCGGATGTCTGATGAAGAAGAGGGATAAACAGGAGTCTTTAAGTGAAAAAGTACGGATCGCTTCTTATTTTACTCGCGTTACGGATTCTCTGAAACAATGGTCTGCCCGTACGGGAGCCTTACTTATGGGATCGACGGTGTACGATGAAAATGGGAAATTTTATAATCGATTGATCGTGGCTTTTCCGGACGGTATCTGTCGTTTTTACGACAAACATAATTGTTTTAGAATGGGCGGTTATACTCCGGGAGAGAAGCAGTTGTTTTTTGAATACAAAGGGTATAAAATAGCCACTTATATATGTTATGATTTGCGTTTTCCGGAATGGAGTAAAAATACGGAAGGTTACGATATGGCTGTTTATGTAGCCAATTGGCCGGAGTCTCGTCAAAAAGATTGGGAGACCTTGTTGCGGGAACGGGCCGTAGAAAACAAAGCGTATATCGCGGGTGTAAATTGTTGCGGTACTGATCCAAACGGATTGAAATATGCCGGTGGATCACGGGTATTGAATCCCGATGGGAAGGTGTTGGGAGAGTGCCGTGATTTTACCGACGAAATTGTTTGGGTCGATATTGATAATTAGAATTTTGTGGTTCAATGATTTATTGATTCTGTGATTTAATTTGAATCTTCTGATTGTAAATCGAATGCCTTATTTTAATCTACATCGTCAATCTTTTTAATCACCCAATCTCCCAATCACCTAATCTCCCAATCACCTAATCATTATATCCCTCAATCTCCCGATCATTCTATCTTTCTGTTATTAAAAAAGGGGAAGATTATAGATTAAGCCTAAAGAAAGTTGTGTGGTTGAATAATCCTTTGTACCGAATTGTTTTGCTCTATTCGTGTATTTGTAAGAACGTCCGATGTAAGCCAAATAGAAACGGAGGTTTTCTTTCGCGGGATAGAACTCGACTCCTCCGAAATAACCGTATGAAGTCTGGTATTTCCCTTTTTCCCGGTTCCGGTTTTGTTTGTACACAGAGGCTGTTTCGTACATTCCTTTTACAAACAGATTCCAACGCGGCCGGAAACGGTAGTTGAGTTTAGTCACGTAGGATTGATACCTGGTATACTCTGCGCAACTGGGATTTGTTTCCGTACGGGTGATATCGGAAATGATTTCCCGGCTGTCCAACTCTTCGTCCGAAAGTGTAAAATCTATATAGATATTCAATTTACCGAGGTTCAGTTGATTTCCTAAGACGTAGTAGAGACTACGAGTGTTGCGGGCTTGATTCAGTAGAGAAAAGGACCAGCGGGTAGCCCATTTGTTATCGAAAAAGCAGCCGTTCCAGTTTAGGGTATAGGCTAACGGAAACTTACTTTTCTCGATTCCTTCCGGTAACACCCCGTAGAGTTCTTCTAAAGAGCTGCAACGACTATTGACGATTTGAACCTGAATTTGTTGATTCGCGTTAAATTGATATATTCCGGTTACCCCGGTCATAAAGTCGAAATACATATAATCGATCATATCGCTATACTGGTAAATTTCGTGGGGATCGAGGTCGTATTCGAATCCGCCGTATGCGGCAGCCTGTTTACCTATTTTAAAAGAGAAGCGGTCCGAAAATTTGAGATCGATCATGGCGTAATCGATGGAGAGGGGAAGGTTATCCAGTTCGGCCGGGGTATTTTCCCGATTCAGGCGTTGACGCCATCGATAGGAGAGCCAGGGGGTGATTTTTCCGCGGGCATCGATACGGAACTCTTTCATTTTGAATGCGGCTTGCTCGAGCCGATCGCCTTTGAAGTTAGCGTTGAATCCTACCTGCATGAGTATGGAGAGATTGAAATAATCGGTCTTCTTTTCCATGCCGCTGACCACTTCAAATAAAGATTTTCCGGACAGAGAGTCTTGTTCCGATAGATGCGATAGAAGGGTTTGTGAATGACTTCGGGAAAAAAATAACGACAGCAAAATAATAAACAAGGCGATTTTCATGAATAATTCTGTTTAACGTGTTTTTGGTAAAGTTCAATTAAAGGCCGCAAAAATAATACTATATTCCTCTTTTGCAAAATAAATCGACCTTCCTGTAAGGAGAGTGGGCTATTCGAATAAAACAGGGGAGTCGGCCGTCGAAGGTTTGTAATCTCATAAAATTTGAAGATCCTTATTGATTGCAAAAATATCAAGAAATAAAAAATCCCGACTAATCCATGTCATGATTATTCGGAATTTAAACTTACAATGGTAGAAACGACGACCGACCCTAAAAGGGTTAATTTATAATCTCGTACATCTCTATTTAAATCGTTAAATCCGCTTTATACAGCGTTAGACCCTCCTCGTTATACTCGCAGAAGTATACCGAACTACAATCATTGGATATCGTATAATAGCCTTTTTTCCTATTGGGCAACTCGAACTTTTTGATCGGGTTTAAATTCCAGTCGAACACGAATATCGCTTTTTTCCGTAGTCCTGATTCTTTGTCTTTTTCACTCAAATAACCGTCAACCCCGCATAAAATGTATTTGTCGGTAACTTTCATTGCACCGATACTCAGATTCCTGTCGTTTATGGTAGTAAACGACGCTTCCTTCCCGTCCTTGCGTTGTATCTTCGTGTATCTTTTTTCGTTTACGACATTTCCATTGTTAATGTCGAACGTGTACATTATGAATTGATGATTCACGGAAAAAACAGCCGTATCATTATTTTTTACGGCAATAGAACCTTGGGCGTAAGCGTATTTTATCAGATCGTTTGCGGCTAATTGCTCTCCTTTTGCTTTCTCGATATCAAAACTATCATAGATTATGGTTTCGTAAGCGTTTGCTTTGTTATTGTCAAATACAACAACCGATTTTTTATTGATCTCGTTTCTTTTTCCTATATCGTAAAATAAGACCGGACGTATTGTCGCGAGGGCAGAACCATTGGGAAGTTTGGTCATTCGAGATGCCAAAATACTATCCGGAGAGGTGGTCACGGAAAATTCTCTCTCTCCCGCAGGCATATTACTTACGATATCTTTTATAGCAAAGGTTTTTATCGTGTTTCGATTTGCGTAAAGTAGAACAGAATCACCCACCATGTTAAACCACTCTAACTCGGCTAATTCATTGGCCGCATTTCCTCTCGAAGCAATTACGGCTAATTTCTCTCCCGTGTTTAAGTCATAACAGGAGCCGAAATCCTGTTTTCCTCTTTCGAAATGCCAAAGTACAGAATCATCGATCACGCAGCCCCCTCTTTCAAAAATGTCATATTTTTTAAAGGGCTTAAATTCTAATTTTTCGGTAACGGGAAAATCTTCATCTATATTCGAGATCGGGGTAATCGAATTCTTTGCACTATTGCAGCTAAGAAGAAATGTAACGATTAAAATTGATGAAAATTGATTTTTTATTGTCATAACTATGATATATTTAAAAATATAATAATAATTTTTTGCAAATATAAATATAATAATTAGTTTTGCAAACCAATACATCTAATGTTGATATTTAAATTGAAAAATCATGAAAAAGATTAGAAAAAATGCTTTAAAGTCATTCTTGTTTATCTGTTTAGGTTTGACTGTTACGACAATTGTATTTGCTGGCGCAAGGTTGACTGTTGGCCCTCCTGATCCTCCGGGGAAGCCCATTGCTGTTGAGGTATCGACTACCGGATGTCTATTAAGATATGAAGCACCCCGACATGATGGAGGGTCACCGATTATGTGTTATATTATTGAAGGTCAGTATGATGGCTTTTTCTCCAGATGGGAAGATAAGGGTACGTCTTATACGACTGAACATACCGTTAGTGATATGATTGAAGGATATACGGCAATATTTCGTGTTATAGCTAGAAATAAATATGGAGCAAGTAAGCCGTCAAAGGAGTCCAATGAAGTGACATTTGAAGATCCACACCCGTCGAAGTAAAATATCAAGAAATAAAAAATCCCGAATAATCCATATTATGATTATTCGGGATTTAAACTTACGATTATGGAAACGACAGCCCTTAAAACCGCTATATTTTACGAGAGCAAGTTAGTAAAAAGAAGCTGGTTATTTTACCTCTTTATCCTCGGGCTATTGGGATACACGTCAGGCATTCTGATCCCGTGGGATATTCATCGTGTCGTGTGGTGGGATATCGCGTTCGCTTCTTCCATTCCTTTACGCGGGATTTACTTTTTAAACCTGTTTCAATCCGTGATCGTCACCTTTATAGCCTGTGATATTCATAGAAAGCGGAAAAAAGCGGAAACCCGGGAGGTCTTTTCCGTGCGACCTATCGGTAACGGCCGATCTTTCCTCGGGGAATCCTTAGGAATTTTTATCCCATTTTTAGTAATCGATGTTATTTTCATGATTATTTGCGTGTTTATCAACATGTTCATGCCAGACTCGCCTGTAAACCCCCTGGTAAATCTTTTTTATCTTCTCACGTACGTGTTACCCACGCTTATTTTTATCACCGGGCTCTCCTTGATCGTGAACAGGTTAGTCAAATACCCGTTTGTCAGTTGGCTTATCCTGTTAGCTTTTCTCTATTTCGCGTACACTTACCTGACGACACCTCTTCACGGGATACTTGATTTCCGGGGAAGTCTGTTGCCTGACTCTTTTTCCACTATCGTTGGATTCATGCATCTCGGGGATTATCTGCTTCAGCGGGGGGTTTTTTTACTATTGGGAACAAGTTTTCTCTATTTTGCCGTTTTGTTCACGAAGAGACTTCCCGGTGTTCCCGGCCGAAGACGCTATTTTATCGTTCCGGCCTCCCTGTTTTTAGTAATTGCTATAGGTCTCGGGTTTTTCTATATTGAAAAGTTTCGAACCCGTTTTAAAAATAGAATCGAATACCGTGCGGTCTTTCTTAAATACGATGAATACCCCAAGGCACGGGTACTCGAGCACGATATCACTTATCGACCCATGGGAGATAATTTCTCGGCAACAAGCCGGATGAAGATCCAAAACCGGAAAAAAGTAACAATGGATCGGCTTCTGCTCTTTTTAAACCCGGGATTAAAGATCGACAAGCTTGAATCCGGGGGACAAAACCTTTCCTTTCACAGGGATCGGCAGGTGATCGTTATCGAGCGTCCCCTGGCTCCCGGGGAAAATATCGAGATAGAGATGGAGTACGAGGGATGTATCGACGAGGATATTTACCAGGTAAACATTCCGGACGAGGATTTCTTTTCTCCCGTCATGTATAGTTCCCGCGGAGAAAATTACGGCAAGCGTTCGGCTTTTGTATCGGGTAAATACACTTTGCTTTTGCCGCCATTGATGTGGTACCCGATGGCGGTTGCCCCGGTCGGGTTGCAGGCGTCCAGTGAGACCGATTTCACGGATTACACCCTCCATGTCAAGAAACCGGGGGATATGACCGTTTTATCGCAAGGCAAACCGACGAGTGAGGGAGATAAGGTCACGTTCCATAATCTACAAAACCTGACGGGGTTAAGCCTTTGTATCGGGAAATACGAGAAAAGAGCGATCACCGTCGATTCTCTTACCGTCGAGTTTTACACTTACCCGGGAAATGATTTTTACCTGAAATTCCTCGATGAGTGGGAGGAGTTGGAAGAAGACAACCCGGAGCGGGAGAGAAATTTAACGAGGATATTTAATCGATGCAAAGCTATCATCGAGGAGGGTAAGCCCAATCCTTACCCCTTTCACTATTTCAAGCTGGTCGAGGTTCCAGTATCTTTTCTGAACAGTGTGCCGTTCAGCGATAACATTCAACCGGAAATAGCGTTTTTCGAGGAACGATTTTGCACGAAGACCCATAGAAAACCCGGTACTCTTTCCGGGAGGTCTTCCAGAGACATGAGTGTACAGGAATACATGCTGTACAACGATATGCCCTATTACTTGGATCGGGTAAACACGAGTCATATTTTCACGGACCACAATCGAAGTATAACCTCCGACCGGTATAGGGGGATGGACTTGATATTCAATCAAATGATACAGCCGGAAGAAGTCAGATTAAATATAACGCCGAAAATATTGAATCGTATCGTGGAAAAAGGATTGGAAGGGGTCATCACGGAAGGGTATAGCCCGGAGCAAAGCATCGCCATTTCATTAAAAGTTTCTCATTTATTGGGTTACCTCACGACGATTACCACCTGGGACTCCCTGACCCGGTTTACACGGGAATTTAGCGAGCGTGCCCGTTTCCGGGAAGCGGACTTCGACTCGTTTGTCGAGGAGTTCGAACGGCGTTTCGGGCAGAACATCAAGGAATACATGGACGAGTGGTACGCGAGTCGTCAACTTCCCCTGTTATCGATAAAAGATCTCTCCTGTAAAACGACAAAAGAGACACAAGTCATCGATTTCAAGGTCGGCAATTTCAGTGAAACGGAAGGTATCGTTTCGGTCATTACACGCGGTTGGACGCAAAGCGGGGAAGAGACGATCGTAAATTGCCGGGGTTACCGGATCGAACCCGGGGGATGTAAACGAATCGTCGTTCATGAAAACTTGAGATATTCCCTGAAATTAACCACGAACTACTCGGGCAATTTACCGAAAAATATTTTATTGAATAGGGGGGAGTCACCCTTGTCGGGTCCTGTACCCAAAGAAGGGGTTATCCCGCTCGATAGGGATCAATTCTACCCCCCGGGGGAGATTGTCGTGGACAACGAGGACGAGAACTTCCAGTTGATCGATTCGGCAAACAACCGGAAACGATTGGCGGATCTGATCAAAAGCGAGGACAATCAAGAATACTTTTTCGCAGGTTGTAATATTAAGGCTAACGCCTGGGGGGGGCCAGCCTTAGAAAATGGATTAAATAAGGCTTACGGCGAGTATATTCGGAGCGCTTTTACAAAAGCCGTCGGCACGGGACAATTCAAGGCCGAATGGACGGCAAGTCTTCCGGAAGCAGGCAAATACGAGATATTTATCCATCGGCCTCATGTAGAGACACAGAACATAGATCAATATACAACCGATTACCCGGGGATGAAAAACTACTATACCGTCTACACTTCAGGGGGAAAGGAAGAAATCGTCTTAGAAGTTCAAAAAGGCGATCCGGCATGGTTATCCCTGGGTACCTTTTCCTTACCGGCAGGTGCATCCCGTGTCGTGTTGGATGACCGGGGAGTTCCTCCTATCGAAAGTGATGGCGGGTTGAAGTATGCCCAATTAGTCGTGGCCGACGCCGTTAAATGGGTAAAGCTAAAGTAATAATGAAAATTTAATGTTATGAGATGAATCTTCGGATTATAATACGCTTTATCTTTGTTTTTTTCGAAATCGAGATTTTGAGAGAAAGGGATAGTGACAAAAAATCATACACTCGTTGTATGATTTTTTGATAGGATAAGAGAACCGTTCGAGCGTACCTTGTTGGCAATAAACAGGTTGTTTTTATGGCATAAGGGTTGATAATTCTCTTTGGACTAAAGATA
The DNA here is from genome assembly GCA_001487125.1 of Gabonibacter massiliensis. Taxonomy (GTDB): domain Bacteria; phylum Bacteroidota; class Bacteroidia; order Bacteroidales; family Marinifilaceae; genus Gabonibacter; species Gabonibacter massiliensis. The sequence goes on from LN913013.1 coordinate 537,841, forward strand.
ATCCGTATGAATTTATCGAATTTAAAAATATTTTTTAGAAACCTGCAGAGAAATAAGCTCTATACTGCTATCACCGTTTCGGGTTTTGCCTTTTCCATGGCTTTTGTTATCTTGTTGAGCGTATATATTCATCAGGAACTGTCGGTAGATAATTTCCATAGTAAGAAGGATAGGATTTACAGGGCGATTGCCGATTACGGTTCTTATTTCGGCACTTTGGTGGGAGGGGAGTTGGCTTCAAAATATCCGGAAATCGAATCGTATACCCGAATCTTTCAGCAAAATGTAATTGTTACCGACGAACAGGGGCAGAAGTCGGACATAAATATTCTTATGGCGGATTCCTCTTTTTTTAATATTTTCTCTTTTCGTTTGTTGGAGGGAGATCCGGATGAAGTATTGTGTACGGCTCAAAGTATTGTTTTAACCCGCTCTTATGCAAGAAAGCTGTTCGGAAACGGATCGGCTCTCGGACAGGAGGTGGAACTCGATGAACAGCACCGGTTGAAGGTAACCGGGATCATGGAAGATTTGCCGAAAAATACTCATTTTAACGCTTGTGATGCCGTGGTTAACTTTGAGTATCTTGCTCGTATGTGGGGGAGTCCGGAACTATTGAAAAACAATGATAACAACTCTTTCGGACTCTATTTTTTGACTAAACCGGGTACCGATTTGATCTCGAAGATTCCCCGAATATTGACTGATTTTAAGGAGAGTTATTGGATTTATAAGTCGGGTAGGGCGAAAATTTTCGATTTGCAACCTTTACAGGATATTTATTTCAGCGAATATGACGGGGTCGCTACCCACGGAAACAGTAAAGTGTTGGTCAGTATATTGACGGCAATTGTGGTTATTATTTTTCTTTTGGCGTTGATTAATTACAACAATCTGTCGGTGGCCCGTGCCGGATTTCGGGCGAAGGAGGCTGCCGTGAAAAAAATGCTGGGGGCTGGTAACACCAATCTTTACAAACAGTTTATCGGAGAGTCCGTTTGGCTTTGCATGCTTGCTTTTATCATAGCTGCGATATTGGCTGTAAGTATGGAGCCTTTGTTCAATACCTTGTTGGAGACTGAAATATCTATCAAAGACCATTTCTCTCTTTTTAATCTTATCGGTATTCTGGGATTTGTCGTTTTGACGGGTATCGTTGCCGGCATTATGCCTGCCTGGATGGTTACCCGTTTTAATTCCGTGGAGGTGGTTAAAGGGATGTTTCACCGGAAGAGCAAGAGCGTGTACGGTAAGGTATTGATCTGTTTCCAATTTGTAGTGACGATCGTTTTAATTATCGGCACCTTGGTGATTCGGGGACAAACGGATTATATGCGAAATTATTATTTGGGTTTTGACAAAGAGAACGTTATTTGGTTGACGAACAGGATAAATTATGGCCAGGATGCCGGATTCAGAAGCGAATTATCTCAATTGCCGGAAGTAAAAAGCTGTACTTTCTCTTCGGGAGCTCCCGGTTTTTGGGGAGATAACAACACGTTTGAATCCGAAGGTAAGTGGATCGGTTTTACCGTTTATTGTACGGATACGGCCTTCTTTTCTGTTTTCAATATACCGGTGACTCCTACCGGGATAACGGGTCCGGGGGTTTATCTGAATCGTACGGCCGTAAAAAACCTGGAACTGGAAGGTGAACCTACTTCATACAAACGGAATGGGCGGCTTATTCCCATCTTGGGGATTATGGATGATTTTCATTTCGCCGGATTTAAAGAGGCGATGGGGCCGTTAGAGGTGTCGTTCGGTAATAGATTTGGCAGATCTTTGATTCTGGTGAGGGTTACCGGAAACCCGATAAAGGCATATGAACGGGTAAAGAGCGTGTACGCGAAATTCATCGAAGGACGTCCTTATGGTTCCGGTTTCTTGGACGATAGAATTAATTTGTGGTACAAAGAGGGCGAACGTACCGCTTCTTTGGTAGGTATTTTTTGTTTGTTAGCCGTTATGTTGAGCATGATGGGTATATTGGCTATGTCCACTTATTTTATTCAACAACGATTGCGGGAGATCGGCTTACGCCGGGTAAACGGAGCTTCGATCCGGGAAGTACTGAGGATGTTGATATCCGGTTTTCTCCGGTGGATTCTGTTTGCTTTCGTGATTGCTTGTCCGATCGGTTGGTGGGCGACGGACTACTGGTTATCCGGGTATGTATACCGAATCGGGATTAGTTGGTGGATATTTGTTGTCGCCGGTATTTTTGCTTGTATCGTGGCCTTATTGATGGTGGGTTGGCAAAGTTACAAAGCGGCTACTCTTAATCCGGTGCATTCGCTGAAAAGCGAATAATCCGAATAGATGATTAAGTGATCGGGTGATTAATTGATCGGAGGGAGGATAAACGATTTCGGGTTGGATTAAAAAATCCGGCAGTTCGAATCTGCCGGATTTTTTTATATTAGAACATCGGTAACTGGTAAATGAATCCAACGGATACCCGTTGAGTATCGTAATTATTGTAACCTGCTGCGCGGTGTGTGAAGTTATAAGAACGTCCGGTAAAGTTAGCGAAGAAATGCAGATTGCTTTCCATCGGATAGTATTCCACACCTGCCAAATAACCGTAAGAAGTACGATATTTACCTTTTTCAATTCCGTCCGTAGCTTTGAATATGGAGGCCGTTTCGTACATTCCTTTGATGAATACGTTCCATTTCGGTGCCACGCGGTAGTTGAATTTGGCTACCATCGACATGTATTTGGCATTGAAGGCCACGTGGTTGTCCAGGTTGTTTCTACCGCCTAAAATGTCGGTCATGATTCCTTTACGATCCAAATCTTCGTCAGAATACATAAAGTCGAAATACATATTGAAATCACCCAAGGTTAATTCATTACCCAAAGCGTAATAATACATCTGTTTTTTTTCAGCTTCACTCATGATGGAGGCAGACCAACGGGTTTTGAAGGCTCCGTCGAAGAAATTACCGTTCCAGTTTAAGGTATACACGAGCGGGGCCCGGCCGTTACCGATACCTACTTCGTTGATATCACCGTAAGTATCTTCTACTGAACCGTTTCGGCTGTCCAAAATCTGAAACTGGATTTGGTGGTTTTCGTTGGCCTGGAAGGCGATATTCAATCCGGTCATGAAGTTACTCATGTATTCGATCATATCGCAATACTCGTAGATCTCGATCGGATTGAGGTCAAATTCGATACCTCCGTATACGGTACACTGCTTACCGGCAAAGAAAGAAAACTGATCGTTCAGTCTTACTCCGATTCCGGCAATGTCGATAGAGGTCGGCATATTATCGATATTCGTGCTTCCGTTACCGCTTCCCCGGTTCAGACGTTGTCTCCAGCGGTAAGATAACCACGGTGTAACATTGCCTTTGGCCTCGATACGCAATTGGTTCATTTTGAAAGCAGCCTGTTGAAGTCCGTTTACACCTTCGTAGTTAAAATTGGCGTTGAATGTTCCTTGCATGTTCAAATAAAGGTGGAACCAGTCTACTTTCTTTTCGATTTTGGAAACCCTTTCGAAAAGCGTTTTCTCGTTGGATGTACTTTGGGCAAAAAGTCCTTGTACGCAACCCATTACCAATACTAATAATACTATTTTTTTCATAAGATAGCGTTTTCTTTTGGTTTATACCCCGGCAACATTCTTTTTACGGCTTGTATGCCGGGGTGTTTATCTTTATAAAAGAATCAGATTAATATTCGTTGAAATATTCTTGGATCGTCTTCCAGTCGTTGGTTTTTGTTAAGGCGAGCATCAGTAAAATTCTTGATTTCTGAGGATTCAATTCCTGAGAAGCAATGAATTGGTATTGATTATCATCTACTTCGGCATCTAAGGTAGTAGGACCTGTCGGAACTCTGGTTGAGCGAACGACAAGTATACCTTTTTTACGTGCGTTAATCAATTCCGGGAATACATTCTTATGGATGTTGCCATTTCCTAAACCGGCATGAATAATTCCTTTATATCCGCTATTAGCCATCATTTTTACGACATCGCCTTCCATATTTGAATAACTGTAAACGATACCTACTTTCGGAAGAGAATTTAAGTTGGTTACATCGAAAATAGATTGCGTGGTGTGTTTTTTCAACGGACTTTGGTTATAGAAAACTTTTCCATTGTAGATGTATCCGAGGGGACCTGCATTAGGGGCCTGGAATGTTTGTACGTCAATGGTATTCATTTTCAGTACACTTTGAGCTCCCAAAATGATGCCGTTCATGGCTACCAATACGCCTTTGCCCATGGATTCTTTCGCGCCGGCCACAACGACGGCATTGTAAAGATTCAACGGTCCGTCAGCACTTAATGCCGTGGAAGGACGCATGGCTCCGACCAATACGACCGGTTTATTGCTTTTTACGGTCAGGTTCAAGAAAAAGGCTGTCTCTTCCATCGTATCGGTCCCGTGAGTGATCACAATACCGTCGATATCTTTTCTGGCCAACAAAGTGTTAATGGTTTTGGCTAATTTTAACCACACGTCGTCTGTCATATCCTGAGAACCGATCTTTACGATTTGTTCACCGGTAACATTGGCAATTTTCTGAATTTCAGGAACGGCAGAAAGCAGGGTGCCAATGGCAACTTGACCGGCCGTGTAATTCGTTCCCGTACTGGAAGATCCTGTACCCGCGATCGTACCTCCCGTGGCAAGAATGTGGATGTTCGGTAATTTTTGTGCAAATACGGTTGCAACCGAGAATAGCGCTAAGGCTATCACCAAACTGATTCTTTTTAACATTTTCATGATTTCTCAATTTTAGTTAAACGATTAAGCTATGTTTATTAAAAAATTTGGACAAATAACAGACCGAGTCCCACGGCGACAACCGTGGCGATAAGACCGGGCATCATAAATGAATGATTTAATATGTATTTTCCGATATGAGTTGTTCCCGTTCTGTCGAAGTTAATAGCTGCAACGACGGTCGGATAGTTAGGTATGAAGAAATAGCCGTTTACGGCCGGGAACATGGCGATTAACATATAAGGAGATATGCCTAAAGCGATTCCTAAGGGCATAAAGGCTCTTACCGTCGCGGCCTGGCTATAAAGCAAAATAGACATGGCGAAAAGGGCGATTCCGAATAACCAGGGCATTTGGGTAACGATTCCTTCAATGGAGCTTTTTAGTTCTGTCATATTTCCTTGCAGGAAAGTATCACCCATCCACGCGATACCGAAAATTGCGACAACGGCCTGCATGCCGGCGGAGAACACGGAACCCTGTGCGGCTTTTAAACCGTTGGTTTTCGTTAACATGAGTATTAAAGCTGCTGCTGTCAACATTAGGATTTCGATGATTGAAGGCATATCGAGAATGACGGTTTCTCCGTCGATCAAATAGGAGGGACGGAAACTGTCGAAAGAGCCAAAGAGTACGATAAATACCGTAGCTATAATAAAGACGAATACGGATATGCTGGCGTTTCTTTTATTTTTTACATCCTGGGTTTGGTATTTTTTATTGGAAAATTCTCCGTCGGCCAATCGTTTTTGGTATTCCGGATCATCCACCAGCTCTTTTCCAACCCGCATGGAATAGATCGCTCCTGCCAATACTCCGATCAAGGTTGCGGGAATCGTGACTTTCAGAATATCGAACAGAGAAATGTCATATCCCGCCAATAATCCTAATAGTGCAACCGTCGCCGCGGAGATAGGGCTGGCCGTGATAGCCTGTTGGGAGGCTATGACCGCAATTCCCAAAGGACGTTCGGGTCGGATCTTGGTTTCCGTGGCGACCTCTGCGATTACCGGCAGTACGGAATAAGCCACGTGACCTGTTCCGGCGATGAACGTAAAAATGTAAGTTACCAGGGGACTTAAAATGGTTACGTGGGCCGGATTTTTACGGAGTAATCTTTCGGCTACTTTTACCATAAGATCCAATCCTCCGGCAGCTTGCATACAGGCCGCCGCGGATATTACGGCCACAATCATCAACATTACATCGATGGGAGGGGCCGTCGGTTGTAAGCCGAAAACGAAAGTAAGAATTCCTAGTCCGATACCACCCATGACGCCAAGCCCGATACCTCCAAGGCGGGCTCCGACAATGATAGCTGTTAAAACGAATGCTAATTGTAAAATCATCTCATTTAAATTTTCTGTCATTAACCGATTATCGACACATAAGCGTGTATACTTATATTCTTAAAAAAGGTTTCGTTAATTATGTTATAGAATGATTAATATTTATAACGTTATATAATTTTTTTTTGCTTAACCGCATTTTGTCGATAATTTTGTATGGATAATACAAAAAATATACCACGATGGTGTGTTGTTGTTCACAAAATTTTAACATGATGCAAAATCTTTACTTTTTTAATTCGGATAACGAGATGGCAATTGCCAATGGACGAATTAGTTATACTCCTCCCGTGAAGATTATAAAGATGATGAACGATTTGGCATTTTTGCCAGCCTTTTTGGCGGATAAAGGAGATTTCGTCTTGTTAAACAGCCCTTTAGCGGATTGTTTTAAGAAAGAATGCGAGGTTTTTCCTGGGCTGGTCGAATCCGGAATTACCTGGGAAGAAGCGGATCGGATCTTTTTCGATGAATTGCGTCCTTGGGGGTGGAGTCCCAGAGTGCATTATGTATTAAAAAAGTTGAAATCTCAATGTAAAAAAGAGTTTACGGAGAGCATCATGGGGGAATGGGGTCCGGGACGGGAGGAGTGGTATAGTCGCCGGAAAGTGATCGATTATTTTCACATTTTACGCTCTTATATGGATTTTTCGGATGAGCTTGTCCCGGTAGTATGCTATTCGGTAGAGGAGGTCAAAAGATTATCGGAGAAGGGGAGTATCGTTGTAAAATCGCCTTGGTCTTCTTCGGGAAGGGGAGTATTTATGCTTGAGAAAGGAAAGCTGACCTCTAAGACGATCGAATGGATGAATGGTATATTCCATAGGCAGAAATATGTAATGGTAGAAAAAATGTGGGATAAGGTATGGGATTTTGCCATGGAGTTTGAGATTGACGGCAATGGGATTTCCTCTTTTTTGGGATTGTCTGATTTTTACGTGGGAGGGGAAGGCGGATACAAGGGGAATTACGTGGGAAAACAGGAAAAAATCGAAGAGAAAATTACGCGTTATGTCGGAAAAAAAGATTTTCTGGTTTTGCGGGATACCGTAAATCTGGTTATAGAAAGGTTATACGGTAAAAATTATATCGGTTGCCTCGGGGTCGATATGATGATTTATCGGGACGAACGGGGTGAATATAGGATTCATCCTTGCGTGGAAATCAATTTAAGATACACGATGGGGATTGTGGCTCTCTCTCTTTTCAGGCATTATATGGCAGAAGAGAGTGAAGGGGTGTTTCAAGTGCAATGTTTTTCTCGCCAAGGTGAAGCTTATCGCTATTATTTAGAAACGAAAAGGGATTTTCCCTTGATTGTTGAAGAAGGGAGAATCGTGTCGGGTTGCCTCTCTTTGACACCGGTTCTTGAAGATACGATCTTTATCGCCAATCTGCTGGTCAATGGAAGATAAAATATGATGTAATGTATTTATTATCAAATATTTGTGTTGTGATGTTTCCCCACAAAAATATCTTGTATTCTGCTCGTTTATTTGGACAAAAATGTTTATATTTGCATGTTTAAGAAAGAGGTTGGTATTGTATACAGGAATAAAATAAAATATATAAATCAATGAGTGAAGAATTAGAGCAAGCAGCAGCAAAAGAGTATTCTGCGGATAGTATTCAGGTGTTGGAAGGATTGGAAGCCGTTCGAATGCGGCCTTCCATGTATATAGGGGATGTGAACACGAAGGGGTTGCACCATTTGGTATATGAGGTCGTGGATAACTCCATTGATGAGGCATTAGCCGGTTATTGTAAAAATATAGAAGTCACGATAAACGAAGATAATTCGATCATGGTCGAGGATGACGGGCGGGGAATACCGACAGCGCAGCACCATAAAGAGAATCGTTCTGCCTTGGAGGTAGTTATGACCGTTTTGCATGCCGGGGGAAAATTCGACAAAGGTTCTTATAAAGTGTCCGGCGGTTTGCACGGGGTTGGCGTATCGTGTGTGAATGCCTTATCGGAGAAATTGGTGGCATTGGTATATCGCGAAGGAAAAATTTGGAAACAGGAGTATAGCAAAGGGGCTCCTTTAGGAGATGTAGAGGTCGTCGGAGAGACGGATCGTACCGGGACGACGATTTTATTTAAACCCGATGATACGATATTTTACGTAACCGAGTACAAATACGATATCTTGGCGGCTCGTTTACGGGAATTAGCCTATTTGAACAAAGGTATTCGTCTGTCGCTTACGGATAAGCGGATGATAGATCCCGATACGAATGAATATAAATCGGAGGTTTTCTATTCCGAAGAGGGACTGAAAGAATTTGTGGAATATTTGGACGCCAACCGGGAGAAGCTGATAGATGAAACCATTCATATCACTACGGAGAAAAACGGTATACCTATTGAAGTTGCGTTACATTATAACACGGAGTTTAAAGAGAACATATTTTCGTACGTGAATAATATCAATACCATGGAGGGGGGAACTCACTTGGCCGGTTTCCGTCGCGGGTTGACGCAGACTTTGAAAACCTACGCCGAAAATATGGGTATGTTGAATAAGTTAAAGTTTGAAATCAATGGCGACGACTTCAGAGAGGGATTGACGGCAATTATCTCCGTGAAGGTGGCAGAACCGCAATTCGAAGGCCAGACGAAGACCAAGTTAGGAAATACGGAGGTCGGAACAGCCGTTGCGCAAGCGGTTAGTACGGTGTTGGCCAACTATTTGGAAGAGCATCCGAAAGACGCCAGAGCTATTGTGGATAAAGTCATATTGGCGGCGACAGCCCGTCATGCGGCTCGTAAAGCCAGAGAATTGGTACAGCGTAAAACGGTGCTTTCCGGTTCCGGTCTTCCCGGTAAATTAGCTGATTGTTCCGATAATAACGCGGAGAATTGTGAGATATTTTTGGTCGAAGGAGATTCGGCGGGGGGTACGGCCAAACAAGGACGGGATCGTCGTTTTCAGGCTATATTGCCTTTGCGCGGAAAAATATTGAACGTTGAGAAAGCGATGGCCCACCGGGTATGGGAGAGTGAAGAAATTAAAATCATATTCCAGGCATTGGGAATCACGATAGGTACGGCCGAGGATAGCAAGGCGGAAAACCTTGAGAAGATACGTTATCATAAAATTATTATTATGGCCGATGCCGATGTCGATGGAGCGCATATTGCCACGTTGATCATGACTCTCTTTTTCCGTTATATGAGGTCGGTTATCGAGAACGGTTATCTTTATATCGCGACGCCTCCTCTTTATTCCGTGAAGAAGGGGAAGGAGCAGCGTTATTGCTGGACGGAAGAACAGAGACTGCAATTGATACAGGAGATGGGCGGTGGTAAAGAGAATAGCTTGCATATTCAACGTTACAAAGGTCTTGGAGAGATGACGGCGGAACAATTGTGGGATACGACCATGTCTCCGGACGGCAGGACGTTAAGACAGGTCACCATTGAAAATGCTGCCGAAGCGGATCGGATATTCTCCATGCTGATGGGAGATGATGTTCCGCCAAGACGGCAATTCATCGAACAAAACGCTACTTATGCGACGATTGACGCTTGATACAGCGAATAAAATAGTACTGCTTTTCAATGGTTCGGATGTTGTTAGGTTCGACGATTGTTAAGCGGTATTTTTTTAGAAAATAAATTGAATGGTATGAATATTTGTGTTTTTTGTGCTTCTTCAGAACAAATCGACCCGACTTACGTTCGTGCAGCATCTCTGTTGGGGAAGCAAATCGCTGCCCGGGGATGGAATTTGGTTTACGGAGGGACTACTTGCGGGTTGATGCGGGTGGTTGCCGAAGCTACGTTGAAAGGAGGGGGAAGGGTTACCGGGATTATACCTCGCTGTATTGTTGATCGGGGTGTTGCAGCCCGGGATATTTCCGAGTTAACGGTTGTTGATGATATGAAAGAGCGTAAAAGTTTGTTGAGAGAGCGGGCCGATGCTTTTATCGCGTTGCCTGGAGGGTGGGGAACGCTGGAGGAGATCACGGAGGTGGTTACGTTGAAACAGTTAGGAGAGCATCATAAGCCTATCGTATTCTTGAATACGAATGATTTCTATGAATATTTTTTTCTTTTTATCCATACCATCCAAAAAGAGGGATTTATTTCTTCCGGATACGACCGTATTTTTGAAGTTTTGTCTTCCGTGGAAGAGGCGATGGATTATATAGAAAACTATAAAATAGAAAACTTGCAATTTAAATATTAAAAAAAACTTGCTTTTTTTAAAAACAACTTATAAATTTACCGAAGTGCTTGTATAGCGTAAATTTACTATTGTAGTGATTACAAAAGTTTGGTTAGTTTAGTTTAGAATGTAAAGGGTGGTTTACCACCCTTTACTTTATTCCATAAGTCCACGTCCCATCTTTTGAATTTCGTTGTTTTCTTTCAATAGGGCTACAACTTTGTCTAATACCCCGTTAATGAAACCACTGCTTTTAGGAGAGCAATAGGATTTTGAAATCTCGATGTATTCGTCCAAGGTTACTTTTACCGGTATAGAAGAGAAATATTTCAATTCGGTAATGGCGGTGCTCATAATCAATTTATCCATATCAGAAATCCGGTCTATTTCCCAATTGTAAGCGAATTTATCGATGATTTCCGTGTTTATATCCTTGTCTAAAATTGTTTTTCTGAAAAGTGTTTTAGCGAAATCGTAATCTTCTTCTTCGTTGTAGAGGGCGATGAAAAACAGATCCTCTTCTTTGAAATTCGATTTCATATTTTTGATTGTCTTGTATACAATACTCAGCACCAGGTCGAAATCGTCATTCCAGAAGATATTTTTTTCTTCCATCGTTTCAAAAAATTCTTCATCCTGAGCGATCAGATCGACGATCATATCCAATACCATTTTTTTATGATCTTCATAACTGATATCGGTCTTTTCCATATAGGTTTTGTAGCATTCCAATTCCGTCAGATGATTGTAAAGTTTGGTTATGATTTCAGGCGTATCGTTCAGGGAAATCAGATTGGCGTTGATATAGGTTTTGAATTTCCGGTTACCGGCGATTTGAGCTATAACCGGATTTTCAATAAATCGAGTATTGGGATTCAGATCTTCTCGCGTCGGTGCTTTTCGGTTCTTGGCCGCATCAATTTTTAGAAAAGCCTTACGTTGGATCTCTGTTATTAATAGAAAAATGTAATAGTATAAATCCGTGCTTTTAGATATACTTTTAAACAGATCTTTTTCACCTTCGGCTATCGTGTTTCCCTCTTTTTTAGAGAAAGCGTAGAGAAGTTGCAATACTTTAATTCTAATTAATCTTCTACTCGTCATGTTGAAAGAACTATATTAAATCGGAGCGCAAAAGTACGAATTAAATTCAAAATTGAAAATCGAAAGTTCAAAATAATTGCTATTTTCGCAAAAACTAAAGTCATGAAGAATTTGTTATGATAAGTAGCATCACGATAAATAATTACGCGTTGATCGATCGCACGGAGATCAATATGGCGGGGGGATTCTCTGTAATTACCGGAGAGACGGGAGCCGGTAAATCGATATTGTTGGGGGCGATCGGTTTGACCCTGGGGCAACGTGCGGATTCTTCCGTTATCATGGATAAGAGTCGGAAATGTGTTATCGAGGTGACTTATCAGGTAAAGGGATATGCTCTTGAGAATTGGTTCGCCGAGAACGAGTTGGATTATGACGAGCAGGTAATCGTGCGCCGGGAGATTGCGGTTGACGGAAAATCCCGTGCCTTTATCAACGATACACCGGTAAATAACAAGATGTTGAAAGAGTTGGGCGATTTTTTGGTTGATATTCATTCGCAACATCAGTCTTTGCTTATCGGACAGCCCGAATATCAGTTAAACGTGCTGGACAGTTATTGCGGAAATCAGGAATTATTGGCTGCCTATCAAATCCGGTATAGGGAGCGTCAAAGGTCGATTGCCGAATTGGCACGGTTAAAAGAGCGGGTTCTTGCCGCGGAGAAGGAAGAAGATTATTTGAAATTTCAATTCAATCAGTTGGATGCGGCCAATTTGAGAATGGGGGAGCAACGAGAGCTGGAGGAGGAGCAGAGGGTGTTGGCCAATGCCGAAAATATAAAAACCACTTTTTTGGAGTTAAGCTACCTGTTAACGGGTTCCGATACTCCGCTCGTGCAACAGTTGAAAGGTGTTAAAAATCATATATCTGCTTTGAGAAATGTCGTAAAAGAGGCTGCCGGATACGAGGAACGGTTGCAATCGATCATTTTGGAACTTGAAGATATGGCTGACGAGTCGGAGAGACTGGGAGAGCGTATAGAATATACCCCGGACCGTGTTGAGAGTGTGGAGGGGCGTTTGAATGTAATATATGATTTATTACACAAACATAGGGTTGAGGGAGTAGAAGATTTAATTCGGATAAAAGAGGATATCGGTATTAGGTTGAAAGGTATAGTTTCCTTTTCTGAACAAATAGATATATTACAAAAGAAGATAGAAGATCTGGAAAAAGAGATGGAGAAATTGGCCGGGAGGATTCACAAAAGCCGGGTGGAAGGAGAAGGTAAGATGAAAGAGGAGATGCGTGCCTTGTTGGTCGGTTTAGGAATTAAGCATGCCGTATTTTCGATCTCCATCAATCCTCTCGATCATTTCGTCGCGTCCGGAAAAGATGATGTGCAGTTCAAGTTTGCTGCAAATAAAAATCAAGAACCGGGAGAGTTGTCGAGAGTCGCATCGGGAGGAGAAATATCGAGACTCATGTTATCCTTGAAATATATACTTTGCAGGAACAGGCAATTACCGGTCATTATCTTTGATGAAATTGATACGGGAGTATCGGGAGAGATCGCTCATAGAATGGCTTCCATGATGAGGGAAATGTCTTGCCGGATGCAGGTTATCAGTATTTCCCATTTGCCTCAGATAGCGGCGGCCGGGACGAATCATTTCAAGGTATACAAGGAAGACGGGCAAGCTAACACGGTATCCCGCATCAAATGGCTTGATGAGGAGGAACGAATCAGGGAGATTGCCGGAATGATCAGTGGGCATGAAATCAGTAAAGCGGCGTTGGAAAATGCCCGTTTGCTTGTTCGAAGCTATTAGCATCCATCAAATGCCGATCGGCAGGAGATATTTTTATACTGCTTTTTACTAAAAAATGTTTTTTATCTCCTGCTTTCCGAAAAAGAGAACTACCTTTGTATGAGTTTTGACAAAGTAGAATTAAATTTTTAAGTATGAGTTACAATTTATTGAGAGGTAAAAAGGGGATTATTTTTGGTGTTCTGAATGATAAATCGATTGCTTGGAAAGTAGCGGAAAAGTGTTTGGAAGAGGGAGCTCAAATCGTTTTGACCAATACGGAATTATCCATTCGGATGGGTGAGGTGAAGGATTTTGCGGCTAAAAATAATATCCCGTTGATCCCGGCAGATGCTACGAATACGGAGGATTTGGAGAGGTTGTTTAAGGAAGCCATGGATCATTTGGGAGGGAGAATCGATTTTATCCTGCATTCGGTGGCTATGTCGCTGAATGTACGTAAAAAACGATCATACGATAATTTGGATTACGATTTTTTACAAAAAACATTGGATATTTCAGCCGTTTCGTTTCATAAGGTATTGCAAACGGCTAAAAAATTGGATGCTATCAACGAGTGGGGGTCTGTGGTCGCTCTTTCTTATGTAGCGGCACAGCGTACGATGTTCGAGTATAACGATATGGCAGACGCGAAAGCGATGTTGGAATCCATCGCCCGTAGTTTTGGATATATTTACGGAAGGGAAAAGCGAATCCGGGTAAATACGATATCCCAATCGCCGACTGTTACGACTGCCGGGAGCGGAATCAAAGGTTTCGATTCTTTGATTGATTTTGCAGAAAGGATGTCTCCTTTGGGGAACGCCACGGCGGATGAGTGTGCGGACTATTGTATTACGTTGTTTTCGGATTTGACGCGGAAAGTGACCATGCAGAATTTATATCATGATGGCGGATTTTCGAGTATGGGAATGAGTTATAGGGCTATGCACCAGTATAATAAAAGTTTCGATAACGAGTAATCAAGTTCCGGGAGATTCCAGGGGCTTGCTATTAAAATATTGTTATGTATTTATTTTTCGATACGGAAACGACGGGTTTGCCGAAGCGTTGGAACGCTCCCGTGACGGATGTGGACAATTGGCCGAGATTGGTTCAATTGGCTTGGGTTATGTGTGATGATAAAGGAGGGATCATAGAAAAACGGAATGATATCATTAAACCGGAAGGGTTTACGATTCCGGAAGAGTCTTCGCGAATACACGGAATAACAACGGCTAAAGCGATGTCCGAAGGAGAGGATATAGAATCTGTTTTGACTTTATTTTCCGACAGGATGGATGAAGCTTATGCTCTTGTCGCTCATAATATTAGTTTTGACGAATGTATTGTGGGTGCGGAATTTGAACGGAACAGAATGATGACCTCCTTATTTTTGAAGCCTAAATATTGTACGATGAAGCTTTCCAAGGCCTACTGCCAATTGCCCGGCAAGCAGGGCTTCAAATCTCCGAAATTATCCGAATTGCATCAGATTTTGTTTGGCGCGGGATTTGACGATGCTCACAATGCGTTGGCGGATGTCGAGGCTACCGTTCGCTGTTTCTGGAAATTAAAAGAATTGAAAGTAATTCAATGATTCGGAGGTCCTGTGATTGGGAGAGTCGTTACCGGTTGTTTTTAGGGTCGGACTGTGTAGCATCGGCTAAAAATCCGGCCGTACATTTTGACAATACGAGTTTTGAGTTTAAAATAATTACTATCTTTGAATCAATAAAAATGGAGATAGCTCGGCGAATGATGTTGTAACAGGAAACAAATGCTTGTTCGATAATTTTGTATATGGATATTATTATTGGACAATCTTTTGTAAATCAAAAAAGTATGGCTAAAAGATCGGAATATAATTATAAATCATTGCAATCGGATTACGGAAAGATGCCTCCTCAGGCAATTGATCTGGAAGAAGCGATTTTGGGTTCATTGATGTTGGAGAAGGATGCTTTCATTATGGTGAGCGATTTCTTGAAGCCGGATTGTTTTTACAAAGAGTCTCACCAGAAGATATATCAAGCTATTCAGAATTTATCTATTAATAACGAACCTGTCGATTTACTTACGGTTAGCGAAGAGTTGAAACGCCTCGGACTTCTGGAGGAGGTGGGGGGACCTTACTATTTGTCTCAATTGACTTCCCGGGTCGCCTCAGCCGCACATATCGAGTTTCACGCTCGTATTATCGTGCAGAAATACATTCAGCGGGAGTTGATACGGGTATGTACGGATATTCAAAATCGGGCTTACGATGATGCCACGGATGTAGCCGATTTGGTGGATATGGCCCAAAAGACCGTTTTTGAGATAGCCGAAGGTAATATAAAGAAGGAGACGACGGCAATTAATGCCATTATCGACGAAGCGCTCAAGGGAATCGAGTTGGCCGGGAAACGTCCTGACGGTTTAAGCGGTATTCCTTCCGGTTTTACCGCTCTCGATGAAATCACTTCCGGCTGGCAGCCTTCGGATCTCGTGATTATAGCAGCCCGTCCTTCCATGGGTAAGACGGCATTTGTTTTATCTATGGCTCGAAACATGGCTGTTATGCATAAGCAGCCCATCGCTTTGTTCTCGTTGGAGATGTCTTCGGTGCAATTAGTGAACCGTTTGATTGCCAGCGAGACGGAATTAGGATCTGAAAAAATACGAAACGGACGATTGACGGATGACGAATGGCAGCAACTTCATGCCAAGATAAGGGCGTTGATGAATGCTCCGATTTACGTGGACGACACGCCTGCGCTCTCCATATTTGAATTGAGGGCCAAATGCCGGCGTTTGCAACAGCGATACGGTATAAAGGTTTTGATTATCGATTATTTGCAGTTGATGACTGCGGGAGCCGATATGCGAGGTAACCGGGAACAGGAGGTGAGTATGATTTCCCGCCAGTTGAAAATTATAGCCAAGGAGTTGAATATTCCGGTCATAGCGTTGTCTCAGTTGAACCGGGGGGTAGAACAACGTACGGGAGAGTCTAAAAAACCCATGTTATCGGATTTGCGCGAATCCGGAGCCATTGAACAGGATGCGGATATGGTACTTTTCATTCATCGTCCGGAAAGATACGGAATCTTGGAGGACAGTATGGGAAACAGTTTAAAGGGGATAGCGGATATCATTATTGCCAAGCATCGTAATGGAGCCGTAGGAGAGGTGCAATTACGCTTCAGGAACGAACTGGCTCAGTTTTGTGATTTGGAAAGAACTTCGCCTTTTGCTTTTGAGAATACGGATGTCGTGACGAGAACATTCAGTTCCAAAATGAACGAGGACACCTTACCGGTAGAGCCCCTGAATACGGATTTTAAAGAAGGAGGCGCAAGTTTTGAACGTGCTGTCAACACGAACGACGCACCTTTTTAATCGGAATAAGTAAATCATGAAGGCAAAATTACTGTTTCTACTGAAATATTATCTGTTATGGATCGTATTTGCCCTGGTGGCGAAGGTGTTGTTTTTATTGTATCAATATCAGGAGACCGTTTCGTTGACTCTGCATGACTATTTCATGATTTTTATCGGAGGATTCCGAATGGATCTTTCTTATGGCGGATACGTCATGATGTTGGCTTGTGTCGTTATGGCTGTCGGAATATTTTTGCCGTTGAAAATATTGAAAGTCGTATATGCCGTATTGACAATTTTATTGCTGACGGTGAGTAGCTTGATCGTATGCGGAGATTTGGAACTTTTTAAAAATTGGGGATACCATATGGACTCCACGCCTTTGACTTATTTGAAAACACCGGGAGATGCAATGGCTTCGACTCCGGTGTGGCTTATTGCGGTTTTAGTCCTGTTGTGCGTTCTTTTGGTTGCGGGTTTTTATTATTTATATCGCGGATGGATTTCGACGGGTTTGAAACAAGGAAAAGATAAGTGGTGGCATAGTATTGTGTATATATTATTGGGGGGGATTATGATCATTCCCGTAAGGGGTGGGTTTAATGTTGCCCCGATGAATGTCAGTTTCGTGTTTTTTAACAATAAAAACATGTATGCCAATCAAGCTGCGGTAAATCCGGTTTGGAATTTTCTCTATGAGGTGATGCATATGGGGAAATTAAAAGATTCTTATAATTTCATGCCATTAGAGAGAGCCCAACAATTGGTGGATAGTATTTATACGGAGCGGGGAAATTTCCCGAAGGTGTTGAAGACAGATCGTCCCAATATAGTTGTATTTTTATTGGAAACATTCACTTCTCAGGCCTTGGAGGCTATGCCTAATCTAAAGGCCGTTGCCAGGGAAGGAATTTTCTTTTCTCGCGTTTACGCTACCGGAAACCGTTCGGATCGAGGTATTCAAGGAGTTATCGGTGGTTTTCCTTCCTATCCGAAGGTATCCATGTTGAAGTATCCGAATAAAACATACGGTCATCCACGTTTTCCGGTCGATTTCGAGAAGGAGGGATATGCTACCCGTTTTTATTATGCCGGGGATTTGAATTTCGGCGGTTTCCGTTCTTATATTACCATGAGTTTTCAGGAGAGCGTAACCGAAGATGATTTTTCAGGAGAAGCTATTGAAAATCGTTTTAAATGGGGAGTACACGACGGTTACCTGTTGGATCGTTTGTATGAAGACCTGTTGAAAGCCCCGACACCTTATCTCTATATGGCGTTTACCATGAGTAGCCATGAACCCTTTGTCGTCCCGATGGAGACGAAGTTTCCGGGAGAAGATAACGGTTCCAAATTAAAGAATGCGATAGCATACACCGATGCGTGTCTGGGAAAATTCTTTCAAAAGTGCAAGAAGGCCGGAATATGGGACAATACGCTTTTTGTATTGATTGCAGATCATGGAACGCGACACATAGGTCCTTTGCAACCGTTTGTTCCTGAAGCTTATGAAATTCCGATGGTCTTTACGGGGGGAGTCATGTCGGTGAGGGATTCGGTCGTCTCCACTATCGGCTCGCAGACCGATATGGTGGCGACCTTGTATGCCCAATTGGGGATGGACGCTTCTGCTTTTAAATATAGTAAGAATCTATTGAATCCTTCCGTGATACCCTTTGCTTTTTACGCTTATCCCAACGCGATAGCCGTAGTTAACGGCGATGGAGCCTATATTTACGAGTTGGGAACCAAACGGAATCTGGGTAATAACGTGAATCCTGAAGCCGGAGAATTGGTTAAAGCTTATCTTCAGGTATTGGATCGTGATTTTAAAAGTAAATAATTTGATCGTTTTTCAAGTACTTTATAGACAACATGGTTAAGTCATCTGCTTCGTCCATGTCTCCGATATAATTAATCAGATCTGCCAAAATTTCGTCGATCAGCTCTTCCGGGGTTCTGGTTTGAAGGGTTTTGACGAATTGCAATAATCTTTCTTTGCCGTAAAACGCCCGGGCTTCGTTTTGTGCTTCGCTGATTCCGTCCGTGTAGATGAGGAGGGTATCGCCCGGGTAGAGTTGGAGATGCGTGTCTTTATAAACATTCTTCATAATCCCGATAGGAATATCCAAAGCCTCTTCCAGAAACATGCTATTCTCTCTTTGTTCCCTTTGGACGATAGGGTAAGGATGTCCCGCATTCGTGTAATTCAACAGGCCGGTTTTTAAATTTAAAATACCCACGAACATCGTTATGAACATGTCTTCGTTCAAATTGCTGCATAAATAATCATTGAGCGTGTTGCATATGCTGGCTGAAGATTGTTTCGAAGTTGCCATATAATTGAATAACGTGCAGACAGAGGCCATATAGAGTGCGGCCGGGACTCCTTTACCCCGTACGTCTCCTACCGTGAAGTAGAGCAGGTCGTTTTTGACGAGGTAACTGTACATATCTCCTCCTACCGCTTTTGATTGTTCCAGCACGGAATAGAGGGAGATGTGTTCTTTGTCCAATTTATTCGAGGTAGGTAAAAATTGTTCCTGAATGTTTTGTGCAACCCGGATTTCGCTTTCGAACTTTTCTTTCTCCATCGTTGTCTTTTTCAGGTTTTTGATGGATTCGATAATTCGGTGCTGCATATACATAAATGAGTTCCGCAGTTCCCGCAGCTCGTCGTTATCGTTTGTTTCCGGTATGGGAACGTTGAAATTACCGTCTGCAATCGTACGGGTGACGGTAGCGAATTGCCGTAACGGTTTAAACACTTGCCTGATAATGCGGATAATGATCCAAAAGAGCAGGAGCAGGCAAATGAAACATCCGATTAGAATCAGGTCACTAATGTTGGATATGGAGTTATATACTTCATTGAACGGGCAAAGCGTTACCAACGACCAATTGGTATGGGGCAAACGTTTAAAATGAATGAAAAAGTTCTTTCCTTCTACAGTAAGTTTATCGGTACCGTCTTCTCCTTTAACGATGCGGTTGATAATCTTATCGTAATCGATATTTTTGGCTTTGGCGTATTGCCAGATGTTGGCATATCGTTTTATCTCTTGATTGGGATGAGAAAGAATGATTCCTTCCTGATTTAACAGGTAACAATATCCCGTTTGATATAATTTCAGATCTCGAACGAATTTGGTGAATTCTTTGATGGGGACGTCTAAACGGAGGTAGCCGATAAAGGTTTGGGCTGCATTGTAAATCGGTTCGTAACGGGAGAATATGCGCTGTTTTACGAACAGCGTATCGGAATAATGGCGGCTCCAATAAGATCCTTTTTTCTGCAAGGTTTGAGCGTGGAGTCTTTCATCGGAAAAATGCTTTTCGGAATGATTGAGTTTCTTGACAAGAATTCGGTTGTTGTTTTGATAAACATAGATATCGTAGTCTCTGTATTCCGGGGCGAACTCCATCGCTAATCCGCATAATTCGGGCGTATTTTTCAACACTTGAACGTAAAGAGAGGTATCTTCGGAGATCAATAAGTTTTTCATGGGTTCTAACTTGAACATGGAGTTGACCCGCTCAATGTTTTTACCTTGTTCCGAGATTCTTTCGGATACCTTTTCCGTTATCATCCCGGCGTAGGTGACTACCGTCTTGTATTGCGAGATTTTAGGAATCACGTACAGCATGATAAAGATTATCACGTAGATGGCAGCACAGACTGAAATAATGTATATGGTCAGTTTCGTACTGAACGACTTCTTCTTGTTTACTTTCATTGTTTGCAATCATTTGTTAATTCTATTAACGTGATCTCCGGACGTTGCCCTATGCGTCCCGGAAATCCCAAGTAACCTGCACCTCGGGATACATAGAGTTGATGCCGATCGTGTTTGTAAAGACCGTTGTATTCCGGATAGATGTATTGAGAGGGACTCCATCGGAATCGACCTATTTGGATTCCCATTTGCATCGCGTGCGTGTGCCCCGCCAAAGTTAAAGCCACGGGATGGTAAATTACTTCCTGGCGCCAATGGGAAGGATCGTGAGAAAGGAGAATCACCACGTGGCCTTCTGTTCCTCGCAGCGCTTCGGGGAGTTTTCCATATTGAGGGAAAGGAGGTAGTCCCCAGTTTTCGACTCCCGACAAATAAATCGTGTCCGTTTGAATAATGAGCGGTATATTCGTGTTATTCAACATATGAAAGCCCATATCTCGCATATTCTTAAAGAATTGGACGAGGTTCTCCTTGCGGTCCTCTTCCGTTTTCCAACGCGTATAGTGACCGTAATCGTGATTTCCCGTTATTGCGTATTTTCCATAGCGGGAAGTTAATAATTTTAACGTATCTTGCCAAGGAGTCATTTCGGAAGCGAAATTATTCACCATATCTCCGGTAAAAACAATTAGATCCGGTTGGAGAGCGTTTACTTTTTGGACGAGTTCAGATATACCGGCATACCCTTTCCGGTAGCTCCCCAGATGAAGATCCGTTAATTGCACGATGCGAAAATGGTCGAAGGTATCCGGTAACTCTTTTATGCATACCTCCTGTTTGACCACTTTATAATCGTATCTTCCCCACGTTATTCCATAGAAAATAACGAAGAAAACCAAGACACTCAATCCGAAAGCGAAATAGTGGATTATGCCTGATAACAGTTTCAGTCGTCTGACCATTAAGGCGATACCATTCAATACGATATAGATTGTTTTGGGGACATAACATAAGAATAAAACAGCGATCCCTTTTCCAAACCAAAAATAGGCTTCCGGGGATTTTATCCGGGGAATGATAAAATGATAACTTAACAACCCGATGATAAATAGCAACGAGTGTATCGCGTATAGAATTTTTCCCGTTTTACTTTTCAGGTAACGTTTTATTTCGAGGTAGAGAAAAAGATCGTTTAGCCATATATAGCCTAATCCTACTAATAGTATAATCGTTCCGGTTTTCATTTTGTATCAATTAAAAAATCAATGAACCAAAAAATTCCGATCGGTGAAAATCAGGTTGTTCGGTATGAATAGGTCGCCAGGATAAAAAATGGGGGAAAGGCAATTTATTGCCGCATTTGTAGATATTGGCTTTTACGATCGTACCTTCTTGCGGTGTGAAATTCGTCTTGAATAAAGCGGTAAAAGGGATTTCGGCCGTCAGTTCCCAACAAAAAGAGTCTTTTTTACCTCCTCCGCGGGAAACGGATAGTTGTATCTCCCTACGAACTGAATTTGTAATGACGGAATCCGCCAGAATCCGGTCGTTCCGTCCCGTGCCGCAGCCTATTAACAATGCACCTATGGCATTGAACTCGAAATTGTAATAAAAAGGCGAGAAGGGTAGGGGCTGTAAGAAAAATTCGACGCAAGAGTCTTCCCAAATGTTTCCGTTATCGCTTACTTCTTGGGCTCTGAAGGCGGTTTCCTCCACCTGAAATTTCAGGAATAGAGCTTGTTCGTTGTAAGCTATTTTGCATCGTACGCGAGGAATACTCTGGCATGAATTTTTCCAGTTTACCTGATCGACAGGAAGAAAAATACATTTTTCATCCATTAAACTACCTATTCGATCAAGCGAATAAGTAGTTTCAGACAGGTGTGGAATTTTTTCGAGGTGTATCGGATCCATCGCCTTTGGTAGTGTCGTAAAATATAGTGGGAGAGGATTTGGTTCTCCCACTTTCGTTTTATTATTTTATTAGAACAGACCGGTAATCTTCCCGTTGTTGTCGATATCGATTTTTTCAGCAGCAGGGATATCGGGCAGACCGGGCATTCTCATGATACTTCCTGTAATCGGAATGATAAATCCGGCTCCGGAGGCGATTTCGATTTGTCGCACGGTGACCACGAAATCTTTCGGACGACCTAATAATTTCGGATTATCGGATAATGATTTTTGAGTTTTCGCGATACAAACCGGCAGTTTGTCTAATCCCAAATCCATTACCTTTTTCAAGTCGTTTTTAGCCTCGCTCGTGTAATCGATAGCAGCAGCCCCGTAAAGTTCTTTCGCTACCGTTTCGATTTTCTTTTCGACGCTCCATTCCCATTCGTAAAGGGGTTTTAAGGTACAGCTGCATTGTTCGGCCACTTTAGCAACAAGTTTAGCCAGGTTTTCAGCTCCTGCTCCTCCTTTTGCCCAAACTTCCGCCACCTCCATGGGAACTTCCAGTTCATTACATTTCTGGGCCAAATAAGCGATCTCTTCCTCCGTATCGGATTCGAATTTATTGATTGCCACGACCGGACAAATGTTGAACTTTTTCATGTTTTCAACCTGTTTCTCGAGATTACCTATCCCTTTCTTCAATGCTTCCACGTTAGGTTCTTTCAACTGGTCTATTTTAACGCCTCCGTGGTACTTCAATGCTCTTACGGTAGCGACCAAGACCACGGCGCTCGGTTCCAGACCGGCTTTAACGCATTTGATGTCAAAGAATTTTTCCGCACCTAAATCAAACCCGAATCCGGCTTCCGTTACCACGAAATCGGAAAGTGTCAGTCCCATGCGTGTTGCGATGATCGAGTTGGTACCCTGCGCTATGTTGGCAAAAGGTCCTCCGTGAATAATGGCGGGATTGCCTTCCATCGTTTGGACGAGGTTGGGTTTTATCGCGTCTTTCAATAAGGCTGCCATTGCTCCGTTAGCCTGAAGATCGCGGGCGTATATGGGCTTTTTGTCAAACGTATATCCGATGAATATATTACCTAACCGATTCTTCAAATCTTCAAAGTCATCCGAGAGGCATAGTATAGCCATTACCTCGGATGCGGCCGTGATGTCGAAACCGGTCTCCCGCGGAATACCGGCAGTCGTTCCGCCTAACCCCACGATGATGTGACGCAGGGAACGATCGTTCATGTCCATCACTCTTTTCCAAGTAACCGTTCGCGGATCGATGTTTAAGGAGTGTGTCTTACTCTGTATGTTGTTGTCAATCAATGCTGCCAATAGGTTGTGCGCTTTCTCGATGGCAGCAAAATCACCTGTGAAATGCAGATTGATATCTTCCATCGGTACTACTTGCGAGTACCCTCCTCCCGTGGCACCGCCTTTGATACCGAATACCGGTCCCAAAGAGGGTTCGCGTAAAACGACGGTCGTTTTTTTACCGATGCGGTTCAATCCTTCGGTTAGCCCGATGGATATGGTCGTCTTTCCTTCTCCCGCCGGGGTAGGGGAAATTGCCGATACCAAAACTAATTTCTTATCCTTTATTTTATCAAAGTCTATAAGACTTAACGGTAATTTCGCCTTGTATTTGCCGTACGGTTCGAGTAAATCTCTTTCGATACCTAATTTATCTGCAATTTCGTAAATAGGTTTTAGAGCTACCGAATTAGCAATTTCGATATCTGTTTTCATGTGTTATATAATTTAATATTCCTATTTCAGTATGAATTCAGTAGATCCGATCTGTTGATTATCACTAAAAAGATCTGCAATGTATTTTCCTTTTACCAAACTTCCGTCGTTCGGCCAGTAGATGGAAATTTCCAAACGTTCGCCCTCGTATTCTATTTCCCGTTTGGCCGAGTAGGTGAGGCTTGTATTCTGATACTTGAAGAATGACTTTTCTGAGGCCGCGATTACTTTTCCGTCAGGACGCGTCAGTCGCAAATAGATAAGTCTCGGTCCTCTTTTAGCCGTGATGTTTTTCGCGATGACAAAATCGGTCTTCAATTGAGAGCATTTCTTTACCGATGTCTCTTTGCCTCTCTTGTTAATGGGATAAATGTTTATATTTTCTGCGGAGAGGGTACTTGCTTTCTCCAGAGTTTCGGCCATTAATTCTGTTTTTTTCTCTAATTTCTGGCTCTTCTCCCTTACCCAGTTCATCTGTTTTTTTACCTCCGTATTTTCTGCCAGTAATTTCTTGTTCAATTGATTTAAGGAGTCAATTTGAACCACGTAACTTCTGAGGACACCCTTCAACGTGTTTATTTCCCGTTTGTACCGATTGATTTCAGCGTATGAATTATTCTTAAACTCCTTCATCCTTTCCAGTAGATGGGTGATCTTTTCCTGTTCATGGGTCAGTTTGGCGTTTAATGTATCGTTATCCGTTTTTAAATTATCGTAATTATGACTTAAATCCGTCAATTCTTGTTCCAACGCTTCTTTCTCCGACGTGATTGCAAGCATATTCGCTTTATTTTCACTTCTTTCTATCAAAAAAAATATAAAAAGTACAATAAGTACAAGGGATAAAGCTCCAATGATAACCAATAAGGTTTTGTCTTTCTTATCCTTGATTAATTTCTTCTCTTCCATAGTTTTTTTACGTTTGGTTTCCTCCGTTTTCTGTTTTTTTTATTCTGCAAGCAAAGATAAAGATAATAAACCAAACCTTGGTAATGGTTGAGCTTTTTTTAAAAATTTAGCAGTTGATTTTTTGTAAAGAAAATTGTAATTTCGTAGAAACCATCTCAATGTTAGAATATGAATGAGGAATTCTTACAATACGTATGGGCAAATTCTCTTTTTCGGGAATCCGTCTGTTTTTCTACCGGGAAAAAACAGATTCGCATTCTGCACGTCGGAACACAGAATCTCGATTCGGGACCTGATTTTTTTTGTGCCAGAATTGAAGTCGACGGTATTGTTTTGGTGGGAAACGTGGAGATACATCAAAGAGGAAGCGATTGGTATCATCACCGTCATCATGAAGATCCGGCTTATGACAATGTGATCCTTTCTATCGTAGAGGTTGCCGATAAAGACATATATAGCAGTAAAGGAATTAAAATAGAATCCGTTGTTTTAGGATTTGATAAAGGGTTATGGGATGAATATGTTTATATGCGGGGCATACCGGTAATACCTCGCTGTCACCGGCATTTAAAGCACGTAGGTAGATACGGGAAAGAGATTATTCTTTCTGGATACGCCGTGGAGCGTTTGGAAAGGAAGTGTCATGAGATAAAAGAGATGTTGACCCGGAATCGGAACGATTGGGAAGAGTGTTTTTATCGTCTGTTGTTGAAATATTGGTCAGGAAACGTGAATGCCGATGCTTTTTCTTTGTTGGCCGAATATCTTCCTTACAAGAAAATTTTGCGTTGCGGAGAGTCGCTGTTCAAGATTGAAGCTCTATTGTTCGGATCTTCCGGTTTTCTGGAGAAGGAGTTCGAATCGGACGAATACAGGAGTTCCTTACAACGGGAATACGAGTATCAGTCGGCGAAGTTTGAATTGGCACGGATGGAGATTTTTCAATGGAGGTTTATGCGTGTTCGTCCTATCAATTTTCCGTCGGTTCGTTTGGCTTTGCTTGCCGGAATGATGTATCGTTTTCAGTCTTTGTTTTCCGCTTTTTTGGAAATTCACTCGCTTCCGAAAGCCAAAGAACTATTTGACGCGAAGACTTCTGTTTATTGGAATACGCATTATCGTTTCAACGTTGTTTCTCCTTACAGGGTGAAAAAGATAGGAGAGGCCATGAAAGACGTTATTCTAATTAATGCGGTTATTCCTTTACTGTTCGTGTACGGTAAGGAAAGGGGAGAAGAGCATTATTGCGAAAAAGCGTTGAGGTGGTTGGATGGACTGAAGGCGGAAAAGAATCGTATAACCCGTCAATGGCAACGATACGGTCTGACGATTCAAACGGCCTTGCAAAGTCAAGCTCTTTTACAAATTAGGAGGGAGTATTGCGAAAAACATCGTTGTCTTCAATGCAAAATAGCCCGCGAAGTGTTCAGGGGATTAAAAGAGACGGAATCAGTTTAATTCCTGTTTTAAAACATCCGGGATCTCGATCTCTCTTTTTTCCAAACTGATCAGCCAATCGTTTATCTCTTCAGGACGTAAGGTGTATAAAACTTCCCGAAAGAGGTCGATCTCTTCGTCTTTATAAGTATCAGACGGGATACCTCGGAATCGGTCCAACTCTTCATCGTCAAAATAATCGATTTTTTCGGTTATTTTTTTTAGTCCTTTCTCACATATAGCATGCGCTCCGCAGCATTCTACCGGAGGAGTGATCGGTTCTTTTTCCCGGACCTCGTTTTTTGTTTTTTGGAAGAATGTAAATAGGGCAACTATGATTAGCAGCCCTATTACACTCAGAATTATATAGATCATTTTTTTATTTCCCCAATTCTTTTTTCAACAACTTAACCTGATTGCTCAGTTTCTCTACCTCTTGGTTTTTTTGGGATAAAAGTTTTTTGTTTGCAGCCAATTGATTTTTTATACTTTTTACTTCCTTTTCCAACCGGGTTATTTCGCTATCTTTAAATTGAATGTTGGATTTAATCGTTTCGATCTCACTTTTTAATTTTCGGTTATCCCACTCCGAATTTGTTTTTAGATCGGCTAACTCTTTTTTTAATTGATCCCGTTCGCTCTTTACCGTTTTTATTTGGTTTTCCAAGGTTTCCAGTTGAACATTGCTGTTTTGTTCTTTGTATTTTACTTGATCCGAAACGTCTTTTAGTTCTGATTTCAATGCCGACTCTTTCGTTTCCAATACGCGAAGTTTAGCATATAAGGCGTCAATCTGTTTATCTTTTGCAGCGATATTGGCCGTTAACTGATATCGGATGGCATTGAAATCATTTTTCATTTTCACTATTTCGGCTTCCATTCTCTTTTTATCGTTTTGCAGATTTACGACCTCTCGATCGCTACTTCTTTTAGCTCTTGCCAACTCTTCGAATTTCTTTTTCGAGACGCAGGAAGAAAGAGACACGGTTATCATTAAAATGCCTGAAATGTAAAATAACGCTCTTCTCATATCGAAATGTTTAAGGGTTACAAATTATAATTTCTGTATTTTGAACGATTGATTCCTGATGGTTAACCATTAGGCTAAACCGAATTAGCCGTTGGTGAATCTTTCGCTCCGATTTTCATCATGGAGACAAAAGTAACGAAAATATTTGTGTATAACAAAAAAAGCGGCAGATGTTCATTCGGTTGAAAATAATCTTTTTCTGGTGAAGATTGTTTCCGTCATTTTCGGGGATAAAAGCTATTTTTATTTGTTGATATGTCTGAAATAAGATTTATATCATGTATATTTGCAAGGATGATTTATTGTTGAACATGTAGATTATTAGGTATGAATAAAAGGATATTCTTGTTGCTGGTGTTATTTTTCGGTGTGTTTTCTTTCGTTCAGGCGCAAGATGATGATGGAAAAATCAGAATAAAAGGAGTCGTTTTGGATGAGAAAACACGGGAACCGATCGCTTTTGCCAACTTGGGGGTATTGGGAACGGTGTTGGGGGTCGCCTCCGATATAGACGGACAATTTGAATTGATAATTCCGGAGAGATGTATTTCGCACGTACTGAAGGTTTCGGCCATCGGATACGGAAGTAAAGAGTGTAAAGTATATGATGTAAAGGATAAAGGAAAGGTTGAAATCCTTTTGCAACCTACGACTTACGGTATTAAAACAGTTGATGTGACAGCAGAATCCTTGGTGTTTAAAAAATTATTAGAGAGGGCTGTCGCCAATATCGGATTGAATTATATTCCGCGGGCCTATAATTACGAAGGATATTTCGAGTACGGAATCCGGGTAAACGACGGGGAGCGAAAATCAAAAGAGGCAATAGTAAAAATATACGATAAGAATGGATACGAGCGGAGTAATGTCGAAGAGAATTTTCTCGCGTTGAACTATAAATTTACTCAGGTTCGCCGGAGTGAGGAAGCCGTATCCGTGGCTGACGGAATGATCTATTTTGATGATATCATCTCTGCCGATATCGTTCGTAATACCCGGAACATATTGGATATTGAGAATTTGCGTGATTATACGTTAAAAAACAAAGGCATTATTTTATATGACGGAGATTCGGTTCAGGTGATCGGGTACGAATGTAAAAAACCTACTCTATCGAATGCCGGAGATGCTTCTGTAACGCAATACAGCGGGGAGATCTATATCCATATGAAAAATGCCGCCGTCCTCAAGAATGTGATGCACATTCGTTCTTCCGGATTCAATAGGATGGGACGCAATTTATTGCCGATCGAAGGAGACTCGAAATCCGATGTGGTAACGACTATCACCACGAATTATAAGAAAATCAGTTCCTATTACTTCCTTAGCGGTGTCAGTATGGTGTATTCCTATAATGAAGGCAAGGATGTAGTAAAAGGAGAATTACAATACCAGACGACCCGCGTCGGTATAAGTAATGTGGAGGCGATCGAAGGGCGTACGTATTACGAGGATATGAAAACAGATCCCGATTTTTGGAATCGTTATACTATTTACTTGGAAGAAGAGGAATAATAACAGGTAGGATATAGTTCGGGAATATATCCTCCTTCGTTAAGCCGGCGGCGATCGTTTTGGGTCGTTACCTCTTTTGATCCGGAAAAAGCGGCGTCTTGTTTTTTTATTCCCTTAAAAGAGATGGAGGGCATGTAAAAGAATAATCGAGATAAAGAGCGGTGCGATGTATTTTAGAATAAACACCAACGGTTTAAAAAGACGTAATCTTAATTTCCCGTTATTCGTCAGCTCTGCTTCCAGCAGATGGCGGTCGAATTTCCAACCTGCATAAACAGATAGCAAGATTCCGCCTAACGGGAGAAGTATATTGGAACTCACGAAATCGAATATTTCGAATAGGGTCAGACCCGCGATATGCAATTTACCTAAAGGGCCGAACGAGAGCGTACAGATTGCTCCGAAAAAGGTCACGATAAAAGTGGAGAGCATAGTGGCTTTTCGTCTTGTCATTTTCCTTTCTTCCACGAAAAAAGCGACGATTACCTCCAGTAAAGAGATGGAAGAGGTCAGGGCGGCCATCGTCAGAAGCAGGAAGAAGAGAATAGCCCAAAATTGCCCGAAGGCCATACTTTGAAATACTTGGGGCAAGGTTAAAAATACCAACCCCGGTCCGGAATCGGGACTTATATTGAAGGCGAATACGGCAGGAAATATGGCGATTCCGGCCAAAAGGGCAATGGCTGTATCTGCACAAATTACCTGAATGGAGATTGAAGTCAGATTTTCCGATTTGGGGATATAGGAAGCATAGGTGAGTAATACACCCATGCCGATGGAGAGAGAAAAGAATGCCTGCCCCAAAGCCGAAAGAACTCCTTGGGCGGATAATTCCGAAAATTTAGGAAGAAATAAAAACTTCAGGCCTTCGGAGGCTCCGTCCAAAGTACATGCCCGGATACAAAGAATAACAATGATGACAAAGAGTAACGGCATCATCATTTTCGTGTATCGTTCGATGCCTTTTTTTATACCGGCTAACACGATAAAGCCCGTTAATATCATAAAGATGATTTGCCAGATAACCGGCTTATAGGGATTGCTGATAAAATCGGAGAAGAGGGTGTTCAGTTCCGTGCCGGATAATCCGTTTAACGAATGGGTGAAGGATTTGACCACGTATTCCAGTGTCCAACCTGCGACCGTACCGTAAAAAGAGAGAATCATACAGGCTGCTAACAAAACGAGGATACCGAAATGTCGCCAGTGGGTTTTGCCGCCTAAAGTCATGAAGGTTCCGAAGGCGTTTCGTCCGGAATGCCGACCTATGGCGAATTCCGAGAGCATAACCGGCAATCCGATGGCAACGGTAAAAAATACATATACCAGCAGGAAGGCTCCTCCTCCGTTATTACCTGCTTCGTAAGGGAATTTCCAGATGTTTCCCAATCCCACGGCTGAACCCGCTAACGCGGCGATAGCTCCGAATTTGGAACCGAAACCGTCTCTCGTATTCGTATGCATTATTAAGATTTTAAAGGTTTTGCTACGAATTTACGAATTTTATGGAGAAACGTTCGGAGTTTGGTAAAAAAAACGAGTGCGTACTATCCTGCATGGGCAGGGATTCGATACCCGATGCAAAGGTGTCGGGGTTGCTTTATGGACGTAAGATACTTTTTTTAAATGAAAAGAGGCGGAAAGATTTGTAAACACAGTAGGATTTTCATTTTTAACTTTCAACGGAAAAAGTTATCTTTGTGCGCAAATCAATAAGCTGTTCAAATGCAAGAAAAAATTTTAATACTGGATTTCGGTTCTCAATATACTCAATTGATTGCCAGAAGAGTAAGAGAGTTGAATGTCTATTGTGAGATTTATCCTTATAATCATTATCCGGTTCCGGATGCTTCTGTGAAAGGTGTTATTTTATCAGGCAGTCCCTTCTCGGTAAGGGACGAGAAGGCTCCTAAACCCGATTTGTCCGCTATTAAGGGTAAATTACCCTTGCTCGGCGTATGTTACGGGGCTCAATATTTGGCTCACTATTTCGGTGGGGAGGTAAAGGCTTCTAACAAAAGAGAGTACGGGAGGGCGAATTTGTCTTTCGTGGATAAAACTTGTCCTTTGTTTACGGGTATAAGCGACCATTCTCAGGTATGGATGTCTCACGGGGATACCATCGAATTTTTACCGGCCCATTATAAAGTAGTGGCAAGCACGCATGATGTGACTCATGCTGCCTATCGTGTCGAGGGGGAGACAACTTACGGCATACAATTTCACCCTGAAGTGTATCATAGTACCGAGGGAAAAGAGTTACTAAAGAATTTTGTCGTCGGTATATGCGGATGTAAACAAGATTGGACGCCGGATTCCTTTATCGAGACAACGGTAGCCGATTTGAAGACTAAAATCGGGAATGACCGGGTGATCCTGGGCTTATCCGGAGGTGTTGACTCTACTGTTGCGGCCATGCTGCTGCACCGGGCGATCGGAAAAAATCTCACTTGCATTTTTGTGGATAACGGTTTATTGCGAAAGAATGAATTCTCTTCCGTGTTGGAAAATTATAAAGAATTGGGATTAAACGTCATTGGAGTGGATGCGGGGGATCTTTTTCTTTCCAGACTGGCGGGAGTGGAAGAACCGGAGAAAAAGCGCAAAATCATAGGAAGTACTTTTGTAGATGTATTTGATGCCGAGTCCCGGAAAGTGGAGGATGCAAAATGGTTGGGGCAGGGAACTATTTATCCCGATGTGATCGAATCTTTATCGGTAAACGGTCCTTCGCAGACGATCAAATCTCATCATAACGTGGGAGGACTTCCCGAATATATGAAATTAAAGGTCGTAGAGCCTTTGCGGTTACTTTTTAAAGATGAAGTACGGAGAGTAGGTAAGAGTCTCGGATTGGCCGATAAGTTTCTGCAGCGTCATCCTTTCCCCGGTCCCGGTTTGGCAATTCGTATACTCGGAGAGATCACGAAAGAAAAAGTACGTCTCTTGCAAGAGGCGGATCATATCTATATTACCATGCTTCAGGAAGAGGGATTGTATCATCAGGTATGGCAAGCCGGAACCATCCTTTTACCTATCAAGAGCGTGGGAGTCATGGGAGACGAACGTACTTACGAGAACGTAGTGGCTTTACGGGCGGTTGAGTCCACCGACGGTATGACAGCCGACTGGTGTCATCTTCCCTATGAGTTTTTAGCCAAGGTTTCCAATAAAATCATAAACAACGTACGGGGAATCAACCGGGTTGTCTATGATATCAGTTCAAAACCGCCAGCCACCATCGAATGGGAGTAAAATGCTCTTCATCCGGAAAAATGCTTGATCGGATAGGAACCAGTCATTTAATATCAAGTGACTGGTTTTTCTTTTGTACAATTCGGATCCTTTTAAAAAGAAGCTTTGTTTTTTCGTAAAGAGAGACGAAAGAAAATCGGTGCTAAAACGGAGAATAATCAGTCTCCGGAAACGGTAAAAGGGTAAATTTTTTATCTTTGTAACTTCTAAAAACGGGAGGTTACAAAAATATGAAGTCAAATAGCATCATAATAGAGAGATTAAAGGAGCGTTTAAGCGACAAGAGATTGAAAATAGTGATTATCCCGCATATTTCTCCGGACGGAGATGCCGTCGGTTCCTGTTCGGCTCTATGGCAGGTTTTTGATCGGTTAAGTATGCATTGTCATCTGATTACTTGTGATTACATACCGGATTATCTGAAATGGTTGAAGAGAATACCGGATGCTATTTCATTTCAAAATCGTCCACAAGAGTGCAGACGTTTGATTCGTCAGGCCGATCTGATCTTTATGATGGATCACAATACGATAAAGCGGGAGGGGGATCTGGAACCTTTGGTGAGAGAATTCAGGGGGGACAAGGTAATGATAGACCACCATCCGGAACCCGATGATGTGGATTACCGTATTTCGGATATTAGCGTTTCGTCTACTTGCGAATTATTGTATCAGGTTATCCTGAAGATTTGGGGAAGGGAGATGGTGGACCGGGATATGGCCAATGCCATTTACAGCGGGATTTCGACAGATACCGGAGGATTAAGTCATAACTCTTCCTGTCCGCAGACTTACCGGGTTATAGCGGACTTATTGGAACTTGGATTGGACAAGGGGTATGTCCACGAGCAGCTATACCAACGGAATACGTTATCCCGATTGCGTTTGACCGGAAATTGTCTATTAAACAAGCTGACGATAGACGAAAAGTATCCTTTGGCCGTTATCCCGATCACTTTACAGGAATTGGAACTTTACGACTATAAGGACGGGGATCTGGAAGGTTTGGTAAACGTACCCCTTTCCATAGAACATATACGGGTATCCGTACAAATCACGGAGAGGAAAGAGAAGGTGAAACTCTCTTTCAGGTCGAAAGGAGATATACCCGTGAATCTTTGGGCAAAAGAGTATTTTAACGGGGGAGGACACCAGAATGCGGCCGGAGGCCAAATGCCATTGCCTTTGGAAGAGGTAACAAAAAAACTCAGGGATACAGCCGAATGGTTTTTTAAACAAATCAGCGATAAAATTTAATGCCATGCCTTTTTTAAGATTTCACGCCGTAGAGCAAAAGAGATTGGAGCGGGTAGGAGAGCAGTTGGTCTCGGAGATCGTCAAGACGTTAGGATGTCCAAGAGAAACGGTCGTACTGGAAGTGATGAATTCCTCTTTTGTCTCTGGAGCGGATAAGATTCAGCCTTACGCGTTCGTAGAGGTCCTCTATTTTGAACGTCCACCGGAACAACAGGATAAAATAGCCCAAATCCTATATGATTGTCTGAGGGAAGCGGGGTATGCGGATTCGGACGTGTACTTCTCCTGTTTGCAAAAATGTAACTATTACGAGAACGGAGTGAGGTTATAGCAACAAATTGTCGATAATTTTCTTAATTAAAAACTGCAATTTACAATTAAAATAATTAAGTTTGTGCATAGTATAAAATGCAACGACAATGACTGACCTGAAAGAATTAGTAACACTTTTGAGTGAATCGGAAAGAGGTTACACGAAAATTTTAAACCGGAGTTTTCTGAATGCCGGTTTTGATCTCAGCCGGGAACAATATGAACTTTTACAGGTGTTGTGGGAAGGAGATAACGTGAATCAGCAAACCATCTCTAAAAAACTTCATAAGGATAAGTACAACGTGACGAAATTGTTGAATACACTTCAAAAAAGAGGTTACGTACAGAGGAAGATGGGAAAGGAGGACAGACGGAATAACTTCGTCGTGTTGACGGATAAAGGTATTGCGGCTGAAAAATCTTTACGTGCGATCGAAGAGCAGTTACATACGGATATTGCATTTACGATCTCTCCTCAGGAGATTAAATCGGGGATCTGGGTATTAAAAAAGATAACCGATAGGCTGGTTTAGATAAAAAGGATTGAGTGATTATAAGATTAGGTGATTCTGTGATTATATTTTAATTCCCCAATCACTAAATCATTAAATTGCGGAATTACAGAATCGTTAAATCTATTTATAAATCATAAATCATAAAAAAATAAGTATGGGTATTTTTAAAGGATTAAAACCGGAAGCGGTTTGGAATTATTTCGAGGAAATATGTCAAGTCCCCAGACCTTCTAAAAAGGAAGGAAAAATTATAGCTTTTTTGTTGGAATTCGGACAAAAGAACGGTTTGGAAACTTTTCGTGACGAAGCCGGCAACGTGTTGATCCGTAAGCCGGCAACCATGGGAAAAGAGAATGTACCGACCGTCGTTTTGCAAGCTCATATGGATATGGTTTGCGAGAAAAATTCAGATACGGTACACGATTTCGATAAAGATCCGATTATCACCTATATAGATGGAGAATGGGTAAAAGCAAAGGGAACTACTTTAGGAGCGGATGATGGAATCGGAGTGGCTGCCTGTATGGCAATTTTAACCTCCAAAGATATCCAGCACGGTCCGATCGAATGTTTGTTTACGGTGGATGAAGAGACCGGATTGACAGGAGCTTTCGCCTTAAAACCGGGATTCATCAGCGGAAATATATTGTTGAATCTGGATTCGGAGGATGAAGGTGAGTTATTTATCGGTTGTGCGGGTGGTATCGATACCGTTATTCATTTGGGATATGAAACGGAAAAACTTCCCTCAAACGCTTTCGCCGTTAACATACGGGTAAAAGGATTGCAAGGCGGTCATTCCGGAGACGATATCAATAAGGGCAGGGGAAATGCCATTAAGATATTGAATCGTTTCGTTTGGGATTTAAATGCCAAATACGGAGTGAGGGTCGCATCTTTGGAAGGGGGAAATCTTCGGAATGCGATCGCCCGTGAGGCGACAGCCGTGATTACCTTTGACGGAAACCAAAAAGAACAGATAAGGGCCGATTTTAATGTTTATGCGGCTGAAATGGAAAATGTATGGCATATTACCGAGCCGGGATTACAGTTGACGATGGAATCTACGGAACTTCCGGAGTGCGTTTTAAGCGCGAAGAGTAACGCCGATCTGTTGAACGCCCTCTATGCTTGTCCTCACGGAGTCTTTTCCATGAGTTATCGTATGCCAGGATTGGTGGAAACTTCAACCAATTTGGCAGCCGTTCGGTTCATTGAAAATAATACGATTCTTATCACGACTTCACAGAGAAGTG
Organism: Gabonibacter massiliensis; assembly: GCA_001487125.1. Lineage (GTDB taxonomy): Bacteria > Bacteroidota > Bacteroidia > Bacteroidales > Marinifilaceae > Gabonibacter > Gabonibacter massiliensis. The sequence goes on from LN913013.1 coordinate 573,155, forward strand.
ATTTGAATTCGGAGAAATACAACATCGCGAATATGGTAGAGGCTGTGTTTAAGATGGCCGGAGCTAAGGTGGAACACGGGGAGGGTTATCCGGGATGGACCCCCAATCCGGATTCTCCTATTCTGAAGGTGGCGGTAAATTCTTATAAGAAATTATTCGGGAAAGAACCTGTCGTACGTTCTATCCATGCCGGTTTGGAATGCGGCTTATTCCTGGAAAAATACCCGCGAATGGATATGGTTTCGTTCGGACCGACATTAAGGGGTGTACACTCTCCCGACGAGAAGATCAATATAAAGACTGTGGAAATGTGGTGGTCTCATTTGGTGGATATTTTACAGTCTGTCAAGTAATCCGATGACCGTTTATTCTCAGATTTACGATTGAGGTTAGATCGGATGCTTCCTACTCTTCAGCCGCAAATCTGAGTTTTATAAAATGAGTTCGTATACTAAATTTATAAAGCATTGGAAACTTCTAAGAAATTGGCTAAATACGACAGGCTTTACGAGCAAATCAAAACCTACGTCCGTTCGACGGAGGATATTTGGGCCCGTTTGGCAACCATGGAAGCCGTACTACATCATAAAATGCAACCGTTTTTCTGGACGGGTGTTTACGCCTTGGTAGACGGGGAGCTGATCGTGCGTTCTTACCAAGGACCTGTCGCTTGTCAAAAGTTAAAAGAGGGTGGAGTTTGCTGGAGTGCCATCCGTTCCGGGGAGACGGTTATCGTGGGTGATGTTAACCAATTTCCGGGACATATCGCGTGCAATGCCGCTTCTAAGAGTGAGATCGTCATTCCTATACGGGATCGGGAGGGAAAGATTTTCGCTTGTTTGGATGTGGATAGTGATCGGTATGATGCCTTTGACCGGGAGGACGAGGTCGGATTGAAAAAAATTCTTTCTCTTCTTTTTCAGTAAGATAAAGTAAAATGATCTCATTTATATAAAAAATAAGTTAAGTTATTTTTGATTTTTCTTAAGAGTATGCTATCTTAGTCTCAATAACTAAAGAATATTCATGTTAATACTAAAACCATAGGTATGAAAAAATTACTTTTATTTGTTTTATGCGGTCTGTTTATGGGAACCGTTTCTGCACAAGATGAAAATGGTAAATTGAAAAACGAAGGGAATGCAGCCCTGAGAGCGAAAAATTACAAGGAAGCGTTTGCGAAGTACGAACAATACCTTAAGGCTGTCGAATACAAGGATCCCGCTATCGTGTTCAATACGGCTTTCTGTGCGGATAAAATTAAAGACTATGCGGCAGCGGATAAATATTTTACGATGTCTATTCAAAATAAGTATAAGTTGGCTTCTGCCTATCTTGGAAAAGCCAACGCTTTGCAAGATCAGAAAAAGATTCCGGAAATGTTGAAAACTCTGGAAGAGGGAATGAAAGCCAATCCCGGTCAGGCAGGTGCCAAATTGGAAAAAATGTATGCCGTTCATTATTTGAAAGAGGGGCAGAAATTCCAGAAAGAAAATAAAGTGGAACAAGCTGCCGAGTGTTACGCGAAGATTACCCAAATGGCCAATAAGGGAATGAAAACCAACGGTTATTTAAGTTTGGGAACTCTTTATTTCAATAACGGGGCGACCATTCTTCAGAAAGCACACGAGTATGCGACAACGGAAGTAGACCGATACAATGCCGAAAAAACAAAGGCTTTGAACAGCTTTAAGAAAGCTCAGGATTATTTGGTGCAGGCATCCAGTCTCTCACCGGAAAATCCGGAAGTAAAAGAGGCAATGAAGGCCGTGAAAGAGGCAATGGCTCCGTTGACCAAATAAATGGAATAAGTTATAAGGAAAAGGATGAACTCCAAGTTCATCCTTTTTTTATTGCAGTAAAGGAAAGGCAGGTCAGAATGTTAATAGTTATATTTTTGTAAAATAGTATCGATTAATGGATTATCTGCTTCCTTTTATAACTTTTTTTAGTGATTTTTCGTAACAATACCTGTTCTTTGAAATCAAAAAAAAATACTCTTTAACAATAAAATTTTGAGCTATTCTCTATTTTTGTCGACATAATAAGGAACAGTTATATTAAAGTCTTTGTGCTATGGGAGTTAAAAAGACACCCAAGGAACTGAACCGAATGAAGGACAATAAAATTATTTGATCATGACCAAGCAACCGGATTCTATATTCTTTTCAAAATTGATGAATAGCGCTAATATGGGATGGTGGAAAGCGGATTTGGAGAGTGAAAATTATACTTGCTCTGAATATATTTCTGTTTTATTGGGGTTAGGGGAAGACGGCATTATCAGTTTTGAGGAATTTAATAAACGAATTGTAAACGAAGAGCAACAGCCTACAACCGTTCACTCTTTTGGTATCCAGCAAATACCTGAAGCCGTTTATCTGCTTAAAAGCATTAAAGGAAATGTTTGGTTCCGAAGCAAGGTGTGTTTTCAAGAGACGGATAAGAACGGGAAAACGATGATTTACGGTATTGCCGAAATTCAAGATGGCCCGGATATGGCATCAGCTTATCAGGTATTACAGCATAAAGAGCGGATCCTGTATAATATTTATAAGAATTTGCCGGTCGGCATTGAGTTATACGATAAGGATGGAGTACTGATAGATCTGAATGATAAAGAGTTGGATATGTTCGGTCTGTCCCGCAAGGAGGATGCTTTGGGGATCAATATCTTCGATAATCCTATTTTTCCCGAAGAGATGAAGGAGAAGTTACGGAGAAATGAAGATGCGGATTTTACCTTCCGTTATGATTTTTCAAAAATAGGGACCTATTATAATTCGTTAAGGAAAGAAGGGACCATCGACCTGATGACGAAAGTCACGACTTTATATGATGAAAACCGGAACCCGATCAACTATATTTTAATTAATGCGGACAGGACGGAAACCACTATCGCTTATAATAAGCTCCACGAGTTTGAAAATCTTTTCGAATTAGTGGGGGACTATTCGAAAGTCGGCTATGCCTATTATAATTTACTTACGAAAAAAGGGGATGCTCCTAAAAGCTGGTACCGGAATATCGGAGAAAAAAACGGGACGCCTTTAAGTGAAATCGTGGGAATATACAGCCATGTTCATCCGGAGGACCGGGCTTTTATGATCGAATTTATAAATAAAGCCGGAAAAGGTATCGCTCAGGAATTCAGTCGTGAAGTACGGGTATTTCGGGAAGACGGAAGTTACACGTGGACTTATGTTAATCTTTTGCTGAAGAATTATGCTCCGGAGTGCGGCATTATCGAACTAATATCTATTAATTACGATATTACCGAACTGAAAAAAACGGAAGAGATGCTTACCAAAGCGAGGGATAAGGCCGAAGAATCCGATCGGATGAAGTCTGCCTTCCTTGCCACGATAAGTCATGAGATCCGGACACCTTTGAACGCTATTGTAGGGTTTTCCGGCTTACTCTCCTACACGGAGGATGAAGCCGAAAAAGAGCAATACAATGCATTGATTCGCCATAATAACAATCTATTACTCGGTATCATAGATGATATTATCGATTTTTCCAAGATAGAAGCCGGTAACATGGAACTTTATCCCAATTGGTTCGACCTGTCGAGCCTGATTCAAGAGTGCATGACGGAATACGAGGAGAATGTGCCGACTGATGTGAAGCTCTTATCCCGGTATCCCGAACGTAATTATCTGATAGAGCTCGATCAAATGCGTATCAAACAGATTTTGAACAATCTTGTCTCCAACGCATTGAAAAATACGCTGCGTGGGCATATCGAGATCGCTTACGAGGTTATCGATCGCGGCGTAATACTAAGTGTCAGCGATACGGGAAGAGGTATTCCTCGGGATAAAATAGACAAAATATTCGAACGTTTTGAAAAGGTAGACCTGTTTGTACCGGGTGTAGGATTGGGACTAACCATATGCAAATCCATCGTTGAAAAGATGAATGGACATATTTTGGTAGATACGCAGGAGGGAGTAGGCAGTACGTTTAAGGTCGAATTACCTTGTCAGATTCTTTTGGCTTAGTAAAAAAAGAAATCACGGTAGATTTCCCCTCTGACAAAAAGGATTCTTCGGTATTTGGAGCAGGTTATTGAATCGTAATTAGACGGCAGTAAAAGGTCTCGATAACAATCTTTTCCTATTCACGTTGTCAGATAGGGCGGATATACGAATCGTTTTTAGTTCTATTGCCGTCAATCGTGTAAAGATAGAGGTCAGAATGCCCGGATTCTGTTTCCCGGATCAGTTTTATATTGAGAAGGAGAAAAAGATATCTATTTTTTCTTTTCCGGATAGTAGCGGGAAATTACTTCCGAAGCTTTCGAGTAACCTAAGTGTTGTGATACTTCCAGATCCTGTAAAGCCTCGTTGTAATTATCTACCCGCAGTTTGGAAATGGCACGGTAATAATATGCTTTGGCATTGGAAGGATCTATTTGGATAGATCGGGAGTAGTTTTCGATGGCGTCGCTTAACCGATCTTTTTGATGATAGATAACGCCTTTGTTAAAATAAATGGCACTCGATTGCAATCCCAGGGAGAGAGCTTTATCATAATCGACAAGAGCCCCGTCCAGGTCTTTCATTTTAAAGCGGACAATTCCCCGGTAATGGTATGCGTTCGCGAGATCGGGTTTTAAATTAATCGCTTGGCTGTAATCACGGATGGCTTCTGTGCCTTTTCCGAGGTTCTCGTGTATAATTCCCCGGTTATAGAATGCAAGAGCATTCGTGGGATCATTGGCAATCACGTAATTCATATCTTCCAACGCTTTCCCGGGCTGTTTCAGGTTAGCCTGAACAATGGCCCTGTTGTAATAAGCCGGCAAAAAATCGGGCGCAAGCGATATAGCGTTGTTAAATTCTTCCAATGCTTTTTCGTATAGATTACGGTTGATGTAATCCATGCCCCGTTTGTTATTTTCCTGCGCCTGATAACGATCACAGGATACAAAGCATAATACGAGAATAACCCAAAGCGTATATCGCATATCCGTCTTTTTAATATTCACTTCAAAGTTAATGATTTGATACGGAAAAATAAATATTTCATCGGCTTTTATTCGAATAGAGGCGTTTTAAAAGGTCAGGACGACGTATTTTATTCAAGAGATTAGCGATCTCGTTCCGAAATTCTTTTTTATACCAGAAGAAAAAAATATTCTGTTGTTTCTTCTCTTTTTCACTCTTGGCAGATTTAATTTCACGCGTGGAATAGGGATGAATTCCGGAATAGTAGATATCCGTGGCCAATGTCATGGGTGTCGGCGTAAAGTCTTGAACCTGTTCTAAGTGAAAATTCAATTCCTTAGTCAAGATGGCTAATTCCGCCATGTCTTCCAGCCTGCAGCCCGGGTGGGATGAGATGAAATAAGGAATTAGCTGCTGGTTGAGATGTTCTCGCTTATTTATGGCGTTGAAACGATGGGTAAGTTCTCGAAAAAGCTGAAACGAAGGTTTCCGCATCAAATGCAGGACTTCATCGGAGGAGTGTTCCGGAGCCACCTTTAACCTTCCGGAAACATGATACTTGATGACGGTTTCAAGATAATCTCGATTTACGTTGTCTACCTCCTTATTGCCCGTGCGATGCATTGCTAAGTCGTAACGAATACCGGAACCGATAAAAGCGTGTTTCACGCGGGGGTGCTTTCGGACATGACCGTACAACTCCAACAAGGAGGAGTGGTCGGTATCGAGGTTTTTACATACGGTAGGAAAAAGACAGGAGGGGCGTTTACAACGTTCGCAAAGACTCTTATCTTTTCCTCTCATCGCGTACATGTTAGCCGAAGGACCTCCCATATCTGAAATAGTTCCTTTAAAGTCCGGCATCTCGCATATTCGCTCGACTTCCCGCAGGATAGAGGTTTTCGAACGGGAAGATATGAATTTGCCCTGATGGGCGGAAATCGTGCAAAAAGCACATCCCCCGAAACATCCCCTGTGCATGGTTATGGAGTGCCGTATCATATTATAAGCACTGATCTCTTTGCCTTTGTATTTCGGATGGGGCAAACGGGTAAACGGCAAATCGTATATCGCATCGAGTTCATCCGTGGTCAATGGAGGATAAGGAGGGTTGACGATCACTTGTTGTTCTCCGACAGGCTGTATCAGTCGTGCCGCGTGGATACTATTGGATTCTTCCTCGATGTGGCGGAAATTTACGGCAAATAATCGTTTGCTTTGCAAACACTCTTCGTGAGAGTGCAACGTGATACTCTCCCATTTTTTGTTTGTAGCGTATTTTTCATTTTTCCCCCGGATAACCGCAGTCTGTGGAATATTGGTAAGATTGGCAAAAGGAACTCCCCGGCGTAACATCCGACAAATTTCCATCATCGGTTTTTCGCCCATACCGTATACGAGCATATCCGCGTGACTCTCCCAAAGGATAGGGGGCTTTAGCATGTCTTTCCAATAATCGTAATGAGTGAAACGGCGTAGAGAGGCTTCTATTCCCCCGATAATAACAGGAGTATCGGGGTACAACTCTTTCAGAATCCGGGTGTAGACGATGGTCGGCATGTCGGGACGGGCTCCGCTGTGTCCTCCGGGGGTATAGGCATCGTCAGAGCGTTTTCTACGGGCTGCCGTGTAATGGTTAACCATGGAATCCATGCTTCCGGGACTGATCCCGAAAAAAAGATCGGGTTTTCCCAATTTTTTAAAATCCCTTAAATCGTCTTGCCAATTGGGTTGCGGAACGATAGCCACGTTTAAACCCATGGATTCAAGTACCCTTCCGATAACGGCAGCACCGAATGAGGGGTGATCCACATAGGCATCTCCGGAGAAAAGAATGACATCAATACTTTTCCATCCCCGTTGTTCTACTTCCTTTCGGGTCGTTGGCAACCACCTGAATTCTCTTTCCATTCCCATGTTTTTTATATAATTGTGCAAAGATATGAAAGATAATTCCTATTTTACTACCTTTGTGCCCAAATTTGGAACGAATGAAAAAAGTGAATATTATCAGCCTGGGGTGTTCGAAAAACTTGGTGGATACCGAGTTATTGATGAAGCAACTGGAGACCTCCGGGTATAGCGTAGAGGTTGATGGCGATCATTCGGAGGCAGAGATCGTAGTTATCAATACTTGCGGCTTCATCGGAGATGCGAAAGAGGAGTCGGTCAATACGATATTGGAGCAGATAGAACGGAAAAAAGAAGGTGTTATCGAACGGGTATACGTGATGGGGTGTTTGTCACAACGCTATCATGCCGAACTGGCCCATGAAATTCCGGAAGTAGACGGTTATTTCGGGAAATTCGATTGGAAAGGAGTTCTAACGGCATTGGGAAAGGATTTCGACGAAGGGATAAAAAACGAAAGACATTTGACAACCCCGAAACATTATGCTTACCTGAAGATCTCGGAAGGGTGTAATCGGGGATGTTCCTATTGCGCCATTCCCATTATGACGGGCGAATACAAGTCGAGGGATTTCGAGGAGATCGTGGAGGAAGCCGGACTCTTGGCCCGGCAAGGAGTGAAAGAGATTTTAGTGTTGGCACAGGATATAACTTATTACGGAATCGATAAATACGGTAAGAACCGTTTGGCCGAATTAGTCGATCGTTTGTCGGGTATACCGGGAATAGAATGGATCAAGCTGCATTATGCCTATCCGGCGGGATTTCCCATGGAGTTGTTACCGGTCATGCGGGAGCGGAAAAATGTATGCGCTTACTTGGACATTGCTTTGCAACATTGTAGCGATCACATGTTGAAATTGATGCGAAGGGGGGTGACGAAACAACAGACCAGGGATCTCATAGCCCGCATCAGAAGAGAGGTTCCGGGGATATTTATTCGTACGACACTAATGACGGGACATCCGGGAGAGACGGAAGAGGATTTTAGAGAGTTGCTTGAATTTGTGGAAGAGATGCGGTTCGAGCGTTTGGGGGTATTTCCCTATTCTCATGAAGAGGATACCTACTGCGATAAACATTACCGGGATGATGTTCCCGAAGATATAAAACGCGGGAGGGCGGAGGAGATCATGGAGAGGCAAAGAAGGATATCGGCCGAATTGAATACCCGTTTGATCGGTCAAAAATTGAACGTATTGATCGATCGGGTTGAAGATGAATTTTACGTGGGGCGTTCCGAACACGATTCTCCCGAGGTGGACCCGGAAATCTTTGTCACAAGTGATAAAAAACTTTACCCCGGTCGTTTTTACGAGGTAATTGTTACAGGTGCGGATGACTATGATTTATATGCCGAAATGAAGATAATTTAAAAAAAACAGAAAAGAGATAGATATTTTCAGTTATTTATGTTTACTTTTACTCATCAGGTTCGTTTACTGCTTGATGAGTTTTTTGTATTTAATATTAACTGCCAAATATAAGAACTATGTTAAACGATCTATTCTGGATAGTACCTGTTTGTGCTATTATCGCGCTGCTTTTCGCAAGAATCTTTTTTAGTCATATGATGAAAGAATCCGAAGGTACGGATACGATGAAACGTATTGCAGGACACGTGCGTAAAGGAGCTATGGCTTATTTAAGTCAACAATATAAAGTAGTCGGTGTTGTATTCGTAGTATTGTGTATCCTTTTTGCCTGGATGGCGTATGGACCCGGTTTGCAAAACGAATGGGTGTGGTTCGCCTTTTTGACTGGTGGTTTTTTCTCGGGGTTAGCCGGGTATATAGGCATGAAAACAGCTACCTATGCGTCTGCCCGTACGGCTAATGCGGCACGCAGGAATTTAAACGACGGATTGAAAATAGCATTTCGTTCAGGAGCCGTGATGGGATTGGTAGTTGTCGGATTGGCTCTGTTGGATATCTCGTTGTGGTGGCTTTTATTGGATTATTTCGTTGAAGAACCGACGACATCAGAAAAGGCGATCGTGATTACGACGACCATGCTCACTTTCGGCATGGGAGCTTCGACTCAAGCTCTTTTCGCGAGAGTGGGAGGGGGTATTTTTACCAAGGCTGCCGATGTCGGAGCGGATCTGGTGGGAAAGGTAGAGGCCGGTATACCGGAAGATGATCCTCGAAATCCGGCGACAATAGCCGATAACGTGGGGGATAACGTGGGGGATGTCGCTGGTATGGGAGCCGATTTGTATGAATCCTATTGCGGTTCTATCCTGGCAACGGCAGCATTGGGGGCCGCAGCCTATCGGTTGGATCCCGATATACAGTTCAATGCTATTTTGGCCCCGATGTTGATAGCCGCTTTCGGAGTCGTACTTTCGTTATTGGGTATATTTATGGTAAAAACGAAAGAAGGAGCTTCACAACAACAACTTCTGAGGGCCTTGGACCGGGGTATTAATATCAGTTCCGTTTTAATTATAGCCTCCAGTTTTTTAGTTTTTCATTTGTTGGGTTTAAGTTACTGGATATGCGGTTCCGTCATCGTGGGACTACTCACGGGGATCGTCATCGGAAAGGCAACCGAGTATTACACGTCACATGCTTATAAACCGACACAGGATATAGCTAAAAGTTCAGAAACAGGACCTGCCACGGTGATAATCAAGGGTATCGGAACAGGTATGATCTCTACATCGATTCCTGTACTCGCTATCGTTGCGGGTATTATTCTCTCTTTCCTTTTTGCTTCGGAATTTGATTTTTCAAACGTATCGGTAGGCCTGTACGGTATAGGCATTGCAGCCGTCGGAATGCTTTCTACTTTAGGAATCACGCTGGCGACCGATGCATACGGTCCTATTGCGGACAATGCGGGGGGAAATGCCGAAATGAGCAATCTGGGAAAGGAGGTACGTCATCGTACGGATGCTTTAGATGCTTTGGGAAATACGACGGCCGCCACGGGAAAAGGGTTTGCGATCGGTTCTGCCGCTCTTACCGGATTAGCTTTGATCGCCTCATATCTCGAAGAGATTAAAATCGGATTGCTCCGTATGGGAGAAGAGATATTGACTATCGGTAGCGAGACCGTTAAAACGGCTGATGCTTCTTTGACGGATTTCATGTATTATTACGATGTGACATTGATGAATCCGAAGGTGTTGGCAGGTATATTTATCGGAGCTATGATGGCTTTCTTATTCTGCGGGTTAACCATGAATGCCGTGGGGAGAGCGGCCCAAAAGATGGTAAACGAAGTCCGCCGTCAATTCAGGGAAATCAAAGGAATCATGACGGGAGAGGGAGAGCCTGATTACGCCAAGTGCGTCGAGATATCCACGAAAGGAGCTCAACAAGAAATGATTTTTCCTTCCTTGTTAGCCATCATTGTTCCGGTTGTTATGGGATTGATCTTCGGTGTCGCGGGAGTCATCGGCCTCTTGGCGGGTGGATTGGGAGCCGGGTTCGTATTGGCGATCTTTATGGCCAACTCGGGAGGGGCTTGGGATAATGCCAAAAAGTTTATAGAAGAAGGAAATTTAGGGGGCAAAGGATCCGACAATCACAAGGCGACGGTCATCGGTGATACGGTAGGAGACCCGTTCAAAGATACTTCCGGTCCGAGTTTGAATATTTTGATCAAGCTGATGAGTATGGTCGCTATCGTGATGGCAGGCGTTACCTGTGCTTTCAGTTTGCTATGAAACGGGTGGGATGAAACAAAAAAATCCACGATGATATTCATCGTGGATTTTTTATATCGATTCTATATTATATTTTAGAATTGACGATCTCTAAGATCTCCGTTTCCATTTGTTTTGCCATCTCGACCACTTTTTCTCCTCGGCTGATGATGTCGTTTGCGTACGCTTTGTCGTCTAATCCCGCGGCGTTTATTTTCACGTTTAAAAATGCGCCGATTACTCCGGAGCGGGCGGCCAAAGCACCTACTCCAGCATCGGTTACCGAATTCGGGTTTCCGATTTCAGCCATGGCTTTCACCACTTCCATACATTCGTAACATAACATCATCGTTTTGAAAGGCACTTCCGTGGCAAACCGGGTTGCATCCTGAATCGCCCGATGACGGGCTGCTTTTTCTTCTTCGCTCTTCTTGGGTAGGCCGAATGCATCCATAATACGATTGAATGCGTTAGTATCCTCGTCAACCATTTTGATTAATTCCACCTGATACGCTTTTCCCCTTTCTGCCCAATTGCTAAATTCTTCCCAACGATCGTCCCAACCCCGTTTATGAGAGGAGAGGTTTGCTACCATCGTGGCCAAGGAGGAGCCCAAGGCTCCCATATAAGCGGAAATCGAACCGCCCCCGGGAGCGGGAGATTCCGAAGCCGTTTCATCGGCAAATTCGGCTAATGTCATATCCACCAAATGCTTCTTGCCGTTATTCATTTCGTCTTCTAATATGTACTCGATGATTTTTTTCCGCGGTTCAAAAGGATAAAGTTCGTCTAATCCCAAAGATTTGACAGCGATCTTTATCAATTCTTTATCCGAAACACCGGTAGAACGTTGTTGTTTCCGTAAGAAATAGCGTCCGGCATCCAGCATGGCCTTTAATGGAATAACACCGACTAATTCGGAACCGGTTACTCTTACTCCCCGATCATTGGCCTTACGACAAACTTCGTCGAACGCCTCGTGTACGGAGGTTACCGATATATCTGTCAAGTTCATGGAGATCTGGGCAATACCGTATTCTTCTATAAACCAACCGATCGCTTTGACCGATTTCAACGTTCCGGGAATCATAACGGGTTTCCCTTTTTCGTCCAGCACTTTTTTCCCCGTGATGGGATTTCCTTCCCGTTTAACCCGCCCGCGTTCACGTACGTCGAAGGCTATGGAGTTTGCCCGACGGGTAGAAGTGGTGTTCAGATTGACATTGTAAGCCACCAGGAAGTTTCGGGCTCCTACGGCCGTGGCCCCGGTTTTGGCTGTCCATTCGTTTAATTCCCGGGGACCGAAATCGGGATGCCATTGCTCACTGCTCAATCGTTCTCCCAATGCTTCGTATTCTCCAGCCCGGCAGGTTGCCAAATTCTTTCTTTCCGGCACGAAGGCTGCATTTTCGTAACAATACACGGGTATATTCAATTCTTCTCCGATACGTTTTGCCAATTTACGAGCATATTCGACCGTCTCTTCCATGGTAATATTAGCTACCGGAACCAACGGACAAACATCCGTGGCACCGAAACGGGGATGTGCTCCTTTGTGTTTCTTCATATCGATAAGTTCGGAGGCTTTCTTTACGGCACGAAAAGCAGCTTCGCAAACTTCTTCAGGAGTACCGACCAAGGTGACAACCGTACGGTTGGTCGCTTTTCCCGGGTCTACGTCAATGAGGCTGACTCCTTCCACAGCTTTAATCTCTGCTGTAATCTGATCGATAATATGCATATCGTTTCCCTCGCTGAAATTGGGAACGCATTCAATTAGTTTTTTCATATTCTATTGCGATATTGTTATAACAACTGATGTTTATTCTGTCTCTAACACTCTAATCTATTCAAAGAAAGCTTACAATTTGTAATCCGAGAATGCCAATGGGCTACGGATAACGGATCCGATAGGCTTTGCGAATCCATACTTTTTTATAATGTGAATAAGGCATACCGTTATTAAATTTGTTCTCCGTTCAAAAACACGGCTTCGATCAGATTACTCCCGTAAGCATACGGAAGAAATTCGATCCCGCTAACGGGTGTTGTGATATAGAAATTAGCTTTTTTGCCGACAGCGATACTTCCCAGTTCGTTTTCAACTCCCATAGCATACGCGGAATTAATCGTCGTGGCGTTAATTACCTCCTCCGGAAGCATTTTATAATTCACACATCCCAGAGACATGACGAATTTCATGTTGCCGGAAGGAGAGGAGCCGGGATTATAGTCGGAAGCCAATGCGACGGGAAGCCCCGCGTTGATCATTTCCCGCACGGGAGAATAAGGCATATTCAAAAAGAATGCCGCTCCCGGTAATACCGTCGGCATCGTCTCACTGCCTTTCAATGCTTCGATCTCTTTTTCCCCCACATATTCCAAATGATCGACGGAAAGTGCGTTGTATTTTACACCTACCTGGATACCACCCGAGTAGTCCAGTTCGTTAGCATGTATCTTCGCGCGTAATCCGTGTTTCATTCCGGCATTCAACATACGATCCGTATCTTCGACCGTAAAAAATCCTTTATCGCAGAACACATCGATATAGTCGGCCAACTCCTCGGAAGCGACAGCCGGAATCATCTCGTTGATAATCAAATCCACGTATTCCGTCTGGCGTCCTTTGTATTCGGTCGGAACAGCATGTGCTCCTAAAAACGTTGATTTTATGGTCAGGGGGGTATCCTCTTTTAATCGTTTGATTACCCGCAGCATCTTTAGTTCGCTTTCCGTACTAAGACCGTAACCGCTTTTGATTTCAACGGCTCCCGTTCCTAACATGGCAATCTCTTGGAGACGTTCGAAAGCCGAATCGTACAATTCCTCTTCACTGGCCTTTCGAATACGTTCTGCAGAATTTAAAATTCCTCCTCCTCTTCGAGCAATCTCTTCATAAGAGAGCCCTTTGATCTTGTCGATGTACTCGATCTCCCGGCTGCCTGCATATACAATGTGCGTGTGTGAATCGCAAAAAGCGGGGAGAACCAAACGGCCGGTGGCATCAATCTCTTGAATGGTATCGCCTCCTTCGTACACGGCGTGCTGGTCCAATTCGCTCATTTTACCGAAAGCTTGTATGTAACCGTCTTCCACCAACAAATAGGCATTGTCGATCATTCCCAAACGGGCCATGTCCGCACCTGCGACCCTCGTTCTCGGTTCTTTCTCAACTTGAACAAGTTGTTTTATATTTATAACTAATGTTTTCATGTTTATCGTTTTAAATTATTCGGGAGCGAAAGTATAAAATTTAATCTACAATTTAAAACATTTACGATTTATAGGCTCCAGTATACTCCAATTAAAATATCTACTATCTAAATACTTGTAAACGATTGGAGTCGAGCCGTAAAAATATGAATATGAGTATCGTAAAGGCCCACAGCGAAGATCCCCCGTAACTGAAAAAAGGAAGAGGAATCCCGATAACGGGAGCCATCCCGATGGTCATCCCGATGTTCACTGCCATATGGAAGAATAGGATAGAGGCTACGCCATACCCGTATATCCGGGAAAAATTGGAACGTTGGCGCTCTGCCAAATAGATAATACGTAAAATAAATGTCATAAGTAATAGTATGACCAGGGCACTTCCCACGAACCCCCACTCTTCCCCGACGGTACAAAAGATGAAATCCGTGCTTTGTTCCGGAACGAAATTAAATTTTGTCTGCGTTCCTTGTAAAAAACCTTTTCCCCAAAAACCCCCTGAACCAATGGCAATTTTGGATTGATAGACGTTATATCCCGTTCCTTTTTTGTCCATGGTTATACCTAACAGATTATTAATACGGTCCCTTTGGTGGGGTTGAAGTTTCTCGAACATGTAGTCGACAGATACCGTGGCTCCGATGCATAACCAAGAAACGAATATCAGTAATGCGATATGCTTTATCTTCTTTTGGTAGATATAGATCAATCCGGCCAGGTTGCAAATCAGATAAGACAACAGCAACAGATAGTAATCAGATAAATTTCCTTGAATGGCCCAGTTGACCAAAAAGAAGAGAAAAAAGAGCAGGGTCAATATTCCGATGATTTTGATTAGTTCCCTGAGATTATGTCGGTAATAATAATAGGCAGCTAAGGTTCCTATCAGTATTATAACCAATACGGTAAACGGAGAGTACAAAATACTGAGAACAAAAAGCGCCACGGCAACAAAACAAAGTAAAAGAATGGAACCGTGCAGCCCTTCCCTGAATAATACCAGAATAAAAGAGCTGTATACAAGAGCGGAACCCGTGTCGTTTTGTAAAATAATGAGAGCGGCAGGTATGAACAAAATAATCCCGATCAACAATAAATTACTTATTTTCATCACCTTGAAATTATGTCTGCTCATCACGTTGGCCAATGCCAAATTGGTCGCAAATTTAGCGAATTCAGCCGGCTGAATGCGAATACCCTGAATTTCGAACCAGGAACGAGCCCCATGTACCTCTTTACCGAAGATTAGCACACAGAGCAGAAGACATATGGTAATCCCGTAAATGATAAAAGAAAAAGCGGTAAAAAATTTACTATCGGTCAGTAACACTAAAAAAGCCAATAGGAAAGAAGCACCTATCCATATCAGTTGTTTCCCGTATTGTTGCGAAAAATCAAATATACTGTTGTGATTCTCGTCGTATACGGCGGCATATATGTTGATCCAGCCCATAAAGACAAGCAAAATATAAAGTAGGATAGAGATCCAGTCGATATTAGCAATCAGGTTCGTTTGTCTATTCATCGCCTTTTCTGTTTTTATTTGTTTGGCGAATTAAATCGCTTTCAAGCATTCTTTTTTCTAACTCTTTTTTCTTATCCGATATCTTACCTTTCAAATATTTTTCAATCAACAAGCCGGCAATAGGGGCGGCATAAGTAGATCCCCACACTCCGTTTTCCACGTAGACGATAAGTGCGATTTTAGGGCGGTCCACGGGTGCAAAAGCGATAAAGACGGAGTGATCGTCCCCTTGCGGATTTTGTACGGTTCCTGTTTTTCCGGCAATCGCTATGGAATCGACCTGAGCATTTCTTCCGGTACCTTTTTTCACTACTAATTCCATCCCTTCTATGATCGGCTTAAAATAGGCCTTATTGATATCGACGGTATGTTTTTCTATCCGGTTCCGGGGGGCGGTCTCGTCAGGCCGCACGATATGGGGAGTCATGTAATATCCGCGGTTTGCCAGAATTGCGGCGATATTTGCCATCTGTATAGGGGTTATCAACAGTTCGCCCTGTCCGATCGACAATGATATGATATAGAGAGGATGCCAATTTTTGGTGCGGTGTACCCGGTCATAATAGGCTTGTGTCGGAATGGAGCCGTTCACCTCGTTTTGGAAATCAGGACATAATCTGCTTCCCAACCCGAAGGAGATTACGTATTTTCTCCATTCATTATAGGCATTTCGTACATTTTCATATTGCGGTAACTCCAATACGCGCCGAAACACATTCACGTAATAAGGATTACAGGAATTTTGAATAGATGCCCGCAAATCGGTAGGGGAGTCGTGGAAATGACATTTCATAAAACGTTTACCGCCAATATAAGCTCCTCCTGAACAGGAAAATTTGCTTTCGGTAGTTATCGCTTTCGTCTGCAGTCCGATCAGGGCTTGAATCGTTTTGAAAATAGATCCGGGAGGATACTGAGCCATTGTCGTACGATCGAACAGAGGACGTAAACTGTCCTGTTCCAGTTTCAAGTAATTCCTGCCTCTGTCCAGTCCAACCATCAGTTGGGGATCGTAACCCGGACTCGATACCTTTGCTAAAATCTCCCCGGTTTCCGGTTCGATTGCCACGATACCTCCTTTTTTGTTACGCATTAGCTGATAAGCGTATTCCTGTAAATCTATATCCAATGTAGTTTCCAAATCTTGCCCTACAATCGCTTCCTTGTCGTATTTTCCGTCCTGAAAGGAGCCTTTTACCCGGTTATGATTATCGACCAAGACGATTTTTTTTCCTTTCTCTCCCCGAAGTGTGGTCTCGTAAGTTCTTTCCAATCCGTTAATACCGATATAATCTCCCGGTTCGTAACAGGTGTCTTTTTTCACTTGATCCAAACTGACTTCTCCGATATAACCGAATACATCTGCAGAATGTTGAACATTGTATTTTCTTAATGTTCTCGTTTGAATATAGAATCCCGGATAGCGATACAGCTTTTCCTGAAGTACGGCATATTTATCTCCGGTAATTTGGGAAACCAAAATAGAAGGCTTATACCTGGAGTAAGTTTTGCATTTTTGAATGTTTCTGTCTAAAAATTCTTTCGATATGCCAAGTATGGAAATTAAGTCCGTCGTGTCGAATTCTTTTACCTGTCTCGGAATAATCATCAAGTCGTATGCCGCTTGATTATCGACCAATAGTTTATGATTACGGTCGTATATCAGACCGCGTGCAGGGTATACTGTCTCGATCCTCTGTGAATTATTGTCTGCCATTTGTTTGAATTGATCATCGACTACCTGATAAACGAATAGCCTGATGATATAAATAACGCAGACGCATACGATAATACCCGCGATAATTCCTTTTCTATATCCAAATTTATTCATTTGAATGAATCTTTTTCAATTCGAAGAAATACTTACCTGTTTACCTTTTTCAATCCGATAAAGTAATAAAGCAAGATCAACAACCAGGAGATAAAAGTACTGAAAATTATCCGGATTAAAGTGATAAACGGATCGCTAAAAGTAAAAGCTTCGGCAAAAATAAGAACGACATTGAACAGGAGGGTTGACACACCCGAATATTTTAGAAACCAGTTGAATTCCGTCAATCGTTGGGCTCCATGAATATCATCCAATTTCTCCCGGTTAGATGTCGATTGCAACAGCCAGGGACGGATATAGGCAGTAAAGGTGGAAGCCGCCGCATGGATTCCCACGGTCTTGTCGGCCAGGTCCATTACGA
Organism: Gabonibacter massiliensis; assembly: GCA_001487125.1. GTDB lineage: Bacteria > Bacteroidota > Bacteroidia > Bacteroidales > Marinifilaceae > Gabonibacter > Gabonibacter massiliensis. Next base: position 590,609 of record LN913013.1, read on the forward strand.
ATCCCAATAGAAAACCAAAAAACAATAGGGGGATTCCTTTGAATTTGTAAGGAAGAATATAAATGGCCAGAATATAAATATTGATATAGAAATAAGATCCGAGATGAATATTATCCAAAATAAAAATTTGGATAATACACAATATGAACAAATGGATAAAATAATTTATATTATTCATGATAATTGTTTCCTTCTAATCTTTTTTTCTCATTCTTCCAATAATCATTCACGATGTAGACATGATAGAGTTTTTTAAAGTCTACGGCCAAGCGCACTTTTATAGCTAAAAAGTTAGCCGTTTCCCGAGTAGTCGATTCGACGAAACCGATCAGCAATCCTTCCGGAAAAATAGAGGAGAAGCCGGAGGTGACCACCGTATCTCCCGGACTGATCTCCACGTGGTAGGGTATATCGTTCAAATAAGAGTAACGATAATCACTTCCGTCCCATTGCAACGAACCGTAATACCCGTTTTTCTTTATTTTAGCCGATACCCTCGAATTTACATTGATCAACGGAATTACAAAAGAATAATGTTCGCTCGTGTCCTGTATTAAGCCGACTACTCCCTCCGGGGAACATACCGCCATCTCTTTCCGGACGCCGTCCTGACCTCCCCGGTTTAGCGTCAAATAATTTTTAGTCCTGTTGAAAGTTGCATTTACAACTTTTGCATCCACATAGTTGTACAGTATGCAACTGTCAAGGATAAACGATTTTACTTCTGAACTATCTTTTTTTGAATTTAAAATCTCCAATCGATTTTTTAAAGCTACATTCTCTTTTACCAAGTTTTCATTTCGTTCGGCCAACCAAAAATAATTTTCGGTTTCCGTAACAACGGAAGAGATGTAATTAAAGACAGAAGAAGAGTATTGGGAGAATACAACTCTCTGATAGTCGTTATTATTGACTATCAGAGAAAAGCATAAAACTTCCAATAATATAAAAATTATAGTAAAATGATACTTAAGTATCAGTCTTATAATTTCTTTCACCTCTTATCGGATAAGGAATGAGAATTTATCTACATTTTTTAGTGCGATTCCGGTTCCGCGTGCCACAGCACGAAGAGGATCCTCTGCAATATGGAACGGTATGTTCAATTTATCTGATAACCGTTTGTCCAATCCTCGCAACAAGGCTCCGCCTCCGGCCAAGTAAATGCCTTTATTCACAATATCGGCATACAGTTCAGGCGGGGTTTGTTCCAAAGCACCCAAAATAGCTATCTCTATCTTAGAAATCGACTTTTCTATACAATGAGCGATTTCCTGATAGGAGACCGGAACTTCTACAGGCAGGGAAGTCATTTGGTTCGGACCTTGTACCACGAAGTCCGCAGGCGGTTCGTCCAATTCGGATAGAGCCGATCCCACATGAATTTTTATCTCCTCCGCCGTTCTTTCTCCGATCTTTATATTGTGTTGGTGACGCATGTATTCCTGAATATCGTCCGTCAAATCGTCTCCTGCGATACGAATCGATTTGTTGCTAACTATACCACCCAAAGAAATAACTGCGATTTCTGTTGTTCCGCCACCTATGTCAACAATCATATTTCCTTCCGGAGCCTCCACGTCCAAACCGATACCTAATGCCGCGGCCATCGGCTCATAGATCATGTATACGTCCCGTCCTCCCGCGTGCTCGGCGGAATCGCGTACGGCTCTAATTTCGACCTCCGTACTTCCGGAAGGGATACATACGACGATCCGTAAAGAAGGGGAGAAGAATTTACCTTTTCCGTTAGCCATTTTAATCATTCCCCTGATCATCTGTTCGGCAGCGTTAAAGTCTGCAATAACTCCATCGCGCAACGGCCGGATCGTTTTGATATAATCATGGGTTTTTCCTTGCATTTGCCGGGCTTTTTCCCCAATTGCAATTACCTTTTCCGATTTTTTATCTATGGCTACGATAGAGGGTTCATTCACCACCATCTTATCGTTCATGATGATAATGGTGTTTGCCGTCCCTAAGTCTATCGCGATATCTTGTGTTAAAAAAGAAAATAAACTCATAGTCATTAATGTTTAAAATGTCTCATACCTGTAAAAATCATAGCTATCCCGTATTGGTCGGCAGCATCAATGGATTCCTGATCCCGGATAGAACCTCCGGGCTGGATTATAGCCGTGATACCAGCCTTATGGGCTGCTTCCACGCAATCGGCAAAGGGGAAAAACGCATCGGATGCCATAACGCTACCGGGGATACGCTCTGCTCCCTGACGAATCGCATTTTCTAATGCCCAAATCCGGCTGACCTGTCCCGGGCCTACGCCTGTCGTGCACTTATCCTTTGCAATCACGATAGCATTAGATTTAGTATGCTTTACAACTTTCCATGCAAAAAGTAAGTCCTTCAACTCTTCTTCCGTCGGGTGACGCTGGGTTACCACTTTAAGTTCTCCTTCGATCAATCGTTGATCCATGTCCTGTATCAATAAACCGCCTAAAACGGTTTTAGCTTTAGGCGTGGTATATGTCCTCCGATCGATATCTTTTACTTGCAATAATCTTAAATTTTTCTTTTTGGAGAAAACGGACAATGCTTCTTCGGAAAAAGAGGGAGCGACGATCACCTCTAAAAAAACGGGAGCCATTTTTTCAGCGGTAGCCTTGTCTATTTCCCGGTTGGCGGCTACAATCCCTCCATATATGGAAACCGGATCCGCGTCATACGCTTTCTGGAAAGCATCCGCCAAGGTTGCAGCACTCCCGACACCACAAGGATTAGCGTGTTTCGCCGCTACAATCGTAGGTTCATCAAACTCTTTCAATGCCTCTAACGCTCCGTCCGTATCCCCGATGTTATTGTATGATAACTCCTTGCCTTGTAATTGGATCGCTCCCGTTAATGTCCCTTCCGTCTCCTGGATACAACTATAAAAAGTTGCTTCCTGATGCGGATTCTCGCCATATCTTAAATCTTGTTTCTTTTCATAAGTTAAGGTTATGGTTTTGGGAGAGGTGATATGCAGACGTTTCGAGAAGTAGTTGGCGATCAAAGCGTCGTAATGCGAGGTATGAATAAATACTTTGGCAGCCAATTGCTCTTTCGTCTCCGGCAAGGTTTCTCCGTTTTCCCTTATTTCAGCAATAACCCGCTCGTAATCTTCCGGATCAGTAACAACCGTCACGAAAGGATAATTTTTAGCCGCGGCCCGGATCATGGTAGGCCCGCCAATGTCTATATTTTCTATGATCTCCTCGTGCGAGACTCCTTCTTTCAAAATCGTCTGTTTGAAAGGATACAAATTACAAACCACCATATCGATGGGCTCTATACCCAATTCGGCCATTTGTTGTTTATGTTTTTCATTGTCCCTGATTGCCAAGATACCCCCTTCGACATTGGGATGCAGCGTTTTCACTCTTCCGTCGAAACATTCCGGAAATTTTGTCAGGTCAGCGATATCTTTCACCTGAATACCCTCTTCCTTTAATATTTTTGATGTTCCTCCGGTAGAAATAATTTCCCACCCCATAGAATTTAGAGATTTAGCGAAGTCAACAATTCCACTTTTGTCAAATACACTAATCAATGCTTTTTTCGTTCTCATCCGGATTTATTTTATTTTTTTAAACGAAATCAATTATACTCGTTGACAAAGGTAAAAAAAAGATAGTTATTTTACATGTTGAGTATATAATTTCATAGAAAAAATATATAGGAAAAATATTTTTCTTACATCGGAAGCGTGGGGTTATAAAAAATAGTTATATTTGGTCGACACTAAAAATGATATTTTTATGAGTGACAACGCTTTGGATATTATAGTATATATAGCATTGACCATCGGAGCCAGCTTATTGGGAGTTCTAAAGTCTTCTAAGGATAAAAACAAAAAGAGGCAACCCTCTGCGCCACACGAAACTGTTCGTCCGGAAATTTACGTTCCGGCAGAAGATGGGACAGAAGGAGATTTTTTCGATCAAATTTTTGGTAAACGGGTAGAGGTCCCGCAACAGGAAGATGAAATAGAGAAGCCGGAAGTCGGAACGGAAAAACAAATTATACCCGATTTCTTAAAAAGGAAAGAGACGGAAGCCATCGCTCATTTCGGAAAATCCGATGAAGAGAGGATGGAAATATTAAAGAGCGATCAACGGGCCCGAAAAGATATGAGAGACAAACGTTTTGCCGCTTTATTCCGACTGCACGAAAATGACATGCAAGAAAGCGATACGAGCGAATCGAATTCCGGTAATACAATCCGTTTCGATTTGCCGGAAGCGGTTATCGCGAGTGAAATATTGAATCGCAAGTATTAACCTCTTCTAAAAAGATATTCCGAAACCGGTGGAAAAAGTAAAAGTATAAGGATTGTACCGGATATCCGGATCTTTACTTAAAGATTGTAAGTAATACCTGAAGCCGGGTTCTATTTTAAAATGAATCGATTTACCAATCGGATATTCAACGCCCAAACCGACATGAGTACTCATGTTAACACGGCGAATATTATCCGTTTCTCCCATCTTTTCTTTTACACCCTCATAGCGTAAATAGGTCATGTTACGTACCAAAAAACTTGCTCCAAATCCTCCCAAGATACTGAATTTTAGTTTGTTGTTATTCAGATAATAGCGGAGGGAAAGAGGAACTTCTATCGCGTCGAACTCCTGCTCAATGCTTCCCGTTGTTTCGCTATTGCTTCTCAATAACTGGGAATTGGAAACGAATACGGCCGCGTTAGACCGACTTTTTACGTTTCCAAGCGGGGTAAGTACCCGTGTTTGGTTGTTGTAGCTGCTCATCATGGCATTTGTCTGGGGAACGAAAACCTTAGAATCGCTCGTTTTTTGGCCGATACGGGTGTATCCGATACCCGTTTCGATAGAGATCCGGCTTCCCGGCGATACGGCAAAAGTAATCCCCCCGTTCATATTGAAGATGCCGCTTAACTGATCGTCCGTGTAGCTAACAAGTCGGCTCTGTTTGTTTTCCATGTGGTAGCTACCCGAAGAGTATCCCGGAGAAACATAACCGCCGAGGGTATACTTCAGGTTCATTTTCTTCTTTTTCACCACCGGCTGTTCATGAATTAATTTGAGATATCGGCGTTGATTTTCCAACGCTTCTTTATTTATTAAAGGGATAAAATCCTCGCGAATAGCCGTCTTTTCCAACTCGGCTACCGGGTGCGATACCGGCAACAGACCGGAATCGAAAAATTGAACCGTCATCGGATCGACCTTGACGAATTCCGGTGTTCCGGATTCTTCGATTTTTCGGCGGGCAGCCGGAGGAATGTTCGGGACTGGCGAGTGATATGCCAAGAGATAGGGGGCCGGTGGCTTTAAAGACTGAGTTTTTACCAACGGAGGATAAGATGTCTTTTTCTTTTCTTGTTGAAGCATAAAAAGCGAGGAGAGAAGCAAGACTATTGCTGCCGCCGCTCCACTATATATAAATAACTGCCTAAACCTGTTTTGTTTGCCACCCAGGCGAGAATTTATGCCGGTCCACACCCTTGCCGGGGGATCGACCGTAACCTCTTCCAGGGCTGTCTTAAATAGTTTTTCTAAATTATTGTCCATAACTTAGGTATGTATTAATTTTTTTCTTTAAAATCTCTTTTGCTCTCGCTAAATTCGATTTTGAAGTTCCGTCCGAAATGCCGAGCATGGAAGCAATCTCTTTATGAGATAACTCTTCCATTACGTACAAGTTAAATACCAACCGGTATTTTTCCGGCAATTGACTTACAAAACCAAACAACACTTCCGAAGGAATGTTCAAACCCGCATCGACATCTTCCATTTCGATCTCGGGAATCTCTTCCACGGGTTGTACGGGATTATTTTTACGGTACTTTTCGAGAGCGATATTGATAAAAATACGTTTCATCCATCCCTCGAAAGAACCTTTGCCCGAATATTGACCTATACACTCCAAAGTTTTAATAAAACCGTCCTGTAAGTTATCTTCCGCCTCTTCGCGCGTTTTGGAATACTGAATGCAAACTGCAAACATCTTGGAGGAGAACATGCGGTAAAGTTGTTCTCCGGCTTGTCGATTGCCTTTTTTGCATTTCTCTATTATTTTGTCCAAAGTATACATCGATAACTAACGCTAAGATGCTGTAATTTGCTAAAGGTTGCGTTGATTTGGCGAAAAAATAAAAAAACTTCACGATCAGAGAAAAAGCACTCCTTTTTTTTGCATCGTATTGTTTTTTTGCGAATATTCGCACCATGAAACACAGAATTAGTGTGCTATTTAATTATTTTAAACAATAAAAACAACTAAAAATGAGAACTATTTTAAGATTAAAGCAATTTATCTTTGTATTATTGAGTGTCACCTTATTGAACTCTTGCCTAAAGAGCGATGATCCTGATTTTGCGATTACCTACGCGAGTTGCGTAGTGCTTCAAAAAAATATAATCGACGGGGATCAGGTCGAGAAAAGATTCCTCCCTCATATCCAAATTATAGCCAACGAGGCGATGGAATCTTATACCTGTCAGGGACCCGAGGGGATTCTCAGCATGGAGTCGATGCCCGATTCATATGGCCAGGGAGCTCAAAGTAAAATATTGAACAGTCAATTTTCCACTACTTTCCCCAAAGGGAATTACAGGGTTTCCGTAAAGAATGCTAAGCAAGAGATAGCCGGATGGTCCGTCGATATCAAAGATACCGAGAAAGTATTGGGGACGATCGAAGCAACGATATCATATGAAAACGGAAGAGTTAAAGCCAAATGGAACAAGGTGGAAAACGCTAGTTTTTATCTTGTCGGAATCGGAACGAAAGGAGAACCGTACTCTTTGATTAACGGTAAAAAATTTACGGACAGTCCCGAAAGCGGAGTGGATTTCGCTATTAGCGATATCAGCGCAGGTTTTACCAAAGGCGAATATCAATTGGTAGTGCGTGCCGTTCAGTCGGAGGCAGGTATCGTGTTGGATAGCGAAAGCGTTATAATTACTTTGGACTAATCATCAGCGTAGTATAATCGCTCGAAACAGAAAAATGGAGTTCATAAAATGAACTCCATTTTTCTGTTTCTATATTCGCCCCGGTCGAAGATTTTGATGTTGAGATTTTCAGCTCTTCAGAGGATTGGTTTTATCCCGTAACCATTTTGCCTCCTCCGCTGACAAATAGGGAGACGTCTCCCGGTACACCCGCTCGTTATAAAGATTTAGCCACTCTGTTTCGTCCTGTTCCAAAAGTTCAGGTAAAATGGCCGAAGTGTCGAAATAACAAAGCGTTATCGTTTCAAACTTATAAAATTCTCCGAATTCGTTAATCGTATCCGTCCGGCAAACGATCAAATTTTCGTGGCGAATACCGTGAAGACCTTCCCTGTATAATCCCGGTTCGTTAGAGGTCACCATTCCCGGAAGTATCTCCTGGTCCTTTAAGTCTGGACGAATGGATTGCGGCCCCTCGTGCACGTTTAAGAAATAACCGACACCATGTCCTGTTCCATGACCGAAGTTTCTGTGATTCATATATAAAGGCAACCTTGCAACTATATCGATATTGCACCCTCTGGAGCCTTTGGGAAATATCAATCTGCTTAAATTGATCATACCTTTAAGGACCAGGGTATAGTCCTCTTTTTCCAAATGCGTTAATTCCCCTACGGGCATAGTGCGTGTAATGTCGGTTGTACCGTGCAGGTATTGCGCACCGGAATCAACCAAATACAAACCTTTGGCTTGAATCTCGGATTGATGTTCTTTCGTGGCGGAATAATGGGGTAACGCAGCATTCTTTCCATAAGCGGAAATACATTCGAAACTGTCGGAAACGTATTCGGAATCCGCACTCCGGAATTTTTGTAACACCGCGGCAGCTTCCAGTTCGGCAACGGAGCGGGTGGCTAATGTATTTTCGAGCCAATAGAAAAATTTTGTCAAGGCAACGGCATCTTTGCGGCACGCCAAACGAAATCCAGCTAATTCCGTTTCGTTTTTCACTGTTTTCAGCAAAGGTATGGGAGAAACGATCTCCTTCACCTTGAATTTCTGACAAATCCGATGATACACGGCGTAATTACAAGTAGTCGTGTCCAAAATAAAATCGGCAGGGGACTTCAATTCATCCAAGTAAAGAAAAAGATGATGATAATCGTGTATCTCTACGCCGTCCGCACACAGTCGGCTACCGGTTTCCGGGGTGATTTTATCCTGTTTTACAAATAAATGGGCTTTCTCTTTATCGATTAAGGCATAAGCGATGGCAACCGGATTATAAGAGATATCGTTACAACGGATATTGTAAAGCCAGGCTATTTCGTCCAAAGCAGAGAATAGAATATGGTTGCCGTTATTACTAATAATAAACTCTCTTATTTTCTTAATTTTGTTTCTGACCGTTTCTCCGGCATATCGATCGGGTAATACGGTTATGGCTCCTTGAGGAAAAGCCGGACGATCCAGCCATATCTCACCCAAAAGATCCGTTTTTTCACAAACGGCTATGTTTTTAAGGGCCAAAGTATCTTTTAAGGCGCGAACATCGTTGACAGACATACAAAAACCGTCTATGCCGACGTTCTCACCCTGTTGCAAATGTTCGCACAACCATTGGGGATAATCAACGGCTCCGGGAATACGTAGTTTATGTAGTTCTATCTCTGTTTCGCTCAATTCCTGTTCTGCTTGAATAAAATAACGGGTATCCGTCCACAAGCCCACATGCTCCCTGGTAACAACGACCGTACCGAAAGACCCTGTAAAACCGGAAATCCATTTCCGGTGTTGCCAGGGAGCGGGTAAATATTCACTATTATGAGGATCCGTTCCGGAAATAACGTAAGCGGCTATATTTTCCCGATCCATAATTCTTCTGAGTTCTGCTATTTTTTCCGCGATTGTCATGATTAACGTGTTTAATTTTTTTCAAATGTAAAAGAATTTCACGAAGATAACAAGGCGTTAATTATTTACACTTGTCACAATATTTAAGTCAAAGAATAAATTCACATTTGTAAACAACACGTTGCGTTCGGACAAGGTTTCTTCCGGTAAAGAAAAGGTTTACGAATGTAAAGAGATAAGAGACAAAAAGTATTTAACACTTTGATACAATTATATTTTTACTTCTAATTATCAATGATTTATATAAATAAATTCATCCTTTACTTTAGATTAAAAGAGTATCTGAAGATGATTTTTACATGAAAACACGCAAAATTGAGATGTTTTTAATACTTAAACATCTAATTACCAGTAATATATTAGTGTTTATATCATGTTTTTATTTATAATATCAATAGAGGTATCTTTATTTTAATACACTAATAAACAATGCATTATTTTATCATAATAGAAAAAAGGAGGGGGATCATATTTAACTACTTGGTACTTAAGTAAGATACTATTTTCACTTTCGATATACCTCTCTTTCTATTTACATATGTAAATAGAAAGAATTACAAATGTAATTTGCTTTTTCCCCTTCGAATCATTACATTTGTAATGCATAATATTTACAAAATGATAATCAAATGCAGGATCGGTTGAATCAATTATTTGCACAAAAAGAGCTCACTGCTACGAAATTTGCGGCGATGATCGGCGTGAGCGCTTCTACCATTTCTCATATATTAGCCGGGAGAAACAAACCCGGTTTTGATATCATCAACAGCATAGCGGAGGTATTTCCGGATATTAGTCTTACCTGGTTAATAACAGGAAAAGGTCCCATGTATACCGGAAGTGTTCCGGAACAGCCCATGAAGAAGCCGATAGAAGAACCAATGTTGTTCAAGGAGGAGGAGATCCTTAAAACCAAGCAGGTTGAAAAAGAACTTCCAGAATGGAGCACCTCTTTCCGGGTATCGTCCGAGAAAAGCAAAAACTTAAAGCGTATTCTGCTCTTTTTCGATGACGGAAGTTTTGAAGATTACAATAAAGAATAAGAGACCGGGAGAAAATGAATTTTCTCCCGGTCTCTCTTTTAAATCAAACCAATGATATCTTTAACGGATTTAAAACCGTTCTGATCCAAATATTCATTGATACCCCGTATCACTTTTAGCGTAATAGCCGGATCTATAAAGTTGGCCGTACCGATTTGGATTGCCGATGCTCCAGCCAATAAAAATTCGATGGCATCGTTAGCAGAAGTTATTCCTCCTAAACCTACAACCGGTATTTTTACGACCTTGGCAACCTGCCATACCATTCGAAGAGCTACCGGTTTTACACAGGGGCCGCTTAACCCTCCGGTTATCGTACTCAGAACAGGTTTTCGACTTTTTGTATCAATAGCCATTCCCATTAACGTGTTGATCAGGGAGACGGAATCAGCCCCAGCCTCTTCGGCGGTAAGGGCGATCTCCTGAATATTGGTCACATTGGGAGATAATTTCACCATCAGGTGTTTTTTGTATGCCTTTCTAACTTCTTTTATCACTTCTCGGGCAGAAGCACAACTGGTTCCGAAAGCCATACCGCCTTCTTTCACGTTAGGGCAAGAAATATTAAGTTCAATGGCCGGTATATTTTCCAGTTCATTGATTTTTTCCGCCGTCATCACGTAATCGGCCACGGTAGATCCGGAAACATTTACCAAAATATTACTTTTTATCGCTTGTATCTCCGGATAAATGTGTTCGATAAAATAATCCACACCCTTATTTTGAAGGCCTACCGCGTTTAACATTCCGGAAGGCGTTTCGGCCATACGGGGATAGGGATTTCCTTCCCGGTGTTTTAAGGTGGTACCTTTCACGATAAAACCGCCCAATGCGCTTAAGTCGATGAAATCCTGAAACTCTATCCCGTATCCGAATGTCCCGGAAGCAGTCAAAACCGGATTTTTCAGCTGTAACCCGTTGATATTGATACTTAAATCTGCCATGTTAAATCTTTTATATTAAAAATAGGACCTTCCGTGCATACACATTTATGGCCTGTCGTCGTTTCCGTTACGCAACAGAGACAAGCGCCGATCCCGCATGCCATCGTGTTCTCGAGTGATACCTGACAATCAATATTATTCTTGTTAGCATAAGATGCAACTGCTTTCATCATCACTTCCGGTCCGCAACAGAAGATATGGTCGAAATGCTCTTTCAATATCGAATGTTGCGTGGGGTATCCCTTTTCTCCGTAGGAACCGTCTTCAGTTGTGTAGTATACTTTTGCATATTTTTCAAACTCTTCTCGGCGTAAAATCTCTTTTCGCGTGCGGGTTCCGATCAAAAGAACGGGATCCATTCCCCCGGATCGCATGACACGCGAAAGGTGGAGCATGGGTGCCACCCCACAACCACCTCCGATTAGCAAACATTTGCCATCCTGTGGTATTTTAAAGCTGTTTCCTAAAGGAAGGATAATATTCAACTTTTCTCCCGGTTTAAGTTCTCCCAAGGTTGCCGTTCCGCATCCCACTACTTTAATATAGAGATAGAGAAGGCCTTTCTCTCCATCCACATCATGAACCGATATAGGACGTCTCAACAAGGTGGAAGGGGATTTGTCCACTCTCACGTTTACGAATTGTCCCGGTAGAATGGGGGGTAATTCATCGGAATGAAGTACCAGCAGAACGGTATCCTGATTTAATAGCTGATTTTCTTTTACTGTAAAATCAATAATTTTCTTCATATCTGTATGTTTCAAACGCTTATTGGTACATCTCTAATTTTTCTTTTAAATATTTTCCCGTGTAGGAATTCTGGCATTTGGACAACTCTTCGGGAGTTCCCTCGAAAACCAAATAACCTCCCTCGTTACCTCCTTCGGGTCCTAAATCTATGATGTAATCGGCACATTTGATTACGTCCATATTGTGTTCTATGATTAAAACGGTGTGTCCTCGGTCAATCAAAGCATTTAAGGATTCCATCAATTTGTGGATATCGTGAAAATGTAAACCTGTCGTAGGTTCATCGAACACGAATAGGGTAGGGTCCGCGTTTTCCTGGCTTAAATGGTAAGCAAGTTTTACGCGCTGACTCTCTCCTCCGCTCAACGTACTGGAGGCTTGCCCCAGTTTTATATATCCCAGCCCCACGTCTACCAGTTTTTGCAATTTGCTAACAATGCTCCGTTCACTGTGACTACTACCGGTACCGAAAAACTCGACCGCCTGATTGACCGTCATCTCCAGGATATCGTATATATTTTTATCCTTGTATTTTACTTCCAGTATCTCCTCTCTGAAACGACGTCCTTTACAATGTTCACACTCCAGGTATACATCGGCCATGAATTGCATCTCCACTTTTATAATACCTTCCCCCTGACACTCTTCACACCTTCCACCCGGGACATTGAAAGAGAAAAAAGCCGGTTTGAAACCATTCGTCTTGGATAGTTTTTCTTCCGCGAAAATTTTTCGTATATCGTCCCAGGCTTTAATGTAAGTTACCGGATTCGAGCGGGAAGATTTGCCGATAGGGTTCTGGTCAATAAATTCGACACCGAAAATCCGGTCTAAGTCACCGGAAAGACGATTGAAACTTCCGGTTCTATCCGAATAATCCCCGTAGTATTTTTTCAAAGCGGGAACCAGAATCGTTCTGATCAGGGTACTTTTTCCAGAACCGCTTACACCGGTTACCGCTGTCATGATGCCGAGAGGTATCCTTACGTCTATGTTTTTTAAGTTGTTTTCGGTCGCTCCTTTCAGTTCGATCCGATAGGGAGAAGTCCGACGATGATCCGGTACGGGAATGTATTTTTTGCCGGACAGATAATCTGCCGTCAGCGTATCTGCTTCCCGTATCTTATCTAAAGTTCCCTGGTATACGATTTCTCCTCCCAGTCTGCCTGCCAAGGGACCCACGTCGATAATCTCATCCGCCGCCAACATAATATCTTCGTCGTGTTCAACGACAACCACGGTATTACCCAAATCTCTTAATCTTTTCAGAACCTGAATCAGACGATCCGTGTCTCTGGAATGTAATCCGATACTGGGTTCATCCAATATGTACAAAGAACCCACTAAAGCCGACCCGAGAGAAGTGGCCAAATTGATACGTTGCGATTCTCCTCCGGAGAGGGAAGAAGAGAGACGATTCAAGGTCAAATATCCCAAGCCCACGTCCAACAGAAATTCAATTCGATTATGAATATCCGGAAGAACCCGATCGGCTATTTGTTGATCCGGCTCTGAAAGAGACAGTCGTTCAAAAAAATACTTCAGCTCCGAGATCGGCATATCGACCAAATCGGTGATGGCTTTATGTCCTACTTGCACGTAAGAAGCCTCTTTCTTCAAACGTGTTCCATGACAGACCGGGCATTTGGTCTTTCCGGTATAACGTGCAATCATCACCCGGTTCTGAATCTTGTATTTTTTGGATTCCAAATGTTCAAAAAAAGCATAAATTCCCATCGGACTGTTCCAAAGAAGCTCTTTTTCCGCTTTAGTCAATTCATAATAAGGCTTATGTACGGGAAAATTCGTATGATGAGCCTGACGAATGAAATAGTGCTTCCATTCGCTCATCTTCTCTCCGCGCCAACACATGACGGCATCGTCATACAGGCTCAATGATTTATTGGGGACAACGAGATCCTCGTCTATACCTAAAATTTTACCGTATCCCTCGCATTTGTTGCATGCCCCGATCGGGGAGTTAAAACTAAACATATTGACGGAGGGAATTTCAAAGGTTATACTGTCAGCCTCAAATCTGTTGGAAAAAGAACGAATCTCTCCGTCCAATTCGATGTAGCATACTCCTTGTCCTTCATATAAAGCCGTTTCAACGGAATCGTTAATCCGGGAGATGGTATCCTTCTCTTCATGCACGGTAACCCGATCGATAACCAAAAACAGGGGTACATCCGTTTTAACCTCTTCATTGCTCTCTAAAAAATCGGATATACGCGTAAATTCATGACCATACTTGATACGGCTAAACCCTTGATTCATCAAAAGTCCCAAACTCTCTTTCGTCACCGAAACAGGCTTGGCCATAATGACGACGCTCTTATCCGCGTGCCCCTGAATAATATAATCACAAATATCGTCTACGCTATGCCGTTTTACCTCTTCACCGGAAACGGGAGAGATGGTTTTACCGATACGGGCATACAACAACTTGATGTAGTCGTATAATTCGGTAGAGGTACCTACCGTTGAACGCGGATTGGAAGTATTTACCTTCTGTTCTATCGCCACTGCCGGGGGAATCCCCTTTATATAATCGCATTCCGGTTTATTCAGACGTCCCAAGAATTGACGGGCATAAGCGGATAGGCTCTCCACGTAACGACGTTGTCCTTCCGCGTACAGAGTATCAAAAGCCAAAGATGACTTACCGCTTCCTGATACACCGGTAATCACGATCAGCCGATTCAGTTTGATCTTCAGGTCGATGTTCTTCAGATTATGAACCCGTATACCCTTCAACTCAATATATTGTTCGCTCATAAAATCTATCCTCCAATTCTTGCAAAGATAAGATTTTCACTTCATTTTCTATTTACATGAATGTGAAATGTACATAAAAAAAAGCACCTTTACGGGTGCTTTTCGTTTGGAATATGTTTGGAAATACGTTTAAGTCTTGTTTATGACTTGTTTTTAATTATTCTGAAACTACTTCGAATTCTACATCGACTTTCACTTCCCTGTGAAGTTTGATGATTGCGCTGTAAGTTCCAATCTCTTTCACATCTTTCAGCATGATCTTCTTTCTGTCGATATCGAATCCTTTCTCTTTCAGACATTCAGAAATCATGATGCTGTTAACGGAACCGAAAATCTTACCGGTAGAACTGGTTTTAGCTCCGACAGTAAGTTTTACTTCAGCCAATTTTGCTGCAAGTTCCTCAGCTTCAGCTCTCAATTTTGCTTCTTTGTGAGCTCTTTGTTTCAAATTCTCAGCAACTACTTTTTTTGCTGACTCTGTTGCTAAAATAGCATAACCTTGGGGAATAAGGTAGTTACGACCGTAACCTTGTTTAACATTTACAATGTCATCCTTATGACCTAAGTTCGCTATGTCTGTCAATAGTATAATCTCCATTTGTGTCCTCCTTCCTTAAAATTATTTCATCAAGTCGGTTAAGTAGGGCAACAAAGCAAGGTGTCTTGCTCTTTTCACGGCGGTTGCTACTTTCTTCTGGAATTTCACAGAAGTTCCGGTAATTCTTCTGGGAAGAATTTTCCCTTGCTCGTTCAAGAATTTCTTCAAAAATTCAGGATCTTTGTAATCGATGAATTTGATTCTTGCTTTTTTGAACCGACAGTACTTTTTCTTTTTGACTTCAACCGTAGGAGGGGTCAAATATCTAATTTCGCTTTCGTTCTGTGCCATGGCTTATTTCTCCTCTTGTTTTACTTGATTTTTAGCTCTTCTTTTTAACGCATACTCGTAAGCATACTTGTCTAATCTAAAGGTCAGAAAACGGATCACTTTCTCATCGCGTCTGTAAGCGGTCTCTAATTTGTCCACTAAAGTACCTTCAGCCTCGAATTGAAGCAAGTGATAAAAACCTGTAGTTTTCTTTTGGATAGGATAAGCCAGCTTGCGCAGTCCCCAAGCCTCTTCATGCTCGATATTACCTCCATTCTGGGTAATAACGTTTTTGAATTTTTCTACCGCTTCCTTTACCTGTATTTCAGATAAAACGGGAGTTGTGATGAAAACGGTTTCGTAATGATTCAACATAACTGTTTGTTTATTAATAAATTAAATAATGAAAATTATTTTATCGCCCGCAAAGTTACTACTTTACTCCGAATTTGCAAAGAAAGTAAGTATTTAATTTTGAGTTTTTTGCCATTTGTTTTATCCTCTCTGCTTGGACATCGTTCTTAATTATCTCCAAATTTTCCTTCTATCCAATTCCCGGTGGTATTCCCGCGCATGAGCGTTATGCTGTCGCAATGTTCTGGAGAAATAATGGTAACCGGAAAAGTCGCTTTTGGCACAAAAATAGAGGTAATCATGTTTCTGATAATTCAACACGCCATCAATAACCTGAATAGAGGCCATTCGGATAGGACCGGGGGGTAGGCCGGCATACTTGTAAGTATTATAGGGAGAATCTATTTCCAAATAGCGATCCAAAATCCGGGTAATCGTAAAATCTCCCAACACGAATTTAAGGGTCGGGCAAGCATCCAGCTTGATGCCCTTTTTCAACCGGTTCAGGTAAACCCCGGCGATGACGGGATACTCTTCCTTTTTTACGGTCTCTTCTTCAATAATCGAGGCCAATATGGTCACTTCAAGTGGAGAAAGTCCTATCTCTTCCGCTTTTTTCTGACGCTGTTTATTCCAAAAACGCTGGTACTCCTTATACATTCTATTCAAAAAGTCAGTAGTTGAAATATTCCAATATATCTCGTAAGTATTGGGAATAAACATACCGATCACGGTTGCCGGGGAAAAACCGTATCGGATAGTCGTATCAGGATTACGAAGCCGAGAGAGTAATTCATCGGACGATACGGCCAATTGAAGAGATACCGTTCCGGCAAATTCTTCTAACGTACGTATATTATTAAATGTCAGTTGTACCGGAGATTGATTTCCCGAACGTAACATATTGATCAATTCGTTATTGTTCATACCTTCTCTGATCCGGTAACGTCCGGATTTTGCTTTTGCTTTTTTCAACCGGGCAACCTGCAGCAGGGTAGAGGGATGTTTGACATATCCCCGGCTTCGCAAGGTGTCCAGCACCTCCGTTATCGAACCGGAGCTTCGAACATAAATGATTCCGTCGTCTTTTACCGTAATATTCGGATAAAATACATAGTAATATCCGATTCCTGCTCCCATTAATCCCGCAAGACACAAGGCCGCAAAGAGTATGATAATTCTTTTCGTTGCTTTAATCATGGAGGTTCAATTTTCTTCCCGGAAAAATAATTTATAATAATTCATATCTTTGGCCGAATCGTATCCTTTCTCGATGTATTTTTTTTGGCCGTGAATGTAAACATGAAAATTCTTATCCAATTTTAAAACGTGTTTAAAATAACGTTTTTCATCTTTTACGGCGCTATCCGACACGTCGAAAGAGTCCTTCAAGGCTATTTCATTTTTCTCCTCGTAGAAATTTTTAAAATCTTCAAACGCGCGAATGACTTGCGGATCCATGACAATCTCTTCTTTAAATCGATCTTCATCAAAAGTGTCTGCTTTTTTGAAATAATCGATGGATCTATTCAACATATCGATCTGATCGGCTTTAGGAATATCGTTTTCCTGATTATAAACCTCTTGTACGAAATCTTTACATAACTTCAAGTAATTGGAAGTCTGAAAATAGTCATCCTCCTGCTGTTCCAGTCCCAAAAAATCAGTTGTCCAATATACCGCTTCCGTATGATTAGTTTTATCCAAAACAGTAACCCGATAGCCGCTCTCCTCGTTCATGTTAAATATCAGACAAGCCTTATCTAACTTTTTAATGTTAATACCGGACTCACTGGTCAGTTGATAACTATTTTGATTAACAATGATTTTCAAAAAAGTATCTTTATTTTCCGATTTAAAAATACCGATCGCATCGCAAGTTCCGTCTTCCAATAAACAGTTTTTAAAATGCACCAAATAGAGTTCTCCGGATTTGATATTCGGATGGTTGGATTGTTCGAACAAATGCCGGGCGATGTCGATGGATGCCTTATAGAAAGAGGCAGGGTCCTCGAACACGGAACGTATCGCCGCGTACACGGGATTGCGGGAAAGTTCTCCCTCGTAAGCGGAAAAACGATAAAAGGCATCTCTTTTAAAAGGAGTCAGAAAATAAGTTTTCAGCAGATTATGAACTTCCTGTTCGTCCGGAACAAAATTAGATTCGGAAAACCGGATGTCTCCTTCTTCATACTTATTTCCTATATCGTGAATAACGATATTACCAATTTCACAATTTTCAAAATTCATCATAAGATTAAAATCTAAAATATATACCGAGATTCAGCGTCTCTTTGAACTGTATTTTTTTCGAATAATTTTGATCGTATATGGCATTCATATAAACGGATGTCTTCATAAAATAATTTATTTTGAAATCGAGACTCAAACGCCAATCAACGGTTATGTATTCCGGTTTCTCATAATAACTGGAAAAAATAATCAACCGGTTATCTATTTTCAAAAACTTAAAAAATTCATGCTCATTCCTTAATTCCACTTTGGCTCCGGCATCACTCCTGTACCTTTTTCCCTTTTCGACACCGTAACGTGTCGGATCAACTCTGGCCGTATCCCGAACATAGATCCATTGTCCGGCAATAGGCGAGAGGTAAAGAGAGATATTGTTTTTAGGTTTATAATCAAGACCTAAGGAGATGGTGAAGTAACCCGGAGAGAGAAAATTAGCGATAATTTGGTCGTTTTTAGGATAATTGTGAGTCCTGAACAGTACCGTATTCATATCGAACTGAGCCGCGTAATTCCAGTGTTTAAAAGCTTTTACTCCTAATTTGGATAATACTTCAAATTTATCTTCGTTTTTACTTAATTCTTCCTTTCCGCTCTTTAGCGCCCCTAATCTATACCGGAATGCATTCTCCCAGGATAAACTGTTCTTCTTGTAATTTAAAAAATACTTCAAATCGGAAAGAATAGAAAGTGAATTTTCACCCCCAGAAGCCCAACTGTCACTAAAATATCCTTGTCCGAATGCGAAACTGATATCCCAGTAATACCGCCAGTAGTTTCTTTTTATCGGAAGTGGTGTCAGGGGTTTTAATTTTAAATAGGCCGAGTCCTGTATCTTCAAGCTGATATCTTTTGAAATTTTATCGGATTGACTGTACTTCTGATACATGTTTTCATCCACAAAAAACTTCACCCGATTTCCACGGGAAGAGACTCTTAACCAGGATCCCACGGAATCTCCCGCGACGCTTTTGGTCGAAAAATAGTAGTAATAGGTTTTTCCTCTATTCAACCAAACCTGATTGGGTTTATCCGAAGCGTTCAGTATGATTAGTGGAATGGAATCCCTGCTTTTTTCACGCATCCATTGATAATTCTCATCTTTTTCCATAAAAGTTAGAAGAGATTGCAAATCTTGATTCAAAAGTATATCGTAACGTGCCGAATCCATAGGATTTCTCTTACGGTATTCCAGGCTATCTTTTTTGATTCGTTCCCGTATTTGTTGAATGGCTTTTTCTTTTTCCTCAATGGTTTCGAAATAGGCCCGAAGATAATTTATCATGTATTTTATATGTTCATTTTCAGCGTATCCCCTCAACGTATTTATGGCTTGTTTCAACTCGTAATATTTTGATCTGTCTCGGGTAAGTTTTTCCAACGCGTAACGAACGGCGGGATTTTCTATATGTTCATTTTTTAATTGTGCCGATCGATAAACCAGATCGGGAATACGGGTAAAACGGAGTGAGTCCGTCCGACTGATTTTTAAAACAGTTATCGGAATGGGATAAGATTTCATGATTTTCAGTATTCCCTTTTCCTGAGCGAAAAGAGAAAAAGAGAGGAAATTCAGTATAAAAACAAATACATAAAATCTCATCGATTCACAATTATTTAAAAGGAGAATCAGGTTCCTTGGCCATATGATTATAAGCCAGTTTATCCAACAAGCTGGGCCACCATTTACTTAAGAATACGGATATTTTTCCCTCCACTAATGTCATAATAATTTCCCGTTTCCGTTTTCTTATTCCTTTCACGATGATTGCAGCACACTCCTCTGCAGACATCATCTTACTTTCTTCCCGGGGACTTTCTCCTTGCTGGTTTCCATCTGCAACCAGTGCGGTTTTACGAATATTGGAAGCCGTAAAGCCGGGAGCTGCAACCAATACATGCAACCCTTTTTTCAAATTTTCTACCCTCAAGGTGTTCAAAAAACCTCTTACGGCGAATTTACTTGCAGCATACCCGGTTCTCCCCGGTAAACCTACAAAACCGGCCACAGAGATAATTCCGACCAAACTGCCCTTGGAATGAAGTAAATAGGGGATAGCATATCTTGAACAATAGACAGTTCCCCAAAAATTAACATCCATAACGCGCCGAATGACATCCACATCCAACTCGTCAAATAATGCCCTCATGGAAATCCCGGCATTATTGATTAAAATATCAATTTTCCCGAATTTCTGGACGGTTTGCTCGATCAAATGTTTACAATCGTCTTCACGGGTCACATCCGTTTGAACCGCAAGAACCTCAATACCTTTATCGTTCAGCTCTTTTTCCATTTGCTGAAGTTCCGCCAAATTGCGGGCTGCCATTACGATTTTACTCCCGAATTTTGCAAATTCATATACTAACGCCTTACCGATTCCGGAAGAAGCTCCGGTAATGATTACCACTTTATTTCGCATGAGATAATTTTATTCATTACTTTGACTCACAAAAATAAGAATAAAAAGTGGATTTGAAAAACAGATCGTTTATCGATAAAAATGAAAAATTGCCTCGTGGGAATTGCTTGTATAATTTGTCCTATAATTTATATTATGTTAAGTAGGATATATAAAAAGAATTAAAATACCTTCTACCGCAATAAAAAAGACGAGACTTTTTGAATCTCGTCTTTTAGAAGAACCGGACTTTTATAAACTTTCCAGCATCTCTTTTGTTTTTTCATATTTCTTCATGTAGTCCGTATTGGGTTTTTCCCTCAACCGGTAATATAACTCTTTCAACGTGGTCAACGTGTTTTTCTCTCCCGGTTCCAATTCCAAGGCTCTTTCAAAATAAGGAATAACCGACTCGTATTCTTTCAATATCTGTTCATAAGCCACTTTATACTTAGCGTCATCCAGTTCGTCTATTTTGTTATGTTTTTCGATAACTTTGTTCAACTGAATATTTCCCAAGTTGTACTGGGCTCTGAAATCATCCGGATTTAATTCCAACGTTTTAAGATACATCGCTTCGGCTTTATCCGTTTGCTTCAAAATCTCGTACATATCACCTTTAGCACGATAGAGCTCCGAATTGTCGGGTGTTTGTTCAATAGCCGCATCTAAGAATTGTTCTGCTTTTTCCGGGGTATCTCCTTGCAGGTAATAGTTGATCAACTGAATCAGCAAATAAGATTCATTCGGGAACAATTCGTGTCCTTTCAGCAGATACTGAACAGCTTCTTCCTGGTAATTTTTTCCTAAAACGCTATCCCCTGCATCATTTGCATTCTTACTTTGAGTAAACAGGATGCTGATAATCATCGGATATACTTTTGAGGCGTCATAGTTCAATTCCAGTGATTTTTTATAAAAATCCAACGCCTGTTCCAAGTCTCCTGCCCGTTGGGCCGTAATACCTGCATTGTAAATAATAGCCGTATCAACTCTCTGGCTTCCGTATTCCGAGGCATTGATTTCCAACACGCGTTTAAAATTATCTAAAGCGAGGGCAAAATCTTTTTTTGCGGCTTCAGGATTTGCTTTATTATCATTATCCACTCCTTTATTATAATTTTCGACACCATAATTTTGAAAATCAGCAACCAGGTTGGCATATTGATTGATCAAATCTTTTTTAAATTTTCCCTTATCATCCAGTTTAATGACTTGTTGAAAAGCTTCCCACGCGATATTCAGAGGGTCTTTTACCAACTTCAAATAATCCGGATTTTGAGACTCGTAAATGGCTTGGTAAATCTGTCCTTTTACAAAATAGGCTTTGGGCCAGCTGACACAATTCTCGTGAACGATAGCTTCATCTATTAATTCTTTGGCTTTGTCTAACTTTCCTTGCGTGAAAAAGCTAACCGCAGAAGTAACTTTCCCCTTTTGTGCAAATGTGAAATTCGCACAAAGTAGAAGTGCAATGATAAAAGATAGTTTTCTCATACGTTATAAAATTTGTTTTACATTTAGATGTTTTTTCAAATCGTCAGTTATTTTCGTTTTACTCTGTTCCGTCTTCGATATTATCCCCCTGCTTCTCTCCTTCCACCTCTTCTTCTTTAGCGGAAGAGACCTTGGCAACTGCGGCAATAGCATCATCGTTTCTTAAATTAATCAATTTCACACCCTGCGTATTCCTTCCCATTACCCTTAATGTCGATATATCAAGACGTATTGTCAGGCCTGATCTATTGATAATCATTAGATTGTCATCATCTGTTACATCGATTAAAGAAATCAGGTTACCAGTTTTCTCCGTTAGATTAATGGTCTTCACACCTTTTCCTCCCCTATTGGTAATACGATAATCTTCAATATCGGAGCGTTTTCCGTATCCGTTTTCCGAAACGACCAAAATATCTGCTTTTCCCGGTTCAACGCATATCATACCTATAACCTCATCGTCTTCACTACCCAGCGTTATACCTCTGACACCTGAAGCCGTTCTTCCCATCGGACGAACCTTATTTTCAGGGAAACGAATGGCTTTACCCGATTTGACGGCTATCATGATATCGTTTTCTCCGTTTGTCAATTTGGCATCCAAAAGTTGGTCCCCCTCTTTTATCGTAATTGCATTTACACCATTCGCACGAGGACGCGAATAGGCTTCTAAGGTCGTTTTCTTCACGATACCTTGCTTGGAACATAAAACGATATAGTTGCTGTTTATATAATCCGTATCTTTCAGATCCAAAATGTTAATATAAGCTTTAACTTTATCGTCCGGTTCAATATTTAACAGATTCTGTATGGCTCTACCTTTGGATTGTTTCGTACCTTCCGGAATTTCCCATACTTTCAACCAGAAACATTTTCCTTTTTCGGTGAAGAACAGCATCGTATTATGCATGGTTGCCGTAATCATGTGTTCCAGGAAGTCTTCATCGCGAGTTGCGGATCCTTTTGATCCTACTCCTCCCCGATTTTGAACCTTGTATTCACTTAAAGGAGTACGTTTGATATATCCCATATGCGAGATGGTGATCACCATCTCTTCGTCGGCATAAAAGTCTTCGGGGTTGAATTCTTCAGATGCGTATACGATATCCGTTCGCCGCTCGTCTCCGTATTGCGCCTTTATCTGCAATAACTCATCTTTAATGATTTGCATCCTCAGTTCCACGCTTTCCAAAATAGCTTTCAGATGCTCGATCAATTTCATGATCTCTCCGTATTCCGTCCTTAGTTTATCCTGTTCCAGGCCTGTTAACTGACGTAACCTCATTTCGACAATAGCTCTGGCCTGAACCTCGCTTAGAGAGAAACGTTCTATCAATCCGTTTTTAGCTTCATCGGGGGTTTTCGAGGCACGAATAATACGAATGACTTCGTCGATGTGATCGGAAGCAATAATCAGACCTTCCAGGATATGGGCACGATCCTCCGCTTGTTTCAATTCAAAACGGGTACGACGGGTAACGACATCATGACGGTGATCCACGAATAACCGAATCAAATCCTTCAAATTCAGCAACCGGGGTCTTCCACCGACCAACGCGATGTTGTTGACCCCGAAAGAGGTCTGCAATGCCGTGTGTTTCAACAATGTATTTAAAACGACATTGGCAATCGCATCTTTTTTCAGATCGATAACGATCCGCATTCCATTACGATCCGATTCATCATTGATGTTTGAAATTCCGTCTATCTTTTTTTCATTCACCAAGTCTGCAATCTTAACGATCAACTCGGCTTTATTAACCATATAAGGAATTTCATGCACAATGATCTTCTCTCTTCCGTGAGGTGTCGTTTCTACGGAAGTTTTAGAACGGACGATAACCCGTCCTCTTCCCGTGTGATATGCCTCTTTTACTCCACTATATCCGTAAATCGTACCTCCTGTCGGAAAATCAGGAGCTTTGATGATCCGGATCAGATCATCGATCTCAATATCATTATTGTCAATGTACGCGCATATGGCATCGATGGTATCTCTAAGATTGTGAGGCGGCATATTGGTCGCCATCCCGACGGCGATACCGGATGCGCCGTTTACTAATAAAATAGGAATCCTGGTCGGTAATACACTCGGTTCTTTTAAGGATTCGTCAAAATTAGGTATCATATCGACCGTATCCTTCTCCAAATCTGCCAAAGTCTCTTCGGCAACCTTCATCAGACGTGCTTCAGTATAACGCATAGCAGCCGGACTATCCCCGTCGACCGATCCGAAATTACCCTGCCCTTCTACCAATCTGTATCGTAGAGACCACTCCTGAGCCATACGTACCATTGCCATGTACACGGAACTATCTCCATGAGGATGATATTTTCCCAATACTTCTCCAACTATTCTGGCTGATTTCTTGAATGGTTTACCAGAGGTCACCCCCAATTCACTCATTCCATACAACACCCTTCTGTGCACCGGCTTCAAGCCGTCCCGAACATCTGGTAATGCGCGGGATACAATCACCGACATTGAATAATCAATGTACGAAGATTTCATCTCCTCCTCGATGTTGATTTTAATAATTTTTTCTCCGATGTTTTCCATTTAATATGATCTAATTACTCTATTAACAAATTGGCAATAAGGTTATTATGTATAAAATAACCCTTTCTGTCCCAAAATTTCACAAATGTAATAAAAACGACCGATTAATTGAAATTTTATCCTCTTTTTTATTAACATTTGCGAGACGAGATTCAAATTTCAAATGTCAGCATATCATGGGCTAACCGTACGTTCGAAGGTAATTCTGCAGAGACTTGGGTACTCAATCCCATCTGATGCCCGATATGTGTGATATAAGCTTGTTTAACTTGTAATTCCCGAATAACCTCCAAAGCCTGATCCAATGAAAAATGAGATATATGAGGCTCTTTCCTTAGTGCATTGATAATCAAATACTCCACTCCTTTCAGTTTTTTCTTGTTCTCTTCAGATATGAAATTTGCATCCGTAACATACGCAAAATTACCGATCCTGAAAGCAGTAACGGGCAATTTGTAATGCATGACCGTGAGCGGGATAATTTTTATATCGTCCACATAAAAAGGACGATTATCGATGACATGCATGCTCATATCGGGGACACCCGGATACTTAACGGGCATGAAAGCGTAATCGTAATCCTTATGGACGGCATCACAGGTTCGTTGATCGCAATAGATATCAACATATCCTCCTTTTATCCAATTAAAAGCTCTTACATCATCCAGTCCCCCGGTATGATCTTTGTGTTCATGTGTCAAAAGAATGGCCCTCACGTCCTTTACGTGTGCCCTTAACATTTGGTACCTGAAATCAGGACCGGCATCGATCAACAATTTTTTCCCTTCTATTTCAATCAGAGCAGAACTTCTCAATCGTTTATCGCGGGTATCACTGGATCGACACACTTCACATTCGCATCCGATAACGGGTATACCTTGCGAAGTCCCACTTCCTAAAATCGTTATTTTCATCGGTTAAACATTTAATATCATAAAAGAATCTCCGGAAATCTCCCCCGTCCGCCTCTTTTAATACGGACAAAATTAATAAGATAAAAATAATCCTATATATTTGCAGCAAACATTTTATCATGGGAAAATTATATTTACTCCCCAATTTACTTGGAGATACGGAAGTTCGGCAGGTACTTCCAGAACACGTGACCGACATTTTAAAAAACCTAAGGGTATTCGCAACGGAAAACGTCAAAAACACCAGACGTTTTTTAAAAAAAATAGATAAAAATATTTGCATCGACGAATTGATTTTTTTGGATCTGAACGAGCACTCGACACGGGAAGAGATCGAATCTTATCTTCCTTATTTGGCCGTGCAGGATGTAGGTATTATTTCAGAAGCCGGATGTCCGGGTATTGCCGATCCGGGTGCGGAGCTCGTGGCATTAGCTCATCAACACCAGTTTCAAGTCGTCCCGTTGGTCGGTCCTTCGTCCATCCTTTTAGCTTTAATGGCATCGGGCTGCAACGGACAAAATTTTTCATTTAACGGTTATCTGCCGGTAAACAGACAAGACCGGGCCAAAGCGTTGAAAATATTCGAGAAGCAATCCTTACAAGAAAACAGGACTCAAATATTTATTGAAACACCTTACCGGAATCTGACGTTATTGGAAGATATGTTATCCGTTCTCTCTCCGACAACGAAACTGACCATTGCCTGTGATTTAACAACGGCGAACGAGTACGTCAAAACACGATCGGTAAAAGAGTGGAAAAATGAAAAACCCGATATACATAAACGACCGACCATATTCATCGTGTACGCGGGAATGAATGAATGTAAAAAAGGCTGTCGATCGTAAAATCGGGACAGCCTCCTATAAGATAAAGTCTCTTTTTCAAATATTTAGTGAGTATTGAACCACCGGTAAACATTCTTTACCGTTTTATCTAACACTAAAGGATCTTCATAGTATTGTACACGAGAAACCGAATCTTCCCAAATGGCCATTTTGTCTTCCGCCTTAATGGTCGCGTATATCTCCCGTGCCGATTCCAAACTTTCGTTTTCTCCGCCATGGATAATGATCGTAGGTGTTTTCAGTTGAGAAGCTTCTTTCTTCTTGTAACAACCGGATACTAGAGCAATAGCTCTCAACCGTTGCTCTTCTTCGCTACGATTAATGACCTCGTTCGTTCCGTGACAAATACCGACCGCATACATTTTGTCTGCATCTACCTCTTCTTTGAAGCTCAGGTAATCAATGGCGGCTTTAATGTTTTCGGTCTCTTCCAAGCATAAGGTAACATAACCGTAATTAGCCAGTCTCGTGGCATATCGCATAGAAATTTTATCATCTTTTGAGTTCTGCGGCCCTAACACGATCACGGCCGGCTTTTTTCCTGCCTCTTCAGGATTGCATAACCATCCTTTTATTGTATTTTCATTAGATAAAATCACGTCTTCACATGTATAACTTCTCATCATCTTCTTTGTTTTA
Organism: Gabonibacter massiliensis; assembly: GCA_001487125.1. Lineage (GTDB taxonomy): Bacteria > Bacteroidota > Bacteroidia > Bacteroidales > Marinifilaceae > Gabonibacter > Gabonibacter massiliensis. The sequence goes on from LN913013.1 coordinate 617,311, forward strand.
ATATTATTACCTGATTCGTTTACGGAAAACAAAAGCAAAGGTTACACTTTTATCGAAAAAAATGAAGAAAGGACCTCCTTAACCGGGAAGTCCTTCATAAAAAAAGAGTTATATCTAATTATTTTTTAAAATAACGATTATAAAGCCCTTCAAAACCTTTACCGTGGCGAGCCTCGTCCTTGCACATTTCGTGAACGGTATCGTGAATCGCGTCTAAATCCAACTTTTTAGCTAACGTGGCAATACGTTTTTTGTCTTCACATGCTCCGGCTTCAGCTTCCATGCGTTTTCTCAAGTTTGTCTCGGTATCCCACACGCATTCTCCTAACAATTCTGCAAATTTCGAAGCATGTTCTGCTTCTTCCCAGGCATAGCGTTTGAAGGCTTCGGCTATTTCCGGATATCCCTCGCGGTCAGCCTGACGGCTCATGGCCAAGTACATTCCGACCTCCGTACATTCGCCGTTGAAGTGAGCTCTTAATCCTTCAAGCACTTCAGCATCAACTCCTTTTGCCACTCCAATCCGGTGCTCGTCGACAAAGGTCAATGCACCTTCGGTTTCAACCAACTCCTTGAATTTACTTTTCGGTTGCTTACATTGAGGACAAAATTCAGGAGCTTCATCTCCTTCATGAACATAACCACATACGGTACAAATAAATTTTTTCATAACGCTCATTTTAATAAATTACTACTTATCTTTTCTCTCTATACAATTTTTACAAAATCCTTTATAATACAGATGAATTTCCGTGACGACAAACCCCTCCTCCCCCTTAAAAGAAAACTTTTCCATATCTTCGACGGAAAGGTCGTGTACTTTCCCACATCCCGTACACATGAAATGGGCGTGAGGTATGGTATGGATATCGAACCGAATATTTTTCTCGTCAATAACTATCGGAGTAACGGCTTTTTGCCCGACAAATAATTTCAACGTATTATATACCGTCGTTTTGGATAAAGTCGGGTATTCCGGAGATAACGCATCATAAATCTCCTCTACGGTAGGATGTATTCTATGGGAAATCATATAATCCATTATGGCGATCCTCTGCACCGAAGGCTTTATATGATATTTACCTAAATACGCCTGAATCTCCTGTATTTTATTCATTATTTATTTGTAACAATTACATTTTTTAAACTTGTACAAAAGTATAAAAATTGTTTCTTTAACAATTTATTTACAAGTATAATTCTTTAAAATTTAGAATGTTTCTAATTAATTGTATTTTTCGATTAATTTTGATATTAGCATGAAGCGTATCTATATTTTTAATAGCTTTGTAGCATGTTTTTTATAGGCCCATCGGTACATATATTTGTATATCTGCTTGTTTCAGCCTTTTTCTTTATCTGTTTTTATACAAAAAGCGAAACAAGAATTCGGGAAAACTTACCGGAAGAGAAAATTATTACTCTCTCCCAAGGGACTTTCGAGACATTATCCGCGTGTAAAATAGTAGATTTTATAAAAAATACGATTCATAAGGAGCCGGAGGCGGCAGAATTTTTAGTTTTAAAGAAAAAAGTTTTACCCTACATCATAAATTACAAAGATCCTCTTTCGTCGAGTAAAACCCTTCGAGCCCCTCCTGCTGCTTAATTAGCTTTTTCGCTTTCCGCTATTACGACATCCGTTTGTAATGCACTTTGAACTGATTTACCTTACTAAAATTTATTATAATGCGAATAACTATTTGTATAATACTATTTTGCATCCTATCCAAAGCCCTAAAAGGGCAAAGCAGTACGGCCATTCGCGAGCAAGATTCAACTTACAGCATAATTGAACAATTAAAAGAGGTCGTCGTATCTGCCGAGAAAAGGATATTGCCTATAAACAGTATTCCCATAGCCTTAACTGTCATCACGGGGAAGAACCTGCCGAACGAAAATAATCTGGATTTAAGGAATCTATCGGGAATCGTTCCCAACTTTTACATACAGGAGGACGGTCTCAAATTATCAACCCCCTTGTATATACGCGGAATAGGTACCGTTTCCGGTACTCCTCCTGTCGGGTTATACGTGGACGGAGTTCCCGTTTTCGATAAAAATGCTTTTATTTTTGATCTGTACGATGTCAAACAGATTGAGGTTTTACGGGGACCGCAAACAACACTTTACGGAAGAAACAGTATTATCGGATTGATCAATATCACAACCAATATACCTTCAAATGTTTTTTCCATAGAAGCGAAAGCCGGAGTGGCCAGTTATAATTCACAAAACTACATGATATTAACGAATCTGCCTCTCCGTAACGTTATTTATAACAAGCTGTCTTTTACTTATAATCGCACGGACGGATACTTTAAAAACAGGTATACGGGAGGTAAGCCTAATCAATCCGACTCTTATAATCTGCGTTATCAGGGATTAGTACATACGAACAACACCTGGAAGATAGCTTTGGGTATGAATTACAACCATAGCTTCGACGACGGATACGCCTACCACGCGATCGATTCGTTAAAACGACATCGCTATACCGTGAATTACAACGCGACCTCTTCCTATGAAAGAGATCTGGTATCTACTTACGTTAACCTGAAAAGAAATTTCGAACGAACGTCTTTCCTGTGGGTGACTTCTTACTCCTGGTCGGAAGACAAGCAGCTATTAGATGCCGATTTCACTCGTTATGATGTTTTTCAGAATGAAAAAAGCTCTAAACAAAATCTGATTACGCAAGAGATCAATTATCAATCGACTCTGGCAAAACGCATAGATTGGACTGTCGGGACTTTCGGTTTTTACAAAGACTTAACGAATAATTATTTGGCATTATTCGGAGAAGACCGGCAATTGTTGCTTCCGATTGATTTGGATAAGGCTTTGTATTATAACAGTACAAAAACCTGGGGAGCTGCCGGATACGGTCAGATTACCGTAAAAGATTTACTTCCCGGACTAATGCTCACCATCGGATTGAGATACGACTATGAAAAGGTAAAACTGTCGTATCGCGACAGTCTACTCTATCACGGAGAGCAAAAATTTACCGGTTATCATGATTGGAAAGAGTCTAAAGATTACAAGGAGTGGTTACCCCAATTTTCTATTTTACAGAGGTGGAGCGACCAATTGTCCGTTTACGCGAGTGTATCCAAAGGCTATAAAGCGGGAGGTTATAATATTATTTCTAATGAAATGACGTCTCAAATAGTCAAGTTGGGCTATGATAAAGAGAGCCTGTGGAATTACGAGACGGGAGTAAAATATTTTAGCCGAAACAGTAAATTCAACCTGAACGCTTCTCTTTTTTATATCGATTGGAAGGATCAGCAGATATTCGTCATGGGCATGATGGGACCAAGTATCAAGAACGCCGGAGATGCCCGAAGCATAGGAGGCGAAATGGATATGAAATGGGAATTTGTGTCTCGCCTAACCTATTTCTTATCTGCAGGATACAGCGATTCGGAGTATTACCATCACCTGAACAAAGAATATGAAGGAAATAAAATCGTTATGGCCCCCGACTTCACGATGAATACGGGATTCTCTTACTATAAACGCATAAAATTTTTCTGTTTTAATACTTTGACAGCTTCTACTTCGGTAACCGGTTTCGGGACACAATATTTTGACGAAGCAAATCGCTTGAAGCAGAATCCTTATTTCCTCTGGAACATGGATTGGGGTATATCAGGGAAGTACATTGACTTCAGAATATGGGGAAAAAACATATTGAACAAAGCGTTTTTCAGCTATATGTTTACCAGTCCGGTAGGAGCCAATTTACCCGCTTATCGCCATTCAGGGCAATCCGGAGCCCCTTCAAGATTCGGAGCTTCCATTACGTTTAAAATTTAAATAAAACAATCATCATGAAAAACAAATTGACTTCTATCATTTCGATATTATCCCTGTTATTCGTTATCGTTTCTTGCAATGACAACAAAGAACCGGAACCCTTTTTGCAAGGAACATGGGCTTACAAAGCTCCTTATTTCGTGTTCGAATATAGCGAGGAAAACATAGATGTGAATTGGGGAGGACAAACACTTCAATTTAAACCCGAAGAGTTAACGACGATGTTCAAGTCCATGGCAGGAACTAAAATGGGAGAATATTTTGTCGGTATACAATTTGTTTCCGAATCGGAAATGAATATCAATATGAAATTTAAAGACCAGACACAAAAGACATTAAAAGCCACTTATGAAACTCAAGGAACCAAGTTGGGTATCTTATTGGATAAAGAGAGTTTAAAAGAGATTACCGGAAAAGAATTGAATATTCCTCAACTCTCTTTCGATTATAAAATCATCAACAACCAGTTGACGGCCTATTTGAACTGGAGCTATCTGAAAGGCTTTTTAAATACACCCTATGTATCCGGTATGTTAGATCAATTATTTCCCACGTTGGCCGCAACGCTTCTGAAAGACCAGTGGCAATTCATGCCGGAACAAGCCCAACAGGCCGTGGTCAATCAGCTGAAACAGATCTTTAACGAAGTTAAATCAAAGACAGAAGACTTAGAGATCGGTGTCGTAATGGAATCCGTTTCCCTCTAAAAATGATTATATTGCAAATATATGATACTAATTTGGCAAAAAAAGATTTAAATTGTATAACTTTATAAGGCTTGAATTGCAACTTTCGTTTGGAATCGGACGTATAACAGCAGCCTGTCAAATTAAAAAAGATACATTATGAAAACAGAAGAATTTAAAGAGTTAGATGTGTTGATTTCATCGAACGTAATAAATGCCAGAGGTGAGGACAAAAAATTCAAATTACCCCCTCTTCCTTATAAAGAAAACGGTTTGGAGCCTTATATCAGCGAGAAAACCATTCAATTCCATTACGGAAAACACATGGCTACTTACATCAATAATATGAACAATCTGATTGCCGGTACCGAATACGAAAACATGTGTTTAGAAGGGATCGTGATGAAATCGGAAGGCGGTTTATTTAACAACGCCGCCCAATCTTATAATCACGCGTTTTATTTTGAGGCATTCAAACCTTACGATTCGGCCAAAGTGGTTCCAACCGGAAAAATAAAAGAGTTGATTGATAAATCTTTCGGTAGCTTCGAAGCTTTTAAAGAAGCATTCACAAAAGCCGCCACGACCTTATTTGGTTCCGGATGGGCTTGGGTGATACTTACGAAAGAAGGAAAACTCGAAATCGAACAAACCGGAAATGCGGACAATCCGTTGAAACACGGTAAAAAACCGATCTTAACCATAGACGTATGGGAACACGCTTACTATTTGGACACTCAAAACGCCCGTCCGAAGTACATAGAAAATTTTTGGAATATCATTGATTGGAACGTTGTCAATCAGCGGTTAAAATAAAAAATCGGGAGAAAATCTCCCGATTTTTTTTAGGGTACAATCTCCATCTCTTCGATCAGATGTTTAGCTCCCGCGTACTTATCGATAATAAATAATACATAACGTATATCTACCGCAATATTTCGGCATATTTCCGGACTGTATTGCATATCGGACATTACCCCTTCCCAAGCCCTGTCGAAATTCAGACCGATCAGATTTCCATCCGCGTTCAACACGGGGCTTCCGGAATTTCCACCTGTCGTATGATTGGTTGCAATAAAGCAAACCGGCATCTCTCCATCCTGAGCATACGAACCGTAATCTTTGGATTCGTACAACTCTTTTAATTTCTGAGGAACATCGTAATCATAGATTGCGGGATTGTTTTTTTCCATAATTCCCTCTAAAGTCGTATAATGCTTATAATACACGGCATCTCCCGGCGTATACCCTGCAACCTTACCATAAGCGATTCGCAAAGTTGAATTGGCATCCGGATAAAACGTTTTATCCGGTTGCATCTCCATTAAACCGGCCATCCATAAGCGATCCAGCGTTATTAATTCATTCTGTATCCGGGTTAATTCCGGTTTTATCTTTTCTTTGACCAACTCCTGAATCCCGTTCATGAATTGATATATCGGATCTTTCTTAATTTTCTGCAAACCCTTAGGCGTCACATGTTTTACAAACTCAAGAAGAGCCTCCCGATGCGTGAATAAGGATTTTTTAAAGATATCCGCCGCATAATGATCGTAACTCTTCTCTCCGTGTTTGATATATTTGGAATTTAATTTGACCATGCCAGGGATCCACTCCTCTCCCAACTCCTCATTATTATACAACCGAAGCATCTCTGCCATGATTTTCTGATCGGTAGCCGCATCATAATCTTTATAAAACGCCTCAATCTTTTCCGTAAGTAATTTTTTATACTCCTCTTTGTCGTCAACTTTATCATAAAGATCAAAAAGTTTGGATAAAGAGGATGCCAAACCAACGATTTCGGCACCGCGCAAACCGGCTTCCATGGCATAGGCTCCGGCTAATGCAAAATCCTTTCTTCTCTCGTACAGATTGCGGTAGCGGTCTGTTAATCCGATATATTGCGTTTTCTGTTCGCCACGCGCCCATCGATCGAATAGCTGTTCCAATTTTTTCTTTTGTTCTGCTGTTTTGAAACGTTCCAGTCCTTTAATCTCACCCTGCCACTTTTTCCAGGCATTAGCCACATTCGCGGCTTTGGCGGCATATTTAATACGTAATAATTCATCCGAATTCATAGCGGCATTAATGACATTCAATTTCGCCGTCCGGATTTTGATTTTATGAGGATCTTCTATGTTTGCGATCTGTTCGATAGCATACGAGGTTAAGTATTCCTGCGTAGTTCCCGGATAACCGAAAACCATCGTAAAATCACCTTCCTTTACTCCTCCTGTTGATATCTTAAAATACTTGGCCGGAGTATAGGGTATGTTATCTTGTGAATAATCGGCCGGTTCGTTGTCTTTTCCGGCATATATCCGTAAAACGGAAAAATCCCCCGTATGGCGAGGCCATACCCAATTATCCGTGTCTCCTCCGAACTTACCTATTGCAGAAGCCGGAGCTCCCACCAAGCGTACATCCCGATAGATTTTAAATACCGACAAAAAATATTGGTTCCCGTTGAAATAAGGTTTAATATTAGCTTTCAAATTCGTTCCTTTTACCGCTTCCGACTCTAATCTCCGGGCTGTTTGCGTAACGGCTTCGATTCTCTCTTCTTCTGTCATTCCGGGTTTTACGGCCGCATTGATTTTATCCGTAACGTCTTCCATTCGTACCAGGATAGAAGCCGTAATCTTGGGATTGGCCAATTCCGCTTTTTTATCCTGCGCCCAAAAACCATCTTTCAAGTAATTGTGTTCCAGACTGGAATGAGCCTGAATCATTCCAAAAGAGCAATGGTGGTTCGTAATAACGAGTCCTTCGTTACTCACTATTTCCCCCGTACAAAAGTGATGGAACGGTGAATCTTCCCGCCCCAAACCGATAACTGCATCTTTCAAGGAGGCGTGATTAATATCGTAAATATCTTCCGCGGTAAGTTTAAAACCGGCTTTTTGCATATCTTCGATATTATACTTCTTTAATAACATAGGAATCCACATTCCCTCGTCTGCCATACTGGGCAGGGCCAATAGGACAAAGGCCAAAAAACATACTGCAATTTTTCTCATATATAACGATTTAAAATGATTTTTATCGAATTTACCAATCCAGATTCTTTAAGGTCTCGTAAAGCTTCTGCGTAGGTAACCCCATTACATTATAGAACGATCCTTCTACTCTCTCAATCCCGATATACCCGATCCACTCCTGAATTCCGTAGGCTCCCGCCTTATCAAAAGGTTGAAACGTATCCACGTAAAATATGATCTCTTCATCCGATAGAGTGTTGAAATAGACGTTCGTAAAAACCGAGAACGAGTGTTGTCGCATCGTCGTGGTCAAAGTAACACCTGTTACAACCACGTGTCGACGTCCGGATAATTCCTTCAACATACGGATGGCCATATCCCGATTTTGAGGCTTACCAATAATTTTGTCATGGAGGCATACCACCGTGTCTGCAGTAACCAATAATTCATTCTTTTCCAATTCATGTCGAAAAGCTTCCGCTTTCAAACGGGAAAGAAATTCCGGTACCCGCGTAACAGGTATATCCTCCGGATATTTTTCTTCGATGTTTTTCGTCCGGACCTCAAACGTGAATCCGGCATCCCTCATTAATTGCTGTCTCCGGGGGGAAGACGACGCCAAAATCAATTTATAATTGTTAATAATATCCATGTTTACGCTACACTATTAAAGAAGTATTGTAACAACAAGCTAAATCCCACACACAGAACCATAATAAGGCGTATCAAATAGAATTGAAATTTTTTACGATCATCCCTTAAAACCGAATAGACATAGAACAAATAGGGTATGAATAGACCAACTGCAAAATATCCTAATACGACCCACGAATGTGAAAATTCTATGGCATAAAGTACGAACATGGATACAATGCACCAGCATACGAGAATAGAGATAAAAATTTTAGTCTTTCTGATTCCCAATTTTACCGGAAAAGTCATCACTCCGTCATCCCGGTCTCCCTCTATACTGTATATATCTTTATTGACTTCATAAATCCACATGTTGAAAAAAAGAAAATAAGAGAACCATCCCGTCCAATACAATACGGCATTGAAGTTTATTCCCGTTTTTGCGATAACATCCGAATAAGTATGAGTCAAAAGAGGGATTTCAAACAATACCGCGGACAACGGAATGCAACCGGCCAAAAAAGCCACGATCAGATTTCCCCAGACAAAACGTTTTTTATAGCGTGAAGAGTAGAACCAAAGCAAAAGCGAAACGGCCAAAAATAAAATCCCGAATTCCCAATGGCCAACTCGTTCTCCCATGTAAAATGCAATGACAACGGCTACTATATTTAAAAAAGTGTGCAAGATGATAGCCATACGCCTGCTTATCGTTTTTCCGACAATAATCTCCCGGTTTCCCGAAAGTCGGTCTGTCTTCGTGTCAAAATAGTCATTGATCACGTACGCTGCTGAAACAAGGCAACAGACAGAAACTACAAGGAACGAAAAATCTCCATCCGACAACTGCAAGGAAAATCCTCCCCGCACCAAGAGCGGTACGATAACGAAGTAACGCATTGCATACATGGTAAAAGCAGCAAAGGCAATTGTTCGTAAACGGATTAATTTAAAAATTTCCAACATCTATAAATTCTTGTAGTTAAACGCTAAGATCGTTACTGACTTTCGCCCATTTTATTACATGCACTTTACATAACATTGCGTATCCATCCACTCCCCTTTGGCCTTCAATACTTGAGATACTACATCCCTTACACAACCCAATCCCCCGGGGATATCGGAAATATAACGGGAAATCGACTTTATTTCTTCACAGGCATCAGCGGGACATACAGGTATACCGACTTGGGTCATTACGTTGTAATCCGGTATATCATCCCCCATATACATCACCTCTTCCCTTTTCAAACAATGCTTTCGTAGAAATTCGTCCAATGCCTCCACCTTATTCGCGATACCGAGATAAATATCCTGAATACCCAGTTTTTGAAAACGTTCCCTTATTCCGGGAGCGTACCCTCCCGATATAATACATACCGGATAGCCTTTTTTGATACAATACATCATGGCATAGCCGTCTTTTGTACACGATGTCCTTACCAATTCCCCTTCAGGGGTAATATTCATCTCGTGGCGGGAAAAAACACCATCCACATCAAAGGCAAATGCCTTTATCGTTTTAAGTTCTTCTTTAAAAAAATTCATATTATTCATTTATTACCAAAGTGTTGGCATATCCGCTATTTCATCTTGATTCGTCGGATTATCCTCTTTCGTCTGACTCTCTTTAATCATTTCCGACAATAAAGCATACAGCTTTAATAAATTTTTATTCTCTTTCAACATACTCTTATGCCCGTTCAGGATAGATTCATCTCCCCGTTTAGCCGGTCCGGTTTGAGCCTCCATAGGAGTCATTAACATGACTTTGTGTGCCGTTTCGAAGATCAAAGGCCGTAAGACCGAAAAAGGCAACCCACTATTTTCCAACATTTTTTCAGCTATATGATACAAGTAATTAGGAAAATTACAAGCAAAAACGGCTGCCAAGTGTAGCTCTTTACGCTGATCCGAATGGACGGGATATATATTATCCGATAAATCAGTTGCCAACTCCCTTATTCTCTCCATTGCAACAGGAGAATTCCCTTCTATACACAGGGGGATTTCCTTGAAATTCAAATCTCTTCCTTTAGAAAAAGTCTGAACAGGATAAATAACCCCGTATTGTTTCGAAAAAGGTTTGAGAATCTCCATAGGAAGACTTCCTGACGTATGCAGTAAGAGTGCATCATCATGTATTCTAATTGACTTCAAAAGAGGATGTAACACGTCGTCACTTACACAAAAAAAATATATATCCCCATCCGGATAAATTTGTGAAAGATCAGATGTATAAGAGATACCTGTTTTGCGACCTAATTCTCTTGCGGATTCGATGGTACGGCTGTATATCTGACATAAATTGGCTCCCGCTTTCAATAAAGCGGCGGCTAAATGATGTGCCACGTTACCGGCCCCGACTAATATGATTTTATCTTGTCTCATTCCTGATATCCTATATTTTTCGGTTTTATTTTCCCCGTCTTCAACGCCTCACAAAGACGATCGACAGCTTTGCAAATATCTTCATAAAAAAACTCAGAAATCAATACCAACTTTCCCTCCGTAACCTCCAAATGCTTATATCCATTTTTATTTTCATTCCGGTTTATTAGCAGTAAATCTCCCCCAGGAATAAAGGTATGAGTCATTTGGTTGCGTAGTTTATCGTACAAGTAATAATTCTCATTTAACAAACGGTAGCGTCCTCCGAACAATTTTGTAACACCGGAGGCAAATCTTTTAGCAGACTGCCCTTTAGCCTTCATCGGTTTCGTATCCAAAAAACTTCCCAGCACCTCAACAGCTTGTCCCATAATAACAAACTGCATATACGATAATTCGAGTTCCACAACCTTCGAGAGCTCTTTTATCATGACATTCCGCAAGAAATATTCTATCCGATTGATTTGTTCGCTTGTTTCCATAATTCCAGCCAAAATTAAGGCAAATAATTGAAAGTTGAAAATGGATGCAAGAGAATATAAAGTTTAAGAACTTTAACGATCACTTATTCGTTTTATCCTGTAACTTTGCGTCAGGTTAAATGAATACGAATATGATGCTATACAATAACGTTCCTATAGAGAAACGGTCGTTTTCCGAGGATATTTTAAACACGGGACTAAGTCTTTACGAAGTATGCAGGGTTTTTAGAGGAAGTGTCATTTTTCTCGAAGACAATCTCTTAAGACTGGAGAATTCCATACGTAAATCAAACGTAAATATCGATATCCATGCGCTCCATATAAAAGACAAACTGGACCACTTAATTCGTTTGGAAGGGATCAAAGAGGGTAATCTTAAATATGTCCTACACATCACTTCCGACGCAATTGACGAATACATATATCAGATCCGGCACTCCTATCCTACAGAAGAAGATTATCGCTCGGGAGTTGATACGATTACTTATCATGCCATGAGGGATAACGCCGAAATAAAATACATTAATCCTCACTTGCGCGAAACGACCAACGAACTCATTCGTTCGCATGGAGTTTACGAGATCTTACTGATAGATCAGGACGAATGTATCACGGAAGGATCTCGTTCCAACGTATTTTTTATACGCGACAACATTTTTTATACAACACCTGTACCTTATGTTTTACCGGGTACAAGCAGAAAACGGGTACTTGAGATTTGCCGGCAAGAAAATTTCCCTGTCGTGGAAAAACGCGTGTCCTGTGCGGACTTGGAAAACTACGACACCGCTTTTATTACAGGAACTTCTCCTCTCGTGTTACCGATACGTAAAATCGATCACCTGTTTTTCAATCCCGCACACCCCTTATTGAGAAAAGTCATGGAACGCTATTTTTCATTATTAACTTTAAATTTTTAACCTGATTTCACATGCTTTACTTTGAATAAGAATATCTTTTTCTTAATATTGCGAACGTATTGTATACTTCTGTTATCTAAAGAAATACAATGCGTTTTTTTATTACGAAACAGAGCCTATGAAATATATTATAAGTTTGATCATTTTATCAGGTGTTCTTTTGTTCAGGCCTTGGAATATCAACTGTAATCAGGCCGATATGATGGAAACGACAGAAGAGCGGCCTATGGAAGATACCCTTATACCTATTCACGATATCATTCATAATTATTATTCCGATTTATCCGAAACAAAACGTTTAGATGCAACTATCGAACGATTTATGAATCAATGGGAAATAAAAGGAGCCTCTTTGGCTATCATGAAGGATGGAAAATTGATTTACAGCAAGGGATACGGGTATGCCGACGAGGAATCTCAGACCAAGGTTGATGTGAGTCATATCTTTAGAATCGCTTCTATTTCTAAATTAATTACGGCAACCGGCATTATGAAGCTGGTAGAAAGTGATAAATTATCCTTAGAAGATAAAGTTTTCGGAGAAAACGGAATATTGAACGATACCGTATACCAAGCGATCAGGGACAAGCGGGTGAAGGAGATAACGGTAGAACAGTTGCTGCGACACAAAGGAGGATTCTCTTTAAGGTACGGAGATCCCATGTTTCATCCGGTAGAAATTGCTAAAAAAATGGGCGTTCCCCCTCCTGCCGATTTGAATACGATAATCAGGTTTGTATTATCAAAGCGTTTAGGATTCCGTCCGGGGACCAGTACTTGCTACTCGAATGTAGGATACGGGATTCTTTCCAAAGTAATTGAAAAGATAAGCGGACAATCTTATGAAAAATACATTCAGGACAGCATTCTGATCCCTGCCGGCTGTTTCGATATGCACCTGGGTAACAATTTATGCGAAAGGCGCTACCCGAACGAAGTAAAATACTACGAACCCACCAACGCCGAATTAGTACGGGCATGCGATGGAAGGGATACGTTGGTACTTCGATCCAACGGGGGAAATAATATCGAAGAACTTTACGGCGCCGGAGGATGGGTAGCTTCTCCGACCGAGTTACTACGATTCCTGTCCGCGATAGACGGAAATGACAATTATCCCGATGTATTAACTCCCGAAAGCGTCAAGACGATGACGGCCAATATTTACAATGCCCTGCCGATCGGCTGGATGAACACGAATTCCAGAGGTGATTGGTGGAGGTCAGGGACCTTGGCCGGAACGAGTGCTATGATGAAACATCAAAAAGACGGTTTCAGTTGGGTTTTCATTACGAATACAAGCAGTTGGACCGGAAGTAAATTCCCGAACAAAATAGAACGGATGATGCATCAGGCTCTAAACCGGGTAAAATCCTGGCCCGAACGGGATCTTTTTGATCCGGAATATTGTAAAACGATAGAAAACTCTCAAGAATTATTAGCAAACGAACCCGCTCATGAACCCCTTTCCTCCAAAAATTCTCTTAGCACCCAACGCCTTCAAGGGAAGTCTCTCAGCTTTTGAAGCGTGTCATATCCTTTCAACATCTCTAAAGGGAAACGGAATTGAAACGATATCTCTACCTATGGGGGACGGAGGAGATGGAACTGCCGCCGTATTAGCTTATTATTACAAAGCTCGGCCCATAGAAACCGTGACTTGTGACGCATTGGGACGGGCCCGGAAAGCTATTTACTACGTTGACGGAGATACTGCTATCATCGAGTTAGCCGAAAGTTGCGGGATAAAACACTTGAAAAGAGAAGAATACGATATTTTAAATACGAATACGGCGGGGTTCGGAATAATGATCCGTAACGCAATAGAGTGCGGTTTTAAAAAATTAATTCTTTGTATAGGAGGAAGTGCCAGTGTGGACGGAGGAATGGGAGCTTTACGGGAAATAGGTTTGTCCATAGAAAAAAAATCAGATACATACAGGAACGATATTATTGATATGAAGGACATTCATACCGATTATATACAAAATAGATTTAAGGATATAGAGTGTACCGTCTTATGTGATGTGGATAATCCGATAACAGGAGAACAGGGAGCTGCTTTCATGTTCGGTCCCCAAAAAGGGGCGTCTTCGGAACAGGTCATTTTATTGAATCAAAAGCTTCATAATCTGACCTGCTTGTTAGAATCCAAAACCCGGAAGTCGTTACATACCCTGAAACACGGAGGTGCTGCCGGAGGGATTGCTTTGTCTTTTTGTTCTTTGTTGAATGCTAAATTAGTATCCGGTTCCACTTTTTGTATAGAACTTGCTCGACTAAGGGATTATCTCTCTTCTGTCCAAGCAGTAATAACAGGAGAAGGTAAAATAGACGTACAATCTCTGCACGGAAAAATTCCCGGATCCATTTCCGACCTATGTCGTGAAAATCATAAAACGGTATATGCTATTGCCGGAATGACAGACCATCGACTTCTCTCCTCTTTCGACCAGGTCTTCACATTGCTATCTCATGCTTCTTCCGTGGAGGACTCTATCATAAATGCAAAAGAATATCTAAAAATCATTGCCCAGGAAATCTCGGATGTATTTTACGCTTCCATCTATCCCATGTAACCTCTGCAAAATAAATTATCACTTTTCCTTTGACATTTGCTTACAATTTATAAATTTTGCAGCTTCAAAACAGACAATCATAAATAATTATCTAATAACAAAAACTTATAATTTATGTCTTATAAAATTCTTGCGATTAATCCGGGGTCAACTTCCACGAAAATTGCTATTTACGAGGATGAGAATGAGCTATTCGTGAAAAATATCAAGCATTCATCCGAAGAAATCGCCCGTTTTGAGACCGTTGCTTCTCAATTCCAATTCAGAAAAGAGATCATTTTAACCGAATTGAAAAATGCCGGGTTCGATATCAACGAGATCCATGCAATCGTTGGCCGGGGAGGATTGGTTAAGCCTATAGAATCGGGAGTGTATGAAGTAAACGATGCCCTTATAACCGATTTAAACAACCCTCCTCTCGGAGAACATGCATCCAACCTGGGCGGATTGATTGCTCACGATATCGCCCGCTCTTTAAATAACGGAGCCAAAGCCTATATCGCAGATCCGGTCGTTGTGGATGAAATGGAAGAAGTTGCCCGTCTCACCGGACATCCCGCATTCCGAAGAGTCTCCATTTTCCATGCATTGAATCAAAAAGCAATTGCAAGAACTTATGCCAAAGAGATTGGGAAAAAATACGAAGATATCAATCTGATTATTGCCCATTTGGGAGGAGGCGTTTCCGTCGGAGCACATAGAAGGGGACGAGTAATTGACGTAAACAACGCTTTGGACGGAGACGGACCGTTTTCTCCGGAACGTTCCGGTACCTTGCCTACCGGACAATTGATAAAAATGTGCTTCAGCGGAGAAAAGACTCAAGCCGAGATAAAAAAGATGATCAAAGGTGAAGGCGGATTAGTAGCTTATTTAGGAACTAACGATGCTTATGAAGTAGAGCTGAAAGCGAAAGAAGACCCGCAATGGAAACTGGTTCAGGACGCAATGTCATATCAGGTGGGTAAAGCTATTGGAGAGATGGCTGCCGTTTTGAAAGGTGACGTGGATGGCATTCTGTTGACCGGAGGAATCGCACATAACCCCTTCCTGGTTGCTTATGTAAAAGAGATGGTCGAATTCATCGCCCCGTTAAAGGTATACCCCGGAGAAGACGAAATGCGTGCTTTGGCCATGAATGGCCTGATGGTTATCCGCGGAGAACTTACCGGAAAAATCTACCAATAAGAGTCGGTCTTTAAAAGGGGAAAAGGCTCTAAATGTCAGTATAAAAAAAATGAGAAGCGCTTTGCTGCGCTTCTCATTTTTTATCGATTCATTCATTTATTTATTTTCAGTCGTATCGACAGGCTTCTGAATACCTTCAGTCGTTGTGCGTTCTTCCATACGCTTTATGCGTGAATCCAAATCGGGATGAGTAGAAAATAACTGGTTCAGTTTACTGTTTTTTTTCGCTCCAGCCTCTTCCTGCATCTGTTTCAATCTATGAAACGAAAGAGCCATCGCCCATGGATTTTTCCCGGCCTTCTTCAAAAATTCATAACCGTAATCATCCGCATCGCGTTCCTGTTTTTGCGAGTAATTGGCTTGCACCAAAGCTTCACCGAGATCACCTAACTGCGAATCGGTCAATGCGGCAACTTTTCCGCCTTGAGACGACACTCCGTCCTTTAAAGCGGAAGTCAACAATGCCGTACGAAAAGCTTTCTTCGAGTCCTTATGGGCCACATGTCCCACCTCGTGTCCAATCACACCCAACAACTCCTCGTCACTCATAATATCCATTAACGAAGAAAAGACGCGTACGCTACCATCCGCACAAGCAAAAGCGTTAACGTCAATCACATAGTACACTTTAAAATTCAAAGGAATACCCTCCACCTCCTTCAATCCTTCCGTCAGTTTCTTCAGTCGAATAGTATAAGGATCATCATCGGCACATACCTGATTGTGCTTATCCATCCAATCGATATACTCCTTTACATACGCGGCCATTTGTTCGTCAGTCAGCGTAACCGCCTGCACCGCTTTCGATGCCCCGCTCACTGCTTTTTTAAGTTTTAACTGCGCCATTACAGGCATCACGAATGTTGTACACATGAGTACAACCGCACATTTCACAAAGAATCTTATCATCATATTTTAGCATAAAAAATTACGCGGCAAATAAAATAAAAAAAATCCATACCAGATAACAGTTAAGCGACTTTTTTAGACTTTCTGCAAGTCATAAAATTCCTCGGAAATCTTTGGTTCCGAGGAATCTTTTGTAAGAGTCTTTCTCTCTGTTTTGATCAGACGACTCCCCGTATACGATCTTCAAAGGCCGTAAGAGCAGCTTTTGCTCCCTCACCCATCGCAATGATAATTTGCTTGAAAGGCACGGAAGATACATCTCCCGCGGCATAAACTCCTGGAACATTCGTCCGGCAATAACTATCTATGACAATCTCGCCTCCGCGGTTCGTATCCAAATATTCCCTAAACGGGAGCGTATTGGGAGCTAAACCGATCTGCACAAAGATACCATCCAATTCAACAATACGTTCTTCCCCCGTTCGATGATCTTTTACGCGAACCCCAGTCACCTTCTCTCCATTTCCAATCACCTCCGTGGTTTGAGAATCGGTGAAAATATCGATATTAGGCATACTTTTAGCCTTCTCTTGTAATACCTTATCGGCTTTCAATTCATCCAGAAATTCAAATACAATCACGTTCGAGCAGATTCCAGCCAGGTCTATTGCAGCTTCGATCCCCGAATTTCCTCCCCCGACAACCGCCACTCGTTTTCCTTTATAAAAAGGACCGTCACAATGCGGGCAAAACGCTACGCCGCGTCCGATGTACTCGTCTTCTCCCGGTACATTCAATTTACGCCAACTTGCTCCCGTGGCAATAATAACTGCATCCGCCATGAATTTTTCCCCACCGGATACCGTTAATTGTCTTTTACTTTCTTGTATCTCTATTTTCTCTATTTTTCTATGCTCGAACAAATCGATAGGATAACGATTCATATGAGTCCTCAAATTATCGGCTAACCGATCTCCCGTGGTTTCGGGAATGGATATTAAATTCTCTATCCCTACAGTTTCTTTCACCTGCCCCCCTATCCTTTCAGCGATGACCGCGACACTCAATCCTTTACGAGCCGAATAAATGGCGGCAGAACATCCGGCCGGTCCTCCTCCAACAACTACAACGTCGTATTCTTTAGCAGGTATCTCCCGAACGTTTTCGATTTTTCCGTACCGAACTTCCAATTTATCCAATAAAGTCCCGAAATCACCCCTTCCGACATGCAATAACTGCCCGTCCGCAAAAACGGCAGGAACTCCCTGAATCCTCAATGCATCTATCTCTTGGGGATAAATAGCTCCATCCACCATTTCATGTCGAATCGCACCGTTTAACGTGGTCATTGCATTCAATGCCTGTACGATATCGGGGCAATTGGTACAGGTTAAAGAGACATAAGTCGTCAAATGTATGGGACCTTTTAAAACTTTTACACGGTCACATATTCCTTTATCCGGAAAATTTTTCCCTTTTCCGTCCAAATTCAATATCGCCAGCAATAAAGAAGAAAACTCGTGTCCGTTAGGAACCGCCCTGAATTTTATACCGGTCATTTTGCCGTTTTTCAGTAAAACAAAGGATAAACCTTCTCCCTCTCCTACTCGACAGGAAATTTTCTCGGAACAGGAAGATACGTCTTCCAATAGTTCCAATAATTCCGCACGACTTCCATGTTCCGGCGAAACAGAAATATCGAAAAGGTATTCTGCCTCCAACGGGCTAAATATTGTATATAATTGT
Organism: Gabonibacter massiliensis; assembly: GCA_001487125.1. Classification (GTDB taxonomy): domain Bacteria; phylum Bacteroidota; class Bacteroidia; order Bacteroidales; family Marinifilaceae; genus Gabonibacter; species Gabonibacter massiliensis. The sequence continues at coordinate 635,594 of LN913013.1, forward strand.
TCTTTTAATTCAGAATCTAACATCTTGTTTTATTTGTTTTCAGTGGTTTCCTGACGAAGAAATAGGGTCGAGATAAAGTTTCCCGACCCCGTTTTCCTGTCAATTTATCTTAAATCTTTCCGACCAAGTCAATACTCGGTTTCAACGTTTCTTCTCCTTTTTTCCACTTGGCAGGACAAACTTCATCCCCATGTGCCGCAACAAATTGAAGAGCCTGAAGACGACGGAACAATTCTTCCGCATTACGTCCCACATTACCGGCCAATACCTCGTAAGAAACGATTTTCCCCTCCGGATTGACGATAAAAGTACCCCTCTCTGCCACTCCGTCGCTCTCGATCATAACATCAAAACCGCGGGCAAGCGTTCCTGTCGGATCAGCCAACATGGGATATTGTATTTTCTGAATGGTTTTTGAGGTGTCATGCCATGCTTTATGAACAAAATGAGTATCACAGGATACGGAATAAATTTCACAACCTGCCTGTTTAAAATCTTCATATTTATTCGCCAAATCCTCTAATTCCGTAGGACACACGAATGTAAAATCGGCCGGATAAAAGAAAAACACGGACCACTTGCCCAGGACATCCGCTTTACCGATTGTTTTAAACTCTTTATTTACATAGGCTTGAACCTTAAAATCTACAATCTCTTTTCCAATTAGTGACATAATCTTCATTTTTAATTTATACTGTTTATCTATCTGTTCTTATTAGTTCGATACAAAAATATTCTGAATATTTTTATAAATCAAACAGATATTATTTATATTTGTATCTATAAAATCTATATACAATGACAATACAACAGATGGAATACATTGTGGCGGTCAATAAATACCGTCATTTTGTGACAGCTTCGGAAAAATGCGGAGTAACCCAACCGACCCTGAGTATGATGATTCAGAAGTTGGAAGAGGAGTTGGAGATTAAAATATTCGACAGGACCAAGCATCCCATAGAACCAACTAATATGGGGCTACGGATCATCAGGCAGGCCGAAGCTTCTCTATTCGAAATCCGAAAAATCAAAGAGATGGTCATTGCCGAGACCGAATCTCTTTCCGGAAATTTGCAGATAGGCATTATTCCAACAGTTGCCCCTTATCTTGTTCCTGAATTTATTACTTTTTTTAAACTCGAATACCCGACAGTAGACCTCTCTATCTCGGAGATGAGAACCGATAATCTCGTTCACCATCTTCACGACGGATTGATAGATATCGTTATTGCTTCTACTCCATTGAATAGACCTGATTTTTATGAGATACCGCTCTATTATGAACAGTTCGTGGCTTATTTCGCCCCGGAAAATCAACAAAAAGATCAGGTTCTAACAGCGGAAAATTTGCCGGGAGAAAATCTTTGGGTGCTACAAGAAGGCCATTGCATCCGGAATCAAATTTTTAATCTATGTTCTCAAACGGCCAGTTATAACCACATTTACGAAGCAGGAAGTATAGACACATTAATCCGGATCGTAGATAAAAACGGCGGGTACACCTTGATTCCGGAATTACACCTGCCGTTTTTGACGGAAGAACAGAAAAAAAATATCAGATCCATCGCATCTCCTCCTGCCGTGAGGGAAATCTCAATTATCATACGGAAAGATTACGTTAAAGAAAGAATGATAAATGCCGTTGCGGACACGGTGAAAAAAATCATTCCTTCGTCTATGCTTGACGACCGATTAAAAAAATTCTCCATAAAGTTGTAACTCTCAAAGTTTATCGGTTATTCAGAAAGGTCAAACAATTCTTGACCAGCAAGTCTATTCCTATGGATATTGCTTTTTCATCGGGGGCTAACCGGGGGCTATGCAAGGGCGGCATAGATTCGGAATCTTCCGGGCAAACACCCAATACCCATAACACGCCCGGTATTTTTTCCAAATAGATAGCGAAATCCTCTCCCAATGTCAGGGGATCCATCTCGATTACATTCTCTGAACCGACAAGATCGGAAGCATTTTTCCGGACCAAACGGGTAAGCCGTTCGTCATTCACGAGTACGGGAAGTCCATTCCAAGTATTATCCATTCTAAAAGAACACCCGTAAAGTCCGCAGATAGCACGGGACTTTTCTTCTATCAACTCGAAGATTCGATAGCGTAAAACGTTATCGTGCGTGCGAACGGTTCCCAAAACATCGACCCGGTCCGGAATGACATTATTACAGGTTCCACCGTGAACAGAGGTAATTGAAAGAACCGCCGGAATAAAGGGATTCCTGAATTTAGTAATTAAAGTTTGATAAAACTGTATCAGATGAGCAACGGCCAGTATCGGATCCGATCCCATTTGCGGCATGGCGGCATGTGTTCCCTTGCCTTCCACTGAAAAAATAATATTATCCGAAGAAGCAAAAAAAGCTCCGGCACGTATACCGATACGACCGGTTTTCAATCCCGGAAAAATATGTTGAGCAAAAATCGCTTGCGGCACAGGGTCCTTTACGACTTCCGGTAAAAGCAAACGAGCTCCTCCCGGCCGTTTCTCTTCGCTCGGCTGAAAAAGTATTTTAACCGTCCCGTTCAACTCCTTCTCTCTCCTTTTCAAAAAAAGGAGAGCCCCCAAAACCATGGCCATATGCATATCATGTCCGCAAGCATGCATCATTCCCTCCTTTTCAGAACAATATTCCAATCCGGTCTCTTCTTCTATCTTCAACGCATCCATATCGGCCCGTAGGGCAACACAACGCTTCCCTCTGCCCACATAAGCAATAATACCCGTACCGATCTCCTGATAATCAATATGATGATCCTCCAGTATCCCTGTTATATATTTTTGCGTATTGAATTCCTGCATGGCAAATTCCGGATGCCGGTGGAAATAACGCCTGTACTCTATGGCCAACGAATAAATATCTTCTGTCTTCATTTTATCATTCTTTAATTCGAATCAACGCGTTTGATACAATAGCTGTCACCCCTCCGGCCGTAATTCCGGAAGAAAAAATGTTCTTTATCGTGTCCGGAAAATACATTAAAATTTCAGGAAGCAACTCCACACTCAATCCTAAAGAAAAACTGAGAGCCATTACCAAGGTCGCTTTACGATCGATATTCTGAGAAGCTATAATTCGTATGCCGGCCGCGGCCACCGTTCCGAACATCAATAAGGTAGCTCCTCCTAAAACCGGTTCCGGCATCAAGGAAAATACCAACCCTACGGCCGGAAAAAGTCCCAGAAGTATTAAAAAGGCAGCAATATAATACCCTACATAGCGACTGGCAACTCCCGTCAATTGTATCATTCCGTTGTTTTGAGCAAATATTGAATTAGGAAAAGAATTGAATACGCTTGCCATGAAAGAATTAAATCCATCGGCCATAATACCTCCGGAAACCCGTCTTATAAACTTGTCTCCCTCCACGGGTTCTCCGGATATCATGGAATTAGCCGTGATGTCTCCGTATGCCTCGATAGCGGTAATAGTATAAATTAGTCCTACAGCAATAAAGGAAGACCACTCGAAAGATAATCCGTACTTGAAGGGAAGGGGAATATGGACACCACCGTAATTCCGAACAGAAGAAAAATCAATCATCCCCATAAAATAAGCTATAACATACCCGGCACCCAATCCGATAACGATAGAACTCATCCGAAGGTATTTATTCCCGCTCCGGTTAAAGAAAATAATCAATACCAGAACAAAGGCCGCCAGTTCCAAATGCTCGAAACTACCAAATGTTCCGTCGGCTTTAGCCAAAGCCCCTCCACCACAAGCCGTAATCCCCACTTTAATCAAACTCATGCCGATCAATGTAACAACTATTCCGGAGACAAGGGGAGTAATTATCTTTCTGGCATATTTCAATAGCCGACTAATCAACATCTCGACAAAAGAACCAGCCATACAAACCCCGAAAATCAAAGGCAATCCTCCCGTTAATCCGGTAGAGATAATCGGACCGATAAAAGAAAAACTCGTTCCTTGTATACATAGCAACCCCGTTCCTATACAACCTATTCGTTTGCATTGAATAAATGTGGATATTCCTGATGCAAAAAGAGCCATGGAGACTAAAAATGCAGTAGTTTCCACATCCAGATTCAACGCCCCGGCTATTATAAGGGGTGGTGTCACTATGGCGACAAAAATAGCCAATAAATGCTGTAATGCGGCAAAAAAAGCCTCTTTAAAAGGCGGCCGATCCTCAATTCCATAGATCAAGGCTGAACGCTCCTGCTTGTTTTCCATGTCCATACCTCCTCTAATTACCGTATTTATTCCCGTATTTCAATCCGGCAGTTATCCAAACTATCGATGATCGCCAAGGATTCAACAAGGATATTCCTATTTCTTAACAAATCTCCCCCGTGCTGAAATGCCTTCTCTATGATAAATCCCATCCCGACTAACTCTGCTCCAGCTTGCTCTATCAAATCAATGATACCGTTAGCGGCATTGCCATTGGCTAAAAAATCGTCGATAAAAAGAATCCGGTCTCCTTTACCTAAAAAATCTCTACTGATACACACGTTATACTCCCTGTCTTTCGTAAAGGAACGAACCGTTGTCGAAATCGTATTTTCCATCGTTTTGGGCTGCTTTTTCTTAGCGAATACGACCGGTAGCTCTAATAGATACCCAACCATGATTGCCGGAGCTATTCCGCTGGCTTCAATCGTCATTACCTTGTTGAAATTCAGGTTGGTAAACCGACGAACAAACTCAACCCCGATAGATTTCATCAAGATGGGATCCATTTGATGATTTATAAAACTATCCACTTTTAAGATACCTCCTTCAAAACATCTACCATCCTGCAGAATCCTTCTTTTTAGTAACTCCATAGGTCTTTATATTTATCTATTTCACACTCCCTGCAAAAGTATAAAAATCTCTTGTGATACGATCCGTTCTTTTCAAATTATAAAAAAGCAGCCATAAGAATGGCTGCTTTTTTATATAACAATAACAATGTTTATTTCTGTGCTTCTATCCATTTTTTAGCATTCACGAATGCTTCGATCCACGGACTCACTTCATCCTCTTTCCGATCTTCCGGATAATACGCCCAGTTCCAAGGAGCCATAGAGCGTTCCAAATGAGGCATTATCGCCAAGTGACGACCATCCTTGCTGCAAATAGCCGCCGTTGCCAGAGGAGAACCGTTCGGATTAGCCGGATAGCGGTCGTAACTATACCTGACAGGAATATGATACTCCTCCTGTTCATAAGGTAAATAGAATTTCCCTTCTCCATGAGCGATCCAAATTCCCAGACGAGATCCCGCTAACGTTTTCAACATAATTGAATTATTCTCCACGATATCCACGTTTACGAAAGCTGATTCAAACTTATGGGAATCGTTATGCAGCATCTTAACTTTCTTCTCTTGCTCCGGATAAACCAAATCCAACTCCACCATTAATTGGCATCCATTACAAACACCCAGACTCAAGGTATCCTCCCGCTTATAAAAATTCTCTAAAGCGACACGCGCTTTTTCATTATATTTAAACGCACCGGCCCATCCTTTTGCCGAACCTAAAACATCCGAATTGGAGAATCCTCCCACAAAAACAATCATATTCACGTCTTCCAGATTTTCCCGACCGGAAATCAAATCCGTCATGTGAACATCCTTAACATCGAATCCCGCTAAATACAGCCCCCAAGCCATCTCCCGATCGCATTGGCACCCTTTTTCGCGAATAATAGCAGCTTTTATACCCGAAGGAGTCGAACGATTCGAATCCAACCCCAACGCGGCTAATTTTCCAGTAAAAGAAGAGGGGAATCGATATTTCAATTCATTCTGCTTGTAATTTTTATACCTCTCCAATGCCAACTCAACTCCGCTTTGACGACGATCTAAAAGATAAGAGGTTTTAAACCACAAATCCCTTAAAGAACGAATATCCAGGTTCCACCGCACACTATCCTTTTTAATCGTCAAACGGCCGCTCTGAGACAATCCCCCAAGGAAATTATAGGCAACGCCGGCCTCATCCAAAATCCGGGCCACCTGTTTACAATCCTTTACCTGTATCAATACTCCCGGATTTTCGGCGAATAAAATTTTCACGATATCCTTTTCAGCCAAATAAGAAAAATCGATATCCAGTCCCAAACGATTGTCGGCAAAACACATCTCCAACAAAGCCGTGATCATCCCCCCGGCCGAAATATCATGACCGGCCAATACATACCCCTCTTCTACCAATTGTTGCAAAACGGTGAAAACATTTGCAAAATATTCCGCATCTTTAACATCCGGAGCATCCTTTCCGACCTTATCCAATACCTGAGCAAAGCTGGATCCGCCCAATTTCAATTTATCGAATGAAAAATCAACATATACGATTTCTGTTTGCGGGTCGACTTTTAAAACAGGAGAAACTATTTTTTTTATATCCTTCACCTCTCCAACCGTAGAGATAATGACGGTCCCCGGGGCATAGACTTTTTTGTCTCCGTATTTCTGTGTCATGGAAAGAGAATCCTTTCCCGTGGGAATATTTATACCTAATTGGATGGCAAATTCACTCGCAGCCTCTACCGCTCCGTATAAACGAGCGTCTTCGCCCGGATTTTTACAGGGCCACATCCAGTTAGCAGATAAAGATATTCCACGTAACCCTTGTTCTATGGGTGCCCAAACCAAATTAGTCAACGCTTCCGCTATGGCCAAACGCGAGCCCTTTGTCGGATCGATCATAGCAGCAACCGGGGCATGACCAATAGAGGTGGCTATCCCTTTCTCTCCCTTATAATCCAAAGCGATAGCCCCCAGATCATTCAACGGTAATTGCAAAGGTCCGGCACATTGCTGAAAAGCAATACGACCGGTCACTGAACGGTCTACTTTGTTGGTCAACCAATCTTTACAAGCTACCGCTTCTATCTGCAACACTTGTTCGATATACTCTTCGATCTTATTTATATCATAATCGATCTCCGTGAAATGTTCCTTCACGTTTTTATCCTCCATAATTGTTTTCGGCGGATTCCCGAACATATCTTTCATCTCCAGATCTATAGGCTTTTCTCCTGTCTCGGCATCAATAAAGGTAAAACGGTGGTCTCCCGTAGCCTCACCGATTACATACATCGGGGCTCTTTCCCGGTCTGCAACGCGCTGTAAAGTAGCAACATCTTTCTCTTTCATCACCAATCCCATACGCTCCTGAGACTCGTTCCCCACGATCTCTTTGTCGGAAAGAGTCGGATCTCCCACGGGCAATTTTTCCAAGTGAATCAATCCCCCTGTCTCTTCCACCAACTCCGACAAACAATTCAAATGTCCGCCAGCACCGTGATCGTGAATGGATACGATCGGATTTTCATCGCATTCCGCCATCGCCCGGATCGCATTACATACTCGTTTTTGCATCTCCGGATTGGAACGTTGCACGGCATTCAACTCTATTGCACCGGCATAAACCCCCGTATCGACGGAAGAAACGGCTCCCCCTCCCATACCAATCCGGTAATTGTCTCCTCCTAATAATATAACTTGATCTCCTACTTCCGGAGTATGTTTCATGGCCTGTCTGCGGTTTCCAAAACCGATACCGCCCGCTTGCATGATTACTTTATCGTAACCGTATGTTTTGTCATTCTCTTCATGTTCAAACGTCAACAAGGAACCCACGATCAAAGGCTGACCGAATTTATTTCCAAAATCCGATGCCCCGTTGGAAGCTTTTATTAAGATATCCTCCGGTGTTTGGTAAAGCCACTTCCGCGGATCGATTTTCTCTTCCCAAGGACGATCTGCCTCCAAACGCGGGTAAGAGGTCATGTATACGGCCGTACCGGCAATAGGAAGAGCAGCCTGTCCCCCGGCAATTCGATCCCGTATCTCTCCTCCTGTTCCCGTGGCAGCCCCGTTAAACGGTTCCACTGTAGTCGGAAAATTATGGGTTTCCGCCTTCAAGGATATTACCGTATCGATCTCTTTCGTTTCGAAAAAGTCCGGTTTATCCTGCGTACGAGGTGCGAATTGAATCACATGCGGACCTTCCAAAAAGGCACAATTGTCTTTATAAGCTGACACGATCCGATTCGGATTGGTCTTTGAAGTCTTTTTTATCATCGAAAAAAGAGATTCTTCTTTAGTCTCTCCATCGATAATAAATGTTCCGTTAAAGATTTTATGACGGCAATGCTCCGAGTTTACCTGAGAAAAACCGAATACCTCCGAATCCGTCAAATTTCGTTTTAACTTTTTACTTAAGTTTTCCAAATAAACAACCTCCTCCTCGTTCAACGCGAGCCCCTCTTGTTGATTATAAGCTCGTATATCTTCGATATAAACGATGGGATCCGGTTTCTTATCGATCGTAAAAACAGATTGATCCAATCCTGCATAAAATGCCTGAAGCATAGGATCGTATGTTGCTTTCTCATTACTACGAGCAAACTCTTCAATCCTTAGGATCCCCGATATTCCCATATTTTGAGTGATCTCTACAGCGTTAGTACTCCAAGGAGTTACCATTTCCCGGCGAGGACCCACGAAATATCCTTCCATCGCCTCTTCTCGAACTCTCTTTGCCCCGCTGAATAACCATTCTAATTTACTAACATCCAAAGGATTTTCTGAATCTTGGTAGTGAACGGCATACACCGTTTCATCTTTTTGGTAGAAAACTATTGCCATGCGTTATATCTGTTTATTTTGAATTCCACGTTTCACCCGCGAATATAATAAAAAACGAGGGATCTTTCCCTAAAAACAGGATTCGAACATAAAATAAAACAGAATTAACGGAATGACGAAAATGCCTATAACCTTTACCAAAGAGTATTGTATGCAACAATCTATTTATTCGAACTTACATTTTATATCCGATCGTATTCCGCTCCCTGACCATACTGGCAAGGAATTCCGGAGTGAATTGTTCCACATCGTGTTTAGTTATCGAATACATTTTGCCTTTGTTCTCTTTTAGACCGGTTTTAGCTACCCGTTGAATCCTATTTCGAATCATCATCTCAGCTACCAATTTGATCAGGCGAGCACTGGCGTGATTTTTTTTCTTATTGTCGACCAAATGGGAAATAAATGAAACGATTTGCTGTTGAGCCGTACGAGTCATTTTGGATTTTTCGGTAGCCAGATCCCGCTTCAATATTTCCAACAACTCCTCTTTCGTATAATCCTCAAACACCAAAACATTAATCATATCGGAAACTTTTTCCACGTCATCGTTCAACATGATTCGCGGAGGATTCTGCTTGGCGTATATAATCGTGTAAGCCCCCGGTTTTTCCGCCAATTGATTAACCAATAGGGCACGTACCCTCTCTTTCACTCCCGGAACATCATTCAAACGACTGGAATCTTCATCGAAGAAGAAAAGCCCACCTTTCGATTGAATCAGCGCATTGCCTATATTCTGCATGGCTTCTTCGTCTGTTTGTCCGATCAGCTTCTCTACCCGGAAACGTTTTACCTCCTCTTTGTCAATAATTCCCATAGCCTTATATAGACGGGCTATGATTCGAGCTACCGTCCCTTTGCCCATACCGGAATTACCTGTAAAACACCATTGTAAGGAGAGACGGGTATTTAATTTTACTCCTTGTCGGTTGTAATGTCGGGCCAAATCCACAAAATCGTGAATTTGTTTTTTTAATTTAGCCTGACCAACCATATGATCCAGATCCTTCAAAGCAGCTGCAATCTCTTTTTCATCGAACCGATCCTTGTAGGAATTGGGTAATTGAGAAGTTATATCGGGGATATCAACCTCCATCAAGGTAGTAATCTCCTTCCGGGTCAATTCCCGTTCTTTTCGGATTTTCATCGTTCGTGATGAAAGATTTCGTATAGCCTGATCTACCATCTTTTCCACGAAAAGAGCGTTTCCAAAATGTTTATCGTGTTCATCGTATACCTTAGATACTAACTTCTTAAAAGCCTCTTTGGCTTTGGGGTGTAAACTATAATTTTTTTCTTTCACTTTCTGAACGGCAATCTCCAGCAACTCTTCAGGCGTGTAATCTTCAAAATAGAATGAATAGGGAAAAAGCAATTTCAACTTCGGGTTAGCAGTCAGAATTTTTTCCATCTCTTCGGAATCTCCCCCCAATATGACCACGGTATCACCGTTCTCGGTTTCGGATAATTGATTTAAAATCATGCTTAAAGCCGTCATACCCGTTACCTCCTGAAACAAAGTATGAGCATTCTCAAGATAAAGAATCCCCCCTCGAGCTTGTTCATAAATATAGAATGCCATTTGCTGGGGAGGTACACTTCCGTCTCCGATCAATTCCCCCCGAGTTCTTACCGTTACCGCAGAATTTTCCAACACTCCCGCCGTATTGAAAATTTCCCCCAACATTTGAGCGACCGTAATTTTTCCGGTACCGGGATTACCCGTAAAAATCATGTTCAGCGGAGGAAGAACATCCGTAAATCCGTGTCTTTGCCTTTCCCGGATAAAATAGACATAATTTATATAGTTAATCATGCTGTTTTTCAATTTGTCAGATCCGATCATTTCATTCAATTTCTTCAATGAGTCTTCCGGACTCGGTTGCTCGCAAGCATCGATATCCTCCTCCCGAATCAACATCATCTCGTCCTTCGTGTAACTACCGGAACGATTAGCCATCAAACGTTTAGCCAATTTCGATGCGGCCGATGCCAAACGATCTTCTAAAAAATGCCCGTTTTCAAATCCTTCATTTTTAAACGTACAATAATCATTCAAAAGCTTGGCAAATTTCTCTTCCGCTTTTGGAGTAAATTTATATTGACGTAAGGTTAACATTCGATGCGTAATCTCCATAAGTTCATCCGGAGAATAATCTTCAAAAACCAATCGAGTGGGGAAACAACGTTTCATGTCGGGAATTCCCTCCGCTATGGCCAATAATTCATTCTTATTGCCGGCCAATATAACCAACACACGAGGGGATTCGTTATCCAGAATATTCAATAATATATTCCATATTCGAATGGCCGGATCATTCGGATTATTCGTCGGATAGAGCTCATCCGCATCTTCTATCAACAATATACCGCCTTCGCTCTTGCACAAGGCGTCCCGAATCAACTCTTCTTCTGCCGTTTGTCCGGGATTTGTTAAATGTTCCCGACGGTACCGGTGCAACTCACCGTTGCTTAATATGCCCTCTTTATAAAATATTTTTCCTATAAGTCGGGCTACCGTACTCTTCCCCGTTCCCGGATTGCCCATAAACAACATATGCATGGGAGGAAACTCATCATCAAATCCGTTCTCTTGTCTCATTTTTACAAATTCGACCAACTCGTTCACCCGGGTAATCTCCTCTTTTACGTTCCTCAACCCTACCAATTGATATAGTTGCTCTAAAGCATCTTCCTTTTCCATCCATTTTTCATCATTTCCCGGATGAACCGTATCGGTACGATCCATGGATACGACCTCTTCGTTAAAACGATACGGTACATCTTCCGTCCCTATTTCAAAATCCAATACGAGTACGACCTGATCAAAACAAAGTAATTCCACCGTATAACTTCCCGTTTCCCAAAAATGCTCCAATTTTCCACCTAAATCCACGGCAAAACAGAGCAATCGTCTTCCCTTCGAATCGGATACGTAATACTTTCCTTTAACCATCCGGGTTGCTTTCGTCATTCCATTATGATCCATAATGTTAACGAGAAATTCATAGGTCCAATCCTCTTGCAAACGATTTTCCGCCACAAGATAAAAACGTACGTCTTGCAGGTTATTTCCGTTCAACATGCGAAAAGAGTGGGGACGTTCCGTGTTGGGATCTTCCTCGCAACACTTATCAAATCCGGCATCAACAACCTTAAAATAATCCGACACATCAGCATGAGCCTCCAGCAAATGAATCTCATCCGATAAAGCGGCCATTCCGTTGACCACCACCTGTACCCGGTATACCCCCTCCCGGAATACAAACCCATTCAGATCCGCTAAAACAAACGAAACAGAATAGTTAAAGACATTCATATCTTTAGGAATAACCACTGCCTCCTCTTTCTTGGCCACCATAACTGGATTATCTTCATCCATAAAGAATAAACCGACAACAATCGAAGCATTCCATGAACTTTCATCATAGCGTTTGTTTATCCATTCCGTATCGATATAAAATGCCTCCACTTCATTTGAACGATAGACCGTACGGTAACGTTTATGTCCCGTATAATCAATGATGTTACGATTACTTATCCGGATACTTTTAAACTTAAACTCGTCTTCAGGATTTGCTTTCTTACCTCTGTTTTTTGCAGTATTTTTTTTGTCGGCCATATTATTTTACATTTTGGATTTTCACTATATGGTTTCATTGGATCCATACCGGATGAATCCGTTACACCAACTTCTCCAAAAATAATTTTATTTTCGTCCAAAAGCAATTCTTTCCTATTTTAATTAATTCGCTATTTTATAATATATTAAAAAACAGAAAGATGAGTATTTTTATCGATTACAGCTCCCGACTTTTACACAAAATAAAAGCGGTGATGAAACATCACCGCCTATCGAGCGAAAAACGGGACTCGAACCCGCGACCCCAACCTTGGGAAGGTTGTGCTCTACCAACTGAGCTACTTTCGCATTATCATCAAACAACGTTTTGGCATCTTCAAACCTACCCAAGGTTGCGTCTATACGCTTCGCTTCCGGGGGGAAGGTTGTGCTCTACCAACTGAGCTACTTTCGCATTATCATCAAACAACGTTTTGGTATCTTCAAACCTACCCAAGGTTGCGTCTATACGCTTCGCTTCCGGGGGGAAGGTTGTGCTCTACCAACTGAGCTACTTTCGCATTATCATCAAACAACGTTTTGGTATCTTCAAACCTACCCAAGGTTGCGTCTATACGCTTCGCTTCCGGGGGAAGGTTGTGCTCTACCAACTGAGCTACTTTCGCATTATCATCAAACAACGTTTTGGCATCTTCAAACCTACCCAAGGTTGCGTCTATACGCTTCGCTTCCGGGGGGAAGGTTGTGCTCTACCAACTGAGCTACTTTCGCATTATCATCAAACAACGTTTTGGTATCTTCAAACCTACCCAAGGTTGCGTCTATACGCTTCGCTTCCGGAGGGAAGGTTGTGCTCTACCAACCGAGCTACTCGCATACTTTTTTAAGAACAGGACAAAGGTATATAATTAATTCCAACACGCAAATTTTTATTTTAAATTTTTATACAAAAAAGTACCGGACAGCCTACCCTGTCCCTGCATTCGACGGAAGGAGATGTCAATTATCCCATCAAAAACTAAATAAATATGTTTTCTTGTTTTTAATTCACAAACATTCATAAACCCCTATCTTTCTACGGGTTTATAACGTATATTTAATCGAACTAACGAAGATAAAAATACACTTGTACAAGTATGATAAGAATATGGTTTCTATTCGTGTGTCTATTCGTGTACGGGCAAAAGCTCCCAACAGTAACGTTAGAAAAGGCGTTACTGTACAATCGCCACTCCCTGAAAGATACGTTTAACTCGGGAAAACAGAAACGGGTATTCCAGTGGCATAAAATAGCCCATCAATTAGATTATGTCAGGGCCTTCCAAAAACGACATATCGTTTTAGGAGTATTACAAAATTATAAAAACAGAAACGGATTGGCACCTCTTGTTAAGAACATTCAAAAAAACAAGTATAATCAACAACAAGATACCTTGGGGGTAGAACGAAATCAGGCCATTCCTCTTTACCGGACAAATGATTTAACCGCACCGGAACGCTACGGACCGGACGGAGCTTTAATTGCTATTTTACAGGACAGTGCCCAATTCATCAAGGTGACATTGGCCTCTTTCCGAGGGGTATGGATGGTTCCACGCAAATACATAAAAACCCTGGATTCGGTTACTTTCGATAAAGCGATCTTCATAGACCGTACCAATCAATACGTCACGACACTGGAGAACGCCGATTCGGTTTGGCTGATCAGGAGTATGAATCCGGCAACAACAGGCCTGCATCGGCCTCCCTATTATAAAGAGACTCCTACCGGTATATTTGTACTACAAAACAAAATACCCAAAATGTATTACACGAAAGACGGATCGTATCAAAATGCAGGATTTGCACCTTATGCCAGTCGTTTCAGTCGAGGGGCCTATATTCACGGCATACCCGTGAATTATCCGGATACGGTCATCCATGAATACAGTTACACGCTCGGAACTACGCCCCGCTCCCATATGTGCGTACGTAATGCCACATCTCATGCTAAATTCATTTACGATTGGGCTCCTATAGACAAAACTATTGTTATTGTAATAGAATAAACTTTACCTATCATGATCTCAAACAAAATCAGCTACCTATTGTTTATTTCATTACTCGTCTTTCATACAAATTCAGGTCAAGCCGACACACCCCTAAATAGTCTCAGCCTCTACCATGAAATGAAATTAAACCAGTTGATGGATTACAAAGTTTTCAAATACGCCATTGACGGATATAACAAAATTCCCGTCAAAAAACCGATTCTTACCGTCATTGATTTCACAAAGCCCTCTACTTCGAAACGACTGTTTGTTATAGACCTTAAACTAAAAAAACTACTATTATCCACCCATGTCGCTCATGGAAAAAACAGCGGAAATAATTACGCAACCTCTTTTTCCAATACGCCGAGTTCGTACAAAAGTTCCTTGGGATTCTTCCTCACGGAACGGACGTATCAAGGTAAAAACGGCTATTCGTTGATCTTGGAAGGATTGGAAAAAGGGATAAACGACCGAGCCAAAGAGAGAGCAATTGTAATCCATGGTGCAGACTATTGCGATCCCTCACTTTTATCATCAAGAGGTCGCCTCGGGCGCAGCCTGGGGTGTCCGGCCCTTCCCCGGCAGGTATCCCGCAAAGTCATCGACCTGATAAAAGAGGGATCCCTGCTATTCATTTTCGGAAAAGACATTCGTTACGAAAAACAGAGCCCTATTTTATCCGCCCCTCTTCAACATGCTTTACACCCGTCTCCCTGATCTCTTTTATCAATCTATTTTTATCCATTTTACAGCATCGGCAACAATCGCTAAATCTTTTCTTCCCTTTTCGTCCTTGTCCGAGAGAGTGACGGAAACTTCTCCTTCAGGGAAATCGAACTCGCCAAGAGAAGTCCAAACAGAATGTATTTCCGAATCATTCCCCTCTATTTCAATATGTTCCTCTATCCCTTCGCTTTTTACCGTGTAGTAAAGAACAACATCGGATAAATAATTTTTATCAACTCTTTTGACGTATCTGTCAAAAGGTATATACCCTGCCTTTACCATAATCCTGTATTTTCCCTTTTCCTTTAACCGGGCCTTCCAGGTTGCCGTGCAACTACCCGAACCAAAACTCTTGTAATAACAACTTCTCACGGAATCCCCCTGAAAATTCGGGCCAATAAAACTCTTCCACAAGCGGACCGACTCACTTTCTCTATTCAAATGGGTACTCTCCTCTCTCTTCTTTATCCCGAACCATTTTTGCAGTATGGTCTGGTTTACCTTATCATCAAATGAAAAACCGGGGTCCATATTATCCACCACGGTTTCTCGCGGGTCCAAAGCAAAAACAGCAGGGTCTATATCTGTCCAGCTAACCCGCGTTTCCAGTTTTTCAGGTTTTTCTCGGGTTCCTCTTTTCCACACCATAAAGGTATTCGGACGATTGGATGACATACCGGTAGTTACTTCCGCATTCGGTCCCCATTTCGCACAATAAGCCATATAAAATGATTTGGCTTCCCCGGGATTCAAATAACAACTGTAACGTTGAATAGCCTCTTCATTTTTTATACAGACCACGACAAAGCCGCCCTCTTTCCCGCAATTCTTCACTTTTCCTTCCAGTTCTGCCCATCCGGATCCGGTCACGAACTTACCGGATATCGGATCCGGATAAAAGTAAGAGGTTAAATCTTTTATTTTAAAATATTGATTGTGACGAACGTTCAACCATCTTTCAAACACTCTTCCGACATCTCCTCCCGTTCGACTTTTTAGCTCTTCACAAAAATCCTCAAAACGAATCATTCCCCGGCGGGTATGGTAAATATCATCTATCGCCCTAAAGAATGTATCCACGGAAACTTTCAACCCTATATGGTCCACCAAATCGCGTAAACTCCACAACAGCACGTTGTACCGCGTTGTTTGAGCGATATTCTTGTCCAACATAGCTTCTTTTAAACTATGTTCCCGGATGTAATCACGAGCCGTCTCCATATCCCCGACTCCAAATTTTCCCCCCCTACCCATTAAAAACGACTTATCCAAATAAAACCTGTCCCACAGTATGTTGATAAAGGGATATTGTTCCGAATAAATCGACAAACGACGATCCGTCATTAAAGAACTAATATCCGACGGATTCAGTTTCACCGCATCCGAAGCATAACTGTTTTGCATTAACAAAGGATGACTGTTCGATCCCGGTGTCCAGTCCTTACTCAAACAGTACCAAAGATTAATACCTTGTTCCAAAGTAGGATTCTGTGCCTCTTGCATATAGACCTGTCCATCCCCGATATTAATAGGAATGGGAGATCCGTCCCCAACGGGTTTATTGAGTATATAGAACATATCGACAGTATAGCTTCTTTCCGGCAAGAAAAAAATCCCGGGTTCGATTTGACCGCCAAGGACTCTGCCTTCATTGGATTCTATCCGAAACGACAACGGGGTCTCTATCAAACTCAGACGAGCCGTCGCCCCGTCTTTCCAAGTTAAATCCGCAAAATTCAATCCATCAGGAAACATATACGGGTTTTCGTAAAAAAATAATTTCACGTCCTCCACTTTCGCCGCGGCAAAATGCTTAAAAAAAGCCTTGGGTTCCGTTATGGTATTCAAGGAAAGCCTTACCAGACTATCCACATCCAACTGTCTCGTTTTAAAATTCCCGCCACAAACCGAGATCCCCGGTAAATAACCGGAAGAGATGAAAACGAGTGTGTCTCCCCGTTCGGAAACTCTCCCTTGCGAGAAGAGGGAAGCTTGACGAGGAACCACCACCTTCAGGTAATAAAGCGTCATATCCTTTCCCGTGTTCATCGGCATAAAAGGATGTACCGGGGCAAT
Source organism: Gabonibacter massiliensis (assembly GCA_001487125.1). Taxonomy (GTDB): domain Bacteria; phylum Bacteroidota; class Bacteroidia; order Bacteroidales; family Marinifilaceae; genus Gabonibacter; species Gabonibacter massiliensis. Next base: position 652,643 of record LN913013.1, read on the forward strand.
CGCCGTCGGATACCATCCGCACGCGGGTGTCAACAACAAATAATCATCCCCGATAAAAGCACTGCGCCGGCCCGTGGGAAAGAACAGGTCGTTATAGAAAGGATTCTCGTAATCCTGATCCGACAATTGCAAATTCGTGAAACTCTCATCGATTTTTCCCGAGTAACACACACGCAACCGCAAGGAATCACCGCCATCTATAGGACGATCCAATATAATAATTTGTCCGTCCCGCTTAAAATTTACGTTTTTTCCCCTCTCCTCCACGTCTTCGACCCGTAATCCCGGATTCAGGAAAAGAAGAGGTCGGTCGATCTTTTCTTTTGTCAGGTTACACAAAATCAGATCGCTTTCCATGAAAAGCCGATCCTGCCGTTGCTCCATCCTTATCGAATGACGTTCTATATGACAAAGTTTTCCCTTCCAATGATTACGGAAACTTTCACGATATTTTTCACGAGTACTTCGATCAGACCAATAAGCGGCCTCAAGCAAAATACCACACGCGATACCCAATAAAATAAGGGTTCCCCCCCCATAGGCGTAAAAGGTCGCACGTTTTTTCACGCTCGGTAAACGCTTCATTCCCTTTATGCTGCAAAATACGAATCCCGTACCCAACAGCAAAAAAATCGAACGATGCAATAAATAATATCCTAAACCCAGATGCCCTGTCACATCTGAAAACAGATTAGGCACCCCGGTCGCTAAAAAATCTACCGTACCATGTAACACATAAGGCAACCACACGATCGATACGCCTAACCAGCCGAGCAGAAGCAAAAGTGCCAGGTAGCGAAAACGCATAACACGAACCAACCAAAGACTCAACCCCATCATAAAAATCAAAGAAGGAATATTCAACGTGAAAAAATAAAACAGGTAATACCACGGATTCAAAGGTGCCAAACTGTTTAAATTTACAAAAAAGATGCAGGCTAACATTACAATCACGTTTACAATGGAAAACAACATGACATTCCCCAATATCCGTCCCCACGTGTAGTCTGCATTCCCCATCGGACGGGCATATATCGGCTCTAAGGTTTCTCCCATCCCCTCCCTCCTCGGGAAATCAGTCATTATGACGATCACGAATAACGATTGCAGAACACTAAACAGATAGGCATTTATCAGAGGCACGGATGACGGAAGAGCAACTAACTTCCAATTCTCACAATACCCCTCTCCCTGCAAAAACAGTTGGTATAAGGTAATACTGAATAAAGAAACGAGAACAAACAGCAAAAATACCCATCCCCTGCTTTGTTGTTTCGCCTCGTAAACGGCTACATGGAACACGTCACGCATTTTCATAAGTCATTCGGTTATAAAACGGTAAAAAATAGTTATCAGATTTCCTTTTTGTCGGTAGACTAACGGAAATTCAGAATTCACCGTCCGAATACCAATCTCCCCCTCAATTTCTAATTTCTTTATTTAATTTAGATTTTGTAAAACTAAATATATAGTAGATAAAAAACAAATAAAATTTATTATTTTATAAATAGGGGAATTTCTTTTAACAATACAAAACGTCGTCCGAATTAAAATCGGACGACGTTTTACCGGAGCGAAAAACGGGACTCGAACCCGCGACCCTAACCTTGGCAAGGTTATGCTCTACCAACTGAGCTATTTTCGCAAATTATCAAATGCATCTCACATGCCTTTTATTGCGATGCAAAGGTAAACTCTTTTTCAAAAAAGAACAAAAAAATCGGCCGATTTTTTTCAAAATCGACCGATCACTCAAAATAAAACCACCTACTTTACCTGTATCGTCTTATTTAATTTAGCTCTCTCTTCGTTTTTAGGCATCGTAATATCCAAGATACCGTCTTTATAAACCGCTTCGGCTTTACCGACATCGTATTTATCCTCCGGCAATTCTATCGTACGATGAAAAGAGACGGAGGTAAACTCTCTTCGTAAAAATTTTTGTTTACCATCTTGCTCTTCCTTCTCCTCTTTTTGTTCACCGGATATTGTCAGGAAACCATCTTTATACTCTAACTTAATATCTTCTTTTTTCATCCCCGGAACTTGAAGTTCCAACGTCAGATTCTTATCGTCCTCTTTCACGTTCAAAGCCGGAATTCCTCTTTGTTCGTTAATGGTCTTAGGCCATGTATCGAAAAAATCATCAAAGAGATTAGAATAAAATGGCCTTAAATCACTATTTCTTTTCACTATGCTCATAATTTTACCTCCTCTATTAAAAGTGATCGTTTAGTTTAATTGTACATCGTCTTATACGTTGAAAATTCCAAAGTGTTACAAAAAGAATATATAAAATCACGAAAGGAAATTGTTTTCTGATGCATATTTCGTAATTTCGAATCCTGAAAATAACGAAGATTTTACTATGGCAATTATTAGAGAATTAAACGGACATTCTCCCAAGTTCGGAGAGAATTGTTTTATTGCTGAGAATGCAGCAATCATTGGAGAAGTGGAAATGGGCGATAATTGCAGTATTTGGTATGGTGCTGTATTACGGGGAGATGTACATTATATAAAGATAGGTAATAATGTAAATATTCAAGACAACGCAACCATCCATGCCACCTACAAAAAGTCGCCAACAAATATAGGTAACAACGTATCCATCGCGCACAATGCGGTCGTCCACGGGTGTACGATTCATGATAATGTATTAATCGGCATGGGAGCCATCGTGTTGGACAATGCCGTTATAGAAAGTAATTCCATTGTCGCCGCGGGAAGCGTGGTAACCAAAGGCACCGTCGTTGAATCCGGTTGGGTATATGCCGGAGCCCCGGCCAAAAAACTGAAAGAGATGGGACCGGAATTACTTCGTGACGAGGTGGAGCGTATTGTAAACTCCTATTCCACGTATGCAAGCTGGTATAAGTAATTTTAAAAAAAAACGGAATAAATTATATGAGTATCATAGTCTCACCTTCCTTACTATCTGCAGATTTCCTTCACTTGGCCAAAGATGTTGAAATGGTTAACGAAAGTTCCGCAGACTGGTTTCATTTGGATATCATGGACGGCGTTTTCGTCCCGAATATTTCTTACGGTCTACCACTCGTATCACAAATAAAGAAAGCAGCCCGGAAACCGTTGGATGTGCATTTGATGATCATTCAACCCGAACGTTACGTGGAGGCTTTTCATAAAGCAGGAGCCGATATTTTGACGGTCCATTACGAAGCGTGTACACATTTACACCGGACTTTGCAACAGATCAAATCAATGGGAATGAAGGCCGGGGTAGCCCTCAATCCGCATACCCCGGTACACGGCTTAGACGATATCATTCAAGACATCGATTTGGTTCTGCTTATGAGTGTCAATCCCGGATTCGGCGGACAATCTTTTATAGAAAGTACGCTCCAGAAAGTTACAAAACTCAAAAAACTGATAAAGGAAACAGCATCCTCCACCTGTATAGAAGTCGATGGCGGTGTGAATTTCGAGACAGGACGTCGGCTTGTGGAAGCCGGGGCAGACGCTTTGGTTGCGGGGAGTTTCGTATTTAACTCTCCGGACCCGAAAAAAAATATTGAAGGATTGAAAAATTTATAATCCGCCGACCGGAGGTGTAAAAAAATAGTAAAACGATACGCTTATGTCTATGGGAACTATTATCAAGCTGGAGCAAGCAGCTATCCGGCAACAAAAGAACACGGTATTAAAGAACGTTAACCTGGAGATTGCCGAGGGCGAATTTGTTTATATCATCGGAAGAGTAGGTAGTGGGAAAACGTCTCTATTAAAAACATTATATGCCGAAATACCTTTAGAATACGGAAAAGCGGAAGTTGCCGGATTTAAATTAGGCCAGATAAAAAAATCCCATATCGCCCTATTAAGACGAAAATGCGGCATCGTGTTCCAGGATTTCAAATTACTCACGGACAGAAATGTTTATGCCAACTTAGAATTTGTATTGAGGGCAACAGGATGGAGAGACAAAAAAGCGATCAGGGAACGAATAGACGAAGTCCTCGAGAAGGTGGAGATGCCGGATAAGAAAGATAAATTCCCGCATCAACTCTCCGGAGGAGAACAGCAGCGTATTGTATTGGCCCGGGCTTTATTAAACGCCCCTCCCCTTATTTTGGCAGACGAACCGACCGGAAATATAGATCCGGAAACCTCCTACCATTTGATCGAACTGCTGAAAGACATTTGTGACAGCGGGAAGACGGTTATCATAGCAACCCACCAGTACGACCTGATCACCAAATTTCCCGGACGGGTTTTCCGATGTGAAAACGGAACCATTCTTGAAGACCACTCTTTTTCTGAGATTGTAGCGGAAAACCCGCCCTTAAGTGAAGAAGAGATCGAAAATATCGTGGAGAGCAACCCGGAAATATTAACACGGAATCCGGAAAACGAGACTTCAACGGTAGAAGAGTGCGTCATAAACACGACTGGCAATAATATGCCTGTGGAAGAAAGCGTTATGGAGTCCTTGGAATCGGAGCAGATGCCGACGGAAGCCGAAAGCACGGAGGAAGGAAAAACAGAGGACTCATTTTTAACAGAAGAAAAACAGACAGATAAAAAGGAAAATGCGCCGAACGATGCGATAGGTATTGAATTAATATAAAAAAACGGGCCGAATCCAAAAAAATACCGCTTATGAAGTGAAAAACATCATAAGCGGTATTTTTTTATATCAATCAGATTTTTAGTTATCTTTCGTAATCAATAACCACGCATCCGAAAACTCCGGATATCTCTCTCTCACCCGTATCAGTTCGGCCCTTGCCGGGGCCTCTTCGTCAAAACCGGCAATACTTACCCGATTCATTCCGGCATCATTTTTCATAATGATACTATTATATCCCTCACCGATCAAACGGTTCCGTAACCTAATAGCATTATCTTCATTAGAGAAACTTCCTACAATAACGTTATACTTTTTCATAACATCGCCGTGGGTCATGGTTACTTTCTCTTCCTTAGAAACAACAGGCTTACCGTTTATCTTCTTCTCCTGCGTTTGTGTTGTAGGAACTGTTTGCTCAATTACCACATCTTCCTCTTCTTCGAAAGGCGGAGCATATACCTTTTTATTTGTCCCGCAACTGGCCGCAATGACAGCCAACATAATTATCAATACAATACTTTTCATTTTTTCCCTTCTTTAAATGTTATAAATCTTTTATCTACGCAGAGCAAAATTAATGATAAAAATTACATCATAATAAATTTTATTCAGAATTTTCAAACATTCTACGTTTTAGGATTAACTTTGTTCTGTTTTAAAAGGACAAATAAACAATTATACCATAATCAAAAAAGAATGAAAAAACTACTCCTTTTCGTTTGGGTTATATTTTCCTTTCAAGTGCAAGGACAAATAATCCGGGAATGGATGAGTCTCCCTCCTATTCCTGTGGAAATGCCCGCTTTTCACGATCAAAAAAACGGGAACAACCAATCTTTCACTCCCGTTTCGCTTTTAGAATTCTCGACTCTATCCGTCGAAAATCTCACTCCTGTTCCGGAAGGCATCGAACAAGGAACAAAAGATTTTCAATGGCGACGTTCGGATGCGGTTGACGGGAAAGTCCGTTACTCCTCACGGGGAAAAAAGCCTTCGATCGTCTATAACGCCGTTTATATGGCCAACACGGAATGGATGGATGGCAGCATGACTTTCCATTTCAGTACTCCCGCGGAAGTATTTATAGACGGAGAAAAAGTACTTACTTACGAAGCCTGTAACGAGGAAGAAGAAAACGTCCCTAAAGAGATACGCAGAAATTGGATACCGGGCAAACACACGATAATCGTAAAAAGTCTTGTACTCCCGAACTCCCCGCAAACCTTGTTTTCCGCCTCCTTTAAAGCAGGAGATGAGTTCAAAAACATTCCTGTAGAGTTTACCCTTTCCCCCATGAGAGGAAAAAATATTTACGATGTATTGAACGGAACCCGTATCGGAGACATACAAACCTCCCCTTCTGGTAAATATTTGCTTTTAAGTGAAACGGAAATCATAAAAGGCAAGAGTAGCCGAATAACCTATCTTTATCGACTTACAAATAAAGAAATCATTTACTCTTTTTACGGAAAAGAGACGACCGACATCACTTGGGTACCGGGGCAAGATAAACTCTCCTTTTTGATACCGGAAGGAAACGGACATTCACTTTATACCTATGATCCTGAAACCCGACGCCAAGAATGCCTCATCAAAGCCGATCGCTCGATCTCAGGATACCGATGGTCTCCCGATCGAACCTACTTGCTTTATTACCAATCGGAAAATTATAGCGAAAAAGAGTGGGAGTTGCGTAAAATCGAAGGTATGGAAGACCGCCAACCCAATTACCGTACCCGTTATTTCCTTTGTAAATATGATTTCAAAAGCGGAATCCACTCCCGTCTGACTTGGGGAAATCAAACCACGTCAATCATGGATATCAGTCACGACGGTAAACAGGTTGTCATCACTACAAACCGTCCGGATTACAACGAATATCCGTATAGTAAGCAATCCGTTTATCTGATGGATGTACCGTCGAACCAAATCGATACCTTATGGCAAGACCGCCCGGTCAGCATATATTGCTCGTTTTCTCCCGACGACAAGCAACTGCTGGTGAGCGGAGGCGCTAACGCTTTCGGGAATACAGGTGTTAACATTCGTAAAGGACAAATCGTAAACGAATACGATACCCAACTTTTCATTTACGATCTGAAAACCCACCGGGTAGATCCGATTACCAAATACTTCAATCCTTCAGTCTCTACTTCCTATTGGCATAAAGACGGCTCTATTTATATCATCGCGGGCGACACGGATTATATCCACCTGTTTCGTTACCGAAACGGTAAAATAGAAAAGATCGATTGTCCGGGAGACGTCATCCAAAGACTCTCTTTACCGGAACAGGGTGATTTAGCTGTTTACACGGCTTCCGATCAAAGTTACCCCACTCGTGTCTATACCTTAAATCTCACGGATCTGAGCACGCAATTATGGGATAACCCGGCTGAAGAACAGTACAAAAATATTGTTTTCGGAAAAGTCAAGGATTGGGATTACCAATACAAAAGGGGTACCACTATTGACGGACGCTATTACCTTCCGGCCGATTTTGATCCGAGTAAAAAATATCCGATGATTGTCTATTATTACGGAGGGACCTCTCCCGTCGAAAGAACTTTCGGAGGACGCTGGCCGTTTAATTTATACGCGGCGAACGGGTATGTCGTGTATGTTATGCAACCCTCTGGTGCCACGGGATTCGGACAGGAGTTTTCCGCACGTCACCAAAACAACTGGGGAATCATCACGGCAGACGAGATCATCGCGTGTACGAAAGCCTTCTTAAAAGCACATCCGTTCATAGATCCTCAAAGAGTAGGCTGTATGGGAGCCTCCTACGGCGGTTTCACGACCATGCTTCTGCAAACCCGTACCGATATATTTGCCTGTGCGATCTCCCATGCCGGAATCTCGTCCATATCCAGCTATTGGGGTGAAGGATATTGGGGATACAGTTACAGCACCCAAGCAGCTGCTTACTCCTTCCCCTGGAACCGAAAAGACATATATGTTGATCAGAGTCCTTTATTCAACGCGGACAAAGTGAAAAAACCGATATTGTTATTACATGGAACAGCCGACGTGAATGTACCCACCGGAGAGAGTATCCAATTCTATACGGCATTGAAACTATTGGGCAAAGAGGTGGATCTGGTTTTGATCAACAATGCCGACCATGCAGTAGTCGACTACGATCAACGAATCCTATGGAATAATACCATTTTATCTTACTTTGCCAAATACTTAAAAGGTCAACCGGCCTGGTGGGAGAATATGTATAAAAACAAAAATTTATAATCATGTTCCGGGAAATCGAGCGCAAATTTTTAGTCAACGGAGATTTCAAATCACAAGCATTTAATAAGACTCAAATCACACAAGGATATCTGTCTTCCGTACCGGAACGCTCCGTAAGGGTACGCGTAAAGGGAGATCGCGCCTACCTTACCGTAAAAGGAAAGGGTAATGCTACCGGAGCGAATCGTTTTGAATGGGAAAAAGAGATATCCGTCGGTGAAGCCGAAGCATTACTACAAATCTGTGAACCCGGAATCATCAATAAAACCCGCTACTACGTAAAAGCGGACAAATTCACGTACGAAATAGACGAATTTCACGGGGGCAACGAAGGTTTAATTTTAGCAGAGATAGAATTGGAAGATGAAAACGATACTTTTCCGAAACCGGAATGGATAGGAGAAGAGGTCACGGGAAAGCAGAAATACTACAATTCGATGCTAAGCAAACACCCCTTTTCGGAATGGTAAACACATAAAAATCAGGATGAATACATAATCCTGATTTTTATTGAATCCCCGCTGTCTATTTTCTTGTTTTCCCATGGGAAAATCGTAACTTTGCGCAAAAATTTTAACAATATCTCAAAAAATATAGGCATGGATAAAATCCTAAATCGAGCAGCGGATAACATCCGTATTCTTTCAGCCTCCATGGTTGAGAAAGCTAAATCTGGCCATCCGGGTGGAGCCATGGGTGGAGCCGACTATGTAAATGTTTTGTACTCCCAATTTTTAAATTTTGACCCGGACGATATGAGTTGGGCCAACAGAGACCGATTTTTCTTGGATCCCGGACATATGTCCCCCATGCTGTACTCCATTCTCAGTCTCGTGGGGACTTACAGTATGGAAGATTTACAAAATTTCCGTCAATGGGGAAGTGTGACTCCGGGACACCCTGAAGTCGATGTTAAACGAGGAGTGGAAAACACCTCAGGCCCCCTGGGGCAAGGACATGCCATGGCCGTGGGGGCAGCAATCGCAGAGCGATTTTTGGTCGCTCGATTCGGTGAATGGATGGCCCATAAAACCTACGCTTTTATTTCTGACGGAGGTATTCAGGAAGAAATTTCTCAAGGAGCCGGCCGTATTGCCGGAACATTGGGATTATCTAATCTGATTATGTTTTACGATGCAAACGAGGTGCAGCTTTCGACCCGCGTCAACGAAGTGACCAGAGAGGATACGGCCATGAAATACAAGGCATGGGGCTGGAATGTCATTACCGTAAACGGAAACGATGCGAAAGAAATCACAGAGGCTCTGAAAGCTGCCAACGAAGAGAAGGAACGACCTACCCTTATTATCGGGAAAACATTAATGGGAAAAGGAGCCGTAGGGGCTGACGGGGAAGATTTCTCCGACAAGGTCTCCACTCACGGACAACCGTTAAGCGCCGCAGGCGCCTCTATCGAGAAAACCATTGAAAACTTAGGAGGAGATCCACAACATCCGTTTGTTATATTCCCAGAGGTTAAAGAATTTTACAACAAAGTATTAGAACAGAAGAGGGCTTATGCCAAGGCTAAAAAAGCAGAACAAGCCGCTTGGGAAAAAGCCAACCCGGAATTAGCCGCAAAATGGCATCGTTTCTTATCCGGCAAAGCTCCCGAAATCGACTATAAATCCATCGTACACAAGCCTGGAATTGCTACCCGTGCCGCATCGGCCGACGTATTAGTCGAATTAGCCAAACAGGTTGAAAACATGATCGTCAGCTCTGCCGATTTAAGCAATTCCGATAAAACAGACGGATTCATCAAAGGCGGAGCCCGAAATCTGATAAAAGGAGACTTCAGCGGAGCTTTCTTCCAAGCCGGAGTTGCCGAATTAACCATGGCTGTTATCTGTAACGGGATTGCCTTACATGGTGGTATATTCGTAGCTTGCGGTACGTTCTTCGTGTTTTCCGACTACATGAAACCGGCTGTTCGTTTAGCCGCGTTGATGGAGATCCCCGTAAAATTCATCTGGTCGCACGATGCATTCCGCGTGGGGGAAGACGGACCGACTCACCAACCTATCGAGCATGAAGCACAGCTCAGGTTAATGGAGAAACTTCATAATCACTCCGGCAAAATGAGCCTGTTGGCCCTTCGTCCGGCGGATGCCGCCGAAACTTCCGTCGCGTGGAAAATGGCCATGGAAAACACCTCCACCCCTACCGCACTGATCCTGTCCCGGCAAAATATCAAAGACCTTCCGGGAGGATTCGATGAAGCCTTACAAGCAGAAAAAGGAGCATACGTGGTAACCAAAAATGCGGAGAATGTCGATATCGTATTGATCGCTTCCGGTTCGGAAGTATCTACCTTACTGGAAGGTGCACAACTATTAAAAGAACGTAAAGGCATATCTTCTCAAGTGGTATCCGTTATTTCCGAAGGATTATTCCGCGAGCAATCCTCAACATACCAAGAAGAAGTTATCCCGGCCAATAAGCCCAAATACGGTTTGACAGCCGGTCTTCCCGTCACGTTGGAAGGACTTGTCGGAATAAACGGACGAATCCACGGAGTAAATCATTTCGGTTATTCGGCCCCGGCGAAAGTATTGGATGAAAAATTCGGATTCACCGGAGAAAACGTATATAACGAAGTATGCGAAATGTTAAAGAGATAATTTTACAAAAAATTAAACAAGAACGGGGATCGTAAAATCCCCGTTCTCTATTTAATTACCGGACATATCGCAAAAACAAAAAAATCTTTGTATATTCCGAATATAGCATTATCTTTGCACTCGCAAAGCAAGGAAAGTTGTTTTAGCATATATTGCGGGATGGAGCAGTTGGTAGCTCGTTGGGCTCATAACCCAAAGGTCGTCTGTTCGAGTCAGGCTCCCGCTACTAAATAAAAACCGTTCGAAAGGGAATTTCGAACGGTTTTTAATATTAGCCAGTTTGTTTGAACCGTCTAATCGTCGGATCCTTTACAACTGTTTATTTCTCTATTAAACCGTAATTATCGGTATACACCTTCCGTTTTATGGTCTCTATAAACTCGGGTAAACGTTCAGAATGTTGGTTTCCCATAATCCAAAGCGGACAAGAATCCCGGACTCCGTCGTAAGAAGGCTGTATATATTCCTCCTCCAGAACCTGATACCCGTTCCGCTGATAGTAACGGACACGCCGGGTAGTCATCTCGTCTTGCATCGGCTCGACTTCCAATAACCGAATCCCTTTCAGATGATCAGCCACGTAATTTAGAACCTGTTGCCCGATCTTCTTGTTGCGCATGGATGGATATACCGCAAGGTGCTCTAAATAATAAAAATCCTTCATATCCCAATACACGAAAAAACCGCACAACTCTCCGTCACATTCAACGACACTAAAATACATATCGGATTTCTCTTTTATCATCCGTCTCAATTGCCCGATGTCTCTTCTCTCTTCCGCCGGAAAAGCATCCTCATAGAGAGGAATCAAACGATCCAAATTCCGATCGTCAGGACTTGTTATTCTAATCAAATTCATCATATTCTTGTTGTTTATGTATTACCTTTTACTTGTTTTTCTCGATAACGAATTTATTGTAACCGTTTCAACTTCGAACGGATGCGAATGGCGGAAAAATTAAACGTATCCCCCAAAAGCGGCTACCCCTCTCCTTTTCTTTATGAATGTTTCCATAAAACGATCTTTCTGCAAAGATAGGAAAACATAGGGAAGTTTATATAATGACTGATTTATTTACCCGAATATTTGGATTAGTAAAAACAAATAGCTATCTTTGCACTCGCAAAACAGAAAAAGTTGTTTTGGCTTATATTGCGGGATGGAGCAGTTGGTAGCTCGTTGGGCTCATAACCCAAAGGTCGTCTGTTCGAGTCAGGCTCCCGCTACGATAAAGAGAACCCATTCAAAGGGTTCTCTTTTTTTATTTAGAAAAAATATACATTATCTACGTTTTGATAATTATTATTAATAACAGTATTCAATCCATTTATTTGCAACTGAAAATTAATTCATTACATTTGCAAAATGTGACCTAAATAGATACTAAAATGAAAACCAAAATTGTAAGCACAGGAATTATTGTTTTTATCGCTATACTTATAGGCTGTACGGATAAAGACATGTCGAAGACCCCTCCTCCGGGAGATGGAAACGCGTTTGACTACCGTACGGCAAACAACATTACTGCAAATGTAAATTATAGTGTTCCCGAAGGGTATGCGTTAGCGTTCGAAGCTTACGCGGAAGATCCGATTGAGATCGTAAATGATGAACCCGTGAAAAAAGAAGGTTTAAAAACCTTATTCAAAGGAATCACGGACAATGACGGAAATTATTCGGAATTAGTACAGATCCCTGCATCTATTAAAGAAGTATACCTATACACTGATGCTTTAGGTGTTCCTTCTGTAACAAAATATTCTATCGATGGTACACAAGTAAAATCCAAGTCCGTTAGTTCGCGGGCAGGAGAAACGGATTATATCTACTCTACCCGTCCAAGCGAATTGAAAATAGTAAATGACGGCAAATGGAATGTTAAAGGTGTTCCGAATTATTTAGGCGCTCCCAAGAATGTATCGTCAGACGGACTAAAGATGGTGAATTCAAGTTTAGGCACGAAAAGCGATAATGTCGATAATTATATTGCAGAAAACGGGGAAGCCAATATCAATATCGTTAAAGACGGAGCCATTATCGATTTAGTCGTTGTACACAATAGCGGCAATACGGTAACTAATACGATGGGATATTATTATTACGATTCTCAAAAACCACCCCGTTCCGTTGAAGATATTCAAAAAATCGTGTTATTCCCGAACGCTACTTTTGCCCCGAAAGCCGGTTTACAATTGGGAGACAACGTTCGGTTAAAATATTGGGACGAAGCCACCCAAAGCTGGATAGACCAATTTCCAAAAGGAATAACCATCGGATGGTTTATTTTAGTCGGAGGTTTCAATTCCACATCCTATGCCATATCCCAACCGGATACCTGGAAAGTATATGCCTATTCCAATACGGAACTCAACGATTTACAGCGAAAACACAACGTGATCGTCCGGGACCCCAACACGAAAATCCGTTATATCGGTTTCGAGGATAAAAACTTCCATCAGGCAGACTACCGTGACTTTATTTTCTACATAGAAGCCGATCCATCGTACGTGGAATACAACGACGACAATATTCCGGACGGAAAAGATTTAACGGATAGCGATGGGGATGGTGTTCCGGACGTAGATGACGAATTTCCGGACGATCCTCTATTAGCTTACACCATAAAATACAACGGAACGGTTGCTTTCGAAGATATATGGCCTTACCAGGGAGACTATGACATGAATGACGTCGTGATGGAATACAATACCATTCACTATCTGAACGCCCGAAATTTAATCGTTAAAGTAAAAGACGTATGGACGTTAAAGAATAACGGAGCCCAGTACACAAATGGTTTTGCTTACCAATACGAAACCAGCAGCAGCATGATTCGATCAATGAATATAACGTCAGACTACACGATTCCTACCCGTTTCAATTTGAATAGCAAAGGGCTGGAGAACAACCAAACAAAGGCAACGATCATTCTGTTTGACGACGCGGAAGACGTGGTTAAAACAGGAAAAGACATGGTTTTTACCGTAGAGACGACTTTAGGCGGTATGAAATCCAGCGAGTTAGGTTTACCACCTTATAATCCTTTTATTATCGCCGAGGCCGATAAGCAACGAGGCCGCGAGGTACATCTGCCTAATCACAAGCCTACGGATTTAATGGATATGAGCCTTCTGCATTACGGGCATGATCTTTCCGAACCGGCAAAAGGACTCTACTTCATATCCAACAACTATTTCCCGTTTGCCATTCATATCGTGGGAACTTCTTTTGATTTTCCTAAAGAAGGACAACGTATCGATGAAGCATTCCCGCAGTATACCCGATGGGCAACTTCAAACGGGACAGAAAACTTAGAATGGTATAAACACAAAAAATAATAACCGATAAGGGTACTGGAACAGTACCCTTTATTTTTGAATATATGGAACCACAGGAATTATTAAATCTCTTTTTACAACGACAAAGTGTCAGAGGATACTCCAGCGAACCCGTATCTCAAGAGAGTTTATCGAGGTGCATCGAAGCCGCCCGCCTGGCTCCTTCAGCCTGCAACGCCCAACCGTGGAAGTTTGTCATCGTCAAAGACCCTGAATTAAAGAATAAGGTAGCGGACGCCACATCGGGAGGAATTCTTCCCATGAATCATTTTACCAAACAGGCCCCTGTTATCGTCGTCATGGTTAGAGAAAAAGCAAATCTCTCTTCCCGTATCGGTCAAACATTAAAGAATAAGGATTTTACCTTAATCGACAACGGCATTGCGGCAATACAATTTTGCCTTCAAGCTACCGTTGAAGGATTGGGAACTTGCATCATGGGATGGTTTAATGAAAAAAAGATAAAGGATTTACTACATATCCCTTCGTATAAAAGAGTAGAATTGATCATCCCTATCGGACATCCAGCAGACCCGATCATTCGTCCCAAAATTCGAAAAAACACGGATCAAATCAGCACCGTAGACAGCTACTAAAAATCCAACTGCAATTGAGTGCCGGACCCGACAGGATATATTTTATTCATGTTTACATACCAAATATATCCTTTCACCTCCTTATACCCCATTTGTCTCAGTATTTTACAATAGAATCCCATTTGCTTACTGTACTCCTCCTCCTCTTTGTATCCGAACTTGTAATCTACGATAACGACCTTATTCCCGTCAAACATAACCCGGTCGGGCCGAGCTCTTCCCGCGTTCGTAAAAAGGATATCCCGTTCGGTAATGACGCGATAACTGCCGTCAAACCAAGAAGCCACAGGAACATTATCCAAATAATCGACTAATTTTTTTCGGTACATCTCCTTTTCATTATAATGTATTAAACCGGTACGATATACCTCATTTACCGCCCGTTCTATATCTGTCGTTTTTTCGATACGACAGAAAAGTTCGTGAAACAATTTTCCTTCGTCTACCGCCGAATTTCCCTTCTCTTCAATATCCGTGTAATCTTCGTATTTATAACGTACCCGGACTCGATCTTTCAAATCGAAAACCGGATACTCTTTTAACGTAATCCTGTTATCTACCGTCTCTTTCCTTCCTTCCTTCAAAATACCGTATTCCCCTATACTTAACTGTTTTTCCCCGCTGTTCCATCCGGATAATAAACGAGTTGATTCCAGTCTTTCCAACACTTGATACAAAAAAGATCCAATATCAGCCGGTCGCCCTTCCTTACTGATTTTAGGCGCATAAGGGAAAACATGCAAGGCTCTCTTTGCTCTCGTCAAAGCGACATATAAAAGATTTAAATTATCGATATAGGTCTTCATATGCTCTTCCAAATAAGCCTCTTTAAAATGGCTGTCCGATAACTTTGAAGAGTAATTCAGTGGAGCATATTCCAAATCTTTAAACCCCTCCTCCTTGTTATCGCACCAAAGGCGACGGGCATGTCTCATATCGTCCAAATCCCAGTTACAGAAGGGAATGATCACGGTATCAAATTCCAATCCCTTGGACTTATGAATGGTTAATATCCGAACAGAATTGGTCTCTTCCGAAGTTGAGAGAACCTTTTTATCCTTCTCTTTTTCCCACCATTCCAAGAATACGGGTATGCTGCTCGTATTGTTCTCTTCATATTCGAATATAATATCCTGAAAAGCAATTAAATAAGGCAATTCATCTACCCTGTCCCTCAGTTTCATTGCCGCAATAATAGCCTCTACCATTTCATACAAAGACCCGGTCGTCTCTCGATTTATCTCCTGCAAAAAAGGAATACCCCAAGAGGTTATGAAGGTCTCTTCTGAAGCGACTGCCTTAAACCGCGTATCCTGATCATCCCAATTTTCGTTTCTGACATAAGTAAAATAGTGGTACGACAAAACGGCCCGGTTTACCAAGTCATAAGGAGTCATTATGTATTTTAATACACTAATAATCAAAACGACATACGGAGAAGCCGCCACGTATAAAGAATCATTCGAAATAAAAGGAATAGGTGCAGCCGGGTGCAGCCGATTATACTCAATAATATAATCGGCTACAAAAGCCCCTTCTTTACCGTTTCTTACAAGAATCACGCTATTCTTCAATTCCTCCCCTCTCCCCATACTATTCCGGATTACTCCCACGACGGCTTCCATAATGGCTTCCGCACTCCCCTCTTCCTGTTTATCCCCTCCATATTTTATTTGTATATAACCCCGTTCATCGCGGCGTATTTTCTGTTCCGTATGGGCATAAGCCTCCAAGATCGAGAAAGAGTAATCGTTCTTTCCCTCCTCTTTATCATACATCTCTTTCAATTGCAAAGCCGCCTGGGAAAACAGCAGGTTGTTGAACATTACAATTTCTCCCGCACTTCGCCAATTATGCTCCAAAATCTCATCGCAAATCCCAAACGTTTTAAAATCTTTTTCCACTCCGGAGGACAACAAACGCCAATCGCCGTTTCTCCATCGGTAAATACTCTGTTTTACATCCCCTACCACCAACGCCTTTCCTCCTTCTGACAACGTATTTACAATTAACGGCCGGAAATTGGACCATTGCATGGCCGAGGTATCCTGAAATTCGTCAATCATGACGTGTTTATAGAAATTTCCTATTTTCTCGAATAGAAAAGAGGTATCGTTAGCAGCAATCAGCACGTTTAAGATACGGGTAGTATCACTCAGTAACATAAGGCCTTTTTCCTCACAATAGGCTCGGATTTCCCGATACAAATCATTCAATATACCCAACTGGTACAAATTATCGAGTAACAATCTGGCAGAATGATAATCCGCCACCTCTTCGTCGTAGAATTGAATGCTCTCCCCCAACCAGCTATTTAGGGTAGGATAAAGGTTCTCTATTTGGGTTCGAATTTCCGGATGCTGTTTTTTAGCGATCCATGCATCGGGATTATCGAAAGCGTTTCGGGTCGAATCCGTTATACTGTTTAGATTTTTGTCTCTTAGTTTATAAAAATAGTTAACGACTCCTCGTTTCCCGTTTTTAAAATCTTCTACCCGCAAACTATTTGTTTCAATCAAATGACATGCCCTCTTACCATACTCTTCCAATCGTTTTTCGAAACGTTTCACAATACCCCGCAAAAACGACTGATAAGCTTTCAAAAAATCCCGATTACCGAATTTTTGTTGAACGGCCTTATCGAACAACATGTAATTCTCCCCGAACAATTCTTTTCCCAACTCCGCAATCTTCCCTTTCACACTCCACGATTTAGCCTCTTCCACGCTATTGTTCATCAACTCGGTAATCCAAACCCTCAATTCCTTATCCTCGTTCATCCGTTGCATGATCTGGTCGACCGCCCTCAATAGCACGTAATCACTATCCAACTCCACGTTATACCCGGGAAATATCCCCAATTCCTTCGTAAATGCCTTAATGATCCGTTGAAAAAAACGGTCGATGGTAGTTACGGACAATCGACCGTAATCGTGCAGAATCAATGTACGCAATACGATAGCCCGCTCCTTAACTTGTTCATCGGATAAACGTAAACTCGATTTTAAAGCCTCATTGTAATCACTTTTTTCACCCTCTGCCAATTTATTCAATTCCCGAATAATACGGGATTTCATCTCTTCCGTCGCCTTATTCGTGAACGTCACGGCCAGAACATTCTTATATTCTAAAGGAGAAGCAAAGACTATCTTAAAATATTCCATGGTCAGGGCAAAAGTCTTTCCAGCTCCGGCAGAAGCCCTGTATATTTTCAATTTGGACATTAAAATCGAAATTAAAAAGAAGGTGTCTGGCAAAAGCCAGACACCTTCTTCACTTATAATCTGGATGTTAAAATGACTCTCACATTATCCACGTTCACATCGTCAATTCCTCCCAATGCAAACTCTCCCCGATCCCGGAAACGTTTCTCGATACGATCAATGGTATCAATACCTATACCATAATCCGACAAACGGGTTTTGATTCCCATGTCATTGAAAAACTGTTCTGTTTTCGCAATAGCCTGATCGGCAGCCCCCGGCTGTGAAATATCCAAATCCCAAACCCGTTGTGCATATTGAAGCAATTTATCGTGGCGCAACATCTTCGTGGCTTTCATTACACCCGGCAGAACAATGGCCAAGGTCACCGCATGGTCCAATCCATGAAACGCCGTCAGCTCATGACCGATGTGGTGCGTCGACCAATCCTCCGTTACCCCGCAAGCGATCAATCCGTTCAACGCCATGGTTGCCGCCCACATAAAATTAGCCCGGGTTTGATAATCCGGTTGTTCTGCTGCGATCATTTGGGGACCGAGAGCGATTAACGTTTTCAATATTCCTTCCGAGAAACGGTCTTGAATTTCAACATCCTGAGTCGTTGTATAATATTGTTCCATCACATGCACGAAAGCATCCACTACCCCATTGGCAATCTGATGCTTCGGTAAGGAGAAAGTAACCGTCGGATCTAACACGGAAAATTTCGGGAATACATGACGAGATCTAAAAGCCAATTTTTCTTCTGTCTCTTGCCGGGTAATTACAGCCCCGCTATTCATCTCGGATCCCGTAGCCGGTAAGGTTAAAACCGTAGCCAAGGGCAAAGCCGCATGAACGGGAGCCATCTTAGCCAGAATGTCCCACTTGTCTTCACCTTCAAAACAAGAAGCCGCTGCAATAAACTTCGTACCGTCTATCACCGATCCTCCTCCAACAGCCAACAAAAAACCCACGTTCTCATTCTTGGCAATCTCCACCGCTTTCATCAGAGTTTCATAATGCGGATTCGGCTCAATTCCGCCGAATTCGATTACATGAAAATCTTCAAGTGCGGACATAACCTGATCGTACACGCCATTCTTTTTAATACTGCCACCACCATAAGTGATCATTACTTTAAATCCCTTGGGGATTAATTTTCCAATCTCACTAATCTTCCCTTTACCAAAAAGAATTTTTACCGGATTATAATAATTAAAATTCTCCATATAAAATGCTTTTATAACTGATTTAATAATTTGCGATCGTCTTTTATTCTTTGATTCAGTATTTGAATATAATGCTCTATGTATTCCGATAGATTATTATTTTTCACGTTGGATTTTTCCATATGTCTTAAAGCCGCCTCCAACAGATCGATCGCTCCCTGAAAATTACCTTGCCGCTCATACAACCAAGCGATATTTACAGTAGCCTTCACTGCCACGAGCGGTCTCATATTCAATGCCGCATTCCATATTTCATAGGCCTGATCGAACTTTTCATCTTTCAAAAAATAATATCCCAATTTCAAGGCATTATTACTCATATAGATTCTCCTTTTTTCTGGCTGCCAGGTCGGAACCAGATGTTTGGCGTAATCCAGCCCCAACTGATAATAGAAATCGCATATCGCATTTATATCTTCCCCGGCAGTTATAGCGGATCTCAATACATTGGAATACATGGTATCTATAGGTTGATTACTCTCCGTATCGTACAATCTTAAAAACAATGCATTGTCTACCACTGCATTATATCTATCGTACAAGCGAAACACACAAGATTCTATCCCCAGGACATAAGAGTATACCCCCTTGTTAACGGTTTGCAATTCTGAAAGAGTCAACGGTGCGGGAGTAATGGTATCTCTCATGTATTTGCTATTCAATCCGACGGCACGCCCCAACACTACTTTTTTAGCACTATTATGAATACCAGCCTGAAAACCGTCGTAAAAACATTCCACCAAATCCCCCCGGGTCAATCCCGACAGATTTTTCAACTCCTGAAACGCCATCGAATCGGATTGATATATTAACTTACGGTCTAAAAAAAGAATTTTGATATCTCCTGGTTTCAACTCTCGGTCTGCAGGTTCTAAAACGTCGATATCGAGTAAACGATAACCCGCACAAGAAATTAAACAAGAAAACACGAGAAACAATAAAGTCCCCCGTACGCATCGATCTACTATCTTACCTCTTTTATCATACATATTACTTTCTTTTACGTTATCTCAAAACTAACAAAAAGCAAGCCATAATCATTTCATGTAAAGATAAGGAGATATTTGAAAGCAAACAAGAATTCAGATCAAATCACGTACAAAATTTGACCTTCAATCAAAACAAAATGCCCGATCCGAAGATCAGGCATTTAAATTCTTCACTATCTGAAATTACATGTTCATACCGCCGCATACATGAATGGTTTGTCCCGTAACGTAAGCAGAGAGATCTGAAGCTAAAAATACGCATACCTTCGCAATATCTTCAGGCGTACCACCTCTTTTTAACGGAATTTTTTGAGCCCATTCGTTTCTCACTTCCTCCGACAATTTCGCTGTCATATCGGTAATAATAAAACCGGGAGCAACCGCGTTGGCTCTAATATTCCGGGACCCCAACTCTTTGGCAACACTCTTGGTAAAACCGATAATTCCGGCTTTAGAGGCAGCATAATTAGCTTGTCCGGCATTTCCACTAACACCGACAACAGAGCTCATACTGATAATGGAACCGGATTTCTGTCTCAACATGATTGCCGAAACCGTTTTTGTAAAATTGAAAACAGACTTCAAATTTACATTCATAACAGCATCCCATTGTTCTTCACTCATTCTCATCAACAATGTATCTTTTGTTATTCCTGCATTATTCACCAAAATATCGATGCGTCCGAATTCCTTGGCAATCTCTTCCACCGTTGCCGCTGTTGCGGCGAAATCGGCAGCATTAGAAGCATACATTTTCGCTTTTACCCCCAAAGCGGCAATCTCTCTCTCCGTTTCCTGAGCAATCTCATCGTATCTCAAATCAGTAAAAGCAATGTTCGCACCTTGTTTAGCAAATTCTAATGCCACAGCTTTACCGATACCTCTTGAAGCTCCGGTAATAATGGCCGTTTTTCCTTCTAATAATCTCATATCAATAGCTTTTTTAAAACTAAATTAAACCTTAGGCATCATGAAGTAAACCCGTTACTCTTTTTTACCCTAACGGAAGACAAAAGTAGTCAATTAATTGAAAAATGAAAATTCTGGTACCCCGGTTTTATACTTTCCGAGAAACTCCATTGAAATCTTCTTTCTACATAAATAAATTTATCCTTTACCGGGAAATAATATTAAATTTGTCATTCCAATGGATTCATTCTCGTAAAAATTTAGATAATATGGAACAACAACTTCAACTCAACGATCATAATAAACAAGAACATCCTCCCATGCATACGGCAGAACATATATTGAATCAAACGATGGTCCGGATGTTCGGTTGCGAAAGATCTAAAAACACGCACATTGAAAAGAAAAAATCCAAATGTGATTATTATTTATCCGCATCTCCCTCGGAAGAACAAATGGCCGAAGTCGAACGTAAAGTCAATGAAGTCATCGGTATGCATTTACCGGTAACCGCAGAATTTGTAGATAAAGATCATGTTCCGGAAGAGATTGATCTCAGCAAATTACCCGAGAACGTCAGTCAAACCCTACGTATCGTACGCATAGGCAGTTACGATACGTGTGCCTGCATCGGCCGGCACGTGGCTAATACAGCCGAAATCGGTATTTTTAAAATCATTTCTTACGATATGGAAAACCAAAGATTAAGGATTCGTTTTAAATTGCTCCAGGAATGATTCTGCGATTTTTGCAATCTCTGCTTGACAATATTCTTGAAAATTGCGAACAATAGCTTACAAAAAGTTACGTTATTGATTAAATTATTTCTACTTTCGCGAAAGAAATGAACAACAACTTATCATAAAAAAGATACTTATGAACCTTCTTGAACAAATCAAAGAAAACGCGAAAAAGTACAACAAAAGAATTGTACTCCCGGAAGGGACGGAGGAGCGTACGCTAAAGGCTGCTGATATTCTTCTGAATGAAGGAATTGCTCAGATTATTTTAATCGGTAAACCGGCAGAAATACAAACGCTGGCAGATAAATTTGAACTGAAAAACATCGGGAAAGCTACCATCATCGATCCTGAAAATCATCCGAAAAAAGAAGTTTACGCGGATATGCTTGTCGAATTACGCAAAAGTAAGGGCATGACCAAGGAAGAGGCTCTTAAATTAGTAACCAATCCGCTCTATTTAGCGACTTTGATGATTAAGAACGGGGATGCGGACGGAGAGGTTGCCGGAGCCAAAAATGCGACAGGCGACGTACTAAGGCCTGCTTTGCAAATCGTAAAAACATTGCCGGGTATATCCGTAGTATCGGGGGCATTCCTCCTGTTAACCGATAAACCGGAATACGGTGAAAACGGGTTAATCGTATGTGCGGATTGTGCCGTACTTCCGAATCCGACGGCCGAAGAGTTGGCTCAAATCGCCGTAGCTACAGCAGGTACGGCTAAAGCCATTGCCAAAATAGAACCGCGAGTAGCCATGTTAAGTTTCTCAACGAAAGGTTCCGCAAAAAACGAATTGGTTGATAAAGTGATAAAAGCGACCGAATTAGCCAAACAGATGGCTCCTGACATAATGATCGACGGCGAAATGCAGGCTGACGCCGCTTTGGTTCCTTCCGTGGGTTCCAGCAAGGCTCCGGGTAGTCCCGTTGCCGGAAAAGCCAATGTCTTAATCTTCCCCAGTTTGGAAGTAGGCAATATCAGCTATAAATTAGTACAACGCATTGCCGGCATAGAGGCCGTAGGTCCAGTACTTCAGGGAATGGCAGCTCCGATTAACGACCTGTCGCGGGGATGTTCCGTTAGTGATATCGTAAATTTAGTCGCCATTACCGTAAACCAAGCCGCAAGTAAATAATTCACCCCACGTAAAACCGAATGTCATGAATATATTAGTTTTAAATTGCGGAAGTTCATCCATCAAATATCAGATATTAGATATGAAAGAAGAACCGGTTGTATTAGCCAAAGGATTGGTTGAGAAAATCGGTCTCCCGAAAGGGAACTTCACCCATAAACCTTCAGGAAAGGACAAATATGAGATAGAGGAGTCCATAAAGGACCACATCACAGGTATCAATCTTATCTTAAAAGCTCTTGTCGACCCGACTTATGGCGTAATCGAATCTTTAAACGATATAAACGCTGTCGGACACCGAGTAGCTCACGGGGGAGAATATTTTTCCCAAAGCGTATTGGTCGACGACGATGTAAAGAAAAAAATCGCTGCTTGTTGCGAGTTGGCACCGCTTCATAACCCGGCTAACCTAAAAGGGATAGAGACAATGGAACAACTGCTTCCCGGAGTTCCTCAAGTCGCTGTTTTCGATACCTCTTTCCATCAAACTCTTCCCAAGGAAGCCTACGTATACGGATTACCCTATAAATATTACGAACAATACGGAATCCGTCGGTACGGTTTTCACGGGACCTCACACAAATTCGTTGCAGAAAAAGCCTGTAAAATATTGGGTTGGGACATATGCGAAAAGAAGATCATTACCTGTCACCTCGGAAACGGTTCGTCCATTACGGCTATCGACCATGGCAAATCGGTAGACACCTCCATGGGATTTACCCCGAACGCGGGTGTCATCATGGGAACCCGTACAGGAGATCTGGACCTGGGTGCTTTGCTTTTTATCTGTGAGAAGGAGGGGTTAAACATCCCGCAAGCCAACGATCTGATCAACAAAAAATCGGGACTGATGGGAGTTTCCGAAGTTTCTTCCGATTGTAGAGAGTTACAAGCCGCGGCAGCAAAAGGAAATTCTCAAGCCCGTTTGGCCTTAGACATTTTAGCTTACGATGTAAAAAAATACGTGGGTAGTTATGCAGCCGTACTGAACGGGGCTGATCTGATCATATTTACCGGAGGTATAGGAGAAAATGATTGTGAGGTGCGTCAACAGGTATGCGCCCATATGGAATACATGGGAATAGATTTCGATTCCAAGGCGAATGACGGTGTTCGCGGCAAAGATATAATATTGACAAAACCTCATTCAAAAGTAATCGTTATGAGTATTACCACCGATGAAGAATTGGTAATTGCTACAGATACAATGAATTTGGTAAAATGACGAGTACAAGTCCCGCTAAAAATGAGGCCGCATTGCTGCGGCCTCATTTTTTAGTTTGAATTTTTATTTTATCTTTGTAAAAACGATCTATTAGTTTTACATAAAACAGAAACAAAAATGAAAAAAAGTTATATCGTATTAGCCATAATAGTCATCATTGCTATCGGCATTTTTGCATGGTTTCAAGGAAGCTATAACCAAATGGTAACCAGAAGTGAAACCATATCCTCCCAATGGTCTAATGTTGAGAATCAATACCAAAGGCGAGCGGATCTCATCCCCAATTTGGTAAACACGGTAAAAGGATACGCGGAACACGAACAAAACACCTTAACACAGGTAACAGATGCCCGGGCGAAAGCCACTCAAATGCGAATCAATTTCGATCAACTGGATGAAAAAACCTTACAGAAATTCAACAATATGCAAGGAGAATTATCCTCTGCCCTATCCCGTTTGATGGCCATATCCGAACAATATCCTGATTTAAAGGCAAATGAGAATTTCAGAGATCTCCAAGCCCAATTGGAAGGAACAGAAAACCGTATTGCCGTGGAAAGACGTAAATTCAATGAAGAGGTAAAGGGATATAACGCATACATCCGTTCTTTTCCCAAAAATATTTTGGCCGGGATGTTCGGTTTTATGCCTAAACCTTATTTCGAAGCCTCAAGCGGTGCCGAAAAAGCCCCGGAAGTTAAATTCTAACATCTAATCTCAATCCTGTTATTATGTCTCCAGAAAAATATTTCACGGAAGAACAAAAAGATATGATGGTAGCAGCTATTAGGGAAGCGGAGAAAAATACATCCGGAGAAATTCGCATTCATATCGAGAACCAGTGCCCAAAAGAAGTTCTGGATCGTGCTGCGGATGTGTTCGCCAATTTAAAAATGCAAAAAACAGCCCTTCGTAATGGAATTTTGTTCTATATCGCCTTGGTCGATAAAAAAATGGCTATATTAGGAGATGCCGGGATCAATGCCAAAGTTCCCGACAAGTATTGGGACGAATTGAAAAACCGTATGATTGAAAAATTTAAACAGGGATATATTACGGAGGGAATTTGCGAAGCCGTCATTCAGGCCGGAAAACAATTACAGGAATTTTTTCCCTACCGGCAAGACGACGTTAATGAACTACCCGATGACATTTCATTCAATCCATCCGAAAAGTAAAATGAATTATAACATGAACATCCAGAAACTCATTATATTATTCATATTTAGCCTAATCAGCGTATCCGGTTACAGCCAAAAATTTCCGGAGCCGATGCAACCCAAAAGGCTGGTGAATGATTATACGGAATTATTCAACAAAAAAGAGATCTCTTCTTTAGAAGAAAAATTATCCCATTTCAATAAAACTTCGTCAACCCAGATCGCCGTGGTAACGGTCTCTTCGTTGGATGGATACGACATCAATGATTACGCGGCTCGTTTGGCCGAAAAATGGGGTATCGGCCAAAAGGGGAAAGACAATGGAATATTGATTCTGATCAAACCTAAAAAAGGAAATGAAAAAGGAGAAGTCGCCTTATCCGTCGGTTACGGATTGGAAGGTGTTATTCCGGATATTACGGCTTCTCGTATCATCCGAAACGAAATAATTCCCTCTTTTCAGCAAGGGAATTATTACATAGGGATAAACAAAGCAACCAATGTATTGATGGATCTGACAAAAGGAGAATTTACAGCGGAAGAGTACGAACAGCAATCGGAAGGTTCGCTTTTGGTATTTATTCCCCTTTTCTTCTTTATTATTTTATTTCTTTTTATTCGGCGGCGTAAAGGATTTTCTCCCGGACACTCCTCCGGTCCGTTTTTTATCGGAGGTATTCCATTCGGGAGCAATAGCGGAGGTTTCGGCTCATTCAGCAGCGGAAATGGTTCCTTTGGTGGATTCGGAGGTGGTTCCTTTGGTGGAGGCGGTGCCAGCGGAAGCTGGTAACGATATATGTGTAATTATAAACCAATGATTATGAAAAAACTATTTTTTATTTTAATGGCCATTGCAGTACTAATACCGACAATGGCAGAAGCGCAAACTCAGAAAAAGAGCAAACGTGAAATCAGAGCGGAAAAAAAGGCAGCAGAAGCAGAACAGGCTAAAATAGCACATGACAAAGCTTTAAAAGCGTTGGAAGCCAATGACTGGGCTTTCGAGACCAAAGAGGTGTACAACTCCCAGGGTAAACGTTTGACCCTACGGAATCGTCCTAATGTCGTCGGTTCATCCGGAAAAAGGTTAGTCGCTAATTTAGCGTATGGTGAAAGCGATAGTTATATAGAGCTCATCAAAGACGGACCGATAAAAAAAGTTGAAAAGAAACAAGATAAAAGAGGAAACTGGATTTACAAATTTTACGTCAATCATCCTTTTGCCGCAGAGGTAACCGTCATCCTGACCAAAGACAGTAATGCTGCCAGTATCACCGTCAGCGAAGGAACAACCGGCGTGAATGCCAACGGTATCAATAGTGTTCCGCAGACACACCATTTCAGCGGATTTATCTTACCGGCAGAGGAATCCCATCATTACAAGATGATCCGTGTCGAAAACTGAAAAAGATATCGATAAACCGCCCGTACGTCGAAATCAGTACGGGCATTTTTTTTTCCGGATCGCACCAACCGATTCCACGGGCATCGATATATCCTACAAATGGGAAATAAACTTTACGAATTTATCCGTCCAAAGTAAGTATAACACCAACCAAAACAAAAATCGTATCAACCTTCCGAAAAACATAAAAATAAATGATTTCACGGCATTAATACGATAAAAACCAAGAGCCAACGCAAAAAGATCCCCCAAAACAGGAACCCATACCAAAAGAGCCATAACGCTTTTGTATTTTTCAATTCTGTTTTTCTGCCGTTTCAATTTTTCGGGTGTCACTTTAAACCAACGCTGTATCCACGTCCATTTTCCGGCATATCCCAACCAATAGGTCAACGTCCCACCTAACCAATTCCCCGTTGTTGCGATGGCTAAACACCATACAGGTTTTCCCCCGGCTGCCAACATCCCCAACAATAAGGCATCCGCTCCCATCGGAATTACAGTGGCCGAAATAAACGAACCGATAAATAAACCCAAATATCCTAAATCAAGAAGTGAATCCATGAAAATACCTTTTTCACTTATAACGCAAGCGAACAAAGTATGTTATATCATCGGATCCATTCGACAAACCGATCGGCATACCGAATATACAAAAGTGTCCAGACAAGAAAACGGACAAAACGGCCGACCAACATATATAGAGCCGACATTTTAGGGCTCACACGATAAAAACCGAGAGCGATGGCAAAAAGATCTCCCACAAGGGGAAGCCAAGTGAACAAAGCCAGCCAAACCCCGTATCGATCAATCTTTTCCTTCTGTCTCTCCAATTGCTCTCGCTTCACTTTTAACTAGCGCTCGAGCCAGTCCCAACGTCCAAGCCATCCCAGCCAATAGGAGGTCAAGCCTCCCAACCAATTTCCGATAGTGGCAATTATCAAACAAATCCATGTATTCCCTCCCAAGGAAAGTACCCCTACCAATAAGAGATCCGCACTCATCGGAATGATTGTCGATGCTAAAAACGAGCCGATAAATAATCCCCAATATCCCCAAGCGACCAATGATCCCATAACAATTACCTATAAAACGCAAAAATCCTACAAATTTATATTCAATTACCCGATAAAAAATCGGTTATCTTCCTTCTCTTTTTTTCTCTTCGAGAAGAATAGGTTTTCGACCTGCATTCGATAGAGTCGTATAGCTTTAATACCAATCGGAATAGACAATTTTTCCGACGAGTATCTACTGTAAAAACAGCATCTTTAAATATCAATTCGGAAAGCATCTCCGCTTTTTCCACAGGCTCATACAAGATACAGTGACTAATAATTTGCTCTCCCTCCCCTGTTATTTTTTCCCGGTCGATATGAAAATAGGTAGAATAAAATTCATTTAAAATAACAGATATATCTTCGTATTCATTCTTATTCTTTCCTCTGAATCTCTCATCAAGCGCTTTGAAAAACACCTCCATCTGCCGCAATAGATAATCTCTTTGAATCATACTCGATCTGATTTATAGTATAAATCCGGCTAAACAACTGGATTTAAAATGATACTTACGTTCTTTAGCAACTCAAAATTACAAAATATACATCCAAATCAAAGGTCGATACCCCTATTTTTCCCGATAAATCAAATAAAAGAGTCCACTCTGTTTCAGAATCTATCGGGATCTTTTAAGGACAAACACAACAAAATAAAGACCGAATAGTTATTGGGTTTATAATATTATATATTTATCTTTGCGGCAGAATTATTTCACACAATACAATATACTAAAAATCAATATATTACATTATTAAAATTATTATTTACTCCATTATAACAACTCTATTTGATCGTTCTTTTTCAAATACTGATTTTATGCTTATAAAATAATAAATATATGCAAACACACTCTTTTGATTCGATCCGTCACCAATTACATCGACAACCGGAACTCTCCGGCAAGGAAAGAGAAACAGCCCGTTTTATCGAAACCTCTCTCCGCCCGTTTCATCCGACTAAAATCATTCGCTCCATAGGAGGACACGGCTTACTGGCTGAGTATTTCTTTTCCGAAGAGGGACCAACCCTCTTGTTTCGGGCTGATATGGATGCTGTCGCTATTGATGAATCGAAAGATAATATTTCCTATCGTTCGGTACGTACCGGGATATCGCACAAATGCGGCCACGACGGTCACACGACCATTCTATTACGATTGGCCCAAATGCTTTCCGAAAAACCGATGAGACAAGGACGGGTATTGCTCTTATTCCAACCGGCAGAAGAGACTGGCAGCGGATCATCCGCCATTTTGGCTGATCTCGTACTTCCCCAATACCATATCCAATACGTTTTTGCTCTTCACAATATTCCGGGATTTTCCGCATCTGCCGTATTATGTAAACCGGGTAGTTTCACCTGTTCCGTCATCAGTGCGGCAATTACACTCTCCGGCAAAACAGCTCATGCAGCAGAACCTTTAAAAGGAATCAATCCCGTAAACGCAACCTTTAGAATAGTCGAAACGCTTACAGGATGGAATCAATACGATATAGAGAAAGAGGATTATTTCCTGGCGACCTTGGTAGAAATCCATATTGGAGAAGAAGCCTACGGGGTAGCAGCGGGAACAGGAGTTATCCGGGTAACTCTACGTGCTAAAAACGATCGGCTACTCCGTCTGCATATGCAGAAATTAGAAAAACTGATCGAAATAGAAACGGCAGCTACTCCCGGTTTAAATTCGTCTATAACATGGCTGGAATCTTTTTCTGCCAATGTGAACGATCCGCAAGCTGTCCAACACATAAAAAAGGCAGCGGAAACCAACAAGCTACCCTACCTGGAAATGAACGTTCCTTTTAGCTGGGGAGAAGATTTCGGTCTTTTTACGCAAGAGTACAAAGGAGCTATGTTCGGGTTGGGAGCCGGAGAAAATTGTCCCCCGCTTCACTCCCCCCAATACGATTTCCCGGACGAGCTCATCGAATCCGGCGCGGGTATGTTTTACTCGATCGCCCAAGGGATTCTAAACACGAAATAAATCACAATCCATATACTCCAGACCATGATAAAGTGAAGTAATAGTTATTTAAACCGGGCCAATCCGGAAAAGGAACATAGGTGCTGATACCGCTAAATCTATCTTTATCCACGGGAACATAATCCCAAAAATATCGGGTAGCCGCACAATAAAGGACTACCTTTTTCAGTTGGGCATCGAATTTAGCGAGCTCCTCCCGAGTAGCTACCTGACGGATTAAATCGGCAAAATCATAAAAGGTATAATTTATAACTGCAAGCGGCACGTAATACCGGTAAACACTACTCTTGTCTTGGGTCTGTACTTCCGGTAATTTTCCTTCCAAGATTTCCTGACAAAGGACGTATAAAGCTTCTAACTCGGAAGTCTTTATTAAAGTGATCGTAGCCGTTTCCGTCGTCGTATTATTGAAATCGTAATAAGCTTCACAAATCTTTTCCAAATCCGAATCCTCCCCCCAAAAATAAGGAACGACTTGTTCGTAAGGAAGTCCCTTTGCAGGAACTAACGTAGGAGAAGCAATGATATAATCCGCCTTATTCCTCAGTTCATAAAAAACTTCTACGGCTCCCATCAGACAAGCATCGAAAATGATATAATGAAAAAATTTATCGGGAATAACAGCTGCCAACTCCTTAATATCCATCTCGGAACCATGATCTTTTCCGAAACTCCGAGCTTGCACGGAAGGACTCTCGGGAAACCAACCTGTCCCGTGAGACCAAAGAACCAATCCGTATGATTTGGCCGGATACAATTTTTGTGTTTCGCGAATAACCCGTGCCAAAACGGCAGGTGAAGCTGAATTTTCCTCCTTATACTCCTTTATCACCCGTTGCTTTACGGAACCGTTTTTCATCACCTCCAATTCAAGTAATTTCGGGGCAACATTCGGTTGGTCCCAATAAACAATTAAATTACCGTTATCTTCTTTCATTCCTTTCATCATTCCTTCCATATTCTGGGATGAAAAATAGGAAAGATTATTATCTCCGGCAATATATACCAATACAGTCCTCTCCTTTTGAGGCTTTATCTTTTCATCATGACAAGCACCCAAACAAAAGAAAACGACAATGCTTATAATTCCTCGAACAAACAAAATCTTCATAAAATAATTTATAGAACAAATATAGCGAAAAAAACGAAAAAAATAGCCCTTGAATAAATCAAGGAGCATTTATCTGAAAAGGTTTTATGATCAAAATTAGATAAGGAATAAACAAGTTACGGATTTTATTATTTGAAAACAGCTTTTCAGGAAAGAAAGGAACAACTTTTTATTTTAAAGCTATCACCTTCATTACACAGGACTGGCAATCAAACTCCAACCGAAAACGCCCTAAATTATTAGAAAGATATAACGGAAACTTTAAGTCACTGCACTTATTCGTTTTGCGACATAAATCTAACTCGAATAGAAGACAATAACGAGTAGTCATCACCTCTTTTCCGCAATAATCTTTTCTAATTTCAAATCCCTTTTCCGGAATCTGTACTCCATGTTCCCGGTAAAATTCTCGCGAAAATTTATTAACGATATTTAGCTTCCAATCAGAATTTCCGGTATACGTCAACTCACCGTTCAAAGGTTCTTGTATCCATTTCCCCCTTAACTCTTCGCGCTTTTCCTGCAATTTATCCAATAACTGCCGACGATACGTATTCAACACGGACGCCTGTATGAATAACACATCTTTTCCATGATACTCAACCGAATCACATCTAAAATCCGTATCCCCGCATTTTTTCAATTGTTGACAAATTCTTTCAGCTTGTTGCGGCTGTTTTGCCTCATCGAAACGCTCTTCGCTTACTAAAGTAACATGAACCCGATCCTCATCCGTGGCAGACAATATCAATCTTCGATCTTCCGTACACACGTCAATCCTTACTCCTATTTTCCGAACGGCATTTCCTTTTTCCAATCGGACGACAAACCGATGATCGTAATTACGATACAACGGAGTACCGGGAGAGATATTCACCTTTTCATTGCAATTCAACCATTCACCTTCCACCGTATTGATTTTTATACCCTTCAACTCCCCGTTCTCCATATAACACAATCCGTCAGCATTATGAAGTTCTTCAAAAGCATTTACCTGCAATCGGTTTCCTCTGGTACATTTTACCTCCGCCACTTTTTTCCCCATGGATTTTGGCGTATCCATATTAACCAAACCGACGGATCTCCCGGCATAAAAATATTCCGAATACCCCCGGTTAAAACTTCTTTCCGGGTCAGCCTCAAAATCAGCCGATACACTACCGGCCCCCACGCGGGCATAACCTCTTTCCCGCTCTACGATCCTATTCAGCCGCGAAGAGTAGTAGTTTGTCACATTAGCGACATAGGGAGTATCCTTCAGGCGTCCCTCGATCTTAAACGAATCGATGCCCGCTTCTGCAAGCTCAAACAATCGATCGGAAAGATTCAGGTCTTTTAAAGACAATACATGCTTCTCTTTCAACAAAAGTTTTCCCGTCTCATCTTCCACGTTCCATTTCATACGGCAAGCCTGAGCACACTCCCCCCGATTGGCGGAACGTCCCAATAGATAATGCGACATATAACACTGTCCGCTTAAACTGACACATAAGGCGCCGTGTACGAAATATTCCAATTCTGCACTTACCTCCTGCCTGATCTTTTTTATCTCTTCCAACGACAGCTCCCTGGCCAACACAATCCGTTGAAATCCAATCTTGTCCAAGAATTTAATCCGTTCCAACTCGTAATTGTGCATTTGAGTGCTCGCGTGCAAGGCTATAGGAGGGATATCCAATTTCAGGATACCGGGATCTTGTATGATAATGGCATCTACGCCAACCCGGTATAGCGCCTTTATCAGTTTCTCCGCTTCTGACAGCTCCTCATCGTAAAGAAGAGTATTCATAGTCACGAATACCCGGCAATAAAAACGATGAGCGACAGAGACTAATCGTGTAATATCCTCAATAGAATTTCCCACCGCCTTTCGTGCCCCGAAAGCAGGCCCTCCGATATACACGGCATCGGCTCCATTTTGAATGGCGGCCAAAGCAACCTTCAAATTTTTGGCAGGGGATAAAAGTTCTAATCTTCTCATTTCGACAATAACGGCCCCACCTCTATATCAGGATATTCCTTCCCATGCACGACAGGCACCTCTATCAAACGGCAAGAAGGAAAGAAATCACGCAAATAACGCTGAAAAATCGTAATGGAATCATTTGTAATCCACTCGCTATCATTCGGAAATCGGTTATACACCAGCAGGGCAAGTTCTATTCCCCGTTGACGACATAACTCCAAACTCATCAACGTATGGTTTATACTGCCTAATTTGGAAGAGGCTACCAAAATCAAAGGGTGCTTCTTCTCTTGAATATAATCAATGGTAAAATAGTCTCTGGTGACCGGAACATACAATCCCCCGGCCCCTTCCAACAATACGATATCGTATAACTCGTCCAATTTACGGGAAGAAGCCGCTATCCGGTCCGTATCCAAAGTCACACGATCGATCTCCGCCGCCAAATGAGGGGAAGCAGGGTAAGTCATCACGTAGGGACAAGTCGTTCCGTCCCGATCTATTTCGAGCGGACCGATTTCCATAATTTCCCGATGCTTTAAAATATCTTCAGAGATCCCGGTACAACCAGTCTGTATAAACTTTTGGGTAACCACCCGAACTCCTTTTTTTTGTAATGAACGGGCTAATAACCCCGTTATAATCGATTTTCCGGTATCCGTATCGATACCGCTTACAAAATATATCATATCGTGAATCTATATTTACATTTACCAACTGGCAACGCCATAGGTATTCATAATCCTCGGTTTCTTTCTACATACCAGATACAAGGGATGATAAGTTAAGGTCACTTTCCCATCCATAGCAAAACGAGCATTATATTCGTCAATAAATTCCTGAACCTTTCCCTTGGTCCATACCCGTTTATCACCGGATACATTTACTCCCGTTTTCTTCAAATGCTGTAACAACGCCAAAGGATCGTCAAACTCCATCAACCTGAACTCTTCTCGGATTTGTTCAATCTTAAAATAAGGTTCCAAAAGTCCCATCAACTCCTCCTGTGTCCGGTATCTTAATCCTCCTCCCGTTGTCAATCGAATTTCCCGCAAGTTGTACTTTCCAAAAGTACTGAAAATCATCAAACCGTCCTCCCGCAAATGTTCGGATAATTTTCTGAAAGTCGCTTTCGGTTCGTTCAACCATTGAAAAGTAGCGGCAGAAACAATCAGGTCGAATCGCCCCGGCAATGGAATCTCCTCGATATCCCCCGGCAAACAATGAGAAGTTATGACCTGATACAAACGTGCTGTACGGGAACAAACTTCCTCGACGATATCATTGACATAGATCTCATCTTCCTTAAAACAGCGTCTTAACTCTTCCGTGAACAATCCCGTTCCACATCCCACCTCCAATATATTTTTAGGAATATAATCCAAACTGGACATAACCATTCGGTTTAATCGTACAGCCATCGCCTTTTGTACCATTGCGTTAGCGTTATAAGTAGTTATACTACGACGAAAACGCTGTTCAACCTCGTGTTTATTTACAGCCATATTTATATTATTAAATCCCAGTTTTCAAATACGTAAAAAGGATAATGTCCCCCTACTATTTTTTTTATTTCACTTCGTCCCCTCCACCAGTTCTCTTGATTTGTCACCGGAAATATAATATCATTTTCCGAAATATACACCCTATTCCAGCAAATTTCTCCTTTTAATCTATCGGATTGTTCCCGGATGGCTTTCAACTCTTCCAATTGCTCCTCCAAATTCCTATCCGGATGATGTTGTTTAAACCGGGTACGTTCCCCTGTTCCCGATAACATCCGAACAAAAAATTTATCTCTTCCACGCTCATCCATCCCCCTCTCCGTAAGCAAATACACATGAAGAGGGATACCGTACAGATTATCCACGGGACGTTCCGTTCCGTTGATTGCCGTACTTCTGTCCACGGGTAAATTCCACAAGGGAAGCAAGACGGAAGCTGCCCATACACCCATGGACCAGGCTATCACATCTATACTTTCGTAACCGTTTAAAACCGGAGCTTTTTCACCTTCTATGTTCCGGTAATCGTAAAGCATCAACACGTCCGACTCCCCGGTCATATGACTTACGGCTCTTTCGTCCAAACCCCATCCGCTAAAAAAAAGAATTACCCGCTTGTTACCGTTTTTTTCTAACCAAACTCTCCGCATCCTAACAACTCACTTCAATAAATTCGAATAAGCACTCGTAATCCTCTTCCGGAATGGCTGCATTCAGAGAAAACCGTATTCGGGCCTCGTTTTTAGGTACGGTAGGGTATCTCACCGGTAATACAAAAAAACCATTATCCCGGAATTGCTCAGACATATAAACACTGTTTTCGTTACTTCCACATAAAAAAGGTACGATATGAGAATTTCCCCTGGTTTCAAATCCCCTGTCTATCAACGTATTTCTCAATCGTTCTGAAATCGTCATCAACTTCAAACGCTTGGAATAAAAATCAGGCATACGATTTAAAATAAAACGAGTCCAAGCCACGTTAATCGGCGGTAATGCCGTCGTAAAAATCAAACTTCTCTGCGTATTAACCAAAAATTCTCGAAAAAGATCGTCACAGACTACAAAAGCCCCGTATGAAGCAAAGGCCTTACCGAATGTTCCGACAATAAAGTCAATATCTCCCATACATCCCTGTTCCTCACAGCATCCTAAACCGTTCGTTCCCCGGACTCCAACGGCATGAGCTTCGTCCACGTACAAAAAAGTATCGTACTCTTTTTTCAAATCACATAATTCCTGCAAATCACACACGTCCCCGTCCATACTGAAAATGGACTCAGTCACAACAAATACATTCTCGTATTTTTCCCTATGATTAAACAGGATCTCGCGCAAATGTCCATAATCCAAATGCCGGTAACGCAACATCTCCGCTTCACTCAACCGCAATCCGTCAATAATACTCGCGTGTACAAGTTTATCGGCAACAATCAAATCCTTTTTACCCGCTAACGCAGGCAATATCCCGATATTAGCATGATACCCGGAATTGAATACCAATGCTGACTCCTTACCGTACAATTCCCGCAAATCATTCTCCAATACCCCGTAATATTCATGATTACCCGACAACAAACGGGAAGATACGGCGCTGTACGATAGCAATTTCACATCCGTCTCCTGACGAAATTCTTCATACAGATGCGGATCGGAAGAGAGTCCCAAGTAATCATTGGAGGAGAGATTCAACATTTCGCGTCCGTCATGGTGGATCAAAAAACCATTATGCTGAATCTCCTTCAACTCCCGATAATTTCCAAACTCCTTTATCTTATTTAATTTATTGATGTAACGCTCTCTGTTCATATCATTTCAGGTTAGAAAGAACCCGCAACAAAGCCTGTGTCAAACGAGAAAGTTCTTCCGGACGTATAATGTAAGGCGGCATGATATATACCAATTTACCGAAAGGACGTACCCATACGCCCTCACGTACAAATGCAGATTGGATATAGGCCATATCCACGGGTTCTCTTAACTCGATAACTCCTATGGCACCCAACACTCTTACATCGGCAACGTTACTGTAATGTGCGGCCGGGGCCAACTCGGTCCGCATCTGCCTTTCGATTAGACCGATCATCGTGTCGATATCATAGCTCATGATCAGATCCAAAGAAGCATTGGCAGCAGCACAAGCCAAAGGATTGCCCATAAAAGTAGGACCATGCATAAACACACCCGGATTTTTCGAGCATATACCCGTGGCTACCTTTTCTGTTGTCATCGTGGCTGCAAAACTCATGTATCCTCCGGTGATTGCTTTCCCTACGCACATAATGTCCGGAACGATACCCGCGTGATCACATCCCCACATTTTTCCGGTCCTCCCGAAACCGGTTGCAATTTCATCACAAATCAGAAGTACATCATATTGTTTACACAACTCTTTGACTTTCCAAAGGTATTCGGCGGAATAAAACCACATGCCTCCGGCACCCTGTACAATCGGTTCCAGAATAACAGCCGCGATACGATTGTGATTATTTCGCAAACACTGTTTGAACTCTTCTATATCCGCATCACGACAAGGTTGTCCGTATCGTACCCGGGGAGAAGTAACAAAATAGTGAATGGGCAAAGTTCCCCGGAATATACTATGCATTCCCGTAACAGGATCACAAACGGACATCGCATTCCAGGTATCACCATGATATCCCTTGGTAATGGTCAAAAAATGTCGTTTTTCCTCCCGTCCCTGCGCGTACCAGTACTGAAGGGCCATCTTCATCGCCACTTCTACGGCCACGGAACCGGAGTCACTGAAAAAGACCTTCTCTATCCCGTAAGGGGTCAGTTTCACTAATTTGGCAGCCAACTCTACAGCCGGACGGTGCGTTAATCCACCAAACATCACGTGCGACATATTTTTCAATTGCTTTTCAATAGCAGCATTAATTTTCGGATGATTGTACCCGTGTACTTCACACCACCAGGAAGACATGCCGTCAATTAACCGGGTTCCGTCTTCCAATTCTATGTATACGCCCTCAGCTCGTTTCACCGGATACACCGGAAGCGGATTTACCGTAGAGGTGTAAGGATGCCACAAATGTTCCCGATCAAAGCGAAGCATCGCTTCCGTCGTCATTGTCTCAATAAAATTTTCCATAACCTTCATTTTTCGATTTTACTTTCTTGTGATAAACCCCATTTTCTCTACTTTTTCCATATCTTCCATAACCTTTGATCCCACCGTAGTCAATAGGTCCCCGACAATCGCCGAATTAATTCCGGCTTCTATCGCTTCTTTTTCTATATGTGCTATTAAATTTCTACCTCCGGCAAATCTTAAAAAGGCATCCGGATGAATAAAGCGAAACACGGCTATCGTCGTTAACACTTCCTCATCCGCCAAAGGTGCTGCATTTTCCAAAGGAGTTCCCGGAATAGGATTCAACACGTTGATAGGAATTGACTTAATCCCCAAATCTCGAATCATCAGAGCCAGATCGATGCGATCTTCCATCGTCTCTCCCATTCCTATAATTCCTCCGGAACAAACTTCCATTCCTACCTCTTGAGCCGCACGAATCGTCTCTATTTTTTCATCCGTCGTATGAGAAGAACACAAGGAGTGAAAATAACGACGAGAAGACTCCAAATTACAATGGTAACGTGTTATACCAGCCTCTTTTAATCTAAGTAATTGTGTCTTGTTTAATAAACCCATGGAGGCACATAAATTGATATCCATCCCTCGCTTTATCTTTCGGGCATAATCACACAACCGATCTATATTTTTATCGGAAAGAGCTCTTCCGCTCGTTACAAAAGAAAATTTATTCACCCGATAAGTAGCATTCAAACGAGCCAATTCAATACAACTCTTTTCATCGATTAAATCATACTCATCTACTTTTGTCCGAAAAACTGCCGATTGGGCACACCATTTACAATTTTCAGAACAACGTCCGGAACGCGCGTTGATAATCGAACAAGTATCGAAATAATTTCCGACGAAATGATCCCGTATCTCTCCCGCAGCCTCATATAAAGCCCTTTTATCCTTTATCAGGGATAACTCCAGAGCCTCCTCCTTAGTAATCGACTGTCCTTTAAAGACTTTCTCTTTCAATGTATCTATTAACATAATCTATATACAAAAAAGGTATACCCATTGTTCACAACAAGTATACCCATCTATATTAAATTTTTCATTCCCATGCTTTACAGGAAACTCCGCACCAACACATGATGATACCACCTCGCATACCTGTTTTAGTCCGCCATCCGACTCCTCTCTCTTATCCTTTACCATGATTTTCTTTGAGACTCCGGAAAAATCAACGATTATCCCCTTTAAAGAAGATTTTCCCAATGCTACCTTACAAATATCTATCGATAACGTCGCTATCCTTACCTCTTTTCTCAAAGAGGCAAAAATAGCATATCCCTTACGATTCCATTTGGAAAAGTATACCATGCATCTAAAGCAAAAATATCTTCTGTTCATAAACTCCCAACACAGCGGATATAATAAACGGCTGCAATTTACTAAAATTTTTTTATATTTAGCGATTCAACAAAAAAAACAGAAAAGTCGACTTAATCGTAAAAGCGAATAAAAATAAAACTTGTTATGGAAAAAATAGATTTGAATCGCATATATAAACGCAAAAAAAACGATAGAGATATTTTTCAAGAACTTATGCCCTTTAAAGTAAAGGAGATTCTATTAGTGGCAAACTATTACGATGCCTACACGATCGAACGGGAAGGGCAATTTTCAGACAAAATATTCGGAGAATACCTGCAATTGAATTTATTTACGGCTCCCCGTTTCACCTCTGTAGCGAGCGAGTCGGAAGCTTTGAAAAAACTAAGGGAACGACATTACGATCTCATTATCATCATGGCCGGCTTAGATAAACAGACCCCTTTGATAATCAGCCGTAATATAAAAAAAGTACATCCCCATATCAAACAGTTAATGTTAGTTAACAACAACGGAGACCTTGCTTACTTTCATCGCATCGAAAAAGAGGTACACGAATCCATCGAACGGTTATTTGTTTGGAACGGTTCGACGAAAGTCTTCTTGGCTATGGCCAAATATCTTGAAGACCGAATGAATTTGGAAGCTGATACACGTTTAGGGGATGTCAGAGTCATATTGGTGGTGGAGGATTCCGTCAAATATTACTCCCGTTATTTACCCTTACTCTATACCGAAATCATGACCCAGACACAAAAAATCATCGCGGACGAACCATCGGACGACGAACTGGGACTCATATTGAAAATCCGGGTACGTCCCAAAGTGATTTTAGTCAGTACCTATGAAGATGCGATAGAGATTATTGATAAATACAAAAATAATATCATCGGTGTCATATCAGATGTTCGTTACGCTAAAAACGGCATCGAGGATGAAGATGCAGGTGTTGAGTTGATTAAATACGTTCAGCGATTAGGATACAAGATTCCCTGCCTTCTTCAAAGCCATGAAGAGGAAAATGCCAAACGGGCAGAAAAAATCCACGCGGAATTCATCAATAAAAACTCGCTCACGCTGGCACAAGAAATAAAAACTTTTATCAAAACCCGTCTCGGGTTCGGAAATTTTATTTTTCGAGACAAATCAGGTCACCCGATAGATAAAGCGACTTCAATCAAAGAGTTTCGAAGGAAATTGACCACCATACCGGATGAATCTTTGGAATACCACTCTATTCGCAACGGTATATCCACCTGGTTAATGGCAAGGGGAGAAATCAATCTCGCTCAAAAATTACGACGGTATAGTTTTGAATACTTTAAAAATACCGATGAAATTCGCCAGTTCATTGCCAACGTTTTCGAATCTTCCAAACTAAAAAAAATAAGAGGACGTATTATTCCGTTCCGGCCGGAATTGGTCGACTCCAACCGTTATATCACTCGCCTGGGACTCGGCTCTCTCGGAGGCAAAGGACGCGGATTAGCATTTATATCCAACTTTATTGAGAATGTTTACCTTAAAAAATTAATACCCAATTTAAAAATCGCTATTCCCAAAACCGCCATCATCGGGGTGGAAGAATTCGATAATTTTCTGGAATTAAACGATTTATATAAAGAAACTTATATCAACAACGAATACGACCACCTAAAAAAGGCCTTTCAACAGGCCACCCTCTCTTTACCATTGAAAGAAAAGCTACGCCAGTATCTTCAAGTCATGACCAAGCCGTTAGCAGTCCGGTCTTCCGGTCTGTTTGAAGACTCCTTAAGCCAACCTTTCGCCGGTGTGTACGCGACTTATTTGATTCCTAACAATAATCCGGACTTTGAACGCAGGTTGAAAGAACTGGAAGATGCCATCAAATTAGTTTACGCCTCTGTCTTTTCCGATGAATCGAGGGCTTATTTCAAAGCTATTGACAGCATGATAGAGGAAGAAAAAATGGGTGTAATCATACAGGAAGTAATCGGGAACGAACACAACGGACGATATTATCCCGATATCAGCGGGGTCGCCCAATCTTATAACTTCTACCCCTTTTCCTATATCAGGCCGGAAGACGGTTTTGCCGTTACTGCCATAGGACTCGGAGCTTACGTGGTAGGAGGTGAAAAGACTCATCGTTTCTCTCCGGCATTTCCAAAATTGCAATTAGCTTCCATACAGGACAAAATCCGTAGCTCCCAAAATTATTTTTACGCTATTGATATGAAATACCGGGGATACGATTTAATCCGAGACGGAGAAAATGCAGCAATTAAAGCCTACGATTTAAAAGAGGCCGAACGAGACGGCACATTGGAATACAGTGCTTCGGTTTATGATTTCATGAACGATCGTATCGTCTATGATCTGAATGAAAAAGGTCCCCGAATTATTGATTTTGCCAAAATCTTACAATACGATTATATTCCGTTAGCCTCCACTCTACAAATCTTGCTGGATATCTTCTCGCAAGCCATGGGGTCACCCGTTGAAATTGAATTTTCCCTTAATATAGAAGAAAGTATACCGGTATTCTATTTATTACAAATCAAACCGTTAATTAAAAACGAATACTCCATAGATATCGATACACTTCACATCGATCAAAAAAAGATTCTTCTTAAAGCCAATAAAGGTATGGGAAACGGAAAATTGCAATATATCCGGGACGTCGTCTATATCGATCCTCGGAAATTCGACAGACTCAAAACCCGGGAAATGGCTGAAGAGGTAAAACAACTCAATGCCGAAATTGCCCGGGAAGAAGAAAAATTCATACTGATCGGCCCGGGACGCTGGGGTACACGGGACCCGCTTACGGGAATTCCCGTCCAATGGTCCGATATCGCCAATGCAAAAATAATAGTGGAACAAGGACTTCCTGATTTTCCGTTGGATGCCTCTTTAGGTTCTCACTTTTTTCATAATGTTACCTCCATGAATATCGGTTATTTTGCCATCCCCTTCGAATCCCCCGATTCATTTATTAGGTTCGACGTACTCGAACAACAGGATGTCATTCACGAATTAACCTATGCCCGACGAGTCCGTTTCAAAAAGCCGTTGACCGTCTGGATGGACGGCAAAAAACAAACTTCCGTCATTACTTATTGAAAAACACCCAAGAATGATACTATTCTTGGGTGTTTTTTCATGTGAAACGTCTTTAATAACAATCCCAATTATATAAGACGTTAGAAAAATCACGTCTGGCCAAATCTTCAGGCTTTATAAAAAAATGACAAACACCCGAATCCCCCCAAAGAATCGAATAATCATTCGTCTCCTCCGAATCCAATTGAAACAATAGCACGGTATGCCCCCGCAAATTCTCATGGTATTCCCGAGGATCTATTTGCGTAAACATCGGGTAACCGCCGATATGATGCCCACCTCCCTCCAACTGATCGTATACTCCATCCGTAATCTCTTCGGATATCCGTTCTAAAGAAGAGACTTGATTCGAGGGATAGACTTCATTATAGGCATCCAAGACTAATTTATCAAAACGAAAATCCCCCCCGCCCATAGGCATCTCGCCTAATTCGAAATTCAACTTCAATTCATCGGATACGGGAAATATTTCTTTGTCCCTTCTCTCCTCATCGAAAGGAAGTGCAGAAATCAACTCCGCCTCTTTATCGACTTTCTCATGATAAATGACCCGAAATCCCTTTTGAAGGGTCAATTCTTCGAAATTCAACCCGTACATTCCTCCGTCACTAATATAAAATTGTAACATTCCCGTCGCAGGAAATCCTTCTAAGGAAGGTATCTCTTCAAAATTGATCTGAGCTAAAAGACGTAAAGGCCTCTCCTGCCCCTCCTCCAACACTTCCGTGGGATATGGAAAATCCACGGGCAAATAAGGAACTCCACCGATTTTACTATTATATAAAGAACACTTTTCCTTAGCCGGACGGAGCCTTATACTGGGAGTCGTTGTCTTTTCCCGAATAACACGAACTATTTTATCGGCGGGAGTTTCTATTTTAGCACATCCGCCATTACCGAATAATTTACTGAATATACCCATGAGTCTATCAATTCTTAGTAAAACACATATACATCGTACAAATATAACCGTTTGAATTCACTTTTTCCACTTATTACACAAAACTCCGTGTAAATTCAAAAGAATAATGAATAACCTTTAAGACAGCCGTTTCTTTAAACAATACATATCGATACATTGTTTGCCGTCCTCCCATATCGGCTCCGGATAGTTGGCAATAAAAAAATGCTCGAGCGTGTGATCGGTTTTAAAACCGTTTCTCTCGTAATAACCTACTCCCGACCCACATTTCACGTGACAAGCAACGAATAACCTTGTTCGACAAAATATTTTCACTACTTTTGTAAAGCAAAACAACAAGTAGAAGATCTTATGAAGAAAGCGATTGTTTTATTATCAGGAGGATTGGATTCGACAACGGCTGCTTATCTGGCAAGACACCGGGGATTCGACGAATTATACGCTATGACTTTTCTGTACGGTCAAAAACACGACAAGGAATTACTTTCTGCCAAAGCCGTCGCAAAAGCCATCGGAGTAAAGGAACATAAAATCGTCGAGTTGATGTTGAACCAGTGGGACGGTTGTTCCCTTACCGATGAAAAGATCGACATTGCTGACGGAAATATCGAACGGGACGATATTCCGGCTACTTATGTTCCGGCCCGAAATATGGTATTTTTATCCGTTGCCGCCTCTTACGCGGATGCCCTGGAGATCACTGA
Source organism: Gabonibacter massiliensis (assembly GCA_001487125.1). GTDB lineage: Bacteria > Bacteroidota > Bacteroidia > Bacteroidales > Marinifilaceae > Gabonibacter > Gabonibacter massiliensis. The sequence continues at coordinate 695,846 of LN913013.1, forward strand.
TATCTTTATCGGAGTCAGCGAAGTGGATTATTCCGGTTACGTGGATTGCCGAGAAGAATTTATCAAAGCCATGGAAAATGCCATAAACTTGGGAACGGTTTTGGGTGCCGAAAAGAAACGCCGTATAACCCTACATGCCCCTTTTATGCATATGACCAAGGCTGAAGAGGTTCGTTTAGGAACGACTCTGGGAGTAGATTTCGGTCTCACGTGGAGTTGTTACCGGGGAGGCGACAAACCTTGCGGTACATGCGACAGCTGTCTATTACGGGCAAAAGCGTTTGCCGAAGCCGGAATTGAGGATCCCGCGATAGAGTAACTCAAAAAACACCATATGTTAATTCGTAAATTGTTTAAATTCGAAGGAGCCCATATCGTACGGAACTGTTCGTCGCAACGATGCAGAGAGAACATCCACGGCCACTCCTATATCGTTGAAGTGTTTATCGCCTCCGACAAGCTGGACAAAGGCTACATGGTCATGGATTTTGTACTATTAGATAAGGTAAAGGAACTAATCGACAGCTTCGATCACTCTTATTCGCTTTGGAAGCAAGAGGAAGAAGATTTAAAGCAATTCGTATACCGTTATAACCGACGAGTGGCAGAGATTCCCGTATCCCCCTCCGCCGAAGGCTACGCTTTATTGTTTCTATTCCTGATCGACAAAATACTGCAACACACGGAACACAAAAACGGAGAAGGAAACGTACGGTTAAATTCCGTACGGGTACATGAAACGGCAACCGGTTACGCTGAAGCCTTCCGGGAAGATCTCTCGTTAGTCGATTTTACCCTAAAAGATATTTGTTTCTCCGAAGCCATTCAGGAAGAATGGAAGGACGATCTGTGGTGGAAAGCATTGAACTAAAACGACTCATTCAACCATTATGCTTATTCAACTGGCAAAAGACGGTATCTTCCCTATCACCCGGGATAAAGCGGGTAATCCATTGGAAAAACTTCCGGCTTCCGGCTTCACTTTTCCGGGAACCATTCAAGGTGAAGGAAAGTTGAATGGCATACCTTCATTATTTATCCGGTTAGCGGGATGCAACCTACATTGTTGCTGGCAAACTCCGGAAGGGGTTGTTGAATGCGACACGGCTTATGCCGCTTTTAAGATCGAGGAGAGCTTCCGGCTTCCGGTTACGGATATCACTCGGATCGTTAAACACAACCGGGAAAACATCCGTCACATCATCATTACGGGGGGAGAGCCCCTTTTGCAAGCAGAAGGAGTGCTTATGCTTTGTCGGGAACTGAAAAAAGAGTACCCGTTTCATATCACCGTAGAGACAAACGGAACCCTTTTCAATGAAGCTTGCGCCGCCGAAATCGATTTTTTCAGCATCTCCCCTAAATTAGCCAGTTCTACTCCCCCGTCGCCACATGACCGTCGGCACAGTACCACCCGGATAAATTTAGGAAACATCCAATCGTTCATCACTCATGCTCGGCAATACGGAAAAGATTTTCAACTCAAATTTGTTTATTCCGCGGAACACGATGCGGAAGAAATAAAAAAGATCTTGACTCAACTCACGGATTGGCGAAACGAAGATATTCTATTGATGCCCATGGGAGCAACTCCAGAAGAGTTACAACGTACTATTCCCAAGACTTTGGAGCATTGCATTCGTAACGGCTGGCGCTATTGCGACCGTCTTCACCTCTCTCTTTTCGGCAATAAACAAGGAGTATAATCCACTATAACAGGACTTCTTCTTTAGTTAGTAGCACGGTATATAAGATGAGTTATTTCCCTACCGTTTACTATTTTATCATACTTACCGACCATTTTCATACCGATCCTTTCCGCCACGGCACGGGACGATAGGTTTTCAGGACGAATATCGGCAATCACTATCGACGCACCCAAAACACGGAAAGCATATTCCATACAAGCTCCTGCTCCTTCCGTCGCGTATCCCTTCCCCCAATGTTTTTTACACAATATATAACCTATACCGATATATTTTTTCCCTTCTATCTCTTCCGGCAACAAACCGATTTGGCCTATCACCTCGTGCAGCTGCTTGTCCCACGCCAAAAAATAAGCGTATCCGTATCTTTCATAATTCTCGTTCATCCGTCCGATCCAAGAGTATACCTGTTCGTCTGTAAAAGTATATCCCCACGCGTACATAACCTCCCGGTCCTGTAACATCGTCGATAAAATTGAAAAATCCTCCATGGACATTTTTCGAAGAATCAATCGTTTCGTCTCTAAAAAAACACCCTCCATTGCTTTACCTTTTTAATCCCAGCCGGGTACGCGTAACATAATGAATAAGATCCTCATCCAATAAAAAACGGATTCGGGCGATCACCGCATCCCGATCGCCGGGTACGGAACAAACCAATTCTTTTATATCCATATCTCCTTTAGCAAGTTCTGCAAGGATTTCCTGATCGATCCTCTCCTTTCCCAATTTTACGGATGCTTTTCTTCTATCTATGCATACGTCGCATATCCCGCACCCTTTATACTCCTTTTGTCCGAAATAAGCCATCAAATACAATTGCCGACAAGTCTCTCCCAATTCGATATACCCTACCATGGCTCCCACTTTTTTCTGGTAGGCCTGTTTCCTCCATTCATACGCTTCGCGGCCGATCGACAAATAAGACAAGGGTAAACGAGGCTGATGATACAAGATATAGGGTCTGCTGTTTCCCGGAACATAACGAAGAATCTTTTGTTTGGCCAAAACGACAAAAGCGTGATAGAGTCTATACCTGTCCACATTCAGTTCCCCCGCGATATACTCTTCATCCACGTACACGTCCTGCACGAATATACCGGCATAACTCCGCATCAACACAACCATCAGACGCTCCGACAACTCATCTCCCAAATCCACGTCGTATAACTGATCGCGTAACAACAGAAACCTAACTCTGGAACGAGAGTTGATATCTGTCGTACATTCCATATACCCCGCCACACTCAATATACCGATAGCCGAAAGTACTTTCACCTGATCCAACTCGAAACAGGAAGCGAAAGAGTCCGGATCGAATTCGAATACTCGTCCAGCCCCCTCTCCTTCTCCCAATTGGAAATGATTCCCCAAAGCTTCATAGACCCGCTTCACGTAATCTTTTTCCGGAAACTCTTTCTCTACGCGATTTTTTAAAGCCGTTAAAGAAGCAGTATTGTATAATAAAACGGCATATGCCCGCTGTCCGTCTCTTCCGGCACGTCCGGCCTCCTGAAAATAAGCTTCCGGAGTATCCGGAATATCATAATGCACAACCACTCTGACATCCGCCTTATCGATACCCATACCAAAAGCATTTGTCGCAACGATGACAGGAACTTCTCCCGTTTTCCATGCCTCCTGTCTTTTTTCTCGTTGCACAGCCGACATCCCGGCATGATAATGATCCGCGCGTATACCCGCTTTCCGCAAAAAGTCAGCCAACTCCTCCGCTTTCTTACGTTTACGTACATAAACAATAGCCGGAGCATTCACCCGGGAAAGAATCATCCGTAACTCTCCGGCTTTATCTTCCACTTTCCGGACGACATAAGATAAGTTATCCCGACGGAAACTTTTTGACAACACGTGAGCCGCCTTAAATTTTAATTGTTCCTGTATATCCTTAACGACTTCAGGAGTAGCCGTCGCCGTTAGCGCCAATACCGCGACACCAGGAAAAAAATCACGAATCTCGGCTATACGCAAATAAGAAGGCCGGAAATCGTATCCCCATTGAGAGATACAGTGAGCCTCGTCCACGGCTATCAAAGACAAAGGCATCTCTTTCAGCTTCAACCGAAATTGCCCGGAAGTCAAACGTTCCGGAGAGACATACAGGAATTTGACCCCTTTATAAATGCATTTGTTGATCACGGATACGATTTCATCCGCATCCATTCCCGTATGTATGGCCTCAGCGGCAATATCCCTACGCCTCAAATCTTCTACCTGATCTTTCATTAAAGCGATTAACGGCGTCACGACCAAGCAAATGCCGTCAAGAACCATTCCCGCCACCTGATAGGTCAAAGACTTCCCTCCTCCGGTAGGCATTAAAGCAAGTGTATCTTTACCCTCTAAAACAGACAGAATAATCTCTCTCTGGAGAGAACGGAATTCATCGTATCCCCAATACTTTTTCAATATATCCTCGATCTTTACCATCTTTTAGCTGATTTCCCTACAAACGTACAAAATAAGTCGTTTCTAAAAAATTACTACTCCTATTTTCAACTTTCATCCGCGAAAAGATCTATTTAAAACGGTTTTTTACTATTTTCGCCCAACTATTTAACAACAACATGAAATCGATAATTATACTTGTCTTGTTCACTCTACTCCTCAGCGGATGCGGTAATAAAATCGATCCGAACGATGTACCGGTAGCCAAAGTATTGGATAAATACCTGCTTCTATCCGAAGTAAATGAAATAATCCCTCCGGGTACCTCCAAAACAGACAGTACTTTGATAGCACAAAAATACGTGAGAAAATGGATCACAAAAGAGCTATTATTAAATAAGGCCCTGCAAAATCTTTCCGATAAAGAAAAAGACATCCGCAAACAGGTAGAAGAATACTCTTCCTCTATCCTAATTTATAAATACAAGGAAAAACTGATATCCCAAAAATTAGAGGCTCAAATCCGTCAAGCAGAAATAGACGAATATTATGAAAAAAACAAATATAACTTCGTATTGAGAACTCCCGTCGTCAGAGCTCAATTGATTATCATCCCGAAATCGGCATCTAACATCAATAATGTTCGAAAATGGATCCGCTCCAATGAAGCAAACGATCAGGCGGCTTTAGAAGAGTATTGTATCACCAATGCTAAAAAGTACGATAATTTCAATGATAAATGGATAGAATTAAGATATTTATTAAATATTCTACCCATCACTCAAGAAGATTGGGAAAAGAAATACAAGAATAAAGAATACCTTGAGATAGAAGATGATGAAAATTACTTTTTCTTGAGAATCAAGGAGATCTTAAATGAACACGATACAGCCCCGGCAGATTACGTGAAACAGGAAATTGAAATTATTTTACGGAACAAGAAAAAAATGAACTTCGAAGATAATTTGGAAAAACAGATCAACGAAGAGGGAATAGAAAAAAATTACGTCAAAATATATTGAAATCGTAGAAAATCGAGAGATTATTCCGTGTTTTTGAAGAAAAAGTATTAGTTTAGAGCGTTTTTATTGAAATAACTTTACAAATAAATTATGAGATATTTAGTACTACTTACGTTATCATTCTTAATAAGCTATGCCTCAGCACAAAATAATGTTATAGACAAAATTGTGGCTGTCGTGGGAGAAGAGATCATATTAAAATCGGAAATCGAAAATCAGCTGATACACCTAAGAAGTGAAAATATACTCGATCCCCAAATCGATTATAAAACTCAGGTATTGGAACAACTCCTGGTAAACAAATTGTTGTTGGCACAAGCGAAAGTAGACAGTGTCGTTGTGACGGACGAAGATGTGGAAAGAGAGTTAAATGCCAGAATAGATAGTTATATTAATCAAATCGGTTCTCAGGCAAGAATGGAGAGTTATTTCGGTAAATCGATAGAAGAACTTAAAAACGAAATGCGAACCGTTGTAAAAGAGGGAGCAATTACCTCGGAAATGCAACAAAAAATCGTAAAAGACGTGAGAGTCACTCCTTCAGAAGTTCGTTACTACTATAAAAAATTAAATAAAGACAGTATAAGAGACGTAGGAGCCCAATACGAAATTCAACAAATCGTGATTCGTCCAAAAATCAGCGATTCGGAAAAAGAGAGGATCAGAAACCAATTGAGAGAATTCAGGGATGAAGTTTTAAGCGGCAAACAATCTTTTACTGTTTTGGCCGGACTCTATTCTCAAGATCCCGTGTCTGCTTCCAAGGGAGGAGAGTTAGGATATATCGCTAAAAGCCAATTAGCCCCCGAATTCGCGGAAGCGGCTTTTGCCTTAAAACCGGGAAAACTTTCTAAAATCGTAGAAACAGAATATGGATTCCATCTCATTCAGGGAATCGACAGACAGGGAGATAAAGTAAACGTACGTCACATTTTGTTACGTCCGCGTATAGAAGACAGCCAACGGCAAGAAGCCATACAGAGAATGGATTCCATCGTGAAATATATCCAAAGAGACAGCGTGCCTTTCGAGTACGTGGCTGAAATGCGTTCCGATGATAAAAACACGAGAAATAATTACGGGTTAATCGTAGATGAAGACGCCAACCCCAAACTCCCTTTGGAGATAATTAAAGGGGAAATGGCCAAACAGGTAAAAAACCTTCAAGTAGGAGAAATTTCAGAGCCTTTCTGGGATCAATCCGGTCCTATCGAAGAGTATAAAATTATAAAAATCAAGGCTTACTACCCTACCCACAAAGCCAATCTCCAAGACGACTGGAGTTTCTTCGAGAATAATTTATTAATAGAGAAACGACAAAAGGCTTTTCAGAAATGGATAAAAGAAAAGCAAGAAAGTACTTATATACATATTGACGACGAATACAAGAACGCCAAGTTTAATTTTGACGGCTGGATCAAATAAATTCCTAAAAGAGTAGGCCACGTTTTAATCAATATAATCGCAAACAAAATGCTACGTATCTGGGGAATTATATGGTGTATCTGTCTTGGAGGATTGATTGGGAATATTTCCGCACAAAACAAAAAACCGGCAAAGATCGACATAAAGCATGCTGATAATCTTAAGATCGACAACCTGAAAAAAATAAATAAATTTATCGGCAATGTTCATATGACTCATGAAAATATGCTTATGTGGTGCGACAGCCTTTACCAATATCCGGACAGTAACTATATTGAAGCTTTCGGACATGTTAGAGCCAGACAGAACGATAGCATACACTTGGCAGGTGATTACATGCATTACGACGGCAACACGAAAATGGTGAAAATCAGAAACAATGTTTCTTTAAGAGATCCTAAGATCACCTTAACAACCAACTTTCTAGATTACGACGGTTTGTTTGAAATAGGTTATTATTTTAATGGCGGACAAATAAAAGACAGCGTAACGGTTCTAACCAGCAAATTAGGAAACTACTTTACCAAGACCAAATTAGCGTACTTTAAAGATAGTGTACGAGTAGATGCTCCCGACTATATTATTCACTCGGATACCCTAAAATACCAAACAGAGACGAAAGTGGTCTCCATATTAGGTCCTACGAATATTTACGGAAAAGGCGAAGAGGGTACCACTTTATATTCAGAGGATGGATGGTACAACACGTTGACAGGACATGCCGAACTTTACAAAAATAATCATATCACCTACCTAACTTATGGAGGAACAGCCAAGACCATGGTCATCGACAGTATTACGCAAGAAGCTCTTTTAATAGACGATGTAGTACTTACCGATACGGTCAATGATGTCATTGTAAAAGGAAATTATGGAATGGTTAACCAAAAAAGTAACAACGCTTTCGTTACCGATCGCGCTTTATTGATTCTCGCGGGAAAACAAGACTCTTTATTTTTACACGGCGATACCCTTTTTTTAAACAAGGATACATTAGGCAATAATATTTTAAAAGCTTACTACAAGGTCCGGTTTTATAGTAAAGACCTACAAGGAGTAGGCGATTCCGTGGTCTACTTAACGGTCGATTCCATGATCTCCATTTATAAGCGTCCGGTAATATGGGCCTCTGGTAATCAAATGACGGGAGAAATTATATCTATTCTTACCGGAAAAGGAACCGTAAAAGAGTTTTACCTGAAAAATCAGGCTATGATGATAGCCCGAAGGGAGGAAACCGAAATGTTCGATCAGCTCAAGGGTAGGAACATGACCGGTTATTTTAAAGATAACGAACTTTATAGAGTGTTCGTGGATGGAAACGGAGAGAGTATTTACTATCCGGACGACAAAGGAGCCATTATAGGAATGAACCGGGCCACGAGTTCAAACATACGTATCGAAATAAAAAACCGAAAGGTAACGGATATTATCTTTATAAACAAGCCGGAAGGAGAACTGAATCCCTTGTTCCTTGTTGATCCCGAGGAAGCTCGGCTAAAAGGCTTTCAATGGTTAAAGTACCTTCAGCCTAAAGATAAACACGATATATTTAACAATCCGTTACCGGAAACAAAAGAACCTGTCAAGCAAGAAGAAAAGGAAGATTATTAATCACATAAAACAAATATTACTACTTCATTCGAAACGAATCTATAGTCACATTTGACGATAAACGATAACCTTAGCCCCTTCTTCCAATACAACGGAAAAGGTCTTCCCTAAAGCTTCGTTCAGGGTGGCTTCCCACCAATATAAAAACCTCCGTTTCCGGATAGGATAACGCAAACCGAAGGTCGAAACCATCCCGTGAGGATATAAAGAAAAGAGCGAAACCTGTTGCCCGGGCCGACATGACAAGGTCGCATCTTTCAAGAGCGGCGTAAACAAACCATAATCAGATAACATTTCAATCCGGGCGAAATCGGGAGCATATTGTAGTAACAGCGAGATATTTCCTAATGTATGATCTTCACGTAACCCCGTGGCTCCCAGTATCAGCACCTCTCGAATTCCTTTTTCCCCGGCATAACGAACGGCTTTTGTCAAATCATTGGTCTCCTGCTCCCTCAACTGATACAAACGATTCGCGTAACGAGTACACAACTCTTCCGGTAAACTGTCTAAATCCCCCACAATAACGTCCGGAACAATTCCGTGTTGTTCCAGGTGAACTACAGCTCCATCACATGCAATGATATACTCCGCCTGATTCAATATTCTCAACGCTAACTCTCCGGAAGGAAACAAACCATTAGCGACAACTACACATTTATAATTTTCCATCATATAAGATTCCCTTTTTCTTCCAATTGACCCACCCTACGACAGCCAAAACTCCGTAACATATAAAAAGAAAGCAAGTAGGATAAAGTTCCCGCTGGTAATAGAGATACACCGATACAAAATTAATTACTACCCAAAAATACCAATGTTCCAAAATCCGGCGGGCAAGCATCCACGTGGCCGTAATGCTCAACGCCGTCGTAAAAGCATCACCGACCGGAACAGGAGAATCTGTATAATCGACAAGTATGCGGAATAAAACCCCGTACAACACTCCTGTTACCGCTATAATCCCTAAAAATATTTTCAGATTCAAATGGTGATACAGTATAGCGACCTCTCGTTTTTCTCCCCTGTTCCCCATTTTCCGCCATTGCCAGAAACCATAGACGCTCATGCAAACATAATAAATATTCAAACTCATGTCCGCGTAAAATTTGGAAAAGAAAAAGACAAATACATAGACGAAAGAGGTCAGGAACCCGACAACCCACATCGCCCGATGCTGAAAAATTTCCAATATCAGGTATACAATCCCCGTCACAACGCCAAAATATTCTAAAAAATATTCCATTCTATTTCCTTCTGTCGATCGGCAAAAGTACTTATTTATCGGCAAAAAATCCCATGCAGAGGTCCCTTTTTATACGAACCGTTTGATTTAAAAATAATCTCTTAACCAACTTAATGGATCGCAATCCCGTTAATAGGTTTGTTTTTACGGGATAAAGACGTTCAAAATCATTATGCCTTTTTCAAATCGCTCTTTAAAGTCTTATTAATCTCTTGCAAATAATGCGGAATTTGACCGATAAAAGTTTCTGGCGGATTACTGTAATTCTGATCAGTCAGCTCATTCAGCGGTAAAGCATACTTATTAGTGATCTCTTTTCCATCCATTCTTTTATAAGAAATTTCCAATTCGATTATCTCATCGATATTTTTTTCCCCTATATCCCCCCAGCTTTCAATATAATAGGTCACTTCATATTGCGGTGGAAAAGAGGAGACTCCTCTTTTGATGGCCCCGCATTCAGACAATAATAAGGATTCTTTCCCCAATCTTTTGTAATCTTTTATTACCTTAAACCAAACATCCTTCGCGTATCCCTCCCCGATATTTTTTATATGCAATACTTCTACCATATGGGAATCCGTTGATTGGAGATAAGCCACAATAAAAGGCGTTATCTTTTGTTTTCGGGTAGCCCGGCTTTCGAACCACATCATCAGGTTGATTACAGTATACAAAGCCGTACATATTGCAATCACAACCGATAGAACCACACTTATATCCATATCTGATTATAAATAAATATTACTTTTCACCATCAAAAACCCATTTCACAGCATCAGCATAGATGATCTGGTCGGCAACACTTCTCTTATCATTAAGCACAATCGTAGCTTCTCCCGGGTGGAAATAAAAACGTCCTAAGGACAACCATCCTCTTTCCGGCAAGGGGATTTCGAGCTCTTCTTCCGATTCTTCTCCGTTATGGTATACCGTATAATGCTGCTTTACTGCATTTACATTTTGTAGCGCCTCTCCTGTTATCCGGTATAATTCCACGCTGTTCGGTATAAAAACCGAAAGTTCGTAATATCCGGCTTTATCCAATCGGGTCGTCCACCCGACCTTGGCTCTACCGTCTCCCCCCTTTTTTATCCAACCACCACGTATATGTCCCCCGTAAAATTCGTCCGATACGACCGGAGACCAGTCTTCGGATGCCGTCATCGTATAAAAATCTTTATATTCCGTCGTTTCATTCGCTTTCATCCATTTACGCATTTTATTACTGGAAGAAGAGGTTACGATCTTAAAACCCTCCGATTCATTATCCACGATCCGTTCATCCTCTTTAGGCAAGAAAACGGCAGCATCTATATCCGTCACTCCCGTAGAAGTTTCCTTCGTTTTTCGCAATTCTCCATCCCGGTAATAATTAATAGCAATAGGAAGATTGGAAGAAAGATTCGTATTTAATGTAGCATTTACAAATTCTCCCTCACACATCATGACAATTTTTTTCGCTTCCTTCGGGCCGATCAAAATATTCTCAGAACGGCCGGAAGTCATATTGCTGGTCATGTTTATATCTCCAAAAGCATTCGAAACCGTAGATATCTGCGTATAACCAAATGTCACGACTCCGGCAATATCCGAATCATTATATACACTTATCTGAAAACGATAACGCTTTCCGCGTATTCCGTCCGAATCATTACCTGCCTCCTCCACCTCCTCGACAAGATAGTCTTGAATCAAATAGGAGGGAATTCCCTTCGTCATACACCATTCCGGTAAAACATCTAACCAACTTACCCCGAAACGTTTCTCGAACTCCTCGTCAAAAATAACGAAATCTACTGGAGTATTCCGGTGTTCATACAAATAGTCATTAATATATTTCTTAAAATCAACGGAAGATATCACCGGCATAAAATATTGCTCCTGTAACATCAACGATTTCAGTTTAATAATCTGGTATAACACATCCGAAGAGAGTTCGGGAGCTTCCAACGCCTCTTTAAGGCTATGCTCTTTCAAATAACGCATCGCCTTTTTTTGAGAACTACTATATGTCGCCCAATTACTTACCTGTCCCTTTTCCTTATCATCCTGCCGTTTAATCAAATCGTTGATTACCACATTCATAACGGGATAATCAGGTATATCCAATTGACCGATGTAATTAAAAAACAAGGGGGATATATCAAATTGATTACCGCTTAAAGCGAAATCTGCGGACAAATTACTCGTAAAGACTTCGAAGGAAACATTATCACTCCAGGAAGCATATTCATTAAAAAATACAGATTGGATTAATTGATCTAACATCCTCCGTTCAGCCTCCACCGGAGAAATATCCTTCCCGTATATTTGCTTCATAAATTGTTGAGATATTTTAAAATTCATAGTCCAAAAACCGATTCCCCGTTCCGGCATTAACGCCATCTCCGGTTGCATACGTTCACTTCCTCCCCGCTCGAAACGATAATAGGATGCAAACGAAGCTGGAGTCTCTATCAACATAAAACGACGATACGGATAATCTCGCCCTTTCATACCCTCCAAAACCTCCTTCATTCCCGATAGAATTGTCTCCACCGAATCCTTTACGTGAGACAGGTATTGCATAAAATCATCATGTCCTTCTACAAGGTAAAGCTCGAAAGATATCGAATCCGCCGTCACGGAATACTTCTTATAAGAAGCAATACACAACGAAATTCCCGGTAGAGGATATTCGGGCCGAAATTCCGTGATATCTCCGATGCGGCTTGATTTTCCTTGCGACAAAACCGTCCTGTCCCCGGTATCTACAACTTTCAGTCTGTATGAAGTAAAATTCTTTTGAACATCGTATCTGTTTTTCGAATTCACGGAAGGTACACTCACCGGATACCAAAGACATTCCGGAGTCAATAACGTATAATTTCTTTCAACGATGGCATATCGTTTTCCGTTCCGGAAAAAAGAAGAACCGATGGTTTTACCATCCCATATATCTTTTTCAGATTGATTCAGATAACAGATTCTCTCATCGATTCGTCCCTCGTATTCCAACGCGAGCCAAAGAGAATCTCCGGCCGATACTTTCTCTTTTATCTCGATCACCTGGTTATCCCGAGAGTAAGTCAATTCCCGATCACCTTTCAGCAAACGTTTTACCTCCAAACCGGGATTCAAATACAAAATAACCGAATTCACCTCCTTATCATGAGGATTTATAAGTTTCAACAAGGTATTTACTTCTATTTTATCGCCTTTCTGCCGATAGGTAATCGATTGTCGATCCATTACCATTTTATCCTTTAAACTGTATCTGTCGTAACTCGCCACGTACTCTGCACGACGAGTTTTGGTCAGAGATATTGAAAAATACAACATACAACCGCAAAAAATTCCCCCTATCACGAACAATGTGGAATATTTGAGTTGAACCGCCCGATTCCCGGGGCAATTCGGAATACGCCGCCAAAAAGTAATCGAGTAACCGATTAAGCCAAGCCCCAGCAATAACCACCCCAATCGTTGCAACAGGACAAAGCCTAAATCGGGATAACCTGCTATATCGGAATAGGTACTGGGAACCGTAGAAGCCAAAAAGTCGAAAATCCCCTGTTCCTTGTCATCCAAAAAATAGAAGGTCAAAAACAGGTATCCCAACAAAAACAGGGTTGTCAACAACTTATTATGAATGATACTTGAGACAAAAAAAGACAAGCCCGAAATAAAAACTAACGAAGGAAACAAAAAAACAATCCAATAGAAAAGATAAAGGAAACCGTTAAACGGGGCATCACTGAGAAAAAGATTAATCATTGCACCTATCACTAAAGAGATGAATGCCACTCCCATAAACACCCGAATATTCCCCCAGGCTTTACCTATAATGAAATCGGCATTACTCATCGGACGGACATACACCATTTCCATTGTATCGCACTTACAGTCTTCACTCCAAAAATCTTTTGCTAATAAAGCAAACGCAATGACTAAAGGCACAACCACGACACTTGCATTCAAATAAGGTATATAAGAAGATAAAGCAATCAAATTCCATGAACTCCAGGGCAGTAAATCACCTTGCACCACTAACTGAAAGCAAGCGACAATAAATAAAGAAAGGGGAATGAATACACGAAACAGCCAGGAACGTCTTAATATTTTTGATTCGAAACGAGCAATCGTGTTGATATTATATAAATACATAAAGCTAAACTATTTTTAATTTTCTCAAAAATAGTATTTAAATTGGAACAGCAATAACGAGTATATATTAATATTTTATAATTCTTTATATATTCTTCCAGCTATTATCGTATTGAATATCAAAAACATTTGATCTATGACCTATGTAAAACCTCAGCGGACAAGAGAGATCCATTCTAAAAAAAGTTTACGTATACCCTCTGAAATACCTTTAAAAATTAACGTTGTAAATCATCGGCTAACACACCGAGCAGTGTCTGCAACGATACTTCTTTCAAAACCACTTTCTTGTCGCGATCAAGCAGATAAAGCGTCGGCATGACTGACATGACATACAGTTCCCGCTCACGAATATCGCCCCGGTCCAATCCGACAATCCACTCCGTCGGAAAATCGTTTTTCGTACGGTTCCATGCCTTCCGGTCGTCATCCGCGTAAATAGCGAGTACCGTCAACTGTTGTGCATGAATTTGTTGCCGGAGAAATTCATTTCCTTGCAACTTCTCCATCGTTTTTTTACAGTGGTCGCAATCAGGGTCATAAAAGATCAACAGTATTCGACGCCCTTTCGTACCGTAAAGTGTCTGCAGCCTCCCGTCCCGGGTAAAATAGGTAAAATCGGCAGCCTTCATTCCGGGGCGATTTTTCTTTGCCGCTTCCAACAAATAGACGGAACGCATTTTATCGTACTCTCCCAAAACAGGCGTACGCACCATTTCCTCCAGAAAAAAGATAAAATACTCCTCGTTCAGCATCGGGGAAAAGGGTTCATAAAGATACTTTTCAGCTATTTCCATTAAAAGCGTATAGGCCACAGGGTCGGCTTCGGCTCGTCGCATCAGGTTCCGGACAGCCGGCTGCACTGAAGTCGATTCGGCATGAGGAAACAAAGCGACAAAATTGACAAAATTCTGTTCCATAAAAGCCGTATCACGACTGCATAGCGTATCCCGGAAGTCCATATCGTCCCAGAAATGCGTAACAACGTAAGCCGCCCTTTCGGGAGCACTACGAAGAGTCGAAGGGATTTCGGGAAGAGGAAGTTCCCGAGACGACAAGGTATCCCCTAAAATCTTATCGCAGATCGCCGTATCACGAGGTTGAGCCGCCCCACCGTTTCCACAAAGGGCAAACAACACCGATAAAACGAATATTCCGCCTCCAATTTTCATATCTTCTTTATTTCGTTATAAATTCGACAGTCCTGTCGCCTATTCCACACAACGTATAAAACATGCATCGCTGGTATTCACCCTCTCTTTACCGTTGAAAATATTGGTGCTGCTTATCAAATTGAAATCGAAGGTAAAATAATTAAAATCCCAGGCAATAGCATCAGCATCTCTTCCATTGTCCTCTTTCTGTTTTAACCAATATATAGCTCCCGGTCGCATATAAAGATCGTAGAAAAGAGGATTGTTATCAGGCGTAGGAAAGGGAGCACTTCGCCCCGCAGCATATCTGAGTACCGCTACTTTTCCATTCTCTTTATTCCCGTCTTTCCGATGGCCGTACCCGGAAGCTCCCAAGGGAAAAAACACGTTTCTGCCGCCGTACTCTTTTGACGTTTCCGACTTGTTGTACACGAAAACCCCGCGCATGCCGAACTTCGGATTCGTATTATATTGATAACCATAAACCTCCCCTATCTTAGAGAGGGTCTCGGTAGCTTCATCCCCGTAAAGTACGCCAAAACCTTGTTCAATGTCGTCGCTATCCCACAAATCATTATAATCTTTATAAGTTGCCACGGATACTTTCTTCCCGTTTACAGTAGGATCGGAAAAACTCCCGAAATGATTCTTTGAGGTTATTTCGCTCCAAAGGCAAGTTGTATCTGTCCCGGCAATAAGAAATGGAGTATCCTTATGATCTTTGAAATCACTTTCGGATACGTCAATCCAAACCGGCTTATCGTTTTTATTATTAGTAGCGTCGATCGGTTGCTCCCAGTTTCCGAATTTAAACAGCGAACCTTCTTCCGTGGGAGCTTCCGCTTCTTGCGTGGCCGTACGCATATTAAACGAATGCCATTTCCTGCCATTCTCTATCAGCGCCAAGGGAGCGTACCCCTGACGGGCAAAAATCAGATGGTAACAACTGTAGTTATGATACTCCACTCGAATCACCGCACAACGGGATTCATGTTCATCACAACCGTTAAAATAAATTTGAAAATCGATGGGAGTACCCGTGCTGCCCTTCACCGTATCTTTTGCTAAAGTGATGGTTTGTTTATCCCCCCGCACGATATAAGCCTTCCACGCTCCTTCTGAAGTAAAAGTTTGAAATTCCGTGGCATTTTCCATCGGCAGTCGTTTCAACACGACGTGGAACGGCCGCTTGTTATCGTGTTTACGCCATATTCCCTTCGGATTCACTACACGACGTACCTGCATAACCGTGGCCGGCTTTACGATTTTTTTTCCGTTAGACAACGTTGCCGTGAACGTTACCACCGCTTTACGCTGGTAAGCGACATAGGGATTATTACCCGTGTAACCCGTTTTAACAATCATCTGCTTAGCGCGAGTATACATGGGAAGCCGGTAAGTCACCGTATTTTCCTCGGGTTCTTTCACCACGTAATACCGGCCGTCCTCCGTATCCGACCCGTACACGCCTGTCGTTACCTCTTTGTACACCCGTTCTCCTCGTTTGGTGTTTTTATAATACATCTCGTTCGATGTGACTTTCGATTCTTCAAGAATGGTCTGCGTTGTCCTGCGGAGAGACAAGAAGCCGTTCCACGGATTTAAAGGGGCACTCGTAGTCACCTCCGGATCCATATTTCTCCAGTAATCGAAACGGGGAGCATTATAAGGAGCCCACGCGTTCGTATCGATTTTGGCCGATAATTCTCTCACTTCATGAGGACCGCCGTTGACTTTAACGGGTAACAGCATGGAGTGATTATAGAGATAGGAAATGTAATAAGGCTCCGGTACCTGGATACTCGGTATCTCCTCTTCGTAATCAATATGCCAATCCACATCGTTAGCAAAATGATTGAATTTCAATGTTAATTTATAATGATGATTACGCTCCGCATCATAGTCCTTATCCGTATCCTTGCCAAGCATGAAACGATACACGATATCCCCGTTTCCCAATCTTTTTTCATTAATGGAACGATAGTAAGCCCGAACTTCGATATAAGTGCCGTAAGGCTTATTATCTTTGTATCCGTCGGCTCCCTCCTGATTCCCGTTAGGATAGGCAATCACTCCTTTCTCGTTTGCATCCTGACGCTTACTTTTCCCTTCTCCCTGCATGTTTTCATAAAAGAAAAGCGCATCGGCAGTTTCGGAATGATCGCTTCCGTGCTTCGGTTTTCCCTTGGTGACACGTACCGGCCAAGTCTCGTCGTAAGGCTGATTCTTAGGATCGGCATATGTTATCGTTTCGCCTTCGCGAATGAGTTCGTCCGTTTTAACGGGAGTATTTTTCTGTCCAAGGAAACAACGAGCGGGAATATCTCTGATCTGCACAGATTTAATGTAGATAAAAACCCCTTCTTCAAGGTTCGTACCGTCGTAAGCAACCGTCACTTTCGAAGCCGCACGGCGTATCCATGCATGTAGCCGCATATTTTTTTTATTGACAGTCAACACGGGTGCCTCATCATGAATTTCATCTTCCTCGGTAAAATGACCGAACATCTGGTTATTTTCGGCCACCTTGTTTTGCCAATCAAAAGAGATACTTTTAAGGCCGTCTATCGTTTGGATTTTCTCTGCATAAGAACCGAGATCCCCCATGTTGGCAGCGACATAGATATAATAGCGCCCATAGGGTATCGTCAATTTAAACACGGCCCGGGGCGTTGAACTCTCGGCGATATTGATTCCCTCTCTGTTTTCGTTTTGTACGGAAAATTGTCCGGATGCAAGCAGACGCCGCTCTATCAACTTCCCTTCCAAATCATACAATAGCACGCAAAGATTTTCAATACTTTTAATGGTATTGCCAGCGGTCTTAGCTTTCTCGGTCAAAGCCGCAGCCAACGGTTTAAACTCCACGGTAGCCATTAAGGAACTTTCACCCTTCGGCACAAATTCATCTTCTCCATCTATCAAATCATCGGTACAAGCTGCCAGTCCGATGATTAAAATGTACAAAATACCATATAAGATATTGCGTTTCATATTCTTAAATACTTCCTTTGTTACAATCCGAAATCCGGCTCAAGGACCACCTCCCCGTAGGGTTCGAGATCGACCTGCCAATTTACCTGATTGTCATTGATAATGATCTTTACTACCACATGCGTGTTGCGCGGCAGGCATGACAAATCGGGAAAATAATCGCTCAACACCGCCCCCTTGTCCAAAGAGATGGACATCCGGTAATTTCTCGGATCTCCGCCCGGATCGGTATATTTACCTTCCAACAAATAGATCGGGTCCAACGTGATCTCCTGTCCAACAGGTAATTTTATATTCTCCTTCCGTTCAAACGTGTAATACTCGTTACTCCCTATCGTGGGAACGGCATATTCGATAATTTCCTTGTTTTCGTTATATTTTGTATCTTTCGGCAGGTAATACTCCCGGCGAGCCATCTTGTCGATACTCAATCCGGTGAATACTCTATCGCTACCGGTACGATTGATTATACGGAAAGAGAATTTAACGGCAGCCCGTGTTACGTAAAGCCTACAATAGGCATCACTGTCCGCAACCTCTACCTTGTGGCATTCGCTCATGGGTAATGGTCCGAGAATCTGCTCCGAATTATTGTCTAACTGTATCGTCAATCCCCCCAACCTGTCCTCCGGAAAGGGCAATCCGACATAAATCGCCGAAAGATCCTCCTTCAGCAGTTTGCGGAATACCCCGGTCTCCTTCGTTGGAATCATCGTCTCTTCATTGACAAAAAGATAGATCCGTTTGGTCTCTTTGCCAACCACCTTGAACAAAACGTTCCCGTATGTCTCGACAGCCGATGAGAGTTCCAGCAAACGGTTGGCTTCCACCGTATTGTCGGGACGCACCACGACGATGCGCAACGTTTTCATCTTCTCGTTTTCGTTCGACGCCGGCTCGCTGTTTCGCATCCGTACCGGTACGTCGGATAAAGCCACGTCGATTTCCAGATTTACCAACGTGTCTTCTCCCTCCCGTGTCTCTTCTATCCCTTCGCGACTACATCCCATGAAAATAAGGCACATGAGAAACGGTATGATATATGCCAACAATTTTATTATTTTCATAACTCTGTTTCGTTGAGTCTCACGGTCCAGTCATTAACTTTGATATAAGTCCTGAGCCAGGAATAATCCGAGCGAAGGAAAAAAATCAACGACCATTCGCTCTCCCGGTCGAGAAACTCCTGTGGATCCATCTCGGCATAAAGTTCACTTTTCAATAACAACAGGTAATTATTGAGAGGGATATCGATAATCTCCGTTCCATCCTTCTTCCTTTTGATGACCAACCGGGGAGCATTTTTCGTCATCAACCGCGATGTCGAAAACTCCGCGTAGGCCACTATCGCCTCTTTTCCCCCCTCGATCACCCCCGTTGACGCTTGTCCCTGCGCCCAGGGGGTATACCTCACCACTCCGTTGTCGATCAAATCGTTATTTACACCGAAAAGTGTATTGTCATCCGTAATTTCGAATTCGAAATCCTTATCGTTTACCGGATCGCCATTGGTTTGTTGCAGAACAATCCTGATGTTATTCGTATTCTTCATCATCTCCACCACACCTTCCCGGTAGGAATCAGCCGTCCGTAAACTCAATTCTCCCCAGTACATATCATGCAGCCTCTTTTTTCCGGCCACCGTGAGACACTCCCTGTCCATCACTACCTGCAAATCGTCATATACAGCCCTTTTGTCCGGCTCCGATACCATCTCAAAAGAACTTTTCTCACAGGCTAATCCCCCGTACGCCACGAAACGGTAATCTCCCTCCTCCAAGTCCAAGGTCATCCGGTATGCCTCATCCCGTAACTCGGTCCCCGTCACAACCCGCTTCGTCACGTAACGGCCTTCCCCATCGTACACAAGCAATGTCAGACAATCCACCTTTTTCGGAAATGCGTTGGCATACTCCATATTATAATCGTACACGAATCGCAGAGACACACCATGCTGACAAGGTTCGAGGTCTTCATAAATACGTTCGCACGAAAGTAAGGCCGTTGCCAACATAACGCTCTGCACCATGCCGATGAAGCGTGATATTATAAACTGTCTGTTATTTTTCATTTTTAAAATTCGATATTATTGACACGTACGGTCCAAGGCAACACTTCCACCGACACCGTCAGGTATACCTCACCGCTTTCATCCGGATCGTCGGGATCCACGGGGTCGGGATCGTTACTTGTAATACGGGGATGCCCCAGCTTACTGATACCCGTTACTGCCAGTTTATACACGTTATTGCGTACCACGCCGAATTCCATTGTCCCCATCGTACCGGGAAAACCATTGTCATTATGACGGTTCCAGTAATAATAGTAGAAATAGTATCCTACTCCGGCATGATTGTCCTTATCCATCTCCGCATCATTGCTTGCCTGATAAAGAGTGAAACCGGCTTCGGTTGCTGCCTTACGGAAAGCGGCAAGCGCTTCCTCCGTTTTTTGCACATCCCCTTTGCCCTCATCCCAAATCTCTATCAGCTGCTGGTATAATTTATCCGGCCCGCTCTCCTCGCCGATCCTCGCTGCCGAATGGAGCGGATGTCCCGGAGCCGCCTGTTGTGCTGCAACTTTCACCCCGGTGTTCCATCCCACGTATATCTGATTTTGGAAAGTATACAAAATGGGGTAAACGGCATTGCTGCCTTCCACGTTATACGTGTATCCCTTTATACCTTCAGGCAAAGTATATTCGCCCCGGATAGCCTTATAAAGCTGCTCATTCGTCGTTTCAAGATTGGTTCCGGCAAGTAGCTTCCCTTTAAAAACGATCCCCGTCGAAATGCCGTTTTTCTGGTGGTCGTCATTCCCCGGAATCGTATTCTCCGTCACATAGCGCCAGATACGATAGTCCTTCACGACCGAAGTTCCTGCTTCCGGCGTCCAGCCTTCGTCATTGTCTTCACGTCCCTTAATCACATCGTCGATCCAGTAATTGTCCCATTGCCTGCGTGTACTGGCATCAATACGGCCATCGTTGTTAAACAGTCGAAAATTAAAATGATCTTTCAGTTTACTGATTACTTCAGATGTGTTCAAATCATTTTGTTTGAACTCTGCATCCGTATCTACAACGTAATTGGAAGCGGTTTCCTTGCCGCCGATTACCGCATTCTCTCCCTTCCCGTCCGCAGACACACGCCTCAAGTAATAAAACTCTTTGCTCATATTGACCAAACCCATGCGGATCAACTGTACTTGCAAGCCGTCGTCTTCCTTTCCTTCGGGCGTCCTTCCGATGTTGTACGTATTCTTTCCGGTACCACTCCCGTCCCTGAAATCAAAACGCGCCACGGAACGTTCCACATCGATCGCTCCTCTATCGTTCGTAGCATTATCGTAATTTCCACCGTTATCCCCACTCAGATTAAAGGGATTCGCTTCGGTAGCATATGCCTCCACCCACTCCTGGAACGTATTGGGAATCAACCGCTCGGCCTTTCCCGCATTAGACATCAGAAACAACCCGTTAGACCAAATGGTGGTATTCTTGTCGCTACCCTCGATATCATTCTGCAACACACGGCAAACCTTGTTCGCCCAATCTGCTTCATGGCCTTCTTCCATGTCGGACAACTCGTCTATCAGGTCCTGCGTGGGATTACAAAATACATACACGTGAACTTTATTGTTGCCCGGATCCTTTAAATTTCCGTTGTTATCATACAATTTTTGGATACCTGTTCGACTGATTGCCGCGGTAGCGGTTACAGTAGCCCGGGTTCCGGGTTGTGCCGGAAGTCCGCCTACGATACCATGTGTCACGTATTTATCTTTCGTATCGGCCAACACCAGAAGAATGGAAGCCACATGATTCTCATAATCCTGGCCCACCTCCTGACCGGTATTCCCCGTCGTACTGCGCGCCAATGTCTTGGTCGGCAATGCCACGTTAACATTCATATACAACATCTCCCGCTCTCCTTTATCATCAGGCCATTCGTCGGGAATTTTCTCTTCGCTGTGACAGCCAGCTATTAATCCGGCTATGAAAAAAACAGCTAAAATTTTACTCCAATGTTTCATTTGCTTTATTATTATCATGCTGAGGTTGTTTTTGACTCGATTCGTTTTTCAGTTTTTCGATTTGTTTTAACATCGTTTCAGCCTTCACAATACCTTTCTCTCCGGCTTCAACGAAAAATTTCTCTGCCGCATCGTAATCGCCCGCGAGCGCAGCATAAACTCCCCGGGCATATACACTCTCTGCCGTATTACCTGCCTTACGGAGATAACGCTCTGCCTTTTTCAAATCCCCCATAGCCATCGCCGTATTGGCTGCATTAAGGTTTGCCGTCGAATCGGTAGGATACATCCGCACCGCAATTTCGAATACCTCGTTAAACTCTTCACTACCCGGCTCCATTTCCCGCGTAACGAGGAACATCTCCTGAAGACTCAATTTCTGAGGAGTGGTAGCCAAAAGACTTCTTATCTCGTCAACATTCGCGTACGGACGCACGACATATTCCACCGTATAATCGGAATGCCGCAAACCGGGATAGACGTTTTCCAGCAAAAAACGATAATCCGCCGGATAAGTCAACTTGATTTTATTTTCTTTGACATCCGCATCCATATTGCTTCGAATCAGTTCCAGAATACCTTGCCGATTGGTCAAGTCGGAACTTTCCACGTACCGGGCCAATCCTGCCCAATCTTCCGGCTCATAAGCGGTCGACAAGAGCGTATCGGCAAAATCATACAACCCTTGTACGTATCTCATCAGCGTTTCCGTACGCCCCTTGGCCAAACGAGTGTTGTTGGCATAGGAACCTTCCGGCGAAGCATACCCCTTGATACGGATTGCGGTAATCCACATATCCGGATCATTCCGTACGGCATCTATCGTGCTTCTGATCTTCTGTAACTCCGCCGGGTTATTCCGGTAATTTTCATGGATTTCCGTCCGGTTCACGGGAAAATCGATATAGGCAGAACCCTTCTCCTCCCGCATCTTAATTTCTGCCCTCGGAGGTATATAGACAAACTCCGGTTTGAATTTTTCCGGCTCGAGATTTAACGAGGTAAGCAATTCGCCGTTTTCCATCAATACTTCGCATTGACATCCACACTCTCCCTCCTCCATCGTAAGCATCGCCGCAGACATCCACTTTTCGTAGGGTATCACCGTACGATATTCGATAACCGAAACTTCTCCGCAACGATAAAGTGCCATATCCTCCGAAGAAAAACCGTTACGCAAGTGATAGTAGTAACGGTTACGACCGGCGACCACTACCGAAGAAAGACGCAAACTGTCTCTCTCTACGGCTAATAACGGCGTGAATATCACTTCCCGATTGCTTTTCATTTCCAAAGCCGAAACATCGATATCCATCGAAACGAATAATTTGTCCCCCGTACGAGAAACAGCAAGATTCGATACCGTTACCTTTCCATTCATAATCGTCTGAGCGCCGGCTTCCATTATACAAAACAGAAGCAACAGGCCGCTGCAAAGTATTTTCATTATTTTATTCACAACCATAACCCCATGAATTAAAACGTATATACCAGATTGACCGCGGCCTTCGTGGGACCGACATAATTATGCGACTTATTCTTCGCAAGTCTCTTTCCGCAGGTAGCGCAAGGATAACTGTCATAACGAGTATAAATATAACCTATTCCCAACTCTGCTTCCAAGTTCCAGTGTTTACCCAGTATCCACGCGTAACCGTAAGCAATACCCGCACCGACGAACCATCCCTGATAACGTCGATCGGAAAGATTCGAAAAATCAGTACCAAGAAAAGAAATACTATTCTTCAAGCTTCCTATATTATACTGACCGCCCAAAGCATGTACTCCAATGAAATGCCCGGCAAATCGGTCACAAAACCAATAACGGGCCTCCGGCTGAACGAGCCAGTGTTTCCACTTTCGCTCATGCGAAAGTGTCCAGCCATTGTAGTTGGCAGATACATCCAAGGTCCAACGGGAAGCAAGTCCCACCTCTACACCTGCATTCACAGTATAAGCGGCAATATCATAAAGCAGATTCGTTTTAACCGCCACATTCTGACTTTTGGCACATAGACTTCCGAGTGCCATGCATAAAAACAGAATTGTTCTAATTTCGACTTTCATCTTCATTTTCTCATATCTATATTCTATCTACGACAACATACGCTACAACAAATTGCAGATCTCTATGCAAGAAATCTTTATGTAGATTAAATATTTGATTATTAGAACAATAATAAAAGACGTGATTTGATTTTTATATATTTTATAATTTTTTATTTCTCCAGATTCATAATCCTATCTTAAATTTTATTTATTATTAACATTAAATGATTAAATCTCGATTTTTTAACATTGTATATAAAATACTATTATATAGCATTCTACACAATCGGATAGTTTTTTTTTAGTTAAAAGATGCTGTAATTTCTTTGATTCAATGACGAAAATATTTTATTTTTGCGAGTAATATATCATGTTTCTTGCATAGAGATCTACTGATCCAACATCTCTATAATACCCTGATTCACGGAATCTATGATGGAATTTTCCAACATTGTCAAATAAATCTGAGTCGTTCGCTCGGACGTATGTCCCAATCCCGCACTGATAACCGATATCGGAACATTGCAATTGCGAGCGGCAGTCGCCCAACTATGCCGGGAGGTGTATGAAGTGATTTTACATCCCGCCAATAATAATCCGGACAATTTATGAAGCAGGCGATTATGATTATTTAATGCAGCCAAGTATTGTCTGTAAGCTACTGACCTATCGTCAGTCGTCAGGATTGGGAAAACATAGGGCGAATTTTCAGTCGCTTTCTCGTATCGGCCGATAATAGTCCGAATACTGGGTTCAAGCCGAATACAAAGCAGTTGCCCGGTCTTGTGTCGCGTATAACAAATCATATCGTTCTGAATATCCGATTTACGCAAGTAGGCGATATCCACAAACGCCATACCTCTCGTACAGTAACTGAATATAAAAAGATCACGGGCAAATGCCAATGCCGCATTCCGCGACAGATCGAGTTTATGAAGCCGGCGTATGATTTGTTCATCGACCGCACGTTTACGCGTCTGGTCCACGCCGGTATAGACATTTTGAAACGGGTAGGTCTGCTCGACTATACGTTGCCGGACCGCCTTGTTATAAATCGCCCGCAAAACACGCATGTAAAAAGAGATGGAGTTGCGGACTATCCCGCGCCTTACAAGAAAAATACTGTAATCGTCGATGAGCTCCTCGGTCATAGCCACAAAAGGCAGATCCATATTGGCGAGAAACGAAGAAAAACTATTCCTCGTGCGTTCATAATTTTTTGCCGTTCCCCAGCGATTGCAACGTTGCAAAAATTCGATTTGCATTTGCATGAAAGCCAGTACGGACACTGGACTGTTAGCGGTTTTATAACGTCTGACAATATCATTTACCGTGTATGTTCTTCCCTGACGATCGAGAAGTCTGACAATATGTTTCAAGTGTATCAGACCATTATCTATCTGTTTTTGTATCGGAACCACATTTCTAATAGAAGAGATTACCTGCCCGGTATTCGAATTCCATTCGTCAGGAAACAGATGTATCCGAGTTGTAATTTGCTGACTTTTCCCCCTGTGGGATAATTGATAATAAACCGTTCCGGCTTTTCCTGCGACCGTTGAATTGCGTAATTTAACCTTTACTGTTGCCATAGTATTTAAATTTTTGCAAATATGAATTACTTTCCGGAAAGTTTTCCAAAAGAAAAGCAAGCATTTTTCAATCGATTATCGTAAAAGTAGCGATAATCTTTTCCATGCACAATTAAGGGGAGCGAATCGTATTCGTTCCCCTTATAGTATCACTCGCGATCATCCTCGCGTTCCCTGGGTCGAAACAGGCCGGACATTTATCTTCCTCTTCTCCTGATCCAGATAAATAGAGCAAAGAAAAGTAAGACGAAAGGGAATACTCCCATGAAAGCAATTTTATTGATATACGCTCCTGTCTCCCCGACGTATATTTTATCATCGGGGACAGGAGGACGACGCACGTCGATGGGCACCTCTTCATCCGATAACCAGAAGAAGGCTCCTTGTATAATCATGTAGTTGGAAGCTTTAATACCTTTCCGACTTCGGCTGAATTCGCCGTTACTCACGCAATCGGCATCACCGAAGATCATAATTTTCTGCTCCTTGTCACCTATCTTACGAATCAAAGCCAAACCCGTCACGAAGGTTTTCCGGATCTCTCCCGCGGAAGGATCGAAACGGGCCGTGTCGTCAACAAAGTTCGTCGTCTGCAACTCGTTCCAGCAATCGATCGTGTCGCTGACAAACAACGGGGTTACCTCGAAACCCTTGTCCGTCACGTAATCCAAACCGGCGGCACCCGGCATTGTGGCTACATATCCCCAGGCTTTCATACGTTTGTAAACATAAGAGAAATCGGTAGCCTCTTTCGTCGGCGTGGCAACGATCAAGTCGGCCTCGAAGTTTTCCGTCGGACGTACGAGAACTCCCGGCATGAATCGTACGCCAAACGAGCCGATCACCGGATTCATTACCTCCTGGCGTTTCGGTTCTCCGACAATAAACAGGTTACCACCCCGCACCACATACTTGTCGAAGTTCGTTTTCTCCGTTTCCGTCATCGGTTGACGCATCTCGGCGATAACCAGAATGTTCACGTCTGCAGGTACCTCCTTGTCGAGCGTCACGCTCTCGAAATCGAAACCCTGGTTGATTAAAGAGTGACGGAAAGGCTTGTCTCGCGTAAACATGCTGTAATCTCGATCGCCTTCCCGTTCCGTGTGACGCTCGCCATGCCCCGTCAGGAAACCCACTTTCGGCAATTTCATCACCATGCGTTTGAAAGCGGCAGAAATCTCCGTCTCCCCGGGGAAAATCTGGTTATCATCATATACCCGCAAGAAAGTCTTTTGACCGTTCTCCCGCTCTAACAAACGAACGAAACGATTCTTTTCCCCGGATAGATCGATCATTTTATGAATTTCTTCCGGTTTCAATATCTTATTGGAATCCAAATCGTAGATCTCTATCATCTTCCTGGCTTTCTCCCCCATCGTCGTGTTCGGGAATCGCTTATTTAACTCGTCGAAGTTAACGGAATCGTAATAGTAAACATATTCCATCTCTATATCCGGCTTGAAACGTAAATATTGACGGAAATTCCTCAAATCCCAATTCCGGTAAGAGGGTAAACCGATCCAAGAATATCGATCCAAAATATTTACATACGTGGTTATTTTCAATCTATTTTTCATACGGGAGACGATTTCCTGGCTGTTAGGAGTTAACGTGTTCGTCTTTGTCCGGGTGGCATCGTAAAACGACATCAAAGCAGGACGAGAAGAGAGGTAACCGATAAACAGCGCCACCGCCCAAACTCCAACGTATTTGCCCCACGTTACCATCCAGGAAACCTTCTGGCGACGAGACTGTAAACGTATGATGGACATCCACAGGAATAAAACGATCACGATCAGGAAGTAAAGAAGGTCTTCCGAACAAATCAATCCCCGGACAAACTCTCCGGCACGGCCGGAAATCGCCAGCCAGAACGTGATATCGCGAACGAAATCGATCTCCTGCCACAGACCTTTCACGTAAGACAAAGCCGCCAACGTAGCCAACGTGCCGACAGCGGCAACGATCTGGTAAGAGGTCAAGCTCGACATGAACAAACCGATCGCCGCGTAAGCGCAAATCAAAAGGTACAAGCCAAGCATGCCCGAAAGAACCACGGGGAAATCGAAATCTTTCACCACACAAGCCGCATAAATCGTGTATACCGTCATAATACCGATCAAGGCCAACGCGTAAACCATCATGGAAACAAATTTACCGAGGATGATCTGCGCGTTTGTTACCGGCGAGGAGTAAAGCAATTTGATCGACCCGCTACCCAGCTCCCGGCTCATCAAACCCATCGTCAACAACGGGATGTAAAGGTAA
Organism: Gabonibacter massiliensis; assembly: GCA_001487125.1. Classification (GTDB taxonomy): domain Bacteria; phylum Bacteroidota; class Bacteroidia; order Bacteroidales; family Marinifilaceae; genus Gabonibacter; species Gabonibacter massiliensis. Next base: position 723,506 of record LN913013.1, read on the forward strand.
AGGTAAGATTGAACGGATGAGAACAGACCTCGCATACCCCCAAAAAGCCCCATGGTTAGAGCCCAGTTTCCATAACCTAAAGATTCGTTACGAACAAAATTTTCAATTGAACCGGAGAAGATCATGCTGCATTGAAAGGTAAAGATGATCAGGATCAACCACGCGATCGGCGAGTAGAACAACGTTTGTAATTCCGCTTTCGCTATCTTGAATATTGTCTTCATTGTAAACGTGTTTTAAAATTATTTCTTTGATAATTCGGCGAAAACGGCATCCAAGGAACTCTTCTCCTGGTAAACCTCCGTCAATCTCCATCCCCGGGAGACACTCGTCTCAACGAGTCGCTCCGTAACCTCCTGGAAATCCGTGTACTGAAGACGATACTTCATCCCTCCCAGCTCTTCCACTCCACTCACGCCAGGGATAGAACGCAACTCCTCTACCGGCGGGGCGGCGACCAGCGTCACTACCAACGTGTTCGGGATGATGTAATTATCGAACTCGTCCACCGTTCCGGCGAAAACAAGGTTACCCTGCTCGATCATACGGATGTAGTCGCAAGTCGCCTGAACTTCTGACAAGATATGCGTCGACAACACAACGGTGCGATCCTCCGCGATCTCCTTGATCAGGTGACGGATCTCCACGATCTGGTTCGGGTCCAGACCGTTCGTCGGCTCGTCCAAAACAACGAACTCGGGGTTGTGGATGATGGCCTGCGCTATACCCACGCGTTGCTGGTAACCGCCAGAGAGATTACGGATCAAACGTTTGTCGAAATGACTGATCCCGCACTTGCCCATAACCTCCTTCACGGCCGTCGATATCTCGCTGTCCGGGACATGACGCAAGCCCGCGCAATACTCCAGGTACTCCGTCACCGTCAAATCCGGGTGCAAGGGCGGCGTCTGGGGCAAAAAGCCGATATGGCGTTTCGCCTCTACAGGGTTCTCCCGGATACTCACGCCCTTGATATAAACGTTTCCTTCCGTCGGACGCAAGACACCGCACATGATATTCATCGTGGTCGATTTGCCGGCCCCGTTGGAGCCGAGCAAACCGTAAATACCGTTCCGGGTAATCTCGAAATTGATATCCCGCACAGCCCACTGGATCGTGTAACGATGAGACAAATTTTCTACTTTTACAATCGATTCTTCCATACAATAGATTTTAATTTATAAACGAACATCCATTTAATAAGCATCACCGTTATAAATATGTCCTAACTCTTTTGCCGATACAATCTTTCCGCCTACATTCAGACTCGATAATAATTTAGGAGGCATTTGCATGTTACTCGGATTTAATTCATAAAACAAAAGAGTCCCGTCTTCGAGGCCGATCACCAACTTTTTGTAAGCATCGACAGAATAAAGAATCGGATAACCGATATAGGTTACTTTTGAAGCACATTGCAAAAAGAGATAATCCTTATTTTCATTTCGATCTACATAACGAATTTCATTGCCTTTTGTATACATCACTGTTTTTTGAGGTCCACGATTATCGGCACTGGTTAAAAACAACGAACTTTTATCTAAGCTTCCCCCGGGAAAAAGTTTGACATTTTCTCCTTCCACTTCCAAACATACATTCTCAACAGAGAGGGCAAAATCTCCCGTATACGTTTTCCCATCTGAAGCATTATAAAATATAGTATACCATTCACGATTAAAATCCAACGTATTATACCTTGTCAAATACAATACCTCCGTTCCTTCCGGCATTTCCCAAACGGGAGGAATATTATCCTTATTTCCAACTCCCTTCGTTACCGGTACGATCGCATTTGTCGTGATATATTGACGGTCCGGATCATATATAATTTCCGTTTTAAAAGTAATTTTTAATACACGTCTATTCTGTTCATCGTAACAAGGAACATCTTCTAAGTTACTTTTGGTATGACCGAAAGTCAACACGTTATACCCCCTGTCGTCAATACTATAAGGTTCCGATATAAACTTTCCTCCCAAATAATTTTCGGACATGATTCTCCGGAATATTCTCCCGTCTCGAGTAGTAATAAAAGTATAATTCTCACAATCGTGCCGATCCACCACGTTTAAATTTTCAGGAGTGCCACTCAAAAACTCGTCCTTTAGCTCACTTACCTTTACCATAGTTTCATTATTGATCACATAAGCAACCTTATCCGTCATAATCGTCGTAGAGCCAAGACTTCCTACATTCTTAGCCATAGCTTTCGCTAAGGTGATGGGCTTCCCGGGAATATCTTCACCGTTTATGGTTTTAAAAACATCATCCGTAAGTTCATAAAACACCTCTATTGCCCCGGAAGGCCCGTATCGCGATTTCCGTTCCACGTAAGATAACTTGGAAGTATTCCCGCTTTCAGACAGAACCAACCAATTCCCTTCCGAGAAACGTGCTTTAATTTTAAGATAAAACTTTGACATAAAGGAAATTCCAGTTGTTTGATCGATAATATTGAATGTTCCACTATGTCCGTCTTCATTAAATGGATTCTCCAATTCAAGAAATTTTATTAACGAATCGGTCTCGATTTCAAAATCGGCTTCTCTTCCGAATACCTTATCTCTCAACTTCCATTCGTAACGAACATTGGCTTCATGCAAAGCGGAATCCGTATCCCATTTAAAATAATTACGTCCCGTGAATTTAATTATTCTACCCTCGTAACCTGTCATCCGAATAAAAGATGAATTTACATCGATCAGCCAATTCGGACCATTGAGTTCCTTGTAATCATAATTTCCCTCGTCTTCAAAACAACCTGAAAACAAGCACAGTAACAAGAAACAACCGAATAATATACTATTTTTCATACAATTTATTTTTAAAGTGGTACACTCATTAAGGTTCCGTCCTCTTCCGTGATGGCAGGACTCTGATCATTCAACCACTGTTTAAACAACATAGCCAGACGAATGGCCTGATCGGGATGTTTTTTAATTAAATCCGTGTTCATTTCGGCTTTTTTATCCACGTGATCTAAAAACAATTTATACTTTTTCGGTGAATACGTACCCAATAAGTTAACCTCGACCTCCTTACTCCACCAATCCGGTTGTTCGGCCACTGTAGTTATAATCACCTTGGCCCGTCTCCGCTCGACCTGTCCTAAGCGTACCTTGTCATTGGGAACTAATTCCACGACTAATTTTACCCCCTCGGACATTTTATCCAACCGCTCACTCCGGTGTAATCTAATCCGAAGGGTATCCAATATTTCCGTAGCATTCTCTCCTGCTGTATTCGCGTGAAAGGTATAGGTCTCATCCAAATCATATTCATCGGGATTAGCAGTGGTCTCTTCCGGAATCACCTTTACCCCGAAAGGAATATCGGAAGTCAAAAGTGTTCCGGATAGATTTACGACCAACTCGACATGCGCATCTTGTGTTCCGGTCGGATAAAAGAAAAAGGAAACCACCGTGGAATCTGCTTCTGCCGTTCCTGGATGTATCTCATTAATATAAAACTTTTTGAAATAAATCTCATGCTCATCCTGAAACAGTGTAGTCTCCTGCTTGCTACAAGCGTAAAAAACAATAGCGATAAACAGGAATAGGCTAAACAAATATTTTTTCATGATTCATATATTTAAAAATTATAAAATCTGATCGTCTGGAATAGGAAGCAAATACTCACCTCGACTCAAGGGACGCACAACACCCCTGCCAAAATCGATAGCAGCATTCAACCGCTTGTACAGATAAAAAAGTTGTCCTTCCGAAATCCACTCTCTTCGGGCATCACAGATCAGTTCTCTTATAAAAGAGTTCCAATCGGTCACCTTAACCGATTCCGTACACCCCCTATTCTGACGAATCTGGTTCAAGATATTTTGGGCTTCTCCAAAATTGCCTTTCCGGGCATAATACTCGGCCATAATATAACGCATCTCCGTGGAACGAATCACGGGCATAATTGTAATATTTTTATCCCGGACCTCTTCGTTATCACTTATATACCATTTACCCGATACCGGAAAGCGACTATCACCCTGAGGATAAAAAATCATGGCCGAAGAACGGTAATCCTGATCGAATTCGTTTTTTAAACCGTCAGAAGTATAAAATGTCTTTTGCGCTTCAAGATTTATAATCAACCAACGGATTCCTCCAGTATTATCTTTCCAAAAACAATTACGTAAATTATAGTCTTCGTAAGCCTTTTCATTATAAACCGCAAAAATCAGGTTAGAGACTATCTTCAAATTTCTTTTCGACTCGAATTGGACCGTTGTCCTAACCTCGCTATAATCATCTATAGAGAAAAAAGGATACTTACTATAGGTTGTCTTCAATTCATACGTCATCACTTCTTCCGCCGCTTTAAAAGCATCGTCGTCTCTACCGGCATATTGATACACTCTCGACAAAAGAGCAGTAATAGCGTAATAACTTAACCGATACCCCCGTCCTTTAAAAAAAGACTCTACCGAATAATCGTTATATCCCGGCACGTCCCACTTAAATTCATTGTAAAAACGAGTTTTTCCCGCGGAACTAACACCTTTTCCCAAATCTGAAGTATCGAATTCCGCCACCAATTCACGAGCCTGCTTTAAGTCGGCTATCACCTTTTCTAAAAACGGTTCCACTGAAATCCGAGAGGCATGAATATCAGGATAATTCTCCACGTAAGGGACATAAACCTTTTTATCATCGTTTACCCGGGCGGGAGCAAACAAACGCAACAGATCGAAATGCATCAGCGCCCGGCAAGCGTAAGCTTCCCCGAGGATCATTTTCCGCTCCGTCTCTCCCTTTGCAAACAGATCCGAAGGAGCAGATTCTGTATTTTGGATCAAACTATTGGCATTGGCTATAATATTAAATGCCGATTTCCAAATTCTTTCAATTATCGGACGCACATAAATATCGTCATAAATAAAAGCACCGGCAGCAATATGTTTTTGAGTATAAGGGTACCCTTTCACCATTAACTCCAGATTGTATTGCTGAGAGATACAATCCACCATACTGAAGCAGAGCTCTCCACCATATAGATCACGAGCCGCCATTGATTTGTATAACCCGTTCAGTACGGTCCGATATCCGTCTCCCGTCTTAAACAATTGCTCTTCTGTCGTTTGTCCCTCCGGCTGAAGGCTCAACCAATCCTCGCAAGAGGTAAAGAAAAGAGAAGACAACAGCATTAGTATAATAATATAGATTTTCATAACATTGTTTTTTTAATTAAAAACCCACACTTACCGTGAAACTATAATTCTTTGCATAGGGATAGCTTGTTCCCCGTTCTTCCTTTACTGTCGACCAACGGCATATGTCATTGGCATTAAAACTAATCCCCAAAGATCTCAATCGAATCTTTTTTATTAGCATCTGATCGAAATCATATCCCATGGATAAACCCGAAAAATTCAAAAAATTGTAATCCTGTACAAAGCGAGAGGTCGGTTTCGTGATCGTCGTATTTTTTATATCATAGAAAGGTGCAATATCTCCCACCTTCATCCACCTTTGCGAAAGTACCCGCTTATCCACGTTGGAACCGGCGACATCTGCATTTTCCACTTTATTCAACAGGGTGGAATTATAAGTTTGTGCCCCCCACTGGTACAAGAAAGAAGCATTCAGATAAAACCCTCGAAATCCCACGTTTATCCCGAAACTTCCCTGAGCATCCGGAAGTTTATCACCGACTACGACCTGATCATTCGCATTCCAGGTATAAGTAGTCGTCCCTCCTTTTTTTATAAATTTCTCCCTTCCGTTTGCCGGATCGATTCCCGCCGAACGCACGGCATAAATCGCCGTGGTGGAAGCCCCCTCGTAATACATAATCAAAGGTGTAGTCACAAGACCTTCATAACCGGACCAATCGGAATCATAATTTTCAAGAACCCTCTTGTTATACTCCTTGGAAGACTCACCCAACTCTACAATCGTATTCTTATTGGAAGCTAAGTTGGCATTCACGACCACATTCCAATCCCGATCCCGATAAAGCGTTGCATTTATATTGAGTTCAAATCCCTTGTTCAGTACCGATCCGCTATTCGATTTATAAGTACCGAATCCGGAAGAACTTTGAATCGTCACTTCATCGATCAAATCCACTGTTTTTTTACGGTAATAACTACCCGATAAATAAAACTTATTATTCAAAAAGCTAACAGTTATTCCGACGTCCAACGTTCTTGTCGTCTCCCAGGTTAAATCCGGATTACCGAGATATACCAACGAATTAGCCGGACCCGTGTAATACCAATTATCCTTATCCGATTGAAAAGTAGCAATTGCGGCATAAGCGGGGAAATTCACTTTACCCGTACTTCCGTACGAACCACGAACCCGTAACGTGTTGATCAACCAATGGTCCTTTAACCAACTGTAATTATGAAAATTAATTCCGGCACCGAAAGACCAGAAGGGAGCAAATCGTTTGTCCGAACCGAATTGGGAAGAACCGTCCAAGCGATAAGAACCATCCAGCAAATAAACATCATTATAGGAATAATTTGCCATAGCCAAAAGACCGAACAATCGACTCTCAGAGGAGGATACATCCGATTTTTTCGGCTGGTCGGCTGCATCGGCCGGTTTGTTCAGGTTTCCTACCGTAAAACCTTCAAACAGCATACTTGTAGATTCGGAATAGGACTCCGTGGCATTAATACCCGCCATAGCATTAATAAAATGTTTTCCGAATTGTCTGTTAAAGTAGAACATCGCGTTTAGATTCCAGTTATACCCGTTGGAAAGAGACCGGGATAAGGTTCCTCGCTCTTTTTCCGGTTTCCGTTCAAAAAAAACATCCTTCGGATCCGTAAAAGATTCATTTGTCGAATTAGTCTTGGTGATACTGAATTGCCCTTTAAACTGGAATCCGTTCGTAATAAATAGATTGACACTCAAATTATCGGTAAGATCGTTGGAACGTACTCTACCGCTATAACTTTTTAAATTTTTGACAGACCACAACGGATTTTTCTTTTTATCAAAACCTACCCCTATTAACTCTTTTACCAACTCTCCCTTATCATCATAAATTTCATAATAAGGCTGTAACGTCGTATAAGTACTGAAGTTACCGTAAGGTGAATCTTCCGAAGAGGTGGAATTGTACGAGATATCATTTCGAATCTGCAACCACTCTTTGCTTCTGAAATCCAGCGTCAATCCGGCTCCGGCCCGGGTTCTGCGGGAACCGATCATTACCCCCTCGTTGCTGTCGTAATTCAAGTTTATACCGTATCGCATACTCTTTTCTCCCCCCTCTATACTTATACTATGTTTGTGATTGAATACATTCCGCAAAGGTTGAGCCAACCAATCCGTATCAACTCCCCGCAAAACTCGTTGCAGTATCGTATTATACTCTATATCCTTTAATGCCTGCAAATCTGGATCCTTTGTCGTGTATTGCCCCATTAAACGCTCTATCTCCAACTTTTCAGCCGCATTACAAAGATTATAATCCGACAGATCAGGCAATTCCACTCCTCCGTTAAAATTATATGTCACACGCATTTCTCCCATTTTCGGAGCCACGGTTGTAACGACAACCACCCCGTTGGCAGCACGGGAACCATACATGGCGGTGGCGGCAGCATCCTTTAGAATCGTTATGCTCTCGATACGGTTCATGTCCATATCGTAAATCTTTTGCACGCTTGCCTCGAAACCGTCCAAAATAAAAATCGGTAAATTCGGATTATCCTTTAGACTGGTTCGTTGCGTCCTTTTGGCATCTTCCACATCCAATCCCTTCGTCATAGCGATACTGGATTCTCCGCGGATGTTAAATTCGGGTAAAGCATTCGGATCGGAGCCCCAAATGGAATTTTCCCGGATACGAAACGAGGGATCGAAAACCTGAAGAGCGGCAATCACATTTTTATTATTGGCTTTTAGTAACTGATCCTTACTCACCGTTACCGCGTTACCGGTAAAACTCTCTTTCCTGATATTCGCATAACCGGTCACCACCACTTCATCGACCTGCTTCATATCCTCTTTTAACACCACGTTAATGGTATCCTTCCCCGCATATTTAATCTCCCGGGACTCCATTCCGACAAAAGAATACAGCAAAGAAAATTTTTCCATATAAGGCAAGGTCAAAACGTATTTTCCATCCTTATCGGTGGCCGTCCCCAAGGTCGTCCCCTTTAGCAACACGGTCACCCCGGGAATGGAAACACCCTTTTCATCGGTCACCTTCCCCAAAATTCGAATTTTCTTCTCTTTTTCAGAGACATTTTCAGTATCCCTTCGAAACACGATAATTTGGTTTCCGGATATTTCATAAGTGTATTCTGTCCCTGCAAATACCTTTTCCAATACCTTTTCCACCGTCTCGTTCGTTACCGAAACAGAGATTTCCGCTATAGACCTCTCCTGCTCGTCATTATAAAAAAATTTGTAGGAGGTTTGTTTCTCTATCTCTTGAATCAACACGGAAAGAGATACTTTTTTCAGGTTTAAAGTCACCCGCTGGGGTTCTACCGGACGACCTTCTGCCGACAGGCATAACGAACTTACCCCTAAAAAAGTCAATAAAAATAGCTTACAGATAAATTTTATTGACACGAACAAAAAACATCGCTTTTTTTTCATAGCTTTGTAATGTTAGGTTTATAATAAATATATCGCTTAACGCCGGGAGTATCTAATCGTGTTGGAGGCACAGGAGATACTCCTTTTCTTATCTTTTCAAAATAATCCGGTCTCCTTCGATATCGTAATTAATATTTAGATTCTTACACATGGAATGCATGACAACTCCAATATCATCTTTCTTTTCAAATATTCCCCGGAAGGATTGATCGAAAATAATTCCCGTTTCATTCACAATTCGTATCCCGTACCAACGTTCCAATTTCCGGACCAGCTCGTCGAATGGCTCGTCATCGATAACAAGCATGCCGTCTTTCCATCTCACTTTATCTACCGCTTTCACTTCTGCGATCTCCATTCTCCCGTTACACGTATCAAACAGGAACTGTTGATCGGGCCGAATCATGAAGGTGCGTTCTCCGGCATATACCTTTACACTTCCCTCCACGAGAGTAACGCTCACCCGGCCATGATCTCCGTATGTATTCACCTCGAAAGAGGTTCCCAATACCTCGGTTCTCATCTCCCTGGCAACAGCAATAAAGGGACAGGACGAGTCTTTCGCCACCTCAAAATAGACATTTCCCCTAACTTCAACCTCTCTTTTATCTTTCCCGAAACAGACCGGATAACGAATCGAACTTTCGGAATTGATCCACGCTTTGGTCCCATCGGACAATTGAACGGTAAAACGTTCTCCCGAGGGTACGGTAATCTCATTGTAAATTTTTTCAAAATATACCGCTTCTTCCAAGGGATCACTTACCCCGTACACGATTTCCCGGGGATTGATCTTATGAAGCCGAATGGATTCCTTTATCTCTCCCGGCAAGGAGAGCGTATCCCGAGTCATACTTATTTTTCGCCCGTCAGATAAGGTTAAAACGATCTCTGTAGCCTGACGTATTTCCAAATCGTTTTCCGATAAAGTTATCTCTTCGGGCATCCGGGGCCATCCGACCAAAACCATAGCGATCAATCCGACTGCAGCAACCGAGGCTATACGCCACAACCATCCCGCACGACGTTCCGACCGCTGGGATTTCATAAATCGACAATACTCTTTTAACCCGTCGTTGAAGCATTCCCGGTCCACTTCTATCCTCGAAGTCAGGTGCCATACTTTTTTAAATTTATCGAAATAAATCCGGTTCTCCTCTCGCTTCATCCATTCCAAAAAATAAACGACCTCTTCCTGACTCGCACACTCCATTAAGATACAAACTAATATCTCATCTATATCAAAGTTTTCGGAATCTATCTTTTCTGTCTTCATATCTTAAAGACAGTTGAAAATAGTTTTAGTCCCAATAAGAAATTAAAAAAAATAAAATAATTTGCAACAAATAATCCAACCTTTCCCGCAATCGACTCAAAGCGATGGAGATATGACGTTTTACGGTTTTCTCGGAAATAATTAATTTCTCGGCAATTTCCCTGTTTTTTAATCCATCGATCTTACTTAAGGTAAAAACTTCTCTACATTTCTCCGGCAACGTCGCCACGACTTCCCGTACGGCCTTTTCGATATCAGAGCGACGCAATAACACTTCTGCTTCCGGTAGCTGGATAACCGTGGAGTAATAAACATCCGCAGAGTGCTCTTGCTCATACTTTTGAATATTCTTTTTATGAGCCAATGTATTTAAACTTCGATTATAAACCGATTTAAAAAGATAAGTCTTAACCGAAAAAACGATGGATAGAGCTTCCCGACCTTCCCATATTTTATAATATACTTGCTGAACCACATCCCGAGCCGCTTCCCTATCTCGCAACAATCTAAAAGCATAATCCAATAACGAATCGTAATACATGGTGTAAATATGCACGAAAGCGGAAACTTTTCCCGATTTTAACAGATTCAGTAATTCACTGTCGTCCGAATAATTTTTAACCGTATATATCCCCATATAAACTCCTGTAATATAACCGCTATTTCACACCCGTCCGTAATTTCTTCAAAAGATTTAATTAGAACCGAGAAGTCAAAAATAAATATATATTATAAATATACAAAGATTATCACTAAAAACTCCAATATTAACACACAAAGATGTAATACAACCGTATATTCATTACTACCGTTTATCATGTACATCGTAAATAATCCCACGCGATAACTACACTCGATTATTTTACAAAAAAATCCGGTCGAAATTCAACCGGATTATCATACTACCAATCATTCAGATTCATCAAAACCTATCGTTTTCCTTTCCGAACCCATTTAACCGCATCGGCATAAACCACTTGTTCTTTATCTGCTCCCCGATCACTTAAAACGACCCGATTCTCCCCTGCACTCAAATTAAACTCTCCTAAAGAAAACCATCCCGTCTCTTCCTGCATATTGGTTCGTAAAACAATGTTCTGATTCCCGTCCCGACTCGATAACTCGTAGTATTGAACAGCCTCTCCCGTGTAACGCACCTGACGGTACCCGATATAAACCCAAACCTCATATTTTCCTTCCTCGGGTAAATCAACTCTCCACTCGGCTTTACAGCTCCCGTTTCCCGCCTTTTTATAAACCGAACTCCGGATCACATCACCATACATCCGAGTCCCCATACAATAGGTCCAACGAAGCGGTAATTTACTTTTAACAGCCATTAATATTTCATCCGCGTAAACGTATTTTTTTTCCTCCTCTTCAGTAGAGGTAAATTCCCCCCGTCGTCTATCCGGTTCTATCAAACGGAATCCCGGATCTTCATTATCCACGATAAGTTCATTGGAATCCGGCTGAAAAAGACGTTTATCAATATCAAAAACTCCACAAGCAGTATCCGTAACTTCTGTAGCATCCGTAAACAACAACAATTCATCATAACCCGCCGGAAAGTTGCGAGATAAATTCAAATTCAGGGAATACACGGGCGGATAATCTACCACATTTTTAATCTCTTTACAACTTCCGGCCGGAATACGATAACAATAATCAACGCCTTTATTTTCCCTGTCGGAAATAGTCAAACGTATAATTCCATCTGTGGTACTCGTGTTAAATATCTTAAACCGTACGCGATATTTTTCTTCTCCGTCAACGAGTATTTTATCCTTTCCGACATCTTTTACCAGATAGGAAGGAATCCCGCATTGTCGGTACCAATCCGGCAGTACCCCTATCAAGTCAATTCCCAACTCGGATTTCATTTCGTCGCATAACGTTTCCAAAGCAAACTCCTGAAAAATATGCCTCGTTTCAAACCTTGCCCAAAAATCGTAAAATCGCTCCAAAGGAACTTTTAACGCAATGTAATCTATCAAATAGTCCACTTTCAATTGAATAATCATTTCCAATACCTCTGTTGAAAGAGATTCGTCACGTAAAGCCTCTTCAAAACTACACTTCTCTAAATAACGAGTAGCTCTAAGCGCTGCTTCATTCCCGGAAAAATTAGCTCTTATAGCCTTTTTCCTGTTCGACATGGTGAATAACGCCCTGTCTATTACCGGATATTCCGTTGAAAAAACAGCGTGGAGGTAATTGAAAAACAAGGGAGATACCCACTGTCGGTTCATCACGATTTTTTGTCTCCCACCCCAAGGGAAAAACGTCATAAAAATATTTTTATCCCTGTAATGAGCAAAGGGGTGTTTTAAACTCGACTGCAATAAATCCAAAAAATACTCCCCGTTCGTCTTATCCTCTACCGCCCCGATAAATTCCCGCCTGTGGCTGTCCATCATCATCACGGAACGTTCGACATACATTACTTGATTGGTCACCCATCTTTCCGGAAACATCACGATTTCCGGCTGAACGAACTCACTTCCGGTTTTCCAATTACGATCCTCCGTCCCGAGAGAAACAGGCGTCTCTAATAATACAAACTTACGAAAAGGATAGGAGGGAAATTTATTCTCTTGCTCCTTTATCGCTTTCCGCAACATCTCTTCCGGCATCCCCTCGTACAAAGACATCACGTGATCATGTCCCTTAAAATAATAAAGCTCGAAATTAACGGAGTCCACTTTTAACGTTTTGCTCTCGTAAGTACCCATGCACAACGTCAATCCCGTCAAACTCTGCTCGTTTCGAAAATATACCGTATCCCCTTTCCGTCGTGATTCACCCTGAGAAATCACGGTTCGTTTTCCTGAATCCACAACCCGTAAACGAAAATCCGTAAAATCTTTCGAAGACACATAAACAGATGACAAATTCACGGGCGGAACAGCTACCGGATACCAGATCGTCTCCGGGGTCAATAAGGTATAACGATCCCCGATGAAAGCATAGCGCTTTCCAAAACGCAACGGACAATTCCGCCACGTTCTTTTCCAATACGCTTCCTTTTCCACGTCTAAATAACATACCCGTTCATCTATTTTTCCCCTGTATTCCAAATAAAAGAATACCGTGTCCCCACTCCCTAACGGGCAATCGACCATCACAGCCTGATTCTCCCGACTGAACTTGACTGCCCTTCCCTTTTTATCCGAAAAACGGGTAATATCCAACCCCGGATTCAAATACAACGCAAAACGCAAAACAGGCTTATTTCCGCAGTTTACCACGGACAATCCGCTACGGGCTTCTATCCTGTCACCTGTCTGCTCTACCTGTAAATCATGCCGGACGACACGAATAAAACGCTCCTTACCGTACTTTTTCCCTGTCTCTAAATAACGATCTCGGACCCGATTCGTCTCTTCGTAAGGATACAAATAAAAAATCCCGCACAATATACCAAACAACACCACCCCTCTCCCTATCGCCACAACTCCTACAGGGTCTCCAGTCCGATTCGGCAATCGTCTTTCCTTTCCAACAGCCCACAAACATATGCCGATACCCCACGACAGGAACACAAAGCGATGCAACAGGTAATTCCCCAACCCGACATGCCCGACTACATCAGAAAACACGTTCGGTAAATCCGTTGCTATAAAATCTAAAATCCCGTATGCCACTCCAGGAAGCCACCAATAGGTCGCGATCAAAAAAAGAATCAGCACCGACAAGGCAATTCCCTGCTTCCTGAATAATCCGGTAATACCCATCGATAAACCGGTGCAAAATACCAAAGCCGGAAACGAAAGCGTCAACCAATAAAACAAATACGCCCATCCCCCAAAAGGAGAATCGCTACCGAACAGATTCAACATGAATACCGTCATTATCGAAACGAACTGTACTACCACAACCGTCATTACCACACCGATCGCCTTCCCGCACAAATATTCCGCATTACCAACCGGACGTACCCTTATTGCTTCCAGACTATCCGCCTGCCTCTCCGACGCTCTCCATTCACACACGGAAAACAGAACCAGAAACGATTGAAAAACACTTACAAGATACGCATTTACAAAAGGCATGGAAGAAGGTAAGGCCAACATAAACCAAAGGCTGGCAAGATCACCTTGAAATACATATTGACAACAAAAAACAAGTACCCACAGTGAAATTGCCAATAACCGGAACACCCGGTTACGCCAAAGTAAACGGTACTCCTGCCAAGCGATACATACAATCGTTCGATTTTTCATATCATTTTCCTTTTATTCCACTGATAATAACCTCTTTATACAAACGCCACAGCTCATCGTTCCCGATAGGCGTTCCCATCAAAACAACTTCTTTCTTTTCATTCAACAAAAACGTCTTAAACTGGTAACTATCAGGAAACTTATTTAATTTTCCCATCACCCCTTTCTTATCGAAAAAAATGGGATATCTAAAATTATTTTGCTTAGACAGAATAACAACCTGCTTGGGATTTTCTACATGCGCGACAAACAAAAATGCAAGAGAATCCGAATAGGCCCGAATCTCTGTTATCTTTTTGTACCACTCGTACAATTGAAGCCTGCATTCCGAACACTCGTTCGAATCCACGTATACTAAAATAGAATAGCATTTATTTAATAAATCATTACACGTTGTATCTTCACCTAAAAATTTCGCTTCTAACGTGGTGGGAAAGGCAATCTTTTTTCCCCTCCATTCTTTCTGTATATTTTTCTCCATTCTCTTTTCGTTGCTCTGGCAAGAAAAAAACAGACTCGTTAGAATCCATATGACAATAACTCTCATCGCGTTTATTATTTAAAAAACAGTCTTAGTAATCCATTCTTTGTCTTTACAACAAAAGGAACCGTGGGAGTAATACCATTCAGTCTCAATGTTGTCAGATAACTCCGCGGATAGTAAGGTTTATTACCATGATGTAAAAATTGAGCCTCGATCTCCTTATACTCGCTCAAATCGGCAATAGCCTGACCGCTATCGAGTAAATCCGGTAACCCCTCAAACGCTTTTGTATCGTATATTCCAAAAGGATATGAAGCAACAAGAACTGCTTTTTCCCGTAAGAACTGCATCTGGGCATAAGCCGGAATCCTCTGATAAGCCATACATTGGAAAGCTTCTGTTTCAACCAACCTATTTTTCTCCGGATTACGCCTCGAGGGCATCTCTATACTTCCGAATCCCGTCTGATCCGATTTATGTTTCCAAACGGTCTCTTGTCGACACGAGTGAACATACACGTCTCCTTCCTCGTTATAGGCCAACTCTATCTGCATTTTTGTCGAAAAAGGGGCATAGGTTCTCGTTAAATTAGTCAATCGATAAAAATGATAGTCTAAGTAATCGATCTCGATTCTTCTTAACCTAAAATCGTCCCTATCGATATACAAAACTCCCTTACAGAAAATTTTTATATCCTGGGGATAATATTTTTCCCGCGTGGAAAACACGAATTTATAGCAATTACTATCCGATTCAATCGGTTGTATATCATAATATTTCAACTTAGAAAACAACGGGCCCCACAAAAAAACAGCGCGCAAGGCCGGAAAAATCTTTTTGCTTTCCGCGTTGTAAGACGACTCAATATACGGAGTCCTCAATGTATCCGAGCGGTCAGGAAGCAGATTAAAACTCCTTGCCGAATAGACGGGAATAAATTCGAATTTATAGTCCAAATCCCACTTCTCTTTTTGCTTCACATGTCCCGACGTTAAAAAAAAACCGAATTCCCGTCTGTATTCCACAGCCTTGGTAAAACAGGTCGTTATTTTCGCGTACTGGGCTTTCCCGTAAAAATTCATATTGTTTTGGGGAGAAACAGGCTGTAATTCCTTCATTACCTTTTCCAATAAATCGGCACTCTTTATTCCCACGACGTTCACTTCCTGTAAAAACTCCATTTTCATGGAGAGTGCCAATCGTTCCATCGACACCAAATCCCGCACGGCAACGATAGAATCTTTATAACCCAAATACGAAAATCGTATGGAATCCTGCAAAGAAATGTCTCCGGTTGAAAAACAACAATACCCCTTCTCGTCTGTTGTCGTAACAAGATAATGTCTATTCGGGTTAACGACATACACCCCGAACAAGGGTTCTGAAGAAGTATTCGTTACCTGTACTCTTAAAGAATCAGGAAGCGATTCGGCATGTAAAACACAAACACAACACTCGAATATAAACCACAGCAACGACCTTAAAACGTTTATTTTTAATCTCATAACTTAAAACGATAAATGATAAACTTCTCATTCGCGTAATCCGGTTTAACACCGGCGTAATACCAGGGAGCGATATACCCGATAACTTCAAATCCACGCGGGACATTGAAATCAGCGACAAGACAGCAATTCCGGTATACCTGCAAACCATC
Source organism: Gabonibacter massiliensis (assembly GCA_001487125.1). Lineage (GTDB taxonomy): Bacteria > Bacteroidota > Bacteroidia > Bacteroidales > Marinifilaceae > Gabonibacter > Gabonibacter massiliensis. The sequence continues at coordinate 739,728 of LN913013.1, forward strand.
TTCAAAAGGAGCCTTTTGTTTCTGATAACCTCGAAACAAAACATTTGTTTGCGGAATCCATTTCAAATACCGATAGTAGCCATAATTTTGACGACACGCGCTAAAATGGATATCACTATCTTCAAAGGTTCGAAATTCCGGATAAGCTGTATCCATATCCACCCCGCTGTTACCAAACGAAATCACCGTAGAATCCTTCATATTCATACGATAAACAAGCGTATCTACTTCAAAAGAAAAGAATAAACTATCTCGATACAGGTCGAACAATATATATTTAAAATTCGAAAGATACCGATAGCGTTTATACACGGGTGGATAATTACATAATAACTGTTCTATCCTCCCGTTTTTTAAAGAGAGTTTTGCCAAATTAAAGCTTTCCGAATAGTATTGCGGAGTATGCCCTTCCCCGTAAGCATTGAATTTAACGTGTTCGGTTACTACCGGAAAAAACAGGTACTCGTCATAGGCAACTATTTTATTTTTTCCATACTCAACCTCATAGATGTTCGGATTATTGGGATCGGGGTGTCCAAATTTACTGCTATCGATAAACTCTCCATCCCAACGAATAAAAAATTTTGAATCCACATTCAGATTACTATCTATAAGATAAATAAACCATTGCTTATCCAAAATAATAAAACGATCCCGCTCTGTTGTTGTCATCTGGTTTAAACCGGGTATTTCATTTTCTCCTCTCCCGAAACCCAATGCAGAACGAATGTATACCCCCTCTTTATCATAAACCAAAACAGACGACAAAACCCGATCTACAAAATAAAGAGTATCGTTTTTTATTAAAAAATCACCTTCCATCGATGCCTGCTTTGCACTAAAATACAACGTATCCAAAAGCAACGACGTATGATATGAGATATTTTTGCGGGAATAATTTTCAACAATATCGTAAGCAATTTTGTTTTTTCCTTCTGGAATTTGAACGCATTCACACCCGATTCCAAGGAGCAACAACATCAAAATACACGAGTTTTTCATATTTTCTTTCCGTTGAGAAGGCATTAAAAGCTTAGAGTATATTCCACCCAAGCTTTTAATCGCCTCCCTTGTTTATTACCGACAATTCGCATTATAGGTTGAACAATTTATACTCGTTGTTCCCTTATAACAATTAGCCCTTAACGAAACGGCATTTCCCCCGTAACAATTTTTACCTCCACCGCTATCATTTTTACAACGACAATAAAAATACCCGGCTTCCCAATAATCATTTGCTCCATCACCAGAGTCGTCTCTTAAGGTTATTTTTAAATTAGTCCCGAATGAAGATATTTCTTGGGTTACACATCCTATATAAGAAACAACCAAAGTTGATCCGGGAGGTACATTAAGAGAAAATCTTCCGTTCATATCCGTTACAGTACCTGTGGCAGTTCCTTTAATCATTACATTAGCCCCAATAATAGGTTGATTTGAAGAATCTACAACCGTTCCTGAAACAGTCTGTTGTTGAGCAAAAACGACAATAGTACTTACAATGACGATCAGTATAACAAAAACACCTTTTTTTCCAAAAAATACTTTTTTCATACGTTTAAGATTTAGTGTGAAACAATAAAATAAAAAACTCTCGGTACCTTAATAATATGCCTCCTTTCTTAATAGTACACAGGTTAAACTTCAATATCTATGACAACTTTTAATAAAGACACAACAAACCTTATCTCAGGATGAGTCATTTTAGAAATATTAATTTTATTTGTTTTTTGTTTATTTTACAATATATGCATAAATATTCTTTATCGTATTATAAGTTATTCTTAAAATAATACTTATCGTACTCCATGTATTTTCCGTTTAAAACTAAAATTTTCATTCATTTGTTCTAAACACAAAGAGAGGTCATCCGTTTCCGGACAACCTCTCTATTAACACAACACTACATTGGATGTTGTAGTCACACACTACAAATTTCCCCTCGGTTTATAAAAATCTAACAAGAATTCTTTTAAAATCACCGTCGTTTTCCAAAAAACGATCCGGTAAACGAACGGTGAATAAATAAATCATCATTTTAGAATTACCGCCCTCTTCTCCTGATCCATATAAATATAGTTATGAAAAGTAAAATAGCAGGCAATATTCCCATGAAGATAATTTTCGTGATGTACATACCGGTCTCGCTCGGGTAAACTTTATTATCCGGCGGTGTCTGGCGACGTACATCGATAGGTACTTCCTCGTTCGATAACCAGAAGAAGGCCCCTTGTATAATCGAGTAGTTAGAAGCCCTGATACCTTTTCGGCCGATTCCCAATTCCCCGTTACTGATACAATCGGCATCGCCAAATATCATGACGCGTTGCTCTTTATCCCCTATCTTCCGCGATAAAGCCAAGGCCGTCACGAACGTTTTCTGCATCTCCCCACTCGACGGGTTGAAACGGGCCGTGTCATCAACGAAATTAGTCGTCTGCAACTCGTTCCAGCAATCGAACCATACTCCGGCATATTTACCGAAGTTCACCGCCCACGAACTCTTCTGTCTGCGGGACTGCAAGCGAATAACCGCCATGAACAGGAACAAGCCGATCACGATCAGGAAATAGATCACGTCCTCGGAGCAGATCAAACCGCGTACGAACTCTCCGGCTCGACCGTCTATGGCTAACCAGAAAGTAATATCGCGAACCAGATCGATCTCTTGCCACAACCCTTTAACGTAAGAAAGAACGGCTAAAATCGCCAACGTGCCGACAGCGGCAACGATCTGGTAAGAGGTCAAGCTCGACATGAACAAACCGATCGCCGCGTAAGCGCAAATCAAAAGGTACAAGCCCAACATGCCCGAAAGAATTACCGGAATATCCAGATCCTTAACCGCGAAAGCCGCGTAAATCGAATAAATCATCAATACACCGATCAAAACGAGAGCGTACACCATCATCGAGGCGTATTTCCCGAGAATGATCTGCCAGTTCGTCACCGGCGAGGAGTATAGTAATTTAATTGAACCGCTACCCAGCTCCCGGCTCATCAAGCTCATCGTCAACAAAGGGATGTAAAGGTAAAGGTAAGATTGAACGGCCGTGAACAGACCGCGCATGCCGCTGTAAAGACCGAGGGTTGCATTGTAATTACCGTAACCTAAAGATTCGGAACGTACCATTCCCCCCATCAAATTAGAGAAGGTCATGCTGCATTGAAAGGTAAAGATGATCAGGATCAACCACGCGATCGGCGAGTAGAACAACGTTTGTAATTCCGTCTTCGCTATTTTGTATATTGTCTTCATTGTAAACGTGTTTTAAAATTACTTCTTTGATAATTCGGCGAAAACGGCATCCAAGGAACTCTTCTCCTGGTAAACCTCCGTCAATCTCCATCCCCGGGAGACACTCGTCTCAACGAGTCGCTCCGTAACTTCTTGGAAATCCGTGTACTGAAGACGATACTTCATCCCTCCCAGCTCTTCCACTCCACTCACGCCAGGAATAGAACGCAACTCCTCTACCGGCGGGGCGGCGACCAGCGTCACTACCAACGTGTTCGGGATGATGTAATTATCGAACTCGTCCACCGTTCCGGCGAAAACAAGGTTACCCTGCTCGATCATACGGATGTAGTCGCAAGTCGCCTGAACTTCTGACAAGATATGCGTCGACAACACAACGGTGCGATCCTCCGCGATCTCCTTGATCAGGTGACGGATTTGCACGGACTGGTTCCTGTCCAGACCGTTCGTCGGCTCGTCCAAAACAACGAACTCGGGGTTGTGGATGATGGCCTGCGCTATACCCACGCGTTGCTGGTAACCGCCAGAGAGATTACGGATCAAACGTTTGTTGAAATGACTGATCCCGCACTTGCCCATAACCTCCTTCACGGCCGTCGATATCTCGCTGTCCGGGACATGACGCAAGCCCGCGCAATACTCCAGGTACTCCGTCACCGTCAAATCCGGGTGCAAGGGCGGCGTCTGGGGCAAAAAGCCGATATGGCGTTTCGCCTCTACAGGGTTCTCCCGGATACTCACGCCCTTGATATAAACGTTTCCTTCCGTCGGACGCAAGACACCGCACATGATATTCATGGTAGTGGATTTGCCGGCCCCGTTGGAGCCGAGCAAACCGTAAATACCGTTCCGGGTAATCTCGAAATTGATATCCCGCACAGCCCACTGGATCGTGTAACGATGGGATAAATTCTCAACTTTTACGATTGATTCTTCCATACAATAGATTTACTTTATTATAGTGATTAAAAGGTATCCGCTCCATAATAGAAACCGGTTTCGTTAATACCCGCAACTCTTCCTCCGACATTCGCTTTCGATACCAATCTATAAGTAAGCAACTCATTATCGACAGCATAAACCATAACATCTCCATTCTCGCATCCGACAACCATATATTTATAACTATTATAAACAACAGTATATAGTAGTACCGTAACTTTAGAATCGACAGAGATCCATAGTTTATCCGAATAATTCTCCCCGAAATTAATACAATGTATTTCATTGCCTTTAGCATAAACCATTTTATTCGCAGGACCGGAATAACATCCGAAGGTCATAAGTATGTCCTCCGACGTCAAATATACCGGTAAAGCAACGGGAGCCGACTCCGTGTTCTCCAACACTTTCATATCGGAAGAGCTAAACCTGAAATCATACTTGTAGGTTTTACCTCCCTGATTGTAATAAATAGCATTCCCGGACACATAAGTTTTGCGATCATAAGTCGGACACAAGTGTATTACATCCACATCGGCCGGAATCTCCCAAAGAGGAAAAGGATAATAATTTCCGTCACCCTTAACCAAGGGACGTATTGTGGCATTCATACCATTATTTTCGGATTGGATAATCAATACCCTTCTGTTTTTCTCGTCAAAACAAAGAGGCTCACGATCCCGGGACACGTAAGTACTAAATTTAGTTACTTTATATCCCTTGCTATCAATAAAATAAGGATCCGACAAGTATTTTCCGGTCAAATAATTCTCTGACATTTGTCTTTTGAAAATACGTCCGTCTTGCGTAGCGATACAGGAAAGACGCAAGTTGTCAAACGCATCAGCCGGCTTAAAATTATCCGGAGTTCCATTCAAAAACTCGTCTTTCATATCGGTATACATCGTAAACGTCTCATTATTTAACTGGTATACTCCTTCTGTCGTCGTAATAAGAGAAGCTCCCGAAGTAGACGAAATATGCGGTGCCAAACAATTCCGTATCTTAAGCGGTTTACCCGGAATATCTTCCCCATTCATTTGATAATAAAGATCATCTTCCATAAAATACTCGTAAACCAAATTAGGACCGTCGTATCTTGTTTTCAAACGGAAATAAGAACATTTGGTCGCATCCGTATTTTTATCAGACACCACGACAAAACTTCCGATATAAAATTTCGGCCGGAACCCAAGATAAGCTCTTCCTATATAGGTAATACCATTTTGTTTATTGATAATACGTAATATTCCGGTTACGCCTGTTTCGGCTTTATTTAAATTCGCTCTTGCCATCACGGTATCCGTTTTCATCTCGAAATTGGACTCTTCCGAGATAATTGTACCGTTGACCTCCCATTCATACCGGAAAATATCCAATGCTGCCACAGAATCCTCACCAAAAGTAAAATCCTTGCCTTGAGGCATGAATTTCATCATTTCACCTTGCGTTCCGTTGATTCGTATCGGCTCGGTATTCGGGTCTATGATCCATTTCGGAGCGAGTCCCAAATCTTTATATGTATAATTACCTTCGTCTTTAAAACACCCAGTCAAAAGAGATGCTAAAAGAAGACAACCTAATAAAACTATATTTTTCATAGAATTCATTGTTAATCAGATTAAATTGCAACTTCGATTATACTACCATCAATGTCGGTAATGTCCTCTATCGGCTGTTCAGCCAACCACTCCTTAAATTCCATTACCAATTTGATCGCCTCATCCGGATGTTCTTCTATCAACTCTTTCCCCATTCGAGCCTCTTTATCAATATTATTCAAGAAAAGCTGGTATTTCTTTTGCGAATATTTTCCTAACAATCCGTCCACGACCTCCTGTGTCCACCACTCCGGTTGCATCGCAACTGAAGTCATAATAATTTTCGCCCGTCTGCGTTCTACCTGTCCCAAGCCCACGCCATCAGGCGGAACCAACTCTACTACAAGGCGTACACCTTCCGGTAGATCATCTAAACGATCCGATTTAATCAACTTGATATATATCGTATCTTTTATCACCTTAGCATCTTCTCCTATGGTGTTCGTATGGAAAACGTAAAAATCATCCAAATCGTATTCATTCGGATTAGCCGTTGTCTCCTCCTCTATGACCCTCAATCCGAACTTAATCTCAGAAGTCAAAGGAGTTCCTGAAAGCTGAACTTCAACAGGAACCGTTATGTCCGTCGTTCCTTCCGGATAAAAGAAAAAAGAGGTTACCGTGGAATCTGCTTCTTCCGTTCCGGGAGAAAAGGCATTCATATAAAACTTATCGAAAAATATTTCGTGCCCATCATGGAATGTCAAAACCTTATCTTCATCACAAGAAAAGAAGAACAGGGTTATTAAGATGGAAAGTGGAAATAAATACTTTTTCATAATTTCTATTTTTACAATCAATAATTATAAACTCTGGTTACTTGGAATCGGTACCAAATACTCGCTCCGACTCATCGGACGTACAACATTTTTTCCAAAATCGATATTAGCATCCAAACGCTTGTACAGATAGAAAAGCTGTCCTTCGGAAATCCATTCCCGACGAGCATCTCTGATCAATTCATCTACAAAATCGTTCCAACTACCAACCGTTATTTTTTCCGTACATCCTCTCTTTTCCCGAATATCGTTCAATATATTCTGAGCTTCACCGAAGTCTCCGTTACGTGCATGATATTCAGCCATGATATAACGCATTTCCGTAGCCCGGATAACGGGAAGAACACATAGATTTTCGTCCCGGGTTTCCTCGTTCTCACTGATAAACCATTTTCCAGAAATCGGATACTGCCCATTGCTGTTAGTCGCGTAGAAGATCATATTGAGAGCGCGATAGTCGGTTTTAGACTCATCAACTCCTCCTCGGGTATAAAATGTCTTTTGTACATCTTGATTGATAACCAACCACGTCGGATAGGAACCGCTATAAAATTCCCGTTTAAAGAAATACTCCAGGCCTAAGTCGTTATACGCCTTTTCATTGTACACGGCAAAAATCAAATTAGAGATAACCTTCAAATCGGTCTTGGAATCCCAATCGCCTCTACGAATTCCATTGTAATCATCCTTTCCAAAAGCAGATTGCAGTCCGTAGTAATCTTTCACTTGGAAATCCATAATCTCCTTGGCACAATTAAAAGCCTCCAGATGCTTTCCGGCATATTGATATACACGGGCCAACAATGCCGTAATGGCATAATAATTCAAACGATAGCCTCTTCCTTTAAAAAAAGCATCTATTTTTGAACCGTTCGAATAATCATCATAGATAACGGTTCCAAAAGAAAATTGATTATTAAAACGAGCTTTACCCGTAATCTGCAAACCGACACCGATCTCCGAAGTATCCCACTCTTTTACCAGATCCCGTCCTTTTTCCAGATCGGTAATTACTTTCTCCAAAAAAGGCGTAACGGTTATACCGCTCGCTTGAATATTCGGGTAACGATCGACATAAGGAACATATATCTGGTTATCATCATGTACCGGCGCCGGTGCAAACAGACGCAACATATCAAAATGCATCAAAGCCCGACAGGCATAAGCTTCACCCAAGATCATATCTTTCTCCATCTTTCCCTCCTTAAACAAATCCTCGGATGCGTTTTCCACATTTTGTATCAGATTATTGGCATTGGCAATCACATTAAAAGCTGCTAACCACACGGCTTCAATCGTCGGTGTTAAATAACTGCTGGTATAATTGAAATCTCCCGCGTCGATATACAGTTGCCTACTGGTCACGTTGTTGGCAATTTTCAAAGAATATTGCTGAGACATACAATCCACCATTCCAAATGCCAATTCAACCCCGTACAAATTAGAGGATCCCATAGATTTATATAATCCGTTCAATACGGAGTGATATCCGGCCGATGTTGAGAAAACTTGTTCTTCGGTCGCCTGAGTATCCGGTTTCAAATCCAGCCACTCCTCACAAGACGCAAGAGTCAAAGCAGACAATACTACTATTATATTTATAATTTTCATATGATTAATCTTAAAAATTAGAAACCTACACTAATGGTAAAACTATAATTCTTAGCATACGGATAACTGGTCCCCCGCTCTTCTTTTATTGTTGACCACCTACATAAATCATTTGCATTGAACCGGATTCCAAGAGAGGTCAAGCTAATTTTTTGCAACAATTCTCTTTTGAAATCATACCCGACAGATAAACTGCTAAACGTCAGATAATCATCATCCTGAACCAAACGCGAAGTCGGTTTGGTTGTCGTATTATTAGTCAAATCGATATAAGGCGCAATATCCCCCGGTTTCTTCCACCTCTGTGAAAGAACCCGTTTATCCACGTTATTATCCTTTATATTAGCATTCTCCACTTTTGCCCGTAAAGTTTCGTTATAAGACTGGGAGCCCCATTGGTAAGAGAAATAAGCATTCACGTAAAATCCGCGATAATTCACATTAATTCCAAAAGTTCCGTTAGCGGTAGGACTTTGATCTCCCACGACAACCTGATCGTCCGCACACCAAGTATAAGAACTGGTTCCGTTTTTCTTGATAAATTTCTCTTTACCGTTTGCCGGATCAATGCCCGCTGATCGTACGGCATAAATAGCGGTGGTCGAAGCTCCTACATAATACTGGGTAAAAGGTGTAGCCATGAATTCTCTTCCATAAGAAGGCCAACTGGAGTCGTACTCTTCGTTCAATTTTCTATTATACTCTTCCGTCGATTTACCGAGAGAGGTAATCTCATTCTTATTACCCGCCATATTACCGGTTAAAGTAACTACCCATTTATCATTCTGAAACACGGTAGCGCTTAGATTCACCTCGAATCCCTTATTTACCACACTACCCGAATTGGTGTAATATTGATCGAAACCGGATGAAGAACGAATGGTTACCTGATCGATCAAATCATTTGTTTTCTTGTGGTAATAGTTAGCCTCTACAGTATAACGATCATTAAAAAATCCCAAGTTAATACCGAAATCCAATGTATTTGTCTTTTCCCAGGTCAAATCCGTATTTCCCAAATAAACCAATTTAGTCGCCGGACCGGTATAATACCAGCTATCGGCATCCGTTTCATAAGTAGTAACGGCCGTATAAGGTTGGAAATTCACCTTACCCGTACTTCCGTAAGATCCGCGAATCCTCAATGTACTTATAAGCCAGTGATCTTGCAGCCATTTATAGTTATGGAAATTTACTCCGAGCCCGACAGACCAGAAAGGAGCAAAACGCTTATCCGACCCGAATTGAGAAGAACCGTCGAAACGAACAGAAGCGTCCAACAAATAGATATTATCCAACGAATAATTCACCGAAGCCAAAAAGGCAAATAACCGGTCTTGGTTTCTGGAAACATCCGTTTTATCCGGTTGTGTAGCCGCAAAGGCAGGAGTATTCATCGTTCCTAATTGGAATCCTTTAAAAAGCATATTATAACCTTCCGTTTTGGATTCCTTAATGTTCAACCCCATCGTCGCATTAACGAAATGTTTACCAAAAGCACGATTATAATAAAACATAGCGTTTATATTCCAATTATATCCTGTCGACAAAGAACGGGACAATTGCCCTTTCTCTTTAATTGCCGTATACTGGTAAGAGGGATCGTCCGGATCCTTAAAAGACTCGGTTTTGGAATCATTTTTCGTAACACTAAACTGCCCCTTAAACTGAAGTCCTTCCAAAATATACCAGTTAATATCCAGATTATCGGTTAAATCATAAATATGTCCTTTTCCGGAATAACTTTCCAACGTGGTCTTCCACAAGGGATTCGTAGTTCCGTCCGTCAATTGGGACAACAATTTACCGTCATCACCTTTATAAGCAAGATAAGGTTGTTTATTGGCGTATTCATTGAATGTTCCGTACGGTGAATCCTCCGAGCGAGTCATCGTGTAAGAGACATAATTACGAATCTGAAGTTTGTCCTTGTAACGAAAATCCACCGTTAAGCCGGCTCCCGCACGACTACGATACGATCCTCTCATCGCTCCGTCGTTACTATCATAATTGAAGTCCAAACCATACCGTACACTTTCGACACCGCCCTCCAAATAGAAACTATGTTTATGATTAAATACATTACGTAAAGGAAGAGCCAACCAGTCCGTATCTACCCCCCGCAACACCTCCGTCAATTTCTTATTATATTCCATCTCCCCGTACACATCATCGGAAAAAACTCCGGACAACCTCTCCACTTCCAGCTTTTCAGCAGCATTACACAAATTGTAATCGGATAAATCCGGTAATACCACTTCACCCGTGAAACTATAAGTAATTCTCATCTCCCCGGGTTGAGGAGCGACAGTCGTAATAACGATCACACCGTTCGCAGCTCTCGAACCGTACATAGCCGTAGCAGCAGCATCTTTCAAAATTGTCACGCTCTCGATACGGTTCATATCCATATCGTATATTTTTTGAGCGGACGCCTCGAATCCATCCAAAATAAAGACCGGAAGATTCGGGTTATCCTGGACGTTGGTCCGCTGTGTTTTTTTGGCATATTCCACATCCAAACCTTTTGCCATAGCAATACTGGACTCACCCCGGATATTGAATTCGGGTAAAGCATTAGGGTCAGACCCCCAAATCGAGTTGTCTTTCAAACGAACAGAAGGATCAAATATTTGAAGAGCCCCGATCAAACTCTTATTATTGGTCTTCATTAATTGTTCCTTGGTTACCTTAGTCACGTTTCCGGTAAAACTCTCCTTTCGTATCGTGTTGTATCCCGTTACAACCACATCTTTCAATCTCTGCTTTTCCTCCTTCATGGTTACGTTAATCGTATCTTGTCCGGTATATTTAATTTCCTGAGTTTCCATCCCCAAAAACTTAAATATCAATGTAATATCTTTCACATCCGGCAATCTCAACGAATACTTTCCGTCTACACCTGTAGTAGTTCCCAAATGTGTACCTTTAATCACAATTGCAACACCGGGAAGCGGAATCTTCTTCTCATCCATGACTTTACCGGCAATTCGAACTTCTTTCTTTTCATCTTTCGCAACCGCTTCTTTGATAATGATCATATCATTTTCTATTTCAGCCTTAAAGCCCGTTCCCTTTAACGCCGCATCCAACACCTCCTTTAGCAAAGCATTCTGCATATCAACGGTAATGGAATTAACCCGTTTCACTTTATTATAGTCATACAAAAAACCGACCTCACATTGACTCTTTATAGCTGAAATCAACTCTTCGATACCGGCATCTTTCAATTTTACACTCACTCTTTGATCTTGGGAATGTACCGCTGCATTCAATCCCAGATTGAACACTAACAAAAATAAACAAAGGGGTTTCATACATAATAGCACCTTACGACACCACCTTTTTTGCAAAGGTCTGTACAGTTTTCTTCTTTTTTTCATAAATTTGTATAGTTAAATTAGACACCTAAGGAGCAAGTCGGCAAACTTATCTCCTTTGAAGACAGGAGAAGACGATTCTCCTGTCTTATCGTTTTCGTACTTTCACTACATTTTTATCCACCGCAAATCTCACATCACCTACCTCCTCCAACAAATGAAGGATATAATTGAAATTATCAAAACGCTTCAACTCCCCAGAAAACAAAGCTTCCTTCGCATCGGCATTTTGATAAAAGACCGTAAAGTTATACCACCGGGATAAAATCGTTAATATATCCTCCAAGCGCTTTTTCTTAAAGACGTATTTTCCATCATGCCAAGCTACATACTCCTGAACATCCACCTGCTTTTTCACTACTAAATCGTATTTCTTATCGTACCGGAGCTGCATCCCCGGTTCCAAAATATAAAGAGGGCCCGACTTGCTCTTAAAATTCACCTCAACCTTTCCCTGTACTAAAGTTGTATGCACCTCCTCCTCGTCTCTGTAGCAAGTCACCCCAAAGCTCGTTCCCAAAACGGTAATCTCCATGTCCCCGGCATGCACGATAAAAGGACGAAGGGTATCTTTTTGTATCTCGAAATAGGCCTCGCCTTCCAAATAAATTTCACGACTCGTTCCGACAAAAGCAACCGGGTAAGTCAAACAAGATTCCGAATTTATGTATACCTTGCTTCCATCTTCCAAATCTACCGTATACTCCCCACCTCTTGGAACATCCAACTTGTGAAAGATCAATTTCCGCATAGAGTCCGTCTTTTGTATCCGAGCGGAATACACCAAACGAGTACTATCTACCTTTACTTCAATACCTGATTTTTCTTGGAAAGAATTATTTTGTTTACCTAAACGGTGTTGACTACCATCCGATAAATACAAAATGGCATCCCTGTGTCCTGGCGTTATCCGATGTACAGTAGGAACAGCCCTTAAAGATTTGTCATCTTTAACATTCAACAAAATAAAGATAAACAACCCTATACATATCACGGCCACGGCACTCCAATAGACAAACATCGGCCGATGAAAATAGCTCAATCGTTGTTTTTTCTTCAGCTTACGAGCAAATACGATCCAAGCTGCCTCAATCTCTTCTTCTGAAAGCTGTTGGGCTTTTGGCATCTCGTTCATTCTCTTCATCTTTTCGAAGTATCGCCGATGCAACTCACTCTCGTTTAGCCACGTTTCAAACCTCCGATTCTCTTCCTCCGACAAGGTTCCTTCTATTTTCCTATAAATTAGAATCGTTGAAATCTCCATTTATACACAATACTTTTATCTTTTTATACTCTAAAACGGAGACCCTTTTGTTTTGTGTGACAAAATTTTTCAATATTTTTTTTGAAAAAATATTTTTATCATACCCTTTGCCATACAACAAATTAGTGGCAACAAGCTATTGGCGCATACCGCACATTCATAAAAGAAGCCCCTTATCGGGCCTATCAACAAAAATGAATCGTACGTTCCGACAACTTTATACTTTATCTATATTTCTATTATTTCAATATTATTAATATTATAAAATAAACTCTAATCATTCTATTGCGTTATCAAAAAAAAAGATCATATGAAATCGACAGATCTCCATGCAGGTATCCTGAATATGGGAAAAATGATTGAATACGCCGATCAGGGTATCGTCAGTAAACAAATCATTAAGAATGAGGCAGGTAATATCACCCTATTCTCTTTCGATAAAGGACAAAGTTTAAGTGAACACACGGCTCCGTTCGATGCTTTGGTGCAAATTCTCGACGGGAGAGCCCAAATTTACATCGATAAAAAATCATTTATCTTAGGAATCGGCGAAGCGATTATCATGCCGGCAAACACTCCTCACGCCCTAAATGCTGTCGAACGGTTTAAGATGTTACTTACGATGATCAAAGGATAACCGGAAATAACCCTGATAAATAAATCCATCGGTAGTGATCTAATAGCAATTCAACCTGCAAACAAACTTCATTACAGGCTAAATATCTCTATTTTAGAGCCGTTTCATAACGAGTACCGAAATCATATTCCTTCTCCATCCGTCAATCCCCATCGACGGATTCTTTTATATAGATCGGTGTATACTTGGATACACTATGTGATGATGAATAATAGACACGGACAACAATATAATTCTCTCCCCAGTCCACTTCTTCCCGCTTCGGCGTCCATTCCAAACTTCCTTTAGGAGATTCTATTTTCCCTATATAAGTTTGAATTTTATCCTTCTTTTCCACGTAAACGGACATAGATAAAGGTTGATTTATTTCTGCTAAAACCGTCACAGACTGCCCCAACACGATCGTATCTTCGGATAAACCGACAGCATACTCCACATTTTTCGAATTATAAGGAGAATCCTCCCCTTTACTGCAAGAGAGTAGCATCCCTAAAAAAATAACTAACCCGACAAAACCGATATTTTTCATTATTCTTTGTTTAAATGACTTTCAAAGTTAATCTTGACTTTTCTTTTATGCAAATTCAAAGACTCCTATTTCGATGTACCCGTTAATTTTGCCGAACGATTTCCTTCTCTTTCGCAATCGCAAACAACCCCATCAGCAAGAAAACAGCCATGTTATCATTACTCAATTGTTCTCTCAACTTTTTATACCCGCGAGCAATCTGGGTACGGACGGTATTCATCGTAATCCCCAATTCATTAGAAATCTCCCAATATTTTTTCCCTTCGACAACGCTCATTAAAACGATTCGCTTACATTGATCCGGTAATGTCTCGATTGCACTTTGTATCTTCGCGTACAATCTTTCATCCACACATTTATCAATATCGGCCGCGTAGAGCATCGCTTCCGCCATCAAAAACTTATTACGATCCATTACTTTCAAATGTCGTAAATAATCGATGGCGGCATTCCGGGCCAGACAATACAGCCAAGATTTCAAATTAAAATCATTCGGAAAAGAAGAACTATTTTCATACAATTTTAAAAAAATATCCTGAACCAAATCCTTGGCCGTATTCCGATCCCCAATATGTCTCTCCACAAACAAGACAAGCACTTTATAGTACATTTTAAATACTATTTCGTACGCTTCGGGATCTCTTTTTTTCAATCCCTCAATATAAATGTTGTCTTCCTTTGATTTAACTATCAACTCCTTATATCTTTAATCCCGGTTTTTATTTTAGCTTACAAAGTCCATTTATTGGAATTTTCAAAAATATTAAAATTATTTCAACTCATCAACTACAAATTATCAAATATTATTACAATTATATCCAATACCAGCAACTACACAATTTGGTTTAAAGTAGATCAAATTTAATCTTTATAATCGCTCTATTTTAGAAAAAAAATAAGTTCCCCTCGTCATACCTTAAATCGGAAGCATCCCGTGATAACTCGGATGACGGTTCTCGAACGTCCAAATCAACATGAAGAACCCTCCCTCTCGTTCCAAAATCAAAAAAATAAAAATAAATAATACCATAAGAAAGGACAATTTTTAATGCGTTATCAGACACTTATATTAATTTTGTGACGTGATACCCTAATGAATGTTTGTTGAATGCTTAAAATTAACTATATCTGTCGTGTTGTTAGGAATACCGAGCAACAAGCATATTTGGTTATGGAAGCGTTTAGCTTTATCCCGTTTTTAGAAATCTGATTTATTTACCGTTATCGATCCTCGCTTCGTATAAGATTGCATTGAGCGACAATATGAAATTACATATCAACGCTGGTCCATATTTAGCGCTTGGATTAGGAGGAAAAGTAAAATGGAACGCAACAATCGGCGGGGAAAAATACAAGGGAGACTACAAAGCTTTTGGAACAACCAAATCTGGTGATGACGAGTCTGAAGATGAGTCAGACAACAGAAAAGGCGGTCTAAAAGGATTTGACGCCGGGTTAAGCTTTGGAATCGGAGTTTCAATTAAAAAGTTTTACGTCGGTTTAAATTATGATCTGGGATTGGCAAATATTGCCGATAAGGATCAATGAAAAGATTATAAAATTAAGAATCGTAATTTTTCAATCGGAGCTGGCTATAATTTTTAACTCTTCTCCGCTCTTTTCCATTCGAGTTTAAAATAGAACATTAAAAAGACTGCCGAAAAAACATTCTTTTAAAAAAAAATCCAAAAGCTTGTCACCCGTTTTCAGGGGGTCGTTGTGTTATTGATAAAATAACATAAAAAGGATGAATTACAACGATCAAGACATAGAATTTGCCTATCGTATCTTAAATCACCGAAAGGAGTTACATGAAGAAGAAATTACTGCCTGGTTGAAAAATCCGGAACACCTGAAACTATTGGATGAAATAGCGGCAATCCGACAATCCTTCTCTTCTCAAAACTTCGAAATCATAAAAGAAGAGGTACATTCCCGTCTTTTGCAATCCATACAAAAACAACAAAGTTACCGCCATATGATTCGATGGTCGGTAGCCGCTTCAATCCTCATCGTGATCGGCCTATTGGCTAATCAAGTCATAAATCGTTCGATAGAAAAAGAGTGCGTCACGCTGAAAACTCCGATTGCCGCCATTACACCCGGAGAAGTAAAAGCCCAATTGATCCTGCCCGACGGGAAAGTAACCAAGCTAAAATCGACCAATCAACGAGTAGAGGTTCCTTTTGTACAAGGGATCAAAAATGATTCCTTATTAGGACTTAGCTACAAACAAGTTCATATCAACGATATAAATCTGGCCGAATCGGAGATTTACAGTACGTTAGTCGTACCCACGGGCGGATTCTACCCGCTGGAATTATCGGACGGAACGCGGGTATGGCTGAATTCCGAATCGGAATTACGTTTCCCGGTCAAATTTCTGTCGGACAAACGGCAAGTCACCTTAAAAGGAGAGGCTTATTTCACGGTGAAAAAAGACAGTACCAAACCGTTTATCGTGCACATAGAAAATGCATCTGTCGAAGTATTAGGTACCACGTTCAATATAAACACATACGGCGATGATGAAAACATATATACGACACTCGTAAACGGTTCCGTACGATTCGTCTCTGAAAAAAACAAACAGGAGATCATTCTGAAACCCGGAATGCAAAGCGTAATGAACACACGTACCGGAAATACGGATATAAGACATGTGGATGTACAAGATTATATCTCTTGGAAAGAGGGACGTTTCGTATTTCATTCCATGACGTTGGAGTCCATCATGCAACAACTCCGACGCTGGTACGATATCCAAGTTTTTTATCAAAATCCGGAAATAAAGCAATATGAATTCAAAGGAGTGATCAACAGAGACATGGATTTGGATAAAGTTTTAAATATTATATCAGAAACAACAAATATAGCATTTAACATAAATGGCCGGACAATAACCATATCAAAACGATAAAGAAAGATTACTTATTTATTACTAAAGGAAGAAAAACGAGGATTGCCGTGAACAACCCTCGCCCATCCTCCTAAGAGAATCTTAGTATTAATTTTCAACTACAAAGTTATGAAAAAAAAACGAAGTCGGTGCTTTTTATGCACGCATGAAAAAATCTTTAACTTATTACGAGTAATGAAAATCGTGATTTTTATAATGCTGGTAAGCTTGGCCCACGTTTCTGCCGAAGTTAAAAGCCAGAATTCTTTAATTAATCTCAAATTAAAGAATGTTTCTATCGAAAAAGCCGTTATAGAACTGGAGAAACAACTGAAACAAGATTTCTTTTTCAGCAAGCAAGAGATAGATGTTAACAAGAAAATCACGATCAATTTAACACAAGCGACTCTGGAAGAGGCCGTACGAATTGTTTTCGGAAAACAATTCAAGTACAGAATAGTAGATAACGTCATCGTTATCTCCCCGCTAAAAAATATACCGGATGAGATTAAAAAGATGGTTATTAAAGGAAAAGTTTTGGATAAAGACTCTGTTGCCATTCCCGGCGTAACGATTCGTCTTAAAGGTTCGGCCATCGGTGTGGCAACGGACCGGGAAGGTAAATTCTCTTTCTCCATACCGGAAACAAAAGATCCCGTGTTAATTTTCTCTTTTATCGGGATGAAACCCCAGGAGATTAAATACACGAAAGAAGAATTTCTGACTGTTATTCTGGTAGAAGAGACGACCTCTTTAAATGATGTTGTTGTAACCGGATACGCTAACATTAAAAAAGAAAGTTTCACGGGGGCTTCCACTAAAGTCAATAAAGAGGATCTCCTGAAAGTATCCAGCCAGAACGTAATGAAAGCCTTACAGGTTTTCGATCCCTCATTCAAGTTAATTCAAAACAACGCCATGGGTTCCGACCCGAATACGATGCCCGAGTATTATATCCGGGGACGTTCCGGCACGTCAGAATTGAAAGAGTTGGACAAACTAACTGCCGACGACGTCTCTCAATTCGCTTTAACGAACAACCCGAGTGCTCCCATTTTTATTTTGGACGGATTCGAAGTGGATATGGCTAAAGTATATGATATGGATATCAACCGGATCGAGAGCGTTACCATCCTAAAAGATGCAGCAGCAACCGCTGTTTACGGTTCACGGGCCGCCAACGGTGTTATCGTTATCGAAACTTCGGCTCCGGAACCTGGAGAAATCCGGATCAGCTATGCCGGAACATTAGCCGTTTCGGCTCCGGATCTAAGCAGTTATCACCTGTTAAACGCGGTCGAAGCGCTGGAAGCGGAATATCAGGCCGGTTTATATACCGGAACGAACGCCAATTCCATCGCTGCCGGAATCATCAATTACGACAACCAATACAACAACATCCTCCGCGGCATCGATACGGATTGGATTTCCAAACCTTTGCAAACGGAAGTAAATCATAAACATTTCCTTTATATAGACGGAGGTTCTCAGGAACTTCGCTGGGGTTTGGAATTAAACTATCAACACAACGGAGGCGTAATGAAAAAGTCATTTCGGGATGTATATGGAGCCGCTATTACCGTCGATTACAGATGGAAATCCTTACAGATTAAAAATCAGGCTTCATTAAGTATTATGTCTTCCGAAGATTCTCCTTACGGTTCATTCAGCGATTACGTAAGAATGAAACCCTATCTCTCTCCTTATGATCCGGAGACAGGAAATCCTTATAAAAAATTTGAGATTTACCGCACCTCCGTTCCGCCTAACGGAGCGACACGGATCAACAACCCTTTGTATGAGGCCTCTTTACAAAGTTTCGATAAAACCAAATACAAAGAGTTTACCGACAACTTAAGTATCAGCTGGTATATCAACAACTACTGGTTGTTAAAAGGAACGTTCAGCGCTTCTTTCAAATTACAGGATGAAGATGAATACAAGGATCCGGCTTCAGGAGATTTTTATCAAAGTGAAAACGATTTAAAAGGAAAATACACGGACCGGGAAATCCGTACAAGCAAATGGAATGCCAACGGTTTGCTGTCTTACAACCAACAATTAGGAAAACATAATTTGAATTTCTCTTTAGGTCTGGAAGCATCAGAAACCAAACAGGAAGCTACTTATGCTTATTATCAAGGATTTCCGTTCGGGAGTGTTCCTTCCCCCAGCAGTGCCGTTGACGTGAGTTCCAAACCGACCTATAAAGACAGTTATAGCCGTCGTTTCGGCACTTATCTGCAATTCAATTACAGTTTCAATGACATTTATTTGTTCGACGTTTCCGGTCGTCTGGATGGATCTTCCGCCTTCGGTAGTAAAAAGAAAACAGGTACGTTCTGGTCGTTCGGTACCGGAATGAACTTTCACAATTACGCGTTCATGAAAAACATCAGTTTCCTGAACCAATTCAAGATCAGAGCGACTTACGGACAAACCGGAAAAGCCAATTTCAACCCTTATCAGGCCAGAACAACGTACGAAGTTCTATACGATGTAGATTATGCCAATATCCGGGGTATGAAATTAAAAGCCCTCGGTAATGAAAACCTTAAATGGGAAAAAGTAAGAACTTGGAATGCCGGTACGGAAATCTCCGTATTGAATAACGCTTTAACCCTGAAAGTGGATTACTATCACGCTAAAACGCTTGATCAGGTCGAAGATGTAAGTATCCCCTCTTCTTCCGGTTTCACCTCTTACAAAAGTAATGTAGGCGAAATCTTAAACGAAGGGGTCGATATTGATATCAATATAAGGGCATTTGAAAACAGAGACTGGAGTATCTATCTTTTCGGCAATGCCAACCATAACAAAAATACCATTACCAAAATCGGAAAGGCTTTGGAAAACTACAACAAACGAATCGATCAACACTTCAGTAGTTACGGTTCTACAAGCACGAGTTCGGATGTTGCCACTCCCTTCATGAAATACGAGGTAGGGAACTCCCTATCCGCCATCTACGGTATGAAATCTTTGGGCATCGACCCGGCCCGGGGGGATGAATTATACGTGAAACGGGACGGAACAACCACGCATATATGGCAATCCGCAGAACAACAGAATTTGGGTGATTCCGATCCCAAAATATCGGGATCTTTCGGTCTTAACGTTCGCTGGAAAAACTTTACCCTCTATACGACTTTCATGTACCGCTGGGGTGGACAGGCTTACAATCAAACCTTACAAGCCATCGAAAATGTTGATTTGAAATCATATAGCGGAGACCGGCGTATTTTGACCGATCGCTGGAAAGAGATCGGAGACGTAACCCCGTTAAAGGATATCAAAGACCAGACTTACGTTACCCGTCCTACCTCCCGGTTCGTTCAGGATGACAATACGTTAACATTTAACTCTCTGACAGTAGGTTACGATTTCAACAAGGCATTAGTAAATCGTTGGGGACTCAGTACGTTAAGATTACAGTTCAACATGGAAGATATCGCAACCATCTCCTCCATCAAGCAGGAAAGAGGTACGAGCTATCCTTTCGCACGTTCGTTTAATTTCAGTATGAATGTCAGTTTCTAATATTTAACCACATCGATTATGAAAAAAATAAAAATCATAGCACTATTTCTCACGCTATCGACCTGCATCCTGGTCAGTTCATGTGATAAATGGTTAGATGTCCTTTCGAACGAGGAGATTCTTGAAGAAGATGCTTTTGCCACAACGAAAGGATTCCGGACTGCTTTAATCGGAGCTTATCAGATTGCGGCCTCCGATCCTTTATGGGGACAGGAATTAACCTGGGGAATGATGAGTGTTTTAAGCAGAAATTATACCGCAAGCTCTCTTCCTACCAAATACAAATACGCGATGGACAATACAAACTTTGAAAGTTCTTATACCAAAGATGCCATTGCCAGTATTTGGGAAACCGGTTATAACGTTATCGCGAACTGCAACAACATCATCAAAAAAGTCGAAACGACGGACAAACCTTTCGAATACACGTGGGAGAAAGGTATGGTATTGGCAGAAGCCAAAGCCTTGCGCGCATTGATGCATTTCGAACTTTTACGTTTATTCGCTCCGGCACCTATTTTAGGAAACAAGGATAAAGCCATTCCTTACGTGACGAATTATCCTAACATATCCCCCGAATACAAATCGACCTCTGAGATTATAAAAAATATAATCGAAGATTTGAAATACGCCCGGGATATCCTGAAACCCATCGACGTGGATATACTTTGGGGTGAAAGTATCATGTCATATTTCAGCACGATGTTGTTTTACGGCATTCAAAACTTACAGGACGACGGTCAACGATCCAACGGAAATGCGGCCGGATTTTTCGCTTACCGGGGATACCGGTTAAATTACTGGGGCGTCACCGGTTTATTGGCACGGGTATACTCCTACAACAGGGAAAATGACAAAGCCATACCCTATGTAAATGAAATCATAGAGGAGTGGATCGATTCAGGTGTCGGATTCGAATTTGCCTGGGATCAAAAACCCAATAACAATCCTAATTTAATCGACGGCAAAAGATGTCCGGAGGGATTGATATGTCTGTGGAATACAAAAGTTGCGGAAAATTACAGCAAGGCCGCGGGAACAAGCTATTTCAAAATGACAAAACTAAACGATCTGTTCGGGGCGGACGATATCAAAGAAGATTACCGCTACACGGCTTTCTATAACGCGTCGACTTCCCGCTATCGCGTATGGGATCCCTCCAACTCTTCCCATTCAACGGATAGTTACATCGAAAAGGTCCGGGTTATCTTGCCGGTATTGGAAATTCCTGAAATCTATTACATCAAAGCAGAATATTTAGCCGAACAGGGAAAAATCGGGGAGGCCATCAATACGCTGAAAGTGGTAAAAGACAATCGTAATATCACCACCCCCATTCCCAGCACGGTAAACGATTACAACTCTTTCATGGAAATTCTGATCAATGATTTGAGCCGGGATTTCCTGACGCGGGGACAAACCTGGTTCTATTTGAAAAAATTAAACTGGAAAAAGATGTATAACGGAACAAACGTTCCGTGGGAAGCTCCCGACTCCTGGTTCGTGTTACCTCTTCCGGACAGTGAAACATCTTATTATTAATACTATAAAGTAAATCATATGAAACATATATATTTATTGGTAATAAGCATCGTAGGTCTATTGACCAGTTGCGAACGGGAAGATATTCCCACATACAACGATTTGACCTCCAATAGATACCTCTATCTATACAAGGCCGAAACGGACTCTACCGAAACCTCTTTCTTCTTTTATCCCGGAGAGACAACGATCGAGTTCCCGATCAGCGTAAGATGTACCGGCAGGGGAGATCAAGACCAGACTTATAAAATTTCCGTGGTGGATGAATATACCACGGCCCCGGCAGAAACCTACGAAATCCCGGAAAATCCGATTATGAGAGCCGGAAGAGCTATCGATACCTGTTACATCAAATTAAAATACAATCCTGTTTTAGACACGAAAAAAGTCCGTTTAGTGGTCGAAATAAAGGATTCTGAAAATTTCTTAGCCGGAAGGACAGAATACAGAGTGGCTATCATCTGGTTCCATAACATCATCGCAAAACCCAAATGGTGGAATTCCAACGTGGTAAATTATTATTTGGGTAAATATTCCGATGAAAAATACCAATTATTCTTGGACAAGATAAAAGTAGACCTGACAAATGCAACGGACAGTGAACTCCGGAATTATTCGCTTCTATTCAAAAAATACCTGACAGATGAAAAAGCGGCAGGAAGAACCGTGTATGAAAAAGACGGTTCTGAAATGGAAGTAGCGGTTCTCGGGAATTTGATCTAACACTAAAAAACGATGTATATGAAAAAAATAATATATTATTTAGGCGCGTTTTTAGTCTTATGGGGACTATTTACAGGATGCTATGACGATAAATCGAAAACAGCCCGGATTCCGATGCCCAAAATCACGATCCTGGGAGACGAGGCTCTATCCGGAGACCGTAGTAACAGAATTGCTTACGTCGGAGAAGAGTGCGAATTGGATTGTAAAGTAAACTGGGGGACGGAAGACTCGACCCAATACGATTTTAAATGGACTTATAACGGAGAAGAGATCTCGCAAGAAAGAGTATGTCGTTATACATTCAACGAATCGGGAAGTACCTATGTCACCTTCCAGGTAATACAAAAATCTACCGGTCTTAGCTGGGGGGCTTCCCTTTCCGTAACGGTCAGCGCCAAATATCTTTTAGGATGGTTGATTCTCTCCGACAAAGAAGGACGCTCCGCTTTGGATTTCATCCATATTGACACGTATGAACTCTACCCCGATATTTACAAAACCTTGCATCCCGATAAACCTCTCGGCTCCCAACCGTTCCGACTGGAACAACATTTCACTTCGGCTTACGACGAAATATTAGTCATGCAGAGAGGAGAACCCGGGTTAGTGGAATTGGACGGAAGAAATTTCAGTCAGGTAATTCAAACGAAAGATGAGTTTATCGGTGAAAAATATCCGTACGAAGGTTTTGATCCCGTACAGGTATGTTATGCCAACGGAACGGTCAGCGGTGTCGAATTGTTATTGACGGCCAAAGGAGAAGTGTATGCCCGTATGAACAAAACCGTAACGAGCCAATTCCAAACGGCCCAATACCCCACGATTCCTCTTGAATACCCCGGTGGAATGGAGATCACCACGTTTACCTTCCCCAAACCGACCTATTATCAACTTATGTTCGATAATAAAAACAAAAGATGGTTAGCCATATACAAATCTTCCAGCAACGACAAAATGTTACCCTTGTTGGTCAAAAACTACGACGAAGAAGAGTTCCCGGATTATTTCGATTTCTGTAACGGGATGGATCAAAAAATGGAATTAGTATATGCCCAAACCTGCGACGAATGGGGAGGCGACTGTTACCTGATAAACATCTTAAAAGATACGGAAACCGGGAAATATTATTTCCAAAAGTGTTATCTGACTTGGGATTCCTCTACAAATACCATAAAGGTATCACAACCCGTCCAAAAAGAATTTGCTGCAGGTTACAATCTCACCGAAGATTCGCAATTCTGGATGTTACGGGGACAAAATACCTACTTCCAGGATAGTCCTCACGTATTCTTTACGGTAGACAAAAAAGTCTATTTCTACCGGGAACAAAATGATAAGTATTATTTATACAAAGACTGCAATTTAGGAGAAAATCCTCCGACCGGAAAAATTGTTTCCATTCACACGAATGCCGTTGTTTCAGAAATGGGAATCGCTTTCAGCGACGGTCATTTCTATATCTGTAACTTGGATCCGGAAGAGGTTGTCAATGCTATCGCCCGGGGTAATATAGATCCTTCCACACCTGCCGTAAACGCAGAATTGGAGATTAAACACTATTCCGGATTGGGAAATATCGTCCACTCTATTTTCAAATACGGTAGATTCTCCAACTGGTCGTCAGCAGAAGATCGATACAGATAAAAATAGACCAAAATCATTCATGAGGTCGTTTAAGCACGACCTCATGAACACCTAAATTACTTGTTATAAAATTGTATATCATATATTTCGTGTATGATTAGGGATGTGTTATGTAATCAAATAAAACTATGGAAGAAACAATTGTAAAAGTGGAAAATCTATCCCACCGTTATAGCGTTCAGTGGGCCATTCGGGATATCAATTTCGAAATTTCCCGTAACGGCATATACGGTCTTTTGGGATCCAACGGGGCGGGTAAATCGACCACGATGAATATCATGTGCGGGGTACTGAAACCCACGCAAGGAAGTGTTTACATCAAGGGGATCGACTTGAGAAAGTCGCCGGTGGAAGCCAAAAGACATATCGGTTTCCTACCGCAAAAACCTCCCCTGCACATGGACCTGACGGTAGAGGAATACCTGGTGCATTGTGCCAATCTACGATGGCTCAGGGGTAAAGAGGTGGAGCGTGCCGTGAAAGAGGTGATGGGCAAATGCGGGATTACCCACTTCAAAAAGCGGCTGATCCGGAATCTATCGGGTGGATACCAGCAACGGGTGGGAATAGCCCAGGCGATCGTGCACGACCCCGATTTCGTGGTGTTAGACGAGCCTACCAACGGGTTGGACCCCAACCAGATCGTGGAGATACGACACCTGATCAAGGAGATCGCCGAGGAACGTACCGTGGTCCTATCCACTCATATCCTCCCGGAAGTACAGGCTACCTGCGATTATATCCGCATGATCGAGCAAGGAAACCTGGTCTTCGCCGGGACGGTCGATGAATTCGATAATTATATCATTCCGAACACTTTACTGATCAACATGGCGGCGGCTCCACCTGTCGACGAGCTACGTTCCATACAGGGCGTGTTAGCCGTGGAAGAATTGGGCGGAACGAAATTCCGGGTACAATTCGGGGACGCCCAAGACGTTTGCGAGCGTATCGTGGAGACCAGCGTGGCAAGGGGATGGAGACTCACGGAGATCAATATTGAGAAGAGCTCGCTCGATGCCGTCTTTGCAGAATTATCCAAGAAATAATAACCCTTAAAATTGATGTTATGAGAATGATATATAAAATAGCCCGAACCGAATTGCAAACCCTTTTCTATTCACCCGTGGCCTGGTTGATTATCGTGATTTTCACCTTCCAGGCCGCCATGGCGTTCTCTGACGTTTTCAGCAATTTCGTCAGGAACCAGGAATTAGGATATACCCTACGGGATGTTACCATGAGAACCTACGCCGGGATGTGGGGACTTTTCACTAACGTGCAACAATACCTATACTTCTACATACCCCTGTTAACCATGGGACTCATGAGCCGGGAGTTAGGGAGCGGGTCCATTAAACTACTGTACTCATCTCCCGTTACCAACACACAGATCATACTGGGGAAATTTTTATCCATGATGATTTACGGGATCGTGCTCGTGTTCATCCTTTTCGTTTTTGTCGTCTACGGGGCTGCCGCTATCAAATCGTTTGATTTCGTGGCCACCTTATCAGGTTTGCTCGGGCTCTATCTTTTGATCTGCGCCTACGCGGCCATCGGGTTGTTCATGTCAAGCCTCACCTCTTACCAGGTCGTGGCCGCCATGGGAACGCTGGCCGTGCTGGCCGTGTTGAATTTCATCGGGGGCACGTGGCAGGATATCGCTTTCGTGAGGGATATCACCTACTGGCTATCCATACGGGGACGCGCCTCCGAGTTTATAAACGGCCTGATTTGTAGCGACGACGTGTTATACTTCATCATCGTGATCGCTCTTTTCCTGGCTCTTTCCATCATCCGGTTGCAGGGTGTCAGGCAAAAGAGCGCGTGGACTGTTTCGTGCGGGAAATACATCGGGGTGGTTTTTATCGCCATGTTCCTCGGGTACCTCAGTTCGAGACCGAAATTGATGGGTTTTTACGATGCCACGCGTACCAAAGCCAGGACATTGACCACCAACAGCCAGGAGATCGTGAAAAAAATGGAAGGCGGGTTGACCATCACGACCTATACCAATATCCTCGATAATTACTACACCATCGCTTTACCGAGAGGGATCAACAGGGACCTCGAACGGTTCAAACAATACACCCGGTTCAAACCGGAGATCAAGATGAAATACGTCTATTACTACGACAAGGCTGAAAACCCGCAACTGGATAAGCGATACCCGGGGCTTTCCGACAGGGAACGCATGGTGAAAATATGCAATTCATGGAATTTAGACACCAACATGTTCATCACGCCGGAAGACGTCAGGAAAATGGAAGATCTATCGCCCGAGAAAAACAGGTTCGTGAGGGTGTTGGAGAGAGAAAACGGGCAGAAAACATTCTTGCGTGTCTTCGATGACATGTACGTGCATCCATTCGAGTCCGAGATATCCGCCGCCTTCAAGCGACTGGTGATGGAACTACCGAAAGTCGGTTTCGTGAAGGGACACGGCGAGAGGGACTGCATCAAGGAGGGGGACCGTGATTATAACCGGTTCGCCCAGGACAGGCCTTTCCGTTACTCGTTGATCAACAACGGGTTCGATTTCCTCGAGGTGACGCTGGACAAGGAGATTCCGGAAAACATCGATATCCTGGTTATTGCCGACATGCGGGAACCCCTCTCCCCGGAAGAGAACCGGCGCTTGAACGCTTATATCGAGCGGGGCGGCAACCTGATGATCGCCGGGGAGCCCAGGCGGCAAGAGGTCATGAATCCTCTCGTGGAACAGTTCGGCGTACGATTCATGCCCGGACGCCTGGTTCGACCGACTGAAAATTTCCAGGCCGATTTCATCATCGCCACGCCCACGAGAGAGGCTGGGGAGTTCTCCTATCATTTCGACAACATGATCAAGAGGGAATACGTGGTCACGATGCCGGGCTGCACGGGATTAGAATACACGCGGGACAAGGGATTCAACGTCACTCCTCTTTTCACGAGCGACACCGTCAACTGCTGGAACGAGTTGGAAACGACCGATTTCGTGGATGACACGGTGAAATTGAACCCTGAAGCGGGAGAGATCGAAAAAATTTATACCACGGCTTTAGCCTTAACCCGGAAGGTGGGAGAGAAAGAACAGAAAATCATTATCCTGGGAGATGCCGATTGCCTGAGTAACGGGGAGATCAGCATCAGCAGAAAAGGCGTGAGAGCTTCCAACTACTCGCTTATTACCGGCTCCTTCTTCTGGATGTCGGACGAGGAAGTGCCCATCGACGTGCGCCGCCCCAATCCGCCCGACAACGCCGTGCGCGTGGGTGAAACGGGAATGTATATTTCAAAACTCGGTCTCATGGGACTCTTCCCGATCTTGTTAGCGATCGCAGCTATCATCATCTGGATCCGGAGACGGGGAAGATAAAAACATTCTTTTCAAGTACCAAGAAAGGGGTATTCATATCCCTTTCCACGTACTTACAAAAACATTTGAAACCAATTACCTAAACATAAAACAAACAACCCGCCGTAGTGTGCTGCCGGAGAAAACAATGCTATTTCTCCGGCACTTTTAATTAATCCTCCGGAATAGAAATTAAAATCTTCCCATACCCATATTTCTATACTGGAAGAACAATAAAACCACTTCGTCATGCATCTCCTCCCGCAAAAATTTCAAAGCCCGGGACAGATGGGTTTTTACCGTGTTCAAACTGATTCCGAACTCTTCGGCCACATCTTTATACCCCTTCCCTTCTATAAAACACTTCTTCAATATTTCCTGCTGTTTTTGAGGTAATAGAAGCAGCTTTTCATGTAAACGAAACAATCTCTTCTCACGTTGCTCCAATTCATCATTCGTACTCTCTATGAAAGCCGTCATCTCCCGTTCATTCGAGGCAACAACGCGCAAGTGCTTCAAGTAATTCAAGGCATAATTCCGGGATAACGTAAATAAATAAGATTTCATCGAATAGGAAAAGTCTAATCGCTTTCTATTATTCCAGAGTACCAAAAAAACATCATGAACAATATCTTTAGCTACTTCCTCATCTTTTACATAGCTATTAACAAAGCCCATCAAATCTACAAAATGAAGATGAAATAATTTTTCGAACATTTTACTATCAAAAACAGACCTTACCATGCTTTTGCTTATTTTAGTCACCACCCATACACTTGTCAAAAATAACTTTTTTTATCATCAATACAAATATTTTCTTACTATTAACCCCTCATTTTTAAGTTAAAAAACAGCCGTATTTCAATATAATCCAATATACAAATAGTATAATAATCTGTGAATTACAACATATAACCTATAAAACTATTATTCACAAAATAACAACTTATTTATAAAAACAAATGCAATTCCAATATTCAATCTCCCCGAACAATAACGTAAATGTACCCCCGATAATAAAAACGTGGATTTTCCGTCATACGGAGAATCCACGTTTATTCAACCATCCATTTTCAGTTTATCTATTCCCAATAAGGGAAAAACACGAAATCTATTCTTTCGTTAACATAAAACTACCGGGAGCCCCGATCACTTTCACGGTAATACAACGGGGAACGATAGAAACATGATCCTCATTCTCGACTTTCATCGATAACATGAAAATCCCTTCCGGCAAAACATTGGCAGGTAATTCCAATGTCCCATCTCCCCTCATTTTCACTAAACTTTTAAACAAAACCGCATCACCTCCCGTCGGAGAGGTTACATCATGCAAAGTCACATAAATCGGATACGTCCCTGATATTCCTTGCAAATTAGTCGAAATCCAATCGGTTTCACGTTCATAATGCTTTCCGTTTTTCGACCACTCTTCCAAGTATGCGTCTTCCAATTCTTCGGGAAGAGTTTCCCGAAAATCCCAAAACTCATCCAAAGACCATTCTTGTTCTTCCTGAAAAAGAGGAAGATTCCGTACCTCAAACACATCAGGATCATAAGTTGCATATTCCGTGTCCAAAAATCCGACTTCCGTGTCGCACCCCCAAGAACAAATCAACATCGATACGAATAAATATACTGTTTTTACTCTCATAACATCAGGTATTTTAAATTTCGCCTAATTCATAATTATAATTCAAAGAATGCACCACCCCGTTATTACATTCGATATCCGGTGAGGCTAACGGTACCGGGCTGTCTTTAGTCACAGAAAAAAGATAAAGAATCTCCGGGCCGGCTTGAGCGATACCCGCGTAATCCTCTTTCTCCCGGTAAGCCTTTAATACGTTATCGCTCATTGTAGTCAAATCCGTCCCGCCGATTACTTTCCCGGAAATATCAGGAATCCGAAAGTTCACATCAGCTTTCATGTACTTCCCTTTTACAACATGCTTCTCCAATATCATTTTACAAAACAAAGGAGATAGATCTTTTACTTCCGTATAATAATTTTCCAATAAATAACGACGGATGGAATGGTTTGTCGGCCCCCAGAAAGTGATCTCCTCCTCCCCTTCAAACAATTCAATCATACCGGCATGTTCGATCATGACCACAACGGAATCCCAATCGTACGAATTCGTCTGTAAATACTTCCAAACGGAGCAATAATGCCTTGTTTGAACGATGCCGGTATCGATATAATTATCAACCGGGTCGCACCCGTATAAAAAGAGTCCGATAAATGCTATCCATATATTTTTCATACTGCTTTCTTTAATTATTCAACCGTTTTTTCCAATATCTGTTCTGCACCATGGCCGGATTCTCGTTAAATGCCGTGAACGACACGGGGAGATAGAGAGCTCCGTCTAAAATATCCTGATCTGTCAGATTTTTATACTCCTCCGTCCCCATCTCTTCCCGGCAATACCCGTTGCGTACCATATCGAAATAGCGGGTATCCTCCCACAATAACTCTCTTTCCCTCTCTTTATAAACGGCATAACGCAATCCCCGGGGATCCCGATCTACCTCCGAGCCGGAAGGGAATGCATTTGCCTTCGCCCTGTCCCGGATACGATTTAAATCAATCATCGCATTTTTTTCATCTCCCACACGAGCGTAACACTCCGCTCTTAACAATATAATATCTGCCAACCTCAACATGATCCGGTCTTGATCGATATTCATGAATTTACCCATATTATACCCGTCCGCGTAAACAATCTCTTTCCTAAACTTGTAAGGATACGCAAAGCCTCCCGTAGTGTCAGTCCCCACACGTCCCATTGAATCCAATTTATAAAAATAGGCATCACGTCGCAAATCCTTTTTGTCAAACATATGGTCAACCGTCGTGTATCTGATTTTTGCCCTGATTCTACTCTGATCTTTAGTCGTCATATCCCTCGGTCCCATATCACGACGCACCGGCCAACAAACAAAATCACGCATGGTTGTAAAAGGATTGATTTGATTTACCGTTTCGTTATAATCTATCCGGATTTCGAATATTCCTTCTCTACTATCCCCCATCAATACCGACGCACATACCTCCTCCGGCGTCTTCGCTAATTCATAAAAAGGAGAAGAGATTACCTCACTGGCAGCCCTTATCGCCTCATCAAGCAAATCTTTGTCCTCCCTCAAAGACCCCATCCAGGCGCAAATATGCGCTTTCAAAGCATAAGCACTCTCCCGGCAAGGTATATCGTTACGATCTAACTTTTTCCCGGCATAACTATATAAACTATCTCTTTTGGGCAACAAATCGATTGCGCGTCTCACGTCGTCCAAAGCAAACCGACAAACCTCAAACCACGAGGATTTGGCCTTGACTTCAACATCCCGACCATTCGCAAGAATCGGAGCATCACCCCACACCTGGGCAATGCAGAAATAAGCATAAGCCCGATAAAAACAGGACTGTCCCACGTAAAAACGCATTCTCCCTTCCGGTACATTGTCCACGTACTTTACATTATCCAACACGACATTCGTGTAAGCGATCACCTGATAATAAATTCCCCAATTTACCGAAACATGATTGGTTGCATGCTGGGAGGGATGTAAACGCTTTATTCGCAAATAATCGTAATCATTGTACTCATCGGCGATAAGCCCTTTTATAACAGGCAAGCTATTAGCCGTAAAAGCTATGTTATCTCGAAAAGCCGAACGAATAGCCGTTACCGAAGACTCCACATCTTTTTCACTCTTCATCACATTTTCAAAAGTGACCGAGTTTTCGGGCGTCACTTCCAATAGTCCATCACATGCCATGAAAAACACGGAAATCATAATTAATATAAATCTTCCTTCCATTTCTTATAGTTTTATGGTTATACCTACTGTCAATTTTCTCGCCAAGGGGTAATTCTTGCCTTCATCCAAGCCGGTATTGATATCCACCGTCTCGGGGTCCATCCCCGAATAATTCGTGAGGGTCAACAAGTTCTCCCCACTAAAGAAAAAGCGGACATCCTTCAGGAAACACCTGTCTAACCACGTTTTGGGTAAAGAGTAACCGATCGTTAGCGTTTTCAATTTTAAATAATTTACCCGCTCCACGTATCTGTCGATAACAGACGCCCAACTACCGTTGTAATTATCTGCCGCCAAAATAGGGTAAGTACTGTCATCCCCCTCTTTTTCCCAGAAGGTCACCTTATTCAAATCCACGAATATCGGAGTCATGGTATTATCGGTTTTTGTCACCAAACTATTCGTTTTCATCATATTTACCATATCCCTTCCCAACGAAAAAGACCATAACATATTCAAATCGAAATTCTTCCAAGACAATTCATTGACAATACCCCCGTAAACTTTGGGTATACTGGACCCCAAGTAACTTTCGTCTTTAAAAGAGATCTCGTTGTCTCCGTTGATATCGATAAATTTCAAATCACCGGGAGCATGATAACAATAGGGATTACCCGTCATTCCGACGGCAAGTTTTCTCCCGCTCGGATCGAAGTACCATTTCACCTCTTCATCCGATTGTATGTATCCGTCCGTTTTAAACCCGTAAATACTACCCACGCTCTTACCGATAACGATATCGTTCTGTCCTTGTACCGTACTTTTCAAATCCCGGTTATTGTATGTCCCCTTAAAAACATTCCAGTTCTTAGCAATATTTGCCGAAATCTTCCAACGTAAACTATTTTTTCGAAAAATATCGTACTTTATTTCAAACTCAACTCCCTGGTTCTCCACCTTAGCCGCATTTCTCCATTGCAAATTATATCCCGTATGACTTCCGGGCAACACGACCTTATACAACATATCCCTCGTCAAACGATTATAGTAATCCATCGTAATCTGCAGACGATAATTCATAAAATTCAAATCAAAGCCGACATCCAGTTGCTTGGTCTCTTCCCATCCCAACTTAGGGTTATAAAACCCGGTCGTCCATTCCGGCTGCAATGTCGGTTGACCGTCATAAATAGAGGATCCTTCCAATACGCCGTACGCCAAATACGGACTGTAAAACTGATTACCGGAAACACCGTAACTCACTCTCAATTTCCCGAAATCCAAGCCCGGAATCCATCTCATAAAACTCTCTTCCGAAAAATTCCAAGCCAAAGCAGCAGAAGGGAAAGTCGCCCAACGATGGTCGCGTCCGAAGACGGAGCTTCCGTCCCGTCTCAAAGTCGCAGTCAATAAATAACGCTGTTTGTAATTGTAGTTCAAACGTCCGAAATAACTGGCCATTTTTTTCTGAGTAAAATCGGAAGAGTAGTTTTTCAACACGTTCACTTGCCCGTTATCCCTGATTATGTGAGACGGCCATCCTTTGTCGCCGACATAATGTACCATATCACTCGGACCGTTTTGTCCGTATCCCGCCATATAGTTCGACTCGTCATACTGGTACGAAAATCCCATCATGACATCAAAGGTATGAGCTCCATGAAAAGTACGCTTAAACGTCAGCAGATTCTCATTCAACACGGTCATATCCCGAGCGATTTCCCCCTGTGATTCCGACTCTTTCATCGTTGTAAGTTTGGACGGGATAAAATTATTTCTGTTATTCTGACCGTAATCAATGGAGAGATTGGCAGTCAATTTCAACCCCTGAACGATATCCACTCCCACACCAAAAGTATTACGCAAACGATACGTCGTGTTTTTTTCCTGTACCAAACGTAAGTCTTTCAATATATCATCCACGATTACACTATTTCCCGGATACAGGGTCGATAACGATAACGGATCGCCGGGTATCGTCTCGATCTCGGAATTACTGCCGCTTTGAGGTCCCCGACTGCGATTCGATACGGTCAAATACGTCCGAAAATCCACGGACAACCGTTTCACCGGGGTAAAATTAAAATTACCCATCAAATTAACCCGGTTATATCCCGTACTTCGTAAAATTCCATCTTCTTTGTAATAACCTAACCCCACGCTGTACGTGATCATTTCCGATCCTCCGTTTGTCTGGATATTGGCATTGTATATCTTACCGGGACGGAAATAATATTTAAAGAAATTGGTTGAATTGTTAAAGAAAACATTCATGCTATCCTGTAAAACACCTCCTTGTGCAGACGAGTAAGCATTTCTCCAGAAATAATCGATAGAACCGAAACCAAACCCATAGTACCAAGCCTCTTCATACGTTTTAGGATAGGCGACCGAACTGTAACCGTCGACATATTTGGAATCTCCCATCCTGTAGTTCCTCAATCCTCTCAAACGGAAATCACGTTCTCCTTTGCCCCCGTACACTACCGGGTATTCGGGCAAAATGCTATACGTGTAGGAAAAATTGACATCAAACTGCGCAGATTGATTCTTTTTCCCTTTTTTCGTGGTCACGATAATAACGCCGTTCGCCGCTCTCGAACCGTATAACGATGTGGCGGAAGCATCTTTCAATATTTGGATCGACTCTATTGTCTCCGGGTTCAGATCGGATAACCCGTTTGTCCCGGTCACCGGAGAGGTAAAGGCATTCATCGGTACCCCGTCGACGACCCATAGCGGATTACTGAAACGACGTCCGTTCTCCACACTCAAAGAATTGTATCCCCTGATAGTTACCGATGTACCGCCGCCGCCAGGAGCTCCGGATACATTCGTTACATCCATGCCAGCCACCCGGCCTTGTAATAAATTACTGATATTGGGAGAAGGAATTCCTTTGATCTCATCCGCTCTCACGATAGAAACAGCCCCGGTCATCTCACGCTTGGTGGTCTCACCATAGGCCACCACGGCAACCTCGTCCAAATTCGAGATCATGACCTTCATCTTCACCACGATTGCCTTATCTTTCTCGTATTTAAATTTCAACTTCACGGTTTGATAACCGATAAAAGAAAATAACAAAGTTCCCCGGTCCGCAGGCAAAAGAATAGAAAACAATCCTTTATTATCCGTTACAGTTCCGAATCGGGTACTGTCCAAAGCAATCGTGACGCCCGGCATCGGAACCCCCTCTTCATCGAGTACCTTTCCCTGAATCAAATACTTTTTCACCTTGCCGGGAGTGAAAACCGGCTTTATCACGAACACCCCGTCCACCAATGAATAGGTCAAATCTTTTCCCTCAAAGGCTACTTTTAAAATCTCATCGAGGGAGGCGTCCTTCATCTCCAAAGTTACCGTCCCTTTTTTTTCCAACTCCAATACATTGTATAGAAATTCGACTGCCATCTTCGAACGGATATGCTTTAAAAATTTTACGATAGTTACCTCTTTCACAGAGATATCGATCCTATGCTCCTGATCCCGTTCCTCCGCTAAAAGAGCCAACCCGGGCAACACGAATACCGCTAAAACGCATAATTTAAAAAACAGACTCCTTACTGGAAGAATTCCTCTTACCGGAACTCTCCTTTCTCGTTTTTTTCTCATAACTTTGTAATGTAAAATGTTATTTTATAATCAATAGGAAGAAGTCGTCTTTACAGACAGCCCCTTTTTACTTTACGATAACCGTTTTATTTTTTACTGTAAAACAAATATCCGAAGTCATTTCCAACACGCACAATACGTTCTTTATCTCCTCGTACCGTCTTAAACTACCCGAATACAATTGTTCCTTTAGTGCCGGACGGGTATAAAATATTTCCACCCCATACCACCGTTTCAACACCTTTAAGAGATCTTCCAAACGTTCGTTTTCAAACTTCAATGTCCCCTCTTTCCAAGAAGTATAAAGCTCCGCATCCACCCGACGTTTAGACCAGGCCGAACCGTTATGGTCATAACAAACCTGATCGCCCGAACGAAGCAATACCTCCCCCGCTTTACTCATGAAAAGGACATTACCTTCTACCAGAGTAGTAATTATTCGCCCTTCATCACTATACGCTTTCACGTTAAACGAGGTACCCAAGACTTTTACTGCCGCATCCCTTATTTTGATCAAGAAAGGACGTTCCGCATCCTCTTCCACATCGAAATAAGCCTCCCCTTCCAACTCCACAACCCGCTCTTTTGAATCGAAAACCACAGGATAGGTCAACCTGCTTTGAGAATTCAGACAGACTCGTGTTCCATCGGAAAGAACCAAACTGTATTCGGTTCCTATCGGCACTTCTAAGCTGTTATAAACCATCTCTCGAGAAACCTCTTTTCGGGAGTACACGACACAAGAAGAATCAACGCGAATCTCTCTTTCCTTCAGCACGGAGCTTTTACGAAGTTCCTTCAAGGACAATTTTTGCCCGTCTTCCAAAGTAAGAACAACCCCGCAACTTTCCGTACGATCAAAAGATTTCACGTTCGCAAGGGCCTTCACCGGCACGATTCGCTTCTCCCGCCCATAGAACCGGACTCCCACAAATACAACCGACAGTAACATAACGGCAACACCCACTGTAATATACCGCAGCTTTCTATTTTCCCCGGTACGATTCAAAAACTTTCGGAAAGCTTTTCGGTCATCGTATCTCTCCAACTCCTCCCAAGCCACGCGATTCGTTTTATCTTTCAACAAGTTTTCGAATATCACCCGATGTTCCGGATGTTGCCGAATCCAACCATCCAGTTCCCCCTGTTCCCGGTCGGACAGCTCTTCCCAACGATATTTAAAAACCAAACGGGCTATATTTCGAGAAACATCATTCATACCATTCACTCCTATTTATAGGGATAAGCCTTTACCGCATCATTAGTATAAAAAAGTTCCATATCAAACTCATCCCCGGATAGCTGCATGATTCTCCGTACAATAGCCTCCCGTGCCGGAGCAGAATAATACCAGGCGTTATTATCCATACAGGTTATTTTTTCCGCCCGCCATACTCCTTTACCGTACTCATGTCCTCCCTCGTAAAAACCCACTTCCCCGTAACCGGGACGTCCGATAAAATGCTTCCATTTAACATACTCTTTCTCATTAGTCAAATCGATATTTCCATAACAATCCGCCTTTACGAACTCTTTGATCGTATTTACGATATTGGCAGGAACAATTTTTTCTTCATTTCCCTCATTCGCATACTCGTCTGCCAATAAACCGATTGCATGTCCTCCGGCTTCATGAGCGATAACGTGTTCCATGTCTCTCCACACGCCACTCGGATCTCTTTCCAAGGTCGAATTCGAACAAATGGCTATTGTTTTTTTATCCAAATTCATATAACAGGCCCCTCCGTATTTATTCTCATTCGAAATCAAAATAATAATCGTCTCCTTCAAAGCCGCTTCGGATATATTCAGAGCCACTTTCACGAAATCATATACTTTGCTGTCTCCCGTCCGACCATCTCCAATTTGCATGGAAGGGCTCTCCACGAAGCGCACGTTAAACCGGGTATCCCGTATTACCGACTCCGATCCGGACTTCACGATAGACGCACCCTCTTCTTTCGAATAAGCCGCTATCTGATAAATATCAAAATAGTCCCGGTAGGTCTTAAAGGGTTCTGCGCTAAACAATCCGTTTACAGCCCTCTCTACCGTACGGTCAAACTCCGCACCCTTCACGAAATTTTCAGGCAGAAAACCATCCCCAAGAATCACAATCCGCACTCCTCGCCGACCTTTCGTATGCATTTGATACTGAAATTTCTCTCCGTCTTGGTAAGCTTCCACGGAAGAAGTTGTAAAACTCCAAACAGCGCTCTCGCTACTTCCACCCTTCGAATCGAAGGTTACCACTTTCCAATAGTAGGTCGTATTCGTTTTTAACGGAACGCTTGTCATGCAATGATTCTGCTCCGTAGACGGACTTATTTTCCATGTATTCCGGTCCAATGAATAGTGAACAGCATAACTCAATTTATCCCCGTCTTTATCCGTAGCGTACTCCCAATCAAACGTCGGCAAGACGCATACTCCCGTATCTTTATCCCCGGGCCCTTTCAGTTCGGCCTTCGCCGGAGGGGTATTGTTCACACTCCGGATAACTTCCAGCTTGTATTCGTTCTCATTCGTAAGGATCGTGAGCATAGCTTCACAATCATTTTCCGCAGCATTTTCTTTCAGGGTCAATGTTACCTCCCGATTACCCTCCCCCTTCACCGGAGAGACCTCACACCAATCCTTGTCACACGTAATACTCCAGGATAAGTTGGAGGTAATCTTTAACACGACTGAAGTTTCATTTTCCGGAAAAGCGATCTCTTTCGGCGATACATCAAAAACAGATAATTCCGGCCTATCGTCACTTCCACACCCGGTCAAACCGAAAAACAATCCGACCCAAACCAAAAACGCATAACTTTTACAAAATACATTGATTTTCATTTGTTTGTTCATTAAAATTACTCATGTTAAAATGTTATTCACATGAATGACGCGTTTTTCGGAAAAGCGGGTGACGTATTTTGAAAAAAAAACGACTTTTCTATAAATCATTCCATAAAATCAGCCACAACAACCCCACGGCTTCACGAGGCAAGCGTTCCCTAAGATAAGAATACGCTCTCTTTTTCAACGTTTTCACCGTATTGACGGAAATATCCAACTCCGTAGCTATTTCTTCATTCTTTTTCCCTTCCAGAGTCAGTAACATCACCTCCCGTCTTTCTCTCGGTAAAGATGCAATCATATGATGGACCATTCGATAATACTCTTCCTCTATCCGAATCTGCTCCTCGTTTTCTGAAAGATCTTCTATATAATACATCCACTGAAAAATATCCGCATTCCGAAATTTTTTCTTATCCCGCATCGCGGTTAAACAAGCATTATGAACAATACGGTACAGATAATTCGATACAGTTCTTATCTCTTCCCTATCCATTTTTCTTTCCCACAATTTAATAAATACCTCTTGTACGACATCCTCTTCGTCGAGTACACCGTTTAAAATTCGATAAGCATAATGGCACAAAGAAGCATAATAAGTTTTATACAAATCGTTATAAAATTCTCTCTCCCGCAATTCTACACCCGTAATACGCTTTTTATTCATAAGAAATCCATAATAAATCATTACACACGACAAGTAATAGAAAAGAGGAGATTACAGAATCACACTGCTCCCCTCCTTTCAATGCACACCACGTAAAAAATTATTACTCTTTCACGAGAAAAGTAAAGACATCTTTGATTACTTTCGAATAACCCTCGTTCCGTACCCTTAAAGAGACGACATAACTCCCGGCCGGAATCGTATGATGGAAGGGTATATCGAAGGTGCCGTCTCCCCTCACCTTGATCTCTTTCAAAAACTCCACCTCATCCCCGTCCTCCGTTTTTACCGCCTCTATCGTATAACAGATGGGTTGGGTCCCTTCCACTCCCTGAATCGGAGGAGAAATCCAATGAGGGCCGGTCTCTGTTTTATCCGTAATAATCTTTATCTCCATTGTATCAGGATCGTAGAGAGCACCTTCTGTCTCCAAGTATCCGACCTTCACTTCATGACAAGCCGCCGTAATTAGAATAAAAATGATATATAATCCTATTCTCATGATCTTTTCGTTTTAAAGTTTTTGAATCTCTTTCAAATCATCTTCCGTGACCATATCGCCCAAGGTGTAATTACCGTTCAACGAATGAACAACACCATTGACGGTTTCAATATTCGGCGAAGCCAAAGGAATTTTGCTATCGGAATTTTCCGAATGCAAATGCAAAATAACGGCTCCGGCATTGACCACCCCGGCCCATACGTCTCTCTCCTTGTAAGCAAGTAACTTTACCCCTCCTTCCGTAAGTAGTTCCGTAGCCCCGATCAATTTACCGGAAGGATCCGGTATTCTGAAATTAATCTCCTCTTTCATCATTCGTTTTTTAACGACATGCATCAAGAGTATCCTTTCACAAAATGCCTTACTCATACCTTCAATACCTCCCTCTATCTCCCAATCCAGGATATACCGGCGAATAGAATAATTCGTGGGTCCCCAAAAAGTTATCTGCGAATAATTCGGATCTTTTCCTTCAAACAAAGAAACCAGCTCCGCTTTCTGAATCATTTGTACCAAAAAACTCCAGTTATCCGGATCGCTCTTAAAATACTCGTACATGGAACAATCATGTTTTCCATCGGAGATTCCCGTGTCGATATAATTGTTTTGCGGATCACATCCGGACAAGAATACCATCCATACGATCAATAATATATATCTCATATTTATCTGTTATTTAAATTTATATTAATAACGCTTCAACCAATACTTATTTTGAGTCATCAAAGAGTTGTTTTCAAAAGCAGGCCATCCCACAGGCATATACAAAGCTCCGTCATCCACATCCTGTTGCGTCATTTTCGTGGCATGAAAATCGGACAGTTCCGTTTTCCAGTAACCGTTCCGTACAATATCATACCAACGTTTACCCTCCCACAACAATTCTTTTTCCCGCTCTTTAAAAATAGCGTAACGCAAATCACCCTCGTCAGCCGAATAATCGGCACTTTTATCCCCGTAAGCCCGTTGTCTAATCCGGTTCAAATCCTTAATCGCCAAATCGTTTTTCCCCATTCGCACCAAACATTCAGCCCGCAAGAGGATAATATCTGCCAATCGATAGATCACATGATCACAGGCAAAACTCTCGAATTTTCCCTCACCCCAACCAGACGTTCCCAACTGTACCTTTCTGAATTTATAAGGATAAGCATACCCTCCGGCTAACTTACGCCACTCCTCATTTCGGGCAATCGTATCTAAATCATAAAAATAAGCTAACCGACGCCTGTCCCCGGTATATTTTCCATCGGCAATGGCTCCATCAAAACGACCGGGGTATATTTTTTCAACCGTTTTCTGAAAAAATCGGGCATCTGCGTTTTTTATCTCCCCCCGTCCCTGTTCCGGACGGATGGGAAAAGAAACAAAATATATCATCGTCGTCCACGGATTTCGGGTTGATTCCAGATAATTGTATTTTATCTCAAAAATTCCCTCGTCGCTTCCCCCTGTAATCACTTTTTCACACACCTCTTCCGGATTAGCAGCCAGAACATACTCACACGAATCGATTACAAAGTTAGCCGCAGAAAGAGCCTCTTTCAATAATTCAGGTTCACGGTTGATAACCGCTTTCCACAAACAAATATCCAGCTTCAATGCTTGGGCAATCTCTTTGGAAGCCGTCGATTTCCCCGCAATCTTAGCACCGCCTGCATCTATCAACTCCTCCCGGCATGGTAAAAGACGTACAGCCGTATTAATCTCATCCAAAGCATATTGCAATATATTACCGACAGAAGATTTTTCTTTCTTCCCTATATCCCGACTATCTGTCTGCATCGGAGCCTCTCCCCATTTCTGAGCGATCCGAAAATAAGTAAATGCTCTGTAAAAATGTACCTGTCCTTCATAATAGGCCTCTCTCTCTTTAGGCAACTTGGCTCTCCAAAGATTTTCAGACAAGATATTCGCCAAACAAATGACAGTATACTGGCTATTCCAAAACATATCGACCATCTGAGGAGTAAATTGCGTCTCATCCCAATTTAAAAGGTTAGAGGTTCCTTTCGACACCGTATCGTAAAGATATCCCAGCTCGACAGGCCTCTTGTAAGCATCAAAAGCGCAGGCACTCCGAAACGCATCCCGAATAGCATCCACCGAAGTTTCGAGATCCTTTTCCGTCTTAAAATAATTCTCGAAAGTCACGGAATTTTCAGGCACGACCTCCAATCCGTCCATGCAGGAATACAGTCCTCCCAAAAGCATCAGAAAAAATAAAATATGTATTGTTCTCATCGTCATTACAGTTTTATAGTTATACCTACGGTTAGTTTCCGGGCTAAAGGATAATTTTTCCCCTCGTCCAAGCCCGTGTTGATATCCACCGTCTCCGGATCCATGCCCGAATAGTTCGTCAGTGTCAATAAATTTTCACCACTGAAAAACAAACGGACATCCTTGATAAAGCATTTACGCAGAATCGTTTTAGGCAACGTATAACCTACAGTCAACGTCTTTAATTTCAAATAATTTACACGTTCCACGTAACGGTCCATAATAGGCGACCAGTG
This sequence comes from Gabonibacter massiliensis, assembly GCA_001487125.1. Taxonomy (GTDB): domain Bacteria; phylum Bacteroidota; class Bacteroidia; order Bacteroidales; family Marinifilaceae; genus Gabonibacter; species Gabonibacter massiliensis. The sequence continues at coordinate 781,339 of LN913013.1, forward strand.
ATCATTGTAATTGTTTAACTTCACCATCGGATACGTAGAATTATCCCCCTCTTTTTCCCAAAAGGTTACCCCGTTCAAATCGGCAAATATCGGATACAGGTCTTTCTCTTTACTGATCGAAACGACAGGTAACATATTAATCATATCCCGGCCTAACGAATAAGACCACAACATATTCAAATCGAAATTTTTCCATTTCACCTCGTTCACGATTCCACCGTACAGTTTGGGTAAACTACTACCGATATACACTCCGTCCTCCGGACCGATATAGCAATCCCCGTTTACATCGGCAATCTGCAATTCTCCCGGAGAATAAAACACATCAGAAAAATATTTCTTTTCTAAAGCCCGATAAGTCCCGTCCTGACGGTAGAAATACTTTATATCCTTATCCGACTGAATATAGCCGTTCGTCTTATACCCGACAATATTACCCACCGGTTTACCGATAATATAGCTCCTTCTCTCTTTCATCATATCGGTCATCTCCATATCTTTTCCGTTATAAGTCTCCAACAATTTATTCCAGTTTTTCGCAAAATTGACCGAGATATTCCAAAAGGCCTCATTCCCACGAAGCAAATCATATTTTACCTCTACCTCTATTCCCTCGTTGGACAAGGCTCCGGCATTACGCCATACACTCCCGAAACCGGCATGACTCCCGGGAATCGGAGTACGACTTAACATTTTATCCGTACGACGATAATAGTAATCGGCAACAACAGACAAACGATAATCAAAGAAATCCATATCCATCCCGAAATCGTATTGAGTCGTTTCTTCCCATCCCAACTTGGGGTTATAATATCCCTCTTGAAGGTCGGGAGTGATGATGGGCTGTCCCTCGTAAGACCCTTGTCCTCCTACCAATAAACCATAGGCCAGATAGGGTTGATTGAATTGATTGCCCGATACCCCGTAACTGAAACGGATCTTGGCAAAACTCAACGCACCGAACCACTTCATAAACCGCTCTTCCGAAAAATTCCAGGCTACTGCTACCGAAGGAAAAGTAGCCCAGCGTAAATCCCGGCCGAAAACAGAACTACCGTCCCGACGAAGCGTACCCGTCAACATGTATTTTTCATCCAGAATATAATTGATACGACCGAAATAGCTCATCATTTTCTTTTCCGTCAAATCGGATTGGTAATCTTTCATCGGCTCGACATAATATCCCCGGTCCGTAGTTCCGGGCCATCCGTGTTGCGTGGCATAATGCACGTAATCGCTCGGACCGTTTTTGGCCGATCCGCCCACGTAATTGTATTGATCATACTGATAGGAATACCCTAACATCATTTCCAACTTGTGCCGTCCGGCAAATTCCCGTTGAAAATTCAATAAGGCCTCATCCAAAACAGTGTATTCGCGAGCCACCTCCCCGTTAGTCATGGATTCTTTCGGATCATTCAACCAGGAAGGTGAAAAAAAGTTCCGGTTGTTTTGCGAATAATCGATAGAGATCGTGTTCGAAATGTTCAATCCTTTCATTACATCCAACTTCAATCCGAAGGTCGAACGCAAACGATAGGTATTATTCTTCTCCTCTTTGCCCTTCAACCCTTTCAAAGCCTCTTCCGTTACCGCACTGTTCCCCGGTAAAAGAGTGGATTGCTCCAAGGGATCTCCCGGAATCACTTCTACTTCGTTTCCTCCGGAAAAACCGGATTTTCTCACCCCCCTACTCCGGTCCGAATAGGCAAGATAAGCCCGGAAATCGACCGTCAACACCTCTACCGGATTCAAAATAAAATTACCCATCAAATTGACGCGAGAATAACCCGTACCCTTTAAAATCCCTTTTTCATCGTAATATCCCAAACCGACGGAATAAGTCATACGCTCGCTTCCCCCGGTAGTCTGTATATTAGCATTCAACGTTTTAGTCGCTTGAAAATAATACTTATAAAAATTGGTCGAATTATTATAAAACGGATTCAAACTATCCTGCAATTCGCTGCCGTTAGCCCCCTTATCGGAAACATAACCGTCCCCCCAAAAACCGTCATACGCTCCCCCTTTATGATAAGCCTCTTCATAGGATGTCGGATAAACCCACATGTTCTTACCGTAATCTTTATAAGCTTTGCGCACATTCAACCGTTGTTGTAAACGGAAGTAACGTTCCGCTTTACCTCCCGTCTGTTTCGGATACGCAGGCAATACATTGTAGGAGTAAGAAAAATTGACGTCGAAAGAAGCATCCTGATTTTTCCGTCCCTTTTTCGTTGTCACGATGATGACCCCATTTGCCGCACGAGAACCGTATAAAGAGGTGGCAGAAGCATCTTTCAACACCTGAATAGACTCGATAACCTCCGGATTCAAGTCGGCCAATCCGTTTGTTCCGGTCACCGGGGAAGTAAACGAAGGCATCGGTACCCCGTCGACTACCCATAAAGGATTGGAAAACCGGCGGCCGCTTTCCACACTCAACGAATTATACCCCCGAATAGTAATCTGAGTACCACCTCCACCGGGAGCCCCCGTAATATTCGTTACGTCCATACCGGCGACTCGTCCTTGCAATAAATTAGCTATACTCGGAGAAGGTATTCCCTTTATATCATCGGCCTTCACAACCGAAATAGACCCCGTAGCTGTCCTTTTCGTGGTCTCCCCGTAAGCCACAACCTGCACCTCGTCCAATGCAGAAATGTCTTCTTCCAACTTTACGACGATCTGCTTATCTTTTTCGTATTTAAAGGGAACCCGTTTTATTTTAAAACCGATAAACGAAAACACCAAAGTCCCCTTATCAAGGTTTAAAGTCAAGCTGAAACTTCCATCAGCAGCCGTCGCCGTCCCCAACCGGGTGCTATCCAAGACTACAGTTACTCCCGGTAAAGGCTCCCCCTTATCATCAACGACCTTCCCCACAATCTTATAACTTTTTACTTTTACACTATCCTGAGCCGTCCGAAGAAGAGGAGTAGGTCTAATCACCACCATATCATCCAACAAATCAAAAGAGTACGGTAAACCAAACAATATTTTTTCCAAAGCAGTCTTTAAAGTAATATTCTCCTCTTTCAAACTTACCTTGGCCCGACGATCCAATTCTTCTTCATTGTAAATAAAGAGAAAACCGGTTTGTTGTTTCAAGTCTTTAAATACCTGCCTCAAAGTAGCGTTCTCAAAATTCAGCTTCACGTTTTGGGAAGAAACCGAACCAAAAACATTGCAACTTAGTACAATCGTTAAAAATAATGTAATTCTCATGACTAAAAGAGTTTTACTATCCCCTATTCGTCGAAGGAGATAGCGATACTTTCGCTTTTTTTCCATATCTTTGTAAACGGTTTTAATTTTATTCCAAATAAACGGCTTCACTTGTTCATTTGGAACGGGTTAAACATAAGGTGGGAGAATGGTGCACAACATTTCCCACTTTTTTATAGTCAATACTTAATGTGATTTTATAACTATATTTTTACCTGCATATTCAAATTTCACATTCGTCGTTTGTTCCATTATCTCAAGGAAATTAACCAAAGGGGCATACCTTTTCACCCCTCCCGTAAACCGCCGCTCGGCACAATCCTCATCTTCAAACACGAACTGAATGTCATACCAACGGGACAATTGCAAGGTAATCTCGGCCAAAGAGAGATCTTCAAATTCGAACACGCCTTTGGTCCAGGATATATAGCGAGAAGCATCCACCTCCCGAACGGAGATACGGTCTTCTTTCCTATTCCATATAGCCTGTTTACCGGGATCCAATTTCGTTGACCGCTCTCCCACTCCCACGCTTACCTTTCCGCTCAATAAAGTAGTTACCACCTCTCCCTCTTCCGCGTAAGCTTTTACATTGAAAGAAGTCCCCAATACCCGGATCTCCGTCTCTCCAGCATATACGATAAAAGGACGCTCTTCATCCCTTTTCACCTCCAAATATACCTCCCCTTCCATATATACTTCTCTCTTCTCGCCGTTAAATCGGGTCGGGAACCGCAATTCCGACTGGGAATTTAACCACACCCGGGTTCCGTCTGCCAACGTCAGATGAAATTCTCCGCCCAAAGGAACTCTAATGGTATTGAATGGGGCAGCCTCCTCTGCTCCGGACATCCCGTGCCTGTCATCCGCAATGCCCTCGTATACCAATGCCGTCGACGAATCCTGATAAATTTCCGTACCGTCTTTCTCCACTACATTTAAGAAACGACCTCTGTTCAACGCAATCTCCTCCCCGCTTGCCATGATCAATGTCGCTTTTAGGTCCCCAGGCTGAATATTAACCGAAAAATTTTCAGGTACCCGCGTAGGGGAAGAAGAAATAAAATAATACATTCCTATTCCCAAAACCAAAAAAACGGAAGCTACGACCGCCATTCTCCGATAAAAAGAAAATGATAAATAACGGGATTTCTGAAGTCTTCCGGAAATCTGTTTCCATGATTTTTCCTTGTCCAAACGGACTAAAAAAGCGACCTCGCGACTCTCTTTATGAACGCGCAAATAACTTTCAAAAACTTTCTGATTTTTGTCATTTTCTCGCATCCACAATTGCAATCGTTCGAAATCTTCCCGGGTAATTTCTCCAAGACAGTAATCCGTTATCCATTTTTGTATTATTCCATCCATTTTATGTTGCTTCTTTCCCTTACATTCCGCATTTAACAAAAACGGGTGAAAGAAAAAACACTATATTTTCAAAAAAATACATTTCAGGAAAAAAAGGCGAAAATTATACCGATCAATGCCTTAACAACAAAAGGACGATAGCATCCAACTCTTCACGTAATTGTTTCAAAGCTCTTGAATAATGAGTCTTTACCGTATTCATCGAAACAGATAATTTTTGAGCGACCTCTTTATAAGACATATCTTCCAAAACAATAGAGACGAATACCTCTCGACACTTTTCCGGTAATCGGTCAATCTCTTTTTGCAGTCTATGCTGACGTAAACGAATCTCCTCCTCCGATAAATTTTCTAAGCGTTCGGGAAGTGAATTCAAATGATTCTCGATCTCTTCAAAAATAAAACGTCCCGAACGTTCCAAGAACTTCAGTGCAGCCTTTTTTACGGACCCGAACAAATATCCTCGAACGGACCCGACGAAACGGGTGCCTTTTTTATTTTCCCAAAAGGAGATAAAAACATCCTGAACAAGGTCTTCAGCATCCTGAAACGAATCAATATAGCGCAAAACATAAACGGATAAAGCCTGATAATAATTATCAAACATCATCTTTACACACAAGGGATCGCCTTGTTTGAGACTCTTTATTATATCCGTTTCTGCATACACGATTTACGCTCAAAAAGTATACAAAAATATAAAAAAGTTCAAACAAACAATCAATTTTAGAATATACTACTTTTCTTGTTTTTTCGCCTTATAGGTCACTTTGGTTTCCATGGATTGCATGATGGTAGCCTTCACTTCAGAATCGAGCTGACCGTCAATCACTTTTCCTGAAGCTTTTACCTCCATCGGCATTCCGTTGTAGGTATAGGAAAAAGATATATAAAGATTATAAATCGTTTTCCCTTGCTTTATTTCCGATTTCACGGAAACACCTTGAGAACGGTAATTGAATTTTTGACCGTTAGGCAGTACGAAATTCGTCACCTTCACGATAACGCTATCCTTATGAATTCGTATCAGTTCCAGTTTCAATTCCATCTCTTGTTGCATGATCTCCACGAAGGCCGTTCCCTCGTATACTCCTGCAACCGAAGCCGCATTGTCCTTTTTTTCCTTATCACCCGCGAACAGGAAATTTTCAACCCAAAAAATACTTATTACAATAAAAAGGAATACGCGTACGAATTTCATTATTCAAGCTGTTTAATTCTTAAAAAGGTTTTCTTATTTTAGCCGTTCGAAAATACAAAAAATAATATCAAAAACAATGAAGCGGATACTACTCTTTTGCGGGATTCTTTTTTTACTATCATCAACGGTACATCTCATGACTTCCTGTACGGGGTGCAGCCGAAAAAAAGCAAATGATGTCACCTCCTTGCCGGGAGTGTACAAAGGAGAAGCTACCATCGAATTACCGGACCATATTAAAAGTATGATCAAACCGGCTCCCGACGGGAAAAAATTAATACCGGACGAACCGGTTCCCTGCAAATTAGAAATAACCCGAAACGCGGAAGAGGAAATTTTCATCCAATTAATTGATTTCAAAATGCCCGTAGAAGGAATCAAAATAGAACCGGCAAAATGCCAAATAACACAAACGGCAGACACGTTCTATTTGGCTGGAAACGGAAACGTCGTTTACGGCAAACAAACCATCGGTTATTCTCCTAACGGAACGATCAAGGAAAACGAAATGGACTTGAAGATAACGGTAAGTATCATTCCTATGATATTGGAAGTTCAAATCCTTTTTAAAGGAAAAAAATAATCTACCGGAAAAGCGGAAAAAATCTTATTTTTGTACCCGCAATTTGAAGTATAAATTAAACTGACTTTTATAAATGAAAAAAATAACTTTTATGGCTGCAATTATTCTCGTTATGGCCTCTTGCGGTAAAAGCGATCAAAATCCCTTATTAATGGCTTTCGATACCCCGCACCAGACCCCTCCGTTCGATAAAATAAAAGCGGAACACTACGAACCGGCTTTTGATATAGCTATTGAAGAGGCCCAAAAGGAGGTTACCCAAATTGCCACCTCCAAGGAGCCCCCCACATTCGAAAATACCGTTGTGGCCCTCGATAACAGCGGCGAGCGTTTAGAGTATATTTCAAATATTTTTTTCAACTTGAATTCTGCCATGACCGACAGCCTGATGCAAGATATAGCACAAAAGGTTTCTCCCAAGTTAACGGCACACGGTCACGAAATATACATGAATCAAGAACTTTTCAACCGGGTAAAACAAGTTTACGAGCAAAAAGAAAAACTGAATCTGAACCAGGAACAGAATGCATTACTGGAGAAGACATGGAGAGCCTTTATCAAAGGAGGTGCCAATTTGGAAGGTCCTGACAAAGAACGATTCAAAGAGGTTTCCATAGAACTCTCCAAATTAAGTCTGACCTTCGATAAAAACGAACTGGCGGAAACCAATGCCTTCGAGTTACACGTGACCACAGAAGAAGAACTGTCCGGATTGCCGGAAGGAGTAAAAGAGATGGCCGCAATGACAGCCAAACAAAAGGGCAAGGAAGGCTGGGTTTTCACGCTCCATTATCCCAGTTTCGCTCCTTTCATGAAATACGCCGATAACCGGAAATTAAGAGAACAAATGTATCGGGCAAACTCTTCCAGAGGAAACCGCGAAAACGAATACAATAATGAAGAAATTATAAAAAAGATCACCGCCCTGAGATTGGAACTGGCTCAAATCATGGGATATAAAAATTATGCAGAATACGCTCTCACGGATCGCATGGCCAATACACCGGAGATCGTGAACAGTTTTATTGAAGAATTACATAAAGCATCCCATCCTGCCTCTTTAAAAGATAAAGAAGAGGTAAAGGAGTATGCTCGCAAATCTGGTCTAAAAGGAGAACTACAACGCTGGGACTGGGCCTATTATTCTAATAAGCTCATGCAAGAAAGATATGCCCTTGATGATGAAATGTTGAAACCTTACTTCAAACTGGAAAACGTACAATCCGGCATATTCGATTTAGCCAACCAATTATATGGAATTTCCTTCAAAGAGGTTCACGATATTCCGTTGTATCATGAAGAGGTGAAAACATTCGAGGTTTACGATGCAGACAGTACCTATTTAGGTGTACTTTATTTGGATTTCTTTCCGAGAGAAAGTAAAGGCGGCGGTGCATGGATGACCGAATTCAGAGGACAAAAAATAAAAGACGGCAAGGATTCCCGCCCGTTGATTTCCATGGTAATGAATTTTACCAAACCGACAGAGACGAAACCTTCACTCCTGTCTTTTAATGAAGTAACCACATTCTTGCATGAATTCGGACACGCGATGCACGGCATGTTATCCCGATGTACTTACGGCTCAACCTCCGGGACAAATGTATATCGAGATTTCGTGGAGTTGCCTTCCCAGATCATGGAGAACTGGGCATTGGAAAAAGAGTGGCTGGATACCTGGGCCGTACATTACCAAACCGGAGAAAAACTGCCTCAAGAATACATAGACAAAATCAAGAAGTCAGCTAACTTCCAAAGCGGATATGCCAGCGACCGGCAATTAAGTTTCGCTATGGTGGATATGGCGTGGCATACCATTACCCAACCGGTGACGGAACCTTTGATCGAGTTCGAGAATAGGGCTATGGGTAGAACGGAGATCATGCCGGCAGTAAAAGGAAGTGCCTTTTCAACAGCCTTCGGGCATATCTTCGCAGGAGGATATGCTGCCGGATATTACGGTTACAAATGGGCGGAAGTCCTGGATGCTGACGCTTTTTCCGTTTTCAAGAAAAACGGAATCTTCGATAAGGAAACGGCAACTTCTTTCCGCAAAAACATTTTAGAAAAAGGAAGCTCGGAAAATCCCATGATTCTCTACAAACGTTTCCGCGGTCAGGAACCTACGGTCGATGCTCTTCTTGAACGAAGCGGCTTGAAATAACATTCGGCCCTATTCCAAAAACAAAAAATAGTTAACATCTTCATTAAATTCCGGATGTTAATTATTTTTTTGTAAAATCATTTCAACGTAGAAAAATTCCCCAACACCGTGGAAAAACGCCTCAAGATTTTGGCCGGACATTAAACAATTTCCATCTGGGGTACGTAAAACATATCACTGATAACCAATCGAATACAATTAATATTATCGAATTATCCAAAAATAGCATGCCATTTTCATAGGAATGGACATCGTGTACGAAATTAAAACAAAAAAGTATGAATAGATTATGTGAAGTCCTTATTATTTTTTTGCTTGTATCTTTGGTCGGATGTAAAAAAAATCAGGAACCGGAAAGACAAGTTGTAACCGTTGAAAAAGTCGGTGTTGATGATGTTGAGATATACGGTGAATACGTGGGAAGAATCCGAGCCAAACGTTTCGTTGAAGTTCGGGCCAGAGTGGAAGGTTATCTCGAACAAATGTTATTCGAAGAAGGAAAAAGAGTACATAAAAACCAACCTCTGTTCCGGATCAACAGCGATTTATATAAAGCAAGAGTGGATAAAGCAAAAGCTCAACTAAAAAAAGACAACGCCCAAAAAGCCAAATCGGACCGGGATGTCGAACGTCTTCAACCTTTATACGCTCAAAAAGCCGCCAGTCAATTGGATTTGGATAACGCAAAAGCCGCTTCGGAAAGCGCAGAAGCCAACGTTGCCATGAGCAAGGCCGATCTGGCTCAAGCCGAATTGGAATTAAGCTACACGACCGTGAAGTCCCCTATCGACGGCTATATTAGCGAACGCTACGTGGATATAGGGACATTGGTAGGTCCGGGTTCCAAATCGCTTTTAGCCACGATCGTGGAGAGTGACGAGGTGCTCGTTGATTTCAGTTTGACCGCATTGGACTATTTACGTAGCCAGCAGCGTAATGTCCGCTTAGGAGAAAAAGACGCTAACCGCTCCTGGCAGCCTAACGTCACGATAACCCTGGCGGATAACTCCGTTTATCCCATAAAGGGAGTCGTTGACTTCGCGGAACCGCAGGTTGATCCTCAAACCGGAACGTTCGGGGTACGGGCAGAACTTCCGAATCCGAATCGTATCCTGTTACCCGGACAATTTACCAAAGTAAAACTGTTGCTCGATGTACGGGAGCATGCCATCGTCGTTCCCACGAAAGCCGTCGTAACTGAAAAAGGAGGTGCTTATATCTATGTCGTACGACGAGACAGTACCGCAGAAAAACGTTTCATCGAATTAGGTCCGGAATTTGAAAATCAGGTCGTCGTAGAACGGGGATTGGGAGAAGGAGAACTTATCGTGGTGGAAGGTTTCCATAAATTAACCCCGGGAAGTCTTGTACTTCCAGTCGTTGCCACTAAAGAAGAGGAGGAAAAAAGCTTATGAAATTAACCTTTTTTATCGACAGGCCGATCTTCTCGGCCGTGCTCTCTATCGTAATCGTGATCATAGGTTTTATCGGTTTATTCCTTCTTCCTGTCGATCAATACCCGCAAATCACCCCCCCGGTAGTAAAAATATCGGCTTCCTATCCGGGAGCCAGCGCCCTTACGGTTTCTCAAGCCGTGGCCACACCCATTGAACAAGAGTTAAACGGAACCCCGGGAATGCTTTACATGGAATCGAGTAGTTCCAATTCCGGTGGTCTCTCTATCGACGTAACATTCGACATTTCGGCCGATGCAGAACTCGCCGCCGTGGATATTCAGAATCGGGTTAAATTAGCGGAATCGCGTCTTCCGGCCGAAGTAATACAAAACGGCATTAAAGTAGAGAAACAGTCATCCAGTCAGTTGATGACCTTGTGCCTCACCTCGTCCGACGCTCGTTTTGATGAAATTTATCTGAGTAATTTCGCCACGATCAACGTATTGGATATCCTTCGACGGATACCGGGAGTGGGACGGGTTTCAAATATCGGAAGCCGATACTACGCCATGTGTATCTGGGTACTTCCCGACCGAATGGCAAACTTCGGACTAACGGTCAAAGATCTCCAAAATGTACTGAAAGATCAAAACCGGGAATCCGCCGCCGGAGTTTTAGGTCAACAACCGATCTCCGGATCGGATCTGACCATCCCTATTTCCGCCCCGGGACGGCTCTCCAGCATTAATGAATTTGAAGAAATTGTCGTTCGCGCCAACCCGGACGGTTCCATGATCCGCTTACGCGACGTGGCCAGGGTCTCGTTGGAAGCGGGTTCCTATTCCACGGAAAGTGGTATAAACGGGGAGAATGCCGCCGTATTGGGCATATACATGCTTCCGGGAGCCAACGCCATAGAAGTAGCCGATAACGTGAAAAAAGCCATGGAAGAGATCAGCAAAAACTTCCCGGAAGGATTAAGTTACTCTATTCCTTTCGACATCACCACTTACATATCGGAATCAATACATGAAGTTTACAAAACACTTTTCGAGGCCCTCTTTTTAGTTATCATGGTGGTTTTTCTTTCTTTGCAAAACTGGAGAGCCTCAGTCATCCCGTTACTCGCGGTTCCCGTCTCTTTAATAGGTACTTTCGGTGTTATGCTCATGATGGGATTCTCCCTGAACATGTTGACATTACTCGGATTAGTATTGGCTATCGGTATTGTTGTGGATGACGCCATTGTCGTCGTAGAAGGTGTCGAACGCCTTATGGAAGAAGGACTCTCCCCCTACCAAGCCACCTGCAAGGCAATGAAAGAATTAACCGGCGCTTTGATCGCAACCTCATTGGTTCTGGCAGCCGTTTTCATTCCGGTCAGTTTTCTTCCGGGAATCACGGGAATGCTTTACCGCCAATTTGCCATAACAATAGTCGTCTCCGTATTGATCTCTACATTGGTAGCCCTGACTCTGAGTCCGGCCATGTGTGCCATCATGCTTCGACCGAATAAACATGAGAAAAATTTTATTTTCCGCAAAATCAACGAATGGTTGGCAAGAGGCAACAATTTTTACATTCGGACTTTATATAAAGCCGTAAATTGCCCCCGCCGAATCATTGCCGGATTCGGCATGATCCTTGTACTCATTTTCGTGTTGAACCGGTTTATTCCGAGCAGTTTCTTACCCGAAGAGGATCAGGGATATTTTAAAGTCGAATTAGCTCTACCAGAAGGGGCAAGTCTTGAACGTACCCGTATCGTAACGGAAAGAGCCGTAGAATTTTTGAGAAAGCATCCGGCTGTCGAGTATGTACAAAATGTGACGGGAACCAGTCCGAGGATCGGAACGGCACAATCCAGAGCAGAACTGACCGTCATTCTTAAATCATGGAAGGAAAGAAAAAAAGGTGACTTATCATTGGAGAAAGTCATGGAGGAGGTACGTTCCGAATTTTCCAATTACCCGGAAGCACAGGTATTTTTATCCACACCTCCCGTGATCCCGGGATTAGGAGCCTCCGGAGGTTTTGAAATGCAAATAGAGGCACGCAACGGAGCCACATTCGAAAATCTCGTGGAAGCCGTCGACACGTTAATGAAATACGCCTCCCGTTCTCGGGCCATTACAGGAATATCCTCCTCATTACAAGCCGAGATTCCACAATTGTATTTCGATGTAGACCGTGATAAAGCCCAATTATTGGGCATCCCGCTGGCCGACATATTTTCAACGATGAAAGCTTACACGGGATCGGTTTACGTGAACGACTTCAATATGTTCAACCGGGTATATAAAGTTTACATTCAAGCAGAATCCCCGTACCGCAAATACAAAGATAACCTGAATCTGTTTTTTGTTAAAACGGCCAAAGGGAACATGGTTCCCCTGACGGCGTTGGGATCAGCCGAATACACGACCGGACCGGGAAGTATAAAAAGATTTAATATGTTCTCTACCGCCGTGATTCGGGGTTCTGCCGCACCGGGATACAGTTCCGGACAAGCCATGAACACCATAGAAAAAATAGCCCGGACCCGTTTACCTGAAAATATGGGTATCGAATGGAGCGGTCTTTCCTTCCAGGAGAAAAAAGCGGAAGGACAAACCGGACTCGTCATGATTCTGGTATTTACCTTTGTATTTTTGTTCTTAGCCGCTTTATACGAAAGCTGGCTCGTGCCTGTTTCCGTGTTGCTATCCCTTCCGGTTGCCGCTTTCGGAGCTTATTTAGGGATATGGGTTTTCGGATTGGAAAACGATATTTATTTCCAGATCGGATTAGTTACCCTCATCGGTCTGGCCGCCAAAAACGCCATATTAATCGTGGAGTTTGCCAAAATAGAAGTAGACCGGGGCATCGATGCCGTACAAGCGGCTGTAACAGCCGCAAGGGCCCGGTTCCGTCCTATTTTAATGACCTCACTGGCTTTTGTTTTAGGTATGCTTCCTCTCGTAATAGCAAGCGGTCCGGGATCTGCCAGCCGTCATTCCATCGGCACGGGAGTATTTTTCGGTATGATCGTCGCGATTACGGTCGGAATTATTCTGGTCCCCTTCTTCTTCATCATGATCTATAAACTGAAGCAGAAAAAACATCGCAGGGTGCCAAATGAAATTTCAAACTGAAATAAGTTAGACACCCATTTTAAAGTTATGTAAGACTATGAAACACTATAAGCTCATAAGTATCGGACTTCTGACAGGAGTTCTTCTCACCTCCTGCAAATTAGGACAAAAATATACCCGTCCCGAATTAGATCTCCCGCAAGCGATTCTTGCCGGAGGCAAAGACACCCTTTCCGTCCAGCATATCAAATGGTGGGAACTGTATAGGGATACCGTATTGCAAGGATTAATCAAAACGACTTTGGAACACAACAAAGATATGCTGATTGCCGCTGCCCGGATCAAGGAAAGCAAAGCTTACCAACGGATCAGCAAGGCCGATTTATTTCCACAAATCCAAGGACAAATCGGTGGAGAGAGAGAGTATGACGCAACCCCGGAGAATACCTTCGAAGCTAAATTAAACCTCACCTGGGAAGTTGATCTATGGGGTAAACTGCGCTGGGCCACACAAGAAAGCTTAGCCGCTTATCTGCAAACGGTAGAAGGTAAACGAGCCTTGCAAATGACACTGATCGCACAAGTCGCACAAGCTTATTTTGAACTCAGAGCACTGGATCAAGAACTAAGTATTGTACGACAAACATTTAAGGCACGGGAAGAAAGCGTATATTTAGCTAAACTCCGTTTCGAAGGAGGGTTGACATCCGAGACCTCTTACAGACAAGCACAGGTGGAATTGGCTAAAACCAAAACCTTGATTCCGGACTTGGAACGCAAAATAAAATTAAAAGAAAACGAAATCTCTTTACTTACCGGACACTACCCGGGACAAATCCCTCGCGGACAAGATATCGTAAATCAAGCTCTACCCCCGTCATTACCCGTTGGTTTACCCTCCACATTATTGGAACGCCGCCCGGATCTCAGGCAAGCTGAACTAAAGCTAAAGGCAGCAAATGCCAAAGTCGGCATTGCCTACACGAACTTATTCCCTAATTTCAAACTAACCGGGGTATACGGCCTGGAGAATAATGAACTCAGTCATTTTTTGAAAGCACCCTACTGGTACATAGGAGGCGAATTACTCGAACCTTTATTCGCCATGGGTAAACACAGGGCCAAACTGAAAGCGGCAAAAGCCGCTTACGAACAGGAAGTATACGCCTATCAAAAAAGCGTGCTGACCGCTTTTAAAGAGGTTGACAACGCCCTGACTTCCTACCAGAAAATAAAAGAGATACGAGAATCACGTTTACATTTGGAAGAAGCCGCTCACTCCTATATGGATTTGGCAACCCTCCAATACATTAACGGTGTAATCAGTTACTTAGACGTATTGGACGCACAACGTGGCTATTTTGATGCTCAAATCAGCCTGAATAACGCCATCCGGGACGAACTACTTTCGGTTGTCTATTTATACCTTGCCCTCGGCGGCGGATGGTAAAACTAAAAAAGCCGGATAAAAAATCCGGCTTTTTTTATATGAAAAAACTTTTATCGTTGCAACGGATAAGTCAATACGGGTGCTTTCTCAGCCTTTACAGGCAATTTACCGATCTCGACATCTTCAATTAAAATGGCAGAAGGATAAATCAAAGAAGATAAAACATCATTGTTCAAAATGTAATTGGAGACATTTTCTTTGTTTGAGATCTCCAATACACGCTTAATCTTAGGTAAAGTAATCGCAGAAATATCAGCCGTACGGGTCAATGTTTCGCTACCGTCTTTTACATTCACCCGATAAAGCAAGGATCCGATACCACTTATACGACGAACGATGTAAGCGTAATCCAACCCTTCTTCCTTCGCAGCCTTAATTAAGGCTTTTTTCATCTTCTCCGGCTTAATTCCTTTATCCACTTGGATGTGAATCGTACCGGGAGCAGTCACATAAGCTATTCCGCTATACACGAACCGGGAACTACCGGTAGAGTGCGGAGCCTTCGAGGTAGGCACACAACCGTTCAACATTCCCCGAAGAATACCGTGCTCTACTAAAGTCATCTCTTTTTCCGGAACAACTCCCTCTGCATCGATCTCATAAGCACCGATCAAAGAAACTCCGTTGTATTTATCCAATGTGCTGTAATTTTTTACAGTCAAACGGGAGTCTATGATCTTCTTACCCATTCGGTCGTCTAACGTCTTTACTTGTTGAACACGGTCTGAATTAGGCTTGCGATAAGCAAACAGACCTTGTTTATTCAACAGATTACGAGTGAAGATCGAAGAAGCGGCACCGTCCTCAAATAATACCGGACCGGAATAATACTCTTCAACTTTAGGAGCATCTTTCAATTTAACCAGATTCTCTGCAAATTTCGTTACATTTTTCTTCAATTCCTCTATGGAAGGTAAATCCTCCGGGGTTTTCACCAAAACAGAGTAAGTATCCGTAATCTTCTCACCTTCCGGAGTCGTTACGGTTCCCTGTGCAAAAAGATTCACAAAACGAGAAGGTTGCTTCACGGAAACCCCATCCGTCGTTTGGCGATACAACTCCATATCTATACCACTTACCACAACCCGCGTATTGTATATCTCCTTGTAATTTTTAAAAATAACGGACAATTCTTTTACTATCTCTTCCAACTTAGAACGATCGATCGTATAAGGCTCCTTGGGCTCCACGATCTTTACGATAGGTTCTACTTTTTCCAAATCAGCCAATTGAGCTTCTTCAGCAGACTGTGGATTAGCTTTCAAATAAGCATCCTTGGCTGATGCCGATTGCAGGGCAAACTTATACATGACATCGGTTGCCAACCAAAAACCTCTCCGGACACCCAAATAATCCATCTCTTCGGGAATAGACGCCTCTGCATATTGTCCCACGTACATGGCATCACTCGTGTGATTATAATCACCCAACATCAACTGGACTCCCCCTGTCGTATTCCCATTCGACACGTAAGAGTTTACTACCCCTCCCAATACCCCCACTATTTCAAACTGACGATAATGTCCCAACGCGTAAGACAGGAAAAAAGGTCTTTGCATATTCGGCAAAACAATTTCTTCTTTATTCCGCTCGATCTCATCTTGCATAGCTTTGAAAACCACCTTATCGGAATCGCTTTGTGCCGATACCGGAGCGACCAGCAAAAAAAGCAAAAATACAGCTAATATATATCTCATCTTATTTTAGATTTACGATTTTAGACTTTAAACCAAAGTACAATAACTTTTATTTCTTGTTTTCACTCGGAGCCTGCAGTATGGGAGGCAATTGCCGAGACTTTTCTCTCCGTTGCGTTTCAATCTTATTAACGAAAATCATGGGAGAACTTGCCGTTACAGGCACCCATCCGGACTCAGCGCCACACATTCCCGTGAACACGCTCGGCCGATCTCCACCGGCTACGATATTGGAAAACATAGACAAGGGCGTACCGATCAGGTCTACCCCCCGAACCAACTCGTCCGGGCGACCGTCCACGTAAACACGGTATACCTCCAACGGAGTTACATTAAAGGAGTTCAAACTTCCCCCCTCTCCCGTATAAGTAAAACCACTCGTTACCTCTTTGAAATAATAACCGTATTCTTTTCCTTGTTTCTTAGCTTCCTCTATCAACATCTGGCGTAATTGAGCCTCAGTCCGGGGATTCGTCGTTTCCACGACCAAATTGGCCTGACGGGATACGGGATCCCCACCTCCGGCAGTACGTCCGTGAGCATTGCTATGAGGGAATCCCTCCAAAGGAACCCGACTCATCAAAAACTCTTTCAATACTCCGTTCGTAACGACATCCACCCGACGGGCCTTAACTCCCTCGTCATCATACAGATAGAAACCGTTCATGTAATCTCCTGCATATTGTCTCAGCGTGGGATCCGAATATACCTGGAAGTCAACTGGTAAAACTTGCTCGCCTACCATTTTCTTAAAAGTTTGTCCGCCGCTCTTCATCCGATGACCTTCCAAACGATGTCCAAAGATTTCGTGAAAAAAAACACCGCTGGCAGGCCCTGAAAGGATGGCCGGTCCCGTATAAGGATCAACGACCGGGGCCGTCCGCAAAATATTCAATCTTTTTACCATATCCTTCGCATCCGCAATCAAACGCTCGTTGGAAGGAAGATCTTTCAGCTCGTAAGCAAAATAAGAAAGATTCAACGGTAAATCCATCCCGTCCTCGGCTTTCATGGAAGCAGAAATGATAATACGAGCGTACGTCCGGTTCTGCACGACTTCCGTACCCTCTGTATTCACGAAATAAGTACGCAATACCCGGAAACTCAAGCTCGCCTGTCCCTCCTGCAATAAAGAAGACTCTTTAAATATAGAAGAAACCTCGTTCAAACGCTTTTCCCAGGCTTTTACATCAATAGCTTGCTTTTCTGCCGGAATCGGTGCTTCATAATACTTTTCCACAGGAGTGGAAGAAAAGCAAGGAGCTTTATCCTCGTTATCCACACTTACCGTACTTTGTGTTTTTGCCTTCTCGTACATATCAAGGGCAAAATTGTAACGCTTTATAACCTCCGACCAAATAGCCTGCTTTATACCGTCCTCTCCGTTTTCATCTTCCAAAGGAAGCAACGCCCCCCGGTAATTTCTTCTTTGATCCGGTGCCGTTCCCATGTAATTATATTTAAAATTATCCAGTAACGTATCACCTAAACGGATCTGAGGTACCAACATACGGGTACGATAGTCTTGAACCGACATAGTCGCCCCGAAAGAGCTGGATATATTCACATTTCTATCATCCAAAACACGGAAATTCATGTGATAAGGAGGAAATTCCTGTTTCTGCAACTCTTTCATATCATACGCTAACTCTTGCTTCAAAAGTTGCAGTAACTTATCCTGTTCCTGCCCGAAAGCACCCGGCAAAAACAACAGAAAAAGAAATAAGCTTAAAATAACCAATCTACATTTTCTCATTTGTGTAAATTTAAGTGAATAAATAAATATATAAGGCTACGCACAAACCTCGTAACAAATATAGCAAGATAAATCTAAGAATAAATAAATTGATATTTTAAAATTATGTTATAATAAACCTAAAATACCGGGAACTACCCTCCCCGAAGTGATAACCAATACCTATAAACGCATTATATATAAAAACAATTTTAAACATTTACCCGCTATATTCCATGCAGTTATGACTATATTTCATTCCAACCACACATATTTTACTCCATTTATACTATCCATATCATTTTTATTTTATAATATTACGCTTTAAACGAAGGTTTTATAAATACGATTCGTACTCTATTATTACACCATATTCGCCTTCCAATACTGAAACCATCTAATTGTCAATCAGAGTTATAATTATATATTACTTTGTATCTAATTTCTAAAAAATATACCTATTACCATTCTCATAAAACGTTCGTTTTATGAGTTACGTCATTAGGTTTAAAATACTGATATACTATCACCTATCAATCCTTAATATTAATATATATGTTAAAAAAGAAAGCCATGGCAAAAGAGAAAGAAACAGAAAACATTTTCAACTTATTAAACGAAGGGCTTACACTGGAAGGTGATTTACAAACGGATAAAGACATTCGTATTAACGGGACACTAAAGGGAAACATGACAACGAACGGAAAAATAATTATTGGCCCGGTAGCAAATATCACAGGACAAACAAAAGCCCCTTACATTGAAATATTCGGCAAATTAACCGGAAATATTATTTCGGAAGGAAGTGTGATTCTGAAATCGAAATCCATCATAGAAGGAACGATTGTCACACACACTTTGATTGTAGAACCGGGAGCTCAATTTAACGGAGAATGTAAAATGATCGATAAAAAGAAAGCGGAACCCCAACCGCCTCAAACTCCCCTTAAAAAATAAATAGGCTTCGATTGTACAAAAATAACCGTTGTAAAACAGATTTCTCTTTATTTTACAACGGTTATAAACTTTATTTTGTATACCTCTTTGAGATTATACCTTGTCTACTTGAATTCTTCAAGGGTCTTTTTAATGATGTCGATCGCTTCGAGTAATTGTTTCTTCTTAATTACCAAAGGAGGTGCAAAACGAATTATATGTTCGTGGGTAGGCTTAGCCAACAAACCGTTATCCCGCAATTTCAAACATACATCCCAAGCCGTCTTTCCATTCTTCGGCTTAATTACCACGGCATTCAATAAACCCTTACCGCGAACCGACTCGATCATATCGGATTTTATCTCTCCTACCTTCTTCCGGAAAATTTTACCTAATTTTTCGGCATTTTCTACTAATTTCTCATCTTTCACGACCTGTAAAGCCGCCATAGACACTTTTGCCGCAATCGGATTACCACCATAGGTAGAACCATGCTCTCCCGGCTTAATGGTCAACATAATCTCATCATCGGCCAACACGCAGGAAACAGGCATTGCGCCCCCGGATATGGCTTTTCCTAAAATCAAAACATCCGGCCGGACTCCTTCATGATCACATGCCAACATCCGCCCCGTACGAGCCACTCCGGTTTGTACCTCATCAGCCATAAATAACACATTATGGGCCTTACACAAATCATAAGCCTTTTTCAGGTAGCCATCCTCAGGCACGAACACGCCGGCCTCTCCCTGTATCGGTTCCAACAAAAATCCCGCCACGTTAGGATCTTTCAACTCTTTTTCCAAGGCCGGAATATCATTATAAGGTATACGTACGAACCCAGGAGTAAAAGGTCCGAAACCCGCGTAAGAAGAAGGATCGTTAGAAAGGGTTACAATCGTAATCGTACGACCGTGGAAATTATTATCGCAGACAATGATTTTTGCCTGATCGGCAGGAATACCCTTCACGTCGTATCCCCAACGACGACAAAGCTTTAAAGCCGTTTCATCCGCTTCTGCCCCGCTATTCATCGGCAACACCTTATCATACCCAAAATACTCGGTGATGTATTCTTCCCACTCGCCTAAAACATTATTATAAAATGCCCTGGAAGTCAACATCAGCGTTTTGGCCTGATCGGTCATAGCTTTCACGATCTTCGGATGACAATGCCCCTGATTCACGGCAGAATAGGCGGAAAGAAAATCAAAATAACGTTTCCCGTTCACATCCCATACAAAAATTCCTTTTCCTCTCTCCAACACCACGGGTAGCGGATGATAATTATGAGCACCATATTTGGCCTCACGATCCATGTAATCTTTTTCTGTCATTTTTTTAATATTAGTTGGTTATACGTATTCATGTAACGTTCCCAATTTCATTAAAAAAAAGGAAAAAAACAATGACATATGAATCGAAAATAAAAAAGAGCATACAGAATATTAATCTTGTACTTTATTATCAACCGTTTGCATATCTTCCGGTAAAGGTTTTTTCCGTTTGAAAAAACCAAAATATTTTCGTAACAACTCTTTGAATGTATCAAAAGTCTCTTGATAAGAGATACCGACCCCTTGAACCGTCTCCGTGGCATTGTACGTGATCTTCTCATCCGTATGAGAATAAGCCTTCAATTTTAAAGTACCTTGCTTATTGATTTTTACATCCACGTCAAAATCTCCCGTAATCGGACTATTAGAAGTCGTTTTAGCCTTTTCGACCACATTACCGTTAGCAGAAATAGTCACCCGGTTGTTCCAAATTTGAGTGGAAAGAGCCAGTTCGAATTCATTGGTAGTCACCTCATCCCCGGGACGGTAAGAGAACCCTATATCGAAATTATTGCTGATTTGCGAGAACCAACGAGACAACTGGTTAGAAAGCAACTCACTCGCGGTAGTCACTCCCACCTGATAGCCGGCACTTCTCTCCTCCTTACCCTCCAATTTATCTACGTAATCCGGAGTGTAAAATTTATTCAATATCAAAAGAGAAAACATCTGCTTATTGATATCATCCTGACTGGCGAAAAGACTTTGTATCAAACTTTTCATCTGGGCATCCAAAGAAGGGAAATTAATACTGAAGTTCACGGAAGGATTCATCAAATTTTCTTTCAAGTTCAACACGCACTCCACGGGTACCTTGGTTGTCCCCTTCTCCATGCCGGACAATAAATCATTCAACGACGTTTTTAAATGATAAACAGCACTCATATCAATGATAGCGTCATCCAAAGAGCCATTCCATTTTATACTTCCCCCGGGAGTCAAAATAAATTTTTTGTTGACCAAATTACTCAACGTGAAAAGATAATCCCCTTTTTCGATTTTATATTCACCAAAAACATTTAATTGACGGTCTTTATCCAAAGAAACTCTGATATCCCCACTTCCCACCGTCTTCAATATATCCCCGATCGTAGGATCAAATATAATCTGTACCTCCAGATTATTATTAATCTCCAGGTTAGCATTCAGATCGACCCAATCTGCCAAGGAATGCTGAAACTCCAAAGGACGCCTCAGGGTATCCGACCGCTCGTTACCCATGAAATGCAAAAATTGTCCGCTATTTTCCGAAGTGGCCGATGTCAGGGGAACGTATATTTTAGAATGAGGTTCCGTCTTTATATTAACAGCAAAATTAGTCGGCCCGTTCAAATTGTGCATACGAGTCAGCCCGCTAATATACAATTGACCATAGAAAGATTCGCCTTGTTCCATACGCGTATTCAACACCATGAAATTCTTTAATTGTACATTCACATCATACAAACTGCTTCCTATATCGTAATATCCGGAACAAGTCGCCTCGTTGGAAGCGGCATCCCGAATAGCAAAACGATCCAGTAAAATTCTGTTGTCTCTTATCTGTATCCGGTCGTCAATAGAAAAATCCGTATTCAACCCGGTCAAAGCGAAGGAAACAGTATCCATGCCTAAAAATCCGTTGACCTTAGCGTCCTCCATCGTTCCGGCCAAAGATAAATCACCGAAAACCGAACCCGAACCCTTTTTGATAAGATCCGGAAAGTAATCAGATACATATTTCATATCAATACCGGAGAGGGACATATTTATGTCTATACTGTCCGAAGAGGGTTTATAATATCCCGATATAAACAACGGCACCTGATCACCGATCTGGTCCGAGACCTGCATTTGTAATGCACTCCCCGGAGCATCCCAAAAAGAACGGATCTTCATTGTTCCCAACGTATCCTGATTTATACCCCACCGATTTACGTCTACGTTAGCATAAACCAAACGATCTTTATAAAAATCGGACACGTTCACCCGCCCGACTACTTTTCCAAAAAGTTTCACCTTATTATCGAAAATAATCCTATTAAACTCCGCCAGATCAAAATTATCAAAAGAAACAGTAAGCGTATCCCTCGGACTGCTACCGATTTTTCCCTGCAAGCTAAAACGTTGATCGCCACGATAGATAACAAAATTATTCACGAAGATATTTTTATCCTCTTTTAAAAGAAGAGCCCTCTCGACCTGCCACACGCTATCCGCCATAACGATCGTACCGGGATTTACAAAAACTTGTGTAATATACCGGTCGTGATACTTCATCAATCGTAAGTTAGCCGACAAGGAACCGGAATACGTTTCCTTTTCCCAATTCCCCCATGAAAGGGCATTGTCCACGTCATTGGTCTTTATATTCGTCACGTTGCGAACATTATACAATCGTCCTATACGTTTGTATTTCAATTCATCCGCGGTATATATACATTGTAAAGTCGAAGAATCGCCGATCGCCCGGATTTTCGAATGATACAAATGCATATCTCCCCAACGCAACGTGTCCGCTTCCACTCTCACCCGCAAACTCCCTTGATAATCATTGAAATCACAGGAAAAGCTCGTCCCGTCTGAAACCGTTAACTCGGGATAGATAACTTTCAACACGGGACTTATTTCCTTGAGTGCCGCTTCACAAATAAAATTCGTCCCCGGTCTCAATGCTTTATCTACAGCATAGCGATAAGCCGGGATATAACGACAGATCAGATTATCCACAAAATCTTCGAAAGTAAGCCCCGCGTAAAAACCTTCCACGCGTACATCCGCCATGGAAGAGCGTAAATCTGTCAATCCATAGTCCTCTATCTTTTTATGATCCAAACGTATCGAATCGACGGTAAACTTTCCCCGGACATTTTCATACGAGAGATCTGAAACGGATAATTTCACTTCCGCATCTTCGTTTCTTTGTTCGTAATTACCGAAAAAACGGAAACCGAAGGACTCTCGTTCTCCAAAAACAGGCGTATTCCACGAGTCCCAATGCCGGACATGCAACTCTCCCGACACATCCGCCAGTCGAATCGCATCCCCCCCGTACGTATAGTCTAACGCGACTCTGGCCTGTATACTGTCATTTTCCACGAATGAAGAAAGTTTCATGTAGCCGTTATCGCTATGAACATCCAAAGCGATATTTCGCACCGAACCGTGAAACAGGTTTACATGGCCAATTCGGCTATTCAAAGTAAAAGCAGACGATGAATCTCTCAAGTACCCCGTGTATTTCCCGAAATAAGAACCATTCCCCAAATAAGATTGTCCGGTAAGAAACCCATAATCCACATGATAAAAACGGAAACTTCCATGGTACCGATGCCCGGCTACCGTATCCGGTTTATAGGTTAATCCTATACTCCCCAAAAGCCCGGGAGTCTCACTTTTTGCCGTTAATATGAAATCTTCTATTCTACCCTTAAAATTCCCTTCCAAATCAAAAGTCCTGTATTTATGCAACAAGTCCGGCAATTTTACATAATGACTTTCCAACCAAGGCATGTAAATACCTTCCAATTCCTCAGAAGCGATTCTACTATCCCGGAACGTGATATCAAAATCCGTCTCCCAAAAACGGGGTAATCCTATGGAGTTAAATTCCCCTTTAATAACACTTTTCTCCCCAAGGTAAATTTCCAACCGACGCCCCTCCAATCGATTTACCGTACTCGAAACCTCCCCACTCGCGACAATGATATTATTCATACCCAACAACTCCCCGTTAAAATAAGCCAAATCGTCAAAGTGTAAAGTGGAAGGAGAAAAAACATACCGCTGTTTCATCTTTTGGGTGAAGAAATGCCAATACCTTTCGTTCGGGACCCAATTGTATTGCAACGTATCCAGGTAAAGTTCGCTTCTTTCTGTCTGTATCAAACCTTTGGTAATCAACAATTGATCGTCTTCTGCCAGGATTCTTGCGGATAAATTCAATAAACGAAACCCGGATTTTTCTTCCAATGTCAATCCCGAAACATATGCCCCGTACCTACCTCCTGAAAAATCGATATCGGAAATCACTACATCCAACTTCCGACAGTCCACGTCTGTCCAGTTGATCCCATACTCCTCCGGCTCATATTCATCCTCCGCGTATTTGAAACGACAATCCTTCAAATATACCTTGGACAAATTTACATTCCATTCCAACGGAGATGCCGAAGTAACGGAAGAGGACAAGGTATCCCTTGCATTGGAAAGAACATCCAACCACAACTCTATATTCGTGACACCCCCCTCTTTACCTCGCGTGACCCACAGATTAAAAAGGGCTTTCTCAAATCCCATTTCCGTCACAGTAAAACGCCGTTTCACGAAACTAACGGAATCCACCTTCGTTACCAAACGTTTACAAAACAAAAGCGTATCTTTCCGGGCATCTTTTATCAGCACATCCTCGAGTACCAACGATTCGATCGGGCGGAAGTTTACCCTCCCTATGGAAATTTCCGTCCCCGTTTGCCTCTCGATCTGACGGGTAAAAAACTCCACAACCCTCGTCTGTACCCAAGGAGTCATAAATGCCAAATAAAGGATTGCGACCAGTAGTCCCGACCCCACCAAGCACGTAGATAGTATACTTATTATTTTTTTTATAACACAGCCGTTTTAGTTGAACGCAAATTTATTAATATTGCAGAACATTTTATGACCAGAAAAGGAAAATAATTTGAAAAATTGAAAATGAATAGATTTAGCGGTAATGCAATTATAAACTCATGTTCTACTGTTCATTACAAACGCAAAACAATTTTATCGCATTTGCCTGCTCCGGTCATGTTAATTCTAAATTAAAAAACAATGAGTATTATTATATTAGGGATCGAATCTTCCTGCGACGACACCTCTGCCGCAATACTGAAAGACGGTGTGGTATTATCCAACGTCATTGCCAGTCAGAAAGTACACGAGGCTTATGGCGGGGTAGTTCCGGAATTAGCATCCCGAGCCCACCAACAAAATATCATACCCGTGGTTGCTCAAGCCTTAAAACTTGCCGGAACCTGTGCCGACGAGGTTACCGCCATAGCTTTCACCCGGGGTCCGGGATTACTGGGTTCACTGCTCGTGGGGACCTCTTTTGCCAAAGGCTTTGCCATCGCCAAACAAATACCTATGATCGAGGTTAATCATTTACAGGCACATATCTTGGCTAATTTCATCAAAGAACCGGGTATTGAAGCCCGTCATCCTCAGTTTCCTTTTCTCACGTTATTAGTATCCGGAGGCAACTCCCAACTCATTGTCGTTCGGGATTACCTCGATATGGAAGTAATCGGGCAAACCATCGACGATGCGGCCGGGGAAGCCTACGACAAGTGTGCCAAGGTCATGGGACTCGGCTACCCCGGCGGACCGATCATCGATCGCTTAGCCAAAGAAGGGAATCCGGAACGCTTCTCTTTCAACAAACCACAAATACCGGGTTTGGATTACAGCTTCAGCGGATTAAAAACATCCTTCTTGTATTCCATCCGGGATGAAATAAAAAATGATCCTGATTTTATACAGCACAATTTGAACGACCTTTGCGCTTCATTGCAAAAAGCAATCATCGATATACTTATGGCTAAACTAAAAAAAGCAGCCAAACAGACCGGGATCAAACAAATTGCCATAGGAGGCGGTGTTTCTGCAAACACTGGATTACAAAAAGCCGTACACGCAGAAGCGGACAGACTCGGATGGGAGGTATATATCCCCCGCCTCGGTTTCTCGCTCGACAATGCAGGAATGGTAGCGGTCACGGGATATTACAAGTACCTAAAATCCCAGTTCATCGGTTTAGAAGCTCCTGCCGATGCCAGAATGAGTTTAAAAATTTGACAACAATATAAAAATTCATATATTAAATTACAATCACATGAAAATATTAGTTACGTATAATATCCCTCATGAATCTTTTACAGCCTTGGGTAAAGAACACACGGTAACTTTGCCGGAGGGAGAATTCTTCTCTAAAGAAGAGTTAATAAAAATGGTTCCTGAATACGATGCTTTATTAGGCATATTCACTCGTCCGATCGATAATGAGATCATTGAAGCCGGCAAGAACCTGAAATTAATCAGCAATTTCGGCGTCGGATTCAATAACATCGATATCAAATTCGCCCGCTCGAAAGGTATTGCCGTCTGTAATACGCCCAAAGCCGTCTGTTTCCCGACCGCAGAAATGGCCATGGGACTTATGTTAAGCGTGGCCCGCAGAATTGCAGAATGCGACCGTCGTTTAAGAGTAGAAAAAGAGAGCATGTGGGGAACCATGAAGAATTTGGGCTACACACTCGAAGGAAGGACACTCGGTATCATCGGCATGGGTAACATCGGGAAAACAGTAGCCCAGATGGCGTCCGTTTTTCGGATGAAAGTGATCTATCACAATCGTCGTACTACCGTCGAAGGGTATGAAAAAGTGGATCTGGACACGCTTTTACAAAGATCCGACTTCATTTCCATCCATACGCCTCTTACCGATGACACCCGGCACATGATCGGGAAACGGGAATTAAGTTTAATGAAACCGAGTGCTTTTCTGATTAACACGGCCCGAGGAGCTGTAATTGACGAACAAGCTTTGGCAGAATGCCTCCTGAACAAAAAAATTGCCGGAGCAGCCTTGGATGTTTTCGAAAACGAACCGCATATCAACGAAATCCTTTATAGCCTGGATAACGTGATACTGGCTCCGCACAACGGTACCGGAACCATCGATACCCGCATCGCTACCGGACGGGAAGCGGTCGACAACATATTGAACTTTTTCAAGGGAACCCCGACCAATGTGGTCAACTAAATACATGAAAGAGGAACAATCCGGATTGTTCCTCTTTCTTTTTATTTCCCGGGACACGGAATCGTAATTTTCAAATAAAGAAATAAATAGCTTCATTTATTTAAATACCTCTCGATTTTCACTCAAAAAATCGATCACAACTATTGCAATATATACAAAAAGCCCTATATTTGCACCCGCTAACGACAAGCAAACGTTCTTTGAACAAGGGCAGTTACCAGAGTGGCCAAATGGGGCTGACTGTAACTCAGCTGGCTTAGCCTTCGGTGGTTCGAATCCATCACTGCCCACGAATTTTTAAAAGCGGATGCCGAAAGCATCCGTGATTGAAAAAAGTTTACCGTCAAAAGTCCGCTTTTGGAAGGTTAAATATTTTTCAATCAACAAGAAAGACTTCGTCTTTCGTTAGTAAAAATTAGTAAGGTCTCCCCCTTCAGGACCGCCGAACGAAGTGAGGCCATCCACACGGGAGAGGAACTTATATTTGCGGAAATAGCTCAGTCGATAGAGCACTAGCCTTCCAAGCTGGGGGTCGCGGGTTTGAGTCCCGTTTTCCGCTCCACGAAAAAGCACTTACAAAAGTAAGTGCTTTTTTTTACATAACGTTGACACGTTTTGAAACACGATCATCATCAACACCTACCTGAATTATTATTTCCCGTTCAAAAGAATCAATTCGTACCCTTGACTACCGAGTCCTATTTTCTCCGCGTACTCCAAGGTATGTATTCCATGTCGCGATTCCATACGCTCTATCAGATGAACGCGTCCGTGATCAGAAGAGGCATAAATAAGGTCGATGCAGGCCTTATCCAGTGCCACCGGATCGAGCGAAGCCAAAATACCGATATCGCCCATTTGAGGATCGGCAGGACTGGAATCGCAATCACAATCCACCGAAAGATTATTCATCACGTTGATATAAATAATTTTGTCCCCGCAATGATCGGCAACAGCTTTGGCCGCCTCAGCCATCGTCTCTAAAAAATCATCCTGAAGCGGATGTTCCCAATTAGTAGTGCTCTTTCCTGCCGAATGAATAAGAAGTTTACCAGCAGAAGAAGCAATACCGATAGATATATTTTTAACGGCTCCGCCAAAACCGGCCATGGCATGACCTTTGAAATGTGAAAGTACCAAAGTGAAATCGTAATTCTTAAAATGCGAACCGACAAGGTCCTCGGTAATGTGCTTACCTCCTTTGACCGGCAGACGAATTTCACCTTCGGCATCCATAATATCAACCGGTGCGACCGCTGTAAAACCGTGATCCTCCGCTGCCTTCAAATGAGCTTCCGTCGTTGCCCGTCCTCCCCCGTAGGCCGTATTACACTCGACAATCGTACCGTTCACGGCTTTTATCAAATCACCGACCAATGCTGGTTTCAGATAATTATTGCCGCCCGGTTCCCCCGTACTCAATTTAACGGCTACTTTTCCGGTCGCAGGACGATTCAACGCTTCGTAAATACGTTTAAGACTCCGCGGGGTAATCTCTTTCGTCATATATACTTTCGCCGTCTTTTTCGTCACAGCCCCCCGTCCGTCAGAATTTTCTTCCCGCAACGTCTGCCTGTCCCCCTTTTCCCGGGAAGAACTAAAAACGGAAAAAGGCAGTATAACCGCAACCATTAATGTAAATACACTTTTTTTCATACCGATCTTTATTATTATGTTTAAGATATTATTCTCCCTCTTTCCACCATTCGGTAAATACCTGTGTCGCGGCAAATCTTCTTTTGTCCGAGGTCAACCGTTGGGTAGGAATAAGATTTCGGAATTGTCCGTCACGATAATCAGGCGAGAGATTCAGACGTTCCAAACGTTCACCACGCGAAGCTTTACCGAAACTGGGATGATTAATTATTATCACCGTAACAATACCAATAACCACAACAATCGCCACAATAATTATCAATGTCATACGTACTATTTTCATTCGTAATTCTCTTTTTATCCGATACAAATATAAGTGCAGAAAAAAAACAATTGGTATACCGATTACAGATATCCTTACCATTATTACAGATCAAAAATAAAAAATCCAAGTAATAAGAAAAGGAAGTTGAAATCAAGGCTTAAAAATAGAATTTCCAAGCTTCGATAAACAGGAAATTCAAATCCATTATTTTCTTTCGATTTCTGCTTCCGTTTACCTATCAGTCTCTTCTTAATACATTATTCCCTAACAATTTATGCGATCGGTAATATTGGTATGACAATCCGTAATCCGTATATGAACATTTTAACTCATCCGACATAATTTTGTCATATAAAATAGATCAAATAAACCCTTTTTCACCGAAGAATATAAACCTAAAAACAAGAAAAGATGATTACAAAAAGCTTAATATTAATTATGACGATTATGGCAATATTCAGCACAGATTCAGAAGCGCAAAAAACATCTACCGAAAAAAAAGTATTGGTTGTTTATTTCTCCCGTAGCGGAAATACCCGGGCAATAGCGAACCATATCAAAGAGTTTACGGGTGGAGACCTGTTTGAGATTCAAGTGGCAAAACCCTATCCGGCGGAATACCGCGCATGTACGGACGTCGCTAAAAAAGAAAAAGAGACCCATGCCCGCCCGGCCCTCAAAACCAAAGTCGAAAATATTGCACTGTACGACACTATATTTATCGGTTATCCGAATTGGTGGGGAACAATGCCTATGCCCATACTGACATTTATCGAAAGCTACGATTTTTCCGGTAAGATTCTTATCCCTTTCTGCACTCACGGAGGCGGAGGCGAACAGAATTGCTTTACAGATTTCGTAAAGCATACAGACAAACAGGAACACAAAAAAGGTTTTTTAACAAACGGCGAGAAAGCAGAGACCTCACGCAAAGAGGTAGAGAAATGGTTGCGTGAAATCGGAGTTGTAAAATAAAGGTGAAGGGACAAACCCAAAGGGGGGCGGTACATACCTCGTGCAGGCGGCAAGAGAATTTCAAGATTCATCTTACCGCCTATTCTTATCCATGTATCTGTTTCACAAAAAATCGAATCCGTAAAATTGGTATAACTCTCTGTAATCTGTATACAAAACATCCCCCTTCAACTCTTTAATTTTGTATCAACATCAACACGACCAAGTACTTAATGATTAAAACAGTAAAAACGATCCAATCCCCGGAGACATGGGAATCGAGAAAAAAGAACATAAAACAATAATCTACGGGAAAATCGGGTAAATCTATTTTCCGGTATACGAATATTTACTTTTAAAAAATAAATATCATGTTACGTACTATCAGACGAACAATCGCCATCGTGAGTTTTACCCTCATATCCATGCTATTCCTCGACTTCACGGGAACAATACACACGTGGTTCGGATGGTTGGCCAAAATACAATTTCTACCCGCTTTACTGGCATGGAATGTTGGCGTGGTGGTATTTCTTATCATACTAACGTCGGTATTCGGACGCATCTATTGTTCAGTCATTTGTCCCCTCGGTATATTTCAAGATACCATCTCTTGGCTGGCCGGAAAACAAAAAAAGAATCGCTTTTACTATTCGCCCGCTTTATCCTGGCTACGATACGGCATATTATCCGTGTTTATCATGGCTTTATTCGCGGGCATCGGCTCGTTAGTCGCCTCACTCGATCCTTATAGCACTTACGGCCGTATCGTTTCGAATCTGTTTGCATCCCTTCGGCAATGGGGAAATAACCTATTGGCTTATGGAGCCGAAAGGATAAACAGCTATACGTTTTATTCCGTTGAGGCATGGATGAAAAGTACAATGACGCAGTGCCATTCATCCGATTACCCCAGCGGATAAATCGGCGATACAAATCGGTCATGCCGTATGGGTAAAAGAAAATTGCATTCCTCTGACCGACGGAGTTAGCTGTGGCAACTGCGCTCGCCATTGTCCCACAGAGGCGATACATACGGTCACCTCCGATCCGAACGTATCGACTTCACCCCGGATTCCGGTAGTAAATACAGAGCATTGTATCGGCTGCGGAGCTTGTGAAAATTTATGTCCGGCCCGCCCTTTTAGTGCCATTTACGTGGAAGGACACCAGTCGCACCGAATCGTATAACCTATTAATAAAAATAACCTCATTTCTCTAACGATTGATACAAGCAAGCGATGATCGAAAACTTAATTCACTTACTGCATTCAGACCAATACTCCTGCGTGATCGCCAACAACGAATCGATCCGTACTTTCAAACAACCCGGAATAGCCGATTTATACGGCTTACTTCGCCAGGACGCTCCCTTCCTACAGGGAGCCGTCATTGCAGACAAGATCGTAGGCAAAGCGGCCGCCACGTTGATGATATTGGGAAATGCACGACGGATATACGCGGACGTTGTCAGTCAACCGGCCTTGGATCTATTACAAGACACTAACATCCGGATTGACTTCGGACAACTTGTTCCTTTTATTAAAAACCGGACTAAAACCGGATGGTGTCCGTTGGAATCCGCCTGCTTTGAGGTAAAATCGACGCAAGATATCTTCTCCACGATACAAAACTTCATACTTAACAATAGGAAATGAACAAGAAAATAACTTATATTCTAATAGTCAACTTTTTACTATTTTTAGAATTAGAGGTATACTCCCAAGAAGACAGTACCCGTTCGACTAAAAACTACACGATAGATGAAGTTGTCGTTACGGGGACGCGCAATGAAACGGAGATCCGTCATCTCCCCATGAGTATATCGATAATCAAACGAAACCAGATCGAACACAGGTATGAACAATCTTTGTTACCCATACTGACAGAAAAAATACCGGGATTTTTCACTACAAGCCGGAGTATTATGGGATACGGCATATCCACGGGAGCCGCCGGGAGTATGAGTTTACGCGGTATCGGAGGCAACCCCACAACCGGCTTGCTGATATTAATAGACGGTCACCCGCAATACATGGGACTTATGGGGCATCCGTTGTCTGATGCCTATCAATCCATGTTAGCGGAGAAAGTAGAGGTCGTACGAGGTCCAGCATCCGTTTTGTACGGTTCAAACGCTATGGGTGGCGTCATTAACATTGTCACTCGTAAACAACAGGATGATGGTATAAAGAATCACGCGAGAGTAAGTTACGGCTCTTACAACACCCTGACAACCGAACTCTCCAATCAAATCCGGCAGGGACGCTTCAACAGCATCGTGACCGGTTCTTACAACCGGACCGACGGCCACCGTTCAGATATGGAATTTGAGCAATACGGAGGTTACGCCAAACTGGGATATGAATTAAATCGGGTTTGGAATTTATTTGCAGATATAAACCTAACCCATTATAACACGTCCAATCCCGGCACGATGACCTCTCCCGTTTTCGATAACGATTCACGGATTACCCGTGGCGTAACCTCTTTCTCTCTCGAAAATAACTACAACCATACATCGGGAGCCTTAAAACTCTATTATAATTGGGGACGCCATAAAATTAACGATGGCTATTCCCGCGAAGAAGAACCGCTGAATTACCGGTTTCATTCCACCGATAAAATGTTAGGCCTCACCTGGTACCAAAGTGTAACGCTATTTACCGGTAACCGAATAACCGTCGGTGCGGATTATCAATACATCGGAGGTGAAGCTTGGAATAAATTTCTGAATGGCAATCACACGGATATAGTCAACAAATCGGAAAATGAAATAGCCGGATACATGGATTTTCGGCAGTCTATCGGAAGAATCTTTACCTTCAATGCGGGAGTTCGGATAGATCACCATTCCCAAAGCGGAACAGAATGGATTCCTCAAGTCGGGATAAGTACGCAATTTCAACCGAACGCCGAATTGAAAGCCTTGATGAGCAAAGGATTTCGAAACCCGACACTTCGAGAACTATACATGTTCGGTTCGAAAAATCCGGATCTCAAACCAGAACGGATCATGAGTTACGAACTTTCCTGGTCCCAACGTCTAATGAAAAATACCTTGTCGTATGGAATAAACCTTTTCCATATCAACGGCGACAATACCATTCAAACCGTAGTTATGGACGATAAACGCCGTAAAAATATCAACACCGGAAAGATTGAGAACTGGGGAATTGAAACTAACATGTCTTACCGACCGAATCGTTCCTGGAATATATCAGCCAATTACAGTTGGTTACGAATGGTGCATCCTGTTATTGCAGCCCCCGAACATAAACTGTATGCCGGAGCCGACTTTACCCGGGGAAGATGGAATATATCAACGGGAATAATGTATGTCCGAGGACTTTATACAGAAGTCAAACCTTCCAAGATTAAAGAAGATTTCATATTGTGGAATATGCGGGGAAGTTACCGGGTCTTCCGCTTTGCAGACCTTTTCGTACGTGGAGAAAACTTGCTTGCACAAAGTTACGAGATCAATATCGGCTATCCGATGCCCGAAGCCACGTTTATGGGGGGAGTGAATATCAATTTTTAATATGAACGAATATGAAAACTACAAGCGTAAAACTTTACTCGTTACCGTACAACGAAACAAAAACCTATTGGGTAACCATCTTATTCATGAAAGGAATCGGTAAAGGAGTACGCAGTTTCAAAGAAGGAATGAACGGTATGGATACCACAAATGAAAAAACGAAACCGGAAAAAGAAGAGTCATTAAAGCCATGAACGAAATCGACGGCAGTAAAAAAAGACTTTCTGGGAACATCTGGATGAACTAAGAGTTTACCTGTTGAAGATAGCGGTTGTAACCATCGGATGCGGAATCATAGCCTACCTGTTTAAAGAGGAACTGTTCACCGTCATTCTGGCACCCAAACAAGACGATTTCATCACCTACAGGATCTTTCATCTCATTTGGAACCGGCTGTCTCTTCCAGAGGTAAATTCAGGAATCTTTTCCGTCAAATTGATAAATACGGGATTAGCAGAGCAATTTATCATTCATGTAAAAACAGCCCTATATGTAGGCCTACTCTGTGCTTCTCCTTATATCCTGTATTTACTGTTCCGTTTCGTCTCTCCCGCTTTATACACCAAAGAAAAAAAATACGCTTTACGAATGGTCGGCGGTGGGTACGCTATGTTCATAACAGGTGCGGCACTAAACTACTTGATAATCTTTCCGCTGACCTTCCGTTTCCTCGGCACCTATCAAGTGAGCACCGAGGTCGAAAATATGATTTCGTTACAATCGTACATGGATACCTTATTAATGATGAACCTGATGATGGGAATTGTTTTTGAAATTCCCATTTTATGCTGGCTGCTCGCCCTGTCCGGATTTATCTCCGCTCCGTTTATGCGACCCTACCGCCGGCATGCGACCATAACCATTCTCATCATTGCCGCTATCATCACTCCGACATCGGATGTATTCACCCTCTCCCTGGTTGCCATGCCCATGTTTTTACTCTATGAATTAAGTATTCTGCTTGTTAAACGTACTGTTTCAAAAAAAATTAGAACAAACAATAACAATTGAACGACCTACTTTCCTCCATGTATTCGTCGCAGTTAATCAATAAAAACGGCATCCAATAACTAAAAAATTAGTTGATCCGATTTTTTTTTCATATATTTGCTCAAAGTACTAATAAAAAACAGAACCTGCTAAGACCTCTGCTATGAAAATATTACTCACTTCAATAGGAGTCATTTGTGCTCTTACGCTTACAGCCCAACATTCGGACAACTGGATTAAAAATCTGATCATAACCGGTAAATACGCAGAGGCAGCCATTTATATTGATTCGTTATTCGAAACGGGAACAGAATCTTCCTCCCTCCTTTTTTACGCGGGTAAGACCAACGAAGAACTAATGCGTTATAATAAAGCTTATCGATATTACAAAAAATGGTATTCCCGTGACACCGCCAATCAAGACGCCAAACTGGCCATGGCTCGATCTGCCAATCTGGCCGGACACCAAACGATCGCATTGAAATATTATGAACAATTATCACGAGAAGATTCGGTACATTTTCTCATCAATTTTTCTTTAGGACGCCTCTATCAGCAGATTCCGGATTATCCTAAAGCCATACAGGTTTATACGAAATTATTAACCGTAGATTCTACCAACACTTCATTACTTTCCAGCCTGGGAGATTGTACGAACGGACTGAACCTTACTGCAGATGCTCTATCTTTTTATATCCGCGCTTTCGAACAGGATAAAAGAAACGGGAGAATCGCTTTGAAAGCGATCAACGCGATACGCAAAGACAAAAAAGTTTGGCCCGAATGGATGGATACAATCATCGCTTTAGCAGACACGGCAATCCGGTATAATCCGAATTACCCGCTCCTGGCACAAAGTAGGGGAATATTAAAATACTTCGATAAACGTTACAAAGAGTGTGACACGATATTTACCAAATTAACCGAAGGAGAAAGAGTTTCACGCGTAACTCTCAAATATTACGGCTTAACTCTATTCCAATTAAAACGCTTTTCCCAGGCAGAAAAATGGCTTGCCCAAGCAGATTCGTTATTTCTGGATGAAGAGGGCAATCACACGGATCTCGACGTTGCCCTGAGATACGGAGAAGCATTAATTCAAACGGGGAATCCTTACAAAGCGCTCCAGATTTTTCGGGAGGTGGAAACACAACTACAACCGGACAACACGTTACTTTCCCGAATTTCAGTAATGAATGGTAATGCTTACAGCACCTCCAAAGAGAATAAAAAAGCCGTACTCGCCTATTGGCAGGCTTATAAACTATACCCTGCAAACAAACAGGCCATCGCCAATCTGACCTATCTTTGTCAACCGAAAGATTCCGACGAAAGTATACTTATGTCACAAGGTATACCCAGAGAAAAAATGTTGTTCACCTGTATTCTGTTCCTGAAAAATTACAATGTCAAAAGTCGGTACACGGAAATCATGCAGGAGTACTGCAGAGAAGTTTTAAATCATGCCTTGAGAGAAGCCTTTCTGAAAAACACAAAAAAACTCACGGCAAGAGATCCAGAAGGTAAAAAATACACCTATTCTTACCGTGAACTTCATCGTCTTGCCAATCCTCCCGAATCTCCGGCCCCCTCGACACCGCCGGTACCGTTAACACCAAAAGCCATGTAATCTATTTCAAATACCCGCTTTTTTCTGCTTACCGGAAATCGTCTCTATATCCAAACGTAACACATTGGTACGATGGAAAGAAGCAGTAATGTATTTCTCTGCCATTTCCACATAATCCGGAGAATACTTCTTTACGATCAAACGCAACGCATGCAAACGTTCACATTCCGGAAGCCCTTCCGAGATCATCCCGAACACTAAGGTACTTTCGTATTCCGTGGTAAACTTTTCCGGAATAACGCATGTCTTTCCTACCACACAAAAACTTACCCGATTGTCCTTCTTCAAATTGTTTAACTTCATTCCTTCCGGAGCACAATGGAAATAGATATGTTCATCCTCCAGTACATAACTTAAAGGAAGTCCGTATCCGTAACCGTTCTCTCCGACCATAGACAAAATGCCGTATTCTCCCTTCTCCAAAAGCCGGATCGCAGTCTCCCGGTCCAATACCCGGTCTTTTCTTCAGATTGTATCGAATTTTTCTTCCATGATCCTTCCGTTTTAAACAGATTAACAAATCTAATATTTTACAATCTTTTATATGTGATTTATCGTATAAATGTTACCGAAATAAACGAAACCTTTAATTTAAACTATAATAAATCTGCAATGGAAAAAATGTTTTGTTTTCAATGCCAGGAAACAGCCAAAGGAAGTGGTTGTACCGTCCGCGGCGTATGCGGAAAAACGCCTGATGTCGCCAATCTCCAGGACCTCTTACTTTTTTTGTTAAAAGGAATCGCCCATTACAGGGTACAACTACGAGCGCTGAAAGCCGTAGACCATTCCGCCGATCAATTTATCCTCGACGGACTTTTTATGACTATCACCAACGCCAATTTCGACAGGGACCGGTTTATAGATAAAATAAAACGGGCACTTCTTTTGCGGGAACGATTAAAACAAACCTTTTTGGACAAAAAAGGGGATATCCGAAACATCACATTCGAAGGGGCTTACTGGCAGTGTGATTCCACAGAAGAAATGGAACAAAAAGCAACAACCATCGGAGTCCTATCCACCTTAAACGAAGATGTACGTGCTCTACGGGAACTTCTTATTTACGGAATAAAAGGAATCGCCGCTTACACGGAGCATGCTTACAACCTCGGACAAGAAAATCAG
Organism: Gabonibacter massiliensis; assembly: GCA_001487125.1. Lineage (GTDB taxonomy): Bacteria > Bacteroidota > Bacteroidia > Bacteroidales > Marinifilaceae > Gabonibacter > Gabonibacter massiliensis. The sequence continues at coordinate 818,463 of LN913013.1, forward strand.
AATATATACGAATTCATAGACCGGGGATTGGTGGCCACCACTTTGAATCTATCCACGGAACAACTTATTCAAATGGTGCTCGAATGCGGTAAAAACGGAGTAGATGCGATGGCCTTGTTGGACCAAGCAAACACGACCGCCTATGGAAACCCGGAGATTACAAAAGTCGATATCGGAGTAAGAAATAACCCCGGAATATTGATTAGCGGCCATGACCTTCGAGATTTGGAAGAGTTGCTAAAACAAACGGAAGGTTCGGGCGTCGATATCTATACCCATAGTGAAATGCTCCCAGCACACTACTATCCGGCATTCAAAAAATACAAACACTTTGCAGGTAATTACGGAAATGCCTGGTGGCGACAAGTATACGAATTCCAACATTTTAACGGTCCCATCCTGTTTACCACGAACTGCCTGGTTCCGCCGCATCCCGATGCTCGCTATGCAGATCGAGTGTATACCACTGGTTCCGTGGGATTCCCCGGCTTCAAATACATTCCCCGGAACGGGAATCGACCCAAAGATTTCAGTGACATAATTGCTCACGCAAAAAAATGTTTACCGCCGGAAGCGATCGAAACGGGTTCCATCACCGGCGGATTTGCCCATCATCAGGTTATCGCTTTAGCGGACAAGATCGTAGAGGCGGTAAAGAGCGGTAAGATCCGTAAATTTGTTGTAATGTCCGGATGCGACGGTCGTATGAAAAGCAGAGAGTATTATACGGAATTCGCCCAAAGATTACCGCAAGACACCGTCATACTTACTTCCGGATGCGCTAAATACCGTTACAACAAACTTCCTTTAGGAGAGATCAATGGCATTCCCCGGGTTTTAGATGCCGGACAATGCAACGATAGCTATTCATGGATAAAAGTGGCCAGTAAATTAAAAGAAATATTCGGCGCAAAAAGCATCAATGACTTGCCCATCGTTTTCAACATCGCTTGGTACGAACAAAAAGCCGTCATCGTGTTGTTGGCATTACTCTATCTTGGAATTAAAAACATACATGCAGGGCCAAGCTTACCGGCATTCTTCAGTCCCAATGTTTTAAAAGTGCTGGTAGAAAAATTCGGACTGTCGACCATATCGAACGTAGACGATGATTTAAAACAACTTATCAACCGTTAAAATCAAAATAAAAGATCATCTCGTGGTCAAGGTGGGATCTGGGTCCATTCATTCCGGATTCAGACTCGCCTGACCATAATAGATGCCTATTTTTCATATCACGGGGAAAAATTATTCAGGGGCTACCGGAGCACGCAAACTTTTGACGAATCCTTTATCTTTACTCCAAAATCCTTACCTTTGCGGCGGGCAAACAAAGAGTGCAGCGGATTATATTCACGATCTGATCGAGGAAGGGGAAAACAATTTTACCCACGACCTTTCAACTCCTTTAAATCCCGGATCATCATACGGGCAAAACGTTCGGAGGCACCCGGATCTCCCAGACGACGATTTACTTCTTCGTACTCCCGCAACATCTGTACTCTGGGGCCGTCATCCGGCAATATCGCCGACAAGGCTTTCAATAAGTTCTTTTCGTTCAATTTCTGCATCAACAACTCTCGAACAACCTCTTTTCCGGCAATCAGGTTAACCAAAGAGATATACTTTACCTTTACGAAAGTTTTAAAAAGAAAATAACTGAGGGCACCCCCTTCCCCGCTGTAACAAACGACCTGAGGAGTCTTCAATATAGCAGTCTCCAACGTCGCCGTTCCGGATGTTACCAAGGCACATCGTGCCTGCTTTAACAATCTGTACGTCTGGCCATACACGATCCTGATATCCAAGCCCTTTATATAAGGAGTATAATCCGTATCACTCATGGAAGGAGCTCCGGCGATCACAAACTGATAACCTGGAAAATGTTTTACCATCGATAACATCTCAGGTAAGACATGCTTTAATTCTTGAGAGCGACTCCCCGCCAATAAAGCAATAATCGGTTTATCGGGGAGTTGATTACCCCGGATAAAATCCGCATAACTTTCATCTTTGAAATCCCTATCATGAATAGCATCTACCAAAGGATTTCCGGCATATTGAACCGTGTAATCAAATTGCCTGTAAAAATCGACCTCAAACGGGAATATGACATACATCCGGTCTACCAGACATTTAATTTTTTTTACTCTCCCGGTATTCCATGCCCATATTTTAGGTGAAATATAATAAAAAACAGGGATGCCGGCAGTTTTTATAAATTTGGCCACCCGCAAATTAAAGCCCCCATAATCGACCAAAATAACCACATCCGGTTTCCACGCTAATATATCCCGGTGGCAGGCTTCGATATTTTCTTTAATCTTACCCAGATTTTTCAATACCGTGAGAAATCCCATGATAGCCGTATCTTTGTAATGGCGTACGATCTCGCAACCGGCATTTCTCATTAAATCTCCCCCCCATCCCCGTATAACGGCTTCCGGATCTTCCCGTCTCAATCCTTTGATTAAATTGGAAGCATGTAAGTCTCCCGATGCTTCTCCCGCAATAATGTAATATTTCATATTATAACTTTATCATCAATACCGAAGCATAAGCGGTCACCCCCTCTTCCCGACCCTCGTATCCCAAATGCTCCGTGGTCGTTGCCTTAATAGTCAGGTCTTCCGTTTCCATTCCTAAAATCTCTGATAGACACTCCCGCATTTCCAATACCCGCAATTTAATTTTGGGCCGCTGCAAGCAAATGACACAATCGATATTACCGACAGTATATCCTTTCGCATTTACCATATCGATCGTCCGCTTTAATAAAACCTTACTGTCAATTCCCTTATAAGCCGGATCCGTATCCGGAAAGTAAGAACCGATATCATCCAATCCGGCTGCACCCAACAAGGCATCACAAATAGCATGAATCAAAACATCTCCGTCCGAATGAGCCACACATCCCTTTTCATGTTCCAACTTAATTCCTCCCAACCAAAACTCTTCCCCCTCGGCCAAACGATGTACATCTATTCCAAAACCCGTTTTTATCTTCATAACAATCAAATTATTAATTCCATATTTCGATAATATCCCCTCATTAATCCTCAGCATACCGAGAAGGATACAAATACGAAAAGACAAAATAACTAATATTTCATTTCAATTCCTACGACTAAGCTCAAATGCCTCTGTTTTTAACCATAAAATCATTACTTTTGTCGCAGAACAGACGGAAGATTTACAATTATAATAATTAAAGATTACAATGCTTATCGAAGGGAAGAGAGTAGCCTATATCACCTTGGGCTGTAAATTGAATTTTTCGGAAACGTCAACGATAAAACATAGCCTGGAACAGGTAGGGACAATAACGGTAGGAGAAAAAGAAGGAGCTGATATCTTCGTGATAAACACGTGTAGCGTTACCGACATTGCAGAAAAAAAAGGACGTCAGATGATCCGGAAAATCATCCACCGTAACCCGGGAGCCTATATCGTCGTCGTCGGATGTTACGCCCAACTTCGAGCCCAGGAAATCATGAACATTAAGGGAGTAAACATGGTACTCGGTGCCCGGGACAAATTCAATGTCGCACACTATTTGCAACACCTCGAAACCCAGGAAACCATCCCACCTCACTCTTGTGATATTTTCCGGATCGAACAGTTCGATTTGGCATATTCTTACGGAGATCGTACCCGTTGCTTTCTGAAAATTCAAGACGGTTGCGACTACTTTTGCAGCTATTGTACCATCCCTTACGCCCGGGGAAAAAGCAGGAGCGCACAAATAAAAGAGGTATTGAAAGCCGCACAAAGCGCCGCAGATAAAGGTATAAAAGAGATCATACTAACAGGCGTCAACACAGGGGATTTTGGCCGGGATACCGGTATGTCGTTTTTTGAATTACTCCGGGCATTAGATCAATTGGACGAAATACCCCGGTTCAGGATTTCTTCCATAGAACCCAATTTATTAACGGATGAAATCATCGAGTTCGTTGCTGCATCCAAACATTTTATGCCACATTTTCACATACCGTTACAATCCGGAAATAACGAGGTTCTGAAACTCATGAGACGGCGTTACAACCGCGAACTTTTTGCTGAAAAAATAGGAACGATCAAGTCTCTTTTACCCGACGCTTTTATCGGGGTGGACGTCATCGCCGGCATGCGGGGTGAAACCGAAATATTTTTTGAAGACGCCCGAAATTTTATTTCCGAATTACCCATCTCTCAACTTCATGTATTCCCTTATTCAGAACGTTCGGGAACAAAGGCGCTGGATATTCCGTTAATTGTTACCACACCAGAAAAGCACCGACGAGTAAATCTATTATTAGACATTTCAGAACAAAAACTCCAATCTTTTTATCAATCTTTTCAGGGAGAGATTCGCCCGGTACTTTTCGAAGAGAGTGAAATTAACGGCTCGATGGGCGGGTTCACAGATAATTACATTCGAGTCGAACTCCCCTACGATCGTACATTGACAAACCAAATCGTTCCCGTTAAATTAGGAGAAGCCAACGAAAACGGAAATCTCACGGGAAAAATCCAACTCATTCATTATTGACATCTACAAGCATTCCGTTTTTCGCTCCAAATACCTCTTCCCGAATAAAACAGGTGGATTTAAACCATCCATGATAAGTTATTTCTGTTTTATTTTATAATTTTGTCGGATAATTTAGAACCTGAAACAAGAGAACATGAACATATTAATTTCGGGAACAGCCGGATTCATCGGTTTTTACCTTGTCAAAAGACTTTTAAACGACAATCATACCATTTACGGTATTGACTCCGTTAATAACTACTATGATACCACTTTAAAAGAGGAGAGACTGCGGGCATGCGGAATTGAAAATTATGAATACGGCAAAGAAATCAAATCCGAAATAGATTCGCGTTACACCTTTTGTCAAATAGATTTATGCGACACAGAAAAATTAACAAAACTATTCGCCACGCACCGATTTGATTGCGTCGTAAACCTGGCTGCACAAGCCGGCGTACGTTACAGCCTTACTCACCCCGAATCCTATGTCCAAAGTAATATTGTCGGTTTTCTAAATTTATTGGAAGCCTGTCGAAAATTTCAATGCACAAAATTGGTATACGCCTCTTCTTCCTCCGTTTACGGAAACAATCATTCCGTTCCTTTTCGAGAAGACGATCAGGTGGATCACCCGATATCCATTTATGCCGCTTCCAAAAAAAGTAATGAATTGATGGCCAATACCTATTCGTATTTATACAAGTTGCAAACCATAGGACTTCGTTTTTTTACGGTATACGGTCCATACGGTCGGCCGGATATGGCTCCTATCCTATTTGCCAATGCCATTGCAAACGACAAGGAGATCAAAATCTTTAATAACGGTCATCTATCCAGAGATTTCACCTATATCGACGATATCATCACCGGAATGGAAAAAATAATTACAACCCCCGGAATGAAAAGAGAAGATTTTCCCGGTACTCCAGCGACCATATATAATATAGGAAGAGGAGAACCGGTGAAATTAATGGATTTTATCCATGTACTGGAGAAGAATCTGGGAAAAGAAGCCAAAAAGGTTTTCATGGAGATGCAACCCGGAGACGTTTATCAAACGTGGGCAGACACGACCAGGTTACAAGAAGACTATAACTACACTCCTACCATCTCTCTTGAAACAGGTATACAACGGTTTGCCGAGTGGTTTTCCCAATCCCATTTTATAAATCAGAAAAAGTAGCAAACATTCGAAAGAATAACAAGAATCATTAATTTTACCTTACTTCTAATATAAAACGAAGGATATGTTTAAGGATACGTTGAAGTTTTCTACACGTAGATTGATCCAGGCTAAAATCAACGGTGGGGCAATTCTTCTGTTCGTGGCACTATTAGCCATGATAATAGCCAACTCTCCATTAAAAGAATATTACAACCATTTCTTTTCTCAAGAGGTCAGTTTCAATATAGGAAGTTTCAATCTTTTTCAGCAGCACGGCGGAGGTTCCATGACCCTATTAGCCTTTATCAATGATGCTTTAATGGCCATTTTTTTCTTTTCGGTAGGATTAGAGATCAAACGGGAACTCCTGGTCGGTGAGTTATCCTCTCCCAGAAAAGCTTTATTACCGGTTATTGCCGCTTGCGGCGGAATGATCGTTCCCGTCCTTCTATTCATGTTGATCGGAGAACCCGGACCGGCAGCCAGAGGAGCCGCGATCCCCATGGCTACCGATATCGCCTTCTCTTTAGGCGTACTCTCTTTACTGGGGAAAAAAGTACCCCTGAGTCTCAAAATCTTTTTAACGGCTTTTGCCGTGGTCGACGATATCGGAGGGATTATCGTCATCGCCGTTTTCTACAGTCAGCAATTGATAACGGAATTTCTTATCGCCGCGGCAGGCGTTATACTACTGTTATATATCGGAGGTAAATCAGGAATCCATAATAAGCTGTTCTATATATTTTTAGGCATTGTGGTATGGTACCTGTTTGTCCAATCGGGTATCCATCCGACGATAGCCGGGGTAATCGTGGCCTTCACGGTTCCCGCCCGACCGAAATTACGCATTTACAAATACGTGAATAACATTCGGGAAAGTTTAAAAAGATTACCGGAAGGAGAAAACTCCAGCAACCTCATACTCAGCAACTCGGAATTGTCTATTCTAAAAAGTATAGAATCGGCTTCAGACAGAGTAATCAGCCCTTTACAGGCGATGGATGACGATCTGCATTCCCTTATCAACTATGTCGTTATGCCATTATTTGCCTTTGCCAATGCCAGTATTTCCTTTGAAGGCTTTTCTCTTGCCTCGTTACAGGGGATCTCCATCACCATTTTCATTTCATTGGTTTTAGGCAAGTTGATCGGCATTTTTTCATTCACCTACCTCTCTGTTAAAACCGGTTGGCTTTCCATGCCGGACCGTATGCACGAAGGTTCTTTATTCGGCATATCTATGATCGGCGGTATCGGTTTTACGGTCTCTTTATTTATAGCGAATCTGTCTTATGCGGGAATTCCGGAGATCGGGGCGACTCTTCTTAACCAGGCAAAAATCGGAATCATCGGAGGATCTTTATTCGCAGGACTCTGCGGCTACCTTATCTTAAGGTATGTTCTGGAAAAAAAAGAGAAAAATAATTTTTAAAATAAATGAAAACCTCTATATTTGCACCCGCATCCGGAGAGATGGCAGAGTGGTCGATTGCGGCGGTCTTGAAAACCGTTGTGCTGCGAGGCACCCGGGGTTCGAATCCCTGTCTCTCCGCTGAACATGCTGGACAGAAATGGTCAGCAAACGGACAAAAAGCTACAAATCAATGATTTGTGGCTTTTTTATTGCCCGAAAGTCCGGCTTCCAAGACTTCAAAAGTACGGTAAAAGACAAAGTTTCGTTACTAAATCGTTACCTATTCCTTACCGGACAAAAACGGTAACGATTTGTCCTCAAATGACCTGAAAATGACTTGATTAGTCCATAGTCTGCATAACTCGAAAACGAGAGGTAAAAATTAATTTTGCAACTAAAAAAAGTGAGTTATGAAATCGACATTCAAGGTTCTTTTTTATTTGAAGAAAGGTTCTGAAAAGAAAAACGGCGAGGTTATGATTATGGCACGCATCACCATAGACGGCAAACTTTGCCAGTTCAGCACGAAACAGAGCATCCAGCCCGACAACTGGAACACGGCTGCGGGCAAAGCCAAAGGCAGGGATGCCGGGAGGATAAACGCCCTTTTGGACGATATACGTTCTTCCCTGAACACCATTTACCACGAAATGCAGCGGCGTGACAACTACGTGACCGCCGAGAAAGTGAAAAACGAGTTCTTGGGACACAGCGAGAGCCACGAAACAATCCTTTCATTGTTCCAAAAGCACAATGACGATGTGAAGCAGCTTGTGGGCATATCCAAGACGATAGCGACCTACCGCAAGTATGAAGTGACCCGCCGCCACCTCGCCGAGTTCATCCGCAGCAAGTACAACGTATCGGACATATCCATAAAGGAGATAAGCCCGATGTTCATTACCGATTTTGAATTATACCTGCGTACCGCCTGCAAGTGCGGCTATAACACCACCGCCAAGTTCATGCAGTTCTTCAAGCGCATCATCATCATTGCCCGCAACAACGGCATACTGGTGGGCGACCCTTTCGCCAGCTACAAAATCCGGCTGGAAAAAGTGGACAGGGGTTATCTGACAGAGGACGAGATAAAAATCATCCTCAAAAAGAAAATGGTTTCCGAACGGCTGGAACACGTCAGGGACTTGTTCGTCTTTTCCTGTTTCTGCGGTCTGGCTTACAGCGATGTCGCCAATTTGCGGCAGGAGAATATCCAAAAGTCCTTTGACGGCAACCTTTGGATAATCACCAAGCGGGTAAAGACGAATACGGACGTGAATGTCCCCCTGCTGGATATTCCCAAGATGATTTTGAAGAAGTACAAGGGCAAGCTGCCGGACGGCAAGATACTTCCCGTAATCAGCAATCAGAAGCTAAACGCCTACTTGAAAGAGATTGCCGATATTTGCGGTATTAAAAAGAACCTGACATTCCACCTTGCCCGGCACACGTTCGCCACGACCACCACGCTGTCAAAGGGCGTACCCATTGAAACGGTGTCCAAGATGCTGGGACACACAAACATAGAAACTACGCAAATTTACGCCCGCATCACCAACAGCAAGATAGGCAGTGATATGCAGGGGCTTGACAAGAAGTTTGTCGGCATCGAGAAGATTTACAAGGAAGCAGCCATGTAACATGGCTGCTATTTCCCGAACAACAAGTATCACCTTTCAATAAATAAATGCGTTATGGCTAAGCAATCTAAAATAGAATACAGTAAAGAATACCTCACAAGCGAGGAACTGGCAGCGATTTCAAAAGTGAAACTGCCCCTGTCCCGGCAGCGTAAAGCCCGTGACATTTTCCTGTTCTCGTGCTACACGGGAGTGGCATACAGTGACATAAACAGGCTTAGGAAAGAAAATATCTTGGCACATTCCCGTGAAAAACGTTTTCTGCGCTTTCATGTGTCTAAAAGCACCTTGCCATACTCGTTTCCACTGCTTGATGCGCCTTACGACATTTTGAAGAAATACCGGGGGCTTCAAGAAAACGGGGAGCTTCTGCCCGTTTTACCACTCCCGGCGATAAATTACGATTTACAAAACGTTTGTGCCGCCGCTGGCATAAAAAAATCCGTTACCTTATCTTGCGCCCGCAAGACATTTGCCTTTGTTGTCGCTCCTGAAAACGGCATTACCGCCAGTATGCTAACGGGGATTTACAATGAACACAATCGGTAACAAAATAGGTAACGATTTAGGTAACTATATACCACATAACAATCTATATCCAAGCATTTTACATTCTTCCACCTTGCGGGCAGTCCACCGACTACCCGCATTTTTTATTCCCTTTTCCACTGGCACATTCCCCGAAACGCCAGCCGTGCGTGGCATGGCTGACTGTATTTCGTGAAAAGAGCCGTTGGAAACCCGCACAAGCGTATTGCAAGCAAGCTCACAACACCCTTGCCTTTCCCGCCTGCATGGAGTGTTCCCTAAAAGACGAAAGAGAACAGGCACTTTTCCCCTGTTTCCCTAAATGTAAATCTTCCTCTCACGCAGTCCCCCAGCCGGGACAGTCGTTTTAATCATTTCAATAGGCAAAGGTAGTTACGTGTTCTTCACGATTTTGAAAGGTCGAGCCGTTCCGGTTTGGCGAAAAAATCTTCCCTGCCTTGCGAGGTATTTTTTGCCCAAAACCTTGCAAACTCTAAACACTACCCTTTTAAGCCTATGTGAAACGAAAACGACCGACCCGACCGGAAGACGCATAAAAAAAAAGTCGGATTTACGGGAAACAGGAAAAAAGTTCAGTGAAACTTCAACTCCCTCACCTCTCGAATCCGCATAAAATTAAAAACTTAAAAATTACAGCAATATGGAAGCAACGACATTATCAGCAGCAAGCGTTTATGTAGGCACTTACGCCAAGTACAACAACGGTTCATTGTTTGGGGCATGGCTCAACCTTTCGGATTATTCGGACAAGGAAGAATTTTACGAAGCCTGCCGGGAACTGCACAAGGACGAGGAAGATGCGGAATATATGTTTCAGGATTACGAGAATATCCCGGAAGCCCTGATTTCTGAAAGCTGGATTTCTGAAAACTTTTTCGCTTTGCGTGATGCGGTGGAGGATTTGAGCGACACCGAGCAGGAAGCCTTTTTCGTGTGGTGCAACTATAAAAGCCATGATTTGGGCGAGGAAGATGCGGACGACCTTGTACGTGATTTCCGGGACGAATATCAGGGGGAATATGACGATGAAGAAGATTTCGCCTATGAAATTATAGAAGAATGTTACGACCTGCCGGAGTTCGCAAAGACCTATTTCGATTACAAACAGTTTGCCCGTGACTTGTTCATGTGCGATTACTGGTTTGATGACGGCTTTGTGTTCCGTGCGGCATAACAACCAATCCGGGCGGGGTGTCAAAGCCCTGCCCGCTAAAAACAACCAAGTTTATAACCATAAAAAAATAAGACATCATGCAGTCACTTAACAAAAACGGGGTAAGCATCACCCAAATACCGGGAGAAGAAAAATACGTGAAATGTTGTTTAGGGGCTTTCAGGGGACAAATTTATTATCAATATGACTACCGCCACACGGACGGCGAACTTTTCAGCACGGTAGCCAAAACGCTGGACGAGTGCCGCCGCAGGCGTGACGAATGGGTAGCGAAGAAGAACGGAGTAATAAACAAGTAAATTTTAGGGACATGAAAACGACAGAAGTAAACAAGGAGCTTATCGGCAGACGTTGCGAGTGTATTTTTACGGGCTTAATGGTAACGGGCGTTATTGAGGACATCCAAGACGACCAGCATTCCACAGCGGTCAAAGTCCGTTTCGACCACCCGCATCAGTGGGGCGATGATTTGTATAGTGATGTATGGGCGTGGGGGCGCAAAATTGACGAGTTCGGCACGTTGCACCATTTGCAACTGCTGGTAGATAAGCCGGACTTTCAGGTTATGACCGTAGTTTTCGGCGAGCCAATCAGCCAAATAGACCGCAGTGTTTTTGAAGATGTGGAAACGTGGGGCGTCTGTTCCCTGCAAGGCTGGGTAAACAGCTATGAAAGTGTCCGGTTTGTAGCCATAGACGACCATACGGCAATCATCACGGGCGAATACAACATGGAACAGGTAAAGGTGTGGTTAGAGAAATACACGCCCATAAAGAGCCTTAAAACCAGTTGATAAAGAACGGCGGCTATTTGCCGCCGCCACTTTCTTTCGTGAGTGCCGGGAAATAAAGTGGCAAAGAAACCCGCCCTGTTCCCTAACGTGAAAAGTCCACCCGCCGAACTATCAGCGGGTGGACTGCCATAACATACGCCTTGCGTATCATTCCCTATTTGGTGTTCCCTGTCTATCGTTGCTTTTCACGTATATATGCAACCGATAAGGAAATAAAGCCTATAAATCTTCATGTTGGAAGAATTTTACACCAAGTATGCACACGGTTTCTTCTTCCTCGATGTCATATTTCCATGTCCGTTTATAGACAAGCATTTCCGTGTCGCAGTCGAACCATTCCATTACAGGCGCATCATCTTCTTCGTCCGCCCATTTGAAAACCTGATTGGACGGCGTTTTCCACAATTCAGCCCTGTCACGTGCGGAAATGCAGTCCTTGTCCACAATGATGATGTCACCTACTGCCGGAACCGTATCTGTTTCCAACGTGGTTTCTATGTACCACGAGATACCTTTTATATCCAATTCTATTTTTACCATGTCATTTTATTGTTTAGGGGTCGTTATTGTTTCCGTTTCTTCCTTGCCGTTGTCATTATTGAACGATAGCGAAAGTTGCTGCACCTGTCCAAAGTTATCAATTACATAAATGTCAATCGTCTGCTGGTCTGTCGATGCCGAAGTGTAGTAGAGCCGGAATGTTTCTTTCTCCAGCGGGTAAAGGTCATTGGGCAGGAACACCGTGCCGTTATCCATTTCCAGCTTTCCTTTGCCGTCCGGCTGGAAGTACCTGATTTGATAGGTAGTCGGCTGGTAATAGCCGCCACGCACCAGTTGGCAGCGTATTTCTGCGGTTTCCCCGACTTTCAGTCTTTTGGGTACTGGCAGCGTTTCGATGCTGAACGGGTACGCCTGCTGAATATCCAAGTTGTCATTACAGGCGGTGACAAGCACGAGGGCGGCCACGATGTAGCAGCCCATGATGATTTTATACATTACATTCTTCATATACATTATTATATAGCGGTCAGTTGATAATGAATTTCAGTCCCAAAGATACCTGCGTGTGGAACTTGCCTATGTCCGAACCGAACAACGCCCGTTCCCTTGCGTTCAGCAGCAGAGCCACCCGGTCGGTCAGGTAGGCTTCCAGTTCCAGCGTCAGCGCACCGCCGTAAATGAAGCAGTCCTTATCCAGCAGCGTGGAGCCGTCCGGCAAGAGTTTTTCGCTTCGGTTGCTCGTTTCATACCCGGCGAGTGCCGACAGTCCCAGCGACAGGAAAAAGGTCTTTCGCCTGTCCGATAGGAATTTCAGGTAATAGCCGCCCTCTGCGGTGAACTGTTCTACGGGTATCTGCATATCCTTGTAGTCATACTTCTTGTGCAGGTATTCGCCACCAATCACCCAGCGGTTGGCGTTCTTGGTGTAAACGCTGTATGCCGCCCCGATGTGGTAGGCGAAATCACTGCCAGCGTTCCAATGCACCCCGTCCGTCATGCCCGCCGTGACCTGCAAGCCTTTCATGCCCGGCAGGTATCTTTGTGCGTGTGCCTGGTTGAAATGCAGGCACAGCGCAAAGAGTATTCCGACAAATAGAAACCGTTTCATCCCTATTTGATTTTGAGTTCGTTAATCACTTCTGCGTTCACGATGTCGGCGTTCTCCACCCGGATAACCTGATGCCGCCCGCCGTTCTTCTCGTAGAGTTCCACGACCAGCAGCTTGTCGTCAGGAATGGTGAACTTTGGCAGGGCGTACACCGTGCGCACGGTTGATTTCCCGGCAATCTCTACCACCTCGTTGTAGCTGCGTACCGCATCCAGTACCGTTTCCTGAATAGCCGTGCGCTTCGGCACTTTCTTATCGACTATCTTAAACTTGATGAAGTCGGTATCGAAAGGCACGTTGGAACTGTTCTTCGTCTGCGTATGCACGTAGAGCATCCCGTTATAAGTATAAATGCCCTTGATTAAGAACTGTATGCCGAAACGCTTGCTACCCAAGTGGCGCACTTTCCGGTCATTGTTCTTGTAGATGCTCTGCATTATCAGCTTCACCAATAGCGGGCTTTCATTACCTAATTCCCGGAAATAGATGTTCATGCGGGTATGCGAAAAATCGCTGGTGTCCTCGTTCTCCAAGAAGTCTTTCATTTCGATATTGAGCATTTCCGGCTCATGGGCGTACTTGGCGTTGAACGAAAAGAAACTGCCGTCCTCGCAGATAACGGAGAAGTTCGTTTCACCCGGAAAGCCCTCTGTCGTGGCTTTCACCCTGATAACATTTTCCGCACCGTCCGCCTTTCCCGCTATGATGTGGTTGCTTCCCAAATCCACGTAGCGGACGGCGGCGGGGAAGATGATATGCACCGTCTTGGCAAAGGTCACTTCCACGCCGTAGGGCGTAACCATTTGGCGGTACGGGAGTTTCCGGGTAATCCCCCGGTACAAGTCGTTGCCTGCCGCATACTTCACGGTGTCAGCGGTTTGTGCGTTTGCCGCACACACGCCCAGCAAGAGGGCGAACATTACAAAAATCTGTTTCATTGCTAATTGAAATTTTAGTGGTTGATAAAATGGTTATTGTTGTTTGGCGTAAAGCATGACTTTATAGCCTGCTTTTAGTTTTACTTTTATAGTCCTGAACTTTTTCGCAAGATAGCCGGACGTTCCTTGCAGCAAGCCCCTTGTCACGTCCATAGCCACCTGCTGCCCGGCACTCCGTGCAAAGGAAATGCTTGTTCCCAGCCCGCTGCCGATATTCGCCATAGCTTCGTTGAACGCTTCCTGCTCCATAGAGGACGGGACGGAAAGCCCCTTTTGCCCGTCCGTGTCGAACACGGCGAGTTCCACCGGGATGATATTGCCAGCGTACTCAATCGAGGACACCAGTATGTCGAGCCTTTCACCCTGCACCTTTGCCGTCCCCGCCACAAGGGTGTTCTTCGGCACGACTATGTTCCCGGCTTGCATGGGTTCGAGCAGCCGGAGTTTCACCGCCTGCCCGTCCGTCAGGGTTTGGTCTTGGTGGATGCAGGCGGCTACCGTGTTCTTTCCCATAGCGTAGCCCGTGCCTACCGCCGTGTTGAAGCCGCAGTTTCGTGGCTGGCTGTAAGTCCGGATGAAGTCGGCATCGCTCATGGGCTGCTGCAATCCCGATACGGTCGTTTCCCGGATTGCCTGCACCGCCACCGCATCCGGCTTGCGGTCAATGCCGCCCGTTACCGGGACTTGTGCGACTTGTCCCTGCCCGCTGTTCATGTACTTTGCCGCCAGTTCGTAAGACTTTTCCAAGAGTGTCATTTGGTCGTCAGCCGTAGGCGTGGCGTTCTGCTGTTGTTGCAGTCTGTCGGTCAGTTCCGCCACCTGTCGCTTCAAGTCCTCTTTTTCCTCGTCCACCGCCGGAGTTTCGTAGAACGTGCTTAACTGGCGGTTGATGTCCCGGTAAGCCGCCCGTGAAGAAGCACCGCCGCCCCTTTGTGGCTTCGCATCTTCTTCCGGCATCAGGTCGATTTCCGCTTGCGGTTCTTCCGTTTCATCGTCCCCCGTGAAACCGAAGTCCTGCAAGGATTGTATCTTGTCCTGCTGTTTGCGGTTCAGCATTGCTTGTTCGTATGCCTTTTGCTTGTCAGCTATAATCCCGTCTTCTGCGGGCAGCGGTATGTCGGCGTTGAAGCCGCCCACGCTTTCCACATTCACGTCCTCTTTGCCGGAGGGGGCGAATATCAGGTACATGCACCCGGCAAAGGCAAGGAACATCAGCGGGAAGACTATCATTTTCCTGCGCTGCTGTACCTGTTGGGGTGTCAGTTCCCGTTTGGGCTTCTTTTCCTTTTCAGGTTTCCCGTCCGTCTGCGGCACGGTCGTGCCGTTCTCATTCTTCTGTACTTCTTCCATATTCCGGTCTGTTTAAGGGGTTGATACTGTTGATTGTGTCATTGCCTTGCAATGGCAGTTGTCTGATATGTTCTATTTGCAGCCGCCTGCCGTCCCGTTTCCCGATATTGTAGATTGATGAAACGGTGATGTAGATAGACAAGCCGCCGAAAAAGAAGAACATCACAAGGATAACCGCCAGCCTTTTGCCCGGCGTAATCCGTCCGCACATTCGGCGCAGGCAGTCGTCCGCCCAGTCCTGCACCTTTTCGATGTAGTTTCGTTTTCTCTCCATAAGGCTATCTCTTGACGGTTTGCAAATCCTTGTTCTCGGTAATGGTGAACGCTTCGATGATGAAGCCGTGCGGGTTGTTGTCGCTCCGTGTTGCGTTGAGCAGGCGGCACGAGGTCACAAGACTGCGCACCGTCAGGCTGCTTTCCCGGACAATCAACTGGCGGGCATACGTGTTCACCTTGTAGGGGTACTGGTCGAAGTCGCATTTCACGCTGTCAATCTCCACCGTCTGCGTGACGTTTCCGGAAATCACCCGGTTGTAGTAACCCTTTTCCGCCAAGTCCTTGTAATAGTTGAAAGCGGTCTTGTCGGCAAGGAACAGCGAGCGTTTGATGTTGCTTTCGATAGCCCCCTTGTCGGGTGATAAGGTGAAGAAAAGTTCGTGGAAACGTCGCACGTGCGATTTGGCTTCCACGGGTCTGTTCTGTGCCATGTCCTGCGAGAGTGCCAGCATCAGGCTTTTGCCGTTGTCGAGGACGTATATCTTCTGCCGCTGCTTTTCGGCGAAGCTGTACGAGTTCCACACGGCAAAGCCCGTCACCAGTGCGCACAGGCAGATGAATACCAGTGCGAAGAGCCGGATTTGCCGGAAACTCGTTTCTATGTTCGTTAATGACTTAAATTCCATATCCTTTAAAAATTTGATGTTGTTTATTTGAGTAGTTTTCCCGATACCTTTCCACCGACTGCGCCAACCGCAGCCCCGGCGACCGACCCGGCTTTCGACACGTTGCGGTTATAGGCGGACATACCGCCAGCCGACACAATCCAGCTTGCCACCGTTGGAATGGTGAAATAGCCCACGATGCCGATAATCATAAAGATTACATACACGGTGCTGCTCCCGTCTGGGATGAAATTCGGGTCTGAAAGTTCCTGAATGTCCTTTTGGAGCATCAGCGTTTGTATGCGTGCCAGCACGCTGCTGAATAAGTCCGATACGGGCAACCACAGGTAAATGGAGATATAGCGTGAAATCCACTGGGGCAGCGTGCTTTGGAAACCGTCATAGACGGAAATCGCAAACGCCAGCGGACCCAGTATGCTTAACACGATTAGGAAGAACGTGCGCAGCGTGTCGATAATCAGCCCCGCCGCCTGAAAGAGCATTTCCAGTAACTCCCTGAACCAGTCCCGGACGGACTTCTTGATATTGTAAGCCGCCCTGTCCATGTACATACCCGTCATAGTCACCATGTCGGAGGGCGACCAGCCCAGTTCTTCCAGTTGTCGGTCAAATTCCTCGTCCGATGCGAGGTAAGCCGTTTCGGGGCTTCGCATCAGGGCTTCATATTCCAGTCGGTCTTTCTGTGCCCGGTACTCGTTCATGTCGAAAGTCTGCGTTTCCATAAGCTGGTTGCACCCTTTCACCACTGGCGACAGCACCGTGTTGATAGTCCCCAGCACGAATGTTGGAAAAAACATGATACACAGCCCCAACGCAAAAGGGCGCAGGAGCGGGTACACGTCTATGGGTTCGGCACGTGCGAGCGACTGCCACACTTTGGCGGCTACATAGAACAAAGCCCCCAGCCCGGCTATCCCTTTGGCTACCCCCGTCATGTTGCTGCACAAGGGCATCATTTCATCGTATAGCACCCGCAACACTTGGTGCAGGTTGTCAAAATCCACTGCTGCTAATAACATAGGCATACCGATTTATATGTTACCAGTAGCGTTCATCCGCCGAGCCGTAGAGAGCCAGCACCCGGTCGGTGTCGTTCTTCTTCTTTGCCCGCAGATAGGACACGGATATGTTCTTGCGGGTGTAGTAGTTCACGAGGTTGCGGTAGTTGAGCAAACTTCGATAAGCGTTGTCGATGATTGCCAGCCGTTCGGCATCCGTCAGCGACATACCCGTGATGTTCACTACATTTTTCAAGTCCTGCAACACGTCCGAGCTTTCCGACATCAGTTTGGCATAGCCGAACGATATTGCGGAAAGTTCGTCAGGCGTGAAATTCGGGTCTGCCAGCATGTTTTGGAAGTTGCGCACGTAGATTTCGGATATTTCCGCCACCAGTTCAATGGACTTCTTCACCTTGACACCGCCCTTGACAACATCGTGTACCGCTTTGAGCGCATCGTAATATTTTTTACCCTGCTGGAAAATCTTCTGCGCTTCCATGAAGCCGTCCAGCGTGTTCTTGGCAGTGGTGGAAGTCTGCACTATCTGCTTGGTGGTGTTGATGATACCCTGTGCCAAGTTGCCGGGGTCTGACACCACCCACTGGGCGTATGCCGTGCCGATGAAGCAAAGGCATACCGCCATAAGGAGAATTGTTTTCTTCATGTTCCTAATTTTTAAGTTGTTGATGATTGGGGATTGCGTTTGCTTTCCGCAAGCCGCTTGATAGCCAGTTCAAGGTTGCCGCCCAACTTCTCGGCGAGGGCGAACAGTTCCATTTTCTCGCTTTCCTCTGTCGTGAACGTGTAATATTCTTCCAGCGAAACTTCTGTGGCGTACACTGCCGACTGCGTGCCGCCCAGCGAGAAGAAAACTTCCTTGTACTTCCGTCCGGGGTGGTTCGCCATGTTGATAGACAATATTTGCGAACGCTCCTTCTCGGTCAGTCCCAAGAGGTTTTGTATGCTGTCGAACTTGTTCAGGTATTTTCGCTGGTCTAACAGGATTTTGCAGTCCGAGTTATTGATAATACTCTCTTTCACTATGGGCGAGGAAATAATATCTTCCACTTCCTGCGTTACCACAATCGCTTCCCCGAAATACTTTCGGACGGTTTTGTACAAATATTTTATGTAGTCCGCCATGTTCGCCGATGCAATCGCTTTCCACGCTTCTTCAATTAGTATTAACTTCCTTATTCCCTTTAACTTGCGCATTTTGTTTATAAAGGCTTCCATGATGATGATAGTCGTTATCGGGAATAAAATCTTGTGGTCTTTGATATTATCCAATTCAAAGACAATGAAGCGTTTATGCAGCAAATCCAGTTCCTTGTCGGAGTTCAGCAGGTAGTCGTATTCACCGCCACGATAGTACGGTTCAAGCACGTTCAGGAAATTGTCAATGTCAAAATCCTTTTCCCTGACGTTCTTCTGTTCAAGCTGTCGGCGGTAATCATCCCGGACAAACTCGTAGAACGTGTTGAAGCAGGGCGTTACCGACCTGTCGCCCGTGATACGTTCGATATAGGCACTTACCGCATTGGACAACGCCACTTCTTCCGACCGCTTGGGGGCTTCATCGTCCCGTTTCCATAAAGTAAGGATAAGCGTCTTGATACTCTCTTTCTTCTCTATGTCAAATACACCGTCTTCGACATAAAACGGGTTGAACGCTATCGGGTTCTCGTTGGTGTAGGTGAAATAAATCCCGTCCTCGCCGTGCGTGCGGTTGTGGATAAGCTGGGACAGCCCCAAGTAGCTGTTACCCGTATCTACTAATAGCACGTGCGCCCCTTGCTCGTAATACTGGCGCACCATGTGGTTGGTGAAGAAAGACTTCCCGCTACCACTCGGCCCAAGTATGAACTTGTTTCTGTTGGTAGTGATGCCTTTCTTCATGGGCAAATCCGATATGTCGATGTGCAGCGGGCGACCGCTTACCCTGTCCACCATTTTGATGCCGAACGGGGAAAGCGAACTCTTGTAGTTCGTTTCTTCCACGAACAGGCAGAGAGCCTGCCCCAAGAACGTGTAGAAACTTTCCTCTGCGGGGAAGTCGGCTTCGTTGCCGGGTATGCCAGCCCAAAAGAGCGTGGGCGTATCGACCGTGTTGTGGCGTGGCTTGCACTCCATTAGTGCAAGCTGGCTTCCCACATCGTTGCGTATGCGTTTGAGTTCTTCCCGGTCGTCACTCCATGCCATGACGTTGCAGTGGCAACGCACCGAGATAAGCCCCCTGCTATGCGCTTCGTTCAGGTACTCGTCTATCCACTCCTTGTTCACTTGGTTGGCACGGGAGTAGCGGGAGAGCGATTGCATATTCCGGGCGGTCTGCTCGAAGTTCTTCAGGTTTTCGGCGTGGTCGTCTATGAAGATGAACTGGTTATAGACGTGGTTACACGACAACAGCACGCCCACCGGGGCGGCAAAACTTAACCTGCAATCGCTTCTGTCAGTGGACAGCTTCTCAAATCGGCAGTCCGTCCCGACCTTTCCGGGCAAATCTTCCACGTCCGAAAGCGTGTGCAGGCACAGTATATCGTCCCCGACACGCATTTCTTCCGGGTACAGCCCGATGTCTTTCAGGCAGGTGGTATCTGTTTGCGAGAGCGAGAAGTATTTCTCGATGATGCCCGCCTTTCCGTCCTGCCCGGTGATTTCCGATGCCGCCAGCCGGGTAAGGGTGACAAACCCGCTGTCGTTCATAATCCTTTCAAACTGCCCGACCGCTTCGATGAACTTTGCCGCCGCTTCCTTGTCGGCTATCTCCTGCGGAACAATCCTGCCCCGGCAGAGGGTGGAGAAGTCGCTCTGTCGGCGGCTTCTCTCCCTTGTCGTTTTCGTCAGGAACAGGTAGCAGTAATGGTTCAGGAACGGGCGTTCATTGAAGTGCCGTTCAAAGGAGCGGCTTAAAAAACTAAGTTCGTCCCTTTCGGTGTCGGGCTGGTAGTTCTCCTTGATGAAGAAGTCCTGCTTGTGTACTATGGAGTAGTCAGGCAGCACCTTGATTGCCTTGTACCACGCCGAATGTATGGCTTCGTACTCGGCACTGGTGACGGTGAACAGTTCGGGCAGTTCCACCCTGAAAGCCACCGTTATGTCTGCATCCTTTGAAATGATGCAGCCGTTCTCCACCGCCAAAAGTGGAAATTTTCGTTCCAGCGTGGTAGCCTTTAATGTATTCCTCATGTTCTTTCTTCCTTTCTTCTTTTGTAGTTGAACAGCCGGGGTATCGCCTTTCGGCTGATAATGAAGCGTGGGTGTCTTTTGCGTGCGGCTGCTTTCATCAGCCCGTGCGTGCCGTACCGTGCGTTGAGCCGGAACGTCTGCCACACGAGCAGCAGCGAAGCCGACACGATGAAACCGATACATAGCCACTGGTTCACGCCTGCCATGAACAGGACGATGAACACCACGAAGACGGCGAGCAAGCCGCCGCAAAAGATAAAGAGGTACTGGCTTTTCAGCCCCTTGAACTCCACCGGCTTCCCGATACCCCTGTTTACCGGATATTCAGACATAGCCGCTGGTTTAGAGGAAGAACGAACGCAGGATAGTGGCGGCAACAATCAGGAAGATGCACGCCCCGAACCAACTGGCGGCGGTCTTTGAGGTGTCGGGGTCGCCGCTCGAAAATTTGTTATATACTTTTACCCCGCCAATCAAGCCGCAGACCGCCCCGATTGCGTACACCAGTTTTGTTCCGGGGTCGAAATACCCTGTGATTAGGTTCGTGGCTTCGGTGATGCCCGCCTGCCCGTTGCCCTGTGCGTAGGCACTTACCGCAGCGGCAAGTATAGCCGCCGACAAAAAGATTTTCTTTCTCATTGTGATTTGTTTTTAATGCCGGGCGGCGGGTGGGAAGTCCGCCTTTCCCGGCTGGTGAATAATTTGAAATTTTAGTGGTCGGGGATAGTCCCGTTTGTCTGTTTGGTTTTTAGGTTGCCAATCAACCGTAGTCACGTTGCTTCATATTGTTACACATTATTATATTACAGGAAATCGTTCATGTCGAACGCTTCGTGTTCCTTGCTTGTACCGCCAGCTTCGGCAGGGACGGCAGCCGTAGCCAGTTCCGCTTCGTTGCGCCCCAGCAGTTCCGCCACCTTTGCCAGCCCGCCGTTGATGTTCTCCACCACCGCATCGTAGAGGTTCGTCCCCTCAATGCTTGCCAGCGTCCCGGCGGCTTGCCGTTTCTCCGTTTCGGTGGGGTTGTCGGCGTTCGCCGTGCGTACCGCTTCGCCCAGTTCGTCAAAGCTCACGCCCGTAGCCCGCCCGGTATCATCGTCACCGTCCATGTACCCGGCTATTTCCTCGTCCTCGTAGTCGGGTTCGTCATTCTCGTAACCGGGCGTTTCTTCCGCTTCGGCTGCTGCTCCCGGAATGTTTTCTTCCGGCTGTCCGTCAGCCTGCGGCGCAAAAATAGTATCATTTTCAGCCGCTTGCGGGAGGTGTCCCGATTTGTCCTGCGCTGTCCCGATTAGTCCGCCCTTGTATCGGCTTTCACCTATCAGCGTGTAGCCTGAAACCCCGTTTCGTGGGAGTGGCGCATCATCCGTTCTGCCCGTTGATGTCCGGCTGTCCGTGTAGCGATACCACAGCCATAGGGCGATATAGTACACCAAAAGCCCGGTAAGTATGCAATAGATTATCATAGTCAGACAGGCTTTTGGAAGTGGCTTTCGTACAGGGTGTTTATCTCGTCTTGGTACTGCTCGAAGTGCCGCAGCAGAATGTTTTCCACGTAGCTGCTTACCGTCACCTTGCGCCCGCCTATCACCGTCACGATACGCATCAGCTTCTCGTGCGTGGTACGGCTCACGTACAAGGGCTGTCGGTCTGCCAGTTCCACTTTCTGAAAGTAAGTTTCCCGGTAGTCGCCCGAACCGCCCTTGCGCTTGCGGTTTGTCGTTTTCTCCACCCGCACCGTTTCAGTCTGCCGTCCCTCGTGGGCGGTTCCCGTTTCGCCGTCGGGCTGCGGTGCATCATCCGGCTGGCTCTCCCGCTTGGCGGGTACGCCCTGCGAGATAAGCTCTTTCATGAAATCCTCGTCTATCTTCGGCATCCCGCCGCTTTGCTTTGCCATATCATTGTAATTTGATGTAGTACGCTATTTCGGTTATCAGTTCTTCCAAGTTGCTTCCCCTTACCAGCGGGCGGCTGGCGGGAAAGAGCGTGGAGCGGAACACCGCCTTTCTATCCGCCACCAGTTCCTTTTTATAGCGTTTGGTATCGGGGATAAAGGTTTTCATCAGCGGCAGTTCCAGTTCCTTAATGGTTTTGTCATAGGCGGTGTAAAGGTCTGTTTTCTCCCGCCCGTCCACCATGTTCCAAAAGAGGTACAGCCCGGCAAGTCGGCAGGCTTCATTCTTCACCAATAGCTTTTGGATAGCCATAGCGAACGACAGGCTGCTTTCCAGCACCACCTTGTCGGCGGAAATGGGTGTGAAAATGTAGTCCATGCCCGCAAGGGAGTTTATCACGCCCTCGCTGTTCACCGTGCCGGGCAGGTCGAAAAACACTATATCCGGCACGTGTCCGGCGGCTATATATTCGTCAGCCGTTGCAATCGCCTTTTCGGGCGAACTGCACAGTACCGGGTAGGCTTTCTTCCCCAGCCGGGTAAACTGTTCATACGCCATTCGCTTGTAATCTTCATCCGCCCCGACCTGCTCGGCATCCCGCTTTCGCATCCCGGCAATGGAGTGTTGCGGGTAGTCGCAATCGACCACCGCCACATCGTAGCCTTTGAGGTAGTAGAGGTAACTCGCCGCCAGCACGGTAAAGGTGGTTTTGCCGACCCCGCCCTTTTGGGTGGAAAAGGCGACATAAAGGGGTGTTTTCTCGTTTTCCATATTGCTTTCGTTCATTATTGGTTGATAGATTTATTTATTGCTTTCAATCATTCATTCTTCCCATGTTGCAATCTTGAAATATTGAAATATTGAAAGATTGTTTTATTTCAATCTTGCTTTCCTGCTTTCATTCTTTCTTGAAATATTGAAATCCTGCAATCATGCTTTCTTGAAATCATGCTTTCAATCATTCTTTCCTGATTGGAATCTTTCTTTCAATCTTGAAATCCGATGCAAAAAAAGGGAGAAAAAACGTCCCCTGAAAACCTTGTCCCGATTTGTCCTGCGCTGTCCCGTTTTGTCCACCAACCGACTATTTTACAGTATTATAAATCACCGTTACTTTGCAGCGGAGTAACGAACCGCAGGGGGCGGAGGTGTAAAACCGGGCTGGTGAACGCAGGGCTTACCGTTCCACGCTAACCCCAATCCGTCCGTGACGGATTTCGATTTTCGTCAGAAAATAGCAAGGTGTGTTTTGTATGCTACAAAACCGTTTTCCGTGCCTGAAAACGCCTTGCCCCTTGCGGGGGTAAAAATCACTCCGAAGTCGTAATTTTTTAATCCAAAGAAGCATGGAAACAAGAAGAACCAACAAGGGCGGTCGCCCCGCCCTCGCAGACCCGGCGAAGCATCGCCATGTCCTTTACCTGAACGACCGGGAGAACGCCCGCTTCCTCTCGCAGTGGGAGCAGTCGGGCGTCACGAGCAAGTCCCGTTTCATCGCCGCCCGGCTGTTCGGCGAACCATTCCGGGTGGTGAAAGTGGACAAGTCGGCAGTCGAGTATTGCGCCCGGCTGACCGAATTTTATGCACAATTTAGAGCCGTGGCGGTCAATTACAACCAAGTTGTAAAAGCGTTGCACAGCAACTTTTCGGAGAAAAAGGCACTGGCTTTTCTCTATAAACTGGAGAAAGCGACCACTGAATTATCTATGTTGAACCGTCAGGTTATCGACCTGACAAACGAGTGCAAGGAATTATGGTTGCCAAAATAAGCACGGGCGGCAATATGTTCGGCGCACTGGCTTACAACCAAAACAAGGTGGACAGCGAGGAAGCAAAGGTGCTTTTCTCCAACCGGATGCTGTTGAGCGAGGACGGGAATTTCTCTATCGGCGGGTGTATGCGCAGCTTTGAGATGCAGATGCCCGTCCAGTTATCCACCAAGAAGCCGATACTTCATATCTCCATAAACCCGCACCCGGAAGACGTGCTGACCGACCGGCAGCTTTCCGACATCGCAAGGGAGTATATGCGGAAATTGGGCTATGGCGACCAGCCTTATCTGGTGTACAAGCATACCGACATCGACCGCCACCATATCCACATCGTGGGGTTGCGGGTGGACGAGAACGGCAAGCCGCTGAATGACAAGTTCGAGCATCGGCGCAGCAAGCAAATCACCCGTGAACTGGAAAGGAAATACAACCTGCACCCGGCAGAGCGAAAGGAACGTGCCGAACGTCCGGAACTTAAAAAGGTGGACTATGCAGCCGGGGACGTGAAGCACCAAATCGGTAATACCGTGAAAGCGGCTTGTTACGGCTACCGTTTCCAGTCGTTCGGGGAGTACAAGGCTTTGCTTGCCGCTTACAACGTGTGCGCCGAGGAAGTCAAGGGCGAGATAAACGGCAAGCCCTATCAGGGCATTGTCTATTCCGCCATGAACGACAAGGGCGAAAAGGCGGGCAACCCGGTAAAGGCTTCCCGCATCGGCAAGTCGGTGGGTTATGAAGCGGTGCAGCGCAGAATGGAGAAATCGGGCGAAGCAATCAAGAACGGGAAACTGAAAGAGCGCACCCGGAAGATTGTCGCCACTGCCATGCAGACCGCCCGCAGTCGCAGGGAACTGGAACAGCAGTTAAGGAAGCGGGGCATTGACGTGGTATTCCGTCAGAATGACAGCGGGCGCATCTATGGCGTTACGTTCATCGACCACGACAGCCGGGTGGTGCTGAACGGTTCACGCTTGGGCAAGGAGTATTCGGCGAACGTGTTCGACGAACGCTTTTCGGGCGAAACCGGAAAGATGCACCAGCCCGAAGTGTCAGCACCGCAGCAAGACCAATCCACGCATCAGGAACAGCCGGGCTTCACGCCGAAAGCCGACATCATTCCGGGCGTGGCTTCCGTGCTGGGAGCTTTCGGCGGATTGCTGGGCGGCGGTGCATCAGGCGGTGACGAGCCGCAAGACACCGCCCGCCAAAAGAGAAAGAAGAAAAAGAAGCGCACAAGGCGCATTGACTAACTTAAAAACATTACAATCATGCAACAGGAAGATGATTTGAGAGGGCTTGCACGGGTCATGGACTTTATGCGGGCTGTCAGTATTCTATTCGTGGGAATAAACGTGTACTGGTTCTGTTACTCCACCCTGAAAGAGTGGGGCGTGACCTTTGAAGTGATAGACAAGATACTGTGGAACTTCCAGCGCACTACCGGGCTGTTCTCGTCTGTCCTTTGGACGAAACTTTTTGCGGTGGTGTTCCTCGCCCTGTCGTGCATCGGCACTAAGGGCGTGAAAGAGGAAAAGATAACATGGACGAAGATACATTGCAGCCTTGCGGCGGGTGTCGTGTTGTTTTTCCTGAACTGGTGGTTGCTGGAACTTCCGCTGCCACACACGGCGGATGCCGTGTTTTATATCGCCACGCTGTCGGCGGGCTATATCTGTATGCTCATGGCGGGTACATGGATGTCCCGGTTGTTGAAAAACAACCTCATGGATGATGTCTTTAACACGGAAAACGAAAGTTTCCAGCAGGAAACAAGGCTTATCGAGAACGAGTATTCGGTAAATCTGCCTACCCGGTTCTACTATAAGAAGAAGTGGAACAATGGCTATATTAACGTTGTAAACGTTTTTCGTGCGAGTATCGTGTTAGGAACGCCGGGCAGCGGGAAGTCATACGCAGTAGTAAATAATTATATAAAACAGCAAATCGAGAAAGGTTTTGCGATGTACTGTTATGATTATAAGTTTCCCGACCTTTCGGAAATCGCTTACAATCATTTACTTAACCACTTGGACGGCTACAAGGTCAAGCCGAAATTTTACGTTATCAATTTTGACGACCCACGCAAGAGCCACCGATGCAACCCGATAAACGCCAGCTTC
This sequence comes from Gabonibacter massiliensis, assembly GCA_001487125.1. GTDB lineage: Bacteria > Bacteroidota > Bacteroidia > Bacteroidales > Marinifilaceae > Gabonibacter > Gabonibacter massiliensis. Next base: position 844,493 of record LN913013.1, read on the forward strand.
ATGTCGGACATTGCGGATGCTTATGAAGCGAGCTACACGATAATGCTTAACCTCAATCGCTCTTGGATAAGCAAGCAGGGCGATTTCTTCGTGGAAAGCCCGATTATTCTTTTGGCGGCTATAATTTGGTATCTCCGTATTTATCAAGGCGGTAAGTATTGCACGTTCCCCCATGCCATTGAACTGTTGAACAAGAAATACGCCGATGTGTTCACCATTTTGCGCAGCTATCCCGAACTGGAAAATTACCTTTCCCCGTTCGTAGATGCTTGGGAATCAGACGCACAAGAGCAGTTGCAGGGTCAAATAGCAAGTGCGAAAATCCCGCTTTCAAGAATGATTTCACCCGCCCTTTACTGGGTAATGACGGGCGATGATTTCTCGCTGGACATCAACAACCCGAAAGAGCCTAAAATTTTGGTTGTCGGCAACAATCCCGACCGCCAAAATATCTATTCGGCGGCACTGGGATTATATAATTCCCGTATCGTGAAGCTGATAAACAAGAAAGGTCAGCTTAAAAGTTCGGTGATAATAGATGAATTGCCCACGATTTATTTTCGTGGGCTTGACAATTTGATTGCCACCGCCCGAAGCAACAAGGTAGCGGTTCTGTTGGGCTTTCAGGATTACAGCCAGCTTACCCGTGATTACGGGGACAAGGAAAGCAAAGTAATCCAAAATACGGTGGGTAACGTGTTTAGCGGTCAGGTAGTCGGTGAAACGGCAAAAATCCTATCCGAGCGTTTCGGAAAGGTGTTGCAGAAACGGCAGAGCATGACAATCAACCAGCGGGAGAAGTCCACCTCGATAAGCACCCAAATGGACAGTTTGATACCCGCCAGCAAAATATCCAACCTCACGCAAGGTATGTTCGTGGGTGCTGTGGCGGACAATTTCGATGAACGGATAGAACAGAAGATTTTCCACTGTGAAATCGTGGTGGACAATGAAAAGGTGAAGCGGGAAACCGCTCGTTACGTGAAGTTACCGCAGATTATCGACTTCACCGACAAGGACGGCAACGACCGGATGCAGGAGGAGATACAAGCCAACTATGACCGCATCCGTCAGGAAGTCCGGCAGATTGTCGAGGACGAGATAACCCGGATTAAGAACGACCCGGAGTTATGCCACCTTATAAAAGAGGAAGAATAACCGATATTCTTTCCTGACAGACAGTATTTTTACTAATTTTGCAGACAAAGAAATGATTATGAACGAAAACCAAAATACGGAATGGAAAGAAAGCTGGCGTGACGAGTATCTGAAATGGATATGCGGCTTTGCCAACGCCACAGGCGGCAAGATATATATAGGTATGAATGACAACGGTAAGGTAGTCGGCGTTGCCGATGCCGACAAACTGCTGGAGGACATACCGAACAAAGTGCGTGACGTGCTGGGTATCATCGTGGACGTGAACCTGCTGGAAGAAAACGGGCTGAAATATATCGAGATTGACGTGCCGCCTTATTCCAATCCTATCAATTACAAAGGTCAGTACCACTATCGCAGCGGCAGCACGAAACAGGAGTTGAAAGGTGCGGCGTTGAACCGTTTTATCCTGCAACGTACTGGCAGGCATTGGGACGAGTTTCCCATAGAGTGGGCAGGCATAGAGGAACTTTCCCCCAACGCATTGAACCGTTTCCGCAAGGAAGCGGCGAGAAGCGGGCGTGTGGACGAAGATGTGTTGAAAGATACTACCGAAAACCTGTTGCACGATTTGCGGCTGATTGACACCCAAACCAACCGCCCGACCCGTGCCGCCTTGCTGTTGTTCCACTCCGACCCGGAACGGTTTGTAACCGGGGCGTATATCAAGATAGGTTTCTTCCGGGATGATAAGGGTAACTTGGAGTTTCAAGACGAGGTTCACGGCTCTTTAATGGAGCAGGTGGATAAGGCAATGGATTTGATAAAGACCAAATACCTGATTTATCACATTTCATACGAGGGCATTTCCCGGCGTGAAACACCGCAGTTCCCGGTGGAAGCTGTCAGGGAGTCACTGATGAATTGTGTGGCACATAAAGACTATGCCAGTGCCGTACCCATTCAGATTAGCGTGTTCCCCGACCATATCACCTTTTGGAACGCCGGGCAGTTGCCGGAAAGCTGGACGACTGAAAAACTTTTTGAAAGCCATCCGTCCTCTCCTTATAATCCGTTAATCGCCAACGCCTTTTTCAGAAGCGGGGATATTGAAAGCTGGGGACGTGGCTACAAGCGTATCTTGGAAGCTGTCAGCGCATACAAGTTGTTGCCGCCCAAACTTGAAATGTTAAGCGGTCTGATGATTACCTATTATACCGATATACGTTCGCAGCTATTGGCACAGCGGGTGGATGAAAGGTATATACCCATTATTGAGTATGCCGCCCAAAATGGAAGCGTTACCAATTCGGACGTTCAAAAAATATTGAACACCAACCGGACTACCGCATATCGTTTGTTACAACAAATGGAAGCGTGGCTGGAAATGCAGGGCGTTACTGGTAAAAGCACTTATTACACAATCAAAGGCTTGCCAAACGCTTCACAAACGCTCCAAAAATAAGCTGTATTTCAGTATTAATTTTGATATATAGTTCATTATTAGCCTATTGATAAAATAGCAAACGTTTCATAAACGCTTCACAAATGGCTCATCCAAAGAGAGTGATTAACTTCGCTCTCTTTTTTTTCGCCCTTTTCAATTCTGCGAATATTGCTCGCAGTAATTACCCCACCCGGACAATTTCAGACAACGCAGGACAAATTCGGACACCTCTTTCTGCCTATCCAAATATAGCATATTTAGTCGCTACCTTTGGGCGGGACTATTCCCGTAACCGCTAAAATTTCAATTATTTATGGCAAACAGAATGACCCCGCCCGCAGAGGGGCAGGAAAAAGACGTGCTGCTGGTCTTGGATAAACAGCAGGGAAAGGTGAGTGCCGTTAAGGGTATCGACAAGGAGGGCAATTTGCAGACCGTGCCGCCGACACACGGCGGCGAGTTCATGCAGGTGGACAAGAACAGCGATGTGTTCAGCAACTTCATTTCCAATTTCTTCCGCAAGTTCCAGGACACTTCCGGGCTGGAACTGTTCAGCGTCAAGGCTTCCGAAGCGGAGCAGGACGCAAAGGCAATCGAGGACAACCACCGCAACCCGACACCGGAGGGCGGCAAGCGGGCTGAAATGCTTCGAGTTCCGAAGCCCGACTTCCACGAGTTCAAGCAGGGCTACCGCTTCGACCCGGCAAAAATCGACTGGGAGAACCTGAAAAAAGTCGGCATCACCGCCGACACCCTGAAAAACACTAAGGACTTCGACCGGGTGATGCGTGGCTACAAGTCCCGCAACACCTACACCGTTTCGGGGACGGTGGGCGGCTTCTACCTCAAACCTACCGATGTCAAGCTGTCTTTCTATCAGGCAAAGGACGGCACGGTAGTACCCAAGCTGCACGGCGTGCAGCAGGACGAGAAACTGTTGCAACGCCCGTTCCATGAATACGGGTTCACCAAGCAGGAACAGGGCAACTTGCAAGGCACTGGCAACTTGGGAGGCATTGCTGAAATCAAAGACCCTAAAAGCGGCGGGCAAATCCCCGTGTTCGTCAGTCGGGACAGGTACACGCACGAACTGGAGTATATGCGGGCTGACAAGTGGAAATGCCCCGACACCATTTGCGGCGTGCAAGTCAGCCCGGAGCAGAAAGCCGCCTTTGAAGCCGGGCAAGCGGTGAAAATGGAAAACCTGCAATTCAAGGACGGTACGAAGCGCAGTGCCTATTTGCAGGTCAGCGCAGTGGAGCGTGGCTTGGAGTTCCTGCCGAGGTCTGCCGTCCAGTTCTTGCAGCAGGGACAACAGCCCGCAGAGCAGCAGGTAGCCGGGATAAAGGACGGAAAGGGCGTTGAGTTCAACGGTCATGTGCAGCCCGGCGCACAGGGCAAATCCCCCGACAAGGTGCAGCCGAAAGACGTTACCCCCGCTGCCGAGAGCCGGACGCAGGTAGCGGTCAATTCGGAGGGCAAGACCAACGAAGCCACCAAGCAGGGCAAAGAGCCGTTGAAACAGGGTCAGGACAAGCCCACCGCCAAGCAGAAAGAGAAGCAGGACAAGAGCCTGAAAGCGGACAAACCCAAGAAGTCCAAAGGAATGAAAATGTAATATCCACCATTAAAAAGTAAAGAATTATGATTGCATTGATAGCAGAAAAGCCCAGCGTGGCAAAAGACATCGCCCGCATCATCGGGGCGACCCAGCGCAATGACGGTTATCTTTCCGGCAACGGTTATATGGTGACATGGGCGTTCGGCCACTTAATCCAGCTTGCCATGCCGGAAGCCTACGGCGTGGCGAACTTCCGCAGGGAGAGCCTGCCCATACTGCCGTCCGATTTCCAGCTAATCCCCCGTCAGGTAAAAGCGGAGAAAGGCTACAAGGCAGACCCCGGCGTGCTGAAACAGTTGAAAGTGATAAAGGAAGTGTTCGACCAATGCGACAAGATTATTGTCGCCACCGATGCCGGACGTGAGGGCGAATTGATACACCGCTACATCTATAACTATTTGGGCTGTACCAAGCCCTTTGTGCGCCTGTGGATAAGCAGCCTTACCGACAAGGCAATCCGTGAGGGGCTGGATAACTTGCAGCCGGGAGAATGTTACGATAACCTCTACCTCTCTGCCAAGTCCCGCAGCGAAGCGGACTGGCTGGTAGGGATAAACGCCACCCAAGCGTTGAGCGTAGCCGCCGGGCAGGGTGTGTTCTCGCTGGGCAGGGTACAGACACCCACGCTCGTGATGATATGCAGCCGCTATTTGGAGAACAAGAATTTCGTACCCGCCAAGTTTTGGCAACTCAAAATCCATACCGCCAGCGGGGGAATAAGCTTCACCGTCCAATCTACCGCCAAGTGGGAGCAACAGCCCGAAGCCATAGCCGCCCTGCAACGGGTAAAGGATGCCGGGCGGCTTTCCGTGAAATCCGTCGAGAGGAAAGAAGCCAGCCAAGAACCGCCGCTTTTGTACGACCTTACCACGCTGCAAAAGGAAGCGAACACGAAGCTGAACTTTTCGGCTGACAAGACGCTTTCCGTAGCACAAAGCCTGTATGAAAAGAAAGTGATGTCCTACCCGAGAACCGGAAGCCGCTATATATCGGAGGACGTTTTCGATGAAATGCCGGAGCGTGTCGCCCTGCTGGGGCAATACCCCCGCTTTGCCGGGTATGCCGCTGGGCTGGACGGCACACCCCTGAACCGCCGCAGCGTGAATGACGGCAAAGTGACCGACCACCATGCCTTAATCATTACCGAGAACCTGCCCGGCGAACTAACCAAAGACGAGCGGGCGGTTTACGAGCTGGTAGCCGGGCGTATGCTGGAAGCCTTTTCGGGCAAGTGCGTGAAAGACGTTACCACCGCCGTGTTATCGGCGGGAGATACCGATTTCACGGTAAAAGGGTCTGTGATGAAAGTAACCGGGTGGCGTGCCGTGTTCGGCGAGCAGGAAACGGGCGGGGATGAAGAAGCCGCCAGCTTACCGCCACTCCAAGAGGGCGAAAGCCTGCCGATTTCCAACGTGGAACTGTTGGAGAAGCAGACCAAGCCGAAACCGCTGCACACGGAAAGCAGCCTGCTTGCCGCAATGGAGAACGCCGGAAAGGAACTGGAAGATGCCGAACTGAAAGCCAGCCTGAAAGATGCCGGGATAGGCACGCCCGCCACCCGTGCGGCGATTATCGAAACACTGTTCGCCCGCCAGTACATCGTGCGTGAGAAGAAGAACCTTGTACCCACCGACAAGGGGCTTGCCGTTTACAAGATAGTTAAAGACAAGAAGATTGCCGATGTCGAAATGACGGGCATGTGGGAAACCGCCCTTGCCAAGATAGAAGCGGGAAGCATGGATGCCGACACGTTCCGAAAGGGCATCGAGGTGTACGCAACGCAAATCACCGCAGAACTGCTATCGGTGCAGCTATCTGTCGCTACTGGTGAAACCTGTCCCTGCCCCAAATGCAATAACGGGCGCATCCTGTTCTACCCGAAAGTGGCGAAGTGTTCCAACGTGGACTGCACGCTTACCATATTCCGCAACAAGTGCGACAAGCAGCTTTCCGACAAGCAGATTGTCGAACTGGTGACGAAACGCAAGACCGGGCTAATCAAGGGCTTCAAGGGCAAGAACGGCAAGGCTTTCGATGCCTCGCTTGTGCTGGACGAGCAGTTCAATGTCGGTTTTTCATTCCCCGAAAAGAAAGCGAAACCGAAGAAATAGCCTATCTTTGCCACTGAAATTTCATTGTGATAGGTTTTACAACTTATAATAATTGAAATTTTAGTGGTTGCGCCCGGCGGGAACCGGGCGCATTTTCAAAAAACTTTTCAATTTTTTTCTGTTATAACTTCCTAATATACAAAAAGAGTTACCTTTTTGTAACTATCTTACTGTCTTGTAACTTCTTTTTTTATACTAAGTATATTTATATCTTTGCAATCGAAAAAGATACTTAATATATCATGTTTACCACATTGGTATATTTGTTTGGTGTCTTAACAATACATTATTAACTAATAAAAAAAGAATTATGCACTACACTGGAACTATTTGGCGACCGCCTTACGAAGCATACTCAATGCTCATTCAAGTAACAGCTGGATGTACTCACCATTCCTGCAAATTTTGTACTTTATACGAGGATTTACCTTTCAAATTTAGGCTATCACCAATTGAAGAGGTAAAATCGGATTTAAAGGAAGCAAGTTATTATTATAGACACGCACAAAGGGTGTTTTTCACAGGTGCAAACCCATTTGTGCTTAGTGTGAATAAGCTTAAAACACTTGCGAAAATGGTACATCAATACTTCCCTGCTTGTCAGAGTATAGGGTGTTTTGCACGAATTACGGACATTACCCCTAAATCTGTTACAGAATTAAAAGAATTGCGAGAACTTGGATATGATGGAATTACAATCGGAGTTGAAACTGGATATGATGAATCTTTGATTTTCATGAGAAAGGGATTTCTATCAAAGGACATCATTGAGCAATGTAAGAAATTGGAAGAAGCAAATATTACCTATAACTTCTTTTATTTGACAGGAATTTATGGTAGTGGAAAAGGCAAGATGGGTGCAAAGGTAACAGCAGAAATTTTCAATCAGCTTCATCCGCAAATAATTGAATCTTCAATGCTAACAATTTATCCGACTTCGGAACTGTATAAGGAAATACAGGCTGGTAATTGGAAAGAAGAAACTGAAATTGAGAAGTTGGAGGAAATGAAGACTTTGATTGAAAATCTTAAAATTGATGCTCGATTTGTAACGGATGGGGCGTCCAACTTAATTCAGGTTAGAGGCAATTTGAAAACAGATAAACAAAAAATGATTGCTTTTCTAAAACAACAAATAGCAGAGCAAGACGAAGCTTATTTGAGAAGCTATCGTGAAAATCTGCCACATTTATAAAATCTATCTAATGAAAGCGGATATTAGAGTTATAGTAAAAGGTGTTCAACAATATGCTGATTATATTGACGAGATAGTGACTAATGCTATTGGAAAATATTCTATTGTTAATGGTCTGCATATTGTTGAATATCGAGAACTATGTAAAGGTGGACATATCATTGAAAACAAATTGGTAATCAGTAATAAATCTGTTTGTTTATACCGAAGTGGGAGTTTGTTCTCTGAAATGTCTTTCATAGAGGGAGAATGTACGGAATCTGATTATATTAATACAGATGGAGAACTCAATGTAAAAATCAAAACATTGTCTTACCATCCTACAATTGGTGATAACAATATTCATATTGAGTTGAATTATGACTTATTCATAAATAACCAGTTCCTCTCGAATAACTCCCTTACCATATTTATTAATGAAATGGCATTGTAAACTATAATATTATGACTTTATGAAAATAAGAATAATTGATTTGTTGAAAACAACTACCTATAATATTAATGTAAGCGTAAACGGTTGGGTACGAACGCATAGACAAAGTAAAAACATTAGTTTCATTGCAATAAATGATGGTTCAACTGTTCATAATCTGCAAATTGTGGCTGAACATGAAAAGATAAAAAAAGATTTTCTTAAATTGGTAACTACCGGAAGTGCCATTCGGGTAGATGGTATGTTTGTACTATCTACTGGAAATCAGCAGCATGGAGAAATAATAGCCCAAAATATAGTTTTATATGGCACTGCCGACCCACAGGAATATCCTTTACAAAAGAAAGAACACTCGTTAGATTTTTTGCGGAATATTGCTCATTTGCGGATGCGAACAAATATTTTTGGAGCGATATTTAGAGTTCGTCATAATTTAGCTTTTGCTATACATAAATACTTTCATGAAAAAGGTTTTTTCTATTTTAATACTCCCATAATAACTACATCTGATGCAGAAGGAGCAGGAAAATTGTTTGAAGTAACAACGGGTGATAATCAAGATTTTTTTGGTGTCCCGGCGAATCTAACTGTATCAGGGCAATTGGAGGGTGAACTGGGGGCTTTGGGATTAGGGGCTATTTACACATTCGGACCAACTTTTAGGGCTGAAAACTCGAATACTTATCGACATTTAGCTGAATTTTGGATGGTGGAACCCGAGATGGCGTTTATTGACATCAACGATAACATGGATTTAGCGGAGGACTTCTTGAAATATGTAATTCGCCATGCTATTGAAGCGTGTGAAAGTGATTTGATTTTTTTGAATAATACAGTAAATAGTGGTTTAATCGAAAGGTTACATTTAGTAGTAAATAACAAATTTGTTCGATTGCCATATTCACAAGCAATAGAAATATTGAAACAATCAAACAGAGAATTTGAAATTCCAATAGTGCAAGGCATGGATTTAAGCTCTGAACATGAACGTTTTTTAGTTGAAGAATATTTTTGTTGCCCTATCATTGTTACGGACTATCCTAAAGAAATAAAAGCTTTTTATATGAAGTTGAATGAAGACGGTAAAACTGTACGAGCAATGGATATTTTATTTCCACAGATAGGAGAGATAATAGGAGGTTCCGAGCGTGAATCAGATTACCTGAAATTACGCCAGCGAATGGAAGAATTGGGTATGAATATGAAACAATTATGGTGGTATCTTGAAACACGAAAGTTCGGAACTGTTCCTCATGCAGGATTTGGGTTAGGATTTGAAAGATTAGTGTTATTTGTTACAGGAATGTCAAATATTCGTGATGTGATACCATTTCCACGTACACCGAAAAATGCCAATTTTTAAATCTTTTAAGTTTGAACGGTGCAAAAATACATCAATGAAATATTACTTCGCATTAATGAAGAAATGGAATTGCGTGGTATTGATGAGAATGTCAATACAGAAGATGCATTATATATGATAGACGTTATACGTCCATTGTTTGAAAAATTGCGAGAAATGACTATCGCATACGAATTTCAGAGTGAACAAGAAGAAATTCACTTTTTCAAAGAAATAAAGCCAGATATTCTTGGTAGGTACATATTCTTTCATAAAGTTGTTAGAATTGAAATGAAACGTCCTATTGGCAGTGATGATGTACAGAGAGAATATCTTCATAGCCAATTAAATAGTCTGAAATATTTTTTTGACCAAAATCTTGATTTTTACCAGTATTACCGTTCAAGAGCAACGCATTTAGATACTTATTACTTTGTTCGATATAAAAGTAACTTTCGGTTATGTTTAGATTGCAATTTTTTGGATAAAGACCCTGCTTTTTCAACCGGGTTTGACTATAAAGTGGCAAAAATATTATCTAATGAAATGTTGCGCATATATTTAAATCGCCAGTTACAGTTATTAGATAGAAAAACGCAGATTGCGGAAATACGAACTTCGCTTTCAGATTTTAGTTTAAAATGGACTGGCTCGAAATCTGAAGCAATAGAATGGGGATATGGATTGTTTGCTGCAAAATCCTTGAATTATGGAAATGCTACGATAAAAGAAATTATGGCGTTTATCGAAGCAGCATTTGGCATTGAACTGGGAGATTACTACCGAACCTATTTAAGCCTTAAAAATCGAAAGAAAGACAGAACTGCTTTTTTCACATTCATAGTAGAGCAACTGCAAAAGCGTATGGATGATGATAATCTGTAGATAAGATATTTAGCCAATTAGAAAACTACCATGTTATTACCAACTTGGTAGTTTTCCTTTTTATACAGATTAGCAATATGAATAGGACTAAAATATGTAATTTCCCTCTAAAATTCACTCCAAAAGACATTGAGAAAATTTCAACCAAGTTGATATAATCTTGTATTTTTTATCTTAAAGAAAGATGCAATTTTGCGGCAAATCAATTAGTTATCATTTATGGAAATAATAACATTCGAGTCCAAAGCCTATAAAGAACTGGACAATAAGATTACCGCTATTGCCGATTACATCTTCAACCATGCGGAAATGGCAAAGCAAAGTGAAGAAGATATGTGGGTGGACAGCTACGAGGTTTGCACGTTTCTGAAAATAAGCGAAAAGACCCTGCAACGCCTGCGAGTGTCGGGTACTATCGCCTATTCCAACATCAGGGGACGTTATTTCTACAAGGTCAGCGAGATACGTAGGATGCTGGAAGAACGCCTGATAAGGAGCAACAAGGAGAACATCGACAACCTGATAACCAACCACCAACTGTATGCTAAGGAAAGAGGAAATCTTAGAAAGAACAAGTAACGGGCTGGCGGTATTCAAACACTACCTGCCCGGCAACTGGCGCATAGGTCGCAACTTTCTTAACCCGCTGTACGAGGACAGCAAGGCTTCCTGCAACATCTACTTCGACCGTCATAGCGGTATGTATAAAATGAAAGACTTCGGTAATGACAGTTACAGTGGCGACTGTTTCTTCTTCGTGGGGCAGCTAAAGGGGCTGGACTGTAACCGGGCGGCTGACTTCGTGAAGATACTGGAGATTATAGACCGGGATTTGGACTTGGGGCTGGCTTCTGACACTCCGGTTTCCGTTTCTCCTGTAACCGTCCGCCGGGCAGTGCCGGACAAACCCGAAGAAACAACCGAAAAGCCTGTCAAGCCCTACCAGTTTCGGGAACAGAAGTTTCCGCTTGCCGAACTGGTGTACTGGCAACAGTATGGCATCACGCCCGAACTGCTGGAGCGTTACAAGGTCTGTTCGCTCCGGGAGTACCACAGTGAAACGGCAGAGGGGAAACCGTACACCTACACTTCATCGGTGGCAGAACCCATGTACGGCTATAAAGGCAAACAGCACATCAAGCTGTACCGCCCGTTCTCCACGCCCCGCTTCCTCTACGGCGGCAACTTTGGCGAAAACTACTGTTTCGGGCTGGAGCAACTGCCCGCCAAAGGTGACACGCTATTCATCACGGGCGGCGAGAAAGACGTGCTTTCGCTGGCGGCACACGGTTTTCATGCTATCTGTTTCAACAGCGAAACGGTAACTATCCCGCCTACGCTGGTTTATCGGCTAACATTCCGTTTCAAACACATCATCCTGCTTTTCGATATGGATAAAACGGGCAAAGAAAGTTCACGCAAGCAGGAAAAGCTATTGGAAGAATTTGGCGTGAAACGCCTGTTACTCCCACTTCCGGGAACGAAAGAGGAAAAGGATATTTCCGACTACTTCAAAGCCGGGAACACCCGTGAAGATTTCCTGAAACTTTTTATCGATTTTTTAGACAACCTGTATAGCGACACATTGATTATGCTAAAATCGTGCGAGATAGATTTCAACAACCCGCCCGCCAAAGCGCAAGAGATTATTTCGGCGGGTGACGTTCCGTTAGGAACACAAGGCAACCTGTTCGGCATTACCGGGGGCGAGGGAACGGGCAAGAGCAATTATGTAGCCGCAATTGTAGCGGGCTGCATCTGTCCGGCTGGTGCGGAAGTAGATACGCTGGGCGTACAGATAACCGCCAACGGCAGGCACAAGGCGGTTTTGCTCTATGATACCGAACAGTCGGAAGTACAATTGTTCAAGAATGTAAGCAACCTGCTGACACGCGCCAAACAGCCGGACAAACCCGATGAACTGAAAGCATTTTGTCTGACTGGTATGTCACGTAAGGAACGTTTACACGCCATAGTACAGAGCATGGATAAATTCTACTACCAGTACGGTGGCATCCAGTTGGTCGTCATCGATGGCATCGCAGACCTTGTTAAGAGTGCCAATGATGAAGCGGAAAGCGTGGCGGTGATAGATGAACTTTATCGGCTGGCGGGTATTTACAACACCTGTATTCTTTGTGTTCTGCATTTCGTTCCGAACGGCTTGAAGTTACGGGGACATTTGGGCAGCGAGTTGCAGCGCAAGGCGGCTACAATCCTTTCGATAGAGAAAGACGATGAACCCGCCCAGTCGGTGGTAAAAGCTCTGAAAGTAAGGGACGGAAGCCCGTTGGACGTTCCTTTGATGCTCTTTGCATGGGACAAGGAAGCGGGGATGCACGTGTACAAAGGGGAGAAACCCCGTGAGGAAAAGGAGAAGCGCAAGGAAAGGGAACTGGTGAATGTCGCACGTGACATCTTCGGTCGGCAGACACGCATCACCTATATAGACCTTTGCGAGCAGTTGCAGCAGGTCTTGGACATCAAGGAACGTACTGCAAAGAGTTATATCCGCTTCATGCGGGAAAGGGACATCATCACCAAAGACACGGCAAACCAAAGTTTCTTTGTTATAGGTTCATATAATCTTCAATAGAACATAACAACCCATAAACGTATGGACGAAACTTGTGTGGTTCATGTGTTTGTGTCCTGCCATGTTGTGATAACACGGCAGGATTTCTATTATTTGCAAGGTTATTCCAGTGATTTTTACTACTTTTGCAAAAGTAACATAAGAAAATAACGGCGATTGAACAGCTTCGGCTGTGATTTCGTCTTTATATATAACATATACGTTCGCCGAACGTCCCAATGCGAAAACTGGCACTTTTCAAAACGAGGGGATATTCAGCGCAGGATATGCTATGTTTTATCATAGCGTGGTCTTGCCTGTTCCTCGTTTGGGTATTGCCAGTACCTCGCATTGAAGCAGTGTAAGAGCCACGCTTCTTTTTGGGGGCATTGGCGGGCAGTTATCAAAGATTATTAACTGTTAAAACCAATATTTATGGGGCAGATAAAATCATTTATAGCACTATCTCTTGACGGTTTTATTGCGTCTGTCGATGGAGAATTGGATTGGATTCCACAAAGCGTAAGGGCGATACCTAAAAGTTTATTTGAAAATGCTTCTTGCTTATTACTCGGTGCTAATACATACAATTATCTTTTTGAGCATTTAGATGGGCAGGTTTATAAAACAAAGCCTATTTATGTCGTTTCACATTCCGATTATAATATACTCCCCAATAGCAATATTTCATTTCTTACTGAAAAGCCATTGGATGCAATAAGAAGATTGAAGCAACACCATGAAATATTAGTCATAGGAAGTGCTAAATTATTAACGGAATTAATTCAATTGGAATTATTGGATGAAATAACTATTTGCCATATTCCGGTTTTTGTAGGAAAAGGAATAGGCTTTATCGGAGAAACATTTGGTTCTTATTGGCAGTTAGTAAAATGTCAATCAAATAAGGGCGTAATATTTGCGACCTACAACTATAAGAAAAAGCAGGATGGTTAACTATCCTGCTTTTTCTTTATTGATTCCATTTTATTACGATGTTTCAAGATTTCATCGGAATGTTCCAATGCCCATTGAATAATTCCATCTAAAGGCAGCATAAGACTTTCACCAAGTGGTGTAAGGCTATACTCTACTTTAGGAGGTATTTCGGGGTATAATTTACGATTTACCAACATATCCGCTTCTAATTTTTTCAATGCTGTAGTCAGCATCTTTTGAGATATGTTAGGAACATTGCGCATTAATTCATTAAAACGCATTGTCCCATTTTTTTGCAATAAGACCAGTATTCTTAAAGACCATTTATCACCAAAACGGTCTATAATGCCACACGCTGGACATATCGCTTCTCTATAATGATTTTCTTCCATATTTTTTTATCTTTAAATAATTGTCAATCAACAAGAGTTACCTTGTGGTAAGCATCTTACCTTTATGTAAGTTCTTTTTTTATACTAAGTAACTTTATATCTTTGTTTGCGCAAAAGTAACTAAATATATTGGAAATACAAAATTTGGTGTGATTATAAAATGGATAAATCAATGGAATTAAAAAGAATGCAATTTACTGGTTCTGTTTGGAGACCGCCTTACGAAGCAAATTCACTATTGCTTCAAGCCACTATAGGATGTTCACATCATAGGTGTAAATTCTGTAGTTTGTATAAAGACACGCAGTTTAGAGTTGCTTCCCGTAAGGAGGTTGAGAGGAATTTAGAAATAGCCCAGCTATATCAACCAAAAGCACGAAGAGTATTTTTAACTGGTGCAAATCCGTTTGTACTTAGCTTTGAAAAACTGAAAATACTTGCCACTTTAATAAAAATATATCTTCCGGAAGTGCAAAATATCGGCTGTTTCGCTCGAATTAGCGATATAAAACAAAAGACAATAGAGCAATTGATGGAATTACGTCAATTAGGATATGACCGGATTTCTATCGGGACAGAAAGTGGAGATAATATTACGCTGTCACAAATGAATAAAGGGTATTCTGTTATGGATATTGTTGAACAATGTCGAAAATTGGAGAATGCTGGTATTGAATATAATTTCACGTATTTGATTGGACTTGCAGGAAAGGGGCAAGGGGAGCGCAATGCTATTAATACGGCTGATACCTTTAGTTTGTTGCATCCGTATATTATCAATGTACTTTCTTTAACCGTATTTCCCGATACAGTTCTTTATGAGGAAATAGGAACGGAGACATTTGTTGAAGCATCGGAATATGAACGGATAGAAGAAATGGAAATGTTTATTGAACGATTCCAACCGTCTAATTGTGTTCATCTTTTAGCAAACACTGTATCTAATCCCATACCTTTTATTGGAGTTCTACCCAAAGAAAGAGAACGGATATTAAAAGAAATACAGTCCATTAAAAATAATTTCAGGGAAGAGGATTTAAGAGATTATCGTAAACGCATAAAATCGTTATAATGGCAAAATTAGAAACAAAAATAAGTGGTATTGATTTTAAAAATCCTGTAACAGTTGCATCGGGAACTTTTGGATATGGAACAGAGTTTTCAGATTTCTTTGATGTGTCTTTATTAGGAGGAATATTTGTAAAAGGAACAACGCTATATGCGCAAGAGGGTAATCCGTACCCTCGAATGGCGGAAACTCCATCAGGAATGTTGAATGCAGTTGGGCTTCAAAATAAAGGTGTAGATTATTTTGTGAATAATATATATCCGACAATAAAAGACATAGATACAAATATGATTGTAAATGTTGGAGGAACGACCATCGAATCTTATGTAAAATGTGCCGAAACAGTAGCCACATTAGATAAAATTCCGGCAATAGAGTTAAATATAAGTTGTCCGAATGTAAAACATGGAGGTATGGAGTTTGGAGTAACAACTAAAGGTGCAGCATCTGTTGTTAGTGCAGTCAGACAGGTTTACAATAAGCCGTTGATTGTTAAGCTATCCCCAAATGTAACAAATATTGCAGATATAGCTAAAGCAGTAGAAGATGCAGGGGCAGATGCTATTTCTATGATAAATACAATTATGGGGATGGCTATAGACATAAATTCTCGTAAACCTATCTTATCTACTGTAACTGGTGGGTTGTCCGGCTCTTGCATCAAACCTGTTGCATTACGAATGGTTTGGCAAACATATAAGGCTGTTAAAGTTCCGATTATAGGTTTAGGTGGAATATCATCATGGCAAGATGCTATAGAATTTTTCCTTGCTGGTGCTACCGCTATTCAAATAGGGACATATAATTTTATAGACCCGACTATAAGCCTAAAAGTAATAAACGGCATCAATTCATATCTTGACGAAAATGGTTTTTCTGATATACAGGATTTGACAGGTGCATTAGGAGGGATTTAAGCCAAAATCTTAGTGCAAGGTGCAAGTATATATTTATATATATAGCTTGCACCTTGCACTAACCGCAGAATATTTATATTCAATGATTTGCATATTTCAAAAGAAAGCCATATCTTTGAACCCGAAAGTTAGGCAGACAAACAGCGGTCAAAGTCGGACAGGCTTAACGGTTGAAAATCGTTACTGTTTCGTTACCTATTTGAAATTTTGAAAGCAAAGTAGCTGAAATATAAGCGGTTAGAGCTATAGGTTCAAAACCCTCTCTCTCCGCTATATAAAAAATGATAAAGAGAATCGCTATCATGGTGATTCTCTTTTTAATTTACAAGGGAATCGAACGAAGCACAATAACCAACCTACAAAATCCTAATACGACAGCAACAGGAGTATGGTAACCTCCCGACCGTAGACAGATTACGGATGTTTGTACCAAAATTACCGTTTTAAAAAAATAGAGAAACAAGTACAGGAGAAAGCAGTTAATTTTGTCTCGAACAAATGCTCGACGATGAAAAAAGAGATAGTGAAGATAGATACTATACATCAATGCAATACTTTTTTCGGGAAAAAAACACTACATCCTTTAGCGAGTGTTATCGATTTTTCGAAAGTGAACGAAAAGCGACAGGTTTTATTACAATTCAGTTTTTATTCCGTTTGGTTGAAGGAATATAAATGCAACAGCTTTGGCTACGGACGGAAGTTTTGCGACTATTCGGACGGAACACTACTTTTCCTCTCTCCCGGAGTTCTCGTCGATACCGAAAAAAATCACGGGATGTCTTGTTCAAACGGATATTTGTTGACCTTTCATCCGGATCTGATAAAAGAGACATTTCCCGAAGAACATATGAAAGATTACACGTTCTTTTTTTATCAGCAGGACGAAGCCCTTCACCTTTCATCTCGTGAAAAAAGAATCATTCACACTTGCTTGGAAAGAATCAACGAAGAAATTCATCACCCGATAGACAACCAGAGCAATATATTGATAACTAATAAAATAGAACTACTATTACATCATTGTGTACGTTTTTACGATCGACAATTCATTACTCGACATAAAGCGAACGAAAACCTCATAAAAAAAACAAAGCAAATATTAAATCATTATCTTACGAGCGGTCAAATAGGTTCGAGAGGTATGATCTCATCCTGCTATTGTGCCGTTTTACTTCATCTATCCACGGCCTATCTTGACGATCTGTTGAAGCATGAATCCGGTAAAACCATACACGAATATATTCAACTCAAACGTATAGAGTTGGCCAAAAAACAATTGTCAAAAACCAATAAAACAATCTTACAAATCTCCGAAGAGTTAGGTTTCTCTTCTTCTTTATGTTTTAGCCGATTATTCAAAAAGTTAACAGGTTATGGCCCCAACCAGTACAGATCGAAGTATTAAATCGTAATCTTATATTTGCAACAAGACCAAGTTTATACTTATTTCCCAAGCCGATACTAAAACGCTTATATACAATACATGAACATACATTACGGAATTACTAACCCAAATTACAGGTTACAAAAAGCAACTATATTTTTTCATATAAAATCCTTATTTTTGTTATAACCAAAAGCAATAAATATGAGTGAAATTATTAAATTAGAGACCGTTCAGGATTACAACAACAGGCTGGGCGTGGAGACCCTGCATCCTTTGGTGAGCGTGGTCGATTTTTCAACACTCGAGGTACTCGAACACAGTCGCAAAAACTTCGGTTTTTACTGCATCTTTCTTAAGGAACTCGATTGCGGCACTCTCTTGTACGGTCGTAACAAATACGACTATCAGGAAGGTACACTCGTATTCCTGGCTCCGGGACAAGTTGCAGGTGTCGATGACGGAGGAGAGACCCGTAACCCCAAAGGTTGGGCTCTATTTTTCCATCCCGATTTACTTTACGGAACCTCTTTGGCTCGACGAATAAAGGAGTATACTTTTTTCTCTTACGAGTCAAACGAGGCTTTACACATGTCAGAACGGGAACGCCAGATTATACTTAACTGTTTTCGAGAAATCAAAGAAGAATTGGAACACTCTATCGATAAACACAGCAAACAGATCATCGCCGCTAACATCGAAGTATTGCTGAACCATTGCGTACGTTTCTACGATCGTCAGTTTATTATACGAAAGACGGTAAACCGTGGTCTACTGGAAAATTTCGAGGATTTACTCTCTGCCTACTTCGAATCGGATAAACCGCAAACCATCGGGTTGCCCTCGGTACAGTATTGTGCCGCTCAATTACACCTATCACCTAACTATTTCGGGGATTTGATAAAAAAAGAGACAGGCAAATCGGCACAAGAACATATCCAATTGACCGTTATCGGCAAAGTCAAAGAGTTGTTGATAGAAAGTAACAAATCTGTTAGTGAAATCGCTTATTCGTTGGGGTTTAAATATCCTCACCATTTGAGTCGTATGTTCAAAAACATCGTAGGGTCCACGCCGAATGAATATCGAACGGTAAGCTAAAAACAGTCGGTAAGTTTCTCGGGGATGCTACTCTATCGGGAAACATAAAAAAAGGCAAGCCCTTTTTATCGCCTGCCTTCATCCTTTTACGGTCATAGACTTTTTTTGATTTGTGCACCCGATTGAAACGGATCGGGCGGGTGTGAGTTTCAATCTCGGCCTCTCGGCTTGCCTTGCGATTAGCCTTGATATAATCACGTCGGGTAAACTTTCCTATATTCATAATAGTTATCTTTTGTCCTGCAAAGATAGCTATTATTTTATATACCCGGAAATCCATTGATTTCCGGGTATATATTTTAAGCATCCTTTTTAGCGTATTCCGATAACTCGCATCCGTATGTATCCACTAAAAAATTATCCAAATCGTCAGCTTTAAAAGCCAAATTCGTAATATTTTTTTGGATCTCGTCCGCATACTCGGAAAAAATATCCGAAATATGAATACGATAAGAGAGATAGATCTGATTACCGTCCAATCCCAATTGATAAGGCTTCACATCCGCATTCAGCAGATAGGTCAACACGGGTTCCAGGTTTTTCTTGGGAAGAATATTAATAGGCGACGTACAGAAAAGATAGGAACGTTGATAAACGAACATACGAATCTCCGAGCTTCCTTTATGAAACGTCCAACACTCGTATCCGACCCGGGCCAAAACCGGATTTATCCCCATGCTTTCGATCGCCTTCTCACAAAAAACAGCCAAATCTGTCAGTCCCTGTTCCTTAAAGATATTTTCCGGCAATTTCTCACCACAGGAAGGACAATACTCGTCCTCTTCCGAAATCAACTCGTCGCAACTCCCGCATTGTACGTTAAACGCGGTTCTATCCATATCGGCAACCTGTTCCAACACCTGCCTCAGAGAACTTATCGGAATACCGAAACCCATGTTGTCGGCCTCGGTTATTTTACTGGCCGTAATAGCAACGACCTCGTTTTGGTCGTTCAACATAGGTCCTCCGCTATTACCGGGATTAACGGCAGCATCCGTCTGGATATAGTACTTCTCATTAATCAGCTGACGGGGAGAAGACACGGTTCCTTCCGTTACGGTAAAAGGCATCCCGAAAGGATAACCGGCAACATTGATCTTTTGTCCGATAGGTATCGTATCCGTCTCCGCAAAAACGATCTCCGGCAAATGCGAAAAGTCTCCTTCCACGCTCAGTAAGGCAATATCCAAAGCCGGATTCACCAAAACCACTTTAGCTAAAAAACGATTTTTATCATTGTCTTGTATCGCCACTTGATGAAACCCATCGACAACATGATAATTCGTCACAAACAAATCATACTCTTTCAGATAAAAACAACTACCGGCACCTCCGGCATGATTTACTTTATAAACCGCGTTAAATATATTCTGTTCCATGTTCTCTCCTTATTTGTCATTATTGTCGTTATTGTTACCTCCAAACATAGAAGCCATCATATTCTGAACATTCTTCATGTACTCTTCCATGTTTATCCCTTGCATCGCCTGCATCGCTTGTTGCTGCATCTTCTGTATCTCTTCCATATTCACACCTTGCATAGCTTGCATGGCCTGTTGTTGCATTTGCTGAACATTTTGCATGTATTGGGACATATCCATCTCTTCCTCCGGCTCCAAATTACCTTCCATGATATCATCCATCGCTTCATGCAGTACAGGTGCCGCCTCTTCCCATGATTTGGCAGAGGTCTCTCGTAAAGCTCTAACGACAACAGCATTCACATCATTCTGTACGTTATTATAAAAATACATTTCGTAGAATTTATAAATAATCATCAGGCAACAAGTCATGTAATCCTCTGCCTCTAAGGCATTGGAAGCCCGATCGTAAGTATTTTCAAAATTCTCCTGTATATTTTTCAAATTGGAACGACGTTTGCCGGGAATAAAGGTCTCCACAAAATACAGATTTTCCGCCAATTGCTCCTTTGTCATGGATTGAACATGCAGCACGATCTCTTTACCGTGAGTGACAACCTCCGGCAAAGGAATATCCTCTCGGTCCATATCGATAACCGCCTTATTCAAATCATTAAGCAATTGTCCTTGAGGATGAGCATAATACAGAATCTTCAGTAACGTAGTATCAACGACATTCCACGCGTACCCGTATTTGCGTCCTCCCTCGAAATAATTAACGGCATCCATACACTCCTTACAGCTTAATTGCACGACATCGTATACGGCGCCTACGGTCTGAGCATCATAAGGAATAACTTTCGGTTCATAAATCCGTTTCGCCCCGAATTTCGCCTCGAATTCATCGTCGTATTTATCACCGACCCGACAAATCTCTTCCAATACATAATAAATCTTATAGGGATTAACCAAAGCAATAGGACAACTATACTCAAAAAATAATCGATCATCCTGAAGAGAAATCCGTGCCAAATCCATATGATTGAAATTTAATCCGGCTATCTGACGCAACAGGGGAATACGTCCTTTTTCGGGAATGGAAAGAAAAGGAGCGGTGATTTTCAATTCATCATCCTCCAACCTCAAGTTAACCACTATGGATCCATGAGGAATATTGAATTCTGTCCCCTGCACATTCCCGTATTTCGTGCGAAATTCTGCATTGATATAATCCAGTAAAGCATAAAAAGAACGTAAATATTCTTTACTTTCAAAAGCCTCTACACTCGCGTCGAACGAATCGACATTCAACTTACTTTCCGTCGAGGCTATAGTGGAAAGATTAAAAGTCAAGGTTTGCTTCATAATTGCAGCCATTTAATTTTTATTACATTGTTTTCATAAATCTCTATCTAACAAGATTTATTAAATACCTTCATACTTCTCAATAACAAAATCACACAGACGTCATAAAATTATGAAATAATTGATAACTCCCCGGTCTGGAAATATATTTTATTAATATTTTAGACCATGCACTTTATTGTGATCCAATCCTACCATTCTTCCATTAAACTTAAAAGTATTCAAATAAAAATTATTTTACCTATCTTGCGACAATAAGAAACAATAGCTTAATATTTATGAATTGAATAGTATATAACTTTACATAATACAATTCGTAATACATGCAAAAACCCCTTTTATATGATCTGATAATATGAATACAACATCATTCAACATACCCGACGAAGGAACTCCGTTAAACCCTCTTTTGTCAAAACGAACTTACCTATACGCGGAAAAAGATAATCAAAGACTAAAAATGGATATTATCTCTCGGTCCGATCTGTCTAATGATACCCCGGTGATCCTATTCCTTTTCGGTGGAGGATTTACCCATGGAGAAAGGAATCGGGCAGTATATAATTTCTACTTTAATCGAATGGCGGAAGAGGGATTTATAATAGCATCCATAGATTACCGACTGGGATTAAAAGACCATCCGGATGTATCGGCTCAAAACATAACTCCTTTGGAAAAGGCCATCGACATAGCCCGGGAAGATCTGTTTGATGCCACGTCCTACATTCTAAAAAATGCCACGACCTTACATATCGATACTAAAACAATTATCCTTTCGGGATCGAGTGCCGGAGCATTGGTTGTTCTATCGGCAGATTGGCACAAAAGGAACCCGAACAAATATCCAACGAACTTACCGCAAGAGTTCCAATACGCCGGGGTCATCAGTTTTTCCGGAGCACTTTTCAGCACGACAGGACTGCCTAAATACGAAATAGATCCCGCTCCAACAATGATGTTCCACGGTACAGAAGATCATGTGGTCATCTACAAAGGGATGCGTCTAAGTACCTACTTACTTTTAGGTTCCAGCCACTTGGCAGACCTGTTCACTTTAGAAAATTATCCTTTTTATTTAAAACGCTACGAGGGCATGGGGCACGAAATCTCTAAGCTTGCCATGCGGGAGGATCTGGACTCCATCGTATGGTTCATTCGAAATTGCATTATAAACAAAAAAAATTACAAAATAGACATTGCATTCAACGACCTGAACAGAGAAAAACGACAATTACTTTCTGTAGAAGAACACCTGTAAAGTTTTCACCCGAAACGACAAACGATATCCATGCTGTTTACGTATAAAATATATTATAAATATTTAATCTGTAAATCATGGAAATTATACACAACACACACGATCACAAATTTGAGATTCGGGACGGTAGACATACGGCAGTCGTTGAATACAAACCCTTCAAAGAAGGAATCGACATCATACATACCTATGTCCCGGGAGAGATGGAAAACAAAGGATATGCCTCCGCTTTAGTAAAACATGCCTTAGAGTATGCCCGGGAAAATCATTTAAAAGTGATTACCACTTGTCCTTTTTCCAGAAGTTATGTTGCCCGGCATCCGGAATATCAGAATTTGATATTCTCGTAACAGAAACACGGTGTCTGAAAAAACCGGGATCTAAAGCTTCCGGTTTTTTATTTATGATCGTACAGAGCCAAACGTCATCGAAACGACTCGTTCCGCCGACGAATCAGGTGTAACTTCTATTGATACGGTCACCTATCTCCGACCAAAGAGAGATAGACAAGGTACCCCAATTGACGGATTCCGCTCATCGCAAGACGAGGTACCGTCCGTTCATTTGACGGTCCGGCAATTCATTGTGTTTACCCGTCATCTTCATTTTTCTTTCCCCCCCACTTATCCGTCAATCAACAAACATTTAATTATTGATCCTTTTTTCATCAGCTAAAATGTCTGCAAAAATTCAACTCTTTTTCATTGGCATAAGAATTTTTTTTGCAATCTTTGTATATTATCGACTTTTAGATTTTGAATTCAATAGCATATCATATTTTTATCATTCTATTATGTGGTGTAGTTGTTTTATTAATATACAAGATGTTGTATTTAAAAAAACAACTTCAACATAAGATTCGAGAAATAAAAGACATCACTTCTTTTTCTGAAAGTATTTTTGAAAATATTCAAGCATACGTTTTACTGATAAATCCCGATTTCATTGTCTTAAAAACAAATTTTTATGCCCTTACCTCCACTCAAGCATCCTCACCTAAAAGAGTGGGGGAACTATTCAACTGTATAAACGCGATCGAAGCCGGAGAATGTGGAAAAGGTGAATTATGCAAAACCTGTATAATCCGACAAACAATCACTAATTCCTTACGGCATAAATCCAATTTTTCAAAATTAGAGGCCACTTTGCAAATACAAATATCAGATAAAAAGATACACAATTGCCACGTCTTAATCTACGGCTCCTATATGTATACGCAACCTTCCGGGGGAATGCTGTTGACCATATGCGACATTACAGACCAAAAACAAAATGAACTCAGATTAGAGGATATAAAAGAAAAATTCAAACGTGTCGAAAGATCCAAGTCCCTATTTCTATCAAACTTGGGACATAAGATCAGAAATCAATTAAACGGTATTTTAGGATGGACAAGCCTCGTCATTGCAGACCAGAAACTCACGTCCACTCAACAACAGGAATACATCAATCTGATTTATCAAAATACGGATAATCTACTACATCTTTCCGACAATATCATTCAATTCTCGCAAATCGACAATGTTGATATCGATATTTCTCCTTCTGTTTTTAACGTAAAAGAACTTTGTCAGAATTTAATCAATATCCGTTTAAGTTATTCTCACCCGGATGTAATACTTTACCTGGACAAAACGGTAGAAGACATTATCGTATACTCCGACCAGATGAAACTCCATCAAATTCTCTTGAATATAATTTCCAACGCTCAAAGATTTACGAACAAAGGGTTTATTCGAATTGCTTGCCAAATCAATAAAAAACAGCATAGCGTAGACTTTGTCGTGGAAGATACCGGATGCGGAATGTCGGCAGAACAACAGATACATCTGTTTGAACGGTTTTATAGGGGAAACGATTTTTCTGATAGCCCCGGATTAGGACTCTCCATTTGCCAAGCTTATATCAAAGCACTGGGAGGTGATATCCGAGTTCAATCGAAAAAAGACAGAGGTACGTCTGTATTCTTTTCTATAAAGAAAAATGATATTCCTAAGGAGGAATTAATACTCTGATCGTTTTTTCAGTATTGAAAAAATCAAAAAATGGAACTTTAACTTCATTTTTTCGTTTATCTCCGAAAAAGAATTATGGAGATATCTCAAAAACCAGAAGCCTACAAAGGACACCTTATGGCGTTAGCCACCATATTGATATATAGTTTTAATACCAACTTCATGAAAATCGTGATGCCCGAATGGATAGGAGCCCATGGACTGGTATTAATCCGTTGTATCGCCAGCACGGTAGGATTCTGGTTTATCTCGCTTTTCCTTCATGCGACACGACAAAACCACCCTTCGGGAAAAGAGATCGGCATCATCATGTTGGGAGGAGCTTTAGGAATGGGAGCAAACCTGCTACTTTATATCAACGGTTTGGCTCTCACGGGACCCGTTGATGCTTTTGTTATCCGCACGGTACAACCCATCGTGGTAATTGCATTAGCCGTTTTCATCCTGCACGCGAAATTTACCATAAACAAAGCCATCGGCATCTTACTTGGTTTGGCCGGTACACTCTACATTTCAATCGTACCTCATGCTAACGGAGCAAAAGATTCGTTTACAGGAGATATACTGATTTTCTCCGCCTCCGTCTGTTCGGCGTTATTTCTGATCCTGATCAAACCCTACACACAAAAATACAACCCGATCGTCGTCATGAAATGGATGAGCCTGGCCGCTTTTATCGTCACACTGCCTTTCGGTATTTTTCAACTACTCCATGCTCCTGTATTTACCGGAGAAGCTCCCGTCCATATCTGGTTAGAACTGGGATTCACGTTGATTTTCGCTACAATGATTGCTTATTTTCTAAACGTTAAGGCATTACAATACATCTCTCCTTTTGTCGAGAGTATTTACATATACCTCCTACCCATCACGGGAGCCATAATCTCTATCGCTTTAGGGCTACAAGAATTCTCTTGGCACTACCCTATCGCACTCGTGTTGATCGTCATCGGGTTCATCCTTATCAACAAAAAAACAAGGACGAAAATCCCCAGCAAGCAAAGTGCATAGAGACGCATTTCATTTTCTATATTTCCAGACTTTCTGACAATCAAAGCATTTATACGAAGATCTGAAAATAGGAAACAACACCGATAAAACCAGCAAGATATAAACCATGATTTTATCCGGGTCCTTTTTTTTACCGACATCGGTAGAACCACAAAAAGGACAACGGGTTTTATCCATACCTTTTTCCCATTTCACGATCTTAATCTCTTCCTCCCGATAAAGATCTGCCGGACCGATATATCCCCCTTCCTTCAGTATCTCTATCCCTTGTTCCCATTTATCAGTAGGAATCAACAGCTTAACACCGCCTATGGCATTAGCGTACATACCGCTTTGGGCCGTTAATTCATCCTGTATAAATGTCTCTATTCCCTCGGATTCTAAATAATTTTTAGCCATATAAGCCTCCTGGGGATAAGTAAACGTAAGAACTACACTCCAAT
Organism: Gabonibacter massiliensis; assembly: GCA_001487125.1. GTDB lineage: Bacteria > Bacteroidota > Bacteroidia > Bacteroidales > Marinifilaceae > Gabonibacter > Gabonibacter massiliensis. The sequence continues at coordinate 870,458 of LN913013.1, forward strand.
CCATATTTTCCTCATTTAGATTTCCTAATTTAATACTTCTAAACGACTTTTCCGTCTATTCTTCCAAAATTTTATCCGTTCGTCGGAGAGCTCGTTTTACAGGTATTCGGTAAAAAGCTATAAGAGCTAATAACGAAATGCGGGATATTCACGGTATTCCCCGTGTATTCCCGCAAAATAAACCACGAACGAAGGAACCCTTACTTTTACGGAGTTTGCCACAACAGCGGCATTATTCGGACACAACCTGCCCAATGACCTTTAAACCAATTAAAACATTCTTCCTATTGATTTCCGGAACATAATATTGCTTTTTCTACTTCTCTACGCACGCTATTCGGGCTGTAACATTCGTAACGGGGATAAAGGAAAAGATAACGAACAAATATAAAACACCGAAAATAAGCAGGTTATATTCGATATTTCATCTCATCCTTTCTCTTTTTCCACAACTGATAACTATTAATACCGTTCTGCCACAACACATAAGCAGCGGGCCCTATCGACGAAAGAGGAGATAAATAAACTTGCGCCATCCAAATCGCCAGTATTGTGTTCTTCTGTCCTAACCCTTGTCCCCCGGCAATCACCTCCCCGTAGCGCTTTCCGAAATAACGCCCGAGCATAAACTGTAAGCAACAAAGAACTAATGCCGCTAATCCTATCCTTATCTCTTCCCATAAATTTACATCGCTTTGTTCCACGATAAAAGAGACCGTTTTACCCGTCACAATAGTCAGCCCCAAGCTCCACAGATAGAAGGATACACTTTGATATCTCTTCAGTTTACGATGAACCAACGGAATAAATCTTTCCAAAACCCATGCCCCGGCCAAAGGTAATATCAACAAAGGAACAACCTGTCTACAAATGGTACAAAAAGAATCCCAAAAAGGGACATCCTGATGAGTGCCGATAAAGGAAAAAACAAAAGGCGAAATACAGGCAACACAAAGATTACTTATCAATGTATATGCCGCCAAACAAGCCACACTTCCTCCTAACATCCCGGTTATCACCGTAGCGGCAACAGCCGTCGGCGCCAGAACACATATCATCATTCCTTCCGCCAACAAAGGGTCGAAAGGAACGATTAAAACGTAGACGACAAAGCTCCCGACCACTTGAACACCCAACAACCGAAAATGTAAACGAGAAAACGTCATATCCCTGAAAGCCAATCGACAATAGGTAATCAGCAACATGCAAAATATGAGGCAAGGAGTCATCGCGGCTAATTTACTGAAAAAGGGATAAAATAACCCTCCTATCAACATGGCCAACGGCATCATCCAAATTTTTAAACGTTGTAACACGACAGTAAATTTTATACTGCAAAGGAAACGATTATAATTGAAATCTTAAAATAAGATACAGCTCTGTCTCGATAATAATACATCCGCAATTCTACAATACAAACGTTCATACAAAGAAGATTTACGTCGGGCGTAAGCTTTACAACCGTTCATACAGTTTAGAAATTGCATATCGTTAATTCGGTGAAGAGTAAATCCCGGCATGACCTCCCAAGTCTCCGGAGCTGATTTTTCATCCCAAAAGAAATGAAGTGCAATCTCCGGGTGTATTCGATGCCAAGCTATAATATCTAAAACATAACCACTATTAAGCATATAACCATGAATATACTCTCCTTTCACCGGCTTATATTGAAGTACCTCTTTCCTCAATAGAGGCGGAACAACGGTTACGCAAGCTCTCGGTGCAGGGGGAAAGGAGTAAAAAGAGAGTGCTAATTTACGAACCGCTCTTACCGATGTCAACCGGGTAAAAAAACGTAAAGAAGCCAATTCCAAGCGGGAAATACGCGGAAAGACATAATCATCATGCAAAAACATATACTGATGCCCTATGCAAACCAAAGGAATATCCGGCGGCGTAAATAAATAAACCAACCCCGTCAACAACTCGTAAAAATTCAGTACCATATCAGGTTGTAACTCCTCCAGCCTGCGATGGATCAACCGCATACTTTTGACGAAAACCGGTAACCTGCCTATATTAAAATAAATGCTTTTGGATAAAGAAGGACGTTTATTTTGCACGGAAGGTAAAAAATTCGGACTTTCAAACGTCAACACGGGTACATCGATCTTCTGGAGAAAAAAATCCGGAACCTGCCGTGCTTCGCTTTTCCCGATCAAAACTTCAACAACTTCATCTCCCCGCCTCGTCAACATCTCCCGCATAACAAGAGCTTGAGTGAAATGTCCCCGTCCTTCTCCCTGAATGATAAAAACAAAACGCATACGAATCCTATTAAGCCGTGATCTTGAACGTTTCTCTTTCCATTTGCATGCCGGTACTCGCCTCGTAACTGTATATCTCCCAACGACCGTCAGGATACTCCAACAAAGCACTCAACGATTCGACCCAATCTCCGGAGTTCAAATAATGAATATTCCCGTAATACCTGTCCGCGGGTTGGTGAATGTGTCCGCAAATAATACCGTCAAAATGGCGACTCTCCGCGATAGATGACAGCTCTTTCTCAAAATCGGAAATATAAGAAACAGCAGATTTTACCCTGTGTTTAATCGATTGGGAAAAAGAATAATAAGGTTTACCCCGTTTCCGTCTGTACTGATTAAGGATACGATTCATCCACAACAAAAAAGCGTATCCGCAATCTCCTAATTTCGCCAACCAAATCATATGGGTCGTAATATGATCGAAAATATCACCGTGAGTCACATAGTATCGCCTCCCGCAAGAAACGTGAATATAATCTTTTACTACCGAAACATTGGACAAGGTCAACGGGGTCAATTTGTCTAAAAAGTCATCATGATTCCCACGTACATAAATCACTTCGGTTCCGTAATTCTCCATCATTTTCATGATGACCTTGATTAGATTCGTGTAGGATTGCTTCCAACGACCGAACGGATTCCGTTGTAATTTCCAACCGTCGATGATATCACCGTTCAATATCAATTTACCACAATTCACACTTTTAAGGAAATTGGTCAGTTCTTCCACTTTCGAATGTTCCGATCCTAAATGTACATCTGACAGGATCACCGTTGCAAATTTTAATCTGTTTGTCATAATTTCTTTTATCTTCTCCGACAAAAAAACAACCATTTTGTTACGAACAGATGTAGAAACAATGACTATACCGTGAAGTTTATCCCTCATACACCATCACGAACTCCTCGCATCCCGTCATTTCATCGATTTGTCGTCTTAACACCTTAAAACCATGCCATTCATAAAATGCAACCGCCGAAATATTCTTCGTGTAAACATTCAACTCCAGTCGTTCATATTTTCTCTTTACCCATCGCATCAGAGCATCTCCTATTCCCATTTTTTGCCGGTCGGGTCTCACGAATAAAGCCGCCATATAATTTCCGACCAAAGATACGAAGCCATCGATCTCCCCGTTTTCTCCCTCATGTATCCAGGTCTCACTCGAAGGCAAATAGAGATGCTTCATTTTCTCGACCTGTTCCGACCAAAAAGATTCCGGAATAAAATCGTGAGCAAGAGAAGAGGCTTCCAACCATATTTTCACGAGGACATCCTCGTCCGGAACCGTATATTTACGAATCATATTACTTCTTTTATCAGATAAAGATAATAATTTTTCGTATGTTTGAAGATCAAATCTCAATTCATTTTATGTATGATCCTGACTCAGTCTATCATTGATTTTATAAAACTCCACGAAAACGATAACACGGATAAATTATTACTCTCGGCCTCTAAATACCCGGAAATCAACATGCCTGCAATCGTGGACCAAATCATAGCCAGAAGGCAAATAAAAGATAAATTACCCTCTTGGCACGCTTGCCGGGAATTATTTTATCCTTCCCGTCTGGCTACTGAACAATGCTCTTCCGAGATCACGGCAGAATACAAACAAAAACTGACTCGAGGAGAGACATTATGCGATCTTACCGGCGGTTTAGGGGTAGACTCATTCTATTTTTCGAAACAAGTAAAGAAAGTGATTTACGTGGAACGGTCTCCCCATTACTGTGAAGCGGCAAAACACAATTTCAGCCTATTACAGGCGAACAACATACAAGTCTTAAATCAGGAGGCAGGAGATGTTGCCGAATCCGTCAAGGTAGATACCTTTTACATCGATCCGGCTCGGAGAGCGGAAGGCAACAAACGGGTATTCGCTTTATCCGAATGCGAACCGGACGTACTGCAATTAAAACCCCTTTTGTTAGATCATGCCAAACGGGTTATTATCAAGATCTCACCTATGGCTGATATTATGGAAACGCTAAGGCTTTTGCCAGAGACGACAGAAATCCACGTACTTTCAGTCAAAAACGAATGTAAAGAACTTTTATATGTGTTGGAAAACGAAAAAAAAGATGTTGACCCCATCGTCTCCACATTAAATATCACTTCTACCGGAGAGAAACAACTTTTCGACTTTCAACTTTCTGCAGAAAAAGAGACAACGATAATCTTCACTTCGCATATTAAGAAATTTTTATATGAACCCGACAGTTCCATATTAAAGGCCGGAGCTTTTAAATTACCCGCGAAACGTTTTAATGTAGAGAAGCTGCATCCACACAGTCATCTCTATACTTCCGATCTGTGGATTGAAGAGTTTCCCGGGAGAAAATTCGTCGTTGACAAGGTCTTCGATTTCTCCGGAAAAGGATTAAAACAGCTCTGCCGAACTATTCCACAAGCCAACATAACGACAAGAAATTTCAATTTATCGGTAAAAGATTTACGTCAAAAAAGTAGAATCACGGAAGGTGGCCATGTATACTTATTCGCAACCACCTTACACCCGAATACCCCCATTCTTATTCAATGCCGTAAATAAATTCCAAAACCATCGCCATCTTCAACTTTTTATCCTAATACTCGTATCATCGAAAAGAACGATAATTAGAAAAAAGATGAAAATAAAAACGGGACAAGGAACCATTTCCTTATTTACGCTACTGGCCATTTATTCCATATCCATGGTAACTTCTTTACCGGGCTTGGCCATTTCTCCTATACTCGGATCCCTCGAAACCATTTTTAAAGGGGCAAGCGATCTGCAATTACAAATGTTGGAATCACTTCCCTCCTTTATCATCGTCCCCTTTATCCTTTTAGCCGGCAGGCTATCCATGCATACGAATCAAAAAAAGGTCTTAATCATCGGATTAAGCATATTTTTCGGATGCAGCATCATCTATCCATTTGTAAAAACCCTAATTTTACTACTGATAATCAGCGCATTATTAGGCATCGGCGCCGGAATGGTTATTCCTTTTTCAACCGGTTTGATCGCAAATTATTTTACAGGTAAATATCGAACTAAACAATTAGGTATAGCCTCTTCCATAACAAACATCACGTTAGTCTTGGCTACCTTGTTATCCGGTATTTTGGCCAATATTAATTGGCATTATTCCTTTTTGGTCTATTGCTTATCGGGGATATCCCTTTTATTTGCCTTCAAGCTGAAAAACGATCCGGCACCCGTTTCCAAACACTCGTCGACACCACACCGATCTTTTACTCTTCATTGGCCGGTCGGTCTAATGCTATTCTATTACCTCATCACGATCTTAGCCTTAACGATTCCATTCAACTTAGCTCTTTACATGGAAAACCTACACATCGGAAAATCCGATATGTCCGGAAGCCTCATTTCAGTATTCTTCTTATCCATGACACTTCCCGGTTTTTTCATAAATAAAATCATATCCTGGTTTAAAAGCTACACGAATTTTATAGCAATGGCTGCCATCACATCAGGATTAATTTTATTTGCATTCAAAGGTGATATATTTACCCTCGTCTTAGGCGTGACTTTAATCGGTTTGGGATACGGTTGCATGCAACCCGTCATCTACGATAAAACAGCCAACAGTTCTCCCCATCCGACCTACGCCCTCGCTTTGGTCATGTCGATGAATTATATTGCCATTATCACCTATCCATTCATAATTAGGGCATTGGAAAACTTATTCTCGACAGATTCATCCTATTTCCCTTTTTGGTTAAATATGTTTATCAGTGCTGCTTTCACCCTGTTTGTCTACTTCCGCCGAAAAACAAAAACGGTAGGAATTTCTCCAGACGAATGGTAAAACTTTGTCAAAGTTAAATATTGTGAGGAATTAAACCTTCATCCCTGTTTCCCGTACTTACTTTGAAATACAAATAAAGCTTAGTAAACTATAAAACAATATTCTAAATTAATTAACCAAACTTCAATTTAAATTATGGCAACAAATTCAAACAAAAAGAGTTCCGTAGCAAAGCTCAGCGTCATGACTTTAGCAATCATGAACGTAGCAGCCGTAGTAAGCCTTCGGGGACTACCTGCAGAAGCAGAATACGGATTAAGCTCCGCATTTTATTATTTGTTTGCAGCTATCGTATTTCTTGTTCCAACGGCCTTGGTCGCCGCCGAATTAGCTGCAATGTTTTCACAAAAGCAAGGTGGAGTTTTCCGTTGGGTCGGCGAAGCTTATGGAAAACGATTCGGTTTTTTGGCAATTTTTCTCCAATGGATCGAGAGCACCATATGGTATCCGACGGTATTGACTTTCGGAGCCGTATCCATTGCTTACATAGGAATGAATCCTGCAGGAGACGCACTATTAGCTTCTAATAAAGTCTTCACCCTGGTTACCGTGTTAATTATCTATTGGGTCGCCACCTTTATCTCGCTAAAAGGATTAGGATGGGTCGGTAAAGTTTCCAAGATAGGCGCCATGGTCGGAACTATCATCCCTGCCGCCCTATTGATTATTTTCGGAATCATCTACATCTCAACCGGGGGGCATAATTACATGGACATGAGTCAAGGCTTTTTTCCGGATTTGGCAAATTTCGACAATTTGGTATTAGCCTCGGGTATCTTCCTTTTTTACGCCGGTATGGAGATGATGGGTATTCACGTGATGGACGTAACTCCTCCTGCTGCCAAAAATTATCCGAAAGCCATCTTCATCGGTGCCGGTATTACCGTTTTAATCTTCGTTTTAGGAACCTTCTCTTTAGGTCTAATCATTCCTGCAAAAGACATTAACCTGACACAAAGTTTATTGGTGGGATTTGACAATTACTTGAGATACCTTCATTTGAGCTGGGCTTCTCCCATTATCGCCATTGCCTTAATGTTCGGTGTGTTAGCAGGAGTATTAACTTGGGTTGCCGGTCCGTCAAAAGGTATTTTTACCGTGGGTAAAGCCGGATACTTACCTCCTTTCTTCCAAAAAACAAACAAAATAGGCGTACAGAAAAACATCCTATTCGTACAGGGAGGAATTGTAACCATTTTGGCCCTACTATTCGTCGTTATGCCATCTGTTCAATCCTTTTATCAGATCCTTTCCCAATTAACGGTACTTCTATATCTAATCATGTACCTGTTAATGTTTTCGGGAGCCATTGTACTGCGTTACAAAATGAAAAAAGCAGAACGTCCCTTCGCTATCGGTAGAAAAAGCAACGGTTTGATATGGATTATCGCCGGACTCGGATTCTGTGGAGCCTTACTTGCATTTATATTAAGCTTTATTCCGCCTTCCCAGATCAATACCGGTAGTAACACCGTTTGGTTCTCCGTTCTGATCATCGGGTGTATTGTTGTGGTTGCGACCCCGTTCATTATTTACGCGGCACGAAAACCGTCATGGAAAGATCCGAATGCAGACATCGAACCTTTCCATTGGGAAGAAGCTCCTGCCGTAGCGGCAACTTCAACCCAACCGACGACAAGCCAAAGTACACAAACAAATAGTACGACACCGGGCACAGACAAAAATTAAACCAAACTAAAAACAAGCACATGAAACAGACTATCAAATTGTCAGACCTTAAGGCGGTTGTCGCCGAGGCTCATGAAAAACTAAAGGGAATGAAGGGAGGAGCCAACGCAGACTACATCCCGTTCTTGGCAAAAATCGATCCTAATCTGTTCGGAATAGCCATATCTCTCCCTTCCGGAGAAATCATTGAAGCCGGAGATACCAATTATGTTTTCGGTATCGAATCCATTTCGAAAGTACACACGGCCATCCTGGTATTACGCCAATACGGAGCTGAAGCCCTATTGGAAAAAATCGGAGCCGATGCAACCGGACTACCTTTCAATTCAATCATGGCAATCTTACTCGAAAAAGATCATCCGAGTACTCCCTTGGTAAACTCCGGGGCCATTGCTGCTGACAGTATGGTTAAACCCGTAGGAGACAGTAATTCCAAATGGTCTGCCATCATCGATAACATGACTGATCTTTGCGGCAGTGAGCCCATTCTGCAGGATGAACTATACAAATCGGAAACAGCCACCAATTTCAACAACCGTTCTATTGCCTGGTTACTCAAAAATTACGACAGAATATATGACGATCCGGATATGGCTCTTGATCTTTATACCCGTCAGTGCTCTATGGGCGTAACGGCCAAACAACTGGCTATTTCGGGATGCACCATTGCCAATAAAGGTAAAAATCCGGTAACGGGCAAACAGGTATTCGATGAGAATCTGGCCCCGCAAATTATCTCCCTAATCGCAACAGTCGGCTTCTACGAACATACGGGAGACTGGCTATACACCAGCGGAATCCCGGCCAAGACCGGAGTAGGCGGAGGGGTTATGGGAGTTCTTCCCGGTGCATTCGGTATTGCCGCTTTTGCTCCGCCATTGGACGAAGCCGGAAATTCAGTAAAAGCTCAGGCTGCCATTAAATACATCGCTCAAAAACTAAAAGTAAATGTATTCAATGGAAACAGTATAGAAATTACGGAATAATTAATTACCAGCTTTGCGGTAAGAATTCATTTTCTTGTCGCAAAGCTGATCCATAAATCTTATCTTATACATGATACCTAAAAGTAAAGCATTAGAGAAGTTTCTAAATGCACTTGTCCTAATCGGAAGTATCGCTATTATTGTAGTGATTTCGATCGAATTGCTATCTACTCAAAACGTATTAAGTGAACGATTTATACTTCATTTTCATCTATTGGTCTGTTCCATATTCTTAGCAGACTTCTTTGTTCGCTGGTATACAGACGGATGGAGCCAACGTTTCTTTTTCAACAACCTGTTTTTCTTATTGGTTTCCATCCCTTATCTAAACATCGTCCATTCCCTGACGACAACGATCTCTCACGGCTTGTGGTTGACACTAAGACTGATACCTTTGGCCAGAGGGATATATGGAGTATCGCTTATCGTGGGATGGATGAGCCGCAGTAAGGTCACCAATTTATTCGCAACCTACTTGACGATTCTATTTACGACGATCTATTTCAGCAGCATCCTTTTTTTCTTCATGGAACACGGAGTCAATCCTATGGTTAAAAACTATTGGGATGCTTTCAACTGGGCTCTTATGAATGTCACTACCGTAGGCTCCAATATCTTCGGTGTCACGAAAATAGGACAATCCCTCGCCGTCATTTTAGCCGCTGCCGGCATGATTTTCTTCCCCATCTTTACCGCTTACGTCACTACTAAGTTTCAAGCTAAACGAAAAGGAGTGGAAAATAATTAACCAACTAAACGGAAACGGTTCTCAAGGCACATTTTTAAACCTCGAGAACCGTCTCTCCTACCGATTAACAAATCACTTCGCAAGGAGTGATTTTTTCATTCTGACAATGTCAGTCAGGTAATCTTGAAGATCCTGTTCGTGCTCTTCCTCTTCAGCCAGAATTTTTTTCACGATATCGCAGGTTGTAAAATCTTTACCGTCCGTAAACTCGGCAATTTCCTGATACCTCAAAATTGCGCAACGCTCGGAAGCGACATTGTCTTTTAACAGACTGACTGAATCGAAGTCTTTTGGAGTAACATATTTACATTTTGCCAGTTTAAACCAATTTTCAGGATTTAAAACAGGTTCTCCTTCCAACTCCATGATGCGTTTAGCTATCATTTGAGCGTGTTTGCGCTCTTCCTCTGCGTGCTCTTCAAACTCCCCTTGTACATTGGCACGCATAGTACCTTCTACTACTAACGCACCTACCCAATACTGGTAATATGCCAACCACTCTTCAGACAATGCCGCATTCAATTGAGAAATCAAGCATTCTACATCCAGCTTTCCTTGCAGGATTTTTACACTTTCTTTAGCCATAATATTCGTATTTAGTTTTTTATATATATAACGGACAAGCAAACATTTTGTTTGAGCAACCTGTATTTTTAACAAATACCCCATAGGGGCGGTTCTCGGTGTTTATTTTGACTCCCAAGAACCGTTCCCGGAATATAAAAAGTAAAACCCCATCGAAGAGAAAGATTCTTGATGGGGTATTTTCAGAACAGAATAATTATTTGGTCTTACCTACTGTGGTTAAAACCTCTTGGTTTTTGGGGCATCTTCTTATTCCAAAGAATAGCACTGTTCGTGGGTTCTTCCAGTTTATTCAACTGATCCACGCAACGTTTCATATCTTCCATCAACAAATCCGCCAAATCGAAACCTGTTCCCTGACGAACAACAACGCGCATGATAACCACATCCTCCATATCCTTAGGCATAGTATAGGCCGGAACCTGCCAACCTTCCACATGGAGGGCATCGGACAAATCATACAAGGTCCATTTTCGTTTGGGATCATCTTTCAACTTCCAAATAAACAGCGGATTCGGCATTTCATTGCTGAAAAATTCGAATATCCCCATATCTTGCAATCGTTTTTTCAAATATAAGCATACATTCAAACAATTCTGTTGTATTTGTCGATAACCTTCCCATCCCAAACGCAAGAATTGATAATATTGAGCCAATACTTGATTTCCGGGACGAGAGAAGTTAATTGAAATACTCGGGATATCAGCACCCAAATAATTCACTGCAAAATTCATCTCTTGAGGCAGATATTGCTTATCCTTCCAAACAACCCAACCTACACCCGGATATACCAGACCAAATTTATGACCTGACACACTAATAGAAAGTACCCATTTCAATCTGAAATCCCAAACCGTTTCCGGGTCGATAAAAGGATGTATAAACCCACCGGTTGCCGCATCCACATGGATACAAATCTCCCAACCTTTTTCTGCATTCAATTTATCAAGTGCATCGTTGATTTCCTTCACGTTATCGTTCAAACCCGTAATCGTAACTCCCTGGATCGGAACTACACAGATGGTATTTTCATCACACATTTTCACAACCTCCTGCGGGTCAAGTGTGATCTTATCCATCGTAACCGGTACCATACGCATTTCCACGTCCCAATAGATAGCAAATTTCTCCCATACGACCTGCATACAAGTTGAGATAATGAAATTCGGTTTATCGATAGGAAGCCCTTTCGCCTTCCGACGTTTTTGCCAACGCTTCAAAGCCGCTATACCTCCCAGCATACATGCTTCAGATGACCCGACGGTACTGGTTCCCGTACAATATGGTTTTTCCGGTGAATTCCACAATTTGGCAATAATATTCACGCAGCGACGCTCAATCTCTGCCGTTTGAGGATATTCCGTTTTATCGATCATATTTTTATCCATATTCTCGGTCATAACCCTACGAGCATAATCATCCATCCAAGTAGAAACGAAGGTAGCCAGATTCAAACGGGAATTCCCGTCTAACATGGCTTCATCGTGAACGATTTGATAAGCGACCTCTCCAGGCATAGAAGTTTTGGGCATCTCGTATTTCGGAGCAACACGAGCTTCTTCCGATGTTCCAAAAATAGGCGTGTTTGGATTTTCTGTTTTCATAACTAATTGTTTTTAATATAATGTAACATAATGAATTAACGAGTGGCATTTCTTGACGCTCGTTAATAGTTACGGGTTATTCTATCGAAAGTTTCGGCTCCTCACAATATTTAACTACACTTGCACTTTGCTTTGTTACCTCATGCTTTTTTAATAAAAAATGGCTTAAAGAAACCTTGCCTTACCTCTGGAGAAAAGGAACCTAAATTCCGAAAACAGATCACTTGTATTTTCGGAACCTTCCCACCTGATTTTCAGTATAAACATAGAAATTGTCTAAATGAAATAAAAAACATTTTATGGAAGAAAGTTTTTTAAAGCTTATCGAACACAGTATAAAAGAGCATTGGAATTTACCCTCTCTTTCCGATTACCAGGGGGCAAACCACACGTATAAAGATGTTGCCAGAAGAGTGGAAAAATTACATATCTTATTTAAAGAAAGCGATATCCATCCGGGAGACAGAATTGCTCTATGCAGTCGGAATACAGCCAATTGGGGGATTGCTTTCTTAGCCGCATTAACTTATGGAGCTGTTGCCGTCCCCATTTTAAACGAATTCAAACCGGATACCATCCATCACATCATCAACCATTCCGGAGCACGTCTACTTTTTGTCGGGAAATCGGTATGGGACGAAATAGATCACGAAGATATGCCTGACCTGGACGGTATATTAGCCATGTCCGATTATTCGGTAATTTTTTCCAGAAATAATAAACTGGAAGAGACCAATACTCGTTTAAACGAACTATTCAGACAAAAATATCCGGAACGTTTTACAGCCGAGGACGTCTTGTATCGTGTAGACGCTCCGGAAGAGTTAGCCATGATCAATTACACGTCAGGAACAACCAGCTCCCCGAAAGGAGTCATGCTCCCGTATCGAAGCATGTGGTCAAATTTAAGGTATGCTTTGGATCAGATGGGATATAATCCGGGTGAGAAATTGGTATCTATCCTAACCATGGCTCATATGTACGGACTGGCGTTCGAGTTCATCTATCCGTTTACCAGTGGCACGCACATCTATTTTTTGCAGAAAATGCCATCCCCTAAAATACTCAACGAAGTGTTTACCGAAATACGTCCTCACCTTATCGTGGCCGTTCCTCTTATCATTGAAAAGATAATCAAAAAAAGAGTCCTATCGCAATTGGATAAATTTCATATTAAACTCATGCTAAAAATTCCGGTTTTAAACGGAAAGATACGTCACAAAATCAAACAAAAAATATTAGATGCTTTCGGAGGTCGATTCAAACTACTTGCTATCGGAGGAGCCGCCCTCAACAAAGAAGTGGAAGCCTTTTTGCATTCTGTCAAATTCCCCTACACGGTAGGCTACGGCATGACCGAATGCGGACCGGCCATCGCTTTCGACCATTGGGATACCTTCCGCCCTACCTCTTGCGGGAAGGTCGTAGATCGAATGGAATTGAAAATAGCCTCTTCCGATCCTGAACACGTCGTGGGAGAGATTCTTACCCGCGGAATGAACGTAATGGACGGTTACTACGAGAACCCTGAAGCCACAAATGCCGTATTGGACTCGGACAAGTGGTTGCATACGGGCGATCTCGGCATCATAGATAAAGACGGTTATCTCTATATCAAAGGACGTAGCAAAAACCTGATCCTGGGACCGAGCGGCCAAAATATTTATCCGGAAGAGATTGAAGATTACCTGAACGTCATGCCTTATATCGCAGAATCTTTAGTGATCGAAAGAGAAGGAAAACTAATCGGATTAATATACCCGGATTTCGAGGCTATGAAACAAAATAAAATATCGGAGGAGAACCTATCCCGGATTTTGGAGGAAAGCCGGAAACAAGTGAATCAACAGCTCCCGTCCTATAGTCAGATAGCCCGTATCATGATTCATAACGAAGAATTCGAAAAAACACCGAAAAGAAGTATCAAGCGTTACCTGTATCAGTAAAAAGTCAGTTTGCAAAACTTACACATTTCAAAGATATGGAGAATTACCTATTTTTTATTATCTTGCCGTAATGACAGGTTCTTTTCATTTCGGTATAGAATTTGTCTGTCATAAAAACGGGAAAAACAACTAAAATTAAAAACTATGAAAACAAGAAAAAGCATTTTAATTATTGGGATACTTATTTTTTCCTCTTTTGTAGTAACGGCAAGAGAGAAGAAAGCCAAAGTGGACACAGCCGCTTTTAACCGCATCGTGGAACTCGTGAAAAGTAAAATTTTTTACATCACTCTTGACGATGCGTTCCCGAGCGGAAACAGCAGTATCGTAATAGATTCCAAATACGGGAAAAAAACAATCGGCGGAGAAGGTCATGTTTCTTTAGCAATGAATCAAGGAGAGATCTTTTTAATGGACACGATCGCTACCGGAAAGCTTCCGTTCTTTGGCAGAGCTTACTCTGTCCCATACGGTGAGGGGGGGGGCATCGAATTCGAAGAGGCAAAGTTGCTAAACGAATCATTAAAGGTTATTCAAAAACGAAAAAAACAATTTATAATGTACTCTTTTCAGGTTAGAAACCGAAACGATATCTTCTCCTTTTACGTGGAGATTTATTCCAACGGGCATTGTAGCGTAAAAGTCAATAGTAACAAGCGAGCTTCGATCTCTTATAGCGGGAAAGTATCTTCCATTCCAGAAGACAAAAAGGCTATTTATATGAAATAAGAAAAGGGCTTAAAGGCCCTTTTCTTAATTCTTAAAAAAACTCATCTCTTGCGTTATCTGAAAATAATTTCCTAAATTTGAATTCTATATCATCATATAATGCAATGGAAGAAAGTTTTTTATTCTATATAGAACAAAGTATCAAAGAAAATTGGGATCGCCCGGCTTTAACAGACTACAAAGGGGTAAATTGCAGTTACAAAGACGTAGCTCGAAAAATCGAAAAACTACATATCCTTTTTGAAAATGCAGGCATCAAAAGAGGAGATAAAATTGCCTTATGCGGTCGTAATTCGACCAATTGGGGAATCGCTTTTTTGGCCACTCTGTCTTATGGAGCGGTAGCTGTCCCCATTTTAAATGAGTTCAAAACGGATAACATTCACAATATCGTGAACCATTCCGAAGCTAAGTTATTGTTCGTGGGAAGTGTCGTTTGGGAAGGATTAAATGAAAATTCCATGGAGCTTTTAGAAGGGATTATCAGCATGGAAGATTACTCTTTACTTATTTCTCGCAGTCGTTCTCTTACGGAGGCCCGCCATAGACTGAACGAATTTTTCGGGAAAAAATATCCGGAACGCTTTAAACCGGAGAACGTTAATTATCAATACGACAACTTGCAAGATCTGGCTGTCATCAATTATACCTCTGGGACAACCAGTTTCTCGAAGGGAGTGATGCTTCCGTATCGAAGCCTATGGTCGAACTTGAAATTTGCTTTCGGTGTTTTCGGCAAACTTCCGGAAGAACGGGTCATCTCCATGTTACCTATGGCTCATATGTACGGTTTGGCTTTCGAATTCATTTACGAATTCGCCAGCGGTGCGCATGTTTTCTTCTTAACTCGAACTCCCTCACCGAAAATCATCGCGGAAGCTTTCGCCACGATAAAGCCGAATTTAATCATTTCAGTACCGCTTATAATTGAAAAGATCATTCGCAAAAAGGTTTTTCCTACATTGGAGAAGCCGATTATGAAGTTATTATTGAATCTTCCTCTTATAGATAAAAAGGTAAAACAATCTATCCGACAAAAAGTTATTGACGCTTTTGGGGGCAATTTTAAGGAACTTATTATCGGAGGAGCAGCTCTAAATAAAGAAGTCGAAGAATTTTTACGTTCCATCGACTTCCCTTATACCGTCGGATACGGAATGACAGAATGCGGTCCTATTCTTTCTTACGACGGATGGGAAACATTCAAAAAAGGCTCTTGCGGAAAAGCAGCCCCGCGCATGCAGTTAAAAATCGACTCTCCCGATCCGGCCCATATCGTAGGTGAAATATTAGCCAAAGGGGATAACCTGATGTACGGCTATTATAAAAACGAAGCGGCAACCAAAGCGGCTCTTACACCCGACGGATGGTTGCACACGGGAGATTTAGGTCTGATAGACTCCGACGGTTACCTCTATATCAAGGGACGCAGCAAAAATATGATCTTGGGCCCGAGCGGTCAAAACATATACCCGGAAGAGATAGAAGATCAACTCAATAACCTACCATACGTTGCAGAATCCATCGTAATAGAAAAAGAAGGCAAACTAATCGCTTTGATTTATCCGGATTTTGAAGCAGCAACCGCAGATCATAAGGAATCAGAAGAGAACCTTACCACAATCATGGAAGAAAATCGTCTGGAGGTCAATAAAACACTTCCGGCTTACAGCCAAATAACGAAAATGAAAATCTACAATGAAGAGTTTGAAAAAACTCCCAAACGTAGTATCAAACGTTATTTGTACCAATAAAAATATCTCCCGGTTACTCTAATCCGGGAGATATTTTTTATAGAAAAACGTAAAACTCATTTTTATAGCAAACAATTTACCGTCGATTTTATCGCGTTAGAAAATCTATACCTTCAAATTTCACTATCCCGCAAATTATCTATCGCTCTTCTTTCAAAAACAAGGCCGCATTATCCGAACACTCAGCTATCAATCATGTATCTACGCTCTAAAAAGCAGCCCGTTATTAAAAATCATCTTCTATATTCCGATTCATTCCTCCGAACGGAGTATTGCAATATTACATCCGAAAATAAAATAAATAGAGTATTATTGCGTCTATAATATATTAATTATTCCTATATTTGCAAAATGTATTCCAACTTAAACAACCGCTTAGATGAATCGATATATCATCAACTCAACACGCTATTTCTTAATTACCATCCTGTTCCTCTCATGTATCAAAGAAGTCGATCTATCTAAAAGAGATGAAGAGAAAAAACAGGAAGAGCAAGAAGAAACCGTTTACATTTATCCGTTTAAAAAGGAATCTCACGACATTACGGCCGAACTTACCATCAGCACAGACGGTAAAATCGATTTGAATGAGATCGAAGTCGAGATTCCTCCTTTGAAATATAACAAATCCTGGCTATTCCTTTTAACTCAAGACGACTGCAGTCAAACAGCCTATTGCAATACATGGGCGGCCATTCACGGCAAACCGTTATCCTCGAAATATTATTACGATGCGGCCCATTTAAAAGCCGGAGACTTACCCCCGGACAATTACAATCTCGGTAAAACGTTAGGCAGTACAGACGGGAACGGCAACGAGGTACGTTTCTCTTTCACGACAACGCTTGCTCCCGAATGGGAGTGGATGAACGCGAAACCTTCCGTACAAGTCGGTTTCACTAAAAACTACTATCGTTTTTATATGAAATCCGGTCTTATTTGGAATAATGTTATCGAGATGGTCAATTACGGCGTGGGCATAGCCTTTCATGATGTAAAAACGTCCATGCTCCATAACCGGGATAGTATAAAAGTACATTATAGTCTATCCCAAAAGATTATTACAGACAAACTATCGGGACGGACATGCAAGGTTTTAACGGAGCCCGACGGCAATAAAACTTACGTGGAAGCGGCATTGGCGTATGATCCGATCCTGATCATGACGGCACAAAGCGAAGCTTCCGCTTTATACCCGTTTAAAACGACAAACGACTTATATAAACAACTACTGAACAGATTCTTTTACACTACCGAACAAGCCAAAGAATACATCCGGTCCGAATTACAAAAAAGCAAAGAGGAGAGAGCCGCCATCCAGATCGGGGTTCACAAAACCGATCCCGCCTGGGCACAATTTCTTCTTTGGCTTAACAATACTTACGGAAAAGACGGAGACGATTCCGTATGGTCTCCCAGCCTGGAAGAGTACTACGAATATAATTACTACCGCATACATAGCGTCATTCGAAAACAACTCATCGGCAACACGTTGAAATTAACCGTTACACTACCCTCCAAAGCCCATTTTTACTACCCCTCCATTACCGTCAACCTGGGTCACCTGCAAAAGCAGCATATCATCTCCATCGTCTCGGGAAATACCGTTAGCGGACTATCCTATGCGGATCATAACAACGGCCTCATGCTAAACATCGATTGCCGGAGGTTCCTACCGGACCACGCCACCCATTATGTCAGGAAATACGAATCCGACAAAACAGTATCCAACCGAAACGATGCCCTTTATTTCATAAATCAACTAAAGGATTCCGATAAAAAAAACGAATTATTGAAAAGGATAAAATAGACCGAACCTCGTTATAGCGTTTGTTTTATCACTTCTTTATATTCACCCATTTCACCGCATCCGCCACGAGGTAACAAAGTCCGAGAAAATAAACCGCTGTCGGCAAAATCAACGTGATCCAGTAAAAGAAATAAACCGACATATCAAAAGAGCGAGAAAAAAACTAACATTGAGCAAAATAGAAACGGAAAACACGATAAAATTCACTAACATGAAAAAAAGAACTTCCCCAAGCAACTCCCGACCACGATCTCCACATTACCCAAGGGGCGTACATGCAGAGATTCTATTACTCCCAACCGGTTTATATTTGAACCGACAACAACGAAGCCTACAATAAAAAACAATTAAAAAAAATAAGCCGTTTTATAAGCGAGGGAGGAAGGAAACACTTGTGAAATCCGATCCATTGAAAAACGAAACAGGTCATGTAGCGAGTTTACCTCTGTAGGGGTAAATTGATAAACAACAAGTCTGACAAAAGATAAAATCGTAAATATACCCAAAAAGATATTTCTACAAGCACATTTAAACTCGTACTTCGCAGGCTTCAAGACTGAAGGATTACGATACCACCCCATCCGTTTTCACCCTTTACAAATCTCCTTGTTCCGCCATAACCGGGAGAAGCAGAATCGTCATCAATCACTTTCGGTTACAAACAGTCAGGAAAATAAAATTACAGCTAAAAAAATGTTCCGGAAACGGTCAAAAACCATTTCCCGGAACAATCATTTCCAACGAGATTATAAATTTATCTTCATTGATCAGCCAATACCGTCACGTCAAATGATACATCGGTCGTTCCTGCCGTATTTCTAAGTACTATTTTATATCTGCCAGAATCACTCGTCTTTGCCTCTTTTATAGTAACAGTTACTTTTTTCTTTTGCACTTCGATATCTCCATGATACAGATTACCATCCTTATACACCTCGCAGGTAGCCTCTGGTTGCGAGGTATATACAATATAAAAAGAAATAATCTGTCCTTCAAAACCCTTAACAACAAGAGTTTTAGGAACTTTCTCGGTTATTACAGGTTGAATCGCCGTACCCCGAAGGATTCCCTTCGTCATATATAAACCCTCCGATACCTTTACCTCTCCGTTTTTAAACCCGGTAAAACTCATAAATAACACCAAAACAAATAACAATTTCTTCTTCATGATTATGTGATTTAATTAATATATTTTACTAAAATAGATAAAATAATTGCACACGCCAACAATAATAACAATTAAATTATTGATCGTATTCAATCTTTACAACACGATGAACACTCGTACCACATTATAAAACAGTAGATTATCGATAGATTATATTTTATAAGAATAATCTCAAATTAAATATACGTAACATTCATACGCGAAAACGTTTATCATTACTCTTTGACTTTTACCCATTTCACCGCATCGGCAACGAGTCCCTGAGAATACCCTTCATTCATTTTTTTATCACTTAGTGTTACCCTTGCGTTTTCAGTAAAATCAAATATTCCAAGAGAGACCCAACATCCCAAGTCATCCTCTCCCGGAGCAACAACCACTTTATGCTCTTTTCTGCCATCAAAAACGGTATAAAAACGTGAAGTTTCTTGCTTTTTCTTTTCTGATAAAGAAGAGAATTCAATCCAATCAGGAATACTTTTCCGACCGCCACCGGCGAAGGCCGTGTAGTAAAAAAAAACCTCATACTTCCCTGCTTCAGGCAACCGAACACTCCATTCCACTTTTTGTTTACCTTCGCTAACTTCTTTATAAAGCGCACTTCGCACCGGGAAACCATAGAAATGTTCTTTAATCGTAGGCAACCAAATATCCTCACCAGTGACATGATCATAATATTTTTTACCACTCTTCTCTTTTCGGAATAGGGAGGTAATAAGATTTTCCGTTTTCACTACCCTAAAACCGGCATCCTCATTATCAACAATAATCTCATTCTCTCCCGCCGCCGGAAGAAAAACAGACGAATCTACGTTAAAGACACCAGTTGTCGTGTCTACAGATAGATAACTTGCCTCTTCCGGCTCTAATAATATCATAGCCGGAAGATTCCGAGCCAAAGGAGTACTCATACTAAAAACCGATTGCATAGGATTTATGAGAACACGTGTCCTGATCTCTCTTCCCGCACGAGGGGGGATAACCCATTTTTGATCATTATCTATTTCAACAAGCCCCGGCACGTCGCTCCTGTTAAACACCTTAAAGCAATACAACCAGTAAGCCTTTTCGGTACCTGTGATTTTGATCGCCCGAGTATCCCGTATATCGAGTAAGGGCAAACGAGCAGAGTTGTACCAACTTTCAATGAGCGAATCCAACCGGATGCCAAATGTTCGATAAAATTGGGAAAAACACTCTTCCGCTGTTGTCTCCTTAAAAAGATTGCTTGCTAAGAAGTTATGATAAAATCGACGAAAACGTTCTCGATCCACAAACAACGATATATAAGTCTGCAATTCATTATTTTTTTTACGAATGATATTTTCCAATGCTTCGGGCAGTAAGGATTTATCCTGTAAGGCATCTTTCAAGCTATTTCGACTCAAATATTCCACGGCCACACAATCTTCCGCCGGATATGTCCACGATACAGTACCCCTATTCTTACGTGATATATCGCTCAATACATCCTGCAAGATAGGATACTCCCGGGAGATAATGGATATTGTTTTCCCCTGTAACATGGGTCTTATACTGCATCCACCTTTACCGATAAAGGTTTCAATATCGTTTGCCAATCTTATATTCGAGATATAATCTACTTTCTCTTCTTCCTCAATGACGTTAGGGACCTTGAATGGGTAAGCTTTTATGGAGTAAGCTTTTTCCGGGAGAAACACGATTCCACCTTGCACTCTCTCTCCCGTCCTTTGCATCACATGCGGGAAACAATAAAAATCAACGGGAACTTCCACTAATATACCCCAACGATACGGATACTGCTGGGTAGGGTCACTAACATCTTGTCCCCTTTTGTAATAATATTTCTCTATGTAGTATTTCTTTATAAACTCCGAAGTTTGTATACACTCTTCATTTTCCAAATTCTCTTTTTTACGCAAAAGTCTTTTAGGCAAAGTATCTTCCGGTATAATATCATATTCTTCCAAAAGATACTCGTGAGCAGGATGAAAATAAAACGATACTCGCGTAGAGTCGAGCAGTACCGTTCGCTCGTTGTAGTCTCCCACGCAAAGACTGATACCCGGCATATCATGAGCAAACGCAAACTCCGTCTCACCTTTTTCTTTTTCAATACGATCACCTTGCGAGATAGCCATCAAACGAGGATCATGCTCTACTCTCAAACTGTAACGGGAAAAGTTTACGACCCTAATACCTGATTCCCCATATGGCGGCACGCACACGGGATACCAAATACACTCGGGCGTTAACAGTTTATATTTTTTACCGCAAAAAGCAGGCGAATACCCGAAACGATAGATCCCTATACCATTCACTGTCGGGCAGGTATACGCCCCCGGGGGCGTATCCAAAAAACACAAGTCATTTTCGATACCTCCCTCGTAGCGAATCAACACTTTGCAAGTCTCTCTCAAATTTAACTCTTTACCCGTGATCAATGCCTGATGATCCCTACGATAAAAAACGGTTTCCCCGTCTATCTCGAAGGAGGTCACTTTTAAACCCGGGTTCAAGTAAATAATTAAAGGTATTTTGACTGAATTCCGGTTCGTGACAGTCATCTCGCTGACTACCGAGATATTACCATTCCCAAGCTCCTTTACTCGCAAATCATTCCGTACGACCTTAGCAGCAGGAAATTTTCCTAACTCCTCGTACACCTGTTTATAAGCCTCCCGGTTATCATGAACAATCCCGTGACGAGCCTGATAAGCAAAACCCAATCCGCAGGTTACGATAAAAATACCGCAAGCAATACCTGAAATTCTCCTGAAAGCCAGCAAATGATTAGGTACTCTCGGGTAAGGAAGAACGGACAATACCAGAAAGCCGATACCGACCGACAAGGTAAAACCTCTTTGCAACAAGTAATTTTCTAAGTTCACATGCCCTGTAAAATCCGAAAACATGTTCGGGATGGAACGGGCACACGGATCAAGCAAGCCGTTTAACCATCCGGCCCCGTCGTAAATAATAATTCCCGAGAAAGCAGGCAGGAGCAGCATACTGATCCCCGGATGCCGCACAAAACGAGTCACGAGGTAACAAAATCCGAGAAAATAAACCGATGTCGGTAAAATCAACGTAATCCAGTAAAAGAAATAAACTGACAAATCAAAAGAACGAGAAAAAAAACTAACATTGAGCAAAATAGAAACGACAAACACGATCAAATTCACTAACGTGAAAAGAAAGAGCTTCCCCAAAAAATTCCCGATCACGATCTCCGTGTTACCAAACGGGCGTACGTGAAGAGTTTCTATTACTCCCAGCCGGTTTATATTTGAATCGACAACAACGAAGCCAACAATAAAAAACAATTGAAAAAGGTTAAAAAAATAAGCCGTTTTATAAGCCAAGGATGCAGGAAAAACTTGTGAAATCCATTCCATGGAAAAACGAAACACGTCATGTACGGAATTAACCTCTGTCGGGGTAAATTGATAAATAACAAGCCCGACAAGAGATAAAATCGTAAATATACCGAAAAAGATATTTCTACGAGCACATTTAAACTCGTACAGGGCTATTATAAAAATATTACGTTTATTCATAATGACCGATCTCGTTTTCAATTATCTACCTAAAAAACAGATTAAAAATCATATACCACAAAGAGTTATTTTTTTAGATATATTTTCGATATGTCAATTAAACTTCCAATTCAGGGGCAATGACAATTACCGTCACATAAAACATTTGCTCAACAACCCCAATCGTATTGACAACTTCGATTTTATAACTTCCTTCTGATGCTCGCGTTACATTTTCTATCGTAACCGTCACCTTATTTTTGTTTTTAGCAATCTCGGAACTCTTCAGAAGCTGTTCCCCTTTATACACCTTGTAAGTAGCACCTGGATTTGCCGTATATTCAATATAAAATGTGATAATTTGTCCCTCAATGCCAAAAACAAGTCCCTCTTCGTTAGGGGCGACTTTGGTTATTTCAGGTAAACCGTTCTCTTCCGAAGAAAGAACCTTTTTGACATTAAAATTATCGGTTAATCCAGCTTCTCTGCTTTTAAATCCAGTAAGAATTACAAGTGACACTAAGACAAATAATAATTTTTTCTTCATGATCGTGAGTTTTTAATAATTTGCACTTTTCACAATAATACATAAAAATAATTACAATAGCAAATAATTATATCATTCACAATACAATAATAGATCAAAAAAAAATAAAGAGATAATGATATACTTCATTTAATTAAAAATACAAATACACAACATTTTAAATATGGATTCTATACCGATTTCATGTTAAAAAATGAATCATTTCAGTACTATTCAATAAAGAAGTCATAAATTATATTGAAAATCAGCTAATCATAATATCATTAATAAAAATATCACTCTTCTACCTTCACCCATTTCACGGCATCAGCCACTAACCCCTGTGAATTTTTTTCATCTGATTTTCTATCGCTTAATGTTACTTTAGCGTTTTTAGTAAAATCAAATATACCCAAGGACACCCAGGTTCCTACCTCGTCATCACCAGGAACAGCAATAACATTATGCTCCTTTTCTCCGTCAAAAACAGTATAATAGCCTGATTCCTGCACTTTTGATTCAAGGACTTCACCAGTAAAATACTCTACTATAATCCTCTTTCCACACCTGCCTAAGAACGTTGTATAATAAAAGAATTGACTCGAGATATACTTTTTACCCCAAAGCCAATTCTTGTAAAATACAATATGTTATTTATCTGGATAAATCTTTACCTTAAATATAACCTCAGTCTCTCCAACCGAATTTTTAAGCACAATCTTATATTCCCCTGAATCTTCCAGAGCGGCAGATAGTAGTTTAATTGTTAAAACTTTATTAGTAAAAGAAACGTCTTCCGAAGATTGCCATAATTCTCCATTTTTATATATTTTATAAGTAGCCTCTGGATTTGCAGTAAAATTAATTTCAAATTTAACAATTTGTCCCACAAAACCTTTTACATTACCATCTTTAGGAGTCGTATGGTTAACGACAGGTTTACTCGGTGAAGCAAAAAGTAATATTTTACTAATATTGACATCATTAATTTTTTCTACTTCTTGACTTCTAAACCCTGTAAAACTTAAAAATAAGATCAAAACAAATAATATATTTATTTTCATTGTCGCAAATTTAGATGATTAATTATTTTATTTTTTAATAATATAAGATCATAATAATTATAATATAACAAATCATGATCTCCTTTACCCGTAATTTCATATTTCCTGGCTCAACAACAATATTTATATAAAATTTTATGTTACTGGCAAATTTCATCGAAATAAATATACAATAAGATGTTATTCATTAGGATATATCTTCACATTAAATTTGGCTTCAGCTGTTCCAGCTTTATTCCAAAGCACAATTTTATATTCCCCGGAGTGAGCTATTTTTACATTCTTTATAGTACATTCCATCGTATCTTGATTTTTACTAATATTTCCAGAACCAAATTGTTCACCATCCTTTAATATTACAAATTCAGTAGACGCATCTGCAACAAATTCAATAGCAAATGTCATAATCTGACCTTCAAAACATTTAACCTCACCATCACGAGGAATCGTTCTAGTTATCACAGGAGCTTGGGACAAAACAGCATATAACTCCTTAGAAACATTAAGACTGTTAGAAGTTACTTCCTCTCTATTTTTAAACCCCGTAAGACTTACAAATAACATTAAAACAAATAATAATTTTTTCTTCATGGTCATAAATTTTAATTAGTTAATATAATTTGCCAATTTAAATAATATACATTATCGACATTAATAATATATTTATAACTAAAATGATGTATCACAATAAACATCACTATAACGATCATCTCAGATCATCATTTTTCATTCTCAAAAGCAAATAAAATCAGTTTTATTACACCAGTATGCAATAAATTAAACATCACTCTTTTACTTTTACCCATTTCACCGCATCGGCAACGAGTCCCTGAGCATACCCTTCATTCATTTTTTTATCACTTAGTGTTACCCTTGCGTTTTCAGTAAAATCAAATATTCCAAGAGAGACCCAACATCCCAAGTCATCCTCTCCCGGAGCAACAACCACTTCATGCTCCTTTCTGCCATCAAAAACGGTATAAAAACGTGAAGTTTCTTGCTTTTTCTTTTCTGATAAAGAAGAGAATTCAATCCAATCAGGAATACTTTTCCGACCGCCACCGGCGAAGGCCGTGTAGTAAAAAAAAACCTCATACTTCCCTGCTTCAGGCAACCGAACACTCCATTCCACTTTTTGTTTACCTTCGCTAACTTCTTTATAAAGCGCACTTCGCACCGGGAAACCATAGAAATGTTCTTTAATCGTGGGCAACCAAGTATCTTCCGTGAGATATTCATAATATTTTTTAGAAACATCTTTTTGCCGGAATAAAGAAGTTATAAAATTTTTCGGTTTTACAATTCTAAAACCCAGATCCTCATTATCAACTATAATTTCGTCGCTACTCGAAGCGAAAATAGACGAATCCACACTAAAAACACCGGTTATCGTGTCCTTACTCAAATAACTTGCCTCTTCCGGCTCTAATCGAATTATTGAAGGAAGATTCTGAGACAATGGCGTTCCTATGCTAAAAACTGCCTTTAAACTGGAAATCCGAGATACACGTGTTCTGATTTCCTTTGCTTCGTGAGGGGGAATAATCCATGCCTGATGAAATTCAGTTTCGACAAGACCGGGCACATCACTCCTATTGAATACCTTAAAACAGTACAGCCAATAGGGTTCGTCTATTCCCGTAATCTTTACTGCCCGAGGTTCTCTGATATCAAGTATAGGCAATCGATTGGCATGATACCAATCCTCCACGAGAGAGTCCAAACGAACCCCGAAGGCCAGATGAAATTGGTCAAAAAATACTTTTGCGGTCGTCTCTCTGAAAAAATTGTTTGCCAAAAAATCATGATAAAACTGACGATATGGCTCGTTTCCCACTAATAAAGAGATATACGAATACAACTCCTCGCTTTTTTTACGAATGATATTTTCCAGCACCTCCGGTAACAACGAATGATCGTATAAAGCATCTTTCAGGCTATTATGACTCAGGTATTCCACGGCAACATAATCATCAACGGGAGAAGACCATGCTTTAAGACCTCCATACCTGCGGGCCACGTTAGCCAGGACATCATGTAAAATCGGGTATTCCCGGGAAGCAATAAATGTCGTTTTACCCCGCATCATGGGACGTATATCACAACTACCCTCTCCTAATAACGTTTTAATATCACGCAACTTCATTCTTATATCCATAAAATTCTCTTTTTCCTCCTCGGCTTTGCCATCCGGACTTTCAAAAGGATAATCTTTTATAGAATAAGCTTTCTCGGGAAGAAAAACAAGTCCTCCCTGTACTCTCTCTCCACTTCTTTGCATCACTCCTGGAAAACAATAAAAAGCAACAGGTACTTCCAAGAGAGTCACCCATCGATACGGGTATTGCTGTATCGGATCATGAATTTCTCGCTCCTTATTATAAAAACTTGCGATATAACATTTTTCCAAAAATTTCGGCGTTTGTATACATTCTTCACTCTCCATACCACGTTTAATATGCGAGAGTCTCGACACGATAGTGTCTTTCAGTAAAATATCGTAATCCTTAAGAAGATACTCGTGATCAGGCAAATAATAGAGTTCCAAACGAACAGGGCCTAACGAGGCTATCCGTTTCTTGTAATGTCCAACGCAAAGACTAATCCCCGGCATGTCATGATCAAAGACAAACACGGTTTCTCCTTCTCTCTCGCTAACAACATCTCCCTGAGAAATAGCCGTCAGCACGGGATTATGTTCCACGCTTAAACTATAGCGGGAAAAATTCACATCCCGAACTCCCAAATCCCCGTATGGAGGCACACAAACCGGATACCAGACACATTCAGGCGTGAGTAACTTGTAATCCTTACCGCAAAAGGCAGGTGAATAACCGAAACCATATATACCGATACGATTTACTCCGGAAAGATTGTATTCTCTCGGGTTAACGTCCAGAAAACAGAGGTCATTGACAACACCTCCCTCGTAACTCATAACAACCTCGCAGTTCTCTCCCGGCTTTAATTCTTTACCCGTGATCAATGCCTGGTGATCTTTACGGAAAGAAACGGGTTGACCGTCAATATCGAGACGATTCACGGTTAAACCCGGGTTAAGGTAAATCACGAGAGGGATTACAACAGATGCCCGATTGGTAACGGTCAACTCGCTGACCACGAAGATATCACCATTCTCGAGCTCCTTCACCTGTAAATCATTCCGTACCACACGGGCTGCAGGATGTTTACCATGTTCGGCGTAAACTTGCCTGTAAATCTCCCGGTTCCTATCGACGGAAGCGTGACGAACGTGATAAACGAAAGCCAGTCCCCCGGCGAAAACAAAGAATCCACAGGCCACACCCACGGTTTTTGTGAAAACAAGCAAATCATTGGGAATTCGCGGGTAAGGAATAACCGACAAAGTCAGGAAACCTATTCCCGTCAACAAGATAGATCCCCGTTGCAACAAATAATTCCCTATGTTAACATGACCCGTGAAATCCGAGAACATGTTCGGAATAAATCGTGCAAGCGGATCAAGCAAACCATTTAACCAATCGCTCCCGAAAAAAACAAAAACTCCAAGAACTGCGAATAGGATCAGTAAGCTGATTCCCTGGTGACGAAGGACACGAGTCATCAGAAAAGAAAGACCAAGAAAATACACCAACGTCGGCAGAGTCAAGGTAACCCAATAAAAGAGATAAGCCCATAAATCGAAAGAACGGGAATAAAAACTGGCGTTGATCAAGATGGAAACGCCGAACACGATAAAATTCACGAGTGTGAAAAACAATAATTTTCCCAAGAAATTTCCGACGACAATCTCGCTGTTACTCAAGGGACGAACATGTAACGCCTCCATTGCTCTTAACCTGGCCACCCTCGAATCGCCGGTGATGTAACCTATGACAAAAAGCAACTGGACAAAATTAAAGTAATAGGCCGCCTTATAAGCCATGGACGAGGGCAAGACTTGCGAGATCCAATCCAAAGAGGAACGAAACAAATCATTTACCGAATCGGCCGATGCCGGGGCAAACAGATAAACAAGAAGCCCAACGATGGAAAGAGTGGTGAATATACCAAAAACAACACTCCTGCAAGAAAACTTAAACTCGTATAAAGTAATCACAAAAACAGCACGTTTGTCCATAACATTCATCTTAATGTTTATAAACCAATTGATAAATTCACCATTTTCCATAGGACAGAAATAGGGAGTCATTCCATAAAACAAACAATCCTAATTGCACTAAATGAATCAATAAA
Source organism: Gabonibacter massiliensis (assembly GCA_001487125.1). Taxonomy (GTDB): domain Bacteria; phylum Bacteroidota; class Bacteroidia; order Bacteroidales; family Marinifilaceae; genus Gabonibacter; species Gabonibacter massiliensis. Next base: position 898,898 of record LN913013.1, read on the forward strand.
GTTTTCTAAAATAAATAAAAATAAAAACATCTGCTAATAATATTAATGAAAAATATTTTCAATATATACAATAAATTAAAATCACCTTTAAAGTATTATTATATAACGACCAATAAAATAATTCTTTACCCGAATTCACGTTAAATTTTTCCTATCGCTACTCTACCTTTACCCATTTTACGGCATCCGCCACAAGGCCTTCTTCATCTACAGCCTTATCACTCAATGTCACTTTGGCGTTTTCTGAAAAATCAAATATTCCTAAAGAGACCCATGTTCCTTTCTCGTCTTCACTCGGATGAGCTACAACCTCGTACTCCCTTTGGCCGTCGAAAATAGTATAATAACGTGAAATTCGTTCCTTCGATACTATCGCTTCTCCAGAATCTACTATCAATTTGTTATCAAAACTATTTTTTCTACCTCCCCCGAAAAACGTCGTGTAATAGAAAAATAACTCATATTTTCCCTCTCGCGGCAACCGGACATTCCATTCCACTTTTTGTTTCCCCGTACCGTCTCTTTTATAGAGTGCACTTCGCACGGGAAATCCATAAAAATGCTCTTTAATCATGGGTAACCAAATATCCTCACCCGTGACATGATCATAATACTTTTTACTACTCTTCTCTTTTCGGAATAGGGAAGTAATAAGATTTTCCGTTTTCACCACCCTAAAACCGGCATCCTCATTATCGACAATAATCTCATTCTCTCCCGCCATCGAAAGGAAGACTGACGAATCTACGTTAAAAACACCGGTCGTGGTGTCTACAAACAGATAACTCGCCTCTTCCGGCTCCAATAATATCATAGCCGGAAGATTCCGAGTCAAAGGAGTACTCACGCTAAAAAACGATTGCATAGGATTTACGGAAACACGTGTTCTGATCTCTCTTCCCGCACGAGGGGGAATAATCCACTTTTGATCATTATCTGTTTGAACAAGCCCCGACACGTCACTCTTGTTAAACACCTTAAAGCAATACAACCAGTGAGCCTTTTCGGTACCTGTGATTTTAATCGCCCGAGGATCCCGTATATCGAGTAAGGGCAAACGAGCGGAGTTGTACCAATCCTCAACGAGCGAATCCAACCGGATGCCAAATGTTTGATAAAATCGGGAAAAACACTCTTCCGCTGTCGTCTCCTTGAAAAGATTACTTGCTAAGAAGTTATGATAAAATCGACGAAAACGTTCTCGATCCATCAACAACGACATATAGGCCTGCAATTCATTATTTTTTTTACGAATGATATTATCCAATGCTTCGGGCGGTAAGGATTTATCCTGCAAGGCATCTTTCAAGCTATTTCGACTCAAGTATTCCACGGCCACATAATCTTCAGCAGGGTATGTCCACGATTTTACTCCCCGATCTTTACGTGCCACATCACTCAAAATATCATGCAAGATAGGACACTCCGGCGAGGCTATGGATATCGTTTTTCCCCGTAACGTGGGCCTCACGCTACAACTACCGCCTCCAATAAATGTTTCAATGTCATTCGCTAATTTTATATTCGAGATGTAACCTTCTCTCTCTTCTTCCTCAATGACGCCAGGGACCTTGGAAGGGTAATTATTATGTTATATTTATTACAATGATAGATTATAATAAAAAGATTTAGGGTTGTTTTTATAAAATTTAAAATAGTCCATTCACTTTATAAGTATCACATACTTATTTTTTTTACAACAAAGAAATGTAAAATACATTCCTATTTTACACAGAAAAAGAGGATGCAAAACATCCTCTTTCGTCGTTTGTAATAAAGATTGTATTCCTTTTACGGGAATACCTGAACACACTTACGACTATACCTTAATTTCTCTTTAGTAAATTTATTCTTTGCTGAATGTATTCCAAATAGCGGGCATCACCCAATCGTGAAGCCAGTTTGTAAGCTTGATTGTAATTTTCTTCCGCTTTAACTTTGTCTTTCAGGATGGCATAACACTCTCCTTTCAACAGGTAGATCTGGCTTAAATTGGCTGTATCCAATGTTATGGCCGGTTTTTCACCTAATTTTAAAAGATCGTCTAGCCATTTGATACATTGCCTGCTCGACTCTTCTGTCAGATTCCCGTTCGTGGCATCGAACAGATCGCAGATAATGGCGTTGTATGCTTCCGGCGTCACCTGATCTCCCATATTTTCAAAAAATACCATCCGAAGTTTTATAAATCCCTGTTGATCTTTCTTCGCGTAAAGCATATTATAACCGTCGGCTCTGTTGGTCAAAAATTCTTTCAGCATCCATTTCCCATGCTTTATCGAATCAAAAACTACCTTTTGTTCCGTTACAGCCTGTTCAATCACTTTATTATAACCGGCATATCCGGCTTTGGCCAAATTACCGATTAAACCTCCCGTGTAAGGAATAATTGCATCGAATACTTCTGAAAAAGGCATGATTTTCAGGTAATCGGCCAAATGTTTACTCACAAAATCCATGATTTCGTCCGTTCTTCCCGATCGAGCATACATCATAATGATATCGAAGTCCGTTTTATTGATCAGCTCTTTCCGGGGTTTCAACTTCATATACTCTTCGAACATTTTTATCCCTCGACCTTCCCAGATCTCATCTCCCTTTTCCTGCATAACGTAGGGAAGTTCCGGCAACAACTCCTGCATGAGCTTTACATTATTTTTATCCTTCTCATACTTTTCCCACAAAACATCAAAAACAGGAAGTTCCCCGGTCGCCTCTTTTGCTTTTTTCAACAAACGTTCTGCAGGCATAAACCCCATTAAACGTTCTACTTCTTTTCCGTTGGCATCAAAAAACACCAAGGTCGGCATGGCATCGATGTCATAGCGACGCACCAATTCCTTTTCTTTATCCACGTCTACCTTCAGACAAATAAAATGTTTATTGAAATAGGCCCCGACCTCTTGATCCGTAAATGTCTTTGTAGAGAGCATTGCACACGGTCCGCACCAGGTTGCAAAAAAATCTACAAACACTATCTTTTTTCTGTTTTAGCCTTACTCAGGACATCCTCAAAAGTTCCCTGAAAAAATTTAATTCCTTCACTATGGGCAAACAATGTCCCAAAACAGCATATAAATAATACATATATTTTTTCATTTGATTCGGTTTTTAATTAAAAGTTTCCATTCTCCAGATCATCCACCATCGAAATCATGATCCAAACAAATCTCCTGGCAGATAAAGGCAGGAAGCTCAGGGTACTATACCTCTTGATAGTACCCCGCTTGTCCACATCTTAATCAAAATATAAAATAAAAGGTCAGTAAATCCATTCAAAAATCCTATCGTCCTCTTCTGCGTAACCAGATAAAGACAGAGGCCAATACCAGTAATCCGGGAAAAATCCACCTCCAGGCAATATCCCAAACGGACATCGCCTTTTCTCCAATATACATCTTATCGTCAGGGGCAGACGGACGGCGCACGTCGATCGGCACTTCATTGTCGGACATCCAGAAAAAGCCCCCCATGACAATCGTAAAATTATTGGATTCAATACCCTTTCGTTGCATGTTCAATTCTCCGTTACTGATACAATCGGCATCCCCGATGATTATAATCTTCTGTTCTTTTGTTCCGACCTTCCGGGACAAAGCCAAGGTTGTCACATATTGCTGTTGTATCTCTCCGGCCTTTGCGTTCATCACCGGAACTTCATCCACGAAATCAGTCGTCTCCACTTCGTTCCAAGTCAAAGAATCACTAACGAACAAGGGCGTAAACGTGTAACCGGCATTCGAGTCATACGTTAACCCGGAAACACCCGGCATGGTAACCGTTTCTTCGTTTCGAAGCATTCCGTTAAACCAATAAACCAAATCGGCAGCCTCCCGCGTAGGTTTTACAACGACTATAGTGGGTGAAAAATTTTCAGTCATTCTCACGAGAGTCCCGGGAATCTGTTTTACACCGAATTCAGCCAATAAAGAATTCATTGCATCCGCACGATTCGGTTCTGTCGTGATTAATAAATTACCTCCTCGAACGATGTATCGATCCAGATTCGCTTTCTCCGAATCTGTCATCGCACTCTTCATTTCGGCAATCACCATGATTCGAATATCAGCCGGAACCTCCTGACTCAAATTCACATCTACCACATCAAATCCCTGATTGATCAATGCATAACGAAATTTGCGGTCCAAGGCAAAACCATTGTAATCCCGGTCGCCGACCCGCCGGTTATCCCGTTCGCCGTGTCCCGTCAAAAAGCCCACTTTCGGAAGCTCCATCGCGAGACGTTTGAATGCTGCCGTAATCTCCGTCTCTCCCGGAAAATGCTGCATATCGTTATAGACTCTCAGAAAAGTCTTTTCACCACTTTCTCGCTCCAATAAACGCACAAACACCTTTCCTTCCGCGGAAAGATTGACCTGCTCGCGTATCTGTTCAGGAGTCAGGAATAGGGAAGAATCGAGTTTATAAGCCCGGAAAAGTTCGCTGGCAATTTCATCTATATTTTTACCCGGATAATACTTTGCCCAATTCTCACCGGGAATCGTATCATAATAATAGACGTATTTCATTTCAATTTCCGGTTTAAAGCGAACATACTTTTTAAAACGTTCCTGATCACTTTTCACATTTTCCGGAAGCCCGTTCCACAAGTCGTCACCATCCAAAAGATTGACATAAGTCGTTATAGTCAATCCCCCTTTCATTCGAGCAATTACATCTTGACTGTTTTCTGTCAGTGTATTGGTTTTGGTCGCAGTAGCATCATAATAAGTCATCAGCATGGGACGCGAGGAGAGGTATCCGAGAAAACAGGCCAAGAAAAGAACTCCGACATATTTTCCCAATGTCACCATCCAAAGACTTTTCTGCCGACACGCTTTCAAACGAATCACGGACAATGTCAGAAATAATGCACTCACGATGATAAAATAAAGTAGATCTTCACTGCAAATCAACCCCTGTACAAATTCGTCTGCACGTCCGGACATACCCAACCAAAAAGTAACCTCCCGCACCAACTCCACACCTTGCCACACGCCCCTCACATAGTTAAAGAAAGCCAGCATGGTCAACGTCAATATAGCTGCAACAACCTGATAGGAAGTCAGACTGGACATAAAAAGTCCCACGGCAGCATATGCGCAAATCAACAAATAAAGCCCCAGCAGTGCAGCCCCAATAGCCGGAAAATCAAAATCCTTTATCGTGAAAGCACCAAACACGGCAAAAAGAAACAAAACACCGATCAACACCAAGCCGTAGATCATCATTGACAAATACTTCCCTAAAATGATTTGTAAGTTTGTCACGGGAGAGGAGTAGAGCAATGTGATCGATCCGCTACCCAATTCCCGGCTCATCAATCCCATTGTCAATAACGGGATATAGAGATACAAATAACCTTGCATTTCAGGCAACACGCCTCCCCAGGGATTTGCAAATACCGAAAAAGTCACGAACCCGATACCGAATCCGGCAGTTTGATATTCGACAAAATTACTCATGTTTGCAGCAAATAGCATGGCCGCCTGAAACGCAAAAAGTACCAAGATCAACCAGGCGATGGGAGAATAAAATAGTGTTTGTAACTCTGTTCTCGCGATTTTATATATCATTTTCATAATCTTTCTCTTTTAATATAAACCTATTTTTTAGACAACTCCGCAAATATTGCATCGAGCGAACTCTTCTCCAGATAGATCTCGTTCAAGCGCCAACCACGGGTCATACTTATTTCAACCACTTTTTCCATGGCCTCCTGTGCATCGCTGAAATGGAGACGATATCTCGTTCCGCCCAACTCGTCGACCTTCAATACTCCCGGAATAGCCTGTAAATCGTCGACCGCAGGCATTGCAATCAGCGAAACAAGCACGGAACTGGGCATGATGTAATTATCAAATTCATCCACAGTTCCGGAAAATACCAGACTTCCTTGTTCGATCATCCGGATATAGTCACACGTCGCCTGAACTTCCGGCAGAATGTGCGTAGACAAAATAACGGTACGATCCTCCGCAATTTCCTTCACCAGATGACGGATTTCAACGATCTGATTCGGGTCCAAACCATTCGTCGGTTCATCCAATACCACAAAATCAGGATTGTGCACGATAGCCTGAGCGATCCCTACCCGTTGTTGGTATCCACCGGACAAATTTCGGATCAGTCGTTTCCGGAAATGAGAAATTCCACAGCGTCCCATCACCTCTGCCACGGCTTTTTTTACCTCTTTACCCGGGATATAACGCAAATTAGCACAATGTACCAGGTATTCCTCCACCGTTAAATCCGGATGCAAGGGTGGTTTTTGCGGCAAAAAACCGATATGGCGTTTTGCCTCCACGGGATGTTCCCGCATGTCGATCCCTTTAATAATCACACTTCCCTCCGTTTGCTTCTGAACACCACACATGATGTTCATGGTAGTCGATTTACCGGCTCCGTTCGAACCCAATAAACCATAAATACCATTTCTGGCGATTTCGAAGTTTATATCCCGAATCGCCCACTGTACGCTGTAGCGATGGGATAAATTTTCTACTTTTACAATTGTTTCTTCCATCTTTTTTAATTATTTACATACAATAAAAACATAGTCTTAGCAGGAGGGAGACTCAAAAGCATCTCCCCCGTGGCTTTACAGCTAAAAACATTTCAATTTTATTTATTCGTAAACAGCATCACCAATTAACTGAAGATCAATGCCGTAACTCTCTTTAAAATAATTCCGCATCAACTCGTATTTTCGCTTTACAAGAGGCCAGGTCAAATCTTCTTCCCACTCTTCCGACGTGCGTAGTAGCATTCCATACAAATATGAATATATATCACTAGCCAAATCGAACTCCCGTAATTCCTCTCCCCAACTTCCCTGCATATCCGTACTCCATTCGTATCCGGTTCTATCCGCTATAAAACCCCGCTCACGGGTAAAATCATCTGACTCCGGATCCTCGTCGGCATTCGAAGAATAATCACTTAACTCGTAAAATTCATCGGGTAATTTCATGATTCCGCTAAATATACAGAAGTTAAATAACTCACATTGAAAACTTTTTCTAAATTCCTCCTTTTCCTCCTTCGGCATCTCTTTTAATTCCTCCGAACAACAACTAAACACGAACTGATTCTTTTCGAGTCGAAAATATCGTACCTCCCACTCCTCCTCGTACCCAGGAAACTTGCTTTCCAGTTTCGCCACAAACATCACCCGGTAGGGAATCAGTTTTTTCAACAACTGTTCCGGGTAAAAACGAAACCATACATCATTTAAAAAATCCAATATATCTCCCATGTAATTGGGATCCGCAGATGTATATCTATAAACAAAGTCAGGATCACCGTATTCGTTCAGACTTGTATTGATTAATTTCCAATCGAAATCCCGTCTCGAAAATTCATACAGGAAATAACTTCCATATGTATTGTACAACTCCACGATCCGGTTGTCTGCAGCCGACTTTCCTTGCGGCAAGGTGTAGTCACTCGTTAAAGGTTCTATCTCCGCGAGTTTCTGATCTTTGGCACACGCACTCAAAAACAACATGCTTGCCAGAATCCATTTTATAATTATAATATTCATATAGTTAAATTTTATCGGTTTCTCTCTTATTCGTCAAAGCCCTTGTCGAATCGGCTCCTGCCGAGAAAGATTTTGTTCCAACAATCGATTTTGCAAAATAGCCTCATTCGGTATCGGAAGGGTATAAAGAGGATCTTTTTCTTTTAGCGTATACACTTTCCACGGGTCGGTTTTCTTTGCCCGGAAACGATGTGAAATGGACGGCATTCCGTAACGTCTCAAATCGAACCAGCGTTGTTCCTCGAAGCACAACTCTTTCCGACGTTCCAAGCGAATCTCTTCCAATAAGGTTGTCGCATCGGTAATTTCGACATCAGTATATCCAACGATTCGGTTTCTACGCAGTTTGTTCAAATCCGCCAATGCAGCAACACGTCCGTCTTTCTCGTGCGCATAAGCCTCCGCCCGGTTCAGATAAGCTTCGGATATTCTCAGCACATTATCGGGCATATCCAACCCCTCTTTATGGTTTTGCTTTTTTATCACCGTACTTCCCGTATACATACTCTTTCCGAAATACAAATCCCGGCGACGATCATCCGTCTGAAATTTAGACAGAAGTTCCCTGGAGGGAACCATCGCATTCATTCCGACCGATCTATCATTCGCACCATAAATCCACTCCACCTCCGAAAGTTTATAATCCGTGAAGTAAAATGTTTCCGCAGAGAGTTGCGTGTAATTCGTTAAACTTCCACCACTTTTAATTGCCCGATCTGCCGCCGCAATCGCATCCTGCCAACGTTCCATAAACAAATACACCCGGGACAACAGAATATTTACCGATGGATAGTTAATCCGAAAATCACCCCTCGTTTTCGGATGTTTTTCCAACAAAGCGGAAGCCTCCTCCAAGTCTTCCACGATCCGGTTGTACACCTGTTCCACGGTTGAGCGTCGAATCCCGTTTTCTTCGATTCCCGCCGTTAGTTTCAGAGGCACACCTAAAGCCGACTTATCGGCATTATAAGGTTGTCCATACAAATTCACCAGTTGAAAATAAAAATAAGCCCGTACGGCAAGTGCCTCTGCTTTCACGCGCTCCCGATCGACTTGATTTCCGATAGCGTTATCAATCCCGTCGAGCACGGCATTGCATCCCATGATACGCCGATAGGAAGCGATATAACTTTCATTCATTTTGGCCACCCGATCCCACATATCCGGCTGCCAGGTGAAACAACCGAAATTGGCCGTAAGTATAAAATGATCTTTATCTTTTAACTCTAACTCATCGATTTCCAAATCATCGTCAAACACAAAAAGCGAAGCATAAAGATAGCCGTACGGCTCAGGATAGCCCGCCCCCAATAGTAGCTCGCTATAGTCTTTCACCGTATGCACGATTACCTCGTCTTGCGATTCTTCATTTAAAAAATCGGAACATCCCCAGGCAAAGACAAGACTCAAAACAGATATTATTATTTGAAACTTTTTCATCATCCTCAAATTATTTACGGGTTAAAATGCTACTTGTAACGAGAGAGATGTGACTCTCCGGGCAGGCCAGTTCCCCGTTTCAGGATCTATTCCTTCCCATTTTTTATCCCTTACCCACATAAAAGGGTTCTGCATCGAAGCTATCAGAGACAAACGACCGATGTATAACTTCCGCAATATTTCGGGATTAAATTCGTATCCCAAAGAGATGGAAGTACACCGTATCATATCGGTTTTAGCCACCCGGATATCCGATTCGTTATACATTTTATAAGGACTCCTTATCGGGGTCGACCAAACCGTCTGCTCTTGTGGCAAACTCATTTTTTTGGCTCTCCCGACACCCGGAATGGAAGGATAGATCGTTTGATCGCCCGGCTTCCTCCACCTTCTCTGTAATTTTCGAGATACATTTTGTTCCGGAGTAGGCACTCCGTTATTGTATTCGGTTCGATACAATTCCGGCAATCGACCGCTTCCCCCCCATTGCATGGCAAAAAAGGCAGAAAGATTCCAATTTCTATACTTAAACATCGTGTTCAATCCGCCCGAAAAATCCGGGGTGAATTTCCCGCTCTTCACGAGGTATTCCACAGGGGAACTCACCTGTGTCTGATCCAACTTATTGAATAAGGGAGTACCATCCTTCTGGTCCAATTCTTTAAATTGAAAAGAATAAAAAGTAGAGAAGGGCTCTCCCTCGACCACGGCCGAACCCGAGAGAAAGTCCTCCAAGGTATTAATCCGGTCGTTTCTACGGACGTTGTTTTTTGTTGCTCCCGAATTTACCGATAAATGCCAGGAAAATTGATCTGTTCTCACGGGTATCACTTCTACCGTAAAATCGAATCCGGTATTCTTCATTTTCGAACCGGAAACAACGGAATGGGCCATTCCGTTCTCATGGGGAATATCCCGCGACGATAAGACATCGCTATCCTTTTCATAATAGTTAAAACCGAAATTCAAACGTCCGTCTAAAAAAGAGGCATCGATTCCCAAATTATAGCTTTTTGTCTTTTCCCAGCCTAAATTAGGATAAGGCAGAGATTTTATTTTCAAAATATAAGAACTATAGGAAGCATCGATCCCCCCATCCCGAGCAATCAAATAGGGAGAGACGCTTTCTACCGCGTTGCCCTGATAACCATACGACAACGTGATGTCCAACAAATTAAACCAGAGCGAACCCTTTAAAAACGACTCGTTTCCCACGCTCCACTTGACTCCGGCAGACCAGGTCGGGGCAAAACGCCTGTTCTTATCCTGTCCGAAACGATTGGATGCATCTACCCGGGCACTCACGTTTACAACATAGCGATCATCATAGGAATAAACACCTTGGGCATAAACACTCAGCAAGTTATTTTTCCGGTTTAAAACCGTAGTCTTTCCGTAGGCATATTCCGAATTTTCCATATCCATTCCATAATAGATCATAAAAGGAATATTGACAAACGTTTCTCCCCGGTCTTTCAAATAACCATATTTTAAATTCGTCCCTCCGGTAGTTTTGGTCGAATTCGTTTCCACTCCTGTAGCAAAAACCACAAAATGTTTATCCCGTAATAATTTAGAGTAGTTCAAACTATTTCTTACCGTAACTGATTCCACCGTTGTCGTTCCGGTTTCCAACACTCCACCATAGGGAATCCGGGCGGAACGCTCCTCTTGACTATTAGGCAGAGCTGTCCCGTATTCGTACCCCCTATATTGTGTTATATAGAACGAACGTTCCGTGGCGTACTGCTTTACATCCGAAGAAGAAGAGTTGTAAGAAAAAACACCTTGATATTGTAAGCCCGGAAAAAGTTCCCAACTCACATCCAATGTCGTTCCCCAATTTCTTGATTCCGTTCGGGCACCGGTATTGGACAATTCGTTCAATATATTATAATTGTAATTATTTTTATCATTTACCGCAAAACTACCCGCACCCCACTTGTCATGATAATACAGGGTTCCGTCTTCATTGTAAGCGGGAATGACCCGAGTCGTTTCATAAGCATAAGTGAAAGGATCCACCCCGTAAGCAAAACTTTCGACCTTTCTCATGCTCCCATTCAAAGACCAATTCATCACAAAATTTTTTCCGATATGTATCTCCGTACTCGATATCATACCGATATTCGACAAATCATTTCCCTTAGCCTCACCCATCTGTTGATCTACATTGAAAGACGTACGGTTCATGATTTTTTCAGACCCACCGCTTATGCTTAAAGCATGCTTGTGACTAAATGAATTGCGGAACAACAATTTAAACCAGTCCGTATTCTGGCGAGCCATTTTCCGGTATTCCCGATCCATCTCTTCGAAAGTAATCTCCTTATCGAGCATTCTTTCAATCAAACCGGCATATCCGATCGGCAAATAAGGGTCGGATAACTCACCCTTTCCTCATACATCTCTTTGGAGAATTGCATCATTTCCTGGGAATTCATCCGATCGTACAAGGCATACTTGGGACATTGTCCGATAGAAAAATCTCCATTATAAAATACACTCACCTTTCCGACCTGTGCTTTTTTGGTCGTGATCACGATCACCCCATTTGCAGCTTGCGAACCGTAAATCGCCGTGGCTGATGCATCTTTTAACACCGTGATGGTTTCAATATCGTGCGGATTCAGCCAAGAGATGGCATTTCCGGCCATTTTACTGATATCATCGGCATCCATCGAAAACTTCGTATTATCACTCGCATCAAAAGGTTGCGGATTTCGTTGGATCACGCCATCGACCACCCACACGGGTTCCTGGCTTCCCAATAAGGTAGAAGTCCCCCGCACCCTAATTTTGGGAGAAGCTCCCACCATTCCGGTACGCGTTTGTACCAACATTCCCGGCACAACACCTTGTAACATCTGATCGATCGTACTGGCACCCGGAATAATAATATCCTTTGCTTTTATCGTTGTTGCCGCCCCGGTGTAATTTCGCTTCGCTACATTTCCATATCCCGTCACCACTATATCCTCCAATGCCTCGGTCTCCTCTTTCATTTTAACCCGATAATCGGTTTTGTTCCGATCTAATCGTACGTATTGTGTCTGCATACCGACGAAACGAAGGATCAATGTATCCACCCCCTCGACAACCTCCAATGAAAAACGACCGTTCGAATCCGTAGCCGTACCTATCGTGGTTCCTTTTAACAAAACAGTCACCCCGGGAAGCGGAACATTTTTTTGATCGACCACCTGCCCTTTAACAATAAAACCCTTGACTTTTCGCTCATCTTCGGGATTCAAAGAAGCACGTTTGATCACCACAATTCCATTTTTCAAGTCATAGGTAAGCCCCTCTTTTACCAAAACCCGTTTTAACACGGATTCCCAATACTCTCCTTTTACCTTGATCGATACGGGCTTCGTCTCTTTTAGCAAAAGGGCATTATACAAGAAATTCAGACCCGTCTTTTGCCGCATTACTTCCACGAACTCCTCCATCTTCACCTCTTTCAAATCCAGAGAAATCGTATCTGCAAACATATTCACCGCTATTAGTTTCGGAATACTTCCGGACAAACACATAAGAATCAGACAGCATACACGCAACAGATGCGTTTGATTTTTTGTCCGATCCCACTTGATTAATCGCTTTTTTCCCATAATTTTGTAAAATATCAGTTAGTAAATAAGGCGGCAGACCTCCAACCTGAGAAATTGTAGTTTGTCGCCTTGTTTTATTTAAACAAGATCACTTGTTTTCCCTCGATTTCATATCGTATATCTCCCGTACGCGTTAAGGCATCCAGGAACTGCTCGATGGAATCATATCGTTTCAGATTACCCGTGAAAGGAATATCACGTAAAGATTGCTCCCGAAAGGAGACCGAAATATCATACCAACGCTCCAGTGTATTCATAATCTCGCCCAAAGACTTCTCTTTGAACACATACAAACCATCTTTCCATCCCACGTATTCTTCGGGGTTTACAGTCCTTTTTCGCATTCCTCCCGATTTATCCGCAATCACCTGTTCACCCGGAACGATAACAAGGGGATGACCTTCCTCGGTCGTAAAACTTACTTTTCCCCTTACCAACGTCGTAAAACATTCAGACCCGGTAGTATAAGCTTCGACGCCAAATGCAGTTCCCAACACATTCACCTCTCCGAAGGAGGTTTTCACTACGAATGGCAATTCATCCTTCACTACATCAAAATAAGCTTCTCCTTCCAAATAAACCTCCCGGGACTCTCCCACGAAACTCACGGGATAACGTAACTTCGTCCCGGCATTCAACCAGACTTTCGTTCCATCGGCCAAAACCAAAAAACTCTCTCCTCCCATTGGAACGTTCAGTTCATTGAATATCAACTTCGATCCCTTCTCTCCTTTATGGTAACACAATGTACCGTCTTTATAGGATATCTCCGTACCGTCCTTTTCTTGTAAAGAGATCTCTTTCGTCATCACGGGGATCACACGACCGTCGGCCAATGTCAACTGTGCTTTTTTCCCTCCGGCGGAGATCATAGCTATTTTTTTCGGCAGCGCCGACGGTCTCGTCTCATCTCTTACAAGCCAAAAAGAGATTGTTAAAACCAAAAGCATAACCGCAGCTACACTACCCCATCGTAACACGAACCGTTTCTGTTCATTTTTCCGCCCTACCCTTAGACAAAATTTTCGATAACCTTCCTTACTCGAATAATTTTTATAGGCATCGAACTGCTCTTTTAAAAAAGAACTCGTTTTTAGCTGATCGTATATTTCATGCAAGGAAGCGTTTTCCAATAGCTTCTCCAATTTTTGTTGTTCCTCCTCGGTCGTCTCTCCAAGCAACCCTTTCCGGAACAAAGAAGCATCCTCATGTATATCTCGTTTCATATCATCTTTATTCGGTTTTTATACTTATTATAAGATGACACGAAGTCCATTTTTTTTGATTTAAATTAAGAAAAGATAGATCGAATCTTGCAGTTTTGAACGTAAATACTTAATGCCACGTCCTTTATGGGTTTTAACCGTATTAATACTAATTCCCAATTTTTCGGCTATTTCCTCCCAGGAATATCCTTCAATACTTAATAGTATTACCCGTTTTTGTTCCGATGGCAAAGATTCGATATGCACATATAATTGCCGGGTAACCTCTTCACTCACAGTTAAAGCATAAACATCATCAGCCGTAAACTCTTTTCCGGCACCGATTGAATCCAAAATAGTATCATGAATTTGATTATTTCTGACAAAGATCAATGCATTATTATAACATGCCCGGTACAGATAGTTGGTCAGTTCACGCACGGAAATAAAAACTCTATTTGATTTCCAGACAGCAATGAACACCTCTTGTACTAAATCTTCACTACTCTCCGGTCTTTTCAAAATCCGACTAACATATGTACATAATGCCGCATAATAGTAATCGTAAAGACTCGCCCAAGCCTTTTCGTCTTTATCGTTTACACCAGATAAAACTAAATCTTCGTTCATTATCCCGGCAAATTATGACATGCATACTATTAATAAAATACAAATATATAAAAGAAATACAATAGAGCTGACAAAATTATATCAATAAATAGAGCGTATAAACCAAATAAATAACAAATAGTACTATTCCTTCCCAACGTTCAATTCGAAATCCCGTACGCATAAAAGGAAGTACAATGATAGCCGCCCCCAGCATGACAGCCATATCCAATACATTAATCTGATCTGTCCGGATGGGAGTAATGGTTGCCGTAGCTCCCAGCACGGCAAATAAATTAAATATGTTGGAACCGATTACATTCCCGATAGCTATATCCGTCCGTTTTTTTAAGGCGGCAACGACGGAAGTCGCTAATTCCGGCATACTCGTTCCGGCAGCAACGATGGTCAATCCGATTACGGCTTCACTCCATCCCAAAGCTTTGGCAATGATCACGGCATTTTTCACCAACATATCCGATCCCCAAACCAATAACAACAATCCGCCTATCACCAGAATTACATCCAACAACCAACTTTTCGTCGGCTTTATCTCCTGTTCCCCTTCGATAGCCTCTCCTTTTTTAGCCTTATATACGCAAAATAACATATATCCCGCAATCCCCACCAAAAACAGGATCCCAGGGAGTCGCCCGAAATGCCCATCGCTAAACAACAGCACAAAAAGGAGAGAAGCTATAAGCATGATTGGGGTATCGATTCGAATCAACCGTCTATCGACCTGCAAAGGACAGATCATGGCGGAAATCCCTAAAATCACACAAATATTAAAAATATTGGAACCGATCACGTTTCCCACGGCGATGCTACCGATACCCTCCAATGCCGATTTTATACTAACCACCAATTCGGGAGCACTCGTACCCAGGGCAACAACCGTCAGGCCGACCACCAAAGGGGAGATTCCCGCCCGAACAGCCATGGATGAACTTCCTTTTACTAAAAAATCCGCCCCGAAATAAAGAATCGCCAGGGATAATACAACTAAAACTACACTCAGTACCATATTCATCTATTATATAAACTCTTTTCCTCTTACAATCGTAAAGAATATATTTGAAGTTTCAAAATTATAAACTAATTTAGTCTATACACTCAAAAATAAATCTATTTTCACAAAAGAACTTATGCTTAAACATTTAAAGCAATTATTCAGTACGGCAAAACATCATCCGAATTTCGGCGGACTTGAAATATTGAAATACATCGGTCCCGGTTTACTGGTAACGGTCGGTTTTATAGATCCGGGAAATTGGGCCTCCAATTTGGCGGCTGGTGCCGAATACGGCTACACCCTCCTCTGGATGGTTACCCTGTCTACCCTCATGTTAATTATTCTACAACATAACGTGGCTCACTTGGGCATAGCCACCGGTCTTTGTCTGTCGGAGGCAGCGGCAACCCATCTCAAACCCAAACAGGCCAACTTAATCCTCGGATCCGCAGTATTAGCTTCCGTTTCGACCTCACTGGCCGAGATTTTAGGCGGAGCTATCGCCCTGGAAATGCTTTTTCATATTCCGATAAAGGCCGGTTCCTTGTTGGTTCTACTCTTCGTTACGATTATGCTTTTCACCAATACCTACCGGATCATTGAAAAATGGATTATCGCTTTCGTGTCCATTATCGGCTTATCTTTCATTTACGAATTATCATTAGTCGATATCGATTGGAACACCGCCACCGTAGCCTGGATAACTCCCTCTTTTCCTCAGGGCTCCATGGTCATTATCATGAGCGTATTAGGAGCTGTCGTCATGCCGCACAATCTGTTTTTACACTCGGAAATCATTCAAAGCAGGCAATGGAATATTCAAGACGATAAAGTGATCAAGAAACAATTACGTTACGAATACGCGGACACCATTCTCTCGATGTTCATCGGTTGGGCGATCAACAGCGCCATGATTCTTTTAGCCGCGGCCAGCTTTTTTAAACACGGAACTCCCGTTACGGAATTAGAACAAGCCAATACCCTGCTCCAGCCTCTTTTGGGAAACAATGCAGCTATCATCTTCGCTGTCGCTCTACTCTTTGCGGGGGTAGCCTCTACCATTACCTCAGGCATGGCTGCAGGCTCCATTTTCGCCGGTATGTTCAAGGAACCTTACGACATTAAAGACAACCATTCCCGGTGGGGCGTACTCATCTCTTTGATCATGGCTTTCGGATTGATTTTAATTGTTTCCAACCCATTTCAAGGACTTATCTACTCTCAAATGGCACTTAGCATACAACTTCCCATCACTATTTTTCTACAAGTACATCTCACCTCTTCCGAAAAGGTCATGGGAAAATATAAAAATTCCACCTATACGAAATATTTACTTTACGCGATCGGCGGAATTGTTACCCTGTTAAATATTATGCTGTTAATCAGTTTCTTTTAATTTTCAATAACCGAATCATGCCGGGCGACTCTCATCACGCCCTGAATCCGTTTCAATCGGGAAATCAATTGGGAAAGATGTTCCGTATTTCCTACCAATACCGTAATTTTTCCATCAAATAATCCCTCGCTAGAATTAATGGATAACCCTCTCAAGGTAACATGCGGGTCTTTCGAAATCACCTCTGTGATTTTATTCACCATCCCCGCATCTTCCCGTCCGACAATGTTTAAGATCGTCTGATAAGAAGTAGCACCCCCGTTCGTCCATTGCGCCTTTACGATCCGATAAGGATAACGCTTTTCCAAATCCATGGCATTTTTACACTGCTTCCTGTGAATTTTAATTCCCTCTCCGATCGAAACGAACCCCAAAATCTCATCTCCGAAAACAGGATTACAACACCGTGCAAACTTATAAACAACATTGTCCACATTCCGGTCAATCAACAAAACATCCTCATCCACCTTTTTAGGATGAATGATCTGTACCTCTTTCGCTGGCACAACAAGTTTTTCTTCCTCTTTCGGTTTCGTGACCCACTCCTTAATTTCGGTCATCGTGTGTTTCCCTTCCGCAATTCCCTGATACAGATCAATGGCAAATTTATACTTATAATGCTGTTGCAAACGTCTTATCACCTCATCCGTCAACTCCAACTTCCAGTTTTTAAAACGGCGCATCAGCATCTCTTTACCTAACTCCGCTTGCGCTCTCGATTGCTCGGTCAGGTATTGCCGGATCTTATTCCGGGCCTTAGAAGTTACCGCAATATTCAACCAGTCGGCACTCGGTTGCTGATTATTAGATGTTAAGATAGAAACCTGATCCCCGTTCTTTAAAACATAGCGCAGGGTTTCATTCCTTTGATTCACCTTTCCTCCCACGCACTTTGATCCGACATCCGTATGAATGGCATAAGCAAAATCCAACAAAGTAGCACCTGCCGATAAGGTTTTCAAATCTCCGGCCGGAGTAAACACATGTACCTCCTTATCCTGCAAATTAATTTTTATATCCCCCAACAAGTCGACAGCCCCGACCTCCGGACTTTCCAAAATATCCCTCAGCTCGGCTAACCAGTTTTCAATCGTCTTATCTGCCGTACCTCCTTTATATTTCCAATGGGCTGCAAATCCCCGCTCGGCTATTTCGTCCATGCGTTCGGTCCGGATCTGCACCTCTACCCAACGATTGTTCGGACCCAAAACAGTTGTCTGCAATGACTCGTATCCGTTCGATTTGGGCACAGAGAGCCAGTCTCGTAAACGTTGCGGGTTAGGAGTATATTTATCGGCCACGATAGAGTATACCCGCCAGCAATCGGCTTTCTCTTCTGCTCCCCGGCTATCCAAAATAAAGCGAACGGCAAAAATATCGTATATCTCCTCGAACTCCACCTGTTTCTTGCGCATCTTATTCAAAATGGAAGCTATCGTTTTCGTACGATACTTTACCTTATACTTTATACCTCGTCGATCCAATTCTTCCACGACGGGAGCTATGAATTCCGCAATATATTTCTCACGGGTATCTTTCGAATCCTCCAATTTACGAGAGATATCCTCGTATATCTCAGGCTCCTCGTAACGTAAAGCCCGATCCTCCATTTCCGACTTTACGTTATACAATCCCAAACGATGCGCAAACGGTATATAAATAAACCTCGTTTCCCGAGCCAACCTCAACTGTTCCTCTCGGGAAAACGAATCCGCCCGACGCAAATCATAAATTTTTTCGGCCAAAAAAATCAACTGCACGCGTACATCCTCCGCAAAACTAAGCAATAGCTTACGAAAATTATCCGAATCCACAATCGCATGCGTTGCATAAATACGACTGATATCGCGTAAACCGGACAGAATTTGGGCTACCTTCTCACCGAATAACTCCCGAATCTCCAACTCTGACAAACCGTCACTCTCCGCTACCTTATGTAACATGGCACAAATAATCGAGGTCCTTCCCAATCCTATTTCGGAAGTAATGATAAGCCCCACTTCCAACATACGAATCATCTCTTCTCTATCTGCCCCGGGCATATTTTTACTCCCTCTCGTAGCCATATTAAATGCCTTACGGACCAAACGAATATCCTCTTTAGAGATCAAATTCTTACATGATTTCAGAAGTAACCTGTACTTTTTTAAAATAATCTCCTTGGCTATATCTTCTGCCATACTGCAAAATTTTAGTGATTTATACGAACTGATTAATTGCTGCAAAAAGAGTGCCGTCCATTTTCAATTAACATGATTTAGGGGAAACCAATTGACGAACGACAATAAACACAACGACCGTGTCATCGATACATAACTATTTTTCTACGACAAACTCAGAAAAATAATAACATTCTCTTTAAGAAACTTTTAATTTACCGGTGTTATTTTTATCTCGTAATTAGAACGGAAATGGACCAAATACAATCCACGATTCTCCATCCCGCCCCCAGGTAACATTTTGAACTTAAACCTCGTGAATAAAGCCTCCTCATCCTCCGTTCCCAGATGACCTAATACCTGCCTGCCGTAATCAGCGACCTGTTTCATAAAAAACAATCCGATATCAAAAGCTCGATTCACAATCGGGGTAGGTTCCGAGTAAAAATATTTCCGGTGTTGTTCTGCAAACTTCCGGGCTGGTTCCGACTGATAATCGACATAACTATTCATAAACAACTTCACATTCAGTTTAAAGAACACATCATCTCCCAATGTCGTAAACTTCAACCAATCCGGAAAACCCACAACCGTTACCTTATAACTATCGGGCAAAGCCGATAATACCGGTAATACCCGGCTCGCCGCAGCTTCATTAACCGTAGGAAACAAAATAATATTCTCCGTATGCGGTTTCAAAAGCATTTTCAGCGAATCTACCGTTATACTCGAACTCCAATTTATCGTTTTCATCTCCATATCCGGTTGCAACCGATATCTTACCAAATACGGCAATTGACTCTCCTCCGAATTGGCGGAAACCCCGGACGGACGAATAACCACAAGATTAGCTCCGATACTATTTTTCACGACCCAATCAGCCATATTTTCAAGCAATGTCGTTGTAGAGGTATTCACCTGAATAAAATTCGGGAAACGCCCCAATCCCTCCGTACGGGCAGATAAAGGATATACCATGGGTATGGACTTATCATACAACTGATCCGCCACGACTTGAAAAGTATTGGCATACACAGGCCCCAATATCAATTGGGGATTGAATCGATTCAACTCGTTAGCTATCATCCGTGCCTTACCCGGATCCCGTTCCGTGTCGAACACCTGAAGATCTACCGAATATCCCGCTTTTTTTAAACTATCGACAGCCATTAATATCCCTTCATAAAACTGTACAAAAGGTTCTGACTTCGAATATAAATTCCATTTCTCTTCTTGCTGGTCGACCGCCAGAGAGTCCAATACAACAGGTTTCTCTTCAGGATATTGATTATTATTCAAATAGAAAGGCAAAAGCAAAGCCACTCTTACCTGATAGGAAAAGACCGGACGTTCCGCGTAAGTCGATACCGGGTGCTGTACCTCCTCTTCTATCCTCTTTATCTCCAGATCGACCTCATCTTTCACGGTTTGAGCAGCAACCCGTAAGGCCTCCACCTCCGCTTCCTCCCTGACTTGCCTGTCCTCCCATGCCAATTCAGCATTCAAAACATCCTTATCTATCTGTTTTAAAGTCAAACGAACAACTGAACCCGTCGGAATAGGATCTTTTTCGTTGTATTCCGGATTATCTTTCAGTATACGTTTCAAACGGATCCCAAATTTACGGGATAAAGAGTACAGAGTCTCTTTGGGTTTGATCTTATGATAATAAAATTGGTTATCCAAACGTTTAAAAGGCTCCACGTAAGGAATCTTTAATATTT
Source organism: Gabonibacter massiliensis (assembly GCA_001487125.1). Taxonomy (GTDB): domain Bacteria; phylum Bacteroidota; class Bacteroidia; order Bacteroidales; family Marinifilaceae; genus Gabonibacter; species Gabonibacter massiliensis. The sequence goes on from LN913013.1 coordinate 919,606, forward strand.
CATGAATAGTCAAATTATTGTCTTTTTTCTCATTCAGCACCATCACTTCCTCCACGCTAACCTCATAAGCCTTGCAAATGGAAAACAAAGTCTGGCCGGGTTCCACCGTATGCAGGTAATATGTTTTTCCTTTCCATACGACCATCTCTTTAGAACGCTCAATCTTTACGTCTTGCGCTTTTACACCTCCTATCCACCCAAGAAAAACAAGCAACAATACAATTCTGATCATATTATTATTTCATTTACAATAAACAATCCTTTCATAAAGGGGAACCTCGTTTTACAAAATACCAAAATCCCTTTTCATAGCAAAAATAGTAAAATAGTAATAGATAATTGAAAAATCTCTGCTATTTTTGCCAGGGAAAGAGATCAATCCATCATTCTGAGTAAAAAAATCGGAAAGATGAAATATTCAAACACGTAAAATTTTATGAGTGTATTCAATACGAAAAAAATCATATTCTGGGGCATCAACCTGCTGGTAGCCGTGTCACTTCTTTTTCTTATCGGTTACGTTGTTCTCCAACGTTTAGACAGCTATACTCTGCACGGTCAATACATTTCCGTACCTGATCTACGAGGACTCACGCCTTCGGAGGCCGCACCGTTTCTTCAAGAAAAAAATTTATTCGCCGTCGTTATCGACTCTATCTACGACGATCACGCGAAAGCGGGAACTGTCGTCGAGCAATTTCCGTCTCCCGAATCCAAGGTAAAAAACAGCCGGACCATTCAACTCACCATCAATGCCAACGCTCCGGAAAAGTTGATTTTCCCGAATCTAAAAAACACGGCATTCAGACAGACCATTCAAAAGTTAAAAAATATCGGTTTTAATATCGGCCGACTAAAATATACCTCCTCCAATTTTAAGAATCTGGTATTGGGTTTCATGTACAAGGAGGAACCTATCGAACCCGGAGATATTATCCAGAAAGGAGAGAGTATCGATATCATATTAGGGGATGGGAATACAAGTAATAACCAGATTTTCATCCCGAATTTACGGGGCAAAACCTTAGAAGAGGCCAAAACTCTTATTCTTTTCTCTTTCTTAAATTTAGGAGAGGTTATTACAGATGAAACCATTCGTACCCCCCAAGATCGACTTGAAGCTTTTATCTACCAACAAACGCCGGATATCGAAGAACATCCTAAGATTACCTTAGGAAGTTACCTAACGGTTTATTTGACAAAAGATCAGGAAAAATTAGCTGTACAGGATTCTCTTTCCATTGAAACACAAGAAGAATGATCGAAGAAATTGAAGATATAGACGAACTGAACGAAGAGGAAGAACAAGCACAAGGGTTATTCGAACATTTTCGTTTGGAAGCAGATTCCGGACAGGCCCTTTTACGAATCGACAAATTCTTAGTAGACCGGATTCCCAATGCCTCACGTACTAAAATACAAGATGCCGCCGAAGCGGGTAATATATTGGTAAACGGGAAACCTGTAAAACCCAACTACAAGATAAAACCCAAAGAGGTGGTTTCGGTGATGATGTCTCATCCGAAAAGAGAGATCACGATCATTCCCGAAAACATTCCACTCCATATTGTTTACGAGGACGATGACCTGCTAATCATAAATAAAGCACCCGGTATGGTAGTACACCCCTCTTTCGGCCATTACACGGGCACGTTGGTCAATGCCTTGGCCTGGCATTTAAAAGACAATCCTCTTTTTAAAGAAAATGACCCCCGACCGGGACTTGTTCACCGGATAGACAAAGATACTTCCGGACTATTGGTCATTGCCAAGACAGAAGAAGCCAAAACAAAACTCGCTTTACAGTTTTTCAATAAAACTTCCGACCGGAAGTACGTCGCCGTCTGTTGGGGCAATTTAGAAGAAGATAACGGTACGATCATCGGCAATATCGGCAGGAATCTTTCCAACCGGAAAATCATGGGCGTTTTTCCCGAAGGCAGTGAATACGGCAAACACGCCGTCACCCACTACCGTGTGCTGGAACGTCTCGGATATGTAAATGTCATTGAATGCGTACTTGAAACCGGAAGGACCCATCAAATCCGGGCTCATTTCAAGCATATCAGACATCCGTTATTCAACGACCCGGAATACGGCGGCAATGAAATACTGAAAGGAACGACTTTCAGCAAATACAAACAATTCGTACAAAACTGTTTTGCCATTTGCCCTCGTCAGGCTTTACATGCCAAAACCTTGGGGTTCATTCACCCGACGACGGAAAAATACATGGCCTTTGATTCGGAAATTCCGGACGACATGCAACAACTCATCTCCAAATGGAGAAACTACGTTATAAACAGAGAGCCGGAAGAGTAGTCTTCCTTCTCTCAAGGGCTGTTAAACAAATATATACTTCAATATAAACAATAAGGATAAAACATACATGACCGGATTCAGGTCACGATACCTTCCGCTCAACACTTTCAAAAAAGTATAAGACAACATTCCCAGAACGATCCCCTCGGCAATGGAATAAGTCAAAGGCATCATAAGTATCGTAATAAAAGCAGGAAGTACTTCTGTCATATCTTCGAAATCAACCTTCCCCACGGCATCGAACATAAATACGCCTACTATTACCAAAACTCCGGCCGTCGCCACACTGGGAACCAACAAAAAAAGAGGTGCAAAAAAGAGAGAGACTAAAAAAAGCAAGGTGACCGTAAAAGCCATAAGTCCGGAACGTCCTCCTTCCGCAATTCCTGCCGCACTCTCGGCATAGGTTGTCGTTGTAGAGGTTCCCAATACGGCTCCGGCCGTCGTTCCTATCGCATCAGCCAACAACGCTTTTTTTATACGGGGAATTTTTCCGTCGGGCTCCACCATTCCCACCTTGTTAGCCGTCCCTACAAGAGTTCCCAATGTATCAAATATATCCATAAAAATCAACGAGAATATGGCAATCAACATATCGGGATCCCATAATGCATGAAAATCAAATTTAAGAAACACGGGCTCAAGAGAATGCGGTAAAGAAACCGGAGAAAAGTTTTCCGGGATCCGAGTAATACCCAGAGGAATTCCGATCAAAGTACAGACCAATATCACGTAAAAGAGAGCACCTTTCACACGCCTGGCCAACAATACTCCTCCCAAAACAATACCCGTCATGGCCAATACGACCGACGGGGTAAACCTCCCCAACGCAAGAAAGGTAACCGGATCAGAGACCACAATCCCTGCATTTTTTAACCCGATAAAAGCAATAAACAAACCTATGCCCACGGAAATGGCCTGACGCAAACAGGCAGGGATAGCATTCACTATCATTTCACGCACATTAAAAAGTGTCAACCAAATAAAGACTATTCCCTCGATAAATACAGCAGCTAACGCTTGTTCCCAAGAAAATCCCATGACCTGTACCAAAGTATAAGCAAAAAAAGCATTCAGTCCCATTCCGGGAGCCAAAGCAAAGGGCAACTTGGCCAATACGGCCATTAACAAAGTAGCGACAGCCGCGGCTAATGCCGTTGCCGTAAAAACCCCACCTTTATCCATGGCAGCAGCAGACAGCATATCTGGATTTACTGCTAAAATATACGACATCGTCAAAAAAGTGGTCACTCCGGCCATTACCTCTGTCTTTACACGCATCGTACGCGGATCAAAACCGAATAATCGAGTCAACGTCTTCATAAGCACAATTAAAAAACGGTTATGCCTTTAAAAAGCAAAACCGTTTTGATTATCGTTCTTCCACCTATTATACATTAAACCGGAAATTCATCATATCGCCATCCTGCACGACATAATCTTTTCCCTCCACGGACATTTTTCCCGCCTCCTTGCATTTAGCCTCCGACCCGAAAGCAATAAAATCCTCGTATTTAATAACTTCCGCCCGAATAAATCCTTTTTCAAAATCAGTATGAATAATGCCGGCGGTTTGGGGTGCTTTCATTCCATTCTTAAACGTCCACGCCCTAACTTCCTTCGGTCCTGCCGTAAAATAAGTTCTCAGATTCAACAGCTTATAAGCCGTCCGGATCAATTTATTGACTCCTGCCTCTTCCAACCCCAAATCTTCAAGGAACATCTGTTTCTCCTCGTACGTTTCCAATTCGGCTATATCCGCTTCAATGGCCGCTCCAATCACCAAAACCTCCGCACCCTCGTTCTTCACGGCCTCTCGAACCGCCTCCACGTATTTATTACCCTTTACAACAGATACTTCGTCCACGTTGCAAACATATAAAATCGGTTTATTCGTCAATAACATCAGCTCCTTAGCAACCTCCTGTTGTAAGTCGGTCAATTTAACAGACCGGGCGGACTCCCCTCTCTCCAGTGCTTCTTTATAAAGATACAATACTTCCACAAGTCTTTTCGCGTAGGCATCTCCTCCGGTTTTCGCCCTTTTCTCCTCTTTCAACAATCGATTTTCAACCGTCTCCAAATCCTTCAACTGCAACTCCGTATCTATAATCTCTTTATCTCTTACCGGATCAACGCTTCCATCCACATGGACAATATTATCGTCATCAAAACAACGCAAAACATGAATTATAGCATCCGTTTCCCGAATATTAGACAAAAACTTATTCCCCAAACCTTCTCCCTTGCTGGCCCCTTTTACTAATCCGGCAATATCCACGATCTCGACCACAGCTGGTACTACATTTTGAGGTTGTACCAATTCCACCAATTTATTCAATCGCTTATCCGGCACAGTTATTACCCCTACATTCGGTTCTATCGTACAGAAAGGGAAATTAGCAGACTGGGCTTTCGCATTACTTAAACAATTGAACAAGGTCGATTTTCCCACGTTCGGTAAACCGACGATTCCACATTGTAGACTCATAATATATTATTATCAATTAATTATACATTAAATTAAAGCTATCGAGCAATAACAAGATCCTTCTCTCCTTCTGCTTGCGCGAGTCCGCAAAGATAATCAATTTTTAAGCTAAAGCAGCATCTTACCATACTTTCTGTCTTGTCTGTACATGGGTATGAATTGCTGAATTTACAATTAAAACCTTTACCGTACCGTTATATGAAAGCAGCCCTGTTTATACTCGTAACGGACGTAACATCTTTTTTGCTTACGTAAATCTCGGAGTACTTCGGCCAATACGGTTTTCAACTTATCCCTGGTCTCCGATTTCGCCCCTTTTCGCTTGTAACGAGCATAAGCGATATCAAAAGTAGTCCCGTATATATGAGCCGAATTAGAACTGGCATTCAGATTCTTCTTCTTCAATCGGTTAACGCTTGTTCCTGTCCTCAATACACTCGTAACAATAAGTTTATGTCCCGGAAGCTCTTTGGCACGAAGCGAATCTTTAAAATTCTCTGCAATTTTTTCCAGCAAATCATAAGCCTCCGGAACCAAATAAGGGATCGAATGGGTCAACTCATCCACATGATACAATCCGCAGGAAGAGATCTTTTTCAACTTTCTACTTGCTCTTTTAAATTCACCAGAAGAAGCAAGAGGCTCTATTCCCAAGCGCTTAGCAGCATCGATATGCCTATTATTCAAATCATTGAACGTACGGGAATAATTTCTAAAATATACAAAAGGCCTTTTCGTTTTTTTCTCTCCGCACGAAACGAGCACGCACGAAACGAAATACATAAAAATAAACAACCTGTATACCTGCATCGCTCCACGTTATTTTTCCGGTTCTACATGCACCGCAACATGCGTGCGGGGACCGTATTTCTTTCGCAGACGCTCTTCGATTCCCGTTGCAATCATATGAGCCACCCTCACCGTCAATTCACCGTTGACACGTACATGAATCTCTATGGCGAAATCATTTCCTATACGACGCGTTCGCAAATTATGAGGGTCCTTTATCTGCACATCTTCACTTATAACGGTCAAAATTTCTTTTTCCACTTCTTCCGGGAGAGAGCGTTCCAATAAATCGTTCAAAGCGGGAGTCATCAACTGAATTGAAACTTTTATTATAAAAATACTCACGACAACCGCAGCAACCGGGTCTAAAACATGCCACTCTTTTCCTAAAAAAATAGCTCCGCCAATGCCCAAAGCCGTTCCGATTGAGGAAAATGCATCCGAACGATGATGCCAGGCATTAGCGACGACAGCCTGACTATTTACTTTTTTCCCCACCGAAAGGGTATAACGATATAAAATCTCCTTTAAAACAATCGAAACAATAGCCGCTATTAAAGCGATCCTATCCGGACTGCCAATCTCCTCCCCCCTCGTCACGGCCAAAATACGATTCAACCCGTTCCAAAAGATACCGGTCCCGACCAATAACAATATCAACCCGATAATCGTTGTCGCCAACGTTTCGTATTTTCCATGTCCGTAATCATGTCCCTCATCTTTCGGCTTTGCGGAGACCTTCACGAAAAAGAGAACAACCACATCCGTCGCGAAATCGGATAAAGAGTGTACGGCATCCGCTATCATAGCACTACTCTTCCCCCATATTCCGGCAATAAATTTAAAAGCCAATAATAAAAAATTTACAACAGAACCTATGATTGTTACCCGATAGATCTCTTTTTCCCGATTTTTCTCATCCATCTCCTGTCAAATAATTTTGAACAAAGATAAAAATAATAGCTCATTTACTTAAAAACGATTCCATGTTTTTCCTCTCTTTATAATCCTGCTTCAATTCTCGTAATCCAAAGAATAAGGATACTACTTTAGAGACGAAAGCAGTTTACAAAGCACTTTTAAGTTGCATTTTATAAACAACATCGACGATTCGTCCAAAAGAAGTAGCTGAAGTATATAACGGGACAAGACCTGTCATAATAGAATCGGAAGAGGCGTCCAGAACCATGAAGGTCCCATTTTCCAACCCTACCCCGATCCGGGTATTCGTCCGGTCTGTCACGTCCGAATTATAAGCTATCGAACATACCGGACTATCAAATAGATATACTTGCCTGATATCATTAGAAACAGGATCATAACAATATAACCCCCGCTGGTCCATACCACCCGAAAAAAGCAAATACCCACGCTTAGGCAAAAGGGTCATTACATTTCTTCCATCCAAAAGATCCGGATGTTTGAATTTCACCGCATAGGGATTTATAATTTCCCGATCAAGGGTAACAGAAAAAGTTTGGACAATCACCTCATCATTCCGTCGCAACAGTACTAAAAATCCACAACTCTTGTACTCCTCGCTCAAATAGCCTATATACGACAGGTCTACTCCGGAAGGTAATCCCGTGATATCCATAAATGCGGCCGGTCTTTCCTCCCTATAATATAATTTTTCAATACGAGTCGCATCTTTTCCAGCATCAGAAATCCACAAAAATCTTCTATGCCGTCCATCGTACAACAAAAAGAAAGGGACCTTTTGATAATCGGTAAGCACCAACCGATCGACCTGAAGCTCTTCTCCCCCGTAAGCCGCTCTAAATTGCATAAAAGCTCCACTATGCAATATTTCATTCGTCAAATACTTCCGAAAATACAAACCGCCATCTTCACTAAGCAAATAACCCGACCAAATCCCGTGAAGCGCATCCTTAATGACAAAACCCGGCGGATAATTTTTTTCAAGAAACTCATCCCGCGTATGCATCACCTTCCGGAAAGAGACGTCGTTTAATTCCACACACCCCTGTCCGCCTCTCTGCATGACCATCACTTCCCCGGCCGCCTCCGAATAATCACTCCCCGGCCAATGTTCTCGTAACTTTACCGGGGAACTTCCCAACACATCCCCGTTTTCGACCTCATACACATCCGGATAGGCCGTATACTCCGTCCCTTTTCCCCGACTCCTCTCCTGAATAAACGAAAGATGGGAAATCTGATCCTTTTCGGATAATATCATCCATCCTTTATTGTAACGGGACGTCACCCGCAACATAAACTCCTTAACATACTCAATACCATTGACGCTGTCCTTAACGCTAAAATAGCATTCAAACTCTCCGATCGTATCAGCCAGATAACGCAAATCCTGCTGATTACCTATTATTTTACCCCTTTGGATCTTCCATCGATAAGCCCAATGCTTCGGAGCCATCGTATCGTAACTATAACAAACTTCCGGTTTTATCTCCAATATTTCCCCCGCATTCTTTTGATAAAGGGCCGAGATTCCCCGAATGACGATTTCGTTGACGGGAACATAGTCATCATTTCCTTTATCCTTGTAACAACCATACAAGAGACAACATATCCCTATTCCTAAAACAATTTTTCTCATTACACGCTTACACTTACCGTTTTATACATGGGGCCGTTTTCATCTTGAATAATATTCCCCTTTTCTGCCTCTTCAATAAGTTTATACTTGAACTGAACCGCCAGAGAACGTATTCTGTTTTCGTCCAGTCCTGTCAAATCGCCTACCCCGGTAATTTCCATGAAAACATCCAATTTTTTCTCCGTATAAGGTCCCAAATATTCGTCCGTAATCTTATCATTCCACCACAACGGCCTTGATTTTAAAGCAGAAAATCGAATGATCTTTTTCCGGTAAGGCATATCCCCCGGTAAAAAGTTTTCATTCCCCACGACTTTCAAAACCAAACGGACAACTCGGGTCTCCAATTTAGGCGAATAGTGCAAAACCACCTGAAAAGAAGAATCTTCAACCTCCCCCGCCTTCCATTTCCACTCCGGCAAAGTATAATCGGTAATTTCCGCCGTCGAAGACTCGTCCGCTTCAATCACGAATGTTTTATCTTCAGTCAGCAAATCTCCGGAGACCTTCAAATGAACCGGGATACTCAACACTTCCGTATTCGGATGAAAATAAAACGATACCTCGACGCTATCCCGATCGTAACGTCCGGCAAAATAGACATAATTCTTTCCGCCGAACATTTTCATTTCGGACTTACCACAAGAACAAGAAACAAGAATCCACAAACCGATCCATCCTATTTTCCGCATTTTCATCATATATTAGTCTCTACCTCCGGAAGAGGAAATACAAAATTCTTCGACATTCCATAGGTCTTACCATCAACCGTAATATTCCGATTCAGTCTTTTATACATATAGAACAACTGTCCTTCAGCCGTATACTCTTTGCGGGCATCCCACAGTAGTTCGCGATAAAGCCGCTCCTTACTCCCCAAGGAGAGTTCCCGTCGGGATCCCCGGCAAAAGCGTAAATAGGCGAACACCGCCTTTGCTCTCTCTTCTCCGACCAAATCATATACACATTCGATATAGATATGATACAATTCACTCAGACGCAATACGGGTATCAATTTATTGTTTAAGCGATAAGCCGGAGGAGCCACGTAAAAATACTTACCACATACGTCCCTATCCTTTCGTTTAACCACCAAACTTTCGCCCACCCTCACGTCATCCGGATCCTCATCCCGGAGCTCTTCTCGATCTTTCAAAAAAAGATAGGAGTAAGAGGTACGCCCCTCATCATTCAAAGCTCCGTATATATCAACCAATTTATTATTATACAGTCCGAAAATAACATCATCATATAGTTTTAAATTCCCCTTTTTAGCTTCCGACGGTTCTGAAAAATAAAAGAGAGAAGAGTAAATCATTTTCTCCGCCTCTCTCATCGCCGACGCCTTATCTCCCTGATAGAGATACACCCGGGCCAATACCCCGCATATAGCATAATAATTTAACCGATACCCCCTAAAAGACAGGAAATCGCTTACCCCGGCCAATTTCGAATCTCCTAAACGACAATCCACCAACATTATCTGAGTTTGGTAAAGGGTATCAAACGAAGCTGTCAACCTTTTGGCTTTTTCCAAATCCCGGATGACTTTCTCCAACACCTCCTCCGTTGTTAAACGAGGAAAATTAACAGAGGGGGCCTGATCACAATAAGGCACCCGCTTTTCTCCACTATGAACGAGAGGAGCCGGAGCAAAAAGCCGTAATATATCGAAATGAAGAAAAGCCCGAATAGCCAATGCTTCTCCCTCTATCAATCGCCTCTCCAACTCCCCGCCTCCATCCCTAAACAAAGATGAATCTGCCTTTTCTACCCGTTTTAGAAGGGTGTTGCAATTGGCTATCAAATGATAGGCATTTATCCATAGCGTATCCAATCTCGGCCGAACGGTCGCGTGAGAATAATTGTAATCATCCGCATCAATAACTACCCGATAACCGATATCATTGCAATTTTTCACGTCATAATACTGTGCCAACACATCGATGAAACCCCAGGACAACTCCTGGCCGTAAAGTGAAGCCCTGCTCATACCCTGATATATTCCGTTCAGAGAGTTCCGAAATCCTTCTGCATTCCGAAACAGATCATCCTCCGCCACCTCTCCGGCCGGAGTTACCTCGAACCATTTTTCACAAGAGGTAAACGCAAATACGATCAAAACAGCTATTATCCACAATACCGATTTCATTAAAAAGATATTTTTAAAGTAAGACTCATATTCCGGGCAAAAGGATAAGAGATACCTCTCTCTTCTTTTATGGAGGAGAAACGAAACACATCATTCATACTCCATTCCAGTCTCATGGTTTCTATTCCCAAACGTTCCGTCCCTATTCGATCCAAATCATATCCCAACGACACCGCATCCCAAGAGAGTACATTATAATCCTGACAGAAACGGGAAGTCGGCCGGGTTAACTCCCTATTCCGAATATCTTTTAAAAATGTTTTATCCCCCGGTTTACGCCATCTTTCCAACAAAACCCTACGATCTGCATTCTCTTCGGCAATATCTACATTTTCCACCTTTCGAACCAAGGTCTCGTTGTATCGCTGTCCTCCGAACTCATAAAGAAAAGAGGCGAATAATGTCCATCCCTTGTATTTTACATTAAACCCGAAAGCTCCGCGAACATCCGGTTCGTAATCTCCAATGACAACTTGTTCTCCGGACTTCCACTCCTGGGTCATCGTTCCTTGTCGACCAAGAAACAGCTCCTTCCCCGTGGAAGGATCGATTCCCAAAGAGCGCATTCCCCAAATGGCGGTTAAAGATCCCCCCTCCACGTATTTCAACAATGGACGGGTATATTTTAAATCACTCAGCCCCTCGTGATAGTCTCCATAGTACCCGTCAACTTTTCGATTATACTCTCTCAAGGCATCGGAAATCTTCATTATTCGATTCCGATTATGCGACAAATTACCGTACACATTCAAATGAATATCGGATTTATTTATCAAGTTTCCACTCAATGACAATTCGATTCCCCGATTCCGTACCTCTCCCAAATTATCTTTGTAAGAGGGAAAGCCGGAAGAGGCAGCAATCGTCACATCCGTAATCAAATCGCGCGTGCGACTATCGTAATAACTCAGATTACAAGCCAACACCCCCTTAAACAGTTCCAGTTCCATTCCGATATCCATCGTATTGGTCCGTTCCCATTTCAAATTAGGGTTTCCCAAAGTCTTCATCAAAACCCCGGAACCCGTTTTATACAGGTCATCCAAGGTCACCTCGTAAGTGGAGATGGCACAATAGGCGGGAAAATCCACTTTCCCCGTCTGCCCGTAACTCATCCTTACCTTCAGACGATCCACAGCAGACCATTTTTTCATAAAAGAGCAATGGTGCAGATTGATTCCCGCACCCAACGACCAAAAAGGGGCGAACCGTCTATTTTTTCCGAATTCGGAAGAACCGTCCACACGCCCGGCAACATCAAACAAATAGATCGAGCGATAAGCATAATTCAGACTCCCGAATACACCCAAAAGTCTTTTGGTCACCTCTCCCAACGTCGGTTTTACAACGACTTCCATGGCATAATTGGGAGAATGTAAATCCCCTGAAGCAAATCCCCGGTAAGCAGAAGATATATACTCAGTCCGGGAAGAACGAATATTTATTCCTACCGTCATATGAATATAATGTACCCCCACCGACCTGTCATAGGTTACCAAAGCATTCGTATTCCACTCCGGAGCTTTTCCCTTTCTTATGTCCAAATAGCCTTTCAATGTACTCTCCAGATTTACCGGTTTCAAGGAACGCGGATCCGTGAACTCCTCCCGCTCCGAAGTCCGGTGACTCACACTGATTCCTCCTTTAAAAGAGAGGTAATCATTCACGTACCAGTTTATATCGAAATTATTGATCCATTGATCATAATTCGAATAAGCAAAACTCTTTAAACCGGCTTCATAAAGAGGATTCAGTTTCAAGGGGCCGGAATGCCAATTTTGTAAATAAGGCAGATCGTCTCCTTTATCATCCCGATATTCGTCGTAAGGCAGCTGTTTCGTATAATCGCTAAATACCCCATAAGGGGAATCCTCCGACCGGACAGCGTAATAAGATATCCTGTTCCGAAGTTGCAAAGAACGATAACGAAAATCGAGGTTTAAACCTCCACCGGTCCGGGTCCGGAAAGAACCTTTCATAACACCGTTCTGTTGGTGATAAAGAAAGTCCACCCCCACCCGCAGGTTTCCGGTCTCCCCCTCCACAACCAGCGAGTGTTTATGATTGAAAACCGCACGTACCGGTTTCGACAGCCAATAGGTATCGACTCCTTTAGCCAATTGTTTCAACTTACTATTATACTCTGCAAGTCCCGCTACCTCAGAAGAGGCATTATCCGGTTCGAACAAACCTGCCAACCGTTCGGTTTCAATTTTTTCTGCCGCATGCATCAGATTATAATCAGACAAATCAGGAAACGCCACCTCCCCATTCATACGATAGCCGACATGCAATTTTCCCGGCCGTATTCCCCGAGTGGTAATAACGATAACACCATTGGCGGCCCTGGAACCATACATCGCCGTTGCCGCCGCATCTTTCAAAATCGTGATACTCTCCACCCGATCCATATCCATATCGTACACTTTCTGAATATCAATCTGAAAACCGTCCAAAATAAACGTCGGCAAATTGGAATTATTTTCCAAGGCCGACTTCGTCAAATCCTCCTTACTTAACTCCGTGACTCCTATACCCGACCGTCCCCTCACGTAAAGTTCCGGCAAGGTATTCGGGTCTGATCCCCATTCATTATTCCCATGGATTCGGAAAGAAGGTTCAAACGTCTGAATGGCACTCAAAAGATTGGTTTTTGAAACCCTCAGCAATTTATCTCCGGAAATAGTTGTGGAGTTTCCGGTAAAACTACCTTTCGCATAATTAGAATAACCGGTAATCACCACTTCATCTATCAATTCCGGATCATCTTCCAGAAAGACACTTATACCCGTTGTCCGCCCCTGAATAATCGGAATCCTTCGCGGTTTCATCCCGACAAAAGAAAAAAGAAGAACTCCCGCTTCACGAGGGTAAATATCCAACCGAAATCGCCCCTCTCGATCCGTGGAGACCCCGACAACAGTCCCATCCAACTTCACGGTTACTCCGGGTAAAGGAAGTCCGGAGATATCGTATACCCGACCGGAAATCTCCATTTTTTTTATCATCTCAGGCTCCATGGGAGTAATAATAATAACACGATTGACAAACTGAAAATCAAGTCCGGAATCTTTCAGGCAAAATTTCAATATATTCTCTATCGTCTCCGACCGGAAACGTTTGGTAACGGGAGGAAGTTCCCGAACTTGTTCGTGATTACATAAAAAACTGATTCCGCTCTTTTGCTTTATCTCTTCCAATACCTTTAAAATGGGGGTATCTTTAAAATCTGCACTTATTCTTATATTAGCGGGATGCCGAGCTTGAGCAAAAGTAAAACACGAAACAAATTGCAATAACAAGATCAGATACAAGACTTTATTCATACAGCAAAAATAGAGTAATCTATTCCATTTTAAAAACAAAACATGTTAAAAACAATAGGAAACATAAAAAAACTGCCGGAAAAAATTTTCCGGCAGTTTTTTCTATCATTGAAAAAAAATTACTTCTCAAACAATTTCCCGAATTCATCCATCGTTACCAACTGCTCCTCCAATTTTACACCTTCTTTCACGGTAGCGAAGATTTTGTTCTCCAAAGCTCTCTCGTACATATTGGCACGTTGCTTTTGATCTTCCAACAAACGAACGGCAAAACCGTCCAACTGTTCATTGGTCAGACCGTACAATCCGTATTGTTGCAATTGAGCTGCCGCAATCTCACGAGCCATTCCTTTCATATCCTCATCCTCTACCTTTATTTCGTACTCCTTAACCATAGCAGTCTTAATCAACTGCCACTTGAACTCCTCCCGATAAGAATCGAAGTCCTTCTCTACCGATTCGGGTGTCATCTCCCTGTTCGTAGCCACCATCCAACGTTTCAAAAAAGCTTCCGGCAAAACAACATCCTCATTCTTTTTCAGCATTTTATCGCGAGCATCCACAGAGAAACGATATTCACTATGTCCCTTAAACTGGTTTCCTAAATCTTCTTTTACTTTAGCGTGAAACTCCTCCACACTCTTTACCGCACCCTCTCCATATAATTTATCAAACAATGCCTGATTAACTTCCGCATCGACATATCTTTTTATCTCACTGACAATCAAACAGAAATCAGACTTAACTTTCTCGGCCTCCTCCTTGCTTACTCCCAACATGGCGGCAAAATCAGTCTTATTCGGATAAGCTTTTGCCGGATTGAAAATAACTTCACTTCCCGCTTTTGCCCCGATAAAAGCATTACGAGCCTCTTCGTCCTTCATATGATACACGGAAACAGAAGCATCCTCATTGCGAATTCCTCCCTCTTTCGGTTTCCCGTTTTCGTCCAATTCGATCAGCTCACCTTTCAAATACTCTGTCCCTTCAACAACATCAACGACCTCAAGACTTCCGCTATTTTTACAGATACTCTCGACCTGTTTGTCTATCATTTCATCATCAATCTTTATCGTATAATAAGGTACTTTCTCACGCTTGCTCAACTTCACATTCATCACGGGAGCCAATGCAATATCATAAGTAAATTCGAAATTCTCCTGATCCAAATTCAAATCCTGTCCTTCCGTTTCGTTAGGAAGCGGTTCCCCAAGCAAATTCAGTGTATTGTCTTGAATATATTTGGTCAGCCCTTCTCCTATCAATTTATTGATCTCCTCTATCAACACGGCCTTACCGTACATCTTCCTTATGATCCCAAAGGGAGTTTTACCTTTACGAAAACCGTCAATTACTGCTTTCTTCTGATACTCCTTCAATGCATCGTTCACGCGGGTAGCGTAGTCATCCTTATCTAATTGAACCTTAAGAGTTGCGTTAAGGTCATCGATCTGGGTTTGTGTTATATTCATACTTCTCTATGATAAATGATAATAATGATAAAACAAACAAAAAAGCCACCTAAATGAAGGCGGCCAGCTCTTTCTCAAGTGCGGGCGAAGGGACTCGAACCCCCACGCCTTGCGGCACTAGATCCTAAGTCTAGTGCGTCTACCAATTTCGCCACGCCCGCTTGCTAATTTGCGGTGCAAATATAGTGCTTTTTTATCAGTTCCAAAATTTTTAAACCTTTTTTTATTTTTTCCTTCTTAGTTCAAAATTCTTTCCCAAGTAGACGCGTCTCACTTCCGGATCTTCCGCCAATTGTTCCGCTGAACCCGATTGCAATATACGTCCGTCATACAGCAGATAAGCCCGGTCGGTAATACACAAGGTCTCCTGTACGTTATGGTCCGTAATCAAAATACCGATATTCTTCTCTTTCAATTTCTGTACTATGCTCTGAATGTCTTCCACGGCAATGGGATCGACACCGGCAAACGGTTCATCCAACAAAATAAATTTCGGAGAAATGGATAAAGCCCGCGCAATCTCCGTACGCCGACGTTCTCCCCCCGACAATTGGATACCTTTGCTTTTTCGAATATGCTGCAACCCGAACTCATCCAACATCTCTTCCAAACGTTGCTTTTGATAATCTTTCGGGAACTTACTCATCTCCAGTACGGCTTTGATATTATCTTCCACGCTCAGTTGTCTGAACACGGAAGCTTCCTGCGCCAGATAACCGACTCCCAGTTGAGCTCTCCGGTACACCGGCTCCGTCGTAATTTCCGTATCGTCCAAAAAAATACGTCCGCCATTCGGTTTGATCAAACCTACGATCATATAAAAAGAGGTCGTCTTTCCTGCCCCGTTCGGCCCTAACAACCCCACGATCTCCCCTTGCTCCACGTTTACCGAAACTCCTTTTACGACGGTTCTGCTTTTGTATTTTTTTACCAGATCCTCAGCCCTTAATTTCATATTATTCAGTTTTATCGCGCTAAGATAATTCTTTTCGACGTAAAAGTAAAAGCCGTCACCCAAAAATGATCAAAAGTGACAATTTGCCTATACGATAACTCTCCGTCAGAAATTCAAATGCAAGGAAAAATTAATGGCAAAATTATCCACGTCCTGCCTATCTTTATCCTTCCGATGAGTTATTCTCCACATGGCATCGATACGAATAAATCGAAATATATTTTCAACACCGAACCCAGCCTCTATATAAGGTTTCGAAACCGAAGACATTCCTTGGGGAAAGAGCAACAAAGCTTCCGTGTCGGGTCGGCTTCCGTTATTTTTATCGGACAAAGATCCCCACAACGCTTTTACCGTCGCCACCTCGCGCCACTTCAACCGCTTCATTAACGGAATTTTACTCAAGAAAAATCCCCGGAAATGATGTTCCCAGAAAACAGCTCCCCACAAATCCGAGGCAAACTCGTAGAAATTCATACAAGAAAAAGCATAAGGATCATAAAAATAGGTCGCATTTCCTTCATGCAATTTCAACAAAGGATAGGGAACTTTTCCGAATATTTTCCCTCCGGACAACATAACGTCGCTGTAACCTATCGGAGCAATCGTAAAATCATGTTTAACGGAAAGCTCCAAACGTTGATAATTGTATTGACTGTTAAAAACCCCTTTTACACCCGCGATCAAATCCATACTGACAATAGGGTATTTAGACCCCATAGACATCTTGTCGAAAGTCTTACGTACCACTACCTCATTTTTAGAAAAACGCAATCCCAAGCGGAATTGTGAGGTACGGATCTGGCTTACCTCCATACTATCCGGACGGAAAAAATCCACATAAGGGGTAGGAAACATCTGTCTGTACTCATAGGCAAAAGTATTGGTAAACCACGACCACCACTCTTTTTCATACCGTAAATCAAATTGATTGATAAGCGTCAATTTTTCATTATTACCCCGGGAGAAAATAGAACTTAAAATATTTCCGGTAGTGAAAGCATTTTCGCTCGCACCCAATTGAAGCACATCATGTTTACCCCCGATCGTCATTTTGGAAGTCGGCAACGTATTGAATACGATCTCCACACTCCCCCCACCTTTAAATTCATTGTCTTTCGTACTGTAAGCACCGTAACCGCTCAGGCGTATTTTCTTGCTGAATTCACTCGTGGTACGGGCTCCCAGCTGGAATCTTGCACCTTCCAGCTTATTAAAACTGAATAACTTATAATAAGGTCCCAACTCCACTTTTTTCACCGGATAATAACCGAACAGCACCGTATTGATCAAATCATATATGTTTTGATACAAAGGCACATTCTTTATCGAGTCTACCATATTATAGATATTCTGTTCCCGTTCGCTCAACTGATAAGGACGCACCGACTGCCAATAACTCTCATCATTCTTCAACACATCCTCACTCAATATCATATCATTATCCAACCTGGCAATTTCCGGCGGAATATCCTCGTTAATCCTTACATCTGAATAGTCGATTTGCCGGTGTCCCATAAAAGATATCAACTTAGAGGAATCCTTCATTTGCACGGTAAAATCCGCCATGATTTTGTCCTGTTTCAAAAACCAGGTCGAATCATTCACCAGCTCGTTGGTATTTTCAATCACCAAATCTCGAATCCAGTTTACATTTAATCCCTTTACCATACGCAAGGTAGCGGACTCCAAAGCCCAGGTCAAAGAATCGATATTGATCTCTCCGTCGAAAACCGGAATCGATTTTCCCTTGGGATGGAAACGAATCTTATATATCTTTCTCCCTTCCTTTTGAACACTATCCACCAAAAAATATTTATAATACATCAATCCGTGTTCACTTAAAGGACTGGCAAAGTTTACTTCAAAAATATTAATATAATTATCATACAGGTTCACGTTCACGTGCAGATGTCCCGTGAATTGGGCCAGGGTATAATCTTCTTCTATGCCCGATATACGACTGGCTTTTACAATTTCCCTGCTTAAGCGGGGATTTTTCCGATAATAATAGTCAGCTGAAGCTTCCGAAATCATAACGGGCAGATAAGCTTTACCCGTTATAACAGAGGTATCGATATATTGAAATATAAAGCCGAAATTCTTTTGCAGTTTTTTATTTTTAAACTCCGGTTTTATATTGGCCACGTCCAGTTCCATTTTGGTATAAGTGGAACAATGATAAGAGTCCTTCTCGGCCGGGTTGTTTCGTCTCTTATTTTTAGAGATATTACGCAAAATAGCGTGAGCAGGATTCTCCCCCGGAGTCACCATCACTTCTTCTAAATCCGTAACAACCGGTACCAGTTTAAAGTCCACCGTATTGAATGCCCCCGGCTTTATCTTTACCACCTGCCGCTCGTAAGAAAGATAAGCCGCCATAATCTCCGACACTTCAGCGCGGGTTTCAATTGTATAATATCCGTCAAAATCCGTGGTAATTCCGATCGTAGTTCCGACAAAAGAGATACTTACCAAAGGTAAAGGCTCTCCCGTTTTGGCATCGGTCACCCGTCCGCGTACTTTAGTTGTTTGTGCCGATAATTCGGTAATCCATAAAGACAAAAATAAAAATAGAATGAATTTTGCGCGTTTTATCATATTCAAAATCTCCCACTTTTAAATTTTTCATTGCCACCTTTAAAATCATGATCCCATCAAACCACCCCTTCGCGCAATATGTCATGTAAATGAACGATTCCCTTATAACGTAACTTCTCGTCAACAACGACCAGTTGAGTAATACTATTTTTTTCCATCAACCGATAGGCGTTATAAGCCAACTCCTCTTCAAAAATAGTCTTCGGAGACTTCGACATAATATCGTTTGCCGTCAATCCGTCGACATCTTCATATTTCTCCATCATTCTCCGTAAATCACCGTCTGTAATAATCCCTATTAGTTTCTCGTTTTCGTCCACAATAGCAACAGCTCCCAATCTTCCTTTCGACATCGCTAAAATCACCGGACGAATTCCCGCTTCCTTCTTGATACAAGGACGATTATTTTTATCAAAAACATCTGCGACCCTTAAATACAAACGTTTTCCCAAAGAACCTCCCGGATGATATTTAGCAAAATCCCGACTAGAAAAACTTCTGCAACCGATCAGACACATTGCTAATGCATCTCCTAACACTAATTGTGCCGTAGTTGAATTTGTCGGGGCTAAATTTAAAGGACCGGCCTCTTTTTCCACTTTTGCCTTCAAAACATACATCGCATTTTGTGCCAAAAAAGAATCGGTATTAGAGACCATGGCTATGATGTTATGATTACCTATATTCCGTATCAACGGGACGAGTACCTTTATCTCCGGAGTATTTCCACTTTTTGAAACGCAGATAACCACATCCTCCTCCCGGATCATTCCCAAATCACCGTGAATAGCATCAGCGGCATGCATAAATATAGCCTGAGTACCCGTTGAGTTTAGGGTCGCTACAATTTTCGTCGCTATGATGGCACTTTTACCGATACCGGTAACAATGACGCGTCCTTTGCTCTCGTAAATCAATTTTACGACAGCCTCAAAGTCTTTATCTATGTATCGGGACAGATTCTGAATAGCTTCGGCCTCATCCCGAATCACATTCAAGGCGATTGATTTTATGTCTACCATGCTCCTTTTCGTTTATTAATTTCAAAAAAACGAGTTTCAGCAAAAAAAAAATCAAAATTTATTGCACACTCGGTTTTTGTCTATAACTTTACTAAGGGCAAAAGTATTATTTTTTTACGATTGCCCCAAAAATGTGTAGGAATAGATTTATTATCGCCTATTTTGTTTGTACAAAAAAATTAAGTTATAAATTTGCACTCCCTCCTATGGAGGTGTGTAGAAATTTTTAATAAAATCATGGGATTGCAAATTGATTTACATGCTAAATTAAAAGAGTATTTCGGTTTTGATAATTTTAAAGGGAATCAGGAGCAGATTATTAAGAATGTACTGGCAGGAAACAATACTTTTGTTTTGATGCCTACGGGAGGGGGAAAATCTTTATGTTATCAACTGCCCGCTCTCATTCTGGAAGGGACAGCGATTGTAATCTCTCCGCTGATTGCTTTAATGAAAAACCAGGTGGATGCAATGCGCTCCTTTAGCGAATCTGAAGGCGTAGCTCATTTCATGAACTCTTCTCTCAGTAAAAACGACATATTAAGCGTAAAAGAAGACGTACTCAACGGCAAAACAAAATTATTGTATGTAGCTCCGGAGTCATTAACCAAAGAAAGTAATATCGAATTCCTCCGTAAAGTCAATATCTCTTTCTTTGCCGTGGACGAAGCACATTGTATCTCCGAATGGGGGCATGACTTCCGTACGGAATACCGGAAAATCCGTCCTATCGTGGAACAAATAGGGAAAGCTCCCATAATCGCCTTAACGGCAACGGCAACACCGAAGGTACAACACGATATTCAGAAAAACTTAGATATGCTGGATGCCCAAGTATTCAAATCTTCTTTTAACCGTCCTAATCTATATTACGAAGTACGACCGAAGATCGATCCGACAAAAGACATCATCAAATTTATTAAAAACAACGAGGGTAAATCAGGCATTATTTATTGCCTGAGCCGAAAAAAGGTAGAAGAACTGACAGAAGTCTTATGTGTGAACGGCATCAAAGCAGCCGCTTATCACGCGGGGATGGATGCGGCAACCCGGAGTATGAATCAGGATAAATTCTTAATGGAAGAGGTAAACGTCATTGTCGCAACGATCGCTTTCGGTATGGGCATTGACAAACCGGATGTCAGATTCGTTATCCACTACGATATACCCAAAAGTCTGGAAGGATACTACCAGGAAACCGGACGCGCGGGAAGAGACGGAGGAGAAGGTTATTGCCTGACTTTTTATAGTTATAAAGATATTCAGAAATTAGAAAAATTCATGCAGGGGAAACCCATTGCGGAGCAAGAGATAGGTAAACAACTTTTGTTAGAAACCGTCTCTTACGCGGAATCTTCCCTATGCAGGCGAAAAGTCCTGTTACACTATTTCGGTGAAACCTACGAGGAAGAAAATTGTGGTTCCTGCGATAATTGCCTGTTCCCCAAAAAAGAATTCGAAGGGAAAGAATATTTGATCGACGCTTTAAATACGATTCTGGAAGTTAAAGAGAAATTCAAGGTCGAGCATCTGGTAAATATTCTGATGGGAGAAACCGATTCTACTATAAAATCGTATCATCACGACGAACTGGAATCTTTCGGTATCGGTTCTGAAAAAACTCCCCAATTCTGGAATATGGTTTTCAGAAGAGCCTTAGTTAGCTGTTATATAGAAAAAGATATTGAACAATACGGTGTCATTAAATTAACTCAAAAAGGACACGAATTTTTAAAAGAACCTAAAGATTTTATGCTGATGGAAGATCATAATTTTGAAGAATCTGAAGAGAAACTTCAGGAAAAGGGGGGTGTTTCAGCGTTAGACAGCACATTATTTGCCATACTGAAAGATTTAAGAAAAAAGATAGCCAAGAAAAACAATCTGCCCCCTTATGTTATTTTCCAGGACCCGTCACTGGAAGACATGTGTATCAACTATCCGATTACCCTCGAAGAGTTAGCTAACATACAAGGAGTTGGAACAGGAAAGGCTCAAAAATATGGTAAGGAGTTCGTCGAGGTGATCAAACAATACGTGGATGACAACGAAATCGAACGGGCTCAAGATATGGTAGTTAAAACCGTCGCCAATAAATCCAAATTTAAGGTATACATCATACAAAATATCGACCGCCAAATCGATCTGGAAGACATCGCTTCCGCAGAAGGATTATCTTTTGAGGAATTAATCAAAGAGATGGAGGCTATTGTATTTTCAGGTACCAAATTGAACATCGACTACTATATTAACAAAATCCTCGATGAAGAGCAGCAACAGGAAATATTCGATTATTTCATGGAAGCCAAGAGCGACAATATCGGAGATGCTTATGATGAGTTCGACGGGGACTATGCGGAAGAAGACCTGAGGTTGATGCGTTTGAAATTCCATTCCAAACATGGAAATTAAACCAATAGAAAAAACTGCCCTGTAAGGCAGTTTTTTTTCATTCCATACGGTCTATCATCATATCCGGAAGATGTTGCATATACTGAAATAACAAACTTTCATCCCCTGCCCTTCTCGTTTTTATAATTAAAGTCACCCGGTAAGTCGAAGAATCACCTAATTGTCCGGTTTCCGTCGAATAACTCGCGATAGTATGTCCTTTGCGTTCGATCTCATCCGTGACCAATTTAATATTTTCACGCGCGCTTGTCGTGAACACCAACAATACACTCCGTAACCCTATCCTCTTAAACAAATACCCCAACCCTTCAAGTCCCAGCAAAGTCAAAACCATAGCCCCGACACCCAGCCAATACATTCCGCCTCCCACGGCAAGTCCGATAGCTGCTGTTGCCCATACCCCTGCCGCGGTCGTCAGGCCGCGTACAAACTGTTTCTGAATAATAATAGTACCGGCCCCCAGAAAACCTATCCCGCTCACCACCTGTGCAGCTATACGACTGGGGTCCAAACCTATACCCTTATCTCCCAAAACATCTTCAAAACCATATTTTGAAACAATCATAAACAAAGCGCTACCGCAAGCGACCAAGAAATGTGTTCTAAAACCAGCCTCTTTGGCCCGGTATTCCCGATCCAAACCGATAATCGCACCTAAAACACCCGCGACAAATAATCTAAAAATAAAATCCCAAATCATATCCTCTCTTTTCTATTTATGAATACCAACAAATTTACGCAAAATAACGTATGATGTTTATCAGAAACAAAAGAATATGATCACAATTGCTATCTTACTATTCATCATAGGTTACACGTTTATTGCCCTCGAACATTCCCTTGGGGTTAATAAAACCGCTACGGCCTTAGTGTTAGGAATGCTACTCTGGACCCTTTGTATCTTTGCAGGCCCGGAAATCATTATCTCGGCCAACAACACTTCTTTCCATGAATACGTTACGGCAAATCCCTCTCTGCATTCTCTCTCTCTCCGGGAACAAGCCATTCAGTATCTTATTAACCTGCAAATAATAGACCATTTAGGGAATATTGCCGAAATTTTATTTTATTTACTCGGGGCCATGACAATCGTCGAGATCATCGATACGCATCATGGCTTCGACATCATTACCAAGCAGATAAAAACAAAAAGTAAAAGAAAGTTATTGTGGCTTATCGCCTTTCTTACTTTTTTCATGTCGGCCGTATTAGACAATTTGACGACAGCCATGGTGATGGTCATGTTGTTACGTCGCCTGATTACGGATCGAACGGAACGATGGATATTCGGAAGCATCGTCATCCTCGCCGCTAACGCAGGCGGAACCTGGACTCCCATAGGAGACGTCACCACTATTATGCTCTGGATACACGACAACATAACCGCCGCTCGCATTATGAAACAACTTCTACTTCCCAGCCTGATCTCTATCGTGATACCCCTGATCATCGTCTCTTTTCAAATCAAAGGAGATACGGCTACCGTTTCCAACGCATCATCAACTACCGGCAACAATTTACCCGTCTCCCATCGCGAGCAATTTATTATTCTTTTACTGGGAATCGTCGGTTTGCTGTTTGTCCCCGTTTTCAAATCCATAACCCATTTACCGCCTTTTGTCGGCATCCTATTAGCTTTAGGCATGTTATGGATATACCTTGAGATTCTTTACAACCGCAAAAAAACACCCGCTACGACTTTCCCTTACCGAGTCTCGGCCATACTCCCCAAAGTAGATTACTCGACCCTCCTCTTTTTCCTTGGCATCCTTTTGGCCGTTGCCGCAATAGAAACAGTAGGAATATTAAATCATATGGCCACCTTCCTGAACGAAAAACTGGACAATGTCTACCTTATCGACGGTATCATCGGATTACTGTCTTCCATCATCGATAATGTTCCTTTAGTGGCTGCCGCCATGGGCATGTATCCTCTCGTTACCCCGGAAACACAACCCCTCACGCCCTATTTAATGAATTTCGTCACGAACGGTACCTTTTGGGAACTCCTGGCCTATTGCGCGGGAGTCGGGGGCAGCATCCTCATCATCGGCTCCGCAGCCGGTGTTGTGGTCATGGGGTTAGAACGTATCAATTTCGTTTGGTATCTCAAACATATCACATGGATCGCCCTCCTCGGTTATCTCGGTGGTATCGCCGTTTATATCTTACAGAAAATATAAATGGAGTGTCGGAGGACACTCCATTTTATATTACTCCTGATAACGGACGATCGTTTGTTCCCGATCCGGTCCGACGGAAACGATCTTGATCGGCACTCCCGTCTCTTCTTCGAGAAAAGTCAAATAGTTATTAAACTCTTCAGGAAATTCATCTTCCGAACTCACCCGGGTCATATCGGTTTTCCAACCGGGAAGTTCCACATAAACCGGTTTGATGTTATCATTGATTTCGAAAGGGAAATCCTCTACCTCTTTTCCGTCAATTTCGTAAGCTACACAGGCTTTGATGGTATCGAAAGAATCCAACACGTCACTTTTCATCATAATGAGTTGCGTGACACCATTTATCATAATGGCATATTTTAACGCAACCAAATCAATCCAACCGCAACGACGACGTCTTCCAGTAACGGATCCGAACTCATGTCCCAGGTCGCACAACCGATCTCCCACCTCGTTTTTCAGCTCCGTGGGGAAAGGACCGCTTCCGACACGGGTACAATAGGCTTTAAAAATACCGTAAACCTCTCCTATACGGCTCGGGGCCACCCCCAGCCCGGTACAAGCTCCGGCACAAACGGTATTGGACGAGGTCACAAAAGGATAAGAACCGAAATCGATATCCAACATCGTTCCCTGTGCCCCTTCCGCCAAAATAGACTTTCCGGCTTTCAACGAATGATTGACCTCATGTTCGCTATCTACCAATTGAAATTGTTTCAAATATTCGATTCCCTCAAACCACTCTTTTTCAACGGCAGACAAATCGTATGAAAAATTCAAACTCTTCAATATCTGTTCATGACGAGCCTTTGCTTTCGCGTATTTAGTATCGAAGTCATGTAAAATATCCCCTACGCGAACGCCATTACGACTGATCTTATCCGTATAAGTCGGTCCGATTCCCTTCCCTGTCGTCCCCACTTTGGCATCTCCTTTAGCCACCTCATAGGCAGCATCCAAGAAACGATGTGTAGGAAGGATCAAATGGGCTTTCTTAGATATATGCAATCTCTTCTTCAAATCATGGCCGGACGCCTCGAGTGCCTCTGCTTCCGCTTTAAATAAAGCAGGGTCCAACACGACACCATTCCCGATAATATTTATTTTATCCCCCTGAAAAATTCCGGAAGGGATAGAACGAAGAATATATTTTTCACCGTTAAATTCCAGCGTATGTCCCGCGTTAGGACCTCCTTGGAAACGAGCAATCACATCGTAATGAGGCGTCAAAACATCAACGACCTTTCCTTTTCCCTCATCTCCCCACTGTAACCCCAGCAATACATCTACTTTCATTTGATACTATTTTAATTATAATCGCCGCGTAAGCACAACGATTTTGGATTATAAAACAATTACTAAAAAAACAAACGTACAAAGGTAATATTTATTTCGAAGCAGCCAACTTGCAGTCGTGACAGACACCATATATATAAAGCATATGATGATGAACCGAAAAATCATATTTATCCTCCACGTGCTCAACGATCTCCTCCAATCGAGGGTCTGCAAACTCTTCCACCTTTCCGCATACCTTACATACAATATGTTCGTGTTTCCTGTTGTTGTAAGCTTTTTCAAACTGGGCAATATTATTTCCGAACTGATGTTTTATCACCAGTTTGCACTCCAACAGCAAATCAATCGTATTATACAAAGTTGCCCGACTTACCCTGTAATTTTTATTCTTCATAAAAACATACAAAGATTCGATATCGAAATGTCCTGTATGAGAATAGATCTCATCTAAAATAGCATATCGTTCCGGTGTTTTACGATGTCCCTTTTGCTGCAAGTAAGTAGTAAAAATCTCTTTTACCGTCTCCTTTATTTTTTCCATTGAGTCCAAAGCACTTGATTTATGACTTTGCTAAATTACAACAAATCTCGAAAACATGCTCATCTAATTTAGAAGAATTTTAATTAAAGGTCTATATTCTCCACTCGAGATACGTTTTCCACTCCTTTCAACGAAGCTATTTTCATCATCAGATTGTTTAAATCCGCCGTATTATGTACGTATAAATGAATCATTCCTTCGAATATTCCGTCTTTCGTTTCAAAATGCACCGTGCGCATATTCACGTTATTCTCCTTAGAAATAATCATTGTAATATCACTCACGATCCCCATACTATCAATACCGTTCAATTTAATCACGGCTAAAAAAGACATAATCTTATGACTAACCCACTTGACAGGCACAATTCGATCCCCGTAACGGGACATTAAACGAATGGCTTCGGGACATTTACGTTTATGAACGGTAATCTTATCGTCGATCTTCATTCCGACGACATCATCGCCCGGAATAGGATTACAGCAAGGGGCAATAATAAAATCGGAGGCATCCTCCACGACATCATTAAAGACCTTTTCATCCTTTTTCTTTTTATCTCCCGCTCCCCCTTCTTTCGCCGCATCTGATCTGTCGTTTTTGAAAAACTGTAATTTCCAGTATTTTACAAATTTATTTTCCGATTTTCTTTTCAATGCCCTCTTCACCTCTTCCACATCCAGATGCCCTTTAGCCAAGCTAACAAACAAATCCTCTTTTGCATTCAATTTCAAATGATTGAGTGCTTTCCTCATCGTCTCTGGGGAATCGGGTAGACGCATATCCTCCAGCAATTTCTCAAAAATCATTCCGCCATTCCGGATCTGCTCTTTCTTTTCCTTCCTGCAAGCCGCACTTATATTCGTTTTCGCCTTGGCCGTAACCACGAAATCAAGCCAATCGCCCTGAGGCTTTTGCTTATCACTCGTCAATACCTCCACCTGATCTCCGCTTTGTAAAACATGACTCATGGGAACCAACTTATGATTGACCTTTGCCCCGATACAGGAATTTCCGATTTCGGTATGGATATCATAAGCAAAATCCAAAGCCGTTGCTCCTTTGGGGAGAGTTTTCATATCTCCCTTAGGAGTAAACACCCGGATCTCTTTCGCGTATAAATTCATTTTGAATTCATCCAGAAACTCTAAAGCGTCCGTCCCCGGTTGTTCCAGCATCTCTTTGATCCCAGCCAGCCATTTATCCAATTCGGAATTAGCATCCGTATCGCCCTTATATTTCCAATGGGCGGCTAATCCCCGTTCCGCGATTTCGTCCATACGTTCCGAACGAATCTGAACCTCAATCCACCGTCCCCCCGGTCCCATTACCGTCAGATGCAATGCCTCATATCCATTCGCTTTCGGAACACTGACCCAATCCCGTATACGCTCGGGTTTGGGACTGTACAAATCCGTAATCAG
Source organism: Gabonibacter massiliensis (assembly GCA_001487125.1). Taxonomy (GTDB): domain Bacteria; phylum Bacteroidota; class Bacteroidia; order Bacteroidales; family Marinifilaceae; genus Gabonibacter; species Gabonibacter massiliensis. The sequence goes on from LN913013.1 coordinate 947,176, forward strand.
GGAGTATATGTTCCAGCACTGCCATTTTTCGGGTTGATTACTTTTGGGAACGAAAACAATACGTACCGCCAGCAAATCGTATATTTCCTCAAACGAGATATGGCGACGTTGCATCTTAGACCAAACAGAATAGACGCTCTTGGTACGTGCCGTAATCTCAAACCGGTAACCATTCTCCGCCAAACGCTCCCGTATAGGAATAATAAACTGCTGAAAAAGATTCGTATTTTCGGTTTTATAGGCTTGAATCCGTTTTTCTAAAGCTTTATACTCTTCCGGATTTTCATATTTCAAACTTAAATCCTCCAATTCGGTTTTTATCGCATGCAGTCCCATACGATGAGCCAAAGGAGCATAAATATACAACGTCTCTCCCGCTATTTTCACCTGCTTATGTTCGGGCATGGAGTCTAACGTGCGCATATTATGCAAACGATCGGCAATCTTAATCAGAATCACACGAACATCATCAGCCAAAGTAAGGATCATTTTTCGAAAACTTTCGGCCTGCTTCGTGGTATTCGATCCCATCACCTCACTGATTTTCGTCAATCCATCCACGAGAGAAGCGATTTTAGGCCCAAACAGATTGGATATATCTTCTACCGTGTAGTCCGTATCTTCCACGACATCATGCAGCAAAGCGGCGATCACCGACTTCGTTCCCAAACCGATCTCTTTCGTCGCAATTTTGGCCACAGCAATCGGATGAAGAATATAAGGTTCTCCGGATTTTCTCCGAACCCCCTGATGCGCCTCGTTGGCAAACTCAAACGCCACCCGAATTAACTTCTTATTCTCTTCAGTGGTCCCCTTCCGCATGGAATTCAATAAATCCTCGAAAGCTGCCTCTATTATTTCCTGCTCTGTCATATCCATCATGATTTAGGTCACGGTTATATCTCTATATGCCGGGAAGTTACGTCCGATTGCAGGAATAAAGCCGCCATCCGGTCAAACATACCCCCTTTTTCAGTAGTATAATATATGATTTTCCCCTCTTTGGAAAGCCGCCCGTCAATTTCAGGATGACGTTCCAAATAATCTTTTAAACTTCGGGCCACCAAGCCCCCCTGCTCAACGACAGTCACGCCCTCGGGTATAATCTCATCTATTTTCTCTCTTAACAGCGGATAATGGGTACAGGCCAATATAATCGTATCTATCATCGGGTCTTTTTCCATTAGCTCCTGAACATATTTTCTTACAAAATAATCCGTCCCCGGCGAATCTATTTCGTCATTCTCCACCAGAGGAACCCACATGGGACATGCCTGTTGCGTAACCCGGAGTCCCTTTTCCGAATGTATCTTGGCAATTTCCATAAGATAGGAACCGGAAGCCACGGTACCCTTGGTCCCCAATACCCCGATATGCCCGTTCGTCGTAAAACGGGGAACAGCCTCCACGCTGGGACGGATAACCCCCAGCACCCTTCTTTCCGGGTCAATCAAAGGTAAATCCACCTGCTGAATCGTACGAAGAGCCTTGGCCGATGCGGTATTACAGGCAAGAATGACCAACCGGCAATTCATTTCGAATAATTTAAAAACCGCCTGGCGGGTATATTCATAAACGACATCAAAGGATCGGGTTCCGTACGGTGTCCGAGCATTATCGCCCAAATAAATATAATCGTATCCAGGCATCTCTTTCACAATATCTTTCAATATCGTAAGCCCTCCATAACCAGAATCAAAAACCCCTATTGGACAACTCATACTTCTTTTCTATATATAGGTGCTAATATAACCTTTTTCGAGATATTAAACAAAAAAAAAGCCGCCATCGGCGGCTTTTTATATCGGATCGACTTTATAGAATCCCGAGTTTCTTCTTAATCAAAGGCAATACATCATCGCTATTATCAGCTGCAAACAGCAATGCACCGGCTGCAAAGATATAGGTATACCCATTCTCTTTTCCCACTTCGGTAATCGCTTTTTTAATCTTTTCAAGAAGCGGAGCCATCAACTCGTTTCTCTCTCTATCCAATCTTTCACCTGCATTCGTATCAAAATCCTGTATTCTTTGATTCATTTGTTGCAATTCCTGCTCTTTCGTTTCTCTGATAATATCAGTCCACGTTTTCGCATTTTGCTGATACTCTTGATACTTTTTGGCAAACTCCGCACGCATATCCTCAGACTCTTTCCTTGCAGCCTCAAATTTCTGTTGTATTTTCGTCTGTACATCCTTAAATTCCGGCATTATACTTAACAGCTTATCCGTATCTAAATGCCCTAACTTTATAGGACTCGTCTGAGCTGAAGCTGTAAGTGCAGCAAAAATAAATGCTACAAAAACAAAAAATTTCATTGTATTCCTCATAATGTTTGTCTATTTGATGATTTACAAAAGTAATAAATTAATTGCTTTTTCACTCTTTTATCTTATTAATCTAACCTAACAAATTACAAAAAAAAAGATTATGTCAACTAAAATTCCTGACCGAGTACAAAGTGTATTTGCGATCCGGCGGCTCCCGGACGACCGGGCACTTCATCAAATCCATACCCCCAGTCTATACCCAACAAACCGAACATAGGCAAAAATACGCGTAGACCGACCCCGGCAGAACGATACAGGTTAAAAGGCTCAAAATCCTTTAATTTATACCATGAGTTTCCCGCCTCCAAAAATCCCAACGCGTAAATAGTCGCCGATTGTGCCAACGAAATAGGATAACGGATCTCCATGGTAATCTTGGAATAAAGACTCGCATCCGCGGCATTCGGTGCAATAAAGCTCGACCCCGCATTCGTCAACGATCCGTTCTCGTATCCTCTCAACCCGATATATTCACGGCCGTACAAGCTATATCCCGACATTCCGTCTCCACCCATTTCGAATCCTTCGAACGGGGATTTTTTATCACTATCGTAATGTCCCAGGTAACCGTATTGAACGGACGCATAAAGGACCAAAGGACGAGGTTTGTTCACATCCGTCAAAGGGACATAAACTTTCCCGCTAAACTTCCATTTATGATATTCGATCCATTTATACCTTATCCGGTCCTTCTCCGTCGCGTAATCACGATTATCAAACCAAGAGTAAGGAGGAGTAAAAGCCAAGGACAAGGTAAATTCACTTCCCTGTTTCGTATACAAAGGGTTATCTATCGAACTCCGCTTCAACACGGTTGCAAAAGATAGATTATTGGAATTTCCGTCACTAAAAATATAATAGGGCCAATTCTTCAACTCGTAACGTTGATAAGAGATCTCGTTATACATTGTAAACCAATCGTCCGGCCAGGTAATTCTCCGTCCCAGCCCGACACTAATACCGTAAGTCAACATCAACTCGCTCGAATTATAAAAATCCTTGGATTTATTGGAGTTCACGTAATAAGAATTATAATAATTACGGGAATAACCTGTCTGGCGGGAAAAATAGGCCGAAACACTCAGCGAGTTCGGACGCTTCCCTCCTAACCACGGTTCCCGGAACGAGATACTGAACGAGGTATAATACTTACCGTTCGTTTGAGCTTTCAAACTGAATGTTTGTCCATCTCCTTGCGGTAAAGGACGATAGGAATCCCAATTAAAAATATTCCGGATAGAGAAGTTGTTGAATGTCAATCCTAACGAACCGATGATCATTCCGGCCCCCCAACCTCCGGATAACTCGATCTTATCATTGGGTTTTTCTGATACATTGTAAATAATATCCGTTGTTCCGGCTTCCGGATGCGGTTCGAATTTAGGATCGATCTTTTCCGGATCGAAGTGTCCCATGTTAGCCAACTCCCGAATACTCCGAATAACATCTTGCCGACTGTACAGCTCACCCGGATACGTGTATAATTCCCGACGAATCACATGTTCATGCGTACGGGTATTACCCCTTATCATTAACTTGTTAATAGTGGCCTGAGGTCCTTCAATCACACGAATTTCCAAGTTGATCGAATCATTGCCGACAATCGTTTCAATAGGATCCAGTCTCGAAAAAAGATAACCGTTATTCTGGTATATATTACTTACTGCATCCTCATCCATATACAACCGTTCTTGGAGGTACTTGCTATTGTAGACATCTCCCTTCTTGATATTCAAGAGTGAAGATAAACGCCACGATTCGTATTTGGTATTACCCACCCAAGTAATATCGTTAAAATAATATTTATTCCCTTCTTCCAGATTAATATAAATCTTCACCCTGTTCGGCGAAACCGGAACGATCGAGTCCGACAGGATAACGGCATCTCGATACCCTTTTTCATTGTATCTGCTCAGAAGATTAAATTTGTCTTCGTCATAATTTTTCTCTATAAAGTTAGCGGATTTAAAGAAATTAACAAAAGATTTTTCTTTTGTTTTTTTCATCGCCGCTTTTAATTTCCGGGCTTTAATCTCTTTATTCCCCGTAATAATAATATCGGAAATTTTAATTTTGCTATTCTTCTCGACAATAACATCCAATATCACACTCCCCTCCACGGCAGGATCATCTCTTTGAATAATCTTGATAGAGGAATTGTAATACCCTTTCTCTTTTAAATATTTCTCAATACCTCTTTTTATATTGACTTTCGTGTTCTCTGTTACCTGGATACCCGGCATAAGAGCTAATTTTTCCCGTACTTTTGTCTCTTCCGATTTTTTCAAACCGACATACAGTACTTTCGAAAGCCTATAACTTCCTTGAATATACAAATTCAGATATACTTTATCTCCTTCGATCCGGTCCACGGAGATAGAGATATCAGAAAAAATCCCCTGATCATATAATCTCCGTATAGCTTTTGTTATCGCATCTCCGGGTATGGTAATCCTTTGTCCGACAGTCAATCCGGACATCTGCAATAAAATATCCTTATCATAACCTCCGCCCGTACCGGTTATCTCCACCCCGGCCAACTCGTACGATTTAGGATCAGAATAATAAATCTCGATTTCTTTTTTTGTCGAATCCGCAACTTGGGCCTCAACCCAATTAAAACAAAATATAAATATCAGTACAAACGCTGTTTTTCCTATCATCTGACTCACTTTTTTAGTTGTTCTCCGGTTTTTCCGAAGCGTCTCTCTCGTTTTTGAAAATTACGAATGGCCAAATATAAATCTTCTTTTTCAAAATCAGGCCAAAATTTGTCAATAAAATATAGTTCCGTGTACGCCAATTGCCACAAAAGGAAATTACTTAACCGACATTCACCGCTTGTCCGAATTAACAAATCCGGATCCGGAATCCCGGCCGTTGTCAAATATGACGCGAAGTTCTCATCGTCAATACTCTCTAAATCAGATATTTTTCCGTTCTTATAATCCTTAGCCAAATGTTTCGCCGCCTCCAAAAGCTCCCATCGGGCTCCGTAACTCAATGCCAGTACCAGCGTCACCCCTGTATTTTCCGACGTCAGAGCGATCAAATTTTTCAATTTCCGATATACCGCTTCAGGCAAATCCGACAGGTTACCGATAGCCATTACCCGTACTTGTTGCTTCATCAGGTTGTCCGTCTCGGCAAGAATGGCATCAACCATCAATCCCATCAACATACTTATCTCTTCCTTAGGCCGATTCCAATTTTCTATCGAAAAGGTATAAAGAGTCAAGTATTTCAGTCCGATTTCCCCACTTGCCTCCACAACTCTTTTTACCGTATCCACCCCCTCTTTATGTCCTTGCCATCGTTCCAACCCCCGACTCTTGGCCCATCTTCCGTTACCGTCCATGATAATGGCCACATGATCCGGCACGTTCCTTTTGTGTTTGATTTCTTCTATCATAATTTTTCACCAGATGAGATTGCAAATTTACAAGAGTTCTCCATATCCTCTCACACTTTTTACTATTTTTCACTTTTCGTTTCGCAAATCCTCACCCCACCGCAATTTATTCCTCAGTGTTTCATAATAACTGTGATCCGGCATTTTAACCACATTCAATTTAAAATTCCCTGAAGATATGTACAATTCACGAATATTCGATATCTTATGCATCCTGGAATCCAAACTCAGCATGAAGTCTGCAGACCTGCTTTCCACTTGTAGCTTGACCCTCACGTTTCCCGGTAAAATCAAGGGACGGATGCTCAGATTATGAGGACTTACCGGAGTCAGAATTAAATTGTCGCAGGCAGGAGACACGATGGGCCCCCCGCCACTCAAAGAGTAAGCGGTAGAACCGGTCGGAGTCGCTACAATCAGACCATCGGCCCAATAAGTGGTCAAATATTCACCTTCTATATAAGCGTGTACTTTCAAAAGAGAAGATCGCTCCGTTTTCAACACGCTAACCTCGTTCAATGCATAATTGAAATCTGAAAACGGATTTTCTTCTATATCCAGGTGGATCAGATCCCGCCGTTCGATTTCAAAATCTCCAGCGCAAAGCATTGCCACGGCCCGAGAAATTTCCTCCTGAGCGATATTGGCCAAAAAACCTAATCGTCCGCTGTTAATGCCTAAAATAGGTATACCGCTATCCCTTACATAGATAACGGAGTTCAGGAATGTTCCGTCTCCTCCCACGCTAAATAACACATCGACCTCCCCTTTAGACAAAACCCAGTCGAAAGTGGAGTCGAAATACTTCGCCATATCCCCGTTCCGCCGCTCCAAAAAAGAATAAAAAGGACGGTAACAACTCAACATGGCTCCTCTCCTTCTTAAATCTTCCAACATGCTCTCCAAAAAAGGGAAAAAATGAGTTTCCACCACCCTCCCGAATATTGCTATTTTCATATCACCTACAAAATTTAATCAGATGCTTCTTCACATCTCCATATATCTCATCAATTGACCATAACGCTCCCTCAACTCTTCGCCGTACTCCTCGCCGTTCACAAAGGTAATTTTTATCGAATACTGGTATCGGTTGAAAGTCTCCAGTATAGGTTCCAAATTAGAAGTATTCACTTTTAAGACGACATACACTTTGTTAGTATCCCCACCTCCCGTTACACAGCAACTGACGACTTTCGCTTCATTATACTCGACAATTTGAGCGATCTCCGCTAAAGAATAGTCAATATTATTTACCTCCAAAACAATAATCCCACCGGGTAAATTAGCACCTAACAAACGATCAACCTGATACAAAATATCAGCAGGCAGGATAACTCCTCTGTATTTTCCACTCCGGCTCAACACGGGGATAACGGACAACATTCCGGCTGAAGCCACACCGACAATATCATAAATATAAGTATCCTCATATACAAACGTCGACTCCCTACGAATCTCCAAAGATGCGATAGGGTCTTCCAAATTTCCATGAGCATATATTGTCTCATCCTCTAATAACCCCAAATATTCATCTCCCTCAACAACAGGCAAATGAGAAACTCTAAAAATTTCCATCCACCCCAATGCTTGAGAACAACGATCTTCCCGGTTCAATACGGGAATAACCTGTGATAATATTTTTAATGCAATCATTGTTAACTCCTTGAATATATGACGTTACCCCAAAAGAGCATTCGTTCCTCCCTTCTTGAACTTTAAATTCTATCTCTTTTTTATGCCCTAAAGATACGCTTTTTTCTCTACTTCCTGTTCACCCGAAAATAATTTTCGGGTTTCAATTTTCAATTTTCAATTATTCTTTATATTTGCCTTTGAATTTTTAAAACAATAAACATTATGTTACCGAAGTTTCTCATCGCAGACAATTCACAGGAAGCATCTGATCTATTGTATGTTGTACATACAGAAAAACCTCGTTGTATCATACAATGCGATATGGACGGCTTCTATAGTAATCAACGTATTTACTGGATTGACGAAGAGCCTCTTTGCATCGATGATGTAGAAAGTCTATTGGAAGAAGCAGAAGATTTCTTTGAAAAAGAGCTGGACAACCAAGAAGACCTATACGATGAAGATGAAAATTAAATAAAAGCGCGGCCCCGCCGTGCTTTTTGTTTAATTTAACAATTAATCGCATACTATTTCACAATTCATTCGTACATTACGGAACTATTACTAACCTTTCAAATTTGAAATTTATGTATACAAAGAACGATATTAAACAATTTAGACACCGGGGCATCAAACTCGTACAAATTGATAAACAAATCGAAAATTTCAAGAAAGGTTTCGGATTTGTCAAACTTCAAGATGCGGCCACTCTTCGGAACGGGATAAAAAGTTTAACAGAAGAAGAGGAAAACAATTATATTTCAATTTTCGAAAATAAAAAAGACGCTCTCGATATGGTTAAAATGGTTCCGGCTTCGGGTTCCGCTTCGCGAATGTTCAAAACCTTAAACACATTCTATAATACCTACACGGGAAGCGACGAAGATTACCTGAATTTCCGACAAAACAAAGAGCCGGGAACCATATTCTCCTTCTTCGAGAAACTAAAAGAATTCCCCTTCTATCCTCATCTGAAGGAAGCCCTTTATAAAGACATGTTAGATGTCGATAAGCTTTTGTGGAAAAATCAATTCTCTGAAATCTTAGAGTATCTGTTGACAGAAAAAGGGTTGAATTACAATTCGACTCCCAAGGGCCTTATTGATTTTCATATTTATCAGGATCATATCCGAACCGCATTGGAAGAGCATCTCGTGGAAGCCGCATTGTATTGTAACAACGGGAAAACAGCCAATCTGCACTTTACAGTTTCCGAAGAGCACCTCGGTAAATTCAAACTACTGTTAAAAAACATTCTAAAGGATTACCAAAAAGAGTACAACATAAAATACAAGATCTCTTTTTCCCTTCAAAAGCCCTCAACGGATACGATTAGTTTGGATGCAGATGGAAATATTTTACGCGATGCCCAGGGAAACATCGTTTTCCGGCCGGGAGGACACGGAGCCTTAATCCATAACCTGAACGATTTGAAAGAAGAGTTGATCTTTATCAAAAATATCGACAACGTAGCTCCGGACAGGAACAAAGCCGACACGATCAAATACAAAAAGATCTTAGCCGGACTATTGCTCGATGTCCAGGAAAAAGTATTCGGTTACCTGAAGATTCTGACTAAAAACAGGAATAATTTAACGGAAGAAAAATTGAACGAGATCGAAAACTTCATAAGTGAGAATTTAGGATACAAACTAAAGGAAGGATTTACATTCTCCTCTGCCAAAGAGCGAATCAAATACCTGAAACATTTACTGGATCGCCCCATTCGCGTATGTGGTATGGTTAAAAATGAAGGAGAACCCGGAGGAGGACCTTTCTGGGTCGGCGGCGATACGGGAAGCCGCCTAATGATCTTGGAAAGTGCCCAAATCGATCTAAAGGATAAGGAACAGAAAAAAATATTTTCCAAAGCGACTCATTTCAATCCGGTAGATATCGTATGCAGTACTTATAATTATCGCGGAAAAAAATTCGATTTAAATGAGTTCATCGATGCGACACAAGGATTCATCTCCAAAAAATCTTATGAAGGCCAGGAAATCGAAGTTCAGGAATTACCCGGACTTTGGAATGGAGCCATGGCAAACTGGAACACGCTCTTCGTCGAAGTTCCCTTGTCAACTTTTACCCCGGTAAAAACCGTATTTGACTTGCTGCGCTTTGAACATCGCAACGTGTTCAGCGTATAAGCGAAAAAACATTTTTAATTTAAATATATGCAAAAAAGAAACTATCTATTACTTGTCTTGCGGGGATGTGCGATGGGTGCGGCTGATGTCATACCGGGAGTATCCGGAGGCACCATTGCTTTTATTACCGGAATATATGAAGAATTAATCAACTCCATTCGCTCCATTAATTTACAAGCTTTACGACTTCTGTTCACCTTCAGATGGCAAGAATTATGGAAACATATAAACGGTAATTTCTTATTTTCCGTGGTTGCCGGAATAGCTATATCCATATTCTCCTTAGCCAAACTAATGAAATTCCTGTTAGAAACATATCCTATTCATGTCTGGTCTTTTTTCTTCGGACTAATCATAGCCTCCGCCTTTTTAGTTTTTAAAGAAGTTAAAAACTGGAACACCTTTACCGTACTCTCGTTATTAGCAGGAGGTGTAATAGCCTACACGATCACGGTACTTACCCCAACCACGACACCGGAGACCTGGTGGTTTATCTTACTCTCGGGAGCTATAGCCATTTGTGCCATGATCCTACCCGGAATATCCGGAGCGTTCATTCTCCTTTTACTCGGGAAATACGAATATATCATCACCGCCGTTAGTAATTTCAATATCGGTATACTACTTATTTTTTTAGTAGGAGCCGTTTCCGGATTAATCGCATTTTCTCATTTACTTTCTTGGCTATTAAAAAATTATCACGGACTGACGGTTGCGTTATTGATCGGGTTTATGATCGGATCTTTGAATAAAATATGGCCCTGGAAAATCAACAATCCGGAATTCATCAACGGAGAGATATTCGAAACGGAAAAAAATGTTCTGCCCCATACCTTCGAACAAATGCAGGTAAGCGATCCTTATACATGGCAAGCCATACTCATGTGCGTCCTCGGGTTCTTACTGATTTGGGGGATCGAAAGAATGGCCGTAGCGTTAAAAAAATGACATGGGACAGGCGACCTTATTCATGCACGAACAAGGTCGTCTATTCTTCTGTTTCCGGATAAAAAGATATACTTAACAAGGTCTGGTCGTCAGATTGAAGGGCTCCCGAAACAAACTCATTGACATCGATCAGAATAGCTTCGATCATTCCTTTCGAAGAGGAAGAAGCATGGTTTCGAATCGTTTCCAACAGTCGCTCTGGCGAATAAAGCTTATGTCCGACATTCTCCGCTTCCGTAATTCCGTCCGTATAGAGCAACATCTTTGCTCCCGGCTCCCATGAACAATTGTACTCCTTATACTCGTACTCCTTCAATATGCCTAAAGGAAGACTCGGTTCCATCTCCATAATCCGAACCGAATGGTCCGGTTGGATCATAACGGGTAAAGAGTGACCTGCATTGCAAAATTTAAACTTCCCGCTCTTCAAATGAAGCATTCCGACGAAAAAAGTGACAAACCGATCCGGCTGTCCCGAACGCAATAACCCCTGATTGATAAAATTCGTCACGTATTGAGGTTCGAAATTCGAAAAGGAGATGGAACGCATCAAACTCAATGTAGTAGCCATCAATAAAGAAGCCGGAACTCCTTTTCCCGACACATCCCCTATCGCAAAACAAAGTTCGTCTCCAATTACAAAGTAATCATAAAAATCACCTCCGACCTGTCGCGCGGGGTTCAGAACGGCATAAAGTTCCACCCCTTCCCATTTGGGACAGGCAACAGCCGGTTTAGGAAGTAACCCCATCTGAATATCGTGAGCAATACGCAATTCACTCTCTATCTTTTCTTTTGCCGAAGTGGTCTGCTGTAAGCGCTCGATAAACATCGTCAACTGTTGCTGCATGTATTCAAACGAATCCCGCAACTCTGCCATCTCATCCCTCGAATGGATGACGGGCAAAGGCGTATCAAACCTTCCTAAGGCTATCGTCCGGGCCGATTGAGCGAAATCTTTCAACGGAGCAGTCAGACGCCTAATCGTTCCGGAACTTATGATGTAAAGCATCAATATAATAATCAAAAAAGCCACCCATAAGATAACATTAAACTGAAAAAATTCGCGATAGATCTCCTGGTAGGGACAAACGATTGCCATGTACCATTCGGTCGCATTTAAAGGCATATAATATACATAGGCATCTTCATCGTTATCCAACATCCGCATCTTCCCTTTTTTACCCGCCGCAAGCCGCTTGGCAACCAACATTGCCGTCGTATCGGACATCGCTTCGGCCACGTCGAAAATGGTCCTTTCCACCATATTTTTCTCCCTCTTATGAACAATATAATTCCCTAAGCTATCAATAACAATAGCATAACTACTCGGGTACGGCTTAATAGAATCCACCAGATCGGTCAACCAATTAGTCGACAAATCGACAGAGAAAATACCGATAAAACGTCTCTTACTATCGTACATCGGAACGGAATACGTGGATGTAATTATATCATGATCCCCAAACTCCCTATAAGGCTGACTCCATCGCGATATACCGAATTTCTTGGAACGGGCATACCATCTCTTTTCAAAATAGTTATAGGCGACATCTCCCAACTGAACGGTTATCACCGAATCCCGGCTCATGTAAGAATAAGGAGCAAAATAATATCCTTTAGACTTGAAATAATTCGGCTCAAAAGCAATGGCACAACCAAAAACTTCATCGTTGTCTTCCACCACCCGGCGAGTAACACTGAAGATAGAATCCGCATCCAAGAACCCATTGGATATCATCCAAGCCATATTTTTCGGAATTTTCTCCACCCCTCGCAAAAGAGTGGTCAATCGCAAATCTGATTTTTCAGCAATATTCCATATACGCTCGTCTACATCCCGCTCCAACTTCAACACGGCATAGTGATAAAAAACACTAAACATAACAATCGCCCAAACAGTCATAGAGGCTATCAAATAAAAACTCAACTTAGCCGAAAATGACCTCTCTATACGTTTAAACATGATCTCAGTGATTAATTGGTCGAAATTAACGAATTCCCTCAAGAAAAACAGGTATTTGACTCTATTTTTTTATTTTTCAGACTCGTTGGATGCTTAAAATAGAGTTATCAGGTAAAACGATATAAAAATTTGCTCTTGTTAAATAATAATGCTACATTAGCACCGAAATGAGTATTGAAAACGTTTTAAATAACGCGTGATGTATCGTCCGTCAGAGTATTATTTCGTATTAGCTTACATTGTAGGTGTTCTTAAACTGTTCGGAGGACTATAAACCGAACGCCCCATTGTCTCACGATTGTAGATCGTGAAACCGTTTTTCCATTATAAAAATCGACAAAAACTTAATATCATAATCTTATCACTATGCAAAAACAACTATTATTAGGTGTTGAAGCTATTGCACAAGGTGCTATAGACGGAGGAATCTCCGGAGTATATGCTTACCCCGGAACCCCATCAACAGAGATCACTGAGTACATTCAAGAATCCAAACAGGCTATCGCCCGTAACGTTCACAGGATGTGGTCCGCTAACGAAAAAACAGCCATGGAGGCTGCTTTGGGTATGTCTTACGCCGGTAAAAGAGTATTGGTTTGTATGAAACACGTGGGAATGAACGTCGCTGCCGATTGTTTCATGAACTCGGCTATTACCGGGGCAAACGGCGGAATGGTGGTCACGGCTGCCGACGATCCGTCCATGCACTCTTCTCAAAACGAGCAAGACTCCCGCGCTTACGGAAAGTTCGCACTCATTCCCATGTTAGAACCCTCCAACCAACAGGAAGCATACGAAATGACCCGCTACGGTTTTGAACTTTCCGAAAAAATGGGAACCCCCGTAATGATGCGTATCACTACCCGCCTGGCTCACTCCCGTGCCGGAGTCGAAACCCGAGAGGCCGTCAAGGAAAACGACTTGCACCTGCCGGAAGACAAACGCCAATTCGTATTATTACCTGCCATCGCAAAAAAAAGATACAAGATATTATTAGAAAAACAAACCGCTTTCGAAGAAGAATCCGACCGTTCCGCATTCAACCGCTACATCGACGGGGCCGACAAATCCATGGGGATTATTGCCTGCGGTATCGGTTACAATTACCTGATGGAAGTATTTAAAGGAAAATGCCCTTATCCGGTAGTTAAGGTTAGTCAGTATCCCCTCCCCAGAAAAATGATTACCCGATTGGCTGAAAGCTGTGAAAAACTTCTGGTAATCGAGGAGGGATATCCCATCATGGAAGAATTACTAAAAGGATACCTGGAAAAAGAAGAAGTACACGGACGCTTGGACGGCACGCTTCCCCGCGACGGAGAATTGAATCCGGATTGGATCGCCAAGGCTTTCGGAATACCCGTAACGGAAGGAGCTCCCGTACCGGAAATAGTAGCCCCCCGCCCTCCCGCCTTATGCGTAGGTTGCAGCCATCGGGATGTATATAACGCGTTAAATGCAGTCGTGGCCGAATATCCCAACGCACGGGTTTTCTCGGACATCGGATGTTATACCTTAGGTGCCCTTCCTCCTTTCCAAGCCATTAACTCCTGCGTAGATATGGGAGCCTCTATCACTATGGCCAAAGGTGCCGCGGACGCCGGATTATATCCCGCCGTATCTGTTATCGGAGACTCTACTTTTACCCACTCGGGGATGACGGGGCTTTTGGACGCCGTAAATGAAAAATCCAACATTACCATCATTATTTCAGACAACGAATCCATCTCTATGACTGGAGGACAGGAATCCTCCGCCTTAGGACATCTTGAAGCCATCTGTCGCGGTATTGGAGTAGAGCCGGAACACATCCGGGTTTTGCTTCCTGTTCCGAAAAACCACGATGAACTTTGTAAGATTATTCGCGACGAGATAGAATACAAGGGTGTATCCGTGATCATTCCGAGAAGAGTTTGTATCCAAAAAGCTTCCCGCGATGCCAAGAAAAAGAAAAAATAAAAGATAACGGATCAATTGGAAATCCATTTTAAAATTAAAAATTATGAAGACAGATATCATATTAGCCGGTGTAGGAGGACAAGGTATATTGTCAATCGCTGCCGCTTTAGGTTCCGCAGCCCTCACCAATAACTTATACATGAAACAGGCCGAAACCCACGGGATGAGCCAACGGGGCGGGGATGTTCAATCCTATATGAGAATATCGGATCAACCGATCTTCTCCGATCTGATTGCCAAAGGCTCAGCTGACATCATTCTTTCGGTTGAACCTATGGAAGCTTTACGTTATTTGCCTTACCTGAAACAAGGCGGATACGTGGTAACCAACTCCACGCCGTTCATCAATATTCCGAACTACCCGGATACCGAAGAGCTGATGAAAACATTAAAGGCATTACCTCACCAGGTAATCATCGATGCCGATACCATCGCAAAAGAAGCAGCCGGAAATGTCAGAGCCAGTAATTTTGTCATGTTAGGAGCCGCATCACCCTTTATAGAGATTCCTTTCGAATACCTCGAAAAAGGAATTGCAGCAATCTTCGAACGGAAAGGAGCCGATATCGTGGAAATGAATCTAAAAGCCTTACGTGCCGGACGCCAATTCGCACAAAACTACATCAAGTAAATAACAATACCCCGGGTACGCTTGAGAACCGTGCCCGGGATTCACTTTTTGCGTCTAATCAAATAGCAGAACAGAAAAACGACTAAAAAGCAGAGGACAATAGCAGCCCCGGAAGGGATCTCCAAAAAAGCGGAAAGAAAAAGTCCCACGACAGATCCTAAACAACTAATTAAGGTAGAGAGTATCAACTGTTGTTTGAAATTTTTATAAAACATACCTCCGATAGCCTGGGGCATGGTCAGGTAAGAGATAACAAGAATGATTCCCGCCAACTTCATGCAAAGAACGATACAAAGAGCAATTAAGGCCGTAATTCCGATCTCTATCGAAGAAAGAGCGATATAATGGGTCCGACTGTACTCTTTATCGAAAGCGATATAAAAAAGCGGACGATAAAACTTCATAAAAAAAAGAAAAATCATTACACAGAGCAACAATGCCATCATAAGTTGATCCCCGGTAATAGTCAATATATTACCGAAAAGATAAGAAAGAAGATTCGGAGCATAGCCCGGTGTCAAGTAGATAAACAGTACTCCGATAGCCATTCCGGCCGACCAAAATATACCGATTAAAGAGTCTTCTTTGAAACGCTTGTTATCGGATAAATACAAAATGCAGAAAGCGGCAATCAAAGCAAATACAGCAGCGCCCAAAAGGGGTGAGATACCCAAAAAATAAGCTAATCCCAAACCTCCGAAGGAAGCATGAGTGATTCCCCCACTAATAAAAACCATTCGCTTAGCCACGATATAAGTTCCTATCAAACCGCAGCTTATCCCGATTAATATCGTTCCGGCTAAGGCATTCTGAAAAAATCCGTACTCCAATAAATCGAACATCTTCTAATTTTAAATTTACAATTGTAGATTTTAGATTCTAAAAATATGATATTTTCATGATTATTAATAAGTTGTATTTCATATCATTCCCCATCTCTAATTTTTACTCCCCGTCTTTCTCGTGTTTCAATAACACCCGATGAGGCACCGTCCCGTGAGAGATCAACTCTATCGGGCAATTATACATCTTCAACTGTTCCTGAGAAATCAGATTCGACTCATGATAATGTAAGCCCCCATTCACACAGGCAATCGTTTTCACGTAAGAACATATCATCCCCAAATCATGGGAAACCATCACGATACTCATCTTTTTATTCAACTCTTCCAATAATCCGTAAAACTCCTTTTCGAAATTCGTATCGACATAGGTTGAAGGTTCATCCAATATCAGGATTTTAGGTGACGAAATAATGGCCCGACATAAAAAAACACGTTGCATCTGTCCGCCCGACAAATCACCGATGGGAGTTTTCCGGTAAGCCGACATACCGTAGGTCTCCAATAATGCATCCACTTTCAAACGGTCCTCTTTCGAATAAGATTTCCATATTCCTTTTTCCGACATAAGCCCCGACAACACCACCTCCTCCACCTGAATGGGAAAACGGGTGTCAAAACGACTGTTTTGCGGCAGATAACCAAATAATGATTGCTTGGAGGTATGATAAATAATCTCCCCGGAAAACGGCTTTATCAAACCCAAAATAATTTTTAACAAAGTGGTTTTACCCCCTCCGTTAGGACCGATAATACCGATAAAATCGTTTTTACGAACGGCTAAATTCACTCCTTGCAAAACCACACGCCCTTCGTAACCGGCACTTATTCCTCTCAATTCTATAATATCGTCCATATCAATCCATTTTCAGATCAATAATCTTCAATAAAGCATTCATCTCTTCCTTCCAATCCGGATTCAAAGGATCTATAGAGATTACCTCTCCCCCGATCTCCGTAGCGATAGCACGCGCATTAGCCTCATCGAACTGACTCTGAATAAAAACAACCCGCACTCCCTTTTCCCGGCTACGATCAATAATCGTCCTCACATGAACCGGATTAGGCTCTTTACCCTCGTCTTCTATCGCTATTTGTTCCATTCCGTAATCCCGGGCAAAGTAAGTTAAAGCCGGATGATATATCAAAAACAATTTATTGCGTTTGGATAAAATAATCCGACGGGCTTCCCGATCCACACTATCTATCTCCTGCATAAAGCGATCGCAATTTTCCGAAAAAAGATTCTTTTTTTCCGGAAACTTATCACTCAAAACGTCCCGTATGGTTCGAGCCATCTGTTTGGCGTAAGTTGGCGACATCCAAATATGCGGGTCCAAACTTTCCACGTCTCCATGTTTATGCGCCGGAAACTCCTTTTCCGGAAGCTCGATAGCGTCAGTATGTTTTATCAGTTGAATATCCCTCCTGTTTTTCAATAAGGAGTAAATATGAGTAAGCTCGAACGGCAAATACCCGACTGCAAAATAGAGAGAACTATTATTCAGCATTTTCAACTGCTCGGATGTCAAATCGCTTATAGCAGGATTGGCGCCGGGCGGAATCATCACGTTCACTCGTACGAAATCCCCCGCGATACGCTCTACAAAATATTTTTGCGGCAATATGCTCACACTGATATTTTTGGATTTATCCTGCTTTGTACCGCAAGCGACAATACATAACAGCAGCACTATTCCCCAAATCCATTTCATACTATTCCGGATATACCATATTTTTTTCTTCAATCACATCCAAGACCTCCGTCAGGTATTTAGCCGCTTCATATCGGGCCATAGGTAAATTATGTAACAAATAATTTCCGCAATCCTTAGGTGCCGCTCCCGGAATCTCACCCTCAAAATCCCGGATAAAACGGAACGTTTCACGCATCAGCTCCACTATGTCTTGAGGATGCAAATCCCCTTTTACCAAAAAATAGTTTCCGGTACAACAACCCATCGGACCCCAGAAAATAATTTTATCTCTCCATTGCGGGTCATTTCTCAAATAAGTGGCTGCCAAATGTTCGATAGTATGCAACTCTCCTTGGCCCAATACCGGTTCCCGGTTCGGCTCTTTCATTCGGATATCGAAGGTCGTAACCAGCTCGTTTCCGACTGCATCCTTCCGAGAAACATATATTCCTCTTAACAAACGAATATGATCTATGGTAAAACTCGGTATCTTTTTCATTATTCTTCCATTTTATATCCTTGCTTTCATTTTTCCGACACGCGTAATCAACTCTTTCAACATTGCGAAAGAACGTTTAGGGGCCTCTTCCCAAAAGTTTCGATATTGTCCGGAATGATTCTCCACTCCAGGGGTATCGCTAATGATACGGTAACTTAAAAAAGGAATATCCATCAAATAACAGACCTGAGCGATAGAACAGGATTCCATGTCCACGGCCAAACCCTCCGGAAATCTCTTTTTTATTTTAGCTAAAGCCGCCTGATCCGTAATAAACTGATCCCCACTACAAATCAACCCGCCATATACCTGTCCTTCATGAGGAATATCCAACGCAACCCGATAAAGCTCCTCATCCGATACAAACCGGGACGGTAATCCTTGTACTTGCCCGTATTCATTTCCTTCTCCGCACCAAACATCGTGATATACCATCTGCTTTCCGACCACAATATCCATCACCCGAGTAAGCGGATCGATTCCCCCGGCCACCCCGGTATTGATAATGACATCCGGAACATAATCCCGAATTAACAGAACCGTTCCCACGGCCGAGCATACTTTACCGATCCCCGACTTCACCAAAACAACCCGACACCCCTCTACCTGTCCTTCCAAAAAACATATCCCATGATGCTCTTTCTCTTGCTTTCCCGTTAAAAGCGACCTGACCAGCTCGTATTCCGAACTCATGGCCACCATAATTCCAATCGTTTTCATCTCAAACCTGAAAAAAAGGGTTATATCTCTTTTCCGCTCCGATCGTTGTCTCCCTTCCATGTCCCGGAATTACCCGTACATCATCGGGTAAAACAAACAATTTAGCACGTATCCCATCCAAAAGTTCCGCCATATTGCCACCCGGTAAATCCGCCCGTCCGACACTCCCCTCAAATAGCACATCACCGGAAATCAACAACTTATCCTTTTTGCTATAAAAACAAACGCCACCCGGAGAGTGACCGGGGACATGAATGACTTCCAATTCCGAATGACCGAAACGAACGATCTGGCCGTCTTCCAAAAGATCACCCAAGGCCGGTGGCGGAGTAATCCCCCGTACCCCCAACATGGCCGCATACTTTTCCGCATCCTCTACCCAAAAAGCATCCGCGGGATGAGCTTGAGCCGACAAACCGTATTCATTAAACATAAAATCGTTCCCGAAAATATGATCTATATGCAAGTGGGTATCCAGCAACGCAACCGGTTTCAAATGATGATCCGCTAAAAAATCCTTCACCCGCAGACGTTCTTCTTCCGAAAAACATCCGCAATCTATTACCACGGCCTCACCCGTCTCATCATACAATACGACCGTGTTCTCTTGCCACGGATTATTTACAAATACCTTTATTTCCATCTCTCTCCATTTTATATCTCTTACAAAGATAATACGATTTACGATTTATAACGGAGGATGACTTGATGAAAATCAAAAAATCATAAAACAAAAATCTTCCCGCATCGCTTAAGTACAACCAAGGACGATCCAAAGAAAAAATAAATTATCTAATTAAATTTAAATTCCTCCTCCATGATGACATCATCCGTAGGTTCTTCTGCCGAAAAATCAAATCGGCGCAAAACAATCGAGTCTCGTCCTAAGCTGGTTGTATCAATCACATAAATCCGGTTCCTCCAATTATCTAAAATATCGACTTTGGGGGAAGACAACAACCATTTTTCATCATAATAAGAGATACTATCCAAAAAAGAACGGGATTTGATTAATGTATCATTTAAATAATCTTCCCGCATATTGGTATGCCTAATAAAAATACATTCCAAATCAGATACATCTCTAAAAGTAAAACTATAAACTATGTAGCCATAATTTTCCCTACATTCTTTCATGTATTGTATTTTTTCAGAATTTTTTCCTATTAAAACATACACCGGAATACTTCCTTCCTCTTTACTTTGCAACAAAAGCAAAGGGAAAAAGAAAATAACCATTACAAAAAACCTTATCATACTATTTTTACATTAATCTTTACATCCAATAACCACTTCCGCAAACATAAACAGTCATAAAAATCCTCCCCGATCTGTTATTGCAAACCGGGGAGGATTTTCTAAAATAATATTCAGGGTTAAGGTCTTAAGGTATCGAATCCCTTACCGTAAACCCCCATTACCGTGTTCATGGTTAAAAATGCCTCCGGATCGACCAATTTGGTCACCCGCATGATATTTTGCATCTCGCTTTTACGGACCACCACTACCAACATTTTTCGGGCCGATCCCGTGTACCAGCCCAAACAATCCAAAACAGTCACCCCCCGCTTCAGATCATGGGTAATGGAATTAGCCACCTCCTCGTATTTATCCGAAAAAATAAGGAATTGCACGGATTGCATCTGCCCGGTAAATACCATATCGATGGTATAAGAAACCACTCCCATGACCACGTAACCGTACATAATATCCTGAAAACTCCCTTCGATAAAATAACTGCAACCGATGATTACCACATCGATATACATGATAATCTTACCCGGACTGATATTCCGGTATTTATTTATGATCATGGCTATGATATCCGTTCCTGCCGTACTTCCCCCGTTTACCAGAGAAATTCCGATTCCGGCACCGCACATGATACCGGCGATGATGGCACACATGAAACGATCTTCCAACAGAGGTTCCCGGATATAACTCTGCAGTATTCCCAATAGAAAAGAACTCATGAATATCGCGTAGATCGTCTTAATTCCGAACTTGGGACCCAATATCTTCATGGCGATAGCCACCAACAAGAAATTGATGACGAAATAGCTGACACCGATAGGAATCAACTCATTCGATAAAAAATAAATAATCGTAGCTATACCCGTCACCCCGCCTCCTACAATCTTTTGAGGAGCTAAAAAGGCGGTCACGGCAAAAGCATACATCATCAGACCTATCGTAATCAATACATATGCCCTGACTTCCGATACAACTTTCTTTTTCGACAACATTTAGTTTTAATTTTAAAGTACAAATTACGATTTACAATCGCCGGAAAAAGCCGGCATTGCAAATCGTACATCTCATTAATATCAAGTAATTAACTATTCTGTTTTGCCCAAGTATCCTTCAATCCCACGGTACGGTTAAACACCAATTTCCCCGGCTGCGAATCCTTGTCCACACAAAAATATCCCAGTCGCTGGAATTGGAAACGATCTCCCTCCTTCACCTCTTTCAAACTCGGTTCCAGCTTACAACGAGTAAGCACCTTCAAAGAGTTTTCATTCAAAAATTCCTTAAAATCAATATCTTTATGCCCGGCAGGATCCGGATCCTTGAACAGGCGATCGTACAATCGCACCTCCGCATCGATAGCTTCCGCCGCGGAAACCCAATGCAAAGTCCCCTTTACTTTCCGGTTGCTATTGATCCCGCTACCACTCCGCGTATCCGGGTCATACGTACAATGGATTGTCGTCACGTTTCCCTCCTCATCTTTTTCCACGCTTTCGCATTTTACGATATAAGCTCCCTTTAAACGGACCTCATTTCCGATCGTCATACGGAAAAACTTTTTCGGAGCATTCTCCATAAAATCATCCCGCTCGATATAGAGTTCTCCGGAGAAAGGGACTGCCCGTGTTCCGGCACTCTCGTCTTCCGGGTTATTTTCGATCTCCACGTATTCAGTCTGTCCTTGCGGATAATTATCGATAACTACCTTCACGGGGTCCAACACGGCCATTACCCGAGGGGCCACCTTATTCAAATGCTCCCGTATACAAAACTCCAACAAGGCCATATCCACGACTATTTCCCGGCGGGCAACGCCCACTTTTTCGGCAAAATTACGAATGGATTCGGGAGTATACCCGGCCCGACGCAAACCGGAGATAGTCGGCATGCGGGGATCGTCCCATCCGGCCACGATTCCCTTCTGCACCAGCTCCAACAAACGACGTTTACTCATCACCGTATAACTCAGATTGCGACGAGCGAATTCGATCTGCCGGGGACGATATTCGGTTTCGATCAACTGATCCAAAAACCAATTGTATAACGGTCGATGTACTTCAAATTCCAAGGTACATATGGAATGAGTGATCCCTTCCAGGTAATCGCTTTGCCCGTGCGTAAAATCATACATGGGATAAATACACCATTGATCGCCGGTACGATGGTGAGCCACGTGCATAATACGATACATGATCGGGTCGCGCATCAACATATTAGAAGAGGCCATATCTATTTTGGCCCGCAACACTTTCTCTCCGGCCTGAAACTCTCCGCTTTTCATTCTCCGGAACAAATCCAGATTTTCTTCCGGAGTCCGGTCTCTGTAAGGACTGTTTACTCCCGGTTCGGTAGGCGTCATCCGTTGGGCGCTGATTACTTCTGCCGGTTGATCGTCCACATAAGCCTTTCCCTCCATAATCATCTTTTCCGCCCAATCATACAATTGTTGGAAATAATCAGAAGCGTAATGAGGTTCTCCTTCCCATTGAAATCCCAGCCACCGGATATCCCCCAATATCGAATCAATATACTCCACATCCTCCTTCGACGGGTTGGTATCATCGAAACGTAAATTGCATTTCCCGTTGTATTTGGCCGCCAAACCGAAGTTCAGACAAATCGACGTCGCGTGGCCGATATGTAAATAACCGTTAGGTTCCGGCGGAAAACGCGTGTGCACCCGTCCTCCGTTCTTGCCCTCTGCCAGCTCCTCTTCTATGATCTGTTCTATGAAATTCAATGATTTCACTTCATTCTCTTCTTCTGATACGAGATGATTCTTATCCATACTAAAATTATTTAACATACGAGTCGCAAAGGTAATTAATTTATGAGAGTTTTAAAAGTTTCTGTATATTTGCAGGCCATGAAAAAATTATTTTATATCATCATATTTTGTCTAAGCTCTATCATATCGCTGGCACAGAGCGATTATGACTATGACAACGAGGAGGAAAGAGATCCCCGGGACAGAAGAATGGAACAAGATTCCGTAGAAAAGCCCGATGTCAAACATTATCGTATGACTTGGAGATGGATGCACAACGGTGTTTATAAAAAATTCATCCCTTTGGACACTCTTACGGATGGAATCCAAAACTTCAATCCCATATTTAAACAAAGCGTTTCCAATACCTACTTGGGCAATTTACCTTCGGCCTATGAATCCAATATCTTTATCAACCGGATCGAAAGCGAAGATTTTTTCCCTCTGAACCGGGTAAGAGCTTATATCTTCAAACCGGAAGACGCCTTGGAATACAACACGACAACCCCTTTCACCCAACTCAACTACTTCAACGGAGGAGGCCGTACCAAATCAGAAGACCTGTTAGACGTATGGCACGTCCAAAACATCCGTCCTTATTGGAGTGCCGGTTTCCGCTACAATATCATATCGGGACTCGGGGCTTACTCTTACCAAAAGTCCAAAACCTACAATCTCTCGTTCTTTTCTTCTTACGAGCTAAAACGGGTAGCCATATCTTTTTTCATCAACCAAAATGTCGGCCACTATACTGAAAACGGAGGAATTCAGGATCTCTACTTTTTACGGGATACGACCTTGGATTCGCAATTAATCCCGACGAATCTCGTCAGTGAACCTCGAAACAATTTTTATAATTTCAATCTTTATACTTTAGGCCAATACAACATCGGGAAGGGAAAAGAGATCGTTACCCAACGGGACTCCGCCCGTACGGACACGACCATCGTCTATCCGATGAAAGCGGTATTATCCTTTAATGTTCAAGATAACCAGTACAAATTCAAGGAGAAATCCGTAGAAACATCCTTTTTCCCGAACACTTATATCGACAGCATGTCCAATGCGGATATCGTCAACAACAAACGGTTCGAGATCACGACCAAACTCATCGTGAATGAACATCCCAAGTACAAATACTTACCGGGTATATACGCCGGATTAAATTTCAAGTACCTGAATTATCACCAACGAATCAATATAGATCAGGATACGACAACGAACGATTTCGGAAGCAGTAAGTACACGGGGACTTATTTGACAGCCGGAACCTTTAACGTAGACACCAACTCCCTGTTTAATTTCGACATATGGGCCGCCTACTGTTTATTCGGCGACTACAATACGGATTATAACTTACAGGGAGAGATCACACAATACCTGAACCGGGGAAAAAATTCGTCGGTAACGATCAATGCATCATTGGAAAATAAAACCCCCAACCCATTTTATGAGCTTTACATGGGAAATCATAACATCTGGAAAAATAACTTCGGAAAAATTCATTCCTACCAACTACAAGGAAAATACCGGAATATTCGTCGCCGTACAGAAGTCGGCATCGCCTTAAACAATACCAAAGGATACATCTATCTGGATACGACTGCCATGCCCCGGCAATACGACGGGAACTTAATGGTATTCACGGCTTGGGTAAAACAAAATTTCAGGTTAGGCAATTTTTATTTCGATCAAAAAGTCTACTATCAGGTCAGCAATAAGGAAGATATACTTGCACTTCCCCAGATTGCCCTATATTCCCACAACTATTATCAAAATCGTCTATTCAAAAGGGTGTTAGGCCTGCAATTCGGTATCGATGTTTTCTACACGACCAAGTTCTATGCAGACGCCTATATGCCCTCCATCATGCAATTTTATAACCAAAGGAAAGAGAAAATCGGCAATTATCCCAAGATGGACGTATTCCTCACGTTAAATATAAAACGGGCGGATATTTTTGTCAAATACGATCATTTCAATGAATTCTTCGGCAACCGGAACTACCTTTCGGCTACCAATTACGCCATCGGACCGGCAACCGTAAAATTTGGTTTAAGATGGAATTTCTTTGACTAATTTGATAATTTACAGATCATTTCCTATATTTGTTGTATGTACGTTGTAAAAAAGATTACATACATCTTGTTTTTCTTATGCTGCTTAAACGCTTGCAAAGTAAAACAAAAGGAGCCTTTTGTATTTCCCCGGTCGGGTCTATTGGAAGAAATCACGAAGCGAGGCGTATTGAATGTCTGCACTTACTATAACACGACCGACTACTATGTTTACAAAGGTGTCACAAAAGGCTTTCATTACGAACTCGTCAAAGATTTTGCCGAATATCTCGGAGTAAAGCTGCATGTCGAAGTAAACTCGGACATGGAAGAGTGCATTCAGGAATTGAACGAAGGGAAATACGATCTGATTGCCATGAGTCTATCCGTCACCGAAAACCGGAAGAAAAGAATCCTTTTCACGAATCCTCTATTCAAAACCCATAGTGTACTTGTACAAAATAAAAAACGAAAGGAACACGTCGATTCGCTATCGCAACTATCGGGTAAAGACATTTACATCCAAAAAGGTACTTTCTATGAAGAATTTTTACAACAGTTGAAAGACTCGTTACATTCGGAATTCAATATCTCTCCCCTAACGGAGGCGACGTATGAAGACATTCTGGTCATGGTAGAAAACATGGAAGCGGAATTCACCGTTACAGACCATAATATTGCCAAAATAGCCGCACATTACATGCCTTATCTGGATTACAGCCTGGGCCTATCCGACGAATTTCCCATTGCCTGGGGGACTGCACTAAACGGAATTCTCCTTACCGACGAACTAAACGCGTGGTTAAACAACATTAAAAAAAGCGGCAAATTCAATGTTCTATACAACCGATATTTCAATAGTAGCTACGTGACCTCCCTGCACAATTCCAAATACTACAAATTAAAAAACGGCAAGATATCGAGTTTTGATCCCATCATAAAAAAAGCAGCCCAAACGATGGGATGGGATTGGCGATTATTGGCCGCTGTTATTTTCCAAGAATCCGGATTTAATCCGGAAGCCGTCTCATGGTTAGGAGCCGTAGGATTAATGCAAGTCATGCCGGAAACAGCCCTCACTCTCGGTATCGAAGATTATACCAATCCTAAGGATAATGTCCGCGCAGGAACAACTTATCTCAAACGCTTGGAAAAAATATTTTCCAAATACCCGTTGAAAAAAGAAGACCTGATCAAATTCACGTTAGCCGCGTATAATGCCGGCCCCGGACATGTCATAGATGCGATGAAATTAGCCGAAGCGTACAATAAGAATCCCTATGTATGGAATAATAATGTCGATTACTTTCTACTCCACAAGTCTAATCCCGAGTTCTATCGGGATACATTAATCCGGCATGGGTATTGTGACGGCAAACAAGCTTATGATTTTGTAAATAATATCCTCGAAAATTATTCCCATTACAAAAACACAATTCCGGAATAAAATTGAAACTCAGTCAAATTTAACAAAACTCATTGTACGAATTATTGATTCCCACATCTTTTTTTCATACCTTCGCATTTAGAACTTGTCATACTTTATAATTATAGGAATATCATGCCTTACAGAAGATTACCCAATACGGATGCGGCCAGGATACGTGCTTTGGAAACAGCATTGAAGAACGAAGCATCCTCGGATTTCAACGATTTGCCTTTTTCTCCTTCGTTGAAACAAAAAATAGAGTTCTTTTTACCCAAATTCAAAACGGCCATTACCAATTCACAGGTCGCGAGAGACAAACAAAACGTTAACAGCCGAAAATACGCTGAATACACCAGAAAAGCAAAATTATACATATCCCATTTTTTACAGGTATTGAATTTTACTATTGCCCGCGGAGAATTGAAATCCTCGGCCAGAACCTTTTACGGGTTAGATGAAAACAATTCGAAACTCCCTCCCCTGATTAGCGAACAGGATTTATTGGAATGGGGAGCCAAGATTATCAACGGAGAACAGGAACGGACCCGTAACGGAGGAGGTAATCCTGTCTATAGCCCTTCCATCGCTTTAGTAAAAGTCAATTATGAAAATTTTAAACAGGGATATGCTTCTCAAAAACAATTCCAACAGAACTCGGCACGTTGTTGCGCAGAAGTAGCTCAATTCCGTAGTGAAGCGGATGAGTATATTTTAACCTTATGGAATGAAATAGAAAACTATTACATGGAAATAGAGGACGAGGAGGAACGTCGTAAGAAATGTGAATATTACGGTTTAGTATATGTTTTCCGGCGAGGAGAAAAAGAGAGGATTAAAAGACAAAAAGAAGCCGAACGCATTACATTAAAATTGCCTTTTTGAATGAATCAAAAAGGCAATTTTAATATTAAAGAGTCCTTTACTACATGTATAAGTCACGTTCCCCTTTAGCTATACGATCGTAATAGGATTTGAACGTGGGTAACAACTTCTTATCCGTAAAGAAAGAGGTGTGTTCTATCTCCTGCAATTCCCTTTCAATCAATTGTTCTCCGATCGCTTTGGTTTCAGGAGAAGCATAATCATTCAGATATTCCCGGAACGTCAAGACGGCATTCAGCTTACAAAATTTTCCCTCCACACCTTTTTCCAACAAATTCATAATCTTGTCCCCCGTACGCCCGCAACGATAACCGGCCGTACAGAAAGAGGTAATCATTCCATCCTGGGCCAATTCCCGAATCACCTCATCCAAGCTTCGCTGGTCTCCCAGCATAAACTGGACTTTATCCGAATTCTCCTCTTGACGCAATTTCTTCGAATAGGCTCCAATACCTATTTTAGAAGAAGCATCAGTCTGCGTACATCCCATATGAATCAACTCTCTCCTGAACTCGGGATTCTCTCTGGCCGTCACGATCAATCCCGTGTAAGGAATAGCCAGACGTATAACAGTTACCAACCGCTTTGTAGCCTCATCCGTTACCAAATATGGTGAATGTTCACTGATAAAAGATCCAGGAGCAGGCTGCATTCGAGGGAAGGAAACCGTATGAGGTCCTATACCGAATTGCCGTTCCAGATCCAAAGCATGATACAATAACCCCATCACTTCAAAACGCCAATCGTATAAACCGAACAAGGCTCCAATAGCAACGTCATCGATACCGGCCTCCATAGCCCGGTGCATCGCGTAAAGCCTCCACCCGTAATTTCCTTTAATCGTATGAGCCGGATGTAGTTCGGCATAACGTCCACGGTGGTAAGTTTCTTGAAATACCTGATAGGTACCGATACCGGCACGCCACAACTTTTTTAAATCCGCTATCTCCATGGGCGCCGCATTCACATTCACCCGACGAATATTATTAAACCCGTTCCCGGTAGGAGTCGTCCGTTTAGTTGCATAGATCGTTGAAATGGAATCAGCCATATAATCGGCACTATTTTTCGGGTGTTCTCCGTAGACGGCTATCATCCTCTTATGTCCCTCGTCAATAACGGCTGCCGTCTCCTCGCGTACCTCATCCATAGTCAAAACATGCCGTTTCTCCTCCTTATTCTCTGCACGGAAACCACAATACACACAACTATTTACACACAGATTCGACAGATACAGGGGAGCGAAAAAAACGATACGATTATCGTATACCCGTCTTTTAACTTCCAAGGCCGCTTCCTGCATCTCCAGCAATAACTCCGGATCCTCCACGTTCAACAAAGTAGCCGTTTCGGCAGGAGTCAGAATCTTAATCTCCAACGACTTTTTTATAATATCACGCACCTTTTGCTTGTCGGGATTTTTTTGGCGTTCAAGCTCCTCAAATATCTCGACTTCATCGATAAAATCTTTTCCATTGACCAAGTATTTATCGATTTCAGCCTGTTTAATCACATTTTTTGTCCAATCTTTTACGTCCATCTCTATATTTTTATATTACGATTCACACGAGTATAAATCGCAGATTCTTTTCCTGTTGACAAAGATCAGCATTAATTTTATATTATTACAGTATTATCCTATTCTTATTTTCGATGGAGAGATAGAGAAAATCAATGCCTTTTTACTCGTAAGCGATCAACCCAACAACTCTTTGACTTTTGCCGAAATAACTTTTCCCTCGGCAACGCCAGCCAACTCTTTGGTAGCAATTCCCATTACTTTGCCCATATCTTTAGCCGACGTGGCTCCCGTCTTCTCTATAATCCCTTTCAGTGCAGCTATCAACTCTTCCTCCGTCAACGGTTGGGGCAAAAACTCATTCAGTACTTCAACCTGCGCCATTTCATGGGAAAACAGATCCTCCCTACCCTGCTGCTTATAAATAACCGCGGCGTCCCTACCTTGCTTGGCCAATTTCTGTATGATCTTCACACTTTCGCTGTCGGGAATCGAATCTCCCGCCCCCGGAACGGCTTTAGCTTCAATAAACACTTTCTTTATATTTCTCAATACTTCCAAACGTACCGTGTTCTTAGCTTTCATGGCTTCCATGATGCCCTTGCTAACTCTTTCTTCTATTGTCATCTGATATCTTTTAATTTTGAACTTACGAAGTTACTATTAAATTCTCGCATTTTCAATCTCCCGCTTTCAATTTTCGTAAACAAGGTGTAATTTTGTATCTCAAATAAAACATGGATGAAGACAAGCATAAGCAACAAAATCATATGGAACATCGCCTATCCTATCATATTGGGAAGTTTGGCACAAACTTTAATTACACTTACCGATACCGCTTTTCTGGGGAGAGTCAGCGAGATAGCTCTCGGAGCTTCAGCCATAGCCGGAATCTACTATTACGTCTTTTCGACTTTAGCTTGGGGATTTTCCATCGGTATCCAAATTATCGTGGCAAGACGTCTCGGAGAAGGAAGGCTTAATCGAATCGGAGTCGTATTCGAGCACGGGTTATTTTTCGTCGCTTTTTTAGGTACGTCCCTTTTTCTTGTACAGCATTATTTTACCAAAGAGCTGTTGGAAACAGCAATCCACTCACCCAATATATATGCTGCCGCCATGGAATATATGTCATTCCGGCATTACGGTATTATTTTCGTTTGTTTTAATTTCCTTTACCGGGCCCTATATATCGGATTATCCAATACCAAGATCATCGGGTATTCGACAGCCGTTATGGCTACCGTAAACGTGCTATTCAATTACCTTCTGATCTTCGGGAAATTCGGTTTTCCAAACTTGGGAGTCGGTGGAGCAGCCCTTGCTTCCGTTATGGCAGAAATTTCCGCCTTTCTTTTTTTCACCCTGTATACCCTACTTAAACTCCCTCTCAAACAATATGCCCTGTTCAGTTTTCACAAAATAGAAGGATGGCTTATGGGAACGATTCTAAAGACAGCTCTTCCCACCATGCTACAAAAACTTCTCTCTTTCGGGACCTGGTTTATTTTTTTCATCCTGGTGGAGCATATGGGCGAACGGCCCATCGCCATTACCATTGTAGTCCGAAGCGTTTATATGCTCATCGTCATTCCGGTATTCGGCTTCGGGGCCACAGCCAATACATTGACAAGCAGACTAATAGGAGAACAAAGACAAAAAGAGGTTATGCCCATGCTCACAAAGGTCATTCGCCTCTCCATGCTAAGTGTTCTCCCGATATTAGCCATCTGTTATCTATTTCCACAACAAGTACTGTCCATCTATTCGGATAGCAGCGAACTGATACAAGCATCCGTCAACTCCCTGTATGTCGTCGGATTGGCCGCACTCGCCCTTTGTTTCGGCATCACCTTTTTCGAAGCTATCTCCGGAACGGGAAATACCTCTCACGCTCTCATCCTCGAGACCTTCGTACTTATCCTGTATACTGCCCAGATTTGGTTTTTGGCAAGCGTACTGCAAACGTCAGTCGAATCTGTATGGACGGTGGAAGTCACTTACGGCTTGTGTATCGGCTTTATCTCGTTACTCTATATGAAACATTTCCGCTGGCAAAAGCACAAATTATAATTAAGGGAATTTATATTAACCTAAAAAGTACCTGTCAATGACTACATCTGCAAGGAAAATAGGTATAAATATATTATATTCGAGAATTAAAATAGAAAAGAAGTGAAGAAAGAAACCATTATAAAAATCCTGTTCCTTATCGTACTACTCGATACGGCTGCCGTCATTTACCTTATTTACCGTCCTGTCACGTTAGAGATACAACACGTATCCAAGGTTGTTCCTATGTTGAAGCCGTCGGATATTTATTGTCCGGAAACATTCGATTTGGCAGGCGAATATGTACCTTTAAAAAGAACCGACATTGCAGAAGCATTCCGCAAGGAACTAATCGTCAACACCTATTTACACTCCCATACGATTCAGGTATTAAAGAATGTCTCCCGGTATTTTCCCATCATAGAACCCATATTGGAAGAGGAGGGAATACCGGATGACTTCAAATACCTCGCCGTCATCGAAAGTAGCCTGAACCCCTTGGCCGTCTCTCCCGCAGGAGCCGTCGGCTTATGGCAATTCATGAGCGGTACGGCCAAAGAGCTGGGTATGGAAGTGAACAAAATTGTAGATGAACGGTATCATATTGAAAAATCGACGCGGGCAGCGTGCGCGTACCTGAAAAAAGCAAAAGAGAAATTCGGTACTTGGGTAATGGCCGCTGCTTCCTACAATGCCGGAATGAACATGTTAACAAGACAAATCAATCTTCAAAAAGAGAACAATTATTATGACCTTCTTTTAGGAGAAGAGACGGGAAGATATGTCTTCCGGATCATGGCGATGAAACAAATCATAGAGAACCCCCATTTATACGATTTTCACGTATCGGAGAAATATGAAGTAGAAAAATGCGAAGAAGTCAAAGTCAATAAAAACATCAAAGATCTGGCTCACTTTGCCAACACTCACGGAATATCTTACAAAACTTTAAAACGTTTTAATCCTTGGCTCAGGGCAAACACTTTACATGCTTCCGGAAAGAAAAGTTATTATATTGCGATTCCCCGACAGCCTGAAAAATACAGATAATCGAAGCGGCACACAATTTGCATTACTGTTTTCGTAAGTATGAGTTCCCTAAAAAATAAAATATTCAATGCTATGGAAAAAAATAAAATAACGATCTATTGTGAAAATAACAAACAAGAATATATAATACCCACAGGATGCAGTTTGAAAGAACTCAAACAAATCGTATTCCCCCAGAACCATCAAAATATACTCGGTGCGTTAGTCAATAACGAATTACAGGATTTACATTACGAGATTTACAATCCCAAATGGATAAACTTTATAGACGTTACCTCTCTCGACGGTTATAGCATCTATATCCGTTCTCTTATTTTCGTTCTCTATAAAGCCGTAAAAACGCTTTTCCCGAAAAAGACGTTGATTGTCGAATACTCTATCTCCAACGGTCTGTTTTGCCGGATCGCAAATAAGGACCTGGTTCTTACGCCCGAAACAATCCTGGGTCTGAAAGAAGAAATGACCAGAATCATCGAACAAAACACGGAGATAATACGCCGGGAGACCCCCACGGAAGAAGCTATAAAACTTTTTCAACGGGAAGGATTGAAGGACAAAAAACTCTTGCTTTCCACCCGCGGCAAGATGTATACTTCGGTATATTCCATTAACGGGACCTCGGATTATTTCTACGGAACTCTTGCTCCAACCACGGGTTGTCTGAAAGTATTCGATCTGATCTCCTATAAAGACGGTATGTTGTTGATGTTACCCGACAGAAACAATCCGACGGAAATCTCACCCTTAATCCCACAAGAGAAATTATTCAACATTTTCAGTGAATACAAGAGATGGGGAAAAATCCTGGAAATTTCTCAAATCGGAGATCTGAACCAAATTATAGAAAATAAACAAGTGGGAGCCATGATCAAAATAAGTGAAGCTCTCCACGAGAAAAAAATTTCCCAAATAGCGGATTTAGTCAAAAAGAAACACAAAAAGGTAAAGGTAATCCTGATCGCCGGTCCTTCATCTTCCGGTAAAACAACATTTGGCAAACGATTGGCCGTGCAACTCATGGTCAATGGAATCAAACCCGTAAATTTATCCTTAGATAACTATTTCGTCGACCGGGAAAATACCCCCAGAGACGAAAAAGGAGAATACGATTTCGAAACCATTGACGCTCTCGATATCGACACGTTCAACGATAATATCCTGCAATTACTACAAGGAAATGAGGTCGAGATTCCAAAATTCTCCTTTGAAACGGGACAACGTTTTTACGACGGAGAAAAACTCAGGATCTCAAAGAATAACGTGATTATAGTGGAAGGCATACATGGTCTGAATCCTCGTTT
This sequence comes from Gabonibacter massiliensis, assembly GCA_001487125.1. Lineage (GTDB taxonomy): Bacteria > Bacteroidota > Bacteroidia > Bacteroidales > Marinifilaceae > Gabonibacter > Gabonibacter massiliensis. Next base: position 980,277 of record LN913013.1, read on the forward strand.
GACGGAGTTCCTGCCCCAAGAAAATCTTTTCAAAATCTTTATTTCGGCATTAACTTCAATATCCATTGACAACCACAATATCATAAACCCCAAGGACAATCGTTTGATCCGACGGATGGTTCGCGATCATAAATACCGGGGATATTCGGCTTGGGACACCCTTAAACGATGGGAAAGCGTACTATCCGGAGAACAAAAACACATCGAACCTTATCAAGAAGAAGCAGATGTTATTTTCAATTCGGCATTGGTATACGAATTAGGAGCTCTTAAACAACAAGCTGTTCCTTTACTGGAAGAGGTACTGACCAAATACCCGGAACACTCCAAGGCTCTACGTCTCTTAAAGTTCTTCTCCTATGTACAATCCGTTCCTACCAGAGAAATTCCGCCGACTTCCATTATTCGCGAATTTCTCGGAGGCAGCTCTTTCAAATACTGACAAAAGACAAAGAAAAGATTAAAGGATTCTGAGATTTAGAGATTAAGCGATTTAGAGATTAAAAAGATTGTATATTGTAATTGTAAATGGAACGCTATTTTCTTAATTTACAATCTACAATCTAAAATTTACAATGAACACGTGGATCGGGTGATTAATAGATTGATGATTGGAAGGTTGTAATTGCATCACGGAATCAATAAATCATTGAATCACAGAATTCTGTTGATTCAAAATGAGTATGCGGATAGGAGGAACAGGTGATCAGTTGCAGAATCACCTGTTCCTCTTACCGCAGGATCCCCTATTATCGCAATAATTTCAAAATATCGGAAGGACGGTCAACGATATGTATCGCTCCGTTTTCTTTCAATTCTTCAGCAGAACGGAATCCCCAGGTCACCCCGATTGAGACGATCCCGCTATTAGATGCGGTCTGCATATCTACGCCGGAATCTCCTACATACAATGCTTCTTCCGGTTTTACCCCGGCCTCCTTTAGAATATCAAAAACAATTGTCGGATCTGGTTTCACCGGAACACCTTCCCGTTGACCATAAACAAAACCGAAGGTATTTTCACCGAAATAATGAGGGATTAAAGCTTGAGTTGCCGAATGGTATTTATTAGAAGCCACCGCCAATAAAATATTTTTCTTTCTCAAGGCCTCCAGCAACTCCGCTATTCCCGGATAGGGAGCCGTGTAATCGGCTTTATGCACGGCATAATAAGCCATAAAATCCTCCCGTATCTTTAACACATTTTCTTCGGTTCTCGCCTCTTCCGGCAACGCACGTTCCAACAACTTGTTGATTCCGTTTCCCACGAAACGTCGATATTCAAGCAACTCATGAGTGGGATAGCGATGCTTTTGCAAAGCATAATTCGTGCTAACCGCCAAATCATCCAACGAGTTCAACAAAGTACCGTCCAAATCAAATATGACTAACTTAACCATAGGCATACCTTTAAAACATTCATCCGCTATCAAATAAAAAAACCACCTCGGCAGGTGGTTCTATGCACGGGAGGAGAGGTTCGAACTCCCGACCCTCGGTTTTGGAGACCGATGCTCTACCAACTGAGCCACTCCCGTGTTTAGCGTTGCAAAATAACAGATTTTTCTCGAGAAAAACAAGTAGAAACCATAGCCTCTCCGGTCATTTTCCCGACACCGATCGGAGTTTCCAGAGCCTAAGCCACTTAATGCATCAAATTTTCACTCCACTCCCGAAAAATTCCGATTTTAAGATTCATCACCGTCAATGATCGTTTTTCGAACGATTCCCCCTCCGACCAACCGCTCTCCCCGGTAGAGAGCTACCGGTTGTCCGGGAGCTACCGCCCAGGCCGGATGGGACAAATACAACATCAACCGATTCCCGGGTAACTTCTCCACCTGAACATACCCCGACGGATTTAACCCCAATCCCCTGACTTTTACCTCTATATCTGCAGCATTCATCTCTTCTGGATCAATAAGATGAACGGATTCTATCTCTATGCGCTTCCGGAACAACGCAGATTTATCACTCACGATAATCCGGTTACTACCCGCCTCTATCCGGGAAACATATTGAGAATTCCCGTCCTTTAAAGGAATATCCCGCTTTTGTCCGATCGTGTAATTCAAAACTCCATGATGGCTTCCCAATACATTACCCTGCTCATCCCATATCTCACCCGTTGAGGAGCCAAAAGACGATCCGGTATGTTGACAGATAAACGTACGATAATCCGTTCCTTGTAAAAAACAGATCCCGGAGCTCTCCCTTTGCTTGGCAAGCAGCGGGAAACCATTCATTCGGGCTATCTCTTTTACCTCCTCTTTCCTGTAGTTTCCCAACGGAGTCAAGGCCCTGCTCAAAATCATCTCGTTCACTCCCCACAAAAAATAAGATTGATCTTTATTGGAATCCACCCCTTTGTATATGTAATAGTGTCCGTTCTCTTTACCGATGCGCACATAATGTCCTGTCGCTATATGTTGAATTCCTTGCCGATCCGCAAACTCTTTCAACAATTCCCATTTGACAAAACGGTTACACACGGCACACGGATTCGGTGTAATACCCGCCAAATACCCCTGAAGAAAAGGAAGAACCACGTCACGTCCAAAACGTTCCCTCCCTTCAATACGATACAAGGGAATTTCTATTTGTTTACAAAACTCCTCCAAATCACGATTGTGTACCTGCCCATTCGCCGGCCATAGATCCATATTTACCCCTATAACCTCATACCCCTGTCGTCGTAACAACAAGGCTGTCACAAAACTATCTACCCCTCCGCTAAGACCGACGACTATTTTTCGCATTCTTCGAATCAGATACAATTAACAAAATCATCCTTCCCTCATGCTACAAACAAAATTAAAAGCTGTGCTGTCAATACGCGCAGGAACATGGTTAACGGATAAACCGTTGCATAACTCACCGAAGGCATATCGTTTCCGACCACTCCATTCGAATAAGCTAAAGCGGGCGGGTCTGTCGTGCTGCCGGCGATCAATCCCATCAAAGTAAAGTAATTGATTTTATAGAAAAGCCTGGCAATGATCCCCACGATCAATAAGGGTAAAACGGTAATTACGACGCCGTATCCGATCCAATTCAATCCGCCCCCATCGATCACCGTCCCCACGAATCCTTCTCCGGCTCCCAACCCGACACCGGCCAGGAACAGAGAAATTCCCACCTCCCGCAACATTAGATTCGCACTCATCGTGGTATAGGTCACCAACTTATAATGAGGACCAAAACGACTGATCAATATGGAAACGATTAAAGGACCTCCCGCCAATCCTAATTTCACCGGTTGAGGAATACCCGGGAACGTAAAAGGAATACTTCCCAAAAAAACGCCCAAAAATATACCTAAGAATATAGGAACCAAATTGGGTTCTCTCAACCTACGCAACGAATTACCCAATACCTTCGCCACATTATTAACAGCAGCCTCCGGCCCCACGACAGTCAAACGGTCTCCCATCTGCAATTGCAAATTCGGCTTAGCGACCAAATCGAAACCGGCGCGATTTACCCGCGTCACGTTTACGCCGAAACAGTTCCGCAACTTCATCTCTCCCAATAACTTTCCGTTTATATCGGATTTGGTAATGACAACCCGTCTTGAAACCAGCTGTTTATCCAATTGTTCCCAGGCAACATCCACCTGTTCTCCCAAAAAGGCTGTAATAGCCTCCATATCTTTCGAGGCAGCCACAACCAATAGTTTATCCCCCGCCTTCAATCGGGTATCGGAAGAACCGATTTCAATCCGGTCATCCCCATGGCAAACCCTGGAAAAAACAAACTTACGGTTGATAAGACGGGTTACCTCCATCACGTCCTTGCCAAACAGAGCCGGATTAGTGACTTTCACGGAAAATTGTTGCGCACTCGTGGCCTTATCTTCATCCTGCTTTTCCAATACCTCATGCTCACGTTCAAATTTAATCCTGAAAATCACACGTATCAGTAAAATAGACCCGATGATTCCGATAACCCCCAAAGGGTAGGCAATCGCGTAACCTAAAGGAATCGTAGGATCACCTATGCCGGTCATATCCGTATAGGCTTGCTGAGCAGCTCCCAATCCCGGAGTATTGGTTACGGCTCCCGAAAGGATTCCTACCATAGTCGTTATCGGCAATCCGGTTATCAAGTGAATCACGTAGGCCGTGATCACGCCCAAAAAGACAATCATTGAGGCCAACACGTTCAAGGTCAATCCCCCTTTCTTAAAAGAGGAAAAAAAACCGGGCCCGACCTGCATTCCCACGGAATACACGAAAAGGATCAATCCGAACTCTTTTACAAAATGCAATGTCGGTTCATCCACCCTCATCCCGAAATGACTACAGATAATACCCACGAAAAGTATCCAGGTAATACCCAGGGAAATCCCTTTTATCTTTACTTTACCCAAAACAATTCCGATAGCGATAACGATAGCGAACACCAAGACGGAGTGCGCTATACCTTGCCCGAAAAATAAGGAGTCTAACCAAGCCATACAATATCTGTTTATTTAATAATTACGAATTCGTTTCCGAACGTTCTTTCATTTTATCTATCGAACGGCAGAAGCGGATATCCTCCCGGAACAATTTACGATATGTAATATGCGTCTTGGATATCTTTGCTCCTATATACTCCATCAAATGAATCATCTGCGGATTAAAATCACCTATCCAGTTCATCTCCAACCAATCATATTTCTTACGCCTTTCGATTATATTACTACAAAATACCCGGATCAAAGCGGCTTCAACACCCTTTCCCTGAAACTCGGACACCACTCCAAAAATCTGTCCCAACGCCACATTTCCTTTCTTGATATGACGGTAATATAAAAATTTTAAAAATCCTATTCCGTTCAATTTCCCATTGAGGTGTTTGATAATATAGTTCAATTCCGGAAACATGATAAAAAAACCAATCGGTCGTCCCTTATAATAGGCAAAATACAACAGATTCGGGTCTAAAATCGGCTTAATAGTCTTAAACAGGGCTTCCACCTGCTCCATTTGCATTTTCCCCACCCCGTGTACATTCTCGTTCCAAGCATGATTATATACCTCTAAAAAGGCTTTTTTCGCCTCCCGGGCATCTATTTGAGAGTAACATACAATCGAATAATCCGGATTTTTCAATAAACGATCCGACTTCCATACCACTACTTTCGAAAGACTTTCCACAACCAACCGGGTCCGATAGGTATATTGCTTGAAATAATCCAGGAAACCGTACTCTTCGAAAAATTTTATATAATATTTATGCGTGTAAGGCATTCCATAGTTTGGTTGCACAAAACCGTCCACCAAGAGGCCCCACCATTCATTGCGTTCGCCAAAATTCACGGGCCCCTCCATCGCCTCCATTCCCCTGGCTTCCAACCACTCCCGGCAACGATCAAAAAGCATAAAAGCCGCCTTTCGATCATCGATACATTCAAAGAAACCCATTCCCCCCACAGCATAAGAATCCATACGACAGGTATGTTCATCGATAAAAGAAGCTACCCTTCCCACGCAAACTCCGTTTTCATCCCTCAGTAACCAACGGGTACATTCTCCGTGCTTAAAATAAGGATTTTTATCAGGATCAAATACATTATTGATATCATTGTCTAAAGGACGTACCCAATTTTTATCATTTTTATAAAGGGTCACAGGCAACATCAAAAACTCTTTTGCCTGTTGTTCATTCTTAACTTCTTCTATTGTATATTCCATAACACTAATTTAAAGAATTGGATACCTGAGATTTTACAAGCCACTTTTCATGATCATGACGAGAACGTATAAAATACTCCCCTCTTTTTATCCACACGACGATCAAAGCCAGCACCATTCTCGGTAACATCAACCACCAAAAAGGTAAGCCCATAACCCAAAACAGAAGAGGATCCTCCAACTGAGAATGGGAGATCGCCAAATGATGGTTCAGTAAATTCGCTTCCCGGTGACTCAACTTACCCGATTTCGCACAATCCAACATGATGGCCGAACCATAGGCCAATCCCACGGTATTACCTACCAACCAAAGAAAAGCGACCTCGGGAGATAACCCGAAAATACGCATCAGGGGCGATAATAAACCGGACAATACTTTTAATACACCAAACTCCTCCAAGACCCGTTGCAAAATCATTAACCCCGAAATCACCCCTACGATTTTCAAAGAGAGAAACAGGGCATTAACCAGCCAATGCTGCATCGTTACCCAAAACGGTAAAACCGTTAAAGTCTCCTTCATCATTTTTTCTCCCATCTCCGGCAATAAAATATTCAATCCGAACGCAGCGACAAAACTCATAACGATCCTTAAAACAATCATACCTATAAAAGAAGAACCCGTTTTCTGCAACACCAAAGTCTCCACGATAAAATTATGAGAAATCAGGCACATGGTCGCCATAATCACACACTCCCGTACGGTAAAATCCAGCGTCGAAAGCAAAGCGATCACCGTGTATATATTCGTAAAAATACTCGTGACAAAAACCAATGCCGCATCGCCCGGCAACCCGACCCATTTAAATAAAGGAGCTGCAAAAGAGGAGATATAAGGCAGAATATCGAAATAAGAAAGCAACGTGACGAACAATGAGACGGGTAACATGATTTTCAAAAACCACGACGACGTCCGCAAGGCAACCGGCAACGCCTTACTTACACAATGTCCCATCCTTTTCCCTATCTTTTTCACCACACGCTTAATTTACAATTCCAAATTAAAATCATTTTTTCGGCATCATCCCCCTTAAACATGCTACCTTAATTCATCCGTTAAAAGCCGTATCTCCATCGTCGGGCTTATTCTCTCGTATAAAATATTATAAACCGCATTGGTAATAGGCATATGTACGTTATAATGTTCATTGATCTCATGAATTCCCTTCACACCAAAATACCCTTCCGCGATCATTAACATCTCTAATTGAGCCGACTTCACGGAATATCCTTTCCCGATCATGGTTCCGAAAGTCCGGTTCCGACTAAATTGTGAATAAGCCGTTACCAACAGGTCTCCCAGATAAGCCGAATTTTTAATATCCCGTTCTATCGGATGTACCGCATCCACGAAACGCTTCATCTCCTGAATCGCATTGGATATCAAAACAGCCTGAAAATTATCGCCGTATCTCAATCCATGACAAATTCCGGCCGCAATGGCAAAGACGTTTTTCAATACGGCTCCGTACTCCGTCCCGTAAATATCATCCGATATCGCCGTTTTCACGTAATGACACTCAAACAATTGCGCTATCGCCCGGGCCAATTTCAAATCTTCACATGAAAAAGTAAGATAAGAGAGACGCTCCAAAGCAATCTCTTCGGCATGGCAGGGACCGGAAATAATTACGATCTGCCCGAAAGGTACATCATAACATTTATGAAAAAACTCCCCGATAATCAAATTATCGTCCGGAATCAATCCTTTTATGGCGGATACGACAATTTTCTCTTTCAACGGAACCCGTAATCGAGATACCACATTTTTCAAAAAGGCACTCGGAATGGCAAAAACAATAATATCCGATTGAGTAACCAATTTATCCAAATCATCGGTAAAATTAATTTTCTCCAGGTCAAATTCAACTTCACACAAATACCGCGGATTGTGATTCAAACCTTTAAAAGCCTTTATGGTCTCTATATTGCGCATAAACCAATTAATACGACCATTGTTTTCCGTCAGCATCTTAGATATGGCAGTAGCCCAACTACCTCCGCCGACAATCCCGATCCTGGGTTTATCACTTATTTGCATGATACTTCTATTAATAATGAACGATTTACGATTCACGAATATCATTTGTGAATCGTAAATCGCAATATAAAACTTTAAATTTATTTATTCAACCACACCCTTACCTCATCCTGTGTCGGGTTCGTCAATCCTAATTTTTCTTTTTTATTAATCCCGCACAATTCCTGGTGAAACTTATTCGGATTCTCAACTTCCTTCAATGACTCCACGGTTTGGTGACCGATCTTCCGAATCACAGGAATCCACTCTTCTGCAATCCCCAATTCTAAAAATTTCTCATCGCCATCTACCGGTATTTTCTTTTCCGGTTTCATTTGAGGGAAAAGCAAAACATCTTGGATCGAAGCACTGTTCGTCAAAAACATACATAAACGATCGATTCCTATTCCCATTCCTGAGGTAGGAGGCATACCGTACTCCAATGCCCGCACGAAATCGTAGTCGATGAACATAGCCTCATCATCCCCCCTCTCCTGTAAAGCCAATTGATCCTTAAACCGATTCAATTGATCTATCGGATCGTTCAACTCGGAGTAAGCGTTTGCCACCTCCTTTCCGTTCACGAACAACTCGAAACGTTCCGTCACGCCGGGATCCGTCCGGTGCATTTTGGTTAACGGGGACATTTCGACCGGATAATCGTAGATAAATGTCGGTTGAATATAATGACCTTCACACTTCTCTCCAAACAACTCGTCTATCAGTTTCCCTTTCCCCATGGTTTCATCTACCTTTAATCCGATGGATAAACAAAACGCCCGAATCTCCTCTTCACTTTTTCCGGTAATATCATAACCGGTATATTCTTTTATGGCATCCGCCATCCTTATTCTTTTAAAAGGACGCTTAAAGTCCACCTCATTTTCGCCAAACGGAGCTTTCGTCGTTCCGTTTACCGCCAATGCCGCCGCCTCTATCATACGCTCCGTACAATCCATCATCCACTTATAATCCTTATAAGCCACGTATACCTCCATACAAGTGAACTCCGGATTATGGGTACGATCCATTCCCTCGTTCCTGAAATTCCGGGAAAACTCGTAAACTCCGTTAAAACCTCCGACAATTAACCGCTTTAAATACAATTCATTAGCAATCCTCAAATAGAGAGGGATATCCAATGCATTATGATGCGTAATAAAAGGACGGGCCGAAGCACCTCCCGGTATGGCTTGCAAAACAGGCGTCTCCACTTCCACACACCCCATTTCATTATAGAATTGACGAATAGCATTGATCATCTTGGTACGCTTCACGAATACCTCTTTCACTTGCGGATTCACGATCAGATCCAAATAACGTTGGCGATAACGCATTTCAGGATCCGTAAACGCATCGAATACTTTTCCGTCTTTTTCTTTTACGACCGGAAGCGGACGCAAAGATTTGGATAACATGGTCAGTTCCTTGGCATGTACGGAAATTTCTCCCATATTAGTACGGAATACATGGCCTTTCACGCCGACGATATCTCCGATATCCATCAGTTTCTTAAATACCACATTATACATCGTACTATCCTCTCCCTCCGAAATATCATCTCGACTCACGTATACCTGTATCCGACCGGCAGCATCCTGTATTTCAAAAAACGAAGCCTTACCCATGATCCGCCGACTCATCATCCGGCCGGCAATCACCACCTCCTCCTGTAACTCTTCGGGAGAGGTTTCAAACTTATCCCGAATCTCTTTAGAGAGATGAGTAACCTTAAATTCCGGAGCCGGATAAGCATTTATCCCCATCTTATTCAACTCATTCAACGAGTTCCGACGAATTATTTCCTGTTCACTTAATTCTATGCTCATTTTCAATCAACTTTTAGCGGTTTTAGAACATACTTCGCGCAAACGAAAGTTTTAATAAAGTGCAAAGATAGTAATAATTTTAGATTTACTAATTCATAACAAACCGATTCCATCATTGAAAAATGAAAAGTGAAAAAAGTTTATTCACCCCTATCTCAACCTCCCCTCTTTTTTCAAACTTTTAGGTTTATCCTCTATCTTTTAACTTTTAGCCCGCTCTGATTTACAATTCGATAGCATAAAATACTCTATCGGTTAAAAAAATATAACTACGAATCTTTTGAAATCACGGGGAAATTCTACTACTTTGTAGCTGAATAGGAGAAAGTGTATAATGAAAAAAAGATGGGTAGTCAATACCCCACCGGAGTGGGAAAAAATAGAAACTTTATCAAAACAACTTAACTGCAGTCATGTCATTGCAAACCTTTTAATACAAAGAGGGATAGAAACTGCAGGCGAGGCCCACGCTTTCTTCAATCCGACTTTAAACATGCTGCACGATCCCTTCCTGATGAAAGACATGGACAAAGCGGTTGCCCGATTAGAAAAAGCCATTCAAACGGAAGAGAAAATCATGATCTACGGAGATTATGACGTAGACGGCACAACGGCCGTGGCATTACTGTACAAATACCTTAAAAATAAATGTGAAAAACCGGAGTATTATATACCGGATCGTTATACGGAAGGTTACGGGGTTTCTATTCGGGCCATCGATTATGCCGCCCAACACGGAATCACCCTCATGATTGTCACCGATTGCGGAGTAAAAGCCGTAGAAAAAGTCCGATACGCTCAAACCAAAGGGGTAGATGTAATTATTTGTGATCATCACACCCCCGGAGAGCAACTACCGGAAGCCGTTGCCGTATTGGATCCGCAACGGAGCGACTGCAACTATCCCTATCGTTGGCTCAGCGGTTGCGGCGTAAGTTTCAAATTGGCCCAAGCTTATAGTTTGAAACACGATCTTCCGATGTCGGAACTTTACAGTTTATTGGATCTTATATGTGTCAGCATCGCCAGCGATATCGTTCCCATTACGGGAGAAAACCGAATACTGGCTCACTACGGCCTACAACAGCTCAACGAACGCCCCAGCTTGGGGCTGAACACCATATTAAAATTTTCCGGCATCAATAAACCTCTAACGATCAACGATATCGTTTTCCGTATCGGCCCCAAGATCAATGCTGCCGGACGGGTTGAATCGGGTAATAAATCGGTCGAACTACTCATCGCCGATGATGCCCAAAAGGCGATGGAGGTTGCCGAAAGCATCAATAACTTCAACGACCAACGCAAAAAACTGGATCACAACATCACGGAAGAAGCCTTGGAGTATATCGGTCAGGCCCAATACGATCAATCCCAGAAAGCCACGGTTTTATTTAATCCCAACTGGCATAAAGGAGTTATCGGAATCGTGGCATCCCGATTAACGGAGTACTATTACAGGCCGACCGTCATCCTGACCGAGTCTAACGGTTTAGCTACGGGATCCGCACGTTCGGTAGAGGGATTCGACCTTTATTACGCCATTTCCCAATGCAGTGAATATTTAGAAAATTACGGGGGACACAAATATGCTGCCGGGTTAACGTTAAAACTCGAAAACATCGAACCCTTCCGTAAAAGATTCCAACAAATCGTCAGTGAAACGATCACCGACGAGATGTTGATTCCGCAAATCAATATCGATGCTAAAATAAAATTGGGAGATATCACTCCGGAGCTTTATAACATGATTCAAAAATTCGCTCCTTTCGGACCGAATAACAACATTCCCGTTTTCATGACGGAAAACGTGACCAATTTTATCGGATCAAAGCAGGTCGGACGTAACAACGAACATCTCAAATTAGTGGTGGTAGACGACACCCGTATCTGTAATGACCGGAGCGGCATCGCCTTCAGCATGGGGGATTACTTTAACCGCATCAGTAAAGGAGAATATTTCGACATCTGTTACACCTTGCAAGAAAACGTTTTCATGGGAAAAATCGATATACAAATGATGATTCGAGATATTAAATTCAAAGAAGATAATAGATAAATGCAATCGTTCTCTTCCAAATTAGTAGAAAAAGCGGTAGAACAATTTGCCACCCTACCGGGTATCGGACGTAAAACGGCCCTCCGATTCGCCCTTCATATACTACACCGAAATAAGGAAGAGGTCGAACAGTTCACAAACAGCATTTTGCAGTTAAAAGAATCCATTCGGGAATGCAACCAATGTCATAACATCACGGATCAGGAAACATGCGAAATCTGTGTCGATCCGCAACGGGACACCGGCACGATTTGCATCGTGGAAGACATCAGGGATCTGATGTCTATCGAAGCCACAGGACAATACCACGGTATTTACCACGTACTGGGAGGAATCATCTCTCCCATGGACGGCGTCGGACCGGCCGATTTACATATTGACACGTTAATTTCCCGGATATCAACCTCTCCGGTAAAAGAGATCATTTTCGCCTTGCGAGCCACCATTGAAGGAGATACTACCGGTTACTATATCTACAAAAAACTACCCCGACGGGAAGAATTGATTATCAGCACCCTTTCCAAAGGAATCGCCGTGGGAAACGATCTCGAATATACCGACGAACTCACTTTAGGACGTTCCATCATCAACCGGGTAGCGTTCAAAATCTGAACCCCGCACCTTTTATATCTCCATGCTCCGCCGTTTAATCAATAGGGTATCATGAAATACGGCTTCCCGGAATTACATATCAAAGGCAAAAGGCAGTAATTGACTGGCTTTAACACTGATAGTCGTTTTTCGTCCTATTAAAACAACGTCGAAGTCAGACCGGTATCGCTTTATCACTTCGGAGACCACTTGTCGGCAGGCTCCGCAGGGAGTTATAAACTCTTCCAAAGGGACCCCTTTATTACAGGCCGCAACAGCCATGGCTTTTACTCCCACCTCTGGAAAGGAGGAACAGGCATAAAACAAAGCCGTACGCTCGGCGCAGATTCCCGAGGGGAAAGCCGCATTTTCCTGATTCGAACCGCACACGATCTCCCCGTTATTCAGCAAAACAGCTGCTCCTACCGCAAATTCGGAGTATTTACAATAAGCATTACGCGTCATTTCAGAGGCAGCATGACATAACTCCTCATACTCTTCCGGGCAAGATTCTTTATATACCTTGTATTCTATCTTCAATTCCGCTTTTTCCATTCTGTTTTTTTTATTATTTTTACCGCCTAATATAAAACAATATATCCGATGATGAACAAATTTTACTTTTTTTTCATTTTTTGCTTGGCTTGTTGCCAAGTAGCCGCGGCAAATCCGGATAGCAGACAACACTATATCAAAAAATACAAGGATCTCGCGATTCAGGAAATGGACCGTACCGGTATCCCCGCCAGTATTAAATTAGCTCAAGGAATATTGGAATCGGGTTGCGGCAGATCCGAGCTCTCTATAAATGCCAATAATCATTTCGGTATCAAATGCCATGACTGGAGCGGCCCCAGTTTTAAAAAAGACGATGACCGGAAAAACGAATGTTTCCGTAAATACAAAAGTCCGGAACAGTCATGGGTAGACCACAGTAACTTCCTGACTTCACGCTCGAGATACTCCTTTCTTTTCGAGCTTTCTAAAACGGACTACAAAGGATGGGCCAAAGGATTGAAAAAAGCAGGATATGCCACGGCACCGGATTATGCTCAAAAGCTGATCAGAATCATCGAGGAAGAAAAATTATTCATCTACGACCGCCCCGGGAAACGGGTAAAACCGATTCCCTACGAAATGAATTACACCCTGAACGGGGGACCGGACTATCAACAACGAGTCGTGTATATCAACAACAGACCCTGTATCAAAATTAAGGAAGGGGACACGTTCGAAGCCATTGCCCGGTATTTCGGAATCCCGTTAAAACGGTTATTGGCTTACAACGACAAAAAGGAGACTTCCATTCGAACAGGTATGCATGTATTTCTAAAGCACAAGAGAAATAAAGCGCCTAAAGGCTATACCTTTCATAAAGTCAAAAAAGGAGATAGCATGTATATGATTTCTCAAATATACGGTATCAAATTGAATCGGTTACTTCGATATAATTTTATGGAAAACGGAGGCCAGCCTCAAATCGGCGAAATGATATCTCTAAGAGGTTATTCTCAACTCTATTGATCGTCATAATGAAAAAAACAACAAGTGAATTTTTACTCTACAATAGTATCTTCGGTCTATTTGTCGGCGGAAGTTATATCGTAGCTTCTTTAGTGTTCTTCTGGAGCGGGAAAAATATCTCACTGAACCCGCAACTGAACAACATCATTTTAATGCTAACGATTGCCGGTATTTTTTTAGGAATAAAAAAATTCCGGGACGACCATTTAGAAGGAATCATCTCTTACGGAAAATCCTTCTCGACCGGAATATATATCCTAACGATTGCCTCTTTTCTCTATGCCTTATACATCTTTATTTTTTACACGAGTGATCCCGATCTGATGGAGCAATTCAAAAAAGTAATGCTCTCCATCCTAAAACAAATATACGGGAACACGCCTCTTTACGAAACGTTTGAAAAAAGTATTCAATCTTTTTTGTATCCCGCCAGTATCGCTGTCGGAGAGTTCCTGAACAAACTATTTTTCGGTATCATTCTCACGCTATTTTTAGCCGGGATTTTACGCAAACGCGTTTCTCGTTATTAACATTAATACAATAACCATGGATTTATCTGTTGTCATTCCTTTATATAACGAAGAAGAATCATTACCCGAACTTATAACATGGGTCAACCGGGTCATGGAAGAGAATCATTTCAGCTATGAAATCATTTTAGTCGACGATGGCAGCAACGATGGTTCCTGGAAGGTGATCGAAGAACTATCCCGGAAAGATTCCCGCGTGCACGGAATCAAATTCAGAAGAAATTACGGGAAGTCCGCCGCCTTGCATTGCGGTTTCGAAGATGCCCGGGGAGACGTGGTCATTACCATGGATGCCGATCTTCAGGATAGTCCGGACGAAATACCCGAGCTTTATCGTATGATCACGGAAGAGGATTTCGATTTGGTATCCGGCTGGAAAAAGAAAAGATACGATCCGATCACGAAAACCATACCGACAAAGATATACAATGCAACAGCCCGGAAATTTTCAGGAATATATCTGCATGATTTCAATTGCGGACTAAAGGCATATAAAAATAACGTGGTGAAAAACATAGAGGTATACGGTGAAATGCACCGCTATATTCCCATTTTAGCGAAACAAGCCGGATTCACCCGTATCGGAGAAAAAGTGGTCCACCATCAGGCGCGAAAATACGGAGTGACCAAATTCGGTCTCAATCGTTTCATCAACGGCTTCTTAGACTTATTATCCGTAACCTTTATCACGCGATTCGCCAAAAAACCGATGCACCTTTTCGGGGCATTGGGGACCGTTTTGTTTATCATCGGTTTTTTTGCGGCCGGATGGTTGGGGATAGAGAAGCTGATAGCATTAAGCAAAGAGATAAAAGCTCCTCTTGTTACCCATAATCCCTACTTTTATATCGCTCTGACCTGTATGATTCTCGGAACCCAGTTGTTTTTAGCCGGATTTTTAGCCGAATTGATCTCCAGAAGCGCCAATGACAGAAATGTATACAGAATAGAGAAAAAAATATAAAGAAATTCCAAATTTTATCCTACTTTTGGACGGTGTATGTGCAAATTTTAATTTATAAATAAAATATCATGACTGAAAAGATTCAACAAACCCTTAGGGACTCCAAAGCTGCCAGATGGACAGCCTTGATCCTTATTGCATCGACCATGTTTTTTGCGTACATGTTTGTAGATGTTTTATCCCCATTACAAACCTTATTGGAGACGGAACGCGGATGGAGTCCGGACGTATTCGGAATGGAAGAAGGTTCCGAATTTTTCTTAAACGTTTTTTTCTTCTTCCTCATTTTCGCGGGTATCATCCTCGATAAGATGGGTGTTCGTTTTACGGGACTTCTCTCGGCTTCTCTAATGGTTATCGGAGGATCCATAAAACTATACGCCATCACCGAATACTTTAACAACGGCGGTGTAGGGTATGAATTTTTCAACTCTTTCTGGACAAGCGTTCCCGCCAGTGCTAAAGTCGCTTCCATCGGATTCGCCATATTCGGTTGCGGTACGGAGATGGCCGGTATCACCGTATCAAAAGCGATCGTAAAATGGTTTACCGGAAAAGAATTGGCGTTAGCCATGGGTCTGGAAATGGCCATAGCCCGTTTAGGGGTATTTGCCGTATTCCGTATCTCCCCGCTATTGGCCGGAAGTATCAATCCGGACATCGTAACCCCGGTTGCCGTGTGCTGTACCTTACTTTGTATCGGTCTGCTGACTTTCTTGGTTTACGTATTCATGGATAAGAAACTGGATAAACAAATCGGTGAGATGAGCACGGAACCGGAAGATCCTTTCCATATCAGCGACATCGGGAAATTATTTACCAGCAAAACATTCCTTATCGTTGCCTTCTTATGCGTGCTCTATTACTCGGCTATCTTCCCGTTCCAGAAATTCGCAACGGGTATGTTGGAAAGCCGTTTAGGACTCAGCGCAACCGATGCGGCAGCCGTATTCTCCTGGTTCCCGATCGGGGCCATGGTTCTGACTCCCCTGTTAGGTGCCTATCTGGATCATAAAGGTAAAGGAGCAACCATGTTAATCATAGGAGCTCTCTTGATGTGCGGTTGTCACCTGATCTTCGCGTTAGCACCATTGAATCATTTTATCGCTTACGTGGCCATCGTTATTTTAGGAATCTCTTTCTCTTTGGTTCCGGCAGCCTTATGGCCCTCCGTTCCCAAATTAGTAGAAAACAGATACTTAGGATCGGCTTATTCCGTTATTTTCTGGATTCAGAATATCGGTCTGTTGTCTTTCCCTATCCTTATCGGATGGTCTTTAAAAGCAAGTAACCCGGGTGTTTCCGAACAGATTAAAGCCGGAGTCGAAGGTGTAAGCTATAACTATACCGTTCCGATGTTGATTTTCGCCAGTTTGGGCGTTTTGGCTTTCCTTTTAGGTTTATGGCTAAAAGCCGAAGACAAGAAAAAAGGATACGGTTTGGAATTACCGAATATCGAAAAATAAAATCATTTATCAAATTATCGCTAAACGGGTGTTTCACTTTGTCGAAACACCCGTTCGTATTATACGGTAGTATTATACCAAAATAAAAACTATTTTTGCATGCATACGATATGAATAGATAAAACCAAAAATAAAGAATAAAACATGGCAAACAGAATAACGACTCTCTTCGACATAAAATACCCGATCATTCAGGGCGGTATGGTATGGTGCAGCGGATGGAAGCTGGCCTCCGCCGTAAGCAACAATGGCGGATTAGGTCTGCTCGGAGCGGGTTCCATGCATCCGGAAACTCTCTTGGAACACATACGCAAAATGAAACAAGCCACGGACAAACCTTGGGGTATCAATATCCCTTTGCTCTATCCGGAAATGGAGAAACTCATCGATCTTATCATTAAGGAAGAGGTAAAGATCATTTTTACCTCTGCCGGAAGTCCTAAAAAGTGGACTCCCTTATTGAAATCTCACGGGATCACGGTTGTCCACGTTGTCAGTAGTGCCGTTTTCGCCCGGAAAAGCGAAGAGGCCGGAGTGGATGCAGTCGTGGCGGAAGGGTTTGAGGCCGGAGGACATAACGGACGGGAAGAGACTACCACTTTGACCCTAATACCTAACGTGGTTAAACATTGTTCTCTTCCGGTCATTGCAGCAGGCGGCATCTCCTCCGGAGAGTCAATGCTGGCCGCAATGGTTTTAGGAGCTGAAGGAGTACAAATCGGCAGTCGTTTTGCCGTGGCCGCAGAATCTTCGGCCCACGTGAATTTCAAACAGAAAGTTTACGAACTCGAAGAAGGCGATACCATGCTGGCATTAAAAAAATTAGCTCCTACCCGCCTGATAAAGAATGCATTTTACGAACACATCAAAGAACTGGAAGATAAAGGAGCCGATGCCGAAACATTGAAAACGGTTTTAGGAAAAGGCCGGGCTAAAAAAGGTATTTTCGAAGGAGATATGGAAGAAGGAGAACTGGAAATAGGTCAAATCTCTTCCATGCTACAACGGGAAGAGAGTGCGGAAAACATTATTACCGATATCGTTACCGCCTACGAACAAGCATTGAAAAATATAGAAAAACTATCTATTTAATACGCGACAGAAAAACGATGATTCACTATTCCCGACATATATTGGATAACGGACTGACGGTTATCTGTAACACGGATACCGGAACTCCTTTCGTTTCCGTAAACATACTGTATAAAGTTGGTGCAAAAGATGAAGATCCGAACAGAACCGGATTCGCCCATCTTTTCGAACACCTGATGTTCGGCGGATCCGCTCACGTTCCCGATTACGACTATCATGTGCAGAAAGCCGGAGGAGACAGTAACGCATTCACCAATAACGACTATACCAATTATTACATCACCATCCCTGCAGCCAACATAGAAACAGCCCTTTGGCTGGAATCGGACCGGATGCTCAGTCTTAACTTTTCCCAAAAATCCCTCGACGCACAACGAAACGTGGTAATCGAAGAATTCAAACAACGTTACCTGAATAATCCTTACGGGGACATTTGGCTGAAATTGAGACCATTGGCTTACAAATTCCATCCTTACCGATGGCCTACCATAGGTAAAAAAATCGAACACATCGAAGAGGCGACTTTAGCAGAGGTCGAAGATTTCTTCCATCGTTTCTACGCTCCGGACAACGCCATTATCAGTATCAGCGGAAATATAAAAGAATCTCGGGCTTTGGAGTTGGTGAAGCAATGGTTCGGAGATATCCCTCCCTCCCATACCGTAAAAAACAGGATATCTCCGGAACCCGAACAGACGGAAGCCCGGCAATTGATCTGCGAGCACAATAAAGTTCCCGCGGATGCCCTGTATAAGGTATTCCACATGGGCGACCGCTATTCGGATAATTTTTACGCCTGTGATATTATTTCGGATATCCTGTCCAACGGACAATCCTCCCGTCTATACGTCAACTTAATAAAAAACAGCAAGCTTTTTTCAGAAATAGATGCTTACGTGACAGGCGACATGGATCCCGGTCTCTTCATCTTTTCCGGAAAACTATCGGAGGGCGTGAAAATCGAAGAGGGAGAACAGGCCATTCAAAACGAGATCGATCGTTTTATTCAGGAGAACGTATCGGAAAGAGAGCTTCAGAAAGTCATCAATAAGACCGATGCCCGTATCTCTTACAGCGAAATCAACTACCAGGGGAAGTCTGCCAATTTGGCATTTTTCGAGTACCTCGGAGATATCGACCTGATCAATACAGAGCGCAACCGGTATATAAAAATAACCCGGGAAATGATAAAAAATACGGCGCAACAGCTATTTACGCCTGCAAACAGTTCTACCCTATGGTACCTGAAATAAAATACAGAACAATCATCTATACAATTCAATTCGTATGAACCGTAACCAACCTCCCCAACTGGAAGCCCTGACCAAACCTTCCGTCCTGAATTATCAAAAAAGAATCCTCTCCAACGGAGTAGAAATCATTTACATGAATGACCCTCAACAAGAGGTATTCAAAATGGATGTCGTTCTACCTGTCGGGGCTTATTACCAACCCCGACCGATTATCGCTTCCACTATGCTCCATTTGTTAAACGAAGGAACTCGCTCCCATTCTTCCGAAATGATAGCCGAATTTTTCGACTATCACGGGGCTTACGTAGATTACAACTGCGGATTGCATAAATCGGAAATCAGCCTGATCTCCTTAAACAAATACGCGGACAAGACCATCGGGATGGTAGCCGAGATGATTGCTGAGAGTACCTTCCCGGAACACGAATTGGAAGTCTACCTTCGCAACAAAAAGCAACAATATTTAGTCAACTTGGAAAAAACCTCCTATCTGGCTCGTATGGAGTTTCTTCGCTTGTTTTTCGGAGAACAACATCCTTACGCTAATCATTTTACCCGAGAAGATTTCGACCAAGTGACCCGCCCCCGGCTCTTGGATTTTTATCAAAAACGGGTAAGTGCCCTGAACTGCCGTATTTTTCTTTCCGGCAATGTGAACGAATCCGTCCTACAAGAGGTCGGGAAACGATTCTCCACACTACGATCTACCGTACCAGAGAAAGAACCGACATACGACATCAAGCGGCAACCGGCCGGACAATACCGTATCCATAAACCGGATGCCGTACAAACCAGTATCCGGGTCGGCAAAAAAGGGGTCAGGCTCACGGAAGAAGATTATACCGATTTTCAGTTACTCAACATGGTTTTAGGGGGGTATTTCGGTTCCCGTCTGATGTCGAATATCCGGGAAGAAAAAGGCTTTACCTACGGCATCGGTTCATTTAATGTCAGTATGAAAAACGCCGCTTACTGGAATATCGCCACCGATGTCAATGCCGATCACGCGGAAGCCACAATCTCCGAAATCCGTAAAGAGATACTCCGTTTACAACAAGAGCCGATTCCGGCCGAAGAATTGGATCTTGTTAAAAGTTATTTTCACGGGGAGCTGCTTCGGGAATTAGACGGTGTTTTCGCCCAATCCGATGCCCTGAAACACAAATTGAATTACGATACGGACAATACTTTTTACTTGAGAATGATCGACCGTATGAAAAAATGCACCTCGGAGGACCTTCTTCAAGCAGCCCGGAAACACCTGAATATAGAAGAGATGTATTTCGTCGAAGCGGGTAAAGGTTAATCAACCTTCACCCATTTCACTGCATCCGCAATAACATAAAAGTCTCGTTTATCTTCCAAACGCCGATCATCTAAAACAACCCGAGCCTCTCCTTTTGGGAAATCATAGGTTCCCAAAGAGGACCAACCGGTAGTTTTCGCCCATACCTCCTGCTCTTCCTGTCCATAATAAACCGTATAATGATAATTGCTCGGTATTTTCGGCAATAAAACGAATACCTCATAACTTCCCTCTTCCGGAATAAAAGCTTTCCATTCGGCTTTGTATTTTCCGCTTTTACACTCTTTACAATAAGCGGAACGGATGCTGTCTCCGAAATAGTCGATAGACAGCACCTTTTGCCAACGGGGGAAACCCAAACCGAGATTGGTCTCTATCGTATTTTTCTTGCTTTCATTTTCAAAAAGACGCTGGAAGAATGTTCTGTCAGGCTCTATCAGGCGAAATCCGGGATCTTCGTTATCCACGATAATCTCCCCGGGTTCGGCTAAAAATTCATCCGGACGGATATCAAATAAACCGGATGTCGTATCAGACGTCACATCATCGGACATCGTCCCAAAGGCAGACCTGACATTAGCCATCTTTCCGGGGATATGGTAAGAAATTCCCGTATTTATCCGAAATTCTCCGATATGGTCTTTTCGAATTTTCACCTCCTTACACTCACCCGGATGCAAATAAAAATTATAAACTTTTCTTTCCATCAGTTCCGTATATAAAACGGAAACGAGTCCTTTCGAATTCCCTGCATTTTTTATTTTAAAACGCATACGTGTCCCTTGCCTCTTTCCTTCCACCACGACCTGGTTTATTTCCATATCTTTTATCTGGAAGCGAGTGGGCGACTTGGAGTTCCATTCTTTCCAAACCTCCGCAAAATCCACACCGAATCGCTTTCCAAAATCCGAAGTAAATCTCTCCAAAGGAACCACACCTTGATTCTGTTTATAAAAATCATTTAAGAACTTGTAAAAATCACCAATAGGTATATCCACAGTCACATGGTTCAACAATGATTCTGCCTCCATCTGAAAAATCATACACAGCACATCGGAATCCAAGGTCTTATCCTTCATCGCCTCTTCCAAACTATGATTCAATAAATAAACCTGTGCGGCGTATTCGACTATATCCACTTCCTGGTATATATTTTCAAATTGTGCCTGTGCCTTCAAAATGGTTTTCAATAACAAATCGACAGTCGAATAATCGACAGAATAAATATAAGACTGCGGCTCCCGAAACAAAGTATAGCAATCAAACAAATTCCGAAAGGTGAAATAAACACTACGCGAACGATTCGGAACAAACCTATTAAAAAATAAATTTTGATTGTTATAATACAATACGGTTTTAGACAAAAAACAATCGATAAAAGGACGTAATAAACTGCTCGTTTTAAATGATTTCTCGATTTTCGGATCGAGAGTATACGACGACCTTCTTGCCGCATTATTCGCATTTTGCTTCAATATCCATCTGTAATCTGGGACATTCATTCCCGCTCCCCTTTCAGAAAACAAAACCAAGCCTGATTGCACGAACTCACTCTTCCCCATCCACTCCCGGAAATGAGAGATAAAAGGCAAGGGAGTCTCTGCGACGATCAATCGACTTGAAGGATAACCGCACCAATCCTGCCGCATCATCATTTCAGCAATGCCATTAAACAATGATTTACTACTTGCAATCTTCGTATGCCATTGCAAATCAGCTATTTTCTGTTCAAAGAAATCACTCATTTCTTCCGGTTTAATATCTTTCAATACCTCACTAACCATATCGTTCCCTCTAAAATAATAGAGATCGAAATCACAACTTTTCAATTTTAAGGTAAAACGTTCATATTCTCCCCCACTGATTGAAATTCCATCCAGAGGAAAAGGAGGTTCGAACCGAAGTGTATCCCCCTTCTTGCGAGAAGGACCTTGAGACAACAAGGTCGATTGAACCGGATTTATCACATCCAAACTATAACGAGTAAAATCTTTCGTCGACAGCCAGGGAGCATTCAGATTGACCGGAGGAATTGCCACGGGATACCAGATGTTTTCCGGAACAAGCAAAAGGAAAGCATTGCTTACACAAGCATAGCGACGGCCGAAATGGAAAAAGGAGTCGTTGCGACGGGTGTCGTAATAGAGAGAATCGGGAACTTCCAAATAACATACCCGTTCGTCAATCGTTCCCTCGTAAGTCAAGTTCAATCGCACGCTATCTCCCGTTTCAAGAGGACGATCTATCAATAACACCTGATGATCCCGTTCATAAGCCAGCTCTTTATCTCCCTCTTTCATGCTCGTCAAGCGTAACCCCGGGTTCAGAAACAATTGCAAACGGGGCAATGTCTTCCCGCTGTAGTTACATAACATCAACTCACTGGATAACTCCAAACTTTTCCCTTGCTGCCGAAGAGTTATCGCATGAGTGGAAACCCGAGCCGAACAATCTTTCCAATGACGTTCGAAGCTCGCCCTATATTGATCCCGAACCACATTTTCCCGTGTAAAGCGATATACACAAATCCCTTCCGACAATAAAGCAACAGAAACCAACAAAATACCCGCCAATCGAAGTCTGGAAACCGACTTTAGCTCGTTCGGCAAGCGCTTTACCCGAAGTAAACTCCAAACAATAAGTCCGCATCCCAAAAGAAAAAAAGCCAAGCGTTGAATCAAATAATAGCCTAAATCCGCATGCCCCGTCGCACTCGAAAACAAATTAGATAAAGAAGCACCCGTAAAATCCAGGTTTCCCTGGAAAACCTTGTCTGATACCGTTATCGAGATATACATCAAACATAACGAAAGAAATATGGAGAGTATGCGCAACCGAGTAAGAGTCGCCAACCATAAAGTAACCCCCAACATAAACACCAAAGAGGGAAAAGTCAAAGTCAACAGATAAAAAAACGAATACCATGGATTAAACGGAGCAATACTCCCCCATATGTTCAAACAGAAACAAATGAGTACGGATAGCAGATTCAACGAAACAAAAACCGCTGTAATTCCCACTACTTTCCCCCAAAAATAATCTTCATTGCTAACCGGACGAGAGTGAATCACTTCCATAGGTCCTTCCTGCTTTTCCCGTGTAAACAACTCGGCAGCCACGAATATCACCAGCAAAGATTGAACAATATTGTAAAGATAAGCATTCACCAACGGCATGGAAGAGGCCAAAGCCAACAAATTCCAATTCCATTGATGATACAAAGGTTGCTTGCATTGTACAAGCCATTGCAAATAAGTAATTAAGACCAAAGTTAAGAAAAACAAAATTCTAAAAATCCAGGAACGTCGTAATGTTTTCGCTTCATAGCAAGCTACAGTTTTAATATCATGCAGGTTCATAGTACTATTTTATTAATTTCACAAGTTTGTATATCCACATTAAATCAAAGGTTTATCCAGATTGCCTACCCCTTAATCTCCAACGAACAAGTTCGGGCAGGGTCCTTTTCACTCTATGTTTCTCGCAAAGCTACACACCACTCTTCATATATTATGGGACGCACACTCCTCCCCGAATGTTACATCTCCTAACTACTTTAAATTTTACAATAAAACATAAACATATGATTATCAATTGTTAATACAAATATTATTATTAAAAAACAACACGTACGAAGAGGCCGCCCCGTCTACAAACGGAAACGGCCTCTCGCTAACAAACAGGGGTTAAGTTGCTACTATTGTATCAACGTGTAAGTCTCCTTCACGTACCTTCCTCCTAAAATATTCCACTCGATCGTGAACGACTTTTTGTTCGGATCATAAGTTCCCGAGATAACGGAAGTGGCCTGTCCGTCGACGTCCAGAGTTACCTTGTTCGTTGTCGGATCGATCTCGTAAAACACTTTATTGGTGAACTTACCGCCGAACAATCCTCCGGCCGACAACCGGGTAGGACTAACCGTTTCCAGGTAAACTTCCGTACTTGCCGGAGGAGCAAAATCCCCCTCCATTTCATACTTGTATTTACCCTCGTACGGACTACGTACTTTCAGAGCCAATAACAGATTTCCAAAATTTCCGCTTATCGTATAACCCGGCTGCTTCACGGACTCTATTTCTATCACCAGATAACTGCCATTAGCCTGCAGAGCTTCTGTCTTTATCTTTGCTGTTAAAGGTACGGCTCGTTCTCCTTTCGGGATCACCACAGACGTCGGAAGAGTGATCTTATCCAACGGAAACAACTCTTCTCCCTCGGGTATCAAATCTCCCTGTACGGATTTTTTCAATACCACTTCGATATCTTCCCCGGCCGGCTTCTCGGCCGCTAATCTCACTTCCCCGATCGTAATCTCCTGTTCGGCCCCCACAGCCAAAATAGCTATAGATTTCATATGGTCCGCATTGGCCGGTATCTCGATAATCTTTTTCGTGGAAAGATCCTCCGGCCTGATGCCATATTCAAGATCATCGATCCTGTCGTCTTTCAAGCAGGAAGTCAATCCCAATGAAATCACCGACATCATCCATATCAATACATGTATCTTTTTCATAATCCAATATTTAAACATTAATTTTTATCCCAAAATATCTTATTTGCCTGGGGATTAATAGTTCCCTGAGCCGTTGCGTTCTTGTTATTGAACTGGTATTCGGTAGTCGGGTAAATCAAACGATAGGGAATACGATTATTTCCCACACTCGGATGTTTGGAACGAGGGATATCGGGAACCCCTGTTCTTCGGTAATCCGTCCAGGATTCCACCCCGTTGATCCCGTACATGGCAATGTATTTTTGCAGATAGATCAATCTCAACTTATCAGGATGACTGCCCCACTCCGCAAACTTGGTATCGGTCGGCTCCACAGGATGCAAATAATTATCGGCCACTTCCGCCGCATCTTCCACCTCCAACCACACGAAAGATTCGGTCACGGCCCTTTCGTAAACTGTTTGAGCATCTCCGGCAAGGGCTCCCCGTTGAATGGCCTCCGCTTGTAAAAAAAGACTCTCGAAAGAGGGCAAAAACCATTGCGGCATATCGACCGATTTGGCGATACCCGGACCGGAAACCATAGAAGAGTGGGCTCCGTCGGGCAGGGAATTGTCTACCGCCCCGAAATCGAAACCGATATAATACTCTCCCCCCGTGGGAGTTTTAGCTCTCGAATAGAAATAGGTATACCGAATGTCCCCGTTATTCCGCAAAAGACTCAGAAAAAAATTATTGGCCCGGAAATAGGCATCGGAAACACCTTGGTCATTAACTTTATAGGTATTCCAGAACGGATTTTGTTTACCCTTATCCGCCGAATAGGTCAAATGTACGGCCGCAGTCTCTCCCTCTCCGAGAAAACCCGCCCCGTTGGCCACGATTTTGTCCACCTCCGTTTTCAAGGCGGCAGCCCCGAGAAAATCGGCCTCATGCATGAGCATCCGTAAACGTTGCGTGTTCCCTAACTTCCGCCACATCCCCAAATCTCCGCTAAAAACCACGTCAGCCCGTTTGATATCGTAATTTTTTTCCAGATCGGCCTCCTTCAACAGTTCATCGGCCTTAGCGAGCTGCTCCAACAAATCTTTATAGACATCCTCTCCCTTATCGTAAGGGGTCAACATATAGTTAACTATATCAAAACATTTGGAATAAGGAATATTGTTGTACTGATCGACCAACGTCATAAAACCGATGGCTTTCACAATCTTGGCGATGGCCTCGTAAGCCGTCTCTTCTCGAGCCACGGCACTTTTTTCCATCACGTCCAAATCTTTCAATACATCCATCCAATCGTGCCATACCCCCTGATGGAAAGAAGCCGAAAGCTGAAATGCTTCTACGTCTGTATTCGGACCGTAAGTCCCCGCACAACGAGCGTAATAGCCCATCCATTGCTGGTAATCACCGCATGCCCCGTTCAAGTTGGTAAAATCCGTACTCGGCTGGGTTGCGGCAGTCAAAACTCCTACCCGGTTCAAGGCACTGGGTAAAATCAAGTTAGGCGTCATATTACTCTCTACCGCCCTGTTCGGGTTTTGATTGATATCGAAATAACTCTCGCCACACCCCGCGAACAAGAGTATCGCCAAAGAAATTACCGTTAGTATGTGTATCTTTTTCATATCCGTTCGATTTAAAATTTAACCGTAATCGTTCCGCCAAAACTCCGGGTCGGGGGATTCACCGTGGCATCTCCCACTCCCGATACGTTATTATAGTCGTTAGTCATCACGTTCCCCTGAAAATCAGGGTCTCCGTACACGTTGGACTTCGGTAGCCAAAGAGCCAGGTTCCTACCCGTGAAACCGATCGTGATTCCCTGAATCACCTTTTGTCTCCTCAACAGCGACTGCGGCAGATCGTAGGAGACCGAGAACTCCCGGAAACGCCAGGAATTGGCACTCGTCAGAAAGTTTGTTCCCACGTTCCGATAGTTATCTCCCGTCCAAAAATCGTTCACGTTAGTAATCGTTAAGTTCTCGTTCGGAACATATTTTCCCGGGTTCTTAGGATCCTCGTATACCGAATTCGGGAAGACGAAGCGTTCCCGGTGGTTTGCAGCTGTCCGCTCGGACACACCGGTCCACGCCATATCGGCACCGATCATATTAAAGGCGTAATACCCTCCTTTATACTCGAAAGTAGCGGCAATCGTCACCCCTCTCCAGGTAATTGTCGGGTTTAGTCCCAAAATGTATTTGGGCATCGTTCTTCCGAATATTTTATTGGTCTCGTCGATCTGCGGCACTCCGGTAGTCGCATCCACGATCACCCTCCCCTCGGGATCCCGTTTGTAATCTTTCGCGCTGAAGACGAAAGCGGGTTTCCCCACTACCGCCTGATTACCGGCCATATAGTATCCCCCGACTCCCAACTCTTCGAGATCCCCGAAAATAGAGGTTACTTTGCTATCGTTATAGGTAAAATTAGTTCCCAGGTTAAAATCCCATCCCCGGAACCGAACGAGGGGAGTTAACTTCAACTGAGCCTCGAAACCGAAATTTTTAAAAGAAGCGGCATTCACGTTCGCGAAAGAGTAACCGGTAGAACGGGGAACCCTTACGCTCACGATTTGATTCGAGTTCTCCTGAATGTAGTAAGTTGCGTCCAACATAATCCGGTTATCGAGAAAACTGGCCTCGAACCCTACCTCGATGCTCTTTACGAACTCCGGTTTCAACAACGGGTCGAAAGAGGTGGAATTAATCGAGTACCCGGGAAGTCCGGCATAAGGGAATCCCAATATTTGAACCGCAGTGGCACTTAACGAATAAGGATCGATATCGGCATTTCCGGTTTTATTCCAGGAACCTCTCAATTTCAGGAAGTTCAAAACATCCGATTTCAACACGGGAATCGCATCGGTCAATACCAACGAAAGATTAACACCCGGATAGAAAAAACTATTGTTTTGAGGATCCAACACGGAAGTTTTATCATTACGCCCCGTAACCTCCAAATTAACGAAATTCTTGTAGTTCAAGCTGAGGCTACCGTAAAAAGAGAGCATGCGGGTTCTGAATTTATTCGATCCCCCGCCCAACTCGCCCGGTCGCGCCGAAACATTGAACAAATCCTCAATGATCAGCTTATCCCCGGTCAGCTGCATCTCTTTCGTATCCACATCACGGACGTAAGTTCCCACTAACAAACTCCCCTTGAAATCACCGAATGTTTTGTGGAAATTCATATATAACTCGGAGGAGAGCCTGTTTTGAACGTAGGAGTAATCCTCTACCCGTTGCGGAATGTCCGATAACTCTCGGTGTTCTCCGTACTCCGTCACGGTCAGCAATCGAGTCTGCACCTTGTACTCTTCCGTCCGGTAGGTCATAGCCGCCCGGTAGTTGACGTCCCACCAACCGGTAGGCGATAACTTAAAGTCGATGCTGGTAATCAAGTCCTGCTTTTTCCCCTTTCTTCTCCAGGTATCCAGGGCAATATAAGGATTAATTCCATAGCGGTTGTAATAGTTATCGTAAGTAGCGAACGGATTATTTTTATAATTTTTGTAAGAGGTTAGAGGGACATGGGCCTGGGTCGAAAAGATCAGGTTCATCAAACCGTCGTTCAATCCCACGTTATTGGCCGAATAATAATCGCTCATCGCCTGGTCGTCGAACACGTTATAATTGGATTGGACGTAATTCGAGTTAAAGTTTACCGTAAATATTTTATACGCTTTAGAGGCATTCAGACGGATGCCGGTCCTGCGATTCCGGTCGTCCGGCACAACACCTTTAATCACGGCATCCTGAATACTCAAGAAAAAGTCCTTGGCTAAATAAGAGATATCGTTTTGCATCGTCATACCCGTCTTAAAAAATTTCCGTCGATTATTTTTTATCGGAGCATATTTTACCTTCTGCACGCTACCGTCCGGCAATACCTCTCCCAATACCACTTCCGAACCGTCGTAAGCCGGCCCGTAAGACCAGTTTTCGTAAGGAATATAATCACCGTATCCCCCGCTTCCGAACGTGTTTTGAAATTTAGGGAACATGGCGACCCTGGTAAACTGGGTCGAATTACTTACCGTGATCTCCGGCTTGGCATTCTCGCCACCCGCTTTCGTGGTCACGACAATTACCCCGTTACGGGCATCCGGACCGTAGATGGCTGCTGCAGAAGTCCCTTTCAATACATTTACACTCTCTATATCGTTCGGATTTAGAGAGGAGAGAAAACTCAAATCCACCGGAACGCCATCCAACAACAACATCGGATTGTTACTACCTGTCAACGAACGAATCCCCCGCAAATTGATCTTCACATCCTCGAATACACCACTATTCAACCCCGTGATATTCAACCCGGGCACTTTCCCCTGTAAGCCGACAGCTACATTCAACGCTCTTGCCTTAACCAATTCCCGGTTACTCACGTTTACCGTCGAATATCCCAAGTCTCTTTTCTGACGCTTGATACCTAAAGCGGTTACGACCACCTGCTCCAGGCGCTCCGTCTCCTGCTCCATCTTCACATCGATCACTTTTCGCGTTCCGGAATTAATTTCCTGTTTTTTCATCCCCACAAAAGAAAAGACAAGAACGGCATCCGTCTCAACATTTTTTAAAACGTAATGTCCCTTAACATCGGTCGATGTCCCGACATTCGTTCCTTTTACAACAACCGTAACCCCCGGCAGCGGAGATCCGTCAGCAGCATCGGTCACCGTACCCGAGACCTCCCGCTTTTGAGCCAAACCTAATTGCATTCCCGCTAACAACAGGAAAACAATCAATTGAATCGTCTTTTTCATAGTCTTGTTTTTAATTAGACATCATTTGTAGTTAACAATAATCATCGCATTGAAAAATCAATACAATAACGCACAGCTCTTACTTATCGGGATATATCAATAATTCCACACGATCTTGACGCGTCGAGGAGATAGTAAAAATGATTTCGATAAAGCCCTTCCGATTCAAAGAGAAAAACTTTTTCCACGATAAATACCATTGACAACTCATGTCGACAAGAAACGTACTTTAAAAGAAATTATTGCTTTTTCGGAATAATCGATTTACCCCCGGAGTCACCAGTTATCTTCTCATCAAACTGAACCTATCGTCCCCTAAAGGCCCAAAGCATGCAGACACCTAATATTAGAATATAAATAAATCCCACCTACGTCCATCATCGTAGCTTGTATCCGACTATACTCACGACTATTTTTAATACACCTATCAAAAAACCTTCGTTTAATGACATTTTTATAGGGTATACATCATAATTGGCTCAAATAATACAACATATTGAATATAAGAATTGAAGATTTATCAAAAAATATTTATTTTATTTGTATTTGTGATTTTTTTACTATATTTGTAATGATCAAAAAACGAAGGTTTTATATAGATGCATATATATCTATAATTCAATTGTTTATCATATATATTTACTTGTCCTGCAAAACCATTTTATTGATTCAAAGTCAACAAATTTAATAGTCAATTTATCTATTTTGTATATTTTAATCAATCATTCAATTACATGTCTCGATATCACCATATTATCGTATCAATAGCATAACAAAGAAACACTTCTATTCCAATAAAACACACAATAAAAGATTTTAGGCGATACGGAATGAGACAAAAAAAAATGTGAAGATTTTCCTTATATTCAGAATAACCCTCAACAAGCAATACTCTATTCAAAGCCCGAAAAAAAAACGTTGCCGTTTCGTGCAACGTTTTTAATGAATCATATCTTCTTAAATATTTCCTCCCTATTTTAACAGAAAACTTACAGGAATCAAGCACTCGATCTCTACATTTTTTCTGTTTTGTTTCGCCGGTTTCCATCTCGGCATCGCCTTCACCACCCGTATCGCCTCCCTCTCCAACAACACATCTGTCGATCGGACCACATTGACTCTTTTTACCCTACCCCTCTTATCGATCGCAAAAGAGATCTGCACTTCTCCTTCTATTCTCTTCTCGTATGCCTTCTCCGGGTATTTTATCCGTCCGGAAATCCATACAAACACATCACCGGGAAACTCCGGCATAACCTCAATCGGCTCGAAAACCTCGTCCGTCTTCTCCTTCACGCAAACAACCGGATAAGAATCTTCCAAAACCCAAACAGCACGGTATAAACGGACTTCCATCACCTTTTGCCGAGCGACGGGTATGCTCCGCATCTCTTTTCCGACATAAGAAAATAACAATATATCGTTCGAATCTGCATTTACAAAAAACCTCCCCTTACCATCTGTCCGCCCTCCCGTGTTCTTATCTTTAATAAATACAACGGCACCTTTCAGGGGTTTTCCTTTTTCGTCCGTCACTTTACCGGTCACAACCCATCCCGTCGTATCGTTTAGAGTACCGTTTATAAAATTCGGTATAGCCTGCACGTCAACTGACAACACCATAAAGAACATCACCGGAAGTAACAACAGATATCTGATTATTCCTTTTACGAAAATCCTTTTTTCCATTCTCATTCGTTTTTCAAAAATGCCACATCAAAATCGTCACCTGTTCCGACTCAAAATAATTGTTTTCATTAGTATTTGCCAATTATATGCAGAGGATGCGAACGGGCTATGAAAAACGATCCTGAATCAAACTTTTTATTTCTGCAAACGTAAACTCGTTCAAAGATAGTGATAACCACGAAAAAGTCAACTTATTCGACAAAAATAGAGCACATGAAAAATTATTTACCGTTTATTTTTATCGCCATCCTACTTTGCTCATTTCCCTCCATCTCCTCGGGTCAAAAAAGGAGTGCCCGGTTTGAAGCGGAGTTTCAGAAAACGTTTCAAATAGCCAATAGCGATCGGTTCATGATACGATTTTTTATAGCTACTCCAACGGGACAAACCTTTGTTGCCACCCCATCGGAAGGCCCTAACGTCACCATTGACCCGGAACAATGCTATTTAGAGATTCAAGATTCGCTGGTCAGCGGGCGATTGCCCTATTTCGGTAACGGCAGTCATTGGGTTCCGAGACCGGGACAAGATTCTCTTCGATTTAACTATATTCTTTTTTCTCGAACAGTAAAAATACTTCCACGCGGAAATAAAAAGAGTATCGCTTATCAAATCAGTATTTTAACCAAAGACAATATTTTGTTTTTACACATGGACATTCGTTATGACGGAACCTGTTATCTCTATTATAACGATCAAAAACGCTACCCGATCAGCTACACGGGAAATATTTACCCCTTGGAAAAAAAGGGACAGCATCCTTTAAATACAGCATCACCTTCAGAAAATCAGGCAAAGAAGATATAAGCCATTACAATCGCCGCAACAACTCCAGCCAAATCTGCAATCAAACCGCACGGAATAGCATAACGGGTATTTTTTATACCCACGGCCCCAAAATAGACGGCAATAATATAGAAAGTGGTATCCGTAGCTCCTTGAAAAGCACAAGCCAATCGTCCGGGAAACGAATCCGCCCCAAAAGTATTCATAGTATCGATCATCAATCCCCGTGCCCCGCTTCCGCTCAACGGTTTCATCAAAGCCGTAGGTAAAGCCGGTACAAAATCAGAATTGAAACCGCAAGCCTCACACCCCCATTTCAAAGCGTCCATGACGGCATCCATTGCACCCGAAGCGCGGAAGACACCGATAGCGACTAAAATTGCAATTAAATAAGGGATTATTTTTACGGCAATAGAGAAACCCTCTTTCGCCCCGTCGATAAAAGCATCGTAAACGTTGATACGCTTCCAGGCTCCCATAGCGATAAAACCGACAATAATGGAAAACAAAATCACATTACTTGACAAGGAAGAGACTTTGGTCAACGTCTCTTTATCCAACCCTGAAAAATACCATATAATACCTGCTACCAAAGCACTACCCCCGATCAGGTAGGCCATAATTACCCGGTCCAATAAATTAATTCGCTGATACAAAGCAACGGCTATAAGTCCCACTAAGGTCGAAACATATGTCGCCAAAAGAATCGGGATGAAAATATCCGCCGGATTAGCAGCTCCCAACTGAGCCCGGTAAACCATGATAGAGACAGGAATGATGGTTAACCCGGAGGTATTCAATACCAAAAACATAATTTGAGCATCGGAAGCACGGTCTTTACGAGAATTAACCTCCTGCATCTGCTGCATTGCCCTTAGCCCCAACGGAGTAGCCGCATTATCCAGTCCTAACATATTAGCGGCGATATTCATCATAATCGAACCATAAGCCGGACTACCCGGAGGCAACTCCGGAAATAAACGCCGGAAAAAAGGATTAATAATCCACGACATAACCTTTACCGCCCCCCCTCGCTCTCCGATCTTCATGATCCCCATCCACAAGGTCAACACCCCCGTCAATCCCAACGATATCTCGAAACCGGTCTTGGACATATCAAAGGTAGCTTTTACAATAGACGCAAAAACCTCCGTATCCCCATCAAACAATAATTTGAAAAGGGCCACGATAAAGGCTACACCGAAGAAAAAAATCCAAATATAGTTAAGAACCATAGGCGATCGGAGATTGAGTGATTAGGTGATTGAGAGATTAGGTGATTGAGAGATTGAATGATTAGACGAGCGAGTTGAATCACAACCTCCTTTCATCTCCCAAGCACAAAATCCCACTACCCGTATCATTAATGTTTCGCTTTACAGGCTTTGATCGTATTCTGCAAAAGAGAAACGATCGTCATTGGTCCTACTCCTCCCGGAACCGGAGTTATGTAAGAACACAAGGGAGCTACCTGCTCAAAATCGACGTCTCCTACCAATTTCCAACCGCTTTTAGTCGTTTCAGAAGGAACCCGATGAATTCCCACGTCGACGACGACACACCCTTCTCGTATCATATCTTTCGTGATAAAATGAGGAACGCCTATGGCAACGATCAAAATATCGGCTTGCCGGGTAATCTCTTTCAGATTGGAGGTTCTGCTGTGACACATTGTCACCGTACAGTTCGCGTGCTTTGCCTTACGGGACATCAGCACGGCCATCGGGGTCCCGACGATGTTACTTCGTCCCACTACGACGCAATGTTTTCCTTCCGTATCGATATGGTAACGAGCCAACAGTTCCATGATCCCGGCGGGAGTTGCCGGAAGGTAGGTCGGTAACCCTAACACCATCTTACCCACGTTACACGGGTGAAATCCATCCACATCTTTATCGGGATGAATCGTATTTAATACTCTCTCTTCGGAAATATGTTTCGGCAAAGGAAGTTGCACGATAAAACCGTCTATATCCGAATCCTCATTCAATTGTCGGATCACCTCCAATAATTGCTCTTCGGTAATATCACTACCGTATCTTAGTTCGGTACTTTTAATTCCCACGGCTTGACATGCTTTTACTTTACTGGCCACATAGGTTTCACTCGCTCCGTCATTGCCTACCAAAACGGCAGCCAAATGGGGGATCTTCTTTCCCTCGGCAAGCAAGCGAGCCACCTCTTCCGCGATCTCCTCTTTGATCCGCGTCGAAACTTTTTTTCCGTCAATAATCTCCATCTTTTATTTTTAAATTGTAAATTATCAATTGCCTGATCTTTTTAATGCAAATCGTAGCTTACCAATCTCCCCATCGTTACTCACTCATTCTTATAATCGCTTAATCCAAAATCTACAATTGTCAATCGTCAATTAATTATTATCTTCTTCTCATAGCGGCATTTCCCATCATCTTACCGCCCTTGGACAACATCCGCATCATTTTTTTAGACTCATCGAATTGTTTCAGCAAACGATTTACATCCTGAATGGTTGTTCCGCTTCCCATGGCTATACGTTTACGGCGAGAACCGTTGATCAATTCCGGGTTTTCTCGCTCCTGGGGTGTCATGGAAAAAATAATAGCCTCCACTCCTTTAAAAGCATCATCATCGATATCCACATCTTTCAAAGCACGCCCTACACCGGGAATCATAGAAGCCAAATCTTTTATATTTCCCATTTTTTTTATCTGTTGTATCTGACTCAGGAAATCGTTGAAATTGAATTGATTCTTGGCAATCTTTTTCTGCAATTTTTTGGCTTCTTCCGCATCGAATTGTTCTTGAGCCTTCTCTACCAAGGAAACGATATCTCCCATTCCCAAGATTCGGTCTGCCATACGTTCCGGATGGAATACATCCAAAGCTTCCAACTTCTCTCCCGTTCCGACAAATTTAATCGGTTTATCCACCACCGTACGGATAGACAACGCGGCTCCGCCGCGCGTATCTCCATCTAATTTCGTCAGGACAACACCGTTAAAATTCAACCGATCGTTAAATTCCTTAGCCGTATTCACCGCATCTTGTCCGGTCATGGCATCCACCACGAACAAAGTTTCATTAGGCTCTATCGCTTTTTTTATCGCAGAGATCTCATTCATCATCTGCTCATCGATAGCCAAACGTCCCGCCGTATCGACGATAACGACGTCCCGCCCTGTCGCTTTCGCCTGCCTTATGGCATTTAAAGCAATCTGCACGGGATTATTATTCCCTTCTTCGCTATATACCGGAACACCGATCTGCTCACCCAATACTTTCAACTGCTCGATAGCAGCCGGCCGATAGACGTCGCAGGCAACCAACAAAGGATTCTTCCCCTTTTTGGTCTTCAACAAATTGGCTAACTTCCCGGAGAAAGTGGTCTTACCGGAACCTTGTAATCCGGACATCAGAATAACGGCCGGATTTCCTTTTATATCAATATCAACATGGGTTCCCCCCATCAACTGGATCAACTCGTCATGCACGATCTTCACCATCATCTGCCCCGGTTTCACCGCCGTGAGCACGTTCATGCCCAACGCCTTCTCCTTTACCGTATTGGTAAATTCCTTCGCGATTTTATAGTTTACATCGGCATCCAATAACGAACGTCTCACCTCTTTCAGGGTTTCAGCCACATTGATCTCTGTTATTCTCCCCTGTCCTTTTAAAATCTGAAACGACTTTTCTAATCTTTCGGATAGATTCTCAAACATATGCTATTAATTGAAATTTGGAAATTGAAAAATGCCCTTATCGCATCTGTCTTTCTCTACTAAATTCTCTATTTATTCATTTCTTGCAAAATTAGTAATTTTAACCGTCAATCTAAAAACTAAATGTTAAAAACTAAAAACACGACACGATATCATCCATATTCACATAAAACAAATACATTTTATAAACTTTTATCTCACTATTTATTTCCGGCTTATATTCTTTAAAACCACGAATGTCTTATCTATTAAAGAATTATCCACTACTACCGTAAATTCATTCGTGGAAGAAATAACCTCGGTCAGGTTAATTCCCTCCCAGGATAACTCTTTCATTATACTGTAATAGAAACCGGGTTGCAGGATATTTCCCTTGGGCAGTTTTAGCGTCACGGAAGACAAACCGCTTTGTTTAAATATACATTGTTCTCCTTTAAAATAGTTATCGATAGCCGCCTCCATCGTATCGCTCACGACTAAATTCGTCTCGAATACCCCCTGTACCATCGTGTAAAAAACCTCCTCTTTTTGGGATATATTTTTCAATACACGAATATGACACTCCAACAATGTATTGGAATTTTTAAACGTGTAATCACATAAATTACTTCGCAATATGATATCTCCCATATTATTAAGCAACTTATTCAACTGCACCTGCTCACGGACCTGAAAATAGGGAGCCAAACGATTCAAGGCCATAACAATCGCTCCCGGATTAACCTCTTTTTTCAACGCCGCTTCCACCTCCGATTTGATCTGCCGGGCCAAAGCCGAAATATTAATCAACCCCATGGCTAAAGACTCCGACAGATAGGGTTTATGCTTCACGATATCTTCTACAACCTGTGCTACACTCAACATATTTATTAATCTAAAAGTTTATAAAATTCATAACGTCCGTCATATCAATAGGGTCCAAATCCTAATCACACCATCTCTTTAATCTCCCGATCCACGTATTCATTGTAGATTGTAAATTTTAGATTGTAAATTGAACGTTATTTTCTTATTTTACAATCTAATCTCTAAATCGCTCAATCTCTAAATCCTTTAATCCACTATCCTCAATCTCTTCAATCCCCTAATCAATACAGTTCTATCCACTCGTAACCGTTCCCGGTTTGATCCATGTACCGGATAAAATCTTCTACTTTAACAGCCAAAGAAGCCCGATTATCATTCGGATGAAAAGAGAGTTTTTGTGCCTTTCGTAAATTCTCATCCAAAAAAACATGTACATGATGTTCCGTATCATTGATTAACCCGAAAGGACTTACGGAACCGGGACGCAAGCCTAAGTATTTCTCCATTCTTTTCTCCGAAGCGAAACTCAATTTTCCCTGTTGCAGCCTTTTCTCCAAATCATGAATGGCCAAATCGTGATCACAGTCGAATATGACTAAATAATGCCGGTCTCCTTTATGATTCCGGAAAAATAAATTTTTACAATGGGTACTGTCCAGGTTCTTCCAATATTGCCTGGCAATTTCTATGGTCGGAGCTGCCGGATGCTCCACATAATCGAACGTAATTCCCAACGTTGCCAAAATTTCATATACCTTCTCTTGTCCTACCATATATACTACAAATTTCAAAAAACTTATCTCTCAATCACGAAATCCGTTCATCGTAAATTTTAGATCAATCGAATTCAGGGATTCAATTTGAATCTCAAAACCGCTTAATCTCAGAATCCTTTAATCTATAATCCTCAATCTTTTCAATCTCCCAATCATTATATCGCATAATCATTCAATTATTCAATCCCTTTATCCCCTGATCTCTCCATTTCCCTTGCCATACCTCTCTCTCTTCCAAACGTTTTTCCAACATGGCCGCAAACTCAAAATTCTTCACGCCCCATTTGGGAGCAATCAGATAATCCGAAGGAGCCTGATTCACGAAACGCTCTAAATATAGATCCGGACGGACATGCCCGATCACGTCCACCACGAACTCTAAATAATCTTCCAAAGTGTAAAGTCCGAACGCATCCGGGGCCGCCGCATACTGCTCAGCCATACGGGTACCCTTTATAATCTGTAACTGATGCAGTTTCAACACTTGTATCGGCAACTCGCACAAACGGACAGCTCCGGTCAACATCTCATCCCGGCTCTCTCCGGGTAAACCGAATATCAGATGGGCACCGACAGCAACTCCCCGTTTGGCTGTCTCCCGAATAGCCCATTCCGATTCGGCATAACCATGCCCTCTATTGATACGACATAAAACCTCATCGTGAACCGATTCGACACCGTACTCCACGCAAACATATCTTTCACGCGACAACTCTCCCAAATAATCTAAAATTTCCGGGGTAACCGTGTCCGGACGGGTACCGATCACCAAACCGACAATCTTCGGATGCGATAAAGCCTCGGCGTAGCGCTTCCGCAAAACATCCATGGGTGCATACGTATTCGAGTAAGACTGAAAATAGGCCAAATATTTCTGCCCCTTATATTTCGCATCGAAAAAGCGAATTCCCTCCTCTATCTGACGGGTAATACTCCCCGCACGCCGGCAGTATTCAGGCGTAAAGCTCTCGTTATTACAAAAAGTACATCCTCCCGTTCCCTTGCTCCCGTCCCTGTTCGGACAGGTAAATCCCCCGTCTATAGAGAGTTTTTGCACCCGCTCCTGAAATAAACCTTTAAAAAAAGTCGGATAATCCCTGTATCTTCTTTGCCTTGTATTCATTAACCTCGACACTTCTATTGAAGTTGCGAAAATACACTTTTTCTGTTAAATATTTAACATCTCTCTCTCTCTTTTCATGATTCTTTTCCCAAAACAATCACAACACACCCCCTTAAAGAAATACGGAGACTCTCTTTTACCAACCTTTCCGCTCATACCTCCTTTTGAATTTCACATTAGTTTAAATAATCATTATAAATTGATTATTAATTTTTATTATTATCATTTGGATTTTAAAATACAATAAATTATATTTGAAGAGATATTTTATAATTTATATTTATAATGTTAAATTTATAAAATGAAAAAAATGGAATTTGTTATTCGCAGCGTTGCTATGCTTCGTTGGAATGGAGGCAAAAGCCCAGAAGGATACCACTCGTCAAAAAAGAATAATTCAAGAAGTGATTTCCCAACAAAAAACGTGGCAAACGAAGGTATACTTCTTGAACAAGGGCAAACCGATGAAGATTAAAGAATCTGTCATTCAACAAGGTACCACGCTTATCGTCGAGGTTGCCTGGAATCCTCAACTAATAAAAAAAGTCGTTTTTGACACTGTCGTCTATAGGCCTACCCCACAAGAGATCAAAGACTGTAAATACACGTTTACGATCAAGCTTAAAAAAAACAACGACATACGATTATAAAACATACGATCATGACGATAAAGAATTATTAATTTCCCGTAAAATCACGGTAACGGATAAAAACGGGGTAGAAATAAAAGAAGAAGAGTTAAAAAATTATCAAGAAAGAAAGGAAGTAAATAACGTTAATTACTTCATTAAAAATCAAACATTATGAAAAAATGGTGCTTACTATTTGCGGTGTTATTATGCCTTGTAGGGATGGAAACAAACGCTCAATCTAAGGACACCGCTTCACAAGGTAAAATGAAAACAACCCAGGAAGTAGTTTCCCGAAAAGAAATCTGGCTTTCCAGAGTATATTTTTTGAATAAAGGCCAAAAAATGAAAATTAAAGAGTCTATTATTCCAAAAGGTACCACGCTTACCGTCGAGGTGGCTTGGAATCCCCAGATGATAAAAAAAGTCGTATTCGATACCACGGTTTACAAACCGACTCTTCAAGAAATTAAAGCCGGGAAATACACGTTCACGATTAAGCCAGAAAGAACAACGACCTATAACTACAAACACTACTATCAAGACGGTAAAGAAGAATCAGCTTCCCGCAAAATTACGGTAACCGATAAAAACGGGGTCGAGATAAAAGAAGAAGAAGAAGAAGTAAAAAACAATTTACAAGAAAAGAAATAAATAACGTTAATTACTAATCATTAAAAATCAAACATTATGAAAAAATGGTGTCTATTATTTGTAGTAACATTATGTTGCACGATGGCGGAAGTAAAAGCACAAGCAAAAGATACTACTTCCCAAAAAAAAATAAAAACAATTGTAAAAGAAATTTCCCGAGAAGAAAAATGGGCTTCTTACGTGTATTTTCGGGACAAAGGTAAACTGACGAAAGTGGAAGGGACTGTTATTCAAAAAGGTACCCCGCTTACTGTAGAGGTAGCCTGGAATCCCCAAGTAGTAAAAACGATAGTTTTTGATACAGCTGTTTACAAGCCAACAACACAAGAGATCAAGAACTGTAAATACACGTTCGTAATCAAACCGGAAAGAACAACGACCTATAAATACAAATTCTATTATCAGAACGGGCAAGAACGAGTAGTTTCCCGCAAAATTACGGTAACCGATAAAAACGGGATAGAAATAAAAATCAAAAATAATCCCAAAGAAAAGGAATAAACGAGATTAATTACTTTCAATAAAAATTCAAACAGCATGAAGATCAAAAAATTTACAGTCACATGCTTTTTTATCATAGCATTATTTACAGTAAATGCCTCCATGGCACAAAGAATCTCTCCCGAGAATAGTAACGTACAAATGTACGTAGACGACTCGTATATCATGCAATATCATATTGATCCAGAAGGTTTTATATTAGTAAGCAGATCAGTCATATCAAATAATCCTGATATTGTATCCGTAACAGAACTCCAGTTTCACAATTCCAATAGCATATTCAGCTGGATTTTAAGACTCGTGGGGATTAGAATCGGAACTGCCGTGATAACGACCTCAATAATATTTACGAATCAGTATGGAAATGACATAATCGTAACAACAAATACATTCGTTACCACCATGTGGTATACGGAATTCCGACAAGCACCATCCGCTTCGACGAATATAGTGATCGGCGACGCTATAAAGGAGGAAGATCAGCCATAACCGAACCTTATTAATTAAATACAAATAGTATCGTGGATTTAAAGAAGGTAAAAGTCGTGGCTTCATACGAGGCTCGAGCGATATGCCGTTCATTTCTTTTTTGGGTTCTGGTTACACTTACCATCGGGGGCATAACCTTATTGCAATGGTTGGTACAAGGTAAAGTAACCGCATGGGGGTGGAGTTGGTTGATGCATCACCAAACCTTTTCATTTCCATTGGTAAATGCTTACCTCTATAATATCGTGCAGAGCTTCATCGTGATCTTTGTGTGGGTAAATCTGTTTACCCGGGAACAAAGAGGAGGCATGTTAGAGTCGTTACACGCCCGTTCCGTGAGTAACGGGGAGTATTTCCTCGGTAAAACAGTGGGAATCATTTTTGTACTACTCGCTGTAGGATTCTTTTCCCTGCTCGCGTGTTGCGGGATAAACATCTGGGGTAGTCAGGCACCCTTTAACCCGTTGTATTATTTGTATTATTTCCTAACACTAACAGTACCGTCTCTGATATTCTTCACGGGATTCGCGTTGTGGATGACGTGGCTGGCTCGCTCCCGGGTATTATCCGCGATATTATTATTGATATTCCTTTATTGCTCGGTAACAATTTTGCCGGGTGTATTCCATGGGCTGTTCGACTTCACGGGGAGTTCCTTGTCGAATATTTTTTCCGTGGCAACAGGCCATGTGGACGGCTGGCATTATTTGCTCCACCGTTCGGCTTACTTGTTGGCAGGAGTCGGTTTTACCTACTGGGCAATTCGTTTCTGTAAACGAATACCGAACGAACAACGAACGATTGCCCGATGCTGTTACGGTGGCATCGCCTTGCTGTTTATCGGGATGCTATTAGGCAGTATTTACGCTCGTGAC
Source organism: Gabonibacter massiliensis (assembly GCA_001487125.1). Taxonomy (GTDB): domain Bacteria; phylum Bacteroidota; class Bacteroidia; order Bacteroidales; family Marinifilaceae; genus Gabonibacter; species Gabonibacter massiliensis. The sequence goes on from LN913013.1 coordinate 1,021,849, forward strand.
TTCATGCAGGAAAAATCTGCGAGGGCCGAATTTCGTGCCGCTTTTGACCGTCATGCCGGAGAAAAATCTTGTAGAGTGTCGAGGCACGATATCACGCTCCGTCAAACGGGCGACCGGATCACATCCGTTAGCGACTTGACGTTACAAAATCCGAACAAGGAAGCGGTATCCCGTATCGTGTTGTACCTAAATCCGGGATTGACGGTAAAGCATATAGAGGAACGGGATAAACCGCTTGCCTTTACCCGCGACGGCCAGGCGATATTGATCGAGCGTTCTCTGGCAGCCGGAGATAGCGTCCGTTTATCCGTACGTTACTCCGGTGTACCGGATGGCAGGATAGCTTACTTAGATTCAGACGACAAATCGTATTACGACACGAGACGCAATAATAATTTCTTCCACCTGGGTCGTCGCCACGTGTTGGCAAGCAATACCGCGTTGGTACTGGTTCCGGAAGTAATGTGGTATCCCGTGACCATCCCTCCCGTCAACCCCTCCCTCCCGTTCTTGTCAGGTAAAGACTATACGCTTTATCGCCTCCGGGTCGTGGCCCCCGTACAACCGGTCGTATTATCACAGGGCAAACCGTCCCGGCAAGGCGACACGCTATTGTTTTCGCCATCCCGTCCGTTGGAAGGAGTAACTCTCTGTGCCGGAAATTACGAGCATCGAACGATATCTTTACAAGATATAAAAGTGGATTGGTATTATTTCAAAGAAAATGATTTCGTAACACCTCTTATCCAACAATTCGACGGGGAAAAAATTTTAAAGCAAGTAGAAACAAATATTTTAACCAGCTTAGGAAAGGTTATCTCTTTTTCTATTTACGCTCCCGAAAAAGAAGATCATATCTCAGACTTTATACTGCGCCGGGATTGGTACACGGACGAAGGAGGTCGCCTGCTGTTGGTGGAAACCCCGCTCCCGTTTGTTTCTCATGCCCGGACATGGAAAGGACGAAGCGAATACGTTCAACCGGGAATGGTGTTGTTAGGCGAACGAGGAATAGGAATGAACATGAATGCTTACGCTTTCTTTTCACGGAAAAACGCAAAACAAGAGGAAGAAGCAATACGTCTCATCAGAGGTTCTTTTTTGATAACAAATCCTTTTTTAGACCCGTCGAGTCTCAGCAACGCAAATAACCCGTTTTTAGAGAGACTCAATTTAAAAAAAGCTCGCCTAAGCCCTTCTTTCGTATTAAACCCCTATTGTTGTCTGCCTATGTTTACAGAACCGGCAGTGACCATCGTCTCCTCCCGTTACCGGACAATCGACCGGATATTAAAACAATTCATCGCCAAAGGCGAACATTACCCCAAAGCTGCAAATACGATAATCATTTACAACAGCGATCTGGCCGCTCACGTTTACCTGCAAGATCACACGTTAGAAGAGGCGCTGCAAGACCGAAGTATTCCGTCTTACGTTTTGCAGCAGATGATGGCTTTAAAAACAGGAGCTTTATTGGATCGCGTGGCGGTTCATGTTCCGCAAAAGAAATTCTACCGGTTCCTGCGCTCCTTTTATACCGCATATCAGGGGGAAATTCCTCTCGATACGTTATGCCAGGTCATACGATCGGAGTTGGAATTTGATTTCGAGCAAGTATTACAGGCGTGGGATTCCCAAGCAGTAACGAACTTTCGGGTACAAAATTTAAAGAACGAACGAGTGGAACAAGAGTACGGGAGTGGATGGATGGCTCGTTTTCAAATTTGGAACACGGGAGAACACCCGGGCTTCATCGTTTACTCTTTTTCCCACGAGGGATCCTATCATCTTTGGCTTCAACCGGGAGAATGCAAGGAGGTCCGCTTGCACGGGAGTTCAAATATGTTTACCTTGGATTTGGGTATCTCGCGTAATCTCCCATCCGTCATGCAAACCACTGAAACCGGAACCACCCGGGACACGAGAGAAGGAATTAAGGATATATCGCCGTCAGTGTTCATTCCCCAAAACGGAGAAATCATCGTGGACAACGAGGACCCCGGATTCAGATTGATCTTTCCGGGAAATAACCGGTCGAAATTTTTCTCCGAAAAGAGTTCCGGCGGAGAGATGATCCTGACAGGCCCCTGGCAAAAAGAGTTTCGCGGTAATGCTTACGGAAACGAGTACAAGAGTATATACCTGAAAAGAGCCGGAAACGGCTCCTGTAAAGCAGAATGGTCAGCCGACATCCCCGAAGACGGAATTTACGAGATTCTTGCAATGCACCCCGAGGCGTGGAGCCCCCAGAAAGCCCAATACTACACGGTAAAAGGAGAAGGATTGAAATCCGAAGAAATCTTACTCCCGTGGGAAAAAGGGAGATGGGCTTCTTTGGGTGAATTCGAATTAAAACGAGGAAAATCGTTCGTGATCTTAGACGATAGGGCCCCTGTAAAAAAAGAGGAGGAAAAAGACAAACGCCACACCCCACTTAAAAGCATAGTGGCCGATGCAGTGAAATGGGTGAAAATCAAAGATAAATAAACAAAATAAAGCGATAACCACCATCACCTATAAAAACATATTCGTACCCTGCATACTATTTCCGTAATCCCTTCGCCTAAAATTGGACAATAGACACTAAAAAGTTTGACAAAAGTTTATTCTTTTTTGTTACCTCATCAAAAAAAGATAAATTTACATCCAATAAGTAAGAAAAGTGAATATTTTTCAATCCCCGAACGTTCGCTTGACTTTAATACAAAAAGCTACTTTAGAGATTGAATAAAAAAAACTATATTTGCACCCCTAATCCGGTTGCCGTTGAACCATACGCTTTCCGGGATTAATATTTGGAATACAAGAATGATCTATATAAATAACCGTCTCCTGACAGGCAGGAGATAAATGAAAAATCTAACAGAATATGAGTACGAAGTATGTTTACACTTTTGGCGACGGAAAAGCAGAAGGACGGGCAGATATGAGAAATCTGCTCGGAGGTAAGGGCGCCAATCTTGCCGAAATGAATCTTATCGGAGTTCCTGTACCAGCGGGTTTCACTATTACAACAGAAGTCTGTACGCTCTATAATCAAGAAGGACGTGACGCAGTTGTAAAATTAATAGAATCCGATGTAAAAGCAGGTATTGCCGCAACTGAAAAGTTAATGAATGCCAAGTTCGGTTCAAAGGGTGAAGCCTTCCCTCTTTTGGTTTCCGTACGTTCCGGAGCCCGGGTCTCCATGCCGGGAATGATGGATACGGTTCTTAATTTAGGAATGAACGACGATGCCGTTAAAATCGTTGCGGAGAAATCGGGTAACGCCCGTTTCGCGTGGGATTCTTACCGTCGTTTTGTACAAATGTACGGTGGCGTAGTCATGGGAGTTGCAGCAGCCAAAGGTGAGCACGATCCTTTCGAAGCCGAAATCGATAAATTAAAATTAGAAAAAAATATCGCAAGCGATACCGATTTCACCACAGAAGACTTACAAATTCTGGTAAAGAAATTCAAAGAAGTCGTTAAAAATAAAACCGGTAAAGATTTTCCGACTTGTCCTTGGGAACAACTATGGGGAGCCATCTGCGCCGTGTTCGATTCGTGGATGACCGAACGTGCCATCCTGTATCGTCAACTAAACCAAATCCCTGAAGAGTGGGGAACCGCCGTAAACGTTCAAGCCATGGTATACGGAAACATGGGTAATAGTTCCGCCACGGGAGTAGCTTTCACGCGTGATGCTTCTACCGGAGAGAATATCTTTAACGGAGAATACCTGATCAACGCTCAAGGGGAAGATGTGGTAGCGGGAATCCGTACCCCTCAAGAGATTACCATTGAAGGTTCGCGCCGTTGGGCCAAACAACAAAATATAACCGAAGAGGTTCGGGCCAGCTTTTATCCTTCCCTGGAGGAGACGATGCCTCAAGCCTTCGCCGACCTCAATGCCACACAACAAAAGTTGGAGGATTATTTCCACGATATGCAAGATTTGGAATTTACTATCCAGGACGGTAAATTATGGATGCTCCAAACCCGTAACGGAAAACGCACGGGAACGGCTATGGTAAAAATGGCTGTCGACATGTTGAACGAAGGACTGATCGATGAAAAAACGGCCCTTCTCCGCATGGAACCGAATAAATTAGATGAATTACTCCACCCTGTATTCGATAAAGGAGCCAAAGCCAAAGCGAAAGTTTTGACCAAAGGTCTTCCGGCCTCTCCGGGAGCAGCTTGCGGACGGGTCGTATTCTTTGCCGACGAGGCTGAAATCTGGAAAGCCAGAGGAGAACAGGTCATCTTGGTTCGTCTGGAGACCTCTCCCGAAGATTTGCGGGGCATGAACGTTTCCGAGGGCATTCTGACAGCTCGCGGAGGGATGACCTCCCACGCGGCCGTAGTGGCCCGCGGCATGGGTAAATGTTGTGTTTCAGGGGCGGGAGCCATCGTGGTGGATTATGAAAAACGCTGTTTCTCTATAAAAGATACGATCATTTACGAAGGAGACTGGATTTCACTAAACGGGTCTACCGGAGAAGTTTACCTCGGACGGGTAGAGACCGTTGAAGCCGAATTGTCGGAAGACTTCCGCACGATTATGAAGATCGCTGAAAAGTACACCCGCATGCACGTACGTACCAATGCCGATACGCCGCATGACGCCAAAGTAGCCCGCGCATTCGGAGCGAAAGGAATCGGTCTGTGCCGTACGGAGCACATGTTCTTCGAAGGAGACCGTATCAAAGCCGTTCGCGAAATGATCCTGGCCGATGACGAAAACGGCCGCCGTGCCGCCTTAGAGAAACTGCTTCCGATGCAAAGAGGAGATTTCGAAGGTATATTCGAGGCTATGGACGGATTAGGAGTAACCGTTCGTCTGTTGGATCCTCCCTTACATGAGTTTACCCCGAACGAGCTGGAAGCCCAGATCGAAATGGCCAAAGAAATGGGTATTACAGCCGAAGAGGTAAAACAAAAAGTAGATGCTTTGCACGAATTCAACCCGATGTTAGGTCACCGCGGGTGCCGTTTAGGGAATACCTATCCCGAAATTACCGAAATGCAGGCCCGCGCCATCATCGAAGCCGCATGTAACTTGAAATTAAAAGGATTGGATCCTCGTCCGGAAATCATGGTTCCGCTTGTGGGTGACGTGAAGGAATTGAAATTACAGGCTGATATCATCCGCAAAGTAGCAGATTTGGTATTCATCGAGAAAGGCGTAAAAGTAGAATACCTGATCGGTACGATGATCGAAATTCCGCGTGCAGCCATTACGGCAGATTTGATCGCTCAAGAAGCTGACTTCTTCTCGTTCGGTACCAACGACTTAACCCAGATGACATTCGGATTCTCCCGGGACGATGCCGGTAAATTCTTGCCCATCTATATCAATAAAGGAATTCTGAAAAACGATCCGTTCCAGATCTTAGATCAAAACGGCGTGGGACGCCTGGTTGAAATGGGTACCCGCTTAGGTCGCTCTACCAATGAAAAATTAAAAGTCGGTATCTGCGGCGAACACGGTGGAGAGCCATCTTCCGTCATTTTCTGTGACAAAGTAGGTATGAACTATGTTTCTTGTTCCCCCTTCCGCGTTCCCATCGCACGCTTGGCTGCCGCACAAGCCGCTATCATGCATGCCGAGAAATAATTTAAATTATACCCTCGAAAAGAGCTTGGAAATTCCAAGCTCTTTTTTGTTATCGTCAAAGCAACATGAAGCGTTATAAAGATTATCAATAGCAAATAACATGACAAGTTCTAACTCGGAGCATCACACCACACATACAACGTACTAAAAAAAGAGCGATCGGGAAACACAAGTATATCCCCCAATCGTCAAATTTATAATCTGCAATTCAAAATTTACAATTAAAATAGTTATCTAACAACTGAAATGCCGCGGCAAAGGAGCTGACTTCGTTATTCCGAACCTGCCGTTCTGCCTCCTTGATTGCTTCTTTTTGGTTTTGATAGAAGCGATTACGTAACTGCTCGTTAATCGTCTCGTACATCCAGTATTTAGCTTGTTCGCTTCGATGGTGTTCGAAATAACCGTTTTGTTGGGTTTCACTACAATAATGCAAAATGTTTTCCCATATCTTATCGATACCCGTCTTCTCATAGGCGGAGCAAGTCATCACCTGAGGTTCGACGCCCGATTCGTGAGGCGGGAAAAGGTGGAGAGCATTTTGCAATTGCACCTTCGCCAATCCGGCCCGGGTGATATTATTTCCGTCGGCTTTATTGATAATGATAGAATCGGCCATCTCCATGATTCCTCGTTTGATGCCTTGCAATTCATCTCCGGCACCGGCAATTTGTACCAAAAGGAAAAAATCCACCATGGAGTGTACCGCCGTTTCACTCTGCCCCACTCCCACCGTCTCAATCAGGATGATATCAAAACCGGCAGCTTCACAAAGCAACATCGCCTCCCTTGTTTTCCGGGCCACACCTCCTAACGATCCGGCAGAAGGGGAAGGCCGGATATAAGCATGTGGATCACAGGAAAGTTCTTCCATCCGGGTTTTATCTCCTAAAATGCTCCCCTTAGAACGTTCACTGCTCGGGTCGATAGCCAACACGGCAATCTTGTGTCCCTGGGCAGTTAAGAATTTACCGAAAGCCTCGATAAAGGTACTTTTCCCAGCCCCCGGAACTCCCGTGATACCGATTCGTACCGATTTCCCCGTGTTCGGCAAACAACGGTTAATCACCTCCTGAGCCACCGCCTGATGATCGACCCGGGCACTCTCGACCAAGGTAATCGCTTGACTTAAAATATTAATATCCCCTCGGAAAATACCTGATACGTAATCGTCCGTGGTCAACGTCTTTTTCTTAATCTGCTTTAGCCTTTCAAGGATAGCCGGATTCACCGGATCAGGCTGTTCAATTCCTTTATTAACAGCCAACCCCTCGTAACAAGCGTCATTTTCCGGATGTTCTATATTTTGTTGCATAACTCACTTAATTAACATTTACGCGAAGATAACCTTTTAATTGTAGATTATAAATTGCAAATTGACAATTAAAACAACGAATCGAATCCGTGATTCAAAACATCAAATTCAATCACGGAATCTCCGAATCATCAAATCTACAATTGTCTATCCGCAATAGAAATAACGATTGACCAATTCTATGATTTTCTCGGAATGCTCTCCTATGTCCCGACGCAATGTCCGGTCATTATATTTTCTCAGCATTTCGATGGTTCCATCGATCAAACGAGGAGTAAACACGCCATATTCCTCAAATACAGCCCGTTGTTTCTGCAAGAAATCAGCAGACTCGGCACAAGAGGTCGGCAATTGACTCAACCGGGCGACAACGCCTTTATTCGTTTCATCGAATATATTTACATCCACATAGCGTTCTTTTGCATAATCCAATCCGTTCTCCATCTCAAAACCATGACGGGCCGCCACGGCCAAACCGGCCAACAGCAGATATATATCTGCCGAGCCGTCCGGACAACGAAACTCCACCGTCTGTTTCACGCTATGATCCGCATGGGACACCTTTTCCAAAGGATTAGCATCCTTTACCATTTCATTCGCTCCGGTTGTCCACCCCAAAGGCACACGAACCAGTACCGAGCGATTCCGGTCCCCCCAACAAACAGTAGTCGGGGCTTCCTGATGGGGCACCAACCGAAAATAAGAGGTCGGATTCGTATTTCCGAATGCCGTCAAAGAAGGAGCTAAATCCAAGTAACCGGCAATGGCTTTTAAAGCATTATCGGTCAACACCCCGTCTTGAATCATCTGATTTTTTCCCTCCTTCATCAAACGGGTATGAATATGCAATCCGCTCCCTGCCTTACCGACCGTAATCTTAGGGGCAAATGTCAAGTCCACCCCATATTGATAAGCCAATGTCCTCAATATCCATTTGGCAATCATCAATTGATCCGCGGCATCCTCCAAAGTCGTCGGCAGAAACTCTATTTCGTTCTGTTCATACATCAAATCATCTTTCGTGAAATTTCCTACCTCCGAGTGACCATATTTAATCAAACCTCCGGTTTCGGCGATATATTTCATCGCCAACACCCGCAGCTCCTGCCCTTTATTGAAAGGGGTCGATTCGTGATATCCTTTCTGATCCGAAGCCCAAAAAAGCTCTTCTTTATTACTCACTACATAATATTCCAATTCTCCCATCACCTCGAACTCCATTCCCGTAACCTCCTTAAGGGCTTCATGCGCCTTTCTCAAGGTATATTCCGGCGACATCTCCAACGGTTTTCCGTCTTTCGTGTAAAAGCTGCAAAGAATATCAATAGCAGGGACCTCACTAAACGGGTTATAAAAAGCGGTTCTATAACGAGGCACCACGTACAGATCGCTCGCTCCAGCTTCTATATAAGGGAAAAGACTGGAACCGTCCACCCGTTCACCACAGCTCAAAATACCATCCAAATGTTCCAGACTGTTTATTATAAAATTCAATGTTTTCAAACGGCCATCAGCTCCCGGATACCTTAAATTAAGCATTTTAATATCATTCTCTATGATATAACGAATAATATCGGCCTTTGTAAACTCTTTGGGAATTTTTCCTAAAAATCGCACTAACGGATCGGGGTTCAAAGCAAATGCTGGAATCATAACGCTGCTATTTAGTGAATATTTATAAACTTTCCCCGTAAAAATAAAAAAAAGTTACCACAATCGGTCACAACAGGTCAAAATATTACTCTAAAAAGCTCGAACTCACTCCGACAAACATAAAAATCAAGCACCGAAATAAGGGATATCAGCCAATAACCGGAACGCTCTGCTTTCCGTCATTTCACCACAATAAAGCTCACACCCGTTCGTGATGGCCACAAAGCGAGCCTCAACGGAAAGATTATAACGAAAAGCCTGATCGAAAACCACTTGTGAAAGAGATACAGTCGGTGCCTTACACTCCACGATCAAATAGGGCTCTCCTTGCCGATCATAACAAACGATATCAAATCGTTGTTTTAATCCGCAAACCGCCACCTCTTTTTCCACGGCGATCAATCGTACGGGAAATTCCCGGTAAGCCACCAGAAAATGAATGAAGTGCTGCCTCACCCACTCCTCAGGAGTCAAAACGACATACCGTTTGCGAACGATATCAAAAATCAGCATCTGACCTTGCTGTTTTTTCACCTTATAATCGAATGCAGGCAGGCACAGTTCTTTCATCGGATAATATTATGACAAATCACGCAAATTTACTTTTTTATCTTTAAAAAACTACTATCTCCATAACTGAGAAAACGGAAATCATGTTCCAAGGCATACCGATATATTTTTTTCCAATCTTCCCCGATGGCCGCAGCGACCAAAAGCAATAACGTACTCTGCGGCTGATGGAAATTAGTAAACATGGCGGAAATCACCCTGAACCGGTAACCGGGCACAATGATGATTGTTGTCTGCGCCTTTAACATTTCAGCATCCCGTTCTTTATACCATTGCAACAAAGAGGCCATAGCCTCCCGCAAAGTATAATGCCGGGGTAAAGTATAAGCTTCCCACTGTTCCAACAAATTAAAATCGTTATCACCTTCCAATCGCTTTACACCCATCCAGTACAAACTTTCCAATGAACGGACAGAAGTTGTCCCGACAGCAATAATATGATCCGGACACTCGTAAAGATGCTCAATCAATTCCCGTTGTACGACAATGTGTTCCGTATGCATGGCGTGCTCCCCGATGGTCTCGCTTTTCACGGGCTTAAAGGTTCCGGCTCCCACATGAAGCGTCAATTCCCCCATCATTGTTCCTTTTGCCCGTAATCGATCCAGCACAGATAGGCTAAAATGCAATCCCGCCGTCGGTGCCGCGACGGAACCTTCGTTTTTAGAATAGACGGTCTGGTAACGAATCTTATCGTTCTCTTCCGAATCCCGGTTCAAATAGGGAGGAATAGGAATTTTACCGCAATGTTCCAATACCTCGCTGAAACTAATCGGACTATCCCACTCGAAACGAACAATCATATCATTTCCCTCCTGCTTCATTCGGGTTGCTCTCAATTGTCCCTCGATTCCTTCCCAATGGTAAGGACATACGATGGTTCCTTCCTTCCATTTCTTCAGATTCCCGACCATACACTTCCATTCACAACTCTTCACAGCCGCAAAGTTCCGGACATAATCAGCCGGCAAGTAAGGTTCTAAACAAAATACCTCGATGGCAGCACCGGTTACTTTCTGAAACAGAATACGGGCATAAATAACTTTAGTATTGTTAAAGATCAGAGTCTGTCCGGCATTCAGCATATCAGGCACCTCATAAAAGCGACGTTCACGGATTTCCTCCTCCTCGTATATCAACAACTTAGAGGCATCCCGATTCTCCAATGGAAATTTGGCAATCCGTTCGTCAGGCAGATCATACGTATATTCTTCTATGCGAATACCCTTTAACTCTTCTAACATACTTTCAAATTTTCAGACGAAAATTTTCTTCGTCCATAATATTGTTTTAATTTTGAAGGGACAAAGATAATCTGAAAATCCGAGAATGTGAAAACAAAAAAAGATATCGTTGAAGACTGGTTACCCCGTTACACGGGACGTCCTTTAGAAGAGTTTTCGAAACACATCATACTGACTAATTTCGATTATTATTTGGAACTTTTTTCAGAAAAATTTCAAACACCAATCGTCGGTATAGACAAAAACATGCCTAATGTTTCCAGCAATGGAATCACCATGATCAACTTCGGAATGGGAAGCGCTAATGCCGCAACCATTTTGGATTTATTGTCCGCCATAGAACCGGAGGCGGTTCTTTTCTTGGGAAAATGCGGCGGCCTCAAGACCAAGCACCTCGTGGGGGACTATATCCTGCCGATTGCCGCCATCAAAGGAGAGGGTACCTCCAACGACTACCTGCCGAGAGAAGTCCCCTCTCTTCCGGCCTTTAGTATACAAAAAGCCTGCTCGAAAGCGATCACCAAAAATCAAAGAAGCTATTACACGGGAGTCGTATACACGACCAACCGGCGGGTATGGGAGTTCGACGACCGTTTTAAAGAGTATTTGATTACCACTCGTGCCTTAGCCATCGATATGGAAACGGCAACTATTTTTACCGTGGGTTTTGCAAACCGGATACCCACGGGAGCTCTTCTTTTGATCTCAGACCGCCCCATGATTTCAGACGGTATCAAAACAACGGCCTCAGACAAGATGGTAACTCAGAATTTCGTTCGGCAACATCTCGATATCGGTCTTGAAACGATGAATGATATCAAAGATAAAAATTATTCCATGAGGCATCTCATATTTTAAATTAATATCGTATTTTCGTTGCAAAAATAAGGATTATGGGGAGGTTTTTCATTTATATATTGACAGGAATCATCTTGATCTGCTCTTGTAATAACAAGGAGAGAAAACAAACGGATGAAAACACGATTTCAAATTCAATCACCACTCTACACACGGACTCGGTTCAAGGCACGGATACTCTTGCCAAAGTTCAAATAGAAGATCCACACTTCAATTTCGGAGAGATTCAGAAAGGAGAAATTGTCACGCACACTTTTAAGATCAAAAACACGGGTACGAAGAATCTGCTCATCACCCATACGGAAAGCAGTTGCGGATGTACTATTCCTAAATACGATAAGAAACCTATTCCCCCGGGCGGAGAAGGAAAAATCGAGGTTGAATTCAACTCTTCCGGTCGAATGGGCAAACAATACAAAGTTATTCATATCTTTGCAAACATTCCGGAAAAAAGTTTTACTTTAAAAATAACGGCAAATATTAAAAATTAATACAAAACAGTAAACTATGAACACAATTTTCATGTTAACATTACAAGCGCAAGCGACTCAAGGCGGTGGTATGATGTCATTCTTACCTTTAATCCTGATTGTTATCGTTTTTTGGTTCTTTATGATCAGACCGCAAATGAAGAGACAAAAAGAACTCAGAAAATATAGAGAATCTTTACAAAAAGGAGATAAAGTAATGACTACGGGGGGGATTTTCGGTAAGATTGTTGAGATCAACGATTTTACGGTTATCATCGAGGTTGAAAGCCAGGCAAGATTAAAAGTAAGCAAAGAAGCCATTGTTAAGGACATGACGGATGTTCCGGCCAAATAAAAACAATATTTTTGCAGATTTCAGATTAAGTGATCAGGTGATTTCCGAATCACTTAATCTTTGAATCACTTAATCTCTGAATATGCGTGATTTATCCGGTAGAATCGGTCATTTGTTTAAAGAACGGAAGCGTTTGCATTTAAAACGCAATATCATTACTTATGGTATATGTCTCATCATTGCAACAGTTTTATGGTTTTTAAACACGCTAAACAAAGAGTATGCGACACAAATCACATACCCCATAAGATATACGGATTTACCCAAGGGTAAATTACTTGTTTCCGAACTGCCTCAAGAGATGACGTTGGAAATCAGGGCTCACGGGTTTGCCCTGTTACGCTATAAAATAGGGACCTCTTTCCTACCTATCGTTTTCAACGTGAACAGTTACAGCAACGGCATACTCGATAAGAAAGACATGCTGGATTATACCCTGAATACGATAGACATCAAGGACAGAATCGCCGCTCAACTAAACTCGGATATCAAACTATTGAACATCACTCCGGAGACCATACATTTTCAATTCTCAAGATTCGAAAGTAAGGTCGTCCCCGTACAACCTCGTGTTGAATATACACTGAAAAAACAATACATGCTAAAAAATCCGATATCCGTGACACCCGATAAATTAACAATTAGCGGGCCGGCTTCCGTTATCGATACGATTCAGACCGTATGCACCCTTCCCGTCCGACTTAAAGATTTATCCAAAGATATTACGAAAAATGTCTCATTCGAAGACATCCACGGTGTTCAGATAGATGACAATAATGCTAAAATTCTGATCGAAGTGGAACGTTTCACCGAGTCTAAAAAAAATGTGACGTTAACCGTAAAGAATTTACCCGATTCTTTACAAATGCGATTATTCCCCAGCGCCATAGACGTCACGTTCGACGTGGGGCTTAGCCGATACGATCAAGTCACGGATACGAGTTTCAGGTTCAGTGTGGATTATAAGCAGATCACTAAAAACACGACGGCCTTAAACGTAACACTCGAGAAATATCCTCCCTATATTCAGAACCTCTCATTCTCGCCCGAACAGGTAGAATTTCTTATTGAAAAAAAATCAAATAAACGGTGATGATAAAAATCGGTCTGACAGGAGGGATCGGTAGCGGCAAAACAACCGTATCCCGCATCTTCCAAGCTCTTGGTTATCCAGTATACATCAGCGATACAAGAGCTTCATGGTTAATCAATCACCGCCATGAAATAAAAAGAGACTTGATCGCACTTTTCGGAGAATCTGTTTATCTGCCGACGGGAGAATTAGATAAAAAAAAATTCGCTTCCCTCATATTCAATGACAAAAAAAGGATCGATCAAGTCAATAAAATCGTCCATCCGGTTGTGACGGAAGATTTTTTAGAATGGAGTGAATCCCAGAACACACCTTTTCTTTTTTTTGAATCGGCTATCCTTTTCGAAGCCGGATTAACTCCGCTTTTCGATCGCATAATCACCGTCACCGCAGATCGGGAGACCCGTATCTTACGGGCAATGAAGCGGGATGCGGTCAGCCGGGAAAAAATAATAGAACGTATCAACAATCAACTACCCGATAGGGAGAAATGCCTACAATCCGACTTTGTTATCCATAATAACGATTCAGACTATCTTCTGGAGCAAATCATCGAAATCGTAAAAAAACTAAAAGCTTAAAATACCAGTCCCATTGTCCGGGAATCTTTATATTTTTGCAAGAAAAATACAATAGGTCGAAAGTTTCCTTAGAAAGAGACTTCATACAATATACGATATTATGGGAAAATACGGAAAATGGATAGGAGCGGGATTAGGATTCGCCATGGGCGGTCCTATCGGAGCGTTATTCGGTTTCTTTATCGGGTCGGCTTTTGATTCTCCGGCCGTCATCCAAACGACACAAGAAGGTCCTACCACCTCCGGAAGAGGAGATTTCTTATGTAGTTTGGTCGTATTGGCTACCGCATTAATGAAAGCCGATGAAAAAATCACACGTAACGAATTGGATTACGTGAAAACTTTCTTCAGAGAAAATTTCGGACCGGAAGGAGAACGGGAAGCTTTGGCCATGATCAAAGAGATCATGCATAAAGAGATCAGAGTCGAACCCGTATGTATCCAGATTCGACAAAACATGAATATACACGCCCGGATTCAATTACTCTATTTTCTTTTCGGATTGGCCAAGGCCGATGGAAACGTATGTAACCGGGAAATCGGGTTATTGGATCGAATCGCCGATCTGTTGGGAGTAGATCCCACCACCTACCGATCCATCAAATCCATGTATTATGACGATTTAAATTCAGCATATAGCATTTTAGGGGTCGATTCGTCTGCTGACAATGAAACGGTTAAAAAAGCTTACCGGAAAATGGCTATGGAAAATCATCCGGATAAGGTAAGTTATTTGGGAGAAGACGTACGCAAGGCTGCAGAAAAAAAATTCACGGCCATCAACCAAGCGTATGAAAAAATAAAAAAACAACGAGGTTTATAAAACCACGCGAATATCATCCCTGATTATTATTTCGCCCTCTGCCTTTCGATTATATTTTGTTTTTACTTTTACTTTTAAACATTGATTCGTATTTTTGCAGTCTCATTTATAACACATCAAAAAAACAAAGTATGTTAAAAGAGATTTTATCCATATCAGGTCAACCGGGTTTATACAAATTGATCAACAACACCCCCAAGGCCCTTATTGTCGAATCGTTAATTGACGGTAAACGCTTTCCAGCTTATTCCAATGCCAAAATCATTGCTTTGGAGGATATTTCCATATACACTGAAGGTGAGGATATGCCGCTGAAAGAAGTATTCAAGCGCATTTACGAAAAAGAAAACGGAGGTCAGACCATCAGTCATAAAGAGTCTTCCGCCAAAATCACCGATTATATCGAATCCATCATTCCGGAATACGACAAAGATCGGGTATACGTTTCCGACATGAAAAAGATGTTACAATGGTACAATCTCTTGTTGGAAAAAAAGATCTTGCTATTTGACGAAGAGAAACAAGAAGAGAGTAAGTAATTCCTCTCAAAAAGATGTTTAAAAAGAATTCACTAATCCACTTTTTAAACATCTTTTCTACATAAAGTTTCAGCCAAAACTATGGGCAACTCTTATTTCCAGTTCAAACAGTTTATCGTCCGTCAGGAAAAGTGTGCCATGAAAGTAGGTACGGATGGAGTTTTACTCGGAGCGTGGGCTGACATCCGAGATAAAAAACACATTCTCGATATCGGAACCGGAAGCGGATTAATCGCTCTTATGGCAGCTCAACGTAATCCGAAAACAAAAATCCATGCTATCGAAATCGATCCGGAGGCTTATTCTCAGGCAAAAGAAAATATCACCAGCAGTCCTTGGGCTGACCGTATAGAGCTTTTTTTAGGAGCGATCCAACAATTCTCTCCCGAAAACGGCTACGACGCCATTCTATGCAATCCTCCGTTTTTTATCCGTTCCACACCGACCCCTTTTCCGGAACGAACTTTGGCAAGGCATTGCACAACCTTATCTCACGAAGATCTTTTCATTGCCGTACAAAAACTTTTACTCCCGGGAGGTTCCTTTCATGTCATTCTCCCGGTAACGGAAGCAGAGAGTTTTATAGGGCACATTAAAACACAAAAATGGTTTGTTAACAAATTAACGAAGGTTTTACCTAATCCAGGTAAAGCCCCCAAACGTTTGCTTATGCAGATTTCCGACCGTGAAACCATTTACCAAGAAGACGTGTTAATTATTGAGACAGAAAGACATGTATACCATGAAAGTTACAAGAATCTGACCATGGATTTTTACCTGAACAGCTAATTATTTCATTTTAAATTATTTCACCTCTTCCCTCAGATTTAAATCTCTATACAGAAAAGATTAACGAAGTGTTAACTATCCGATCCCTACCTTCATTTTATCTTTGCAATGTAGAAACAGACAAAAAGACACAGTTTTTTTTCATAAGTTTGTATGTTTAGGTTAGTAGTTAGTAATTAAAAATAAGAGATCGCCCCATCGGTCTCTTATTTTTTTATTACTTTTAACCTCAGAAAGGAGAAACATACAACTCAAACGGAAATAACCATGCAAACGAAAGTTTCACTCGGAATCGATATAGGAGGTACCAATACGGTTTTCGGTATTATTGATCAAGCGGGTAAATGTTACGCGGAAGGAACGTTATCCACTCGCTCTTACAACAATATCCAAAACTTCATAACGGAATTGCATGCAAAGATCTTCTCTGAATTGAAATCACTGGACATTACTCCCATCGGAGTCGGTATCGGAGCTCCGAATGGCAACTACTACAACGGAACCATCGAACACGCTGCAAACCTGTACTGGAAAGGTATTATTCCGATCGTGGAACTCATCGAGAAGCAGTTCAAATTACCTGCTGTAGTGACCAACGATGCCAAAGCTGCCGCCATTGGAGAGATGATCTATGGCGGGGCAAAAGGAATGAAAAATTTCGTGGTGGTCACCTTGGGAACGGGACTCGGAAGCGGAATCGTAATAAACGGCCAATTGGTATATGGAAATGACGGCTTAGCGGGAGAATTAGGACATACGATTGTACATCCTCGCGGAAGAGCATGTAATTGCGGCAGGAGAGGATGCCTGGAAACATACGTATCAGCTACCGGAATAAAACGTACAGCTTGTGAATTACTCGCCACGGAAAACATCGAAAGCCAATTACGAGATATCCCCTTCCACCAATTAACAGCCAAAAAAGTATACGAAGCAGCGGAAAAAGGGGATCCTATTGCCTTAGAAGCATTCCAACATACCGGAGAAGAATTGGGTAGCGCATTAGCCAACTTAGTAGCCATTACCAGCCCGGAAGCCATATTTCTCCAAGGAGGAGTTGCCAACGCGGGAGAATGGTTATTCAAAACCACTCGAGAACAAATGGAGAAAAATTTACTTCACGTCTACAAACAAAAGGTTAAAATCCTACGTTCCTCTTTACCGGTAAATGCTGCCATATTCGGAGCCTCTGCCTTGGCATGGAATGAATTAGGTTAGTTTTATCCATATCGTAAAACCGAAACTATGAAAACAAATCTTCTATTGCTCTCTTTCCTATACTTACTAATCAGTACCAGCTGTACCAGAGAGCGCGAGATGCCCATAACCGATCTCGTTAACCCTTTTATCGGCACAAACGGACAAGGAGGTTGTTTTCCCGGCGCAGCCTACCCTTTTGGAATGATACAACTCGGTCCGAACACCGTCAATACTTCCGGAGAACCAGGATACACGTATAAGGATTCCGTTATATCCGCGTTTTCTT
This sequence comes from Gabonibacter massiliensis, assembly GCA_001487125.1. Lineage (GTDB taxonomy): Bacteria > Bacteroidota > Bacteroidia > Bacteroidales > Marinifilaceae > Gabonibacter > Gabonibacter massiliensis. The sequence continues at coordinate 1,039,227 of LN913013.1, forward strand.
TTATTCATCCGGGAAACCTGACAATGGAAAAACACCCCGGTATAAAGATCCTCCCCACGGTCCAAAAGCCACATTCGGGAGAAAATGCCATGCATTTCATTCGCTCCTGTTATGCAGGTTTCTCTCATCGGGACGAACAGGCAGAACCCGGCTATTATAGTGTCACGTTTAAAAACGGGATTAAAACGGAATCTTCCGTTACAGAACGGTGCGGCATACAATATTACCAGTTTCCAACGGCTGCCAATTACGGATTGGTGTTGGACATGATAACTCCCCATGAAGAAGAAGGCTCACAAGAAACATCCATTAAAAAAGTAGACAACAGAAGTATTCAGGGATACCGGAAATACATAAAGGACAACCAGACCAGGCGCATCTACTTTTTCATTCAATTTTCACAAGATGTAAACGTGTGGGCCGGCAACGATTCGCTACGGCCTCTTGCCAACGGGAAAAGGATTACCCTCCCCCAAAGTTACGCCTGGATAGACTTCGGACAAATCACCAATAAAATCATCGCTAAAATCAGTATCTCTTCCGCCAATAGCGACGGGGCTATTGCAAATTTGAATAAAGAAATACCCCACTGGAGTTTCGATAAAGTAAAGAGAGACGCCAAGCAACAATGGAGAAGAACGCTTTCCAGAATAAGAATAAAAACGGATAGTTCCGAAACGGCTAAAATATTTTATACAGCCTTATATCACGCTTATTTAACCCCATCCGTCTACTCTGACGTACACGGAAATTACACGGGAGTAGACGGAGAAGTACACTCCGTAGGGAAAGGGATTCAATATAAATTAGCTCCGTTACAATATACTTGCTGGACTCAATACCCGCTATTAACCATTACCCAGCGGGAAAAGGCAAACGAAATCATTCAATCTTTACTGATCCATTACGATCAAACCGGCATTCTTCCCCGCGGGATCATCCCGCAACGAGCTATCGGCAATCCGGCCATATCCGTTATCACGGGAAGCTACCTGAAGGGAATCCGCAATTTCGACATAGAAAAAGCCTACGAAGCCATCAAAGCCACGTTAACCAATCCGTCACCGGAAATCAACGCGTTACGTCGGTACCACTTTATTCCCGGCGAGCTGACGGAACATTCCGTTTTGAAAAGTCTGACCCACGCCTATGACAACTGGTGTGCCGCACAAATGGCAAAAGCATTAAACAAAGAGGACGATTACCTCTTTTTTATACAATCCTCCCGAAATTACGAACAACTATTCGACACGGCAACGGGGTGGGTTGAAGAAAAAGACAAACAGTGCCGGTTCAAACAAACCGACGACTCTCGGAAAAACACGTGGTTTATTCCTCACGAAATCGAACGGCTCATTAATATTCAAGGAGGAAAACAGTTTTTTATCTCCAGGTTAGACAGTCTATATGCCTCAATAGACAGTACCCTGTATTACGAACAGGCTTACGGTCCGTTACAGCACACACCCTATCTGTTCAGTTATGCCGGAGTCCCGACAAAGACACAATACCACGTCAGCCAAATCAGAAAACTTTACTCCGATACTCCAGAAGGACTGCCGGGAAACGACAATTACGGTCAATTATCTACCTGGTATGTTTTCTCAGCCATCGGCTTTTATCCGGTAAATCCCTGCGACGGCAAATATCGATTAGGCACACCTTTATTTAAAAAGGTTATTTTAAAACTGGGCCAAGACAGACGTTTTATTATCAAGGCCAATAAAGAAAACGATCAATACATATATGTAAAAAAGATATTATTGAACGGAGATCCTTTAAAACGTCCCTGGATCACACACGAAGAAATCCTTCGCGGAGGTGAATTGGAATTCATACTGACGGATCAACCTACCACAAACTTATAAACACAAAGATTTATCATGAAACGCATTGGCGTCATATTGGCCGGAGGTTCCGGATTAAGACTGGGGAATGATATTCCGAAACAATTTTTAGAAATCGCCGGAAAGAGCGTATTGGCACACACGCTTTCCGTCTTTCAAACACATCCCGATATAGACGAAATCATCATCGTTATTCACAAAGATTTTATCACGCAAGCCCAGCATATCGTAGATGCGGAAAAGTTTCACAAGGTAAAAAAAATCGTACCGGGCGGCAGGGAACGCTATCACTCCACTCTGGCAGCCTTAAGTTCCTACACCGACGAAAACGTGCTCTTTATCATTCATGACGCCGTTCGCTTGTTAGTCTCTCATTCCATCATTCATCGTATTGTCGAAAACCTCAATACCCATGAAGCGTGTACTACGGCCGTACCGGCAACTGACACCATCATACAGAGCGATTCGACCGGGCGGTTTATCGCTGCCATACCCCGACGTCAGACTTTGTTCCACGTTCAAACTCCCCAAGGATTTCATTCAACCATTCTAAAAAAAGCATACCAATTGGCACAAAACGATCCCCAATTCACCTGTACCGACGATTGTAGCGTGATACGTCGCTATTTTCCCGACGTTCCGATTAAGATAGTGGAAGGAGAACCTTCCAACATCAAACTAACCTATAAAGAAGATATCCCGGTAATAGAAAAACTTCTTTTGACAAGAAATAACACAGATCACAAAGATTATATCGATTTTTAAATACCTTTGTGTGTTGTATTGTGTATAATTGAACTTGTTAAATGAAAATAGTAATTATCTTATTAGGGATATTTTTACTTCCGGGTGTCATGTGTGCTCAAAAAAGAAGTATGGAATATAAGACCTCCCTTACCGGTTTTATCTCGTCGGAAAACGAATTACCTTTTTGGATGATCTCCAACCGTCACGGTCTTATTCCCAACGGCAAAGGCGGCTTGTTGGAAGCCGGCATTTTCTCGGATTTCAACCATAAACATAAAATACAATTCGCTTATGGTTTTTCCGGGGCGGCCCATCTCTCCCAGGCAGAAAACAACCTATTGATCGACCAACTTTACGTTAGTGCCAAATGGAAAAAATTTCGGTTGGACCTGGGAATGATCCACCCGGAAGAAGAGTATAACGGAACTTCTTCCACCAACGGTAATTTCGTCCGTTCCGGCAATTCCAGGACCATGCCGGGTTATAACCTTAGCAGCGACTACATCTCCGTTGGGGATTTTTTTGCCTTTAAATTCAATTGGGCCGATTATCAGATGATCGATGACCGCTATGTAAAAGATACCCGTTTGCACAACAAGTCCCTATTTGTAAAATTCACGATTCACCGACGGATCGAACTTATCATGGGTCTGGAACATTGGGCTCAATGGGGAGGAAAATCTCCGGTATACGGGAAACAACCCTCTTCGTTCAAAGATTATTTGCGAATCGTCGCCGCCAAGGAAGGAGGCTCGGATGCCAGCCAAAGCGATATGATCAACGCTTTGGGAAATCACCTGGGAAGAGAACATTTACGCATCAATTACATAGGAGACAATTACACCCTGACGTTCTATCACGACATCCCGTTTGAAGACGGATCGGGCACCGATTTTCGTTCTTTTCCGGACGGAACTTATAATTTCTATTACGGAGCCAAAAATAAAGAGCAATGGATCAGCGATATTACGTATGAATTCTATTATACCAAATACCAATCCGGTTCCCGTCACGACCGGCCAGCGACACCAGAAGAGATGGAGCATCAAGATCCGAACAGCCCCACGTACGGTAAAAAAATATTAGGAGGCTGCGACGATTATTTCAATAACGGCGAATACCGGAGCGGTTGGACCCTGTATCAACGCACCATCGGTTCCCCCTTTATGTTATCCGACATGGCAAAAGGAGGTTTAGGAATATACAATAACCGGATTATAGCTCACTATATAGGAATAAAAGGAAAGGCTTTCCGGGAAGTTCCTTACAAGGCTATGCTATCCTATTCCATCAACTACGGAACTTATTCAAAAAAATTCGAGGGTTCTCACCGTCAATTCTCTTTCGGATTGGAAGCCAGATTGCCCTTACGGCATTTGCCCGTAAATATCGACACGGGTATCTACGGAGATTTTGGAAAAGTATTCAAAAATAACATCGGGCTTACCGTTAGAATAAGCAGAAAAGGATTTATTAAGTAATACCGGATTTCGAAGCCAAAAATTTATCGAGCATAGGCCGTAATCTCGCCCACACCTCCTTGACGGTAATCCGCTCGAAACGTTCTCTGTCCGTCAGGCTCTGCCAATTGTCCGGAGGAATTACATCCCGGGGACTAATTCCCTGGTAACGTTCACTCGGATTAGGCAACCATTTCGTCTTATCCACCCAAGGCGGATAAATAGCAAAGCCAGGAATGTTCAAGGCCTGAGCGATATGCCGGGGTCCGCCCTCATTACCAAAAAAGAAGTCTGCCTGCAAACACATGGCACCCAACTTTCTTATGGAATCGGCTTCAATATGAATAAAAAGGTGCTCGTCTTCTCCCATCTCCCGAAAGAGCCGAAAAGCAGCCTCCTTTTCCCGCTCGTTGTAATTGAATATCAATTGGGCGTCATAAGTTTCAATGATCAGTCTCAACACTTTTTTCATTCTCTCCATACTCCATGCTTTTCCTTTTACCCGGGTAAAAGGAGTACATACAATTACCGGCTTGGAAAAATCAATTCCTTCCCGCTCCATAAAAGAATGAAAATCCCGGTTCTCTTCCGAAGTAATGCATAGTCGAAAATCAGACACGTATTCCAACGGTCTTAACTGTTCCAACGGCTTCAACAATAACAAATTTCGCGAGACCTCATCTAAAGTATCGTCTTTTTGATTGGCGATCCGGTAATTATGACCGATGAAAGAATAACTCTTCCGAGTCCCGATACGGTATTTTGTTTTAAAAGAAAACCAGGAGAAACACAAAGAAGTAAAAGTGGTACGGGTATCTATAATCGCATCGTACTTCTCTTTCCGCATCAATCGCCAAACACGTTTTAAATAACTCCCGACACTATCCTTCGCCGGAAAAGAGATCACTTTATCAATATCGGGATGATACTCGAATAAGGTATTTATCGGATCATGCAAGAGATAATGCACCTCCGCCTCCGGAAAGTTTTTACGAATAGTACTGCAAAGCACGGTTGACAATACGGCATCTCCAATCCGACGAAAACGAATAATTAAAACCTTTTTAATCATCCACCTCCATCTTTTTATACAATACGGGATTCAGCATCGGATCGTTATACATCTTCATCTGCCTGTAAACCTTCATATATTTTCTACCCGATTCGATATCCGCCAATAATTGGTCAATCGCCACAATCAAATCCTGACGCTGGCACTTTAACACATCCAATTTAAACCTACATCTCTCTACATGGACAGAAGATACATCTCTTCTCTCCACTTCCTGTTCCATGTGATAAATTTTAAGAGCCAAAATAGAGAGACGATCCAATGCCCACGCGGGACTTTCCGTATTCAACACAGCATCCGGTCCGGTCTTTACGTCTTTATATTTCGCTAAAAACCAATCATCGATTTTTTCAACAATATCCGTACGAATCTGATTCAACACATCTATCCGACGTTTTATTCTCAACGCTTCCTCCGGAACAATATCCGGATCCCGAATAATATCTTCCAGATGCCATTGTATCGCATCCGTCCAATTTTTTACATACAAATGATAAGCAATATTCTTTTCATCGTACGGGTTGACTACTTTCGCTTCAACCTCACCTACAAGATGATAAGCATGTGTTGCCTCATCAAAAATCCTATAACTCCATTCTGTAAACGACATCTACACTACGAATCTGACAGATTATACATTAGATAACAAAATTATAATTTCATTCCATAATACGGGCACACCTGAATGTTAACATTTATTATTTATGCCAAATACACCCCCGTTTCGGTTACGCATTCTCTATGCCGAAAGAGAGCGGTTATTTTGGCGTATTAAATTATTTCATGTAGTTTTGCATATCATTAATAAACGCTTTTTTCATTTTAAAGCAACTATTTATTTGAATGTTTTGGAAACCATATAAAATAACCATGGAAAATAAGATAACTTACCTCGACCGCAATGAATACAACTACGGTCCTGCACCTGAAATCGGAGAAGTACTAAAGAATTTCGATCCCAATAAATTATGTTTTTACACCCGTATTTACGATGAAGGGAAAAAAAGTATATTATCGGATTATATCTCCACACTCTACGGTGTTCCCGAGAAACAAGTCATTTTAGGATACGGCGGAGAAGACATTTTAAAACAAGTGGTACATTGTTTTTTAGCAGGAGGTCCCAAAACTAAAACATTACTCATACCCAAATTTTCCTGGTGGTATTATAAGTCTATTGCTGACGAAGTAAACGGACGTACCATATTCTATCCTCTATACGAAGAGGGCGATACCTTTAAATACGATATCGAAGGAATGCAAAAAATCACCGAACAGGAAAAACCGGAAATGATCTTAATTGCATCCCCGAATAATCCGACCGGGAACTCCCTATCGGAAAGCGAGTTGGATAGGATACTATCTTTTATCGATAAGGATACGGTCGTTGTTATCGACGAAGCTTACGCTTCATTCGCTAATAAAGATACCAGTTACATCAAACCTTTAATAGAAAAATACCCCAACCTCTTAATCGTCAGAACACTTTCCAAATTTTACGGACTGCCCGGACTGCGATTAGGTTTTGCCTTCATGGGTAGTAACCTGACTCCGTTCCTGAATTACAGTACCAAATATTTAGGTTACAACCGAATCTCCGAAGAGATCGGAATTGCCGTATTTAAAGCCAGTGATTACTATCAACGCATAGCGGACTTAATGGCAGAAGATCGAGTAACCTACAGAAAAGAGTTAGGAGTATTGGATGGTTTCAAAGTGTACCGATCCGATGCCAATTTCATCCTCGTAAAATATCCGATCGCCATGAAATCCGAACTTCAGAAAGCATTAAAAGAAAAAGGGCTGATCGTGAAATTTATGAACGAGGAAAACATCAATACTCACATGCGGATTACCCTCGGGACCCAAAAACAAAACCGTTTGGTTATCGATACGATAAAAGAAGTAGCAAAGAATTTCAAACCGTAAATTCATTTTTATGAAAGCTGTCATTCTTGCTGCCGGTATAGCTTCCCGCTTACGTCCGCTTACAGACGATAAACCCAAATGCTTATTGAAGATCGGTGATCGCTGTCTGTTGGAACGGGCTATCGACGGATTACTTTTGCATCAGGTAGATGAAATTATCATTGTCACCGGTTATTTAAAAGAGTTGATCGAGGCATTTGTAAAAACGACCTATCCGAACTTATCGGTTCGATTCATTTACAACGAGAGATACGCGAGTACCAACAACATCTATTCCTTATGGTTAGCCTTGCCGGCAGTTCTTCGCGAGAACGAATTTCTATTACTCGATAGCGACATCCTCTATGACCCAGAAATGATCCGGCTATTGCAGGAATCCCCTCACGAGAATTGCCTGGCTTTAAACGCTCATCATCTTGGAGAAGAAGAGATTAAAGTGATTACCAACGAGAAGGATCAAATCATAGAGATCAGCAAAACCTGTTCTATCGAGAAAGCAATCGGAGAATCCATCGGGATAGAGAAAATCTCCAACTCCTATCTTACGGCTCTTTACCACGAGCTATCTCAAATGATTACGGTAGAAAAACTGGATAACATTTTTTATGAACGGGCTTTTGAAAGGTTGATTCCCAAAGGACATTATTTCTATCCCGTCGACACCAGCGATTATTTTTCCATGGAACTGGATACGGTAGAAGATTTTCAGCATGCAGTAAAACAAATACCCCAACACCTATTATAATGAGAATCGTACTATTTTGTGAGCAGAAATACGCCATCAACATTTTGCAACCGATTGAAGAGGAAGCCGAACAGGAGGGCGGACATGAATTACTATGGTATGTTCATCAAAAAAATATTCCTGATTTTCCTTTACGAAACGATACCCGATGGACCAATAGCATACAGAAAGTCTACGATTTCTCACCGGAAGTCATTTTCGTTCCGTGTAACATTGTTCCCTATTACCTGCCAGGGGTAAAAATACAAATATTTCACGGTTATGCCGCAGAAAAAAAAGATCATTGGGTGATCCGTCGCTATTTTGACACTTATTTTACCCAAGGGCCCTTCTTTACCCGAGGGTTCAAGGCTTTGGCCAAAAAATATAAAGATTTCGAAGTAGTCGAAACAGGCTGGCCCCGCCAAGACTGGATATACGCGAACCTGCATACTTTTGATAACGAGAAAAAAGAACTATTGGAAAAATACCGTAAAAGTAAACTTCTCCTGTACGCTCCCACATTCTCACCCTCCCTGACCTCCCTTCCTTTCATCAAAGAGGGATTGGTTAAAATAGCGAAAGAAAAAGATATTTTACTGATCTTAAAATTCCATCCCCTTACCCGGCCGGAGTGGATGGAAGAATACAAAGCACTCTCCGAACAACACGAAAATATACTCTGGATAGAGGATCACAATATTACCAAATACCAATTGATGGCCGACGTTATGATCAGCGACACCTCTTCGACCGTATACGAATTTCTTTTGCTGGATAAACCGGTAATCACCTATAAAACCATTGCCAAAGACATCTACTGGCAAGATATACAACAAGCGGAAGAACTTTCCGACGCTTTTGAAAGAGTTCAACGCGACGAAGAATGCATCAACAAGCGAAAATGGATCATTGAAAATTACGATCCTTACCTGGATGGTAAAGTAGCTCATCGCATGCTTGATGCCGCCAGAGATTACATTGCACGGCACGGTGTCCCTTCACACCGGAAGCTTAACCTATGGCGTAAATACACGAGTATAAAAAAATTTGGAAAAATACGGAAAAAGTAAGCTACCGTCGACGTCGGGCTATTTTTTTTTGTTTGCGTCTCAATACGTTGGCATCATGTTCATGAGTCCACTTTTTCAACAAAACGGACATCTCCCTGCAATCTCCCCCCGTTAGCCGCGCATACTCATCGGCCATAATGTCAATCATTTCATCGTCTGCATTCAAACGGTAAAAATTTCTTAATCCGGCCAAAGGAGAAATCGATTTAAATTGCATCCGGTTCAAATCGATCAGATAAAAACAATAAGCATCTCCCTCCCTCTTTATCAATGTATTACCTGGCGAATGATCCAAAAAATAGATCGAATTTTGATGAAGCCGATAGGTAAACCGGGTAAACTCCCTCAATATCCGTTCCCTATCGACCGGATGTTTTTTCTTCAAATCCCTGAATTCATAATCAAAATCCACTTGTAAAGAGATATAATAACTGCGAGTAACCCCCCAGGCGTTTTTATATAGAATATAGGCTACGGGATCCGGCGTTCCAATACCCTTCTCTACCAATTTATTGGCATAAATGAAAGAACGTTCGGCCTTGCTCTTCCGAATATAAGCATAAGCAAAGCGATTCACCCAATTCGGCTTCTTATAAGATTTGACATTTAACCGGAGACCGTTTATCTCCAGCACTTTTATCACATTCCGATCCGCCTCCAACACTTCACCTTCTCGTTCGAAACGTTGGGGAATAGCTAAGATAAACGACTCAAACTCTTTATACTTGGGGTTAATCCGATAAATCATTCTACTTTTTCTTGCTTCGATAATTGATAAACGAATAGGCAAACTCATTCTTTTCATCCGCCGGAAAATCTTCCTGACCTTCTTTTTCCCAACATCCAGGGTCCACGGAAGGGATCTTCGTATCCCCGTCGCACACCGTGTGAACGACCGTCAGATAGAGACGATCGGCCTGATCCCATAACTCCCGGTATATCGTACCGCCACCGATAATAAAAACTTCCTCCTCATCCTTTGCCAGCTCCAATGCTTTTTCAATGGAATCGACCAATTCACATCCTTTCGCAACAAATGACGGATTACGGGAAATAACGATATTCCTACGGTTAGGCAAAGCCCGTCCCATAGATTGAAAAGTCTTTCTTCCCATCACTACCGTATGTCCCGTGGTGATTGCCTTGAAATGCTTCAGATCTCCCGACAAATGCCATATTAACCCGTTATCCCTACCGATAACACTATTTTCTGCTGCTGCTACTATTATTGACAAAACCATAATTAATTGTAGATTAACATGCAGATTGAAAATTATAAATTAAATCCATTGCTATAATTTACAATTTTAAATCTACGATTTAAAATTCATCAGACCGCGATTTCTCCTTTTATATGCGAATGCGGGTTATAATTCCGCAGTTCAAAATCCTCATACCGGAAATCGAATATGGATTTTATGGCAGGATTAATTACCATCTCAGGCAAGTCCCTCGGTTCCCGGGACAACTGCAATTTCACCTGATCGATATGATTCAAATAGATATGGGCATCTCCCAAAGTGTGTACAAATTCTCCCGGCCGTAAATCGCACACCTGAGCCATCATCATGGTCAAAAGAGCATAAGATGCGATATTAAAAGGAACACCCAAAAAAGAATCGGCACTCCGCTGATACAGCTGACAGGATAATTTTCCATTGGCCACGTAAAACTGAAAAAGGGCATGGCAAGGAGCCAACGCCATGTTCTCAATATCCCCGGAATTCCATGCACTCACGATTAACCGACGAGAGTCTGGAGTATGTTTTATATCTTCTACTACCTGTGAAATCTGATCCAGATGAGTACCGTCAGGACGAGGCCAAGAACGCCATTGATAACCGTATATATGTCCCAAGTCCCCGTTCTCATCCGCCCACTCATTCCATATCCGTACGCCATGTTCCTGCAAATATTTCACATTCGTATCGCCTCGAAGAAACCATAATAATTCATATATGATGGATTTTAAATGCAATTTTTTAGTGGTCAGCAACGGAAAACCGGCTGACAGGTCAAAACGCATCTGATGGCCGAAAACGCTAATCGTTCCCGTACCGGTACGGTCCGTTTTTTCAACCCCTTTTTGTAATATCCTATCTAATAATTCTAAATATTGTTTCATATTTCATGAAAATTTGAGAATAAGCTTACCATCTTATCGGTTTTCAGAACAAAGATATTTATTTTTTCCGGATCAACATCAGTCCGTGACGAATGGGCAGTAAAATATTCTCCACACGTGCATCCGACTGCACGAGAGCATTAAAATCCAATATCCCTTTCGTTTGGGCATCAGGATTTCCTACAGGTTCCAGCACTTTCCCGTCCCACAACACATCATCGGCAATAATAACTCCTCCGGGACGCACCCGATCAAATACCAAACGATAGTAATCGGAATATTCCCGCTTGTCAGCATCGATAAATACCAAGTCAAAAACTTCATCTATCGTTGGAATTACCTTCCGGGCATCCCCCACGTGAAAAACGATCCGATGAGCCAGACCGCTCTTTTCTATGTATTCTCTGGTAAAATCTTCCAACTCATCATTGATATCAATGGTATGCAAACACCCCTCCTCCGACAAACCCGAAGCCATAGCGATAGCCGAATACCCGGTATAGGTTCCTATCTCCAATATCCTCCGGGCTCCCGTCATCCGGCAAATCATCTTTAAAAATTGTCCTTGCAGATTTCCGGACAGCATTCTGGGACGCAGTACATGCAGAAAGGTTGAACGAGTCAACTCCGATAGCAAAGGATCCTCCGGTTCGCTATGGGACAAAATGTACCGTTCCAATTCCGCATTCATTTCCAACATATCATTTATATAACAAAATAGACTGTTTTTCCAAATCAAAAATCTCTTGCGCCACCTCCATCAACATTTCCGGCGTAATACTCTCTATCTGGGCATAAACGTCTTCCAGACTATCCACTCTATCGTATATTAAAAAACTTTTTCCGATAGAAAGCATCAGGTTCTCATAGTTCTCCGAGGAGATGGTAATCTGCCCTATCATCTGAGCCTTGGCTCTCTTCAATTGTACAGGACCTAACCTCTCTTCATAGAGCAAGCGCATCTCCTTCCGGCATAAATCCAAACACCAGGCTGCATTCTCTTTATCACAACCGAAATAAACCATACAAGCCCCTGTATCCGAATAGGGAGTATAGGAAGCTTCTATATTATAAGCCAAACCATAACGCTCCCTGATGTTCAGGTTCAATCGGGAGTTCATTCCAGGTCCACCCAAAAGATTAACAAGCAACGATAAAACCACCCGTTTTTCCTGTGTTTGGTCGTAGGCGACATTTCCGATAATACAATGACTCTGATAAGTATCCCTCTCTTCTTTCACGAAACGGGGCAAATAGATCTCCGGTTTAGTCCGTCTTAAAATCCCCGATCCTCTCGGGTAAACGGCAAAATATTTTTCAACCAAACGAACGATCTTTTCGAACGGCATATCTCCCACTGAAGTAATAACCATCCGCTCGGGATTGTAGTTTCGCTTCACGAAATCAAGGATCATTTTCCGATCAATACGCAGCACGGCAGCCTCATCACCCAAAATATTTCGACCGATAGGATACCCTTTATAGATCAATTCCTCGAAATCATCAAAGATCAACTCCCCGGGACTATCCTTATAGGAATTAATTTCATCCAGCACGACATCTTTCTCTTTCTCAAGCTCCTTTTCGGGAAACACGGAATGGAAAACAATATCCGCAAACAACTCCAATGTCCGCTCGTAATCTTTCGGCATAAAAGTGGCATAAATACAGGTGTCCTCTTTCGTGGTATAAGCATTCAATTCACCACCTACATCTTCTAAACGACTTAAGATATGATAAGCCTTCCGCTTTTCCGTTCCTTTAAAGATAACATGTTCTATAAAATGAGCTACCCCCAACTCCTCTTCTCGCTCGTCACGACTTCCGGCATTTATGATCAACCCGCAATAAGCCGCTTTATTCGGAACTTCATAATGAATAAGTCTCAATCCATTCTCAAAAATATGTGTCTGATACATCTTTACACCTTCATTTGCCTGCACACGGATCCTCATTACTGTATAAATAGATTTCCTCCCGATAACTCCAGAACTACCTTACTATCGTATTTTTTATCCCCGACCGCTCCTTTTCTCCAAATTATATTTTTCTCGGTCACAGGCTGCGTTTCCAATTGAAAGGATTCGGGTAAATCAACTTTTACTCCCCGATTATATTTCAAACTTAAATCATAACCTGCTCCTTCACCAAACGTCAACCCTAACTTCGTCGAAGAACTTTTGATCTCTACGGCGGCAAAAGAGAAATGAATATTCCGAATATTAACTTCACCCCATCGGGTTTTCATCTGCAAAGAATCTCCGATATCTTGAATCTCGTATTTGGTGTAAAAAGATTCTGCCGTTAAACAATCGATCATTCCCAAAAAGCAGGTACCACCCGAGGTTTTCAAGTTCAAATGATCGGCTTCCATCAATTGCAATGTCGTCGAAGTACAATTTAATTTTACCTCTTTTCCCCCTCCGATTTTTACTTTAGCCGATTTGAACTCTCCTTTCAGCTGTGTCAACTCCTCAATTTCGAAATCTCCTTTAGAGAAATTAACCATAAAAACCCCCTCCTTTACGGAATGAGCCTTAAAATTTCCAGAAACACTTCCTACGCTCAAATTTCCGACAAAATCTCCCAAAAGGATATTACCATCTTCCACCTCTAATTTAACATTCTTCCCTACCGGCACCTTAATGTGGTAATCCACATTTACAATTACCGACGATACCCTTTGTAGCATACTCATATCTTTTCCAAAAACGGTCTTAACATCCAAAACTTCCCCCTCTTCCTGCACCTGTATGTATATATACTTTAATAATTCATCTAACTTTGCCCCCGATTTTCCTTCCATTGCAATAACGGCTTCGATCTCGAATTCGTTACCTTCCTGACGGACATCGATGTTCCCGAAACGATTCCATACTCTCAATTCCTTCACGGCTGAGGCAGGAAAGTTCTTTTTAAATGTTCTGGAACGATTTTCCGCCCGACACGCTATGCCTACAAAGATCAGAATAGCTATAAACACCGCTTTTTTCATAATAAATAATTTAGATTTGACAAACCTTTATTCTCCGTCCTCCCATCATCCATACTCTGCCGACAGACGGATCTGCCCGATTTCAAAGTTAGAAATATTATTTAATTATCAGTCATTCTCGCTCGTTCTCTTCTTCCATACGTTTGTATACGGCAGACAAATAGGCCAGCATACGGCTGAAAGATTCCATCGCCGCCGTCGTTTGAGCGTGTATCTCCTTCTTTTGTAATTTAAGGAGCAAATTTCCATAAAGAGCATGCAGAGCCAATTCCACGTCGGAAACCTCCTCGGATAAATCGGATTTACGGCGATAATCCAATAAATTATTTGCCGCTGCCATAAAAATATGCCGGTAACGGACATCATGAGTTTGGTGTAAAAGATGATAATGCATCTCTGTCAATTCACTTACCATATTTTTAATGACTTGCAAATGCCCTTCCCGGGTCACCTCTTCCTTCTTCATCATCTCGACCAAATTATCATACCAGTCCAGCATCTCTTTACGAGTCGATTCATCTACTTGAAAACCACTAACGATATGTTGATCCACCAAAGTCATATCCAAATGCAATGCCCTCAACATATCCTCCAGCTGCCACATGTAAAGGATATACTCCGCAAGGTTACTTTTTCTCTTTTCGCGTGCAATCAACATAAATCAAATTTTAAACGTCACCTTTCAATTTATCTATTAAACGCCGGTCCCGTTTGGTCGGACGTCCCGTACCCCGATCCCGGTGCTCAAACATCATATGTGTCCCTTTCAATATATCCAATCTCTCCTGAGGCGTAATCTCTTCTACAAAATCAACAGCCAATTGGGCGGACATACGTTTATCCGTAACCTGTTTAACGACATACTCCCTCTCTATCGGAGGAATTCTCACTTTCACGACCTCTCCGACCTTCACTTCCCGAGAAGCCTTCACATGCACCTCCCCGATTGAAACGTGTCCCTTCCCACATGCCTCGGCTGCCTGAGAACGAGTTTTAAAAATTCGTACGGCCCAAAGCCATTTATCTATCCTTACCTTCTCGTCCATATCCGATAACTTTTGATCCAAACTCCGTTCAAACTCTCTAAAATCGAAAATCGTAACTCTCTCCAATCACAGAATCGCTCATTGTAAATTAGAAGAATTTCGTGATTCAATGATTAGGTTATTCAATTTCAATCCCTCAATCACCAATCATCTAATCATCCGATTTCAGAATTTACAATTATTAAACTGACTCATCGTTTTTCCAAGCCCCACGAAAATGAAATTTTTAATGATCTCTCCGCAATGTTCCAGCATCCGGGGCATTTTCTCTTCCTGCTCCGGAGTCCAATGCCCCAACACGTAATCGACTTGTCCTCCGCGAGCAAAATCGTTGCCTATCCCGAAGCGCAAACGGGCATACGCCTGAGTACCCAATAATTCGTTAATACTTTTTAAACCGTTATGACCTCCATCGCTTCCCTGCCCCCTCAATCGAATCGTACCAAAGGGCAATGCCAGATCATCCACGATAACGAGCACATCCGACAATTCGATTCTCTCTTTCTGCAACCAATAAGCCACGGCTTTTCCGCTCAGGTTCATATAAGTATTCGGCTTCAGTAAAATCAAGGTTCTCCCCTTTACTTTTACCGTGGTTACGGCCCCGTAACGCTTATCTTCAAAAACAGCATTGGACGCCTTAGCAAAAGCGTCCAATACTTTAAATCCTATATTATGTCGTGTATTCTGGTACTCGGGACCTATGTTTCCCAATCCCACAATAAGATATTTCATCTTGTCTTCTTACAACTTATTTAGCTTCAGATTGTGCGGCTCTTGCAGCTCTTGTTAACTTAACCTGAGCAACAACCACGCTCTTCGCATTCACGATTTCAATATGCGGAAAATCCAAATCCTTCACTTTAATGGATTTACCTACCCCCAACTTCTCTACATTCAAAACGAGCTCGTCAGGCATATCTTTCGGAAGAGATTTTACTTTCAACTTACGACTGACCAAAACCAATTTACCTCCGGCTTGCACACCCTCGGCAAAACCTTCCGTTCTCACCGGAACTTCAATCACAACCGGTTTATCATCCGCCGTTTGATAGAAGTCAATATGCAACACCCGATCGGTTACAGGATGGAATTGAATCTCTCTCATTACTGCATCGTAAGACTTTCCATCAAGCGTCAATTTTACAAGGTATACGTTAGGAGTATACAATAACTTTCTTAAATCACGTTCCGCAACGGCAAAATGTACGTTAGCCTCCCCACCGTAAAGCACGCATGGAACTTTTTCTTCGGCTCTCAAAGCTTTTGTCGCCTTTTTCCCTAAATCACTTCTTACGTCTCCTTTTAATTCAAATACTTGCATAATCTATATTCATATGTGCTACTCAAATGCGAATTAAAGCCTCGGGGTTATAGACCATATCCGTATTCCCATTGCACGATTTTAAAACCCCCGTTCTCAAAATTTTGCCGCAAAGTTAAAGAAATAATGACAAAATACAAATCCTTTTTCCTTATACCGTGAAAATATATAACGCACAATCATAACTCGGATTGCCTGACCTCGTTCAAAACGCATTTTATCGTACCGAGTCTGTATCCGCCATCATCAGGCGAAAGAATATCCCGAAAGAGCCGAATAGCTGAATCGTTTATATTTATACTACCAATCAACACGCTATAAACTCATTACAACTTCATAAATCCGAGATCACGTGAATATAGAATCATTGTAAAAATCCCAAAATAAAGAATAGAACAAATCTAAATTCAATGATTTTGGTCTTTTTATAAGCAAAAAATTTTTTGTTTCAATTATAGATTCTAATTTTGCGGCATTATTAACAAAAAAATTTATAGAAATGGCTTACGTAATATCTGATGATTGTATTTCTTGTGGAGCATGTGAATCAGAGTGCCCTGTTGGAGCAATCTCTATGGGTGATGATCACTATCAAATCAATGCTGACGAGTGTATCTCTTGTGGAGCATGTGCAGGAGTATGCCCTGTTGGAGCTCCGAAAGAAGCTTAATCATCATAAAAAAAGATTCAAAAACCGTCTTTAAGGACGGTTTTTTTATGCCTCATGGATTACTTTATCCATTCTCACGTCCAATTCGTCTACCGGAACACGCTTCAGAAATTGGAAATTGAAGCATACCCCTATTTTTTTAGCTACGTGCGTCTCCTTCAGTATTCGATCGTAATATCCGCGGCCGCGGCCCAACCGATTCCCTTGTGCATCAAAGGCTACCCCGGGCACAACGATCAGATCGATAGAAGAGTAATCCGTATATAACTCACCTTGTGGCTCCAATATTCCGAAACTTTCTCCGGGAGCAAGAGAATCCACCCCTTTAAACATTCGTAACTCCAAAATATCCCCTTTCACGCAAGGCAACAAAATAACCTTCTTATCCGCCCATTTACAAACAAAATCGTGCGTATACACCTCATCATCCATAGACCAATACAGCAAGACGACCTCGGCTTGTTCAAACGAGGGGTCTTTCTCCAACTGATCCCAAATGGAACGGGACATCTTCTTCTTCTCATCCAACGCATAACGGCTCTTTATCTCCTTGATCTGTTTCCGGATCTCTTTTTTTTCTATCATCATAAACTTATACAAATTTCTATCGTTATTTCAGCCCAAAATTCGTAAATTTGCCTCAGGAAAACAAAATTCATCCGTCATAAACAAAAAAAAATTACCTGTGACAGGTATAACGGAAAAGACAGCTAAAAATCTTAATCCTCGTAACGGAAAAGATTGATTTTATAAACTTAAAACAGATCGTGCTGCCCGGCAGTACAATGAAGGAATTATGAAAATAGCAATACCCCAGATCGATTACCACATCGGTGATATACAGAAAAATCAGGAGCTTATAATAAAGGCTATCAAAAAAGCGAAGTCGATGAAAGCAGATCTTGTCGTATTCCCGGAACACGCCGTATGCGGGGCTTATCCTCAGGATCTGTTCGAAAAAGAGTATTTTGTAAACGCTTGCCGGATCAGTATCGAGAAAATCGCCGAGGCCTGCGATTCCATAGCCGCTTTAGTAGGATGTCCCAATCTCGATATAGAAGACGGTATTCTGTACAACGCTATCTTTTTCATGTACAATAAGGAAGTTCGGGGAGGAGCCAACAAAACCATCCTTAGCGATTACGACGTATTCGACGAGAGTCGCTATTTCATTGCGGGGGAAGAAAATACAGCCATCCGTTATAAAGATCAGAATATCCGGGTCATTTTTGACGAATACGAAGCAGAAAGTATCCAAAAGACGGACTCGCTCATCATCCACGTGGGTGCGACACCTTTCACGACCGAAAGTTGCGCCTACCGGAAAGAGGTTTTTGCTTCCATGGCCAAAAAGCAAAAGGCCCCCGTCATCTCTTTAAACCACGTCGGTGCGAACACTTCCCTTATCTTTGACGGCAATACGTTGGTATTTAACGCACAGGGTATCCTAACACACCGATTAAACGCTTTCGAAGAGGATTTTCTGCTGGTCGATACTTTTCAACTGGCCAAGAGTAAGCCTCTCCAAGAGAAATTTCCGGAAAAAATACAATTGATTCACGATGCTTTAATCTTAGGAATAAAAGATTATTTCAAAAAAAATAATTTCACCAAAGCCATCTTAGGTCTTTCCGGCGGTATCGATTCCGCTGTCGTCGCCGCCTTGGCCGCAGAAGCTATCGGGAGTGAAAATGTAAAGGGAATATTAATGCCCTCCCACTACTCCACGGATCATTCCGTGAAAGACGCCATCGACTTGGCGAAAAATTTGCATATACCTCACGAAATTCTACCCATAAAAGAGATATACGACTCCTTTTTAAACACTTTAGAGCCCGTGTTCCGGGATTTACCCTTCAACGTGGCGGAAGAAAACCTTCAGGCACGTGTCAGAGGCTCCCTGGTCATGGCCATGTCGAATAAATTCGGAAACATCTTATTGAACACATCTAACAAAAGCGAAGCGGCAGTAGGCTACGGAACTTTATACGGAGATCTATGCGGATCTTTATCCGTTCTGGGAGACGTATACAAGACGGAGGTATTCCAATTAGCCCGGTTCATCAATCGGGAACGGGAAATTATTCCGGAAAACACCCTACTAAAACCGCCTTCGGCAGAACTCCGCCCCGGGCAAAAAGACCAGGACTCTCTTCCCGACTATCCCGTATTGGATGCCGTATTAAAGTTATACATAGAAGAGAACCTGTCCGAACAGGAGATCATTGCTCAAGGATTTGCCCCGGAGATCGTAGAAAAAACAATCACGATGGTAAACCGGAACGATTACAAAAGGGCACAATGTCCTCCCATTTTAAAAGTCAGCAAAAAAGCTTTCGGAAACGGACGCCGTATGCCTCTCACTGCCAAACTAACGTAAATAACCGACCCAACCTATGAGAACAATCAAAGACAAGGAATTACACGAAAAATATTGCAATATTTGTATCGATAGCCCTAATTCTCTCTTTGCCGATTTGGATGAAAGCAGCAAGAGCATTATCCGGCAAACCAGTATCTGTAAAAGTTATAAAAAAGGAGATCTGATATACGAGGAAGGAAATAAACCTTTCGGTCTGATTTGTTTGATCACCGGAAAAGCTAAAATCATCAAAAAAGGTGTATCGGGGAGGGATCAGATCGTACGTATGGCCAAGCCCGTCGGTTTCATCGGCTATCGCGCTTTTTTTGCCGAAGAAAACCATATAGCATCCGCCGAGGCCATAGAAGATTCCATCGTGTGTATCATGAAAACCGAATTGATTTTCGGCATCGTCCGAAGTAACTCCGATGTAGCCATGAACGTGATCCGCGCTTTAGCCACCGACCTCGGTTTTTCCAACCGCCGGACCGTTACCCTGACGCAAAAACATATCCGGGGACGGTTGGCCGAATCCCTACTGGTATTGAAAGAGACTTACGGATGCGAAGATGACTGTCAAACGTTAAAAGTTTGCCTTTCCCGGGAAGATATCGCCAATCTCTCCAACATGACTACTTCCAACGCTATTCGCACACTATCGAATTTTGCCTCGGAAGGTATCGTGGAGCTGAACGGCAAACAAATAAAGATCACCGATATGGAAGCCTTGGAAAAAGTCAGTAATTTAGGATGAGTATTTTCACCTGAATTATACCGATGCACATAAGTTGAAATCACTCTTTCGACGGACAAACTTCCCTCATTCTATCCTCATCCATTTTTACGGCCGGGAAAATATGAAGTAAAATTTAAATCAAAGCTGTTTAATGCAACGGGAAACGACTTCGTAACAGAACCCCCGACCGAGGGCATAACGGAAAAGTTTGGCTTTACGTTTGCGGGGATCTTCCTCTTTCAAGCTTCGGGCCTTTTGTTTCAGCAAAGAGATACACGCCTCATCATAAGCCTCGTCGGGTAGACCGTTCAAAGCCCCGGCAACGATATGTTCCTCTATCTGCTTTTGTCGAAGCATACGTTCTATCTTCTGTTTTCCCCAACGGTTAAACCGAAACTTATCCATCGCGTAAGCCCGGGCATAACGTTCATCATCTACAAAATGATTTTTTACCAAAAAAGCCATAACTTCCGTGATATCCGTTCCCGTCAACTCCCAACGTTGCAACTTCACGATAACATCGAAACTACAATACTCTTTCTTGCTGCATTGAGCCGCAATTATATGCAAAGCCTTTTTCACATCCATTGTCCTCGTTACAAACCGATTCTGTTATTTTCTGAATTTAAGTTACCTTTTTTTAGCCCAAAGGATTCTATCTTTACCGTGTATATCCTGTTCTATCTTTATCCCCTCGTATGCCATTTCCGACAATAAATTTACCATTTCATTTCCCAATGCTTCATTTATCTCGAAAAAGAGAGCCCCTCCCGATTTCAAATGAGACATAGCAAAATCGGCAATCGTACGGTAAAACACCAAGGGATCTTCATCCGATACAAAAAGAGCCCGTTCCGGCTCATAATTCAATACGCGATTATGCATAAATTGCCGTTCCGAAAAACGGACATAGGGCGGATTGCTCACGATCACATCATAAACAGGCCAATTCTCTTCTTTCCAACGCAAAATATCCCGTACATAAAAATCCACTGTTACCCCGTTTATCCGAGCATTCTCTTTTGCCTGCCGGACAGCCTCCAAAGAGATATCGACACCTTCCGCTTCCAATCCCTCCATCTGCTTCGCCAAAGCGATCGCAATACACCCGCTTCCCGTCCCGATATCCAAAAGCCGGGCAGGCATACAAATCCCGGAATTGACCACCCGCATAACCACTTCCTCTGTTTCCGGACGGGGAATTAACGTATTTTCATTTAATTTAAAACACAACCCCATAAACTCTGTTTCACCCAAAATATATTGAATCGGTCGGTCCGTTTTCAGCTCTTCCAGTATTTGTAAAAATTTATTGATAAAGCTTTTATCTAATTGTTCGTGTTTTCTCAGATGGATTTCTATATTTGTATAATGCAAAGCATATTGAAAAATAAGAGAACAAAGAGAACGGATTTCCCTTTCGTCATAAGTATCTTTTAATACTTGCAATGCGTACTGTTGTAAATCGAAGATCGTATTCATAAGACAAAGATAACAAAATTGAACGGGAGAAAATTTGAAAATCATAAAATATACAGAAAGAGAAAGTGATTCGTAAAACAAAAAAATTGAAAAGACAAGGAGTAGCAGCATGGCGTGGACGACGATCGTATTTTATATTATCATTACTTTATATGTCATTACCGTTATTGGCGTAATGTATACCATCATCATGGAAAACAGGAGTCCAGTCAGGACTTTGGCATGGATGCTCGTCCTCAGTCTGATTCCGGGTATCGGACTGCTGTTCTACATCTATTTCGGTATGAATTACCGTAGGATTAAAATGTTCTCCATGAAAGGGCTGGGAGACTTCAAGTGGCTCCAATACATGAGTGAAGATCAAAAACAACGTATAAAAAAGACCGAACTGTTGAAAAGGGAAGACATGGAAACCGTAAAACGGCTCATGACACTTTTACTGAACAATAGTAAGGCTTTGCTTTCTCGTAATAATACGGTAGATATATTAAATAACGGCGAAGAAACCTTTAAAGCCATCTTCTTGGCTATTTCCAAAGCCAAAAAATACATCCATTTGGAGTACTATATCATTGAAAAAGGAGAATTAGGCGAACGGCTAAAAAACGTTTTGATCAAAAAAGCGACGGAAGGAGTGGAAGTGAGAGTCATATACGATGACGTCGGTTCCTGGAAACTGCCTAAAAGTTACATCCGTGAAATGCAGGCCGCCGGCATTCAGATCTACCCTTTCCTCCCTGTAAGGTTTCCCCTGTTTACGAATAAGGTAAACTATCGAAACCATAGAAAGATTGTTGTCGTGGACGGGGAGGTCGGCTTTTTAGGAGGGCTGAATTTTGCCGACCGGTATTTACACGGTCTGCCCGGCATCGGAATATGGCGCGACACGCACCTGAAGGTCCGAGGTGAAGCGGTGACTTCACTCCAGGTCGTATTTCTTATTGACTGGTATTTTGTCCGGCAAGAACTTTTACTCAACAAAGAGGCCTATCTTCCGAACAAAGGAGCAGAAGGAAGTGTCATCATGCAAGCGGTCTCCTCCGGCCCCGATAGTGACTGGACGTCCATTCAACAAGCCTATTTCACGTTGATAAATATGGCGAAGAAATACGTGTTTATCTCTACGCCTTACTTCATGCCGGGAGAAACGACCATCAATTCATTAAAAACAGCAGCGATGAGCGGTGTGGACGTACGTATCATGATTCCTTATAAATCAGACTCCCTGCTTACCTATTGGTGTACCCGTTCATATGTCGAAGAGTTATTAGAGGCAGGCGTACGGGTATTCAGGTATCGCAAAGGATTCAATCACAGCAAATTAATTATCATAGACGGACTCGTTTCGAGTGTAGGGACCGCCAACATGGATATTCGCAGCTTTGAGCAGAATTTCGAATTGAACATGATCATCTACGACCGGAACGTTAGCCGCAAGCTGGCTACGGATTTTGTAAACGACTTGAAAGGTAGCGGCGAGATCAGCATACAACAATGGAAATTCAGACCCAAGAAAGACAAGATAAAAGAGTCTCTTGCCCGTCTGTTTGCCCCCCTCCTATGACAAGCGAAAAGGATAACGGCATATAATTATTTATAACGTTCCCGACGGAAAGATATCCGATTAATTTATACTTTTGCGAATTAAAGATATTAATTATGGCCGTATGATGTACTCAATCGAAGAAATCGCCCGTGTCATCCGCGGAGACCTGAAAAAAGGATGTCCCGTAACAATAAGTGAATACGGTATCGACAGTCGTTCTGTCATTTATGCCGACCAAACCCTTTTTTTCGCTCTAAAAGGACAAAATCACGATGCGCATGATTATATTCTTTCTTTGTATGAAAACGGGGTACGGGCTTTCGTTATCCATGAGTACAGGTCCGAATTCGACCGATTGACCGAAGCCAATTTTATACGGGTAGACCATGTGTTATCCGCATTGCAACAATTAGCCGCCCACTACCGTCAACAATCGAAAGCCGAAATAATCGGAATTACGGGTAGTAATGGCAAAACCATTGTAAAAGAATGGCTTTCTCAACTTTTAATGGAAAATTACCGGGTTTATCGCAGCCCTCGAAGCTATAATTCACAGGTGGGCGTACCGCTCTCTTTGTTAGGTATAGAAGAGGAGACCGAGATCGCTGTGATCGAAGCAGGAATTTCTCAAAAAGGAGAGATGCAACACTTGGAACAGATGATCCGCCCGGATATAGGCCTATTTACTCATATCGGGGAGGCCCATGATGAAAATTTCACCTCGACAGAGGAAAAACTAACCGAAAAAGCCAAGTTATTTACCTCCTGCAAAACTCTCGTCGGGCAAGCCGGAGAAGTACTGAAATTCATAAAAAAACAACTCCCGGACCGAGTACGGCTCTTTCTTTGGGGGGATAGCCCGGAAGCAACCGTAAAAACCGAAACATTGGATATCGACGAAAAGAGTCGTCAAGTAAGAATCACACACGGAGACATCTCGTTCTTACTCACGATACCGTTTCCGGACGCCGCTTCTTTCGAAAATACGATGAATGCCGTTTGCGTACTATTACTCAAAGGCATACAACCAAGCTCCATCACCCGGCTCGTAAAACATCTCTCCTCTATAGCCATGCGTATGGAGATAAAGGAGGGTATCAACAACTGCATCCTGATCAACGATTACTACAATTCCGATCCCGCCTCCTTTCAATTGGCTCTGAATAGTCTATCCATACAGGATTCCCACAAAGAGAGGGTGGTCATCCTATCCGACTTTATGGATATAAGCGAAGACAAACAGACGCTGTACAAGAGTATTGCCATGCTGTTACAGCAAGCAAAAATATCCTGTTTCATCGGCATCGGGAAAGAATTAAGAGAGTATCAGCACTACTTTACCGTCGACAACTCCCGATTTTATGAAAATACCGAGCAATTTTTAAAACAGGAGAACCGGAATAATTTTAAAAATCAAGTCATATTGATCAAAGGAGCCCGGCGCTTCCAATTCGAATTCATTGCCGGTTTCCTGCAAAAACAGTCGCACGGCACCATCCTGGAAGTCGACTTGGATGCGATGGTCCATAACCTGAACTATTTCCGCTCTCTCACGTCTGCCAAATTAGCGGTTATGGTAAAAGCGTTCTCATACGGCAGCGGGTCCAAAGAGATCGCTTCACTCCTTCAATATCACCGGGTAGATTACCTTATGGTTGCTTTCGCGGATGAAGGCATAGAATTACGGGCCGCAGGTATCACTCTCCCTATTGCCGTAATGAATCCGGAACGGGAAGCATTCGACAATATGATCACGTTCGGATTAGAACCGGAGATTTACGCTCTCGATATTTTGGAAGATTTTGAAAAAGCCCTGGGTAAACACGGAATAAAACATTTTCCGGTACACGTAAAACTCAACACGGGAATGAACCGTTCCGGATTTGACGAAAAAGATCTGCCGGAATTACTCCGTTTTTTCAACCGCCCCCGGACCGTATATATCCGTTCTCTATTCTCCCATTTAGCCGGAAGCGACGAAAGCATACACGATGAGTTTACCTTAAACCAAATTCATCTCTTCGAAAATATGACAACCACAATCCAGGGGCGTTTCAATTATAAAATCTGGCGACATATTTTAAATTCTGCCGGCATCGAGCGTTTCCCGCAATATCATTTCGACATGGTCAGATTGGGAATAGGCTTACACGGAATCAGCTCCGATCATGCCCTCCTCAGGCCTGTCAGTACATTTAAAACGCATATCTCTTCCATTCGGGAAGTTCCAACGGGTCAATCGATCGGCTACGGACGTAAAAGCTATACCGACCGTCCTTCGCGAATTGCCGTTATCCCGGTGGGATATGCAGACGGACTGAATCGTCATCTGAGCAATCGGGTCGGCGAAGTATACGTGAAAGGGAAAAAAGCTCCGATCATCGGAAATATCTGTATGGATACATGCATGATAGATATTACCGATACGGACGCTCTCGCGGGCGAGGAAGTGGAAATATTCGGGAAACATATTCCCGTAACGGAAATAGCCGATAAACTCGGTACCATACCGTACGAGATTTTGACGGGAGTATCTTCTCGGGTGAAACGAGTATATTACAAAGAGTAAAACAATAATTTTTAATTTATGAAAAAAAGAATGCGACTATTATTTCTATCTATCCTCCTGTTTTCGGCAGGAAATAGTTTTGCACAATTCGACACCTATTTCTATAACAAAACACTCCGGCTGGATTACTCCCATTGCGGAGACAACAAACAGGATGAAATCTTCTTCGAGGGATTACGGGAAGAGCCCTATTGGGGCGGTTCCAAAACCAATTTAATCGATACTACCTTATACGGTAATTATTACCTGAATGTCTACGACCTTAAAACCAATAAATTAATCTACTCCAGGGGGTATTGCAGTCTTTTCGGAGAATGGAGAATGACAGACGAAGCCCTGACAACTCGCCGTAGTTGCCCGGAAGCCGTAACCATGCCCTTTCCGAAAGAGAATGTACGTATTGAGATTACAGCCCGGAATAAAAAAGGCGTTTTCGTGAAAAAATTCGAATACACGGTAGACGTGAACAGTTATTTCATCAGCAAAGACCGTCGCTTGGAATATCCCACTTATGACGTAATGTACACGGGTAACTCTGCCAAACGGGTGGATATCGTTTTGCTCCCGGAAGGTTATTCGGCAGACGAAATGGAGCAATTCAAAGCCGATTGTCACCAATTCGTAGAAGGGCTTTTCAGCTTTTCGCCTTACAAAGAGAATAAAAATAAATTCAACGTTCGCGCCGTTCTGGCTCCCTCGAAGGAATCCGGAGTTGATATTCCGGGTGAGTACATATGGAAAAATACGATTCTGAACTCCTCTTTCTACACCTTCGATTCGGAACGTTATATCATGACCTACGATTTTAAAAGTGTAAAAGATTTAGCCGCAAACGTTCCGTACGACTACATTTACATCATCGTGAACACGCAAAAATACGGAGGAGGGGCCATCTATAACCATTACGGCGTGAGCATATCCGGTAATTTACACTCGGCCAAAGTATACGTACACGAATTCGGGCATCTTTTTGCCGGATTAGGAGACGAATACGTGGGCGGTGCCGAATACAACGATCTTTATCCTCCCAAAATAGAACCTTGGGAACCGAATTTGACGACGCTGACCGATTTCGGGAAAAAATGGAAAAACTTAATGGATAAAAATACCCCCATCCCCACACCCGTCGACCCTGAAAATCCGACCCGATTAGGGGTCTACGAGGGAGGCGGTTACGTTTCCAAAGGCGTTTACAGACCTTGGCCCGATTGCCTGATGAACTCTCTCAAGGGTGAAGCTTTCTGTCCAGCGTGTACAAGAGCCATCCAACAACAAATACGATTTTATTCCGAATGATACCGTCTAAAAGTCCGGACATAAAATCCGGACTTTTGTGATATAATGACAGGGAATTAAAGGATTAAGGGATTGAGAGATTGAGGGATTAAAGGATTAAGGGATTAAAGGATTAAAGGATTAGGTGATTAAGGGATTAGGTGATTGACGAATTCAGGATTAAAAGCGAATCACTAAATCGCAGAATTATTCCAATTTACGATACGTGATTTAAAATTGAATAACTGAATTTTCCAGGAGCCTCTTATTCGCTTTCATTAACCGGCTGAATGTGTAACGGATGCCAGAATACGAAACGGGCTCCCTCCGTGTAATCTTTATCGACCCAGATATCTCCTCCCATCATGGTAATCGTTATCTTGGATATAGCCAATCCCAAGCCTGTTCCTTGAGCATATTCATTCAATTTCTCAAAACGTTCGAACACCTTCTTTTGTTTATCCTCCGGAATTCCGCAACCCGTATCCGATACGGAAAAATAAATTCTGCCTTCCGCCGCTTCGATTCTGATTTCCAACGTAATGCTCCCCTCTTTGGTAAACTTATTGGCATTCGACATGAGATTGATCAATATTTGTTGCAAACGCTGGACATCCGTCATCAATTCGAAACTCTCCACGGGAGATTTAAAGACATACTCCACTCGAGGAGGCTTAGCATGCCCCGTAGTCGCCATTACACTACGACACAAACCGATCACCTCACAATACTCGTAACTAAATTTCAATCGTCCTGTCTCCAAACGGGAAATATCCAAAATATCATTGATCAGGCGCAACAATAAATCCGAATTCTTTTGTATGATAGAAACATACTCTTTACGGACTTCCGCGTCGTATTCGTCAGCCGTCAACACTTCGGAGAAACCGACAATAGCGTTTAACGGAGTACGGATCTCATGACTCATATTGGCCAAAAAAGCCGATTTCAAGCGATCCGATTCTTCGGCTTTTTCCTTGGCCAAACGCAACTCCATCTCCACCTGCTTTTGTTTGGTCACGTCTTCGAGTCGGACAACCACGCCTAACAAGTTTTGTTCCGCATCAAAAACCGGATTAGCATACATATAGACATACGTATTGGAGGGATATTTGGCAATCACCTCGGTAGCCCTTCTCTCCTTCATAGCGGTCACAACCGGACAATACGTACAAGGCTCATCCAACCCTCTCAATACTTCGTAACAAACTTTTCCCGTGGAAGACTGAATATTACACTCCGGAGTCTCAAAATCTACTCCGTTGTGCCACTTCACGGTAAAATCAGGATTGATAAACTTAATTCCCGCGTTGACATTATTCAATATAAGGATATTATCCTTCTGGGCATCCTCTAACGCATCCTTCAATCGTTTGGTCCGAATATAAAAATAGAGGGAAATTAAAAAACCAAGCAATAAAATAATGAAGGTAACAGCGAAGCCGACTATCTGATACCTGTATTCTTCAAAGAAAGATATTTTCTTATTAAATAATCGAGCATGGTCAACCTGAGATTTATTCAAGAAATCATATTCCTGCAACTTCCTGTAATCGAAAACATACTGATTCGGAATAAACTGCATCTTCAGTGTCGTATCCTGTTTTTGACGTTCCCATGCCAAAGCCTGTTGAGCCAAATCTTTTCCGACCGTCCGGTACTCGGGCACGCACCCCCCCACGGCCCAATGGCCAATAGCGATAGAAGTAACGGAAAAAGCCGGAATCTTGGGATTAGCCATCATCATGGAATAGGTCGCATTCCTCATAAAATAGCCGTCATTCATGTCCACACGCCACGTTCCTAAAAGAATCACCGTATTTTCAGGCAGATTCTCAATTTTCTCATTCATGAGATAAACCGTATTCTCGCGGCCATCCAATAGAATCAGATCCAATTCGGGAAACTTTTGCATTTCCTCCCTCACGTACGCCTGCAAGGAAACTCCCCCGTAACTATTATCCGAAATAAAAGCGATATGTTTTGTCTCCGGAAAAAAATCCCGTATTAACCTTATATTCCCGACAATATCATAATCGTATACAAAACCGCTCATTTGTACACTTGTGTCCACATCTGCAAGCACATCTATACTCTCCGGTTTCCACGTACTTAAATCGACGACATTGGAATCCGGCAAGAAAATAGCATTCCGGCTGACCATACCACATACCAATGGGATATCTTTTGTAAGCTCGCTATCTAAAGAGAGATAAGAGGACCAAGCCTCCTGTCCTAAAATCACGATCAAAGAGGGACGATTTATTCCCGTATATTTCAAAAGAATTTCTTTCATGCGCGACTTCCAGGCAAGTACTTCCGAAAAACTTTTACAGTTCATGTTTTCTATGCTTACCTGAAACTTTCCGCCTTTAGTCGTGTATTCATCCAAAAATTCGGAAATATTGTTCGAGGTTTGCTGTGTCTCCGGATTGTAGGAACTGATAATCAATATCGGATGAGAAGAATCCTTCTCGCCCATAACCATCATGGGCAAGACAGACAACCCTATTATTAGTAAAATTTTTAACCTCAATCCTATTAATCGCCACATGCCGAATAGTGATAACATTCCAGCAAAGATAAATAATTCCGGAGAAAAACTAATAAAAAGAAATAAATTCATGCTAAAAAGAATATATCTTT
This sequence comes from Gabonibacter massiliensis, assembly GCA_001487125.1. Classification (GTDB taxonomy): domain Bacteria; phylum Bacteroidota; class Bacteroidia; order Bacteroidales; family Marinifilaceae; genus Gabonibacter; species Gabonibacter massiliensis. Next base: position 1,068,855 of record LN913013.1, read on the forward strand.
GAGCAACATCTAAAATCATTTTTTCATGAATCGTATACTTACTTGCTTTCTGGTAGACAAGAGTGATAATATATTCTTACAAAACAAATTAGAATTTCAGTCCCAATTAGAAACTGAAAATATAATTCCATTACGGGAACCTATTCATCAAACGAATACCCTCAAAGAATTGGCTAAACAAATAAGAACTCCATTTTGCCTGTTTTATCTCAAGAATGCCCCTGTAAAGCTTGCTCCCTACGCCTTGGAACGTATGGTACAAGTAGCGGAAACGACAGGAGCGACAATGGTCTATTCCGATCATTATTCTCTAAAAAAAGGAGTATCTTTACCTCATCCTACCATAGAGTATCAAATCGGCAGTCTACGGAACGATTTTGATTTCGGTTCGTTAATCTTATTTAACACCGTAAAATTCAAACAAGCGGTCGAAAAGATTCGCACAACGTACCGGTACGCAGCCTTATATGATCTACGGCTACGTCTATCGCGGGAGGGAATGATTATCAGGATTCCTGAATTTTTATACACGGATACGGAAGAGGATCTCAGGTTATCCGGAGAAAAACAATTCGACTACGTGAATCCCCAAAACCGGGAAGTTCAAATCGAAATGGAACAGGCTTGTACGACACATCTAAAAGCGATAAATGCCTGGTTACCTCCCGAATTCGAGACTGTCGATTTGAATGAACAAAAATTCACGACCGAAGCATCCGTTATCATTCCTGTCCGAAACAGGGAAAAAACAATAGCGGACGCTATTCGTTCCGCCCTAAACCAAAAAACGACATTCGATTTCAATGTAATCGTCATTGATAACCATTCTACCGATTCAACGACAGAAATTATCCGCGATCTATCCCACGGAGACAAACGAATCGTTCATTTGATTCCCGATCAACCGCAAACAGGAATAGGCGGATGCTGGACCCATGCCATCATGCAAAACTGTTGCGGGAAATTTGCCGTTCAACTGGATAGCGACGATCTATACATCGACGATCAGGTCCTGCAACTCCTGATCGATACTTTTTACAAGCAGCAATGTGCCATGCTCGTGGGAAGTTATCGGATGGTCGATTTTAATTTAAAGGAGATTCCGCCCGGAATAATCGACCATAAAGAGTGGAGCATGGAAAACGGACACAACAATGCATTAAGAATAAACGGATTAGGTGCACCGAGAGCCTTCTATACCCCTATCCTGAGGAAAATTAAAATTCCGAATGTCAGCTACGGCGAAGACTACGCCGTAGCCCTTGCTATCTGCCGCCGGTACCGTATCGGACGAATATATACTCCTGTATACCTATGCCGCCGTTGGGAAGGCAATTCGGACGCAGATTTAACGATAACGAAGGTAAACGAACACAATACTTACAAAGACAAAATAAGAACCATCGAGTTATGGGGTCGAATCAGATATAATCTAATAAAGAAAGGAAAATGATTGACTTGGAATCTTTTTTTAAGCACCAGCTCTCCCACTGGGAAACGGCAAATAACAATTACAATCGGTTGAACGAAGTACTTTACCGCACGATAGAGTTCGACGATTTTTCAATAAAAATACAATGCAATCCCGACCGGATCGTATCGGCGACAGCACGCATCGATAGGCTATCGCTTCAATCCAGACCTTGTTTTTTGTGTAAAGAACATCTGCCTGCCTCGCAGGACAGCGTGAGCTACAACGAAAATTTCGACATACGAATCAACCCCTTTCCCATTTTCACCCCGCACTTTACCGTACCGGCCAAAAGACATATCCCGCAACTACTGGAGAATTATTTCAGAGATATGCTCTCCATGGCCAAAGATTTTCCGGATTACACGGTTTTCTATAACGGCCCCCGAAGCGGAGCTTCCGCACCGGATCATTTGCATTTCCAACTGGTCCCCAGACATTCGATGCCCTTGGAAAACGACGTGATTAATTGTTCCAAAGAGACCATACTCCCGGCTTTCCTAACCTGTCAGGAGAAGATAAGTTCCATCGCTTCGCCTGTCACTTTCAAAATCGAAAGTATCACGCGTTACATCCGAAAGAATCTGATTCTACGGACGGCAGATGAGAAAATAATGCAGACAGCCTTCCAATATCTCCTGACAGAAATAGGCAAGGTAACCCCGAACGATCCCGAACCGATGCTTAACCTGTTTGTCTGGTACGAAAACGGAGAGTGGTACGTCGTCCTGTTTCCCCGGCAAAAACATCGCCCGCGGCAATTTTTCGCGGAAGGGAAAGAACATATTCTTTTTAGTCCCGGATGTGTCGATTTCGCCGGAGTGGTGATCTCCCCCCGGAAAGAAGATTTCGAACGGTTCGACGCACCTTTGCTGTCGGATCTTTTCGGACAATTAACCTTGGACGATAACCAATGGAACAATTTAATCCGATATATCGAACACCCTAACTTATAAACTATGAGACCACATATTGAAATCGGAATACTCTTTTCCCCCTCAATCCGTTTCCATTTACACGGAGAATTCATAGAAAAAAACTCCGGAAAAACATACCGGGGAGAATACACCGTATGCAAACGACAAGAAAAAATCATATTCCGACAAGAAAAAAAAGAGGAAGTCATTCTTTCCGGTTTCACCCTCATTCCCGTAGATTATACCTCTTCCCACTTCGAATTGCTGGATGTAATCATCGGCATTCACTTCCACTGGGAACGTAAGGAAAATCAAAAATTTAAGGGCTCTCTTAAAATCATCGACGAAAAAAAACATCTTACGGCAATCAACATCTTACCTTTGGAAGATTATTTGGTCAGCGTCATCTCATCGGAAATGAGCGCCACGTCCTCACTCGAATTGCTAAAAGCACATGCCGTTATCTCCCGGAGCTGGTTGTTGGCCCAAAAAGCCAAATCTTTCCGAAGGACGGCAAATCCTTCCCGCGTACAGACGGAAACGGAATACATCCGCTGGTACGATCGGGAAGACCACCTGCATTTCGATGTATGCGCCGATGATCATTGCCAGCGTTATCAAGGAATCAGCAAAGCTTACACTCCTATTGTTTCTCAGGCCGTAGAGGCCACGCAAGGAGAAATTCTGACTTACGAGGGAGAAGTTTGCGACACCCGATTTTCCAAATGTTGCGGCGGAGTATCCGAACTTTTTGAAAACACCTGGGAACCCGTTAATCACGCGTACCTGACTAAGGTCATAGACACTCCCGTACAAACTTCGACACCCGATTTACGTCAGGAAGAAGAAGCGAGAAAATGGATATTGTCTTCTCCCGACGTTTTTTGCAACACGAAAGACAAAGCCACACTGTCCAACGTTTTAAACGATTACGATCAAGAGACCCGGAACTTCTTCCGATGGGAAGTCTCTTACGAAACGACCGAACTTTCAGAATTGGTAAAATCAAAGCTCGGGATCGACTTCGGAAGAATCGTGGAGATACAGCCTATCGAAAGAGGCGTTTCCGGCAGACTCGTGAAGGTTAAGATCGTGGGAACATTGAAAAGTATGATCATTGGGAAAGAATTGGTTATCCGTAAAGCATTTTCCGCCAGCCATCTCTATAGTTCGGCCTTTGTTGTCGAACCCCTGAAAGATTCCCGGAACAATACGATCGGATTTACCTTCAAAGGAGCCGGCTGGGGGCACGGTGTCGGACTTTGCCAAATCGGTGCTGCCGTCATGAGCGAAAAGGGATACGACTACCGGGAAATTTTAGCACACTACTTTCCGGGAACCAACCTCGAAAAAATAGACCATGAATAAACAAACCCACCCTACACGGAAGTCTTCCTGGTCGTGGATACCCACGCTCTATTTTGCCCAGGGCCTTCCCTACGTAGTTGTCATGACCTTAGCCGTTATCATGTATAAACGTCTCGGAATAGACAATACGGACATAGCTCTTTATACCAGTTGGTTTTACCTTCCTTGGGTGATTAAACCCCTGTGGAGTCCGCTGGTCGATATCATGAAAACCAAACGATGGTGGGTCGTTTCCATGCAATTAACGATCGGCGGCAGCTTAGCCTGCATTGCCCTGACCCTTCCCGGACCTAACGCCTTTCGCTACTCCCTTGCTTTTATGTGGTTATTGGCATTCAGCTCCGCCACACACGACATTGCCGCCGACGGGTTCTACATGTTAGGACTAAATACCCGACAACAGGCTTTTTTCGTAGGTATACGCAACACGTTCTACCGCCTGGCCATGCTCACCGGGCAAGGCCTTATCGTCATGTTCGCCGGATGGCTCGAAAAAACCTATTCGATTCAACTTCCGGAGGAGATCGCCGTATCGAAGGCTTGGTCGATTACTTTTTATCTACTTACCGGCATATTTCTTATCCTCTTTCTTTATCATCAATTCGTGTTGCCCAAACCCCAAGAGGATACCGCGGTTAAAAACGATGATTATCTGAAAGCCTTTTTCGACACTTTTCTATCCTTTTTCCGGAAACCGGGTATCGTCACGGCCCTGCTGTTCATGCTCCTGTTTCGTTTAGCCGAATCCCAATTAGTGAAAATCGCCTCTCCTTTCTTATTAGACAAACCGGAAACAGGCGGACTAGGGATGAGTACATTGCAAGTAGGCACCCTATACGGCGTAGTCGGCCTGATAGCCCTTATAACTGGAGGAATATCCGGAGGAGTCGTGATGGCACGCGACGGCCTCAAACATTGGATCATGTGGATGACGGCAGCCATGAATCTACCCAATTTAGTTTATCTCTATTTAGCTTATGCCCGCCCCGATAACGTATACCTTATATCTTCCTGTATCGCTATCGAACAACTCGGTTACGGTTTCGGGTTTACGGCTTTGACCTTTTTTATGATACTATTCAGTAAAGGAAAGGAACAAACGGCCCATTATGCCATTTGTACGGGTTTTATGGCCTTAGGCATGATGCTTCCCGGCATGATCTCCGGGTGGATTCAAAAAGAGGTAGGGTATCAGCATTTCTTTATCTGGATCATGCTCTGTACCATCCCCAGCTTCCTGGCCGCCCGGAAAATACATAAAAACTTATAATGGCAAATAGATTTTTGATCAACGATCGAACCCTATAAAATTCCGTGATTTAGTGATTAAATGATTCGATTTTAATCCTGCAATGGTCAATCTTTCTAATCCCCAATCACAGAATCTCTCAATCACCCAATCTCTTAATCACAGAATCCTCCTATCCTATAATCATACCGATAATCGTGGCCGACATCAAAGAAGCCAGAGTTCCCGCCAATAGAGCCCTTAAACCGAATTTAGCCAAAAGCGGCTTATTTTTGGGAGTCAATCCTCCGATTCCTCCGATTTGAATCCCGATAGAGGCAAAATTGGCAAACCCGCACAAAAAGTAAGTACACATGATTACGGACTTCATCTCGGCAAAAGCCCCTGCCGTCTTCAAACTCGCCAGATCCACATAAGCAATGAATTCGGTCATAATCACTTTTTGTCCCAACAAACTACCCGCGTGTACGATATCCGCGGGACATATACCGATCAACCACATCAATGGTGCAAACAAATACCCCAAGATCAATTGCAAGGACAATTCATGTTGCTTCCCATCCGTCAGCTCGGCAATCCAATCGTTCAATCCCACGATATGTCCAAATTTGGCAAACAAATAATTGGCAAAGGCGATGAAAGCAACAAACACAAGCAACATACCGGCAACATTCACGGCTAATTTCACTCCTTCGGAAGCACCATTGGAGATCGCATCCAAAACATTCTTGCCTACTTTATTCTTAGGTACCTCGATCGTATTTTGAATTTTCTGCGTCTGAGGAATCAATATCTTAGCGACAACGACAGCTCCCGGCGCCGCCATCACGGAAGCCGCCAACAAATGCTTGGCGAACAACAATCGCTGTACCGGATCCTCCCCACCCAAAAAACTGATATAAGCAGCAAGCACACCGCCGGCAATCGTTGCCATCCCACCCGTCATCACCAAAAATATTTCTGAAGGAGACATATCATCCAAATAAGCCTTAACCATTAAAGGAGCTTCCGTTTGTCCTAAAAAAATATTTCCCGTAACAGACAAAGACTCCGGTCCGGTCAAGTTCATCAATTTAGTCATTGCCCAAGCCATTCCGTATACTACTTTCTGTATGATCCCGAGATAAAACAACAACGAAGTCAAAGCTGAAAAGAAAATGATCGTCGGCAGTACCTGAAAAGCAAAAATATACCCGCTCTTGGTCGTATCCATCAATCCTCCTAACAAAAACTCACTTCCGGCACGCGTAAAATCCAATATGGTAACGAATATTTTTCCCACGAAATCAAATACGGCCTGAACCGGAGGGAGATATAAAATACCTATGGCCAAAATCAACTGTATTGCCAAACCAATCGCCACAACTCTCCAGGAAACCCCTTTACGATCGCTACTGAACAACCAAGCGATCCCGAGTATACTCACCATACCTATGACTCCCCTCAAAATAGACATAAACGAAATATGACTTTCAATATTCACCGCACTATGTATTCCTCCTCCGGCCTGAGCGAAAAGATTCCCTGCCGCCAACATAAACAATCCCACCGTCAGTACCGTTATTTTTCCAATCTTACCCATATCTGTTATTATTGATGATCATTATATTATAAAACGCACCTGCTTCATTAGCAGTAATCAGGGCGAATTTACTCTTTTTAGCGATAGAAAAGATTCTTTTTAACAAAAAAATCCATAGTTTTGCCCCGGATACGCCCCTTATATCTTATATTATTGAAACACACGAATAAATCCATATCTATGAGAAAAATCATTTCATGGTTTTCCGGAATATTACTTCTGCTAAACCTTTTACAAGCTTGTTCATCCAAACCGGAAGAAGCCCGACTTACCATCTACTGTACCAGTGACGTCCACGGCAGTATTTTCAATTACGATTTAAAAAAAGGAAAAGAAACTTCTCATAGTCTCGCCAAGGCTTCGACCCTCCTCAAAGAAGCCCGGGCCAAAGACTCATTAAGTGTACTCCTGTTAGACGGCGGCGATTTTCTTCAAGGCCAACCCTCGATCTACTACTATAATTTTATTGACACCATTACCCCACACATCCAGGCTCAAGTCATGAACTACTTGAAATACGATGCCGCCGCCGTGGGAAACCATGATATCGAAGCCGGTCACCCGGTTTATGACCGCATAAAGAAAGAATTTCGATTTCCTTGGCTATCTGCAAATCTAATCGACAGCCAAACAGGTAAGCCCTATTTCACACCCTATGTAATAGTGGAGCGACAAGGAATTAAAATTGCTATCTTGGGAATGACGACTCCTAATATTCCTCAATGGTTACCGGAGCATCTTTGGCAAGGAATCGAATTCGAAGACATGATCGAATCTTCGAAAAAATGGATCGACATCCTCCGAAAACAGGAAAAACCGGATATGGTCATAGGACTTTTCCATTCCGGGTACGACTACACCTATGGAGGAGCCAACGAAAAAACGCTTAAAAACGAAAACGCCAGTAAATTAGTTGCACAACAGGTAGACGGATTCGATATCGTTATTTTCGGCCATGATCATACGGAGAAGCAGGAAGAGCTGACGAACGATTTCGGCCATAAGGTTTTATTAATGGATCCAAAATCCCACGGTACTTATCTCGGTAAAATTGTCGTTTCCTTGAAACGGGAAGGCGACCGGTATCGAAAATCTTACCGAAGCGAACTGATCGATCTGGATAAGGTAACTACGGATAAGGATTACATTTCAACTTTTACTCCGGCAATAGATAAGGCCAAATCATACATCGACTCGGAATTAGGTACGTTCAAAAGTCCGCTTTCGGGACGGGACGCCATGTTCGGCCCCTCGGCGTTCATCGATTTCATCAACGAAGCCCAATTAGCAGAAAGCGGAGCGGAAATCTCTTTTGCCTCCATCCTTTCGCGGGATGCCTACATCAAAGCCGGAATAATTACCATGAAAGACATGTTTAATCTTTACGCTTACGAGAACTCTCTCTACACGATGCGGCTTTCCGGCGAAGAAATACGCAAATACTTGGAATACGCCGCGGCTATGCAGTTCAATACCATGCAATCCTCAAAAGATCATCTGCTAAACTTTAAAAAAGACGCGGAAGGAGAGATTCTAACGAATAAAAAAGGATATCCGTTCTTACAAAACGACTTTTTCAATTTCTCTGCCGCGGCAGGTATAAAATATACCGTGGACGTAAGTAAAGAACCGGGTCACCGGGTCACCATCCTCTCCATGACCGACGGTACTCCTTTCTATCCGGAACATATGTACAAGGTAGCTGTAAACTCTTACCAGGGTAATGGAGGAGGAGGACATCTCACCCGCGGAGCAGGAATTCCCAAGGCCGAATTAACGAAACGCATCATCGACGTCCGAGAGAAAGACATCCGCTATTACATCGCGGAGTACATCAAACGCCAAAAAGTATTGGATCCTCAATCCAGAAACGAATGGAAGGTTATTCCGGAGAAATGGTATAAGAAAGGCAAAGCGCAGGACTATAAATTATTATACAACAAATAAACAAAAGGGTTGCTTCGATAAAAAGCAACCCTTTTTTACAAATAAAACCGGTCCTTCAACCTCTATCTCTTTCATAACCGATAGCTGACTTGACCGGGACGACCTCTTTTTCGTTGTACGTTATTACGTCCAATTTAAAATTGACAATAGAAAAAATGACGATTGTTGGATTAAAATGGAATCACTGAATCTATAATTATTCACAAATAAGAAAATCCGGTTCATGAATGAACCGGATTTTCCTATCCAAAAACTTTTATCTACTGGAGTTCTTTATAACTGTCTTCGATGTATTCGAATTTACCCTTCGATACTCCTTTATACTTCACTTCCCAGTTAGCGCGCGGAGAATAACTCTTGAAACGAATCGTGTATTCGATCGGCGTTCCGTCAACTACCGGCTCTGCTTCGGGATATTTTCCTTCTAACACGGCCGGGAAACCTTCCGTAATCAAACGCTGCTTCTGGATTTCCAATACTTCTTCATCGGATTTACCCGCTAACTCGTTAACACCCGCCAACTCGTCATATTTTACCAATAAAGACACGCCCATATTGATATTCACGTTATAGGTCGTAGAACCGAAATAGAACTCTCCGGTATCCGGATATTTCTCGTCCAAATAAGCATGTTTGTTTTTATCAACCCAATCCAACATATACTGATAATCCGATTTCCCCATTTCGAATGTAATGTGAGGATTAGCAAACCACTTCTCTCCATTATGCATGAATTGTTCTGCTTTCTGAGAAACCGGATTGTATTTCATCCAGGCTCCTGCGGTAAAAGCATACTCGTCCGTATAGATGGAGTAACTGCTTCCTCCGTCATTTTTATAAATAAACGTCACCACATCCTTGTCCTGAGCGTACGGGAATTTTAACGTCAACAATTGAGGCAAATAATTGTCTGCATCGCTATTGAAACAATCGGTCTTACCCATCTGGCTGAAATCGTCGGCCGTCACGATATAAACATCTTTTTTCGTGTAGGGACTCCAGTTTCCATACCTCTCGCTATACGAGAATACGGCAACCACTTCCTTGGTCAACACGGGATCCACACTCCCTACGATCTCAAACTCGGGAGTCTTTCCGGCTAAAGTACATTTATAAGCGACACTTTTCGGAGCGCTATTGTTTCCATAAGTGGCATATCTGACATTGTAAATCACATCCTTTACAGCCTTATTTCCCAATTTAGCCAACAAAATCTTTATACCGGCTCTAACCTGTTGAAGGATAAATGCATCCGTTATGGTCACACCGTGCTTTTCCTGGTACTTCTCCCAATCTTTTTTGCTCAGATTAAAATTCGGACGATCTGCATCCACACCGAAATAAAACTCTTTGTTTCCATCCACGAACTCTTCTTTGTTGCTCTTCACCCAATCCAGAATACTCTTATAATCATACTTATTCATTTCGAAGTTCACCACATTGGCCGTTTTTCCGTCAACCGCATCGGAGGTCTCGTTATAAGTCACGATCAGCAATTCTCCGTCTTCTCCATCGGCATCGATAGCCTTTGTCATATTATCCCGGTTCGCGGGCATTCCCCCCGTAAAACAAAGATACTGAGCCACGTTTCCTCCTACTTTTTTATAATCGGCTACCCCCAACGTCTTTTTATTTATTCTGGTTGCCGCCGTATAAAAATTATAGGTAACCATAGCTGTTGAATTTTTATTCAATGCCGGATATTTCGATGTTAAAAAATCAGGAATATAATTTTTAGCCGGAACAGAAGAAGAAAAATTCTTATTATCCGCAATCGTTTTCACCTTTGCAGAGTCTGCAGCGTTTTCGCAATGTTTATAAGCTAAAGAGGCGATCGTGGCATAGTCCGCATCCGCAAGCGTGTAAACAATATCGGCATGAACAGGCTCTTTATTGGCATCCAAATCATCATACACATCCGACATGGGATTACAGGATGCCAACCCCAACAATGCCAATGTTATCAAACTATATATTTTACGCATATCTTTCAATTTTAATCATTAGAAATTCAATCTCAATCCCAGTGTCCAAGTTCTACCGAATCCGTAATATACCAAAGAAGAAGCAGCATTATGATAAGCTCCGTCCTTAGCATCGGCAATGTATTTTGCATTAAATACGTTATTGATATTCGTGTACAGGGTAAAACGCACGCCCTTATAATCCAAGCCGTAACGTAAATTGGCATCTACCGTGACGTAATTCGGCATTCTCCACGAATCAATTCCCTCTTCTCTCGCCGCAACACGGTTTTCAATCGTATAATCGGAATAGTTTTTACCGAAGAAATTCATATCGGCTCCGATCTTAAAACGAGGGAACGGTTCGTAACTTGCTCCTAAAGCAGCAGTCATCTGAGCCGAATTGCCCACATGCACGTCTTTCACGTATAATTTCTCATTCTCGCTAATAACTTCGTTACTCGCATCCAAAACCACCATCGTCGGGTTATCGGTTAAAACCCAGTTACCCCACGAAAACATTCCCTTTAGGTTAAAATTATAAACGGGTTTATATTCGGCTTCAAATTCGACACCATGGTGACAGGCGTTCAGGCCGCGTATATTAGCCACGTTTCCGTTACCGACACTCTTGGTCAAACCGCGATCATTCCAGCGGGTATAATAATAATTTATCTTGGCCGTCAAAGTGGGCATTTCTAAACCGTATCCTCCCTCAATAGTGTATACGGTCTCGTATTTCACGTTCGGTGTAATTACGTTCGTGTTATTCTTGAAAACCACATTAAAATAAGGAGCCCGCTTAAAGTAACCGCCATTCAAATAAACATTGTGAAAAGCACCGAATTTATAATTAGCTCCGGCTTTCAGTCCCCAAGGCAAAAAGTTTTGCCAACTTGTTTTACGCATCGGGTCACCTTTTTTATAGGCACCGTTATCTATACGGCGATAGGCCTCGTCCGTCAACGAAAAAGAGAGGAATCCCGAAAAATTATCTTTCACGTACTCTCCCTGCGCGAAAATACCGCCCCAAAGGACCTCTCCGGTATTATCAAAAGCGATCTTATCTCCTTTTTTCAAAGCCACGTTAGGATCCTGGTAAGCCAATAAATCAGACTTATTGTTATAATAAGCACCCCCCATCAAATCCGTAATTTTTATAAAGTGATACCCCTTATAGTAGCGAACGTCCAAACCTCCCGTTAATTTGATATTATCGGTTAACTGATTGGTATAGGTACTCAGCGCACCGTACCAATCATGAGAGTTTATCGCATTTGCCAAAACTAACAAGGAACCGGTCGTGGAAGCCTGATTTTCTCTCATCACGGCATCGTAATCCAACAAACCGTCCGGGGTAAGTTTCGTCTCTTCGTAAGGCTTTCCGTCCGTATAGTTGTACTGTAACCAATTCTTATTAACACCATAGCTACGTCTTCCGCCTCCGTTAGAGAAAGACAAATAAACCACCGTAGATAAAGAAGAACGCTCGTCAATCGTCCAGTAATGATTCAAGGACATCTGAGGCTTATGATACTCGTTATAGGCATAAGGGCCATTGAATATTTCACCGTTCAAGATACCGTAACTGGAATTCCATCTCGTCCCGTTTTGGTTATCGCGATATTCCTGAATCGTATGCATTTGTCCGCGTTGATTGTGCCATTGCGGAGCACCGAAAGCAGTAAAAGAAAGACGATGATTATCATTGATTCGCTTGGACACATTCACAAAATAAGCCCATGCCTCGTAATTAGTTGCATCTACATACCCATGAGTACTTGCTGTTCTGGATCCGGCTAAACTTACAGCCCATCCGTTCTCCATCAATCCGGTCGAAACATTTACAGCGGCTTTCGAGTAACCGTCATTTCCTATTCCGTAATATAAACCACCGCCTTTAATAGCATCCGTACTCTTCGTAATCATATTCATGGTTCCTCCCACGGAATTAACAGCCAATTTAGAAGCCCCCAAGCCGCGCTGTACCTGAATAAATTGAGTCACATCAGAAAGACTGGCCCAATTCGACCAGTATACCCTTCCGTTCTCCATGTCATTGATAGGAATACCGTTAATCAAAATACCTATGTTATTGGAATCAAAACCCCGCATATTAATACGAGAATCTCCGTATCCACCGCCTTGTTTCGTCGCATAGATAGAAGGGGTAGATTTCATAATTTCGGGAAACTCCTGACTTCCCAGTTTTTCTTCAATCATTAAGGGTGTGATATTCGAAATAGCCACCGGGGTCTCACGATCTTTCGTCACAATAGAAGCTGTTACCTTCACCTCATCCAAACCTACCGTCACAGGAGTAAGTTTTATAGTTCCCATATCCAATTCCTTGTCTTTCAAATCTATCTCTTTCTTCAACTCCTCATACCCCACGTATCTGAATAAAATGACCATTTTCCCTTCCTTTTTTGTCTTAATCACGAATTTCCCATCAATATCGGCAGCAGCCCCGATGGAAGTCCCATCTATCGTTGCAGTTGCTCCAATCAATGCCTCGTTCGTCTTAGCATCAATAATTTTCCCTTTGATAACGCCGTCCGCCAACGTAGCCAACGACATACAAAGCATCGGAATAAACAACATCAGGCATTTTAATAACACTTTTCTCATAATCTAACTTTTTTAATTCGTAAGCAAAATAGCACCCTTAATGTTAATCAATTATTAATTTCTTGTAGGATAAAAATTACATTTCACACTTCTTTTTATTTTTTATTAAGAGAGCTACAAAGGTAGTATTTCGATTCAATATATCTATTTTTTAAACGAGTTTAACATTTTATAAAAAGAGAGACAGTTCTTTTTATCAGATGTTAATTTTTCCTATGAAAAAGGTGTCGTCCCGGCTATATTACAGGAACAACACCTCTCAAAAATATTTTTAAAATATGCTATTTTATTGCAGTTGTCAGCGAATTTCAGACCCGGGTTTTAACTCTTTTTCCGGAGCTACAAAAGAAAGAGTTCCGTCTGCATTCTCCGCCATTAAAATCATTCCTTGAGATTCTATCCCTTTCAAAGGTTTCGGCTCTAAGTTCACCAATATACTGACCTGACGACCGACGACTTCTTCCGGGGTATAATATTCCGCAATACCGGACACAACCGTACGTTGATCTATCCCGGTATCCACGGTTAACTTCATCAATTTTTTAGTTTTAGCCACTTTCTCGGCGGCTATGATTTTCCCCACGCGAATATCCATCTTTGAAAAATCTTCAAAACTGATATTGGCTTTTGCCGGAGCTGCTTTTACTGCAGCCAGTTCATTCGCTTTTTTCGTCGCCAACAGTTTATCGACTTGAGCTTGTATCTGGGCATCTTCAATTTTCTCGAATAACAACCCTGCTTCACCCAAACGATGTCCTGCCGGAATAACCTGGTCGCCCATAGCCTCCCAGGCTATCGGTTCTATATTCAAGAAACCTCGCAATTTCTCCGAAGAGAACGGCATAAAAGGCTCCATCAAGGTGGATAGATCGGCTGAAACCTGAAGGCATATATTCAAAATAGTCTTCACTCTCCCCTCGTCCGTTTTAATCACCTTCCAAGGTTCTGTATCCGCCAAGTATTTGTTCCCCAAACGAGCCAGATTCATAGCCTCTTTCAAAGCTTCCCGGAAATGAAAAGTATCCAGGTTCTTTTCCACCTGTTCGACAATCCGAGGAATCTCGTCCAATACTTCCCGATCGTAATCCGTCAGTTCTTCCCGTTCCGGTACCCGGTTATCGAAATACTTTTGTGTCAATACCAAGGTACGATTGATAAAGTTACCGTATATCGCTACCAATTCGCTATTGTTCCGGGTCTGGAAATCCTTCCAAGTAAAATCGTTATCTTTCGTTTCCGGGGCATTGGCCGTTAAAACGTAACGCAATACATCCTGTTTCCCCTCGAAATCACGTAAATACTCGTGTAACCATACCGCCCAATTCCGGGAAGTCGAAATCTTATCGCCTTCCAAATTCAAAAATTCGTTTGCCGGAACGTTATCCGGAACGATATAAGACCCTTCGGCCTTTAACATGGCCGGAAAGATTATACAATGAAACACGATGTTATCTTTTCCTATAAAATGAATCATCCGGGTCTCCGGGTCTTTCCAATATTTTTCCCATTCCGGCGTCAAATCTTTCGTGGCCGAAATATACCCGATCGGAGCATCAAACCACACGTAAAGGACCTTGCCTTCGGCTCCCTCGATCGGGACAGGTACACCCCAGTCCAAATCCCGAGTGACGGCACGCGGCTGCAAGCCGTTATCCAACCATGATTTACACTGTCCGTACACGTTCGGCTTCCACTCCTTGTGTTCTTCCAATATCCATTTCTTCAACCAATCCTCATACTCATTCAAAGGCAAATACCAATGTTTGGTCTCTTTCAGTTCCGGTTTGTTACCGGTAATCGCCGAAACCGGATCAATCAGGTCAGTGGCATTCAAACTCGTACCGCACGCCTCGCATTGATCTCCGTATGCCCGCTCGTTTCCACAATGCGGACAGGTTCCGATAATATAACGATCGGCCAAAAATTGCCCTGCCTTCTCATCGTAGAATTGCATGGAGGTCTTCTCGATAAATTTACCCTCATCATACAATTTTTTAAAAAAAGCAGACGAAAGTTCGTGATGGGTTTTGGAACTCGTCCTTGAATAGATATCGAAAGATATCCCCAATTCGGCAAACGATTCCTTTATTATCTTGTGATAACGATCTACAATATCCTGCGGCGTCACCCCTTCTTTCTGGGCTTTAATCGTGATAGGCACCCCGTGTTCGTCCGAACCTCCGATAAAAACGACCTCCTCTCCTTTTTTTCTCAAATACCTCACATAAATATCTGCCGGCACATATACCCCTGCCAAATGTCCGATATGCACCGGACCATTCGCGTAAGGTAACGCAGTGGTAACTAAATTTCTCTTGAATTTGCTCATATTTTATTTGAGTTTGTAAAGTTAAAACGCCCCTAAATCCATAAAGTCACTCGTATTCAAAGTTCTATAACCTCGTAAACTTCATGATCTTTAAGAATTCGCAAAGGTAGAAAAATATTACCTAATCTGTGATTGTAATTTGCAAATTTTAGATCGCAGACTATAAATTGATTTACGATTCAATTCCGATTTTTATAATTTAAATCGTCCATCTGCAATTGCAAAGGGGGATAACTCTTCCGGGCCTCGCCGTGCTCGGACAATCCGTCGTCCGGTCGCTCCTAAAAGAAAACACGACGCTCGCCGTCCACTATCCCCCGCTTCTTCAGTCCTCGATCGTCAAAAATCCCAAATCACCTAATCTCTTTAATCTTTGAATCTACAATTTACAATCGTCAATCTACAATCGCAAAGGGGATAACTCCTCCGGGACTCGCCGTGCTCGGACAATCCGTCGTCCGGTCGCTCCTAAAAGAAAACACGACGCTCGCCGTCCACTATCCCCCGCTTCTTCAGTCCTCGATCGTCAAAAATCCCAAATCACCTAATCTCTTTAATCTTTGAATCTACAATTTACAATCGTCAATCTACAATTGTCAATTTACAATTAAAAATCTTATCTTCGTACAAAAATAAACACGTTCAATTATGTTACGACCTATATATTTACAACCGGGAGATAAAGTCGCTTTGATTTCCCCGGCGGGAGTTCCGAAAACAGACAACATTGACTATGCCGTAAACTTATTGCGTTCCTGGGAACTTATTCCGGTTTTAAGCAAGCACATCTATGCCCGAAACGGCCAACTCGCCGGAACGGATCAGGAACGATTAGTAGACTTACAGGTTATGCTCGATGACGAGGAGATACGGGCTATCTGGTGTACGACAGGAGGATACGGAACTCTTCGTCTCGTCGAAGAAGCCGATTACTCCACCTTCCAGGGAAATCCCAAATGGATAATCGGGATGGACGACATCACCATTCTTCATGCAAAACTTCATTTTTTAGGAATCGAGAGTCTACACGCCTTTATGCCGGAAGATTACTCGATGACTTCACCGGAGGCGATGACTCAACTGAGAAATTTCCTGTTCGGAATCATTTCTTCATATTCCATCCCAGCTCACCCGTTAAATCGAACCGGATTCGCTGAAACGGAAATGGTCGGAGGCATGTTGAACTGGGTACACAGCTTACATGATACCAGTATAGATCATAATACGAGGGGAACCATTCTTTTCATAGAAGAGAAAGCAGATAATATATACGACATCGATCGCAGCATCCAATGTCTGAAATATGCCGGGCAATTACAACACCTTCAGGGATTAATCGTGGGAGAATTTGCAGAAAACGAAAATCCCGGATTCACAGAAGAGGTTTATCACCTTATTCGAAAGGCAGTGGAAGAGTACAGCTATCCGGTTTGTTTCGGATTTCCCGCAGGACACATTCGGAATAATTTTCCGGTTATATTAGGAGCCGATACCGTACTTTCCGTAACTCCTGAAAATTGCGAGATTCGTTTTACTTAATCATGAAATTAATTTTAGTAATATTGTTCAATCTAATGAATACACCTATCTATCCGGCAAATCTTAAAATTTTAAACGATGCCATCGATAACCGAATTTCAAATAACGATCGTCCTTTGATCGGTATCTCTTCCAACTTCAAGGAAGGCAACTCTTGCATTGATAATACCTACGTACACTCCATCCTGCAAGCAGGGGGAATCCCCCTGTTGATTCCCATGCATACTGACATCGATTCCCTGAAGGATATTATTTCCCGGTTGGACGGACTTATACTAACAGGCGGCGGAGATATAAATCCGCTATATGCCAGCGAGGAACCGATTCCGGCTCTGCAGGAGATGGATGCCGCCAGGGACCAATACGATTTTACACTCGTAAAATTAGCTGCGGACCGAAGAATTCCGGTGTTCGGCATATGCCGCGGACACCAAATCATTAATATCGCCTTGGGGGGCACCAATTACCAGGATATCTATTCCCAGTGCCCCGGAAAACTCCTCAAGCACAGCCAAAGCTTGAACAGGGAGTACGGATCTCATTCCGTAAACATTGAAGAAGGAAGCGTACTCGCCGACATATTCCGCCAAAAAAGCATAATCGTCAACTCCTTTCACCACCAAGCGATAAAAGAGGTGGCTCCCGGATTTAAGGTAACGGCAACCTCCCCGGACGGAATCATCGAGGCCATGGAAGGCATGCCGGAATATCCGATATTCAGCGTACAATGGCATCCGGAAAAAATGGCCCCTCTTCCCAACGAACAAATGCTCGGATTATTCCGCCATTTCATGAAAGAAGCCGACCTGTACAAGCGGGCAAAAGCGGTACACAAAAGAAGTTTTATCATCGATTCCCATTGCGACACCCCGATGAAATTTACGGATGACTTCGATTTGGGAAAACGTACCTCTTTTACAAAGATCGATCTTCCCAAGATGCAAGAAGGAATGGTTGACGCCGTATTTATGGTCGCTTATCTAAAACAGGAGGATCGGAACGAAACAGCCTCCCGGGCTGCCACCCAAAAGGCAATCGACATTCTTTACAAAATTGCGGAACAGGTGGAGCGGAACGCCGACCGGATCGGCTTAGCCTATACGTCGGACGACCTGATCCAATTAAAGAATGCAGGCAAGAAAGCTATTTTCCTGGGGATCGAAAACGGTTATGCAATCGGAAAGGAGATACGCAACTTAACCCTTTTCAAACAGATGGGAATATCCTATATTACTTTATGTCATAACGGAAGCAACGATATTTGCGATTCTGCCAAAGGCGAGGAGGAACACAACGGATTAAGCGAATTCGGGAAAGAGGTTGTCCGGGAAATGAACCGTTTGGGAATTATGATCGACATTTCCCACGCCAGCGAGAAAACGGTTTACGACGTACTGGAAACAAGTAAAGTTCCCGTCATCGCTTCCCACTCTTCTGCCAAAGCCCTTTGTGATCATCCCCGTAATTTGACGGACGATCAGATCAAAGCGATTGCGGCAAAAGGGGGCGTCGTACAAGTATGTTTATACAATTGGTTTATCAGTAAGCAACCGAATCCGAATATTTCAGACGCCATCGACCATATCAATCACATCGTTCGCCTCGTGGGAATAGACCACGTGGGTATCGGTACGGACTTCGACGGCGACGACACGGAAAAGCTAAAGGGCTGTAAGGCTTCCAACGAATTGATTTCCTTAACGGTAGAATTACTCCGCCAGGGATATACACCTGAAGAGTTGGACAAACTATGGGGAGACAACCTATTGCGGGTTCTGAACCAGGCGCAACAATATCAAGAGTAAAAACACCCGTAAAAAACAGCAGAAAGAAGTGACACTATCCCATATACAAGAAAAATTAGACCAGACCCTTCCCGGCGAAAAAGCACACATTCGCATGGCCCCCTATCCCAAATTTATCGAAGGGGTCGACGGAATACACGCGGTTCCCCCGATTAAAAGTGCCGTTATGATATTGTTGGTACCCTATCGGGACGAGTGGGCTATTCCGTTTATCAAACGCGGAGAAGCCGGAAAATACCACGGAGGACAAATGGCCCTCCCCGGGGGAAAAAGCGAACGGGAAGATATCAATAGCCGAAGTACGGCCCTCCGGGAGTGTCAGGAAGAGATCGGCGTTCCTCCCGAAGAGGTGACGATCATGGGAAGGTTAAGCGATGTTTATATCCCATTGAGTAACTTTAATATTACGCCGTTTGTTGGAACCACGCCGAAAATACCTAATTTTGTGCTCTCGAAAAATGAAGTGGAAGAAGTGGTTCTCGTCCCGTTAAGCGAGCTATTCGACGACAGGAATAAAACTTCCCTCTCTTTTTTCCGTCACGATTATGAAATCGTCGCTCCCGGTTACCGGGTCAGGGAACATTTCATATGGGGAGCGACAGCCATGATGATCGCCGAATTGGAATATTTGCTAAAAGAGGATGTAAAACCGTTTAGATAAGAATGAAGAATAAGATCTGTTGTTGGATAATATTACTGGGATGCACAGGATGCCATTTAGACCTCTCTTCCTATAAAAGCTACCGCACCTTATCAAAAGAGAGATGGATACGGGATAGTGTCATCGCATTTAAAGCACAGGATCTGGTTCCCGGAGAATACCAACTGAAAATCGGACTGCGGCACACGACAGACTATATGTACGCCAATTTAAGGTGTTTCCTGTCCATCCACCGCAACAATCAACCGATCAAAATAGACACGATCAACCTCATTCTGGCCGATGATAACGGAGATTGGTTAGGAGACGGGATGAAAGGTTTGAAAACAATTATTCAGCCTGTCGGGAAAATTGCCCCGTCGGACTCATGCTGCAGCTATACCTTCTATTTGTGGCACAGCATGCGAAATAAGGAGTTAAAAGGAATAAAAAATATAGGCATCGAGTTAGAGGCTTCCGGCAATACAAAAGAGTAATTTTTCAAATAAGAATACATGGGAAAAAACAAATTAGCCAAATTCGCTGAAATGGAGACGTTGGAAAACGTTTTCCAGCCTACTCACGAAGAGGTTTTTCGTACCGAATACGCGCTTAGAGGAAAATGGAACGAAACGGTATTCGGAAACGACCACCCGATCGTGTTGGAAGTGGGTTGCGGAAAAGGAGAATACACGGTAGGCCTGGCCCGGTTGTATCCCGAAAAAAATTTTATCGGATTGGATATAAAAGGAGCCCGGATGTGGACCGGTGCCAAAGCGGCTCAGGAACAACAACTGAAAAATGCGGCATTTCTCCGCACGCACGCCGAAGTACTGGAATCTATTTTCGCAACGGACGAAATCTCGGAAATCTGGATTACCTTTCCCGATCCGCAAATGGCTAAAGCGAGAAAACGACTGACCGGTACCCGCTTTTTAGCACTATACCGAAAAATATTGAAACCCGAAGGACTCATCCATTTAAAAACAGATAGTCCTTTTCTATACCGTTACACGGATGAGGTAATCCGGGTAAATCACCTGCCCTATTTCGTCGACACGGATGATCTGTATCATTCCGGATACAACGATAAGATACTGGATATCAAAACTTTTTACGAACAACAATGGCTTACGCGCGGCAAGACGATAAAATACCTGCAATTCGCGTTAGAACATGCGACGGAATGGATCGAACCCGATATCGAACTGGAAAAAGACGATTACCACAGCGAAGCCCGGTTTATGAATAAAAAAGTCAACCCGTAACAGGAGGAAAGTTCACCTCCTTTCACTAATCAACATCATATGGGAAAAAGAGTTTTAATGGCCATGAGCGGAGGAATAGACAGCACCGTCGGAGCCATGCTGCTGCAAGAACAAGGATACGAGTTGGTCGGAGTAACCTACCGGGTTTACGATCAGATTGCACAAGGATGCCTGGAAAAAGAGAAAGGGTGTTGCAGTGTCAACGCTCTTTTTGAAGCCAAGAACATGGCCCGCCAATTAGGATTCGAACATCATATTTTGGATATCCGAAAAGAGTTCGACACCTTAGTCATCCGGAATTTCATCGACGAGTACCTGCATGGCCGTACTCCCAACCCCTGTGTTCTTTGCAACTCCACCATAAAATGGGGGAAACTGATGGATATGGCCGATTCCCTCGGTTGTGACTATATCGCCACCGGACATTACGCCCGCATCGGTCAGGAGAACGGACGTTATTTTCTCCGGAAAGGTATAGACGAAAGCAAAGACCAGACCTATTTTCTATGGTCGCTCACGCAGGAAAACTTAGCCCGGACAATTTTTCCGTTAGGAGAACTGACCAAACCCGAGGTGCGTCGGATTGCCCTGGAACGGGGATACGAACAACTCTCCCGAAAAAGCGAAAGCCAGGAGATCTGTTTTATTCCGAACAACGATTACCGCACCTTTCTAAACGAAAAGGTAGAAAATTTTACGGAAAAATACGGCCCGGGGCTTTTCGTCGATACCTCAGGTAAAAAATTAGGAGAACACAAAGGATTCCCGAACTACACCATCGGCCAACGAAAAGGATTGGGTATCGCTTTGGGACACCCCATGTTTGTCGTTTCCATCGACGCTGAAAAAAACGAAGTCGTTTTAGGAACCAAAGAAGAACTTCAAGGAAAAGAGTTTTATATAAAAGAGGCGAACTTAATGAAATATCCCTCGCTTCCCCCGGGCTTCGAGGTCACGGCCAAGATTCGTTACCGCAACCAGGGAGCCCTCGCCTCCGTCTATCCTGAAGGAAAAAAATTCCGGGTGGTTTTCCGCGAAGGCATGGACTCCATCACTCCCGGACAAAGCGCTGTCTTTTACGAAGGAACAGATGTCGTCGGGGGAGGAATCATTCGATTATAGACTAACGGACTCTATGATTTAATGATTCTGCGATTTAGTGATTCGATTTTAATCCTGAAATCGTCAATCACCGAATCTCTCAATCCCTTCATTGTAAATTTTAAATTGTAGATTGTAAATTAACGATTGCAGATTAAAAAAACAATACCCAATCTACAATCGTCAATCTTTTCAATCACCGAATCATTAAAGAGTCGTCAATTATTTTCGTGAATATATCCCGTATGGAACCGCCCATAGCACGGACCATCTTGGGAATGAAGCTATTGGAGGTCATACCCGGAGTGGTGTTTACCTCTAACATAAAAATCTCGTTATCCCGCACGATATAATCGACACGAATAATTCCCCTGCAACGCAGGATGTCGTAGACAGCGGAAGATAAGCTTTTTATCCGGTCCGTCAACTCGTCGGGTATCGGAGCGGGAATGATCTCATCGGCCATTTTGGGGTCGTATTTCGCCTCAAAATCGAAAAATTCCTTTTTAGAAATGACCTCTGCAATAGGCATCACCAACTCCATGTCCCTACCCTTCACCACGCCACAGGTAAACTCCGTACCGTCGATAAAGCTTTCGACCAACACCTCATGGCAATGCTCAAAAGCTTTTTTTAAAGCAGCTTCCATCTCTCCGATCTCTTTTACCTTGGATATACCGAAACTGGAACCGTCGGCATTGGGTTTTACAAAACAGGGAAGACCGACTTCCTCAATAATCTCTTCTACCTCATACTCCATTTTCTGGGTCAGCAATACCGAATTAGCCACGTTTACCCCAAAACTTTTCAAATAGGTGTTACAGGTATGCTTGTCGAAAGTCAACGCGGAGCAAAGCGTATCGCATCCCCCGTAAGGGACCCCCATCATATCCAAATACCCTTGCAGCATGCCGTTTTCACCGGGATTTCCGTGTATCGTTATATAAGCAAAATCAAAAATTACTTTTTCTCCGTCCTTCGTGAAAGAGAAATCATTCTTATCCACGGGACAATTCTTCTCCCCGATCACCACATGCCAATCCCGCCCTTTCAACAACATCAAATATTTATTGTACCGGGTTTCATCGATCATTTCGTAAACATAACTTCCAGACTTTATCGAAACCACGTACTCGGAGGAGTTCCCTCCTGCTATTACCACAACATTTTTCATCCGTCAATAAATTTGTAAACTCTTCGACAAAAGTATAAAAAAGAGTTAGACTTTAAGCAAAAGGTTTATACTTTTGCAACGCTAAAAAAGTAACTATGGCTCACACAAACGATCTTACGAGGGGAAGCATCAGCAAAGGCATATGGAGCATGGCTATTCCTTTGATTACCGCCTCATTCGTACAGATGGCCTACAGCATGACGGATATGATCTGGCTGGGACACCTGGGCAGCGAGAGTGTGGCCGCCGTCGGGGTTGCCGGCTTTTTCACGTGGTTATGCAATGCACTCTCTTTCATCAGCAAGATCGGAGCCGAAGTCACCATCGCCCAATCTTTGGGAGCCAAACAAAAAAAACGGGCCCGGATCTATGCCAACCAAGCCTCTCAATTATCTTCCATTATCGCTTTATTCTACGCCTGCTTTATCTGGTTTGCAGCCGATCTGCTGGTGGGTGTATTCCACCTGGAGTCCGACATCTCCTCCCTATCGGTCACCTACATGCGCATCATCGTCCCCGGTATCTTTTTTACCTTCAACAACAATACCTATAGCGGGCTGTACAACGGGCAGGGAAACAGCAAAACACCGTTGAAAATCGTGGCCACGGGTTTGTTATGCAACATCGTGCTCGACCCCCTACTGATCTACGGGTATGGTCCCCTCCCGGGAATGGGAACCGCCGGAGCCGCTATCGCTACCGTATTTTCCCAGTTTGTCGTTTTCTCCATCTTCATCCGGAATCTTTACCTGAAAGAATCCTCCATCGGAAAACTCTATTTCATCACCCGGTTAAGAATCCGTTTTATCAAACGAATTGCCCTATTGGGACTACCGGTCTGCATGCAGAGCGGACTTTTCGCCATGTTCTCGCTCACGTTAGCCACCGTGGCCGCCCAATGGGGACATATCGGGGTCGCCGTACAAAGCGTGGGAGCCCAGATCGAAGCGGTTACCTGGATGACCGCCGCCGGATTCTCCACGGCCCTTGCCGCTTTTGTCGGACAAAACTACGGGGCACGCGACTACACCCGGATCAAACAAGGGTATCATTATACCCTTAAATTAGCCGTCAGTATCGCTTTCTTCGCCGGAGCCGCCTTTTTATTCGGCAGCAGAAGTATTTTCAGCGTATTTATCAACGATCCCGCCACCTTAGATGCCGGAAGCGACTACCTGAAGATTTTGGCCATCTCGCAAATATTCTCCGCGATCGAGACCGTCACGGCCGGAGCATTCAACGGGTGCGGCCGCACTACTCCTCCGGCTATCGTGGGTATTCTCCTCACGGGAGCCCGGATTCCCATGGCCTATTACCTCATCACCCTCCCCGCTTTGGGACTGAACGGTATCTGGTGGAGTATCTCTTTTTCCAGCGTGCTGAAAGGCGTCGTATTAGCCGTCTGGTATCACTCATTCCAAAAGAATTTACCCCGTATCCGCTTCCATTCCATCGGTATCCTCGGACGCATGCAAGCCGTTGCCACCCGTCTCTGGCAACAATTCAATTGAAATCCTCCCTTGACAGCATTTCCAGAATAACGACCGACTTCTTTCAATTTAACGAAAAGAGAAAAATAGATTCTAAAACAGACGAATAAAACGACTAATTCATACGGTTTCCATCCCTATACTTTTTTTTCAAAATCCCTGTCCCGAGTAAGAAATAATATATCCGACCAAGATATCTCTATTATTACAGAAAAAATTCTGTAATTTTTCGGTATAAAGATTGTTGATGTAAAAAATAAGGTATACATTTGGGTCGGCATTAAAGCTGACACTAAATAAAACAGGATAGTATAACAATAAAAAAATTGCAAAAATGAAAGTTACAGTTGTAGGAGCAGGAAATGTTGGTGCTACTTGCGCCAATTGCATCGCCGAAAAAGACATCGTCGGCGAAGTGGTTCTTTTGGACATCAAAGAAGGTGTTTCAGAAGGAAAATCTTTGGATATGTGGCAAACCGCTCCGATTAATCTTTATGACACCCGTATCAAGGGAGTTACCAACGATTACGAAGCAACCAACAATTCGGATGTAGTAGTCATCACTTCCGGTCTTCCCCGCAAACCGGGTATGAGCCGCGACGACTTGATCTCAACCAACGCCGGTATCG
The DNA here is from genome assembly GCA_001487125.1 of Gabonibacter massiliensis. Taxonomy (GTDB): domain Bacteria; phylum Bacteroidota; class Bacteroidia; order Bacteroidales; family Marinifilaceae; genus Gabonibacter; species Gabonibacter massiliensis. The sequence goes on from LN913013.1 coordinate 1,093,959, forward strand.
TAAAATCAGTAACCGAAAATATCATCAAGCACTCACCGAAAGCCATCATTATCATCGTTTCCAACCCGTTGGACGTGATGTGTTATTGCGCTTACCTGACTGCCAAAATCGACTCTTCCAGGGTATTCGGTATGGCCGGTATTTTAGACACGGCCCGTTACAGGGCTTTCTTAGCCGAAGCGTTGAATGTTTCTCCGAAAGACATTCAGGCCTTGTTGATGGGTGGTCACGGCGACACCATGGTTCCGCTTCCCCGTTACACAACTGTCGGCGGTATCCCCGTTACCGAATTGATTGAAAAAGAGAAGTTGGATGCCATCATCGAAAGAACAAAAGTGGGCGGTGGCGAACTGGTAAAACTGATGGGAACTTCCGCCTGGTATGCCCCGGGTGCCGCTGCAGCTCAAATGGTCGAAGCCATCATCCGCAACCAAAGACGGGTATTCCCTGTTTGTGCCATGCTGAACGGTGAATACGGCATGAAAAACATCTATTTGGGTGTTCCGGTCATCTTGGGTAAAAACGGTATTGAAAAAATTATCGAAGTTTCCTTGAACAAAGAAGAAAAAGCTTTGTTGGAACAATCGGCTAAAGCCGTGAGATCCGTAATGGATGTTTTGGACAACATGAAAATCTTTAACTAACAATAATACTTCACGATCATTCTGTTAGAACCGTTCCGGGGTACCGGAACGGTTTTTTGTTTACACAAAACCCATTATTGATCTATAATAATGTAATATTTCACACGAATATTGTTTGATATAATATTTTATCTATTATCTTTACACTTAATTTGCACCAACAATGATATTATTATCACCAATGATAAAAATTCATATATCATGAAGAAAATCAATTCAATCAAACTGTTTGCATTATTATTTACAATTGGATTATTCCATTGCTGTACAATAAAAGAAGAAGGAATTGCCAACGCGACACCCTCTCCATCAGAAATGAAAATAACAAATGGGATATTAATTTTACCTAATCATAAAGTATTAACTTCAATTCTTAATGATAAGATAGAAATATCCACAAATAGTTTTGTAACTAAATTTACTTCTCAACAAAATCTATTGGACGAAATTATTGCAGCCGAACGTAAACAAATGGATTATTTAGATCAACTAAGCGGAAAAGCGTTGGAACAAGCTCCGAAACATAGTAACACTTATAATGAAGCACTAAGAAAAGGGGTTATAAGAAAAGTATTCTATACCGATGGATCATCTTCCTACGATCTTAACCTTGCTGCTCCATATTATGCAAAAGTAGTCAATAATGAAGGCTTCTTTGCCGTCAATGACACCATATTCCAAGTCACAGCAAATCAATTCAAAATATGGTTTCAAGGTGATATCCAAAACACCAAACTCCTATCTGAATGCAAAATCTCTGATCCTAAAAAAAACATTCTCGTATATGATTATACTTCAAAACCACAAGCTCGTACAATATCTTTCCCTGCATCTCCACCCAATATTACATCTGGACTATCAATCATAAAAGACAATAAACGATATTCTTTTGTTTATTATGACAAAATGGCCTTAGCTCTTCCAGACAACTATATTAGAGAACTGTACATGCGTGCCATTGGACAAGAAAAAATCAATGGAACAAATTCTTATAATTTTAAATCGTTTGCTTTCAAAATAGGCATAAAGTTAACAACTGAGACAAATGGTGTTAGAAGTAATGAAATCATTCTATACTCGTTCAATACAGGGTCAAATGTATGGTTTACCATCTACCCGTCTTATAATTTATTTTTAGACGGAAAGAATCCCGTAACAACAAATGAACCGTATACATATGTTTTAACCGCCTATCCATATTTAGAGTTAACTGATCCAGTAGCTTTTAGCATGCTTGGTTTCACAAGATCTTCCATTTCGGACGTTTTTTTCAGAAATATTGAACGTGGAACCACTTCAACTTATGAAGTTAAAGACTTTACAGAAATACCTAATTAATCATGCCTCAATATTTTTTTCACATGTTTTTCTTCCTCTTTCTTATCGCATGCGATAAAGAAGAGATAAAACCATCCGTTCCCCAGGGAAACTGGGAAAAAGGAAGAGCGCCCTCGATAGAAGCAAGGAACGAACCTGTTATCTTCACCGTAAACGAGGAGATTTGCCTGGGATTAGGACATTATAATGCCCTTTGGCCACAACACTTCAATCAATTCGTAAATTTCGATCTGAAGTCGGGCTGGAACCCCAACAAACACCTTCCGCCTTTTCCCGGTAAAGGCAGAGGAGGAGCTGTTGCCTTTACCATCGGGCATAAAGCCTACGTGGGTTTAGGCTATACTTTTTACTCGACAGACGATCCTTCAGCAGGATATTTTACGGATTTTTGGGTATACGACAGTCAGGAAAAGACCTGGACACGGTTGCCCTATGATTTTCCGGGAGTTCCCCGCCAACAGGCAGTCGCCTTTAGCCTGAACGGGAAGGGGTACGTGGGGAGCGGACTGTCGGCAGAGCGTAAAATCTTGGGAGATTTTTACGAATTCGATCCCCCAACGGGCTGGAAACGTATTGCCGATATCGACGAAAGACGTTACGGAGCCACCGCATTCGTTGCCAACGGAACGGCATACGTCTGCCTCGGAAAAACAGAGAACGGTTATATCCGTCATGTAACTAAATTCATTCCGGAAACCAAAACCTGGAAAGGCATTTTCACGACGGTTGCCACGGAAGAAGGCCCGATGTGCATAAACGCCGCCTCTTTCGTCATCCGGCAAAACGGCACCGACTATCCCTATATCGCGGGAGGGGCAAAAACCGATACTCCGACCGAATACAAACCGTTATCCGACTGCTGGGGCTTAGATCCCAAAATAGAAACTTGGGTAAAGGTCGCCTCATTTCCGCATCCTGTCAGTAAAGGGATAGGGTTTACCAAAGAAGGAATAGGATTTATTCTATCCTTGGAGGAAGACTCCATGCAAACTTGGGAATTTGTCACCCACTAAATTAAATCCGACAATTCCATCTTCGATTTCCGGGTACTCCTCCGTTTTCGTGTCCGGAAATCTATTTCAAAGCCGATATCACGACCACTCATAACGCTAAGGAAATGAAAAAAGAACCGTATCAAACCGCAAAAGATAAAACACCACAAACTATTCCAAGGATACCTTACCGAAATCATTGCCGCTCTTTTCTTCCCGTACATCATCCGGGAAAATACGAAATACGACAGAATAAACTCGGATATTACTTTATCAGGACAAGACAAAGCGAAGTAGATTCATTACCGTAAGGCAGATAACGGTCATAACGATACGAATTTCACCCTATTTTTTACAACCGTTCTAATTACTATTATTTTACGAATCCGGGAAAGTCAATTATCCTCTTTTATCTTCATAACTATTTCTTTTTGAAATTAACATCTTGATTTTTCGGATTTCGCCGAAAATGTTTATGTTTGTGTTAATGAAAAGATATGAAGTAAAAGTACCGATAGAGGTGGTAGAATTGGAAGAGAACAGCTTTCATATCATCACCGTGTTGCAGATCGGCAGTTTAGAGGGAGATTTTATTATTGATACAGGTGCTTCCGTCTCGGTTATAGACAAATACACCCCTTTCAATTACGAACCGGTAGAAGATGCTTCGGAAATAAATTCCGGAGGAGTAAACGGAGAAATCAACGAGGTTCAGTTGGTAAACATTGCCGCATTGCAAATCGGCGATCATACCCTTGAAAATGTTCATATGGCCCTGATAGACCTGCAATACGTGAATTCTTTATACGAAAAACACCTCCAGCGAAGAGTTGCCGGGCTATTAGGTTGCGATTTTTGTGTGAAATACAATGCGGTCATCGATTATGAAAATAAGGTATTAACATTAAAAGTATCTGTCTAAGTGTGCCGATATTTAAAAAAAATGTTATACTTTTGCGCACTAAATAACAGTTAAAAGAATTATTGGAGCTTAAGTAATTATAAAATTATTAAACAAATGCAGAATAAAGGAGCGATCACATTACTCGCTGTTGCCTTGGCATTGGTGAGTCTTTATCAGTTGTTTTTTACTTATAAAACAAACCAGGTAGAGAAGGCGGCAAGAGTATTTGCACAGGGAGACCCGGGCAAAGAAAAAGCCTATTTGGATTCCATTGCGAATCAACCTGTTTACAATTTTTTGGGAATAGCCAAATTCACTTACAAAGAGTGTAAAGAGCTGGAATTAAATTTAGGTTTGGACTTAAAAGGCGGTATGAACGTGACCATGGAAGTCGATGTGGCTGACGTGGTAAGAAGTTTAGCCAACCATAGTGCGGATCCCGCGTTTAATCAGGCTATCAACGAAGCTATTAAGATGAGGGTTTCCAGCCCGAAAGATTTCGTAACTCTTTTCGGTGAGGCTTTCGAAAAAATTGCCCCGGGAGCACAACTGGCATCTCCGGCTATATTCGGTACGCACGAAATGAAAGAAAAAATCAAAATCGGAGCCACGAATAAAGAGGTGCTGGACATCATCAGAAAAGAAGCGGACGGAGCGATAGATAACACATTCAACATCTTACGTACCCGTATCGACCGTTTCGGCGTAGCTCAACCGAATATTCGGAAAGCCGATATATCCGGAAGAATCGTTATCGAGTTACCGGGTATTAAAGATCCGCAACGGGTAAGGGAGTTATTGCAGGGAACCGCTGCCCTTGAATTTTATGAAACCTATGACAATCCTGAATATTATCAATATTTAGTAGCAGCCAACGACAAATTGCGGGAAGTATTAGAAGCTCAAGGAGCATTGACCGAAAGCGCAACAGCTACCCCGGAAAAAACAGAGGCGGATCAAGCAAAAAGCGAAGACAAGGAATCAGCCATTTTAAGTGCCTTGAAAGAGGGACAAGACTCTTTGGCCAACACGTCAGAAAGCGAATTCTTTAAAAACAATCCTTTGTTCGCCGTTCTTCAACCCAACATCACCCAACAAGGTCCCGGCAACGGATCTACGGTAGGTTATGCCTTAGTAAAAGATACCTCCAAAGTGAACAAATACCTGGCAATGCCGCAGGTAAGAGCCATGTTACCTCGTAATTCCCGACTTTTGTGGGAAATGAAAAGTGTAAACGGAGCGGTCGCCTTGCACGCTATAAAAATCACCACCCGTAACGGAAAAGCCCCGTTGGAAGGTGATGCTATCGTTGATGCCCGCAAAGATTTCGACCAATCGGGAGCTCCCGTTGTCTCCATGAATATGAACGGAGAAGGAACCAAAACCTGGGCCAGACTGACAAAAGAAAACATCGGACATTGTATCGCTATTGTTTTGGACGGTTTAGTGGCTTCCTCTCCTAATGTAAACGACGAAATCAAAGGCGGTAGTTCTCAAATTTCAGGCCGTTTCGACGTAAAAGAAGCGGAGGACTTGGCCAACATCTTAAAATCCGGTAAATTACCCGCTCCAGCCCGTATCATAGCCGACGAAGTAGTCGGACCGTCTTTGGGACAGGAAGCCATCCAATCCGGTATGTGGTCATTCATCATCGCCTTCACACTGGTATTGGCTTACATGTTATTCTTCTACAGCAAGAACGCGGGTTGGGCTGCAGATATCGCTCTTTTCGCCAACCTATTCTTCTTGTTCGGTATCTTGGCTTCTATCGGGGCCGTATTAACGTTACCGGGTATTGCCGGTATCGTATTGACGATGGGTATGGCGGTAGATGCCAACGTATTGATATATGAACGCATACAGGAAGAGCTACGTTCGGGCAAGGGATTGAAGTTAGCCATCAAAGAGGGTTACAACAACGCCTACTCTGCCATTATTGACGGTAACCTGACCACTTTGTTGACCGGTTTTATCCTTTATTATTTCGGAGAAGGTCCTATTAAAGGTTTCGCCACGACATTGATCATCGGTATTCTCTCTTCTTTGTTCACAGCTATCTTTATCACCCGTCTGATACTCGAAAGGGCCGCATCAAAGAGCGATAACGTAACCTTCACCACAAGCGCTACGGCCAATTGGTTGAGAGACACGAAATTCCCTTTCCTGAGCAAACGGAAGATCAGCTATACATTATCCGGAATCGTTATCTTAATCTGCTTCATATCTCTGTTCACGAGGGGATTGGACAAGGGTATCGACTTCGTGGGAGGTAGAACTTATACCGTCAGCTTCAATGAAAGCGTACGGGTCGATGATGTCGCTTCCAGCTTAGAGAAAGTATACGGAAGTGCTCCGGAGGTAAAAACATTCGGTACGGCCAATCAGGTAAAGATTACGACCAAATACAAAATCGACGAGAACGGTGCGGATGTAGATGCGGAAGTAGATTCACTTCTATACGTGGGGTTACAGGAATACATACCCGCCGGAACAGACTACCCGACTTTCCGCGATGTCAATTTACAGATGTCACAGAAGATCGGACCGGCCGTTGCCGAAGACATGACAAGAGCCGCTATCTGGTCCGTTCTATTCGCACTGATCGGAATATTCCTTTACATTATGATCCGGTTCTCTAAATGGCAATACGGTGCAGGAGCTGTCGTCGGCTTGGCACACAATACCATTATCGTTATCGGTATGTTCTCCCTGTTTGCCGGTATTCTTCCCTTCTCATTGGAGGTAGACCAGGCATTTATCGCGGCAATTCTAACGGTAGTAGGTTATTCCATCAACGACACGGTAGTCGTGTTCGACCGTATCCGCGAATACCGGAAACTATACCCGAAACGGGACGACGAAATCGTGGTTAACGATGCATTGAATTCGACTTTACGTCGTACATTCAGTACCTCATTATCTACCATCGTCGTATTGTTAGCGATTTTCATCTTCGGCGGTGCATCTATTAAAGGATTCATATTCGCCCTGTTAATCGGTATCATTGTCGGAACTTACTCTTCTTTGTTTATCGCCACTCCCATCTCTTTCGATTTGAGCCGGAAGTTCGATAAAAAAGAGATAAAAGGAAAAGAATAAGTACTTATAAACGAAATACAAAAGGTACTGTCCCATGAAAAAGGACAGTACCTTTCCTTTTTAAAAACATCCGGTAATTTTACCCTTAATTTCTCTTGATAGGGGGAAAAACTTACAATCTGAAACCAAATCAAGGGAAATCATATTAAAATTACAAGATAATTGGTTTTATTACAAAAAGAATTATACTTTTGTAGCGTGGATGGCATCTATTCGATAATCAAAGTTTTACAATTATGGCAAAGCGTCAAATCAGAATTTGTTTAGGTAGTTCTTGCTTTTCCAGAGGAAACAACACGAATCTGGGAATCATAAAAAAATACCTGAGCGAGAATCATTTGGAGGCAGAAATCGATTTCTGCGGTCATCTCTGTGAAGAACTATGCAGTAAAGGACCGATTATCAGGATAGACGATAAAGTGTATGAAGAGGTTAATCTCTCCCGTTTATATAAAATCTTACAAGAGGAGTTCCCATGCAACTAAGACCTATTTACACCGTACCGGACAACTGTCAGGATTGTTATAAATGTATCCGGGAATGTCCCGTAAAGGCAATCCGCATCGAAGACAATAAAGCTTCTATCATCGAAGACCGTTGTATTTATTGCGGGCACTGTACACAAGTATGCCCGACCGGAGCGAAAAAAGTACGGGACGGACTTACCCGGGCAAAGCTGACATTGGAGAAGTATCCCAAGGTCATTCTGTCCCTGGCCCCGTCATACGTGAGTGAATTTGAAGGCATCGCCTCCAATGTCCTTATTGCCGCCATCAAGCGTTTGGGGTTTACGGCCGTTTCAGAAACCGCTTTGGGAGCTGAAATTGTTTCCGACCGGACGGAAAAATTCTTGGAACAGGCCGAAAACGGTGTTTATATCTCTTCTGCCTGTCCCGTGGTCGTCGAGTACATTCGCAAATACTCTTCCGAGCATGTGCGGAATATCACCCCCATCGTTTCCCCGATGCTGGCCCACGCTAAAATTTTAAAAAAGCTATACGGAGAAGATATAAAAATCGTCTTCGCGGGACCCTGTATCTGTAAAAAATTAGAAGCCGACTACTTCAACAACTTAGTGGATGTTGTAATCACATTCAAAGATTTGAAAGAATGGTTGGAGAAAGCGGAAATCAACTTAAAAGATAAGGTTTTAGAGCAATCCGAAGAAAAATTCGTTCCTTACCGTTCCGGTCTCGGAGCCTATTATCCGATTGAAGGAGGTATGTTACAAGGAATGCATAAACCGAAAAAGCCCGTCCACAACATGGCCTTTTCCGATTTATCCACGATAAAAGACGTCCTCAAACATTTGGATTCTCAGCGTAAGGAAGACTCTATCTTTTTGGAATTGTTGGCTTGTAAAGGCGGCTGTATCAACGGACCGGCCAAATTGAGCCACGTGTCTCCCGCTTTAAAACGGTATGAAATCATACATAAAGCCGACTTAGGTAATCCGAAAGAAGACTTCAAAGACATCGACTTACAAATTCTGTTCTGTAAAGACCCTCATATTGTAGAGCACCGATACACGGAAGAAGAGATTAAACAGGCTATGGCCGTCGTGGGGAAGAACGGGCCGGAAGACGAGCTGAATTGCAGCGGTTGCGGTTACGATTCATGCCGGGATTTTGCCATCGCCATGTTGGAAGGACGGGCCGAAGAGAACATGTGTGTCTCCTACATGCGAAAAATCGCCCATGATAAGGCGACAGTGCTTTTACAAAAAATCCCTGCCGGAGTTCTGCTCGTCAACGCGGAGCTGAAAGTGATGGACATGAATCAAAGGTGTGCCGCACTGATGGGGGAAGATATCGCTTCCATTTATGAAGTGGACCCCGGTTTATACGGAGTGGATTTAAAAAATATATGTTCTTTCGAGGACCTGTTCAGAGCTGTTCTCACCACGGGCAAAGAGATCACGGAACGTCAGATCCGGGAGGACGACAAAACCTGGATCTTGTCCATTTACAACATACAGCCTCATCGGTTGGTATTCGGTCTATTGCAAGACTTGAGAGAGCCTGGCGTACAAAAGGAGTGGATGCTCGAAAAGACGCAGGAAGTGATAAAAAAACACATGGAGACCGTGCAGCAAGTGGCCTGCCTGTTAGGAGAAAATGCAGCATTCACGGATGCCACCTTGAGGACAGTCATGGAAGCCTATAAAAAGCAAGATGATCTGACAACCCTTTAAAAAACAATATCCCTTGAGAAACAACGGTAATTTCATAGAGGTCGAGTTCTTTCAAAAGAATAAAGCAGGCAACGTCGTCTGCGGAGATTGTTTTATGTCTCAAAAATTGAAAGGGGAAGGAAGGGTTATCAGCGTATTATCGGACGGATTGGGTAGCGGCATTAAGGCATGTGTTCTTTCGACCATGACAGCCACTATGGCCATGCGTTTTACGGCTATGAACGAAAGTATCCTCAAAACATCTACCTCTATCATGAATACCCTCCCCCGGGATATGGTCCGAAAGATCAGTTACTCCACCTTTTGTATCTGCGACATCGATTGCTTTGGGTATGTCAAAATCATCGAATACGAATCTCCCTCCTTCTATCTATACCGGAAAGGAGTATTTGTAGAAGTCCCCAAACAAAAGATCCCCGTTGAACGAGAAGATCTGGACAATACCTATCTTTGGATTTCGGAATTCAATTTAGAGAAAGAAGACCGGATTATATTCTTCAGCGACGGAGTCAGCCAGTCGGGAATGGGAACCAACAGGATGCCTTTCGGATGGGAAGACGGGGCAAAAGAGTATATTGCCAAATTGGTAGAACAAAAAAACGATATTTCAGCCAAAGAATTGGCTCACAAGATTGTCATTCAAGCCGAAAAAAACGACGGTTACAAATTAAAAGATGACACGAGTTGCTGTGTCATCTACATGAGAAAGCCCCGCAATCTCCTAATTTGTACAGGTCCTCCCTACGACGAAAAGAATGATAAGTACCTGGCCAGCAGAGTACGTGAATTTCAAGGGAAGAAGATCCTTTGCGGGGGGACGACAGCCACCATTGTTTCCAGGGAACTCGGGGCAAAGATGGAAATCGACATGAACATCGTGGACAAGAACCTTCCTCCCATTTCCAGGATGGAAGGAGTGGATTTGGTAACCGAAGGAATCTTGACGCTGAGCAAGGTGGAACGCATACTCACCGCGAATGAAAATGAACATCCCAAAGAGTACGGCCCGGCTGAAATGTTAGTAAAATATTTATTGGATAGTGATAAAATCACACTTTTAGTAGGAACAAGAATCAACACGGCACACCAAGACCCCAATCTGCCGGTTGAATTGGAAATCAGAAGAAATGTAGTAAAAAAAATAAAATATTTATTAGAAACAAAATATTTAAAAGACGTGGAGATTATGTATATTTAGCGTGTAAAATCTCTAAATAATCTACAAGGGCTATGAAAAAAATCGATTTGAAAATATGCATGGGTACCATGTGTTACGTAATGGGAGGAGCCGAGTTAAAAGATGCTATCGATTCTCTTCCCCAACACATCAAAGAACATTTAAACATTAGCTATTCTCCATGTCTCGGTTGTTGCACGGAAAAGCAGGAACCGCCGTTTATCGAATTAAACGGGCAAATAATAGCAGGTGTTAGTAAAGTTAATTTGATACAAATAGTTAAAGAAGAAGTAAGAGATGTTGTATGATAATTTTGCAATGCTCACGAAACGTGAGCTGCTGATTAGAATCGTAAAGCTATTAAAAGAAAAAAATTTAGTTGACGGGGTTAAATATATCCCGGTGGAAATGAGACCCAGGAACAAAAAGCCGATCAAATGTTGCGTGCATAAAGACCGGTACATTTTGAAACACAAAGTGATCTCCATTCTCGGTTTCGAAATCACAGACGAAGAGATCGACCTCATTCCATTGAGTGATTTTGCCCAAAAAGCGTTAGACAATAAAAACACGAAAGAGAACATACTCTCGGTAGTACACGAGGCATGCAGTGCTTGTATGCAATCGCAATATTTCGTGACCAACATGTGTCGCGGTTGTGAGGGACGTCCCTGTCTGATGAACTGTCCGAAAGCCGCCATCTCTTTCAAGGGAGGTAAGGCAACCATTACCCAGGAGGATTGCGTGAGTTGCGGACTTTGTTCCAAAGTCTGTCCTTACCACGCTATTGTCTACACTCCGGTTCCCTGCGAGGACGTATGCCCGGTGAAAGCCATCACCAAAGGCCCGGACGGAGTGGAACACATCGATAAGGATAAATGTATTTATTGCGGAAAATGTATGCAGACTTGTCCTTACGGGGCAATCATGGAACGTTCCAAGGTTATCGATGTATACAAGAGCATTTCCAACCCGGAGAAAAAGATCATTGCCATTCCCGCCCCGGCCATATACGGTCAATTCAACGCAAGTCCGGGACAAATACTGAATGCCATCAAACAAATCGGTTTTGACGAGGTCGTCGAAGTTGCGTTAGGAGCAGAAGATACTTCAAATAACGAATCGGCAGAATTTTTGGAACGGATGCATGAGGGTAAACCCTTTATGACAACCTCTTGTTGTCCGGCTTACGTGGGATGGGTAAACAAACATGCGCCGATGTTGAAACCCTTCGTTTCCGATACCCGCAGTCCTATGGTTTACGCGGCACGCCGGGTAAAGGCTCAATATCCGGATGCTGAAGTGGTATTTATCGGACCGTGTTTGGCCAAACGTTACGAGGCCGAATCCGTACCCGAAGTCGACTACGTGATGAGCTTCGAAGAGCTGGGAGCTTTTATGGTAGCCTACGATATCAACGTGGAAAACTGTGAAGAATTGCCGCTTAACCCGGAAGTGACTAAATTCAGCCGGGGATACGCTCAAGCCGGAGGTGTTCGGGATGCCATCGTAAATGCCGTGGGGAACGGTTACACCACCCTATCTATAGAAGGGCTGGACAAAAAGAACCAGAACAGCTTAAAGATGATGGCGAAAAAGCCGGAAGCCCAATTCGTCGAGGTAATGGCTTGTGATGGAGGTTGTGTTAACGGACCTTGTTCTTTAGCTCCGCTAACTCTTGCCAAACGTCAGATCAAAAAAGCATTAGAAAAATAAATCCGAATAAAATAATGAAAAGAGCCGTCATTTGATGGCTCTTTTTTAGTATATCAATAGGCCGAAGCCTATTCAAATTGCAAATCAGAAGGATTCCATGATTATCGCTTAAACGGTTGAATGATTCAATTTCAATCACCCCATCATTTAATCACAGAATCACCCAATCACTTAATCCTCTAAATCTACAATTTACAATCGTCAATCTACAATTAAATCATTTATTTTTCTTGAATAACTTTCCCAGGACCTTTCCCATATCTTCCAGATTTTCGAAAGGTTCGGCATGAGGAATACTCTTGAATACTCCCACCTCCTGCTCTCCAACTCCCATTTGCATAGGATAAACCAAAATACAATTATTCTGAAAGAAATATTTATTAAGATAAGTCGGAACCTGTGTCATATTCTTAGCATAAGAAGGATAATTCTTACGGCTCATGACAATCATCAAGGCATCGTTATCTCTTATATCCCGGGATATAATCAAAAAATCATCCCAATTATCAAATTCGTTGAAAATAGCATCTATCGGATGTTTCGCATGGGTCTCCTTCAAAACGGAAAGAACGGAAGAAGAAGCGTAAAACACCATTTTATTTCCCGTGTTTTTTCCGATATTCCATATCCTGACCAGCCAATAAGGGAAACCGATCTCCCGTTCCGCGTGAAAAGGTATAACCACAATACAACGTTTCAAGGTTGAGAAGGGTTGGGAAGGACGATAGACAAAAGTCGTCGTCGCACATTTACTCAACACCCGATCCGTCAGATTACCTAAAAAAGTATCTGAGATCTGTCCCTCCTTACGGAGTCCTAATACAATATCCGTAATTTTATGTTCCTTCACGGCATTTTTAATACCGTTGGCCACATCATAATCATACCGCAATAAGGTTGTCAACAAATTATCGGTCGCCGCGGCGGTTTTCGTGGCTTTTTCCAATAATAGATTCGATCGCTTTTCAGCCGAGGAATCCGCATTATCCGATTGAATAATACTCAAAGCCGTCAAAGAGGCTTTTCCTTTTTTCGATTTTACGGTAACTCCCAGATTGATCAACTCTTCCACGTTCTCGATATTACTCAAAGGAATCAAAATACGATCTTCCGTATCATCACTATCCACAATCTCCTCTTCCGCCAAATCCGCCAAAGCCACTTCCTGTGCGCCTTTTTGGGTAGCGAAGGAAGCAATGATACAAGTTACCAATATCATTACAATCGTACCGTTTAACACGCTTTCGTTCAATAAACGAATCGGATCCCCGTTCGCATCCGTCCCTATGATAACCTGATAGCCTACTAATACCGCAGCTAACGTTGCCGCTGCCTGGGCATTCGTTAACCCGAACATCAAGACAAACTCCGATTTGGTATAACGAAAACTTTTACAGGCAAGCCAAGCAGACACGTATTTCGCAAGTGTTGCCACCACAACCATAACGGCGGCAACCCAGACTGTCGTCCAATCTGCTACGAACACATGAAAATCGACCAACATTCCCACTCCGATCAAGAAAATAGGAATAAAAAAAGCATTCCCCACAAATTCAATTCGATTCATCAGGGCAGAAGTGTTAGGGATCAGATTATTCAACGCCAACCCGGCTAAAAATGCCCCGATAATTGCCTCCAATCCGGCAGCCTCTGCCAAAAAAGAAGCAAGAAAAACCAATCCTAAAATAAAAATATATTGCCCGATCTTATCATCATAACGCTTAAAAAACCAACGTCCTACAATAGGAAAAATAAAAATTACGACAGCAGCAAAGAGTATAGTAGAAACACTTAACCGAATCCAGAATTCATGAGAAAGAACTCCGTTGGACATTCCGACGATAACAGCCAGTACCAGCAATGCCAAAATACAAGTAACGATAGTCGCTCCGATCGTCACGTTTACAGCCCGGTTTTTCGTCACCCCGTATTTACTCACGATCGGGTAAGTAATCAACGTATGGGAGGCAAACATACTGGCTAACAAAATCGAGGTCGGATAGGAAAAATCCAACAAATAGACGCCGGCAGCCGTACCCATTAACATGGGAATCAAAAAAGTATATAAACCGAAAGTCAAGCCACGGACGCTGTTTTTCTTAAAATCAGCCATATCGATCTCCAATCCGGCCATAAACATGATATATAACAACCCCACCGTTCCGAAAAGAATAATACTGCTGTCCCTATCCATGATATGAAGTCCGTTGGGACCGATCAAAGCCCCGGCAAGAATCAAACCGATCAGATCAGGAATCTTTAACCGATGCAACAAAATAGGAGCCAGCAAAATAATAAACAAAATGACAGAAAAAATCAGCACCGGATTATTCAACGGCAAAGTAATCCCCAACAATATCTGAATCTGCATAATTATTATATTAATTAAATGGAATTCCGTTTTCCTCAACAAAATTACTAATTTCTACTGAAAAATTAGAACATCACCGGACAAAAAGGGAAATCAACTGAAGAAATTGACACCTGAATAAGGAGAGGAGCCAATTGTAATCGACAGTTCGGAAGAGGAGCGGATGAAGGGATTGAGAGATATAATGATTAAGAGATTGACGATTGTAAATTGTAGATTATAGATTAAAAATTACGTCCAATTTAAAATTTACAATAGAAAAATTGATGGTTAAAGGATTAAATTCGAATCACCTAATCACAGAATCACTAAATCACAGAATCACTAAACCATTAAAGATCTATAATTAATTAAAGCCATTTTTTTCGTTTGAAAAAAAGAAGCATGACAATAGTGACTGCAATCATGATACCCCAAAGGATGAAATAGGCGTAACGGTGATGTAGTTCCGGCATGTATTCGAAATTCATTCCGTAGATTCCGGCAATAAAGGTAAGAGGGATAAAGATGGCCGAAAATATGGTCAATATTTTCATGACGTCGTTTACCCTGTTGCTGATGCTTGTTTGATAAAGGTTCAGCTGGTCGGAAGTCATGGTATAGTATATTTCGATGGCTTCTTGTACTTGTACGACCAGATCGTCCAGATCGTGAAGGTAGGAGTAAGTGCGTTTGTCTATCAAAGGAGAATCGCAGCCGGTAAAACGGTTCATCAGTTCTTTTACGGGACGCACGTTTTTTCGTATGTAGGAGAGTTCGGTTCTGAAATGATAGATCTCTTCCACGTTTTCGATTTCCGAAGAGAAGATTCTTTTTTCCTGCTCTTCAATAGCGACTCCAAGTCTTTCGATATTGATGATATAATTGTCTACCAAGGTATCCAACAAAGCGTAACAGAGATAGTCCGGACCGAAATTTCGTATCTTACTTTGAGAATCATACAACCGTTTTTTTACGGCTTTGAAGTAATCGGTTTCCGTCTCTTGTATGGTGAGCAGGTAATGGTCTCCCACGATCATGGAAATTTGTTCCATATGTACGGCCTGGTCTTCCGTTCCGATATAGAACGATTTGATGATAACATAGAGATGATCTGTTTCTTCGCTGAAACGAGGACGTTGGTCCGTGTTCAGGATATCCTCCAGAATCAAAGGAGAGATCGTAAATACTTTTCCCAAGTCGGCGATCAACTGGGTGTTGTGCAGGCCGCTGATTCCGATCCAGGTCATGTGATCGTTGGATATGCTCTCTTTGATTTTCTCTATGTTTTCAGGAAAATACTCTTTTAATCCTTCGGGAGAGTATTGTAATACCTGAATGGAATTTCGATCCATTTTCTGTTTTCCGATAAAAATCAGAGAGCCCGGGGCTGCCCCTTGCGCCTTTTTACGATCTTTGAGGAAACGTGCCATTTTGTTAGAGTTAAGAAGTTAATTACACAAAGATACGTAAAAAACGTTAGATAGGGTTACGTGGAAAAGGGAGTCATAGCGGTAATTCAGAAGAAATGGGAACGTGACAAACAAGAAGGTAACTCAAGATTACCTTCTTGAAAGCGGCAATTATTTATTCCTCGGGTCCCATGCCGGATGCGCCGGATCCTCAGCTATCATCGCTTCGTCGAAAGAGATTCCGAGAGCTTTGGCTACGCCGCGACCATACCTTTCGTCAGCATAAGAGCAGTTACGTACATGGCGTTGTTTAATGAACAGTTCCGCATCTCCCATTGCCCGAGCCGTATTTTCGAATAAAACCAGTTGTTGCTCCGGTGTCATCAACCTGAACAGCAATCCGGGCTGAGTGAAATAGTCGTCGTCGTATTCGCGTTCGTCGTAGTTAAATATGTCTCCTGTCAATTTCAGGGGCGGTTCCTTTTTGGTGGGATCGTCCTGCCACTCGCCGTAACTATTGGGTTCATAACCTTTCGCACCGCCGTAATTGCCGTCCGTCCGCATCATGCCGTCGCGGTGGAAAGCATGGAAAGGACAACGCAGCTTATTCACAGGAATTTCGTTATAATTTACACCCAAACGATAACGTTGGGCATCTCCGTAAGAGAACAGACGTCCCTGTAGCATTTTGTCCGGAGAGAAACCGATACCCTCTACTATATTCATCGGATTGAACGCCGATTGCTCTACTTCGGCGTAATAATTTTCCGGATTGCGGTTTAGCTCCAGAATGCCCACGTCATGTAAAGGAAAATCTTTGTGATACCACACCTTTGTCAGGTCAAACGGATTGATCGCATAGGTATTTGCTTCTTCTTCGGTCATCAGCTGTACCTGCATTTTCCAGCGCGGGAAACGACCCTGTTCGATAGCCTCGAACAGATCTCTCTGATGCGATTCCCTGTCTTTAGCTACGATAGCCTCTGCTTCCGCATCGGTCAAGTTTTTTATACCTTGTAATGTTTGCAGGTGAAATTTTACCCATGTTCGTTTGTTATTTTTGTCGTAAAAACTATAGGTATGACTGCTGAAACCATGCATGTGACGGTAGGAGGCGGGAATACCTCGGTCACTCATGGTGATCGTTACCTGATGTAACGCTTCGGGTAATAGGGTCCAGAAATCCCAATTATTGTTGACACTGCGCATGTTGGTGCGCGGGTCCCGTTTAATGGCGTGGTTCAGGTCGGGAAATTTTAACGGATCGCGCATAAAAAAGACGGGCGTATTGTTTCCGACCAAATCCCAGTTGCCTTCGTCCGTGTAAAATTTCATGGCAAATCCCCGGAGATCTCGTTCTGCATCGGCCGCACCCCGTTCGCCGGCTACGGTTGAGAATCGGACGAAGCAATCTGTTTTTTTACCTATTTCGGCAAAGATCGAGGCTCGGGTATACCGGGTAATATCGTGCGTAACGGTAAAAGTTCCGTACGCTCCGGAACCTTTTGCATGCATTCGCCGTTCGGGAATTACCTCGCGGTCGAAGTGTGCTAGTTTTTCAATGTACCATGGATCCTGTAACATAACCGGACCCCGCGGGCCGGCAGTTTGAATGTTTTGGTTATCCGCTATCGGACGACCGTTTTCTGACGTCAATCTTTTCTTTTCCATTTTTGCTTAATTTTAATTTAGTGATTATATGTCCTGGATAAAGGCTTTCTCTTTTTGCAAAGATCCGTCATGACGAAATTCTTGTATCACTTCGCAAACGTGTAGACGTTGAAGCGTTGCCTCTTGTTTTATAGCTTTTATTTTATCACTTGTCTCCATTTCTCAACAATCGTTTTCAAGTTAAATGATACGGATTTCTATCCGTAACGGATTATCATTTGCTTTAACCCGTGTCTTCAGAATTGGCATAGGGTATCCGGTCCGGATAACGAGACACTGGATTTTATTTATACTGTTTAAGGGATGTATTTGTTTTATATTGTAAGAACAAAGGGGGGCGGAAATGTTTAATTGAAACAAGAAACGATAGGAAAAATGACGTGAAAGCTGTCCTTGTTTAGATTGTTTTTATTTTATTTCTGCTGAAAAACATGTTTTTCAACAAGTTTATAATTGATTGTCAATATCATATCTCACGAGAAAAAAATCCTGATACAAACTTGTTTAGATATAAGTATTGGCTACCTTTACGCATGTTTTACAACATAAAATGTGGAGTTAAACGTGTATTTTTTTAATGTAATAAATAAATATAAGTAACTAAGTCATGGGTGAAAAGACAAAAGTTATCGAAAAGAGTAATATTGTCATTCGTTTCTCCGGAGATTCGGGAGACGGAATGCAATTAACTGGCCAGCAATTCTCAGATGCTGCCGCTTTATTTGGAAACGGTGTATCGACATTTCCTGATTATCCAGCTGAAATTCGCGCTCCGCAAGGAACTGTTGGAGGAGTTTCAGGCTTTCAGGTACATATCGGAGATAATCCGGTAAAGACTCCCGGGGATTTTGCCGATGTGTTGGTTGCCATGAATCCGGCCGCCTTGAAAGCCAATTTACGCTGGGCTAAAAAAGGAGCTACGATCATCGTGAATTTGGATGCGTTTAACGAAAAGAACATCGAGAAGGCGGGTTACCAGATAAATCCGTTGGAAGATGCTCTTTTACAAGATTATAATGTTGTTCCGGTCAAGGTAACCACCCTGACCGAAGAGACGCTGAAAGATAGCGGGTTAGATCAGAAATCTATCGTGAAATGTAAAAACATGTTTGCGTTGGGTATGATCTATTGGATGTTCGACCGTTCCGTGGAACATACGGTTGCTTTTATTAACCAGAAGTTCGGTAAAAAACCGGAAATTGCCGCTGCCAATAAAAAAGTATTGGAAGCCGGATTCAATTATGCCGGAAACGTACATGCTTTGGCAACTCATTTTAACGTGGCTCCCGCCGAGATTGAAAAAGGCCGTTATCGGACAATTACCGGTAATAAGGCAACAGCTTGGGGACTTTTAGCTGCAGCAGAAAAAGCCGGACTTCCGTTGTTCTGTGGCTCTTATCCTATCACCCCGGCTACCGATATCCTTCAGGAGTTGGCATTAAGAAGGGATTTAGGCGCTAAAACATATCAGGCAGAGGATGAAATCGCCGGTATTTGTACGTCAATCGGAGCGAGTTACGTCGGGAATTTTGCCGTGACGACGACCTCCGGTCCCGGTTTGGCTTTAAAAAGTGAGGCTGCCGGTTTGGCCGTGATGGCTGAATTACCTTTGGTTATTGTTGATGTACAGCGAGGAGGTCCTTCTACGGGTCTGCCCACGAAGACGGAACAATCCGATTTATTGCAAGCTCTTTACGGAAGAAACGGGGAAAGTCCCATGCCTGTTGTAGCTGCCAGTACTCCTGGAAATTGTTTTGATTTTGCTTTCATGGCAGGTAAAATAGCTATTGAACATATGACTCCAGTCGTTCTGTTAACGGACGGTTATTTGGGAAATGGCGCTCAGCCATGGAGAATTCCAGACCTGAACACCTATCCTTCGATCACCCCGAGATTGGCCAAGGAAGGTGACGACTACAAGCCGTATGCGCGCGATCCGGAAACTTTGGCCAGGACATGGGCTGTTCCGGGAACAAAAGGATTGGAACACCGAATCGGCGGTTTGGAAAAAGTAAATATAACCGGAGAGATCAGTTACGTTCCGGAGAACCATCAGGTAATGACGGATTTACGTGCTGCCAAAGTAGCTAAAATTGCCGATTATATTCCAAATCAAGAGATTATTGGAAACCAAAACGGGGGAGAATTATTGGTTGTCGGTTGGGGTGGAACATACGGACACCTCTTGTCCACGGTCAACGAGTTAAGAAAAGAGGGTAAGGACGTCAGTTTGGCTCATTTCAATTACATCAATCCGCTTCCGAAAAACACGGAAGAGGTATTGTCCAAGTTTAAGAAAATATTGGTTTGTGAATTGAACTTGGGACAGTTCGCACAATATTTACGGGGTAAATATCCTCACTTTACTTATTACCAATACAATAAAGTAGCCGGATTACCCTTTACAGTGACAGAGTTAAAAGAAAAAGTATTTGAATTATTATCGAAATAATCATGGCACAATATACAGCAAAAGATTTTAAGAGTAATCAGGAAATCCGGTGGTGTCCGGGTTGTGGTGACCACGGAATTATTAATGCCGTGCAAAAGGCGATGGCAGAATTGGGATATCCGAAAGAATCGTGGGCTGTCATATCCGGTATCGGTTGTTCTTCCCGTTTTCCCTATTATATGAATACGTTCGGGTTCCATACGATTCATGGACGTGCAGCTGCTATTGCTTCAGGTGCAAAAAGTGCTAATCCGAACGTTAATATCCTGCAAGTTTCCGGTGACGGTGATGCGTTGGCTATCGGAGGTAATCACTTTATCCATTCTATTCGTAGAAATATCGATATTACCACGTTGGTTTTTAACAATGAAATTTACGGATTGACCAAAGGTCAGTATTCTCCGACCACCAAATTGGGAACAAAAACCAAGACCTCTCCTTATGGAACGATCGAAACCCCGTTTAATCCGGGAGAGTTGGTTATTGGTGCACAAGGCAAGTTCTTCGCCCGTTCGTTGGATATGAATATCAATTTGACGGCAGAGGTAATCGAAGCCGGAGTTCGGCATAAGGGTACTTCTGTTATCGAGGTACTGCAAAACTGCGTGATTTTTGCTGATGGAGCTCATGCTGCTATCACCGATAAGGAGAACAAAGAAGATCGTCAGTTGATTTTAAGACATGGCGAGCCGATGATCTTCGGTAAAAACCGGGACAAGGGACTTATGTTGACTAACACCGGATTGAAGGTGGTCGAGATCGGTAAGAACGGGATCACAGAGGCTGATATTCTGGTTCATGATGCCCATTCCTTGAATCCTTCTATTCATTGGATGCTGGTACATATGAAGGCTCCTGAATATCCCGTCGCTTTAGGTGTTATCCGGGATGTGGAAGGAGATACTTATAACGATGCCTTGGAGGCCCAGATTGAAGAGGTAAAAGCCAAATCCAATATTCGTTCGGTTACCGATTTACTGAATAGCGGCGATACTTGGGAAGTAAAATAATCGAAATAAAACCGTTTTAAAAAGCGCTGCCGAAAAAATCGGCAGCGCTTTTTAGTTGAATTATTGAATTCGGATCTTGTTCTCTTTTAATCTCCGTGATTTAATTCGAATCTCCTAATTGTAAATCGAACGCATTTTCTTAAATCTACAATTTACAATCTACAATCGTCAATCTTTTTAATCCCTTAATCATTATATCTCTCAATCTACAATCTTCAATTATTAATCGCTTCTATTTCAAAAAGTTCATCAAAATCGAGCTCAAAAACAGCAAAAGCTTTTTCCGCGGGAGAGAACGACTCCGGAATATGCTTTTTCATGTAATCCCGGTTCGATTCTTTGAGTTTTATCCTCCATCCTTTCCCGGATTCATCCCTCAAATAAAAACACATATCGTTTTTATCTCCCGTTCGGAAACGGCGTGTTCCCGGCGTGCAACCCGTGACAAACATAAATCCATCAACCAAACAATTCTCCATCCCGGCCGTCAATGTATAACGAACTATATCCTGCTGCCTATCATATAACTGCTGCATGATTCTTGCGGCCCCCATAACCCCGAGGGCTAATCCGGGACAGATATGTCCATGTAATTGAGCCGATTGCAAAAGCAATTCCTTTAAATTATTACTCATAATGTTACGAACGATATCAATGCGGGGAGAATCAACCCGTATGGTTTTATGTATATTTTCCTGATCATAGACAGAAGTATCACAAGATTTGATGTCAACCACGGGAGAACCGTTTAAAGCATCTATTCCTTCTATATACAGCCTATTCCCTTCACGTTTCATAAGTTTTACTGTCGTTACTCCCAGATGGTTCGGACGATTAGGCGAACGACTGGCAAATACTCCCTTTGTTTCTCCCGTCCGTATTTTACCCGTTAGATGAATATCATGATTCTGATGAAAGTAAAAAACGATATCTAAGTAACGGCAAGTTTCAATTTTATCTAACCCATCCCCGTATTCCGGAAGAATCTCGATGACGGAAGCCTCCTGTTTTATTTGCTCAGGAACCTGATCCGTCGTGCATTTATTGGACACGTAACCAATCGGTTGTAACACAATCATAAGTATAAACATTAATAAATTCGACATAATTAACTATTTTGCGGTATAATACAAATACAATCTTTATGATGGAGTACTTCAACCTGAATATCATACAGATTCTCAATGTTCTTCGGCGTATACACGGATTTTGGACCAAAAGCGAACACAGTCCCCCGTTTCAACATCAACGCTTTATTACAAAAACGAGCGGCCATATTCACATCGTGAATGGTAATGACAACTGTTATTCCTTCTGCCGAGAGTTGTTGCAAAAGATTCATCACTTTCATCTGGTGATTAATATCCAGATTGGCGATCGGTTCATCCAGCAGCAAAATGGAAGGCTGCTGTGCCAAGGCTCTGGCAATGAATACGCGTTGTTGCTGTCCGCCGCTCAACGTATCCATATTTCTCATCGCTATCGGTTCCAGTTCCAAACGGGAAAGCAGACCGGCAACGATCTCCAGATCACCGGAAGAGGGTCTTCCCTTGATATAAGGTTTCCTACCCAACAATACGGTATCAAAAACATTTATTCCCATGGTGTTCTCTTCGGACTGAGGAATATAGGCCATCAGTCGGGACAATTCACGAGAAGAGATCCGAGCTAAAGACCGTCCTCCTATCTCTATCTTGCCCTCATCCACTTTTAATATTCCATTCAGGCATTTCAGCAAAGTACTCTTGCCCGAACCGTTCTGACCTATAATAGCAATCATATCTCCCGAATCCACGTCGAAAGTCACATTCCTCAAAGCCCATACGCCATTATAATGAAACGATATATTTTTTGTTTCTATTCGCATGACGTTCTCCTCCGGATTAATAGAAATAAAAACAAAGGAACCCCCAGAAATGAAGTCAATATCCCGACCGGTAAAATAACAGGAGAAATGATCGTACGGGCGACCGTGTCACATAACAATAGAAATACACCTCCGAATACGGCAGAACCGGTGATCAGAAACTCCTCGTTATTGCCTATGCACTTTCTCACGATATGGGGGACGACAAGGCCCACGAAAGCAATAACACCGAAAAACGAAACAGCGACAGCCGTACATAGAGACGTGACCACTAATCCGACAATCCGGATTTTTTGGGGCTGCACCCCCATACTTCGGGCATAATCATCCCCTGATCTCAAAACTTTGTAATCCCATCGCTTTAAATAAAAGTAAAGAAGGGCAGGAATCAAAGCCGCTGTCATGAAAATCAGTTTATACCAATCCCCCCGTCCTAAATCTCCAAAACTCCAAAAAACGATAGAAGCCAGTTGAACATTATTCGCCAAATATTGCATCACGGCGATACCTGCTCCGAACAGAGAGTTGATAATGACCCCCGAAAGAATAATGGTCTCTACGGAAGCCCTTTTTATTTGGGCCAAAAGTAATATAATGGCTAAACCCAAAAGGCTTCCTAAAAAAGCCGAAAAAGTAATCGTGTAAGGATTGCTAATCAAAAATAGATCCGAAGAACGGGCAATTTCACTACCTGCCTCTAAAAAAACAATTCCGAAAGAGGCTCCAAAAGCTGCCGCATTCGATATTCCCAAAGTATAAGGGGATGCCAACGGATTCCTCAGTAAAATCTGCATGATCGCTCCCGACATAGAAAGAATAATCCCGGTAATCACAGCAGCCAAAATTCTCGGTAAACGGATATTAATCAAAATTTGCCGATTAAGCGAAGTCCCTTCCCCCCGTAGTAAAGCTACAATATCTTCCCAACCTATCCGATGAGCCCCGGCAATCATAGCTATTCCCCCGATGAGAATCAGTAAAACAAACAGGAAAAAGATAAATTTCTTATTCCTGTTCCGGTATCCTTTATATTGCTTCAAAACATTTGGATTCATCGCTCTTTATCGAATATATTCTGATAATCTCCCCAATGTTTACGCAAAACGGTACCCACAGGTTTTCCCACGAAACGGGTTAAAATCTCATTTGCCTTGCCGGAAATGGAAATATCTTTAAACCGGTCGGGAAAAAGCACCTTTCCAGCATACCAGGCATTAATCAACATCACTTCAAAATTAGTATGGTTATTATTATAAGGCCACAACATATAGATCCGTTTCTCCTTATATGCCGTAAGCAGCTCATTCAATTCTTTCCGACGGTTAAAATCTTCCTGTACTAAAGGCCAACCCGATACATCCAGAAATATCACTTCAGGATCCCACTCCGCCAGTTGCTCCCAATCGATGTAGGTTCCGGTAATGGGAGAGGTATATGCCGAATCAATCCGGGAGGCGACATTATCAACTCCTAAGAATTCAAATGCGGCATAATAGGGATCCGTCGAGGTAATCCCCTTTTGTCCCTTGTAAGAAATAGCTCCCACGTATACGCGCTTAGATTTATCTGTCTCTTGTGTTCTTCTTCCGAGTTCTTCAATCTGCCGATCTACAAAACGTATCAACGAATCGACCTGGTTTTCCGTCCGGAGTACCTTACCGATCAACCGAAGAGAATGATAAAAAACATCCCGCCTTTTTCCGATATCCCCGTACTCGATGGTAAATACGGGTATTCCGGTACGTCTTTGTAAATCGTCGGCATCCCCGGCAGTAGTGGTAGACATAAAGATCACATCCGGTTGAACCCCCATTATTAATTCGGGATCCCCGCCCATGGAAGGACCGATGATCGCTTTTTCTCTCAATTCCGGATGAGCGAAAAGATGAGTGAATTCATTGTCTCTGGTCTCCTGCTCTTCGACTCCACAAATAAAAGGCACTCCGCCCGCATAGGTCACCAAACGTATAGCGGAAGCCCGAATACAGACGATCTTCCGTACAGTATCCGGTACTTCAACTTCACGCTGCAAAGCATCCGTGAACGAACGGACCGCTTTTTTCCCGCTCTTTTTCGATGCTCCTCCACAAGATATTAACAAACAAAAACAGAAAAAATACACTAATCTATTCATCTCATCAGGTTTACAGCAAGTTTAACATTAAAAAGCCTTCCGGCCGAGATATAATCCTTCGTATTCATATGGCGATTGTTGAAAATATTCATAACCTCTCCTCCCACGTAAATCCGACGGTCAAAAAACCATTTCGACAATTGCACGTCCCAAACGGCAAAACCGGGAATAAAAGACAGATTGTCCTCCGTCGTGTATTGCTTGGTTTTATAACGCCCCCGAATCGTTGCGTTTACGATCCGCCCGGTCCACATGACGGTACCCTTAACCTGATGTTCGGGAGCATACGTCAACACCTTATCATTAAGCTCCGGTTTTTCATCAAATTGTTTTATCTTGGATTCATTATAGGAATAATTTACATTCATTCGCAATCCTATCGGCAGGGAATAATTCAAATCCATCTCTAATCCTTTCACGTGAACCTTGGATATATTCTGACGTTGATAAATATCTCTTTTCCCCCACATCTTTTCTCCGGTAGCGATATAGTATAAAAAATCTTTTCCCCGGGCATAGTAGAACGACGGAGAAAAAGAAAAATTTCCTAAAAAGCGGAATGTTCCCCCGATTTCGTAATTATCCAATTTTTCCGGTCCCAGGTCGGGATTGGCAATTTTCGGACCGACCCACATCCAACCGGAACGGCATAAATCATCGAGGATAGAAGCTCTGAATCCTTTCGAGTAAGAGACATAAGCAGAGAGGTTTTCCATCGGATTATAACGTAAAGCCAAACGAGGAGAAAAATTCTCCCAACGATTGTTTTTCAGATTACCGTTGTACGTGTTAAAATCAGCCACGTTATCACCTATCGCTTCAAATCGTCCTTTGTGAAAATAAGCGTTATCGTAACGCAATGCTACCTGCAACCAGAATTTATTGTTAAAAAACTGAAGCTCTTCCTGCACGAAAGCCGAAAGAAAAGTCATGGTACCCCTATTCAGTACCTTATCCGTAGAAGTCACGTAATAATCTCCTCCATCGACACTTCCGTTTTTATATTCCGCACCTATGCTGAAATGATTGTTCTTGCCGGAAAAAGTCACATGCAGGATAGCTCCCCAGTCATCCCGGTGCGATTTTACATCAAAGCGCTGGTAGGAATCTTTCGTGATCCGCTCATCCAGCTTAAAATAGTCTTGTCTCTGGAAATACAAAGCCACATTATAGGTGAACGATTTCTCCCCCCCGTAAAATCTCCCTTGAAACCGGTTATGATTAAAGTGGCGATACTCTCCGTCAGGAGCCTTTATTTTTTCCCCTTCCCCACGCTTATCTTTATACAAATCATAGGATACATCCACTTTAAACCATTCGGAAGGAGTATATAAAACCTTACCGTAAAAACCTCCTTCTTTCATAAAGCGAGCTACACTGTAATCAGGATCGGTCCGCAAACTGTCCGGAACGTTATTAAATCCGCTACTTCTATTGTAATACCCAGAGACAAAGAGCGAAAACCGATCATTGATCTTGCTCGATATTCCCAAATGATAAAGCCAGGTTGCCAATGAGCCGTAAGACACGGATGCATTCACTAAAAAAGGACGTTCCGCTTTTTTACTTATAATATTTATCACTCCTCCCATTGCATTATTCCCGTATAAAGAAGAACCGGGGCCTTTGAACACCTCTATTCTCTCGATATTGTCCACAGGAAGACTATTCCAGTTCACGGACCCCTCGTCAGAAGTATTGATAGGAATTCCGTCAAACAATACCAAAGTCCGTCCCTGTTCATCCCCCGCCAATCCCCGGACACTGACATTCGTGTGCATCGTGCTCATACCGTTCGAACGAGTTGTGTTTACCCCGGAAAGCATAGAAAGGATGTCATCGACACTCAAGGCCGGACTATGCCTCAATACCAACGGCGTAATAACATCAATACGACCCGGACTCTGAGTCAATGGACGTTCAGCCCGTGATCCGGTCACAATAACCTCTTGCAAATTCAATACGGTATCCACCTTTTCTTTTTGGGCAAACACGCTTACTACAAACAACAGAAACGGAACGAAAATAAATTTCTTCATGTCACATAATTTTGATTTGACTATCCCTGCTCATACGGCATACAAATCCTAAATGTTCGAACAACGATCTCGTAAACCCGAATCATGTTTATAATTATTTCTGATGATATTTGAAACATGACTTTATCCCAAGCGTATATGAACAGTGGAGTTCATTGAGGTATAAACTTCATGAATCAGAGAGTTTTAATCAATTTTATTCACTAAAAGTAAAAGAGTATGCATTTAACGCCAAAAGAAATTGATAAGCTAATGCTATTATCACTTGGAGCTATTGCCGGACGGCGTAAAGAAAAAGGGCTTAAATTGAATTATCCGGAAGCTGTTGCCTACATCAGTTCAGCAGCTTTGGAGGGGGCAAGAGAAGGCAAAACATTAGAGGAAGTAATGACCGACTCCACTAAAGTTTTAACGAAAGACGATGTAATGGAGGGAGTTGCCGATATGATCTCTCTGATACAGGTAGAGGCGGTTTTTACCGACGGTAGCCGTCTGGTTAGTATTCATCAACCTATCAAGTAGAAAATCATGGAGGATAAAAAACAAAAGGGTGCTCCCGCACCTAAAGAGATTACACCGGGATTTACACCTAAACAGTATGTTCCCGTCGGAGGAGAAATCTTATCTACTGACCCCATCGTGTATAATGAAGGCAGATATACGGCAAAATTAATCGTTCATAATACTGGAGACCGTCCTATTCAAGTGGGCTCTCATTTTCATTTTTTCGAGGTGAACCGTTATCTGGAATTCGACCGGGCCGCTGCATTCGGATGCCATTTGAATATTCCTGCCACGACTGCCATTCGTTTCGAACCGGGAGACGAAAAAGAGGTAGAAGTCGTTGCTTACTCCGGTAAACAATACGTGATAGGCTTTAACGGACTCGTGCAAGGATATACCGGAAGTGAAGATGCTCCTACTTATTACCCGAGGAGAATGCAGGCGACAGAAAATGTCAGAAGGTTAGGCTTCAAAGTTATAGATGAAACGACCGCCGAAGCAAATCTAAAAAAACAACCCAAAAAATAACGTAATATGGCACAGATAACGAGACAACAATATAATGATCTTTACGGCCCGACCGTAGGGGATAAAATCCGTTTAGGCGATACAGATCTCTACGTGGAAATCGAAAAAGACCTTTGCGTATACGGGGATGAAGTGATCTACGGGGGAGGAAAAACCTTGCGCGACGGCATGGGACTGGCAAATACCTTAACTTCCGAAGGAGGAACCCTTGATCTTGTCATCACCAATGTAACGATTATCGATCCGAAATTAGGAGTCATCAAAGCCGACGTCGGCATCAAAGACGGAAAAATCGCCGGAATCGGCAAAGCCGGGAATCCGAATATCATGCAAGGGGTAACCCCGGAATTGGTTACAGGAGCCGCCACGGACGCCATTTCGGGAGAGCACCTTATTTTGACAGCCGCTGCTATTGACGGGCACGTACACATGATCGCTCCGCAGCAAGCTTACCATTGTTTGAGCAATGGAGTTACGACCCTCGTCGGCGGTGGTGTCGGTCCGACAGACGGAACGAACGGGACAACCATAACTTCCGGTACCTGGAATATGAAAAGGATGCTACAGGCCATTGACGGGCTCCCCGTAAACTACGGGTTCCTCGGGAAAGGCAACTGTTCGGTACGTCGTCCATTAGTCGAACAGATGTTAGCTGGAGCATGCGGTTTCAAGATTCACGAAGATTGGGGAAGTACACCCGCCGCCATTCGGGAGACCATGGGAGTAGCTGACGAGTTCGACGTACAAGTCGCGATTCATACCGATACCTTAAACGAAAGCGGCTTCGTTGAAGACACGATCGCTGCTATCGACGGTAGAACTATCCATACCTATCACACGGAAGGAGCCGGAGGAGGACATGCTCCGGACTTGCTGAAAGTAGCTTCCTTAGCCAACGTGTTACCCTCTTCAACAAACCCGACACTACCGTTCGGTATCAACTCACAGGCCGAATTGTTCGATATGATCATGGTATGTCATAATCTGAACCCCAAGATTCCGTCTGACGTATCTTTTGCGGAAAGCCGTGTTCGTCCGGAAACACAAGCAGCCGAAAACGTGCTGCACGATTTGGGCGTAATCTCCATGATCTCTTCCGATTCGCAAGCAATGGGACGTGTAGGAGAAAATTTCATGAGAGCCTTCCAGATGGCAAGTTACATGAAACAGGTAAGAGGTAAACTCAGCGAAGATTCCGCAGAGAATGACAACTTCCGGGTATTACGTTATTTAGCCAAGCTGACCATCAATCCGGCTATCACATACGGATTCTCAGATATTTTAGGATCTATCGAGAAAGGAAAAATGGCCGACCTCGTACTGTGGGAACCTCAATTCTTCGGTACCAAACCCAAATTAGTTCTCAAGGGAGGTATGATTAACTGGGCAATTATGGGAGATCCGAATGCCTCGTTACCGACTCCTCAACCGGTGTATTACCGACCGATGTACGGAAGTTTCGGTTCAGCTATGCCCAATAGCTGCATCTCATTCGTTTCACGAGCTTCCCACGATGCGGGTATCAAGGAAAAATACGGACTCCAAAGAATCGTATACCCCGTGCACGGTTGCCGGCAAATCGGCAAACCCCATATGGTACTCAACGGGAACATGCCTAAAATCGATATCAATCCGGAAACGTTCGAGGTACTTGTGGACGGTAAAAGTGCTTACATCCCAACCGCCAAGAAATTCCCGCTGGCACAATTATATTGGTTTAGTTAACATTTAAATTCATCGATAGGTTGCCTTTAAGTCTTCCGTCCGAAAACTTGTAAGGCAACCTTCTTTACTAATTATACTCGTATGCAAATATTCTCTGAAGTTATCGGAAACATGATATCCGACCCTACTTGGGCGGAAAAACTCAAAAATAGCGCAATAACCTACCTCGATTTGGACCAATGGACAGCTCAAAAAAGTCGTTTTATCGCTAAAAGCGACCATGCCGAATATGCAGTCGCCCTGAAACGTCACTCCCAAATTGAAAATGGGGATGTTCTGGAGTACAACCCGGAAAGCAATAGCGCTGTCGTAATTCGAATCGACCTCAAACCTGTCCTTGTCATAGAATTGAAAAAAATAGCACAGAAAAAACCGGAAGAAATCATACGTAAATGTATCGAAATAGGACACGCCATCGGTAACCAACACTGGCCGGCCATTGTCAAAAAAGATAAATTATACGTACCGTTAACGGTAGACAAAAAAGTAATGACCAGTGTTATGGATACCCATCATTTCGAAGACATCACCTATGAATTCCAACCGGGTAAAGAGGTGATTCCATTCCTCGCACCTCACGAAATTCGCCAACTTTTCGGAGGAAGTACACAAGAAATACCACATCATCATCACGAACACGGACACACAGGTCATTCGCATGAAGTTTTACATTGAAAATTCAATACTATGATTGACGAAATTACCAGGTTGATGCGAATTCTCGAATTTTCGGACTCCGCATTTCCCGTCGGTACCTTCTCTTTTTCCAACGGATTGGAAACAGCTGCCTTTGAAAATATCGTATCCGATGCTTACAGTCTCGAACAATATACGCGCACGGCTGTCCAACAAACCATATATAGCGATGCCATCGCCGCACTCATCGCCTTTCGGGCAACCGCCGAAAACGACTACGCACTCGTAAAAGAGGCGGATCAACAGATCATGTGGTGCAAAATGAATGAAGAAGCTCGCTTAATGCTTACCCGAATGGGGAAAAAAATGGCGGAAATAAGTATTCAGATCGCCGAAACTCCTCTCATGAATCAATGGTTAAAAGACATATTTGATCAAAAGGTTCCCGGCACCTATCCGATTGCACAAGCCATCTTTTTCCAGCAAAACGGATTGCATGAAAAGGATCTCTTCGTCTCTATCGAGTACGGCATCATAAATATGATACTGAATGCGGCTTTACGATGTGTAAAAGTATCCCATTACGAAACCCAATCCATTCTATACCGGCTTTGTTCCATGGCCGCTTCGGATTATGAGAATATAAAAGAGATGACTTTCGACGATATGAGAACATTTGCACCGGAAATGGACATCATGGCTTCATTACATGAAAAAGGAAAAATGAGAATGTTTATGAATTAACGAATAAAAATATACCCATATGAGTAACACATGCAGAATCGGTGTCGGTGGTCCCGTAGGATCTGGGAAAACGGCACTTATAGAGGCACTAACCCCCCATTTATTAAAATTAGGCTTACAAGTTTTAATCATTACCAACGACATCGTTACAACAGAAGATGCTAAACATGTCCGCAAAATGCTTAAAGGATATTTAGCGGAAGACCGTATAATCGGCGTTGAGACAGGAGCTTGCCCTCATACCGCCGTACGCGAGGACCCCTCCATGAATATTGCAGCCGTGGAGGAGATGGAAGCGAAATTTCCGGATAGCGATATCGTTTTGATCGAATCGGGAGGCGACAACCTGACTTTAACCTTTAGTCCGGCATTGGTAGACTTTTTCATTTACGTCATCGATGTGGCTGCCGGAGATAAAATTCCGCGAAAAGACGGGCCGGGAATAACCTATTCCGACATTTTAGTCATCAACAAAACCGATCTCGCCCCTTATGTCCACGCCGACTTGGAAGTAATGAGACAGGACTCCGAAATCATGCGCCCCGGAAAACCATTTGTTTTTACCAATTGCATGACGGGAGAAGGAATCAAAGAGTTAATCGGATTAATACGGAATATGGCTCTGTTCGACCGCGTTTCACAAAAAGAGGTGGAGGATATGAAAATATGAAAGAGTTTTCACAAAACCGGGAGCTACGCCCTTATCTGGCAGAACCCCGGGCAATGCATGTCGGAGCTCCGGGAAAATGCGGGCTTTTGGATCTCGTTTTTGAGCTGGACAAAAACGGAAAATCCATCATGCGTCATTGGGACAGACGCGCTCCTCTGATCGTACAGCAAGAACTCTATTTCGACGAAGGAATGCCGGAAATGCCTTGTGTATACATTCTTTCTTCAGGCGGCCCTAATATCGACGGAGACCGCTATGTAAACAAATTCAAGGTATGTAAAAACGCATACGCCCACCTATCTACCGGAGCGGCAACAAAAATTGCCGAAATGGTTTATAACTTTTCCGGTTTAAAACAATCTTTTGTGCTGGAAGAAAACGCATACCTGGAATACATCCCGGAACCGACTATTCCATGCAGAAATAGCCGCTACATTACAGATACGGATATTGTAATTGATGCTACCGCCACTCTATTTTATTCGGAGATATACACGGGCGGACGCAAGTATTACGGTGAGGGCGAATCATTTGAATACGATCTATTATCCGTCTGTACCCGGGCTCATCGACCGGACGGCACTCCTCTTTTTCGAGAAAAATTAGTTGCGACCCCGAAAGAAAACCCCCTTTGTCGTATCGGCATAATGCACGACTACGACGTATTTGCCAACGTTCTGGTATTAACTCCGGAAAAAGATGCCGAACAAATCTATAAAAACACCGGGGCTTTTTTGGATAAACATCGAAAACTTGCTGCAGGTATAACTCATTTGCCGGAGAAGTGCGGATTAATTTTAAAAGTATTAGGTAAAGAAACACAACCCGTAAAACGTTTCATCCGGGAATTTTGTTCCGTCGTCCGTATGCAGATAAAGAATAAACCCGTACCGGTCGAATTTGTATGGAGATAACTAAACTTCGAATATATTATGGAAACAGAAATTACTATGCCAAGAATTTTTTCTTTTGGTTTCATTAAAGTGGTACTAAAAGGAGCCGGACAAGTCATGTTCCAAGGCAACGCCTGGACGGGGCTGTTTTTTCTGGCCGGAATATTTTACGGATCTTATGCAACAGGGAATCCGGCCGTAGCCTGGGGGGCTATTGTAGGGACCGTCGTATCCACCCTCACCGGATATCTGTTGAAGTATCCCGCTGAAAAAGGATCGATCGGCTTGTGGGGATTTAACGGAATACTGGTAGGATGTGCTCTGCCTACATTTCTGGGAAACGTTCCTTTGATGTGGTTAGCCTTAATCATCTTTTCGTCCATGACCACCTGGGTCATGGTAGGCCTGAACCATCTATTGGTCCCATACAAGGTCAGTTCTTTCACGTTTCCCTTCGTCTTGATTACCTGGTTCGTTTTATTAGCGGCCCGAATCATGCACGGCTTACCGGATTCTGGTTTAAGTTCACCCGAATTACCGGGTAATTTCTCTTCGACATTCGACACCGGCTTTTCCCATCTCGTAATTTATTGGTTGACAGGGATCAGTCAGGTATTTTTGATCAATTCATGGGTAACTGGTATACTCTTCTTAATCGGATTGGCGATCAGTAACAAATGGGCGGCTATCTGGGCGGCCATCGCCTCGGCTCTATCATTAGCGACAGCCATCCTATATCAATGCAACGGCGCCGATATCGCAAACGGATTATTCGGTTTCAGCCCCGTATTGACAGGTATCGCCTTAGGCATCACGTTTTATCAGGTCAATTGGCGAACTGTCATATGGAGTCTCGTCGGCATTTTCGCCACCGTGTTTATTCAAGCCGGTATGGATACCCTATTTACCCCTTTCGGATTACCCACGCTTACAGGCCCGTTCTGCGTGGCCACCTGGTTATTCCTCTGGCCTCATCTCAACCTGGATAAGAAAATACTACAAGCAGGATAACCTATTACACAATTTTCATACACTCTCTGTTGTCACGATTGTTTCGGGGACGACAGAGAGGATGTTAACCCGATTGAAACTTAATGATAAACGATATGACAGGAAACAGGACACCAGATAAAATGGTAAATATGGATACGATGCCCCTGCGATGGGGACATATTCGTATACTTGTAATAGCATCGGCCGGACAATTTTTCGGAGGAGTATTAGCCGTTCTCATCGGAGTAATCGCTCCGCTCATAGCAATTACCCATCATCCGGAACTCTCCTCTTGGCTACAAGGTCTTGTTTTCTCATCAGGCTTAACAGGTATCACCGTAGGATCTCTATTTTTCGGTCATTTCAGCGACCGGTACGGCTACCTCTTTTTTTTCCGACTATGCCCGTTACTCATTTTATTTGCCTCTTTATGGATTTTTTTCTCTCAATCCATACTTGTCCTGACGATATGTTTACTGATCATCGGATTCGGAATCGGAGGAGGTTACGCTCTCGATCCTTCTTATGTATCGGAAACAATGCCCAAGAAATGGAAAAGACAAATGTTAGGAATATCCAAGGCTACCTCGGCTCTCGGTAACATAATAATGATTATCGTCGCTTACTTCGTACTGAAAAACACCGCCAATCCCGAAATTTGGAACAAACTTTTTCTATTCATCTCTATTTTTGCAGCAGTTACTTTTCTTTCCCGCATTCATTTTGCCGAAAGCCCCGAATGGTTAGCTATTCACGGTAAAATTCAGGAAGCAGAAAAAAGTGTCCGTTTCTTTTTGGGGAACGATGTCTACATCGGAGAATTAGCGAACAAATCTAAAATAAGGCATCAGCCTCAAAGCTCATGGAAGGAACTTTTCGTACGGGGAAATATCAAAAAAATTATTTTAAGCGGAATTCCCTGGGGATGCGAGGGAATGGGCGTATACGGAATCGGAATATTCACTCCGATCCTCTTGCTTTCTCTGGGATTCATTCCCCCGGAAACACTTCCCTTCGACCAGGTAACAGATGCACTGAAAATCACGCTATATATTAACTTTGCCGTTATTTCCGGCTTTATACTGGGTATCAGCTTTATCAACAAGATTAACCCGATCAGAGACCAGTCCTTAGGATTTTTTGTAAGTGCCATCGGATTATTCATTGTTCTCTTAGGCTATATATACCATTCATCCGCCTGGGTTATCCTTGTCGGGTTTATGCTTTTCGAAATAGCCTTAAATGCCGGGCCACACATGATGACCTTCATACTACCCAGCCGAATTTACGATCTTCAGACGAGAGCCAGCGGCGAAGGGGTAGCCTCTGCCCTGGGCAAACTCGGAGCCATCATTGCCACCTTTATTATACCCCTTCTCCTGAACTTAGGAGGAGGAAAATTAGTGTTGATGGTTGCCATCGGAACCCTGATATTGGGAGGAATAATTACCGCAATTGTCGGTCCGATGGTATTCAAACAACTTCCGAAATAAGTATGGAAATATGTCTAACAATTAAAATTAGGAAAACTATGTTCAAAGCGATGATTATTGCAGGAATAGGAGGCTTTATCGGTACCTGCCTGCGTTTCTTAGTAGGGAAATTATGTCATTTTGTTACAACTTCACCTTTTCCGTGGGGTACGTTTGCAGTAAACATTATCGGCAGTTTTGTAATCGGTATTTTCTTCGGGTTGGCAGAAAAAACCCACCTGATTTCATCCAACATGAATGTCTTCTTAATCACAGGTTTCTGTGGGGGATTTACCACGTTCTCCTCCTTTGCCGACGATATGTTTTTACTGATCCAGAATAGACATTGGCTCTATTTCTCCCTTTATCTCGGCTTAAGTATTATTTTAGGTATTATTCTGGTTTGGCTGGGACGCAGTCTTATCAAGGCAGCATAACAAAAAAATTATTCAGAAAGTCGCGTACTTTCTGAATAACCCGTTGCACCCGTCCCCGGATGTTATTTACAATCTTCCGGCCACCAAAACCGTTTAATTGTAAATTGGATCAGATTCAATTCCGATCTTGTCATCTCAAAATCGTCAATCAAAAATCCGAAATCCCCAATCACAGAATCACAAAATCCTTTAATCAATAATTAAGCTTGTCCTTTCGGTTCCACATCCATGGGAAACATCGGCCCCATGGGCTCTCCTTCCGGAATATTTATACGGCCATACCCCTGCTCGAATTTCCGGATATTATCCTGAAGCGCCAACATCAAGCGTTTCGCGTGTTCAGGAGTAAGAATAATCCTACTTTTCACATCCGCTTTCGGCACTCCCGGCATAATCCGGATAAAATCCACGATAAACTCCGAACTCGAATGGGAAATAATCGCCAAATTAGCATAAGTTCCCTGAGCCACTTCATGACTTAATTCTATATCCAACTGATTTTTTTTCTCTTCCATAACTTTTCGTTTGCGTTTAAGTTCGAAAGCAAAGATAATGATTAACAGAAATTACAATCTCAGAACTACTAAAAACTTATCGCAATCATCGCCTTGCCGAATCGAACAAAAAAAAGACCACCGGAAAACCGATGGTCCTTTTTCTTTTATTTATTCTCTATTTTTTCGAAGTCCGCTTTCGAACCGACGATCAAACTTCTGAACTCCTTCATTCCGGTTCCTACCGGTATCAAGTGACCGCAAATCACGTTCTCTTTCAATCCCTCCAAAGGATCTACTTTTCCGTGAATAGCCGCCTCGTTCAATACCTTGGTCGTCTCCTGGAAAGAAGCAGCCGAAATGAAGCTGGCAGTCTGTAGAGCAGCTCTCGTGATTCCTTGAAGCACCTGTGCAGAGGTTGCAGGTACGGCATCACGGGCCTCCACGACTTTCATATCACGACGTTTCAATTGGGAATTAATATCCCGAAGCATACGCACGGTAATAATCTGTCCCGCTTTCACCCGGTCAGAATCACCCGGATCCAGAACGACTTTCTTACCGTACATGGCGTCGTTCTCTTCCATAAATTCGGATTTATCCACGATTTGGCTCTCCAAGAATTTGGTATCACCGGCATCCTGAATCAATACCTTACGCATCATCTGATGAACAATGATCTCAAAATGCTTATCATTGATCTTCACTCCCTGCATCCGGTATACATCCTGCACCTCATTTACGATATATTCCTGTACCTTTATCGGTCCCTCGATATTCAATATATCGGTCGGAGTAATCGCTCCGTCGGATAACGGGGTTCCCGCACGCACATAATCGTTTTCCTGAACCAATATCTGCTTAGACAAAGAAACCAAATATTTCTTCACCTCTCCGGCCTTAGAAGTAACGATGATCTCTCGATTACCGCGTTTGATCTTGCCATAGGTCACCTCTCCGTCAATTTCCGACACAACCGCAGGATTCGACGGATTACGGGCTTCGAATAGCTCGGTAACACGCGGAAGACCTCCCGTGATATCACCGGCCTTACCGACAGCTCTCGGAATTTTGGCAATCGTGCTACCGGCAGTTACCTGTGCCCCCTCTTTCACCACGATGTGAGCACCTACCGGTAAGTTATAACTCTTCACGACATTATCTCCCGCATCTTTAATACATAAAGCAGGAGCTTTAGTTTTATCCCGGAATTCAATGATGATCATCTCCCGGAATCCGGTAGTCTCATCCGACTCCTCCTTATAAGTCTCTCCTTCGATCAGATTTTCCAATCCTATCGTTCCGGAATATTCGGTGATAATCAATGCATTGAACGGGTCCCACTCACAAAGTAAATCACCCTTGTTCACTTCCTGACCATCCTTTACGAACAGCTTCGCTCCGTAAGGAATTGCATGAGAAACCAATATAATATTGGTATTCTTATCGACAATGCGTAATTCTGTCAAACGTCCTACCACAACATCGCACACGGTTCCGTTGTCCAAAGCATGTTCCACGGAACGTAACTCTTCAAACTCCACATAACCTTCGTATTTTGCCTTCAGAGAGTTCTCGCTGGAAATATTTCCGGCAGTACCTCCCACGTGGAACGTTCTCAAGGTCAACTGCGTACCGGGCTCTCCAATGGATTGTGCCGC
The DNA here is from genome assembly GCA_001487125.1 of Gabonibacter massiliensis. Classification (GTDB taxonomy): domain Bacteria; phylum Bacteroidota; class Bacteroidia; order Bacteroidales; family Marinifilaceae; genus Gabonibacter; species Gabonibacter massiliensis. Next base: position 1,131,715 of record LN913013.1, read on the forward strand.
AATAACTCCGACAGCTTCACCTTTCTCCACCATCCGGCTCGTGGCCAAATTACGTCCGTAACATTTGGCACAAACTCCTTTTTTCGCCTCACAAGTCAATACGGAACGAACCTCTACGCGTTCGATCGGTGATTTTTCGATAATATCGGCAATGACTTCCGTAATTTCCTCCCCGGAAGCAACGATCAACTCACCCGTATTCGGATGATAAATATCATGTACGGAAACACGTCCAAGGATTCGCTCGGACAAAGAAGCAACCACCTCTTCGTTATTCTTAATCGCCGAAATGGTAATACCGCGCAACGTACCGCAATCCTCTTCCGTAATCGTAATATCATTGGCCACATCGACCAAACGACGAGTCAAGTAACCGGCATCTGCCGTTTTCAACGCCGTATCGGCCAAACCTTTACGAGCACCGTGAGTTGAAATGAAGTACTCCAACACGGACAATCCCTCTTTAAAGTTAGCTAAAATCGGGTTTTCAATAATCTGTCCGCCGGTTGCGCCTGATTTCTGGGGTTTAGCCATCAATCCACGCATACCTCCCAACTGACGGATCTGTTCGCGAGAACCGCGGGCTCCCGAATCCAACATCATATAGATGGAATTGAATCCCTGATCATCGGAAGCCAACTGCTTCATCAAAGTAGCCGTCAAATTAGCATTCACGTGCGTCCAAATATCGATAATCTGATTGTAACGTTCGTTATTGGTAATGAATCCCATGTTATAGTTCGACATTACCTCGTCTACCTGATTGTAACCTTCTTCCAACAGAGATTGTTTCTCTTCCGGAATGATGACGTCTCCCAAATTAAAGGACAAACCACCCTCAAACGCTTTCCGATATCCCAAATCCTTAATATCGTCCAAGAACTTGGCCGTTACATCCACGCCGCAACGCTTGAACACGTCCCCGATGATGTCACGTAAAGCTTTTTTCGTAATCAACGTATTGATATACGGGTAGTTCTTCGGAGTATATTGATTCAATAATACCCGACCGACAGTCGTATCTATCGTGTGACGGATAGGGTTCCCTTCTTGATCCACGTCGTCGATCTTCACTTTGATCTCTGCGTGTAAATCAACCGCCCTTTCGTTAAAGGCAATAATAACCTCCTCCGGAGAATAAAATTTCAATCCTTCTCCCCGGGCGCCTTTTCTGGGTTTAGTGATATAATACAACCCCAATACCATATCCTGAGAAGGAACCGTAATAGGGGCTCCGTTAGCAGGATTCAATATATTGTGGGAACACAACATCAGAATCTGAGCTTCCAAAATAGCTTCATTACCCAAAGGCAAATGAACTGCCATCTGGTCGCCGTCGAAGTCGGCATTAAATCCGGTACAAGCCAAGGGATGCAAACGGATAGCTTTTCCTTCGATCAATTTCGGCTGGAATGCCTGAATACCTAAACGGTGCAGGGTCGGAGCACGGTTTAACAAAACCGGATGACCTTTCAACACGTTTTCCAGGATATCCCACACGATCGGATCACGGCGATCCACGATCTTTTTGGCACTCTTCACCGTCTTCACGATACCCCGTTCAATCAATTTCCGGATGATAAACGGCATATAAAGTTCTGCCGCCATATCCTTGGGAAGACCGCATTCGTGCATCTTCAAATCGGGTCCCACGACAATAACCGAACGAGCCGAATAATCGACACGCTTTCCTAACAAATTCTGACGGAAACGTCCTTGCTTACCCTTCAAACTGTCGGAAAGAGACTTCAACGGCCGGTTGTTTTCGATTTTCACCGCATTGGATTTACGGGAATTGTCGAACAACGAGTCAACAGCTTCCTGCAACATACGTTTTTCATTCCGCAAAATCACATCCGGAGCCTTAATCTCAATCAAACGTTTCAAACGATTGTTACGGATAATTACCCTCCGGTAAAGATCGTTCAAATCGGACGTGGCAAAACGACCACCATCCAACGGAACCAAAGGACGCAATTCGGGAGGGATCACGGAAACCACCTTCACGATCATCCATTCCGGTTTATTGATATCTTTACTTTCCCGGAAAGCCTCAACCACCTGAAGACGTTTTAAAGCTTCATTTTTCCGCTGTTGAGACGTCTCGGTATTGGCTTTATTTCTCAATTCGTAAGACAAATCATCCAAATCCAAACGTTCCAACAACATGGAGATAGCTTCTGCACCCATCTTGGCGATGAACTTATTGGGATCATCGTCATCCAAATACTGATTCTCGTTCGGAAGCTTATCTAAAATATCAAGGTACTCCTCCTCCGTAAGGAAATCCAGTGTTTTAATTCCGGACTCGGCCATAACTCCCGGGTTTACCACGACATATCTCTCGTAATAAATGACCGCATCCAATTTTTTGGAAGGCAATCCCAACAAATAACCGATTTTATTCGGTAGGGATTTGAAATACCAAATGTGTGCCACGGGAACAACCAATTGAATATGTCCCATCCGCTCACGACGAACCTTTTTCTCCGTCACCTCAACACCGCATCGGTCACACACAATCCCTTTATAGCGAATACGTTTGTATTTACCGCAATGACATTCGTAATCTTTCACCGGCCCGAAGATTCGTTCACAGAACAAACCATCCCGTTCAGGTTTATAGGTACGATAGTTTATGGTCTCCGGTTTTAACACCACACCACTGGAACGCTCCAGAATCTCTTCCGGAGAAGCCAAACCAATAGCAATCTTTGTAAAACTAGTTTTTGTTTTATTCTCTTTTCTGAATGCCATATTTATGAATTTTAGATTTCAGATTTTAGACCCCGGCAATGCAACCCGTCCCAAATCCGAAATCGTAAATCAAAAATTATATCAAGTTAACGCTCAATCCCAAACCTCTCAACTCATGTAACAATACATTGAAGGATTCCGGTATACCCGGTGTAGGTAACGGTTCTCCCTTCACGATGTGTTCATACGTCTTGGTTCTACCCATTACATCGTCCGACTTCACGGTCAGAATCTCCTGTAAGATATGAGAAGCCCCGAAAGCTTCCAATGCCCAAACCTCCATCTCTCCGAAACGTTGTCCTCCGAACTGAGCCTTACCTCCAAGAGGTTGCTGAGTAATCAAAGAATACGGTCCGATAGAACGGGCATGCATCTTGTCATCTACCATGTGACCCAACTTCAACATATAGATCACTCCCACGGTGGCAGGCTGGTCGAAACGCTCTCCGGTTCCCCCGTCATACAGGTAGGTAGTACCGTTTCTCGGCAATCCGGCCTTATCCGTATACCCGTTTATCTCCTCCAAGGTAGCCCCGTCAAAAATCGGAGTCGCAAATTTTACTCCCAATTTTTTCCCGGCCCAACCCAGTACGGTTTCGAATACCTGTCCCAGGTTCATACGGGAAGGTACACCTAACGGATTCAAACAAATATCCACCGGAGTTCCGTCTTCCAGGAAGGGCATATCCTCCACTCTTACTACGCGGGATACGATACCTTTGTTACCGTGACGTCCCGCCATCTTATCCCCGATCTGCAATTTACGTTTTTTAGCCACGTATACCTTTGCCATCTTGATAATTCCGGAAGGTAACTCGTCACCGACGGTAGCATTATATTTCTTACGTTTGATTTGACCTTCGATCTCTTTATACTTGATGATGTAATTATGCAACAAGTCGCGGATCATATCGTTTTTCTGCTTATCGGTCGTCCATTTGTTCGGGTTGATCTGCAAGAAATCCATATTCTGGAGCATCTTGTAAGAGAATTTCACCCCTTTCGGAACAATATCCTCGTTCAGATAATTTTTCACGCCCTGAGAGGTCTTCCCGTTCACTAACTCGAACAGTTTGTCGATCAGCAGAGAGGTCAAATCACCCACTTTACGTTGGAATTGTTCGTCAAATTCTGCCAACAGATTCTTTCCTGCAGCTTTGGATTTGCGATCCCCTACCGTGCGTTGGTACAACTTCTTGTCGATAATAACTCCGCTCAACGAAGGAGAAGCTTTCAACGAAGCATCTTTCACGTCTCCGGCCTTATCTCCGAAAATAGCCCGTAACAATTTCTCCTCCGGACTCGGATCCGATTCTCCTTTCGGGGTAATCTTACCGATCATGATATCGCCCGGTTTAATACGGGCTCCTATGCGGATAATACCGTTTTCATCCAGATCGCGGGTAGCTTCCTCGCTAACGTTCGGAATATCGGCGGTCAACTCTTCCAAACCGCGCTTGGTTTCCCGCACTTCCAACGAATACTCATCCACGTGCACGGAAGTAAACACGTCGTTGCGCACGATATTCTCCGAAATAACGATGGCATCCTCGTAGTTATAACCCTTCCACGGCATGAAAGCCACTTTCAAGTTACGTCCCAAAGCTAACTCTCCCTTCTCGGAAGAATAGCCCTCCGTCAATATCTGGCCTTCTTCCACCCGATCGCCTTTTCTCACGATAGGTTTCAAGGTCATGGTCGTACTCTGGTTCGTACGTTTATATTTAGGCAGATAATACTCTTTCGTATCATTGTCAAAGCTCACATAAGCCTCCTCCTCCGTACGATCGTATTTGATCACGATCTTACGACCGTCCACATAATCCACGACTCCCGGTCCTTCCGCAACGATCTGAGTTCTGGAATCCTTGATCAGGTTTGCCTCCAAACCGGTACCCACGATCGGAGACTCCGGACAAATTATAGGCACAGCCTGACGCATCATGTTGGATCCCATCAAAGCGCGGTTAGCATCATCATGTTCCAAGAAAGGAATCAAAGAAGCGGCAATAGAGGCAATTTGATTCGGCGCCACATCGATCAGATCCACGCTCTCTCCCTCTGCCATCGGAAAATCCGCATCTTGTCTGGCTTTTACCCGTTTATCCAGGAATAAACCTTCGTCGTTTATCGGAGAACTGGCTTGTGCTATAACCAATCCCTCTTCCTCCTCTGCCGAATAATACCTCACCCCCTCGTCGGACAAATCCACCACCCCGTCATTTACCTTCCGGTAAGGAGTCTCGATAAATCCGAGGTCATTGATTTTAGCATAAACGCAAAGAGAAGAGATCAAACCGATATTCGGACCTTCCGGGGTTTCGATCGGACACAAACGGCCATAATGCGTGTAGTGCACATCCCGAACCTCAAATCCGGCACGATCCCTGGACAAACCTCCGGGTCCCAAAGCAGACATACGTCTTTTGTGCGTGATCTCGGCCAACGGATTCGTTTGATCCATAAACTGAGATAAAGCATTGGTTCCGAAGAAAGAGTTGATCACGGAAGACAAAATCTTCGAATTGATCAAATCCACCGGAGTAAACACCTCGTTGTCCCGAACATTCATCCGTTCCCGGATCGTACGGGCCATACGGGCAAGTCCCACTCCGAACTGATTATATAATTGTTCGCCTACCGTACGAACGCGACGGTTACTCAAATGGTCGATATCATCCACATCCGTACGGGCGTTCAGCAAACGAATCAAATACTTGATAATCTCGATAATATCCTCTTTCGTTAAAACCCGAATATCCGGATCCGTGGAAAGATTCAACTTCTTGTTTAATTTGTAACGCCCCACGTCACCCAAATCGTAACGTTTATCCGAGAAGAAAAGCTTATCGATTACATCGCGGGCAGTTGCTTCGTCTGGTGGTTCCGAACTACGCAATTGCCTGTAAATATGCATAACGGCCTCTTTCTCCGAATTACAGGGGTCTTTCTGTAACGTATTATATATAATGGCATAATCCGCCAAATTTTGAATCTCCTTGTGAAGAAGGATCGTTTTCGCACCCGATTCAACGATCGCATCTATATGCTCAGGTTCCAATACAGTTTCCCGATCCACGATAATCTCGTTACGTTCGATGGAAACGACTTCTCCGGTATCTTCATCCACGAAATCTTCTACCCAAGATTTCAAAACACGAGCAGCTAAACGACGACCAATGACTTTCTTCAATCCCGTACGGGAAACATTCACTTCATCTGCCAACCCGAAAATTTCGAGAATATCTTTATCCGTTTCAAAACCGATGGCTCTCAACAGGGTTGTCACGGGCAATTTCTTTTTACGGTCGATGTACGCGTACATCACGTTATTGATATCCGTGGCAAATTCGATCCAGGACCCCTTAAACGGAATAATTCTGGCTGAATAAAGCTTCGTACCATTCGCGTGAATACTCTGTCCGAAGAATACACCGGGAGACCTGTGTAACTGAGAAACGACGACACGCTCTGCTCCATTGATCACGAAAGTACCTTTCGGAGTCATATAAGGAACATTCCCTAAATACACATCCTCAATAACCGTATCAAAATCTTCATGCTCCGGATCAGTACAGTATAACTTTAACTTCGCTTTCAGCGGAGCTCCGTACGTCAATCCCTGACTTAAACACTCGTCAATGGTATAGCGCGGCGGATCTATAAAGTAGTCCAAAAATTCTAAAACAAAGTTATTACGTGTATCTGTTATAGGAAAATTCTCCTTGAAAACCGTGTAAAGGCCTTCATTTTTTCTGTTCTCAGGCGTGGTACCTAATTGAAAAAAGTCTTTGAACGACTTTAATTGCACCTCCAAAAAATCAGGATAATCCAATTGATTTTTTATCGACGCAAAGCTTATTCTATTGTTTGAATTATATGAAGACATCTATTAATTTTTTTGAACCTAAACAATCATAACAACAAAATGGTTAAGAGTCCACATGAGACTCTTAACCCCCAAAACCTACCGGTTTTATTCTTTATTTAAGTTCAACTTCAGCTCCTGCTTCTTCAAGTTGAGTTTTTAAGCTGTTAGCTTCTTCTTTAGAAACTTTCTCTTTCAATGGAGCCGGAGCTTTGTCAACTAATTCTTTAGCTTCTTTCAAACCAAGACCGGTCAGCTCTTTTACCAACTTAACAACAGCCAATTTAGAGGCACCAGCTGATTTAAGAACTACATCGAATTCCGTTTGCTCAGCAGCAGCGGCACCGGCGCCACCAGCAGCAGGAGCAGCCACAGCCACAGCAGCAGCTGCAGGTTCAATTCCGTACTCTTCTTTTAAAATATCAGCTAATTCTTTTACGTCTTTTACGGTAAGGTTTACTAGCTCTTCTGCAAGTTTTTTCAAATCTGCCATTTCTATACTAATTTAAAATTGTTTGTTACTTAACTTAAAAAATTATTCTTTTTCAGACAGTGTCTTAACAACACCGGCGATCGTATTTTGTCCGGATTGCAAAGCAGAAATAACGTTCTGCATCGGAGACTGAAGCATCAGGATGATATCTCCAATCAACTCTTCCTTAGACTTAATATTGATCAACGCGTCTAATTGATTTTCGCCTACATAAGCGCATTCCTCAACAAAAGCGGCTTTAAATGCAGGTTTATCCTTATCTTTACGGAACTCTTTGATCAATTTGGCAGGCGCATTACCTGTCTCGCACAACATTACGGCACTACTTCCTTTCAAAGAAACGAAGATCTCCTCGTAATTGTTGTTTGCGTTCTCAAGAGCCTTTTTCAACAAGGTATTTTTAACCTGTATAAGCTTTATGTTAGCATCGAAACAAGCCCTACGCAACGCCTGAGTGGCGACTGCATCCAGACCCGCAATATCGGTTACATAAAGATGCTTATATTCGTTAACCTGCTCCGTCAAGCTGTCTATAATGACTTTTTTCTCTTCTTTTTTCATACTACTGAGGTCCTTTTTAAGGTTACAAAATTAATCAAGTAATGACTTTGGTTCTACTTGAATACCGGGACTCATCGTACTTGACAGATACACACTCTTAACATAGGTTCCTTTCGCGGCTGCCGGTTTCAATTTGTTGATCACGTTCAAGAATTCTCTCGCGTTTTCTAAAATCTTAACGGCATCAAATGATACCTTACCTATAGAGGCGTGAATAATACCAAATTTGTCAACCTTAAAGTCGATCTTACCTTGCTTTACTTCAGTAACAGCTTTTCCGATTTCCGGAGTTACCGTACCGCTTTTCGGGTTAGGCATCAATCCACGAGGACCCAATATTCTACCAAGAGCACCCACTTTACCCATTACGGAAGGCATCGTAATGATGATATCTATATCGGTCCAACCGCCTTTGATCTTCTCGATATAATCATCCAATCCCACGTAATCCGCACCGGCAGCCTTAGCTTCATCCTCCTTGTCAGGCGTACACAAAACCAACACTTTTACTTCTTTTCCGGTACCATGAGGTAAAGTACATACACCGCGAACCATTTGATTGGCTTTACGCGGATCCACTCCTAATCGAACGTCCAGGTCTACTGACGCATCAAACTTGGTAAAAGTAATCTCTTTTACAAGTTGTGCAGCCTCGTCGATAGAATACACTTTTCCACCTTCGATCTTTTCTAAAGCTAACTTCTTATTTTTTGTCAGTCTACTCATTACGTTTGAAGTATTACAAATTCATTAAAAAGGTCTTTCACCATCAACGGTGATACCCATACTTCTGGCAGTACCAGCTACCATACTCATCGCTTTTTCTACTTCAAAAGCATTCAAATCTTTCATCTTAGACTCTGCAATCTCTTTTACTTGAGCCCAAGTAATAGAAGCCACCTTTTTACGGTTAGGCTCAGCAGATCCGGATTTCAATTTGGCTACTTCCAAAAGCTGAACCGCAACAGGAGGTTGTTTCGTGATAAAATCAAATGACTTATCACCGTACACCTGAATAATCACCGGGATAATCTTTCCTGCCTGATCCTGAGTTCTTGCGTTGAATTGCTTGCAGAAGTCCATGATATTGACCCCTTTTGAACCTAACGCAGGACCTACTGGAGGAGAAGGATTTGCTGCTCCGGCTTTAATTTGTAGCTTGATAATTGCTTCAACTTCTTTTGCCATGATTTTTTTAATCAATAATTGTTATTCTTTTTCTACCTGCATGAAACTTAGTTCAAGTGGCGTTTTCCGTCCGAAGATCTTAACAATTACTTTTAATCTCTTCTTATCCGAATTCACCTCCTCTATCACGCCGGTAAAACCGTTAAAAGGCCCGTCGGTCACTTTAACCGACTCGCCCACGAAATAAGGGACACTTATTTCTTCTGGTTGTTCCGCGAGTTCATCCACCGTACCTAAAATCCGGTTTACCTCCGCTTGACGCATCGGCACAGGATCTCCACCCTTGGTCTCCCCCAGGAAGCCAATCACGTTCGTAATATCACGAAGCATGTGGGGAATTTCACCAACGAGAGCAGCCTCTATCAATACATAACCCGGGTATAGATTCCGTTCACTACTGAATTTTTTCCCGTTACGTACTTGATAAACCTTCTCGGCCGGCACCAAAACCTGTGAAACATAGTCCTGAAGCCCTAAACTGGCAATTTCATTTTCGATGTACTCCTTTACCTTTTTCTCCTTGCCTCCAATTGTTCGAAGTACATACCATCTTTTTTTTATTTCAGCCATGTGTCAGACCTCCAAGATTTTTAATAAAACAAACTATATATACCTGTCATTATGTGTCTGAACGAGAAGTCCATCGCAAATATACAAAGAGCTATGATAACGGAAGCAATCATCACAATCGTTGCACTGCTCTGGAGTTCAGACCATGTGGGCCAGGATACTTTATTTACCAGTTCGTTGTAAACGTCTGATATATAACTCTTAATTCTCATCTGTTTCTTTCTTTTTAAATTGCACGGGAGGAGAGGTTCGAACTCCCGACCCTCGGTTTTGGAGACCGATGCTCTACCAACTGAGCCACTCCCGTATGTGGAGTTGACCGAAGTCAACTCCATTTATCTTGGATTCACGATCGAGCGATTCCAGAGCGAATCGACCAAATCATAAACCTGCAATCATCTTAGCCTAAGATTTCGGTAATCTGTCCGGCACCCACGGTTCTACCACCCTCACGGATAGCGAAACGCAAACCTAACGAACAAGCAACCGGGGTGATCAAATCAACCGTGATGGTCAAGTTATCACCAGGCATTACCATCTCGCGTCCTTCCGGTAAAGTGATCTCTCCGGTAACGTCCAATGTACGGATATAGAATTGCGGTCTGTATCTGTTGTGGAACGGAGTGTGACGACCACCTTCTTCTTTTTTCAGGATATAAACCTCGGCTTTGAATTTCGTATGCGGGGTTACTGATTTCGGTTTTGCCAAAACCATACCACGCTTGATTTCGTTTTTATCGACACCGCGAAGCAACAAACCTACGTTATCACCGGCTTCTCCGTCATCCAGAATCTTACGGAACATCTCAACTCCGGTACAAACGGTCTTTTTCCCGTCAGCACCCAAACCGATCATTTCCAACTCATCACCCACGTGAACGGTACCCGTCTCAATACGACCGGTAGCAACAGTACCACGACCGGTAATAGAGAATACGTCCTCAACAGGCATCAGGAACGGTTTGTCTACAGCACGTTCCGGAAGTTCAATCCAAGAATCCACTGCATCCATCAACTCCATTACTTTCTCTTCCCATTTCGGTTCTCCGTTTAAAGCACCGAGGGCAGAACCTAAAATAATAGGAGTATTGTCTCCATCGTATCCGTAGAAAGACAACAACTCTCTCATCTCCATCTCAACCAATTCCAACATTTCAGGGTCATCCACCATATCCACTTTGTTCAAGAAAACGACCATTCTCGGTACGTTTACCTGACGAGCCAAAAGGATGTGCTCACGTGTTTGGGGCATCGGACCGTCTGTAGCGGCACAAACCAGAATAGCACCGTCCATCTGAGCGGCACCGGTAACCATGTTCTTTACATAGTCGGCGTGTCCCGGACAGTCAACGTGCGCATAGTGGCGATTTGCAGTTTCATATTCTACGTGCGAAGTATTGATGGTAATACCTCTCTCTTTCTCTTCCGGAGCGTTATCGATAGAATCGAATGAACGCAATTCAGAAAGACCTTTTTTTGCCAAAACTGTCGTAATCGCAGCAGTCAAGGTTGTTTTACCGTGGTCAACGTGACCAATAGTACCAATATTTACGTGTGGTTTTGACCTGTCAAAATGTTCTTTAGCCATAACTCTAAAACAATTTTATTATTAAACAATTTATCACAAAAACTCTATAACATACCATAGAAAATTCTCTGAACGACTGAATGTTAACCAGTCCAAACGAGAAAAATCCATTTAATTTGGCTTGCAAATGTACAAATTAAAAATCATATCTCACAATAAATGAGATCATTTTTTTAATTTTCTCTCTTTTCCTTCGCCTTCGTCAACTGACGCTTCAACACGTCATACAACTCATCCACCGTCTCCTCAAAAGTTTTAGCATTCTTCTTTACGAAAACATCCTGTCCCTTCACGTCAACGTTCACCTCCATCAATTTGTTTTCAAGATTGTCATCCTTTTCCAATTTCAACGTCACCACAATCGCGATAATGCCGTCGTGATACCTTTCCAGTTTCGAGAATTTTTTATTGATCAACTCTTCCAAAACCGGATTTACTGAAAAACCTACAGGATTAATTCTAATTTCCATACCGTTTCCTCCTATAATTTATGCTCGTGGGTGAGCTTGTTTAAAAATCTTCAACATACTCTCTACCGAGTTGTGCGTGTAGACCTGGGTGGCAGCTAAACTCGAATGCCCTAAAAGCTCCCGTATCCCCTCTATGGACGCCCCGTTATTCAACAAATGAGTCGCAAAAGAGTGACGCAACACATGCGGACTTCTCTTGGACAAAGTGGTATCATTCGACAACTTTGCGGTAACCAGCCGATAAACAAATTTATCGTAAATAGGCAACCCCTTGTCAGTCACGAAAAAAAAACCGTGTTCCTGAATAACGACCTCCCGCCTCCTCTCCAAATAATGCGCCATCGCTTTCTCCAACTCGTTCACGACCGGAATCTCCCGTTGCTTGTTCCCTTTTCCCGTCACCCGAATACACCGCCGGGAAAAATCGACATCCGACACCTTCAACCCTACTATTTCCGAACGCCTCATCCCCGTGTCATAGGCCATCAACAAAATCAACCAATCGCGCAGGCAAGGAAAATCCTCCTTTTCCACATTCAACACCGCGGCCATCTCTTCCTCCTTCACGAAAACAGGCAACCGCTTAGCCGTTTTAGGACCGCTAATTCCCTCCGCCGGATTCACCTCCAACACTCCCTCTTTCAGTAAAAAACGAAAAAAAGCTTTTAAGCTGCTCAACTTTCGCTTCCCGGAAGTGCCCTTCAGTTTCTCCCCGGTCTCTACTTTCCGCATACTCCCGCTCATCTCCGCCATAAGCCATCCCCTCACTAACTTGGTAGTTATTTTTAAAATATCCTCCTCCGAATCGCTCAACTTACAATAATCAAAAAATTGACGCAAATCCATTTGGTATGCTTTTATCGTGCGAGGAGAATATCTTTTTACACGACCGAGATAATTCAAAAAAGCCTGGAGTTGCATCATTTTCAAAATTTTAAAGACGTAACTAAATTACGCTTTTTGTTTTTGAAAAACAACATTATGTAAGTCTTTTATTCTTCTGCTTGCTGTAAAGATTGACGGTAAGCAGCTTTCATGCGAGCCATCCGATTTCTCACGGAAGGTTTGGTAAAAGCCTGACGGTCTCTCAATTCTTTAATAACACCGGTTTTTTCGAACTTTCTTTTGAATTTTTTCAACGCTCTTTCAATATTCTCGCCTTCTTTTAATGGAACTATAATCATGATCTTTTATTTTTAAAAATGAATAATTTAATTACTAAAAAAATAACCGACGACACCATCGCGTGTCCTCTTTCCTATTGAATATTATATCATTTATTTATCTCAAAAATAATCGACCACCCCCTTTCAAGCGGATTGAAACGTAAATTTAACAATTCGAAAACTGCCGCAAAGGTAAATGAATTAATCGAGAATTACAACGCACGAAATAAAAATCTACTTTAAGAACCTGTCTTTACCCATCTTACCGTATCCGTGTTATCCCCTCCCTGTTTTTTTTCACGCGACACAATCAGGGATTCAACAGATCCTTGCAATAATAATCCAAAATACCGTTGATCATGTTCACGTAAGTACGAGCTTTACCGTTATCCGGGTTCAAACGCAACACCGCATTGAAATAGTTCAAAGCCCGAGTAAAATCAGCCTTGCCGTTATAAATAATTCCCAACTCCATCAATATCTCTTCCGGCCCCTCTTTTTCTCCGACCACCTGTTCTTCCAATAAGGCAACAGCCTCTTCCGTTTTCTTCTCTTTTGCCAGCTCCCTGGCTTTTGCTATTATCGTATGCATATCATATACTTTTTATAACTAATACTCCTATTTTACAATATGGGTTTCAAAGGTAGCAATATTTCCCACACCATCCGTCACCTTTAACACGAGCCTGTTTTTCCCCTTCGTAAAAGCAGGCTCGCTTAAACGCCCCTCCAAGATATTCTTTTTGGCATCATAAGAGAACAGACACCATCTCCCGTTCACCTCAACCCGGTAAGAAGCAATACCCGTCAATTCATCCTTTATTTTAAAACGCACGCTTTTCCCGGCAACCTTTCCCAAATAATCGATTTGAGGAGCTACCGTATCCCGGCTCACCGTATAACGTCCCAACACGCGGGGATAAGCCCAAAGCCCCGTTTCCGACCGCCAAGTTTTCATCGGCAATAACTTATTCCCTTTTCCTACCATACATAGCACGCTTTTCTCCGGAAATGGACCCGTCACCTGCAATTTTCCTTTCTTTAACAAAGGCCACTCCTCACTTGCCAAACAAAACACCTCCATCGTTTCTGTGCTGTCTTTATGACAAGAAACGAGTTGCGGTTTACCCGATATCGGATACTGTAACGCATCCGGTTCCAACTCCAGCACATAATTTTCACAAACCATCCGATGTCCTTTCCGGTTATCCCAAATCACGTTCTCCGAACTTTCAACCTCACGTTCCCTCTCTCTCCCGATCAACTCAAAGGAGAGCCGGGAAACATTACCGTTCATATCCCGCAACTCCAAACGGATTTGCCGGATAGTATCCGGATACAACGTAATAAACCCGCGAGCGAGCGAGGTAAAAACTCCCGGTAATTCATCCCGGTAATTTCCAAACGTCGTGTAGACGACCTTATTCTCCCTATAAAGTTGAAAATCCTTTACCTCGTTCACCAAAACGTTTTGATCGAAAGAGGTGGTATCCATCTTCATTCGGGATATCAACCGCCCTCCGACCCACAACTTCAACTCGTACAATCCCAATTTATTCCATGATCCGTTCATGTAATCATCAGCCTGTATGCCGATACCGACTTTTCCGGCAGGAAACCGTACTCTCCCGGCACTGTAATTTCTGTTTCCCGTATTCTTTACCGCGACGCGACTACGCCCAGACAACACCCCCTCCTCTGTAAACCCATAAAGATAAAGAGCCCGGAGAGTCGGTCCCATGGTATCCTCTATTTTCAGGAAAAGCAACGGATTCAACGGGCGTTCGTCCCGAGAACTTCTCACCTCGAAATGCAAATGAGGTCCCATGGAAGAACCGCTGTTTCCACTATAAGCAATAGTATCCCCCGCTTTGAAAACAATCGCTTCCGCTTCTAAATTTTCGTCGATAGCGAATGACTCTTTCGCGTATTGCATATCCCGAACGATCTCCTCCACCCGGGGGACAAAACGTTGCAGGTGCCCGTAAACCGTCGTGTATCCGTCAGCATGTTCGATATACAATGCATTTCCGTAACCCGTCGCTGAAACCTTAACCCGGGCCAACACCCCGTCTTTCACGCATATTACCGGCAATCCTTCCCGGCCCTCCGTTTTATAATCCAATCCGGAATGAAAATGCGAATCTCTCAATTCTCCGAAATTACCACTCAACAAGGGCTTGATGCGTAAAGGATTTAGCCACCCGGACGATTGTCCCCAAGCGGCTGACGTTAAAAGGAGTAAAACTCCCGCAATCATGACCGTTCCTTTTTTCATAATATTATATCGGCTACTAAAAATGACAAAACCGTTGCAAAAATAACAACACTCTTGGTATTTAAAAGAAATTGTCCTATCTTTGTGGTGTAAAGTTTAGGTTATGACAGAAAAAGAAGAAAACATAATAAAAGAGCTAAACTTAAAAATTGAACAACTAATAAAACGATATATATCCTCGCTGGACAAAAACAAAAATCTGGAAGCGGAGATCCAAGCTCTCAGAAACCGGATTGAGCAGCTGAAAGGCGAGAACAGCAGATTAAACGAGAACATAAAAGCTTTGAAAGTGGCTAATGCTATTTCGACCGGAGATGGAAGCTCTGAGGCCAAAATAAGAATCAGCCAACTGGTGCGGGAGATTGACAAATGTATTGCTCTTTTGAATAACTAAATATGAATGATAAACTTACGATTAATGTGAACATTGCAGGACGGATTTGCACGTTGACGATAGAGAGAGAGGAAGAGGAGCAAATCAGAAAAGCGGCACAGTTGATTAATGGTAAGATTTCTCAATATAGGGAAAAATATTCAAATATTGACCCCATGGATTTTTTAGTCGCCACGGCCCTGCAATTTACAGCCAAAATGTTGGAAGCCGAGCAACGGAATGATGTCGAACCGATATTGAATGAAATAGAAAAAGCGAACAAAAGGTTAGACGAATTCGTAAAAGAGTGAAAAAGCGTTCTTTGAAAAGAAATAGATATACCCGCATTATTTCGTATTTAACTGGAAAACTCAACACTTAACCAATTAGAGCAAAGCTTAGTTGGCACAAGATAGGCCTCAACTCTTCGGAGTTCCTTCGGGACGGTGGACATCTGAATCCGACGGCAGCTCTACCCGTGTCTAACAGGGGTTTTTTAAAGAGAAATAGTGCGGGTTTTTTATTATGAAAATAGAAAACCAATCAATATATAATTAACATCAAATCTAATTATCGAAATATGATAACAACAATAGTTACGGGTGTTATTGCTTTGTTGGTCGGATTGGCGATCGGATATTTACTGATCAACATGACCCTTAAATACAGAAGCAAGAATATCATCAAAGAAGCAGAAGCAGAAGCGGAAGTGATCAAAAAGGATAAAATCCTTCAAGCCAAAGAAAAATTCTTACAAATAAAAGCGGAACACGAAAAGCAAGTCAACGCCAGAAACAGCAAAATTTTACTTGCCGAGAACAAACTCAAACAACGGGATGCCGAATTAGCTCGTAAGATAGAGGAGTGCCAACGGAAAATCAAAGAGGCCGAAACCCAACAGGAGACTCTCGAAGGACAAAAAGAGCTGTGGGAAAAGAAACATGCCGAGTTAGAAAAATTAAAGAAACAACAGATAGAGCAGCTTGAAGCCATATCCGGAATGTCTGCCGATCAGGCCAAAGAAAAATTAATCAACTCCCTGAAAGAGGAAGCTGAAACGGAAGCGATCTCTTACGTGAATGAAATCATGGAAGAGGCTAAAATGACAGCCAACATGGAGGCTAAAAAAGTAGTCATCAAAACCATTCAACGGGTCGCGACAGAAACGGCAACGGAAAATGCAGTTTCCATCTTCCACATCGACTCGGACGAAATAAAAGGACGAATCATCGGTCGCGAGGGCCGGAACATTCGGGCATTGGAAGCTGCGACGGGAGTAGAAATCATCGTAGACGATACTCCGGAAGCCATCGTATTATCCGGTTTCGATCCGGTACGCCGCGAAATCGCACGTCTCTCCCTACACCAATTGGTAACGGACGGACGCATTCACCCGGCACGCATCGAAGAGGTCGTTAACAAAGTAAAAAAACAGATCGAAGAGGAGATCATAGAAACCGGGAAACGTACCACCATAGACTTGGGTATTCACGGCTTGCATCCGGAATTGATCCGTTTGGTAGGTAAGATGAAATACCGTTCTTCTTACGGACAGAACTTATTGCAACATGCCCGTGAAACAGCCAATCTATGTGCGATCATGGCTGCAGAACTGGGACTCAACGTGAAGAAAGCCAAACGGGCCGGACTCTTGCACGATATCGGTAAGGTACCCGATGATGAACCGGAACTGCCGCATGCTATATTGGGAATGCGATTAGCGGAGAAATACAAGGAAAAACCGGATATTTGCAATGCTATCGGCGCTCACCACGAAGAGGTAGAGATGACAACCCTTATCGCGCCGATCGTACAAGCCTGCGATGCTATTTCAGGTGCACGTCCGGGAGCCAGAAGAGAGGTTGTGGAATCTTATATCAAACGCTTGAAAGAGATGGAAGATTTGGCTCTCTCCTACAACGGAGTTGTTAAGACCTATGCCATCCAGGCCGGACGCGAACTTCGGGTAGTCGTGGGTAGCGAAAAAATTTCAGACACGGAAGCAGAAAAGATCTCTTACGATATCGCCAAACGCATCCAGGACGAGATGACCTACCCCGGACAGGTAAAAGTAACCGTTATCCGGGAAACCCGGGCCATCAACTACGCGAAATAACCGATCTGCCCAAAACAGATCCAAGCATAAATCACTCTAAAACGAACCGGAAATTCCGGTTCGTTTTTTTATAACCGCAGATTAATCGTTTTTATTTTACTTTTTGCCGGAGCTTTAT
The DNA here is from genome assembly GCA_001487125.1 of Gabonibacter massiliensis. GTDB lineage: Bacteria > Bacteroidota > Bacteroidia > Bacteroidales > Marinifilaceae > Gabonibacter > Gabonibacter massiliensis. The sequence continues at coordinate 1,149,261 of LN913013.1, forward strand.
TGGTTTATACCATGAATATCACTATTTTTGGTAGCTCAAAATTAAGGTTATGAATGCTATTAAATCATCGGAACTCATCACGAACGAAGACGGAACGATTTTCCATCTTCACCTGCACGCTGAAGATTTAGCGGATAACGTGGTACTTGTCGGCGATCCTTCTCGAGTAGAGATGATCGCTTCCCGTTTTGACTCGATCGAACTGACACGCGGGAATCGGGAATTTCATACGATTACCGGGACCTACCGCCAAAAACGCTTCTCCGTTATTTCAACGGGAATCGGTACGGACAATATTGATATTGTAGTGAACGAATTGGACGCTTTAGCCAACATAGATCTGGAAACCAAACAAATCAAACCGGAGAAAAAAGCATTGAATATAGTACGGATCGGCACTTCCGGTTCCGTACAGGCAGATGTTCCCGTACACGCCTTCGTTATCTCGGAAATGAGCGTGGGTATTGACGGGGTTCTGCGTTTTTATCAGGATAACGAAAAAATATGCGACGCGGCATTCGAAGACGCATTCGTCAATCAATGCCAATGGGCCCCGCAAGCCGCCCGCCCGTATGCCGTAAGCTCATCTCCGGAGATGGTCAACAAATTACACTCGGAAGGCACGACCGTAAAGGGAGTAACATTGACAGCCAACGGATTTTACGGTCCCCAGGGACGCGTACTCCGTTTGCCGCTGCAAATGCCGGGAATAAACGACCGAATCGCCCATTTTCGTTACAACGGTCGTAAAATCGTAAACTACGAGATGGAGAGCGCTGCTATTGCCGGCCTGTCTGCCCTCATGGGACACCATGCGGCCACCATCTGCCTGATCATTGCCAACCGGGCCACAGGCGACGCCTCTCCCGACTATAAACCTTACATGGAAAAATTAGTAAACTACACTTTAGATAAACTGACACGTTAATATTAATCAGCCATTTGATATGATACAAAGAATTCAATCCGTATACCTGTTTGTAATAGGCATTTTGATGGTATTGCCCCTATGTGTTCCCATTGCCCGGGTCGTGGTTCCCAACGATACGAATTACGACTTTTTCGCGTACGGTATAGTAGAAAAAAGCGCAGAAACTTCCTTCGTAAGTTATTACTGGGCGTTGTTCATTTTAAGCCTGTTCACCATTTTATTGCCTTTGATCACGATCTTTCTGTATAAAAAACGCTTTTTACAAGTAAGGCTTTGCATCGTAGAGATCGTTCTGTTGATCGGGTCCGGCATTCTGATGTGGTATCACATCCGGCAATTCGGAGCTGATGCAACGGTATTGTATAAATTCAGCTTTATTCTTCCTGTCGTATGCATCATTTTCACCTACATGGCCATACGAGGCATCGTAAAAGATATAAAGCTTTTAAAATCTTACGATCGGATCCGTTAATTCTTTCACAAAATAAATAAAACGAATATGAGAAAAATTCACCTACTTGTCACGTTAGTATTTTTATGCTGCACGTCATACACTATGGCTTGTACGAACTTTCTATTCACGAAAGGAGCTACCAAAGACGGTTCAACCATGATCACTTATTCCGCCGACTCACACGTATTGTACGGAGAGCTCTACCATTGGCCCGCTCAAGATTGGCCCGCCGGTAGCATGGTGGACGTTTACGAGTGGGATACCGGCAAATTTTTGGGAAAAATTCCCCAGGTAGCCCATACTTATAATGTCGTAGGTAACATGAACGAACACCAGTTGGCTATCTCCGAAACGACTTTCGGAGGACGTAAAGAGTTAGAGACCCAAAGCGGAGCTATCATCGACTACGGCAGTGCCATCTATCTGACCCTCCAACGGGCCAAAACCGCACGCGAAGCTATCGTGGTTATGACCGACCTTTTCACCCGATACGGTTGGGCCAGTTCCGGAGAATCCATCTCTATCAGCGATCCCAATGAAGTCTGGATCTTAGAGATTATCGGCAAAGGGGAAGGAGAAAAAGGTGCCGTTTGGGTAGCCCGGATGGTTCCGGACGGATATGTATCCGCTCATGCTAATCAAGCTCGTATTACCACTTTCCCGTTAGAAGGGAAAACATCCATCTCTTCCGATAAAATGAATAAGATTTACAATCCGGAAGTAACTACCGTCTATTCAAAAGACGTAATCTCTTTTGCCAAAGAAAAAGGATTTTACCCCAAAGATGCTAAAAATTCCGATTTCAGTTTTTCCGACAGTTACGCTCCGGTGGATTTCGGTGCCGCCCGTTTCTGTGAAATCCGGGTATGGGCCTTCTTCAATGCCGTAAGCTCGGACATGGCCCAATACTGGGACTACGCTACCGGAAGAAACATCATGAAAGACTCCAAAGGTTACGCAACCAACCGCATGCCGTTATGGATTAAGCCTAATCGCAAATTAGACGTTCTGGATGCCATGGATTTCATGCGTGACCATTTGGAAGGCACGGAATTGGATATGAGCAAGGATTTGGGTGCCGGTCCTTACGGGTGTCCTTACAGATGGCGTCCCATGCAGTGGAAAGTAGACGGAAAAGAGTACGTACACGAGAGAACGACAGCTACTCAACAAACCGGATTCACGTTCGTAACCCAAAGCCGTAGCTGGTTACCGGACGAAATCGGAGGCATACTCTGGTTTGCCGTGGACGATGCGGCCAATACCGTTTATTTCCCGATGTACACCTCTTCTACAGCCGTTCCGGAAGCCTATGCCGTAGGAAACGGAAGCATGATGGAGTTCACGAACGAAGCAGCCTTTTGGGTATTCAGTCAGGTCAGCAATTTTGCCTACACACGCTACGACCTGATTCATCCTGAAATCCGGGAAAAACAAAAAGGCTTGGAAATGCAATATCAAAACTTTGTTCAGATCGCGGATGCCGGAGCCAAAGAGATGTTGGCCAAAGACAAAGCGACAGCAGTCCAATTCCTGACGGACTTCTCCTGCAACACGGGAAACAGTTTAGTCGACCAATGGAGAAAATTCTACGGTTATCTGTTCTGCAAATACATGGATGGTAACATTAAAACAGCCGTTCCGGGAGAAAAAAATCCCAAAGTGGAAAACAAACCTCTTCCGGATTGGTTCTTGCGCATGTTGATCAAACAGACCGGAAACAAACTGGAAGTGATTGAATAAAATTATAAATCGGAGCTTGAATTGTTTTACGAAGGATAAACCTCGAATTATTTGCAGAGTTTATTTTTTTCCTTACATTTGCAGCTCGAATTAAAAACGTACGTAGTCTCTTACAAAAAAGACTCTGGTCGTAATACTGCGTTCGATAAATGAACTTTATAAAATTAAAACGATGAATTTAATTAAAATTGCAGAGGAAGCTTTTGCAAATGAAAACAGAGTAGAAATTCCTTCATTCAACACAGGTGATACCATCAGCGTACACTATAAAATTATCGAAGGAAACAAAGAGCGTGTACAGGTATTCAAAGGAATCGTTATCCAAATCAGCGGAACGGGTTCCACGAAAACTTTTACCGTGAGAAAAATGTCCGGTAACGTCGGAGTTGAACGTATTATCCCTCTGAACTCTCCTTATATCAAAGAGATTGAAGTAAACAAGAGAGGTGCCGTAAGACAGTCCAGAATATTCTATTTCCGGAAACTTACCGGTAAGAAAGCAAAAATTAAAGAAAAGAGATTTTAATTCATGCTTACGGAATAAAAAAGGCCTTGCAATGCAAGGCCTTTTTTATTAACGCAAAATATCATAACTTTGTTATCTGAACCAAAAACAATGACGATATGAACAACAAGGATATCATAAAAACGGCAAAAGAAAAAGCAGAAAAATGGTTGGACCGAAACTACGACGAAACGACTCGCACCGAAGTTTCCCGCATGCTAAACGATACAAATCCCGCCGAACTGATCGATTCGTTTTACAACGACTTGGAATTCGGAACCGGAGGATTGCGAGGAATTATGGGGGTCGGAAGTAACCGGATGAACATATATACCGTCGGTGCCGCCACCCAGGGATTTGCCAACTACATCAATCAGGCTTTCCCGAACGAGGAAAAATCGGTATGTATCGGACACGATTGCCGCCACAACTCCCGCTATTTCGCAGAAACCGTCGCCCATATTTTTTCGGCCAACGGTATTTACGTCTATCTTTTCGAAGACCTGCGCCCCACACCCGAAATATCGTTCGCCATACGCGAGTTAGGATGCAAAGGGGGAGTCATCATTACCGCATCTCACAACCCCAAAGAGTACAACGGGTACAAAGCATACTGGAACGATGGTTCCCAATTAGTTCCTCCCCACGACAAAAACGTGATTCGAGAAGTCCAAAAAGTAAAGGTCGGTGACATCAAATTCGATAAAGTCACCGAAAAGATTAAAATACTCGGCGAAGATTTCGACCGTATTTACCTGGACAAGGTAAAAACTTTAAGTCTTTCACCGGAAGCCATCCGGAAAGAACACGATTTGAAGATCGTTTTTACCCCTCTCCACGGAACCACTTACAAATTAGTACCGGAATCTCTCCGGAACTGGGGATTTACCAACATCCACCCCGTACCCGAGCAAAGCATTCCGAACGGAGATTTTCCGACTGTAGCCTCCGCTAACCCGGAAGAACCCGCCGCCTTTAAAATGGCTCTTGATTTAGCAAGAAAAGTCGATGCCGATCTGGCTATGGCCTGCGATCCGGACGGAGACCGTATCGGTATTGCCGTAAAAAACGATCGGGAAGAGTGGATCTTGTTAAACGGGAACCAGACCAATATCATTTTCACGGAATACATCATCCGTCGAAAAAGAGAATCAGGGCTTCTGAAAGGAGGAGAATATACTATTAAAACGATCGTAAGCACGGAATTGATCAAAGAAATTGCCGAAAGAAACGACATCGAGTGTTACGATGTATATACCGGGTTCAAATGGATTGCCGATATGATCCGGAAAAAAGATGCCGGAAAATTCATCGGAGGCGGAGAAGAGTCTTTCGGATTTATGCCGGGTTCGTTCACCAGAGACAAAGACGGCGTTTCCGCAACCTCTCTTATGGCAGAAATCGCCGCCTGGACGAAAATGAACGGATTATCTCTCTACGCTTTCCTGAAAGAGATTTACGCGAAATACGGCTTCTCACAGGAAAAAATGATTTACATCGTTCGCAAAGGATTATCCGGAGCTCAAGAGATCCAAGCTATGATGGAAAAGTTGCGTCATCATACCCCGAAACAAATCGCGGGTAGCGATATCGTGATTAAAAAAGATTACCTTACCTTAGAAGCAACTGATCTCCGTAGCGGGGAAAAAACACACCTGGATTTCAGCACGACGAGCGACGTCCTCCAATTCTTTTTAGCCGACGGTAGTAAAATTTCAGTCCGTCCCTCAGGTACCGAACCCAAAATCAAGTTCTATTTTGAAGCGAAAGTACAGATGAAGGATATTCACGATTTCGAGAAAGCACAGCAACAGGCAAACGCAAGAATAGACGAGATCGCAAAAGAACTGACAAAGAACGATTGACAAGCTACAATGGTCAACGAAAAGATGAGGAGATTGAATTTAATGGAATCATTCAATCTCCTTATTTTGTTATTACAAATATAGCAACCGAAAAAGCGTCTGTTTCCGATTTCAATTCACCCCCATTTATCCTCTTGTCTCGAACCAATCGTCCCTGAAATTGATCAGGAAAACTTTTTGCCTTGCCCTCGTGATAGCCGTATAGAGCCAGCGCCAATACTCGTCGTCGGGCAATTCGTCCGTTATCCACCCCGGATCGACAAACACGGCATCCCATTGCCCTCCTTGCGCTTTGTGCCCTGTCACCGCATAGGCGAATTTAATTTGCAAGGCATTAAAAAATTCATTTTCACGAATCTTCTTAAAACGTTTTTGCTTGGAAGGGATATCATTCATATAATCTTCTTCTATCGCCGCGTATAACCGTTTATGCTCTTCATAACTCAAGGCAGGCTGTTCCGAAGTCAACGTATCCAGCATAACCCATGCCGTAATCTCCTCCTCGTACCCGTAAATACTCAAACGAGCCTCCGCAAAATGAAAACCATACAACTCCTTGTGTTTACCGATTCGTTCCACGGTGGCAATATCACCGTTAGCAATAAAATCGACATGATCGTACTCCGCCCCCCAAAAATAGTTATTCTTCACGATCATGATCTTGTCCCCCCCGGTAAAAGCTTCCTCTCGATAAAGGATGCGGGCTCTGATTCCCTCGTTAAACCGGTTGGCTCTTTTGTTGGAACGGCAAATAACCATCGTCTCATCCACCCCGTAACGACCGTAACAGCTATCCAGCTCCTCCAACAGATTCCCCCCGCTTATTCGAATGACATCCGGGAATCCGCCGACCTTCAGCAAAAAAAATTTTCCAGCAGCACCTATCATCTCCCGGACTCGCGTTGCGTTATACAATATTCCGGATGCTTCAGATTGCCGCATGATATCGGTCAAACGAGCCTCATATACATTCACCCCGTACTGACGGCCCAGCAGTTCCGCTTCCAAGGCGGGACTGACACTCGAACCGATCGGGGGCAACTGTGCCGTATCACCTATCAAAACCAAGCGATTATTCCGACCGTTATACACGTACTCGAACAAATCATCCAACAAGGAACCCGAACCGAAATTACTGTCCGAAGAAGCGGTAGAGATCATAGAAGCCTCATCCACAAAAAAAAGAGTATTGGCATTCGGGTTAAATCCCAAATTAAAATACCCGATTCCTTCCTGGGCTGATTTTTGCCGGTAAATCTTTTTATGGATCGTAAAAGCAGGCTGCCCCGAATAACTCGAAAATACCTTTGCCGCCCTTCCGGTCGGGGCCAACAAAACCACCTGACACTTCAACTGCAATAACGTATTCACGATCGCGGCAACCAATGACGTTTTCCCGGTACCGGCAAATCCCTTCAGCAAAAACAAACTCTCTTCTTCCCGAGAAAAGAAAAAAGAGAGAAAACAGTCCATCGCCTGCTGTTGAGTCGGGGAAAAATCAAACCCAAACTTCTCTAATACAATGTTTTCAAAATGTTTTGCGATCATAGCAAAATTTCAATGTATAAAAATGGGCTACGAATCTTTTTTTTCTTATATTTGCGGACACTACCGCATTCATCGTGTAGGTGTTGTGCCGTTTTTAACTATGCAAAGATAGATAAAAACGTCATCATAAACAGAAAGAACTAACTTGTTTAACGTATTAATAATATACTGACGAAAAAAAATGAAAAAGATTATTATTCAAGTCATTTTAGCTCTTGTAGCGATTTTTTTAGCATACAAATGCTACGAAAGCGTAAACAATCCTTTGGAATTCCAAAAGTTAAAAGACCAGAGATATAGTAGAATCATTCAACGTCTGAAAGATATCAGAACCGCTCAGGAATCTTATAAGAATCTTTACGGTAGATATACAGGTAGTTTCGATACCCTCATTTATTTTGTGAAACACGACTCCCTGAAGACTGTTCGCGCTATCGGCGAACTGACAGACGATCAGCTTGAAGCAGGAATAACCGAACAAGAGGCGTTGAAAAAAGGCCTTATTATCCGTGATACCATCAGAGTAGCCGCCTTACAGGAGCTCTTCGGAGAAAATTATCCTATCGACGACATTCGTTACGTTCCCTTCACCAACAGAAAATATGAATTTTCTCTAAAAGCGGATATCATTCCGACAGAAGCAGGCGTGGATGTCCCTGTTTTTGAAGCCAGTACTTCCAACATGACTATTTTTGACGACAAAATGGAAGATTTTAGAGATGCAGTTTTAGAAGAAAACGGTGAAAGAATCAGATTACATAAATACCCCGGATTAAAAGTAGGAAGTGTAAAAGAGGCTAACAATAACGTAGGGAATTGGGAATAATCCGTAAAATCTTAATTCCATGCAAGGAGTTTATTATACAGACAAAAATTATATTTACGAATCTTCTGTAAAATCGATATTATCCATCCGTTATGCAACGGATGGATTTTCATTTTGCGTTCATGACGAAAAAGACCAGTTGGTTGTTTTCGCTCACCAGCCTTTTCAAGTCGATTCTTCGGACGCAGTCCTGGCAAAAGTGGAAAACTACATAGTCAACGACCGCATCCTAAATTTAAAATTCAAACAGGTTTATGTCATTCCTTGCAGCAAAGCCAAAAGTCTGATCCCTTCCGATTTTTTCCAAACAGATAAACTAAGTTTACTCTACCGGATCCAACAGGAAACGAATCCGGAAGAGGAGCTTATATATCATCATATCGAACGCATCGATGCTTACTTGGTAGAGGGTATCCCGTACAAGTTTCATCAATTTCTTCGAGAACATTATCCCGCAATAGAGATAGCCAATAGCGCCTATAATCTCATAAGACAGGCGAGTGCCAAAACTCTTCGCCAGATGGAGCAACTATTCGTTGACATTCAGGACCGCTATTTCGACCTCCTTTTGTTTCGCGATACCCGATTGCTGCTCTTCAATTCGTTTCATTACCAGCACCAGACAGATATCGTTTACTTTATCCTGAATGTGCTTAGAGAATCCGGTGCGGAAAAAGACAACGTACACCTCTCCATTTCAGGTTTACCCGTAAAGGATCAAAAATTCAGAGGGGTACTCGAAAGTTATATCCCGCATATCTATTACCCGCAGGAGCCGATCTTAAACACTCTTCTCCAGGATAAGGAATTCAATAACTCTTATTTCATTCACTTGTTAAACTTTCATAGATGCGGATTATAAGCGGTACACACAAAGGGAAACAACTATTCCCGGATAAAAACTTTAAGGCCAGACCGACCACGGACTTCGCTAAAGAGAATTTGTTTAACGTGCTCAACAACTATATCGATATTGAAAACATTCGAGCCTTAGACCTATTTTCCGGAACCGGCAGCATCAGCTACGAATTAGCTTCCCGCGGTGCTGAAAAGATCGTTTCTGTAGAAGCAAATTACAATCACTTCTCTTTCATTAAAAGAACAGCCCTACAATTAGGATTCAAAAATATCGCCATATATAAAACAGACGCATTTATAGCTTGCAAAAAATTGAAAGGACAACATTTCGGACTTATTTTTGCCGATCCCCCCTATGATCTACCCAATATCACAGAGATCCCCGCGGCTATTTTCGATAACGACCTACTTTCCCCCGACGGCATTGCTGTCATAGAACACCCCGCAACGGTGGACTTTTCTTCTTTCCCGCGTTTCCTCGAACATAGGCAATACGGTAGTGTAAATTTTTCCCTTTTCAGAAAATAACCATCCTTAACAATTTCGTCACTAAACGTTAATATTCAAGAAACCTTTTCAGTCTACTTTCGCTTTCGAAAAAAAGAACCTTAAAATTAGACAAGATGAAAAGGATTTTATTTATTATCGTTTTAACTGCTTTATCTATCGGCAGTTTTGCACAAGAAGAAAAAAAAGAAAACAAATTAAAAATCACGGGTTCACCGATTGTTACCGTTTTTGCAAACTATCATGTGGGCTTAGGGCGTGCGAACAAGGAATCCGGATTCGCTCTGGACCGTTCCTATCTCGGCTACCAATTCAACTTATCTCCGAAATTAAGCGGGAAATTGGTATTCGATATCGGATCGACTAAAGTTTCGGGTTCAGATCTGGAAAGAGTCGCTTACGTGAAGAACGCGATGTTAAGCTGGAAAACCGGAGACCTCACTCTCGATTTCGGTCTGATCGGCCTCGAACAATTCAATGTTCAGGAGAAATTTTGGGGATACCGTTACATTATGAAATCTTTCCAGGACGAGTACAAGTTCGGATCCAGTGCAGACATGGGAATCATCGGAAAATACAAATTTACCGACTGGCTCCGGGCCGACATTACCTTTATCAACGGAGAGGGGTACAAGAAACTGAACAACGACAATAAGTACCGCTATGGCTTGGGAGTCACTCTCAATCCGGTCAAATCATTAACGATCAGAGGATATTTTGACATATCTAACAAGAACATCGAAGGCGAAGGGACCAAAGACCAACAGAACTTAGCTCTTTTCGCCGGTTATAAACACGAGCATTTTTCCTTAGGAGCCGAATACAACAAAATGTATAACACGAAATTTAAGAAAGACCGGGACCAATCCGGTTATTCCATCTATACCTCTGTTAAATTGGCTTCCAAATTCGACCTCTTCGGAAGATACGACAACCTGACATCCAAAGACGACTGGAGCAATGCCGACGGCCAAAGAATACTTGCCGGCATTCAGTATTCCCCGATCAAATATTTAAAGATCGCTCCCAATTTCACGTCATGGAATCCTTATTCCGGAAAATCAACGGCCTTCGGCTATTTGAATATCGAATTTAAACTATAACGACTTCTCCGTTCAGGCTTAACAAAAATGTAACAAACGCGTAACAAACGTGTCATAACATCAACGTAATATTGTAAAGTCTAAAAAAGTACAGTATGTGTTAAACATAATTTGAAAAACATGAAAAATCTATTACTCATCAGTATTCTTATCATTTCCACGATGCTCTCCGGCAATGCAACCCCCGCAGATGCCGCATCAAACAAAAAAGAAAAGGTTACGGGAGCCGGAGCCACCTTCCCTCTTCCGTTTTATAACCTGGCATTTAAAACTTATCAGCAAAAAAACGGGACGACTGTCACCTACGGAGGAATCGGCAGCGGAGGAGGAATCAGAAGTCTAAAAGATAGAATCGTAGATTTCGGCGGGACAGATGCTTTTCTTTCCGAAAAAGAGCTGAAAGAGATGCCTTATGAAACGATTCATATTCCTACCTGTATGGGAGCCGTGGTAATGGCTTATAACCTACCGGAAGTAAAAGATTTGAAACTTACGGGTGAAATCATTGCCGATATCTACTTAGGAAAAATCAAGAAATGGAACGACCGTCGGATACAAGCCGCTAATCCGGGAGTCGCTCTTCCCGACAAAGAGCTCACCCCGGTGTATCGTTCCGACGGTAGCGGTACTACATTCGTATTCAGCGATTACCTGACAAAAATCAGTAATGACTGGAAAGAACAAGTAGGAACCGGCAAATCGTTGAAATGGCCGGCAGGCATTGCCGCCAAGGGAAATCCCGGAGTAGCCGGAGTGATCAGTCAAACGGCAGGGTCTATCGGTTACGTGGGATCGGAGTATGCTTTCTCTCTTAAAATCCCCATGGCCCAATTACAAAACAAGGCCGGCAATTACGTCAGTCCGACAACGGAAAGCATTTCCGCGGCCGCTTCCGGAGATATACCTGCCGACACCCGCACTATGATCACCAACTCTCCCGCCGTCGATGCCTATCCTATCAGTTGTTTCACCTGGATTATTCTCTATAAAGAACAATCTTACAACGACAGGAAAATAGAACAAGCACAAGCCACCGTCGATCTGTTGAGCTGGATGCTAAGCGACGAGGCACAGGCCTTAACCACAAAAGTACACTACTCTCCCCTTCCTGCATCTGCCGTTAAAAATGCACAAGCCCTTTTAAAATCCGTCACGTTCAACGGAAAAACAATGAAGTAATACTAAAATCTTGTGGCGATGTATTATCGCCACAAGACTTACATTAAACATAATGATATGTCGGACTATCTATTCAAACGTCTACTAATCATCTGCTGTATTTTCATACTTTTAATATGTGCGGGAATGGTCTATTCCCTCGTTAGCGGAGCCTTCCCTGCCTTTCATCATTACGGATTCCTCAACTTTATCGGTACGGCCGACTGGAATCCTCATCCAGACAACGAAACTTACGGAGCTTTATCCTTTATTATAGGAACCTTGCTTACTTCATTTTTAGCGTTACTGTTCTGCATCCCGTTTTCTTTGCCCGTAGCCCTTTTTACCGGAGAATATTTCAAAGGCAAAAGAATAGCCGTCTTCATCAGCTCCACCATTGATCTATTAGCGGGGATTCCTTCCATCGTCTACGGTCTATGGGGATTTTATACCCTTCGTCCGCTGATGGTAGAATGGGGGATCAATTCACAGGGATTCGGTATCCTCACCTCTTCCATCGTATTAGCGATCATGATCATTCCCTACGCCTCTTCCCTCAGCGGGGAATTTATTGCTATGGTCCCCAACGAACTGAAAGAAGCGGCATACAGTTTAGGAGCGACACGCTATGACGTTATCCGGACAGTCACGTTCCCGGCTGCCGGTTCCGGTATTTTCGCAAGCTACATTTTAGCACTCGGAAGAGCCCTCGGAGAGACCATGGCCGTGACCATGCTGATCGGAAATACCAACAACGTTCCCCTTTCGTTGGGAGACACGGGAAACACGATGGCGAGTATCATCGCCAATCAATTCGGGGAAGCCGACGGAATCAAACTCAGCTCCCTCATCGCCATCGGCTTATTACTATTCTTAATTACCGCTATCATCAACATGATAGCCAAACTCATCATCAAAAAACTTCATTAACAAGATGGCATCCATAAGATACAGAACGATCAAAGACAGGATATTTTTCTATACCATCTATTCATTAGCCTCCCTGACCGTCATCCCCCTATTTATGATCATCGGGGAATTGATAAAAAAAGGATACAAACAGATCAACTGGAATTTCTTTACCGAAACAGCCCCCAGCACCTTAGACGCCATGCTCGCCAAAGGCACGGGAGAAATCATTCCCGGGGGTATCGCCAACGGAATCACCGGAACCTTGCTCATGGTAGGAATGGCTACCGTTATTGCCATACCGGTTGGTATTATGGCCGGAATTCACCTTTCGGAAAAACCCAGAACCCTATTTTCAAACACTACCCGCTTCTTTACCGACCTGATTCAAGGAAGTCCCTCTATCGTTATCGGTATTATCGCTTACAGCTGGATCGTAAAGCCGCTGAGCAGCTACTCTGCCTTAGCAGGCAGCGTCGCTTTAAGCATCATGATGCTCCCCCTGATCATAAGATCCACCGAAGAGACATTAAAAATGCTACCGGGTTCGTTAAAAGAAGCCGGACTCGCACTCGGAGCCTCTTATACGAGCGTAATTTTAAAACTACTACTCCCGTCTGCTTTCGGAGGTTTGTTCACAGGTATATTGTTAGCAGTTTCCCGTGTAATGGGAGAAACAGCTCCATTGATGCTGACAGCCCTCGGAAGCACGGTCATCAATTGGGATGTCACAGCTCCGACCAGTGCCGTTCCCCTTTTAATTTGGGAATTTTATAACGATCCCAACCTGATCGATATGATCTGGAGTTCCTCGCTTTTCCTCCTGTTACTCATATTATCGCTCAATCTAATAGCCAAACATATAGCCAATAAATGGAGAAATCAATAATATAATCAATAACGACCTATGGTATCTACAGCAAATCCCATATTACAACTACAAGAGGTTTCGATCTCCTACACCCCCGGCAAAAACGCCGTCAATCGCGTGAATGCCCGTATCGAAGAAAAAAAGATCACGGCCATCATGGGGCCCTCCGGCTGCGGGAAAAGTACTCTTTTACGAGCCATAAACCGAATGCACGAACTCTATCCGGATATCCGCATTACGGGTGAAATCCTTTTAAACGGGAAAAACATATTAAAGACGAACCCCATGGAAGTCAGGCGCATGGCTGGCATGGTCTTTCAAAGGCCCAATCCATTTCCGACCATGAGCATATATGATAATGTCATTGCCGGTTATAAACTAAACGGAATTCGTTTACCTCGTAAAGAAAAAGATCAGATCGTCGAACAAAGCCTGCAAAATGTCGGATTATGGGAAGAGGTCAAAGACGCTCTCTATAAAAAAGGAACCTTCCTTTCCGGCGGACAGCAACAACGCCTGTGTATCGCCAGGGCGTTGGCTTTAAAACCGCAAATTTTGTTAATGGACGAACCGACTTCCGCATTGGATCCCATCGCCACCAACCGGATTGAAGAGTTACTTTTGGAACTTAAAAAAGAATTTACGATCCTGATCGTTACTCACAATATGTCGCAGGCTGCCCGAATTTCCGATTACTCCATGTTTATGTATTTGGGGGAATTAATCGAGTACGATGAAACACAAAAGATGTTCACCGCCCCGCAAGACAAACGGACCGAAGAATATCTCACCGGGCAATTCGGTTAATCAATCAGAAGAGTCAGACCATTTAATCATTACGACATGAATACCATCAGAGAAAACTATTTAGAAAAAATAAGAGAAGATTTTGAAGTACTCTCCAAAATCGTATTCCTTCAAATGGATTATATCAACCGACTTACGGCAGATAATAAAAATCCCGAAATACACGCGGAAATAGAACATAACGAAACGATCATCGACGGCATGGAAATAAAAATCAGAGATGAAGTGATTCGTTCTATCGTCCTTTATTCCCCGAGAGCTACCGATTCCCGAAAGATCATGTCCTACCACGATATGACAGCCTATCTGGAACGAATCGGAGATCTCATTCTCAACATTGCCGATTTTTTAAAAGAGACCGATCGAAACGGCAAATGTTTCCTGACCCATGAAAAAATAATACGGGAACAACTCGCCATAGTAAAAAAAATGACACAAAATGCTATCTTTGCTTTCACCTGTGAAGATACCGAACTGGCAAAAGAAGTCATTCAAACGGATGACAGGGTGGATTTCCATCACAAAGAAATCATCCACGGTATTCCGGTTTGCTTTGTCGGTAAGACGATCAACGAACAGGATATGTTAGATGCTCTTTCCATAAGCGGTATGTCCTATAATATAGAAAGGATAGGAGATAACGCGACGAATATCGCAGAAGCGGCAATCTATTTAATGGAAGGGAAGAATGCAAAACATTTACATAAAAACGAAGATACTCCGGAACTCCCAATCGAATAAAACTATGGAAAAGAAACGAATTTTAGTCGTCGACGACGAAGCGGACTTACGAGAAATCCTGCAATTCAACTTGGAAAACGAGGGTTATATGGTCGATACGGCCGAATCAGCGGAACAGGCCTTAAAAATATTAACGAAAGAACACGAATTGATCTTGTTAGATGTCATGATGACGGGAATCTCCGGATTTAAAATGGCGGAAAGGCTTCGTAAAGAACTTCACAACACGACACCTATCATTTTCCTTACAGCCAAGGATACGGAAAATGACATGCTTACCGGGTTCAGTATCGGCGGAGACGATTACATTGCAAAACCATTTTCCATCAAAGAGGTATGCGCACGGGTAAAAGCCGTTCTGAAGCGAGTGGCCGCTACCCCGGAACAACAGATAGAGATCGGCGAGATTCTTATCAACGCGGTGACCAAACAAGTTATTGTCAACAAGCAATCCGTTCCACTTACCAAAAAAGAGTTCGAAATATTGTATATGTTAGCCAAAGCCCCCGGACGAATCTTTTCGAGGGAAGCTATCCTCCGTAACGTATGGGCCGATGACGGTTATGTTTTAGAGCGTACGGTAGATGTACACATCACGCGCCTGAGAAAAAAACTCGGGGAACAAGGACACTATATCGTGAACCGTTCCGGTTATGGGTATTGTATTGAAATTTAACTCATTAAAAACATCATTCGATGAAACTCTCTTATAAACAAAAATTATTTTTATATTTCTTTGTCGTATTTTCCATCTTCACGATAGGAATTATTTTTTTCCAACAAAAAAGAGAAAAAGCGTATAAAACAGAAAATTTACGCACGACACTCAACGACTACGCGACGATTCTTGCCCAATATGCCGACACGAAGCAGCTGGTACGGGATCATCGTATCGATTCCATCCAGAATATATTACAAATTCTTCCCCATAATCTACGGGTAACCTTGCTTAATCGCACGGGAAAAGTATTATTCGACAATAGCATAGAGCAGGATAAAGAGATCGAAAACCATTTGCAACGTCCCGAGATCCAGGCAGCGTTAATACACTCCACGGGAGCTGCCGTTCGCCACTCGACCACCTTGGGCATAGAATACTACTACTATGCAAAAGCGTATCCTCATTTTTTTATTCGCGTCGCACTACCCTATGATATTGAAGTTCAGAATTTTCTAAAAACAGATAATATTTTTCTGTATTTCATCACGTTACTGTTTTTCATCGCCCTGATTTCCCTCATTTACCTATCGGACAGATTTGGAAAAGCCATCTCCGGTTTAAAGGATTTCATCGTTTCGGCAGACCATCACAAGGTGGATTACAACCATATCCATTTCCCCCATACGGAACTCGGAGAGATCGGAAATAAAATCATTCGCAACTACCAATTGCTTGAAGAGAGTAACCGCCAAATTAATGTCGAACGGGATAAACTGCTGCGCCATTTCCATTATTCGGATGAAGGGATCGCCATATTCGCTGCTAACGGAGAAAAAATATACGCCAATACCCACTTTATTCAATACCTGAACACCTTATTGGACGAACCTACATTCCGCCTCGAAGGGATTCTGGAGCAACCCGATTTCATAAAACTGAACGAATTCTTAAAGAACAACACGCCTGTCAATCCGAACGCACATACCATACCCGTGTTTCAATGCAAACTTTCCAAAGGAGGAAAACATTTTGCCCTCAAATTACTCTTGTTTACGGATAACAGTTACGAGATTACCCTGAACAACATCTCCGACAATGAAAAAAACAGATTACTCAAACAGGAGATGACAAATAATATCGCACACGAACTGAAAACTCCCGTAAGCAGCATTCGGGGCTATATCGAAACCCTATTGGAACAACCGGACATTACTCCCGACAAACAACATTTCTTCCTGGAGCGAACCTATTCCCAAGTCGTCAGGCTTTCCGACCTGATCCGGGATATCGCTTTAATCACCAAAACGGAAGAAGCTTCGGAGCTTTTCCAAAAAGAAGAAGTTAACGTATACACGACCGTACAAGAGGTTATCGCAGACCTGAACGATGCACTTACCTCCCATAGTATCACCGTACAAAACCATATCAAAGAAGATTTGTTTATCGAAGGAAACAAAACCTTGATTTACGCCATATTCCGTAACTTAATGGACAACTCCATCAACTACGCGGGAGATCACATTATCATTGTTATCGATAACTATACAAACGATCAGGAATTTTGTTATTTCTCTTATTATGACACAGGACAAGGAGTCGACGAAATGCACTTGCACAGACTCTTCGAACGTTTCTACCGCGTATGCGAAGGAAGAAGCCGCCAAACGGGAGGATCGGGCTTAGGACTTTCTATCGTAAAGAACGCCGTGTTATTCCATAAAGGAGAAATATCAGCCAAAAACAGAAAAGAAGGAGGTTTGGAATTCCTCTTCTCCTTACGGAAAAAACTCTTCTGAATCCCACGTATGTGCCTCGAAGCAAAAAGGAAGTTTTGATTTTTCAGACTTCCTTTTTATATTTTAAGATTTACACACGCAACCTTTTATTTCCCCACTCATCTATTAAACAGAAAACAGAATAAACCGACAAGTAAACAGGATATGAAAATCGAAAGAATATTACGTCTGACCGTACTATTTATCATTGCCGTTCTCGTCGTTGCTTCTTGTGATGACGATGGGTACAGCCTGAGCAAGTTTTCGATTAGTTATGGAGTTATCCATAAATCAGCCGAGGATAGCTATACCGTAAAATTGGATAACGGTTCTGTTATATATCCGTCCTACTCCGATGTTCCGACCCAAAATTTACAGGACAGCACGCGTTTATTGGTTGATTTCACTATTCTTCAGGATGCGATACCCGGCAGCAAATTTGATTATTATGTAAGGATCAATGGAATTGAACGGATTTTAACAAAAAATATACTTCCCTATTCGGAAGAGATTTTAGATAGCTTAGGAAATGATCCCGTTATCGTGAACGATTATTGGATCGCTCAAGATTTTCTCACGATCGAATTTTTTTTCGCCGGAGGGCTTGTGCAACACCTGATCAACTTAACGCAACATCAGGGATTGACGAAAGACGGGAAAGTACTGTTAGAATTTCATCACAATGCCAATAACGATCCGGATTGTTATAAACTCAATAGCGCCGTTGCATTTCCCTTAAACAAGATTTTCAACGAGACGGGCGACTCCGTCCAGCTTCGCGTACGGTATAAAGGTTTTGACGGAGAAGAACATTTCGATATAACCTATCGTCCCCGAAAATAAACTCATAATTGACGAAAAGGTGCATACGCCGTCCGACATTCCGGGCGGCTCTTCTATTCTCCTCTACAATAAATAACATGACATCCCGACATTTACAAGACCCGTAAAACCATCCATTCGGAAACATTTCATGATCGTCCATTTGTAATTTTTCCTTTTATTCATTTGGATTATCCGAAAAACTACTTATCTTTGTACCCGCTAACGACAAGCAAACGTTCTTTGAACAAGGGCAGTTACCAGAGTGGCCAAATGGGGCTGACTGTAACTCAGCTGGCTTAGCCTTCGGTGGTTCGAATCCATCACTGCCCACGAATTTTTAATAGCGGATGCTGAAAGCATCCGTGATTGAAAAAAGTTTACCGTCAAAAGTCCGCTTTTGGAAGGTTAAATATTTTTCAATCAACAAGAAAAGCATATCTTTTCGGTATTAAAAATTAGTAAGGTCGCCCCCCTCAGGATCGCCGAACGAAGTGAGGCCATCCACACGGGAGAGGAACTTATATTTGCGGAAATAGCTCAGTCGATAGAGCACTAGCCTTCCAAGCTGGGGGTCGCGGGTTTGAGTCCCGTTTTCCGCTCCACGAAAAAGCACTTACAAAAGTAAGTGCTTTTTTTATTTTTAATCATTTAGGATCTAATCATCTATTTAAAACGTGTCTCTTCCGTCTCCTCCAACGTACGTTTTTCAGAAGTAATCAATCCTCCCTTGTAACGTACTTTCCAGGTATGACCGCATTGCCGGCATTTGTAATTAAAAGCATATATTTGGTATTGGCGACGGAACCATTGATTGCGATCCACCCTTTCTTCTACAAGGGTATCCCCTTCCCAATAACGGGTAGTTACACTGTCGGATTGATGATCGTACTCCCATTTGGTCCCGTCTTTAGTCATTCCGAGAAAACTCAAATCATTGTAAATATTACATTTGGCACACCTTCTTTGAAGACGGGACTCCGTATGATAAAGGGCAGCAAAAAACAGCAACACACAGATAACAACCAACAAAAAGGCCAGGAATCCGTCGGCAAGTATCCACAGACATTGTCCCGCTATATACATCAATACCCCCGATCCTATCATCATTGCCCCACTAATGGAAACATTACTTTTGGAACGATCAAATAAATAACGCCGAAGAACCCGCACATTCAAATAGTAGAAACCGACAATACAAACAATAATGATAAAACCCAACACGATACCGATAATTATTCTCCGAATATCCCACGACGTACCGGCAACGTTTTTCTTAGCAGCAGTAAGTTCCTTGTAATATTTCTTATGATGCTCCCGAATGGTTTTTACCATCTCTTTCGGCACTGTAAATTTTACGGTCGATCCCACCTCCGTGGGAACCAACGCTTCTTTATCGATCTTTCCCAAAAAAGCGTAAGATATATCCGCGGGCGAAACGCTAAAATAATTGGCATAATAATCCGGATAGGCTCGATTCAATCGTATGACATCTCCTTTATAAAAGGTTTGGGAAACAGACAACGGAAGACCTTCATACCAACTGCTATAAACAACTTCCACCGTCCCCACGACAGAATCGAGTACAACTTCATAATTACGCACTCCCTCCAAATAGGTTCCCAGGACAGATACGGGAATAAAGCCTCCAGGGGAACCACTTCTTTTAGGTACAATAAGCCATTTACTATCGTAAGAAAGCCTTAGATCAATCACACGACCTTTACCCACGATATACGTTACAACACGAGAGCCGATTTTTTTATCTTCATAAACGGGGACACTATCCTGTTGAGCATACCAGACTCTCTTTTTATACCATGTTTGGGCCTCTAGCTCGCTGACGGACAAAAACACAGTAACCGACAGCAACATAACACGCCCCACGAATAATCTAAAATCTCTACTCCTTTTCCTTGAAAAAACACTCATATTAACTTCCATTGACAAACATGCATCAAAGTTAAAAATTATATCCGAATTTCAATACATTCAAATGGAAATACCAATTATCACCTCCTATAGAGTCAACAAATCCTGAAAATATATGCAATTAAGCATTACATTATATACAACTTATATATCTATAAAAATAATAGAAAAATCGCCTGTACATTTGAAGGAACACTCTCTTTTTTGCAAATGATTTGCAAAAAATCGCCCTAAAATCAATAAAAACGCGTAAAAAAAAGGGAATAAACCATCGTTTTTCAATAAAAAAAGCAGCCACATTTACATGCAACTGCCTGTTTTTCAACTGTCGGGGTGACAGGATTCGAACCTGCGACCCTCTGCTCCCAAAGCAGATGCGCTTAATTTTTTTACTTGCATCCTCAATGTAGCAGTAAAAACTGATTAACAGTTACATATAAACTTATTCTGTTTCTTTATTCCTTTACTCTTTTATCGTGGTTTAACGCTGAGTTTACTTATCACGTAAATCAAGAAGGATTAATACTATTAATGAACTCACTCTTATTTAAACTCAAATATAAGCAACATATAGCTTATATACAAGTAATTTACCACTAAATTATGGTGGTTGGGATATGATTTTTATACACATACTTCCTGTTATTAATTGGTTATACATTAAATTCCAACTTAATTCATATCTCTAATTGAAATACGTAAGTCGGTGAATAATATTTCTGTTGGGTATATATAACTAAATCAGCTACAATTTTCCACCAAATAAAAAAGGCAATAGAGGTGAATCCATTGCCTTAATACTATTTCTGTATTTAATGTTACTTATTCCCGTAGTAATTGTTCCACTTCAATCTTCAAAAGGGGTAAATGGTTGACAACAATGCTCCAAAGAATATCTACTGAAAGACTATCGTAACCATGTATTATATATAGTTACGAGCGTCCACAATCTTACGAGCGTTGGTGATCGCAATATCTTTGTTCTCTTTTAAAATTCTATTCATCGCCTCGCCTATAATTTCGATACACCTCTCTATCGCTCTTTGCAAACGAATATCTCGACAAAATTCTTCAAACAACTTCGGTTGCCCGTCAAAGAACGTTTCAATATCATCAATCGCATTAAGTATATCTTGCAAGTGCTTCTTGGTAAAGTTATCCATATATTAACGCTTTGGTTTGCTCTATGTTTTCTCTCAAGTAATGGTTACGAATGGCGTGTTCTTCCAGTAAATCGACTTCTCTCCCCAGAACATCTTCCAAAGCATATTTCAGATCAAAGAAATTGCTAAAGTAATCTGTTACTTGTGCTTTGTCAAAATTAACGATAAAATCAACATCGCTCTCCTTGTTGAATCGGTTGGTAAGAATAGAACCGAAGACAAATAATTTATTCACCTTATATTTTTTACACAAGGCAATTATTCTATCAATATTTAATTCTATTAAATTCATATAATTATTCTCTTTTATTATAAGGGATAGCGGTTAATATCTTTAGGCTTCTCTCTCATAGATCAATATTTTATCCTGTTCTGCCGATTCTTTGGCGAAATCTTTCAACTGTCCCTCTTCCACCAAATCAATTTTCTTGTGCAAAAGAGATTGTAAAGCGTTCACGATACCGATATACTTGAAAAGAGTAACATTCGCATTTTTATCAAAGCGTACAAGTATATCAATATCACTCTCCCTTGATTCTTCTCCACGAGAATAAGAACCAAACACCCATGCTTTCTCAACTGGTTGTAGCGTGAAGAACTCTCTTAGTTTATTGATAATAGCTTGCTTCATATTCGCTCTTTTTGCAAAAATAGTGAATGTTGAGGAGAAAACCATAATGTTACGAGCAACTAATGGTTAAATATTTGAGTCGGTGATTTTTCCTCAGAACTGGCATATAAAACTTAATACTTTATAATTCCTCACCTATTAAAATATTACACATCAAACTCACATAGAATAAAAAAGGGCTTGCCTCTCTCCAAGCAAACCCTATATATAGTTGTATTGAAACTTCTATTTCATTATTGAATCCAGTTTATCAGCCAATTCAATAATATCGTCTTTCTTTGCTAATACCTCCAACCATTCAGAAGGAATAGTATCATAACCGTATATAATACCTGTCAATCCTCCTGTAATAGCACCCACGGTATTTGCATCATCTCCTAAATTCACTGCTTTTAAAACAGCATCTTTATAGTTAGTAGTGTTGAAGATACACCACAAGCTGGCTTCCAATGTATCTATAACATATTCTGTAGAATAAATATCCTTCAATTCAATAGTTTTAAATTCTTCATAAGATAAACCAACTAACCTTTCAAAAGGAATACCTTCTTCAATAAACATATCTCTTTTCAAGAGTTGTAATATTGTTTGCTGCATGGTTTGGTAGGCTTTCTCTACTGATTGGAGGTTGATATACTGCATGGCAAATTCACATAATGCGATACAGGCTAAAATACTTCTTGGATGCCTGAGGGTTAATGATGATACTTCTCCTATTATCCTAAATCTTTCCTCTTCCTCCCTGTTAAGGATATAAGGTACTAATGGAAGAATTCTCATGAGTGATCCGTCACTGTTACCTCGTTTATTATCTATCCCTGCTACATGTGGAGATCCATTATTCCTTAAATTTACAATGGCAAAATAATTTATATAGTTTATATCAAATGTTTCGTTAGCTGGTGTCCAATAGTCTTCATACATCCATTTCGTGAACTTGTTGATAATATCATTTAGGTCATAACCATTACAAAGGGATTCTGCTAGACAAAAGGATAAAGAAGTATTGTCAGACCATGTACCTGCTGGTACATTAAACCGATCGGGTCCTTCCATTGTCGTGATTGGATTTTTTGCTACAACTTCTCTATCTAAAAATTGAATTGGCAATCCCAAAGCATCACCTATGGCTGTTCCTAATAATATATCTTTATTTAAGTTATTCATACTCTATATGTCTATGAAGTCTATTTTACGATATAAATATAAATATAAATATAAATATAAATATATATAAATCCCAAATGAATTTTCTTACCCAAATTATGTTTTACTTTTTACAGATGGTCTGGAGTAGTTCATTTTTCCAAGAATCTTATTCCGAGGATTTTGGATTACCTCTTCGTGATGCAAATAATCGCTAAATTTTTTATCTCTTCCTTTTTCTTACTCTTCGTCACCAAGTAAACACCGGCAAATACCAAAACCGCAGACAACAGTTTTTGTATCGAGAGTGTGTCCTGCCCGACAGCAATGGTGATTACGGACGCAACAATGGGCTGCACATAATTGTACATGCTGACCGTAGTGGGACGGATGTGTTTCAATGCCATCGGGATAATCATGAACGCAACGAACGTGGCTCCGAACAGCAGATAAAAGAGTGCGCACAGTTGCGTCATGTTGAAAGTTTCCCGATGGAATATGGGGACGTGCTGCACGTGCGGGAAACAAAACGGAGCGAGTACCAATGCGGAGAACAGAAACATCCATTTCATCATTGTCACGGACGAATAGTGTCGGGACAAAGATTTGGACAAGACCAGATAGACAGAATACATCAACTGGTTCAGTAGCATCAAAGCATCTCCCCAAAGGCTATTGGTTCCGTTGGTGGTATGTACGGAGCTGAACACGAGCAACAGCCCTCCGCTTACGCCAAGAAATACGCCGAATGATTTTTTTGCCGTAATAGGTTCTTTGAGGACAACGGCTGCCAGCAACAACACAAAAATAGGCACTGCGGTAGCGATAATGGAGGCATCGACAGGCGAAGAACTTTTCAACCCGACGACAAACAGCCATTGGTTGATGCCCACACCGCACAAGGCGCAGATGAAAAGTGTCATCAAATCTTTCGGCAGGACTTTTTCTTTCGGCATGAAGAGGGACACGCACCAGAACATTATGCAGGCGAAAATCGCCCGCATGATGGTAATCGCTTCCGGCGGCACATCCGAGGTCAGCAGGTATTTGAATACCGGCATACTGACACCGAACAGGATGTTTGCCGACAATATCAGAATATGTCCTTTCATATTCCGGGTTACCAGAGGTTCGTATGTATCCGCTCCTCGACGTCGATTTCTTTTTGTTTGGGCAGAAAGGCGTTTTCCGCGGGATAACCCATCGTAAGCAGACAGGTGAACTCGTAGTCTTCGGGAGCACCGACAATCTCCTTGATTTTTTCCACTTCGTCGGCAACGGGAATGTGGAACACGGTTCCCAATCCTTCGGCAGTGGCGGCGAGCAGCATGTTCTCCACGGCGCACCATGCCGAAGCGAAGTAGTTGAGCGAGCTTTGCTCTTTGGGTTGTAGTAGCGGACTTTGTTTCTGGCGGAAGAAGGGAAGGATCAGCAGGCCGCTCTGCATCAGCATACGCTGTTGCTTGGGCAGGGCATCGGCGAACATATCCATCTTGTCCTTATCGCCCGATTCATCCACTTCATGCACCAAATTTTTGAACGCTTCCATGTTTTTGGCAAGCGGCTCTATCACTTGGGCAATATTCTTACGCCCGCGCACCACGATGAATTCAAGCTGGCGCAGGTGATCGTTCGTCGGGGCTTTGAATGCCGCACCGATTACTCTTTTAAGGATTTCATCACTTACTTCACGCTCGGAGTAGTCGCGATACGTGCGACGTTTCTCCAATACTTCGTATAATTCCATAACAATACGTTTTTAAGTTACATTTCTTGTTTCCGGTTGCAAAGTTACGTCGCTTCATTGTTTTGAATTTGTTTTATTGTTTCATATAATTGTCGTAAATTTGCAACTACATAAATTAAAGCAATTATTTATGGAAGATACAGCCATACCATACGAACTGCCCGAAACGGATAATCATTCGTTTTTCTTCATCGAACAACGGGTGGAGCCGAGCCTCGAAGCCAAGCTCCACCGGCACGATGCGTGGGAATTGTACTATGTCGTTCATGGACAGGGCAACCGAATGGCAGGCGACACATTACAGCCTTTTGCGACAGGCGATGTGGCGTTGATTCCTCCGTCGATGCTTCATCGCTGGGAATACGCAGCCGACAATGTGGACGAGGACGGTTGTGTCCGTTATCTGATGGTGGCTTTCAGCCATTCATTGGTGGAGCGGTGCATGGAAGTATTTCCCGAATTGCGGAACAGACTGGCGGGCGTGATGTTTCCGACTGATGCGTTGAAGTTCGGACCGGAGAGCTCACGGACAATACGCAAGGCATTATCCGAAATAAACGGTATGGACGAACTGGGACGTTTAAGTGCAATGTTCCGTCTGCTTCCTGTCATTTTTACCTCGTCCGATCATATATTTGCAGGGAAACCGATGCGCATTGAGAAGGATGTTCGGCGTATGCAGCAGATTTGCGCATACGTGATGAAGCACTACGTTCATTCCATCGCGTTGGACGACATTGCGGTGGAGGTGGGTATGAACCGTTCGGCGTTCTGCTCCTATTTCAAGCGGTGCAAGGGGATGACCTTTTCGCAGTTTGTCACGCAATACCGTTTGAACACGGCTTGCGATTTGCTGAAACATTCGCAAAAAGGAGTGTCGGAAATATGCTATCTTGTAGGCTTCAACGACCTGCCGCATTTCGTGCGGGTCTTTACAAGTACAATTGGAATGTCGCCTTCCAAGTATAGAAAGCAATTCAAGGTTGGAAACAATTAAATACAATTCGAAAATCAGTGAAAAAGCCGCCTGAATTTATCGTTCAAGCTGCTTTTTGACGTTGGTTACCCATTTTATTGTTGAAGTTTATCGTATTATTTGTACGTTACTAGGAATATAGTTGTTCGCCCTCTTAAAAAAACATATTCATACCGTAATAGGATTCACTTTCATTGTTTCCAAATTCAAGAATAACCCGTGATGCTCAACCATACCATTACGAAACATCTTCCAGAGAATATTGCACTCGAGTTGCACCAACATGGAACTAACCAACAGGTCTTGTTTCTCCAATACCTCTACCAGTGAATCTACTGAACAACATTACAATAATTAAGAAGAGAAAAATCGAGACTTATAAGATTTATATAGGTTAGCTATTGAAACTGTGGTAAGAAAAAATAGCAGATAAATAAAAAGATACTATCTTTGTATAACAATAAAGTGTTCTTCTGACTTAATGCAAAATACGGCGAATATGTGTGGTTCGCTCGTTTCTAAATCGTTATCTATTAAAGAGAGTAAATTCTATAATCAGCTTATATCAACCACAAAATAGGACTTAAATGTCTTGCAACATAGCTTGTAATATCAGAATCGATACCTACTCAAATGCTAAAGCTTTCAATTCTTTATTGACTCTACCTAATATTTTATGAATACGATTCTTCTTTTGCAAAGGAGTTTTATGCACATTAGCATCTAATATTGGGAAAAGATAAATTGCTTTCTTTCTATGATAGGCATATTTATCAATTAAGTCTAAAGCATTACTATTTATCTTGAAATCTATTGCACCATGTGTTTTTTGCCTAGAATATAAAAGTCTACCTCTATCAATATTATCCATTGTCAAATTAGCAATATCAGTAAAAGAAATACCTCCACTTAAATAGGAAAACATAAATACATCTCTGGCTAAAATTCTCCAGTATGTAGCTTGCTCCAAACCAGCTTTGACAATTTTCATCACATCCTCTTTAGATACCGCTCTCTTTTTTGTTGAAGTATCGAACTTGCTAATTTTAAATTCATTGAAAGGATAATATTTCTTGAATTCCTCTACAGTCTTATTCTTCAACTTTTCTCTTTTACTCTCCACCAGAGAAGATACCCTATATTCTTTTTGTTCCGCAATAAATTCCAGTATCTGACGCTGATACTCAACTTGCTTATCCAAAATAATCTTCTCATTAATTCTTTATTAGGACATTTAGAGGTAGGTCTATTCTTTTCAATATCCCAATATTTTGGCAAAATAGATACGCCTAAACTTAGATATTTTTTACGATTATCTTTAGATATTCGAAGCATCAAAGGGTGTTCCCCATTAGAAAGTGTTATAGATTTATAGCAAACAACTGATACAGAAGCATTCATGTTAAATTTCTGGTTTAACTCTCGGTTTACTTTTACCAGCTAAACCTCCCAAAAATCACGACAATAAAAAAACAGCTACTTTCGTAACTGTCTCATTTTCCGTCGGGGTGACAGGATTCGAACCTGCGACCCTCTGCTCCCAAAGCAGATGCGCTACCGGACTGCGCTACGCCCCGAATCAATTTTGGGTAGCCCCTAAATAAAATCCTCTGAGGATTGTCCCCTGACCTTCCCGGATAGAAATCTTAATTACTTAAGATTCGATTTCAAAATCAGTGGCGGAGAGAGGGGGATTCGAACCCCCGGTACAGTAATCCCGTACGACAGTTTAGCAAACTGTTGGTTTCAGCCACTCACCCATCTCTCCATTTGCGGAGACAAAAGTAGCGTTTTTTACCGTTCCCGCAAGTTTTTACGGGACTTTTTTATATATTTTTCGATTTAATCGCTAAATATTTCACTTCATAGTCGTTTTTTCCGGTTTATTCCCCGGACATTTTCCCAACTTTTTCCACAACTGACGATGGAATTTCCGCTCTGCTTCCATCATTAACCACAATTTACGGGCAGATAGCTCTTTTACGATTTTCTGATAATAGTCCCTTTTAAGGCTTTGCATTCGCTCTTCCGCTTTCAAGATCGTTTCGATATTGGTTTGTGCCTCTTTTTCCGTTATGTCCCCGGAAAACTTCGTTGCCAAATCACGAATGACATTTCCCGCTTCTCGAATTTTCTTTTGCATCTCGTTATACAAAGGCCAAAACTTAACGGCCTCTTCCGGAGTCAGGTTCATCTCTTGAGTAAAAAAAGCCACTTTCTGAGCCTCGAATTCCTTTCTTTTCTCCTCACTTAATTTTCCTTGCGCAAAAAGTGAGAACGTAATTCCCAACATTCCTATAATCAAACCTACTTTTTTCATAAACATTCCCTTTAGTTACTCAATCTGATACCGTCAAAAAAATATTTACCCATATCCACCTCTTGTGCCAAATACTCTATAATTTCTTCCTGGGTCGGATTAAAATCTTCGTCCAATTCGGTTTCGTGCAAACCGCTTTCATCGGTCTTTACAATGCTGTTCCCCTCCCTCAGCAACCTTTTATTTTCATCCACAAAACGAGGAAAAATCCATTGGACAACGAAAATGGCAAACAGGAATGTTGCCGTCAACCCCAAGTAGGGTTTTACCATCTGTATATAACTCGTTTTCACCGGATGCTTCTCTTCCTCCACCCGATCCATGATCCGGGATTCCAACGTATCGAAGTATCCCTCCGGAACCGCGAAAGGATTCTTTTTCTTATATTTATCATTCAAATCATCCATGATCGTTCATTTTAAGTCGTTTCAATATTCAAATTCCTGCAATGTATCTGAAATTTTCAGACTCTCTTCTATTTTCTTTACCGCCATATGGTAGGTCGCTTTCAATGTCCCGACAGCAACATTCAAAATCTCTGCCATGTCTTCATACTTCATATCATCATAATATTTCATATTAAAGATCAGGCGCTGGCGTTCCGACAACCTTAAAACGGCTTTCTGCAATTCCCGTTGTATATCATCTCCGTCAAAATAAGGATCGCTTTCCAACCGATTTTCCAGCATTACTGTTATCTCTTCGGAATTACCGTAAGGTTTTCTTCGTTTTTCATTTAAAAAATTAATCGCTTCATTGGTAGCCACCTTATACATCCATGTAAATAATTTAGCTTCATAACGAAATTCCTCAATCCCTTTCCAGATTTTCACAAAAACATTTTGCAAAATATCATTGCTATCCTCATGGCTGATCACGATTTTCCGGATATGCCAATACAGTCTTTCCCCGTACTCTTTTATCAGCATCCGAAATGCCTGATCCTCTCCACGTTCAGAATGGAACAATTCTATTATCTCTTCATCACTCATTAATCTACACTATATTATCTATACGCTTTTTTATTTGAGACAACAGATACCTTCGAAGGTTTATTATATCTCCCGATTATTTTAACCTCAAATCCGAAAATTTCTTTTTCCCGAACAAGAAGTAGCCTATCACGATACTTTTCCCGTATACGCCTTTACAAACTACATTTTTTCTTTCCGGAACATATTTCGATTTTAGTCCATAGTAAGCGATATAAGCCCGATACACCGACCGGGCATTGGCAAATTCTCCTTTTAATAAAAAAAGAAAAGCAGCCAATAGATCGAACAGAAAACGAACGGTAAAAACCTTTAATCTATGCCCGCTTCCCAGATTCTTATACAGCATTAATAAATTATTGCGGTAATTCAGGAACAATTTACGGGGATGATTCATAGGTAAGGACCCTCCGCCTAAATGAAAAACGACAGAATCTGGAATCACTTTCAACTGATATCCTTTGTTTTTCAAACGCCAGCAAAGATCGATCTCTTCCATATGGGCAAAGAACGTTTCGTCCAATCCGCCTGCATCCAAATACTCTTGCCGCCGAATACACAAAGCGGCACCCGTGGCCCAAAAAACCTCCATTACCTCATCGTATTGTCCGGTATCAGCTTCTACACTATCCAATATACGGCCCCGACAAAACGGAAACCCTAACCAATCGATAAAACCGCCACAAGCCCCGGCATATTCAAACCGATTTTTTTGGCGATAGGAACGAATTTTCGGTTGAACACCGACAACATTCGGTTCTTTATCCAACAAGTCAATCAAAGGCTCTAACCATCCTTCTGTAACCGCCACGTCACTATTCAATAGAACGACGTATTCCGCCTCCACCTTTTCGATGACCCGGTTATATCCCCCAGCGAAACCATAATTACGATCCAACAAAATCCGTTTCACCCGAGGGAACTCCCGTTTCAATAACTCCACGGAGGCGTCGGTCGAACAATTATCCGCGACGATGATCTCTCCCAGCGCCACGTCAGTATTACGAATAACGGAAGGAAGAAATTCCCGCAATAATTTTTCCCCGTTCCAGTTCAATATGATAACTGCGACCTTATACATCCGGCATGTTTTAAAATTCATTGATCTTCATCCGTTATTAACGCGTCTGTCCCGAATCCCGTTTGTCTTCCCCCGTGCCTTCAGGCCTCGTATGCTTCCATCTCCTATGCGACCAAAGCCAATACTCAGGTGTCTCCCGAATAAAAGATTCCAACAAACGAGTATGCATCTCGGTCAATTCTCCGGGAGCCAAATTAGCCGGATGACTACACAAATCGACAAAATCGACCTCGTAATATCCCCGTTTAATCTTCCTCATATGCACGGAAACAACCGGAAAATCATACTTTCGGGCAATCTTTTCCGTCCCTAATAAAATAGGAGTATCCTGATTTAAAAAGTTCATCCAAAAATTCAAATTACGTCGATTCGGCGTCTGATCACCTATAAAACCAGCCAAAAACAGACGTTTCTCAGAACGATAACGATTAATTACCCGCAAAACGTCCTCTCTGGGAATCGGCTTGGCGCCAAAATGAGAACGGATCCGAAGGGTCATTTTGTTCATGATCCGATCATGAATCGGTTTGTACAAAGGCAAAAAATCGACACCATCACTCCATAAACTATACGAGGACATCCACTCCCAATTTCCGTAATGCCCCAAAACACCGATAACACTACGACCTTCCTGAAAATACTTCCGAGGAATAGAGGTATGGCGAAATACACACCGTTTCCGGATCGTTTTTTCCGACATATGCCATAATTTATACAACTCTATGGACAGGTCCGACAAGTGTCTATAAAATTTCCGTTCTATCTGTCTGATCTCTTTTTCGGTTTTCTCCGGAAAAGAACGACAAAGGTTTTTCCTGACCACGGAACGCCTGTAATGAAAAACATAATAAAGCAATCCGTAATTCATATCCGCTATCAGATACAAAATAGGAAAAGGTAAAAAACTCATGATCCAAAGGATACCATACAGGATATATGAAAACATGGCTGCATTTTATTACTTGCCAAAGATAAATCCTTTCGACATGAATTCCAAAAAAGAATTTATGATGCGTCCCTATTTCGGAAATACCTTATCCTGCATTCAAATCTTACCCTATTTTTAAACTTCTCACGTTCAATTTTCAATTATTAATTGTGATTCTCAGAATTAATAATTATTTTCGTGAGTTGAATGCGTTAAAAACACGAATAGATATGGAGCAAGATAACTTACAACAATCCGAGGAATTAAACGTTAACAATAACGTATCCCCGGAAACTTCGAACATCGAAACAGAAAACGAGGTTTCAGTTCAGGGGCAACCCGCACCGATAGAGAAAATCACCGTAAAGGAACCGCCGGTATGGGATTTTTCCAGTTTTAACACCGAAGAGATCATTTCCCATGCCAAAGAACTGATCACGAACTTTCCCGTATACCAGTTGAAAGTTTTAGAAACTCTTCCCCAGATATTCGAAACGCAATACGAAAAAGAGCAAGAAAAAGCTCGGAATGAATTTGTTCAGGCAGGACATCCCGTCGAAGAATTCAATTACCCGAATGACTCTAAAGAACGTTTCTACGGTGTATACCGGCAATACCGGGAAAAGAAAACGGCATACTACAAAAAAACGGAAGAGGAGAAAGAGGAGAATCTGAAAATCAAACTTCAAATCATTGAAGAATTAAAGGAATTGGTCCAAAAAGAAGAGTCATTGAATAAAACATTTCAAGAATTCAGATCTTTACAGGAAAAATGGAGAAACACGGGGATGGTCCCTCAAGCCAATGTAAATGACTTATTGGAGACCTATCATCTGCACGTGGAGAATTTCTACAACTACATAAAAATCAACAAAGAACTCAGGGATCTGGATCTTAAAAAGAACTTGGACAGCAAGATCAATTTATGCGAACAAGCAGAGAAGTTGCTCGAAGAGAATAATATAGGAAACGCATTCAAACAATTACAACAGCTCCACCAGCAATGGAAGGAAATAGGTCCCGTCCCCAATGATCAAAAAGAGACCATCTGGGATCGATTCAAAGAGGCTACCAATAAAATAAACGATGCCTATCACAACTTTTTCGAGTCTTTAAAGAAAGAACAGGAAAACAACCTGAAAATCAAAGAGGAAATATGTATCAAGGCTGAAAATATTTCAACGGGGGAATACAATAATTTATCCTCTTGGAATGATGCGACGAAAGCAATTCTCGAATTGCAAGAGGAGTGGAGACATTCGGGAACCATTCCTCAAAAAGAGAGAAACAAAATCTATAAACGTTTCAGAACAGCCTGTGATGCCTTTTTTGAAAAGAAACGCAGATTTTATCAACAGACCCAGGAAGTTCAACAGAAGAATCTGGAATTAAAAATCGCTCTGTGCGAAAAAGTCGAAGCTATCCAGGACAGCACGGAATGGAGGACTACAACCGATAAAATCATTGCTTATCAACGGGAATGGAAAAAAATAGGTCCCGCACCCAAGAAATACTCGAACAAGGTATGGAATCGCTTCAGAACGGCCTGCGACTTTTTCTTCAACAATAAAAACGCTCATTTAAAGAATTTAGATTCCGACCAGCAAAAAAATCTGGAGATGAAAAAAGCGTTGATAGAAGAAGTTCGCAACTTCACGTTAAGTGACAATAATGAAGCAAATATCGAAACCCTTAAAAATTTCCAGGCCCGTTGGGTAGAAATCGGCTTCGTTCCCATAAAAGAGAAAGATGCCATACAGGCTGAATTCAGAAATTTGCTGAATTCTCATTTCGATCAACTTGATATTAATGAATTTGATAAAAACCTGGAGAAATTCAAGTCGAAAGTCAATACGTTCGACAACAGCGAAGATAAAGACACCAAAATCATCCAGGAAAGAGAAAAATTGGTGAACAAAATCAAACAGCTCGAAACGGATCTGCACGTTTGGGAAAACAACATCGGTTTCTTCTCCAAATCAAGCAACTCGGATTCATTAATCAAAGAATTTTCTAATAAAATAGAAGCTGCCCGTCATAAGTTATCCCTGATGTACGAAAAGTTGAAAGTAATAGACAGCATGATCTGACATGCACGCAAATGATATAGAGGCGCTGTAAAAAGCGCCTCTTTTTATGCGATACATTATATTTTTTCTTACTTTTGCGTCTAAGTTTTAATTTGCCGGGGAAATTTTTGTTTAGTTCTGTGTAACAATGATTTTCGGTATTTGTAATAAAGAATAAAAATAATTATAAAACTATACATATCGTGTCAACAAAATATGTTTTCGTTACGGGAGGAGTGGCCTCCTCTTTAGGAAAAGGTATTATTGCTTCTTCTTTAGCAAAGCTTTTACAAGCGAGAGGTTATAAAGTGGCGAATCAAAAACTCGATCCGTACATTAATATCGATCCGGGTACTCTTAACCCGTATGAACACGGAGAATGTTATGTAACAAACGATGGAGCCGAAACGGACCTCGATCTGGGACATTACGAGCGTTTCACCAACTGTCCGACCTCTCAAGCCAATAACATAACCACCGGAAGAATATATCAAAATGTTATTAATAAAGAACGCCGGGGGGATTATTTAGGGAAAACGGTCCAAATCATTCCTCATATTACGGATGAGATCAAGCGTAATATCAAATTGCTGGGAGCAGAAGGCGATTACGACGTAGTTATTACCGAAATAGGAGGAACGGTAGGAGACATCGAATCTCTCCCGTTTATCGAGGCCGTTCGCCAACTTCGTTGGGAATTAGGAGAAAAATCCGTTTTCATTCACTTGACATTAGTTCCATACTTAACGGCATCCGGCGAATTAAAGACCAAACCGACTCAGCACTCCGTAAAATCGTTATTGGAAATAGGAGTACAACCCGATATCTTGGTATTACGCACGGAACACGAGTTAAGTAGCGATCTCAGGAGAAAAGTGGCTCTTTTCTGTAACGTAGACCCGAAAGCCGTCATTCAATCCATAGATGTAGACACGATATACGAGGTGCCCATCAAAATGAGAGACGAAAAATTAGATGAAATCGTATTATCCCAACTGGGATTACCACTGAAACACGAACCGGATCTCGAATCTTGGGAGCGTTTTCTATATAAATTCAAAAACTACAATCACCAGATTACCGTCGCTTTGGTAGGGAAATACGTTGAACTGCACGATGCTTACAAATCTATCGTGGAATCTTTTATACACGCGGGAGCGGTCAATGACTGTAAAGTCAACGTAAAATGGGTACATAGTGAAAATTTAACCAAAGAAAACATAGAAGAGACCATGAAAGGGGTAGACGGCATTTTGGTCGCCCCCGGTTTCGGTAACAGGGGTATTACAGGAAAATTAATAGCCATTGAATATGCCCGGACCAACAATATCCCGTTCTTCGGCATATGTTTGGGAATGCAAATGGCAGTCATAGAATACGCCCGTAATGTTCTCCATTTGGAAGGAGCGGACTCTGTCGAAATGTCTCCCAAAACCAAATACCCCGTAATCGACCTGATGGAATCTCAAAAAGAGATTACAAACAAAGGGGGAACCATGCGTTTAGGAGCTTACAAATGCGTATTAAAAGAAAACTCGAAAGCATTTGAGGCATATGGAGTGAAAGAGATAGAGGAGAGACATAGACACCGGTACGAATTCAACGGACAATTTACCCAACAGTTCGAAAAAGCCGGCATGATCACCACAGGCATAAACCCGGAAACAGGACTTACGGAGATCATCGAGATCCCGTCCCTGAAATGGTTCGTGGGAACTCAATTCCATCCGGAATACAAGAGTACGGTAACCAATCCCCATCCTCTATTCGTGGCATTTATTAAAGCTTGTTTATCTTAATATAAATAACCTGGAAATATCAATTTGAAATCGAAATTAAAATTAAAATCACCCTATGGATAAAAATTCAATCTCAGGTTTAATTATCATTGCCTTAATATTAGTTGGGTATTCCTATTTTATGAGCCCGTCAAAAGAGGAGTTACGGGAAATGCATGTCCGGGATTCCATTGCAAGGGTTGAAGCTCAAAGGTTAGCAGCTATTGAAAAACAGCAGAAAGAAGACTTCGCTCTTTCCCAGCAGGACAGCAGTTCAAAAACTGAAACTCCATTTTCTTTATTCAAACAGGATTCTCTGATTCCGGAAGAATTTACCCTTGAAAATAATAAAATCAAACTCCACATCGATAGTAAAGGAGGACGAATCACTTACGTCGATTTAAAAGGATACCGCACACACGATTCTTTACCCCTGGTCTTATGGCAGGCACAAACCAGCTCGTTGGGGCTAAATTTCTATATAAAAAATCATCAGATCAACACGGAAGAGCTGATCTTCACTCCCAATACGGATCAAAAGAAATTGGTTGCCGACCGGCAAGAGCAAGTATTAAGCATGAGGGCTTACATCGACGACAACAAATACCTCGAGTTTGTTTACAAATTAGCCCCGGATACTTACATGGTGAATTTCAACATCAACACGCACAACTTAAATGAAGTTATCGCACAAAATACATCATTTCTGACCCTATACTGGGGTGTTGATATGCCTCAATTAGAAAAAAGTAAAGATTTCGAGAACAGGTATACGGGAGTTTATTACAACTTCTCCGACGACGACGTGGAACACCTTTCTCCCTCGAGTGACGAAAAAACGGAATTGCCGACCAAAATCAAATGGGTCGCTTACAAGCAACAGTTCTTTTCATCGGTACTTATTGCTGACGATGCGTTCGCTAACGTAATGTTATCCTCCAACATCAACAACACACCCGGATATCTTAAAACAGCTTACGCGGAGATTCCTCTCCCCTATTCCGGCAAGGCTATCGAAGCATACGACATGCGTTTCTTCTTCGGCCCCAACTCTTATCCTATTTTAAGGGAATACGGAAAAGAGATCGACTTACCCGAATTAGTAGACTTGGGCTGGAAATGGATCGCTTGGTTCAACCGTTACGTGGTAATTCCTATTTTCAACTTTTTGGAAACACACGTAACCCTCAATTACGGATTAATTATCTTTTTACTGACTCTCATCATCAAATTGGTTCTTTTCCCGTTGACCTATAAATCCTATATGTCACAAGCCAAGATGAGGGTATTGAAACCTCAAATCGACGAGATCAATAAAAAGATTCCGGCAGACAAGGCTATGGAACGGCAACAGGCCATGATGAAATTATATAAACGGGCGGGAGTGAATCCTATGGGAGGATGTTTACCCATGTTATTACAAATGCCTATTTTGATCGCTCTTTTCTACTTCTTCCCCGGCGCAATCGAGTTGAGACAAAAAAGCTTTTTATGGGCTACGGACTTAGCTTCCTATGATTCCATCGCAACATTACCTTTTAACATTCCCTTCTACGGGAATCATGTCAGCTTGTTTTGTTTGCTGATGACTGTCACAAACATCATCTATATGGTCATGAATCAAAAAAACCAGCCCCAAAACGATCAAATGAAAGGTATGCAGGTGATGATGTACATTATGCCCGTTATGTTCCTTTTTATCTTTAACAGCTACTCCTCCGGATTGAGTTACTATTACTTCATAGCGACCTTGATCACCATTGTTCAAACGTGGGTTATCCGCAAATTCGTCAATGACGAGAAGCTTTTAAAACAAATCGAAATGGCCAAAGCAAAACCTGTGAAAAAATCCAGGTTCCAACAAAAATTAGAAGAAATGCAGCGGCAGCAAGAACAACACAGGAGGCAAAACAAAAAATAAAAGATTACAGTACCCTTTTAAAAAAAGGCTTTCTATGCTAAAAAGTTGTTTCTGTTATCAGGAACAACTTTTTTTGTAGAAAATAGTAAAAAACGTTAACCCCTTAACCTATCTTATCGTATGTCTACAAAAAAGATATGAATAGAATAGCAGTTACAATGAAAGGAAAACCGATTACTCTAATCGGCAAAACAACCCGAAAAGGGGAAGAAGCATTGAGGTTTTACGGAATGGGCCGCCAATTGGAAACCATTAGTTTAGAAGATTTTAAAAACAAAAACGTCCTTATTACCTCTTTCCTGTCGGTTGATATTCCTGCATGTGCTGCTCAGTTACATCGATTGGATAACATAGCGAAAAGCTTAGGCAAAGATCTCATGATCGTGGCGATCTCCTGCGATCTCCCGTATGCACAGGAACGCTTTTGTGAAATAGAGGGAATCCGTAATATCACCATGTTATCCGATTACAGAGACATTGATTTCGGCTTGAAATACGGTTTTCTCATTGACGAATTACGTTTACTTACCCAGGGAATCGTTATCATAAGTAAAGAGAGAAAAATAAAATACGTTGAATACGTTCCGGAGGTCACACAGGAACTCTCTTACGACAAACTATTGGCAGCCCTCGAATTTTTAGAGTGATTCGCTTTGCTTATAAACAATAGGGTTTGAAACGATTTTCTCTTTTCAAACCCTATTGTATTAAAATCTTCAATAGCTTACAGTTGCTTTAATAAATTGATCATTTCAATAGCTGTTGTCATAGCTTCAAAACCTTTATTTCCTGCTTTCGTTCCGGCCCGTTCAACGGCTTGTTCTATCGAGTCGGTCGTTAAAACTCCGAAAATAACAGGTACTCCCGTTTGAAGTCCCACGTTAGCAATACCTTTAGTCGCTTCATTGGCAACCATATCAAAATGCGGTGTAGCTCCGCGTATGACGGCTCCAATACATACAACGGCATCGTATCGGTGAGTCTCAGCCATTTTTTTAGCTACTAACGGAATCTCAAACGCCCCGGGGACCCAAGCCAAATCGATATTCTTCTCATCACCGCCATGACGATTAAAAGCATCAATCGCACCACCGAGCAATTTACTGGTGATAAACTCATTAAAACGTC
Source organism: Gabonibacter massiliensis (assembly GCA_001487125.1). GTDB lineage: Bacteria > Bacteroidota > Bacteroidia > Bacteroidales > Marinifilaceae > Gabonibacter > Gabonibacter massiliensis. The sequence goes on from LN913013.1 coordinate 1,187,157, forward strand.
CGGCCACGATACCGATACGTTGTCCTTCTGCCAATAATTTTCCTTCCAATAAGTTCATTGTCTCTATTTTTTATTATTTATTTACTTCGTTTTCCTTTTCCTGTATCAATTTCTCGACCTCTTCACGTCCGCGGACATGAAGGATATGTCCCATCTTCTTGTACTTCGTGTACATGTAAAATTCATTTTTCTCGTTACAAGTCATCTCAATAGGCTCGCGTCCGACGATCTCAATGCCATATCCTTCCAGTCCGCTAATTTTCTGCGGATTATTGGTCATTAATATCATTTTTTTCACACCTAAATCGGCCAAAATCTCCGCTCCTGTACCATACTCCCGTAAATCGGCCTTGAAACCGAGTGCCAGATTTGCTTCTACCGTATCCATTCCCTCATCCTGCAGATGGTAGGCTCTCAATTTATTGATCAAACCTATACCCCTTCCTTCTTGCCGCATGTACAATAAAACTCCGCGTCCATTCTCGGCTATTCTTCTCATAGCTTCAGCCAACTGATCTCCACAATCACAACGCAGAGAACCGAAAACGTCTCCCGTCAAACACTCCGAATGTACTCGGCACAACACGGGTTCGCCATCCGTCACGTCTCCCTTAACCAAGGCGACATGATGTTCTCCATTGATTTTATTCACGTAACCGTATGCCTTAAAGTAACCGTATTTTGTGGGCATTTCCGCTTCCGTTACCCGTTCTACCAAAATTTCAGTCCGGCGGCGATAGGTAATCAAATCCGATACCGTAATCATTTTCATATCATGCCTGCGGGCAAATTCTTTTAATTCGGGAGTCCGCATCATAGTCCCGTCTTCCCGCATAATCTCGCAACACAATCCACATTCTTTCAATCCGGCGATACGCATCAGATCGACTGTCGCTTCCGTGTGTCCCATACGTTCCAACACTCCTCCGGGTTTTGCCTCCAAAGGGAACATATGGCCGGGACGACGGAAATCAGTCGGTTTCGCCCCCTCCTCCACACATTTCATCGCCGTCACGGAACGCTCCAATGCAGAAATTCCCGTTGTTGTAGAAACATGATCTATCGAAACAGTAAAAGCCGTACAGTGATTGTCCGTGTTCGTAGCCACCATCTGCTCTAACCCCAGTTTGGTCGTTAATTCACGACTCATCGGCATACATATCAGCCCCTTGGCATAGGAAGCCATAAAATTTACATTTTCCAACGTAGCATGTTCAGCCGCACATATCAAATCCCCTTCGTTTTCCCGATCGGGATCATCAACAGCAATAATCATCTTTCCGGCTCTCAGGTCCGCGACAGCCTCTTCAATCGTACTAAATTCAAATTCTTTCATATCTTTATCTGTAAATAAACTACACCTCTAAAAACCATTAGCCAACAAAAAGTCCAATGTCAATCCCGGCTTCCTTTCATCCGAGGGAGAGGTCGGCTTTAACAATTTCTCAATATATTTCGCAACAATATCATTTTCTAAATTAACAACCTCGCCTATTGCCTTTTTGACCAAAGTAGTCTCATCCCGCGTATGAGGAATGATCGACACTTGAAAACGGTCTTCAGACACACCGGCAACCGTCAAGCTGATCCCGTCTATCGTTATCGAACCTTTATCCACGACATATCGCAACAAAGCCGCGGAAGCCTCTATCGTTATCCAGATCGCATTCTCATCCTTCTCCCGGTTTACAATCTTTCCGGTACCGTCTATGTGTCCGGATACAATATGCCCTCCCAAACGACCGTTCAAGCACAATGCCCGCTCCAGATTTACCCGGTCTCCGGCCCGTAAACACCCCAGATTACTCCTCGTAACGGTCTCCGGCATAACATCTGCAAAAAAACGATCTCCCTTTATGGCAGCCACTGTCAAGCAAACTCCGTTCGTGGCGATACTATCCCCGATTTTTACATCCTCCAATATCTTCCGCGCCTCCACCTCGAGTACGACGCTACGATCTCCTCTTTTCACCCCTTTTATCGTGCCTATTTCTTCTATAATTCCAGTAAACATAGCAGTTTCAATTTATATTTAGCACCTTAGATGCATCATAACCACCTTTACAATTATCTATCTTATTTTCCCGTTTATTCTCAATTTCAAAAGCACATCCTGCCCCACATGCTGCACATCGGTTATCTTCAAATCGACCGCATCGGCCATCCTGGGAACTCCCTCTCCTTCAACCCCTGTTTTGGCATTCATTCCTCCTATCATTTTCGGAGCGATAAAAGCATAAACCTCATCTACAAGCCCCTCGTCTAAAAAAGAAAAATTCAACGAACCGCCTCCTTCCAACAGAACAGAGTCAATGCCTGATTTTCCCAATTTTCTACATAAATCCCCTATCCGTACCAATCCTTTCTCCTCGTCACACAACAAAGTCTCCACACCACACTCTCTCAATTGCCGCAATCGTTCTTCCTTTGCAAATCGGGTATGAGCCACGACAGTCCGATAAACCGTTGCCGTCCGTACAATCTTACTACTCAATGGAACACGGGCATTACTATCCACAATAATCCGGACGGGTTGCCGCACCTCCCGGTCGACGATCCGGCAATTTAGCATGGGGTCATCCGTCAAAACCGTACCGATACCAACCACAACAGCCATCAGGCAAGCCCGCATCTCCTGTACTTTCGCCCGGGACTCCTCCCCCGTGATCCACTTTGAATCTCCCGTATAGGTAGCAATCTTCCCGTCTAAAGTCGATGCCGTCTTTAAAACGACCCAAGGCATTCCTGTTTCAATATATTTCAAAAATATCCGGTTCTGTTCCCGAATACGTTCTTCCTCCACACCGCAAACGACCTCGATACCGGCTTCTCGGAGAAGCGCCATTCCCTTTCCCGCAACCAAAGGATTGGGATCGGCAATGCCCACAACAACTTTGGCAATCTTATGTTCTATGATCGCTTCCGTACAAGGAGGAGTTTTCCCGTAATGACAACAGGGTTCAAGTGTTACATACAGCGTTGCTCCTGTCGTGTCTTCTTCGGCAGCATGCAATGCATTTCGTTCGGCATGCCATTGTCCGAATCGCTCATGCCATCCTTCTCCTATCACTTTTCCGTTTTTTACAATGACAGCACCTACCAACGGGTTCGGATTCACAAATCCGCATCCCCGATCCGCAAGCTCAATTGCCCGCCTCATATAAATCAAATCCTCTTTTCCCATCATACAAAAACCCCGAATATCGTATATTCGGGGCATATATCATTATTACTATAATTTATTATAATCCTAATCTACATTTCTTCTATCATCCGGACTTTAACCGTCGGTTTTGGAATCGCACCAAATCAGTCTCCTAAAGGAGAGTCGCGGACTATTACCGCCGGTAGGGGATTGCACCCTGCCCCGAAGAAACATTTACTTTACAAAAGTACAGATTATTCCGAAAAATAACAAACTTACCGGATGTAATTAATGATTTTTTTCTGCAATTTCAACAACACCCAAATTATCCCTCTCCTCCTGCCTCAATCGTTTATAGTATTGCCAGCAGCCTAAAATCTGCTCGACCTTCACCAATGACCCCGGCCATACAATAAACTCGCTTACTCCATAACGACCGGCAGAACGATTCCAATCATACGTATATCCCATCTGCGTCCAAGGATAAGGAGGATTACCCGTATAAGAACGAAGCCTATTTTGCTCGAACCATTCCCTGTAATTTTTATCGGCACGAATCGTATAATCCAAAGAAGCCACGGTATCGTCAATCTCAGGATCCCGGGAAGGTCGGCGAAGTCCCTCCTTTTTTACCCAAAAGAATACCAGCATGTCATACGAACGGGTCGGTGGCAACCCCAAAAGTTGAAGCATTCGCATCCGAACCTCCAAAGAATCTTTTAGTAACCGAGCCCCCATTCTCTGCTTCAATTCAAAAGGCAATACGACCCAGCTAACATGAGACGAAGTCTTAAATTCATCCCCCTCGGGCCAGTACTTCAATTCGTTCTTCCCCATCATAGATACGACCAGTAACATCTGATTCGTATCCAGATCCCGCCATTGAATCCGAGAGTCACCCTGTTTTCTTATAATAGGAACCAAACCATTCCACAATTTTGTAGAATCAACCATCCGGGCATCTTCAACTGCTTTCAAATACTCCTTCTCTAATCTTCTCAGATCCGCGTATCCGGTTTCCCCGATTCGATATTGTTCGTAAGAGATTAATAATCCTATAACCTCCGAATAATTCTTTACCCCGCTTTGAACTCGATTTCCCTTTAAAAAAAGATTATACAGATATTCCTGCGCATTTCCGATCCAAGCACTATACCGTGAACGCCAATAAGCACTCTCCTCTTTGTATAAAGCGACAATACCGGGATTCAATTGCTTTACCACTTTTTGAAATTCTGATTCAGGTAATAGATTCCGGGCACTCTGCATTACATAACCCAATAGAGAGAAATACCCGCTAAAACGAACTATCGGGGAAGATGAACGTATGCAGATCATATAAGCATATAAATTTGCTTCCGCTTCACTCGCGATTCCCAATCGATGGGCCAATTCATGAGCATAACACGAAGGGTACTGTATAAATGGCAATTCGGTGTTCAGGTTAAATTCTGAGAAAAAAGGTCCCATATACCCCAGAATCGACATCTTTGACATGGAACGGCTAAACAACATCGGTTTAGGTAACATTTCCTCTCGAGGAGAAAGTAACCCGAAACAAGAATCCACCTCGCTATAGCCCTTCTTTATCTCTGCCGCAACCTCCTGCAACTCTATCGTCGGATAAAAAAGAGTCACCGTATCTCCGGCCGACTCATAGGCCGCATTCAAACCCGTCAGGTAGTTTTCCAAAAACTGTTGAAAATTCGCGGGATTATAACGCACTTGCCCTACACCCGATCGAGTATAAAAATCCTCACGAAAATAATTCATTCCCCATGCCATATAAAACCACACGTATATCCACCCCGCCCCCTCAAGTAAGCGCACAAACATAAGTTTTACAGACCTGCCTTTCCATAAACCGTATACCGCATAACCGACTCCTCCCGAAACAATCAGCAAAATAAAAAGATCCCCCAAAGAAAACGGGACGCATGAAGAAAAGAAAGAGAAAAAAGCCGAAACAACAGGATATAAATGAAGAGCATACCACTCCCCCCAAGAAGAATTTCCGCGTACCAATCCGATTCCGGCAATAAGCAAAACCAATACGGACCATCTAATAATCCGTTTTTTATTCACACTTTTTTTTATCATACGATATTAAATACGCCGCTGTATTTTCATCCAGGTATCCGTAATCAAAAAACTCTCATCCATCTGATCGATCATCTCCATAAACTTGTTCATCGGAATAGCTAACGAAAGCAAATCGGCATCCATACATTTTCTAGCCGAAGGATCAAACATTCCGATCACGGCCCGTTTACGCCCTTCTATCTGTTCCCGATACGGGTGGTATATTATGGAAGTACACCCGGCTCCGAAAGGAGCAATGACAGCATCCGACACCGTACTATCAAAGTTAACCCAGGTAAAAAGCCCCGAAATCACATCCGGATTACCCATAAAAACAACGACTTCCGGACGATCTTCCTCTTCCAATCTATCCCATCGCTTAAACACAATAAAATCTCCTTCCCGAGGAAGCAAGGGTAATTCTTTCATGATTGCCTCGACTTGCCCCGGAGTACGCTTATAGCGCTCTCCATATTCCCCATCCTCTCCATGGGACAAAAAATAATTAAACCGTCCATTTACGACTTCCTTATATCCCAAATAATGTTTTCCCCCGCCACAGCCGATAGAAGACTCCGAAAAACAGAGCGATTCTCCCCGACGGACTTTCAACAATTGGGCAATGATACACGTGTGTCCTTTTGCCTCCCGCACTAAGGGTATCCGGCAATTATCCTTCGAATAATAAAAAGTAATCGGTAACTCCGCATCATTAAAAAAACGACGCCAAAGAGCTATAAATCGGTCTCGCTTAACAACATCCATAGGTCAATTTCTACTCCATTTTTCCGAAAGTTACAGATTATTCCGATTAAACCAATAGCACAGGTGAAATGATTTTGAGATTAAGAGATTAAAAGGGATTGACGATTGTAGATTGTAGATTGTAGATTGTAGATTGTAAATTAAAAAACTACGTCCAATTTAAAATCTACAATTTAAAATTTACAATAGAAAGATTGGCGATTGCAGAATTAAAATTGAATCATGGAATCGCGGAATCCTATTGACCCGCCATTTACAGCCAAAAGGGCTATCCTCGAAATCGACGGACAGCCCTTTTATGACAATACAACTCTTTTTTACCAAATAGAAGCCCGTTTTTCTACCGGAAGGAACAAAGGATCTCCCTCTTTCACATTAAAAGCCTCGTACCAGGCTGAGATATGAGGAAGAGCCCCATTCACTCTCCAGCGACCCAAAGAATGAGGATCAGATTTTGTCTGCAAACGAACCTGCTCGTCGCGGATATTACCCGCCCAAACATTTGCGTAAGACAGGAAGAAACGTTGCGCCGGAGTAAAACCATACGCATCTACTCCAAGAGGGTCGGTTTTCATCGCTTTTTGTAAAGCCGCATAGGCCACTTGTAGCCCTCCGTGATCGGCAATATTTTCTCCTAACGTCAATTTCCCGTTACCTTTCAAATCGGGTAATACTTGGATACCATCGAAATAATCCACTAAAACCTGAGCACGCTCTTCAAAGTTTTTAGCATCCTCTTCCGTCCACCAATCTTTTAGATTTCCATCTTTATCAAACTGACGTCCCTGATCATCAAACCCATGCGTCATTTCATGACCGATAACCACACCGATAGCTCCATAATTGCAGGCATCGTCAGCATTCATGTCAAAGAAAGGATATTGAAGAATCCCGGCTGGAAAGCATATCTCATTCGTCGTCGGATTATAATAGGCATTTACCGTTTGAGGGGTCATATGCCACTCGTCCTTGTCGACCGGTTTTCCGGCTTTCGCAAGCAGGTAATCGTAATCAAAATTATTGGAACGTACAATATTATTCCAATAGGAATCATTCTTAATCTCCAAACCGGAATAATCCCTCCACTTGTCGGGATAACCGACTTTCACGTATATGGTAGATAATTTTTCCAAGGCCTTCGTTTTTGTTTCATCACTCATCCATGACAGATTTTGAATCCGTTCTCCTAAAGCACTTTGCAAGTTGGAAATCAGCTTCAACATACGTTCTTTAGCCTCTGCCGGAAAATATTTTTCCACGTACATTTGTCCCACGGCTTCTCCCAGTACGCCATTGACCGCACTTACCGCACTCTTCCAACGAGGTTGCATCTCTTTTTTACCGGAAAGCGTTTTCCCGTAAAATTCAAAGTTCTGGGCCACAAAATCGTCACTCAAATAAGCTGCCGCCGCATCAATCACCTTCCATTCCAAATAAGACTTCAATACATTCATATCCATCTCGTTCATCAGATCGGCACTCTCCTTAACCGCAGCCATTTGCGCCACATTCAGCTCCTCCACCTCCTTCAGTCCCAATGTCGAGAAATAAAGATCCCATTGAATACCGGGAATCTCTCTTTTCAAATCCGCTAACGACATCTTATTATAATTGGCATGCGGATCGCGCAATTCGACAGCACTCTTGGCACTCTCGGCCAAGCGTGTTTCCACGGTCATAACGTCGGAAGCCGCCTTATTCGCCTCCGATGCAGAAAAACCGGCTAACTGAAACATCTTGGCAACGTGTTGCCGATACTTTTCCCGTATCTCTTTCGTGTGATCGTCATCATCCAAATAATACTCGCGTTCTCCCAAACTGATACCGCTTTGATACAGGATAATCAAATTCATGGCACTGTTCATATCGTCGGAACCCACGTAAAGTCCGAAAAAGGGATCAAAACCGTCACGACGCATTTCGGCAATCGTTTTCGATAACTCTCCCCTGTCCCTAATAGCAGCGATTCTTTCCAATTCGGCTTTAATCGGTTTCATTCCGTCTGCATTCCGCCGCATACTATCCATCGCCATATTGTATAAATCGCCTATCTTTTGGGCTATGCTTCCGGAAGCGGATTTCTGTACAGCCAACTCTTCAATCAGACCTTTTATCTGCTGTCTGTTATTCTCCGCCAAAAGGTCAAAAGAACCGAATCTGGCGTATTCATCGGTCAAAGGATGATTTTTCATCCAGCCGCCACATGCATACTGATAAAAATCAGCATTAGGCGTTGCTGCCGTATCAAGATTGGCGATAACGATACCTCCTTTTTGTACGGTCTCTTTTTTACTATTGCAACCTGTAATCATCAATGCTAAAGCAATAAAAGATAAATAACATTTTGTTCTCATACGTAATATATCAATTCTTTAAAATAACTCACTCCCGTCGAACTCCATTCGCGCGAAGACCGGCAAAATTAATATTTTACCCCTTATATAAAACGTAAATAGGAAATATCTTTTTCAAACGAATACGAATCTGTCTTATACTCCTATGCTTATGCCCATCCATACCAGGCGTCCCTCAGTTCACCTATCGTAAAGCCGTAAATATCGGAGCTTTTAGCCTCCAACCAACTCTTTACCGCATGGTATTCCTCCAAGGTAACACTACCTTTTTCCCTCGTAACAAATCCGCCGCAGACTTCCGCATTCCACCCGCCGCCCATTTCCAGATGATGGCTGCGCAACAATTCGATAAACTCCTTCAAAAAAGTTTTTGCATCTTCTCCCTTCTCTTTAAATCTTATCTCAAACGAAAATCCTAACTCTTGAAATTCTGCTTTATGCAATTTTTTCCGCAATCTCTTTTTCATCTCTTTATCATTACAATTTAATCCATGCTGATCCATACATCCTGTAATCCCATATCGCAATTCCGGTTTTCCGGTTTAAGCAACCTGAGTTCACAAGAGTGCACCTCCCTCGGTAACAGGGGAAGCGGCTTCAATCGAAGCTGATAAACTATTTGAGGAACATCCGGGTTAACTCCATATTCCATGGTTTCCCCACTCCGATTATAATACCTCACGATTAACTGATTATCACCCTTATCCAAAGGTAACATCACTATTTCCCGCTCCTTGAATTTATCCCCCACAGAAATTTGTTTACGAAGCGTTTTTCCATTTAACACGACCTGTAATCCTTCCGGGTTAGACAATTCAACCAAAATCGACTGAGCGGTATCGCTCTCAATCAAACACAACAAATAAAGAGATTGTTTCGGAGTCATCGCGACAACATAATGAGTACCGAAACCGAAACGAGGTATTTTTTTCCAAATCACCCCATTCTCTTCCCGGGCAGGATCAACACGATGATTTTCTCCCAAACAAAAACTCCCGAAACGATCATCGAAAATTTTGGTTTGATAAACGGATTCCCAGCGTACCGAACCCGGCTGAACTTGTAAATGTTTTACCTCTCCTCCTTGCAAAAGGAGCTCTTGCTCTATATTGTCGATCGCTAATTTTATCGTCTTATATCGATCGTTATCGGTATAAACGACAACCGGTTCCGCGTATGTTTTATCAAACAGAAATCCCCATGATCTTCCGACAATACATCTGAAACTGGAATAATAATCCATGCAGGAATACCCGTACGCGGGAACGGCATTCGAGGCGATTAAACGCTCTGCAGGGACCATACGGACAGGAAGAACCTGAAACGGTTCTGCAAATGCGATTTCGGCCACAATCATATGCCGGTCGGGATATACCGTCTCCGGAATATAAAGAGTTATGTCATTCCCGTGCTGATCCAATCGCAACGGATCTTCCCTTCCGACAAGAACAGCCCTAACGGCCTCTCCCTGAATTCCGGACAAACGAATCAAACGATCGTCCGGCATTCGTTCGATGAATAAATAGAGCCTGTTCCCTTTCATCGTCATATCCCCCCACTCTCCGGCATGTTCAAAAGGATTGGCTCGCGTATTGTAAATAGCTCTACCGTATCTATTCAACCATCTTCCCATCTTCAACAAAGCATCCCGCTCGTACTCCACGATAGAGCCATCCCCCCGGGGACCGATATTTAACAAATAATTTCCTCCCCGGCTGACCACCTTTACCAATCCGAGTAGCTTTTCATTTATTTTTTGCTCCAGATCTCCCCTCTCCTGCCAGGAACGGTATCCCCATGTTTCCGGAAAGAAAGATGCGGGAGTTTGCCAGGGAATCCCGATTTTATAATCCGGATACTGATTATCTCCCATCACGCAGAAATCGCCTTGATTATTTCCCAAACGCCCGCTAACCATACATTCCGGTTGTAAACGGTTGACCAAATCGTATAACTCCTTACTCTGTTCCGGCGTCAAGGATCCCATATCGAACCAAAGCTCCGAGACGGGGCCGTAGTTGGTCAGAATCTCTTCCACTTGCTTCAAATTGAAAGCATGGTGCTCCGGTGAAATCGGGTCTGCATTATGCGAAGATATTTTCGTTCCGGGAAAGTGCCAGTCTATCAATGAAAAATATACACCGAACTTTATCCCGAATTTCCTACAAGCTTCAGACAACTCCTTCATGACATCCCGATTGAAAGGAGTGGCATCTACCACGTTATAGTCCGTATAATTCGAATGATACATGCAAAATCCGTCATGATGCTTCGAAGTAAAAATAACAGACTTCATCCCGGCCAACCGGGCTAACCGCACAACAGCCTCCGCATCCCATTTTTCAGGATTAAAACGAGCGGCGACAGCTTCGTATTCATCCGCCGGAATAGAGGCGAAAGATTGGATTTGTTCACTATACCCAGTAAGCACCGGCTGATCTTTCCATACTCCTCCTAATTCCGAATACAATCCCCAGTGAATAAACATGGAAAATTTCTGATTCAACCATTCAGCATTCGGCTTCTCTTGCGCACAAACAAACTGAAAACCAAACAATAACAGCAACAGACATCTATACATAATCCCCCAATATTTACAACATTTTTAAGCATATAAATATACAGGATATAAATCGATTGTACAAATTATTTTTATTGACCTCCATTTACATGCCAATAGAGACAAAGCATAGAATCTTCTCGATTTTTCCTGCTTATGTAATTTAAGATCGCAGCTTTACCTCATTCCGAGACTTTTCTTATCTCCCCGATCGCCTTTTCCAATCGCGTATCTACCCCTTACCGCAGACTCTCCACATCCGGCCCGATTCCTATACTCTCGTAAATTTTTCCTTCTAAAGCCCGCATCTCCGTATTCATCGTATCACCCCTTTACTCTCCCCTCTGCTGTATGCACACCGCCATTATTAATGCCCCAAAATTTTTCATCTCTTCAAATATTCCTATTTAATTAGATTCGTAAAGGCAAAGAAAAAGGTATTTACTTTTAAATGCAAAAATAACAGATTATATCGAAATATCCATCAAAAAGTGTTTGCGTTTGTCACTTAAAATATCTAATATTGTATCATTAGCTATCGCTTGGGTCTGTTGATAAGATTTATTTATCGGTAATCATGAATACACGAACAAATCATCAAGCAAACGACGAATGAACAGCTATTTGTATGAAATTACCGTGTATCTATTTTTTTTAATTTTTTGAGAAAATACTTACTTTACAAATGAGGTCTAACGAGAGTAACATATCAGATAAAAGCTGGATGAAGGGATTAAAGGAGAATTCTCAAGAAGTTTTTGAACAAGTATTCCGAACTATGAGTCCAAGATTATATAGATTTGCTCTAACCTACCTGATGAATACTTATGCTGCCGAAGATATCGTGCAGGATGTGTTTATGAAGCTATGGACGGCGACTTCATCCTTACCGGACAACACGAATATCAATAGTTATCTTTATTCTTCCGTGAAAAATGCATGCTTAAACTACTATAAGCACCTTCAGGTGGAGGATTCCAACAAAACCAAATTAACAGAGGCTTTGATTTATTCCGGAACATTGGAATACGAGGATAATCATGCTCTGTTTAATAACGTGCAAAAATATTTGCAACAATTACCGGAACAACAACGAAGAGTTCTGGAATTGAAGATATTTCAGGGAATGAGTTACAAAGAAATAGCCCGAGAGCTTGCTATTTCGGAACTTTCCGTCCATACCCATGTAAAACGAGCCTACAAATTCATACGTGAATCCGTACCTTTGCTCTATGTCTTTTTAGTTGTGAAGAGAATGATTTGATTTCGAATCCATTTTATCGCATAAATATTTAACAATCAACCCGTTTTATATTCAAAATATTTTTAAATAGCTTTTACCGGTACTTTACATATCACTTCTCATGATCTCGTTTCCGCTTAAAAATCATCTCGTAAGGAATCTCGAAACGTTCATATTTTTTCAATTTAAAATCCGCCATTCCTCGCAATTTCCACGTCGCTGTTTGCTTGTCATCTCTCAACGTAAATTCAACTTTACCCAACTCCTTGTTTTCGCCAGGCTCTTCATAAATCATAGATAGAGTTTTCGATGACCAAGGACTTCCACACAAAGGGAAATGAGTATCTTTTCGTACATTGGTATCAGGGATTTTTCGATCATAAATAACCTTACCATTACATATTTTTTTTATTGAACCTAAAATCATCATGGTATATGTGTCTATTTGAACATAATAGATCATTCGCTTTTCAAGCCTTAGTTCATAAATTTCCTCTTCATGAACTGCTATCCAAGTTCCTAAAAAATTATCGTTATAACGATCAAATTCATTTATAACCGTATCTTTTAATGCTAAACTATCTATTTTGATTCCCGAATACGCAGTTTCATTAATCATCAAAAATATCATTAATAAAAAAATCAGTTTCATAATATTTAATTTAATTATTCACATATTGTTTTTAACACTTTTCCTCCTTTACGCTCAACACGTTTGTAACGATTACTTTCGGGATCCTTTTCCATCAAAGTAATTCCGATTTTCCAACTGTCTAAAAGTGACGTAAAATATTCCACTGCCAAATCGGAAGGGGTATCCTTTGTTATCCTGTATACTTTTTCATACATATCTGAATAATCCGTCATATTCCCAATATTTTCCCTCATCCAATCGAAATACACACTTCCGTCAAAAAACAAGAATAACGTGGTATTAGGTGTAATCAACCCCATGGTAAAACGCTGAACATCCACGATCATTCCATCTTGATGTAACTTGTACGGGACAATTAAGTCGTCCACGGAAAAAACGGGTAAGCCGTTCCTGTTATGGGTATGAATGATTCCGTCAATAGAAGGTAGGTATTTCATGTATAAAAAAGGCCGGAGAAATAATTTCCTCACGCACAAGAAATCTCCTCCAGCCTATAAAGAAAGGTAATCAGCTTTAACACGTACGATTACTCTTCAGGTAATTGCTCCAATACCGCTTTGATTTGGGCTTGCATACGTTCATCATCCAATTGCATCGCCAAGATATAAGCTTGATTGAAACACGCCCTTGCTTTTCTGAAATTCTCCAGTCCCCGGAAACAATTCCCCATCAAACAACTTATATCCAGCTGCTCACGGGGTTGTAAGTTTAATCGTGAAGCCCGATCCAGCCAAACTAAACAACGCTCGTACGATTCAGGTTTCAACATGCCGTTACGGGCGGTCACCAATTCTCCTATCGCACTTTGATAATCATTGAACGATAACAATTCCCCGACTTGTTGAAAATAAGCTTCTTTCAAATCCAAAAACTTACTCTCGTCTTTTTCGGCATAAAGGGCATAGTTGCCGTCGGCCTGGTTTTTCATGGCATCATACACGGATAGCTTCTCGTGTTTTATCTTGGAATATACGTACTGCATATCTCCGGTGATACGTTTCAACTCTTCCAGATAAGCCATGTCCCCATTTCTGGCAAGCGAGTTAATCAAACCATTCTGTCGCGACAGAATAAACTCCCAAACCACGTGAGGTTCGATCACCTTTTCGAACGCCTCGCGATGCTCGTTCACGAAATTCAGCACGGGATCATTCCGCTTGGCATTTTCCTGAAAAAGCATGATAATCTGAAAATCAGCATTATTAATCATCCGATCCAATCCTTTCAAGGAGAGGTATTCCTGATAAATCTTAAAAGCACGGTCTTTCCACTTCATTCCTTCCGTCCCTCCGACTTCGCTCACGTGAGAGGGAGCTTCCAACAGTAATGTTTGCATAAAACCGGTATCCTTCTTCCCTTCGATGTACTGTTTATACAACTCCGGATAGGTCGGACGCTCTCCCGTGATCTCTTGTCCCATATGCAGAAAACGCTCTTTACTCACCAAACTCGTCACCCGCCTTATTTCTTTCCCCTTACTATTCAGGAAGATCAACGTGGGAATGCTTTGAACCCTATACTTCTGAGCAAGTTTCGGTTCTTTGTCCACGTCCACTCGTACGCACACGAAATGTTTGTCATAATAAGCCTTCACTTCAGGATCGATAAAAACAGTCTTTTCCAATTGTTTACACGGTCCGCACCAAGTGGCAAAAAAATCAACAAACACCGGCTTATTTTCCTGTTTGGCTTTTAACAAAGCCTGTTCGTAACCTTCATTCAGGAAAGTCATTTCCTGAGCAACCCCTCGCAGGCTGCTCAAAGAAAATACAATTAAAAACAAATAAGCATATTTCATATCAATGATCCTTTATAATTACGGTAAACACATCTTCTACAACGGCAGAGTATCCGATATTCGAAACCCGGATGGAAAGCACGTAAGTCCCGTTGGGGGCTTTAATATCCTTGCTGGGGAAATATACCCGTCCGCCACCGAAAATTCGGACCTGTTCTTTGAACAGTTCGGCATTTCCCCCGTCGGCCGCCGTCACGTTTTCAAGGGTGAACACTAACGGATTCGTCCCCAGAACACCTGCCATCTCATTGGACACCCAATCAGCACCGGTAACAATCATATTCGCATCAGGGATCCTGTCGGGATCCAAAACCCGACGTACTTGCATGGAATCCGGAGCATACTCGGCATTCTTCGTTTTCAGATATCCGACCGTGGTCTCGTGACACCCGTGTAATCCCAGGATACACATTCCTATAACAACTATTATCAATCGTTTCATATTTCTCTAATTTTCAGATTCTACATTTCTCCTAAAGTGAAATTATAAGCCAGGGAATGAACCACTCCATTATCCGGTTCGATATCGCTCGAGGCGATCTCGATTCTCTGATAGGTATCGACAGATGATATATGAAGCAGAAGAAGCCCCATTTCCGGTACTTTATTATATTCATGCTTAAAGGTATATGCCCAAATCTCATTACCTCCCATCATCGTATAGGTATCACCTCCTTTGCCTATCAATTCGCCATCCGTGGACTCGACACCAAGCTTAAACTCGGTACGCATTATTTTTCCTTTCAACACGTGACGGAGTAATGTCTGCCGACAAAAATCCGGATCCATATCCCGTACCCGTTCCAATCCATTCTCAAACATATAGCGAAGAATGGAGAAGTTCGTCGGTCCGAAAAAAGTAATCTTTTCATTTCCGTTAAACAGGCTTTCCAACCCCGCATGCTCTATCATGATCACGGTGGAATCCCAATCATAGCCGTGTGCCCTCATATACTCCAACATCGTACCGTCAAAACGACCGTAACTAATGCCCGTTTTCTGAAACTCGTTTTTCGTGCAGGAGGTTCCGATAACCAGGAACACGATTCCCATTACCCAATATATCTTTTTCATATCATTTAATACCTTTAGATTGCCAATATTCATTCTGACGCATCAAATCATTTTTCTCAAAAGCATTACCATGCACGGGGTAATACTGAGCACCCAGATTAAATTCCGCCTCACTCATACGCGAATAGACCCCGGTCAATTCCGTTTTCCAATACCCATTCCGCATAACATCATAAAAACGATGCCCCTCGAACAGTAATTCTTTTTCCCTCTCCTTGAATATCACGTAACGCAAATCTCCCTCGGCCGCCGTATAGTTATGATCATAATTACCGTATGCCCGTTTTCGGATTTCGTTCAAATCATCCGCGGCATTACCTGCACCCAATCTTGCCCGACATTCCGCACGCAACAACACGATATCAGCCAATCGCCATACAATCCGATTTACGTCCTGTGTCTTATACACCTCTTTTTGAGAATACTTATCATATCGATAGACAGAGTAATTCCATTTATACAGAAAAGCTTTTTTTACCGGGATCTCTTCTCCCGAAGGATTCATGTACACACTGTCAATTTTGAAGAAATAAGCATCCCGCCGTCGGTCGCCCTCCTTGTATATCTCTTTAACCGTAGTTTTGTATATTTCAAACCTTGTTGTAGTAGTGGGTAAATCATCCGCTTTAACAGGATAAGTCAGGAACACCGTTGTCGCAACACAAGGTTTATACATGAAAACCCTATCACCCTGAAGATAATATTCTCCCTCAAATATGCCCTCCGCACTATTCCCTTTCATAACACTTTTGCATACTTCTGCCGGATTCTCCGCCAACTTATAATTCCCTACTTTTCCATCAATGATCTCCGTACAATATCGTTCTGCCTTTTCCCAATCTTTATTATCACCCAGCAATCCGGCGCGCCAAGCATATATATGGGCGAGCAATGCCGTTGCGGCTCCTCTACATCCATATTGTTTTGCCGTAATCTTCGCTCCGTGTTCATCTACCAAATCTTCAAATCTCGGTAACTCCAAAGCGATTTCAGCATTCCGGATCGCCTCTTCCAATACCTTCGTAACCTTCTCCCGCGGGAACGCCGCCACGATCGTACTGTTGGGTACGATCGGAGCATCTCCCCACTGCCTTGCAACCTGAAAATAAGAAAATCCTTTCACGAAACACGCCTGACGTTTATAGTATTCCAATCGTTCTTCATCAATATCCGTGAAACGATAAGCATTATCCAGAATAACATTCGCAGAATAAATCAACCCGTAATATCGGCTCCAGGAACATTCATTCTTATAAACATCAGGCACTAAATTACGTATGTTATCATAATCCCAAGCATTTATTTTATCCGCTTTCAAGCCAATTATTTCATGACGTTGATCCTCACTATACAAGCTATTGAATAGACTGGCATTAATATCATACAATAAAGCTGCTGCATCTTTCTCTCCTTTAAAGTAATTTGTATAGGTCGTTTTAATCTCAGGTTCGACATCCAGCATAGCATCGCACGCCACCAGCTGAAGCACCATGATAAGATATATTATAAATCGTTTCATATCACTAAAAATTAACTGTTAATCCCAATGTAAATTTCCGATCCAAAGGATAGCTATTCAATCCGTCGATTCCATCCGCCAAATTCACGGTCTCCGGATCCAATCCGGAATAATTGTGCCATAAGAAAAGATTTTCACCCGTGAAGAAAACCCGGACACCCGATAAACCGGAACGCTTCAAAACACGTGCAGGAACATTATATCCCAAACTCAACGTTTTCAGCCGTAAATAATTTACCTTTTCAATCCTCGAACGCACGATATCGCTATCATCAAAACCAATAGCCACTAAATCCGGGTTATCCCCTTCTTTTTGCCAGAATGTCCGTTTTTTATAATCCATTAGCAACGGTTCACCGTAATACAAGGAATTTCGAGCATAAGCATTGATCATTTTCCGTCCCAAAGTATAGGTAAAAAGAAGATTCAGATCGAAATTTTTCCAACGTACTTCATGTACCCATCCCCCGTGAGCCACGGGCAACGTGGAACCCGCGTAATATTTATCGCTGGTACTTATCATGCCGTCCCCGTTGACATCCTTGATTCGCCGCATTCCAGGGATATAGTATTGTCCGAATTCCGGTGTTTCCATATAATAAACAGTACCATCCGGACGACTGTACCGAGGGACATCTTTTTGGTTTTGAACAAAACCGGAATCATCATAGACATATATACCGCGGAGAGGTCTGCCAATAATTAGATCCTGCTCGTCCATACCCGAGTAACTTTTTTCAAAACGGTTCCAGTTTCTGGAAATATTAAACCGAGTCCGCCAACTCCAATCCCGCTTGTTTCGAATAATATCGCCGATCAACTCCAACTCGATTCCTTCATTCGACACTTCCATGGCATTTTGCCATTGTTCGCTGCTTCCCAGCACATCTCCGGGCAGATAAACTTTATAAAGCAATGACTTGGTGTACTTGTAATAATAATCCGCTTTCAATTTCAACCGATAATTAAATACATCGAGATCTAAACCGAAGTCATACTGATCCGATTTTTCCCAGCTCAAATTTCGGTTGATCATAGGAGCTGTCGTCCCTTGGTTTCCCATAAAAGATCGTCCGTTGTTAATTAATCCGTGAGCCAAATAAGGATCACTTAATGTCTGCCCGGAAGTCCCCCAGCTTGCCCGGAATTTACCCATATCCAACCAATGCGCCCAACTTTTGATAAAAGACTCCTCGCCGAAACTCCATCCGACGGCTACCGACGGGAAATTCGCGTAACGAACATCTTCACCAAAAGCCGACGATCCATCCCGCCGGTAGGTAAATTCCATCAAATATTTCAATTTATAGTTATAAGCTACCCGTCCGAAATAACTTATCATGACTTGCTGGGTGTAGGAGGACATATATTCTTTTAAAGCCTGTACATTAGGACGATCCGGAGTTCCATAATCATGCGTCGAAGGATGATTCCCGTCCACGTAATAAATGTTATCGCTGGAACCTCTTTTCGCGTATCCTTTTATTTCATGAGCTTGATTTTCCGTATAAGTCAGTCCAGCCAATAACTCAAACCGATGGATATCATTGATATTCCGGGTATACTTTAGTAAATTCTCCTGAGTAATACCAATGTTCCGGTTTATCCATCCCGTGGATTTATTTTCACCCTCACGATCCAAATAGGAAGGTTCAAAAACGTTCGTGTTATTTTGTGAAAAATCCAATCCCAATGAGGCCGTGAATTGTAACCCTTTAATAATATCGATCCCAAGCACCGCATTCAGCATCATACGATAACTGTCATCCCTTGAAACTGTCCCATTTAATTGCTCTAATATCTGCCTTTCAACCGCCCCTCCGGCCGGAAGCAGCGTCTCCGTCTTCATGGGATCGGCTGTCATGGATTCAATTTTATGAGCAGTTTGGAAAGAATTATCCTTCGTATTCCGGCTTTTGTCCGAATAAGCCAAATAAAAACGAGTATCGAAACTAATCCGTTTGGCAGGTTGCAATGATAAATTAGCGATAAAATTCGCTCGTTTGAAATCACTGCCGTACATGATACCGTTTTCCGTGTAATAGCCCATTCCTACCATATATCGAATTCCCGGCCTTCCTCCGGAAGCCTGTATATTAGCATTCAACACCTTACCTACCCGGAAAACTTGTTTCCACCAATTCGTTTGGTTATTATAAAAAGGGTTCAAACTGTCTTGTAGAACACGGTTTGTCTCGGTTCTCATTCCCGCGTTCCAAAAGTAATCATAGTGTCCGCCTTTTTCATAGGCTTCCCGGTAAGACTGCGGATAAAAACTTGACTCCGTATCCCAATCATACTGTGCTTCCCGAGCATTCCGCATTTGTAAAATCCGCCACCAACGTTCCTCGCGTCCTCCCAACTGAAAAGGGAATTTAGGCATGATTGATGCCGAATAGGATACATTTGCTGAAAAAACGGCTTTTCCCAGTTTTCCTTTTTTCGTGGTAATCAATATAACTCCATTTCCCGCACGGGAACCGTAAATAGCTGCCGCAGCCGCATCTTTCAATACTTCCACGGAAGCAATCGTATTAGGATCCAGCTCCGCTAACGCGTTCGTTCCGGTTATCGGGGAAGTAAAAGAGTGCATCGGAACCCCGTCAATCACGTAAAGCGGTTGTCCGTCACTGGCACCGGATACCATCAACGAGTTGTAGCCGCGCACAGCCACAAAGTTTCCTCCACCGCCGGGAGAACCCGACTGACTTGTAATTTGTACTCCTGCCATACGCCCCTGCAACAGGCTTGTAAAACTACTGGTCGGAATCTCCTTGATCTCATCCCCTTTCACCGAAGAGACAGAACTAACCATCTCTCTTTTATTTCTCTCGCCATATGCAATAACCGTTACCTCATCCAAATCAGACACCTTTTCTTCCAAGGTCACGACCATCTTTTTTCCCGGTGTAAACGGTATGCTTTTCGTTTTGAATCCCACGAACGAAAATTCCAATTTTCCCTCTTTTATCGGTAACACCAATAAAAATTCTCCCTTGTTATTCGTGACCGTACCTAACGTTGTCCCTACCACTTTTACAGTTATCCCTGCCATAGCCTGTTTTTTATCATCCAGAACTATTCCGGTAATTCGAGTGACCGTTTTTACTTTTTGCCGGGTTCCCTTTATGACCACTGTTTTTTCCTCAATCGTATACTCCAATCCCGTTTTACGTCCGGTCAATAAAGAATCGAGAACCTGCTTCAGAGTTATGTTTTGGAATTTTACCGTAATTCCGGTATATCGACTCAATTCGTCCGAATTAAAAAGAAAATTGTAACGAGTCTGTACGCGTAGATTTTCAATAATCTTTATCAAAGATGTATTTTGAACATCTATATTTACTTTGGGCGTTCCGTCCGTCTGCGCCTGAAGGGTTGTAATTTCAAAGAAACATACAGACAGTAAACAGACGCTCCACTTGAATATTTTTCTCCCGGTTCCGAGAGAATCCCTAAGAAATTTTTGCCGATTTTTTCTCATAAAATTCTGTTATTAATGTGACATTTATACACAACAATTCACCCTTAAAGAGATGGACCAACATCCCTTTACCATTCCATTGTTTATTTATCTTCCGGATACGCTTATGAGAAGCATATTGAATCAGTTCCAAGAATCACTGAAAATCTTTTCAAGGAACTTCTTTGATGTTTTGTAGATTATTTTTCATACTTTTGCAATTATTAATGTGACTGTTGAAATATACAGCGACTCCGTAAACGAGAGATGGACCAACATCTCTCGTTGCTTTTATCTCTTTTTAATCATAATCTTTTTTCCCTCCCTATCGTAAGATATGTTTCCCAGCTTGGCGATAATTTCCAAAGCTTCATCTAAAGTTTTAGTTCGATCCATATACACATGAAGCTTTATTCCTTGCAATTCAGAAGAATCGTATTCTATCTCCGCATCATACCAACGAGCCAATTCATCCATAATTTGTCCCAATGACACATTCTTAAAAACAAACTCCCCGTTCTTCCAAGCTAACTCTACCATCATATCCGCTTCCCGCACGGCAAGGGAAAAATCAGACGCATCCATCTCACACAGCTCTCCGGGTTGCAATAGGACCGAATCCCTGGCAGAGGCGACTTTCACTTTCCCCGAAACCAAGGTGGTAAAAGTATTTTTTCCGCGATATGCCTTCACGTTGAACCGGGTCCCAAGAACACATACTTTTCCCCCTTCAAACTCAACGAGAAAGGGATGGTTTTCATTCCGGACAACGTCAAAATAAGCCTCCCCGCTTAAATATACTCTCCGCACTTTTCCCGTAAAAGAGTCAGGAAATCTCAACCTCGTTTGCGAGTTTAATATTACCGTTGTACCGTCGGCAAGTAACAAGGAATACTCTCCTCCCGAGGGCACGATGATTTCATTATAGCATAACGATCGCACAACGGACGAATCGATGAATTGCCTTTCTTGTACCGTAACGCCTTGTCCTACCTTAAAACCGGGAATCCGAGCCTGTACCGCCCCTAACGAAGACAACCGATGCAAACTTCCGTCTGACAAAATTAATTGTACGGCTGCAGATCGAGGCGGCATCGCCGAGTGAACAAGCCTTTGTTCGTCTTGTTTCCCCGCCGGAACCAACCAGATAAATATCCATATCACAATAGCCGCACACGCAACCACAGAAAACCATTCGTACCAACCGATCGTGTGCCGTCTATTCCAAAACAACGGTATACGCTGTCGTATCCGTTTCAATGACTGGTTTTCCATACGATCCGAGGCAATCTCTTCCCGATAATACGCCTTGGCATTTTCCAAAAAACATTTCCGTTCCTCCGCACCTTCCATCCACGCTCTCACTTCTTCCCGTTCCTCCCCCGAAGCTTTATCCGAAACGACCCGTTTGATTTTATCTATCTCCATGTTTTTTAATCATCTTTATATATAAGACAACATTGGAAGAAAACAGGGTACGAGAAACAATAAAAAAATAACATATGGAAATTGAAATAGAATTGACTATCCGTTTATCTATACCTGCCAATATTTTCTATTTCATTTGTATAAACCTGACTGACTGCCAATAAAAAAAATATTTTTGCAATTAGAAAAAACGTATACAACTTTTGATAATCGTTAGCTTGTCGTCCAATAATCCCTGTTCGACTCATAGAAACAATAAGGCCATTTTATCTTTCAAACGGGATTTTAAGATTTCCCGACCCCCATTGATTTCGAACCAAGATTTTCAATGCTTCAGCGATTTCCTGAATGGATTCATCCATCAAGGTTAAATGAAAAACCTTTTATGTGTCCCGAAAGCACACGACGCATGAAAGAATAAAAGATATAATTGCTTTAACGCGGTCTCTTTTCCCTCTCGCGGATCCTGCAACAAATCCAAGTTAACACACGCTTTGCTTTACATCATTCACAAACAAATGGATGAAAAATCTTAGGACAAATGAAAATTATCCTTGAAAAAATAACTCTTGTATCTAAAAGATACCAGAAACATTTTACAGAAAGGTCCATCCTCGTTTAATCATAGTTTTTCAAGAAAAACTTTCATTTTTATTTGGTATAATTCGAACTAACTTCTATATTTGCATCGCTTTTGAAAAATTCCTTAGTAGCTCAGTTGGTTAGAGCGGCGGACTGTTAATCCGTAGGTCGTAGGTTCAAGTCCTACCTGAGGAGCTCCCAAGCCTTACAGCAGAACTGTAAGGCTTTTTTATTTCATCGGCAAATAACGTCTGGTAGTCGACAAAACCATCCCGTCTGTCTAATTCAGTTGTTTCCTTTTCCGGACATACCTAAATTCGTCTCAGAAATAAACAATTAAGGTAGGAGTAACATGAATTACATACGATTATTTACCACTTTTTTCATAGTCATTTCATCCACGGCCGGCTTTACCCAAGAAAGGCCGGCCCTTTGGACTCTCCGGGAATGCATTGACTATGCCAGAAAAAATAATATTCAGGTGCAATCATCCCGCATCAACAATCAAACAGGAGTTGTCAACTTGTTAGAGTCCAAAGCCCAATTATTCCCGTCATTGGTTTTTTCCAGCACACAAGGTTGGTCCCATCAAAAAACACAAGACACCGGTAATAAATTCACTTCTCGAAGTGCTTATACCGGAAGCTATTCGTTAAATGCCGGTATGACCCTGTATAACGGAAGTAAACTGACTCGTTCCGTGAAAAAACAAAAGATTGCGGCAGAAGCATTGGAATATGAAACTTCCGTTGCCGAAAACGATATTGAAATTTCCGTAACCGAAGGTTATTTACAGATTTTATATGCTAACGAGGCTCTCAAAACCAACAGACAAACACTCGAGACGTCCAAGGCACAGTTAGACCGAGCCGAAGAATTATACAAGGCAGGCTCTATCGCTGTCAGTGACCGCTCTCAGATCAGGGCTCAATACAGTAACGATCAATACCAAGTCACGTTAGCGGAAAACACGTTAGCATTAGCGAAATTACAATTAAAACAATTACTGGAATTAGAATTGGAAGAATCTTTTGAAATCCATTTTCCGGAGCTGTCCGATGCCGACGTCCTTACGCTCGTTCCCTCTTTGAAAGAGGTGTACGAAACGGCGTTGAAAGTTATGCCGGAAATGAAAAGCAGCAAATTAAACGTTGATGCGGCTTATCTGGATGAAAAGATCGCAGCTGCCGACCGCCTGCCCAGCATCACGTTTAATGCTTCGGTGGGAACCGACCACGATTCCGACTCGGATTACTCTTTCAGGAAACAGCTGAATAACCGGTTAAATGAAAATATCGGAATCAACATCAGCATTCCGATTGCGCAAAACCGACAGGTAAAATCAGCCGTAGAAAAAGCAAAACTCCAAACAGAAACGGCCCAGTTAGAGGAGATAAATACCCGTAAAACACTACTGAAAACCATCGAAACTTTATACCAAAATGCTATTTCGGCACAAAGCCGGTACATAGCGGCAACGAATAGCGTAAAATCAGCTTCTGAAAGTTACCGTCTGGTACAAGCGCAATTCGATGCAGGAATGAAAAATACCGTTGAATTATTAACGGAAAAAAATAATTTTTTATCAGCAATACAGGAACAGATACAGGCTAAATACGATGCGATATTATCCATTAAATTACTGAATTTCTACCAAAATCAACCGATTGAATTATAACGTAAAACCGAAATAGAATGAAAAAAATAGCGATCATCATCATTGTCTTGGCTGTTATCGCGGGCCTTTTCTTTATCTTCCGTTCAGGAGAGAATAAAACAGTCACATACGAAACGACCACGATAAAAAAGGGTTCCATCAACACGACAGTAACAGCTACCGGAACCATCGAACCCATTACGAAAGTAGATGTAGGTACGCAGGTATCCGGCACGATTTCCCGCCTTTACGTGGATTATAATTCCGTCGTAAAAAAAGGACAACTGATTGCAGAGCTCGATCGTACGTTACTGGAAGCGGCCATGGCTTCCGACTCGGCCAACATGGAATCCAGCAAGAGCGAATACGAATACCAGAAAAAGAATTTCGCCAGACTATCCGGTTTGCATGAAAAGAGATTGATCAGTGATACGGAATTCGAAACAGCCCAGTACGAGTATGAAAAAGCAAAACTATCCTACGAGAAAGCCATCGCCGATCTTGTCAAAGCAAAATCCAACTTAAGTTATGCAACCATCTATTCCCCGATCGACGGCGTCGTTCTTTCCAGAGAAGTAGAAGAAGGACAAACCGTTGCCGCAAGTTTCGAAACACCCACCATGTTTACCATTGCCAACGATCTACGCAAGATGCAAGTGATCGCGGATGTAGATGAAGCCGATATCGGCCAGGTCGAAGAGGGGCAACGCGTAACTTTTACCGTAGATGCCTTTCCGGACGATATATTCGAAGGGGACGTCACCCAGGTCCGGCTACAATCTACCACGACCAACAACGTTGTTACCTACGAAGTCGTTATCGATGCGCCGAATCCGGATTTAAAACTGAAACCGGGCCTAACAGCCAATATTACGGTCTACACGATGGAGAAACACGATGTTATGCTCGTCCCTTTAAAAGCCTTCCGTTTTACTCCCGAGACGGCTAACCCGGCCGCTGCCGCCCCGATGACTGCCGCCCCGGCTGTAGCCAAAGGAGGAGAAAAAAAGGTATGGATACAAACGGCCGGAGGGATCATTCCCAAAGTCGTTAAAACCGGTGTTTCGGATGGCATCAACATGGAAATCAAAGAGGGTATACAAGAGGGCGATAAAGTAGTTGTCGGAATAAACCGAGACAAAACCGCCATGGGTGCACCCGGGGATAACTCTTCCAATCCGTTCATGCCACAACGCCCAGGCAGTAAAAAGAAATAAATACAACAAAATAGGATCTCATGAATACAATAATAAAAATAGAAG
Organism: Gabonibacter massiliensis; assembly: GCA_001487125.1. Classification (GTDB taxonomy): domain Bacteria; phylum Bacteroidota; class Bacteroidia; order Bacteroidales; family Marinifilaceae; genus Gabonibacter; species Gabonibacter massiliensis. The sequence continues at coordinate 1,212,744 of LN913013.1, forward strand.
ACCTGAGGAGGGATTTTAAAGTAGGATCGGAAACGGTACACGCTTTACGGGGAATTTCATTTTCCATCCAGGAAGGGGAATTCGTCACGATAATGGGAACGAGCGGTTCGGGGAAATCCACTCTACTCAATATCTTGGGATGCCTCGACACTCCCACCTCGGGAAACTATTTTTTAGACGGCATATCTGCTCGCGAAATGGGCAAAAACGAACGGGCCACATTACGAAACCGTAAAATCGGATTCGTTTTTCAATCTTACAACTTATTACCCAAAACCACGGCATTGGAAAACGTGGAACTTCCGCTCCTGTACAATCCGGCCGTATCCTCTAAAGCGCGTAAGGAAAAAGCGATCAAAGCATTGGAAGACGTAGGATTGTCGGATCGTCTCAATCACCGTTCCAATCAAATGTCCGGAGGTCAGCAACAACGTGTCGCCATCGCACGCGCCATCGTAAACGATCCGGTCATTTTGCTGGCCGACGAAGCGACCGGAAATTTGGACAGCAGGACTTCTTACGAGATATTGACCCTGTTTCAACGACTTCACTCGGAAGGGAGAACGATCATCTTCGTCACCCACAACCCCGAAATTGCCCAATTCAGCAGTAGAAACATCGTATTGCGTGACGGTCATATCATCGAAGACAAAACAAACCGACATGTTGCTTCCGCCAAAGAAGCATTGGAAGCTCTTCCTAAAGAAAACGACTAATTTAATAACAGCTCACAATGAATTACGGTAATCTGATACAAATTGCCCTCCGAGCTCTGAATAACAACAAATTCAGAGGATTCTTAACCATGTTGGGAATCATCATCGGGGTTGCCTCGGTGATCTCCATGCTGGCCATCGGCCAAGGTTCCAAACGCAGTATCCGCGCCCAAATATCCGAAATGGGCTCCAACATGATCATGATTCATCCGGGTAACGGAAAATTCGGAGGTGTACGCCAAAGTGCCAGCGATATGCAAACCTTAAAGCTGGAAGACTATCAAAGCATCGTAAGAGACGTCGATCTCATCAACAAATGTACTCCTACGGTCAATACCGGCGGACAAGTTATCTACGGTGCGAACAATGCACCGACAACCATATACGGGGTCAACCAGGACTATTTAGATATCCGGAAATTTTCTATCGGTGAAGGAGAGATGTTTACCGACCATGACATTAAAACCTCGGCAAAAGTATGTATCGTAGGAAAAACGGTTGTCAATAATCTTTTCACGAAAGGAGAAGACCCGTTAGGCAAGACCATCCGTTTCAATAAAACACCGTTCAGGATCATCGGAGTATTGACACCCAAAGGTTATAACTCCATGGGACAAGACCAGGACGACATGATTATAGCCCCCTATACCACCATTCAAAAACGACTGTTGGCCATTACATACATACACGGTATATTCGCCTCCGCACTTACGGAAGAAGACTCGGAAGAAGCCATAGAAGAGATCTCGGCAGTTCTCCGTCAAAATCACAAGATTCCTGCCGGAGAAGAGGAGGATTTTCATGTCCGTTCACAGGAAGAACTCAGCTCCATGCTTAGCACGACGACCGATTTAATGACCGTACTTCTGGCCTGTATCGCGGGAATATCCCTGTTAGTGGGAGGTATCGGCATTATGAATATCATGTACGTCTCCGTTACCGAACGCACGCGGGAGATCGGTCTCCGGATGTCCATAGGGGCCAAAGGACGACATATCCTTTTTCAATTCCTCATAGAAGCAGTTATCATTAGCGTTACCGGAGGAATTATCGGTGTCATCCTCGGTATCGGCTCTTCCATGGTCATTAAATACGTTATCGGATGGCCCGTTTACATTCAAATCTATTCGGTCGTCTTATCCTTTTTGGTTTGTACGGCCACCGGAATATTTTTCGGATGGTATCCGGCAGAGAAAGCTTCTAACTTGGATCCCATAGATGCCATTCGATACGAATAATAAGGGCAAAACGAAAGTTTTTAACCGTAAATAGCAAAACATATAGCGTAAAATCAGTAGCTTTGCTTATGTTCAATAAAGACGATATGCAGAAAATCGGTAACCGGAAGCATTTATTAGCAGCCATTCACGTGATCGGCTGGGGAATCTTCTTCGCTTTTCCCTTATTCTTTACCAGAAACGATCATCAGTTCATCGTCACGTTAAGATGGTATTTAGGATATTTTCTTTTACCGCTATCCTGCATGATCGTTTTCTATACCAACTATTTCTACTTTATCGATAATATTCTTTTCCCTAAAAAGATTTTCCGTTTTATCGTGATCAACCTGTTAGTTATCATACTACTCGGACTACTTTTACATTTTTGGCAAGAGTTTTACCGTACCTACATCAGCCCTCCCGAACCGGAAGAAGTGGTAGCCTTACGAAAAGTACTCCCCAAACCACCCCGTTTCCTCTTTTTAAGTCGGGACATGCTATTAATGGGGCTCACGGTTGCCCTAAGCATGGCCATCAAAATGACCAGTAACTGGTATAAAACGGAGGGTGAAAAAAGAGAGTTGGAAAAAGCAAAGGCAGAAGCGGAATTAAAAAACCTGAAGAGTCAATTAAATCCTCATTTTTTATTCAATACGCTTAATAACATCTACTCGTTGATTGCCATCGACCCGGAACGGGCCCAGCTCGCGGTTCACGATCTGAGCCGATTGTTACGTCACGTGTTGTATGATAACAACCAAAATCTCGTCTCCATAGACCGGGAATTCATATTCATGAAAAGCTATATCGAACTGATGAGCCTGCGCCTCCCCAAACACACCCGGCTGGAAGTAAACATACCGGAAGAGGGGAAAGGCGTCATGATTGCCCCGTTACTTTTTATCACATTGATCGAGAATGCCTTCAAACACGGGATAAGCAATACTCAAGATTCTTTTATCCGTATACGAATGGAATTGCAGGAGTCACAAAGAGTAAGCTGCATCGTGGAAAACAGTTATTTTCCTAAAAATGACGAAGACAGAAGCGGTTCCGGAATCGGAATCCAAAATTTACAACGACGTTTGCAACTACTCTATCCGGGAAAATACATTTTAAAAATCGAAAGGGCAGACGACCGTTTCATGGCCCGACTCATTATTAACTTCTAATATTCAACTGATATGACATTAAATTGTATTATCGTAGACGATGAACCTTTAGCTTTGGATCTGTTGGAAAGTTATGTCCGGAGAACCCCTTTCCTGCACCTTGTCGGACGATACGATAATGCTTTGGATGTCATCTCTCTACTGGAGAAAGAATCGATAGAAGTAGCCTTTTTGGATATACAGATGCCCGACTTGAACGGCCTGGAGCTCTCCCGTATTATCGGAAATAAAACAAAAGTCATTTTCACTACCGCCTTCGAGCAATATGCCATAGAAGGCTTCAAGGTCGACGCGTTGGATTACCTGTTAAAACCTTTCAATTATGCCGAGTTTTTAAAAGCCGCCACGAAAGCATTGCACTGGTATGAAATGACTCGAGGATCCGCACCCCGCAAAAATCCGGAAAGTATATTTGTAAAAAGCGACTATAAACTCATCCAAATAGAACTACAACACATTTTGTACATCGAGGGAGTGAAAGACTACATTAAAATACAAACCGACGATTCGGAAAAAGGTATTCTTACCCTGATGAGCATGAAAACAATCGAAGAATATCTTCCCTCCGATATTTTTATCCGGGTACATCGCTCTTATATCGTCAATATAAACAAGATCAAAACAATCGAACGCAATCGGATCGTTTTCGGTAAACTCTATATTCCCGTATCGGATTCATATAAAGACCATTTTACGGAATTATTGGAACGAAGAGCCTTAAATTAAGAGCAATTCCCGGAAGTATCCATCGAGTAAATTCTAAACATAGTTTCGATTATTATTGAAAATTATCCTAACTTTGCAAAAGACAAAAAGAGTGTACGCACGTGCAAGTAAGGAGAATTAATTTCCTGATAATAATATCATTAACATCATAAATTATCGATTCTGTCCGTTATGAGAAAAGACGAAAGATACAATAAGAGGGGAGTTTCAGCTTCTAAGGAAGATGTTCATAATGCTATCAAAAATTTGGATAAAGGCCTATTTCCAAAGGCATTCTGTAAAATTGTCCCCGACTATTTAGGCGGTTTAAAAAGCTATTGCAATATCATGCATGCGGACGGAGCCGGTACGAAATCCTCTTTGGCTTACCTCTATTGGAAGGAGACCGGAGATATTTCGGTATGGAAAGGTATCGCGCAGGATGCTTTAATCATGAATATTGATGATCTTCTCTGCGTGGGTGCCGTGGACAATATCTTGTTATCCTCTACCATCGGAAGAAATAAAAACCGGATCCCCGGTGAAGTCATCGCCGCTATCATCAACGGAACGGAAGAATTAATCGAAGAGTATCGAAAATTAGGAGTAAATATTTACTCCACGGGAGGAGAGACCGCCGATGTGGGAGATCTCGTACGGACTATCATCGTGGATTCCACGGTTACCTGCCGGATGAAGCGGAAAGATGTTATTTCGAATGACCGGATAAAAGCCGGAGATGTCATTATAGGCCTCTCCTCTTACGGCCAAGCGACTTACGAAAGCGAGTACAATGGCGGCATGGGATCTAACGGACTTACTTCCGCCCGACACGATGTTTTTGCCAAATACTTAGCGATCAAGTACCCGGAAAGTTATGACAATGCCGTTCCCGAGGAGTTGGTATACGCCGGAAAATGCAAACTAACGGATAAAATAGCAGAGTTAGGAATAGATGCCGGAAAACTGGTATTATCCCCGACGCGGACTTATATTCCGGTCATAAAGCAGGTATTGGATAAATACCGGAAAGAGATACACGGCATGGTGCATTGTTCCGGCGGAGCCCAGACCAAAGTGATGAACTTTGTCGAAAAAATGCATATCGTAAAAGATCATCTTTTCCCCGTTCCGCCTCTATTCAAATTGATACAGGAACAATCCGGCACGCCATGGGAGGAGATGTACAAGGTATTCAACATGGGTCACCGGATGGAAATATATGTAAATGAAGAGATCGCGGATGAAATCATCGCTATTTCCCAAAGCTTCAATATCGACGCACAAATCGTAGGACGTTGCTACGACAGTGAAAAGAATGAGCTCACCATTATCAGTGAATTCGGAAAATTTTACTATGATGGTTTATAAACACGGGGAATAGGACGTGATCTTGTATCATAAAACCGACGCGTAATGATAGAAGATTTTTTGGTCAACTTCGGTTCAAGCATTGCATTTGTTTTTTTGGGAAGCCTTGCTTCCTGGGTATATCGTACGGTCAACACCGTCAGACCCGTTAAAAAACTCTGGCGGATCTCGCATCCGCAAGAGCTGATTATTTGTACGGCAACATCCACCAAAACGAACACGGGAAAATACCTCAGACCGGCGACCGGTATCGGACAAGTCAGGGCATTGGGACACGCTGTCGAATCCTTAAGTAAAGCCTATAACATCAAAATAGACAATATCCTTTTCTCCGACGATCAGGTTCAAAAGAAAATAGAAAAAGACATCATTATCTTAGGCGGTCCCAAAAACAACATCATCTCCAAACTGTTTTTGGATAAGTTCCGGGAGGCAAAAGATATCGTTTATCAAACAGAAAATACGATCTCTTGGAAAACCGATCAGGGAGTAGAGGAATACAACGGTATAGAAGAAGATCAAAAAGTTATCAAAGACTACGGGGTAGTTATCCGGGGTATCAATCCGTTCTCTTCCCCGGCCTCAAAAAGTACCTTCTGCCTGTTCACGGGATGTCATACCTATGGCACAATTGCCGCTGCCAATTATTTTACCGAGATACACGTCAACTCACAAAAAATAATATCGAAAGGCAAAAAAAACATTGTACTTTTAGTCGAATGCGACGTATTGGACGGATTCCCCGTTTGTATTAAAAAGATTAAGGAATATGAGTTTTAAAGTAATCGAAAAATTTATACTTGGGAAATCACGGGATATCTCAAAATGTGAAGACAGAATAGTCGTCACCGATCATTTCGCATGCTTGATCGACGGCGCAACCAGTAAATCCGATATCGATTTCGACTCTAAAACCCAAGGCGTAATTGCCGGAGAATTGATCGAAAAAGTCGTTCGCTCCATGCCGAACGATATCACACTCCCTTCTTTTATTTCTGAAATCAATAAGCAATTTCACTCTTTCTACGCCGGAGTCGGCATGACGGACCACATGGAAAAACATCCGGTAGATAAACTCAACGCCTCCCTCATTATCTATTCGGATCACCATAACGAAGTATGGTCTGTCGGCGATTGTCAGGCCATCATTGATAATGCCTTTTTCAGAAAAACTAAAATCATCGATACGATCCTTTCCGACTTAAGAGCTTTCATAACAGAAAGTTGTATCAGGCAAGGCATGAGTACGGAAGAGCTCCTGATTAAAGATATAGGACGCGAAAAGATTCTCGAATATTTAAAAGAGCAAACCCTGTTTCAAAACCATTTCCCCGACAGCATGTATTCTTATGGTGTTCTGGACGGTTCTCCTATTGCTCCCACGCAAGTGGAAAACATCTCTTTGACCGGTTCGAACTCCCCATACTTGGTTTTGGCCACAGACGGCTACCCCAAACTCTTTCCCTCCTTATCCGAATCGGAAGCATACCTGGAATACATCCTGAAAAACGATCCGCTATGCTACCATCTCTTCAAGTCCACCAAAGGACTGAAAAAAGGGAATAATTCCTTCGACGACAGAGCCTATGTTAAGATTGAAAGACTCCCTTAGCAACTGTTTATTCGTCAGCCGCCTGTTTGACGGATTGTAGCAATTGCCGGATCTGTTTACGCAGGTTAAGTTGCGTACTGTCCACTTTCGCCCTTCGTGAAGGAATAAAAATATCTTTGTATTTCGCTTTCGTAATCCGGAACTTCATCTTTTCCAAAGAACCGGAAATATCGACCCCCGCCCTGAAAGGTATGGGAGATTTCAATAGTGAAACATGATATTTAAAATTCATGTCAATATGATGCTCCCCTCCGACAGCCACCTTATATCGGTCCATCTCTATCATAAAAGGGAATATCTCTATGACCCCGTTCTTAATCAAAAAATCGACCGAAACACTATCGATCATATTCCGATTTTTATTCTTAAACATCAACATTTTGGATATTTCGGCAAAAGTTTCACCATCCAACAACACCAAATCTTTTCCATCCAAATAAGCCGCTGCCCGCAAAGTAGGCAGATCGATCATCATCGTGGAGTCCAAATCCGCTTCCGCCGCGATATGAAAATCAACCATTCCCTCGAAAGATCGCAACATCGGGAATAAGGTATCCAGAGAAGGCATGAAGTTAATCAACGAAGCGACATGAATATCATCCATCCGCAAATCAAAACCGGCATAAGCCCGTTCCGGAGTGGAAGCTTTATACAACATCGTCGTCTTCATATCAGCCGCCATAGAACGCAAACTCAGGTCGGACAATTCAATACACTGATTGCGCATAATCATCTCTCCATGGATACTGTCCAACTCCAATTTACCATACAAAACCTTATTGATCCGCGTTTCGAACTTAAAATCGATACCGGGAGGAACGACAAAAACAGCCATCGTACTATCAGCCACGTAAGTAGCGTCGGCCGAGAGATCCAACTCCTCCAACTCTTCCTCACTCATCTCTTCCTCGTTCATCCCCCAGATTTTAGATCGATTCGCCTCTCCGACCTCCATCGCTTTCATCAATTGATTACAGTCTATCATTTTTGATCTTACGGCCAGCTCAGCCTTTAATTCACCTTTATGCAAAAAAGCATCGGCAAGATTATAGACGGCTCCTGTCAGCAAAACATCCGAATGTCCTATTCTCAATTTGGCTCCATTCAATTCGATACGACCGGGAGCCAGAGTGATTTTCGTAGCGGGCATTCTCATCCGTAACGGAAAAACGGGCGTATACACGCCTAAATTTCGAAAGCCGATTATACCGGAAGTCTTCCAGATCCGCTTATCATCTTTATTCATAACGCTCGTCAAATCGAAACCGGCCTTCTCCATCCTCAAGCGATTGCCTAACGCCCGAATTCGCAAACTATCCATCTCCACACTCGCCTTTGCCTGAGGAACCTTTTTATCCGACGGAGAAGGACCTAAAGAGAGCTTCGCCTTGCTGTTACCCATCATCAGGGAAAGCGTATCATCCACCGTAAGTCTGATCCGGCCGAAACGTATGTTCGCAGACATGGAAGCTACCGCCGTCGTATCTCGCAAGGGAGAGGTTTTCACGTGCACGTAAGAAGTATCCATATGAAACACCAACCGCTCTTTCATATTGATGTCCACACTATCAAAGCCGAAGATACCGTTAAGCAGATTTTTTCCCTGCCATATCGTATCGTCTTTCATGTTCGTACCGAAACCCAACCCGATGGATTTCGAACGGAACAGAAAACTATCCCTCTCACTTTTCAACACCACATCCTTCAAGCGACATCCTCCCCGAATATCCATTCTTCCGTAATTTGCGGATTTTATATCCGATAACAGTATATTCACCTTCAATACCGAATTCAATTCTCCTTTCATAGAGACTCCTTCCTCTAACGGAAATATCTGAGTCAAAGAAGTAAAATCAACCACGGCATTCATGTTCGACAGCAACCGGGGCGCCGTAATCAAGTCCTGTATCTCCGCGCTCAAATCCACTTCAGTGGAAGCACCTTTCAAATAGAGCCGGCTCAATTTGACATACGAAGGTTGCTGACGTTGCAAATCCACCTGCCCCTCCACATCTAACTCCAACTTCTCTAAGGCATAAGGCATTCCCTCGTAGCGAACCGCTCCATTATTAATTCTTATACGGCTCGTAATAATAGGAATCCGATCCTTCCCGTATATTCCCTTTATCGTTCCGTTGCACAACACGCTTCCTTCGACCTCCGCTTTTTTATCCCGCTTTAAGATCGCGGGAGGGACCAGATCCAGTACCGTTTTCAGAGAAGGGACCTGCATACCGAATTTCATATCCACATCTAACGTGCGGGTAACGGAATCTCCCCGGCATTCACCTCCCAAACCGAACTTCAATCCGTTGATATCCATAACAGCCCGATCCAACGTGTACAACAATGAATCCCTGTCAATACTCATTCCGCTCTTGAGACCCAAAGTAACGTTCTTGACCAACAGTTCTCCCTGTTGCCAGAACAAAAGGTTCTCCATTTGTATCTCGACATCCAGACGAGACTTACGGCGGGCAAAGGCGCCGTCTATCCCGACCCCGAGATTCTCCATCCTCGCGTATAGCTGATTCGCCCGATCGTCGAATATCAATACCCCTTCCTTAATACGTACGTTCTTTATATCAATGGAATTTATCGTCTTCACGGAAGAGGTATCGGGAGTCACTTCCGGTAAAGAATCAGTATTCGCTATTTTCATTACATCCCAACCGGGTACACCCTCTTCATTCACGAAAGCGTATATCCGGGGTTTCTCGATCAATAGCTCTTTTATCACAACATCCTTACGAGACAGATAAGCCATAGGATCTACCGTCATCAAACAACGTTGAAAGCTCATCAACGAATCAGTAGAGACATAAATCGATACACTATCTTGAAAAACCTTCGTCACCACCTCTCCATGCCGAACATCCAAACCAAAATTGGGAAACGTAGAGAAAAAAGTAAGTTCGATCGAATCGAAATGTACCTTCGCGTTTAACATGTCATTAGCAATCCTCTCGACAACAGGAGTCAATTTTTGCGGAGTGAAAATAAAATGAATAAGTATTCCTACTCCGATACCTACTAAAATCAACAAAGAAAACAAGGTAATAACCGTCCATTTTACCAAACGCCATACGATACTCTTTCTCTTTTTCTCTTTCATGACCTTCCACTAACTTAATATACAATGACCTTTACAACTATTTCAATCATCTATAAAGTAAATATTTTACCCGTATCTCACGGAATGCTTGCAAATCCGTCTGCCAAGAATCCCGAATCTCCTCTTCGCTCTCTCCCGATAATATCGCTTTTCGGAGCGAATCGTTTCCTGCCAATTTATCAAAAAACGACGTAAAAAAAGACTCTTCTCCTTCGTAATTCCGGTAGGCTAACAACAACCAAGCCAAATTTATCTTTTTTTGTTTCCAAATAGTACGATACTCATTTCTCAAATCCATACCATAACACAATTGTCCTTCACACTTAGGAGATTCACTCATTCCTTTTATGGAGCGAGGAATATAAGAATATGACATGTTTTTCAAATCCGGATGCCCGAAAACCTGAAAAGGGGTCAGAGTTCCCCTGCCCTCATTCACAACCGTACCTTCAAAAAAACAGATCGAAGGATACAAGATAACAGAAACAGAATCCGGCAAATTCGGAGAAGGTTTTTGCGATAGAGCCACCGCCTCTTCCCGGTTCCAATTTTCACAAGGCACAACCGTCAACCGACAATTTCGTTTTCCGTTCAACCACCCCTCCCCATTAATCATAAGCGCATACTCCCCTATCGTCATCCCGTACACGACAGGAACCGGATGCATACCCACGAAAGAAGCATACGACTCTTGCAATACCGGGCCATCCACGTAAAAAGCATTCGGGTTCGGTCGATCCATTACGAGCAAAGGTATTCCATTCTCGGCACAAGCCTCCATAACGTAATGAAGCGTAGAGATATAAGTATAAAAACGGACACCCACGTCCTGAATGTCAAATACCATCAAATCTACTCCTTGCAGATCTTTTGCGGTAGGTTTTTTCTTTTTACCATATAACGATATAACCTTCAGATGACTTTTAGCATCCGTATAATCCCCCGTCAGTCGACCCGCTTCCGCCTCCCCCCGAAAACCGTGTTCCGGCGAAAAGATCCGTACCAATTCAACCCCTTTATCCCGCAAAAAGTCAACACTATGTTGTCCTTTTACCATGGAAGTGTGATTGGCCACGATCCCTACCCGCTTTCCTTCTAAGGTTTCACGATAGAGTTCATACCGCTCTATCCCGTTTCGAATATTTACGCAAATAGCATCCGTCGGTACGGATGCTATCACTAACAACATAATCAAGAATTTCATGTGCTTATTTCTCTTTTTTCGGTTCTTCGTAGTTAATCTCCATCGTATTCAGAATAGCTTCAACCTGTTTAACCATGTTCCGCTTATTCTCATTAGGATAATATACGTATCCCATCAGATAGATAATGCGGTTATGCTCCTGGTCCAAAACAACATTTAACACGAAAGGCCCTGCCATAAAATCATTTACCACAGTCCACAATCCCCGAATCATTATCGCGTAATTCCCCTGATAATCGTACTGTACCGCGGTATAACGTATATCCGTATCAATTGCCATATAAGAACCTTTCAGGGGGCCGGGTATAAATTGCTTCAATTTTTCATTTACCGTTTCGATAATCACACGGTCGTTGAACTGATTCTGATCTCTATACTCCTCGGTAAAGAAACAAATTCCCTTACTATCCCGGGTCGTCTCACTGGATATCCAGACAAATCCGGTAGTATCCTTATTGACATAGTATCCGGTAGGGCAATACAATAAAATATCGTACTTCTTTTTAAAAAGATTGAATATACGGGAATCGGCCGTCCGCTTGTATATAGACACCAGCCGATCCTTTTCCGCCTTCGTATATACGCCTAACATTCTACTCTTATTCGCTTCAAATATCTCCATGAACTCCTTATTATTAGGTGCTTTTATCTTAAAATACACCTGACTTTTGGCCCACGGACTATTCATATACTGAATAGAAGCAGAATCAACAGAAGGAGAAATCTCTACTTTCAGGATATTACGATGTCCTTTTATATTTTTATCAAAATGCAATTCCGGTAAATTCAGCATATCAAAAAGCGGTTCTACTTGCGGTAATCCTTCCTGATCCTGTTGAAACCATGCGCGAATGGAATCCCCTACCTGTCCATCCCAAACGTTTTTATCAGCTATTACCAAGATCTCGTTTACCTTTCCGGAGACCGCAGGAGACATGTTCTTCATCGCGTTTTTACAACTTGCAAAAAGTACGACAGATACCAGAATAATTATAAATTTCTTCATATGTCAAATTGTTAATTTCCGATTCTTCCAAAACAAAAAACGCCAGTTACCAATAAACACTATTCGCTTCATCTAAAATTCCTTTCACCGAACCGACCAAAATCTTCGCCTCTACCATTACCGGTACCCGATACTCATCGTCACTCACCCAAATTTTCATATTTTCTCCCCCTTTAAATACTTCTCCTTCCACCAACAAAGGAGAAAAAACATGACACGACCGCTTTCCCTTTCCTGTCTTTACCTTATCCCGTCCCAAATAACGCACATAAAGTTCATAAATTTTTTCATCGATCAAAATACGTATCGGGATCATGTCGTTTTTTTTATACTTCGCAAAATCCAAGTTACGGGCCAACCAAGCTACGGAAAGCATATCATAGGTTCCTTCCTGTAAGGGGATCGTATCCTTCCGGACATATTTTCCGATCCGTTCTATCTCCGAATAGATAACATCATTGTCATAATTCCAAACATAATCGAATGTTTTATGGTAATTTCCTTCATGCGCCTTCCTCGAAAATTCATAGGGCATAAAAGTAAGACTATCGTGATAAGAGACCAACGTATCCCGTAATCTGAAAACCCAATCCCAAGAAGGATTGGAACTTCCCACGGCAAACAGTCGTTGGGCATTGGGATACTTATCGGAAGGAGTCAGAGTAAACTCGACAGAACCGGCCTTAATCCATACGAACCCCCAATTATAATACCCGGTATAAGTCAGTTTTTCCAATGGCTTATCCTTCTCCTGTGAAAAAAGAGACAAACTAAAGAATAATACACCGATCAATAATGTTGTCTTCATTTATCTGTTCCTACCTCTCTTGTTATTTTTTTCATCTTCATTGTTCTTCTTGCTCGGGTCCTCCCTCACGTAGGTCTTCTTTACATCGAACTCCTGCTCCACGTCAAAATTCCGTTTTATCTTAAAGTCCAAGGGGAAATATTTTATCTCCTCAGGCTGAATTCGCTTTAAATAATTTCCGGTATCCCATTTTCCATTTCCATTTCTATCCATGATCGCCCGAATCATATAGGTTCCCTCGTTTAAATAATCGAACGTCACTCTACCGTCTCTAAAGACCTGCCTCTCCTGCAATATCTTCAAATCTTTATCGCTTCCTTGATAAAGTTGTACAACGACAGGCATCTCAACTCCCGTAACATTCAAAAAGATCTTTCCATAATCCTCTTCTGCTTTTGTCTTAAACGTCTTTTCAAATTTTTTGTTATACAAACCGTACATGTTATACATGGCCATGGAATCGATTGCCAGCTGATATTCCGTCTCCGGCTTCCACTTATGATCCAAATAAAACCGACGGATTTTCAAACTATCCTGTCTTACCTCAAAAGGAATAGCCACCCAATTCGAATCCACTTTTTCAAAAAGTTTTATTTTATCCATTTCGGAAGGCCGAATCGGCTTATCAAAATCCAACACGATATTTCGGTTCAAATCGAAGACCGGAGCTATATTCGAAGTAAATTCTATAAATTTCAACTCCGGTTTATCTTCCTCCTCATCGTCTTTTTTCTTCTTTTTCTTGGGTAATACCTTATCCTTATAGTTCAATTTGACCGTATCTTTTGTCCAGGCCATACGACGCAAAGAATCCGTCCTCATGTAGGTCAACTCCACCACCAATGAATCGATTTTATAAACAGAGGAATCCTTTATCCATAACTTTAAGGTATCGTTACCTGCCGAACGTTCCGTAATATACCAATCCTCATCCACTCCATCCAGCAAATGCAAGCCCAATAATTTAGCTTTTAACCGATTATCCCCCGGAATACTAAACAAAAACTCCAATCGCTCCCGTTCCTCCCGAAGTTCGTTATCCAAATACAATTGGGTAGGTTCCTCCTCGAACATGCTCATAAACAAATTAGAAGGGCCATACAATATGTATTCCCGTTGCACGACCGTATCCCTGGTCAACGGTTTAACACTCAGCTCGCCTTTTCTCGAATGCCTTACTTCTATTTTGGTCGTATCGGGCCGTATCGTATCCCACCTCATCACCCGGCTCATCACGGGTCTTACCAATGTATCCACAAAAGCGACCCGGTCATTCTCCGGCGTAAATTTATTATCCCGATTGGCATCCTCGATAGCCAATACCCGGTACACGGTATCCTTTATATTCGTTACCCGGAACATTCCGGCACTATCCGTACGCGCCAAATAACTGGGTAATTCCAATATAGCCGCGGAATCGGCATGGTTTTCATAAAACAACACCATGGCATTGAGCAAAGGCAGCTGAGTCTGAGCATCGATCACCTTTCCGCTTAATTCCATAGAATCAATGGTACTACCCGTGGAAAAAACATAACGATAATACCCTAACGGGTTTCCTTCATTATTATCCACGATGGCATCTGCAAAGTCCAATGTATAAGTAGTATTCGGCTTCAGCGTGTCGGCACTCAGATCCACGACAATATACTTTCCGCGTAAACTAACCTTTGGATTCTTTTTGGCAGGGGGAGACATTACAAACTTGTTATTGATCTCCTTCAGTTGTACAAATTCATCGAAGTAAATACTTACCCGCTTCGCTTTAAAATCGACAGTAAAAGAGGCAGGTTCTTCTTTAATCACCTTGGGAGGAATTTCATCCTTTATTCCTCCTTCCGGATAACCCCTGTTAGCACAAGCATATATGATTAACGATACGACAATAGCCGCAATACAAAAAGCATTCCAAAAAAACTTACTCATAATCCTCCTAAAATTAATTCTACAAATTTATAAAAAAGTTCGGACTACCTTTCCTCCATTCCTATAAACCTTAAAATTAATCGCTTTTTTTACGACATGGTATTTCTATTTAAGAAAACAGAAGATATCCCGCTCCTTTCCCCCCTCCAGTACTACTTACGATATGCCCCCACCGAGTCTCTTTAAAAAATAGATAAAACAATCAAATTTCCCAAACAGAACTCGTTACTTCTTTCTGTCAAAAAGAAATAGACATTCTCCTTTTCACTTAATCGCGAGAATTCATGAGCCTGCGAATTATAACCGGCATTAGAGACTTCCACCTTGTATTTACCTCCAACCTTCAAATTAGCGAACACAACATCGCCGCCCCGCCCGGTCGTCATTTTACCGACTTCAACCCAACCCTTATCCGTATGTTCATAGAGCTTCACTTCCGCTCCAGATATTGGAAATTTCAAATTACTATCCATCACCTCCACCACGATTACACCTTTTTTCTCTACTGTATTATTCGCTAAAGTATAAAGTCCGAAAACGGAAAGAAAAAATAAGATACAAGTTGCTTTCAAAATCATCGTTCTCATGGCTGTAAAATTTAGATTAATAAAATAAGATTCCATATTATATTTCTATTTTATCACATCCCCATAAAAATAAACGTCAATGAACACGATCCGCACGGGTCTCGCCCTTCCCATCACACGCGTATACCTTCTCGAATCAGGACACCGCCCGCATGCTTCCTATTTATCAGGAGAGATAAAAAACTTGCCTCCACAGACAATAAATTATCCCCCTTCGATTTATCAACTATTCAAAAATAAAAAATTAATTCCTGAAATCAAAACAATAAATATAAAAAATTAACACAATTACTCCTTTGCCACGGCGAGACAGGCTACACTTACCGTCAAACCGGGGATTTCATTTAACACTTTAAGAAACGAGATTAAGGTTGATCCTGTCGTGATCACATCATCGACTACTAAAATATGCTTCCCGCGCAACAGGTCTACTTCGTTCAACCGGAAAATCCGTTTCACGTTTTCAGCCCGTTGCTCAACCGTCAAACCCGTTTGGGACGGGTTATTGACAACCCGGGAAACGACATGATCCATCACGGGTACACGTAACACCTCCGCAATTCCGACCGCAATCTCCCTGGCCTGATTAAAACCTCGCCTCTTTTCCCGTTTCGGATGAAGAGGTAAAGGAATAATCCCGTCGAACTCCTCCCCTCCGACGATACGTTCTCCCAACATGGCTCCCAGAAAACACCCGATCTCTCGCTTGGAACGATATTTTACGGCAAAAATCAAATTCCGGTAGTCGCTGTATCGGCTATAATAAAACAAAGAGTAGACCGATTTCATCCGGCATACCTGATCGAATTGCAGAAACAGGTCGTCATGCAAACCGTAACTGTACGGGAAATCATACAGACACGCGGAGCAAATATGTTTTTCCCCTGAAACCAACACCTCTTTACAAACTTCGCACATCCGGGGATAAAACAGATCCACGAAAGCTGAAAAATAGGAAACGAGAGTCATACTTTAATTCTATTAAATCACATTTTTAATCTTCCCCTCCGGTTTCCTCTTGGTTTTATCCGTACTATTGTTTTACAAAATTATACGTGATTGTTCCCGACTGATGTTCAGGAGCTTTGTCATCTTGATTAAACCGGGAGCGCAAAGCAGCATCCGCGGCAACTTCCCTCAGGCAATCATCTTGTTTAGACTCCTTGTCTATGATTTCCGCCTTCACCACGCGACCCTTTCGGTTAACGACAATAGCCACAACCACCTTTCCCCCGTATTCGCATTTAAAAATGGGTATGGGTAAGAAAACTTTATATCGTTTTTCCAACTTATACGAAACACTGCTCTTTCCCACATAGACGATCGATTGCAAGGAATC
Source organism: Gabonibacter massiliensis (assembly GCA_001487125.1). GTDB lineage: Bacteria > Bacteroidota > Bacteroidia > Bacteroidales > Marinifilaceae > Gabonibacter > Gabonibacter massiliensis. The sequence continues at coordinate 1,229,525 of LN913013.1, forward strand.
CAATTTTCGTTGTTGTTCGTCTTTCGCATGTTGCAAGCTATCCGTCTTATAATGTTTATCTTTTTTAGCCTTATAACGATTACCGTAGCTTCCTTTCAACTCCTCCTGTATCTCTTTGATATACTCCTGCACGTTTTCTACCGGATCGCTACCGGATCGCTTTTCATTTTTCACGTCCTCGTTTACGGCAATCGAACGCAACATCTCCTCCACTTCATCATTAGCCCGTTGACGAACGAGCTCTTTTTTCTCTTCTATCATCTGTTGAACGACTTCCGGTTCCGGCATCTCCAGTACAATCTCGACCTCCTTATGCACGTTCATTTTAGATATTCCCATGCTCAACAGCCCGATCGCCAGCAACAAATGGAAAATAAGAGTCCCCATTAAACCGTGTTTATGGATATAAATAAACTCTTTCCATTTTCCTAAATATGTATCCCAACTTTCTATTTTCATTCGAACCGGATTGATTTTATCGGATTAATCTTAGATATCAGCATCGTCGGAACAACCAACATAAGCAATGTTACCACAATTACACCTATATTCAAAAACAGGATATACCATCCGTTAAAATAGATCGGCACGGTACTCATGTAGTACGTGACCGGATCCAATTCCACCACTTCAAAATAATATTGTATGCCCGCCAATAAAAAAGCCAGCAAATTTCCCCAAATCATACCTTTCACGATCAATCCGGCAGAAATGTATAAAAATAAACGCCTCAAGGATATATTTTTACAACCGAGAGCTTTCAATATGCCGATTAAGGTTGTCTTATCCAAAATCAAAATCAACAAGCCGGATACCATATTAAACCCCGCCACGGTCACGAGCAGAATCAAAATAACCCAAACATTCACATTCAACAGGCTCAGCCAATCGAATATCTGCGGTGCAATATCTCCTAATGTTTTCACCTCACAACTCTCGTGCATATCATAAAGCAAATCGTCCACCCGGTCCCCATACTCGTTAACCCTCTCCACATCGAATAACTCCACCGCAACTCCCCCCAACTGCCCCGGCTCCCAGCCATTCAATTTAGCAAGATGCCTCCGATCCGCCAATACCGATACGTCGTCGTATTCCTTAAACCCGGTATCATAAATTCCCGACACCCTAAAAGCCCTGGCGCGAGGAGGTTCCTGCACAAAATGAGCGATAATCTTATCCCCGGCACTCACGTTCAAATAATCCGCAACGAAAGCCGAGATCAATATTTCCTCAGAAGCCTTAGGCGTTGAAAAATCAGGCATTTTACCCACTTTCAAATTCCGTTGAAAAAAACTTTGGTCGTAGGTAGAATCCACACCTTTCAAGACCACTCCGTGAATTTCCGATTTGCTTTTCAATATCGCGGGTTTCTCGATATAACCGTACACCTCTTTTACCCCGTCCATCCGCTTCAATCTTGCCATCAGGGAATCAACCCGCAAGATAGCCCCGTCCGACGTTTCATAAGGCACGATATTCAAATGCGACGTAAAACCGGATAACTTCCACGTTATTTCATGCTTGAAGCCGATGATGATAAATACAGAAAGCAACATCACGCACAACCCCAAGGCAATCCCGCCGATCGCGATCTTAACGATGGGAACGGACACGGATTTCTCCGCGTCTCCTTTTAATAACCTGCGTGCAATAAACCACTCTATATTCACGAAATATCGTTTTAACGTTCAGACAAAAGTAAACAAATTTCCACGGCCTACAAAAGAAAGAGAAGCTTTCCCCGAACATCCTCCTATTTGTCGCGTCGACACCTTAACAGAATCTATAATTTAAAATCAAATTATTTTAGTCATTCTCACTTCAAATTTAAAACGATTTCGAGAGTTATCCTGATAAATTTTTATTAAACTTGCACCTACGCGAAAAGATGAAAATAAAATCCAGATAAATATCGAATATCGTATGCAGAACAATCTAATAGACACGAAAATTGTCGACCAGAAACTGGAGCTCTGCGGAATCCGGGACATGGAAGACGCAACGATCCGGGATATCGTAAAAGTAGTAAATATGATCGAAGCCGAAAGCGGGGAAAAATTCATTCGCATGGAGATGGGAGTACCGGGTCTTCCTCCCTCGTCAATCGGCATTCAAGCCGAAATCGACGCTCTCCGGCAAGGTGTAGCCCAATTCTATCCCATGCTCGAAGGGCATAAAGAATTCAAAGAAGAGGGTTCCAAATTCGTGAAAAATTTCATGGATATAGAGATCAAACCGGAAGGTATTGTTCCCACCGTAGGATCCATGCAAGCGTGCTACGCGTCATTCATGGCGGTGACCGAATGCCAAAAAGGCAAAGATACCGTATTATTTATCGATCCGGGATTTCCTGTTCAGAAAACGCAGATGCAAGTAATCGGTAAACCGTTCGAATCGTTTGATGTCTATAATTACAGAGGGGATAAATTACGGGATAAATTAGAGGAACATCTTTCAAAAGGCAATATCGCAGCCATCCTATACAGCAACCCGAACAATCCCGCCTGGATCTGTTTTACGGAAAAAGAGTTGCAGATCATCGGACAATTAGCCGATAAATACGATGTAATCGTTTTGGAAGATTTAGCCTATTTTGCCATGGACTTCCGCAAGGATCTTTCCAAACCGGGCGTTCCGCCGTTCCAGGCTACCGTCGCGAAATATACCTCGAACTATATCGTCATGATCTCAGGCTCGAAGTTATTCAGTTACGCCGGACAACGTTTGGGAATCATGTGTATATCCAATGCACTTTACAATCGTAAATTCGAAAACTTACAACAGCGTTTCGGAGGTCTGGGAACGTTAGGTTATACTCTTGTCAACCGGATTATCTATACCCTCTCTTCCGGGACGACGCACTCCTGTCAATACGCCATGAGTGCCATCCTAAAAGCCGCCAATGAAGGCCGAATAAATATCTTGGACGGGGTTCGCGAATACGCGGAGCGGGCGCATGCCATGAAAACCCTCTTCACCCGATACGGATTCGAAATCGTTTATGACAAAGATATTGATCAACCTATCGCCGACGGCTTCTATTTCACCATCATCTATCCGGGGATGACCGGAGCCGAATTAACCAAAGAGATTCTGTACTACGGGATATCGGCTATTCCTTTAAGAGACACGGGTTCAAAAAAACAAGGACTAAGAGCATGTGTTTCTCAAACAGCTTTGGACAGAATGCTGGCATTGGAAGAACGTTTAAAGGCTTTTCAAGCCGATCACGCGATAAAATAGCCCCCAGAGAATCAGGTATAAAAGACATTCATTAAATAAACTCAAAACAAAGTTAAATTTATGGCAAACTATTTTTACTATTCGATTTTAGTTTTTAATTTTATACCCGAAAATTTGTTACAAAATCAAAGATAAACACCGAAATAATTTATAAATCATAATCTATTCAGTTATGGCAAAATTTAGAGGCGCTGTAGTCGTAGATACAGAAAAATGCAAGGGATGTGGCCTATGCGTGGAGGCGTGCCCCACGAAGACACTTGGACTTGCCAAAGAAGTGAATGGTAAAGGATACCATTACTCTGAGATGGTAAACCCGGAAGCATGTATCGGTTGTGCCAGTTGTGGTATGGTATGTCCTGATGCAGTAATCACCGTTTACAAAATGAATGTACAATAAAGAATAAAAACTACCGAAAATGGCAGAAGTAAAATTAATGAAAGGTAATGAGGTAATAGCCGAAGCAGCCATTCGTTGCGGATGTGACGCTTATTATGGATACCCTATTACCCCGCAATCCGAAGTCATGGAGACTCTCATGTTAAGAAAACCATGGGAGGAGACAGGAATGGTCGTATTGCAGGCCGAAAGTGAATTGGCCTCTATCAACATGGTATACGGAGCCGCAGCGTGCGGTAAAAAAGCGATGACTTCATCATCCAGCCCCGGAGTATCGTTAATGCAAGAAGGTGTAACCTATCTGGCAGGAGCTGAAATTCCTTGCCTTCTTGTGGATGTTGTACGCGGAGGCCCAGGATTGGGAACCATCCAACCAGCACAAAGTGACTATTTCCAAGCAACCAAGGGCGGTGGACACGGAGACTATCGTCTCATCGTATTGGCTCCGGCATCCGTACAGGAGATGAACGATTTCGTAGGACTCGGCTTTGACTTGGCATTCAAATATCGCAACCCGGCCATGATCCTTGCTGACGGTGTTATCGGTCAGATGATGGAAAAAGTCGAATTAAGCGAATATAAACCCCGTTGGACCGAAGAAGAAATTTCCAAAATGTCTGAAGGATGGGCTTTGACCGGTAAAAAACCGAATCGCAAGCATAACATCATCACTTCTTTGGAGCTGGATTCTTACAAACAAGAGGTATTCAACCACAAACTCCAGGCTAAATACAGAGAGATGGAAGAAAACGAGGTACGTTTCGAAGAGATCAGCACCGAAGATGCAGAATATCTGTTCGTGGCCTACGGTTCCAGTTCCCGTATCTGTCAGAAGGCCGTTCAATTGGCCAGAGCCAAAGGTATTAAAGTAGGTATTCTACGCCCGATCACCCTGTATCCTTTCCCGACGAAAGAGATTGCCAGACTGGCAAAACAAGTGAAAGGAATTCTTACGGTCGAGATGAGCGCCGGACAAATGGTAGAAGACGTTCGTTTGGCCGTGAACGGATTAATCCCGGTTGAACACTTCGGCCGTTTCGGTGGAGTGATCCCGACACCTGAAGAGATCGTTGAAGCACTTGAAAAACAAATTATAGGAGCATAAGCCATGTCAATAGAATTAAAAGATATAATTAAGGAAGAGAATCTTGTTTACAAGAAGACTCCTGTACTTACCGATAACATTATGCACTACTGCCCGGGTTGTTTACACGGGGTAGTTCATAAGCTTGTTGCGGAGGTAATCGAGGAAATGGGTATTCAGGACAAAACCATCGGTGTGTCCCCGGTAGGCTGTTCGGTACTCGCGTACAACTATTTGGATATCGATTGGGCTGAAGCTGCTCACGGACGCGCTCCGGCTGTTGCTACCGGGATCAGCCGCGTTCACCCTGAAAAATACGTGTTCACCTATCAGGGAGACGGAGACTTGGCTTCCATCGGTTGCGGTGAAATTATGCACGCTTGTAACCGGGGAGAAAATATCGTCGTTATCTTTATCAACAATGCCATTTACGGTATGACCGGAGGACAAATGGCTCCCACGACGCTATTGGGTCAGGTAACCGCTACCACTCCTTACGGACGCGATGCCAAATTGAACGGTTTCCCCTTGAAAATTACCGAATTGATCGCTCAATTAGACGGAACCTGCTATGTAACTCGTCAGGCTGTTCATACTCCTGCTGCTGTTAGAAAAGCAAAAGCTGCCATCCGAAAAGCCTTCGAAAACACGAAGAAGGACAAAGGAACTTCTTTCGTGGAAGTAGTAAGTACTTGTAACTCCGGTTGGAAGATGGATCCGATTCAGGCTAACAAATGGATGGTGGAGAACATGTTCCCCAAATATCCGTTAGGAGACATGAAAGACATTTAATAATTGTAGATTTTAGATTGACGGTTGTAGATTACTTGTCTGAATCGCAAATCATAAATCGCAAATCGTAAATTTTAAAACTATGACAGAAGAAATTATTATAGCAGGATTCGGAGGTCAGGGAGTTCTTTCCATGGGAAAGATTTTAGCTTACTCCGGAATTATGCAAGATCAGGAAGTTGCCTGGATGCCTTCTTATGGTCCGGAAATGCGCGGAGGTACCGCCAACGTGACCGTGATCCTGAGCGACGAGCGCATCAGTTCTCCGATCTTGACCAAATACGATACCGCCATCGTTCTTAACCAACAATCCATGGATAAGTTCGAGGCGATGGTAAAACCCGGCGGAACCCTGATTTATGACCCGAACGGAATTACTCACGAACCGACAAGAAAAGACATCAACATCTACAAAATCGAAGGTACTGCTCTTGCCGTTGAAGCCGGTAATCCGAAAATCTTCAACATGATCGTCTTAGGCGGTTTCTTAAAAGTAAAACCCATCGTGAAGTTAGACAATGTTGAAAAAGGGTTACAAAAATCGCTTCCTCCCCGTCATCACAAGATGATCCCGATGAATATCGAGGCTATCCAAACGGGAATGCAACACGTTGAAGTCGTAAATCAACTGTAAATAAAAAACCTCGCCGGTCGGCGAGGTTTTTCAATCATTTGAAACCATCGAAGAAATGCTTTATCGGCAAACCTTCCTTACCGTTTTCAACTTACTTTTTGTAAATCATCCGGACAACCTCTCCCGCGACCCCTCTTTCATGCCAGAGAAGCGCCTTGGTATTCAAGTCGTAACAATAAACACATCCTTTGTAATCTCCCGAAGCGGCATCCAATGCCACATAAAGTTTCTCTTCCTCGGGATCGAATACCATCTCTTTAATCACATCCCCGGTTTCTCCCACGGTATAGTCCGAACTTACCGGAAAATTCCCTGCCGATTGATAGTCATAACGATATATTTCATTTCCTTTGGAATAATAAAGCAGAGTCTCCTTTTTACTGGTTAGGAAACAACTACTCTCCGTTATGCTCCCTTTCGTATCGGAATACTGGGACAAAACCTGAACATTATCCACTCCGACGTGAGCAACCTTTATCTGCCCCGCATTATCTTTAAAAACAAGAACGTAGTTTTTAGAATTTTGTGCCGGTAATGCAGCCAATAAAACATCACATAAGATATCCTCATAAACCCGCTCAGGTCCCATATATCCCTCGACGAGAAACAATTTACTGGTCCTATCGAAAATAACCGTTTTGGAGGACCAAGTTCCCTCGTAATAGATAATATGGTCATCCACATAGGCATCAGGCATTGATCCCCACTTACCCGTCAACGCCTGTTGAAAAGTATTGATATAATTTTCCGTTTTACAATCCATATTCAGAAAACGGCCTCCTCCTACAAAAAAGATTCCGTATTTACCGCGTTCAATCATCCGATCCAACCGGGGTTCCGGATATTTTAAAACATTCTGAACCTCCATCGTTTTGGCATCCACTCTTACCACTTTCACCGGATTCTCGGCAGCGATATAAACGGACGCATAATTGGCATTATAGAGGATAGACTTCGGTTCTTTCCCCAAAGAGACATTCGGACTGTTCAAACGATAGACATGCTTTTGAAAAACCTCACCCTCTTGCATTACGTTACGGAAAGAAACCATCGATTCTCCTCCATATGCACTTAAAAGAGCGATTCCCTCCTCGTAAGGATAAGGAACTTTTAACACGAATTCGTAAAAAACAGCTCCGTCTTCGTTATAAATTTTCAAACGACACGGAAACTCTCCGGCAACATTACAATCATACGACAACGTCTTTTCCGTGGAGACGATTTCGTAATCAATCTGCCACTCATAGGACAAAGGCTTCTCCTGATTCTCCTGCTTTACTTCAGGGGCTTCCAGCACAAACCGGCTCATTTTTTCAACAGGATACTCTTTCGGCAATGTTTTCACAAAAGACAAGCGGGAAATGGGCTCTTCTCCCAAATTCGATTCGTCATGTATACAAGAAACCATTGCAAACACACCCAATATGATATATATAAATTTCTTCATAAGTCATCTATTTTAACAGGTAATTACTATTCGTAAGGCCAAACTATTTCAGGAGGAAATACCATACCGTATTCGGGATGCTCCTGGAAATAATAATACATCTCTTGGGCTACACTTATGATTTTTGCACTTCGGAAAAAAAAGTCATCCAACGTAATCGGACCTCCCCACAATTCAATCATCTTCTGGTATTTTTCTTTTTGGAAAATACCCAGACAATAGTCCTGCAATCCGATCCACCAATCCGGTTTTGCCAGAAAATTGCTGAACACGACCACACTTTGTAAACTTTCTTTTACTCCTAATTCGAAATTATCGTTAGGCTCCAATCTTAACACAATATGAAAAGTAGTATCTTTCTCCGAAGGAATATCAGCCCGTATCAACTCCACCGGTATATAAGCCAATACAGAATCTTTTTTTATCAGGATCTCCGTGGGAACAGCAACATACGCCCCTTCGGGAGCGGTCGTCGCCTTTCCGTCAACCGAAACCTTTATACTCATCTCTTTATCCGCGGGTAATCCCAATACCTCCACGGGAACGTTTACCGTATAGGAGGTCAGCTCCACGGGCTTATCTCCAAAATTATAGCGTATACTGTCTTTCGGAAAATAAACACGGTACACGTTATCGTAAAAACCGCTATCTCCGTTTTCATTGCATCCGACGACGATCAGGCCCAATGCAATCCCCAAAATACATAATATTGTTTTCATCGCTTATCCGTATTATTGATTTTTAGTCCCGTATTCCTGTTCGTTCTTCGGCCAAGGCAAATTAAAAATAGCAGAAGAAGGTTCTATCTCAAACGCGTTGGTCGCATTCATAAAAGGCATATGCTCTCGTTTATAAAAGAAAAATACCTGACCTTCTCCCCAGAATTCCTTACATCTCTCCTTTACGAGGGCAGTCCGGAACTCTTTGAACGAAGGTACCTGAGACAAAATCATATCTTTCAATCCTCGGGTCCTTCGAACCGCATTCAAATATTCCAATGCCTTATCTTTATCTTTAGCATAAGTCGCTTCAGCCAAAATATAATACATCTCGGGTAAACGTAATAAAGATATACCCGTAAAGTAATAAGCTTTCTCTTCTTTATTTAATAACCTCGTAAAAACATACTCGTTCGAAAATCCTTTATCCGAAGTGAAAAAAGCATTAAAACGTTTATCCTTATTATCCGCGGAAACGGATCCGATCTCATAAAAATCATAAACACCTGCTTTTACCCACAAAACACTTCCTTGCCCCAGATCGCTCTGCAAAAAAAGATCATAGTAGATCTGATACAATCGGGAAGTATATAACCCCCACATCAGTTCTTTATTATCTTTATCATACCGTTTTACACCCTCGTATTGAGCTGCATCCGTTAAAGCCAATTCTGTCCGAGCCCCGATTACCTTTTCGGCATAAAACGCCGCACTGTCCAAATCGCCTTTGTAATGAAAAACCCGGGCTTTCAATCCCCAAACCGCATATTGATTACAATGGGAACGACGATTCTGTTGATAAACAGAATTCGCCTTGCTATTCCGGATGGTATTATCGCCGACCAATGCCTCCTGGGCTTTTTGCAAATCACTCAGGACAAGGTCATAACACTTCTTCAACGAATAAACAGGTTTATTTTCCAATCCGAAAATTGCAGCATAGGGAATACCTCCCGCATCGGGATGACGCAAAATATTATCGCTGAATAATCGCATGATATCGAAATGCAGAAAAGCGCGCAAAGCATAGGCTTCTCCCTTTATCAGAACATAATCTCCGTCTTTAGTGATATCTTCTTTCTCCACGTTTTCAATAACATTATTTACATAGGAAATTACCTCGTAAGCCTTTTCCCAGATATTCCGGATGGTTCCCTCTATAAACTGACTTTTATAATCAAACTTCGAAGCAGCCTCGACATCCTGATAAGAACCGAGATATTTGGCGTAAAAAAGCTGCCCGATCTGATCCATAAAACCGTAACTCATCGCCTTCCCGTACAATTCCGGTTTAGCCATAGAAGCATAAATACCATACATGGCATCCCGATATCCCTGAATATCTTCAAACTGTTTTTTCTGTTCCACTATACCTTTGGGTTGTACATCTAAAAAGCTGTCGCATCCGCTTAACAACATTACGGCACAGCATATTACCCATATGATATTGCATATTCCTTCTTTCATAACTCTTATTTTTACCGTTAATACTAAAATGCTGCACTAATCGAGAATTCAAAGCTCCGGGCAAAAGGATAGTCCAATCCCCGTTCTTGTTTTATAGTCGAAATCCGGAACAGATCATTCATCAAAAATTCCACCCTTAACCGACTCAAATACAATTTAGAACAAAACCGGGATGTAAAATCATAAGCAACACTTAAACTCGACATATTCAGATAATATTCATCCCGAATGAAACGACTGGTAATCTCAGGAATAGAAGCATCGGCTATATCCTTGTATTTCACTCTATCCCCCACTTTACTCCATCTACTCTCCAATACCCGGCGATCAGCATTCTTTTTAGGATTAGCCCCCTCTACCCGCGTCACAAGTGTCCGATTATATATCGTCGCACCCAAAGAGTATTGAAACAGCATATTCAATGAAACTCCCTTCCAATTAAGATAGGAATTGAACGTTCCGGACACATCCGGATCCGAATCTCCATAGACCCGCTTGTCCCAATAATCATACACGAAAGTCGGATTTCCTTGCTTATCGATATAGATCTCCATTCCCGTCGCCGGATCGATCCCTCCCGATTTTACGGCCTTTACGGCCGACGTGGATTGTCCCTCTTCGTAAACCGGAGGCGGCATCACCGTTTTTTTTGCATTCAGGGAGTCGTTCATTACATTCAAGGCATTACTGATCTTTTTAATCTTATTCCGGTTATGTTGCATCGTCACAGAAAGTGCCCAATTCCAATTTTTATTTCTCAATACTTCAACCCTGGCTTGTACTTCGATACCGGTATTGGCTATTTTTCCCAAATTCTCCTTCGCCGTGATGGTTCCTACGGAAGGCGCTTTCGCCACATCCAACAACAGATCGTCCGTCAGTTTATAATAGTAATCCACGCTCATATCCAATCGACGTGAAAAAAACACAACATCTAATCCGGCATTGTAGGTTAACGTCCGTTCCCATTTCAAATCGGGATTACCGATCGCCATCGGTACCGCTCCAATACCTTCGCCATAATCCAATTGCGAATCGTACTTATAAGTCGTCATCGCCTGGTAAGGAGAGAACGAAGCATTACCGGTATATCCGATACTTCCCCGCAATTTCAAGCGTTCCGCCCGCAAAGACTGCATAAACTTTTCCTTATGAATGTTCCATCCCGCTCCCACGCTCCAGAAAGGAGCGTAACGTTGTTCCGAGCCGAATTTCGAATTTCCTTCATAACGAATGGAAGCATCTAAAAAATAACGGTCGTCATAAATCATATTGGCATTCATAAAAACACCCATCGTACGGGAAATATCCTGAGATCCCGACGGCGCTTCCCCCTCCGGGTATTTGGTAGCAAAAGCAGGATGTGCCAATTTGTCTGAAAAAATTCCTATGCCCCTGTACCCGTTCGAATTACTTTCGGTGGATTGAATGGTTCCCCCTGCCAATAAACTCAGTAAAGTACCAGGACCAAACATCTTATTGTACGATAACATCAACCTTCCGGAATAATCCATAGATTTGGTATTGGAAATCTCAATCGAGCCAGACTCCGAAGCCGATTTGCCTTTAAACCGATTTGACAACGGGGAGACAAATACCTCCGTATCGTTTTTACTCTTATTCAACGATAACTGACCTTCTATTCGAAAATCCTTCAGTAATTCTATCTTTATATCCAACACATTATTCAGATAAAACTGTTCACCTTTATTATAGCTTCCCAAAGAAACCTCGTGAAGAGGTATCGGTGCATTAGGATCAATATAGGATAAATCCAGATTTATCGAACCATCCGGCAAATAGGCCCGGTCATAAGGATTCAAAGCCGTCCACTGACTAAATGAACCGTAAGGGGACTCCACGTTATTAACCGAAGTAATCGTCATGATATTAGACACGTATACCTTATCCTGCTTGTTATAAGATAATTTAAAACCGAAAGAATAGCGATCCCTCTTGGACTCTTTCATAACGCCCTGATCGCTACCGTAACGGGCGGTCATACTATATCTTACATATTCGTTTCCCCCGGCAATACTAATATTATGATTCTGCGTAAAGGCATTACGTAAAGGCTTGGATTTCCAATCCGTATTTACTCCCTCTTTCACCCGCTGGAATTTCTCGTTGTACAATTCGTCCAATTTATATTGTTCCTTTTCCGTATCGATGTATAAACGAGCCCGCCGTTCGTATTCCAATTTTTCCGCGGCATTCAACAAATGATAATCACTTAAATCCGGGATAGAAGCGCGAAATGTCCCGCTATAAGAAACTCTCATCTTTCCTTCCTTCAACGGTTTCGTGGTAATCACGACTACTCCTTTCGATGCCTTCGCACCATACAGGGCAGAAGCAGAAGCATCTTTCAACACGGTAACATTCTCCACATCATTGATATCCATATCGAACACGTAATCCAAATTTACCTCCGCCCCGTCCACGATAAAGGTCGGAACATTGGATGAGCCTTCGAAACTACTCCTTCCGCGAATCAAAATCTCCGGACGGGTATTGGGATCCGATCCCCGTTCATTGTTCGCCACGACCTGCATTCCCGGAACAAAAGCCGCCAAACTGGTCAACAAATTTTTGGAACCGGCACTCATCAACTGTTCCCTGCTGATACTGGTAGCGGAACCCGTATAACTATTCTTCGACTTATTACCGAAACCGGTAACAACCACTTCATGCAACTCATCGACCTCCGGCACCATGGTAACCACCATATCGGTAACAAGTGTATCTTTTATAAGACGTTCCTGGGTTTTCATGCCGATAAAAGAGAATACGACCGTTACACTGTCTTTTTTCAAAAAGTTCAAGTTGAATTTACCAGCCGGATCCGTGGCCGTTCCGATCGTCGTTCCTTTCAAGAATACGGTAACTCCAACCATCGGTTCTCCCTTGTCGTCTTTTACCGTACCGGATATTCGCCAACGCTTTGCTTTTTCTTCAGGTTTCGGTGAAATAACGATGATGTTATCCACTATACTATAAGTAAGCGAGGTGCTCCTTAATACCCGGTCCAAAATCTCCGTCACTGTCGCCTCCTTCGCCGAGACGGAAACTTTCCAGCGCATCACCTCGTCATCGTTATAAAAGAATTCGTAATCGGTTTTTTCACCCAGCTCTTTTAATACGGTAAGCAAACTAATCGATTTCTTTTCCATAGAAACCCGTGTTTCTTGGGCCAAACTGCGTGCAGAAGCAGAAAGCATCGTAAACAGCAACAGAAACATACAAAGTTTCATGATCGTACAGATTTTTCTCAGGGCAGTCCCATCACTACCCCTTACGTTTGACTTTTTTTTCATACCTTTGTAAGGTTAAATTGTTTATACTACATCAATTTTTCAATCCACACAGGAGGTGTTCGCTGCACTTCCTGTATTTTATCGTACAATAATGGTCTTATCTTTTACGGAGAAACGAATACTTGTCGTCATCTCCATCATTTTCAACACCCGGTGGATCTCTTCGTATTTCGGGATACTACCCGTGAATCGCTTTTGCTTCATCTCCGGATTGGTAAAAAAGAAACTGACGTCATACCAGCGCGATAACTTGCGGATAACCGCTTCCATATCTTCGCTCTCGAACGAGAAACGCTCCCGCATCCAGGAGGTATATAATTTCGTGTTTACCTTCCGTACCTCTGCCTTTTCTTTCCGTATCAAAACCTGCTCTCCCGGTTTCAGTACGATCTTTTCAGTACTTCCCGGTAAAGAGACTTCGACCCTCCCCTCCACCAACGTGGTATTGCTTTCCTCCTCGTCCGAATAAGTCGTAACATTGAAAGAGGTTCCCAATACGCGTATATTCATTTTATCCGTTTCCACGATAAAAGGCCTTTCCTTATTTTCCGTCACCTTAAAGTAAGCCTCTCCCGTTACCTTTACTTTCCGTTCCTTACCCGTGAAATGAACAGGATAGGTAAATTGGGTTTCACTATTCAACCATATCCGCGTACTATCGTCCAAAGTTATTTTGTACTCCCCTCCCCGCGGAATACGCAAAGTATGCATCTCCGGTATATTCGATTTTTCAGACAAAGCATATTGCAGCTCACCCTTTTCATCCACCCGGATTTGTTCACCGCTTCCCGTCAACAAAGCAGTGTCTCTCATTCCTTTTAAAACGACCTCCCGTCCATCGCCCAATATCAAAACAGCCTGAGTCTCCCCGGGAACGATAGCCATGACCTCTGCATTCCGTTTAACACTCTCCTTTTTCGAAGGATAGTAAAGTAAACCTATGCCTACCGCCAACAAAACCGCAACAGATGCGGCACTGATCTTCCAAATGACGCCCCTTCTGCTTCTTTTCCTCTCTTGCTCCAGATTCTTTTCAAACTGTTTCCATCGGCCTTCCGTATCAAACGAAGCGTATTGTCCGATCTCCTCTTTCACTCGCTCTTTATCGCATAATTCAGCAAATAAACGTTTATGACTTTCATGCTTATCCATCCATTCCTGCAACTCCATCCTCTCTTCTTCTGAAATAACCTCCCGCAGGTAAGCAACAATCAACTCGTATATCTCTTTTTCTTTTTTCATTTCTTTGCATCTTTATACACCACAAACACACTTCTTCCGCAAATGGGTGACAACCCCATTAAAAAAAATGAGAACGGTTCTTAAAAATCGAGGTAATCCGAAAAAAACGTTTCCCGGAAGCGTAAAAACAGAACGAACTATATTAACACAACAATATTTCATTATATTTCAATACGAAAATAAACACCTTCTATTCTATTTCAATTTGGTATCAATGGAAAAATATGTATTTTTGTTCACGAATGGAAAGGCGACATTCGTTTATAGATAGTGAACAAGAATACATGACTATTATTCCTGAAAACAGATTGACTTCCTTCAGAGAGGGACACGAAGAGACATTTCGCTATTACTACGAGATGTACTACGACTCCCTGTGCATGTTCGGTACGCGTATGTTAAAAGAAGAAGAGGTCGCTATCGATATTGTCCAGGATGTTTTTGTCAATCTGTGGAAAGCCAAAGAAACCATCGAATCCGGATTGCATTTAAAAATGTTTATCTATCAATCCATGCGTCATCGTTGCCTCAATTATATCCGCATCAAAAAATTAGAAGAAAATTATCAGAACGAATATAAACTGCTGGCCTCCGAAGAAGGGTTTGCCGATATGGTAGTGGAAGAGGAGGTATACCGTATCGTGATGAAAGAGATCGACGAATTACCGGGAGAACAGCGTAAAGTTATACTGATGCATCTCGAAGGAAAAAACAACATCGAGATGGCGGAGATCATGCATGTTTCCGTGAACACGGTGAGAACCCACAAAGCACGGGCCCGACAAGCCTTAAAAGCAAAACTGAACGATTTTTTCATCGTTTCCGTCATTTTGGGATTTTAATTACCCGTACGCCTATAGAAAAAAATTTCAAAAAAAATCATATTCTCTGTCGTCCTCCCGGGCGACTTCTTTGTATTTAATATGATGCCCCAATAGGGTCGTTACCATACGAAGAGATGAAAAACGATTTAAACGAGACCATAGAGGAAAGAATCCGACTGATAAAACATTACTTGGACGGGACATTAACTCCGGAAGAAGAAAAAGCACTCCGTTGCTGGATTGAGGAGTCTCCTGCCCATAGCGAGTTACTCTACCGGATACAAGACAAATCATCATTGCAAAAAAGGTTTCATTTTCGGAAAAAAGAGAACAAAGAGAAGAGTTGGAATACTATCCGGAAAAGGATTTATCAAAAACCAAAACGCAAAATAGTTTTAACGCGATATGCCGCCATTCTGCTTATTGGCGTCTGTTTAGGGATCGGCTATAAGTTCATCATGGAACCGCAAACCAAAGATACAACGATTACCCGGGAAACGGTTATTCCCCCAAAAGGCGGATATAAAGCATTTCTGAAATTAGCCAATGGCGAACACTATGTATTAGACGGTCAAACCGAAATAAATACCCGATTAGACGGTGCGATTATTCAATCGGAAGAACAAGGAATCGTAACCGTTACAAAGGACTCCGGCAGCACGGAAAGAGAAGCGCAAAACAACCAAATCATCGTACCGAAAGGAGGCGAATATAAACTGATCCTCGCAGACGGTACCCGGGTATGGATGAATTCACTTTCAGAATTGGAGTTCCCTTCACGATTCACCGGAAAAGAACGCCGGATCAAATTGAACGGGGAAGCCTATTTCGAGGTCGTGAAAGACAAGGAAAAACCTTTTATCGTGGAAATGGGCGACAACGAGATTAAGGTATTAGGAACAAGCTTCAATATCAACAATTACGACGGAAGCTTCGTGACCACGTTAGTGACGGGTAAGGTTGAAATAGTTATTAAAAAACAGGGATACTTGCTTCATCCTTCCATGCAGCTCCGGGAAGAAAACGGAAAGGTTACGTTATCCGAAGTAGATACAAAAGAATTCGTAGCCTGGAAGGATGGATGGTTTGTATTCAATAAACAACGCCTGGAAGAAGTATTGGACATCTTGTCCCGATGGTATGATGTCGAAATTAATTATAAAACTCCTGAAGTAAAAGATTTACATTTTACCGGGACTATACGTCGCCATAGTGATATCAACGAAATGTTGAATTTTTTGGAAAAAACGGGTGCGATAAAATTTACCATGCAGGGAAGAACCGTGGTAATCTCGAAATAATGACAAAAAAGCTGTTGAAAATTAGGCCTTTCAACAGCTTAAAAAACAACAATGTGTTTAATTTTTTAGCAAAACAAATCTATGAAGAAAAATCGACAAATGCGATTTTTAAAGAATCGTATTTTAAAAAAAACGATGGACATAATGAAATTAACATCTATTCTATTATTTGTTAATTTTATGCCATTATCCGCTGCCCTGTATTCCCAAAATACCAAAATCTCGCTTCAGGTAAAAGAGAGTTCACTGGAAAAAGTATTTAAACTAATCGAGCAGCAGTCCGATTACCTGTTTGTCTATAATCACGAACAAGTAGAAAACAATAAACGGATTACGGTTGATATCAAAGATATGGAGATCACACAAGTATTGGATATTTGTTTGAAAGGTACGGGTCTATATTACGAATTGATGGACAATACGGTGGTTATTCGCAAACGTCAGCAGGAGGAGAAAAAGAACGTTTCGATACAAGGCAAAGTCACGGATAGAGATTCGATTCCCTTACCCGGGGTAACGGTAAGATTGAAAGGGACAACCAT
The DNA here is from genome assembly GCA_001487125.1 of Gabonibacter massiliensis. Taxonomy (GTDB): domain Bacteria; phylum Bacteroidota; class Bacteroidia; order Bacteroidales; family Marinifilaceae; genus Gabonibacter; species Gabonibacter massiliensis. The sequence goes on from LN913013.1 coordinate 1,246,540, forward strand.
AGGAACGGCTACAGACACGAAAGGAGAATTCAAACTATTGATTCCCAATGACACGTCAAAAATAGTACTATTGTTTACATTTATCGGGATGAAGTCCGTAGAAAAAGTGGCGAAAGAGGGAAAACCGCTTCATGTGATCCTGGAGGAGGAAACCGCCACATTAGACGAAGTTGTGTCTTACGGTTATTACAAAGTAGACAAACGTCATTTAACCAGCTCCGTAACTTCTTTGAAAGCAGAAGACATTGCCGTGGCAGGCATCAACACCGTAGACCAAATGCTGGAAGGTCATGTGCCGGGGATGATTTTTATACGTAATTCGGGACAAGTGGGAACAACACCCAAGGTAAAGATCAGGGGAACAACCACGATCTTAGGATCTACGGCTCCATTGTGGGTATTGGACGGAGTCATCCTAACCGATCCGGTTAATGTCGATCCGGCTTCCGTCAATGATTTGGATTTCGTGAATTTGCTGGGAAATGCCATTTCCGGATTAAACCCGGACGACGTAGACCAGATCGACGTCCTGAAAGACGCGTCGGCAACTGCCATTTACGGCCCCAAAGCTTCCAACGGCGTCATCGTCATTACCACGAAAAAAGGTAAGGTCGGCGAACCGTCCATATCTTATTCCGTGTCCGGGACCTACCGGATTCGTCCCCGTTACACCGACCGCTCGGTAAACGTGATGAACTCTCAAGAACGCATCGCTTATTCCCGGGAGTTGATAGACGCCCAGTTAGCCATCCCGGATTTGAAAAGTTGGGTCGGGTATGAATCCGCTTATTATGATTATTGTAATAAGGTGATCACCCACGATGAATTCATCAATTCGGTCCGTGCCATGGAAACAGCAAACACGGACTGGTTGGGCACATTGATGCGAGACACATACTCCCAGAACCACACGTTGAGTCTGTCCGGAGGTACGAACAACATACGTTATTACGCCTCTTTGGGATACATGGATGAATCAGGCAACATCCGGGGAGAACAGAATAAACGTTATTCGGGTTTGGTCAACTTAAATGTAGATTACAAGCGTTTCTCCTTGCATTTTGGTCTAAATGCCAATTTACAGAAAAAAGAGTATACCCCGAAAGATGTCGGGATGACCGACTACGCTTACAACACTTCGCGAAGCGTTTCCCCTTACAACAAAGACGGAAGCTTACTGTATTATCAACGGCTGACAAGCGGGACCAACAACAACGAGGAGCACGCGTTCAATATTATCAACGAATACAAAAATTCCTCGGACGACATCGATACGGATCAAATCGGCCTGAATCTTAATTTAGGGTACAAAGTCCTTCCTTTTTTGAAAGCGGAAGTTGTTTTCGCCTATAACGTGTCGCACACGAATGAGCAAATCTATTTCGGCGAGGATACCTGGTATATTTCCAATTTACGGCGGAAAGACAGAGAAACCGGGGAGATATCCAATTTCTCGACTTGTCCGGTGGGGGGAGAATTACAAATCAGCAACACGAAAAACAACAGTTATAGCCTGCGAGCCTCTCTGAATTTCAACAAAATGTTGGACGAAAACCAACGCCATCAGCTAACGGCAAATGTCATCGGAGAATTAAGCTCTTCCAAATACACGGGTTTCAATATTACAAGACGAGGTTATCTCCCCGACCGCGGAATGATATTCGATGCCATCGATATTGAAGGCAACAAATATCCTGACTATAAAAAATGGTTGATGACCCCCAAGGCACTGGGACGCTTGAGCCACAACCTGACCAACTTAGTGGGACTCGTGGGAAGCGTAAGTTACTCTTACGAAAACTCATATATTTTGAATGCCAACATGCGAATCGACGCTTCCAACAAATTCGGGGATGCCAGTAACGACCGGCTGTTACCGATCTGGTCCGTATCCGGTCGCTGGAACATGCATGAAAACATTTTAAGCGACGTGAGTTGGCTGAATATGCTTGCCCTTAAAATGTCGTTCGGTTACCAGGGAAACATGTCGGCTCAGGATTCTCCCCGATTAATCATTCAGAGACAAGGAACAAATATATTGTTTAACGAGTATTTTTCTACGATCAACAGATACCCCAACCCGAATTTAAAATGGGAAAAAACATCTACATACAATATCGACTTAGAGTTTTCCTTGTTTCAAAATAAGGTACAAGGCTCTATCGGTTACTATTACCGTAACACGTCGGATGCCTTCTTAAATAAAAAAGTATCGACCGTAAACGGAATTGAGAATTACACGGTCAACGCGGGGCATTTGACCAATCAAGGAGTCGAAGTCACTTTAAATTTAACCCCGGTCAACACGATGGGAACAAACGGCAGTCGCAAAGGTTTCATATGGCGTTTCAACCCCAATTTAGGTTCGGTGATCAATCAATTAATAGATAAGGTTACCCCCAAAGATAAATTAATAGAGGATGAAATAACCTACTCGAATTATTTAGACGGAAGTGTACAAGTTTCCGGACAGCCACTAAACACGTTTTATTCCTATAAATTCAAGGGATTGGATCCCCGTAACGGTGCTCCCCTTTTTTACGGTGCGGATCGATTCGTAACCCGTGAAGGTGAAAAAATCGACATGAAAGAGGTTTACGCGGGCATGGATAAAGAAGAGGTTTACATGACCGTGATGGAACGTTCCGGCTGTCGCGAACCTTTTTTACAGGGGGGAGTTTCCAACTATCTCGGCTGGAGAAATTTAGGTCTCTCCTTCAATTTAGCTTACAGCTTCGGTTCCAAAATCCGGCTATTCAGAATGTATCCTTCAGACGGTAGTATCGTAGGACCGGAAAGAAATCTTCGTAAAGAGCTCACGAAACGTTGGCAACGTTCCGAAGATGAATCACACACGAATATTCCGGGGATATTACCTCATTCCGAATGGTCCAAAACACTCGATCCGTGGTGGAGTAACGAACCCTACAAATTCGCCCGCAACATCTGGGATATGTACGACAATTCAAATACACGGGTCGTATCCGGAAATTATGTAAGACTGCAAAGTGCTTCATTGCGCTATGTCATACCGGATCAATTCTGTAAAAAACTATATCTCAAATCAGCCTATGTCAGCATAAGCGGGACTGATTTATTCACGATATGCAGCCGCAAATTAAAAGGACAGGATCCCTCGCAATCCGGAACGTCGGACTTGATTAACATGTCCGTAAGACCCACTTATTCATTACAATTAAATGTTACATTTTAAGTAAGACAAGGTATTATGAAAAAGATATTCAATTTAATTATAGGAGCCTTTTTATGTGTCTCTTGCGGCGACTTCCTGCACGAGTACTCGCAAGACCTGACCTATGCCAACTCCTGTGCCGATCTGGACGAGATTTTGATCGGAAACGGGTATATGAAGCAATCGGACAATCTGACCTTATTTTATTATGGTTCGGATTACGGTTATTATCCCTATCTGCATATCATGGACGATGATTCAGAAGAGAGCCTGACAGGACAAGTATTTCTTGATTTCGCTGGTAATCCCGTATACTACATGCGAAATTTTTATGCATGGGCGAAAAATCCTTTCATAGGGTATAACGGATCTATTTTTAAAGATGTCGATTGGAAAAGAATGTACGAGCACATCGGCTATTTGAACGTAATTATTTCTTACGTGAAAGAATTTCCTTCCGATCCTATAGAAATGAGACGGCGCATCAAAGGCGAAGCATTATTCCTACGGGCCGGATACTATTTCATGCTTGTAAACCTTTACGCGAACCCGTATTCACGGGAAACAGCAGATCGGGACCCGGGTGTTCCTTTGAATTTAACAGAATACATCGAGGCAAAATATTTCGCAAGAGAATCCGTAGCCACTATTTATAAACAAATCGTGACGGACCTGCAAGATGCCATAAACAATTTGGAGGGGATACAACAACCCACGATCTACCGTGCAAATGAAGTTTCCGCCCGTACCCTGTTAAGTCGCGTCTATCTATACATGGGCGAATGGCAATTAGCGATCAACGAGTGTAATAAAATCATGGAATTGGGATGCAAGCTAAGAGATTTAAATGATTTTAATCCGGGAAACGGCGTCCCGGGAGAAACCGAGCGCGATTACTTCAACACGTCGGACTCTCCGGAGGTTTTTTTCACGCAAGGTTCGCCAACCGTCGGTTTGTTAATGGACAACAACTTTGGTAATGTACGCTATCGAGTTTCCGACGAATTGTACGCTTTATACTCCAAGTACGAAAGCCAAGGATTGGAAGACTTACGGAAAACATGTTTTCTGGAACAGTCCAGGACATCGGGAGAGAGTTCCAACTACTACATGAGAAAAAGTCCGGACAATCAATACGCGAACTGGAATATTACACTTCCGAAACCGACCGTTTTCGACTCGTTTATTCTCCGGGCTGCCGAAGTCTACTTGAATAAAGCCGAAGCCGAAGCTATGCTGGATCAACCGGAAGCCGCAAATACCTTAAAAGCATTGATGGATAAACGTTATGCCGACCACAAATATCCGTCTGTCGACGGACTGAACGGTAAAAGCATGATCGATTTCATCCGGGAAGAACGGCGTAAAGAGTTATCTTTCGAGGGACATCGCTGGTTCGATTTACGCCGTTACGCGGTCTCCTCCAAATATCCGGAGAAAAGGTCCATATCCCACGCGGTATACAGATCAGCAACCAGTTATGGCGAGAAAGCTCCGTTGGACAGAATCTACACGCTGAAACCTTACGGAGAAGACAATGCCTGGGTATTACCCATACCTCCGGAAGAACTTGTTTTCAACAATGGAGTATTGATCGACAATCCGCCGAGAGAAGATCGCAACTAATCTATTATTAAACATTTAAACGCAAAGACATGTTAAAATATTTATTCTATCTAACTTTATCCCTCCTCCTATTCTCCGCTTGTGACAAGGAAGAGAAGGTGTTTGCCACGGAAAACATGTTAGACTGGTTCGTTATCGAAAAGAAATCAGGAGAAGTCAACCAGTTAATTTACAGCATTTATACAAATGACAATATGCCCATATTTGTCAATGATACTATTCATCAGGGGAGCGATCGCGTGGATCATTTCGGAAATCCGATAAAAGATCTGGTACTGTTTGAACCCGGATATCATATTTTCAGCACGGACATATTCGTATCCATAAAATTATCCTCCGACTCCGCAGCCATGCTTAAAGCATTACATGCTATCCAGGAAAAAGTGCTTCCCCGTTTACCTAAAAGCGGAATATACAGACCCTCTTCCATACTATTGGTCGATACCTTGTACAAAGGTTTCAGCGATCTCAATACGCGCATCTGGGGAGAAGTCGCTATCTACCCCGAAAGTCTGAAAGGTGTCACGATAGGAGAGTTACACAAGCTTCCGGATATGACAGACGAGGAATTGAATATATGGGCCTGTCGCATCTTAGCTGCCAAAAGTAAAAGTTGGATTCAGGTAAATTATGACAAAGGGGTGGAAACATTTTCAGAAATAACGGACGAAGGTTTATGGTTTGGATCGAATTACAATAAAAACGTCGGCCTATATCCCATGGAAAGCCCCGAACAACAAAGTTTTTTCAGGTGGGTTTCTCTTCTAAAAAACGGCAAAGGTTACAGATCGCCATCGATCGAAGAAGACCTTATCGAGTACATTACCTACTTTTACGTCTATCGCGGACGAGAAGATGAATTAAAAGAAAAGTACAAAGACTACCCTAAAATACTCCGCAAGTTCGATCTGGTAAAAACATGGGTAGAAGCGTTCGAAGAGTACCTGAAAAAGAACAAACAATTTTAATAAACTACTGAATAAAAGGTGTTATGAAAAGAATTATTCTTCTTCCGGCATTTATATTATCTGTTGTTTTAGCTTTCGGTCAAGGCGTGAACTTTGAAAAACTGAGTTTCAAAGAAGCCCTCACCAAAGCTAAAGCCGAAAAAAAGTATCTCTTTATCGACTGTTACACCTCGTGGTGCGGTCCCTGCAAGCAAATGAGAGAACAGATATTGACACAACCCGCCGCCGGCAGTTATTTCAACCCGTTGTTTATCAGCGTGGAGTACGATATGGAAAAAGAAGGTGCCGAACTGAGAAAAAAATTCGACATCAAAGCATACCCGACCTATTTGATCTTGAATCCGGACGGAACATTATATCATAAATTAGTAGGCAGCAGCCTTAACGCAGAAGATTTCGTCACGAAAGTAAAACGGGGAATGATAACAGAAAACTCTTTCGGTTATCAGGAAAATTTACATGCCTCCGGGCGAATGAACAACGAACAGCTGAAAAACTACTATTTTCTCTTAAAAGAAACCGCCGAACGAAAACGAAGCATGGAAGTACTGAAGGAGTTAACAGCCCGTTTGAGCAAAGAGGAAAGAATGCAGGCCGATTACTGGTTTTTACTCGAGAACCAAAAATACGGGGACGACGGATTTTCATTCGTGTTGGAAAACTTAGATACATTCAAAAAAAACGTAGGAGAATTAAACATCGATTTATTTCTGTATCAATGTTTCTCAGGAATCATTAACTCCTACACGAATGCTCTTGCAAAAGGGGAATCTATCGACAAGAAAAAAACAACAGACAGCATACGCGATCTGCGTCGTCAACTCTCGACGATCGACATGAAAAACAAAACCGGACTTTTAGAACAGCTCGACTTTCTGGAAGCGACCCTGCTAAATGACACCGACAAAATGCTTCGTGCGATCGAAACCATGATGACCTCGGGACAGGGTAATCTCTATATATTACCCCAGGTTTTACAAATTGTGCACCAAAATAAGAACGAGACCCTTCTATCGGGTATAAAAAAATTAAAGAACAAGATTTTGACTGCTTTCTCAACCGTATCTGACAAAGAGAAGTTCGGAAAAATGATTGACGATCTGGACAAGTAAGTAAATTATAGGAAAAATCTGATTTTAGCATGAAAGATAAAAACAAGAAGAATTCCTCCGTATTGTATAATTTTAAATAATGATGTATGAAAAAATGGTTAGTATTATTTGTAGTAGTTCTACTGATTTTCCCCTGTGTTAACGAGGCCGATGGAGCTTCCAGGAAAAGAAAAAAGAAAAAAGAGAAGGCGAAAACCGAACAGATAACTCCCAAAAAGAAAGAGACCCCCTACGAGAAATTAATGAAAAAGCCGGGGCGCAAAACTGCTGAAAGCAAGTTCATCACCTTACACAAAATTGAAGGCAAATTGTACGTGGAAATCCCGGTGAAGTACATGGGACGCGATATGTTACTGGCCTCCGTAGCCTCGGAAACGAGTGACGATATGTTTTGCCAGATCGGTTACAAAGAAAAACCGCCCATGCACATAAAGTTTTCCATGAAAGACAGTACCGTATTCATGCAAAGGGTAAATGTTTCCACCGAATTGAACACGAGCGAATCCCGTGAAGAGATAATGAGGAAGCGGAATTTTTTGGACCCGATCATGAATAGCTATAAAATCGAAGCATATAATAATGACAGCACGGCTGTCGTTTTAAATATGACCACGTTATTCGCCGGAGCAGACATGTCTCCCGTTTCCAAGGGCAGTATTGTTGTCTCGGTAACAGCAACTCCTAAAACAGGAGGAATAAGATTAGGCGAAATCAAAGCTTTCGATGACAACGTGATGATCAAAACACAATACTCTTATAATGTTTCGATCAGCCTGTTGGGGCTTATCAGTTTGCTCTCTAACGAACCTTTCACCGTGAACGCCACGCGTTCCCTATTGTTATTACCGGAACAAAAAATGCGTCCCCGGATTTCGGATGCCAGAGTCGGTATTTTCTTAACTGGGAAAAAATCACTTTCGGACAACGAGGACGGTATGCAGGCCATCTCGTTTGCCAATCGCTGGCGTTTGGAGCCTTCGGATGTTGCAGCTTTCGAACGCGGGGAACTGGTTGAGCCGGTAAAACCGATCGTGTGGTACGTGGACGATGCTTTTCCGGAATCCTGGCGGCAACCCGTCAAAGACGGTGTATTACGCTGGAACAAGGCTTTCGAAAAAATAGGATTTAAAAACGTGATGCAAGTACGTGATTTTCCGAAAGACGATCCCGAATTCGACCCGGATAACCTGAAATACTCCTGTATTCGCTATATCCCGACCAGCACGCCCAACGCGATGGGGCCCTCCTGGGTAGATCCGACAACCGGAGAAATTATCAATGCATCCGTTATTATTTACAACGATTTGATCCGTTTGATCAACGAATGGCGTTTCACGCAGACGGCACAAGTCGATCCGAGAGTACGCTCCAAGAAAATGCCCGATGACGTGCTAAACGAATCGCTCGCTTACGCGGTAGCCCATGAAATAGGACACACGCTCGGCTTTATGCACAATATGGCCTCTTCTTCCGCTTATCCCGTAGATTCATTACGTTCCGTTTCTTTCACGCGCAAATACGGGACAACCCCTTCTATCATGGATTACGCCCGATACAATTACGTGGCACAACCCACGGACAAAGGAGTCTCACTCTCCCCTCCCGATTTAGGAGTATATGACGAATACGCCGTGAAATGGTTATATTCTTACTTTCCGAAAGCTAAAAATGCCGAAGAAGAGGCAAAAATAGTGGAAAAATGGGTTGACGATAAGGCCGGAGACCCGATTTATCGCTACGGCAAACAACAAATTTATTCCAGATTCGACCCGACTGCCATAGAAGAGGATTTGGGTAATGATGCCATGAAAGCGGGAGATTACGGGATCAAAAATCTGAAATACATTTTATCCCACCTGAACCAATGGATCACGGACGACCCGGATGTCGCTCAACGGACAAAACTATACAATTCGATCGCCAATCAATACTTTCGTTATATAAATAACGTAATGTATAACGTGGGAGGAATCTACCTCAACGAGGTAAAGGACGGAACCCCCGGAAAGCGTTTCGAATCGGTTCCGAAGAAAACACAGCGTGCCGCCTTAAAATGGGCATTAAACCAGATTAAAAACTGCGATTGGTTAGATAATAAAGAGATTACCAATAAAATCGGCTTAGGAGTGGCCATCTCCACTAAAATTCAGGATCTAACCGCCGAACTTTTATGGAAATCCCGGAATAACGTGTTATTGTCCGCTCATGTTTCCAAAGACCCTTACTCGATCAGAGAATATTTCGACGACCTATATCATAGCATATGGGAAAGTGCAATTAAAGGTCGAAAAGTTACTTCCGGTGATAAAATCATGCAAAAAATGATGATAACCTCTTTGGCAAGCACGTTGGCTGACAAAAATAAACAAAAACTAAGCATGGGCCTCACCTCCGATAAGGTATTCTTGCCTTCACTCGAAGAGATCTATCTCTATGGCTTGGATGAAAGCGGATTTACCAACCGGTATATCGATGAGCTACGTTCGATAGAAGCAGCACAAGGGAGTGGAACTGTTGCCTCCAAATTAATCACAGACGCATTCGGGACTGGAGGCTACAGATGGCAAAGAAAAGTCGAACTGAAAACCATCGAAGAGACAAATACCTCTTTGTGGGCAACGGCTTTAAAGATAGAAAAACTATTGAAACAAGCTATAAACACGGCCCCGAACCGGGATTCCAAAGAACATTATCAGGCCATGCTGATTGAATTGAAACGCTTAACCCAAGAAGCAAAAATTTGATAAAACAAGTCTTATATTCAATGTTTTAATTTTGTGTGGACAAAGAACCGACCGAAATTTTTATTTTTCGGTCGGTTTTATTTATTTTTTACTTTAATAACTAACTTATTATCAAAATAAAAAATTCAATAAATAAATATTCTTACAAAAAAGATAGAAAACAAAAACCATAGGAGGCTATACTCTTGTTCGGCCAAGTATAAATTCCGGTCAAACAAGACAATCCCCGAATCATGGAATTATAAAATCACACAATTCCTTTATCTACTAACGTCAATTATTCGTCTTTTACGCACGAGGTCATTCCGTTTCGACCACAGATAGCGTTTCGGGGAATGTAAATCTCTATAAATAGAATATTTTTGTTTTTACAAATTGAAAATATTCCCGGGTTAAGATTTAATAGTGTCGTATCAAGCTTTCATCATTATTTTAGTTGTACCCATTTGACCGCATCGGCTATTACCAGCTGAAAATGATCGCCCCATGTTTTATCCTGAACGAGAGCCACTCCCCGGTCATCCAGCACGACACGGGATTCTCCCGCCGGCAGGGTAAATTTGCCCAAGGATACCCAAGCGCTTTCTTCCGGTAGGGTTAGGTCAGCCGGGAGATACAGCCGGGGATCTCCTTCCGGAACTTCCAAGATGATTTCCTCTTTGCCCGTTGGAGTGTAAACGGTATAGTAGTTTTTCATCCCCGGGTAATCGGTTGTAGCGTTCTTTTCCTCGCAAGAAGCAAGTATATGAGGCCGATGGATAAATATCTCGTACTTTCCCGCCTCCGGGAGATTTGCCGTCCACTCGGCTTTGAACTTTCCCGTGCCGGCTTTTTTTACATAAGCGTCACGAATATGATCGCCGTGTATCCCCTCTGATAAAACAAAATTCCACGTGTTAGCCTTAACCGCAAACAGGGGAACGTATTCCTGATCGTCCGCTTCTTTTTTGACCAAGTCGGTCAACCGTTTTCGATTGTTTGCCGAATCGATCAACTGGAAATTTTCGTCCTTGTTGTCGACGATGATCTCTCCCGGGGGATAGAATTCTTTTCTATCGATCGGCGTGACTCCTTCTTTGGGCACAAGCCCCGAGAGTGGGGAGTCCATGTTCGAAAATAAAATGTCTTTCGGTAAATTTCCAGAAAAATTAGTCGTCAATCGCAGGTCATTTTTTATGTCTTCATGAACGACGATTCGTTTACATTCCCCGGGTTTGACGATGTAACTCCGATATCCGGTTATCGAACCGTAATCATCACACAAAAGGATTGAAACGACACCGTCCGTTTCGCTGAAATTGGCCACCTTGAAATCGATGATTTGCATCTCTTCCGTCGTTTTGCGGGACAGATCTTTTATCCTTAACAGGGGCATCCGGCGACTCGTGTACCACTCGTCCATGTACCTCTTGATGTTCTGTCCGAAACGCTGTTCGAACTCCTCGACAAACGAGTCGAAGTCCACTTCCCGGAAACGGGTACGCTCGTTAAATTCCTGCATAAAGCGGGTCAGGGAGTCCCAGGTGGTAATCGTCGTGAGATAACCCAATAAATGAGACACTTTTAAAGAAATGGCCGAACTTTGTTCCCTGCTGTATCCTTCCGTGATAATTCCTTTCAGTCCTTTTTCCGCGAAATGATTTAGCATTTTCGGGTTCACGTCATATTCAAGCCCTTTCGTGTTTATCATTTTCCTGAATATCAATTCTATGCCCTGGTACCTGTCGGACGTGAGGCTGCTATTGTAATTCGAGAAAATGTTTTTTATTCCTATCCTACTAAGAAAAGCGGGCATGTCGCGGTTCAGAATTTGTTCCCCAACGCTCTCGTTTTGATTAGGATCCGCGGAAAGAGTACCGGGATGTCTTGCTTGTTCTCCGCACAATCGTTCCCTGAAAAGTGCCATCTCCGGTTGGATGTTATCGCGAAACGAAGTTGAGCCTAGAAAATAGGAGGAGGAAGGAACCTCGATCAGTTTAAAGTATTTAAAGGGGTAAGGGAGGGATGTACGGTATTCGATTTCATTTTTACATTCATAAAAAATCTCTTTTAAATTTTTCTCCCGGTCCGGGTTATCTTTTTTCAAGGCTTCCCATTCATCGAAATATTTCATATAGAAACTATTTCCCGGATAAGTATAAAACTCGACAGTAAGAGAATCGACCGTGATCGCTCTTTTCTCGTAATTCCCGATACAGAGGGTTAACCCGGTCAGGTTTTGCAAATTGTTAAACGTGACGCTATCGCCCTCTCTCGTCGGTCTACCTTGCGATAAAACGGTCGTCTCGCCCGGGTTTTTAACATGGAGGGTATAATCCGTGAAATCGGTCTCTTTGGATGCCTGTAACCCGACCGGGGGAACCGCCATCGGGTACCACATCAATTGCGGCAAAAGCAAGGTGTATCTATCCGATACGAAAGCCGTGTGTTTGCCGTAATTTTCGTAATCAAAACTATACCTGACAGTTGAAAAGAATTTATTATCCGGAATATTAATCTGGTAAATATCCTCGTCGATCGTTCCCCCGTACTCCATCTCTATCTCGATATTTTCCCCGGGAGCCAGGGAACGCTCGATGACGATCACCTGCCGGTCCCTGCGAAAGGGAAGGTTTTGTCCCCCGGATTCGATCTTGTCGATCTTTAATCCCGGGTTTAAGAAGAGCAGAAGCTGCTCCATTTTTGCTTTTTTCCGGTTTTGGATCTTCATCCGGCTTGTTACCGAGAATTTATCTCCCCCGGGTCGATAGGTGATATCGTGCTCGCTCACGCGTGCCGTGGGGTATTCATGGTATTTCACGAAAGTTTCGCGATACCACATCCTGTTTTTCAGGTGGGTTTGAAATTTTTCAACGTATACGGTGCCAAGGCCCAGGGCCAGTACTAAACACAGGAAAGCGGGAACGGTTAAATAGCGTTTCCGGCCGGGAATGCCGGGTCGCCTCTTCGTGAGGAGAGCGGCAAAATAGAGCAGACCTATTCCGAATAACAGGACAGCACCTCGCTGGAACAGGTAATTCTCCATATGCATAAAACCGACCAGGGTGGAAAAAGAACTCGGAAGCGAACTCCCCCGGAAATCCAGTATCCCGTGAAGAGGTGTTGTCAGGTAGGAGTATGCGAAATAGAGAAAAGCTACCAGGATAACCCAACTGACAAAAGAGTGCCTGACCAGCTTGTTTACGAATAAGGATAACCCGGTAATAAAAACAAGTGCCGGTAAGGCGAGCGTGAAAAAATAGAAAAGATTTACCCACAAATTAACAGGGGAATTTGGAATAAATAGATTGATCGACATGGAGACACACATGAATAGAATGTCTATCACCGCGAACGGGATAAAAATACCCAAGAATTCCCCGAGAAAAGCCTGTCCGTTACCGATAGGCCGGGCGGAAAGAACCTCCCGGGTTTCGGCTTTTTTCCGCTTTCTTTGGATATCGCAGGTAATAAAGGCTACGATTATCGATTGAAACAGGTTTAAAAAGTAAAACCCGTGTAGAGGAAAGGAAGACGCGAATATAAATTTATCCCATGAAATGCGATGCATTACCATACTATCCAAGAGACTAACACCTATTATATAGCCTAATGCCGCAAGGACAAAGAGGTTAAATAACCATTTTCTTTTTACCAACTTGCTCTCGTAAGCTATAACGGTTTTTAGGGTTGTCGTTTCCATAGTACAGGTTTTATCTTTTGTAATTACTCTTATACAATACATGATATCTTAAAAACAGAAAGCCCTCTCGAGCATAAAAATTTCAGAAGAGGGCAAAGCCGTCTACTTTCGAATAGTTTATTTATATAGAATAACTTAATCTTTAAAAATAGACTTTACCGTTCCATTTTTACCTTTATAATAAAAATCCCGTATAACCCAATCATGACTATCCGGGATTTTTTATTATCGGTATTATATTACAATTATTAATACACTGGCAGAGCTACTTCATCAGTTTCTACCGGTTCACTTCTTCCAATTTTATTCACAGCCATAATACGAAATTTCACCTTAGACCCTGGCGTCAAATTGATAACCGTATGTTTAAGCTCTTTAGTTCCACCTCTATCCACCCACCTATCAGAATAACTATACTGACTTTCAATAAAATAGGCCACTATTTTTGATCCACCGTCACGCAAAGGTTTTTTGTATGTTATTGTACATGATGTAGGCGTTTTCTCAATTATCATAGGTTCTGTGGGGGGACCAGGAGGTTCAAGAACTACAGTTGCAACTACAATTGTTGTAAAGACCAAGCCTAAACAAACAAATAAAAATCGCTTCAAAACATTTTTACTAATCTTTTTCATAACTTTCTTAATTTAAATATCAATATTAGACTCTTTTTTTACAAAAATAATTGTTTTGTTTATATTAGCAAATAATTATCATTATTATTTTCACAATGGATTACAGTTGTGACAAAAAAACTCAATTTTAATCGCTTTTAATTGACATCTCTTTTTTCAGCAGGAATAGTACGGTTGATGGGCATTTTCGTAAAAAAATAAAATTCAGGACTACGAAGAGAAGCCATATTCGTGTTTGACTGGAATTTAAACCCGATCAAAAAATTTGATTTACCGAAAAGAAAAAAAGGCTATTACAGCATATCAAACGATGGAAACACCGTGTACTTCTGCGAGTATAACGAGGAGGGCCTCACGCTATATAAAGCAGATCTGACCATTTAGGCGAAAATGAGACCGCAAACGAATTGCTACACATTCTGAAAGAGTGACGATCCGACCTCATCTAAAGCACATTTTGTTTTGTTAAAAGACAACGATAAAAATACATTTTTATAACTACATTTTACATTACAAAAAAAATCCCGAATAATCATGACATTGAATTATCCGGGATCTTTTTTTATTTCTTCGTATTTTATTAGAACTACTATCGATCTTTTATTGTTTCATAATCGCTAGGATCCGAAGGCTCGCTCGGACCAGCTGCATTGACAGCTTTAACACGAAAACTATACTCATGTCCTTCTATCAAATTCACAGCAGTATATCGAAGTGTCGTAGATATTCCTTTGATCTTCCAAGAAGACCAGAATCCGTCTCTACACTCAATAATATAACCTGTTATTGGCGATCCTCCATCCTTTTTAGGCTTCGTGTATTCTATTGTACATCCATTTTTATTTTTATCAATAACCATAGGCGTTCCCGGACGATCAGGGGGATCAATAGGATTTCTCGTACTAGCAAATGCAATTGTAGCAACAGCCAAGCCAAAACAGACGAACAAGAATAACTTCAAAATGTTTTTTTCTTATCTTTTTCATGATTTTATTAATTTATGTATTAATAATTAAATATATCATATGCAAAATTATACATTTACTTTATGTTTGCAAATTATTTTAATTTTTAAAATAAAAATATTTATAAATAAATTAAGATGGAAGGAAATAGTTAACATTAAAATATAAAAACTGAAAAATTCATAAACGCAATCAATAATCATATCTAATTAAAATATAAATTGCATTCATAAATAAAGAAATCAACTCTTTATATACTCCTGGAATTTTTTACCCGGTCATTTATTTGTAATATAAGAGAGAAAAAGATTTTACTGCCTTTTTCTAATCAAAAAAAAGGACTGCCTAAAACTTGTTAGACAGTCCATTTACATTATTTTAAAATCGGACTCGGAAAGTTTTTCTACTTTCCGAAATACGGATCAATATCTCCTGTTCGAGTTATAACCTCCGCGATTGGAATTATATCCGCCACCGTTATTACCTCTTTCAACACGAGGCTTTGCAACAGCCACGTTGATTACTTTGCCGTCGTATTCAGCCTGATTCAATGCATCAATAGCTTTTTGACCTTCAGCATCGTCATTCATTTCTACGAAACCGAAACCTCTTGAACGACCGGTTTCCCGGTCCATAATTACTTTTGCGGACGAAATACCTCCGTACTCTGCGAATAGCTGATTTAAATCGGTATCATTTATACCGTAACTCAAATTTGAAATGTAAATGTTCATTATAAATAAACTTAAGATTAATAATAAATAAATGAGGACGAAAAAAAATTGAAAGGAAGTCTACTTAACAATAACATTTACTGCCGGGCAGGAATTCGAATACAAAAACTATTTCTTCTCAAATACGTGTCAAAGGTAACACAATAAATGAAACGGACACTATAAATATCGTTTTATTTCTATTTATTTTTCAATATCTTAAAATACCTCCCGTTTTAGGAAGAACAAAACGTTCTAATATTCAAATCTCTTTATTCTTCCAACTTCCTTTCTTCATATACCAGTAAGCTAAACTTCCCATCGACAGCAGGTATATGTATTCCGTCGTCCAGCAGACGGCAATATCCGCTTTCCAATAGATAACAATATAAACGACCGACGATACGTAAAAGAGAAGAGAAATCAGTTCCATGTACAAAGCCGGACGGGTGTTGCCGGTCCCAGAGACCATATTGAAAAGGATATTGGCCGGAACACTGATCAGATAAACGAATATCATCACGTAAAAAGAAGGAACCGCCGCTTCGATCAGAGAGGAATTATCCGTGTATATCCTCATGATCGGTGTCGGAAACAAAGCCATTAACAAGACCAGAGGAAGAATAAACATATAACAAAGTCGGCTCACCTTTTTAAAAGTCTCCATCACCCGGTGTTGCTCCCCCGATCCTAATAAATTACTGACCAACGAAGAAGCCGTGGTAGCAAAAGCACTGACAATAATAAAAAACAGAGAGGATATATTACGAAGTACATTGGTAATAGCCAACGGACGCTCCCCCAAATGTTCGACGGCAATAAAAAATAAAAACCAGGTACTAATGGATATAAATGCCTGCATCATGGTCCATACGGAAATATTCAATATACGGCCGAGTAATTGCCTTTCGAAACGCCGGAAACGATATAAATTATATTTATTCCGGTCTACCCTAATTCCCGTGTAAAAGACAAAGAAAAGCAACGAGACCATTTCAGCTATCACGGAAGCGATCGCTGCTCCCGCAATACCCAATGCCGGAAAACCGAATTTACCGAAAATCAAAATGTAATTCAACACGATATTCGTTCCGACCATGACCAAAGAGTTGGCCGTAAGCGTACGCGTATCCGCAATTCCGATATAGAATGCCCTGAATATCAATGCCGCAAACGAAAAAAAGAAGCCGTACACTCTCCAGTTCAGGTAACTAAGGGTAGCCTCGTATACTTTAGGAGAGTCTATGATGGCATCGAGTACCGGAGCCGAACAAATTCTGGAAATAGAAAAAATCAACGTCGCCCAAAAAAGCTGAAACAACAATCCTTGATTAAAAATAGATCCGATTGAAGCATAATTACCCTCTCCGTTCCGCCTGCCGATCAAAATCTGAACCCCCGTACTAAATCCGAACCCGAGCATGAAAATCGCTAAGTAATAGACTCCCGCCAACGCGGAAGCCCCTAACTCGATTTCACCGACACGCCCCAAAAAGGCCGTATCCGTCATTCCGATCAAGTGTTCCATTAACACACTGATCAGTATCGGGCCTGCTATATGTAAAATCTGTCGGTTGGTAAATCGCATAATCGGTTTAAATTTGAAGTCAGGGCGACAAAGATAATCTAAAAATCAAATGTTCCCGTTTTGTTTACCGAGAAGAAAGCATTTCTTTTAGATACATGTACCTAAAAATATAACGTTAAAAACCCGGAAAAAACATCGTAACATACACAAAAATATCTCCAAGACGGGTACGCAGAAAAGTTTTGGCCCGTTGTTTTTGGGTCTTAATCGTATTCGGGCTGATTTGCAACAACTCGGCAATCTCCTTATCCGGCAACTCTTTAATATAAGACAAGGTAAAGATCTCCCTGCACTTTTCCGGTAATTCGTTAATGGCATCGAAAATTTCAGCCACGACATCGGCCCGGATCTGTTGGCAGAGAATATAATCTTCATCGCACTCTTGCCGACCTAATTTTTTATAATTCCGTTCCTGAATTTCCCGATCCCGAAGATAATTCAAACAACGGTTCTGAACGCTATTGTACAAAAAAATTCGGATCGTTTTTAGATTCGGAAATTTTACGATATCCGTTTTCCAAAAAGCCAAAAAAACCTCCTGAACAATGTCTTCCGCCTCACAGGAATCTTTTACGATCTTCAAGGCAAAAAGGCACAAGCGTTTGTGAAAAAAATAGAATAAACATCGGAAAGACCGCGGCTCCCTATGGACTAATCCTTTTATAAATTCTTCGGATTGGATATTAACATCAGACATATTCCAGATCATTATCTTTCCTTACGCGTATGTATATTTTACAAATATATTTATAAAATATTATTTTCACAAAGAAGTACAAACAATAAACAAATATTTGAATACGTCTGTGCATATTTCCTCCATTAAAGAAAGCAAATCGATGATTACACCATCAGAATCGCTTATAAAGGACATAAATAATCGCCAACAAAATAAAAATCACGCAAACAGTAAGATCAAATGTTTTGCCTGTTTAAAACAAATCCGCCGAAAAAGCTATTGTCTTCGGTGCAATAATATTATATTTATCCTATATTAATTACTACTCTTCCCATAGTTATTACCTCGTTCGCACGCTCAATCGTCTCCAATAGGATCAATACCCGTATTCTCGATCATAAGCACAATAGCTTTATTTTTAGCAATGGGCCTGTGCATAACCCCTTTGGGAACACATACTCCTTCATATTGTCCCAATTCAAAAGTACCTTTTTCCGTTTCCAAGACAATATTACCATCGATAACAAAAAACAACTCATCGTCA
Source organism: Gabonibacter massiliensis (assembly GCA_001487125.1). Classification (GTDB taxonomy): domain Bacteria; phylum Bacteroidota; class Bacteroidia; order Bacteroidales; family Marinifilaceae; genus Gabonibacter; species Gabonibacter massiliensis. Next base: position 1,264,989 of record LN913013.1, read on the forward strand.
TGATCATGTTTATGCATATGAAATTCTCCTTCAAAAATACCTAATCTGAACACGGAAGAGTTTACATTGCACAAGGATTGATTAAACCATTTATCGGTACAATTTTTCACGATTTCCGGAACATTTATTTTTTCAAGATAATCGTATTTAATGTCCATCTGCAATTTATAATTCATTTTTTGATCCATATGACTCTTCTTTAATACTTTTATATTTTATCTTCTATTTTCTTATAACACGAAAGATATTAAAAATGTCTATTCATAACAACAAAAAACTATTTTCTTTAATTTTACCACAACCAAAACAAGAACCGATTATGCAAATTAAAGAATATATCTTAAAGAACGAGGATATTGAGGTGCACATTTGTAATTACGGTGGTATCATAAAAAACATATACACGCGTGACTGCAATTGGAAATTAGTTGATATCGTTCTGGGATTTGATGATCCGGAGCAATACGTATCTCCCGATTACCTGAACAATTATCCTTATCTCGGTACCACGATCGGCCGTTACGCTAACCGGATCCATAGAGGAGAAATCACATTGAACGGGCAAATCTTCTCTTTAGAAAAAAACGACCGTAGCAATTGTCTGCACGGCGGATCGGCAGGATTTGATCGTCAATATTGGGACGGGGAACAAATCGACGACCATCACTTAATTCTACGTTATACCAGTAACGACGGAGAAGGAGGTTTTCCCGGTAAATTGGAGGTCACCGTTCAGTATATACTGGCCAACAACACGTTGAAAATAACGTATGATGCCACGACCGACCGGGACACGTTTGTAAATATCACCCACCATCCCTATTTCAACCTGAATCCGGAGCAGGAAACCATCGCGGGACTGGAACTTCAATTATACTCCAATCGCTTACTGGAGACCAACCCGGAACTCATCCCTACGGGAAATATTCTAACCGCAGATAGAGATCACACGTTTCATTTTCCGAAACGACTTTCGGACATTATTGAAAAAGACGGTTTAGACGATTGTTATCTATTTCCCGATTTAGGTTCTATCCAACTGATGGCGGAACTCAGCTCTCCGCAGACAGGTATCTTACTTACTATTCTTTCGGATTATCCCGGTTTACAGGTATACACGGGCAAATTTCTGCAAGTCGAAAATGGTAAACAAGGTAAACATTACGGACCGTTTTCCGGTATTGCTTTGGAAGCCCAAATGTTCCCGGACAGTCCGCACCACCCCTCTTTCCCCTCTACTCTTTTGCGACCGGGAGAAAAATACCATCACACGACCATTTATTCCTTAAACTGTTTCAGCAAGGAAGAAACCGATGATATTTGGTAAAAACGGGGTGTTTTCCCCGTTTTTTGTAGACATTTAAAAGATGATCGATTTTTACCATACATTTAACGACAGCATTTTATCACTATAAAAAAGGTCGCAATACTTTTCAGTATCACGACCTTCTTATTTAAACACATACACAAGAGATGCACCCTCTACTCGTAAAAAACTCTTTCTACTCTTCCACCTTCGTGAAAAGATACCTCATTCGGTAGAAATAAGCAATCTCGTCTCCCCAGTCGGCATAAGTATCCTGCAAGAAATCAACAGGTTCGAAATCCACGATATGCACTTCAAGCGTTTTACCGTTATCGAGCACTCGGAATCCGACTCTGGCAGGACGTATATCCGTCTGGTTGTCGGAGAAGGTAACGTTTACATTACTCAACTCCATATAAGGCAGTAATATAATATCTTCCAAATCACTCACCTCATCCTCTATCTCCCCGAGGAACGTCACCTCGCTATCCCGGAAATACTTCCGCAGATCTCCGGTCATATGTACTTTCAACTCGTCTTTTTCTCCAGATACAAATTCCAAAATATCATCCGAACGGTTATCCAACGGCATATTATCCAAATCGTTAGGATACTCGCACCACCCGACGATAAACTCGTAGCTGGCAAATTCTTTGAATGCCCATTTTCCTAACATCCGCTCATAAAAAGAAGGACCTACGATTTTAATCGTCAGCCTATTGTAGTCTCCGACAAAAAAGCGGGCATCCGGATCTAACTCTAGTTCGATTATGTCTTTTCCGGCTTCCAATGCCAAAAAGTCAATGCTGATTTTAGCTTTTTTCTGGCCTGCCGGAATAACAAATTCATTCACATCTCCTTCAATAGAAAAATGTTTTCCTAATTCGGCGGTTGTCGCTTCGGTAAAAATAAACGGTAAATGCAAATCCACGGAAGGCACGCTACTACTGTTCAATTCTCCGCTAATCTGTATTTCCACATCCAATTTTTGCGTCAATTCGGTTTTTGCCTTCATAAAAGAACAACTGAATCGTTCTTTCAATTCTATCGGAATCATGGCGATCTTATTATTCCACAACCGGTATCCGGATACCGGTTTCAAGGCCAACTTGATCTCACGCCCCTCGTTAAGATTGTCTTTAGGCGTAATCACTATTTTTGCGCTCGACTCCCCCAGTTTAAATTCGAATTGACGGGCCGAAATCGTATAATCTTCATCTAAAACAGCTGTTCCCGTAATATCAAAAGGGACCGAAAAAGCCTCGCTCGCCGGAACAGATGCTAAAAGGGTAACCTCTAACGGAGCTTCCGCTTGTAAAATATACACGGCCCGGTCAAAAGATAGGGTCGAATCTTTATCATCATCATCGTTACACCCTGTTGCCAAACAACCGAAAGTGAACAGAGCGAATAGAAACAATATATTTTTCATATGCTTTCATTTTAATTATTAGAAGATCATTCGAACTACTCCACTTCCGTAGCCGTTGTATACTCATCCCGTTCCGCCTGAACCGCATCCCGCTCCTCCTGAGTCAACACCTTTGCTTTAGGCAACACATAAGGATCCACATTTTTATAATCATCGGACTTTTTAGGATAATCTCCGACATCGCCGCAACCGATAAAAGAGAACATCCCGCCCATAACCAAAATATATATTAGCTTTTTCATAATTCTTCCTGTTTTGTTTCGTTTGACACTATTATTCATATCCTTCATTTTGAATCAGTCCCGGCAACAGGGCGATATCATTTTTAGGCAAGGGAGCCGTGTACAGATAAGTACTCGTCTCGTACTTCAATCCGTTTCTTGCAACCCAGAATTCCGGGCGTCCGTTTCGTTTCAACTCAAACCAACGGTCTCCTTCCATATACAACTCTTTCCGACGTTCATCGAAAATAGCCGACATCAATTTGGTCAAAGAGGCTCCGGTCGCATCCACCTTAATCCGGGCATTCGGGTTTACCTCCGGCAAAGTTTCAAGGGTATAGGGGACGTAATCGCTAATCCGTTTCTCCCGCAACTGGTTTAAATACGACAAGGCTTCCGATGTCCCATTACTTTGATGAGCGTAAGACTCGGCCAAAATCAAACACATCTCCGCACTACGTACTCCGGAAAAAATATTTTTCATATTCAACCTTTTCTCATCGAAAGAGATAGCGTAACGCACGTCTCTTCCTTTCTCGACAAACAGATCCACAAACTCTTTTCTCGCGGGGCGGTATTTAGCATCTCTCTTCGCATCCGCGTAATCCGAATCTGAATAAAAATCCCCGGAAATCACGTAAGATCTTAACAAAATATTTCCTTTTTGAGTGTTCTGACTCTGAATCATATCCGTATACTCCTGCCCCGACAGCAAGGGATATTTTTCTAAAATCTCTTTTGCTACCGGAATAGCATTACCCCAATCCTGACACCAGAAATAAAGCCGGGCTAAATAAGCCTTTGCCACATCCGCCGTAAAACGGTACATCCCTTCCTGCACATTATAAGTAATGGCTTTTTTCAAATCTTCTTCAATAAATTTTGCCGTAGTTTTCAAATCGGAGCGAACAGGCTTCGCTTCCATATCGAAAGTACTGACTATCGGTAAGCCCAACCTATCTTCAGCCCTTTCCGGATCATAAGGCTCACAAAAATTCCGCATCAAGTTATAATAGCAAACGGCTCTCAAAGCATAAGCTGTTCCCAACACATTTTTTCCTAACTCAGAGTCCCGTTGTTCCATGTTATCCAAAATCAGGTTACAATCCCGGATCACGGCATATAACTCCTCGTAATCAGACTGGAAATCATTGATTTTCGAACCCACGTATATAGGCAACGAGATTCCTGCCGTCGACAAATTCGTATTCTGGTTATCACCGTAACATTCATAATTCAGAATGGTCCTCGCATTTCCCAAAACGACCTCCTCACTCCCGTAATCCATATCGTTCAGTCGGGCATGGAGAATAGCCGAGAACTCTTCGGCGCTTTTGGGAATAGCAACACCCTGCTCTTTGACATCCAAGTAATCTTTACAAGAACAGCAAAAGCTAAATACCAATAATATATATAATTTCAAATTTTTCATATCCTGTCATTTTTAGAATCCAACAGTTATACCTAAAGTCACGGAACGGGTCTTCGGATAGGTAGCTCCCGGCGTTTCCGGATCAAGTCCCGAATAATTCGTAATGGTAAAGAAATTATTCATCGTCAACATGAAGCCCATAGAAGACAATTTCAATTTATTCAATACCTCCGTTCCCAAATTATAAGCGATCGAGATGTTCTGGATACGCAGATAAGAGATATTCTCCAGCATAATTCCCCGCGTAATCACCGTCTCCGTCGGATTATAGTAATCCAAATACAAACGGTCGCCGAAACTATCGATAATGCGTCCGTATTTCACTCCCGTCGTACGATTCGGGGTCCACCGGTTCGTCCGGTCTCTCTGAACATTCAGATGATTGGTATACAGATCATTATAATCCGACTGAACGGGTTCATAATCTCCGGAAGAAGAGCCCACCCGGCTATAACTGGCCGGAGAAGCAAGATTATTTATCACTTTCGCCCCGGACGAATAAGAGCCACCTACATTCAAACTGACATTTTTATAGGAAAAATTCACATTGAAACCTCCGGTAACGGGAGCGATATTCGTTCCCAAATAAAAACGGTAATTATCGCCTTTATGCAAATCCGTGGCCTGATTGATTTCTGCATCCGGACGCAATTCGAACAAGTACATCCCGTTTTGAGGATCGATACCCGTTACCCTTCCGCCGAATATACCGCTCAGGGGGAATCCCTCGTAGGAGTAATAGGTAGAGGCAGGTGGATTATATTTTTTCAACTTATTCTGATTCCAGGCCACATTTGCCGAAACTTTCAATTTAAAATCTTTTCCATCCAATACCTTCACGTTCAGCGTTCCCTCGATCCCCTTATTCTCTATCTCGGAGGTATTATACCCCTGATGATTGAATCCGGTTGTCGTCAATACCTTCACGTCGGTCGCCACATCGGAACTTAATCGATAATACCACTCCACCAAACCTGAAATCCGGTCATTCCATAAACCGAAATCCAACGCTAACTTCATATCCTTTGTTTTCTCCCATCTTAAATTCGGATTAGGAGCATTATACACGGTAGCCATCCTTAAACCGTTACCGAATTTACGATTTACCTTATCGTAGTTCATGATTAATTCCGGACTATAAGAGGTATTCACGTTACCCGTGTAACCGAAAGCTGCCCGTAATGCCACCCGGTTCAATACCGGCTTCAAAGGAGCCATGAAGTTCTCGTCTCCCAAATGCCATACGGCTCCCAATGACCACGTCGGATTAAATTGCTCGTCGCTACCGAAATGGTTTGATCCGTCCGTTCTGAACGAGAAACTAAAGATATAACGTTCCATCAGATAGTAATCCAATGAAGCATAGAAAGAAGCAAAACGATTCTCGATCACGTTTTCTCCTGAAAGCTGGTCCACGATTGCCGCGAAAGATTCCAGATCGGAATAACTGATATTATCTCCACTCGCGGGTTTAGAGGGGATGGGAATGGAGGAATTTCCCGTTACCGGATCGTAACCATACCGTTTGGCATACATGCTTTTAGCCTTTGTTCCCCGTATCTCGGCTCCGGCCAATACGGACAAACGATGATTCTCACCGTACAGATCGTCATACATGAAATGTCCCCTTAGGAAATAACTGCTGTTGTTCCCGGAAGTCTGTGTAATCGAACCGTATACCCTGTCCGGATTTTTACGATCGAAACTAAACCGATCGGCGTAAGCCGCATAGGTATTGATTCCATTGATATTATCCGTTTTATTATTGGTAAAAGTATAGGAAGCCAATCCTGCAAATTTCAATTTCTCGATAAAGCGATACTCTACTCCCATTCGCAAGGTGGTTGAGAAATTATTTACCTTACTGGAAGTCTCATCGATCTCCCGCATTATATTAAATCCGTTGGGCGGCAATAACGTCGTACTCGATGCATCATTCATCTTGGGTAACGAATGATAAGTCACGTCCGCCCGGTAACTTCCGTCTTCGTTATAGGGACGTTCGTAGGGATTGGCAAAATAAGCATATTTGAAAGGATCCACGTTCAAAGAAGAACCTCCGGATTTCTGCTGGGCCAAATCAAAACCAAAATCTAATTTTAATTGATCTATCGGCATTAAATTAATTTTGGCATTGAAACTATATCGGTCATAATCCGTTTTTTTCAACACCCCATTATCTTTCGAATACCCTAATGCAATATAATAAGTAGAACGCTCAGCACCTCCCGAAAGAGACAGATGGTGGCTGGTCGAAACCGTAGTACGGAACAATTCGTCAAACCAGTTCGTCGTGTGCCCGCTCAACTCCCGAAGGTAAGCGTCCTGCTCTTCCGCACTCATCGGTTCGTAACCATTATCACCTTTGAACTTACCGTCCTTTCCCAACCGGCCGGAACGTAACATACCGACAATACCCACAACCGGATAACGAAGGCCCTCATTGTACTTTTCCGCGGAGAATTCATCCCACAACTCCTGTTCCCATGCCAATTTTTCGGCCGAATTCATCAGATTTCCATCCCGTTGCGGTTTTCCTACAATGGTAACATTACCCGCATAATTGACCCGCATCTTTCCGGCTTTCCCCTTCTTGGTCGTCACAACGATAACACCCCCGGCCGCACGGGAACCGTAAATAGCTGCAGCCGCGGCATCTTTCAATACCGTCACATTCTCTATATCATTCGGGTTTACTCCCCCGATTCCGTTCAAAAAAAGCGTACTGAAATCGCCGGATTTAATTTGAGTTGTCGAAATATTAGGAAAAGTTTGTTGCAACGGAACCCCGTCTATAACCCATAACGGATCGGCATCCCCGCTAAATGTACTGGTTCCCCTGATCCGTATCTTAGCCGACTCGCCCGGACGTCCGGATATGGCCTGTACGCTCACGCCCGCAATCTGCCCCTGAAGCAAATTATCCACTGTCGGTTGAGCTTTATTGGCAAAATTCTCTTTCGTTAGGACAGCCACGGAGCCCGTCGCTTTTTGTCTCGTTGTTTGTCGAAATCCGGTGATCACTACATCATCCAAAGCCACCTGCTCGTCCTTCATTACCACGTTATACTCCGTTTTGTCCGGATCGAATTTTACTTCCAAAGTCTTCATCCCCACGAACGAGAAAACAAGTATTACCGTATCTCTCACCGGAACATTCAAGGTAAACTTTCCGTCATTACCCGTGGCGACACCGACCAACGTACCCTTTATCATAACCGAAACCCCAGGCAAAAGCAAACCGCCTTCATCACGCACCGTCCCTTTTATATTTACCATCTTTACTGAATCCTGTGCCGGTTTAGCCGACTCATAATAAATAATTACATGCTCATTAACGATCTCGTATTTCAACGGCTTATTCGCTAATGCCCAATCCAGAATTTCAGAAACAGTTTTTTCCTTGACCTCACCCTTCAATTGGTATCCTTTCACATCAGCATGGTTAAAAACAAATCTGAAACCGGTCTGTTTCTGAATCTTTTCAAATAACTGAACAAGATCCCCATTCATCGTTAAACTCAATTTTTCCTGCTGTGACCAGACTTTCGCATTCAGTCCCGAAATGCCCAAAGCCATGACGAGGCAAAACAATTTAAATTTAATCATAATCCAAATGAGTTTTTCTCTTAGATTTTTCATAGTTTTGTTGTTAATGATTAGACTTTAAAATTCCTCTGACAAGGAATTTTACCGATCGGGAGATACGCCAACATCTCCCGATTTTTTTAATTCCGACAATTTTTTGTGACTTTTAATGTTTTCCCTTTTAATTCGACTTTAATGTTTTTCGTTTTTTCTAAAATAGATATCACTTCATCCACCGGAGTGCTTCGTTTAAAAGAAGCCGTGAAAACATACTCCTTCACTTCCGGATTAACAAAGAACAGATTCAGATCGTACCATCTGGCCAACTCTTCAAACAACTCCACCAACCGACATTGCCTGAAGTTAAATTCCCCGTACCGCCAGGCAACGTAATCCATAGGATCTACTTCCCGAACGACCATAGAATCTTTTACCAAAGAGACTTGTTGTCCGGGGATCAGTTGTACCGCTCGTTTTCCATCCTTTACCTCAACAGCCCCCTTTACCAAAGTGGTATGCTGGCTCTCGCCAGGATATACTCTTACATTGAATTGAGTCCCCAACACGCGAACATTCATTTTTTCCGAATTCACGATAAAAGGCTTTCCATCCGCTTTTTTCACATCAAAAAAACCCTCTCCCGTCAAGGTAACCTCACGGGTGTCTCCGGTAAAAACAATCGGATAATAGAGCGAACTCTCCGAATTCAACCACACGACGGAACCGTCGGATAGAGTCAGAACGTATTCGCCTCCCCGGGGTACCGCAATCCGGTTATAGGTCCGTTTTACCTCCTCCCCCACGATATCATAGGCCAACATATTTCCGGAAAGTCCTCGAATGACCACTCCTTTCTCTTCCGTGACAGGTTTTACCAACGAATCGCCAAGCACTATTTTTTTACCGTTGGATAACGTCAGAACGGCTTGCTTTTTACCGGGCACGACTACCGGATTATCCGAAACGAACTCGTTTTTCTCCATTGGATTCCACCATAGAATCCCCACTCCGAAAAGAAGAATAAACACGGCGGCATAGCGTATCCATACCGGGACGATTCTCTTTTCATCTATTTTCTGATGAATTTTTTGCCACTCTCTTGCCAAAACGATTTTGCGTTCACACCCCGCGATATATACAGCGAATTTTATTCGCTCCAATTCGTGATATTGTTTCCGATGTTCGGGCAAAGCATACCACTCCATAAACAAACCCTCCTCTTCAGCGGAAAGCGATTCGCCACACAACTTATCATAAATGATCCCTTCTACTCCCTTTTCGGTCGTCATTTTTTATACATTTGTTTAAAACAATTTTATATAAATGACAGGAATCTCTCCAACTGGTGGGGCTCGAAAATGTTAATTTTTATTTTTTTCGAAATAAAAAAAACAATATGGATTTCAATTTTTCTTTTGAAGTATTTTCCCTTATAAAAGCATAGGCTTTACGAATATGATCTTTGACCGTATTTATCATAACACCCTGTTCTTGCGCGATCTCCGCGTAAGATTTGGACTCGACAATACTTAATTCCAAAATTTTACGTCTCTTTTCCGGCAAACGTTCCAGTAAACGTTTTACGTTTTGAATCAACTCCTCCGGCTCTTCTTCACACGCTTCCTCCACGTACGATCGTTGGTATTTATCCACGACCAAACTGTGTTCCCGGTAATTCAGACAACGATTCCGCGTACTATTTCTTAAATACCCCCGTTCATTTTCCACCCTCTGCAAAGCATCACGGTTTTCCCACAATTTCGCATAAAGTTCCTGAACGATGTCCTTAGCCACCTCGAAGTCACGTACGTAATAAACAGCTACCCGCAACAAATCTTTATAATATAGATCAAAAAGAGTCTTAAACGCCACTCTATCGCCCGCTTTTATCCTTTCAAACAAATCCATATTTTATATTTTGCTGCTTATTATCTTAAAATCCCCCAAAAGTTTTTATTGGTGCAAACAATAATTTACACTAATAATCAACTATTTATATTATTTCTCGTTATTACAATCTAATTTAGATTTCCTTCGTTCCCGAACAGAAAACAAATATGATTTTTTTGTATTCAAAAATAAAAATTTTTTATCACTATAAAAACCTTTACCTAATTTCCAATCGAAAGCTCTTTATAGACGACCTCTACACGTACGGATTCCCGGCACCTTTACCCGATCAGCCCCGGATAGCCACCACCCGGTTAATCTTTGTTACATACTTGTCTTTCGCTTCGTTTTTTCGTAACTTAGCGGCGGATTAAATTAAAATAATATGTTTCCAAAAAATGAATTTCAAAAATATGCCACGAAACATAAAGGCATTAGCAGCTTAAACCTGCACCGATTCGAATCTGCCACGGCAAGCTATATATCTCCGACCATCATCGAAGAGCGTCAATTGAACATCGCCACGATGGACGTATTTTCCCGTTTGATGATGGACCGGATTATTTTTTTAGGTACACCTATCGACGATGATGTGGCCAATATCATCATGGCTCAACTTCTTTTTCTGGAATCCACGGACCCCGGAAAAGACATCCAGATTTATTTCAACACGCCCGGAGGTTCCGTGTATGCCGGTTTGGGGATATACGACACCATGCAATATATAAAATGTGACGTGGCAACTATCTGTACCGGAATGGCAGCTTCCATGGGAGCCGTGCTCCTGACAGCCGGAACCAAAGGGAAACGTTCCGCCTTGCAACACTCCCGGGTAATGATTCACCAACCTATGGGTGGAGCCTCAGGACAAGCATCCGACATCGAGATCACAGCACGTGAAATTGCCAAATTGAAAAAAGAACTATACACGATTATTGCCGATCATTCCGGAAACCCGTTCAAAAAAGTGGAAAAGGATTCCGATCGAGATTACTGGATGACTGCCGAGGAAGCTAAAAACTACGGCATGATCGATGTGGTATTAACCAGAGAAAAATAAATGATGCAAGACAAGTGCTCTTTTTGCGGAAGATCCAGAGATGAAGTGGATCTTCTTATATCGGGTGTGGACGGTTTCATCTGTGATATGTGTGCAACACAAGCGTACGATATCGTACAGGAAGAACAAAAAAACCATACCTCTTCGTTAAATCTGGATCAGATCGAAGTAAAAAAACCGATCGAGATCAAGGAATTCATGGATCAATACGTGATCGGGCAAGACGAGGCTAAAAAACATTTAGCCGTAGCCGTGTATAACCATTACAAGCGTTTGGCCCAAAAAGAGACTCAGGATGACGTCGAAATAGAGAAATCGAATATCATTATGGTCGGCAGAACAGGAACGGGAAAAACCCTGTTAGCACGTACCATTGCCAAAATGTTGCATGTTCCTTTTACCATCGTGGACGCCACGGTTTTAACGGAGGCCGGCTACGTGGGAGAAGATATCGAATCCATCTTGACGCGATTGCTTCAAGCCGCCGATTACGACGTGGAAGCCGCCGAAAAAGGAATCGTGTTTATCGATGAAATAGACAAGATCGCCCGTAAAGGAGACAACCCTTCCATTACCCGGGATGTCAGCGGAGAAGGAGTTCAGCAAGGCCTATTGAAACTATTGGAAGGTTCGATCGTAAACGTACCGCCTCAGGGTGGACGAAAACACCCGGAACAAAAACTGATACCCGTAAATACGAAAAATATTCTGTTTATCTGCGGGGGAGCTTTCGATGGCATCGAGAAGAAGATAGCCCAAAGAATGAACACCCAGGTAGTAGGCTTTACCGCCAGTAAAGAAACCGAAACCATCGACCGGGACAACATGCTTCAATACATTGCCCCCCAAGATTTAAAATCCTTCGGGCTCATTCCAGAAATCATCGGACGCCTGCCGGTATTGACTTATTTAGAACCATTAGACAGACAAGCCCTGAGGAATATTCTCACGGAACCGAAAAATGCCATTATCCGGCAATACGTGAAATTGTTCGATTTGGATCATATACAATTGAATTTCGATGAAGAGGTATTCGAATACATTGTCGATAAAGCGATCGAATTCAAATTGGGTGCACGCGGACTTCGTTCCATTTGCGAAGCGATCATGACAGACCTGATGTTCGAGATTCCCTCGCAAAAATGCGAGACCGTCACCATCACCAAAGAGTATGCCGAAAGCAAATTACAAAAATTAAGTGCCCAGAAACTTCGGGCCTAATCATAGAAAAGCGGTCATTGGCCGCTTTTCTTTTATTTCCCTATCAAATCACGAATCACGACAGAGGCGCAAAAACAACCGAATGCAGGCGGCATATAAGAGATCGTTCCCACATTGGATTTCTTATTTTCACCCTCACTTAGAACCACCGCTTCAGGATCGACCTCTTCCGGAGAGAAAACGACTTTTACCCCTTTATACACACCTAATTTATGTAATCTCTTCCTCAGCATTCTTGCCAAATTACAATTATAGGATTTAGAAATATCCGCAATCCGTATTTGCGTAGGGTCGAACTTTCCCCCGGACCCCATCGAGCTCACGATAGAGTAACCGTTCTGCAAACTGTGGTATATCAAAAAAATTTTAGGGGCCAACGTGTCGATCGCATCCACAATATAATCATAAGAAGCCAGCTTCAACACTTCAATCATCCGGTCGTCCCGAATATAATCATTGATAACATGCAATCGTATTTCCGGATTTATATCCCGAAAGCGAGCGGCCATAACTTCGGCCTTAGGCTTGCCCATGTTACTATCTAAAGCAGGCAGTTGACGATTTTTATTGGTCTCCTCCACGCAATCCCCGTCAATAATCGTCATCTCTCCTATTCCCGCACGACACAACTGTTCCGCAGCATAAGCGCCTACCCCCCCTAACCCCGCGACCAACACGTGAGCTTCCTGCAATTTCTTCAATGCCTCTTTCCCGATTAACAATTCCGTCCTACTTAACCATTCCGTCATCATACCTTATCTCTATCACTTTTTGATAATTATCCCAAATAACCCGTTTCAACTCCTCTTCTCCAATTCCCAATTCAGAAGCCGCAGATTCGTATATCGCCTCGATCCGGACATCCCGGTCATCACTCTCCAAAAAAAGAGCGTACAACGGAATCTTTCTTAACAAACGAAACGCGTTCGAACGAGGATTCAACAACTGAGGCCCTACCGAAATATAAAAACCGTGTTCTAATAACTGATTAAGAATCTGTTCATTATTATTAAAACCATGAATAATCCAAGGGACCGTCGTTTTCACGCCTTTACGAACCCTGATCAAATCGGGATAGGCCTTAACGCAATGAATAATCAAAGGTTTTCGTGCCTGTTCCGCTAACTCGACCTGTCCTATCAACAAGGGGATCTGTTCTGAAAACAACACGGCGGACCTCCGGTCCAAACCACATTCTCCCACGGCGACCACCTCTTTTAAGGCGATCATTTGCCCCAACTCCTTCAAAATTTCTTCCCTTTTTCTCGTGAGTTTTTTCATCGGATGCCAGCCTACGGAATAAAAAAACCGCTCCCCTCCCAAACGCCTCTTCTTCAATTCGATCTTCAAACCGGCATAAAGTTCCCCGACGTCCAATATATTGACCCCGCCCCCTCCGCAATGCGTATGTATATTTACATAGGAAACCATTTCTCTTTGCTTGCAAGACAAATTCTTCTACACAAAGATAGGAAAAAGGGAGACTATTTACTTCCCTTACGACACATAATATTCAATATTGTCTTATCCGTCTCTTCCATTCCGGCCGTTCCGATCAACCCGACATTTCGGATCGTCTTTTCAATATCGTCCTCTATGATCCCGTCATCATGGGTTTGAATTCCCCGCATGGCTAATAAAGCCGCCTGCACGGCAGCGGAGACCCCGGAGTATACCTTTAAAGCACATCCCTGTTTTGCTCCGTCGCACATCATTCCCGTCAAATTGGAACACATCGTTTTTATAGCATTTACGACTTGCTCGTAACTCCCGCCCATCAGGTAAGTTATGGCAGATGCAGCCCCGGTCCCGGCAATCAGTATACCGCAAAGAGCCGAAAGATGCCCCATGTAGGAGTGAATATGAGCCGCAATCAAATTACTCATGGCCAAAGCCCGCACCAACTGCTCTCTCGATGAACCGAATTTTTCTGCCGCAACAATAACAGGCATATACACCGTAATGCCTTGGTTACCGCTACCGGAATTGGTCATTACAGGCTTCGGACACCCGTCCATACGAGCATCAGAAGCAGCCGTAGCCTGAATCAAAGCATTGTTCAACAAATCATTTTCCAATACTCCTTTATCGATATTTTCCTGCAAAGTTTTACCGATTTGCAACCCATACTCCTTTCTCAATCCTTCCGAAGCAATCTCCTTATTCATCTCGGCTCCCTCCAATACGAATTCGATATCTTTCAACTCCACCTCATGAATAAAATCCCATATTCTTCTGACACTCAACACGGGACAATTATCTTCCGATAATTTAGAGACATCTACCCGATACTCTTTTTTAAAAATAATCTCCCCGTTTTTCTCCACATACACGATATTCGTGTGGTCATTCATGATTATCACTTTTGCCGTATCATCCCCTCTCCGGGCATCCACTTCCGCGTATAACTTATCGGGTGCATCCTCTTTCATGGAAACGACGACTTTCGATACCAGCTCCTTTGCAAATAATAAATTATCCCCTTCGTTCACCTCTTTCAGTACTTCCAAACCATACTCGCTCTTGCCGCAAACGGCACCTAAAGCAGCAGCAATAGGAAGGCCTACCATTCCCGTTCCCGGAATCCCCACGCCCATTCCGTTTTTGTATATATTCCCGCTCACCCGCACCTCCAAATATTCCGGAGTACTCCCTAAAACCTCTTTGCATTTAGCACAGGCAAGAGCACAAGCCACGGGTTCCGTACACCCCAAGGCTGCTTTAGCTTCTTTTCTTAATATGTCAACAATTTGGCTATTCGATACTTGAGTCATTCTATATGATTTTTACACGTGAACTTTTAATTATATCCCCATCCGACAAAAATAATGTTATTTATCTATTTTTCTATCATTTCAATACAATTTATGCTATCTTTGTTCACTCCATGAAAGACCATGGTAGCCTATTGTTATAACGCGAACGATTAAATACATCTTATAAAAAATGAGAGCAATTTTAGTCACGGTATTATTATTGATAGCGAGTTACGGTCGGGGGCAAAACGACTCGATTCCTCCCGTTGAGAAAGAATTTGATTTCATACGCGAATTACTGGAACCCAATCGATTGGGTGGAGTAAATATTCACATCTCCGGAGATCACAGAATCGAAAAATTGGTCAGATTAAATATAGCCAATAATAAAAAAGGATACTCGTTCAAAGGCTATCGAATCCAGATACTATCCGCAAGTTCTTTTAATTCAAACGTCGATAGTTTAAAAAAATACACGGAAGATTTTGAAAAGCTTTTTCCCGATATTCCGGCTTATTTACAATACTTTGATCCCGATTTCAAAATCAGGGTCGGAAATTTTCATTCCCGCCTCGAAGCAATCCCCGCTTTAAAACGCATCCGTAAGAAATATCCCAACAGTTATCCTGTAAAAACAGATATCTATTTAAAAGAATTAAACCGGGTACAGGAACAGGATACGACTTCAGGTCCGGACTCTTTGTTGCCGTTCAAACGGTAAGATAAGCTTCAAGCTGCTTTATCTCTTTCGCGAAATTTACGGTTGGATGAATCCGGGTAACCTCTCGAATGGCAGCCAGTAGTTTTCGTACTAAATTTCGATAATCATCGGAAGTCGCATCGAACGGACGATGAGTTATTCCCTTGTTTATTCGTCCGATCGTATTCATCACGCCCAACACATCCGGACTGATATAACTGAACAACAAACGCTCCCAAATATAATCGACCGTAAACGAGGTTAAATGAAGCATATCTTCGGCGTAAAAACGATAATCCCGCAACTCATCCAACACAATCTCGTAAGCGGGGAAATAATAAACCAGCTCCACGGCCTCCCGTATTTGCTCAATAGCCAGTAACAATGTCGATTTACTCAACTGATTGCCATCGGCTCCATCTTTCCAGTGACGGATCGGACTAACGGTAAACATAACCCGCAAATCGGGATTCACCTCCCGCAAGCGACGGATCAACGAAATATATTCGTCTGCAATCTCCCCGACACTCAACCGATAACGCTCGAACTCCTTAGCGGGAATCTTATGACAATTCGCCACCACCATCCCCGTCTTCATGTATTTATAAACCCAGGCAGTACCCCATGTTACGACTAATAAATCCGTCCTTTTCAAATTCTCCCGGGCCTCTTCCAATCTTCCGTTTATCCGGTTCAAAACCGTCATAAGTTCTCTATCCGAAAAACAACCATGATGATAGAGGCTTATCCATTTCCCATTCTCACGTAATAAATCCGACTCCTGAAACTTTTTGTTGTCTAACATCAGGCGAAGCACATTGGCTACCGAACGGGGATTATACACGATGCCGCAAGGATTCACATCCACATCGAATTTATAATAAGTAAACTTATTACCCATGTTTTCGGCAAAACAAGAACCCAGCAACATCAGTTTAGAACGGTAATCGATCAAAAAATCGGGAGGGGTGATATTCACCTTCGTCTGCAAGTTCATTTCCTTTTGTTTTAATTTTAAACTCTTTAAGTTCTCCTACAAAAATACGGAAGATTTACCTCTTTTGTGCCGACAATCTCCATCTATTTTATATTTTTGTACAAAATATCTGTGTATGGGAATCATCACCATGTTTATGATTGCCGTTGGTCTGGCGATGGACAGCCTTGCCGTAAGTATCAGCGGGGGGATTTTTATGAAACCGTTTTGGCTGAAACAAGCCATGAAGTTAGCTTTAACCATGGGGATTTTTCAAGGAGGGATGACCCTCGCGGGGTGGGCTCTGGGAGTCAGTTTCAGTTCATACATCACAGCATACGATCATTGGATTGCTTTCATTCTATTATCTTTCTTGGGAGGCAAAATGATTTACGAGTCTTTTCAGAAAGAGAAGAGTTCTTTCGCCTCGTTGTCGAGCAAAACCTTATTAACCTTAGGAGTAGCAACCAGTATCGACGCTCTTGCCGTCGGAATAAGCATGGCTTTTCTTAAGGTCAGTATATATCTCCCCTCATTTATTATCGGCTTTACAACATTCGTTCTATCCCTCGCCGGGGTTTGCTTCGGTTACCGCTTCGGAAAAATAAAAGGAATCAATGTGGAACTGCTCGGGGGAATCATCCTGATCGCCATAGGAACAAAGATCCTTATCGAACATTGCTCCGAATAATTTTTTTTCCGATCCCTTCAATATACCGCATATTTCATTATCTTTGCTGTTGCATAACTATGGGGCAGACCTGGATTTGACAGCATGATGAATAGGTATGTAAGCATGTCGGGCGTAGTGAAGCCGGCCCGTTAATCCCGGACGCAAAATTTTAATTGGCGAAAATAATTACGCTCTTGCTGCCTAATCGAATCACAGTAGATTCAGGCTTAATCTCCGCTCAAGGATAGTGGAGACAAGACATCCCGCCGGAGGATCCACCTTGTTCCAACCGGCATCCGGGGTGCAGGCAATACAGGGTTAGCCGGCGTCATGCTTCGAGGCGCAGGTGAAATTCAGAAGCTAAGGTACAGTTTGGGTGCTCTTTTCCGGGCTGTATTCGAAAACCAATAAAAAGCTAAGCATGTAGAAAGCATATTGATTCCGTGTTTGGACCAGGGTTCGATTCCCTGCTGCTCCACAAAGTTTTTTAATCTTATTTACAATCAACACTTACAACGGACACTTAATTTATTAAAATGTCCGTTGTCGAGTTCATTTAACGTCACGAGTTAAAAGCAAACACGTTACAAAATTTTCAACGGCCAAGTCTTCTCAAAATGAAAAAGAGAAATTAAGCAAACTTATAGTTGATTTTATGAATAAAAAGCCTTTTGCGGAAGGAGTAAAGATAACTGAAAAAGACATTCAGAAAATGGAATCACGAGTACAGGCAAAATCTTCTAACAATCAATTATTCAATAGTGATAAACAGCGAAAGTATTATAAGAATCTTAAGGATATAGTACGTAAAGATAAACATTCGTCTCCACAAGATCTTATATCTTCTATTAATAAATTAGAAAAACAGGTAGCAGAATCTGATCTTTCCGAGTCAGAACAGGCTCAATTATTAATAGGTATGTCCGTGGCAAAATACAGCTCTGTTTTTTGGATGGAGCAAGTAAAGAATATGGAATCTCAGGCAAAAACAACAAATGCCATTCCGGAAGAAGAGATGTATGACGGAGATTGGAATCGCTGGTTTGAATCATTTTTAAGCAAGGCGGAAGAAATTTTCTGGGCTGATGTTGAAGGTGGTATAGGAGGATTCGCAACATCATTCATATTCATAGATTACAAAGGTCTTCTAATTCCGGGTATGGGTCTTGCAACAATTCAAGCCGCAATGGGATATGTCGTTAGTTTTGCAATTGGAGCCTCTGCTTGGCAAGGGATAAAGATTTTATGGAATATTGTATTTGAATAAATATCATGACGAAAAATAATAATATTCAGAAAAAAATTATTCAAAGAACATTTTGGCAAATATTACCTTTTATGTGCATTCTCCTTTTATGGCGAGAGTATGGAAATATGGAATTTTCTTGGTCATATGCAGCCATGTTCAGTATTGAATTAATTGTAGGTATTGGAATTACCTATGCGACCGCTTGTTATTTGGCTCGTTTGAAAATTGAAGATAAAGATAAACATATTTTTCGGAATTAATAAAAGCGGGGAATATTTCCCGCTTTCATGAGTGAGTGTTACCTTTTATGCTTATTTTGCTCGTTATAAACGAGCATGGCGAAGTAAAACTAACATGGTTTTAAATCGTCATTAATCATGAATTATCGATTAGAAAATAGTCTACCTGATTCGATAGATCGAAGGCAATTACAAATAAACCATAGCATTTCTAAAAATTCAACCATTGTTTAAAGGCGGTTATCTTTTCTTCGCTAACCGTAATCTGGGATTTAAAGGGCGGTTTTACAAAAACAACGACTTTACCGTTGAAATAAGGTTCTATACGCATGATGGCTTTCACACAAAGAAGCACCTGACGATTAGCGCGGAAAAACTGATCGGGATCAAGTTGTTCAACCAGTTTATTGAGCGAAAGATCGACAATATGCTCCTGCCCTGAATAGGTTACAGCGAATGTAATCTTATTTTCAGAATAAAAATAAGCGATATCGATTACCTCCAGCGGGCGGAATCGATCTCCCCCGGAAATCAAAAAACGGGTCCGATAAGGCTTTTCTCTCTGTTGCAAACTATTAAGAATCGTATCCAGATAATCCTCTGCCCGCAATTTACCACCTGCAGTAAACGATTCGTATTTCACGATGGCCTCCAATAATCTTTTTTCATCAACAGGTTTCAAAATATAATCTATACTGTTTACCGCAAATGCCCGCACGGCATACTGATCGTAAGCCGTAGTAAAAACAATAACGGAAGAGGGACGAGCAGCGTTTAAAAAATCGAACGAATTACCGTCGGACAAATGAATATCGAGAAATAAAAGATCAGGATGAGAATTTTCGGTAAACCATTGTATATTCTCTTCCACGTTTCCGGACAACACGATGATTTCCCAGTCCGGGCGTAATCGATGAATCATCATATATAACAAACGGGCTGCAGGGACCTCGTCTTCAATAATGCCGACCTTCAAACTACTCATTTGCAAAAGGAATTTTCACGGTAAATACTCCAAATTTATCACAAACCTCAATACTCTTGCCCGTAATCAACTCGCATCGATTAGACAGATTCTGAAGTCCCACGCCAGGCGAAGAATCTCCTATCTTGGGTTTAATCAGATTACGAACCACCAACGTGTCCCTTTCTACCTCTATATTGATTTCCATGGGGCGACTTGCAGATATCGAATTGTGTTTTATCACGTTTTCGACCAGTAATTGCAATGTCAGAGGAGGTAAAAGTCGCTCTTTACAATCGTCAGCAACTATCAGGTTACAAGTGATACAATTTCCCAACCGGACCTCATGCAGAAAAAGATACGAGTTCAAAAATTCCAATTCTTCTCCCATGGTAACCAGAAGTCTATCCTGACATTGCAATACATAACGATAAACATCCGAAAGGTTTTTAGTAAAACTCACCGCATTTTGAGGATTATATTCGATTTCGGCGATTAAGGTATTGAGACTATTAAACAAAAAATGCGGATTCAATTGATTTTGCAAAGCCATGTAACGAGCCGTATCGTTCTCTTTTTGCAATGCCGACGTACGTTGCTGCAAATAAAGCATATTCTGCATGGCCCGATAAGCAAGCAGTAATCCAAGAATGACCAATTCCACCAACCAGACAAGGATCAAGAGACGCACTCCCCCATTCGGAAAAGTAAACGGATGCGCCAAACCTACCAAAAGTTTAGCTGTAACCAACAACCCGTAATTTAACAGTAAAAACATCAGCATGACCACCACGTACACGAATACAATTCTCAATCGGCTACGAGTGTTTAAAGCATAACTATCGTTTAGCCAGGAACTGATCCGAATTGTAAAATAACCCAATATATTGAAAGTCAAAATAAAAAACAGGCATACCCCGATTGAGGATAACGTATCGGTTAATAGTAACGGGAAACCGGAGTAATTGATCAACAAAAGAAAAGAAAATACCCCAAGACCGGAAAACAATCCGACATATAAAAAAGAGTTTAGTCTTGTATTCATCCTATCTTCAATACCGTTTTTGCAAAGTTAGTTATATTTAGAAAGATCCGTACGCATTCAAAGCTTTTATTAAACCCGAATAGTAACTTTGAGCAGCCACTTTAGCATGTACATAATTGAGTTGTGAAGTCTGCCGATAAGTCTGGGCGTCGATTACTTCCAAAATAGAAATTTTCCCTTCCCCGTAACGTTCCAACGCTTTTATTTCGTTTTCACGAGCCTTTTCCAATGAATTTTCACTCAAAACCGCTCGTTCCTGCGCCTGCAATAAATTCAGATTAGCCGTCTGTATGTCCAATGCCACTTCATCTTTCACCCGATTCAACCGATCGATTGCCATACCGATCCGCTCCGTAGAAGCTCTTTTTTCACTACGACGTTTTCCCCATTCAAATAAAGGTACTGATAATTTGGCATAAGCAGCATAATTAGGATCCATATCCGAACGAAAATTATATCCTGGAGAGGTATAATTTCCTTCCATACCCACATAAAACTGAGGCTTATATTGAGAATCATTTCGTCGCGAACTACTCTCGATTATCTTTACCTGTTCTTCAGCAATCTTAATTTCAGGACGATTCATTCCGGTCGATAACGATAAGGAGTCTCCAATGGCAAGCATTGGGACAACTGTTTCTATTTCCGTAGAACTTTGCAATTCCACACCGATAATGGAATTAAGAGCCATACATCCCGTTTGGAAATCATTTTTTGCTTGCAACAGGCGATATTCAGCCTCATTGAGCTTCACCTCAGCCATCAATAAATCTTGAGGATCGGCCAACCCTGCATCCACTCTTTCCCCGATTGTTTTTACCAATGAAGCCATCGAATCATAAAAATCTTGGACTACATCAATGATCTCCCGACGAGCTACCGTGTTCCAATACTGAATATCTGTCTGGTAACAAACCATAACCCGCACCATTTCGGCTTGGCTGACCGCCATGGCCTGTTGATGCCGGACTAACCGAATGGCCTCGAGAATCCGGCCTCCCGTGTAAACTGGTTGCAACAAAGCAACCGATGCGCCGTATTGCATATGTTGTCCTTCAAAACTTTTGGATACTCCTGCAACCGGCAATTCGATGGACAATTCCATCGGATTACCCGTATACCGGAAACTCGCATCCGCAGCCAACTTCGGCATTCTATCGGCACGGACCGATTTTTCAAGTTCCAAACTGACTGAAATATTTTTCTCTGCAGCTTTAAGATCGTGATTATACTGCAAAGCCATAGAACGATAAGTATCGAGTAATGAGCTTTGTTGTGCGGATACCGTCGACAAACAGCCTAAAGCCACAAACATTAAACCAATCTTTTTCATCGTTGATATTCTTTTACGTTATAAAATACAGTATAAAGAGCCGGAGTAACAAACAGTGTCAACAAGGTTGCGAATGCCAGTCCAAAAATAATAGTAGCGGCCATTCCCCCGAAAGCGACATCAAACAGGAGAGGCACCATACCAAAAATGGTCGTCGTTGCAGCCATTAATACCGGACGAGTACGAATAACGGTAGCTTCGACAATAGAAGTATAGAGGCTAATGCCGCTCCGGTGTTGTATATTGATTTCATCAAGCAGCACGATAACATTTTTAATAATCATCCCTAAAAGCCCCAACCAACCGGCAATCGGGAAAAAGCCAAATTCGAACCCGGTAAGCAACATGCCGACAGCAACACCAATGATCGACAAGGGGAGTACACAAAGAATAATGACAGGTTCTCGAAAATTACCAAAAAGAGCTACAAGAATTACCACCAACAAGAGAAAAGCCAAAGGAAAAAACTTGGCAAGTGCCTGTAATCCTTCTCCCTGATCCTTATATTGCGAATCCCAAAAGAAAGAGTATCCTTCAGGTAAACGGATCTTTTCAATCTCTCCCCTTATCTCTCCGTGTACCTCGGCCATCGTGTGTCCGGGCTTTACACCACACATGGCAGCCATCGATAATTGTCGGTTATACGTTCTGACCTGTGGAAACTCCCAGGTAGTTTCAATACGTTCGGTCACTTGCGACAGAGGAGCTGATTTACTTCCATTCCAGATAGAGAAATTTCCCAAAGACTCAGCATCCGTGACATTGGGTACTTCCGATTTAAGTTGCACGGGAACTTTTTTCTCCTTATCCCGATAAACACCTACCGTAAATCCGTCACTAATAGACTTCACGGACTGAATCATATCTGCTTTTGTAATCCCCAGCATTCCAGCTTTCACCGGATCATATACAGGACGGATCACCATCGTCATATTACCCCATTCGTTACGAGCATCCGCAACTTTTGGATTCCGCCGCATAATTTCGATAGCCACTCCAGTCAGCGAATCCAAAACAGCCATATCAAGTCCCAAGAAACGGGCTTCAATCAAAGCTTCTGTAAGCGGGCTAAGTTCAAATTTATTGACTTTAACAAAGGCCTCCGGATACTTTACGGGAATAGAATCCTGCAATATAGCATGTAATTGACGGGACATCGACGAAGTCCTACATTTCACCAGCAACTGTGCATAATTTGATTGCGGTCCGAAAGAGACGTTTGCTAAATAATAACGCGGAGGCGTTCGGCCCACGAATGCAGACACGCTCTCGGTTTCCCCGTAAGTACGAATATAATCTGTCATATCTTCGGCGATACGGTCAGTCTCCTCTATCCGGCAACCTTCCGGCAACCACATATCAATGGTAAAATATTGCTTATCAAGTGACGGAACAAAAACCTTCGGAATAAATCGAAAGCTCCAGGCAGAAAGACAAAGCATCACAACCAGGCAGGACAGAACCAGGTATTTACGCCGGATCACCCAATGCAAAGAGGAACGGAAAATGTCGTACCATTTCCCAGAAAACAAATTCTCTTTCAACTCGGCAGGATGCGGACGGCGAACAAATTCCTGAATAAAAAACGGAGTTTGCGTAAGAGCAAACACCCAACTGAACATGAGTGACACGCCAATAACAATTACCAACGAGGATAACAACTCTCCTGTAATATGCGGAGAATAATAAATAGGCATAAAGGTCAGAATAGCAATAACCGTAGCCGCCAGCAAGGGTAAGGCCGTCGAAGAACAGGCCCGCATCAAGGCTACTCTTTTACGCATGCCCCGTTGCATATTGACCAAACAAGAGTCGGACACAACGATGGCATTATCCACCAGCATGCCCATGGCAATAATAATCGCAGCCAGCGACATGCGTTGTAGCGCAATCCCATTGGAATACATCACGATAAGCGTAGCAAATATAGAAAATACCAGTCCACTACCTATCAAAATTCCATTTTTAAACCCTATAAAGAAAAGTAAAATAGCCACAACCGTGAGCACGGAAACGATCAGATTGACAATAAACCCGCGATTGGCGACATCCGATTCATATCCCTGATCATAAATACAGGAAAGATGATATCCCGCCGGAAGTTTCCCCGAAAATTGATCGATTCGCTCTTTCACGAGTTCTGCCATATCCACCACATTCCCGGTAGGGACTGTCGAAACGGCGATACCGATAGCCGGTTCTCCATTGATCCGCATAATGTTCGACGCTGGCATCTGATAAGCTTCACTGATTTCAGCAATATCTCCCAGCCGAAAATGTTCACTACTTCTGGAAACGATCGTCAAATTCCGAATATCATCGAGCGAATAAAAATTCCCTGTGGATTCAACACGAATACGATTCATTCCCGATTCTATTCCCCCGGCATCCACCACTCTATTTTGTCCTTCGAAAGCATGTATAATATCCGTTGTCGTAATACCACTTTGCGACATGACGGAGGGGCTTATTCGTACTTCGATCGTAGGCATTTGTACGCCATAAATTTCCACTTTGGCTACATCTTTGACTTTTAGCAACTCATTTTTAATCCATTTAGCCTGATCTTCCAGTTCCCGGTAACTATGCCCGGATCCTGTCAAACCATAAAAAACGCCAAGGACATCTCCAAAATCGTCATTGACAACGGACGGACCCGCCCCAACCGGTAATTTTCCTTGTACATCGCTTACTTTTCGGCGAAGCTTATCCCATAATTGCTGCATTTCGGAGGCACGAATTTCTTTTTTTACATACACCGTAATTTTAGAAAGCCCGGCCCGGTTTTCCGTTTTTAAATAATAGAGTTCTCCCATAGATTGGATTGCCTCTTCCAATACATCCGTTACTTGTGTCTGAACCTCCGAAGGCGAAGCCCCCGAATAAGGCGTAATTACCAAGGCCTGCTTAATTGTGAAAGGAGCATCTTCCAATTTCCCCATTTTCAAGTAAGAGACCCCCCCCCCAAACAAGACCAAAACAAGCAGCAAGACACTCACGGACTTCTTTTGCAAAAAATATTTAATCAGCTTCATTATAACTTCTGTTTTTCAATTTTTCATTTATATAAATCTGTCCTTTTATTGTCACAATTCCCCTCGTGAAGGCTTGAATACGTTTGGTTATTTCAAGTGATTCCGATAACGAGAATGGACAGGCATCCGGCATAAAAAGATTCGACCAATGTTTTCTAAAAAAAGTGTAAACAAGATGTGGCGATACGGTGGGTCGGACATACCCGTTTACAATCGCATCTTCCACCTTATCCCGACAAGCAACAGCATAGCTATCTAAAAAATTATCCAGAAAATGAAAAACATCATGATAATATTTTTTTATCTCCAGACAACAACGACGGCTTAACTTTCCGCACAATTCGGGATAAGCCTCGACAAAATCGACCATAATATCCGGTAAACATTCATCCGCATTGTTAAAGATTTCTTCCTGATTTATCCTGTATGTAACACACTTCAACAATAATAGTTCCTTTGTTCGAAAATACTTTCTCAGGGTATGGGATGTCAGATTTATAAGTTTGGCTATCTCTTCCAAGGAGAGTGATCGAATGCCGTATAATCGAAATATGCCCACCACCTGTTGAATAATTAGAATTTCACGTTCCATCAGATATATTCTTCATCCCCGATATGTACTTCCATTCCTTCCGATAAAAAGCGAAGTCCGCTAACCGCCACGACTTCTCCCTCAATCATACCGGTCTCAATACATACCTTTCCTTCAGGCATTAATTTTCCCAATGTTATTTTCCGCCGACTAACACGTCCCTTTTCTTTATTAACAATCCACACAAAATCTTCTTTTGCAGGACTATGCCAAACAGCTTTCAACGGAATGATAACGTTTGAATCTGCAATCGTCTCTGAGGGCCGGAAAGAAAGCTTTCCGGACATGCCTGCCGGTAACTGTTCTCGTTGATTCGGCAATAAGGCAGTTAACAGGTAAGAAAGATTATTTGGTGTCGTACTTTTGGATATCTTCTCGATCTTTAACTTGTATACCCTATCTGGTATCGCATCAAAACGCAATTCTACCTCCTGATTCAAAGACTTGCTCAAAAGGACCTGCTGATTAACATATGTTTCTATCTTCAGATTATTAATATCAACAAACGATATAACCGGTTGCGAAGCTTTCACCTCTTGATATTTCTCAATATACACCTCCCCGACATATCCATCAAAAGGTGCAATCAACCGGGTATCATTCAATTCGTTAACTGCCGTTTCATAAGCCGTTTTTGCCGATATATAATCGGCTTTAGCCTTTTCGAAGGTGCTTGCAGATACATTTTTTTTATCATGAAGAATCCGAATCCGCTCGAACTCGGCATGCATTTGTCGATACACGGCTTCAGCCCGTTCTTTACGGATACGAAAATCACGGGCATCAATTTCAGCAATAACGTCACCGCTTTTGTAATAATTTCCGGCAAAGACTTCAAAACGATCGATAGGTCCTCCTACCCGAAAAGAGAGTTCCGATACCCGAAAAGGAGCAGATATAAACGAAAACTCCCACCGATTCTGCAAGGGCTCCTTCACGGCCGAGGCCGTTCGTACAACCATTTTCCGCTCTCGATTGCTTCGCATGGAATCCTCACACGAAACCAGTGCCATTATCAAAATCAACACTGTTATTAAATTCATTGCTACTTTCATCTTCTTTTTATTTTTGGACGAAAATAGCAGCTTACTTTCAAGTCTACCGGATAAATTTTTCCGAAACCGGAAAATAAGATTCTGAAATCGGCATTCGGATAAACGAAGTTGCATGAACCATCTATCATATTCATTCATACAGAAAGGCTATCGAAAATTCATTCAAGATATTCTATCCCTTTTTCAACCATTTAAAATACCAAAAGCCACATTCAATAAAACTCGTACAAGAAATTTATGAATTTATCCCACGCATTACATTATTCCGAATGAAATAATTATACTTTTGTCAGAACTCTTAAAACAAGAATTTATGAATATCGAAGAATTTCGGGAAATTTGCCTCTCCTTTCCGCACACGACAGAAGAGTTTCCATTCGATGAAACCACGCTGGTGTTTAAGGTCTTCAACAAAATGTTCGCCTGTACCGATATCCTACCTTTTGAATGGATCGCTTTAAAGTGTCAGCCGGAAAAAGCGATTATGTTAAGGGAAGAGTATAGCGAAATCGTCCCGGGGTATCATTTCAACAAAAAACACTGGAACACCGTATACATTCACGGATCGTTATCGGATAAACTGATCGAGGAGTTAATCGAACACTCTTACCGGGAAGTCATTCTAAAACTACCCAAGAGTTTTATAAAAGAGAATTTCAAAGAGTTTTCATTGACGGAATCCAACCGAAAGAAATAGGGTAACTTTTCAACAGCTACCCATTTTCCATTATAAATTTTCCATCCCGTCAAACCTTGTTGGGTTTTCGAATATAATGCGGCATTTCAAAAGGTATCTCCAAGGAAAATTCTACCAGTCCCCGGTACTCTCCGTTTTCATACCAGGGTGTCTGATAGATCAGTTTTTTAACGCCGTTCTTTTCAATCGTGTAAGCATTTGTCGAATGATTTTCCATCAAGCCGAGCAATTTCGTTCGGGCCGGCTCCGGATGACAATCCAACACGTTTTGTCCCACCAGATCACCGTGATTCGTTTTTTGAGATTTATCATTCATCATCAAGATATTTCCGTCGCTATCACATACCGTGATTGCCACGTTTAACTCTTTCATATAATCCATAGCTATTCTTTTTTATTTATACTGCAAATCTACAACATTTCAATACGATTTCATCCACCTGATTATGAAAATAGTCCTTTCGTAACTCCCGGTCCTGTTGATTTTTTCAAATTATTTCTTCTAAAATATTTTGCAGGAACCAAACAAATCCATATATTTGCATCGCTTTTGAGAAAATTCCTTAGTAGCTCAGTTGGTTAGAGCGGCGGACTGTTAATCCGTAGGTCGTAGGTTCAAGTCCTACCTGAGGAGCCACAAAAAGCCTTACAGATTCTGTAAGGCTTTTTTTATTCCTTTCTTTTCTGAAGAATCGATTCCCTTTCAGACCATAATTCCAATATCCCCGTCAAGAGAGGTGTTTTTTCAAAATAGAATGTATCGTCACGGATTTTATAGGTTTACTTATAAAATCCGTACATCCTGCCTCCCAGCATTTCTCCCGATCCACTTCGAATGCATAAGCCGTTTGAATGATTATAGGGATATCCGAAAATTTACGGATCTCTATCATTGCTTCCAAACCATCCATACGAGGCATTTTCAAATCCATCAGGATGGCATCGTACTTATTTTTCTTAAACATTTCCACGGCCTCTATTCCATCTCGAGCCCGATCCAACATATAATCTTTCTTCAACAATGCCTTTAACAATAGATAATTACTATCCGTATCTTCGGCTATTAAAATATGCTTCTTATCCTCATTCGCTATCACAGGCCAATCTTCCGGCTCGTTAGAGACCTCAAAGACAAAATGTCCCTTATCCTCATCCAGATAAAGAGGTATACGAAAATAAAAAGTGGTACCTTTTCCCAATTCAGACTCGACGCGAATATCACCACCTAACAAATCCATAATAGCCTTACAAATAGGCAAACCCAGTCCTGT
The DNA here is from genome assembly GCA_001487125.1 of Gabonibacter massiliensis. Classification (GTDB taxonomy): domain Bacteria; phylum Bacteroidota; class Bacteroidia; order Bacteroidales; family Marinifilaceae; genus Gabonibacter; species Gabonibacter massiliensis. Next base: position 1,293,724 of record LN913013.1, read on the forward strand.
CCCCGGCTTGAACTCATCCACTTTATAAAACCTATCGAAAATACGCGGCAAACTCTTTTCCGGAATCCCTTCTCCCGTATCAGCAACTGAAAACTCCAACCATTCCCGATCTTCCGAGAGCCGGGTTCCTAAAGTAATCTTTCCTTGTGAGGTAAATTTCTTGGCATTATTAATAATATTCGTAAAGACCTGCGTAAGTTTCACGCTATCCGTTTTTACCCGTAAACCTGTTGGAACCTCCTCTTTTACCAAAACAATTCGTTCAGGCATCAAAAGCCGATGAGTTTCAAAAACCGAATTAACCATCTCATTTACGTCACACTCTTCCACCTGACATCCGACCGAATTGGATTCGATACGAGAAAGATCCAATATATCATCCAACAAAGACAAAAGCAGTTTACTATTTTTATTGATCGCGGCACAAAATGTTTGCTTTTCTTCATGGGAATAATCCTTTTCACATATTAGATTTGCAAAACCGACAATTCCATTGAGAGGAGTCCGTATTTCATGAGAGATATTTGCCAGAAAAGCGGACTTCAAACGATCGGATTCTTCCGCTTTTTCCATAGCGTGTTTCAACTCTTCTTCTATTCGCTTATGCTGTTCTATATTGATATCCAACCCATATAAATACTTTATTTTCTTCCCTTTACCCACCTCAATGGTTTGAACGACACCCCGGCATTCCCACCAACTGTACTGACCGTTTCCCTTGTAATCCACACGATAAGCCGCCGTAAATTCGCCACTATCCTGTTTTTGTACCCTTTCGAAAAACTCACTAAATCCGGCTCGATCTTCCGGATGAACATAGAGTGCAAATTTCTCCAAGGTATCAAAAGGCTCTTTTTGAGCTCCCGTCTCCCCGAACCCTTCTCCAAATTCAAAAGTCTGTTTATCGATATTAAATACCCACGTATAAAAACGTAATATCCCTATCGAAATCTTCAAGAATCTCTGTTGCTGCAATTCATCCGTCATATCCCTGAAAATCAACACGGCTCCGGCAACACCACGCAAACTATCGAATAAAGGAGATATACTTCCCGTCACATGCTTTACTTCTCCCCGTGTCGAAACCAACAACGCATCCGCATTCAACACCTGTCTCTCCCCCGTTTCCATCACTTTTCGTATAACACGCTGCATATATTTTTCATCCCCATCCACACAAATGTTGCACACCTCATTCAAACGTTTTCCTATTCCATCCTGCCCGTATCCCACATTTTCCAAGGCGATACGATTCATTTCCAACACCTCCATCTCCCGATTCACAACAACAATACCCTCCTCCATCGAAGAGAGCGTATGGGATAAAACCTCTGTTTTTCGCTCCAAATTTTTTGCCATTCCTTTAGCCGCCGCTTCCAGTTTCTGACTCCTGTGGAACATTGTTCGGTAACGTAAATAGAAAAAAAGAAATAACCCTAATAAAATGACAAGAAGAACGATGAAAACAACAAAAAAGAATATGTAATTCCGATAAGTCACAAATAGGGAATCAGGTTCATTCACGATAATGCTTCCTTCCGGCAAAATCGCCCGTTCTACCTGCCTACGCTTTAATTGCAAGTCATCAAACATAAAGACACCCTCTGCCGTATCAACCGGCACATTCCGGACATCCTCCCCCTTCAATATCTTAACGGCTAATTTTCCCGCCCGAGTTCCTTGATCCTCCGCCCGCAACAAATATCCGCCCAAAATACCGTTTCCCTCGGCAAAATCCATCGAAGACAGGATCGGCGCCGGAGCCTCCTTTGAAAAAATAGGATAATAAACTTCCGCGGACCTATACATTCCCTGCCGATCCCGCTGCCAAGTCGAAAGAATAATAAAAGAGAGAGGATCAAAATTTTCCATTTCCCCTATTAAATCATCCACCGTCGCTTCATTTTCTCCCATGTATTCTATCGGGAATACACGCTCATATTTAACCAATTGGCTTTGGGCCATTTTTTTATGCATCCTTCCGGATTCCGTACTGTCCGAAATAACATATACTTTACGAGCTTCCGGAAATAATCTCCGTCCCAGTAAAAAAACTTTCTCGTAATCCAATTTACTAACCACTCCCGTCGCATTTTCCCAGCCCTCTTGTTTTCTGTCATCAGAGACTGCCACCGCACAGAAAACAACCGGAATTTTTTTTATCATCGGAATATCCAATGAAAAAAAGATTTGATTGGCCTCCTTATCCGAGACAATAATCAAATCCTGTCTCCCCCGGATTTCACTCAACGTCTGAAATAAGATTTCGGCCTGTTTATCCTTATCTTTTGTTCTTTTAGAATCCAAATGAATAATTCTCAAATCAACCCTCAACCCGGCATCCTTCAACTGCCGTTTTACCGTCTCAATGATATTTCTCGTCCATATTTGCTCTTCGTGATAAGAGCTGATAAACAAAACTTGCTTCACCGAATCTGCCGTAGGAAATACTCCTGTTTCTGCTTTTACCGAGACAATTCCAATCATCATCCACACGAACAGCATTCCCCATTCTTTCACTAAATAAGCTATTTTCTTCACTTTACAATAAAATTTAACTGAAATTTGAGATAAAGATATAGCTTTTATTTAAAATAATCTCCTTCTTCAAGTATTAATAAAAAATAATTTAAATCTCAAATTTATTATTATCCTTATAAACACTCATCTTTTCCCGTATCAAAGATAATAATTTATATCATTTCATTTTTTAGTTCTTTTTAAAGAAATAATTCAAAACATCATACTTCTCATGTAAAAGATAATCACTCGTTTATAGCAAGTACACGATAAAAAAACATCTAAATCCCAGGATTGAAATAAATCACGATTATTTATTTTTAAGTAGATAATAATCAAAAATTAATTACTTTTGGGGTCATTAAAACAAACAAAAAATTTAGCTATATGTACGGAAAATTTCAAGACTTTTTAAAGACTGAAATCCAGTCCATAAAAGATGCCGGTTTATACAAAAGCGAAAGAATTATCGTTACACCGCAAGGTGCAGAAATCAAACTTGCCACAGGTGAGACAGTATTAAATTTTTGCGCAAACAATTATTTGGGGCTCTCGTCTCATCCTGCCGTAATTGAAGGAGCGAAAAAGGCTTTAGACAGTCACGGATACGGAATGTCATCTGTTCGTTTTATCTGTGGGACTCAAGATATTCACAAGGAACTGGAAGCCAAAATCTCCAAATTCTTCGGAACCGAAGACACTATTCTTTACGCGGCTTGTTTCGACGCTAACGGCGGTGTATTCGAACCCTTGTTCGGGCAAGAGGATGCCATTATCTCCGACGAGTTGAACCATGCCTCTATTATTGATGGCGTTCGCCTGTGTAAAGCCGTCCGCTACAGATATAAACACGCCAACATGGCTGATCTGGAAGAACAATTGAAGATCTCACAAGCACAACGCTACCGCATCATCGTTACCGACGGTGTTTTCTCCATGGATGGAGACATCGCTAAAATGAACGAAATCTGCGATTTAGCTGAAAAATATAACGCTTTGGTTATGGTTGACGACAGCCACGCGGCCGGATTTATCGGCAAAACGGGCCGCGGTTCTGCCGAACACCATCATTGCATGGACCGGGTAGATATTTTCACCGGAACCCTCGGTAAAGCTTTGGGTGGTGCCATGGGAGGATATACCACCGGTAAAAAAGAGATTATCGACATGTTGCGTCAACGTTCCAGACCTTATCTATTCTCCAACTCTTTATCTCCGGCAATCTGCGGTGCCTCTATCGCCGTATTCGACATGCTGAGCAAGAGCACCGAGTTAAGAGACAAAGTGATGGATAACGCGAATTATTTCCGGGCCAAATTAACGGAAGCCGGGTTCGACCTGAAACCGTCCGAGTCCGCTATATGCGCTTTGATGCTCTACGATGCCGTTCTTTCTCAGGAATTTGCCGCCGAACTGCAAAAAGAGAACATCTACGTTACCGGTTTCTATTATCCGGTCGTACCGAAAGGACAAGCCCGTATCCGTATCCAACTGTCCGCCGCTCATACGCGCGAACAATTGGATCGTGCTTTGGCCGCCTTTATTAAGATCGGTAAAAAACTGAACGTGATTAAATAAGACGTTTGCTATAAAGAAAAATCTCTCTTATCTAAACAGGTAAGAGAGATTTTTTTATAAAAACAGGCACGTTAACCAATTAAGTAAGTTCCATCCTTTGTTTATCATTTAGTATTGCAGCCCTTATTGATTCCAGTTTAGTCATTGCAAGAGAAGTACGATCCGTGAAAACATCGTTCAGATTTCTATGTCTAAAATATTTCGTTGCCTGATAGTTTTCATCTCCGCCCACCATCAGTGTAAACGGTGCAGTAGCATTATCAGCTTGTAAAATACCATCCAACAAATTACCTATCCCGATGTATTTTTCAGACACGATGGTTCCCGGATAAATTTTAAACATGGGAGAGAGATTGAAAAAACAATTCATACTTAAATATTCTTTATCCAAAGATACTCCCCAATTATCTCCATAAAATTTTTGAATTTGTTTCATGGGGAAATAGGGCCCCTTAAAATTTCGTTCCGGGAGAAACAATATCTCCGGCTGTACCCATTCGTCTGCCTGAAGGCCGACCCGTTTATAAGAACGCAGGGTAAGCGGGACCTCTGCTATCACAAGCTTCCGGTAAGGGAACCCTCCCTGATTCGAACGCCCCAAGCTCGGGAAAAACAATTCCAGCATCCCAACCATTTCATCTTTCCGGGGATGAAACTCTTTTTGCCAATAATCATGATTTTTAAAATAATAAAGTTCTATGTCTACCTCGTTTAAGCGAATCTCTTTTTTCTGATAGCGTCCCATGCATAAAGACAATTTAGACAAAGGCTGCTCGTTTTCGAAAACAACTTCTTTTCCCTCCCGCTTCATTACTCCCTGCGATAAAACGAACTCTTCCTTTTCCGGCCTGACCCGTAAACAAAAACGGGTATAATCATAGTTAAGAGCTAAAGGAGAAGAGACGTTTATCGGGGGAAAAGCCGACGGATACCACAAACATTCCGGTAACAAGAAAGTAAATTCGTCCCCCACGACAGCATAGTCATTTCCTTCCCGCAAAACAGACCGGGTAAGGGTCTCATTCGTCTCTATCCGGGAATCCCGATGCCGATCGACCGAAACCTCAGGATAACAAACCGCATTGTCGATTGTCCCTTTATAGGCTATATGCAGGGAAAGCGAATCACCCGCGGCAAGCGTATGCTCCAAAATAATAACTTGATGATCCCGAATAAATTTTACCGGAATTCCGTCGCTTGTCAATACTTCAACCTGCAGGCCAGGATTTAAATAAAGTATCGGTTTACTCATCTCTTTTTTTGACTTGTTCGATAACAACAAATCACCTTTCACCTCTATCCGGTCTCCTGCCCGTTCCAAATACAAATCCTGAGAAATCACATGAGCCAAAGGCTTATTCGCGTATCGATCATAAACCTGCAAGTATAGATTTCGACGTATCTCGTCCCGAATAAAAAATCTCAGGTAACCGCCCCCAAGCAACACTCCCGAAATCAGACAAAATACCCCTCCCCACCGAATCATTTTCTGCATCCTCCCGATTTCCGTTAATCGTTTCATGTTCCGAATCGAAAGAAGCAGCAATCCGACTCCCCACAGGAAATAGATCGACCGATGAAAAACATAAAGCTCGAAATGAGCCATTCCCGTCACATCCGAGAATAGCGTGGTCACCGCACGTCCCCATGGGTCAAACAGGCCGTATCCTCCATTATCTCCGACAAAATAAAACAGCACAAAAACAAGCGACATCCATAAATACAATACGAAATGAAGTCTTACCCGGAGAGAGAGCCATATGACAAATCCCAACATAAAAATCAGCGTCGGCAAGGTCAAAGTCAGGAGATAAAACAGATAGAATAACGGCTGAAATACGTCACCCCTCGCCGCAAGCAAATGGATTCCCAGAGTAATCAAAATACTGATAAGATTCAACAGGAGGCATACGATTGCAATCCCTAACACCTTCCCGAAAAGATAAGTCACATTCGTGAACGGCCGAACGGTAAAAACCTCATTCGCCCGGAACTTTTTATCTCTCCAACAACAATCTATGCCTAACCAGACCACCCAAAAAATCTGCGAAACATTAAATAACCAGGCATTAACCAAAGGGATGCTACAAGGTATAGCCGCATTCACCCAAGATGCCCATTCATTTCCTTGCAAATCCCATTGAAAAACAGCAATACCCGTAATCACGCCAAGAGCCAAAAGCCAACACAATTTTCGACGTAAAATCAATTTACATTCATATAAAGCAATAAGCCAAACTGTAATCATCTTTTCAAAATTTAGGTTCAAGTTCCCCTAAAACGAATAAAAGATCAAACAGGGCGACAGTTAGCTCACAACATGATTCATTTTTATACTATATTAACACATGCTTTTATTATACAAAGGAAGATATTTAAGGTTTCTATCCACATATTACGAATGGAAGGATTTGAGAACAGCAAACAGATAACGATCGTTACTAATGTTCATTTACAAGAATTGCAACGAATATCTCTTATCGTCTCTCTCTGTTTTCCTGTTGATAAAACGTACAGTACTTATTTAAAACACACTCTTCACAAAGGGGATTCTTTTTCCTACAAACCACCGAGGCATAATCGAGTATAGCCCAATTCAATTCTTTGCACCTCCAGACTTCGATAATATCATTTGCCAAATTCTGAATCTCTTTGTCAAAACGCACATCGATAAACTCTCCCGGTTTAAAATAACGCTTCAACAAACGGGACATATTCACATCCAACAAGGGTTTTCTATTCGACAAAACAAATAACTCGTAGGCATTTGTCACATACAACCCGATAAAACCGGAATCGGCCAACTGGTTGGAATCTTCCGGCAACTTTCCCTGTTTTTGTTTCAGATCCTGTCCCAACTTATACAACCGCTTTGCCCGGTGACGGTACAATCCCAAAGGCCGCATGATCTCCTCCAATTCTTCCAGAGTTGCATCCGACAAAGCTTTCCAATCCGGATATTTTGAAAAGAAGGTATTGAAATAATCAGCAACGGTCTCAGCCTTCGTTCGTTGCAGCAATATCTCGGAGAGTATCTGCTGGTATTTGGTCGCACCCGGCTCCCGCCAAGGAAACGAACGCCTGTTGCGGTCAAACCACTCCAGCAGCCTTCGCTGCAAATATTGCACCATTACTTCTCTCATCCTTCACTCAATCGATAAATGATCCTATATTTTACAAAACGATTTATAAGACAAAGCTAACAAAAAATCTTTTGGATACACGATAATCCGTCAGAGGAGTCGATCAAATATAACTTCCCTAATCTGCCCACTATTTAATCTGCGGATATGTTATATGATAGAAATTACTCTGGTTATTTGCAAATAGTCATCGATAACCTTTATAACTCCTCATAAACAAACCTTTCGATCCTGTATTGCAAGCAGATGCAGCAAAATAAGAAAGTAATACTCGAATCATCAAAAAAAAATCCAATCATTCGACAATTATTAAAATATTAACCGTTCTTATTTCAATATAAAAACATATTGTTATATTTGTATATCACATTGCAATAGTGCGGATGTTAACACACACAGATAAAAACAATATCAACAAATTAAATCATTACCGGAATATCCAGTCAAATAATCGATACTGATTGAATGACAATTTTCCAAAAAAGAAAAACGATATCATAATATACAGGAACATTATAAACTTAGGATAAGAATTAATTCATGACGTGATTACAAAATCTTAATGATTTAACTTATTGCCAATACGAAAAAGCTGATTCAACCAACAAATACAATAATTATTAACCTCCCCCAAATAATTAAATATGAAAAATAAAATGTTTTGTCTGGCTATTATTATCTGTAGCTTATTCGGAGTAAGATGTACTGAAGATCAAAAAATGGACTATCTATATCCAGATTACATTGAAATTAATTTTAATAATTCAAATTATCAAGCTAATCTACAGCTTTTCATTGAAGCAAGCAAGCGCTTTGATGAACATGTTTATAAAGACGAAAATAAGGGTTACAAAACCTCAATCAACAAAGGTTCCGATATAAGAATCAGTGAAGACCTTTTCAACCTACTTACTAAATCATTAAAATATCGAGGACAAATAGAAGGATTTAAAAATAAAAAAATAAACATGAGCATAGAAAATACTGAAGGTAAATTACCATCAGCAAAATCTTATCCTATTTGCGATTATGATCAATGGGTATACGGACAATTAAACTATCTATGGAATGAAATTATCGGCACATGGAACAATATATCGGATGCCCAAATTTACTATTTTAGTAGGATAATTGGTATAGCAGCAATATCAGCATTCGAGTACTTTTTTTCACCCTTTTTATGGCCAGGTCCTTTATTACCTCCAAGCACACCATACAATGGGCGCATATTATTTGCCGGAGATTCTTTTCAGACAAGCTTACCGGATGGACTATATCCCTGCAAATCTCCCTCTCTAGGTATCCATCAATATGTTGCTGTAAGAAATGGTATCGCTCGCGTGAGATATTGTGAACAAGGGCCATTTAGCTGGTATAGGCGTGATCACGGCTTATCCCGTTATTATCAAACTAGAGATAGAGATTTACTTTAATTGAATAAATTTATAATCACTCCCACAAATAAAATCTCACTCTTTTTCTCGGCTAAAATTCAGAACTTATTTCCAACTAACAAGCAGTTAAAACATGAAAACCATCACTGACATTTTCCAGTTTTTAAAGAGACCTGATTTTGAACCTATTCAGGATAAATCCCGAAATAAAATAAAACTATTCTTTGTTATATTTTTATGGCTTCTACTCATCTGGTACGTAATGAATTTCCTGATTAATATAGTAGAATTCTTCCTATTTGGTCATCCCACAAGACCCGACATGACACTCGATCATATTAATCCCGGCAATGGATGGTATTTATTCCAATTGATCCTATTGGGTCCTATCATAGAAGAATTTAGTTGCCGCTATGCGCTCGGTCGATTTAATCTCAATAAAATTAAAATCTCGTTAAGCCTGATCATTTCGTTTTATATCTCTTATTTTCTATACGTGTATAAATTTAGAGAACTTTGTGGCTCAAATTACATCTGGTATTTTCTTATTTTACACGGTACAATGCTTTCAGTTGCCACTATCCTTTTCTTTGCCACAAATTTATTAAACAAACAAATCGCATTGTTTGAAAATAAGTGGAACAAATACTTCCCTATTATTTTCTATCTATACGCCATTATTTTCGCCATTTACCACTTCAATATGCCGACCCGATTCATATTTTTCTATTTTACAGGAGCTCTATTCTTCGGGTATACCCGGATTCGTTTGGGTTTCGGTTACGTCATCGCACTCCATATGCTGTGGAACTCTATAACGGCACTTGCAGCCTGGGCACACTCCTTGCTTAAATAGCACTTGGGGACGGGGTTAAAGTGCTAAATTCAGCATTTCAATAATGAAAAAAGCCCTCAAAGAGGCTATACACGAGAAGTCGATAAAACATTCAAATACCTTTGCCCACTTCTCAACATAGTATTTTCAAATTACTAACAATCAACTCTGTTATTTTCTACTTCCAAAATACAAATCTCCAAAATAATTTAACAAAAATCGATTCTCTTGTTTATAAATTTACTAACTTTAACGCCGAAGAGAAGAGAGAATAGCAGAAAAATATCTTTAATTAAATATAATCATTCTGTATAATGGGATTCGCAAAAGATTTTGTTGAAAATATTTCATTTATACTTTAGAACGATATAAATTTGACAAATCAATGCGAATGTGTTAAATATTTAACAAAACAATATAAAATGCTTCCTATGGATAAATTCATTTCAATCGAAGAAGCCGTATCTAAAGTAAAAGACGGTATGACCATCATGGTAGGTGGTTTTTTGGCCAACGGAACCCCCAACAAAATTGTTGATGCATTGGCAAAATCAGGAGTTAAAAATTTGACGTTGATTTGCAACGACACGGCATACCCGGATAGAGGAGTAGGTCAGTTAATTGCCAATAAACAAGTAAGCAAACTGTATGTTTCTCACATTGGGACGAACCCGTGTACCAGTGAACAAATGAATAGCGGAGAGTTGAAGATAGAGTTCTGTCCCCAAGGAAGTCTCGCCGAGAGAGTGCGTGCCGGAGGCAACGGTTTAGGAGGTATTTTAACCCAGACAGGCTTGGGTACGATCGTAGCAGAGGGAAAAGAGATCATTCGGGTAGACGGGAAAGAGTATCTGTTGGAAAAACCTTTACGCGCTGACGTTGCTTTGATCGGTGCAAGTTTAGGAGATAAATCCGGAAACCTTGTTTACAGAGGCACTTCACAAAACTTCAACCCGTTAATGGCTGCTGCTGCCGATTTGGTAATCGCCGAAGTTGCGGAGTTAGTTGAAGTAGGTGCAATTGCGGCAGAAAACGTAAAGACCCCTGCCATTATGGTAGATTTTATAATAAAACAAGACAAAGCGTAAACGCTTTTACTCTAACAAATAATAAACAAAGAAGTTATGGAAAAGACAATGATACGTTTAAGAATGAGTGCAAAAGACGCTCATTACGGTGGAAATTTAGTGGATGGAGCTCATATGGTACACTTGTTCGGCGATGTGGCTACGGAATTGTTAATCATGCACGACGGAGACGAAGGGTTGTTCGTGGCTTACGACAACGTGGAGTTCTTAGCGCCCGTTTATGCCGGAGATTATATCGAAGCTACCGGAGAGATCGTGAAAGTAGGAAACTCTTCCCGAAAAATGGTTTTCGAGGCTAAGAAAGTAGTTGCTGCCAGACCTGATATCTCTGCTTCGGCAGCGGATGTTTTGGCTGAACCGATCGTAGTTTGTCGCGCAAGCGGAACCTGCGTGGTAAAAAAAGAAGATCAACGCAAAAATCAATAATCTCATGGAAAAATTAATTATCACTGCAGCCATTTGCGGGGCAGAAGTAACCAAAGAACAAAATCCCGCCGTTCCTTATACAGTAGAAGAAATAGTTAGAGAAGCCAAATCTGCTGTAGACGCTGGTGCGGCCATTGTTCACCTTCACGTTCGCGAAGACGACGGTACTCCTACCCAGAGCAAGGCACGTTTCAAAGAGTGCATTGATGCCATTTACAAGGTATGCCCCGACGTCATTATCATCCCCTCCACGGGAGGAGCCGTAGGTATGACCGCGGAAGAACGTCTTCAACCGACGGAACTATTCCCCGAAATGGCTACACTCGATTGCGGTACTTGCAACTTCGGGGACGACGTGTTTGAAAACACCATGCCCATGATGAGAGATTTCGGCAAAAGGATGTTAGAGAACAACATCAAACCGGAATACGAGTGTTTCGAAATGGGACACTTGGACACCGTATTAAACATGGCTAAAAAAGGCCAGGTTCCCGGTGCTCCCATGCAATTCAATTTTGTCCTCGGCGTTCCCGGATGTACCCCTGCCACGGTACAGAATCTCTGCTGGCTTGTAAACGCCATTCCCGCGGGTTCAACCTGGACGGCTACCGGAATCGGTCGCCACGCGTTTGCTCTGGCAGCTCCCGCGATTGTCATGGGCGGTAACGTGAGAGTCGGCTTTGAAGACAATCTTTATTTAGAAAGAGGCGTGCTCGCCAAATCCAATGGCGAATTAGTAGCTAAAGTCGTTCGTTTGGCAAAAGAATTAGGCCGAGAGATCGCGACTTCGGAAGAAGCAAGAAGAATTTTAAATTTAAAACCATTAAAATAAAAGTTTTATGCAGAAAAAAGGAAATAAATACGGTACACACCGCGTGATCGAACCGAAAGGGGTTTTACCGCAACCGGCCAACAAAATTGACAACAACATGGATGAAATCTACGACAACGAGATTTTAATCGATGTTCAAACCTTAAATATCGACTCTGCCAGCTTCACGCAGATCGAAGAACAAGCCGGCGGTGACAAAAAGAAAATTGCCGAAATCATGATGGGCATTGTTGAAAAACAAGGAAAACACCGGAATCCGGTAACCGGTTCAGGCGGTATGTTACTGGGCACCGTGGAGAAGATCGGTGATGCTTTGAAAGGTAAAATCGATTTGAAAGAGGGAGATAAAATAGCAACCTTGGTTTCTCTTTCCCTAACCCCGCTTCGCATTGACAAAATCAAAGATATCCGTCCGGATATTGACCAAGTAGATATCGACGGTAAAGCCATTTTATTCGAGAGCGGTATTTATGCTAAAATTCCTTCAGACCTTCCTGAGAACTTGGCACTTTCTGCCCTGGATGTAGCAGGAGCCCCCGCTCAGACCGCCAAATTAGTAAAACCGGGAGATACCGTATTAATCATCGGAGCCGGTGGTAAATCAGGTATGTTATGCTGCTACGAGGCTAAAAAACGTGCCGGAGTAACCGGTAAGGTAATCGGTCTTTGCCACAGTCAAAAAAGTACGGAGCGTTTACAAAAACTCGGATTCTGTGACTACGTGTTCTCAGCCGACGCCACCCAGCCTGTTCCGGTAATGGAAAAAATCAGCGAGTTGACCAACGGAGAGATGTGTGATATCACCATCAACAACGTAAACATTACCGACACCGAAATGACCAGTATTCTTTGCACGAAAAATACCGGTATCGTATACTTCTTCTCTATGGCTACCAGCTTTACGAAAGCTGCTTTGGGAGCAGAAGGGGTAGGTAGCGATGTAACCATGATCGTTGGAAACGGATATACCAAAGGACATGCAGAGATCACTCTTCAAGAGTTAAGAGAGTGTGAAGCTCTAAGAAAAATCTTTACCGAACTTTACGCTTAATAAATAATGTTACTGTGATCTGCAACGAAGATTCCTTGCAGGTCACAGTATCTTTTCAAAAAAACAGATTATTCGATGAAAAAAGGATGCAGATACGGAACACATAGAGTGATCTCTCCAGAAGGGACTCTCCCTCAACCGGCCATAAAGTTAGACAACACGATGGAGATATACGACAATGAAGTACTCATTGACGTTCAAACCTTAAACATCGACTCTGCCAGTTACACGCAGATCAAACAAGCCTGCAACGGAGATGCCTCCCGTATGGAAGAGATGATTTTAGCGATCGTAAAGGAGAGGGGAAAAATGCAGAACCCGGTGACGGGTTCCGGAGGGATGCTTATCGGTACCGTGAAAGAGATAGGATCGAACTTCCCGGATAAGAGCCTGAAGGTCGGCGATAAAATAGCTACTCTTGTTTCCTTATCTTTGACACCTTTAAAAATTCACCGGATAAAAAAATTAGATCCGGCCTCCGATCAAGTAGACGTTGATGCGGAAGCCATTCTATTTGAAAGCGGGTTGTATGCCATACTTCCCCATGATATTCCGGAAAAACTGGCATTGGCTCTTCTGGATGTCGCCGGAGCTCCGGCACAAGTAGCCCGTCTTGTAAAAGAAGGAGATACGGTCTGCATTATCGGAGGCGGCGGGAAGTCAGGTATCCTATGCTGCTACCAGGCCATGAAAAACGTGGGACCTTACGGAAAGGTCATTGTTGTAGAATTTTCCGAAGAAAATGCACAACGGATAAAAGAGATGAATTTAGCCACTCACGTGATTGTCGCAGATGCGACTAAAGTGATGGACGTATATAAAAAGGTGACAGAGATCGCCGGCGAGAGAGGATGCGAAGTAACCATCAATAACGTCAACGTTCCCTCGACCGAAATGACATCAATTTTAATCACCAAAGGACAAGGATGTGTTTACTTCTTCTCTATGGCAACGAGCTTCACGAAAGCAGCTTTGGGTGCCGAGGGTGTAGGCAAAGATATAAGTTTAATCGTGGGAAACGGTTACGCAAAAGGACACGCGGAATTGACCCTGAATATCGTCCGGGAATCAGCGTGCATCCGGGAATTATTTGAAAAATTGTACGTGAAATAATTATAGGAGTGAATTTTTTCAATCCACTATATAGATTCAAACTAAAATTAAAATAAAAAAGTAATGTCAGAAAGCAGACGAAAAGAATTTTTTCCGGAAGTTACCGATGAGCAATGGAATGACTGGAAATGGCAAGTAAAAAACAGAATCGAGACTGTTGATCAATTAAAGAAATATCTCGAATTAACCCCGGAGGAGGAAGAGGGTATTCGCGAGTCACTAAAGACGTTAAGAATGGCAATCACTCCTTATTATTTGAGTCTAATCGATAAAAACGATCCTTACTGTCCGATCCGCAAACAATCCGTACCTTCTGTTTTGGAACTACATAAAGCCGCTGCCGACCTGGAAGATCCTTTACACGAAGATAGCGATTCTCCTGTTCCCGGACTGACCCATCGTTATCCGGACCGGGTGTTATTCCTGATCACCGACCAATGTTCCATGTATTGCCGTCATTGTACCCGCAGACGTTTTGCCGGTCAACACGACTGTGCATCCCCGACAGAAAGAATAGACAAGTGTATCGACTATATCGCTAAAACACCGCAGGTAAGAGATGTTTTATTATCAGGAGGAGATGCGCTTTTGGTAAGCGACGATCGTTTGGAGTACATTATTAGTAAATTAAGAGCTATTCCGCACGTGGAAATTATTCGTATCGGTAGCCGGACCCCGGTTGTTTGCCCTCAGCGTATTACTCCGGAATTGGTCAATATGCTGAAAAAATACCATCCGGTTTGGTTGAATACCCATTTTAACCACCCGAATGAAATCACGGCTGAATCTGCAGCAGCATGCGCCCGTTTAGCTGATGCCGGAATTCCATTAGGAAACCAAACCGTATTATTAAGAGGTATCAACGACTGTACCTACGTGATGAAAAAATTAATGCACGGACTGGTGAAAATGCGTGTTCGTCCCTATTACATTTATCAATGTGACCTCTCCATGGGTATCGAACATTTCCGGACCCCTGTATCCAAAGGTATCGAGATCATAGAAAATCTACGCGGCCATACCTCCGGATATGCCGTTCCAACCTTTGTCGTGGACGCTCCCGGTGGTGGCGGAAAAACTCCGGTCATGCCTAATTATGTTCTTTCCCAATCTCCGAAACGGGTAGTATTAAGAAATTACGAAGGCGTTATCACGACCTATACGGAACCGACGGATTACCAAGAAGAGTGTCATTGCCCCGAATGTGAAAAGGCTCGCAGAGAAGGTATCGCGGCTCTTTTACACGGAGATCAGCTCTCTATCGAACCGAAAGTTTTAGCTCGTCACGAAAGAAATAAACATTAATACGATTTCAATCGACGATGGTGAAGAGAATCCTTTACCATCGTCGACTAAAAACAACGATCGCTTTGCCTTTTATTGAAGAGATATTAAAATACAACAGTATTTCTATCGTCGGATTGGCAAAAAATGCCGGGAAGACAGAATGCTTAAACTATATTCTTAATCGAGTTAAGAATACGGGAAAGCAATTTGCCCTAACTTCCATTGGCATTGACGGTGAAGATCGGGATCAGGTTTGCCAAACTCCCAAACCGGAAATCGAAGTATACGAAGGCATGATTTTTATCACGTCCGAAAAACATTACCGGGAAAAAAGATTGGTTTCCGAAATCATGGATGTCAGCAATCGTCAAACCTCTTTAGGCCGACTGATCACGGCCAAAGCCGTTTCGCAAGGAAAAGTGCTGTTATCCGGTCCTCCGGATACCGCTTCCTTACGATACCTCATCGAAGGGATGAAACGTTTTAACGTGGATACGACGATCGTAGACGGAGCCTTATCGCGTCTCAGTCTCAGTTCTCCGGCTGTAACGGAAGCTATGATACTGGCAACGGGAGCTGCTCTCTCTTGTAATATCCCTCAATTGGTCAGAAAAACAAAATACATATACGACCTGATCTGTCTTGATACCGCGGATGCAATGACGGCACACCAATTAGCCGGTATCGAAAACGGAGTTTGGTCTATAGATGAAACGGGTGTCGTTCATGATTTGAATATACCCTCTGTTTTTATGCTGGAACAGCATAAAGAAGATATTTTCCGTCATGGGAACACCCTTTTCGTTGCCGGGGCAATCAGTGACAAGTTATTACAATTTTTAAGGGCACAAAAGCAAATAAAGGAAATAACGTTACTAATCAAGGACTTCACCCGGGTATTTGCCTCTATGGAGTCCTATTACGCTTTCGTGAAAAAAGGGGGACAGTTAAAAGTCTTGCAAAAAAGCAAGTTGCTTGCCGTATGTATCAACCCTTTATCTCCCGAAGGCTATTGTTTGGATCCGGATGAATTAAGGTCTGCCATGCAGGAAAGCCTACAAATACCGGTATATAATGTAAAAAGAATTTGAAACAGATATGTTTTTAGTAAGGAATGCCATAGAAGAAGTGAACGGATTCAGGTTTATGATCGATCAACTGGAAATACAATCCGGTTTGGCGAAACGGGTTCTCTATGCAACTCCCTACCAGCAAATCCCGGATGAAATTATCAACGAATTGAATCGAGTGGAACAAATGTGTCTTTACCTTCGAGATACTCAATACGCCGATATTCTTTCGAGGATCAGCATAAAACTGACGCAAATAAAAGACATTCGAGGTACGATTTCCCGGATAGAAGAAAATCATAACTTAGATGACATCGAATTATTCGAATTAAAGAACTTCTCCTTGTTGGCCATGGATATACGTCTTTTGTTAGAGACGGGAGAGATTGATATCATCCGTATTCCCGATCTCGAACCGGTCATCGATATCCTCGATCCGGACAAGATGCGTATTCCTTATTTTTACATATACGATGCATACTCTACCGAGTTGGCCGATTTACGAAATGAAATAAAGAAACTGAAACAATCCGGAAAAGCGGATGAAAAACAAGTGGAGAAACTATACTTCCGTAGCATTCTACTGGAAGACGAGATCCGGGAGAAACTTTCCGGACAGTTGCGTGGATTGGCTCTTTCCGTTTCAGAAGCTTTAACCGGAATCGCGACAATAGATATCCTTATCGCTAAAGCCAAGCAGGCTATCGAGATGCATCTTTGCAAACCGGAAATCGCGGCACACACGACCTCTTATCAGGGTATCTTCAATCCACAGATAAAGAAGATCCTGGAAAGCGAACAGAAAGCCTATCAACCGATTGATATCGAAATAGGCAAAGGAGCTTGTCTGATTACCGGAGCCAATATGGCCGGGAAAAGCGTTATCCTCAAAACCGTCGCTTTAGCTCAAACTCTTTTCCAATTCGGATTTTTCGTACCGGCGATTCAGGCCGAGATCGCTTTAGTAGATGAGGTTTTACTCTGTATCGGAGATGAGCAATGCGAGCTCAACGGATTATCCTCCTTTGCATCAGAAATGCTCCGGATCAACCGGATCGTCCAAGACATCAAAGCAGGCAAAAATGCCCTTATCCTTATCGATGAATTAGCACGGACGACCAATCCGGCAGAAGGAAAAGCTATCGTGAATGCGGTACTCGATTTTCTCACGGAAAACGAGGTCCGATCCCTGATCACCTCCCATTACAGCGGGATTCAGGCTTCTTGCCGAAAACTAAGGGTAAAAGGATTTATGAAAGAAAAAGTAAAAGGCACGTTGACCATACATAATATAAACGAATACATCGACTATTCCCTGATCGAGGATAACGATACCTCCGTGCCGCAGGAGGCGATGCGTATTGCTCGTATATTGGGAGTAGACGAGAATTTGTTGGATCGGGCAGAAATCTATCTGCACCAAGAATAAGAGAGAGAAAGAATAATATTAAATTGAAAATAAAGTTCGAATGCAGGGAAATAAAGAGAAGAAACGAGGATCAAGGCAAGAGAGTCCTCTTTCCCCCTCTTCCCTAAACGAATGTAAAATCGTAACAAAAAAACTATGCAGAACAGTAAATTAGGGCTGGATTTTGACAAAGTGGCACACGCGAAAAAAGTGTCCAAGAAAATAGCCGATGATGTACAAAAATTCGTGGAACACTACACCACTGTTGCCGTAGAGCGGACTCTTTGCCGTCTCTTAGGCATCGACGGCGTGGATGCGAACACCGTTCCACTACCCAATGTTTTGGTAGACGAAATCAAAGAACAAGGGGTATTGAATCAGGGTATTCTTTTCTTTCTCGGTAATACGATCGCCGAAACAAGAATGACTCCCCAGGAAATTGCAGAGAAGGTAGCCGACGGCCAATTGGATATGACGAAACTACCCGTCCATTCCAATGAAGAGATTCGCTCGGCCTTGAAACCTTACGTAGAAGCCAGCATCAAACGAATCAGTGATCGTCGAGCAAAGAAAGAACACTATTTAAAAACGATAGGCGAAGGTCCCAAACCCTACCTTTATGTCATCGTCGCTACCGGAAACATTTATGAAGACGTGGTACAAGCTCAAGCAGCAGCCCGTCAGGGAGCAGATATTATCGCCGTAATCCGTACCACAGGACAGAGTCTTTTAGACTACGTGCCTTACGGAGCTACAACGGAAGGTTTCGGGGGAACCTTTGCAACCCAGGAGAATTTCCGAATCATGCGAAAAGCCCTGGATGAAGTAGGCGAAGAAGTAGGTCGATACATTCGGCTATGTAACTACTGCTCGGGGCTATGTATGCCTGAAATCGCCGCCATGGGAGCTTTAGAGGGGTTGGACGTTATGCTGAACGATGCTCTTTACGGTATTCTTTTCCGCGACATCAACATGCAACGGACCTTGGTCGATCAATTCATGTCCCGTGTCATCAACGGATTCGCCGGTGTCATTATCAACACGGGAGAAGACAACTATTTAACGACGGCCGACGCAATCGAACAAGCACATACGGTATTAGCCTCCGATTTAATCAACGAACAATTAGCTCTCATTGCCGGACTTCCGGAAGAACAAATGGGATTAGGACATGCATTCGAAATGGATCCCATGCAAGAAAACGGTTTCTTATTCGAATTGGCACAAGCTCAAATGACCCGCGAAATCTTCCCGAAAGCCCCGTTAAAATACATGCCCCCGACCAAATTTATGACGGGAAATATTTTCCGCGGTCATATTCAAGATGCTCTTTTCAACATGATCGGTATTTGGACTTCACAAGGTATTCAATTATTGGGAATGCCGACAGAGGCTATCCACACGCCTTTCATGTCAGACCGCTATCTCTCCATCGAGAATGCAAAATATATTTTCGGTAATATGAGAAATATCGGGGACGAAGTAGAGTTTAAAACGGACGGAATCATTCAACGCCGGGCCAAAGAGGTTTTAGACAAAGCCATTGCCCTTTTGGAGAACATCGAACACGAAGGGCTGTTTACCGCACTGGAAAAGGGGATTTTTGCAGATATCAAACGTCCGAAAAACGGAGGCAAAGGTTTAGACGGAGTAGCGGAAAAAGGTGCGAACTATTACAATCCGTTCATTGAGCTTATGCTCAAAAAGAATTGAAAATTGAAATTTGAGGACTAAATTTTAATCCCAAAGTTTCAATGAACGCGTAACCTAAAATAATAACAACAAATGATCTATTGAACCATTTCAATTTTTCATTTTCAATTTTCAATTAGTATGAGTGGTGGATTATATTCAACGGAAAAAAATGATTTTGATCAGACCTTAGATCTGAAAAAGATAAAACCATACGGCGATACCATGAACGACGGTAAAACTCAATTAAGTTTTACCCTGCCCGTTCCCGCCGGAGAAGAGGCCATCGAGGCTGCAAAACAACTGCTGAAGAAAATGGGTTTCGAAAACCCTCAAATCGTATTCAGTAAAGAATTGACCGAAGGTTATACCTTTTTTAACTGTTACGGGAGCTGTACACCCACGGTCGATTTTACCGCAATCCATGTCCCCAAAGTCGAATCGACCAAATGGGAGATGCACGAGACAGACGAATTCATCCGTGAACATATCGGACGTCCCATTGTCGTTGTCGGAGCCAGTACCGGCACCGATGCCCACACGGTAGGTATTGACGCCATCATGAACATGAAAGGATTCGCCGGACACTATGGACTGGAACGTTATGACATGATCGAGGCCCATAATTTAGGAAGTCAGGTTCCCAATGAAGAGTTTATCGCCAAGGCTATCGAGCTGCATGCTGATGCCTTGTTAGTATCACAAACAGTAACACAGAAAGACATTCATATCAAAAACCTGACGGAATTGGTAGAGATGCTGGAAGCCGAAGGTCTCCGGGATAAGGTTATTTTAGCTTGCGGAGGTCCTCGCATATCTCATGAGTTAGCGAAAGAATTGGGATACGATGCCGGTTTCGGCATGAACACCTATGCCGATGATGTGGCTTCATTTGTTGCACAAGAACTTGTTAGAAGAAAAACGAAATAGCATTTAGAATTTTAGATTTTAAATCCTAAATTACACGCCAAAGGTAATCGTCAATTTACAATCTAAAATTTACAATTTAAAATTAAAACGGTTATGGATAAAGATCAAGTAAGAGAAGTTATTGCCAAGCGGGTTGCCCTCGAATTAAAAGACGGCGACGTAGTTAACTTGGGCATCGGGTTGCCGACAATGGTCCCCAACTACCTGAAGAGTGACGTACACGTGATCCTACAATCCGAAAACGGATTATTAGGCATGGGCCCGAAACCGGAAGAAGGTAAAGAAAATCCGGAATTGACGGATGCCGGCGGTGGATACATCACGGCTATCGACGGAGCATGTAGCTTTGATAGTGCCACTTCTTTCGGAATCATCCGGGGCGGACACGTG
Source organism: Gabonibacter massiliensis (assembly GCA_001487125.1). Classification (GTDB taxonomy): domain Bacteria; phylum Bacteroidota; class Bacteroidia; order Bacteroidales; family Marinifilaceae; genus Gabonibacter; species Gabonibacter massiliensis. The sequence goes on from LN913013.1 coordinate 1,314,481, forward strand.
GATGTAACTATTCTTGGTGCTTTACAGGTAGACGAGAAAGGAAATTTGGCCAACTGGATCATCCCCGGCAAGAAAGCCCCGGGAATGGGAGGAGCCATGGATCTTTTAGTCGGTGCTAAAAAAGTAATCCTTGCCATGGAACATACCGCAAAAGGGAACCACAAGATATTGAAAGAATGTACACTACCGTTAACAGCCGCGGGTGAAGTTGACATGATCATCACCGAGATGGGTGTTATGAACATCACTCCTGCCGGAATCGAATTGGTAGAATTAAACAGTGAATTTACCTTGGATGACATCAAAGCAGCAACGGGCTGTGAATTACTCGTTTCTAAAAATTTAAAACCAATGGCTCAATAAATGAAGGCATATATCGTAGCAGCAAAAAGAACAGCGATTGGCAAATTTTTAGGAAGTACTCTTTCATTGTCAGCAGCAGACCTCGGTGCCGCAGTAATTAAAAACATCATTGCAGAAACCGGTATTAATCCTGCCCATATTGATGAAGTAATCGTAGGTAACGTACTATCTGCCGGACAAGGGCAGGGAGTGGCCCGTCAGGCGTCCATAAAAGGGGGGATTCCCCAGGAAGTACCGGCTTATGGCATCAACATGATATGCGGTAGCGGAATGAAAGCCGTGCTCAACGGTGTAAGCGCTATCAAAGCGGGACTTGCTAACCTTATTATCGCAGGAGGTACCGAATCCATGTCAAAAGCCGGTTACATTCTTCCCGGTCATGTCCGCGACGGACACCGCATGGGAGACGTAACAGTCATCGACCACATGGTATTCGATGGTCTTACTGATGCATTTGAAGGGTATCACATGGGCATTACGGCTGAAAATATAGCAGAAAAATATTCCATCAGCCGGGAAGAACAGGATGAATTTGCTTTAGAATCGCAAAAGCGTGCAATAGCTGCTATCGATAACGGTAAATTTAAAGCTGAAATTGTGCCTATCGAGTATAAAGTAAAAAAAGAAACTTTACAATTCGATACGGACGAATTCCCCAATAGAAAAACGTCGCTGGAAAAACTATCGACCTTACGTCCCGCTTTCAAAAAAGAGGGCTCTGTAACTGCCGGTAATGCTTCCGGAATCAACGACGGAGCGTCATTCGTGATGCTCGCATCGGAAGAGGCCGTTAAACAATACAACCTAACCCCTCTATGCGAGATTATCGGTGTCGGACAAGGTGGTGTGGACCCCGCCATTATGGGTATGGGCCCCGTACCAGCCATTACCAATGCTTTGAAAAATGCCGATATAAAACTATCTGATATTGACGTGATAGAACTCAACGAGGCATTTGCGGCACAATCATTGGGAGTAATTCATGAACTAATGGCACAACATGGCGTAACGAGAGAGTGGATAAACGAACGTACCAACGTCAACGGAGGTGCCATTGCATTAGGCCACCCCATAGGGGCGTCAGGCAATCGCATCATCGTATCACTTGTATATGAAATGCTAAACAGTGAAGCTGAAGTAGGTCTTGCTTCTCTTTGTATAGGGGGAGGTATGGGAACGGCATTAATTCTAAAAAAATGCTGATTTAAGATTACAGTTAGCTTCAATCAATTAAAAAAACATTAATAATAATGGATTTCAGTCTATCAAAAAAAGAGCAACTCTTCTTGCAAATGATAAGAGAGTTTGCAGAAAAAGAAGTAAAACCATTAGCGGCAGAAGTAGACGAATCGGAAAGATTCCCGATGGAAACCGTAGAAAAAATGGCAAAGTTAGGTATTATGGGTATTCCCTTCCCCGTTGAGTATGGCGGGGCTGGTGGAAATAATGTTCTTTACACGATGGCCGTAGAAGAACTATCCCGTGTATGTGCCACAACAGGAGTTATTGTATCGGCTCACACCTCTCTATGCGGCGCTCCTATTATGGAATTCGGGACACCCGAACAAAAGGCCAAATACCTTCCCAAATTAGCCTCCGGCGAATGGATCGGCGCTTTCGGGTTAACCGAACCCAATGCGGGTACGGACGCCTCCGCACAACAAACCACGGCTGTGAAAGAGGGAGATCATTACGTATTGAACGGATCTAAGATATTCATCACGAATGCCGGATATGCTCACGTATATATTGTCATGGCAATGACCGATAAGTCTAAAGGCACGAGAGGAATCTCCGCCTTTATCGTGGAAAAAGATTTTCCCGGTTTTTCCATCGGCAAAAAAGAGAAAAAGATGGGTATCCGCGGATCGGCTACCTGCGAATTGATTTTTGAAAACTGCATTGTTCCGGCTGAAAATTTATTGGGACAAGAAGGCAAGGGATTCGGAATCGCCATGAAAACATTGGACGGAGGACGTATCGGAATCGCATCGCAAGCCCTCGGTATTGCCCAAGGAGCTATGGACGAAACGGTGAAGTACGTGAAAGAGCGTAAACAATTCGGTAAAGCGCTCGGTCAATTCCAGAACACCCAATTCCAATTGGCCGACTTAGAAGCTAAAATCAATGCCTCCCGTTTGTTAGTCAGAAAAGCCGCCTTCAAAAAAGATCAAAAAGAGAATTACTCCGCGGATGCGGCCATGGCTAAACTGTTTGCGGCAGAAACAGCAATGGAAGTAACGACCAAAGCGGTACAATTCCACGGAGGATACGGTTATACCCGGGAATATCCGGTTGAGAGAATGATGAGAGATGCTAAAATCACTGAAATTTACGAGGGAACTTCAGAAGTTCAGAGAATGGTCATCGCAGCCAATTTATTAAAGTAAAAAAAGTCGACATGAAGATAGTTGTTTGTATTAAACAAGTTCCGGATACCACGGAAATTAAACTTGACCCGGTTACCGGAACCTTAATCAGAGACGGGGTTCCCAGTATCATGAACCCCGATGACAAAGGAGGTCTTGAATTTGCCCTTCAATTAAAAGATCAATACGGTGCTCACGTAACCGTTATTACGATGGGTCCGCCACAAGCCGAAGCCATCTTGCGAGAAGCTTTCGCCATGGGAGTCGATCGCGCTATTTTATTAAGCGACCGCAAATTCGCGGGAGCGGATACCTTAGCCACCTCTAACACGATAGCCGGAGCATTGAGAGCTTTGGATTACGATTTGGTAATTACCGGACGTCAAGCTATTGACGGAGATACGGCACAAGTAGGCCCTCAAATTGCAGAACACTTGGACTTACCACAAGTAACCTATGTAGAGGACCTGAAGTTCGACGGCAATAAAACCTTTACCATAAAAAAATCCACCGAGGAAGGCCACCAAATCGTAGAAGTAGATGCCCCTTGTGTATTAACGGCATTGGCATCGGGAGTAAAACCCCGCTATATGTCCGTAAGAGGTATTGTCGAAGCCTACGATCGTGAAATTGAATTATGGAATTACACGAATATCACCGTGGATGAAAACAAGATCGGTCTAAACGGTTCTCCTACCCGGGTATACAAATCCTTCACGAAGGGAGTGAAAGCTGCCGGACAAATCTACGAGGTAGAACCGACGGAAGCCGCCGATATCATTATCAATAAATTAAAAGAGAAATTTATTATCTAATAAGAATTTAGAGCTTTTCTCCAAATTCAAAATTAAATAGTCAGATGGATAAATCACAATATAAAAACGTTTATGTCTTTATCGAACAAAGAGAAGGCGTAATCCAAAATGTGGCTCTGGAGTTATTAGGTAAAGCCAGAGAATTGGCAGATGCTTTAAATGAAAAAGTATACGCCATACTATTAGGCCACAACTTATCGACTCAAGCCCAGGAGTGCATTGCTTACGGAGCCGACACGGTTTTACGTGTAGATGCTCCCGAGTTGGAAACCTACGTAACGGAACCTTACGCTCAGGCTATCTACCAGATCGTGAAGGAAAATAAACCCAGCATCGTTTTAATCGGTGCCACGACAATCGGACGGGACCTGGGACCACGTCTGTCTGCCCGTATAGAAACCGGTTTGACGGCAGACTGTACCGGATTAGAAATTTCAGAGGAGAGAGACCTGCTAATGACGCGTCCGGCATTCGGGGGAAACCTGATGGCGACAATCATCTGCAAAGACCATCGTCCTCAAATGTCAACCGTTCGTCCGGGTGTAATGCGCATCGGACAGCGAGACACGAATCGTCAAGGTACGATCGAAGATGTTACGATCCGCTTTGACAAATCCAAGTTCCGTGTACGCGTGTTAGAAACCGTAAAAGAACAAAAGAATCTGATCGACATCACCGAAGCTCATATTCTGGTGTCCGGGGGACGCGGAGTTGGAAACACGGAGGGTTTTGATCTGTTACGGGCCATGGCCAACACCATCGGAGCCGAGGTATCGGCTTCCCGTGCAATGGTGGACGCGGGAGTTCTCGGTCACGAACGTCAGGTAGGACAAACCGGTAAAACAGTTCGTCCGGATGTCTATTTCGCCATGGGTATTTCCGGGGCTATCCAGCATCTGGCCGGAATGGAAGAAGCAGAATACATCATCGCTATCAACAAAGACAAGTATGCTCCTATTTTCAATGTAGCAGACTTGGGTATCGTGGGAGATGTACGGAAAATCGTTCCTTTGCTTACCGAAAAATTGAAAAAATCAGAATAAACAAAAACCGGGAGAAATCTCCCGGTTTTTTTATTTTTGTTATTTACGGTAATCATAAAAACCGATTCCGGTCTTCCTACCCAGCAGGTTCGCCCGAACCATCTTACGTAATAAAGGATGCGGACGGTATTTGGAATCTCCGAATTCATGGTACAAAACTTCCATAATAGCCAGACAAACATCCAAACCGATCAAATCCCCCAATGCCAAAGGTCCCATAGGATGATTCGCACCTAATTTCATAGCCTCATCGATCTCCTCTTTGGAAGCCACTCCATCGGCATAAATACCGATCCCCTCGTTAATCATCGGTATTAAAATACGGTTCACTACAAACCCGGGAGCTTCATTTACACTCACGGGAGTCTTACCGATTTCTGCGGCAAGGGCCATGATTTTATCATGTACTTCTTGAGAAGTTAATTGTCCTTTTATCACTTCCACTAATTTCATCATGGGGACAGGATTGAAAAAATGCATTCCTATAACCTTTTCCGGACGATTAGTCGTAGCAGCAATCTCGGTTATAGAAAGAGAAGAAGTGTTGGTAGCCAATACTGCCTCAGGTTTGCAAACAGCATCCAACGTTTTAAATATCTCACTCTTGGTGTTCATATCTTCGGCCACCACCTCTATGACCAAATCAGCATCTTTACAATCTTCATAAGCCATGGTGTCCTTAATCTTCGCGATAATCGCCTCTTTTTGAGCGGCTTCCATTTTGCCTTTCTCTACCATTTTAGAAAGACTCTTATCTATGGCTTTATGTGCTTTTGCCAAAGAAGCTTCTGATCTCCCTTTCAACAACACATCGTGACCAGCCTGGGCAAACGTCTGGGCAATACCGTTACCCATCGTCCCTGTACCTACGACACAAATTTTCATATTAAACCTTCAATTACTTTGTTAATATATATTATTTTTTTTGAAAAGTCACCTCTTGCTTTGCCAGGAAAGCCCTCATCCCCTCTTTTTGATCTTCCGTGGAAAAACAAAGTCCAAACAAATAGTTTTCAATAGCAATACCCGTCTCTATATCCGTCTCCATTCCCCGATTGATAGCTTCTTTCGAATATTGCACGGCTAAAGGAGCTTTCGAGGCTATCTTCCTGGCCATATTCAAACACTCTTCCAACAACATTTCGGGTTCAACAACTTTATTCACCAAGCCGATCCGACAAGCTTCTTCGGCATGGATCACATCCGCCGTATAGATCAACTCCTTCGCTTTCCCCATTCCCACGATTCTGGGCAATCGTTGGGTTCCGGAAAATCCGGGGGTAATCCCCAGCCCCACTTCCGGTTGTCCGAATTTAGCCTTCGAAGAAGCAATCCGGATATCGCAAGCCATAGCCAATTCACATCCCCCGCCTAAAGCAAACCCGTTCACGGCAGCGATGACCACCTTATTCAATAACTCAATTTTTCTAAAAACCTTAGCTCCCAACTCACCGAATGCCTTACCCTCCGCGGCATTCAAATTACTCATCTCCGAAATATCAGCACCAGCGACAAAAGAACGTCCTACCCCGGTCAAAATAACAATATCCGTAGCCTCGTCCTTACCTATTACCGTGAAAACATCGTCTAACTCTCTCAACACAACGGAACTCAAAGCATTTAACGCTTCCGGATTATTGACTTTTACAATACAAATATTTTCCTGTTTCTCAACAATTAACTTCGTATATTCCATAAATATCTTTTCTTTACCATTCATATTTTTTGAAAAAATCCTATGATTCAGTATCTTTGCCGAGTCTTAGCGTATCTATCCATCAGATATGAACGAGATCCAGACAAAAATAATACTTTTATTTGGCATTTAACCCATTTTTTTCTGACAAAAAGAAAAGAGATTATAAAAAACATCAAGTGAATAAATGATTTACAATATGGATATTTCGACACTTGGCATACAGGAAATCGTCAGCGCCTTTATGGTTCTATTCGCGGTAATCGACATTACGGGTTCCGTTCCTATTATTATCGACATCCAGAATAAACATCATAAATTAAACGCAGCCAAAGCAGCTTTGTTTTCGTTTCTTATCCTTTTCGGTTTTCTTTTTGTCGGAGATGCCTTATTAGGATTATTCAGCGTGGATATCTCTTCCTTTGCCGTTGCCGGAGCCCTGATTATTTTCGTTTTAGCCGTAGAGATGATTTTCGGAATCGAAATTTTTAAAAACGACGGGCCGACCGATGCTGCGGCGATCGTTCCCCTGGTTTTCCCTCTTATTGCCGGAGCTGGAACCTTAACGACCCTGTTAGCCTTAAAAGCGGAATATCATACCGTCAATATTATTATCGCCTTAATACTGAACATCATTGTCGTCTACTTGGTGATAAAGAATGTTTCTTTAGTAGAAAAAATATTCGGCAAGGGAGGAGTATACATCCTGAGAAAATTCTTCGGAATCATTTTGCTGGCCATCTCTGTAAAATTATTTACCAGTAATTTAACCTCATTGATCGAGACCTTGAATCCGTAAATCTTCTTTTGTCGATTATTTACAATAGCGATTCAAATATTGCCCCACACTCGTTACACCGAGAGTTTTGGCCTTTTTCCAATCACGGCAAGCTTCTGTCCTCTTTCCGGTTTTAAAATAAGCAATTCCTCTATTAGCATAGAGTGCTCCGCTTTTATCGTTCAATGACAAGGAGTAGGTATAATCCTGTATGGCTTTCTGAAACTCACTTCGTTTCAAATAACAATTTCCGCGATTCAAATAATAAGCATAAGTCAAGCCAAACTCTTCGCCATTTTTCTTAGCGTATTTGATAGCTGAAGTATACTCTCTTATCGCTTCAGCGAAACGATTCTCGATTTGATAGACATTTCCTAAATAATAGCAAATCTCATCATCTTCAATAAAAATAGATTGTGCTCTTTTCAGGTACTCCTTTAGTATTGATATTTGATTCGTCTGAGGACAAGCCTGATTCAACGAAATATAAATATCTCTCAATTTCGGATTCAATTTGGCTGCTGCCAGTAATTTGGGTACAGCCTCTTTATACTTACCATCCTTAATATCCTCATTCGCCTCATTCAGCAATTCGATCGGCTTGTTTATTTCACGTACATCAATCTGACCGAAAGATCCTTTAGTTACAATCCAAAAAGACAATATAATTAAACCGGTTATTTTCATATTTCAGTAATTGGTACAGTTTATCATCAACATTTCAATGTCAAAAATAAAAAAAACGATTGTTAATAAAAACACCCACGCAAAAAAAGATATAGAAAATATATAAAATTAACTCGCTTTACTCCTAAAAAAAAGGGATGACATATGCCATCCCTTTCTTACAAACCTACCTATCATTAGAAAGAAACCATTAAGCGCAATTGCAGCTGATGGAAATTTTTATCATTGGGGAAATAAACATTATCCAGATTAGCGTACTGGTACTCACCCATCACTTTGACATATTGATTAAACGAGTAGTTCAATCCCAAAGTAACGGCATGCATTCTTCCTCCGCCGATACTGGTTGAAACCACCGGGTAATCTTTTATCTCTCCATTCGGATAGAACTTATGATTGCCTATTAAGAACACATCACCCTTATTGATATCATTCAAATTCGTGTAACTATAACGAGCGACCACTTCAAGTCCGCCTTTATCGTTCATTCCTCCCAACAAAGCGTATTCGTCATCATAGGTATAAGCCTTACCGCACAACAAATAGCCTAACTCGACATACGCGGCATCGAACTTGGAAGCACGAATCGGGTTTCCATTCTGCCAGGACACCAGAGTTTGCCAACTTTGCTGACCTCCCAATTGATTTTCGAACAAAGTCAAATCATCCCGGTCTTTCCAGATTTTTTTGAAAATATATTCTCCGCGGAAGAAGAAACGATCCGTTCTGAACAATAATTCAGGATTTACGTTCAACGTATTTTTTGCCCAAGCCACATCTGCATTCAAGAAACGGGTAGTTGCATCCACATAAGTTTGCATATTGGCCTCGATTTCCAGGTTGGTCTTAAACACGTTATCATTAATAACTTCACCGCTGTTGATCCGTCCGTAACGCATGCCGATACCGAACTGCAACGTCATATAGTCATTATTGATCGGTTTGTATAACCAACGACCGCTTAAACTAAATCCTTGGAATCCTGCAATCTGATCGTTGTATTTGTTTTCGGCAAAAAAGCCCTGATCTGCAAAAAAATTCCGGTCAAAGTACTTGTAGGTAACACCCAAGGCTCGTCCGGGAGACAACGCATTCACCCCCGCCGGACGAGAAATAAAGTGATAATTATACAGACTGGTATTCAAACTCATCGTGGACGGTTCATTAAAATAACCGGCTTTCACGCTATGAATGCCATTTACAGACTCTTTGAAATTATACCTTACAAAAATATTTTTCTGCTTGAAGGTTCCCTTGGAGAAATCGAAATCAGCATAAAAATAGAAATTTTTCCAAGTCAGCGAGGTACGGATGCGGGCATCTGTAATTGCGGCCCCCGATTTCATGGGAGTAAATTCCGTATGATAATAAGCGAAATCGGCAAAAAGACGACCACCGGCTGTAAGTTTAAGTCCGTTTTCCTTATTAATATATTTCAACAAAGGCTCTACATCCTGATCCTGAGCTTTTATCACGTTAGAAGACAGCATGGCAGCTACTAACACAAGAGGGAATAATATATATTTCTTCATTTGTATATGCAATTAAATGTGATTATTTTTCGTAACCCAACTCTTCCAGTAATTGACGTGCATCCGGTACAGTTTGAGGAGCATCTTTACTTCTCCAATTAAAATTAATCATGTATTGAAGAGACATATCCGAGTGGTTAGTGAACAACGCATCCAGATAGGGAGCCTTAAAGACGGCTCCGCCCTCTACTCCATAATTATACTGACCAAAATATTTAGCCATCTGATCATAAGTATCGAAAGTATACGGATGATTCTTCATTTTTGCCCGGTGAATCAAATGATTTTGCCAGGGTTTGTTTAATTCCGGATAGTTATTGGGAGCTCCACCGATACACGGTCCGATGAAATGAGCTTTATACTGTACTCCCAAATTAATGAAAGAGGCATATCCGGTAGGATCGTCATATGTCAGATCAGTAGCCCCACTTCCCAGCCACAACAAGAAACACATCGGAACTTTTCCTTCAAAAACCTTACTCACCTGTACCAAACTTTGTAAAGAGAAAGTTTGAAGAACTACCTTACCGTTCGTATTGCCGACATTCACTTTATGATTTTTATAGAAAGGTTCATTTTCGTTTGCCGGCTCGGTAATAATATTCATATGCAATTCCGATAACTCATCATATACCATTTGCTCAAATCCCGCCGGATTCAACCACGGTTCCTTGAATTCGATGTAGATACCCGGAATATTTCCGCTAAGTGCACCTCCGTCAGCCTTCGTATCTACGACATACTCGAAATCATATTTGACAACCTTATCAACCGTAACAAAATTTATGGGATTGGTAATGGTTTTGTTCGTAGCCGTCATTCCTGTTACGACACGCTCTCCTTCCGGTTTCTTCCAAAGCCCAAAAGGATCCGTTTCTCCCGCTTTGTATCTCTTCAAACGATACCCTTTTGAATACATTACCAAATCTTCCAAAGTCGAAATATACTGATGTTGTTCCACGAAGCCGGCGCGCGCCTGCTCTAAACTGCTCTCGTTGAACCATCTTCCAGCATCCAAATGCATCAATTCATAGTAAGTATAAGAAGAAGGATAATTGGGAACAAAATTTTTCGTATCCACAATCATCAAACTATCGATTTGTGCGGCGGTATATCCCAATTTCTCGTAATACTCTTTTCTCAATTCCGTGGGAAGAGCCTCACCGAAAACATCCGCAATATTAGTAGTACGTTTCAAATCCGTATCATGCAAAGCCAATACCACTCCATCCTTCGACACCTGCAAATCGCATTCCAAATAATCGGCGCCGATCTCTCTCGCCCAACGATAAGCGGCTTCTGTCTCTTCCGGCGTCCAGAACGTAGAACCTCTATGAGCCATCACGGCATATTCCGGAACATAATCCCGAACTTTTTGCATCTCTTCAGACAAAGTCGCCACGTGTACGCGGTCGACATCAACTGTCACATCATTAAATTTTTGATCTTCACAGGACATCACGGAGGCTACTAACCCGCATGCCCATGCGACATGAAATAGTCTTTTAATCATAATTTCGATTTTTAGGAATGTTAATGATTATTTTTAACAAGATATTGTTCCTCTTTATATGTAAATCCGATAAACAGGAATGCTAATGCACAAGCCAAGAGCAAGACGATGAAGTTCCAATTCCAGCCGAAATGTTGAACAACATATCCTAAACCTATATTTGCCAACAAGGCTGTTCCGAAGAAGTAACCGAAAAATCCGGTTAATCCGGCCGATGTTCCTGCGGCTTTCTTAGGAGCCAAATCCAACGCATGCACTCCAATAAGCATTACAGGGCCGTATATCAAGAATCCTATGGCAATCAAACAAATACTGATAGCCATCGGAGTTCTGGCAAATTGCCAGTAAACGAAAATAAACACGGCGACCAATACCATATAAATCATAGTGGTCAAAGCACGACGCCCTTTAAACACCCGGTCACTCAACCAACCGCAAACAATCGTACCGGGAATGGCCGCAAACTCATAAGCAAAATAAGCCCATCCGATACTCTTTATGTCGAAATCCCGCGCCTCTTTCAAATAGGTCGGAGCCCAATCCAATACGCCATAACGTACTAAATAAATAAAAGCATTGGCAATGGCAATAAACCACAATGTTTTGTTATTCAATACATACTTGAAGAAAATCTCCTTCGTTGTCAGCTCCTCTTCCGATTTGGCACTATAATTTTTCGGATAGTCGTTCCGAAACTCCTCGATAGGAGGCAAACCGCAAGACTGAGGAGTATCCCGAATCAACAAGAAACTGATTACGACAATGAAAAGAGCGACAATCGCGGGGAACCAAAAGGTACCGGCTTGCCACGAGCCGAACCAAACCATACCGACAGCGGCCATAGGACCGATCGCGGCCCCACCTACATTATGAGCGCAATTCCATATAGACATTTTAGTTCCTCGCTCGTTTTGAGAAAACCAGTGGGTCATCACCCGTCCACTGGGAGGCCATCCCATACCCTGAAACCAACCGATCAGGAATTGCAATATAAACATCGACACGATGGAAGAAATTCCCAAGCCCGTTCCCAGGATGATTGTCACCAAAGCCGAAAGCAACAATCCTAACGGCAAAAATTTCCGGGCACTACTGCGATCGGAAACACCTCCCATCAAAAACTTGGAAAGACCGTACGCGATAGCGTTGGCCGAGATGGCAACACCCAAAAGTCCTTTGTCGAATCCCATCTCCACAAGATACGGCATTGCAAGCGCAAAATTCTTTCTAACGAGATAATAACCAGCGTATCCGATAAAGATACCAATGAAAACCTGCCAACGTAACCGATTGTACGTCGGAGCTATTTCTTCCTTTGGAAGCAAGGGCTTATGAGGCTCCGGTTTCAGAAAACTCCACATGTGTTTAGATTTTAATTATTTACAATTAATTTATTTCTACCTGTCATTCTACTCCATCCCAAAGAGTAAAAATTCATCTGTTTTTTCCGAATTTCGAATAAATCATCTGATACCGTAAGATTTTTTACATACCGATCCCTGTTCCTTCCCGAATCGGACAGAAGAAATTGTTTTTCAAACACAGCCTCTAATTCAGCGTAAAACGGAAATCCATCCATCCTGTTTTCTCGGTTCATAACTTACGTGTTAATATTAACAATAACAGATAAATCTAATTTCAAAATGAACTCATGCGAAATAGTTTGCTTGCAAATTCGAAACAATTTAATTTCAAATCGCATCAAAAATAGAGAATAACATTTTTAAATCAAAATAAAATTCAACAAAATTTATATTAAAATTTCGTTTTAACATTTTATGTTTACGAAATAAAACATTCTCTCTTTCAAAAAAATGACAAACGTACTATTCCAAAACGTTTGCCAATATTGATATCGGATGTTCACAACGTTTCGTTGTAGACATTTCAATCTGCCATTTACATGTTTCACAATCGGTAACAACATAATCGATATCGCAAGACTCGATTTGCTTAAATAACGAGTTACCAATATCTTGTGAAGTTTTATAATTTTCTTTTTTGAAACCATAAGTTCCCGCTATACCACAACATTGCGAATCCAATACGATTAACTCCATACCGGGAATCAATTTCAATAATTCGATCGAATAATAAGACCAACCCAATTTTTCCATATGGCAAGGCGTGTGGTAAGCTACTCTCCATTTTTTTCCTTTTTTAAAATTCAGCCTGACTTCCCGTTGACTCAACAATCGATATATATAACGCGTGGCCAATTCCACCTTATCCCGAACATCCGCATTCTCTATATTCAACAAATGCGGATATTCATCGCGAATAGTGAATGTACAGGTTGAAGAAGTAGCGATTACCGGCATATTTCTCTCTATCACAGACTCCCGAATGGATTTGATGTTTGCATTCGCCTGTTTTTGAGCTTGTTTGATAAATCCATTGGAGATCAGGGCGACCCCGCAACACTTTTCTTTTCTCAATAACTGCACCCCCACCCCGAAAGCATTCATTACCTTGATCAGATCTTTTCCCAGCTGCGGATTATTATAATTCACGTAACAACCATGAAAATAGCTGACTTGTTCCGGGTAAGCCGCCTGTTTCTCCGCCTGTTTCTTATACCAGCTTTCAAAAGTACCAAAAGCGTATTTAGGGAATGAACGCCTATGATCGATTTTCATTACACCGTCCAAAACCGCCTTGACGGGTTTCATTCCTAATGTCATATTTACAATCGGGGCCAAAGGGGTCGACAAACTGCCTACCAAATCCGTATTGGCTAATATAAAATCACGGAATTTCGGTTTTTTATCGCTATATTTAATACGAGCGGACTGAATGATATCCCCTATCTTCACGTTAGAGGGGCAAGCGACCTCACATCTCTTGCAATTAATACAATATTTCAGCGCTTCATCATAAAAATCAAACTTTTTCAAACGTAACCGTTCCCCATCGGGACCGGCCTGCTTGGGACCCGGGTAAGCCGGATTTACAGCAGCAACAGGACAATATACCGTACAAATCGTACATTTGATACATTGTTCGAAATTATTATCGCTAATATTATGTTGTTGAAGATTCATGTCGTCCGTTTTATTTACTTAAAATTCGCTCTGCTACATACAACGCACTTAAAATAGAAACCCCGGCACCACACCCCTCCTTCATCGCGTTGTAACCTTCCAATACCGCTCCCGCTACATATAGATTATCCAAAGGCTCACCTCGATACATCCCCCGGAAATCGGTATTCGTTTTTACGCCAAAAGATTGATAAGGTTGCACCTCGAATACATTATGACGATACCACTGTTCCCGATCTTTCAGGTAAGAGACATCCAAATCGAAAACAGGTTCATATATCCGGTCCGGTTCGGCAATCAGCCCCTGGCTAAAATAGCTTCCCGTGGCCAGCACCACCTGTTGCCCCACGAAAGGGATATCCCCATGGTCAGCAGAGTAAAGGCGTGTGATCCGTCTTCCCTCTCTGTCCGCCTTCAGCACCGTATCTCCCGGCATATAGACTCCTCCCGCCTGTTGAAAACTCCTGCATAATCGCTGTTGCGCCCGAATTCCGGGCACAGAGGGCGGAAGCGTGGATACCAAACGAACAGGTTTTTTTATTTCATTTTGCACGTAATCCAATACATTATCCCGCCCCAGACCGAGAATTGCCGGCAGAACGACCGCCTCGCAATCGACACTTTTCTCTCTAAGTATACGAATCAATTCATCCAAATTTTCAGGATGATCAAACACGCGGGCAATATTTACGGAACGCATCTCCGTCGGATTTTTCCGCAAATTCTCCAGGGCAGGAAAATGAATAAGATGAACCCTACACTCCGTTCCCATCTTACAAAATTCATCCACAATAAATTGCGTGTAAAAATCCAAAAATCCCGTAACATTAAAAACAGCTATCTTTTTCCAAGGCAACCGATCTTTTTCAGCAGACATCAATTGCTCTTTTAAGGTCAGCCAAGTAGGTTTCATCGTTCCCATGGGAGTGATCCGGTAATGATTCTTCCGTTCATCTCCGGAAACCGGTACTCCGGCCTCTTCAAGAAATGATTTTGCCTTTGCCGCCAATGTTGCAAACTTCTCTACTCCCAACTTCGCGTAAGGGTGTTCCGGAGCTTGTAAGATCAACTCTTCGACGGCCTCCAAAGGATGATTCACCCCGGTTCCATCAGGTAACGCATTCAACAGATCGAAAGAACCAGAAGAAAAATGCAGGGCACTTTGGCCCGAAGATATGATAACGCAACGTTGTCCTTTTTTTGACAAATAAATACCGCAAATCAATCCGGACAAACCTCCGCCGATAATAACCGTATCAAATTTCATATTATTCTTCTTGTTTTTGAGACCATGTTAAACCGCATACGCCTTCATAAACCCAAGACGTGTATTCACTCTCGCGCAAAGTATCACCCCAGGCAATCGGGGCCATTCCTTTCCATCTCTCGTTCAGAAAAGAGGAGAGATCTTCTTTCGCCCTTCTCGTGCAGGATTTATGCAGATCGCTCATCAGCCCCGCGGCACGACAAGCACAAAGTTCTCCTTGACAAGTACCCATTCCGACACGCGTCCTCCGCCTCAAATCGACCAGGTTATTCACATCCAGCTCGTTTAAGGCGTATTTCACCTCTCCTACCGATACCTCCTCGCATTCACAGACCAAACTGTTGTCCAAAGAGGTATTTTCAGAAAATTTACCGGCCATATCACCGTGACGGGAAATCGTGGCATTCCGCTGTGTTAAAGGTATAGAAAGAATTTTTTTACTTATCTCTTCCACATTTTCCCGGGAACCGGGCAATTTTTCCGTGGCCGTGGTACAAACAGCCGAAACATTCAATTTTTTACAGACCAGATCACTCGTCCATTCAGCCATCAACCGATAAGTCATTAATTTTCCGCCTGTAATCGTTATAAATCCCTCCAATCCATCCCGAACGGCATGATCCAACAAAACGATACCCCGGCTTACATTCCGCCCGCTGGGATCATTATCCGATGCTACTAAAGGACGGACGCCAGCGTAAGCCCGGAGGATTCGGGTTTGAGCCAGAACAGGCGACAATTTCTCCCCCTCTCTCAGCAACAAATCGACTTCTCCCGAGGTAACATACATATGGTCGATCTCCTCAAAAGGGACCTTACTCGAAGTCGTTCCGATCAGGCAAATGGTATCTCCCGGCACAAGAATATCCGCATCCGCCGGCTTCCGGCATCTGTTCAAAACAATATTATTCACCCGATGTCCGAAAATCAACAAGGCACCCTTCGACGGCAACATATTAATATTGATTCCCGCCAACCGGGCTATATTATGTCCCCAAATTCCTCCCGCGTTAACAACTACCGAAGCATAATACGACTTCACCTCTTTGGTCTTATGATCCAACACCTTTACCCCGACAACGCGGTCCTGTTCCCGCAAAAGCTCCGTCACCTCGTGATAAGTCAACACCTTAGCACCGTGATGCTTCGCATCCATTATATTGGAAGCCGTCAATCGAAACGGATCTACGGCACCATCCGGAACACGAACAGCTCCGATAATATCCGGATTAGCCGCCGGCTCTAACCGCAAAGCTTCTTTCGGATCAATAACATCCGCCCGAATTCCAGCCTGGCGACAAGCCTCTACAAATTTGGCCTGATAAGCGATATCATCCTCCGGCAAACTAAGAAACAGACCATCCGTTTCCTCCACACAATGACTGGCTATTTTGCGTAGAATCATATTTTCCTTAATACACTCTTCCGCCGACTCTTTATCGGTCACGGCGTAACGAGCCCCACTATGCAACAATCCATGATTCCTACCCGTAGCTCCAGTCGAGATGTCGAAACGTTCGACCAACAGCACCCGCAATCCTCGACGCGAACAATCCCTCGCCGTCCCCGCTCCGGTAGCTCCCCCGCCAATAACAATGACATCAAATGGCTTTGTAGTATCCTGTTTCATATACAGAAATTTTTAGTTTTGTTACAAAGAAACAAACAAAACGAAATAATTCAAAACAAAAACGCAATTATTTTTACTTAATTCGTAACAAAACGAAACAATTAATGAGAATAAAGGTTTCTAATCGTAATACATTGCCACTCCAAAAGCAGATTTATTTGCGGTACAAAATATTTTTCAGGAAGCTCCGGTACATCGGCTTCTTGTTTAATCCAGTATATAATTGGCAGCTGTTTTTTCAAATCGCTCTATCTGCGATTTTTTCCAGATCTCATCATACCCTAACTCTTTCGCGACAATCTCAGCAACCTTCGGGGCAACCTCTATCGCAACCCGAGCATCAAGAAACAACAACCTAACCCTTCTGGCCAAAACATCCTCCACATTCCTGGCCATCTCCTCCCTGACTGCCCATACCACCTCCGCTACCGTATAATCGTATTTAGGACTTAATTTTTCTCTCATTGCCGGATCGCTATCCATCAATTTTTTTATCCCGTCCACATCAGAACCATAAACATATAAATGATCCGAAAGATCCGGATTCAGACGGTAACCATGAATATGATACGTTTTTGTCATGCATTTCCGTTCCTCCAGTAATTGCATTTTTATAGCCTGATCCACGGTATCTTCCGCCATCCGTCTGTAAGTCGTCCATTTTCCCCCCGTAATGGTGATCAGATTATTCGGAGAAACTATAATCTTATGACTTCGCGAAATCTCCTTCGTACTCTTCCCCTCCTTTTTGGGAGCAGCTAAAGGACGTAAACCCGCGAAAGCGGACAACACATCCTTACGGGTAGGTTTGCGCGTCATATACTTCCCCGCCGTATTCAATATGAATTCAATCTCTTTTTCCAAGGGTTTAGGTTCAAATTCCGGTTTTTCCCGCAAGGTATCCGTTGTCCCGACAACAACTTTATCGTGCCACGGTACAGCAAAAAGTACCCGGCCATCATCCGTTTTCGGTATCATAATCGCGTAATCACTTTGCAGGAACGATTTATCCAAAACCAAATGAACTCCTTGGCTGGGACGTACCATATGCTCCCCCGTGGGAGTATCCATCTGCATAATATCATCCACAAATACACCTGCCGCATTTATAACGACTTTCGCTTGAACTTCATATGATTTTTCGGTTTCCATATCTACCACTTCCACCCCTTTTACTTTCCCTTCCGTACCATGAATCAACCCCGTAACTTTCATATGATTTATAGGACATCCCCCGTTATCTATACAAGACTGTACTAAATTGACAGCCAGACGGGAGTCATCAAACTGACCGTCATGATAGATGACACCCCCTTTCAACCCCTTTTCACGAAGCACGGGAATGTGCTTCAAAGATTTCGATTTAGATACATATAAAGAACGTCCTAATCCCAAACGTCCCGCCAAAAGATCGTATAAAGTCAAACCGACCGTATACAAAATATTATCCCAATACCTGTAATTGGGGATTAAAAAAGATTGATTCTTCACCAAATGCGGAGCATTCTTCTTCAATAGTCCACGTTCATAAAGAGCTTCCAGTACGAGCCCCACATCACCTTGAGCCAAATACCGTACACCACCATGAACCAACTTCGTACTCCTACTGGAAGTACATTTTGCAAAATCATCATATTCAAATAAAGCAACACTAAATCCTCTAAGAACTGCATCAACAGCAACCCCAAGTCCTGTAGCCCCACCCCCTATGACTACTACATCCCAAGTCTTAGATGTATCTGTAATTTTTCCGATTAAATCATTACGTTTCATCTGTTTATAATTTATATCCATACCATGCGATGCTCGTCGATTAACTCCGGACATCTAGGTTAACATACGAAATAATATAATAAAAGTTCTCTTTTTTTAAAGGAGCTTCATCCGGCCTTCAAAATAAATTATTAACTTCGTCCAACTTAATTTATAAGTCTCAGGTGTATATATCATTACAATAAACGACATTTATAACTACAAAATAGGATGAAAACATTATCCGTAAAGGAAAGGCATAATTATATTCTGGAAGCTTTACGTCAACAAGGCTCTATATCCGTTGTAGACCTGGCGAACCAACTAAAGGTCTCCTCCGTTACCATCCGAAAAGACTTAACCCTGTTAGAGGAAAAAAAGATGTTGTATCGTACCCACGGTAGTGCCATCCTTATCAACCCATACATCAACGACCGGCATGTAAGCGAAAAAGAGAAATTCTACACGGAAGAAAAACGTCTGATAGGAATAAGTGCAGCCCAATTGATCACCCCCGATGATTCCATCTTGATCGCCTCGGGAACCACCATGCATGCCCTTGCCAGACAAATTCAAGCCCAAGGACATCTTACCGTAATTACGGCAGCTATAAACGTAACTAATATACTGGCCCGTAATCCGAACATCGACATTATTCAATTGGGAGGTTTCGTGCGCAACAGCGCCCTCTCTGTCGTAGGAAATTATGCTGAAAATATGCTTGAATATTTTTCATGCAGCAAATTATTCATGGGTGTCAACGGAATTGATTTGGAATACGGGTTGACAACAACCAATATGATGGAAGCCAATTTAAATCGAGTAATGATGAAGGCTTCACAAAAAACAATCGTATTGGCAGATTCTTCCAAATTCGGTCGGCGGGGATTCAGTAAAATCTGCGATCTGGATGCCATTGACCATATCATCACGGATAACAAGATCCCCTCTAAAATTTTAAACGATTTACAAGAAAGGGGAATCGAAGTAACGGTAACCGACATTCATACGCCTAACACGTAAATGTACATATTTAATTCCATTCGAGCGGAACGCCATATATTTAAATATGTTGCGAAAAGAGATTATATACCATAATTTTATTATTTTTATACCAAACAAATCATTTAAACGATCAAACATGAAACTATTTTCATTTTTCATTTCCATTATTTTCCTGTTGAGTATTCCAAAGGCATTTGCTCAACACGAGGCACAGTGGATGCGTTATCCCGCCATTTCCCCGGACGGAACGACCATCGTTTTCTGTTACAAGGGAGACCTATTCACGGTAGACAGCAAGGGAGGAAAAGCTACGCAACTCACGACAAACCCGGCTTACGACACCCAACCGATATGGTCCCCGGACGGTAAAAGCATCGCATTTGCTTCGGATCGAGCAGGCGGCCTTGATGTTTATATCATGCCCGCGACAGGAGGTTCTCCTACCAGACTTACATTTCATTCCAATTCCGAGATTCCGGTATGTTTTACTCCAGACGGAAAAAGTATTATTTACAGAGCAACGATCTTACCCGATGTCCATTACACCCAGTTTCCCAACAGCGCACAAATGTATCGCATTCCCGTAGAAGGCGGAAGACCGGAACAATTTCTGACTTTTGAGGCTTACGATATTCATTTTAATAAAAAAGGAGACCGGATCGTTTATCATGACCGAAAAGGCTAC
Source organism: Gabonibacter massiliensis (assembly GCA_001487125.1). Classification (GTDB taxonomy): domain Bacteria; phylum Bacteroidota; class Bacteroidia; order Bacteroidales; family Marinifilaceae; genus Gabonibacter; species Gabonibacter massiliensis. The sequence continues at coordinate 1,334,660 of LN913013.1, forward strand.
GAAGATAATTGGCGGAAACACCATACCTCTTCTGTCACCCGCGATATCTGGTTACACGATCTGAAAACGGGCAAATTCACTAATATCACGAACAAAGAGGTTGAAGACCGGAATCCTATTTTCACGAAAGATGAAAAAAGCATCTATTTCCTAAGTGAACGCTTCGGGGATTTCAATGTATGCAAATTATCGCTCGAAGATCCTTCACAAGTAAAACAATTGACCAAACACCGTAAACATCCGGTACGTTTTCTCTCCATGTCAGATAACGGGACCCTATGTTATTTTTACAACGGAGAAATTTATACCTGTAAAGAAGGCGAACAACCTCAAAAACTGACCATCCAAATCACAACCGATGAGATAGAACCGAGCTCAATCTTACAAAATTTAACTTACGGGGCAACAGAAATGGCATTATCGCCCAACGCAAAAGAGATTGCTTTCGTCCTCAGGGGAGATATTTTTGTCAGTTCTGTCGAATACGGCACAACGAGACGAATCACTAATACCCCGACACAAGAACGCTCCGTAAGTTTTTCTCCGGACGGACGATCTTTAGTATACGCTGGAGAACGAAACGGAGGCTGGAACATCTATGTTTCCTCCCTGACGGATAGTACGGATCGCTCGTTCACATATGCAAAAGAGATCAAAGAATCTCAAATCACAAACAGTAAAAATGCCTGTTTCCAACCGGCTTTTTCTCCGGATGGAAAAGAGATCGCTTATTTGGAAAACAGAACCGAAATCAAAGTGATCCAGCTTAAAAACAAAAAAACAAGAACCGTATTAGACGGAAGATACAATTACTCTTACGCGGATGGAGATCAATGGTATCAATGGTCCCCGGACGGGAAATGGATATTGGCGCAATATTTTGAAAAAGGAGGCTGGCAATATACAGACATCGCTCTTATCAAAGCCGACGGTAGCGGAGAAATACATAACCTGACCAATAGCGGATACAATGATAGTAATCCTAAATGGATGATGAACGGCAAAGTGATCATCTGGTCTACCGACCGACAAGGATACCGTAGTCACGGAAGCTGGGGTTCCCAATACGATGTTTATGCCCTGTTCCTGGACTCGGAAGCCTGGGATGAATTCAAAAGAAACAAGGAAGAATCGGCCTTAGCCAAAGAGATGACAAAGAACGCTAAAAAACAGAAAGAAGAGAAGACGACGGGGAAAAAAGATAAACTTCCCGAAATGAAGATCGACTTTAACAATCTGGAAGATCGTATAGCTCGTCTCACGATCAATTCTTCCAATTTAGGAGACGCTATTTTAACAAATGACGCGAACAAACTCTTCTACATGAGTCGTTTCGAAGGAGGCTACGACCTATGGGTCAGAGATCTCAAAGAGGGAAGCACCCGTATCCTATCCAAGTTAAACAGCCGTTATGCCAGCCTGGAAATGGATAAAGAAGGTAAAAACATCTACATGTTGTCGGGCGGACGCCTCAGCAAAATCGACGTCAATTCCGGAAAAGTAACCCCTTTGCCATTCAATGCCGAATTAGAACTCCAAAAAGCAGCCGAACGCCAATACATCTATGAACATGCCTGGAGACAAGTAAAAGATAAATTCTATGATCCGGATCTTCATCAATTGGATTGGAATTTTTATAAAAAAGCCTACGAGCGTTTCTTGCCGCATATCAATAACAATTACGATTTCGCTGACCTGCTTAGTGAATTATTAGGCGAACTAAATGCCTCCCACACGGGTGCAAGATATTTCGGAACATACAGCAAAACTCAAACAGCCTCCCTGGGAGCCTTTTATGACTCCAAATACAAAGGTAACGGTTTAAAAATTGAAGAGATTATCGAGAAAGGCCCGCTTGTTTCCGCCGACACCAAAATCAAAGCAGGAACAATCATCGAAAAGATCAACCAGCAAGAAATCAAAGCAGGAGAAGATTATTTCCAACTATTACAAAATTTAGCGGGGAAAAGAGTCCTTCTTTCCCTTTATGATCCGACGACCAAGGCACGTTGGGAAGAATACGTGAAACCCATTTCATCAAGACAAGAAAACGCCCTGTTATACAAACGTTGGGTAAAACAACGTAAAGTTTTGGTAGATAAATTATCGCAAGGCAGAATCGGTTATATACATGTCAAAGCTATGAACAGTCAAAGCTTCCGGGAAGTTTTTTCCGAACTATTGGGACGTTACCGTAACCGGGAAGCCATTATTATCGACACCCGTTCGAACGGAGGAGGCTGGCTTCATGAAGACCTTCTAACGCTATTAAGCGGTAACATATACGCCCAATTCGTCCCCAGAGGGCAATACATCGGCCGGGATCCTCTATTCCAATGGGCCAAACCTTCCGCGGTAATCATGAGCGAAGACAATTACAGTAATGCACACGGTTTCCCGTGGGCCTACAAAGAGATGAAGCTCGGTAAATTAGTCGGTATGCCGGTTCCCGGAACCATGACTGCCGTATGGTGGGAACTTCAACAGGACCCGACCCTTGTATTCGGTATCCCTCAAGTGGGTATGAAAGATAACCAAGGGCGCTATTTGGAAAATCTTCAATTGGAACCGGATATAAAAGTCAATAACGATCCGGCGAATGCCATAAAGGGAAGAGACCTTCAGGTCGAGGCTACCGTTAAAGCCTTACTGGAAGATCTCGATAATAAATAAAATAAGAGAGCAACTCACCTTATATTGAGTTGCTCTCTCTAACTACTCTAATCCGCTAACTTCCCGCCTGCTCCCATCGACAACTTATTCATCGTTTCGTATCTACTTCAGGCCGATCGTGGAAAACAAGATATGCCACCTTCTATTTGGGAAACATAGAATACGATTATACTTTTCCCTGTATACCCACTCATTCTTACGATACTCACGATACAAATCATACGAGACTTAAAAATTCCCGCACTTTCTCTTTCAACACGCCAACCCGGATCGGTTTCGTGATATAATCATTAAAACCGCTATGATAAACCCGTTGTTCATCTTCAGCAAAAGCAAAAGCCGTCACGGCAACAATAACGACACGATCAGATAATTTACGTATCTCCCCCGCAGCCTCATAACCTCCCATCTCCGGCATTTTCAAATCCATCAATACCAAAGACGGAAGATATTCCTTATACAATTGAACAGCCTCTCTTCCATTCAACGCGTGAAGAAGGTTGTAATCCTTCTGTAATACGGTTTCATATAATTTATAATTATCCGAATTATCCTCTGCAATGAAAATGGCTGGTCTCTGGTCACGCGGGACATTTGCTAAACAACCACCAGTCTTCTCCGGAGGCTTGATGGAATTTATCGGCTCTACCGGAACATACGGAATGGTAAACCAAAACAGAGATCCTTCGCCTTCCGCAGACTCCACTCCAATATCTCCACCCAAACGTTTCACTATGGTTTCACTGATTGCCAAACCCAAGCCCGTACCTTGCGCAAAATTATTCAATTTCACAAAACGCCCGAACACCAGTTCCAATTTGTCCGTCGGAATACCGCAACCGGTATCTGCTATATAAAAATACAGATAACCATCTTCCTGTAAACGATACCCTAACCGAATCTCTCCTTGCTCCGTAAATTTAATCGCATTCGTAACAAAATTATTAATGACTTGTAGTAACCGATTCTTTTCCGTTCGAACGATACACGACGGCATCCGCTCGGTAAAAGCAACGGAAACCCTATCGGCATTTACTCTTAATCTTGTCATCTGCTCTATCTCTTCAAGCAACTGATCTATATCTACATCAGAATAAATAAACTCCAACGTGCCGGCCTCAATTTTCGACAAATCCAGTATATCTCCGATTAGTTGTAATAATAAAGCGTTATTGTGTTCAATAATACTTAAGTACTCTTGCTTTTCCTCCTCGCTATCTGTTTGAGCCAACACATTCGAAAAACCGACAATTGCATTCAAAGGAGTTCGAATCTCGTGACTCATGTTCGCCAGAAAGGCCGATTTCAAGCGATTACTCTCCTCTGCTTGCTCCTTGGCTAATAATAAATTCTGTTCCAGCCTCTTCCGTCCAGTAATAACGACACTCGAACCAATGATCGTCTTGGGTTTCCCCGACAAATCGTATTCATAAACCGCTCCCTGCTTTTCTATCCACTCGTATTCTCTATCATTATACCAATGTACTTGGTAAACTTCACGAAAACTTTTCCGTTTCCCATTCAACAAATCGGTAAAAACGGACATCATATGTTCTCTGAACTCCGGATGAATGGAATTGATATATTTTTCTACCGAACAATAATATTTTCCGTTAATAGGTTTCGGTTGACTTTCATGATGATAAATAAAATAATCGCAAGAAAATATCTGAGTAGGGACATCGCAATCCCAAGGCAAAACATGGGAAAGACTCAACACGGAAGATAGGATAGAATTGGTTATTTCCAGTTTCTCTTTTGCTTCCATTAACGAAACTTCCATTTTCTTATGCTGATCGACAGAAGCTATTGTGCCTATTGATTGAACAGGTATTCTTGACTTTTTATTACAAAAAGAAATTATTTTCGAAACTATGCCCATAATCTTGTATATTAGTCATCCATACAGCACAAAAGCTTTCAAACAGACCCAAATCGCATCTATTTAGCCGTCGTTTGACACTATATCGAAATAATCCTCAAATGTATTTATAATAAAAGAAAAACATCCATTATTTATCATATAATTTTCAATAGTTTACTTATATGCCCATTTTTCTTAAACCGGCGCACTTTGGGGAATAACAACTTTAGAGGAATAGATGTGCTATCCATTGTAAACCAAGAGGATAAATTAAAAGACTCTGAGATTAGAGATTAGAATTTAGCATAAAAAAAGAGCCACGAGAGATCGTGGCTCTTATCTAAATCGTAGCGAGATCCGGGATTGAACCGGAGACCTCATGATTATGAATCATGCGCTCTAACCAGCTGAGCTACCTCGCCAGAGAAAAATCGCCCTAATAAATTAGAACGATTTTTTAAATTCGGCATCGACCTACTCTCCCACCTCGCGGCAGTACCATCGGCGCTAACGGGCTTAACTTCTCTGTTCGGAATGGGAAGAGGTGGATCACCGTCGCTGTAGATACCTTTTAATACCTTTTAATACCTTTAAAAAAAATTCAACGTCTATAGCGTCAAACCTAAAGCTAGTTGAATGGAGAGGGACATCGAACATAGAAATGAAACAACCGACAGAGTCTATCGGGTTATTAGTACCGCTCGGCTGTGCCGTCACCGGCTTTACACCTGCGGCCTATCAACGTCGTCGTCTACAACGACCCTAAACGGAGATCTCATCTTGAGGCCGGCTTCGCGCTTAGATGCTTTCAGCGCTTATCCGATCCGCGCGTGGCTACCCGGCGGTACGACTGGCGTCATAACCGGTTCACTAGAGGCGCGTCCAACCCGGTCCTCTCGTACTAGAGTCAGGACCTCGCGAATCTCCAACGCCCACGACAGATAGGGACCGAACTGTCTCACGACGTTCTGAACCCAGCTCGCGTGCCACTTTAATCGGCGAACAGCCGAACCCTTGGGACCTTCTCCAGCCCCAGGATGTGACGAGCCGACATCGAGGTGCCAAACCGCCCCGTCGATATGAGCTCTTGGGGGCGATCAGCCTGTTATCCCCGGAGTACCTTTTATCCTTTGAGCGATGGCCATTCCACGCTGGAACCACCGGATCACTATGCCCCGCTTTCGCGCCAGATCGACTTGTGTGTCTCCCTGTCAAGCACCCTTGTGCCATTGCACTCTACACTTGATTACCGAACAAGTTGAGGGTACCTTTGGAAGCCTCCGTTACGCTTTTGGAGGCGACCACCCCAGTCAAACTACCCACCACGCGGTGTCTCTATCTCTAGATTAGATCCCAGACAAGGGAAGGGTCGTATTTCAACGATGACTCCATGATTCCTGACGAAACCACTTCTATGTCTCCGACCTATCCTACACGTCCCGTGACCGGGAACAACGCGAAGCTGCAGTAAAGGTTCACGGGGTCTTTCCGTCCCGTCGCGGGTACCCGGCATCTTCACCGGAACTACAATTTCACCGAGCTCGTGGCCGAGACAGTGCCCAGATCGTTACACCATTCGTGCAGGTCGGAACTTACCCGACAAGGAATTTCGCTACCTTAGGACCGTTATAGTTACGGCCGCCGTTTACCGGGGCTTCAATTAGGAGCGTCGATCTCTCTTACCCCTCCTCTTAACCTTCCGGCACCGGGCAGGTGTCAGGCCATATACGTCATCTCGCGATTTGGCATAGCCATGTGTTTTTGGTAAACAGTCGCCTGGGCCATTTCTCTGCGGCTCTATCACTAGAGCGTCCTTTATCCCGAGGTTACAGGACCATTGTGCCTAGTTCCTTGGCCACGATTCACTCGAGCGCCTTGGTATACTCTACCCGACCACGTGTGTCCGTTTACGGTACGGGTCCTTCACGGTTGAAGTTTAGCGGGTTTTCTTGGGGGTGAAATTACGGGTACTATCCGCTTGACCGGGGTCTCGCGGTACTATCGCCTTTCGCCTCGGCAGGCGTGCTTTACTACCTGCCTCAAAGGGTACGGGCTTCAACGTGCCATTCCGTCGGCACGCGACCCTGTCATCGCCCCGTCACCGCGTCACGCCGTGAAGAAGTACGGGAATATTAACCCGTTCGCCATCGGCATCCCCCATCGGGTTAGCCTTAGGGCCCGACTGACCCCCGGGTGATTGACATTGCCGGGGAATCCTTGGTCTTGCGGCGTGGAGGGTTCTCGCCTCCATTATCGTTACTTATGCCTACATTTGCTTTTCCTGACGCTCCACGACACCTCGCGATATCGCTTCGACGCTGACAGGAATGCTCTCCTACCGACGTACCATTTTAGTACATCCTATAGCTTCGGTTGACGTTTTATGCCCGTGTATTATCCACGCGGGAGCGCTCGACTAGTGAGCTGTTACGCACTCTTTAAATGAATGGCTGCTTCCAAGCCAACATCCTAGCTGTCTAGGCGATCCCACCTCGTTTATTCAACTTAAACGTCAATTCGGGACCTTAGCTGATAGTCCGGGTTATTCCCCTCTCGTCCGCGGACCTTAGCACCCGCGGGCTCGCTCCATCGATTTAAAGTTACCGCATTCGGAGTTTGGCCGGATTTGATAGGCGGTGAAGCCCTCGCGTCCAATCAGTAGCTCTACCTCGGTAACGAAACTCGACAGGCTGCACCTAAATGCATTTCGGAGAGTACGAGCTATTTCCCAGTTTGATTGGCCTTTCACCCCTACCCTCGCCTCATCCGAAAACTTTTCAACGTTTACCGGTTCGATCCTCCAGATGGTGTTACCCATCCTTCAACCTGGACAAGGGTAGATCACAAGGTTTCGCGTCTAGCGCCACTGACTTTACGCCCTATTAAGACTCGCTTTCGCTTCGGCTCACGGGCCTAAAAACCCTTAACCTCGCCAGTGACGACTAACTCGTAGGCTCATTATGCAAAAGGCACGCCGTCACCACATCACGTGGCTCCGACCGCTTGTAGGCGCGCGGGTTCAGGGTCTATTTCACTCCCCTGCTCGGGGTGCTTTTCACCTTTCCCTCGCGGTACTGGTTCACTATCGGTCTCTCGGGAGTGTTTAGCCTTACCGGGTGGGCCCGGTGAATTCAGGCAGGATTACTCGTGTCCCGCCCTACTCAGGATTCCGTTATCAAGAAAGGGGACCAGGCGTACTGGGCTATCACCATCCACGGCGTCGCTTTCCAGCGACTTCTGCCATCGCCAATCCTCGATTTTTCACGGTCCTATAACCCCGCTAGCGCCTCGACGCCAGCGGTTTGGGCTACGCCCCGTTCGCTCGCCGCTACTGGGGGTATCACTGTTGTTTTCTTTTCCTGCGGGTAATGAGATGTTTCAGTTCCCCGCGTTCGCCTGCTAAATATAGCATGACACGCGTCCAGCGTGCCGGGTTGCCCCATTCGGAAATCCCCGGATCTATCGCTT
>LN913013.1:1343109-2324047 GCA_001487125.1 Gabonibacter massiliensis
GAGCACACCGAGTAAAAAGGGACTCCAGAAAGGAGGTGTTCCAGCCGCACCTTCCGGTACGGCTACCTTGTTACGACTTAGCCCCAGTTACCGGTATTACCCTAGATCGGCCCTCGCGGTTCCGAGCTTCAGGTACTCCCGGCTTCCATGGCTTGACGGGCGGTGTGTACAAGGCCCGGGAACGTATTCACCGCGCCATGGCTGATGCGCGATTACTAGCGAATCCAACTTCACGGGGTCGAGTTGCAGACCCCGATCCGAACTAAGACCGGTTTTAGAGATTGGCTCGCCGTTACCGGCTCGCGACCCTCTGTACCGGCCATTGTAACACGTGTGTCGCCCCGGGTGTAAGGGCCGTGCTGATTTGACGTCATCCCCGCCTTCCTCGCACCTTACGGTGGCAGTCTCGATAGAGGGCCCGGCTTGAACCGATGGCAACTATCGATAGGGGTTGCGCTCGTTATGGGACTTAACCCGACACCTCACGGCACGAGCTGACGACAACCATGCAGCACCTTGCAAGTGGTCCCGTGGGAAATAGGTGTTTCCACCTAATGCAACCTGCATTTAAACCCGGGTAAGGTTCCTCGCGTATCATCGAATTAAACCACATGTTCCTCCGCTTGTGCGGGCCCCCGTCAATTCCTTTGAGTTTCATCGTTGCCGACGTACTCCCCAGGTGGCTCACTTTTACTTTCGCTCGACCCCGGACCGTCTATCGCCCAGGGCCAGTGAGCATCGTTTACGGCGTGGACTACCAGGGTATCTAATCCTGTTCGCTACCCACGCTCTCGAGCATCAGCGTCAGTTACAGCCTGGTCAGCTGCCTTCGCTGTCGGGGTTCCAGGTGATATCTATGCATTTCACCGCTACTTCACCTGTTCCGCCAACCTCGTCTGCACTCTAGCCCGGCAGTTTCAACGGCGTGCTACAGTTTAGCTGCAGTCTTTTACCGCTGACTTGTCGGGCCGCCTACGCTCCCTTTAAACCCAATGAATCCGGATAACGCTCGCATCCCCCGTGTTACCGCGGCTGCTGGCACGGAGTTAGCCGATGCTTATTCGTGAAGTACTGGCAGGCGGGGACGCGTCCCCGAGGTTCTTCCTTCACAAAAGAGGTTTACAGGCCATGGACCCGTCATCCCTCACGCGACTTGGCTGGTTCAGGCTCTCGCCCATTGACCAATATTCCTCACTGCTGCCTCCCGTAGGAGTCTGGTCCGTGTCTCAGTACCAGTGTGGGGGACCTTCCTCTCAGAACCCCTAGACATCGTCGGCTTGGGGGGCCGTTACCCCCCCAACTACCTAATGTCCCGCGTGCCCATCCGTCACCACCTCGGTTTTAACAACAAAGGAATGCTCCTCCACTGTTTCATGGGGTGTTAGTCCGCGTTTCCACGGGTTATCCCCCGGTGACGGGCAGGTTGCACACGTGTTACGCACCCGTGCGCCGGTCGCCGGCAGAGTGTTGCCACTCCCCGCTGCCCCTCGACTTGCATGTGTTAAGCCTGTCGCTAGCGTTCATCCTGAGCCAGGATCAAACTCTTCATGATAATAAAAATCTTTACTTTTTTTGTTCTTCCTGTCCCGGTTTAATTCGCGCGCTAATGACAACGTGTGTCATCAAAAGCGCCGCTCGCTTTTTGTCACTTCAATATCTTTAAGAACTCGTCTGCTTATTTAGCTCCCATCCCCTCGATCTTCCCGCGGGAAGCGGGTGCAAAAGTAGGGCTTAATTTTCAACTTCCAAATTTTTCCTCCACTTTTTTAAAAGTTTTTTTTCAACTCTCCATGCTCTCCCCGCCGGAAAAATCATCCACCATTCACCTCCTCATGACTACTCCACCTCCCACCATTCCTTTCTAACGTCATGAACTCTTTCTCTCTCGAAAGCGGGTGCAAAGATAAAAAATGAATCTATCCCTTTCCAAATTTTTACGCCTTATTTTTTCAAAAAAAATAACGAAATCACTATTCCGTCTATCTCTCAACGACTTTTGGGCAAAGACAACAACAGTAAATTGCAAATTCTCGAATCACGAAATCGTCTAACCACTAAATCTCCCGCTCCCGTCATCTTCTTATCCCCGGTTTTCACAATTGTTTTAAAGCTAATTTGATCAACTCCTCCACACTGCTCACACTTCCGGTAGCACATATTTTATCCAACGTCTTTACCACCTGCGCACGTGCAAAACCGAGCATCACCAAAGCCGCTAAAGCCTCCTCTTTCATCGTATTGGACAATACTCCCATATTTTCCAATACCACACCCTCCTTACCTACTTTATCCTTTAACTCGATAATTACCCTTTGAGCCGTTTTTATACCTATTCCCTTCACACTCTTAATCGCATTTACATTTTCGGTTACGATAGCCCCGGTAATCTCTTCCACACTCATAGAGCTCAACATGACATTTGCCGTATTCGCCCCAATCCCCGAAACTGATATCAAAGAACGAAACAAACTCCGCTCCTCTTTGGTGAAAAAACCATAAAACAGATGTACATCTTCCCGTATAACTTGATGAATATAAAGCAAAACCTCCCGTTCCGAAGCGATCTTAGAATAAGTATTCAACGATACATGAATATTATATCCGATTCCTCCACATTCGACAACCACATAGGCAGGGGTAGCCTCTATCAGTATTCCTTTAATATATTCGTACATAATAAACCTGAATTAAAATACCCTTAAGGACGGAATCCGATGATTTCCCGAACTTCCTTTATCGTCTTCTCCGCACTCGTTCTTGCTTTTTCAGCTCCCATAGCCGCAATCTTATCCAAATAAACCGGATCGGCCGAGTATTCCAGAATCCGCTCTCGGATGGGGGTACAAAATTGAATAATATCTTCGGCTAACTGCTTTTTCATATCCCCGTAACGAATCTCGCAAGCATTATACTTATCATTGAAATAAGCATAAGTATCTTTGTCGGAAACCACTTCCATCAAAGTAAATAAATTTTGTATCACCTCAGGCTTTATGCTATTAGGTTCAGTCGGCCCGCTATCGGTTACCGCTTTCATCACTTTTTTACGAATTGTAGCGGCATCATCGATCAAGTATATGGCGTTACCCTCGGATTTACCCATTTTCCCCGAACCATCCAAACCGGGAATCTTCACCGCTTCCTTGGAAAAGGTAAATGAAGCCGGTTCCGGAAAAAACTCCCGGCCATACATCGTATTGAATCTCCGGGCAAATTTACGAGCCATCTCCATATTCTGCTCCTGATCTTTACCAACCGGTACTTTATGTGCTTTATGAATAATAATATCAGCGGCCATAAGCGTCGGATACGTCAATAATCCGGCATTTACGTTATCAGGCTGTTTCCGGGCTTTTTCCTTAAATGTTGTCGTACGCTCCAATTCACCCAAATAAGCATTCATATTCAGGAAAAGGTATAGTTCCAAAATCTCCTTCACGTCACTCTGAACATAGATCGCCGATTTTTCCGGATCTATGCCACAAGCTAAGTATTCGGCTAAAATCTTTCGGACACTTCCCATGATATCGTCCGGACGAGGATGCGTAGTCAACGAATGCCAATCGGCAATAAAAAAGAAACAATTATATTCATTCTGCATCTGAATAAAACTCTTTACCGCACCGAAATAGTTTCCTAAATGCAAATTACCCGTAGGTCTAATTCCGCTTACTACTGTTTCCATCGTTAAAAATTTTCAATGTTTACGAATGACAAAGATATATTTTTATTCCTTTTAGAACAATATAATCGGTTGCTCTTCCTCCCAATACCGAATTTCAAAACTATTTTTCTACGAAAAAACGAAGAAAAAGTTACGTTCAAATCCTTCATTTTAAGCTTGAATACTGACCTTTCCAGCACATGCACCAGCTCATTTCATACAACTTACTGATTGTCAAAATAAAAAATATTGAAAAAAAAAGATGTTCTTATGTTGTTTTTTCCTACATTTGAAACGAAAACTCAAATTTAAACTTTAATTTAACATGGAAGGATACGAAAAAAATGAAGGTATGGAAATGAATGATCGGGAAGAGATCTATTCAAAACCAGTGAGAGCAGGGAAAAGGACCTATTTTTTCGATGTAAAAGCTACTCGTAATAATGATTATTATTTAACGATTACCGAGAGTAAGAAAAAATTTGACAAAGAAGGTAATCAAAACTACGAGAAACATAAAATTTTCTTGTATAAAGAGGATTTTGAAAAATTTGCAGAAGGCCTGGATGAGGCTGTAGCATATATCAAAGCGGCTCTGAACGGTGAGTTGCCGGAATCTCATCAAGACAGAAGCAATGATTTCGATGACATTGATTTCGACGATTTATCAAAATAAAAAAAGAGGCTTAAGCCTCTTTTTTTATGGTAACAATCCATATGGTATTTTAGCCAAACCTTCAGCCAGTTGATTTATTCCTTTTTCCAGCTTTCCTTTCAGCATCATTTTCATCACGACATTCAAATCCGCCTCAAAAGTGATCCGCATACGGGTGTCGTAAGGTCCATTCTCCAACAATTGAATCCACATACTAAAATCAAAAGGAACACGTCCGTCTCCTCCCAATTTTATGAGTTTAGGCTCTTCCCGTTCCACTATTTTCATTCCCATCTCCCCCACACCTTTGATTATGAAAGAACAACTATCCTCCGTCGTACGAATATCTTCAATTTTATCCGAAATAGAAGCCATCTGTTCCCCTCCCATCTGGCGGGCCATATTAATAATGGTCCCTATCCGATTGAAGTCGGAAAGAAAATTATAAACCTTATCTATTGTACATTCAATTTTCTGAACATCGCTTACAACCTTCGTAGACATAAACAATATTTATTTATAGGTTTCAGGACTCAATCTCCACTCTTTCAATTTTTCAACCTCATTCGAATGAACATAACCCGTTCTCACGGCTAAATCGATCATCGCCCCATAATTACTCAATGTATCCAAAGCACAATGAGCAGCAGCAAAATTATCTTCCGCTTTCTGAAAACCGTATGTAAAAATAGCTGTCAATCCCAGCACGTTACAACCGGCGTTCCGTAAAGCTTCCACGGCTTGCAAGCTGGAACCGCCTGTTGAAATCAAGTCCTCAACCACTACTACCTTCTGTCCGGGCTTACAGTCCCCTTCAATCAAATTCTCCAATCCATGATTTTTAGCCGAAGACCTGACATACACAAACGGTAAGCCTAACTCCTGAGCAACTAATGCTCCTTGTGCTATCGCTCCGGTAGCAACACCGGCAATGACCTCCACTTGAGGATATTTACTCCGAATTAATTCGACGAACTGATCCCTGATATAGGTACGTACTGCCGGAAAAGATAAAGTCTTACGGTTATCACAGTAAATCGGCGATTTCCAGCCGGAAGCCCAGGTAAAAGGGTCAGAAGGTTGCAATTTAATAGCTTTTATTTGCAATAAATGAGAAGCTACCTGCTCAGCTACACTATTCATATTACACTTTATTTAATAGTTATTCATTCTCTTTCGGCGTGCAAAGGTACGAAGTATTTTTTAAAGCGCTCTCTACGACCCGTAGAATTTCAGGATATTCTTTTTCCAGTTTTCCTGAACCGCACAACTCCACAATTTCCCGTAATCCGGGAATAATAGAATCGATAAAATGTTGTTTCCTTTCGTGTATACCCCTCAAACCGAAAGCCCCCATAGCCTGCAAAAGACGTATCAACACGAAATGATAATAAGCCTTACGAAATATCTTCGCCCGCTCTTTACTATAAGTAGATAATCGCCGGATATAATAATCCAGCAATTCATTTTTTTGCTCTTCCGGCATCTTCACCACGGCATCATACAATAAAGAAGCCACATCATAATGCAATGCTCCCTGACGTCCACCCTGGTAATCGATAAAATAAACATCATCATCCGACACCATGATATTTCGTGACTGGAAATCCCGGAACATAAAACAATCGGCTGCCACTACCGCCAAATGCTTTGTCAACCGGTCAAAATCATTCTCCAGTTTTTCCTCGTCCGCCTCCACTCCGGCCAACCGTAAAAAGCAATATTTAAAATAATTCAAATCCCAACGAATACAACGCTCATCAAAAACAGGACGAGGTAAACAAGCCGAATAATCCAATCCTCTCCCCCCTATCCATTGAAAACGCAATAATTCAGACAAGGACTTTCTATACAATTCCATCGTGTGTTCGCTCAATCCCTTTTCCTTCCGTTCCCGCTCCACGATATCCAACAGCATATCCGTTCCGAGATCTTCCTGTAAATAGAATTTTCCGTCTTCCGACACCCGATATATTTCAGGTACATGCAATCCCTTTTCTTTAAAATTCCGGGAAAATTCAACGAACAACCGGTTTTCCCTCAAGTTTTCATGATACACGCCGATACAGGAAAACCTCTCGTCTTTCATACGATAATATTTTCTTGCAGAACCGGATAAAGGCAAGGCCTCCATGCTCTTTACCGCATGTCCCGCGTACGATTTAAAAAGAGATTCCAACTGTTCTTCCATAAACTTTATTCGTTATTACTCCCCGCTTTACTTCTACGGTAATCCAAACACAGGTTACGCCGCTTACCGATAATATACCTCCCCAAAATTAAAACATCGACCGACAACAAAGCGCATATCCTTTTCATTCTCCGGTATGAATGCAAAAGTAAAGCAAATCGCCCATAATCCAAAGCCTTCCCATCCAAAATAAAAATCCTGCCAATCATCACATTAGCAGGATTTGTGCCCAAGACAAGACTCGAACTTGCACAGCCGAACGGCCACTACCACCTCAAAGTAGCGTGTATACCAATTTCACCACTTGGGCATTTAACGCTGCAAAGATATTTTTTTTCTCCAAAAAAAAGAAAGATATCCCCCAAAAAATGCGCGAGAATCCGAGCCGAACCCCAAAATATACCTTATATCTCACTTCACCTCGCACCAAACGGTTTTTGCCACACAATGCGTCTTTTCACGAGTTTCATTCATCACCCGGTGAAAAATAACGGTTTCGCCTTCCTTCTCCGCAACCCGTTGTTGGCAAGAATATATCTCACTATCAGGCATAATCTCATGCTCGTACACGATCTCTAACTCTCTTAATTCGTGATTTTTCAAAAAATCAAAAGGCAACGAATTGGTCACCCATCCGACATAAGTAGCCTGCGTCACATGCTTATTAAAGTCAATATTATCATAAGTAGCCACGAAATGGCGTCCCGATTCGTACTCGGAAGGAACTTCTTTGGTGTTCAAATCAAAACCAAGTTTTCTTTCAAGGCCTTCACAAGATCTAGCCGCTTCAATTACCACTTCCGGCAAACGCACGGGACGACGGCGAGCCAGATCGATAACCATCCATTCCGAGGTCGCCCTTAACAAGACCTCACCTTCCGTCGTCATCATTTGAAAATCCCGAAGAGCAAACAGACGATCGATTCCGGAAGGCCAAGTCTCCAAAATAACGGTATCATCTTTCTGCGGCATACGCGACACCACTATATGCAATTTATGTAACATCCAGGTCAACCCCCGAGCATTCAGAGTCCCCACATCAAATTTCAACAACAACGTCTGCTCGTTAGCAATATCATTAAACAAATCACATAACGTTTTCACGAAAAGCCTCTCCCTCAAATCGGTGTAATGCGTGCAAATCTTTATCTCGTCAGTATGCTTCAACATTTTATATAACTTTGGTTTACTAATTACAAATCAGATACACATGTTCAGGATCTCAGATTATATTGACCTCCGGTTCTAACCAAATACCAAATTTCAAAAAAACTGATTTTTTTATCTCGTTAGCCAAATGGGCCACTTCAACTCCATTGGCCTCTCCTTTATTTATCAATACCAACGCTTGCTTATCATGAACCCCGGCGTTTCCGATACCCTTCCCTTTCCATCCGGCAGCCTCAATCAGCCAGCCCGCAGCCACCTTTACCCGCTCTTCATCCACGGGATACAAGGGAAGTTGCGGGTAACTTTTCGAAAGAGTATCCGACAGCTCCTTAGGCACCACGGGATTTTTAAAAAAACTTCCCGCGTTGGGCCATACCTTCACATCGGGTAATTTAGTATTACGAACGCGTATCACAGCCTGTCGTACATTTGCTAACGATACCCCGCCCAATCGATCGACCTCCTCCCGGATGCTCCCGTAATTCAAATTAAAACGAGGTCGCTTGGAGAGACAAAAAGTAACATACGTAATGATAAACCGATTTTTCCATTCATGTTTAAAAATGGAATCCCGGTATCCGAAACGACATTGATCGGCATGGAAGCCAACAACCTTCCCCGTCTGCAGGTCAATTGCCCGTACCCCGGATATAACCTCTTTCACCTCGACTCCATAAGCCCCTATATTCTGAACCGGAGTAGCCCCGACATGCCCGGGAATCAACGACAAATTTTCTATCCCGTAATACCCGCGTTCAACCGTCCAAGCCACAAAATCATCCCACACGACGCCGCTTCCGACCTGAACGATTACCTCATGTTCATCTTCCCGCAGTATAGTATATCCCTCCATTAGCGGATAAAAAACAACTCCCGGAAAATCCGTCGTAAACAAAAAATTACTTCCGCCGCCTAAAATGATAATTTCTTCCGGGTTCAACTCGTAATCCGTTACAAACTCTGAAAGCTCTTTTTCCCGATCACTTTCCACGAAATACTTACAGGTCGCATCCATGCTAAACGTATTGTGCGCTTTCAAATTATAATTCTCCCGAACTCTTATCATCTATTTTTCATTTAAATTTATTATCAGCAATACGGCAAAGGTAAAACATATCACAAATAATTCATTAATTTTGTCTGTTTAATCTACACTTGTATGATGCAATTACCAACTCTTTTCAGCGAACGCATGAGTCAAATTCTCGGACAAGAAGCGTCGGATTTTTTCGAAGCATTAAATAACGCGTCTCCTGTTTCCATTCGATTGAATCCTCACAAACAAACGCCCCTGCCCCCCTTCCAAAACCTGTTCGACACCCCGGTTCCCTGGTGTAACAATGCATTTTACCTGAAAGAGAGACCCCTGTTTACTTTAGACCCGTTTTTACACGGGGGAGTTTATTACGTGCAAGAAGCCTCTTCCATGTTTCTCCAAACAGTCCTTCAACAAATTACGGGCCATATTCCATGGAGGGTTTTGGATTTATGTGCCGCCCCCGGAGGAAAATCCACCCTGTTAGCCGCAAGACTTCCCCAGGGTTCCTTATTGGTTTCAAATGAAGTCATTAAATCCAGAGCCGTAATCCTAAAAGAAAACATGATCAAATGGGGTAACGACCATACGGTTATTACCCAAAGCGATCCGCAACAATTTTCCTCTTTCACCGGAGCCTTCGATCTTATTCTGGTAGATGCCCCCTGTTCGGGCGAAGGTATGTTTCGGAAAGACCCTAAAGCCATCGAAGAGTGGAGCGAAAACAACTTACGTCTATGCGAAGAAAGGCAAAAACGGATTCTATCGGACATCTGGAACGCCTTAGCTCCCGGAGGATATCTGATTTACAGCACATGTACCTATAATCCGGGAGAAAATGAGAAAATATTAGAATGGCTTTTAACCCATTACGATGCCACCTCCATCGAGATACGACATCCCTTCGAAGAGATCACGAAAGCAAAATCTTCTGCCCACGGCTATCGTTTTTATCCCCATCACACGCGAGGAGAAGGATTTTTTATAGGCGTAATGCAAAAAAACAACGGGGAAAGATTCCAAATCAAAAAAGAAAAACGGAACAATAAAAACAAAGAGATCGGCCTGCCCAAAGAATTCAACATCTACCTGCGGAACCCCGATCTTTACTATGCCTATCAGAAAGGAGACACGATAGGGATTATCCCCCGGGAACATGCTGATTTTATTCAACAATTATCCTCTAAAGTCGACCTATTGTACAAAGGGTGCGAATTAGGCGAAGTCATAAAAGGAAAAAACAAACCGACACATGCTTTGGCCCTATCTCCCGTTCTGGCGAAAAATAATATACGGATACAAGAGGTAGATTTACAGACAGCGATTCGATACCTGAAAAAAGAAGAGCTGCGGTTCGAGGCTCCTCAAGGAGAATGGATCCTGATATCCTACCTCTCTACCCCCTTAGGATGGGTAAAAGAAGTAGGAAACCGAATCAACAATTATTACCCTAAAGAATGGAGAATCCGAAATTTCTGATTAACGATCCTGCTCCACGGAACAATAACGTTTAATAATATTGTAAGAGTCCGTAATTCCCAATTCACCCGCTTTACTGAGATCAGCATTGGCCTGAGCTTTATTCCCCTTGTAAATATACAACAACCCTCTATTGTAATAGGCTTCGGCAATATCTTTATCCTTTTCCAATAATCGGGTATACAAATCGATAGCCTCATCCACTTTCCCGCTCTTCGCGTAAACGTTAGCAATATTAAACATCGCGAATACGAAATCGGGATCGATCTCCAAACATTTGTTGTAATCATCTAATACCGTGGAATAATCGACAACCCGCACGACCTTTTTATCCTCCCCTACGACCCGGGAGGTTTTCTCTTCCACGGACTCGATGTAATCGTACATCTTCATCCGGGCTCCGGCCAAATTTAACCGGGCAAACAAATGATTCGGATCTCGTACCAAAATCGCCTTGAAATCCTCTATCGCATCGGTATATCTTCCGAGTTCCAAGTAAAAACCTCCCCTTAACAAAAGGGCTTCTATATCATCTTTATCCCGTCCTATCCTCTCCGACAAAACTCGTATCTGATTATCTAAAAATTCTGACGGGAAATGAAACTTTTTATCGGATATAGTCAATGCCGGATTATAATTATGAGACTGATTATAAGTCATAATATGCTTATTGAAATACTGGACCTTACCTTTCCTCAAGGTATCTATATCCAGGTATTGTACCAGAAATACATCCTGCAATCTTATAATCACCTCCTTATCCTGCAAACGACCGTTGATGACATCTTTTATCCTGTCCGTACGGGAGTTGATGTCTATCAGTCTTCTGAAATTCTCCGTCGTATCGACCAAAGCATTCCGATCTCCGTCTTTCATCTTTTTATAACGATCCAAAATCTCTGCCGCCTTGTACTGATCCTTCTCGGCCTCCGCGTAATCGTGTTTCCGTGAACTTACCATGGAACGAGCTTGATAAGCTTTTACAAAATCGGGATAAAGCGAAATACTCTCCGTAAAGTCATAATAAGCGCCGTCTAAATCCTTTATCTCCATTTTCAACAATCCCCGGTTAAAATAGATCAGAATATTATCCGGATTCATCTTCAACACCTGATCGAAATCTTCAATAGCGCGGTTGTAATCCCCCACCTCTGCCCGTAACAAAGCCCGATTATAGTACGCGTAGGCATAAGTACTATCGATCTGAATCACGGTGGTATAATCATCCAACGTCTCTTTGTATTTTTTCATTTCATACCAAGCGTAGGCCCGACTCATCAATATTCTCTTATTTTGGGGATTTATCTTCAATGCCTGATTGTAATCTTCTATGGCATCATGATATTTCTTCTGCTGAAATTTCAAATATCCCCTCAACCCGTACGCTTCATCGGAAAACATATTCAATCGGATTGCGGCATTACAATCCGCGATAGCTCCGGTCACATCCTCGAGCTTATCCCGCATGATCGCCCGGTTCAAATAAGCGGCCAACAGTTTATTGTCAATAATCAAAGCTTTCGAATAATCTTTTTCCGCCCCTTTATAATCTCCCATATCAGCCTTTGTTATGGCTCTATTGGCATACACGTATGCATCTCCTGGATTTATAGAAACAGCCGTATTGTAATCCTCCAGAGCCTGCTCGTATCTTCTCAGGTTATGCCAGGCTATACCTCTGTACATAAAAGCATGAAAATAATTCGGATTCAGGTCTATCGCCTTCGTGTAATCCTGAATGGCCCCTTCGTAATCTTCCAGGTTCAGCTTAGCCAACCCCCGGAAAAAATAAGGCTCGGACAAATAAGGCTTTACCCGTATAATATTATTGAAATTTTCAATGGCACTCACGTAATCGTCAAAATAAATAGCACTTTGCCCCATACGCATCATATTTGTCGTATTCCATTGAGCAAATAGGCTCAATCCCCACCAACAAAAAAATATAAGGAAGACAATCTTTTTCATTTTTCTGCTCCTGTTGTCTATTATTTCATGCCTTAAAGGTAATAAAAAAAAGGGAAGCACAAAGCCTCCCTTTTTCTTTATGATTAAAATCCTACGATTAATAATCGTTTCTCTTATCTTCCTTAACATCGGGAATAAATTTCCAAGTAGCAGCATAAACACGAACGCCATATTCATCCGTACCACTACCGCCGGTCGTATAGTATCCGTAACCGCCCACGGCAAACCCTACACCCATGGTCACATTAGCCGCATAATAAGAAAGGTCTTCCATCTGATGCCATTGATCGCGGTTATGATTGTATCTCCAAACTGTTCTCGGAGCTGTTCCTCCCATTCCCGTAGCCACATAAGCATAAGGTTGTCCGTCTTTTCCCTTATCGGAAATAAACGTGATAGCATAAGCACGAGGAATACGATCGTAATCCTTATCCTGTTTTACATCCGGCTTATTCGTCAAAGCACCCATCGGAGTCCATGTTTCCGTTGTGAAATCAAATTTACTCATATCGCGCAAAACACCCGCACCATCCGTACCTAAACAAACATAAGCATAACCTCCTACAACGAAAGCAGACGCACCGTAGCGTTTATCTCCGATAAATCCACTTTTCCCGTCCAAAATCTTCCATTGTTGCCCGGCACCGGCCTTCGGATCGAATTTATAAAAATCTTTGTAGATGAGATCCTGATTATTTTCACGATTACGACCCGTACCCACATAACCGTATTTGTCATTAGCAAAGGCAACGGCATCGCGACATTTAACAGGTAAATTATCTATTTGACTCCAAGCTCCTTTCCCTCCGTCAGCAACCGGATCAAACTCCCAAAAATCATCATAATATTTAAGTGTCGTGGTATTCGTATTCGATCTGTAACCAGAACCCACATATGCTTTATTCCCGATAACAAAAGCAACGGCAGCATGACGGGCCTCTCCCGGGAAATCGTTAATCCTCGTCCATGAACCACTCGTGTAATCGAATTTCCAAAAATCCTGATACTCCGCATCATTATTACCGTATCCTAATCCCACGTATGCGACATCGTTAATTACAAAAGAAACAGCTCCCAAACGATCGGAACCCGCGAACTGAGAAGCCTTTGCCCAGTCACCCAAATGGTCGTCATCTGATCCACAGGATGCAAAGAAAAAACCTAAAATAGCTAGAACTAAAAAATTAAATGTTCTCATACTTATTTATTTACCTATTTGTTTATTGTTATTTTCTAACTTTTCTATATTATACTTCTATCTTTTCTACCCAAAAAGGATAGGCAAAACTACACATTTTATCCACAAATCCAATAAAAAAACAGGTGAAATATATCTTGTTATTCTTTTTTACACTTTATTCCGATAAAATACAATCGCTCCTTTCGGTTTTTTAGAAAATAGTTATACCTTCGCATTCTGTTAATTCAAAATAAAACTACAACATGAGAATATTCTTTCTGATAGGCTTTTTCTTTATTGTATTGTATGCTTGTGACAATGATTTAAATACCATCGGGGAAAATCTGATTCCGAATACCGGCTACGTGGAAGTGCGAAAATATAATATAGACAAAACTTCCACCATACGTTTGGACTCTTTTCCCACTTCCAGTCTTTCCTACATGATCATGGGATCGATAAAAGACGATTTCACGGGCAGAACGACAGCGACACCTTATTTCCATCTGGTTAAAACGGGATATGAAAAAAACCTGAATTTTGAGAGGGAATATGTTTACGACTCCTTGACCCTGCATTTCAAATACAATCAAGTCATTGCCGGAGATACGAGTCAACACCAGACCTATTATCTATACAGGCTAACAGAATTTCCTGAATTTGATTACCTTAATCCTTTTTTCTATAACATGGATTCACTTCCCCGGGCAAGCGAACCTATCTCCACTTTAAAAATTTATCCGCAAAAGGAGTATCTGTCGAGAGCTTATTTTAAAGTAGACGATGAATTGGGGAAAAAACTCTTTGACCTTATGCGGGCAAGAGATACCGTCTTTAGCAATGGACTGGATTTCTTACGCTACTTCAAAGGCCTATCCATTGTTCCCGATAAAGATAACAGCAACCTGATATCCATTGACGCCACTTCGGCCAACCTGTATTTACGTTGTTACTATCATTTCGGAGAGACCAAATACTGGTTTGATATTCCGACAATAGGGTCATCCGGCAGTTATTACAATTTTACCAATTACAAAAACGATCCTCCGCAAGAATTGGCCCATGTAACCCAAACCGACTCTTTGCAGTATGTAAAAGGCGGATTGGGGGTAGTCCAAGGACTGAACGGATACATGCTGAAGCTCAATTTGCCTTTTATCAAAAATATCGATTCCTATCGCACCATCGTCAGGGCCGAAATAGAATTAAAACCCTATTTCAACGTCTATTCCAAGGTACCGGATGCCAAACAATTGGGAGTGTTCGTGTCTGACCGGGAAAACGGGTTAAAAGGGATTCTGTTGAACGGAAGCGGACAACAGGTTTATGGATACTTATACCAAAATTCGACGAACGTAAACGATCGGAAATATACCATAGACATCACGGATTACTATAACAGTCTGGTAAGCGGAGTTCCTCCTATCGATCAAAACATCCATCTATTGTTAGGATTACCCGGTACGTTGCGTTCGCAAGATAAAATAAACTTAATGGAAGGAAATATCAGCAGCTCATTTAATCGTGTAGTACTGGAAGAAGTTCCGGTTTTACGGCTCTATTATACACAATATAAATGATAAAGCAGTTATCAAATATGAATTTTATGAGAAAAATAGTTTTTAGTATCGTCATATTCCTTTGTTCAATCAG
Organism: Gabonibacter massiliensis; assembly: GCA_001487125.1. Classification (GTDB taxonomy): domain Bacteria; phylum Bacteroidota; class Bacteroidia; order Bacteroidales; family Marinifilaceae; genus Gabonibacter; species Gabonibacter massiliensis. The sequence continues at coordinate 1,358,106 of LN913013.1, forward strand.
CGCATTCGGTCAAAACAATTCTGGTACTCCGTATTCCAAATACGGCTTAGGCCTTTTTCCCGATAATTACGGTCCTTACACGGCCATGGGCGGCGTGTCCGTTGCCATGCGGGACAATTACAATATCAACTTTATGAATCCGGCTTCTTATACGGCTTTGGATACGCTCCGTTTCTATTTTCAATTGGGGGTCAGCGGAGAATACGTTGATATTTCAACAAACAAGGAACATTCCAAATATCAAGTCGCTCAAAATGCCTCTATAAACATGGCTTTCAGACTATACAAAAAATTATTCATGTCTTTCGGTTTCAATGAAAAAAGCGATATCGGATACGATATTTTGTATAACAACGAAGTAATCGGCGATCCGAGCATGCGTTTTCTTCAACACATAGAGGGAGAAGGAGGTTTAAACGAAGCCTATCTCGGTTTGGCTTATCAATTCGGAAAGCTCTCCATCGGAGTAAACTCCTCTCTGATATTCGGTAAATTAGAAGAACGTCAGACTTTACAAATATTACCTGTCGGTAGTGGATATTATCTAAAAACCCGAACCCAAACCAATGTTTTCGATGCACTATTCACGATGGGAGCCCAACTGCCGTTACAATTAAACAAAAATTCAAATCTGACCTTAGGAACCAGTTTCAATTTCGGAACCAATTTCCATGGGAAAAAAACATTTGAAGCCTATAAAATCAGTATGGCAACCGGAGCTCAAACTCCCATCAACGACGAAAAATGGGAAGACGGGAATATTCATTATCCTTTCAAAATGATTATCGGTACAACTTACGAATATAAAAAACGATGGTTGATTTCCGGAGACTATACGTTTCAAAACATGTCTCAATATCAAGAATTTGGCGGAGAAAGAGTGTATAAAAATTACCATAAAGCTGCATTAGGGGGATATTTCCAACCGGATGCAACCGGACGTTATTGGTGGCAACGTAACAAATATATGGCTGGTACGTATTTTACAAGGTCCCATATAGATTTGAACGATCATTCCATCAATACTTATGGGATCACGGTCGGATCTCAGATTCCGGTTCGACTTCGGACACAAGAGTTAATGTTAGGCGTTGCCTTCGATTTCGGTATGAGAGGGACCCGTTCTGACAATTTAATTCTGGAGAAATATGCTAAAGTAAGAATTAATATTGCTTTCAAGGAGATATGGTTCATGAAAAGCAAAATTAATTAGTAATTAAAAAGTTTATATTGAAAAACCCAAAACATGAGAAAAATTTTATTCACTTTTGCAGCAGCAGGTTTAGCGCTTGTAGCATGTAATAACCAAAGCGGTTATACGGTAACCGGAAACATAGAAGGTCTGAAAGAGGGTAAGGCCTATATGGTAAACGTAGACAACGGAAAGGTAGATACCTTAGCCTCTTCCGACATCAAAAATGGTAATTTCACATTCAAAGGCAACGTCAAAGGGATAACCGCCGCATTTATAACGGTGCAAGGTCAAAGAGGCGGATTACCCATTTTTCTGGAAAATGAAAAGTTCACGGTAAAAATAAATCCGATGAACCCCATGGAAACCAGTGTAAAAGGTGGAGCCGCCCAAAAACTAAACAATGAATTCAACGACATTCAATTAGGAATATACAAGCAACAACAGGTACTGAATCAAAGCTACATGCAAGCTCAACAAGCTCAGGACCAGGCCAAGGCTGACTCTATTGCCAACGTATACAACCAATTGGTTGAAAAGGCGATGGCAAAAGAAGATTCTTTGATCAAAGCAAACCCCGACTCCTACGTATCGGCACATATGGTCGCCGCCATGATGGGAGAAATGGAGTTAGAGGCATTAAAAGGGAAATACGCGTTACTGGGAGAAAACGCCAAAGCAACGATTCCCGGACAAAAAATCGCCCAACACATTGCCCGCCAAGAGAGCGTTGCCATAGGACAAATAGCCCCGAATTTCACACTCGACACTCCGGAAGGGGGAACCATTTCCTTATACGACATCAAAGGGAAAGTTAAATTAATCGATTTCTGGGCATCCTGGTGCGGACCCTGTCGGCAAGAAAATCCTCATGTGGTTGCTCTTTACAAAGAGTTCCATCCGAAAGGTCTCGAGATCATCGGTGTATCTTTGGATAATGACAAAGCGAACTGGGAAAAAGCGATCCAAGACGACGGTTTGACCTGGTACCAAGGTTCCGATCTGAAAGGTTGGCAATCGGCCGTAGCGCAATTATACGGAGTAACGGCAATACCTCATACCGTATTGTTGGATGCAAACAATAAAATTGTAGCCAAAAACCTAAGAGGCAACGAATTAAAAGCAAAAATAGCCGAAATGCTAAAATAATTGTTTTTAACAATCATTAAAAAAGAAGAGGGTAAAAATAAGTTTATACCCTCTTCTTTTTTGCTACTTTTGTTTCATGCAGGAAAACAGAAAAAAGGTTCCTGCCGGTAACGATAATCGGTAAGTATATATTCTATGTATAAAATTCTTCTGAATCTTGTAATTTGTTTGCTTATCTCTCATACGATCTGGGGACAAGACGCCATCGGAAAAGTAGACTCCATCCTTTCGACAATGACTTTGGACCAAAAAATCGGACAACTGTTCATGATTGCCGCTTACAGTAACAAAGATGCCGATTATGAAAAAGAATTAGAAGAAACCATCACCCGGTATCATGTCGGAGGAATCATTTTCTTTCAAGGTTCCCCTGTTCGTCAAGCCCTTATGACCAATCATCTTCAACAACTATCTTCCATCCCTCTATTAATAGGGATGGATGCTGAAAGCGGTCTCGGCTGGAGAATAAAACAGGCTATGGAATTTCCGAATCAAACATTATTGGGAGCCATACGCGACAATGATCTTATCTATCGTATCGGACAATCGATCGGTGAAGACTGCCGCCTGTTAGGAGTTCATGTCAATTTTGCCCCGGTTGTCGATATCAATACCAATCCCAAAAACCCGATTATCGGAATACGTTCTTTCGGAGAAAAGAAAAAAAATGTAAGCCAAAAATCCATTGCTTACATGCAAGGATTGAGTTCTCAAAACGTTATGGCCGTAGCCAAACATTTCCCGGGACATGGAGATACGGATGTCGATTCGCACTTAGCCCTTCCGTTAATAAAATTCCCTGCAACGCGTCTGGATTCTGTCGAGTTATATCCCTTTAAGGAGCTCATAGAGGCCGGGGTTCCGGGAGTAATGGTTTCCCACCTGAACGTCCCGGCCTACGATACCGCCAATCTTCCCGCCTCCTTGTCCCCCCGTATCGTGACGGAACTTTTAAGAAACCAACTCCGTTTTGAAGGATTGTGTTTCACGGATGCGATGAATATGAAAGGGGTAACTCTCGGAAGAGCCAAGGGTAAAGCAGACTTGTTAGCCCTGATGGCAGGCAATAATGTTCTCCTGTTTCCGGAAAACATTGCCGCCTCAATCAAGAAAATAAAAGAAGCGATTAAAAACGGTAAAGTAAGCGAAGAGCTTATCCACGAAAGATGCAGGCAGCTCTTGTTGGCGAAAGAAAAATACATCATGCCTTCCTATTATCCGATCGATACGAACCGGCTTATCCAACGCCTGAATACGCCGCAAGATTCGGGAATCCTGCAAACGGCTTATGCCAAAGCAATTACATTAATAAAAAACAATGATCTTTTGTTACCCTTCACAAAATTAGATACGTTGCGTATGGCTTCCTTAAACTTCGGCGACAGAAAAGCGACCGCCTTCGAGAACATGCTTTCCAACTATGCACCGTGTGATCATTTTTCCATAAGTAATGAAGCTTCTCCGGAAAAAATACAACAACTACTCAAAAAATTAGCTTCATATAACTGCATTATCATATACAATAGCGCCGCGCGCAACAGCATGGCCCGGCAATTCGGAGCCTCGTTACAATTATCGAATATCATTAAAAAATTAAAAGGGAAACGCCTCGTTCTATGCCATCCGGCTACACCCTACGGCGTAGATCTATACAGCTATCTCCCCGTAGATGCAATACTTATCAGTTATAGCCACGATCTCCCGGCACAGGAATTTTCAGCTCAAGCCTTGTTCGGGGGAATCCGCATAGAAGGGAAATTACCGGTCAGTATCAACCTCAGCTATCCTGCCGGAACAGGCCTAACGACCCCTAAAATCCGATTAGGATACCATCTCCCCGTTTTAAGCGGAATGGATAACTTTGTATTACAACGCATCGACAGCATCTGCCAGGCTGCCATACAAGCAGAAGCAACTCCCGGTTGCGAGGTACTTGTGGCAAAAGACGGCTATATAGTCTATAACAAAGCCTTCGGATATCATACCTATCAAAAGAAAAAACCGAACCGGACAAACGACATTTACGACATAGCATCCGTAACAAAAATTGCGGCTACACTCCCTACCACAATGATGCTTTACGATGAAAAAAAAATAGCGTTGGATTCACCGATTTCCCGTTACTATCCACCAATCATACAAACGAACAAGGCAAATATTACAATTAGAGAAATTCTCCTGCATATGGCCGCCTTAAAACCGGCCGTTTCTTTTTTTTATCATGCCATAGATAAAGGAAAATTATCCGGTCGTTTGTTCTCTCCGCGCAGAACGAAAGAAAATTGTCAGAAATTACGAGAGCGCCTCTATCTGAACCCGCATTTCAGTTACCGGGACAGTACGTTCTGCCACGAACCCCGAGAAGATTACACTCTAATATCTCCTCATTTCTATATTCACAAACAATTTAGGGATTCCATCCATGAGATCCTACTGAATAGCGAATTATTGCCGCAAAAAAAATACGCGTACAGCGATATCGGATTCGTTCTTTTAAAAGATATTTCGGAATCACAGACATCGACCTCTTTCGATCGTTTTTGTAAAGAACAACTATTTAAACGCATCGGGGCAAACAACACGGCTTTTCAAGCCTATCGGACACTCAACCCGGAGCGCATCGTACCTTCGGCGGAAGATCAGGTTTTTAGGAAATCCCTACTGAAAGGATATGTACACGATCCCATTGCAGCCCTACTAAACGGAATATCCGGAAATGCAGGTCTTTTTACGAACACCGGAGACTTAGCCAAAATCATGGCAATGTATCTGAATCACGGCGAATACGGGGGAGAACGCTTCATCGACTCGGCAACCGTAGCCCTTTTCACAAGCACCCAATTACCCGCAAAACTAAATCGCCGGGGATTAGGCTTTGACAAACCTGAACAGGATGCCTCTAAAACCAGCCCCGCTTGCGCGGCGGCTCCCCTGTCCAGTTACGGACACAGCGGTTTTACAGGTACAATCGCCTGGAACGATCCGGATAATAAAATGATATACATATTTTTATCGAACCGAACGTTCCCCAATGAATACAACGATAAACTTATTCAAGAAAACATCCGTACCAAAATCCAAGAAGTTCTTTACAAGGCATTATCAACACCGACACAAGCCCCCCTTTACACCCCTTAATTACGGAAATAATTCTTTATATTTAGAATGATTTTAAAATAGCCGAAAGCGTTCCATATGCCGGAAAAAAAGGTACTTTTGTTGACGCAAAAGAATTTAAATAGTTATCAATAAATAGACTTAATTATGAGTAATTTCTTAACATCGTCGATCGGGAAAAAGATCATTCTGAGTTTATCGGGTCTTTTTCTTATTGCGTTTTTGTGCATTCACTTGGCACTAAATCTACTTTTAATTGTGGATAATAGTGGTGAGTTATTTAACATCGGAGCTCATTTCATGGCAACCAATCCATTAATCAAAATCATCGAACCGATTTTGGCTTTGGGATTTATCATTCACATCGTATTAGCCTCCATCTTAACGCTCCAAAACAGAAGTGCACGTCCAGTCAAGTACGATTTGCGGAACCAAGCAGGTAACTGTACCTGGTCTTCCAGAAATATGTACATCCTGGGAGGACTGGTTTTAATCTTTTTGGTTGTACACCTCTGGAACTTCTGGTGGAAAATTAAGTTTGCAGGAGATCCTCTTTTAACGGAAATCAACGTGGATGGAGTGGCCATGGAAAACACTTACGCTTTGGTAGCAGGATTATTTAAATCCAGCATCATCTACGGTTTGATTTATATCTTAGGCGGTGTATTCTTAGGTCTTCATCTCACTCACGGATTTTGGTCGGCATTTCAATCCATCGGTTTTTGTAATCAGATATGGAGAAAACGATTGGAATGTCTTGCTAAAATTTTCGCGATTATCATTGCCGCAGGATTCAGTATTATCCCACTCTATTTTATTTTGGGTTTAGGTGGTAATTAATAACCGCTAAGTTCCTATGAGAAATCTGAATCTAAAAATCAAAATTAAAACTTATTCGTTATGACAAAATTAGACGCAAAAATACCTGCAGGACCGTTAGTAGAAAAATGGTCGAACCATAAAGCTCATATTGGTGTTGTCAGTCCTGCTAATAAAAGGAAATTAGATATTATTGTCGTAGGTACCGGACTTGCCGGCGGATCCGCGGCTGCCAGTCTTGCAGAACTTGGCTATAACGTTCTCGCTTTCTGTTATCAGGATTCCCCCCGCCGGGCTCACTCCATCGCCGCACAAGGTGGTATTAATGCAGCAAAAAACTACACGAACGATAACGACTCCGTTTATAGGTTGTTTTACGAAACCATTAAAGGAGGAGACTATCGGGCCCGTGAAGCTAACGTATATCGTCTGGCAGAAGTAAGTAATGCCATCATCGACCAATGCGTGGCTCAAGGAGTTCCTTTCGCGCGTGATTACGGCGGCCTCTTGGCTAACCGTTCATTCGGAGGTGCTTTGGTTAGCCGTACGTTCTATGCCCGCGGTCAAACCGGACAACAATTATTGCTTGGCTGTTACGGAGCCATGAATCGCCAAATCGAAAAAGGACAAATTAAAGTATATAACCGCCATGAAGTTTTAGACGTAGTTCTTATCGAGGGAAAAGCAAGAGGAGTCATCGCACGCGACTTGGTAACCGGTAGAATCGAGCGTTTCGGCGCACACGCCGTTGTACTGGCAACCGGAGGTTACGGTAACGTGTTCTTCCTCTCGACAAACGCCATGGGATGTAACGGAAGTGCCGCATGGCAAGCTTACAAACGAGGTGCATTTTTCGCCAATCCTTGTTTCGTACAAATTCACCCGACCTGTATTCCGGTACACGGAGAACAACAAAGTAAACTGACGCTGATGTCCGAGTCATTACGTAATGACGGTCGTGTTTGGGTTCCGAAAAAAATAGAAGATGCTAAGAAATTACAGGCCGGAACTCTGAACCCGAACGATATACCCGATGAAGATCGCGACTTCTACTTGGAACGTCGTTATCCGGCATTCGGAAACTTAGTTCCTCGCGACGTGGCCTCCCGTGCCGCCAAAGAGAGATGCGATGCCGGATTCGGAGTAAATAACACGGGTAAAGCCGTGTTCCTGGATTTCAAATACGCCATCGACCGTTTGGGAAAAGAGACCATCGAAAAACGTTACGGAAACTTGTTCCAGATGTACGAAAAGATCACGGCTGTCGATCCTTACAACAACCCGATGATGATCTACCCGGCTATCCACTACACCATGGGAGGTCTTTGGGTAGACTACAACCTGATGACTACCATTCCGGGTTTGTATGCCATTGGAGAATGTAACTTCTCTGACCACGGCGCCAACCGCCTCGGTGCTTCTGCCTTGATGCAAGGCTTGGCCGACGGTTATTTCGTACTGCCGTATACCATCGGTGATTATTTGGCAAAAGATATTCAAACACCGAAAATTAAAACCAATACACCGGAATTCGATGAAGCAGAAAAACGGGTAACCGACCGTTTGCGCAAACTATACGATATAAAAGGAAGTAAGTCTCCGGATCATTTCCACAAACTATTAGGACATATCATGTGGGACTATATCGGAATGGCACGTGACGCGGAAGGTTTGCAAAAAGCAATAAAATTAATTGCCGAACTAAAAGAAGAGTTTTACAAGGATCTTCGTATCACCGGAGAATTCACCGCTATGAACAACGAGTTGGAGAAAGCCGGACGTATAGCAGATTTCTTAGAGATCGCCGATCTGATGGCTCACGATGCCTTGGATCGTAACGAATCTTGCGGTGGACACTGCCGTTTGGAATCTGTTACGGAAGAAGGCGAAGCAAAACGGGACGACGAGCATTACCAATATGTTTCCGCGTGGGAATATAAAGGAGAAGGTACAGCTCCCGAATTGCACAAGGAACCCCTTGTATTCGAAAATATTGAAGTAACCCAACGCTCTTATAAATAATGACAATTCAAATTGTAGGCATCGACATGAATAAATTACCTGCAATTCAGCATTTAAAACAAAATTGGTTATGGCAGATAAAATATTAAAAGAACTAACTCTGAAGATCTGGCGTCAAAAAGATGCCAAATCCAAAGGCGGGTTTGAAACATACAAAATCCATGATATCTCTACCGGCACTTCATTCCTTGAAATGTTGGATATCCTCAACGAACAGCTTGTAAGCGAGAACAAAGAACCGGTTGCATTTGACCACGATTGCCGCGAAGGTATTTGCGGAACATGCAGTCTGTTTATCGACGGTCGTGCTCACGGACCGGACGATGACGTGACTACCTGTCAATTGCATATGCGCCGTTTCGAGGACGGAGCGACCATCACGATCGAACCTTGGCGTTGCGGAGCTTTCCCCGTAATCAAAGACTTAATCGTTGACCGCGGAGCATACGAGAAGATTTTGCAAGCAGGCGGATATGTATCCGTGAACACGGGAGGCGTTCCTGATGGTAACGCGATTCCTATCGCTAACGAAAAAGCAGAAGAAGCCATGGATGCGGCAGCCTGCATCGGATGCGGCGCTTGTGCAGCAACCTGTAAAAACTCTTCAGCCATGCTTTTCGTTGCAGCTAAAGTCTCACAATTGGCATTATTGCCTCAAGGTAAAATCGAAGCGGCACGCCGGGCAAAAGCCATGGTTGCCAAAATGGACGAACTCGGATTCGGAAACTGTACCAATACAGGGGCCTGTGAATCCGAATGCCCCAAGAGTATCTCTATCGAGCATATAGCCCGTCTGAACAGAGAATACCTGAAAGCAAAATTAAAAGACTAAATAAGAATTTTTTCGCGAAGAAGAGGTCGGAAGATTTTTCCGACCTCTTTCTTTATTAGTAGATTTAAAGATTCTTTTATTTAGTGATTTAATTTGAATCTCCCGATTGTAAATTTTAAATTGTAGATGGTAAATTAATCTCTGAATATCTATAACATGGGCAGTTCATAAAATCGAAATTCAATCCCTTGATCACAGAATCCTTCAACTCCTTTTATTTACAATCGTCAATCTGCAATTGATAGCACTTTAACCCCGTCCCCAAGTGCTATTATCCTGGAAATATTTGCATCGATCTGGTATCGCAAACAACCGAGACAAATCAACAAAACACTCGCGGAATTAAAAGAATTTGAAGAGAAATAGTTTCTTTTTTGCGAATAGCTTTTAAATTTGCAATGATAAAATAAACCATGAAACTATTTTATAGAGAAATCGGACAGGGAGATCCTTTGATTATTCTTCACGGTTTATGGGGCGCCTCGGAAAATTGGCTTCCCATCGCCCGTTTATTAGAGGACAGGTTCAGGGTAATCCTACCGGACGTTCGCAATCACGGTCAATCGCCGCATTCGAACGAAATGGATTACGACGTGATGAGTGACGATATCATAGAATTGATCGAATCCTTGCAATTACCGGTACGCCCCTGCATCGCCGGACACTCCATGGGCGGGAAAATAGTCATGGCCATACTCATGAAAAAACCGGAACTTATCCGCAAAGCCGTCGTCGTCGATATCGCTCCCATAGCCTACACTTCTTCCGACGGTGGAAGGCATAGTAAAATCATCGATTTCATGTCTGCCTTCAACCTTCGTGCGTATCAAACGAGAGAAGAGATAAAAAACGCTATTGAATCCCGTTTCAAAACACCCCAATCCCAGCAATTGTTTTTGAAGAATATCCGGAAAACAGAAAACGGATTCGAATGGAAAATCAATCATGAATCCATACAAAAACATTTTCAGGAAATCAGCGGCTGCCCTTCCCGTCTCCCCCTGTCGCAATACACTCGAGAGATCCTTTTCATCAAAGGAGAACATTCCGACCTTATCCCGACGGACAAGACTTTCTTGTATGAACAATTTCCGGCTGCCCGCTTCATTCAAATACCCGATTGCGGGCATTGGATCCATAGCGAACAGCCGGAAAAATTAGCACAAGCCATTAAAACATTTATTCTCCCCAAACAAAAGCTTTCGTCACATAGCTAATGGCCTGGATGTTCCGATCGGCATTAGTATCGTATCTTCCGATTCCAGGCTCATACAGGATAGCCGACAACCGTATTTTATACACCTCTCCTTTTACCAAAGAAGACAATCGATTCTCTACCTTTCCTTGTGTCGCTTCCGTTATATTCAACTCCCCCGTTCCTGCCAGCACTTCACTTTTGAAGAACGGATTATTAGTATCCAAATTTTTATCCAACACCTCAACCTGATAATATATATTCGACTCTTCAACAGGAGTCCAGGTAACGTCTATGCCCGTAGAAGTAGCCGTCGGCTTCCACTCTGCCCTTAAATCAAAGGCGTGCTCCGGAACATTCGAATCATACAAACTTTCATCGAATTTCACATTCCATTTGGAACCGATCTTACAATAAAACCTTACCCGATCGCAGTTCCCGGTGAAATCGATATTTTTCCGGTAGACCAAACTTCCAAGATAACTTTCTCTATCCAAAGGAATTTGTCCTCCTTCCGCATCCGACACGATGGCATAGGCCTCCCGGATCGAACCGTTCCCGCTTATCTTAAACTCCAGCGCTCTTTTCCAGGTTCCCTCCTCACTCGAATATTGATTAACCCAGTAAGCATCTCCGCTCAAGTTTTCCAAATAAGAAAGTCCCTCGTTGTATTCGCGGGCTCCCCATCCGTCATGCAAGGACAATATTCCCTTCCCGCATCCCAATACATTCCATGTCTTCTCTTCTCCGCTACCGTCTGTTATCCTCAAAGCATTATTTTCCAAATCCCTCCATTTTCCGGCAACCGTATCTTTCAAACCGCTATATTCCACACCAATCAAATTCCCGTTATTATCAAAACGAATCACCTCCAGTACATCATTCGTCCGGTAACCCAACTTATTGCCTATCCAACCGTTATAATACCAATTCTTACCCGTCAGATCATTCCGATTCAACACAAATTCTTTGTCGTCGCTATCGCTACACGCACCTAAAATAAGTAAAGTCATAAAGGCACCTAAAATTCTCATGTTTCCCATTTTTACTACGTTATTTTCTATTCTTAGAATCAAAATTACATTTTAAAGCGAAACTCACGCTAAGATTATGCATTTTTAATATCTTTGTCTTCATACAATAATTATGCCTAATACAAACAGAGAAGATGTTGTACCCGTTAAAATTTCATCCGATTCTAAAAAAAACACTTTGGGGAGGCCATAGGTTAGCCTATAAAAATGAGAATCACATGGAGACCGAGCACATAGGCGAAAGCTGGGAAATCTCAGCCGTACAGGAACGCGTATCCGTAGTTTCTAACGGACTTTTGGCGGGAAATGATCTTCAGGAACTGATCGAAGTATACATGGGAGACTTGGTAGGAGATCGCGTGTACGAACAATTCGGCATCGAATTCCCGTTACTTATCAAATACATCGACTCTCAGGCCGACCTCTCCATTCAGGTTCACCCCGACGACGCCACGGCTAAGGAAAGACATAACGCCTACGGGAAAACCGAAATGTGGTATATCGTGGATGTCGAAAAGGAGGCTTCCCTGATTTTAGGTTTTAATAAACCTTTGGACCAAGCGGAGTATTTACAAAAGTTACACCAAAAAAAATTGCAGGAAATTCTAAACGTGGAACACCCGCGCAAAGGAGATTGTTTTTTTCTCCCTTCCGGTTTGGTTCACTCCATCGGAAAAGGATGTTTTATCGCGGAAATACAACAAACCTCCGATATCACTTATAGAATTTATGATTACGACCGGAAAGACATAAACGGAGAACCGAGGGAATTACACACGGAATTAGCTACGAATGTTATAGACTACAACTATTACCCGAATCATAAAATCCATTATGCACCCAAAGATAACGAATCCGTGCAATTAGTCGATTGCCCTTACTTTACGACTAACCTGCTCACGTTCGACAAAAACATAGAGAAAGAATACATCCGGTTGGACTCTTTTGTCATCTATATGTGTCTACAAGGAAAGTTCACCATCACGACAGGAGAATCCGAGCCCGTGGAGGTAAAACAGGAAGAAACGGTACTTATCCCGGCCTCCCTCAAAAATTTAACCCTCTACCCCGACGAATACACCAAAGTTCTTGAGATCTATATTGACGATTGACGATTGTAAATTGAAATGCAGGGTCCAATCTACAATCGTCAATCTCTGTAATCTCCCCATCTCAGAATCACTTAATCTCAGAATCACTTAATCTCCTAATCGCAGAATCATTATATCTCCCCATTTTTTGACCAACAATTAAAGAACGGCTTTTCGGATCCTTACCAATTTTTCCAATAGCCCTTCCAATAAATCCAAACGCAACATATTGGCTCCATCCGACTTGGCCCGGCTCGGGTCCGCATGCGTTTCGATAAAGAGTCCGTCCGCACCCACGGCAATCCCGGCCTTGGCAATCGTTTCTATCAACGCCGGTTGTCCTCCCGTTACGCCAGAAGTTTGATTAGGCTGTTGCAACGAATGGGTAACATCCACCACGACAGGACATTTACAAACATTTTGCATGATTTGGACACCTCTGAAATCGACCACTAAATCCTGATAACCGAAAGTGGTTCCCCGCTCCGTTACCATAACCTCGTTATTCCCCGACTCCCTGATCTTGTCTGCTGCAAAACGCATGGCTTCCGGGGATAAAAATTGTCCCTTCTTAATATTAACGATTTTTCCGGTTTTAGCGGCAGCAACCAACAAATCCGTCTGACGGCATAAAAAAGCCGGAATCTGCAATACATCCACGTATTCTGCGGCCAACTCGGCATCTCGTTCGCTATGAATATCCGTCACCACCGGAATCCCGAACTCCCGCCTCACCTTTGCCAATATTTTCAAAGCTTTTTCATCCCCTATACCCGTAAACGAATCCAGACGCGAACGATTGGCTTTCTTGAACGATCCTTTGAAAACATACGGTATATGCAAACGCTCCGTCACTTTTTTCACATGCTCGGCAATATGCAGTGCCATCTCCTCGCCCTCGATCACGCAAGGCCCCGCCAGTAAAAAAAACATCTCTTTATCTATCAATTCCCTATACATAATCTATATCCTAATTAATTTCTATATTCTCAATTGACAACTCCTATTCTAATTGCAAATTTTAAATTGTAAACCTGATAAATTCTGTGATTCAGTGATTTAGTGATTCAAATCTCCTGATCATTTAATTTCCCAATCTCTTAATCACTTAATCCTCTAATCTCTTAATCATTATATTACTAAATCACTTAATCACTTAATCACTTAATCGCTCAATCACTTAATCGCTCAATCCTTTAATCCACCATGTTCCATTGTTACTTCTTCCATCTGTTTTTCCACCACAACGCCAACCTTTCCCATATCTTCTGTTCCTGGGCATTGGATTGAGGTCTATAAAATCTTCTGCCCTTCAACTCTTCCGGAAGATAATTTTGTTCCACGAAATTTCCCGGAAAATCATGCGGATACTTATAGTCCTGCCCGTAATTCAACTCTTTCATCAACTTCGTCGGAGCATTACGCAAATGCAGGGGGACAGGCGAATTACCCGTATTATGAACAGCCTCCATTGCCGCACCGATAGCTAAATAAGCCGAATTACTTTTCGGTGACGTTGCTAAATAGATAACGCATTCGGCCAAAGGAATACGAGCTTCCGGCATTCCGATCTTATGAACCGCCTCAAAACAGGCATTGGCAATCAACATGGCATTCGGATTGGCCAAACCGATATCCTCCGAAGCGGATATGATCAACCGGCGGGCAATGAATTTCGGATCCTCCCCTCCCATCAGCATACGAGCCATCCAATACAGGGCGGCATCCGGATCTCCTCCCCGGACAGACTTTATCATGGCCGACACGATATCGTAATGCTGTTCCCCGTCCTTATCATACATCAAAGGGTTCTCATGCAACTCCCGGTGTACGGCTTCATTGTCTATGACGATGTCCCCCTCTCCTAATCCGTTGACCACCAGCTCCAATATATTCAACAATTTCCGGGCATCTCCCCCACTATACGAGATCATCGCCTCTTTCTCCTTCACCACAATACGGCGGGTACTCAAGTAAAAATCTTTTTGGATAGCCCGGTCTATCAATTTCTCCAAATCGACTCTCTCCTGCGCTTTCAACACGTAAACCTGACATCTGGACAACAAAGGGGAAATAACCTCAAAAGAGGGATTTTCCGTGGTCGCTCCTATCAATGTCACCGTACCCTTCTCCACGGCAGCCAACAACGAATCCTGTTGTGCTTTGGAAAACCGATGGATTTCATCGATAAATAAAATAGGATTCGGGGTATTGAAGAACCGTTGACTTTCCGCCTTCTGAATCACCTCCCGAACATCCTTAACTCCCGAACTCACAGCACTCAACACGTAAAAAGGACGTTGCAACTGCTCCGCGATAATCATGGCCAAAGTAGTCTTCCCGACCCCGGGAGGTCCCCACAAAATAAAAGAAGAGACAACCCCGGAATCGATCATCTTCCGAAGTACCTTACCCGGCCCCACCAAATGTTGCTGACCGATGTAATCTTCTAAAGATTTCGGCCGCATTCGCTCTGCTAACGGTTTGTTATCCATCTCAATCCTTCTTAGTAAATCGTAGATTTTAAATCAAGGAAATTCTGTGTTTCTGTGATTAAATTCGAATCTCTTAATCCTTCCATCACCTAATCGCTAAATCTTTTAATCGCTAAATCTCTCAATCTACAATCATCTAATCACTTAATCCTCTAATCTACAATTTCAAATTTACAATCGTCAATTGTAAATCGTCATTTATCCACACAAAGATAACACAATATTTCCAACGAAATAAAAAAAAGCGGGTGATACCTCTCACCCGCCTATATTACAGCACACTACAGCTTTTAATCTTCTTTTTTCGGCAATTCGCCATTAATAGCAGCTTTCACCACCCCGATAGCTTCTTCTAAACCTTCTGCAAACTTCTCGAAATCTTCCTTATACAAAAATACTTTATGCTTCTCGTAACTCGGATTTCCGTCTTTATCAAATTTCTTTTTACTCTCGGTAATAGTAAGATAATAATCACTATTACGGGTTGCCTTCACATCAAAGAAATAGGTTCTTTTCCCTGCTTTCACTGCGTTAGAATAGATCTCCTCTCTATCAATCGTATCCATTCCTTCATTTTGTTCGTATCCTTCCATTGCTTTTGAATTTTATTTGACTTTGCTGCTCAAATGTAGGAAAAACAAAGTAAAAATAAACTTTTTTAATCCTTTTTTTTTAACCTTTCTCCCCGATCAACGTAAAAAAAAGAATAGTATCATTTATACAGAATAAAATTTACCTTTTTCGAGCTATATATGCTTCAAAAAGCTAATTTTGAACTTATATTTTAAAATCCATATAAAAATGATCTGGAAAATTTTTCTCATCGTTCTCGTACTAATCGGATTGGCTGTTATCGGCCTGGGTATCTCCACTTTTTTTTCCAAAAAGAAAAAATTCCCGGAAACTCATATCGGACGCAATAAAGCCATGAACGACCGGGGAATCAGTTGTGCAGCCACGACCGATCGCAAAGAACGGGCGACCTACAAACCGATAGAGATTAAGAAGAACGACTAAATAGGTGAAAGTCTATAAGGACTGTATCTATTCAGTACATCACTCTCTTTTGATTTTAAAAAGTCCTCCAACAACTCGATTTGTCTCAAGGAGTGAATGTCGCCCGACAAATAATCGATCAAACCTCTTTTCAATAAAACGTAAGCCCCTTTCCGGGCCTCTTTTCCGTAATACCCCGTGAACGACAAAAGGTTGACCTGCAAGCGGCATCCTTTACCTTTCAACTTCCGGCACGCTTTCTCAATATCCTCACCGTAAAAACGATAACGTTCCGGATGGGCCAACACCGGTTCGAAGCCCTCGGTTTGCAATTGAAATAACAACTCCTCGAAATAAAGAGAAGGAGCTAAAAAGCTATGTTCAAGCAACACGCGTTCCCCCCCGGATGCCATGATTTGTTTTTGCCCGATCAAATCGAACATATACCTTCCGACCCGATATTCAGCTCCGATATCGGCATCCAAACGAATATCCTCCCGCTTCAAACGCTTCTCCAACTCTTCCCATCGTTTTCCTATATTCTCCGGTCCGTTCATCAGCAAGGGATAAACGATATGCGGGGTAAACGTGAAGCGCTTCACGCCCAATTTCAACATACGCTTCACGATCTCCGCCGCTTCCTCCACGGTTTTTACACCGTCATCCAATCCCGGCAAAATGTGCGAATGCAAATCGTGCCCGTAAAAGAAATACTGCTTCACCGAACGTTTCCTGAAAAACATAAGCTTTCAAATTTTCACGACAACGCCCTCTTGCAACCGGTACTTTTCCCCGCTTTCCGGACAAACAGCCACACCTTCCGCGTCAAAAATCAACCGGTACCCGTACTCGCTCATCCACCCCGTCTGCCGGGCCGGATTCCCTATCACGAGAGCATAATCGGGAACCGTTTTGGTCACGACCGCCCCCGCCCCGATAAAAGCATATCTGCCGATATCGTGACCGCAAACGATCGTAGCGTTGGCCCCGATCGTGGCTCCCCTCTTTACAAGGGTTTTGGCGTATTGAGATTTCCGGTTCACGGCACTCCTCGGGTTCACCACGTTGGTAAAAACACAGGAAGGCCCTAAAAACACATCGTCCTCGCAGGTTACACCCGTGTAAACGGATACGTTATTTTGTACCTTCACGTTATCTCCCAACACCACCCCCGGAGAGATCACCACGTTCTGGCCGATATTACAATTCTTTCCCAATATACAACCGTCCATGATATGGCTAAAATGCCATATTTTACAACCGCTCCCGATCCGGCACTCCTTATCGATTACCGCTGTCTCGTGCGCAAAAAATTCAGTCTTCATCTCTCTTTGTATTTTGTCCGTAACCATAACCGTATTTAGCCCCGTAACCGTATCCGTAACCGCCCCGTCTGATCTTTATCCCGTTGACGACGATCCCCAGGTTAGGCAATCGTTTTTTCTTTTCCAAATCCGTAACCAACCTTAAATCTTTCCGATCCAACAGGTGAGCCCGTACGACATACACGCAGGCATCGGCCAACCGGCTTAATGTAAAGCCTTCCGCCAAAATACCCAAGGGAGGCGTATCCAACACGATGCAATCGAATTCTTCCTTTAATTCCGTTATCAACTCTTCCATCCGGGGACTGGCTATCAACTGGGTAGGATTAGGAGGTACGCTTCCCCCGAATATAGCGTAAAGACAATCGTCTATCTTATTTATAATGTTCTTTTTATCATTTTCCATTCCGGCCAAGTAGGCGGACAATCCTTTATGATGATCGCATTTAAGATAGAGATCCATCTTCGGATCTCGCAAATCACAACCGATAGCGATCGTCTTTTTACCGGATTTGGCATAAGCGTTGGCCAAATGGGCAGAAACAAGAGATTTACCCTCTTGAGGAATGGTCGAAGTCACCATGATAACGGGACATTCCGCCTGTCGTACCATATAATTCAAGTTCTCCCGGATCAGATGCATGGATTCCGACATCATAAAATTCTCCTGAAAAACATCCCTCTCTCCTTCCGGCATTTCAGGCGTACTTCCCAATACAGGAGCGTTCACGGCCTTCTCGACATCTTCGGTATCCCGCACCTTGGAGTCCAACACATCCAATAGAAATATTCCCCCGAAAGGCAATGCAACTCCCAACACCAACCCGATCAACAGAATCATGGATTTTTTCGGTGATACGGGACTCCCTTGCGTGTTCGGGTCTTCTATGATTTTCGCCATGGGTACGTACATCAATTTGGCGATCTCCGCTTCCTCCCGCTTTTGCATCAGGAACAGGAAAAGATTCTCCTTCAACCCCTGTTGCCGGGAGATCTCCCGGTATTGTTTCTCCTGCGTGGGTACCGACGTCAGTTTCTTATCCACCAACTGATTCTCTTTCTCCAAACTTTGTATCTTGATCTCCAATCCTTTCTCCACATTCTCTATCGCCATCCGGATATTCTCTTTCAATCCCCTTAACTGACTCTCTATTCCTTTTATCAAGGGGTTACTCTCCCGGGCCGTCTGCAACAATTTATTCCTTCGCAGGATCATCTCGTTATACTTCCCGATGCCGTTGTTCAACGCGACATCCGCCAACCCCAAGTTCTCGGGCAGCAAATGAAACCCAGCTTTCTGATCCAAAAAATCCCGTACGCTCCTCACCACGTCCAAATCAGTCTCTAATTTCAACAACTCGGCCCCGGCCGATTTTTTCCGTTCCATAATAAAAGTTGCATCCGAAGCCAAATCAGTCAGACGATTCTGTTTTTTAAAGTTTTCTGCCCTATCCTCGATTTCACTTAATTCCTGATTGATCACCTCTAACCGGCTATTGATAAAATCCACCGTATTTGTCGATACAATCCGCTTATTACTCACCCCGTTATCGTTATACGCCGCAATCAACCGATAAATCAAATCAATGGCCCGGGGAGGCAATTCGTCCTTCACGGAAAGTCCGACGGCATTGGTATTCTTCTCCAAATTACTTATATCGAGTTTTCCGTAAAATACATCCGTGGCCACAGGGAAAGAATTGATACTCACCCGGTATTCTCCCTCTTTTACGTTCGCGGGCTCTTTCTCTATCGAAATCGAATACCCCCCTACCGTTATCCTTTCCGAGTAGTTTCCCTTAAAAACAGATTCTCCCTCCGGGGTTAAAACTTCCACCCGATCATCTTTCCCTATACTCACATAAAACGAGGTATCCCGGATATTTTCCGGGTAATCGATCAAAATACGAAACGGGGCATTTTTATAAAATTCCTTTTCCCTTATTCCCCCTTCTTCAAAATAACGTACATTTAAATCCAACTCCTTCACCACCTCCCGCATCAGATTTTTCGAACGTAATTCGATCATCTCGTTTTCCACGAACACATCCCCCTGGAAAAAGCCCAACTCTTTCATCATGGCATTGGTTCCCAGCTCTCCCTTTCTCGAATCGTTTATCATTACTTTCGTTTCCACGTTATACACGGGAACCCGACTCATATAGTAATAAATAGCTCCACCTAAACACAACGGTACACTAATTGCAAACCACCACCATCTATACAGGATCTTGTTAAGAAACTTGCGGAAATCAAAATTTTCCTCCTCTTCCACCAAAAACAGATCATTGTTCAACTCATTCATAAGCCTGATATTATTTTACACACACTATTACCTGACAATTAAAGCGATTATCGCCACCATCGTGGAGACGCTCGACAATATATAGGGTAGGAAAGCACCCGCATTTCCCCCGGCTATCCGTCCCCGGTTCGGCTCCACGTAAATCACGTCATTCTGCCGCAAAAAGAAAAAAGGAGTATCCATAAACTCCGTAGAGGTCAGATCGATCCGGGCAAACTGCTTCTCTCCGTCCACTTCCCGCACGACCAACACGTTTTTCCGTTTGGCATTAATCTGCAAATCCCCCGCCATTCCCAAAGCATCCAGAATGGAAATACGCTCTCCCAACACCTTATAGCTTCCCGGATTTTTCACCTCTCCCAATACGGTCACCCTGAAATTCAAATATTGTACGGTCACGATCGGATTCTTCAAATATTTACCCAATCGCTCCTTCAGCGAATCGGCCAACTCGTTTCGGGTCATTCCCATCACCCTCAATTTACCCAACACGGGAAAATCGATACTTCCCTCCTTATCGACAAGATATCCCTGGGGAACCTGTTGATTAGACGAACCTACCGTCTCCCTCCCCAAACCGATCATCGGCGTATTAAAAGGAAGTGCCGCCTCCACATCGTCACAGGAAACGATGATCGACAACAGATCATCCGGCTGAATCACCGTTTTATACTCGCACTCGGCTTTAATTCGTTTATTCACGTCGGCATCCTGTAAATAAACCACCTTTTTACTCGATCCGCAGGAGGCACACAACAGGCCCCCCAACAGAATCCACACTCCATTTTTCAAAAGTCCCATATAATTAAAATTTATTGATTTAACGAAAGTCGAATAGACCTGAAAATTTATTTTTGATTTATGATTCAGTCCGTGATTTTGCCATCTTTAAATCGTAAATCTAAAATCCAAAATCGTAAATCTTTTTAATCTCAGAATCCCTTAATTCATTTTTCTACTACCCGTTACGATTTTTCTCGGTAATGTCATTCATTACCGTCCATATTTTTTGTTTATTCCTCCAAATTAATTTTAGGAAACAGAGTAACTATTCAGAGAGATTATTTAAGAAATAGTTCAGATAAGTTCTCAAAATATCAGGATTTCTCCTTACATCCCAGATCATTGCAATATAAATTTTATCAGAACTCAAACAATAAAAAATTTTAGTTCTCTTATTGACGATCACTACACGTAAAGATTTTATTTCTCCCAATTTAACCTCTTTACCGATTAAAGGAGAATCTTTTAATAACGTAATTTTTTGATAAAGCGTTGCACGAACTCTCGAGGCTACCTGATGACTCCAAGATTGATTCAAATAAAAAATCAAATCCTTTAACGTAGTAATAGCCAAATCAGTCCACACTACTTCCATCCCATTTTTTTATCTATTTCATCAAACACTTCTTCCGTGGTGTAAAAAGGTCCTCCTTTGGCGATCAGTTTATCGGTATAATCAGCAACTTGCTGCAACAACTCTTCAGGCAATTCATATTCCTTCACTTTCTCTTCTTGTTTTAGTAATGAATTGACAAAAGAATAAACCTCTTTGAGTTTATCTTCATTTAATTCCATCACTTTGCGAAGGATATCAACCCGTAGTGTATCTGCTGTCATTGCTTTCATAGTCTTTCTCCTTATTCTTACAAATATAGAAAATAATTTTGTCTATTCCTACCATTCATATTTTACTGAAATCATAATCTTCTGAATCGTCTAATCACAGAATCCCTCTATTGTTAATCGTACCATCACTCCGACATTCTCCCGTAACAAGTTTCCTTCGTCCCCATAAATTCCGGCTTCCGTTTTAAACGGTAATCTTCTCCAGGGAATTCCGACCTCCATTCCCCATGAACATTGTCGTTTTACCCGCTCAAAAGGCTCCCGGTATCTCCCGTAATTCAACGAATAGGAAAACCTTCCCCAATAAGAAACCTTCCCGGCAATCCACCCTTTGATCCCTAAATAATGAGCGATCACCCGGTTATTATACATCCCGATAACGACGCCCTCCTTATTCTTTGGGTTCGGCAACAAAAAAGGCGTTCCGATGATTCGCCCGTCTGTCGTCCATCCCGATTTATATTCACCATGTAAAAAATAATCATCCCTTCCCCCCACCTTCTTCCATCCGTAGCCGGGAGCATCAGGATCTTGCTTTTCCATCTCCGCGGGAGTTGCCGGACGGTCGTGATACGGTCCCGACTGGTATTTGGTATAAAGGAACTCGTAGATCACATCCGTACACCATCCCGACCGATTCCCCGCCCCGTAATAAAAGGCATAAATCCCGTCGGGGAACGAACGGAAATCCGTTCCCGAACCATCCTCGAAAGGAATATCATGGTAAAACGTCAACGTGTAACGGTCTCCCTTGTAATTAATCCTCAAATGCTCCCGTCCCAAATGGTTTCCCAGGGCATTGTTCTGTGCACTGCCCGAAGCATCACTCCCTCCTTCGCTACCGGCCACGATACGGATATAGTCTTTCAAAGAGGAGGGCTGTTTTCCCAAATCAGGTGAAATTCCGCCCCACTGGGCATAATGATCCAATCCCACGATGATATCCCATCGTCTATGCGGCGTAATCCGTAGAAATAGCGACTTATGATGCAGGCGCACCTTCTCCGCGTACCGTTTCCCGATCATCCGGTAATCCCCGTAACTAAAACGGAAAGCCAATACCTTGCCTATAAAAGGTAAAGGTATATACTCGCTTCGCAAATTATACCCCGGATTCACCCGTGCATTACCCGATTGAACAAAATCCCCGTTGGTCGAAGAGACCCCGTTGTATTGCGTGTCCGGATGTATCATCCCGATATCCAAACGTAATCGCCTCCAACGGGCACTCGCGTACAACTCATCCACTGACACCCGGTTATTCCCTTTCTCACCTATCCCCACACCCGAAAAACCATAAGCCGTTTGAATCTTCCTTCCCTCCCGGAAATCGGAAAACAACCCAAGCCTCAACACCCCTCCCGCCCGATCCGGCATAGCTCCCCAGCGATCCCTGCCCATCCAAAAAGGCAAAACACCCCCTCTCCCGGCATAACCGCTAAGCTCCCCGACATACCCCACCTCCCGCTTTTGCGCACAAAGAACAAAGGATAATAACAACATTATCCCGAATAAAATAGCCTTCAATAATTGTAAATTTTAAATTGTAGATCCGATAAATTCTGTAATTCTGTGATTCAATGATTTAGTAATTCCGTGATTCTGTGATTTGAATTTAATCACCAAATCATCTAATCGCATAATCATTATATCTCCCAATCCCTAAATCATCTAATCCTTTTATTGGAAAAGAATCCCACTCTTTTATATTATAAATAAAGTGCTATCCATCTGCTTTTGAATAGCACCACCCTAAAATTCATGATAAAACAGATAATTTCGACTGCAAATCGCTGATTGTAAAATAATTTTTAATTTACGATTTATGATTCAGTCAGTGATTTTATCATCTTTAACTCATAAATCTAAAATCCGAAATCGTAAATCTTTTTCTGTCATTTAACAAATCCTATAGGATTACATTTTACATGTACCGATTTGATTTTCAAGTGCGATTGTTAATAATTTATGTTTTGGTATCACGTTAGTATCATTTTTTACCTTCATAATCCGGTAATATGTACCCGATCCGATTCCTCTCTTTTAATCCCCGGTCTTTTGCTTGCAACTCGGACAAGGTCTGATTTATTAATTCGAGTTGCATTCTAGTATCTTCATTTATGTCGTTTTGATCCATAAAAACCTCTTCCATATACTGTTTAAGTTCCTTTATTCGGTTTTCTAATATTTCGATTTTATCACCTGAAGGACTGTATAGAACTTGTCGCACGGCAATGAAAGCACGCATGATATTAATATTTATTTCGATGGCAACCTCACTATTCAAAATAGAAGAAAGCATCGCTACACCCGATTCTGTAAAAGCAAAAGGAAGGTATCTAATACCACCCCTCTTGTTTGAGGTCACAATTTGTGACCTCAAAGTACCGAATTCTTCTTTAGTAAGTTTAAACATAAAGTCCACAGGAAATCGTCTTATATTACGTTTTACGGATTGTTTCAATACCTTTGTTTCTGTTCCGTACATTTCCGCAAGGTCGAAATCCAACATCACCTTCTGACCTCGTATTTCATATATCTTACTTCGAATTAGTTGTAGTTGATCCATTCTGATTGTAAATTAATTTACAATTTATGATTAAGATTCTGATCTTACCCTCTTTAAATCGTCAATCTAAAATCTACAATCGTCAATCTTTTTCTGTCATTTGACAAATCCGATAGGATTACGCGGCTTATTTTCCAATTTCTTTTGTGCTTGTAATTCTGCCAACGTTTGATTGATAAGCTCCAATTGCATCCGGGTATCATCATTAATATCATTGTAATCAACGAATACCGATTCTATGTACTTCTTAAACTCTTTTAATTCGCTTTGAAGCTCTGATACCTTATCCGCCGGGATCTCACTTATCACTTGACGAACAGCAACAAAAGCACGCATTACATTGATATTTACCTGAATTGCAATATCGGAATTTAATATTCCTGAAAGCATTGCTAAACCTTGTTCTGTAAAAGCATACGGAAGTTTACGAACTCCACCCCAACTTGATCTTCCAAAATGGAATATCAAGTTTACTTTTAATTGATCAAATTCCTCTTCCGTGAGTTGAAACATGAAATCGCCGGGAAAACGTTTAATATTCCGTTGAACAGCCTTATTCAAATTACCGGTTGTAACCCTATACAATTCAGCCAAATCTTTATCAATCATCACCTTCCGACCCCGTATCTCGTAAATCTTACTTCGAATTAGTTGTAGTTGATCCATTCTGATTGTAAATTTTAAATTGTAGACCCGATAAATTCTGCGATTCAATGAATTAGTGATTCCGTGATTTAAATTTAATCACGAAATCACCTAATCACCTAATCCTCTAATCACTTAATTCTTTAATCTCTAAATCACTTAATCATTATATTTCATTCCCGATACATTATCACGATATTTAGGCCTACAATACTTAAGTTTTTATAAGATTTCCGTTTTCACGACAAAGATTTGAACACTGACTCTTTTAAGCTATTGGTTTTACAATTTCAATTTTTAACCCGAGAGCACCAATAATACGATAAAACATAGCAACACTCGGAGTTATTACTCCGTTTTCAACACGAGAAATATATGATTTTGTTGTATTTATTCTTTTAGCTAATTCTGACTGAGTTACCTTTGCCTCTTTCCTCGCTTCTAATAAAATTTGCCCAGTATAGTAAGCATACGCCTCCTCATCAAATCTTGCACGTTCTGGGGTCCCGGGAACTCCAAACTCTTTTTCTAATTCTGCGCTAATATCAATTAACATGTTTTCTTTTATACACATAATATTCCTCCTTTATCTTTAAAGCCCTCTCTATCTCTGATACTAAAATTTTACGAGACTTTTTTTGAAAACCATTAAACAGTACAACTATTTTTTCCTCATCAAAAATAAAAAAGATACGATATATATTACTATTATACTGCATACGTAATTCATATAATTCATCACGTACAAATTTTATGAATCTTGTAGGAATACGATCTTCTGTCTCAAGTAACGAAAGTATATACTTTACCTTCAGCCTTTCTTTCTCTGTCAATGTAGAGAGAAATTCATTATAATACCGACCGTATGCTATTATTTTTCTTCTCACTTACAAATATAAATAAAGTTTCAATATAATGCAACTCAATCTTTTTTCTTGGTAAAAAGATAACAAGTTAAAAAATCTTCATAAATCCATGAACAACAGTACTACCCGGAAATTACGCCGGATAGTACCTACACTACTAAACCTTAAAACTATTATTATGAAAATATCAGGTCGAATAATGCAATCTGGCTCTAAAACGAGCATTCGGCACCGTACTGTGAACATGAACCGAAATCGTGGTGTTCTTGCCGAAATAGGTTTGTAAACTACAACTCACACTCCCGCCGGAAGGAATCCCGCTCCAATCGCCTCCACCGCCTTTCGAACTTCTGACCGACACGTCGAACAAGGCATTAGGCGGAGCCAGAATCGTGGCAGTAGCTTTGATCGTGGCCCCCCAACCGTTTTTACTGATGGAATAACTCCCGTTCCCTTGCGCGTCAAGATTCATCTCGAAATCAATGTCCCCACTGATTTTTAAATTATCACTCTCGGTCATGGCAAGTCCTGCCTTTTCCGCTACCTCATCGAGTTGCGAAAAAATAGAATCAAAATTTTCAGACATCACTCGTAAATTTAAATCGAACAGAATAAATTCTTACTGACGGTCCTGAAAAACATCATAGATCATCGTGTACATTACCACAAAACAATCACACTCGACCGATCTTTATACTCCTTTCTCCGTAATCGGCAGACAAATAAATAATGAACTATAAAACTACAACATTAAATCATAAAAACAAAATACAACCACGATTTGTTCATTATTGGAATCAATTCATATACACTTTCATCTATTTGATTATAAATCTTTTTATTTGGTTTTTTAATCCCTGTATAAATAATTCCTGCATCCAAGCTAATCTACAATCTGTCCATCGTTGTGGATGATTTGTAACCATCACCCGTTCCGGAAATTCTTCGGACTTCACGGCTCGAATAATATCCGAGGTAGAATGGTAAACCCACCCTTTCCGTTCCCACGTTCCCTGTAATTCAGGAATCTTATCCCTAACACTAACCCGGTAGCCATCCCATCGTCTACCGGTATCCGTCACATAAAACAGATTAGAAAAATCAATATCCAGATAAGGCTCGGCAATAATTCCCAACTCCCGGTAATCGTATTTTTTCCAAATATCCTTACTATCCCAAGGTGAACGCGGACTTCCGTGCATACAAATGGTAGCAACCGGCACCAGTCTCCTCAACCGCTCCAGATTCCGGCAAAAATCTTCGTAAGCTTTATCGACATCTCCGTGACAGGTAGTCAAACTCTCGTAATGATACCCCACTTCATGTCCCAAATCCCGGATTTCCCGGATAATCCCCTCATCCCAACTTTCCGGCACAGCCCGGAAGTAGTAAGTCCCCCGAATTCCAGTCTTCGCCTGTACCCCGGCAAACGCCAACGAACGCCCGGGACATTTGTCCACATCATGCCGTAAAATGATCAGCTTTTTATCTTCCGGTTTCCCGATATAATCTTCAAAAGTCTGGAAAGCATAGCAGGTTTTCAGAACTGCAAGTAACTCCTGATAAGTTTTAAGTGTAAAGTCCATCTTCTAAGATTATAAAAACAACCGAATAACTTCAAAAGCTTCAGCAAACTCACACCCGACTTGTACACCTCTGGTCCTAGCTAAAGAATAAATAAACTCATCCGATAAATAATCTCTTTTCCCTTGTGAATGATACTCTTTTAATGCCTCGACCTTTGCCTCGATATTCCGTTTACTCAGCCGTACAAAACACTGGGTATTAAATGTCAAATTATTCCATATAAGTTCATACCCGAGTATTGTCGTATTTTTAAAAGCACGCAATCCTTCCTGAGCAATAGTAGTATGATCCTGATGAATATCGTGTAAACTGGGAATAAAAACCAAATCATAAGTCTGTTTTTTTCTAATCTTTATCAATTCTTCCAAAATTTCCTGACGGACATAGTTCAATTTACGCACTTCATAATTATAGATTAAAAGATTTTCTGCACGTATTCCTAATCTCCCTGTCGCATTTTTAACCTCTGTTTTCAAAATATCCTTCGGAAATCCTTCTGGAACAGATTCTTCAGCTGTTGAGAAAGCAGCATAAGTAATTTTCTTCCCTGACGATATTAAAGAATGAATGGTTCCCCCCAAACCTAACTCTCCGTCATCAGTATGAGGTGCCAATACTAAAATATTATTACAATTTTCAAGCATAATAATTATTTACGAAGTTCTTTTGCAGGATTACCTACCACTATCGTATGCTCCTCGACATTCTTAATAACGACAGCACCTAAGCCGACATAACCAAAATCCCCTATTACCGTTTGTTGTTTTACGGATGCGTTAGGAGCGATCCAGCAATTCTTACCCAATTCAACTCCTCCACCCAAAGAAGCACCGGCAATCACCAGTGAATTTTCACCGATTTTGTCATTATGAGCAACATGAACTAAATTATCTATTTTAACATGATCGGCTATAATCGTATCGCCTAAGGTTCCCCGATCTACAGCCGTATTCGCACCTATGTAAACTTCATCGCCGATAATAACTCTACCAAAATGCGGGAAATGTACCGGTACTCCTTTTTCATCGAGTTCAAAACCGAAACCATCTTGTCCGATTACCGCTCCGGATTTTATGCAGCAATTTTTACCGATAACTGTACCGTCATGTATCACTACATTAGGATAAATACGTGTTCCATCCCCGACAACTACATTCTTCCCTACATAACAATTCGCTCCTATAAAAATATCTTTTCCAAAAGTGGTACCATTTTCGATAATAACTGTAGAATGAATTCCAAACACTTTCTCTTTTACAAAAAATTCTTGCAAGATTTTAAGATAATCCAAACGAGGATTCTCCGAAAGGATATAAGAACAAGATATTTTCCCTTTATACTCATCTGTCACTATCGCCAGAATATTAGTAAACCGATTTACCTTTGCAAGATAATCCTCATCAAATTTCTTCGCAAATACCAAACTATGTTCCTGTATATCAGAAATTGTCGAATAAAATCTAATCTCAATATCATCACCTTGGAACGATCTATTCAAAAACTTAGCTATTATTGAAGCTTTCACCATAAGATTCATTTAAAATTAAACTGATATTCAGGATTATTTTTCATGACCTCATAACTTTGAGGCCAATTTTCTATAAACCATACCATAAACGCCACCACATCTATTCTATAGGACAAGGCTGCTAACAAGTTTCTTTTACAAGCCATTGGATAGGCAGTATTTTCCAGAATTTCTTTTATTTTATCCATTACACCGTCAAAATCCTTATAGGCGGTCAATAGTCCTTCCCTCTCTTGCTGCCTAAGAACAGAGGCTAAAGGAGAATCTATGGAACTACAAATAAAGATAGTGGGCACTCCTAACATCGCACCTTCCGAAGCCATCGTTCCCCCTTCGCTAACTAACAATTGAGCATCACACAATACATCATGAATTTTTTCAGGTGATATAGTAATACGATAAGGTTCAAAATCTTTTGGTAGTCTCTTCTCCGAGGTAATGAAAACTCTACCTTTTCTTTTTAAATACGCTATAAGCTCTTTTTTATTATCTACCGATAAACCTCTTAGTCCCATATCATGAGAGGCATTCCACCCGACAAATCTGATAATAAAATATTTTTCACCAGGCTTTAATCCCAATATAGAATGCCCTGATTGCAAATGCTGAAAATTGTTTGGATGAAGATAAGCCAATTCATGATATCCGGAATATCGGATTTGTTTCTTACCCAAACTACAAGAAATACTGTCCGGCGTTAATATGGCATCAGTAAAAGGTACATATAAACGCATCTGTTCCTTATTTCCGGTATCTTCCATTGCGATACATGGTTTCCGTAATAACCAAGCAACATGAGCAGCATAAGGAGACCCATGGCTTAAAAATAGATCCGGTTTAAATTTCCGAGCAACATTAAATTCTTTCCAATCAAATTTCAACATTCCCCAGACTTTTCCCAAAAGTGATTTATACTTTTTACCAAAAGATTTAAATTGAAATCCTTCTTGCTTTAAAAGTGTAACTTCAAATTCCTTATCCCGGCATGTAAACAATACTTCATGACTTTTAGCTATCATTTCTTTTGCAAAATTCTTAAAAAGATGCACATGTGCAGGATGTCCGATATCTATCAATATTTTCATTTTCTTGCTTTTAATAATTTCACCCCTAATTTTCCAATTTGAAACAACAAAGGCTTAGTGACACATAAAAATCTCCCGTGTTCTACAAGTTTACCCCCGAATTTTGCTTTAAAATCTCTCACTCCATATCCTTCATCCGGTTTACCTGCCCCCATCATATCAAATAACGGAATATCATGATCAGTAGCATATTTGATTCCGCTCCAAGTAGCCAATGTCGAAGGATATATATTTTTGAATTTTCCATCCAAACCACATGCAAACCATTCATACACTACTCGATTTTTCAATATCACACAAACAGTTCCCCCTATAATTTCTCCCTTCAAACGAATCAACAGAAATTTACCAAAATGTTCTCTATAAAGCTTATTAAAGAATTCAAAGGGAAATAAAGGAGTTTTTACACGTGTTTTGTACAACTCCAAAAGGATATCATAATAATTTTCAACTTCTTGGAAGGTCGGTTCATCAACTATTTCAGCTCCATCTCTTAAAGAAGTTCGAATATCCCTTTTCCGACTATTTCCCAAGTTTTTTTTCACAACATCTTCAGAAACACAATTCATATGAAAATTCAGATGAGCTTTATAATCAAATCCTACACTTTCAAATACAGGTCGGAATAAAGAGTAATCATTATAATTTCGGAATTCAATATATATTGCTTTTGAAGCAAGTTCTTTTTTACAAAATAGCAATAAACTCTTCAATGCTTCCTCACTAATATCATTGGACAATAAAGCACCACCAGGAACAATCGCTCTTCTGGAAAAAAACTGTTTCAATTTTTCCCCATCTTTTTGAATATAACCAACTACAACCCCCTTTAAAATATCATTTTTAGAAACAGCAAAAACAAAGGGCTCCATAAATGATAGGGATGCATAAAAATCATAACATTCTTTTGATTGAAAAAAAGAGGCTGATTTAGACCTACTCACTAAAAGTTCCCATTGATCAACGTTTATTTGATCAATCTTATTAAATACTTGTATCACAGAATATTATTATAAATTTCAATAATTCTTTTTGCTATATTTTTACTTTCTAAACCTAAATCCGAAATTCTTTGCCGCCCATTTGTTCTACTACACTCTTTAGAAAAACAGATGGCTTTTTTCAATTGCTTAGCACAATCATTAACATCAAAATTTGTGAGAAAACATCCTTCCTCATGATTTAATAACCAATCAACATCTCCCACCTTTGTCGCAACAATCGGACAATTACAGGCCATAGCTTCTTTTATTGCATTGGGACTACCTTCCCATAAACTTGTCAATACCACGACATCAGCTGCATTATACCAAAAAAGTGTTTCCGCATTAGGGATATTCTTTAAAAAATGTATCTGTATATTAGTATCATTAATCACATTAATTGCACTCTCAAACAAAGAGTAATTTTTTTCATACCGTCCAGGATCAGCGGCAAAAAGTAAATGTTTCCGATTCAGATCCCATCCTAATCTTTTTCGACTTTCAGTTTTATCTAAAGGTTTGAAACGCTCCAAGCTGACTCCATTAGGAATGACCAAAGCCTTTCTAATACCCAACATTTTTTTCATATCCACCGATTTGACTATTATTACCTTCCAAGAAAACAAAAAAGTAAATATCCGAATGATGTATTTATAGTAACATCCGGCCTGAACATCGCTCCCCATCAAGGAAGCAATCAGTGGTTTCGCACCAGCAAGACTGGCAACAAAAACGGACAATGAGTAATGAGCATGTACAATATCAAAGTCACTTTGTTTTAAAAATCTCCTAAGAGGTAAAACATTCTTTAGATATCCCCACAACCCTTTCCCTTCAATTGTATAATATTCTATCCGGCATCCCTCTTTTTCTAAAGAATCTCCTTGATTTCTAAGAATAGGACTAATTCCCCGATTTGAATTTCCACTACTTACAAAAAGAACTTTCATAACATCTTTTCAAAACACAAATCCATACCAATAAAAAGGTATCAACTCAATAATTTATTAACTACCGGACGATATTTCCCGGTCTTAGTTAGTTCAATATCATCCTCAAAAGAAAATTTAATTTCTATTTTACCTAAACGTTGCTGAATATTTTCTCTGAAAAAAATCTTCTCTTCATCTGAAAATTCATCAGCAACTACTCGCAATAACAATTGATCCGACGCCATTTGAACAACTTGAAATCTCCGAAGATTTCTTTTCTGTGCAACATTGCTATCGAAAAAAAGATGCCAGAAATAAGCCCAATGCAAAAATTCGCCGTTTACACCAATAATATAATCACATGTACGTCCCAATATTTCTTTTATTAACGTACTCTTTCTCCCGCAAGGACACTCTTCCTTGCTTAAAACTACCTGGTCTGCATTCCAGTAACGAATAAAAGGCATGGAGTAATTATCTAAATCAGTTATAATCAATTCATTATTGTTATTTATCTCTAATATTACTCTTTCTTCCGTTACATGTAACCCATTATGCTTCTCACATTCGTAAGCAATTCCCCCAATTTCACCACATCCATACTGATCAAACAATTCCGCATGAAAAATCTCTTTAAATAAGGTCCGATGTTCCAATGTTAATGGTTCTGCCGTCGTAGAAATAGCTTTTATATTAAAATCTAATGTCTCATTTTTTAATCGTTTCGCCAAAGAGAAAATAAACTGCGGGTATCCTCTAATCCATACAAACTTACTTTTAAATAAAGCTTTTTTTATATTAAAATAGTTTTCCTCTGTCGTATCATATACATCAAAAACTTTTTCATTTTGAATGTAGTGTATAAAACGAAACTTTAAACTATTTATAATTCCATGTTTTACAACATGACCTCCCATTAATATCAATTTTTTATCTCGATCTTTTACCTTCATCCAATTATTTTGAAAACGCTTATAACTTCCCCATACCGAACTACGTGTGTTTGCATCATTTCTTTTAAACAAAATATTTCCAGTTGTTCCCCCCGTTTGTGATGTCTTTACACCTTTGATTTCTCTAATATTCGTAGGAATAAACTTTTCATAATTAGCTTGAATAAGCTCTTTAGTAAGAATAGGAAATAGTTTTAAATCCTCAATACTCTTTATATCTTCAATTTTAATATTATTTTCGTTCATATATTCCCGATAATACGGAACATGCTCATAGCAGTGGCAAAGCAGTTTTCTCAACTTAATCAATTGATATTCTCTCATTTTTTCAATAGAATACCATTGAGTTTTTAAATATTCTTTATAGTATCTATTAACTTTTTTCCCAGATAATAGATCCATGAAATATGTAATATTCATGCTATATATTTAAAAATTATTGTAATTTTTGATTTAAAGAAACTTCCGAATAATTGCTTTATGCATTTACACATTAAAAATTAATCCCATAAGATTCTGATAAAAAATCTAATCTATTTAACTCGTTAGTAATTATTTATCGACAGAAACTAACCTTTGTTAATATAAATCCTTCGTCTATTCACATAAAAGATCATACACTATTTTTTAGCCTTACTATTTTTTTTCTATAATTGGACAAGAAACGTAATGTAATTCCTATATAGGTATAAAACAATGCATTAGACAAGACAGCATCTATATTACCGGAAGAAGCTGATATAAATCTCAATAAAAGTAAACTGACAGAAATAGCAAAAAGGTAAACTGAAACCGGATTTCTTCGAAAAAGAAGAAGCGGGATTCCGCATTTTAAACGAATTAATAATACAAGTAAGTAAACATGTATACCAAAATAAAAAAAAATCCCTATAATACCTGTACCGTGTAGCAACGCCGAATAATCACTATGTATCTGTCGAGGTCCAAATTTTCCATGTCCGTAATTTCCAACAGAATTAAACGGTTCCTTCCCCAATAACAATAATACAATATTTCCTTCATACAAAATTTCATCACATACAGCCTCCCATTCTTTCACTCGCCCTTCTTCTTTGAAATGCTCAGTTACAAAAGCTTGTTCACGTCGAGCAAGTTGACTTTCAATAGTGTCTTTAAAAAAAGACATTATACACAAAATCAATGTCAAAAATAAAAACACATACTTTCTTGCAAAAACAGTAGAACGATAAAATGACTTATATCTTGATAAGTAATAATTTACAATTCCATAAATAATCATTATTCCCAAAATAATCATGAGAATAACAGTTCTTTTCATAAAAATAATAAGAAAAACAAAACAAAAAATGGACAATAAATAAATCCACCACTTTTTCTTTGGGTAAAAACTTAAGATCAAAGGTAATCCCATAAGAATATACACTATTAAATATAGAGTATCGCTATATATATTTCCTGTAGAAAACATATTCTCATTTCTATAGCCATAAGAGGTATGCCATTTAAATACGTTAGCGACAATGAGATAAACAAATATCAATAATAATAACAAGATGTTTATTTTTAGGAACTCTCTAATTTTAAAGCTATTACTAAATATACTATAACTTAGAGGTAAACACAGTATTCCAATAGCACACTTACAATAAATTCTCAAAGAGATTTCGAGACTCGACGAGTTAAAAAAAATCAACAATAATAATAAAGACAGGAATAGATAGATAAATATAAATTTGGGAATCACTCTATAATAAAAAAAACAAGCATAAACAAGAAAAGCAAACCATGAAACGTTTACAATAAGACCGATGAACGATCCTTTTTCAAAAAAGATAGAGACAGAAGTAGAGTACAAAAGACTGATCGGAAAAAATATGATATACATAAAATCAATAAAACCTAATGAATCTTTTTTCATTTATTAAGCATTTTAAGATTTACTCTAAAACCATATAGATAACTCATTATTCTCAAAATATAATAAAATAAATAGTTATTATTCACAAAAAGGAAGTATTAATTTCATTTATCTTTCTATTTTCCATAAATATTTTGAAATATTCTTTTCTTTTTTTGTTTATAACTATATAAATACACCCATAAAGCCATTCCCCCACGAGTCACTAACAAAACAACCGCAGCACCTAAAAATCCCCAAAAATAAATCAAGGGAAAAGAGATAATGAAACCAACAATTGAGCATGCTACCGTTATATTTCTTAATTCCTTTTCTTTACAAATTATAACTAAATAATTTGTCCCATAAGCATCTAACACTCCCAATAAAAAAGGAGATAATGCCAATATTTTTAAAACAATTATAGAATCATCAAAAGAATTTCCCAACATAATATGTATAAAAAAATCAGCACCTAAAAACAATACAAGACTTAATAACAGAGAGATGGATAATGAAATTCTTACAAAGAAATCATGTTTATCTATCCTTCTAGACAAAAATGGATAAAATGTTCTAGATAAAACTTTTGTTACAATACTACTTATAGAAGTCAATTTAGTTCCTCCTTCAAAAATCCCTACTGCAAATTCTCCTTTCATATAACTCAGTAAAATGGTAGAGAAATTATTGTATATATTCGGAATAAAAATAGTTATAAACATATTCCAACTCTCTCTTATCTTATTTATAATCAAACTATAAATAGGCCTAATAATAATCAGCTTGAATTTCTTTATAATAATACCAAAGGATATCAGACCTGCAACTAAAAAACCGACTGCAGATAAAATCGGCTGGTATATATAATCATCCTCACTCCTAATCACAATAAATATCAATGAAGTGAATATCAATTTAGCAATTATATTCAAAATTGTTATGTACTTCATTTCCTCCATTGCTTGGAAAAACCATTCGGGGAACAAAATATACCCGGGAATATATAAGAATGTTAATACTAAAATACAGCGATTCTCATAAAAAAAAGGAATAAGAAAAATCAATACAAGCAATAGGCAAAAACTCAGAATCATTAAAATAATACGTCCATACATTACAGTACAGAAAACTTCTGATATGTATTTCAAATTGTTCCTATTTTTTGCAATATCTCTTACAGCAGTATAATTAAAACCAAAATCTACAACTGTATGAAAATAAGCGATGACAGACATAGCAAATGCTAAAACACCAAATTTTTCTACACCTAACACACGCGCTAAATAAGGTAACGTTATAAGTGGAAGTACATAATTTGCTAACTGCAAACATAAAAGCGAAGAAAAATTAGATACTAATATCTTTGTATTCCGACTCTTTAATCGAGATTTTAGTACTTGTCTTAAATTCATCACTTTAAATTATTCCAATACCATTCGCAAGCCATCTTAAAACCTTCGGCCGCATCATATTTCGGGGCATATTCCAATATCCGTTGAGCTTTCAAAATAGAAGCCTGGGAATGCGGGATATCTCCGGCACGTTCGGGACCGTAGGTCGGTTCAAGTGCCGCAATCCGGGGATCATGGAAAGCCAGATTATGACGAAGGGTTTCATACAAGGAATTTAAAGTGGTATTACCACCGAAAGCCACGTTAAACACCAGATTAATCGCGTGATCATCCGATAGTTCCAAATTGTAAAATTTCGCCCGTTGACGGATCAATTCAGTCGGAGTTGTCATTGCTTTTTCATTAGCCTCGATCACATTGGCAATATAGGTAAAATCCCGGGAAAAGGAACCGTCTCCATTGATCACGGGACTCTCTCCTCGAAGCAATTGTTTTACCCAAAGCGGAATTACGGCCGCATAAGCCCCGTTCGGATCCTGACGCTTCCCGAATACATTGAAATAACGCAACCCGATGCATTCGATCCCATAAGTTTTACTGAATACATCAGCATACAGTTCATTGACATACTTGGTAATGGCATAGGGAGAAAGCGGACGACCGATATGTTCCTCGACCTTGGGTAACTCTTTGGAATCCCCGTAAGTAGAAGAGGATGCCG
This sequence comes from Gabonibacter massiliensis, assembly GCA_001487125.1. Taxonomy (GTDB): domain Bacteria; phylum Bacteroidota; class Bacteroidia; order Bacteroidales; family Marinifilaceae; genus Gabonibacter; species Gabonibacter massiliensis. The sequence goes on from LN913013.1 coordinate 1,394,410, forward strand.
CATAAATGAATCGTTTTACCCGTGCATCCCGAGCCGCGACCAGCATATTCAGAAAGCCACCGATATTCACTTCATTCGTGGTAATAGGGTCTTTGATGGAACGGGGAACACTTCCCAAAGCGGCCTCGTGCAATACATAATCGGCTCCCCCGACCGCTTTCCGGCATGTCTCCAAATCCCGGATATCGCCTTCGATAAAGGTGAAAGCCGGATGTTCGATAAACTCAGACATGTTTTCAATATGACCGGTTGCCAGATTATCCAAGCAAACCACCTGATAACCCTGCTGTAAAAAATACTCACAAAGGTTTGAACCGATAAAGCCCGCGCCCCCGGTTACCACTATTTTTAAAGTATGCATCTTCTAATTGTAAATTTTAAATTGTAAATCTGATAAATTCTGTGATTCAATGATTTAGCAATTCCGTGATTTTGTGATTCAAATCTCCTAATCATTATATCTCCCAATCACATAATCACTTAATCCTTTAATCTCTTAATTTCTCAATTGATCTTTAGATATCTTTTTACCACTTTCCCTACATGTCTAAATGTATCCGGAAGCAGGTTCATTATGCCTCCCATGGCCCGGTAGGCATCGGAAAGCAATTGCATATCGGTATTGTTCTCTAACTGGTACTGGAGTTTCCGCATCTTATCGGAAACGCACTGCCTGGCTTTCCTGAGTTTTCGAATGACGGCCCGCCGTTTCAAGACGCTATCCCGGCTTGTCCCTTTTATCTCGTCCCACTCCCGGCACGACTCTAAAAAGTCTTCGACCATCTTGTACAAGGGTTTACCGGACAGCACCCCGTTCGGAACCTCGGTCAAAGCATTGATAAAATATTCCAAGGAAAGACGAATCTCTCCAAAGCACTCGGCATCCGCCCCGACGGATTCCAATTGCACCAAGTCATCCAATAGAGCGGTCAGCATCTTTGTCCGGTAGTAATTGACTTTCCACAGCGGAGTCCCGCGACTACCATCTACCGGACAAGAGCGGTTCGTATTTTCAACTTTATTCATTACTAAACGCAAATAGATATCCTCTTATCCAAGAACAGAAGAGGAACGATAAGTTATATCCGAAAAAATATTCGAATTACGGTATAGCTGTTTTTATTCCGTTTCTTTATTGATCTCCCAATGACCTCCTTTAGCAGGCCCCACTCTCAAAATTATCTTATTCTTCCTTAGTTGTTGTAGATTCCATTCGACTCCACGATGCGATAATCCTGTTATTTTCACCAACTCTTTTTGTGTTATAAAAGGATTAACCTTTATCGCTTCTACTATTTTCTCCACAGTTTTCTCCACAGAATCTTTTAATCCGCTATCTTCGATTTCGGCCGTTGATATTTTTTGTCTTTCATAGCTTAATTCCGAAAAACAACCGTTTCCCATCACGTAAAAATCATACTTCATCGTGGGATAAGATGCGATAGCTTCCCGAATACGGGTAAATCTCCCCTGAACGGATATCGGCTTTACAGGCTTATTTACCACCTGAAAGATAACCATGCTTTATTTCGAAATACCAATTTCATTTGGGGGCACGATGCATTAGGAAATCCCGAATAGAATAATGTCGGATTCCCTTATAAGTATTTCCTGAAAAATCATCTTCTGACACGACTATTTTAGGAAAATTATCCGGTATTTTCAACAAGTTTCCAAATTCCCGTTCTATTGTTTTTTCAGCATTCAATTTTAAAGCAACTTGAACATAGAGTTTTTCCGATGCCTTCTCACAAATGAAATCGATCTCTTTATTGCCATTATATCCTATATTAATTTTATAACCGTCATACAACAAATGATTATACACCACGTTTTCTAAAATCTTTGCCTTATCCGTTATTCTATAACCGATAATAGTATTACGAAGTCCTAAGTTTTCAAAATAATACTTCTCCCCGACCTCAAAAATCCGTTTACCAACCATGTCGTAACGCTCAACCCGATGTATCAAAAAAGCATTTACAAGATGTGAAACGTACGTTTGTATCTGATTTACCGAAATAGTCACCCGTTGGGATTTCAGATAATCACTTATATTTTTAGCAGAAAAAAGACTTCCGGTATTCTCAGCAAGAAATTGAATCAGTTTTTCTAAAAAAGCAATATTACGTACTTTATACCGAGCAACTACATCACGAAAAATAATGGCAGAATAAACACTTTGTAAATAATCATCAACAATTTCATCCCTCAAAGCTAAATTTACCAAATAAGGCAAGCCTCCATACCTGCAATACTTATCATAACTTTGAAAAGAATCGGACAACTCGTGAAATTGTAAAAACTCCGGATAAGAAAGGCTATATATCTTAAACTCCACATACCTACCACTCAAGTAAGTTCCCAACTCACCGGAAAGCAAATGTGCATTACTACCCGTCACATAAATGTCATTTTCCTCATTTAATACCAAAGAGCGAAGTGCTTTTTCAAAATCTTCAATTTCTTGAATCTCGTCAATAAAAATATAGTTTAGACGTCCCGGTTCCCGACGTGACTCTATATACTGATGTAAATCTATAGCTGTTCGTATGGACTCAAATTCAAAATTTTCACAATTAATATAAATAACAGATGCATCCGGTTCCTCATTTTGTATCTTCTCTATCAATTGAAAAAGCATATAACTCTTTCCTACACGCCTTTGCCCTGTTAATACCTTAATGATAGATTGCTTCATAAAAGGTACAATGCGTGAAATATATTGTTTTCGTTCTTTTATATTTTTTGGAATTCTCATCTCGAAAAAGTTTTAAGTATGATTCAAACTTCCACAAATATAGGCAAAAGTTTTAAATACGATTAAAACTTTCCGTAAAATTCCATAAGGTTTTAAATATACTTAAAACTTTTAAGCCGAACGTTTCCGTTTGATCAGGATGTTGTTCCAGATTTTCCAAAAATAGTTCCAGTCCGTCAAAAAGGGGTGTTGCAAATAGGCTTCCAAATAACGGCGTTCACTGGCCTCTATCTCTTCCAAATTTTTAGGCATATCCGCGTAAAAAGGAGGCAAAAGTCCCGGTTTGGTACGGATACGCAATTGCTGCAACTCCGGGGAGTAAAGACTGTAATAATGCTGGCTCAACGGACGTACCCCGATCAGCTTCATGTCGCCTTTCAAAATATTGATCAGCATCGGCAATTCATCCAACCAACATTTACGCATAAACCGGCCGAAAACGGAAATCCGGTAATCATCCGCGAATTTTCCGCCTTCCTGTAAACGGTTATGCTGATAGATATAAGGTTGCAGGTATTCGGCATAGGCATGCATAGTCCGGAACTTGTATACCCCGATCAATTTTCCGTCTTTTCCCACCCGTCTCAACCTCACCAAAGGCCCGTAACTGGGTGAAGGATCTTCGAAAGGCGGTTTGGTTTTGACCGCAATCACGTAAAGCAGACCGTGAATATACTCTTCCTGTTTTACCTCGAAACCGCAACAATACAACCGTCCTAATATCTCCGGACGGGGAAATACCCGATAACGACCTCCCGTGAGAGTAAAATAGATTTTTTTAAGACAAGGTAGTTTCGGACAAATCCGGTTCCAAGCATAATCCGTCGTATAGATCAAATAGTTTAATCCCCAGGGATAGATACCTAATATTTGAGATTTGCGTATTTCACTCGTCTGACAACAGCAAACAAAAACATCTCCTACATTCAGTAATTTATTTACATGAATAAAAAACTTATTCACCCGACGAATCTTATTCACCCGGGACAGGTTCACGAACATATCGAAACAGCCGCGGGAATAACCCTCCAACTCCTCCCGCTCTTTAATAGCCATTAATTTCGTTTCCCGGGCAAAACGAGCCTCGTAAGTATTCCTCCACCTCACGGGATTACTCATGGGATGACACCGGAGCAATTCCAACAATTTTTTTAAATCGGGACTCTGTTCTCCCGTTAACATCCGGGCCGCATATTTTGCCGACAACCGATGATAACGTTTTATTGCCTCATCCTCCTGTTGGAAAGGAATTTTGCGCATGACCAACAGCCGGACGACAAGATAAAAACAACACTCCAAAAGGATTAATGATCCGACAACTATGACATAATTTCCGCCACCGTAAAAAGTCAGCTCTAAAATCTCATACAATGCATAAAGCAGGACAGCAGACAATACGTCCACCAATCCGATCGTAATAAAAGCATAGCGAATCCGTTGAAATTCCGTGAAATTAAGTTTCCGCGAAATCACGCCCAACAAAACCCAGAGGCACGCGGCACTTCCCGATATCCACCATCCGGGAAATCTTCCTATCCAACCGGAGCCCCCGAATACCAGGACCACCAGTAAAAGATCGAAAAGGATTAGTATTCCCCATTTCCGGGTCGTTTTCATGCTACTATTCAGAGATAAATAAACCGTAAATTTTTCTTCTATACCTGTTCTTACAAACTCCAGTATTTCAACGAATGTATTTTCTCCCGCAAAATTCCTTTAATATCTACTAAAAGAGCGTTCTCATAAGTCAACGACTTAAAATAGGTCTCGTCCAACATTTCATATTCTTTATGGGAGACTGCCACAACGACCGCATCGTAATTATCGCGGGGTTTTTCCACCAATTTAAAACCATATTCCTCCTGCACGGCTTCCGAATCGGCATGAGGGTCGACAACATCCACATCCACACCGAAATCCCGTAACTCCCGAATGATATCGGCCACTTTCGAATTACGAATATCCGAAACATCCTCTTTGAAGGTTACCCCCATAACCAAAACCCGGGCTCCCAATACACTTTTACCCATGGCAATCAATTTCTTTACCATCTTCTTGGCGATATAGGCACCCATCGAGTCGTTGATAAAACGCCCCGCATTTATGATCTGGGGATGGTATTTCAGCTCTTTCGCCTTATGTACCAAGTAATAAGGATCGACCCCGATACAATGCCCCCCGACTAATCCGGGATAAAACTTCAGAAAATTCCACTTCGTCCCAGCGGCTTCCAACACATCGAAGGTATTGATGCCGATCCGGGAAAAGATAATAGACAATTCATTCATCAAAGCGATGTTGACATCCCGCTGGGTATTTTCGATTATCTTCGCCGCTTCCGCCACCTTAATACAGGGAGCGGGATGAACACCCGGTTCCACCACCAATTCGTATACCTTGGCAATCGTCTCCAATGCCTCGGCATCGCACCCCGAAACGATTTTTATCGTATTACTCAGTATATGTTTCGAATCCCCCGGATTAATCCGCTCGGGAGAGTAACCGATTTTAAAGTCCCGACCTACTTTCAGGCCGGAAATCTCTTCCAACAAAGGCAAACAGTCCTCCTCCGTGCATCCGGGGTAAACGGTGGATTCGAAAACCACGTAATCACCCTTTTTCAAGACTTTCGCCACCGTCCGGGTAGCCGCCAACAAGGGCTTTAAATCCGGCTGATTGTATTCGTCTATGGGGGTTGGAACCGCCACAATAAAAAAAGAGGCAGCCCGTAATTGATCCACGGAAGAGGTGAATTCGATATCGCTATGATCGAACGCCTCAGGCGGCAGCTCTTCGGAAGGATCGATCCTATTCCGCATTTTCTCCAGACGATCCTCTTTGATATCAAAACCGACCACGGAGATCTTTTTGGCAAACGCCAAGGCAATGGGCAACCCCACATACCCCAAACCCACCAAGGCTAACTTCGCTTTCTTAGAAACCAATCGAGTATACATAAGCGTATTATTTATTAAAATTACCAACCAAAGGGATGTTCCTCCAATACCAATTCAGCCAAAGGGTGATAATCCCCGCAAAGTCCGATAGGTTTCGCGTGACGGATATCGTGCACGATTTGAATGGAGGTACGGGCATCTTCCAAACCGTATCCTTCGCCGGCAAGAATATGCCGGTAGCTCTCCGTGTGCAGATCGGTAAAACCGTCGCTGAACTCCATTTCCTCTTCCTCTATGCGAAACGAACGAAATGTTCTTTTCCCCGCTTCCTTTACTTCCGGCGGAAGAGTATCGTAATTAATGCTTAAAAAGTAACGGACATGAGCCCTGTCAAAACGCAATAACCCAGCCACCCGGTCATGACTGCTCACGTACACGATATTATCCCGGACGGGACCGAACACCCAAGAGAGCATATCGTAAAAATGAACCCCGATATTGGTGGCTACCCCACCGCTTTTCCGGCTATCACCTTTCCAACTCGTATAATACCAATTGCCCCGGGAGGTTATATAGGTAAGATCGACATCGTATATCTTCTCTTTCGGTCCCTCTTCTATTTTTTTCTTTAAAGCCAGAATCGCCGGATGATGCCTCAATTGCAAGATCGTGAATACCCGGTGTCCCGTTTCCTCTTCCACTTTTTGCAGGGCATCGATATTCCAGGGATTCAATACCAACGGTTTCTCGCAGATAACATCCACCCCCAAGCGTAAAGCGTAACGCACGTGAGCGTCATGCAGATAATTCGGCGTACAAACGGATATCATATCCACCTCCTTGTCCGTTCCTTTATTTTTCGAAAGGTGACGGTCGAAAAGCTCGAATTCCGTAAAGAACGATGCTTGCGGGAAGAAACTATCCATGATTCCCACGCTATCGAATACATCGTAAGCGGCTACCAACCGGTTTCCGGTCTCTTTTATGGCACGCAAATGCCGAGGGGCGATATAGCCTGCAGCCCCGATCAATGCAAAATTTTTCATTATACTTTATTAATATAAAATCTTAGTTTATTTTTTCCAGATAGGATCCCGGTATATAAGACGTCGCGATAGAAACTACTCCTTCCAACCGGACCACCACCCGCTTATGTCCCTTTACCCGGACCAACTCTCCCTCTAAACCGACAAATGGGCCCTTGATCACACGCACCTTATCCCCCCGCCGTAACTCCTTGTTCACGATCTCTATCACTTCATCCGAGAAATCGAGCAGAAACATAAAATCTTTCATCTGCTTATCGGGAATAATCAGCGAACGACGAGTCTCCCGATCCCTGATATAAACAATGTTAAGAGAGTAATCATTCAGCAACACAAAACTCGTACGCCGATCCGTCCGTAAAAAAATCAACCCTCGGACAAGAAGCTCACGAACCTTTTTCCGTCCCTCCGGTTCCTGTCGCACGACCTCCTGAAGGGGCAGATAATTCTCTACATTCAAGGCATCCAATTTCTTTTTTATACTCATCTCCTGATTCACCCTCGTGTAGGCCGCATACCAGTATTTTTCGTCGTCCCGTATTACCATATTAACCATAACGATATTACTCCTTACCCATCTATCTTCACGAACCCACCGGACACGCTTCGCGCACGAACCCTGTTCCGGCTTATTCTTCGTTAACCACGCGTCAATATTTTAGTTTCTTAAACAGAAACCAAATACCGAACTTTATACTTTCTTATCTGCACTTCAAATACGGTACATCACCTACCGTCTTATCCTTTAAAAAACGCTTCGATCCTCGATATCACCCGATCCTGTTGTTCCCGCGTAAGCTCCGTGTGCATCGGCAACGAAAGAACGGAATCCGCTAATTTTTCCGACACTTCCAATGTCCCCGAAATTTTCGCTATCCCCGTGAAAGCCTTTTGCCGCTGCAAAGGAAGCGGGTAATAAATCATGGAAGGAATCTCCCCTTCCGCCAAAAACGCTTTCAGGCGATCCCGCTGCCCATCCTTCACTTTCAACGTGTATTGATGATAAACATGAGTGGAATAAGGCATCTCGCGCGGCGGTACAATTCCCTCCACTTCTTTTAAACGAGAAGTGTAATACCGGGCTGCTTCCCGCCGGGCCCGGTTATATTCATCCATATGTTTTAACTTCACTTTCAATATCGCAGCCTGAATCGTATCCAAGCGAGAATTACATCCCAACATTTCGTGGTGGTATTTCACCAACTGACCGTGATTTGCAATACAACGAGCCCGTTCGGCCAACTCCTTATCCCGAATCATTAAGGCTCCTCCATCCCCGTAGCAGCCTAAATTTTTGGAAGGGAAAAAAGAGGTACATCCGACATCTCCCATGGTTCCCGTCTTGAAAGAGTTTCCTGAAGAAAAAGTATAGACAGCTCCGATCGCCTGTGCATTATCCTCCACTACATACAAACCGTGCTCCCGGGCAAATGTCAAAATAGACTCCATATCACAACTCTGCCCGAAAAGATGTACCGGCACGATCGCTTTCGTTCGGGGAGACAAGGCCCGTTCCAATTCTTTTACCTCTATATTGAACGAAACAGGGTCGACATCGACCATAACCGGTATAAACCCTAATAAACCTATGACTTCCGCTGTTGCCACATACGTAAAAGCCGGTACGATCACCTCGTCTCCCTTTTCTAATTCCAAAGACATCAAAGCGATCTGTAACGCATCTGTACCGTTGGCACAAGGGATCACATACTCCGTTCCGATATAACGGGCAAGCTCTTCACTAAACTCCGTCACCTCCCGCCCGTTTATAAAAGCCGCACTATCCAATACCCCTCGTATCCCGGCATCTATCTCGTTTTTAATCTTGTTGTATTGACCCTTTAGGTCGACCATTTGCAACTTCATACGACATTCATTTTCCACGCCGATCAATTAAAACCCTGATATCTGCACGCAAAGTAATAGTATCAGAAAATGATCGTTTTTTAGTACATCCAACATTAAAATATTCTCATAATTTAACATTTTTAAACTACATTAAAACGTCTGATAATGACCACTTATTTTATCGGTTAAATTTTACTGTTATTATTTATTTAGTTATATTTGCACTCGAATTAAACGATCATTTATTGATCGTTTTTTTATATGATTTTTTACTTTTCTCATGACTGCATTTTATAAATCTCCCTTCACGGAATACCTGCACAACATGCTAATCACATGCGCATTACACAATAAAGAATTAAAATAAAACAAATACATCAAGCTCAAAACCCATCTACGCGATCCTTTCGGCCCGACAATCATTAAAGCAAGAATTATCCGGAAATGATCCATTATAGATATGGTTAAATTTAACTCTTCTATTAACATATTTTATATCAACAAATATATACATACAACAAGAAAATATATTTTATTATAAATACAATAGAACTATATATTTCATTATTGTACAAAACACGTAATATAAAACTATCCGGATGAAAAATGTTAATGAGCCGAAAATAACCTTTCGATTGGGGGATTAAGAGATTCTGCGATTAGGAGATTAGGGGATTCTGTGATTGGGAGATTAAAAAGATTGACGGTTGTAGATTGTAAATCGTAGATTAATTGCAGCCAGTTTTCCATGGTAAGCATTCATTCAGCAGTCCCTTGACGATGTGTATGTTCATTTTGTGGCAGTTCCGGCAAACTGCATTATTGCAGTTGACGTACCGGTGACTGTTTATAAAGTCATCCACATAGCGGCTGTACCGCTTGCCATCCGCAATCACATTTTGAAGATAAAGTTCTCTCGCTTCAGAGAGTAACTCGAATAGTTCTTCCGCTACCTCCTGTTCGGTAGCAAAGTGGGTCAGGTGTTATTTCCCCTTCAAAAAAAGAGAAGACTTTTTGGATACTCACCTCATACAGCAACCACATCGGCAACGCAACAAGCGAGAGCGTAAACACGTCCGAAGTCGGCGTAAGGATAGCCGCAACGATAAGGATAGTCACGATGGCGTGTTTCCGATAGCGGTGCATGAAGTCGGCGGATAGGAATCCCAGTTTGGCAAACAGCCATGATAAAATAGGAATTTCGAACACGATGCCCATCGACAGGCACATCAGCACGAGGGTCGAGATATACGAATCGAGCGTAATCAGATCGGCGATGTCTCCGCTGACTTGATACGTACCCAAGAATCGGAATGTCAGCGGAAAAATCAGGAAATAACTGACCAATACCCCGACCACGAACATGGCATACCCAGACCGCCGATAAATAAGGGTGTCATCATCGTCTTTTTAAGCGGTTAATATCCTAATCTGTCAATCCACGTGCGGATGGTTTTCTCGTCGGCACGATTGAGCAAACGGCCTTCTTTCCAATTCAAAGCAGGATAGGTGCGTTTCAACGCGGCCGCACTGTTGGCAATCGAACTGCTGCCAGAGGTAGCGAACGTAACGACCGTCTTGCCTTTCAAATCGTGGCTCTCGATGAACGTGTTGATGATTCTCGGTGCGAGGTCCCACCAAATGGGATAGCCGATAATAACGACGTCGTAATCGGCGATGTTTTCCTTTTCGTCTTTGATTGCCGGACGGGACTTCGGGTCGTTCATCTCCACCGAACTGCGAGACTGCTTGTCGTTCCAGTCGAGGTCGGCATCGGTATAGGGTTGCGCCGGAGTAATGGCATAGAGTTCACCGCCCGTTGCGGCAGCCACCTTTTGGGCAACGCGAGCCGTGGTTCCCGTCGCGGAAAAATAAGCGACAAGGATTTTATGATTCGATTGTTTGTTGTTCATATCTTGTTTTTGTTGTATGAAAGTTGCCGTCGTCATTTCGACGACCGACAACAATATCAATAAAAATTTATACATGGAAAATTCGTTTTATTTTTGAAGTTTATCGTATTCCTCGTCCGTGACGGGTTCGAGCCATTCGTTAGAAGAGTTCTCTCCGGGAATCTCAAAGGCAAGGTGTGCGAACCAACTGTCGGCCGCTGCACCGTGCCAGTGCTTCACACCCGCGGGAATGTGGATGACCGTACCGGGCAGAATCTCCTGCGCGGGCTTGCCCTCCTCCTGATACCAGCCGCGGCCAGCGACGCCGACAAGCATCTGTCCCCCGCCTTTCGCTGCTTTATGGATATGCCAGTTGTTGCGGCAGCGCGGCTCGAAAGTCACGTTAGCGAACGGAATCTGCTCGGTCGAGATTCGTGCGAGGTAGCTGTTACCGATAAAATATTTTGCGTAGGCCGTATTCGGTTCGCCGATGGGGAAAATCATTTCGCGCTGGAATGCTGCTTTAGCGTCCTCACCGGTGGTGTCTTCCGCCCATACGTCTTTGGCGAGGCGAAATGCCGCCCAAGCCTTCGGCCAACCGGCGTAAAAGCCGATGTGTGTAATGATTTCGGCAATTTCAGTGCGGGTGATGCCGTTTTTCTTCGCTGATTGAAGGTGGAACGTCAGCGAATTGTCGGTGATTCCCTGACTGATAAGCGAGGTAATCGTTACCAAGCTGCGGTCACGCAGACTGAGCAGGTCGTTTCTGCTCCATATCTCACCGAAAAGTACATCGTCGTTGAGTTCCGCAAATTTCGGGGCGAACTCGCCTAACTGATCGCGTCCTGCCGTCTGTACTATCTTTTCCTGTGCCATAACATTAAATGTTAAAAGAGTAAATACTGAGATTAAAATGATTCGATTCATAATTCTTTTATTGAATGAAGTTATTGATTTTGTTTGCCGGATTAAGCGGTGTCTGGTCGGACAATACGAATGACTTGACCATGTGCAGCGTTCCCTGCTTATACTTTTGGAAATGCTCCGAGGCGATATGTTTCTCGTAAGCCTCGTGACTGGCATAAGTTTCGAGAATCGTCACCATGCAGGGATTCTCCTTTTCGCTGAGCGCATACATCGTCAGCACGCCCGGTTCATTGCGCAGGGAGATTTCGCCGATTTCCGCCGCGTACCTAATATACTCGTCGAGATACTGCGGGTAAACCTCGATTTTGGACAACCGAACGATGCCGTCGGAAGCCATCGGTTCTTTGGCGCATATTGACGGAGCTTTGTCGAGGTTTAAACACTTGCCGATTACCTCGCCCGTAGCGATATAAGAGTAGGTCGTGAAATCGAACAGTACGGGTTTCAGGCGCATGTAGTCGGGCTTGCCGTCGGCATCGAGCACCTCGGGCGAGGCATAGGTATTGGCGATCGAACAAATGAAGTTGTCGAACCCGTCGGTCTTGTAAATATCAACCACGTTGCACTCCATCGCAAGCGGCGAAGCGTCGATTACGGGAGAACCGTTTTCGCCCCAATGGAAGTCAAATACTCCGGACTTATCGACCGATGCGCCGCTGATGCCGCCCACGTAGTCAGCTTTCGGAAGCATTTCACGACTGACGAGATTGATCGAGAGTTTCTTCAATTGGCGGATGCCTCGATTGGTATAATGCTTGTCACTCATACTCACGAGGATGCGGTCATGACCGATAATCCCCGTATGACCTATTACGAGCCAGTTCACTTTACCCTCGACCTCCGTACCGACAACCGTCATCGGTTTCGGGTAAAGAGCAAGCAGGCTTCCGATATTTTGTTTTTCCGTTTCCATAATATTGGATTGATTCAGTTTGTTTTTCTCTGTCGTGCCGCAGGACAACAGCCCGAACAGAAGCAGTACACTTAACCAGGTTCTTATCATATTCCATTGTCTTTCATATCTGTTTGATGAATTTTGCCGGAACACCTCCGACAACCGTATTCGCCGCCACGTCTTTCGTTACTACAGCACCTGCCGCAATGACGGCATTGTCGCCAACGGTCACGCCTTGCAGAAGCGTTGCGTTCGAACCTACCCATACGTTTTTTCCCAGCACGATGGGGGCGGGAAAGGTATGCCTGCGCTCTTCGGGCGCAAGTCCGTGATTGAGCGTGGCAAACACCACATTGTGACCGATCTGGCATCCGTCACCTATCGTCACGCCGCCCTGGTCTTGAAAATGACAGCAGGCATTGATAAACACATTCTCGCCGACGGCGATATTCTTGCCGAAATCGGCGTAAAACGGAGGAAAGACACGTAGCGATCGCGACACTCGATAGCCGAACAGTTCGGAGAGCATCCCGCGTACTTCATCGGACGTATGGTAAGCCGTGTTCAATCGGAACGTGATGCGGCGTGCCTCGTCGCTCATTTCATCCATGAAGCGATGTATCTCTTCCGTGTCGAGTGCCTGCTTCGTCTTTACATATTCTTTGAAATCTTCAATATTCATAATTTTTACTGTTTTTCTATTTTTACCCGTATATCACCGCCGACAGTCAAGGCTTCAATGCCGTTCCCGTCGATACGGCCTATCTTTATCAAATCATTGCTGTGCGCCCAGTTCTTGCAGAAAATCGCTACATTACCCCACGGTACATAAATCGTGATATCTCCGGACGTAGGAGTACAACCGCGGGTTACGCCCTCGGTCCCCAATGCCGGCGAGGGATAAAAGATTTTTTCTGTTACATTGTTGTAATCGTTCAACGTCACTTCCAACGGCAGACGAGAAAGGAAATCCCTGCCTGCGGCATTGTCCTCCATCGTGGCAGTAATCGTGCGGTCACCGACAATAATATTTATTTTCAAAGAGCTTGTTTCAGGTTCATCCGATTCGTTCCGGCTTGCTCCGATTTCCTCGAGCCATGCCGGAATGCGGGTTGCCATTTGGGAGAGTGTCGAAGAGGTCAATAACAGCATCCTGTCGATAACCGTTGCGTCGGGGCAAAGTCTGCGGGCTTCGCCGGCCGACGCCGAAATCCCGCTGCTGCCGCTGGTGGCGAACAGCGCAATCCGCTTGCCGGCGAGTTTTGAGGCGTGTTCATGCAGGAAAGTCTGCATCGGTGTCGCCATGCAGCCGTACCAGATCGGATAACCGATGAAGACGATATCATAGTCATCGAATTTTTCGACCGACGTCTTATTGGGCGGATAATCGCCCTGACGGATTGCGGCCAGCTCTTGCTCGGAGCGTTCGAGCATGGAATTATAATCGTCATCATAAGGTGTCTGCGGCTCCACTTCCAATATGTCACAGTTGAGCGTTGACTGAATAAGTTGCGCCACACGCTCGGTGTTACTCGTGCGCGAAGCGTAAAGCACCAGATAACGACCATTGCCGCCAGGAGTAGGCTTCTCCGGTTCATTGTCGTTGTCATCGCCGCCGCCGGGCTGTTCGGGAGTTTCGGGTTGTTCGGGAGTTATGGGCTCGTCATCGGAGCCGACGCAAGCTGACAACGAAATTACGGTCAGCAGCATCCATGCAAACAATAAAATCTTTTTCATATTTGGTATATTTCTATTTATCGATTTGACTTTCGGTAAACGGGTCGGTGCGGTGTCCTATCAAGTTGATTTGCGCATATTCCTTGTCGAAATGTTACCCCTTTGTCGTAGGCACGACGGATAAGGGCGATCATATCCCTTTTTTCATACTTTCCGCCGTAGTAGCCCACCATCGGCAGACAACCAAGCCCGATAGCCGAGACATCCAATCCTCCGAGATTCCGATATTCCATACCGTCTGAAATTCCGCTCTGGAAAATTCGTTCATTTTTTACCGGTGACGGATTTTGCGCAAAGACCTTCGACAATCCCGTCCATTCACCGGCAGCCATTAGAGCTGTCATCGATGATATTTTCAAAAAGTCTCTTCTGTCCATAATCGTGTATCGTTACGAATGATTGCCTGATAGCATATCCCGCAGGATCGCCATTTCATTCTCTTCCAACCGGAACGGTTCGGTTTCCGTTTCGGGTGCATGACCGTTTTGTTCGAGAAAACGTTGCAGCACCTTCCGGGGCGTAGTATGGTAACGGTCGGCAAGGAAAAGAACGACTCCATCCTGATAGATTTCTTCGGGGATATCTGTTCTTCGGTTCATCATTCTTGATTATTTTTTTATGATGCAAAATTATGAGGAACTCTAAAATCGGGCGTAACGATAAGTGGGTTGTTCGTATCGTTTTTACTGATTTATGAGCGGTTTTATCGTTTTAATGGCAAAAAATAAATACCTTCGTCGTTGAATAGCAAACCGATAGACCTTATGAGCAAGATACTGAAAGTCAGAAATCCGAACGATTACAGCCGCTATCTCGGACAGGCGGAACAACACCCGTTGGTCTGTATCGTCGATTATGAGACCGTATCGCCCGTGCGCCATAGTCTGAACAATTACAGTGTTTACGGTATTTTCTTTCATGACGAGGCGGATATAGATTTGGAGTACGGCTGCGGAAAGTACGACTACAAGAAGGGCACAGTCATCTGTGTGGCTCCCGGTCAGATAGGCGGCAAGGAAGACAATGGCGAGCGGATAAACCTGACGGGCTGGGCGTTGCTTTTTCATCCCGACCTGTTGCATGGAACAGCTTTGGAAAAGACGATAAAGAATTACTCCTTTTTCGATTACCGCATCAACGAAGCTCTGCACATGACCGACGAGGAACATGATACGCTCGTTTCGCTGATGCGTCAGCTTCAAGATGAAATCATAAGGAAGCGCGATGCCGTGCAAGATACGATTATTGTGAACTACATCGGTTTGGTACTGAATTTCTGCCAGCGTTTTTACAACCGGCAGTTTCTTACCCGCAAGTTGGAAAACACGGATGTGTTGATGAAGTTCGACAGTCTGCTGCGGGATTATTTCGAGGAGAACAGACAGTTGTCGGAAGGTTTGCCATCCGTCCAGTACTGCGCCGATAAACTGTGTATGTCGGCTAATTATTTCGGCGATATGGTCAAGAAAACGACCGGCGATACGGCGGGCAACTATATCCGCCAATATATTATCCAACGAGCGAAAAATGCACTTGCAGCAGGTACGGGGATTGCACAAGTCGCTTATTGTTTGGGATTCGATTACCCCCAGCATCTCAGCCGTATGTTCAAAAAGCAGACGGGGATATCCCCATCGGAATATTGCGTAAGCATTCATAAAACGGAACGGAAATAATAAAGAATCTGATGATCGCAGAGGTCGAACGATTTTGTTCGGTACAAGTAATGTGTTGCGTTCATATCGAACTGACGTAACTATCAGGGTTCATCCTGCAAACCTTACAGCAAAATCATCGGACAGGACTGTGACAACTCCTTTTCACGGCGAATGCCGCAATAAGTAAAGGTGTAAGCTATTGTTCCTTTGTTGGCGAAAAGATTGCCACTAAAATTATAAATAGCGACACTTAAACGAGCAACAACAGGAACAAACATTCGTGTTAGGACAATCGTCTGCCGAGTTTAAATTACTCGCCAGTCATAGTTCGCGTAGTAGCCATAGTTCACTTAAAAGCAATTCATTTTTTTACAACGATTGAGTTACACGTTGGAGCATACCGATGAAGAAATCAGGAATACGAACGGTTGCTATCCCGTTAGCTAATTTTAAAGTAATCCGACCCTCCGATTTATTCTAATCAAGTTATCTTTTCTTGCAAAATTCACAATAAAAAAATCGTTTGCTTTTAAAAGCAAACGATTTTTTTTATCCGGTAGACGAATGCTATTTCTTATACATCCCCATATCTTTCAGTTCGAAATTATTGATAAAAGCTGCATATCCGGCAACTTTAGCCTGTCCGTACTTCACGAATACTTCCGTAGATTTATAGAAGCGTGCGTCTCTCTGCGAATCCAACAACAACAAGTATCCGATGATCACATACCCGGCCATCTCTACCAAACGGCGCGCATGAAAATCAACATATTCGGGATCTCCTACTGCCGTCACGTTCGCTACAGCAGCCTCAAAAGCAGCCGTCATACCCTTCAATATCTCACGAATATACTCCTGCTCCGGACATATAGGCGCCTTTTCATACTCCTCGCGAATATACTTGGCATATTGTCCGGTAGTCACCCCGCGTATAGCCGCCACAACCTGCAACTGAGATGTACCTTCGTATATATTGGTAATACGGGCATCACGGACCAAACGTTGAATAGGGTAATCCTTCATATAACCCGATCCCCCGTGGATCTGCAACGCATCGTAAGCGATCTCGTTCGCATATTCGCTGGAAAACAATTTCAACATGGGAGTATAGATATCGGCCAATTTCTGGTATTTCTTCATCTCTTCCCGTTCGGCCTTGTCCAAGGTACGTTCATTGGAAATATGGGTATAAGCCTTATACATATCCACGAAACGGCTGGTTTCGTACAGGATGGCACGGGCACCTTGAAGTTTGGCTTCCATATTGGTCAACATTTCGTACACCGCGGGAAAATCAATAATGGCTTTACCGAACTGACGTCTCTCCCGAGCATATTTCAACCCCTCGCGATAAGCAGCTTCCGCTATACCTACCGATTGAGCGCCTACTCCCAAACGTGCGCCGTTCATCAGCGACATAACGTACTTGATCAATCCCAATTTGCGTTCTCCGACCAATTCCGCCGGGGCATCCTTAAATACCAATTCACAAGTAGGAGAACCTTTGATACCCAATTTATTTTCGATACGGCGAACGGTCATACCTCCATTGGCCTTATCATATATAAACATGGAAAGCCCGCGGCCATCATGCGTTCCCTCTTCCGAGCGAGCCAACACCAGAGCAATTTGAGCATCCCCGTTCGTGATAAAACGCTTCACCCCGTTCAGATACCATTTTCCGCTCTTTTCGCAATAAGTAGCCTTTAACTGTACCGCCTGCAAATCCGATCCGGCATCCGGCTCCGTCAAATCCATCGCGTAAGTTTCTCCTTTAGCCCCGCGCGGCAGGTAATGTTTTTTCTGTTCCTCGCTTGCAAATTCATGGATCGTTTCGGCGCAATCCTGCAAGCCCCAGATATTTCCGAAACCGGCATCCGCACGAGAAACCAACTCTGCCGCCATCACATAGGGAACAATCGGGAAATTCAATCCGTCATACTCTCTCGGTAAAGACATATTATACAAACCCGCTTGAGTCAACACATCGTGGTTCTGTTGAGTTCCAGCCGCGTATTTCACTCTCCCGTTAATCACCTCCGGTCCTTCGGCGTCTACCCCTTCTGCATTTTCAGCTAACACGTCGCCGCAAATCTCCCCCAAAATCTCCAACACTTTATCGTAATTGTCCAACGCATCTTCAAAATCTCTCGGAGCAGTATCACATTTTCCGGCATCCGCAAAATTACGCTCTTTCAACGCAACAATTTTTTTCATGAGAGGATGTTCCAGATGGAACTTCAAATCCTCGTTATCTATATAGAAATTCGCCATAACACTTTTAAAATTTTAAATTTTAGATTGTAAATTGAAAATTACTGATTGTAAATTCAGATGAAAACATTCAATTCGCAATTTACAATTACCTATTTGCTGTTCTTCTTGTAATACTGAATCATCTTCGGAATTACAACGTTCAGGTCTCCCGTGATCACATAGTCCGCAAATTTATTGATCGGAGCATTCGAATCCGTATTAATGGCAATAACCATGGAGGACTCTTCCATTCCGGCCGTATGCTGTATCTGTCCGGAAATACCACAAGCTATATACAACTTAGGACGAACAGTCGTTCCGGTTTGACCGATCTGACGTTCATGTTCGCAAAAGCCCGCATCCACGGCCGCACGAGAAGCGCCTACTTCTCCTCCCAGCACGGAAGCCAGTTCATACAACAAATTAAAATTCTCTTTCGAACCAACTCCATAACCTCCGGCCACAATAATCGGAGCTCCCTTTATATTGACTTTGGATTTCTCCATCTGACGTTCAATCACCTTCACTACCAGATCCGTGTCATCGAGGAATTCATCCGCGTTCAACTTCTTAACCTCTCCTTTATAGGCGGCATCGACTACCTCCTTTTTCATCACGCCCTCGCGGACGGTAGCCATTTGCGGGCGACATTCCGGGTTGACGATCGTGGCAACGATATTACCACCAAAAGCCGGCCGAATCTGATACAGCAGGTTCTCGTATTTCTTACCGCTCTTGGCATCCGAGTACTCCCCTATCTCCAAGCTGGTACAGTCAGCCGTCAATCCGCTGTGCAGGAAAGAAGAGACACGAGGTCCCAAATCGCGCCCTACGCTGGTAGCTCCCATCAAAGCGATCTGCGGTTTTTCCTGCTCGAACAAACGCACCAACATCTTCGTGTGAGGCAACGTCGTGTAAGGAGCCAAACGAGTGTCATCGCCAACCCATACCACATCTGCTCCATAAGGAAATATCTGTTTCTCTATATCTTTTAACCCGTGTCCTAAAGCAATAGCTTCCAGCTTTACACCTAATTTATTGGCAAGAGTCCGTCCCTTCGTCAGCAACTCCAAGCTGACATCGGCAACCGTACTCTCCTCTATCTCGCAATATACAAATACACTATTCATATCTTAGATTTTAGATTTTCAATCTCTTCACTTATCCGATTGTATGGTTGGTAATCAATTCCTTCATCATCTCATCGATTTCTGCATCGCTTCCGGCCAGCACCTTAGCCTCTTTTGCCTGGAATACAACATTCTCGATAGTCTTCACCTTCGTCGGAGATCCGCTCAATCCCAAATCCTCCGCGTTACTGGTAATATCATTAACGCTCCATTCCGTTAACTTCAAGTAAGGACGTTCGTTAACCAACGTGATATAATCCTCTCCGGCTTCCTGGGCCTCCTGAGTAGCTTTCGCGTATTTATATTTCATCACGAAACGAGCATTTCTCGGACGGCAAGGGGCAGCAGAACCGTTTACCGTAACCACGCAAGGCAGCGGACACTCGACCACCTCTATACCTCTTTCCAAACGACGTTTGATTGTCAATTTCCTGCCATCGCATTTTTGAATTTCCTCCGCGTAAGTCACTTGCGGCAACTCTAATTTTTCCGCAACCTGAGGGCCGACCTGAGCCGTATCTCCATCGATAGCCTGACGACCGCAAATAATCAGATCGTACTCCAAATTGTGCAGAGCGCAAGACAGAGCATAAGAAGTAGCCAACGTATCCGAACCGGCAAAAGCCCGATCCGACAACAAATATCCACCATCAGCACCCCTGTACATCGCCTCGCGAATGATCTCCGCAGCGCGTCCCGGTCCCATGGTCAATACATGAACAGTAGTCCCCTCAATTGTATCTTTTAAACGTAAAGCCTGCTCCAAAGCATTCAAATCCTCCGGATTGAAGATGGCAGGTAAAGCTGCCCTGTTTACAGTTCCGTCTGCTTTCATTGCATCTTTTCCCACATTTCTCGTGTCGGGAACCTGCTTAGCAAGAACAACAATTTTTAGTCCTTTCATATAAATCCAATTTTATGTTTAAAGCGACATGAAATATCCTAATCATCTTTTTACCAATAAATTCATACCAATACTATTGACAGAATACTCCATATACAGTTGTATTAACACTATTTCTTTCAAGTGCGTAAAGATAGTATTTCAAGTTATAAATACAAAATTTTAACTCGTTCGCCTCCTATCCCCGTTACCAAAGAATAAAAACGGATACAAGAGCAGCGGACCCCTCGACCGAAACTTATTTTCCCTTTCCGTATTCATCTATTTTTTGCATTTTTCAGAAAACGAAGTCGTTTATTTTCCGATTTTAAACTATTCCTCTAAATTTGTAGCGCAAATGATTGCGTCAAAAATTATTTACACTATAAACAAACTAAAATATGAAATACGACTTACTCGTAATAGGTAGCGGTCCCGGAGGATACGTGGCTGCCATTCGCGCTTCCCAACTGGGGATGAAAGTGGCCGTTGTCGAACGTGCCGAATTAGGTGGAATCTGTTTGAATTGGGGATGTATCCCGACCAAATCCTTGTTGAAATCGGCACAAGTATTGGAATACGCTCGCCATGCCGCCGATTACGGAATAAAGATCGAACAGGCCGAACCGGATTTTGAAGCCATCATCGCCAGAAGCCGGGGAGTTGCCGACAAAATGAGTAAAGGAATCCAATACCTATTCAAAAAGAATAACATTACCGTTATCGAGGGACACGGTAAACTGACTCCGGATAAAAAGGTAGAAGTAACTCCCCGCGAAGGAGAAAAAAGTATCGTGGAGGCAGACCACATCCTGTTAGCAACAGGAGCCCGCTCCCGTCAGCTTCCCAACATTCCGCAAGACGGCAAACGTATCATCGGTTACCGTCAGGCTTTGACTCTCGACCACAAACCGGCATCGATGATCGTCGTGGGATCCGGAGCGATCGGTTCCGAATTGGCCTTCTTCTACAACGCCATGGGCACCAAAGTAACGTTAGTAGAATTTTTACCTAACATTCTCCCGTTAGAAGACGAAGAGGTATCCAAACAAGTAGGACGTTCGTTTAAAAAAGCAGGTATTGAAGTTATGGTAAAATCTTCAGTAGAAAGCGTCGACACGACCGGCGAACTTTTAAAAGCGAACATCAAAAATAAAAAAGGCGAGATAGAGGTACACGAAGCAGAGATCGTACTCTCGGCTGTCGGCATCTCCCCTAACGTGGAAAATATCGGTTTGGAAGAACTCGGAATCGAAATGGATCGGGGAAAAATAAAAGTAGACGAATATTACCGTACGAATGTCGAAGGGATCTACGCCATCGGAGATATAGTCCCGGGCCCCGCCTTGGCCCACGTATCTTCAGCCGAAGCCATTTGCTGTGTCGAACACATAGCGGGAGTCCATACCGAACCCATCGATTATTCCAATATTCCCGGCTGTACCTACACGACACCGGAAGTTGCCTCGGTAGGATTGAACGAAGCCAAAGCCGTTGAAGCGGGGTATGAAATCAAAATCGGGAAATTCCCATTCAGTGCTTCAGGCAAGGCAAGTGCCGCCGGAGCCAATGAAGGATTCATCAAATTAATATTCAACGCTGCCGACAACACCCTGTTAGGAGCTCATATGGTAGGAATGAACGTAACCGAGATGATTGCCGAAATGGTACTGGCCCGGAAACTGAAAGCCTCCGGACACGACATTATTAAAACCATCCATCCTCATCCGACGATGAGCGAAGCCGTCATGGAGGCCGCTGCCGCTGCCTACGACGAGGTAATACATATATAGAATTGTAAGATTGACAATTGTAAATTGCAGATTCTGAGATTAAAAAGATTTACGATTTCGGATTTTAGATTGACGATTGGAAGAAGCAAGGAATTCCGGGATTAAAGGATTCAGGGATTTAGTAATTGGGAGTTAAGGGAGAAAAACGGAGGGGCATAAACAGAGAACGGCGAACGTCGTGTTCGAGTTTCGGAACGGCCACCCGACGGTTTGTTTGAACGAAGTGAGTCTCGGAGGGTTGTGAACGAAAAGCGTTTACACGACCGACGTGAACGTCTCGGCCCCGGAGGAGTTATCCCTTCCAATTGCAAATTGACGATTTTAGATTGACGATTGGAAGAAGCAAGGAATTCCGGGATTAAAGGATTCAGGGATTTAGTAATTGGGAGTTAAGGGAGAAAAACGGAGGGGCATAAACAGAGAACGGCGAGCGTCGTGTTCGAGTTTCGGAACGGCCACCCGACGGTTTGTTTGAACGAAGTGAGTCCCGGAGGGTTGTGAACGAAAAGCGTTTACACGACCGACGTGAACGTCTCGGCCCCGGAGGAGTTATCCCTTCCAATTGCAAATTGACGATTTTAGATTGACGATTTAAAGAGGGTAAGATCAGAATCTTAATCATAAATCGTAAATCAAAAATTAATTTACAATTGATTAAAAAGAAAGGGGTTAAGAGATTAAAAAAATACGATTTTTAAATTCAGGGATCTTATAGACATTATTAAAATTAAAGATTAGATGAAAATAACGTTATTAACAGGTGCTTTATTGATGATCGGAGCCTCATTATGCGCTCAGACGATCACGGAAAAAGAGTTAAAAGAAATTCAGGGAAGTTTCAAAAAAGATCCTTCCACGAAAGCCATTCAAAATATCTTGACAAACGACAAGAATATCCGGGATAATGCCCTTAACCGGGAACTTCAGGGCAAAATAGACCACTATTTCAAGTACCGGGTAGATGTCAAAGGGATCACCGATCAACACAGTTCCGGACGTTGCTGGATGTTTACCTCCATGAACGTATTACGTCCCGACATCATCAAGAAATATCACTTAAATGATTTTGACTTCTCTCATAACTACCTCTATTTCTGGGATATGTTTGAGAAATCCAACCTTTTTTTAGAGAATATCATTGCCACGGCAGGCAAACCGATGGACGACCGGGAAGTGACCTTCTTTTTCTCGGCACCCGTTAACGATGGTGGCGTATGGAATCTGTATTACAATTTAGGAGAAAAATACGGGGTCGTGCCCAAGTCCGTCATGCCCGAGACGGCTCATTCCGATAACACGGCAGCCATGGGGTCTCTTATCAATGAAAGACTTCGCAAAGGGGGCTATACCTTACGGGAAATGGCCGCTCAAGGCAAAAAAACGAAAGCCCTGGAAACAGAAAAAATCTCTATCTTAAAAGATATATATCGTATTCTGGCCCTTTGTCTCGGAGAACCTCCTACCCAATTTACCTGGCGGTACACGGATAAAGACGGGAACATCAAAGAACTGGCCAATTACACACCGAAGCAGTTCTACGAGGAGATCACCCCGGAAGATTACGATCCGAAAAATTACATTATGATCATGAATGATCCGACTCGGGAATATTACAAACTCTACGAGATTAAAAACTACCGGAACACCGTCGAAGGAATCAACTGGGTATACCTGAATCTCCCGAACGAGGAGATTAAAAAAGCAGCCGTTGCTTCCATTAAAAACAACGAAGCCATGTACTCTTCCTGTGATGTGGGCAAGTTTCTCAACCGGGAAACAGGAATCATGGACCCGGATATGTACGACTACAACTCGTTGATGGGTGTTGACTTCAAAATGGACAAAAAAGCACGGATTCTAACCCGCCAAAGCGGTTCTTCTCACGCGATGACTTTAGTGGGAGTAGATACGGATGCCAACGACCAGCCGTTAAAATGGGAGTTTGAAAATAGCTGGGGACCCTCTACAGGACACAACGGTTACTTGACTTTCACGGACAAATGGTTCGACGAGTATATTTTCCGTATTGTTATCCATAAAAAATACTTAAGTGACAAAGCAATCAATAGCTTAGACCAGAAACCCACGCAATTGCCGGTTTGGGATTATATGTTCTGATAACAGTCCGATAAAGAAGATACAAATGCAGCCTGGTTTTATATTTTCCAAGCTGCATTTTTCTTTTTGTCGCTTATTTCAATCGATTTTTGAAATTACAATATCAAAAAACAACCATCTTTCGGCAGAGAGATTTATATTTTTATAAATTTGTATCTTGGTAAAGACAAACAAGCATGGATACAATTGCAACTGTGTACGAAGCGTTCAGTAAAGGCGGACGAATAGTTACCGACTCCCGGGAAGTGAAGGAAGGAGATATTTTTATCGCGTTAAAAGGAGAAAATCATAATGGCAATGCCTTTGCAGCAACGGCGATCAGGCAAGGAGCCGCTTTCGCGGTAACGGATGAAGCAGAGTACGCCACCGACGAGAAATGTTTATCGGTTCCCGACACGCTTCGGTTTCTTCAGGAATTGGCCCGGTACCACCGCCGGAAACTGCATGTACCGATTCTCGGTATTACCGGTACCAACGGAAAAACGACCACGAAGGAACTTTGTTATGCTGTCCTTTCTAAAAAATTTAAGACGGTGGCCACACAAGGTAATTTCAACAATCACATCGGAGTTCCGTTAACCTTGTTAAGCATGGACACTTCCACGGAATTGGGAATTGTCGAAATGGGTGCCAACCACCCGGGAGAGATCAAAACCTTATGCGACATTGCAGAACCGGATTACGGTATTATTACCAATATCGGATACGCGCATTTGGAAGGCTTCGGATCATACGAGAATATCATACGCACGAAAAACGAATTATACGAGGCGATCGGAGCCCGAAAAGGGACCCTCTTCGTGAATGGCTCCGACAAGTTGCTGATGGGATTGGCCGATAACCAATCGAAAATCACTTACGGCACGTCCGATTGTTTTGCCAACGGAGAGATTTTACAAACCATCCCTTACTTAGTCTACTCCCTAAAGACCCGAAAAGGGCATCTCTACGTGAAAACCAAGTTGATCGGCGGATACAATTTCGACAATGCCATGGCAGCTTCCGCCGTCGGCCTTTATTTCGATATCGATCCGCTACGGATCAAAGAAGCCATTGAAAACTATTCACCATCCAACATGCGTTCTCAGCTTGTAAAAACCAAAGATAATACGCTTATCCTCGATGCTTACAATGCCAACCCCAGCAGTATGAAGGTTTCTGTTTCCAATTTCGCGGAAATGACAGGAGAACATAAACTGGTAATTATCGGACAAATGAGAGAGTTAGGAGACATGTCGGACGGAGCTCACGAAGAAGTTCTCGATTTATTGGCGGCAAAACAGCTTCATCATGCATTTATAGTCGGCGAAAATTTTGAACCGTTCATAAATAAATATACTTTTATAAATTATTTCCCCAACACGGAAACATTAATAGAATATCTCAAAAAGAATAAAGTCACCGCTTCATTCATTTTAATTAAGGGCTCCCGAGGAAATAAATTAGAGAAAATTGTCGAATACCTGTAAAAAGCAACATATGAACGACAGACTTGTCATCATACCCACCTACAACGAAAAAGAGAATATTGAAAATATCCTCCGTTATGTATTTAAACTCGAACCTTCGTTCGATGTCCTGGTGATCGAGGATAACTCTCCGGATGGAACCGCCCTGATTATCAAAAATCTGCAAAAAGAATTCCCTCAACTTTTCATGATCGAAAGAAAAGGGAAATTAGGTCTGGGTACCGCTTACATTACAGGTTTCAAATGGGCATTGGAACACAATTACAACTATATCTTCGAAATGGATGCCGATTTTTCTCATAATCCCGATGACCTGATTAAACTTTACAAAGCCTGTCAAAGCGGAGAAGGGGATATGGCTATCGGTTCCCGTTACGTTACCGGAGTAAACGTGGTCAACTGGCCCATGGGACGAGTTCTAATGTCCTATTTCGCTTCCAAATACGTGAAATTCATTACCGGCATGAGAATAAACGATGCCACGGCCGGTTTCGTATGTTACACTCGTAAAGTATTGGAATCCATAGATCTGGACAATATCCGTTTCAAAGGATACGCCTTTCAGATTGAAATGAAATTCACCGCCTGGACCATGGGATTCAAACTGAAAGAGGTTCCTATTATATTCACCGACCGTACAGAGGGGACATCCAAGATGAACGGTGGAATTTTTAACGAAGCCTTTTGGGGGGTCATCACCATGAAACTCCGCAGTTTAGGAAAAAAGAAAAACGCCAATCGAAACGAAGCACACTAAAATTCCGTAACCTCATTATCTATGAAAACACTTATTCAAAACGGAACATTGGTCAATGAAGGAAGAGTATTCCAGGCCGATATTCTTATCGACAACGATACCATTGAAACCATCGAGGAAAAAGGGATCGCATCCCTTTCCGATGATGTTCAAATCATAGATGCAGAAGGGAAATACGTCATTCCGGGAGTTATCGACGATCAGGTGCATTTTCGCGAACCGGGACTTACCCGGAAAGGAGACATCGGTGAAGGAAGCCGGGCTGCCGCCGCGGGAGGAGTCACCTCCTTCATGGACATGCCCAATGTTATTCCACCCACGACAACAAACGAGTTACTGAAGGAGAAACAGCATATTGCCCGTCGAAATTCATTAGTTAACTACTCTTTTTACATAGGAGCGACCTTAGATAACATAGAAGAGATTAAAAAAGTCGATCCGAAAACAACCTGCGGAATAAAAATATTCATGGGTTCCTCTACCGGCAACATGCTTGTGGATAACATAGAAGTTCTCGAGAAAATTTTTGCAGAATCTCCCCTTCTAATCGCCACACACTGCGAAGATACCCCCACGATCAACCGGAACCTGGAACTCTACAAGCAACGTTACGGCGAAGATATTCCTCCGGCCTGCCACCCGCTGATCAGAAGCCGGGAATGTTGCTACATTAGCTCTTCCTTAGCCGCACGTTTGGCCCGGAAACATCATAGCAGACTGCATATCCTCCACTTAAGCACGAAAGAAGAATTGGAGCTGTTAGATCAAGGCTCACGAAAAGAAAAACGCATCACGGGAGAAGTTTGCATCCATCATCTCTGGTTCAACGACGAAGCCTATTCGAGCAAGGGAAACCGGGTAAAATGGAACCCCGCCATCAAGACAGAAGCGGATAGACAGGCTTTGTTACGGGCTCTTAATTCCAATCGGTTAGACATCATTGCTACCGACCACGCACCTCACCTTCCGGAAGAAAAAAACGGAGTATACACGAAAGCCGCCAGCGGAGGCCCGATGGTTCAGCACTCCTTGCCCGTTATGTTACAACTGATGGAAAACGGAGAAATAACCATAGAAAATATCGTGGATAAAATGTGCCACGCACCAGCGGATATTTTTCGTATACAACAACGCGGATATCTTCGCGAAGGATACAAAGCCGATATCGTGATCGTAGAAAAAAATCCATGGACCGTGACGAAAGAGAATCTACTGTATAAATGCGGATGGTCGCCTCTCGAGGGGACGACACTCTCTTACCGGATAAACACGACCATAGTCAACGGGCATACGGTCTACCAAGAAGGGAAATTCGACGAAACCCATCGGGGAGAACTATTAACCTTCGAGGGTTAACCGAAGATCAACCATCCACAGGCAACCAACAGCAGAAGGAATAGCATATTTCCCGCCCACTTGGTATGATGAGAAATAAAGTATTGCGAAAACAAATAGACTAAAGGAATTGCCACTATATACATTCCCCCGTAACATGAACAGGGAATAATAAACATGGAACCTCCCAAAAAGAAAAGCATCGACAACATGGAAAGCAACCCTCGCCGCTGAGCCACGATTACCGTGGGATAGTTGATCAACACGTTACCGAAAGAAGCAAAAATCAATATGCCTATAATAATAAACACGATCGGTTTTGCCGATACGATCTGTATAAAAGAATCTCCTTCCCATATTTTATCCCAAAAAAGGGTGAATAATCCACCCGAATCCCCGGACAGGAAATAATACCCCCAAACTAAAAAAAACATGGTTCCAAATCCCAACAAGAGGGCAACCATATCTTTCAATGTAGCCCTTCCCGAAAAAGGCAATACGACCACGGCCCACGGGACGAGAGCGAACAAATCGGGACAAAGCAATACAGACAGGGCAATAAAAAAACCGAAATTGAATACCGGAGCATTCGTCTTAAAATGCACGATAGCCGATTGCAGGTAGGCCACGGCCAAAGCAACAAAAAATGCCGCAAATAAATAGGCATTTACCCCGTAATGACATAAAACGCCAACGGTCAATAAAGAGTAGAGAAAAGAAGGCAAGACGGAAACATGGGATAAAAACTTATAACGGTCGGCAATGAAAAAGAGCAAAAAAGCAAGAGATAAAAGCAATAGCAAACCGACCTTATCAAGCCAGAAACTCCCCTCGTACGCTTCTAAAAAAGATAACGATATCAATCCGTCGATGCCACACGGCGTGTACTCTCCTCCCAACCAATAACGAAAAAATGCTATACCTATCACTAAAAACGGTAACAGGTACAGCATATATATACTTTTCGACTTTATTATGGCATTCAGACTCATGCTTTATGGTTTACTATTTAAAGATCCGCCCCTATGTCCCTTCTGAAATTTTTTCCCGCAAAACGAATCTTTTCAACATTCTTATAGGACAATGCCAACGCCTCATTTTTCGTATGACCGAAAGAGCTGACAGCAATTACCCGCCCTCCGTTCGTCACGATATTTCCTTCCGACACTTTCGTCCCGGCATGAAAAACCAGACTATCATCCGCACTCTCTATTCCGGTTATTACCTCACCTTTTTTATAAGCTCCCGGATAACCTTCGGAGACTAACATCACCGTGGTACAAAACCGGGGATCCAATTCTAAAGCGATGTTCCGTATTCCTCCCTTGGCCGTAGCTTCAAACAGAGTCAATACATCCGTTTTTACCCGGGGCATAACCACTTCCGTTTCAGGATCTCCCATACGTACATTATACTCGATCACGTAGGGCTCACCCCCGACATTCATCAGCCCGAAAAAGATAAACCCGCGATAATCGATTCCGTCCGCTTGCAAACCCTCCACCGTCGGACGAATTATCCGTTCCTCCACTTTACGGTTAAAAGCATCGTCGGCAAAAGGCACCGGAGAGACAGCTCCCATTCCACCCGTGTTCAAACCGGTATCACCCTCTCCTATTCTTTTGTAATCCTTAGCGGATCCCAATATTTTATAATCCTTTCCGTCAGTCAAAACGAAAACCGAAAGCTCGATCCCCTTTAAAAACTCCTCGATAACCACCCGGCTTCCCGCTTTCCCGAATTTCCCGCCTAACATCAAATTCAACTCCCGCACAGCTTCATCCAAATCTTCCAGGATCAACACCCCCTTACCGGCAGCCAGTCCGTCCGCTTTTAAAACATAAGGAGACCTCATCCCTTTCAAAAAAGCAATCCCCTCCTGAAGATTATCCCGTGTTACCGTAAAATAAGCTGCCGTAGGAATGGCATGCTTTATCATAAATTCCTTTGCAAAATCTTTACTTCCCTCCAGTACCGCCCCGGCCTTACCCGGTCCGACAAGCATCAAACCGGTAAAACGTCCGTCTGCTTCAAAATAGTCCCGGATTCCTTCCACCAAAGGATCTTCCGGCCCTACAACAATCATCTCTATCTCTTTCTCCAATACGAATTCGGCCAACGCGGGAAAATCCGTCACTTGAATATCGACATTTTTAGCCAACCTATCCGTCCCCGCGTTCCCAGGGGCTACATATAACTCGGTCAATCTCGGACTTTGATTTATTTTCCAGGCCAATGCATGTTCACGACCTCCGCTACCTAATAGTAATACCTTCATCTTTTGTCTTATTTAACGGTTTATCCTTTAAATAGAAAGCTGTTAAACACATAAACTATTTTAAATTAGCGCAAAGATAGTTCTTAATCAGAAACCGTTAAGCATAAATCATAAATAAATTTGGTTTATTACGGCATTTCCCTACCTTTGTTAAAAATCAACGGCCATGACCAGATACACCACCGATGGTAATGAAAGCGAAATTCTGCAAAATTTGCTTGGTCTTACCGATCAAGAGGCCATTCACAATGCTGAATTTGAAGGTTTTCTAATGGCTGAAATCATTTTCACGGAACAACTCTCACCCCAGACACGCTTTACCGTAAAATACATCCAGAATATCCATCGCATGGCATTGAAGCACCTCTACCAGTTTGCCGGAAAATTTCGTAGCGTCAATATGTCCAAGGGCGGCTTTGTCTTTCCGGCAGCCCGCTTTATTGCCGAGAACATGGTCCGTTTCGAACAAGAGATATTGTCCGGACTTCCGGATCGCTACCCGAACAAAAAGAGACTGATTAAAGATATAGCCATCGTACACGGGGAGTTGCTTTTTATTCATCCTTTCCGAGAAGGTAATGGCCGTACGGCCCGAATATTGGCCAATCTCATGGCCCGCAAACAAGGCTATCCGGGTTTGGATTTCAATCGCATCGATTTCGAGCAATACGTAATCGCCGTTCAGCAAGTAGCCAAGCGGGATTACACTCGGATGGAACAAATTATTTCTTCTGCATTATGAGTTTCCGATCTACCTGTTCCAATATCGTATAGGCTGTTTTTTCCTGAATCTCTATTCCTTCCAAACGAAAGGATGCAATCATGCCTTGTAATATCTCTTCTCTCACGGCAGTTAATGTTTTAACAGGCATCTCTTCTATTACTTTTTCCATGTAACAAATATACGAATTTTTCTACTAACGACCAAAGATTTAAACACAAAAAAAAACATCAAAATCCTCATTATCGGCATATTATACGGTACACGTACGAGTCAGACAGGAAGGTCGCTCCGAGATACGCAAATCGACTAATATATCCGGGGTGTATAACCGCCTTGCATGGACTCGTCGACGGTGTAATTCAGGAATCGATTAAAGGGCAGAAGCAGCTTTAAACGTTCCGCACACCTTTTTACAAGTCGATCCTCCTCCCAGAATCCGTCGGTAATACGGTTCGTTACCGTGTAGGTTTTGTATTTCAATAATTCGGCTTCCGGAAAATCTTTAGGAAAAGGAACAGGCACTTTCTTTAATTTTTCCCCGTCCATATAATAGTACTTCTCGAATTCCGGATTACGGATAATAGCAAGGAATTCTTCCACATTATCATACACATCCCGCCTTAACGCTTTCAGCATCGCCGGAGAAGGACACCAGATTCCCCCCGCAAACAGGGATCCTCCCGGCTCAATATGTACATAATAACCTCCCCTCGGATTCATTTTTCCCCCTTTCACCATAAAAGCACCTATATGCGTCTTATAAGGAGTTTTATCCGCGGCGAAACGCGTATCCCGGTATATTCGAAAAATACAATCCTTTACCAGCAATCCATCGATCTCCGGATCAAATTCGGCTATCTCCTGTATCAACTCTCGAATAAACTCTTCATGAATAGCTTTTATTTTCAAATAACGGGATTTATTCGCCTGAAACCATTCCCGATTATTGTTCTCTTTCAAATCACTCAAAAAACTCAATACCTCTTTCATCGCTTTTCTTATTTTGCCGGCTCCCATTTCATCTCATCGACACGAAGATCGTGTGCCAATTTTCTCGATAAAACAAAAAGATAATCCGATAAACGGTTCATGTAGCGCGTAATCACTTCATCCACCTCTATCGTCTCACTCATATCTAATATCCGACGCTCCACCCGTCGACAAACAGTTCGGGCAATATGACAGGCCGACACCGCCTGATCTCCCCCGGGTAGCACGAAGAATCTCATGGGGGGCAAAACCTCGTCCATCCGGTCTATTGCCTTTTCCAAAAACTCTATATCCTCCGATGTGCAAGGAAGTTGCTGCTGCAAATCCGAAACCGTCGCATCTGTTGCCAAATTGGCCCCCACGACAAACAATACATTCTGAATGCGAACGATCTCCTCTATACTCTCTTCCGGAATAGAATAAGAACGAATCATTCCCAAATGAGCGTTCAGTTCATCCACGCCCCCATACGCCTCCAATCTCACGTTATTCTTAGGGACCCGCGTGCCTCCGATCAAAGAAGTGGTTCCCTTGTCCCCGGTTTTCGTGTATACTTTCATCTTATATTAAATTTTAGATTCATAACTCCAGACTCCCCCTATCCGGCATGCAGTCCCCTTTAAATAATCATATTGTATCTCCCTCTTTGCAACCGGTTATCGAAGAACAACATTCCGTACCACATCATATCAATCGAAACCGTACACTCTTTCCTCCATTGTCTCCACAATTGAGCATTCAACGGTTTCTTGTAAATATCGGTGATAATAACACAAAGCGGTCCTTCCTTTCTTTCTTTCAACAGAGATTCGCATGCCGCACTCCAAACCCCGTCGAGCTCCCGTCCCAAAAACATCATGTCCAACGGAACTTCGCCGATAGAGGCCGGTTCTACTTTTTCATACCGCTCTCCCTTAAACTCCTTTCCCTTATAAAAAAGACGCATATCCCTGGAAACAGCTTCCAAATAAGAGATCACAAACGGATTCTCCAACCCCAATAACAAGACATTCCGATAAGACAGGTAATCCGACAAGCGGAAAAGCAAACGGCATAATTTCTTTTCGCTGCTCCGTAACTTAGCCCTTGTTTCTATTCGCTCGAAATCATAGTAGAGGTTTCTCTCTTTAATCACATTCGTAATCAAATCGAATACGAAAGGAGAGTGGACGCCGAATCCTCTTTTATGCCTGAAGCGAATGGCATGTTTCACTCGTTGTTTCAAATAATTATACATCTCAATTTTTCCTCATAGTCATCGAATACGACCTTGTCGCTCTTTCATTCAAAACTCCGAACAACGAAATTAAAATTTATTCCCGACTTGCTCAACAAAGTCATCTATTTTTTTTATTTTCGTTCGACAAATAAAGTATAAACACATCTTTTCTGTTTTGGAAATAGCCGGATTAAATATTAAATTTTTACCTGGAGTGGGTCCTAAACGGGCCTCTTTACTCGAACAAGAATTAAATATCTGCAGCTACGAGGATATGCTTTATCATATCCCTTACAAATACATCGATCGTACCCGGTTATACACGATAAGAGAGTTGAATGCTCAACTACCCTATATCCAGATTAAAGCAAAAATATCCCGATTAACCGCCGTCGGAGCCGGGAAACAAAAACGAATGGTGGCGACGGCAAGTGACGGCACGGGAGAACTGGAGCTCGTCTGGTTCAAAGGATACAAATACTTGGATAGTCAAATCTTACCCGATAAAGAATACCTGATATTCGGGAAGCCGAGTGTATTCAACCAACAGCTAAATATCGTTCATCCGGAAATAGATCTCTACGAAGCGAATGCCAAACAACTGGTAGGGTTTCAGGCTGTTTATCCTACCACGGAAAAAATGAAAAAAAGTTTCCTCACGTCGAGAGTCATCAGCAAAATTCAGGCAAGCATATTCAAAAACCTGAACGGACGCATCGCGGAAACTTTACCGGCTTGGTTTATCAAAAAACACAATTTGATCTATCTTCATGATGCCCTTTTCAACATACATTTTCCCGAAAATCCGGAATTACTTCGAAAAGCACAATACCGGTTAAAATTCGAAGAATTATTCTATATCCAACTGAATATTCTTAAACTGAAATTCAACCGCAAAGTTTCATTCAGGGGACATCCGTTCCATGTCGTCGGAGATTACTTCAATAACTTCTATCATAACCTCCTCCCGTTCCCCTTGACGGACGCCCAAAAGCGAGTGATCAAAGAGATCCGGCTGGATTGCGGCTCAGGCAAGCAGATGAATCGCCTCCTGCAAGGAGATGTGGGAAGCGGCAAAACATTGGTAGCCGTCATGTGCATGTTGATCGCCTTAGACAACGGCTATCAAGCCTGTATCATGGCTCCGACCGAAATTTTAGCCGCTCAGCATTACGAAACCATCACACAAATGCTGAAAGACACTCCTATTAGCGTAGCCTTGTTAACAGGCTCCACCAAAAAGAAAGAACGGGACATTATACATGAAGCGTTAGCCGACGGCCGATTGCAAATTCTCGTCGGCACGCATGCCCTTTTGGAGGATGTCGTATGCTTCAACAACGTCGGATTGGTCGTTATCGACGAACAACACCGTTTCGGTGTAGCGCAACGCGCCAAATTATGGCAAAAAAACAATACTCCTCCCCATATGTTAGTTATGACGGCAACCCCTATTCCCCGCACCTTGGCCATGACCCTCTACGGGGACCTGGATGTTTCCGTCATCGATCAACTTCCCCCGGGAAGAAAACCTATTACTACCTACCATACGTTCGAGAGTAAACGAAACGACGTTTACAAATTCATTCTAAAAGAATTAGAGGCCGGCAGACAAGCTTATATCGTGTATCCGCTGATTTCCGAATCCGAAAAAATGGACTATAGAAACTTAGAAGAGGGATACGAACAGGTATATCAATTTTTCGCACCTCGCGGATACCAATCCGTTATCGTTCACGGGAAACTCAAACCGGCAGAAAAAGAGGCCCAAATGCATTATTTCGTCTCCGGGAAAGCTCAAATACTCGTTGCAACTACCGTAATCGAAGTAGGGGTAAATGTCCCCAATGCCTCCATCATGGTTATCGAAAGTGCAGAACGTTTCGGACTCTCCCAACTACATCAACTTCGGGGACGTGTCGGTAGAGGTGCCGATCAATCCTATTGCATACTGATGACCTCCTACAAACTCTCCAACGATTCCCGCAAACGCATCGAAACCATGACTTCCACGAACGATGGCTTTGAAATAGCCGAAGCAGACTTAAAACTCCGGGGACCGGGAGACATCGAAGGAACCCAACAAAGCGGGCTGAGCTGCAACCTCAGGGTGGCCAACCTCGGAAAAGACGGCATGATACTCAATGAAGCCGCCCAAGCCGCCCATACCCTCCTTGAAGCCGACCCCAATCTTTCAAAAGAGGAAAACCTGGTTTTCGCTTCCCAAGTCAAACGACTTTTCAAAACCAAAATCAATTGGAGATACATCAGCTGACGATTGTAGATTAAAAGATTTAGGGATTGGGAGATATAATGATTAGGAGATTAGGTGATTAGGTGATTTAGTGATTAGGTGATTTAGTGATTAAATTTAAATCACGGAATCACTAATTCATTGAATCGCAGAATTTATCGGGTCTACAATTTAAAATTTACAATTGATTAAAGGGAAAGGGATAAAACGAAGGGACATAAATAGTAAATGGCGAGCGTCGTGTTCTATTTTTGGAACGACAGGACGACGGACTGTCCGAGCGTAGCGAGTCCCGGAGGACAGTGAACGAAAAACGTTTACACGACCGACGAGAACGTCCCAGCCCCGGAGAGTTATACCTTGCAATTGTAGATTAAAACAGCACATTGCACCCGTCCCCGGGTACTACAAAAAAGCCGCCGTCTGAAAAATCAGACGGCGGCTTTGTATGATAGAAACTAAAATTTAGTCTGCCTGTTCTACTACTTTGAACATTTTCTTCGCAGACTTCATCACCTTCACTTTATTTTGACCATCCATCAAATACCAAGCTTTTTCTTCCGGGAAATATTGGAATTCAGCTTTGGCATCCGTATTTTGGCTGGCAACAGACATCTTATTCAAAGATTTGGTTACGGTATAAGAATTTCCGGCATACATAACCTGACTCTCCTCTACCTCTCCCTCATTCATTGCCAACGGATCTTCACCACCCCAGAATTCAATGGAATTAAAGATCAAAACGTCACCCAAACAAGCCAATTCGTAAGCCGGCAAGATGCACAATCCCAAAAATACCAACTCATTCACGAATTTCTTTTGAGACACTTGCTTATTCCAACTATGCAATTTTGTTGTCAAACCAAATGATCCGAAACATCCCGTAAAGGCAACTGAAGACACACCAATCATCAGAATAGCCACCACTCTTGTAAAATTTTTCTTCATAACTTTTTGTTTAAATTTAGACTATATAAAGTATTATATAAAAAATGTAACAATTATTTCCCTATTACTTCTTCTTATAGAATTTTTTCGGTTTAATCATCAGCTCCGGACGCAACAAATTATCCAGCTCCTCTTTCGTCAACAATCCCTCTTCCAAAACCAGATCGTAAACACTTCTTCTCTCTTGTAAAGCGCGTTTGGCAATACGAGAAGAATTCTCATAACCCAACGTCGGATTCAAGGCGGTCACGATTCCGATACTATTCATAACCAACTCTTTGCAATGTTCGGGATTGGCAGTAATACCGTTAACGCATAAAACTCTCAAACGTTCCATAACCTTGGTCAACATCTGAATAGAGTTAAACAAAGAGAACACGATAATCGGCTCCATAACGTTCAACTGCAACTGACCAGCCTCCGCCGCCATCATTACAGTCGT
Organism: Gabonibacter massiliensis; assembly: GCA_001487125.1. Lineage (GTDB taxonomy): Bacteria > Bacteroidota > Bacteroidia > Bacteroidales > Marinifilaceae > Gabonibacter > Gabonibacter massiliensis. The sequence goes on from LN913013.1 coordinate 1,430,667, forward strand.
ATCGCTACCGACCACGTTAAAACAAACCTGATTTACCACCTCAGGAATAACCGGGTTGACTTTACCGGGCATAATGGAAGAGCCGGGTTGCATAGGCGGTAAGTTGATTTCGCCCAAACCACATCTCGGACCGCTTGACAACAAACGCAAGTCATTACAAATCTTCGACAATTGAACGGCCAAACGTTTCAATTCGGAAGAATAACTTACACAAGCACCGGTATCCGGAGTAGCAGCAATCAAATTCGGGGCTAAAACAAACTCCTCGCCGCTTATAATACGTAATTCGCGCGTACAAATTTCAGAATATTCCGGCTCTGAATTGATTCCGGTACCAATAGCCGTGGCACCCATATTTTGTTCCAGGAACAATCTGGAAGCATCGTTCAACCTCTCGATATTCTCTTCCAATGTTACGGCAAAAGCTTCAAACTCCTGTCCTAATGTCATAGGTACCGCATCTTGCAACTGAGTACGTCCCATTTTCAATACATCGACAAACTCCCTGCCTTTGGCGCGGAAAGCTTCCACCATCAATTTCAACTCAGCTACCAGATCTTTATTCATCAGAATAATAGCCAAATGGAATGACGTTGGATAAGCATCATTGGTCGATTGAGACAGATTAACATGATTGTTCGGATGGCAATATTGATATTCACCCTTTTGATGTCCTAACAATTCCAAAGCCCGGTTGGCAACCACTTCATTAATATTCATGTTCGTGGAAGTTCCGGCACCACCTTGTACCATATCAACCGGGAATTGATCATGCAATTTGCCATCAATTATCTCTTCGCAAGCCGCGGTAATCACATTTGCAATCTCCTTCGGGATCAAATCCAACTCCAGATTAGCCTTGGCTGCAGCCCATTTTACCATGGCCAAAGCCTTCACGTAATTCGGAAAATCACCGATATGACGTCCACTGATTCCCGCAAAGTTTTCAATAGCTCTCAAAGTCTGTACCCCATAATAAGCATCCATGGGCACCTCTTTGTTTCCTAACAAATCATGTTCAATTCTTGTTTTCATAATCCTGTTATAATTAATTATTTCCAATACGTTTATTACTTACTTTAGTTTCATTATGAATGGGAACTCTTTTATTACAGAATCGTATTCCCGATTTTTCATTAAAACGAACCGTAAAAAATTAATCCGGCAAAGGTACAAAAGAGAAACGACAAAACGAATTTTTTTGTAGAAATTATCAAAAGAATGTAACTATTGAAGTATCTATATGTCAACAAAATAGACTCAATTTTAACAAAAAAAAGTCCTATGAAGGACTTTTTTGTATCATCGATGTAAAGATGGGAATCATTCGAACGAACCGGATTCGGATGCCAAATCACCCAGAGGCTTAAAATGATCGGGCACGGTCTGCCCTTCATCATTCGAAAAATAGGGAAACACATCCATAAAAGTCGTATCCGCAAGAGACACAATTTCAAAGGGAACTACATAAGTGGACAAGCTCTTTTCCAAATTCTCCAACGCCCGGTCAATGTTCGCTCCCGCTACTAAAAAATACTGGAAAGCTCTCTTTTCCTTACCGGTGAGCTGATCGGCATCGATAATCGCGATTTTAGCCTTATACCACTTGTCGTCGTTCCCATCGTTCGACTCCACCAATTCCGTAATATTTGATTTTTTCAATCCGGCAATATAAAAATCTCCCTGAATCATAGAGGCTAACGCTTCCGTGATACGACTCTCCGCTTCCGTATAAGAGACTGCATCCAAAAGATACATTTCCGAAACTTTCTTCTCTTTACCGTCTTCCGTTACCTTCGTATACTTAATCTTACATTCAAACCAATTTGCTGTCATATATTCTACTTTAATTTACACAATAATCGACATCAAAGATAACACGAAAAAAAACGAGGAAACCGAAATTTCCTCGTTTTTTTTATGATTGAATCAATCAATATCTTCTTTCTGATCTCTCGGAATTATATCCTCCGCGACGTTCGCGATTAAATCCACCGCGATTTCCACCGCGGTTTCCGAAATTCGGTTTATCCGTTCTCGGTTTAGCCACGTTCACGTTGATTACCTTTCCATCATATTCAGCCTGATTCAATTCGTCGATGGCTTTCTGACCTAACGTATCGTCAGCAAGTTCAACAAATCCGAAACCTCTGGATCTTCCGCTTTCGCGATCCATAATTACTTTTGCAGAAACGATTTCGCCATAATCTGCAAACAACTCTCTTAAATCAGCATCATCGATGCTGTAACTTAAATTTGAAATGTAAATGTTCATTAAGTAAAACTTTAATAATAAATATTCATTCAATTGAGTGCTTTGGATTGATAAAAAGTTTACTTAACGATACATAATACATGAAAGGCAAGTACTTTAAAAACAACGAACTCAACTCAATCTTGCGACAAAGATACGTCTATATTCCAATAAAACAATGCTTCTCCTAAAATTATTTACTTAAACAACATTAATTATGATCGACTGCCTCTCGGCATGTTACTTGAGGTCATTAAAATAAGTAACAAATTTTTCATGAGGAACCGACACGCATATACGGGAATACGCACTCGCGTACGTTTGCCGCGTCTTGGTAAAGAAATCAAGGGACACGGCTCCTATATAATGACGCAATAACTCCTCTTCACTCCGATTTACAATCACAAAAATTCCCTTGGGAACCGTTCCCTGATAAAATTCATCAGCCAATAGTTTCCTTTGTTTCAGGTAATCGATATTCAACGCGATATCCCGCGTTGTCTTTGCCTTAAAATCCGATACAGCTCTCTTACCCTCAGGAGTCGTTAACAAACGAAGCACCAACTCCTGCGCAAAACCGTTGATCCCATTGGTATTATACATGACCCGAACTTCCAACTCGTCATGCAACTCTTTATTTTTGGTATAAATAAAACCCAATCGCTGCCCGCTCAATCCCACGGATTTACTAAAACTCTCGGTGATAATCACATTCTCCATATCCATCAATCTCACGTAATAATCATCTCGTCCATCCATAAAAAGACGACGGTAGGGACAATCGTAATACACAACAACACCCGCATCATTCAACTGCCGGATGATGTCAAGTTGTTGTTCATCATCATGCTTATCTCCTAACGGGTTACTCGGATCACTGATCAAAACGGCATTACCCTCCAACTCTTCCAGCATCTCGAGGAGATCGGCCTGGCTATTGTATTCGGCATTTTTCACATTCCGTATCGTCAACATCTTATAGTAACACCCCCAATAATAGGCAGGCAAATACAATTTCCCGATACAAACCGTTTGGGCGACCAGATCCAACGCATGCATTCCCCCTGCCGTGATCAAAATACGATCGGAAGAGGATTTCCCCATAAAAAATTCTTCATTTATCGCCGCTCTCAACTCCGGGCGACCGGCGCCGTGCGGATAGACCTGGATCTCCGGGGAGTTAAAATCGATCCCTTTTACAACTTCGGTCAAATCGATCGGGACAACCTGATTTACCCCCCGGTTCAGGGGTAAATACTCTTTTCCGTTTACCCGCATTAATTCTTTCAGATTCTCTCCTATTTGTACAATTTTAGAAAGAACGGCTCCACTTCTATTTATCTTCATAACTAATACTTATTCGTTTCAGCACTCTTTCAACCGTGCATTGATCAAATCCCGATATTCAAAATACAGCTCTTCCAGTAATGGCATCTTCTCGACAAAGAAAGCATATATCTTTTCCCAATCCCCCGCGTTATACAAACTCACTCCCGGCAGCTCGAAAAAAATCGCGCTCACCCGGCGATCTTTTTCAACCCCTTCATACTCCTCCTCCCATATCAATTCCGAACCGCATACCCCGGCGAACAATTTCCGATAAGCAAGAAAACATTCATAAATTTCAAAACGGCGTAAATCATTCTTATGATCTATTTGAAACATAACCAACGCTTTTCGGTCATCAGCAAAAAATTTCAATTGCACTGATTTTATCTTTACCCCGGTCAACACCCAACGTCGATCGATACGTTTTTTCCGGCAATAGGATTTAAAGCCTTGCCAAAAACCGATTCTTATCGCTTTCGCCTCCTCTTTCGTATACATAACACATTCTACTTTAGGACCGACAAATATACAGGGTTCTCATGAAATACCCAAAGCCTGTTTCATATGTTCGACATCCGTCCCGTGCAACATGTCGATCAATTGATCGAATATCATATGGAATCCGTATTCCCCGTCGACCATCGCATTCACGGCATCTTCCTTGCTGATTCCTAAAAAAAGAATCTGATACATGGCACAAACGGCTCCCGTTCGGTCGGAACCGTGCCAACAATGAATCAGAATCGGTCCTTCCCGGTCCCGAAGGATACGCATGGCTTCCAGAAGATCATCCTGATTCATTTTGGAAGCTTTCATTCTCAAACGATGCAATTTGATGTCGGTTCCTCTCGCTTCATCCTTATCGTTATGACGGTTGCGTAAATTCAGGACCTCCTTGATACCGAATTGCTCAAGAGCCCGGAAATCACGATAAGAAGGTTGGTCCGACCGGTAGACATCCTTATCAATCCGATAACAATTTTTCAGCCGACTCCCGGGAACCGTTATTTTTTCTACCATAACCTTATTTTTATCGAATACAAATTTATGCATTTCCTTATAGCCGAAAAAGAAATATCCTATTAAAGAACAACATTTTTTTATATATTTGCTGGAGATTCAACCACGCGTATATGTTGACATTAAAATATTATTCCGATAAAATTGAAGCCGGTTGCGATGAAGCCGGACGAGGATGCCTGGCGGGTCCCGTTTTCGCTGCTGCCGTAATACTCCCGGACAATTTTTCCAACGAGATGTTGAATGACTCGAAACAGCTTTCCGAAAAAAAAAGAGACGAACTGCGTTTGATTATAGAACGGGAAGCTTTAGCCTGGGCCGTTGCCAGTATGGACAATGAAGAAATCGATAAAATCAACATCTTAAACGCTTCCATCGCGGCAATGCAAAAAGCATTAGGAATGCTCTCCATCCGACCGGAACATATCCTTATCGACGGAAATCGTTTTAAACCGTACGAGGAGATCGAATATCACTGTATCGTAAAAGGGGACGGGAAATACATGTCTATCGCGGCGGCATCGATTTTAGCCAAGACTCACCGGGACGAATACATGAAAAACCTACACAAAGAGTATCCGGTTTACGATTGGCAACGTAATAAAGGTTATCCGACCAAAGAGCACAGGGCTCAAATCCGGATACACGGGATCACCCCTTTCCACCGGAAAACATTCAATTTAACAGACCAGCAATTAGAATTGAATTTTAATGATTGAGAGATAACATATCGTATCAATTTCCTTTTAACTATAAGCATTATGGCCCTCATTAATTCCATCATATCCTTATTTTCATCCAAACGATTATCGCAAATCGATTATTTCAAGGCAAATCCCATACAAGTCCAGGAAGAAACCTTGCAAAATCTTTTGCAAACGGCAAAAGATACGGAATACGGGAAAAAATACGATTTTGCCTCCATTTGGACCTCGGAACAATACCGGGAAAGACTTCCGATCGTTCACTATGAAGAAATCGCACCCTATTCCGAACGCCTAATGAATGGAGAGCAAAATTTGCTATGGCCGGAACCTATTACCTGGTTCGCTAAATCTTCTGGTACCACAGCCGCCAAAAGCAAGTTCATTCCTGTCAGTAAAGAAGCTTTAGAAAACTGTCACTTCCGGGGAGGCAAGGATGTCATCTCGCTTTTTAACCGGAATTATCCAGACGCACAGGCCTTCGGGGGCAAGACGTTAGCTTTAGGGGGAAGCAGCGAGGTCTCTAACGTAAACTCCAATTGCCAATACGGAGATCTTTCCGCCATCCTGATTTCAAACACCCCGTTTTGGGCCAATCTAATGAAAACCCCCGATCAATCCATCATGCTGATGAGCGAATGGGAAGAAAAAATCGAAAAGATCTGCGATGTAACCATAAAAGAGGACGTAAGATGCTTAGCCGGCGTTCCCAGTTGGTTTTTAACCCTGATCAACCGCATTCTGGAACGTACAGGTAAAAATAATCTCCACGAGGTGTGGCCGAACTTAGAGTTGTTTATCCACGGAGGAGTCAGTTTCTCCCCTTACCGGGAACAATACAAACGGCTTCTCCCCAATCCGAAAATGAAATACATGGAGACCTACAATGCCTCCGAAGGATTTTTCGGGATCCAGGACAATCCGAACGATTCATCCATGTTATTGATGCTCGACTACGGGATATATTACGAATTCATGCCTACTGCCGAGTTAGGAAAAACCAACCCACGGAGTCTTTCACTGAAAGAGGTAGAAACAGACGTAAACTATGCCCTGATTATTTCGACGAACGGTGGACTATGGCGTTATATGATCGGAGACACCATCCAGTTTACTTCCCTGAAACCCTACAAATTCCGGATCACGGGACGCACCAAGCTATTTATTAACGCCTTCGGGGAAGAACTAATCATCGACAATGCAACTCAGGCCATAGATGAAGCTTGTCGTCAGATGCAATGCAATATCATCGATTTCACGGCTGCCCCGGTTTTTATGGAGGAAGGGAAAAAAGGGGCGCACGAATGGATTGTCGAATTCGAAACTCCCCCCGGCGACCCGGAAGCTTTTGCCGAGATATTGGATAACGAACTAAAGAAACTCAATTCCGATTACGAGGCAAAGAGATATAAAAACATGTCCCTTCAACGATTGATCCTTCACGTCGCCCGGCCCAATCTATTTAAGGATTGGCTCAAAGAAAAAGGCAAATTAGGAGGCCAGAATAAAGTTCCCCGCCTATGGAACGACCGAACCCATTTGGAAGAATTACTACAATTAAACAACAAAATATAAAACGGAACGTAATTATTCCTTAGCATATTTATAAACTTTTTGTCTATCATTTTTAACGGTGCTACCGTTAAGAATATATTTTTGTAAAAAAAATCATCCATGAAAAAAACAACTATTTTAACAACAATCGCAACAGTATTGGTACTGTTCAGCTGTAAAAGCAACACGGGAAATTTAGCCCAACTAACAGCTAACAAATGGCAACTAAAAGAGATGAGTGTGGAAAACAAAAAGGCGGTACTTCCGGAAAGAGTTCCTTCCGTAGAGTTTGCCGATTCCAACGCTATGTACGGATTTTCCGGTTGCAATCGCTTTTTCGGGAAATACACCACCGAAGGAAATACCATTAAAATCGAACCGGGAGGAAGCACCATGATGGCTTGCCCCAATCTGCAATTCGAGGATCAATTTATGAAAGTATTTGCCCAAATGACCTCTTATTCCATCACGAATAAAGAGTTAAAATTAACGGACAAAGCGAAAAAGCAGATTTTAATCTTTGTTCCGCAAAAAGAGGAACAACGGATAGGAGTGGCGAACGACGAACACGGATGTAACGCTGCAGCCGGGTACGCGTGGTCGGAAGTATCCCAAGAGTGTATCCGTCTATTCGAGTCTGGTATCCGCATGCTTTCCAAACAAAATCCGGAAGCCTCGAGCGCCGCTTTTATCGTTTTCGCACCGGACTCCTCTAAAGTAGAACTATTTTTACCCGGAGAGGAGATTCGTCCGATCTTAGACAAAAGAAGTCTTCCCAAGGGAGGAAGCGCCTGGAACATAGAAGACGACGACACCTACAATGTCAGAAGAGTCGACGGCAAATGGATTATCGAGAAGCGGACAGAAACGCTGTTCGTTCAAGATCCGAACGGACCTGTCACCATCACCTACGTGGGAGGAAACGGCAAAAATAAAATGTTGTACCAAATTACGGTAACCTATTTCCCCGATCAGGAAAAAGCAAAGGTTCAATACGACGACCAGATCTTCGAGTTAACCCAGCAAGTCTCTGCTTCCGGGGTCCATTACAAAAACGATCAAGTGGATTTGATCGGTAAAGGCAAAGAGATACAATTCACACTTCCCGACGGAATGATTCTGAAAATGAACGAAAAATAATAAACGAATCCTCCCTTTGAAAAGGGAGGATTCGTTATATAACACTATCGGGAAAACAACAACTCCCGGTACTTAGGCAAAGGCCATATCTCGTCATCTACCAGCAACTCCAATTTATCAATATGATAGCGGATCTTCTCCAAATAAGGACGTACTTCCGCCGTATACACCTCAGCCCGTTTCACCTCATCCGACAGGGCATTAGCCAATTTCCTGGCTTCGGTCATATCAGAGACCATCGTTTGTATTTCCCGGATATGCAAAGAGATCGTCCGAATCATTTCCAATTGGATTTCAGCTATCCCTCCATCCGCAAATGCAGCCTTTAAACCGTTCACGTTATCCAAAAGCGTATTTTGGTATTTTATAGCGATCGGAATAATATGATTCAAAGCCAGATCCCCCAATACTCTCGATTCGATTTGCAGCTTTTTCAGATAAATCTCATTCTTTATCTCGAAACGAGCCTTCAGCTCCCGTTCACTCAACACTCCCGAATTCACAAACAAGCGACGGGCTTTGTCCGACAGATAAGCTTTCAAGGCGGGTATGCAATCCGTATCGGTAGACAAACCTCTCCGGGCAGCCTCCTCTCTCCATTCCTGTCCATAGCCATTTCCCTCGAAACGAATAGATTGCGATTCTATGATGTACTTGCGCAATACCTGAAAAATCGCTTCGTCTTTCTTCACCCCCTTATCGATCAAAGCATCCGTCTCTTTTTTAAACAACACCAACTGCTCCGCCACGGCCGTATTCAAAACAATCATGGGGCCACCGCAATTCGCGGAAGAACCGACAGCCCGAAATTCGAACCGATTACCGGTAAATGCAAAAGGAGACGTTCTGTTCCGGTCCGTATTATCCAACATGATCTCCGGAATCTTTCCCACATTTAACTTTAACTCGGTCTTTTCATCCGGACTCATTTTTTTAGAACTCACTTTCTCCACCAACTCATTCAACACCCCGGACAAATAAGCTCCCAAGAATACGGACATAATCACGGGAGGAGCCTCTTCTCCCCCTAAACGAGCCTCATTCCCCTGCGACACGATACAGGCCTTAAACAAATCCGAATATTCGTGTACCGCCTTTATGGTTGAAACCAAAAAAATCAAGAATTGCATATTGGACTTCGGGTTACGTCCGGGCGACAATAGGTTTACCCCCGTATTGGTCATCAACGACCAATTATTATGTTTTCCGGAACCGTTCACCCCCTTATAGGGCTTTTCATGTAAAAGAACCCGAAAATCATGTCGCCTCGCCACTTTTTTCATGGTAGACATCAACAACTGGTTATGGTCAACCGCCAGATTCGCCTCTTCAAATATCGGAGCACATTCAAATTGATTCGGAGCCACCTCATTGTGTCTGGTCTTAATGGGGATGCCCAAACGATGACACTCGTATTCCAGCTCTTCCATAAATGAAGTCACCCTTGCCGGAATAGCGCCGAAATACTGATCCTCCAACTGCTGATCTTTTGCCGATGAATGTCCCATCAACGTCCGTCCGCACAGCTTCAGGTCGGGACGAGCATTATACAAAGCTTCATCTACCAAAAAATATTCCTGCTCCCATCCCAACGTCGCAATCACCCGACTCACGTCTTTATCAAAATACTGGCAGATATCCACGGCGGCCTTATCAATCAAGGCCAAAGCTTTCAACATCGGAGTCTTAAAATCCAAAGCCTCTCCGGTATAAGCCACAAACACGGTCGGGATACACAAGGTCCGGTTATTAATAAAAGCCGGAGAACCCGGATCCCATGCCGTATACCCCCGAGCCTCAAACGTATTTCGAATCCCCCCGTTCGGAAAACTCGAAGCATCCGGTTCTTGCTGCACCAGAACCCGGCCGTCAAAGGATTCGATCACGTTGCCGTCAGGCAGTATATCCACGAAAGAGTCATGCTTTTCGGCCGTTGCCCCATTCAACGGATGAAACCAATGCGTGTAATGGGTAACACCGCGCTCTACCGCCCATGCCTTCATCGCGGCTGCCACCTGATCCGCTAACCCGCGGTCGATACTGGTTCCATCAAGCATGATTCGTTCCAATTTTTTAAACGCTTCGATAGAAAGATAATGCCTCATTTTTTCCGAAGAAAAAACATCTTCCCCGAAGATCTCCGAACACCTGGGCCAAGATGCTCCCGTTACCGGCTTCCGATCCGCCAATTTTTCCAAAGCCATAAATCTGATTTTTGCCATAATTTGTTTTATTTAGATACTACCCCATATTTTTATGGGGTCAAATATATAAAAAAGTACTTATTTCAAATAATACCCCCTTAATTTTTATTACTATTCCGACAAAAAAATAATTTCAAACCAGACACCCCCTACTAACAGGTCTCTCTCATCAAAAATATTTTTATAAATTTCAAAAGTACATGCCTGAATATTCCTCTTTTCACGTAACTTTGTTCTTTAAAATTTCAAACATGAAAAAAATTGCGGCCATACACGATTTATCCGGTTACGGAAGAGCTTCCCTGACGGTAGCCATACCTATACTTTCTCACATGGGGTATCAGGTATGTCCACTTCCGACAGCCATATTATCGGCACATAGCGAATACCCGAACTTTCGTTCTCTCGATCTGACCGACTTCATGGAGGAGTACATCGCCCACTGGAAAACATTAAACCTGCATTTCGACGCGATTTATTCCGGTTACCTCGCCTCCGTAAAACAGATGGAAATCGTATCCGATTTTTTCAACCACTTCCAAAACGAACAAAACTTTATATTGGTGGACCCCGTACTCGGGGATCACGGCTCCCTTTATCCGAACATGAATCAAGCCATGATAGAAGGGATGAGACACCTGTGTACCCAAGCCAAAGTGATCACCCCTAACCTGACGGAAGCTGCATTTCTACTCGGGGAAAACAGCGTCAAAGGGATCTCGGCGGAACAAACGTTAGCCTGGTGTAAAGCCTTATCACAATTCGGGCCTGAACACGTAATCATCACTTCGGCTCCCGGCAATAACCCGCAAGATATCGTAACCATAGCCTACAACCGGACGGATAATCGCTACTGGGAAGTGGTTTGCGACCACATCCCCGCCTCTTATCCGGGCACGGGAGATGCCTTCGCCAGCGTTATCACCGGTTGCCTGTTAAACGGAGACAGTCTTCCCGAAGCCGTAGACCGTGCCGTTCATTTTATCAACATGGGTATCAAAGCCACATTCGGTTACACGCATAATCCTCTCGACGGTATGAATCAGGAGAAAGTGTTGCACTATCTGAACGAACCCATACCTTATTACAGGTATCAACTGATAGAAGAACCGAAAACGACCGACCGGACATGATAAAAGCTATTATTATTGATTTTGACGGTACAACCCTACCCCGCCAATGGCATTCCGTGAGTAAAGAAAACCGGGAGGCTTTGGAAAAAGCGGGTAAGAAAGGCATCATCCGGATTTTGGCAACCGGACGTTCCTTTTTCTCTTTCAATCACGTTCTTCCCGAAGGATTACCCATAGATTATATGGTATTTTCCTCCGGCGCCGGAATCATGCAATGGGACAACCGTCGAATCATGCAATCCCGGGAATTAACGGTAGAAGAGACCCGGGAGATAGCCTCCTATTTATGGAAATACAATGTCAACTTTACGATCCAGAAACGCATTCCGAACAACCACTTTTTTCTTTACAGACAAATCGCCCGACAACATGAAGATTTCAGACGCCGAATAGAAAATTATCCCGGCTTGGGAACCCCTATGCCCCTACCGGAGGATCTGAACGAAGGAGCGACCCAATTCCTGACCATTTTAGGAGCGGATCAAGCCGATCTGCACGAAAAGATACAACAGCAACTCTCTTCCTATTCCGTGATCCGGGCAACCTCCCCCATCGACAACCGAGCCATATGGACCGAAATATTTGCCAAAGACGTGAATAAAGGAAGCAGTTGCGAACTGCTCTTGAATCAACTCGGGATCTCTTTTCCCGAATGCGCGGGGTTAGGAAACGACTACAACGACTTGGATTTTCTGGAACGGTGCGGCATATCCTTTGTCGTGGCCAACGCTCCGGCTCCCCTTACAAAGCGATTCGAAAAGGTCCCCGCCGACACCGACAACGGTCTCGCCGCCTTTATCTGTCAAAACATCAATCTATAAAAACATCATTCACCCTTGTATTTCCATTTCACGGCATCGGCAACGATTAAAGTCGGATAGTCCCAACTATTTAACGGAGAATCTTTGGATACCCGGTCGTCCAAAACGACAAGGCTCATCCCGCATTCCATACGATACTCTCCCAAAGATACCCATCCGTCCATATCGTCCTCCAAGGTAAAGGCGACCTCGGTTTCTCTTTCTGCATGCCGAACCGTGTAAAAATAGGTTGTACCCGGCTTGCGCATATTAACTATATCGGGTCCATCAGAAATATAGACAAAGACCTCGTACCTACCAGGCTTATCGATAAACGTATGCCACTCCACCCCGTTACCCCCGCGTCCCGCCGTTTTACAATACGCACTTCGTATGGAATCCCCGTAAAACCGACCATCGAGAACCGGGGTCCATTGCTTTACTCTTCCTCGCAACCTATCTTTAAATTCGTATCTGTTCTTCCTCCCGGACATCAAGGATAAGCTCCACTCCTTTTCCGGATGAATTACACGAAAATTCGTGTCCCGGTCGTCCACGATCACCTCGTCTGCCGAAGGAAAAAAATCCGAGACATTACAACTCTTTTCCCCTTCCGAGGCGACCACCCCGCTTTCCAAAGGCAAAGAGAACGTTAACGGTAGATTGCGGGAAAGATGCGTCATAAAATCCTGTCGATTACGTCCATCCGATGCGATACACCGGATAACCTTGCATTCGCCGGGTCTTAACAGGAAACCGCGTATGATTTGTTTGGTCACATACCTATTTTGAATCCCCCCTACCGGTATCGAGACAATCCCTTCCGTCCGACTATCGTTAAACACTTTAAAACTCAACACGCAATTACCCGGTCCCCGCTCTTCCTGCGGCAGCCTCTCCCCTCTTACCTCTTTCACCTTAAATAAGGGCAGTCCCTTTCGGGAATAGAGTTTAGCAACAATAGCACCGAGATCCGCCCCGTACTTCTCCCCGTATGCTTTACAAAAGCACTCGAAATCAACCGTCTCGAAAAGGTGTCGACATAAAAAATCATCCAAAAAAGAATAAAACGTATCTTCCCCCGTGCAAGCTGTCAGATAAGCCCCAAGATAGCCCGCGCTAAGATAAAGAATACAATCGATCTCCTCCGTCGAAAGTGTTCGATCACGGCAAGCCTCGTCCAAACTCCTCGCGGAAAGATAATCGATACAAGACTTTATCAAAGCCCCGGAAAAGTATTTATCCAGGCCAGGACCTCCTATTTGAGCATATTTTAATAGTATACCCAATGCAGGATAACGTCTGTCCGAAATAAACCCCGTAAAGTCTTGCAACAGAGAAGCTACATTATTCATCTCTCCTTGAAATAGACTCTCGACACATCCTTTCACACGCATGAGTAAATCGTCGTACTCCCCCATCTTCTCCGAATCCAACAGCGCCGTAATATCACACACCTTAGACATTATCGCAAAACGTTCCGGTAGGAATACCAACCCGGGCTGATTGTAGTTGTTATTGTTATTCCATTTACGCTGATGTGCGGCAAAGGAGACGGGGACTTCCACGACCTTAAACTCTTTAAAAAGATAGGGCTTTTGACAGCAGCGTTCATAAAAGTTCGAACTACTCTCAAAAATCTCTTTTTTTTGCTCGAAAGAGAGCGGTAGCTCCCAATCTCCCCAATCCCTGCTCCGAAAGTAATACCACTCCAACTCTATCGAATCGATCTCTATACGCTTCCGTCCTAAATCACCGATACATAAAGCAATGCCCGGCAGGTTATCCCTGCTTCTAAAGATACTCCTCTCTTCCTCTTCTTCCCTTTTACCCTGCGAAACAATCAATAATCCTTCTCTCTTTTCCACGCTTAACGAGTATCGGGAATAATCGAATTGCCTATCCAAAGGATTACCCGGGTTCTCAGGAGCAACAGCCGCCGGATACCATTGACACTCGGGATAAAGTAACGTGAATCTATCCGATAGATAAGAGTAAAGATTACCGTAACGAAAACCAACACCTAACTTTTCGACGGGAGTATCCAATTCCCGATGATCGTATTCCACATCCCCCAATTCCAAATAACCAAAGGCATCGTCTATCTTTCCGGCATAATCTATTTCCAAGAAGAGACTCTCCCCGGAAGCTAATGCCCGCTTCACAATAACAATTTGCTTCTCTCGGGTAAAACCGACAGCAATCTCTTTCTCTTTACAAGAAGTGATCGACAAAAAAGGATTCAGATACAATATGAAATCAGCAATCCTCTGATCCGTCGGGTTCCGTATTTCCATGCGACTACTCCCGTACAAACTGTCTTTGACCTGCCTACAAGCTATATCATTGGACAACATTTTCACCACGGGTGAAGAAGAGTATTTTCTATATACCTCCCGGTATGTTTCCCGTCTCACATCCCGCTCCCGAAAACCCTGGTCATACCAATTCCCCGCAAAAACCGCACACACGCACAATAAACATCCTCCCAACAACAAATAAGCAGGCTCTTTTATATCTCCGGACTTTCTTTTACAACAAACGATACCCAATATTCCTAACCCGACACCCGCGAATAAATAAGCCAATCGATGCAATATATAAGGCCATAAAAAAGGATGTCCGGTAATTTCCGAAAAAATATTGGGAATCTCCCGTCCCGCGTAATCCAATAGCCCGTGTCGTATCTCGGGCAGATAAAAACAGGAGATTCCCCAGATCAAAAGTAAGATGAGTAATGTTCCCCCTTTACTTTTCATCAAGCTACCGGTAAACATCGATAATCCCAACCAAAAACAGAGAGTAGGAAATGTCAACGTAACCAAATAAAAAGGATAGATCCACCACCGCAACGGATTTTCACTCCAAAACAGCTGCAAAAACAACCCCATAAACAACACGATCACATTTAACACCATTACCACCGTGATCACCCCCAAAGCCTTTCCGGCAAAATAGTCTAAATTACTCACCGGACGGAAATAGATCACATCCAGTGTTGTTAATTTCAATTTTTCTTTTAATAAATCGTAAGCCATAAAGAGAATAAACAAGGGCTGTATACTATTAAAAAGAAACGAAAATAAAAAAGGATCTGCCGAAGAGAGTCCGGCCGGAGTAAATATCAAATAAATTTTCCCGAAATAAAAAATCACCGGGATCAATAAGACTACCAATAAAAATAGTCTTACCAACCAATCTCGCCGGAGCAATTTTATTTGATAGAGCCAAACTGTAAACATTCGAGTATTCAATATTAGCATTTGAAATTGATTGTCTGTTTATCATTATTCGGATAAGTCACCACAGCAGTAACTGTCAATGTACTTCTATTTATTTTTATCTCTATATAAGTAGGCCCTGCTCTCAATTTACACCGTGCGTCGTAAAACGTCCCTAAGTAATATATATCAATTATTAATTCCCCAACAAGCCCAGACTACGATTGCATAATCTTTTCAGTTTTATATAATTCGCCATTACCCGGGGTGCTACTATTAATTAAACTACCCCAACCACAAAGTATATCCGAATCAAATCTATAGTAAATCTCATACTTAACCCTCACTCCCACATTAGCAAGCGGACAACCAATTTCATCTCCCACAAATAGATGTAAATAAACAGGATACTTTAGAGACGACTTGTATGCATTTTGCATTGGGATTCCATTATACCTCGTTTTCTCCCGTGCAAAACCGACATGACACAAACACACCATAAAAGCCATACCTAACAAAACTCTGATAATTGATTTTCTTTTCATAACACTAATATTTAGATTTAGCAAAACCCAACTTTAGTCTATCCAGGCACAACTTACATTTATCAAAGCAATAAATATATCAATAATCATTTAATTTACAACATTGCAATACAATATTAACACAACAATCCATCATTTACTATAAACGCCCTCTTTGAACAACCTCTTAGAAAACAAAAAAAAGGTTGTCCACTTACTTATGGACAACCCTCCTTCACGCACAATGGCAAATATATTTTTAAATAATTCCTTTCTCTGATAACAACTCTTTCATCTCTTGTTGCAGTTTGATCGCCTCAACCCGGGCTCGAACAGCAAAATTTTCTGTGTTATCGGCGAAGATAATTCCCCGTGAAGAGTTTACGATCAGCCCGCAATGGCCATTCATACCGTATTTGGCCACTTCTTGCAAACTACCGCCTTGTGCTCCGACCCCCGGAACCAACAAAAAGTGATCCGGCACGATTTCACGAATACCGCTCAACATCTCGGCCTTGGTTGCGCCGACCACGTACATCATATTTTTAGCATTGCCCCAATCCTGTGATTTACGTAACACCTTCTCGTATAACTTTTCCCCGTTTTCCTCGAAAAATTGAAAATCATAGGCACCCTTATTCGAAGTCAAAGCCAACAAGATCACCCATTTCCCCTCGTATTTTAAAAACGGAGTTACGGAATCCTCTCCCATATACGGAGCCACTGTTATAGAATCGAAATCCAGCCTCTCCAAGAAAGCACGCGCATACATTTCCGAGGTATTCCCGATATCTCCTCTTTTAGCATCGGCTATGGTCAGCACCTCCGGATAATTCGTTTTTATATATTCGATCGTCTTCCCCAAGCTCTCCCAACCCTCTACTCCGCGACTCTCGTAAAAGGCTATATTCGGCTTATAAGCAATCGTTATATCCGCCGTGGCATCTATTATTGCTTTGTTAAACTCGTATACAGGATCTTCTGCATCCAATAAATGCACCGGGATTTTCTTTATATCGGAATCCAACCCCACGCAAAGGAAGGATTTCTTCCTCTTTATTTGTTCGAACAATTCTTGATACAACATATTTATTGATTTTGTGATTCTGTGATTTAGAGATTTTGTGATTTAGGGATTCTGTGATTTAGAGATTCAAATCACTTAATCTCCTAATCATCGAATCTCGCAATCGCTCAATCCATTAGTTTCTTAATTTACAATTAAAACCCGCTTTCCTTCAACTTTTCCGTATTTTCCTCAATTTGCAACTTCTCGATAATCTCGTGTAAATCTCCGTCCATGATAGCGGCCAAATTATACAATGTCAAATTAATCCGATGATCCGTCACCCTTCCCTGAGGATAATTATAGGTACGAATCTTTGCCGAACGGTCCCCGGTAGAAACCATCGTTTTCCGCTTGGAAGCGATCTCGTCCATGTATTTTTGGTGCTCGATGGCATAAATCCGGGAACGTAACTCTTTCATAGCTTTCGCCAGATTCTTGATCTGAGACTTTTCATCCTGACAGGTCACCACGATTCCCGTGGGGATATGCGTCAAACGAATAGCCGAATAAGTGGTATTCACCGATTGCCCTCCGGGACCGGACGAACAATAAGTATCCTTGCGGATATCCGCCGGGTTCAACTCTACATCCACCTCTTCGGCCTCAGGCAAAACGGCTACGGTTGCGGCAGAAGTATGTACCCGTCCCTGTGTTTCGGTAGCAGGTACGCGTTGTACCCGATGTACTCCGGACTCGTATTTCATGATACCGTATACCCCTTCGCCCGAAATATTGGCCACAATCTCTTTATATCCTCCCGAGGTTCCTTCACTTACGTTAGTCACCTCCATCCTCCAACGTTTAGTCTCGCAAAATTTCGTGTACATACGGAATAAATCTCCCGCAAAAATGCAGGCTTCGTCTCCCCCCGTTCCCGCACGTATTTCCAAAATAACGTTCTTGGAATCTTCCGGATCTGCCGGAATCAACAACATCTTCACCCGGTTTTCCATCTCCGGAATTCTTTCCGACAACTCGTCCAGTTCCAATTGGGCCATCTCCCGTAACTCCTTATCGCTCTCGTGTTCCAGTATCTCCTCTGCCTCTTCGCGTAACTTCACTGCATTTTTCAACTCGTTAGCCGCTTCCACAATCTGCTCTAAATCCCGATACTCTTTATTCAACTTTACGAACCGATTGATATCCTGAATCACTTCGGGATCCGTAATCAATTGTCCGATCTCATGGAAACGAATATAAAATGTCTCTAACTTCTCTAAAAGGGCATTATCACTCATATACATTCAATTATAATTCTTGCAAAATTAATAAAAACAAAACAGTTTTCAATCCATTTGATTATAATTCCCCCGTTAATTCCCCGATCTGCAAAACAAAGAAGAATCCGGAGGCGGTTCGAACCACCTCCAGACTTTCCGGTATCTTAATAAAATAATAGAAATATCAATAGATCAAACATACATCTATTCTCCCGACGGCTCCTCCAGACTTTTCCCAACCAAGTCACTCAACTCGATTTCCAAAGCACTACAAATCAAACAAAGCGTTTTCACGGTAACATTACTTTTTCCAGCTTCAATCCGGCTCATATTCGAACGCTCGATGTCACATTTATAAGCAAGTTCTTGTATCGTAAGATTTCTACTCATTCTTATTCGTTTGATATTCAATGCTATTCGATGTATTTCCTCGTCATAATCCATTTTATTACGTATCATATTTGATACGCAAATTTTTTACTTTATATTTGCAACATGCGTATCATAAATGATACGAAGTGATTTATATCAATAACGTTATAGCATGAAAAAAGTTATTCTACTCATTATTACGATCGTGACTGTATTTATGATTACTCCCATTCGCGGCTCTTCACAAAATATAAAGGATTTTTTCTTTCAGGAAAAACAAATATATACGCTCACGGATGGAAAAAATCAGACAGAAACCTACCAGATACAACGTTACGATAAACATACGGTTTATCTGGTTTATACCTTGTCGATAAAACACCAGACAATTCGAACAATTTCAATCAAACTTCAATTTCAAAAGAACCGTATTACCTCCGAATTCATTCGAATGACGGGAATCAGCGGAAGTATAAATCAAAAAAGCAAAATAACCGTTTTAGCGTTACCGGGAAAAAACGGGGACAATTGCTGGACCAACCGAACATCTAAAGAACGTACAGAATACACCTGCAAATACATCGAATTAACCCTAAACGGACAACATTCGTATAAAGCTTTACAGGTAAGCCGGAAGAGTCTCGACCTATCGAGTAATAAAACGGTTGCGCCTGAAGAAATCTCATTTTACGTGAAAGAGATGGGACTGATATTAAAAACAGACGGAAAAAATATTTTAAGCTATTCGACCGCATTAAATTATATACCCAACCAAATAGAGGTAAAATGACCACGCGTATACAAAAATGGATGCCTGTTATCCCGGCTTGTACACTATTAATCGTATGTGTTACCCTACTGATTTTACTTCACGCGTATCGTGCCGATACAGCTTCTTATTCCTTTCCTGTTAAAGAGGAAAACAGACACATCACCCCATCGCAAGACTCTCTGCCTGCAGATTCAGCGTCCGAACTTAATCTTTAAAGAATGTTGCGGTATCTTCTAAAGAATGGAAACAAAAATCAGGCAATACGCTTAACAATTTAGCACTCGAAAAACAGACCCGATGCTGAGAGGAACGTGCTGTTTCCCGTGTAAAAGCGGGTTTAGTTCCCTGCAATAAAGCAAAGAATGCCATCATCCGCCACAACGCGGAGGTCATCCAAGGATACAAAGCCACCCGAGGAGGCCTCTTTCCCGCAACGCGGGCAATCGTTGAAAACAAATGTTTATAAGAGTAATTTCCACCGCATAATACAAAACGTTCGGAACGAACTGCCGGACGATTTGCCAAAGCAATCATCGCCACGCATACGTCGCGAACATCGACATAGCCATTTATCCCGAAGGTATAGACGGGCATTCCCCGCAACGCTCGTTCCATAAGCAGAGCGCTGCTCCTTCCCTTCAGCCCTCCTCCCAGTATAATAGCCGGATTTACAATGACGGCATTCAAACCCTTATGAATAAAATTCCATACCGTCTTTTCCGCCCTTCCCTTGCTTTCCGAATACATAGAATGCACGGAACCGGGAATAACCGGCGTCTTCTCATCAATACACTCCCCCTCCTCGGCATCTCCCAACGCCGCAACAGAACTGACAAAACACAATCGCACGCCAAAACGAAGGCATAAACGGCAAATGATCTCCGTCCCTTTTATATTTGTTTCCAGTAATTTGTTCCTATCGCTCCCGTGAAAAGAGACCACGGCTGCACAATGGTACACGATAGCAGCTTCTTTCACGTAAACAGCCAACGACTCTTCATCCAAGACATCTCCCGTAACCCATCTTACCCGCCTCCCGGCGGACTCGGGTAGATCGGAATAACGAGAAAAGAGAGCCATCGTCTCGTCTGTTCGCCTCTCTTTCCTTTTTAAAGCTATAATATCTTCTTCAGTTTTCGCCAGATGACATAACAAATGACTTCCCAGCAGGCCTGTAGCCCCAGTTACAAAAACCATGGCCAAAACCTACTCCGCCCATTCAAAAACAAAGTTCTGTTTTACGTCCGGGTGCAAACTCAGATGCACGGGACAAGTATGAGCAACCCGCTCCAATACCGTTTTATCTTTTTTAGAAAAAGCGCGGGCCGGCATATGAAAGATAACATCAATCCCGGCTATGCGACGCGGTTCAGCCGCCATTGTTTTCGTGATCTCTATTTCCGTCCCCGATAAATCGATTCCATTGTTTTTCGCGTATATTCCCATGATAGTCATAGCGCAAGCCGCCAAGGAGGTTGCGCACAAATCCGTAGGAGAAAAAGCCTCTCCCTTACCGTTATTATCCGTCGGCGCATCTGTAACAATCGTTGTTCCACTCTGTAAATGAGTACATTCTAATCGAAGATCTCCTAAATATTTTGCTTTTACCGTTGTCATAACCTCTATCTTTAATTTTAATTTTCAAAGATAACAAATTATTTATATCCGAAACAATGTCATTTGTTTGATTTTTTTTACTTCCATAGACAGTTTTAGCATAGTTTTTGATATTTATTGAGTATCCCTTTTGACACTTTAGAATGCCGGGGAATTGACTTATCCTTTACATCACACACACTAAAAACAGAAGATACCCGGCATTCTACTCTTCCTGTACCGACTAAAACAAATCTATGGCATCGGGAATATGTTCTATTTTCATCTCCCTGCCGATCACTAATATCAGATCAAAACGAATTTCCCGTCGAATATTATTACACGTGAGATAAGCAGCTCCGGCAGCTAATAAATTCTTTTTCTTCTTTAACGACAACAACTCTTCCGGATAAGATTCCGGCACCATCCGGGATTTTACTTCTATCACCACGAGCACGTCACCGTCGAGTGCAACGAAATCCAACTCTCTGCGCCCGATACGCCAGTTCCTTTCTAACACGACATACCCCTGTTCGAGAAGAAAGCGATAAACCTCCTCCTCCCCGACCTTGCCATAATCGTTGTGCCGTGCCATATTGAAAAAATTCAATAGACCGAACCACCGTTTCCATCCCCTCGAATCATCGGCCTATATATGGATATAAAAGCAATCGTCCCATGGTAATGCCCGTATTATCAGATAAATACATACCACTCCCAATTTACAGGCTAAAAAGAGTTTTGCAATGATATATAAAACCATTGAAAACACAAAATTTTTACTACTAATTTATAATATATCTCTAATTCAAGAGTTTGATTTAAAGGATTGATTGTTTATTTGTTTTGGAATCTCGCCCTAAATCATTATCTTTGTATGATTTTTGGGAAAAGTAGTAGTTATGGCTAAAAAAAGAGTTTTATTTATCTCCCAAGAGATAGTTCCGTATCTTCCGGAGTCGGAAATGGCAAATATCGGCAGGTATCTACCTCAAGGGATTCAAGACAAAGGAAAAGAGATCAGAACATTTATGCCTCGTTACGGTTGCATAAACGAACGACGCAATCAACTGCATGAAGTGATTAGACTTTCCGGTATGAATTTGATCATTAATGACACGGATCACCCCCTCATCATCAAAGTTGCCTCCATACAAGCAGCAAGAATGCAAGTTTATTTTATCGATAACGATGATTATTTCCAAAGAAAACACGTGATTACAGACAGTGAAGGAAATTTTTTTGACGATAATGACGAAAGGGCCATATTTTTCGCACGCGGGGTATTCGAAACCGTCCGAAAATTGAGGTGGGCTCCGGATTTAATCTATTGCCAAGGCTGGTTGACATCACTCGTACCTCTCTATTTAAAGAAAGAATACCAGGATGATCCGGTATTCTCAAAAGCAAAAGTAGTATTCTCGACGTATAATGATAAATTCGAAGGAAGTTTAAATCATAAATTTGCAGAAAAAGCGATCACGGAAGGTGTATTCCCTAAAGATTTGACACTCGTGAAAGAGCCGACTCATACGAATATCAATAAATTAGCATTTCAATATTCCGACGGAATCATTTTCAATCAACCCGATATCGAAGACGAATTGAAGAGATTCGCGGAGGCATCCGGGAAACCGATTTTAGAGTACCCCGGAGAGGAGTCGTACGTCGACCAATATTCCGATTTCTTCGACAAAATTATAGGATAATGTTATATGCAAACGTCACTTTCGTTTGTCTAAAAAAAATAAATATATGTGTGGTATCGTAGGTTATATTGGGTCGAGAGAGGCCTATCCAATCTTAATTAACGGCTTAAAACGATTAGAGTACAGAGGATATGATTCTGCCGGCATAGCCTTAATGAACGACGAACAGATCAACATTTACAAATGCAAGGGACGGGTTATCGATCTGGAAAATCATATCGCGGGTCAACTGCCAAAAGCGACCATCGGAATGGGACATACCCGTTGGGCCACCCATGGTGAACCGAATGACGCGAATGCACACCCGCAAACATCCATGAATCGTATTTTCTCTGTCATCCATAACGGGATCATTGAAAACCACGCTTTATTGAAAGAAAAATTAATAGCAAGGGGATATGCTTTTACCAGCGAGACCGACACGGAGATATTAGCCAATTTGATCGAATACATCTACCTGAAAGGAAAAGTTTCGGCAGAAATAGCAGTACGCCTCGCTTTAACGAAAGTCATCGGAGCCTACGGTTTAGTCGTCATGTGTAAAAACGAAAAAGACAAGCTTATCGTAGCAAGAAAAGGCAGTCCGCTTGTAATAGGAGTTGGACAAAATGAATATTTCGTGGCTTCCGATGCGACACCCATCGTCGAATATACCAAAAACGTGATTTATCTGAATGACGATGATATCGCAGTATTGAAAAAGGACGAGATGCTCCTAAAAAATTTACAGAACAATCTTCTGACACCCAATATCCAACAAATCGACATCGATATCGAAAAGATCGAAAAAGGAGGTTTCCCTCATTTCATGTTGAAAGAGATTTACGAACAGGTAAATTCTATTTACGACACCATCCGGGGACGGGTTAACGTGGAGGCCTCCGAAATTTACTTAGGTGGTATTTCCGAAATTATTCCGCAGATGATTCGGGCTCAACGTATCATCATCATCGGATGTGGAACTTCCTGGCATGCCGGATTAGTCGGAGAATATCTATTGGAAGAGTTTGCCCGGATTCCCGTGGAGGTAGAATACGCCTCTGAATTCCGTTACCGGAACCCGGTAGTCACCCCGGACGACATCGTGATCGCCATCTCTCAAAGCGGGGAAACGGCAGACACGCTGGCGGCCATTAAATTCGCCAAACAAAAGGGAGCCACCGTTATGGGCATATGCAACGTGGTCGGTTCCAGTATCGCCAGAGAAACTCATGCCGGAGTATATACGCATGCCGGCCCCGAAATCGGAGTTGCCTCGACAAAAGCATTCACGGCCCAAATCTCCGTTTTAACGATGATGGCCCTGCAAATCGGCTACCGGAAAGGAACGTTGTCCATCGAAAGTTATCACAAATACATTCACGAACTATACAATCTGCCCGATAAGGTAAAAGAAATTCTGCTTCAAAACGAACAAATCAAAAAAATTGCAGAAGCCTATAAAGACTCTACAAATGCCATCTATTTAGGAAGAGGCTGTCAGTTCCCCGTTGCCCTGGAAGGAGCCCTGAAACTGAAAGAGATCTCGTACATTCATGCAGAAGGTTATCCCGCGGCGGAAATGAAGCATGGTCCCATCGCTCTTATTGACGAAAACATGCCGGTATTTGCCATCGCAACAAAAGACAACTTTTATGAAAAGATCGTATCGAATATAAAAGAAGTACAATCCCGTAAAGGGCACGTGATCGCATTAGTCAACAACAATGATGTACAAGTTAAGAATATGGCGGAACACGTGATCGAAATCCCGGAGACCCTTGAATACCTCTCTCCTCTTTTAAACGTAATCCCGTTACAATTGATCTCCTACCATATCGCTGTGATGCGGGGATGCAACGTGGATATGCCACGCAATTTAGCAAAATCCGTAACGGTAGAATAACAGAACAAGTTGATTCTGTGATTGGGTAATTCAATGATTCCGTGATTTGAAGTTCGAATCTCGGAATCATTGAATCTCTTACCCTGTTATCATCAAGAAATAATCCCTCGGGGCTTGGACGTTCTCGTCGGTCGTGTAAACGATTTTTGTTCACTACCCTCCGGGATTCGCTTCGCTCAGACCGTCCGTCGGGTAGCCGCTCCGAATACCGAACACGACACTCACCGTTCGCTATTGATGCCCCTTCGTTTTTATCCCTTTCCCTTCAAGCAATTGTAAATTTTAAATGTAGATTGTAAATTAATTTTTGATTTTAGATTTATGATTAAGATTCTGATCTTACCCTCTTTAAATCGTAAATCTAAAATCCGAAATCGTAAATCTTTTTATCTCTTAATCTCTATATTCATAGAAATAATTCCGGTTCCCGTCTCTCAGTTAATCCCTCTTCCAACTCCTGTTTATGGTAAAGATAGCCCGCATCCTCATAATATTTGGCTCCCATCGGGCATCTCTTTATACAAGCCCCGCATTTTATGCAGATTCCCGTATATTCCCGCACATCATCATAAGAAATTGATCCCATCGGACAAATTTCTACACAGAGTTTACAATCAATGCATCTATCGTTCGTGACAGGCATCACCTTACGAATATCAACGGCATTTCCTTTGCGATCCCGGGGAGTATAATAACCGCGATAAGGATAAGGGGTTCCTTTTACCTTTACCGTAATCTTTCTATCGTCACTCTCTTTATATTTTTCCGCAACCCGGGCAGCAAACGCGTTAAGGGCTTCCGCATCCCTTTCATCCGGTCGTCCCTTGGCCAACATCTGCGAAAAGGAGTGCTCTCCGATAAACGCAGCCGCAGCTGTCACATGAAAACCCGCTCTTTCCATGATATCCCTGAGTTCTATCAACGCATCGTCATAATCCCGGTTACCGAACAAAACAACCGGAATTCCAATCGCCTCGTTTCCTTGTAAAGTTGCCAGATACTTCAACAAAACATTAGGTACCCGTCCGGCATATACCGGAGTACCCAACACCACCATATCCGTTCTTTTAAAAGCAAGAACCGTCGATCTGGCCGAAGGTAATGTGAAGTCGTAACTTTCAACCGTCACCTTCAAGATCCGGGCCATTTCCGCGGCAATAACAGACACACTCCTCCGGGTCGTACCTGTCGGACTGAAATAAACAGCAACAACTCGATCTATCATTCCGCTTTCTTTTCCAAGCTCTTTTGCCATTTCCAGGCATTCACCATCGTCTCTTCGATCGGAGTCCCGGCCTTCCAACCCAACTCCTTATTCGCTAATGTGGTATCGGCCCATACCTTCTCTACATCGCCGGCACGGCGCCCTACAATTTTATAATTAACTTTCACCCCGGTAGCACTCTCGAAAGCATGTATGACTTCCAGCACGGATAGAGCCTTTCCCGTACCGATATTAAAATACTCGTAATTCTCTCGATTCTTTTTTTCCAATAATCGCCGGATGGCCACGACATGTGCCCCAGCCAAATCGACAACGTCAATATAATCCCTCAAGGGAGAACCGTCAGGAGTATTGTAATCATCACCGAAAACACTTAATTCTTTCCGTATCCCGATTGCTGTTTGCGTCAAATAAGGAATCAAATTATTAGGGACACCATTGGGCAACTCTCCGATAAATGCCGTCGGGTGAGCCCCGATCGGATTGAAATAACGCAAGGACAATGCACTCATGGAAGGTTCTACCCGCATAAAATCCCGAATGATATCTTCACTCATTACTTTCGTATTTCCATAAGGAGATTCCGCCTCCTTTCGAGGTGTATGCTCCGTCACGGGCAATACATCAGCCTGTCCGTACACGGTACAAGAGGAAGAAAACACGAAGTATTTCACCCCGAACTCCCGCATACAAAACAAAACATTCATCAAAGAGTTCAAATTATTATAATAATATTCCAAAGGCTTATCCACCGACTCTCCCACCGCCTTTAAAGCGGCAAAGTGAATAACGGCCTCGATATCCCTGTGACGGGCAAAGAAATCGCGCGTTTCGGCCAGATTTGTCAACTCGATCTGTTCGAACTCCGGTCGAATACCTGTGATTTTCTGGATACCATCCAACACCTGAAGAGTAGAATTGACCAGGTTATCCGCAATGACAACCTCAAATCCCTTTTGTTGAAGCTCAACAACCGTATGCGACCCGATATATCCCGTTCCGCCCGTTACAAAAACCTTCATAACACATTATTTTTTTCGATTTATAACTTTCTGAGCCTCTGCTTCAGACATTACAAAGTAAATAATAATAATTCAAAATGCCCAAAAATACCTTGTGTTCGTATTCTTTTTTCTTACCTTTGCCGTATGTACAAATGCATTGAACACATAGAAGACCTTCTCTATCTACATGATTGCGTGATAGTTCCCGGATTCGGCGGTTTTATCGGTAATTACACCGAGGCCACCATTCATCCGAAAACAGGAATTTTAACGCCCCCTTCCAAAAAGGTGGTATTCAACAAGCATTTAAAGCAAAATGACGGACTATTAATCCATTGGATCGCCCGGAAAGAAAAAATCGATTACGAAAAAGCAGAACGTCGTCTATCGCTTTTTTGCGAAGAGCTAAAAGTTCGATTAAACCAAAATCAAAAAATAATATTCGGTTCTATCGGTACTTTCTACATGGATCGTCGTTTTAATATCGTATTCGAACCCGGAAAGCAAAATTTCTTAGCCGATACGATCGGCATGCACGACATAGAGGTATTCCCTTCCGGTAAAAAAAGCATCCCCGCGGAATACATTAACACGGACTCCGGAAATATAGTTACTCGCCTATTCAAATACGGACTTTCAGCCGCCATGATCACGGGTATCATAATCATTTCGCAACAAGATATATTCAAAGCGGATCATCGGGCTGAGACGAGCAACCTGCAACCAACGACTATTCAAACGCAAACAAAATCCGTTCATGTCCCCGTCATTATTTCACCCGATTGCGATTTTGTAGAATTCGATCCACTCTCTACTTTGTAGTCCATCCGGCCCAATAACCGACCAGAGAAAAAAGGATATAAAGAGGTATCAGAAAAGTTAAAAAGCCGATCTGAAACAAGATTGCCAAGAGTATGGCCGTACCGAAATAAAGATAACGCACCCGGTTGGATTTCCATGAAAAATCGGTTATTTTCAGAGAGAACATAGGCAATTCAACGACCAGCAATACGGACAAAACGACAACACACCCGAAAAGTACCCAAACATTTCCCCACAGACAAGGGAAAAGCTCATTGTTCCAATAATAAGACAGTACCAGACAAACCCAGAACAAAGCATTTGCAGGGGTCGGCATCCCGATAAACGAATAGGTCTGACGAGTATCCAAATTAAATTTAGCTAAACGAAAAGCAGAAAACGCAGGGATAAGCAAAGGGGAATACATCAAAACATATTCAACCCACGAATAGGAGGAGTCCGGAGAATATTGAGCACCGGACAACAAGGACAGTTTGATCAACAAATGAGCCATAACAGCCGGCACCACGCCGAAACTTACCATATCGGCCATCGAATCCAACTCCTTTCCCATCTCCGACCTCACATGTAATAATCTCGCGGCAAATCCATCAAAAAAATCAAAAACCATAGCCAACAAAACCAATAAAGCAGCCACCAACAAATTATCGTACATCGCCATAAAAACGGCCATCGTTCCGGAAATAACATTCATACAGGTGATCAGGTTCGGAATTTGTTTTCTCATAAGCCCAGGGTATTTAATACGAGTACGAAAGTAGTGCTTTTTACCCTAAATAAATCACATTTTTATTACTTTTGTCATAAAATTATCGGGCATGACTAAATTTCTTATCATTAGATTCAGCTCCATCGGAGACATCATTCAATGTATGGATATCGTCCATGGCATTAAAAATCATTTCCCTGATTCAGAAATACATTGGATTGCGCGAAAAGACATGGCCTCTTTTCTTCATATGGACAAAAGAATCGATAAGGTTTGGGAATTCGATAAGAAAAGCGGCTTGAAAGGGCTTTTAAAGATTGCCCGACAGCTCAAAGCCGAACAATTCGACTACCTCTACGATGCACACAGTAATATCCGGTCAAATTTATTGAAGATGATTTTATTGCCCCCCGGCCGGAAATTACTACGCCGGAAACCCAATTACGTGCTAAGAAAAAAAGAACGCTGGAAACGATTTTTATTATTTAAGTTAGGGATCAATACATTCGACAAGCCTTTCAAAGGAATTATCTCTTACCGGAAGCCCTTGGCCCGATGGGGAATTACCCGTTTCGACTCAAACTATTCCGACTGGTATTTTCCGGCCGATTTCGAAAAACGCTTCTCTCCCTTGATCAACAAGCAAACCGTCACCCTCGTTCCATCGGCCAACTGGGAGATGAAACGCTGGCCCATCGGCTACTGGCAACAAATCATACAACTTCTTCCGGAACACAACTTCCTTATTCTCGCCGGACCGACAGATTCTTTCTGCGAAACCATTCGGGCAATCGCACCGGAACGAGTTAACAACATGGCAGGAAAAACCTCCTTGTTGGAATCTTGTTACTTAGTTAAGCAATCCAATCTGGTTATCAGCGGAGATACCGGATTCTTGCACGCCGCAGATCTTTTTCATACACCGGGTATCGCCCTGATGGGACCCACGGCTTTCGGATTCCCGACGGGAAAAGAGATCAACGTAATGGAAGTTCCCCTTCCCTGCCGCCCTTGCACAAAAGACGGACACGGCAGATGCAAACAATCGGTTTGGCAAAAATGCATGGTCGACATTACTCCCGACAGGGTAGTAAAACAAGTAGAACGAATGTTTAAATAAAATTTATATCTTCTCACTTTTCAGGCTGACCCGGAACACGGTTCCCACCCCCTCTTCACTCTCGAAAGTAATGGTTCCTCCCATGCTCTCTATGATCTTATAAGACATGGCTAATCCCAACCCCATACCTCCGGATTTCGTGGTAAAATTCGGTTCTGATATGTGATTCCGTATACCTTCAGGTATTCCCGCGCCATTATCCCTCACCGCCAACACGCCCCCCTGCTCTTCATGAGTCAAAGTAACCGTAATCAATCCCTCCCGGCCTTCCGGAATACTTTGTGTCGCATTTTTTAACAGATTTACAATCACCCGGTTAACCTGATCCTTATCTCCATATACTAAAATATCAGGCTCTATATCGCAAATCATCCGATCCACATTATTTTCGAACAAAGTGGTACATCCTTGAACCAGTTCGCTTAAATTAAACCACTCGCTGTTAGCTACCGGCATTTTAGCGAAATCAGAAAAAGCAGAAGCGATGGATGCCATATGATCGATCTGTTCCACTAAAATAGAAGATATATCTTTAAAACGTTGCCTTACCTCTTCCACATTACCTCCCTGCAAAGTTCGCTGTAAAAACTGAATATTCAATTTCATCGGAGTCAACGGATTTTTAATCTCATGAGCTATCTGGCGAGCCATCTCACGCCAAGCCGTCTCCCGTTCCGATTTGGCCAGTTTTTTTACACTATCTTCCAGTTTATCCACCATCCCGTTATATTCCCTCACCAACATTCCGACTTCATCCCGCTGGTTATAAACAATCTTCTCATTCTTCCCTCCTACCCGCATCAGACGCAACTTTTCATTTACCATTTGTAAAGGTTTGGTTACCCGCTCTGCAACAATTCCCGAAAAAATGAACGCCAATACCATCACGATCATGGCAATATTTATGGCAATGATCACGAATAACATGATATCCACGTTCAACTCGTCACTCTTGGTGAAATAAGGAATGTTCAACACGTAAGCTTCACCATTCTCCAACATCATCGGAACATAGGCCGCCATATAATCCAGCTCTCCAATCTTCTCCTCTTGCACGAAACTCGTCGCCTTTTCTTTCACTAATTTCCGGTAAGCGATAGGGTTCAGCAAGGTTCCCCTGAATCCCTTTTCAAAGATAACGGGTTGAGAAGTTGCCACCAACGTCCCCGTCTGATCGTATATATTAATATCCACCCACAACATACTGGCAATCTTGTATAAAATATCTTGAATCTGAGGACACACCTGTACATCGATACAATCATATTTTTCCAATTCTTTACTGATGTATTTGGATATCTGAACTACCTTCATACTCTGTTTTCTTTCCACACTATCGGTATTCACAACGATACTCATCACCGTCATAATAATGAAGAGGGCGCTTATCAATGAAATGATATTGTTCTTAATCCGTCTCTTCAAGGTCTCCCGCCTGAAATTTATCCATTCTTGTTCCTCGAAACGGAAAAACAAACCATACGAAGAGAACAATACGCACACGAAAATAGCGTAAAGCACATTCAGGTAGTAAAGGGCAAAAACATCGTCTCCTAAACTGATCACGAAAACCCCGCTTTTACCGACCGGAATAATCATATGCGAATAGTGGTCTTTTGTCAGAATCTCCACGTGTTCGAAATCAGTCTCCCCGAATTGTTCCAGCCGTTTATAATAATTGAACTCTCCATGGGAAGTCAACAAAATCCCATCTTTATATTTTGCATACGAATAAGGATAAACAACTTTCCTATCCTCCGACGCCTCTTTTGACAGTACCTGTGAATACCCGATGGCCTCCCCCTCATCTTTTGAATCGAATCGCAGGTACAATTTATCCGGCCCCGCAGGGGTATTAAAATCAAAAAGTCCTACATAAGAGATCACTCCATCGAAGTCATCGATATTATAAAAGGAGGTATTCTGTATTCGTACTCCCGTACTATCGATCAATGTACGGAAATAGGAGCTACAGTCTTCTAACGTAAAACCGGGTTCCACCAACAAACTATCCTTGTCGGTACATAAAAATACCCTGCAATCGAAATAGAAACCGGAAAGATCGGTCAACTCATTCAAGATTTTACGGGTAATCCCCTCTTCGTCCCGAAGACCGACCAAGGAATCCAACTCTCTCGAATTTTTGATCACCTGATCTATCTCCATCAATTTTTTTTCGAACTGCGAATCCCGTTCTCCAATAATTTCCGTCGCACACCTTGCCCTGATCGTTATCTCCCGGTGCACCTCACTACTTTTAGATAAAAAGATAACGTATACAGAAACAACGACTAACGCTATCATAAAAATACTCTTTTGAGCGTCAGGTTTTACAAGGTACACGTTTAAAATAAACAGTATGTATAAAGATAACGTGAACAGACACTCTAAAGGAGTAAGAGAAAAATCAAAAAAATAACACAAAGCCGCACAGAACGCCAATACGCAAACCACTCCGATAGTAACCTCTCTCAAAGAAAAAATATTGTAAAAATAACGCACTGACCCGTTGATCAATACAAATAATCCCATTCCTCCAAGAATCAGGGTGATGAAAGCCACCACCGAAGAAAAATCGATATTTAAAAAACGAGCGATATTCAAACTGACCTGCGTATTCTCGATCAAAGAGTTAATAGAGAAATGCAAAAAATTCGTATACAAAAAAGCAGAGAAAACAAATCCCAACAAAAAAAGATACCTGTATCGTATTAACCGGGGCTCCTGATACTTTATCCGCAATTTATTGAGCGTTATATACAGAAAATGGGTCAGACAAAACATCGTTAAAAACAGGTCCCCTACCGGCAAAACCAGATTCCACTCGGAATTATCTGCCTGAAAAATGGCAAAATGGTACAAGGTGTAAGGAATCTGATACTGCACCATCAATACCCGAAGTACAACCAGACACACGAAGAAACTGAAAACCGCAATCAATTGAACACGAAAAAACCGGACTCGATCCAACACCACTTCGTAAGCATAAAACAATAAATACAAAAAAACAAGGTAGAGAATCAATACAAAATAATTGGGCAGGAAATTTTCATAAGCGACGTGACGTTCTACTTGAAACAATCTCTCCCCCTCCCGATTATACACGGTAGGTTCGTTCTGTACCTGAGGGATATGAAGGATCACGCTTTCAGCATCTTCCACGTTGACGCCAAAAACGGAATTAAAATTATTCTTGATATAATTGTTTGTATAGGGATAATCATCTTTTAAAAAAATCAAAGCGAAAAAATCGATATCCCCCACCGAGTGCCGTCTTATATCATAATAAATATTATTGATCTTAACCAGGTTGCCGGCTTCTTTCAACTTGTTATACAGATCTGTTTCTCCGACCTGCTCGCTACTCCAATACCTTAATTCTCCACGTTCAAAGGCGACTAAAATAACATTCTCATCCTTCCATTCTATATTACTGATGTCCTTTGAGATAACAATTTTTCTCAACTGTTCGTCGACATGACGTTCTTCCCGATGCAACCGCTTTTCAAAAATAGCCAACTGTTCCTCTTCGGTTTGTGTCCTGATGATATATTCCCAAGACAAAGCCGCAAAAAGGCATACAAACATCAATAATATAACGATCCAAAATTTCTTCATTTCATTCTCCTTTAACCATGCCATTCGGTATTTTATTATTCATGATGATAAGGTTCACCCCTTTGTATCGTCATAGCCCGATATAACTGCTCCACAAAGATCATTCTCACCATCTGATGAGAATAGGTCATTCTGGATAGCGAAATTTTCGCGTAAGCCTCCTTGTATACCTGTTCCGAAAATCCATAAGGCCCCCCGATAACAAAAACCAAACGCTTTGTACCAACCAGCATCTTTTGTGCCAAAAATTCGGAAAACCCTTTTGAAGTGTACTCATGCCCTTTTTCGTCCAATAAAACAACGATATCCGAGGTCTCCAACTGCCCCAAGATGAGCTCACCCTCCTTCTCCTTCTGTTGATTCTCCGTTAAATTCCTCGCATTTTTTATATCCGGAATCACCTTCATCTCGTAAGGAATATAAAACTTCAAACGCCTCTCGTACTCCTCAATCCCCGCTTTCAAATAAGCCGCATCCGTTTTACCGATAACTAATAGACATACTTTCATAAATCATGTATTATTAAACACCTCTCCGGCTCGATTTATAACTTTCACCCACCCGATTCACCCTCCATTTTGACTCCATATCAATGTATTTCTATCCTGTCTCCCACGTACACCCGAGCGAAAGTAATATTTTTTTCGGTTTCCCCTTGCAAAAACCCAAAAATTATCCCTATATTTGCAGCCGTTAACAAGAAGCCAGAGTTAACACACGCAAGTGTAGGTCCTATAGCTCAGCTGGTTAGAGCACCTGACTCATAATCAGGGGGTCCTTGGTTCAAGCCCAAGTGGGACCACAATATATTGAATGCCAATTAATTGAAAACAATTAATTGGCATTTTTTATTCTCCCTATATTTTTAGATTTTGCACAACGGGTATGCAACGACATTTTATTTTTATGACACGAACAATGGAAATTTCCACGGAAATATTACCGTACGGGACTATAATACAATTAAAAATCAACAATTCACATCGCAGGATAACGTATTTCTTTATCAAGAACTATTAGTAACTACTTAATATAAAAACAACTACCTTTGATGTTGCCAACAATATCGACTTCCAGTTTGAGCATTTCTCTTACATTGAGTTCCTTTCTTGGTCGTGGCTTGACACCTACCACGATATACGGATTCAGATGTAGTATTTACTTTTTTGGATTGGCTCTTTGGCGTAGACGGAGAAGTTGTTTTTGTCACCGAACGAATGGGAAGTTGTTTTATTATACCGGTTCTATTCAATACACTATCCAATTTAGTATAAAAACAAACCATATCATTTTTTAGACTCTCAATCTCTATTTTCAAAAGATGATTCTCATTTTTAATTTGATCATACTCACCACGCAATTTTAAATTTTCTTGTTCCAAAGAAGCAAATTTCGATTGTAAATCCAATATTTTACTACTAATTTCCTTATTTGCTCCACAAGAAGTAAAAACAAACACAAATAGACCTGCATATAAAAACAATCTCATCACATTTAATTATTAAGTTATTACTTTTAAAAATTCAATTGACAAAATTACAAATATTAGTTTAATTTTCAATAAAGAATATGATTATTGTTTTAAATAGTTTCAATTCTTTCATTTCAATACTTTTGTATAGATTTTTTTCTTTTTATTCAACAAACTACCGTATTATAATTTAGACATTAACATCCTTTTAAAGATTAAAAAACCACTTCCAAACCGGAATAATCTCAATTGTTGCATGGCCTATTTCCAGTACTTGTTCGAAATCACGGGTTATTACCATTAATTTTTTACATCCCAATACATTCGATAGCTTCAATAAAGCACTTATTTTCCGGTCAAAAGTACCGTCACGATTATCAAGATACGAGAAGATCAAATTATCAGACAACGGCTCATTTCCCCACCTTTTAATCATAGTCTCCATTTCGGAAACGATCGGCATACCAATTTCCTTTATTGTCTTATTCGTTAGCTCCGTTTTTTGACGCACAAAACAAATCCCTTCATCATCGATATGCTTATATTTTGTTATGCTCTAAGTGAATTTAAAATTAAATAAAGCATACGACATTTTTAGATTTAAGAAAGTTTAGTATATTTTGTTTTTCCACGAAAAAAATACAATATTGCAATAATATTTATCCTTATGATAATAACTTTAGAATGTATATAATTACCAAGAAAATAACTTATAATTACCAAAAAAGAGATCTATTATTTAAGATCATTCTGCTTATTTATGGTTTTGTTTTTATCACAAGCACAAAGTAGCTTGTATCATTTTGAATTTTTCTCATGGGACTTTATCACTCCTCTACACGAATGCAAACCCTCGTTTCGTAAATCGATCCGTCTGATTTTCGTGTAATAAAAGTGTATACTCTCCCCGAAGTCTGAAGCAATTTTCCATCACGATACCCCATAATCACGCACGAATCTTATGCAAAACCTATTCGCCGGAAAACCCATAACTCACTCGTTCTTAGCGCCAAGATATCTCTATCTGACAGCATCCGCCCAAATAAGCAGACCGGGTATTTTTTATTAAAATCACGTTCAATCAAAAGCTTTAAATTGCCGGAAAAATACTCCGGCAAATCGTTCAAAACATCTTATACGCCTCCACGA
This sequence comes from Gabonibacter massiliensis, assembly GCA_001487125.1. GTDB lineage: Bacteria > Bacteroidota > Bacteroidia > Bacteroidales > Marinifilaceae > Gabonibacter > Gabonibacter massiliensis. The sequence continues at coordinate 1,466,291 of LN913013.1, forward strand.
GACTCCACGTGTCTTTTAACTCTTCTTCCGGCACGTCGAGGTAAAAAATGTTTTTATCGACACCTCCCTCGTACTCCATTTCAACCCGGAGCGTGTCGATTTTTTTCCCGGAAAAATGACACAGGGGAGAAAAATCAAAACCAAAAATTGCGACAAAGTGAATAAAAAAGCGATCAAGTAAGGAAAGAGGGAAGCCATGTAGAGCTCTCCCGACTGCCTCGCAGAGTTAAGCGTGCTCAAATTAAAACCCATGTAAAAAAGAATGCATGCCGAGACTGTCAAAAAAAAGAACCGCCCCAAGCCGGACCGAAGCAATAATTTTGCTTGTATTCGAGTTATCAACATGTAACCACAACTTTTCATGCTAATCGAGGACTTTAGTTTAATCAAAAAACAGGGTGTAAGTTATAAAAAATTATCTATATACTCACATTTACATATACTAATTCGTAAAATTTATAAAATTAATATGATATATATCGTGATACTTTTCCTGAATTATCACGTATTCTATCCACAAAAAAACATACGAACCTTGTTAATGAAGGTCCGTATGTTTTTCTACTCTCTTTAAGCCAGCCGACGAATACTTATTTACGTTCTCCCAATTTTGCGTCCATAAAGAATAATCCTGCCTCTCCGGCTTTCTTTATCTTATCGACAATGGATTGAGCCGTTGCCTCTTCTTCCACCTGTTCACGAACAAATCCCCACAAGAAATCCTGGGTTGCATTGTCTTTCTCGGCGGAAGCGACCCGGACCAAATTATCAATCAACTCGGAAACGTGACATTCATGCTTATAGACGTGTTCAAACACCTCCAGCGGGCTGCCCCAACCTTGAGGTACCACGTCGATTTTGTCTACTTTCGGAACTCCTCCGCGCTTGATCATATAATCTGCCATCATGCAAGCATGTTCGGTCTCCTCTCCCGATTGCTTTTTCATCCAATGTGCAAAACCGTCAAAACCCTCTTTCTGCAAATAGAAAGACATGGAAAGATACAAATTAGCAGACCACATCTCTGCCGTAATTTGTTCTTTTATTGCCTGTTGCAATTTTTCTGTCATCATAACTTTTACTTTTAATTATCAGTATCTATTTCAATCACATTGTCTATTTTACATACACTCTTACATAAAAAAAGCCAAAAATAAACCATTAATACATTACATCAGAATTATTAATTTATTTTATACAATTCCATTATTAAAATAACACAATCGACAAATAAAGATAAATGACAACATACAGACAATCACATATATAAAAAAAATCACACAACCTATTTTTTACAATCTTTCAGCAAAATCTATTTACTGGAACTCTTCCGTTACACCTGTCATTTTGACATTCTGTATACAAGGAAAACCTTTTTATTTCAGTTTTCGTTAAATGATCACAAGAGATTAGTAACAAACATTTAAACTCCGACAAGATGAATAAAATACTTACCTGGTTTATGATGGCTATCTTATTAGCAAGCGTAACCCCACTGACGGCACAGGAGAGAACAACGGCCAAAGAAAAAAGAAAAATGACGCGGGAAGAACGTAAGCTCGCCCGGCAAAAAGAAGATGAAAAATTATTCCAAACAGCTATCGATGCACTGAAGAAACAGGATTTCGTTCTCGAGGCTCAAACATTAACCTTTAAAAAAGGACGAACAATAAGCGTAACCCCTTCCACTAACTTCATCTCTATGTCGGGAGACCGAGCTACCGTACAGGTTAGTTTCGTTACCGGACGTCCGCTTCAAAACGGCTTGGGAGGAGTAACCGTGGAAGGAAAAGTTTCCGATATAAAAATGAGCACGGATAAAAAAGGAAGGGTTTCATACAGTTTTTACGTGCAGGGATTAGGCATATCGGCTTACGTGAATATCTCCCTCGTCGGCAACAACAAAGCTTCTGCCACCATACTGCCCTCCTTCCATTCCAACACCCTCATCTTAAACGGCAATCTCGTACCATCGGAAAAATCCAATACTTTTGAAGGAAGAAAATTATAAGGCTATATATCATTCAAAATGACCTGATCCCGGAAATCGAATTTGTAATTTCCGGGATTGTTTTTAACCGTTAAAATCCCGTCCAAATCTTAGATTATTTAAAAATACGAAACGACAATTCTCACGAAATAAACGTTGAAATTCGGAAGAAAAGGTACAAACCCGATTTCGATCCGACGAAATTGTACGGCATAGAAACAACCTTCTTTTAAACATCAAAAATCGAATTAAATTTTACATATTATTTGTAATATAATATATAAATTATAACTTTGTAAAATTGAGGATATAAGGGGTATTGTGTAAAAATATGTCCTATGAAAAAATCACTCCTTTTCTTTTGTCTAAGTGTCATTTTTCTTCTTTCCCGTCAAGACAATAAATGGGAAAATGAGATCAGAAACCGTGTCGATTCCTATATGCGATTATGCGGCAGCAGCTTGTAGTACTGTAAAAAATCGTTTATACTACAACCCAACAGATTCCTCATTCCAAGATTCTACGGCCGGAGTCGGTAAAGAAAAAAAATATGATGTCACTCAGGTACGTCCTAACGACGGACTCTATTTAAATGAAACAATATCACTCTAAAACAATCAAAAACTACAGATATGAAAAGCATATTATTTTTAATCGCCTTACTAATAGGATTTTCTGGTGAAACGACATCACTAAAAAATAAAGTGGACAAGATCGAGATAACTTCACTACCCTTTGAAATAACAAACTTAACAAAATACCCTACCCCTCTTTACGCCGTCAACAGTGAACTTGCTTCAGAAATATCACTTCATGCCTATTCCGATGTAAACTTAAAGAAACGAATTAAATATGATGACACCAATTGTACCGTCTTTCGACGTTTTAATACAGAAAGCAAAAATTATATTTTATTAGATTTAGCTATTGAAATAGGAGAGAATGAACGACACTTATTAGCCACGTTCAATTCTAATTATCAAATCATAGACACATTAGACGTAGCCGTTGGAGGCTCATTTGACAATTTCACATTCACAAAACAATACCGTTTGGACAGCGACTTTAAGGCAACCGTGTATTGGTTAAAGCCACTCTCGGAAACACCCGTGTATTTTCGTCCGGATACCCCTCCTTTCGAGGCTCAACGGATAGATTCCCACTACCATATTGATGACAACGGCAAGTTTATACAAGACGAGGAGATTCTCTACAAACCGCAAATTTACAAGCCACAAGAAATTTCGGTCGACGGAAAAAACATTTGGGGTGGGAAAGAAGAAAAAATTAATCGACAATCAAAAACTGTTTTCTAACGCATAAAACAAAAACATTCAACCTTCAACAAGAAGTTTATCCAAAATGACAAGACTTCTTTTACAATAAACGCAGCATACGTATCATTTCGGAAAATTACGAATTTCCTTCGGGGGAACCGGGAGTCAGGTTATCCAAATGAAATTCCAATGCTTTTACCGAGATCAGTATTTCCCGTACCGATATGCTTAAGGAGATAACCAACAGCAGCAAGGCTATTCCGAACACGTATACCGCTGTCAGTTGAAGACCTATATAAATAAAAAAAGTGCATAACACGCAAAGGAGAAGACTGATTACCCCGTAAATCTGCATGGAACGAGACATATAAAGTCGCTTTTTCAGGTTATCCAGTTGTCGCTGCGTCATTGGAGTAGGATGTTTCTCATGCTCCACCTTCAGATTTCGTATCACCTGGGCGTAAGCCAGAAAACGGTTGGTATAAGCCAACATAATCAGCGATATCGCCGAAAACAGGATGGAGGGGGTCGTCAACGTTAATTCTTCCATATCTATCGCGTACACTTTTTCTGGTTTACAGTAGGTTCCAGAGAGGAGACATTCCATTTCTCTCCCAAATCCGGTCCGTTTTCTCCCGCGGCATAATACAACATATCTTCGTTCCGGTGTTTTTCCCAATAGTTCACGATAGGATCGATAAACCGCCAGCTGGCTTCGAGGGCATCATTCCGGGTATACAACATGGAATCACCCGACATCGCATCCAACAGCAGGCGTTCGTAAGCTCCCGGAATATACTCCTTGCAAAGAGAAGCATAACTAAAATCCATAGCCACCTGCTCGACCTCAAATCCGGCACCCGGAATCTTCAATCCGAATTTCATCCTGATTCCCTCATCGGGGTTAATACGTAAAACCAATTGATTGCAGGAGTTTCCGGGACATTCACCCTTAAAAAGTTTATGCGGGGCAGATTTGAAATGGATAATGACTTCCGATTTTTTCTCCTTTAATCGCTTTCCCGTGAAAAAATAGAAGGGGACATCACTCCATCGCCTGTTATCTATAAAAAATTTGATACCGACAAAGGTTTCCGTACCCGAATCGGCAGCCACGTTTTTTTCTTCCCGATAGCCCGCAACCGCTTCCCCCCGCACCGTCCCGGCCGTATATTGAGCCCGGACAACATTTTCCGCCACCTCGTTATCCGTCATCGGTCGAAGAGCCCGGATCACCTTTTCCGTTTCGTCGCGTATAGCTTCCGCGTCGATCGTGGCAGGAGGTTCCATAGCCACAAAAGCCAACAGCTGCATCAGATGATTCTGGATCATATCCCGTAAGGCCCCGACCCCCTCGTAGGATTTGCCCCGTCCCTCGATACCGATGGTTTCGAGAGCTGAAATCTCCACGTGATCGATATAATTGCGATTCCACAAGGCCTCGAAGGTCTCATTCGCAAAACGTAAAACCAATATATTCTGGACGGTCTCTTTTCCCAGAAAATGGTCGATTCGGTAAATCTCATTTTCAGAAAAAACGGAATTAACACAACGATTCAACTCTCGGGCTGAAGGCAAACTAATCCCGAAAGGTTTCTCTACCACAATACGCCGCCATCCGTTCTTCGAACGCATCAATCGACTTTCGCGCAGATAGCGGGTAATCGAATCATAGGAAGAGGGAGGGGTTGCCAAATAATAGATGGTATGATCCGGAATATCGTATTGTTGACGTAATTGCATGACCCGTTCGCTCAATTCGTCCGTATTGCCCTCCGGATCAAAAACCTGATAAAACAACAGGGGTAAAAAATCATCTATCTTCTCTTTCTCCTTTACGAATTCCCTTAACTTTTCTTTTATATGCGCACGGAAACTCTTGTCCGTGAAAGAAGAACGGGCTGTCCCCAATATCAGAAACCGTTCCGGTAATAACCCGCGAACGAAAAGTTCGAACAAAGAGGGCAATAGCATACGCTTGGTCAGGTCGCCCGACGCCCCGAATATGATTAAAATTTGATTCTCTATTTTTTTCATCATGATTACTATGCATTATAAGTTCCGGAAGCCGTTTCCCCTCCTTCTCCCGTCCAATCCGTGTGGAAAAAACGTCCCCGTTCGGTATCCGTACGCTCGTAGGTATGAGCCCCGAAATAATCCCGTTGAGCCTGAATCAGGTTGGCCGGAGAACGGAGTGTTCTCAATCCGTCGAAATAACTCAAGGCAGAAGAGAAACAAGGCAAGGCGATTCCGTTAAACACGCCGTCCGCCACAACACCCCTCAAGGCAGGAAGAGTCAACTGAATCTTATCCTGAAAAAAAGTATCGAACAACAGGTTATCCAAGGTGGAATCGCGATGATAAGCCCGGGTAATCCGTTCTAAAAAAGCAGAACGGATGATACATCCTTTACGCCATATTTTAGCTATCGCTCCAAAATCCAAATCCCAACCATAACGCATGGAAGCCCGCTTCATTAAAGAAAAACCCTGAGAATAGGAGATCAATTTAGCCGCGTAAAGAGCCTCTTTTACCGCCTCGATCCCGGAATCATTGATCGTAGCGGAAGTCACCAGATCGCCGGTCTCTTCCGTGGGATAAAGCACAGAAGCTTTTTCCCGCTCCTCGAGCCTCATGGACATGAAGCGGGTGAAAACAGCCTCTGCCACGGATGTCAGGGGATTCGCCTCATCCAAAGCCGACATAACGCTCCATTTCCCGGTTCCCTTTTGTCCGGCCACATCCAATATGGAATCCAACAAATATTGACCGTTCGCATCCCGGAAATGCAGTATATTGGCTGTAATCTCTATCAGATAACTGTTCAGTTCACCCCGGTTCCATTCCTCGAAAATTTGACCTATCTCATCGTTATTTTTACCGGTCCGTCTTCTTAAAATCGAGTAGGTTTCCGCTATCAGTTGCATATCGGCATACTCGATACCGTTATGTACCATCTTCACGAAATGCCCTGCTCCTCCGCTTCCGATCCACTCGCAACAGGGAGAACCGTCGTCTAATTTAGCCGCAATCGTCTGAAGGATATCTTTCACCAAAGGCCAGGCCGTTTCCGATCCGCCCGGCATAATAGAAGGTCCGTTCAAAGCACCCTCTTCTCCCCCGGAGATACCGCTACCCACGAAATACAACCCTTTTTCCTCCAACATTTTAACGCGCCTTGCCGTATCTTTAAAATCAGAGTTCCCCCCGTCGATAATGACATCCCCGGGACTCAGATAGGGCACTAATTGCCCGATCAGTTCATCCACGGGTTCTCCGGCTTTTACCATTAACATAATCTTCCGGGGTAATCTTAACGACTCCACCAATTGCTGTATCGTATAAGTCCCCACAAAATGTTTCTCTTTTCCTCGCCCCTCCAAGAAACGGGCGACAGCACTTTTTTGTCCGGGATGAATCCGGTTATACACGGAAACGGTATACCCTTTATGCTCTAAATTTAGCGCCAAATTCTCCCCCATGACTGCTAAACCGATCAACCCGATATCTGAAATTTGTGTCATCTTATAAATTTTAATTAAATAACCTTCTATATTACGTGGATTATTCATTTTTGTTCGATGTCCGCACGGCATTCGTACCGGTAAAAATAAAACTGCCGGGCAAAGACTCGATCTGCCCGGCAGCATGGTGAACACTATTTCATCACCATATTCCCTTTTAATAATTTACCCCTGGGTTTATTTATCCTTTCCCGAATCCAAACCGATCAGGTACAACACCCGGAAGGATGAGAATTTCTTCCGCAAAACCTTTGCGGCTCGAATCCGGGAAACGACGAATATCAATACTGTTTATAAAACAAATCAACCACTTTCCCATCGACTTTCGTACCGTAAATCACCTTATCTTCTTCCGTCCCGCTCACCAACACCTCGTCTTCCACGTTCAGCAAGAAGAACTCCCCGTTATCCAAACCGACTCCGACATGAGTATTGTTACTATAATTTGACTCGAGTGCAACAATCTTGCGTCCACTAAACGTTTTAAACGGCGCATGCTTGTTGGTTTTCAAATCATAATAATAGAGCACGGAAGGATCCGTTTCCGAAACAAAAAACATATAGAAACGTCCCCTCAACGCGTGGTATTTGGTATTTTCACCCATTAAGGCAGCGGATACGGCTGGTATCCGCGTGTAAACAATATTTTTTACAACTACATTGGAATTAGACGACGAATATTCAAATGTATAGAAATACAGCTCCCCGTTCGTTTTATGTTTCAAAATGGCACAAATATCCTGATCATAATAAGAAGCGTTTTTCATCTGGCAATATACCATCTCGTAATTACTCAGGTTATCGGGAGAGGGGCCTTTTGTTCCGTCCCAATCTTCCGGAGCTTTCAATTTATACAACCTTCCCGCGTCATAAAAAGAAGCCCCGTAAAGCATAAAGAATGCATGGAATGTTTCATCGTATAACATAAGATTATATGTCGATGTTCCTTGAGAAGCAGACAACAGAAAAGGCACGTTCAATTTCTGTTTATTCGATTGCAACGGAACATTTGCAAACAAGGCAAATGCATAAGGCGTTCCCGACCAACTATCGAATGTCTTCGTGAACACCTCCCCGTTTTCTCCCTGTATGGCAGCCACATTTCCTCCGGATACGGCCATCGATTTCGGAACAAACCCCTCCGGGTATTTTCCTCCCACAAACTCGTCGGCAATAGTTCCGATTTTTTGATAATTGGCTCCTTCCAAAATGATATTTCCCTCTGCTCCTTCCTGCAAAACCCGCACATCATTTCTTCCCGAACGATTTCCGATCAATCCAACAGGCCGCGTTCCCAGCTCCTTGTCATGAATGGCCCGGTAAATATCTTTATCCGTGTACCATTGTGCATTCTGAATCCTTACCAAATTCAACTTGCTCTTTCCCCCGTCATCGGATAAAATAATCCAACCGACCGTATAGCGGCTTTTATAAGTAAACGAAATATTCTGAGTGTAAATAGCCCCTGTCAACGTATCCTCAGCCATTACAATTCCCTCGTAACTCTTGCCGACCTCCGCGTCTTCCAAAACCATGTTCATATTCCGTTCGGTACATACGCATCCAAGATAATCGAAATGGTAAGACCATTTGTACATATTGGTATCCCCGGACTCCTTCTGTTCCTGATTGGCAAAAGACAACGACGGGGAAAATACAACCGGTTCTCCCTGATATACCGTAATCCCGTATACCGGATAGCGAATGGTTATTTTATGTGTTTCAATATCCTTATAGTCATAATTACCGTCGTCCTCAAAGCAGGAAAAAAGCAACAGAGCGCTGACCACAAGCATGCAAAATATTTTTATATTCTTCATATTCATTCTATTTTAAATTAAATTCTTACAGGTACAGTCATCGGATCTCCGTTTTCATCCGGGATAGGATTCGCATCCAGCCAACTCTTGAACTCGAGTGCCCAGGAACGAATCCAGTCCTCACTCGGGTTGGACAGATCCGGTTGAACAACTTCCACTAATTTCCTGAACTTCGTGTCGGAATACTTTCCCAGATAATAGTTCACCACCCGATTGTTCCACCAATCCGGCTTCGCCACATTATCATTCACTTTTAAATAAATACGACGATAATCCCGATCTCCTAATTTAAACACGGCATTCTCTTTTAGTTCCAAGCAGAGATAAGCATTCGTGGTTGTCAATTCAGGATAGTTGGTCAACTTCACGTAAAAGGTATCCAATTTACTCATCGGTTGAAAGGACGTTACCGTCGGCAAACTATAAAATCCGTCTTTTAAAGTCGTCTTTTCATTGACTACAGTAACCGTAAACTCCTGGTTCTCTTCTTTAGGAATTCCGGTATGCCTTATCTCTATCGGCCATTCACACTCGCTCAAATTTCCTAACATAAAGAAGGAGACGATTACCGTGTCTTTCTCTTTATTGGCAAAAGAGATATAACTATCCGACCGATATACTTTTATATCGTCTTTATTACAACTTACCGCACCAATAAGAAACAGTAACAGATATACGTATTTTTTCATAATATCACCATTTTATTAATAAAAATTCTGACTATCGGGCACCTTAAATGTCATTCGTTCTTCGGAAGCCGTAATCTCTCCGTTTTCGACCAAAATATTTCGATTCAAACGTTTGTACATAAAGAAAAGCTGTCCCTCTCCCACGAATTCCCGACGGGCATCGTTTATTAAAATATCATATAAACTCCCGATATCACTAACAGAAGAGATTTGACGTTTACATCCTTTCTTATCCCGGAACTCCTTCAGCAAACGCAAACATTCCGTTTTATTTCCTTTCAAAAAATTACACTCCATTAAAATATAATATATTTCACTCAGGCGTATCACTGGAATAGCTTTTCCTTCCACGTCATCCCGTTGGTAATTATCCACCCGGCGATATTTATAAATATTATGTTCGTCGTCATTACTTACAAGATTAGAGCGATAATCATCCATATCCTCTGCAAATATTCCGTCATAATCAGCCAATTGCAAAGAGCTCGGATAACTTCCCACGGCACAATAACTCTCTACCGTCTGAAGTAAATTACCATTGTAGAAAGCAAACAAACACTCCTCAAGGTATTTCTTTTGCTTGTAATTTAAAGAAGTCGTATAATCGTATGACGAATTGAAAGTAAACCATTTATTCCCGTTATAGAAACGATCATAAAAATGTTTAGCGTAAAACAAAGCGTTATCGACATCTCCTTTGTAAATATAGGCTCGGGCCAATAAGCCGACGATCGCACAATAATTCAAACGATAGCCTCTTTTATTATAAAAAGAACCTCCTTTCGACGTATACTGTCCCTGAAACCGGGCTGCCATCTTATAAGCCATACTCGTTTTATTATAAAGCGTATCGTGATAAGCTACCAGATCTTTTGCTTTCAATAAATCTTCAATAACTTTATCGATTGCATCTTTCGTTTTCAAAGGTACCGTTATAACAGAAGGATAGGCCTCATGATAAGGGACCAGGGCCGCCTGATCGTTTCTTGCCGGAGCAGGTGCAAACAGACGGATCAAATCCAAATGACAAAATGCCCGCAAAGCATAAGCTTCCCCCATGATCAAATTTTTAGCCACCGTATCCAACGTGAACGAAGAGGGTGAGGCTGAAGAGAGCTCGTTCAACAACAAATTACAGTTAGCGATAGCATTATAAAGCCCCGACCAGATATTATCAATCAGGGTCAATCCATAGGAAGACTCGTATTCATACTCACCCATGTAAGCGTCATTATTATCATAGATCAAGTCTAAATTGTAATTCTGTCCGATTACGCTTAAAGCTCCCCAACTCAGATTTTTTCCATACAAGCTTGTCTCCGCACACTTCTGATAAATCCCGTTCAAGGCATTTCGAAATCCCGCTTCATCCGAAAAGAGTTTATCCTTACTGATTTGGTTCGCCGGCTCCAATTCAAGCCAACTATTACAAGAGCAGAATAAACCTATCTGTATGCATAATATTATAAAACCTTTTCTCATCGTATTCTATTTTAAAGTTAGAAACTTATACCTAAGGTAAAATCAAAATTCCTGGCAAAAGGATAGCTGGTTCCCCGTTCCTGCTTTACGGTCGACCAATAAGCCACGTCGTTCATCGTGAATTGCAATTTAAACTGACTCATCCTCAATTTTTTCACGAATCCTTCCGTCACGGTCCACGCAACACTTAAAGAATTAAATTTCAACAAATTATTATCTTGAACGAAACGGGACGTCGGACGAGAGTAATTCGTTCGATCGGCAATATCTTTCAACGGAGTAATATCTCCTATATTTATCCATCTATCCGTGAGCACGCGCCGATCCGCATTGTAGTTATATAAATCCACGCTCTCTATGCGGGTAGGAATGGTCTCGTTATAAGCCTGTCCCCCGAATTCATACATAAAACTGGCAAAAAGGCTCAAGGTTTTCCACTGGAGATTTATTCCGAATGCCCCCTGTATATCCGGTAAGGTATTCCCTAATATCTGCTGTTCGTTGGCCTCCCACTCGTACGTGATGGTCCCGTCTTTTCTCACGAAAACTTCTTGTCCGCTGGAAGGATCTATCCCCAAAGATTTCATTCCGTAAATAGAGGTTGTTGATCCGCCCTCCTCGTATTTGGTAAAAGGTTTCGCGTATTTCGCATCATATCCCCTGTAATCAGAATAATAGTCATCCACCATATCGTTATAACGTTTCAACGAGTTGGCGATCTTCAAAATCTTATTTTTATTATGTGCCATATTCCCATATACCCCCACGAACCAATCCCTCGTCCGAACGAGATTAGACTTAATATTCAGTTCATAACCGATATTTTCCACCTTGCCCATATTATCGTAATACGAGGTAAATCCGAAAGAGGAAGGTACGGCTATTCGCGTAATCATATCATTTGTAACCGCATTATAATAACCGAACTGTGCATAAAACAACCCGTTATAAAGATCTACCTCCAACTTCAGGTCGTAACTGTTTTTCTTTTCCCACTTCAAATCGGAATTTCCCAACGCCATCAACTTGACTCCCATCCCGGTAGCATACCAATTTTCGGAGAAAATTTCATAAACATCCTTCGCGGCGTAAGGTTCAAAATCCAATTTACCCGTCTGACCGAAAGTTCCGGTCAATTTTAGTTGCGTCAACACCGGATTTCCCTTTAAAAATTTATAATTATGAAAGTTCACCCCGAAACCTGCCGAATAGAAAGGCGCAAATTTTTTGTCCGAACCGAACTCGGAAGAGCCGTCAAAACGCAAAGACCCGTCAAACAGATAGATATCGTTATAAGAATAATTCAAACGGACAAAAGCCCCGGCTAAACGAGTATGATTGTCCGACTCTGAAGGTTTCCCCACGATCTCCTGGGCATACATGATCGAGTTTAAACTTCCCGAAGGGAATCCCCTGTAGTTGATACCCACGGAAGAGTAATATTTCTCGGTCGTATTTATACCGATGGAACCGCTGATATGATTAACACCGATAGAACGGTTATAAAGTACCTGCAAATTAGTCGTCCAGTCGAAAGCTTTCCCTTCCGAGGTCGACAGACTTCCTTTCGGAGTATCATCCGAACCGCTAAAATATTTACCGGAAGCCGGATCGGTAAAGTTTTTTCCGGAAGTGGTCGTCCGGGTAAAGCCGATTTGAGCCTTAATGTTCAGATGCTCGTTCAGATACCAGTCTATCAACAGGTTATCGGAGAACTCTTCCGTGGTCGTCTTGCCGAAGTTCTTCGTTTCCGCTCCCTCGTACATCGGGTTAACATAAATGGAACCGCTATGCCAGGTGTTGAATTTATAAAGATAGTTTCCAAACTCATCATACAATTCATTATACGGCAATTGATTTACATAATCGGAAAAAGTACCGTAAGGCGAATTTTTGGCAAGTACCTTATTAAAAGAAATCCTATTAATTACATTCAGATTGGACAATCGATAATCGATACGCAATTCCGTCCCGAGCCGGCTACGTAAATCTTTCTTCATTACTCCCTTTTGCTGGTCATAAAAAAGATTGATCCCATAACGGATATTATCGTTACCGCCGTCAATGGCCACACTGTGTTTATGATTGTATCCCACACGTAAAGGTAAAGCCAACCAATCGGTATTCACTCCTTTGGCCAAAGCCATTTGTTTCTTTATCAGCTCGGAATACACCTGACGAATCCCCTTATTGGGCGGGTTGATCTCATAATAACCGGCTAATTTCTCCACTTCCAACTTTTCAGCCGCATCGAAATAATCATAGCTGGAAAGGTCGGGGGCCGTAATGGTTCCCGTCAAATTATAGGTAATATTAAATTTTCCGGCTTTCGGGGCTACCGTTTCGATAACAACCACACCGTTAGAAGCACGCGATCCGTATACAGCCGTAGCCGCGGCGTCTTTCAATATCGTGATACTATGAATCCGATTCGGGTCCATATCATAGATTTTCTCCACACTTACATCCAATCCGTCCAATATAAAAATAGGCAGGTTCGGATTATTCTTCGTTCTGGTCTCACTGATATCCGAAAGGTTCAAATTACCGATACCGGACTGTCCCCGGATATAAAATTCCGGAATAGCATTCGGATTGGATCCCATAACATTATTTTCCATGATACGAAAAGAGGGATCGAAAACCTGAAGAGTCGAAATAATATTACGATTGGCCACTTTCAATATATCCTTACCCTCGACTCGAATAGCCGTTCCCGTGTAAGACTCTTTCCTGACATTGGCATATCCGGTAACCACCACGTCATCCAGACTCTCTACCGATTCAACCAAGGTCACCACGTAATCTTTCTTTCCGGCTAAAACCTCTTCATCCTTAATATCCTTCAATTTTATCTCTTTGGTTTCCATCCCGATAAAACGAAATACAAGCGTCATATCGGGTATATCCGGCAATACAAGTGAAAAACGACCGGCAGTATCGACCATAACCCCTCTTGTTGTCCCTTTTATAAGGACAGTCGCCCCGACCATGGGAGCCCCTTTTTTATCGATGACCCTTCCTTTTATCTTCTTCCCTTCTTTCTGCTGGAGTTCCACCGTATTTTGCTTCACCAACACGATAACATTCTCTTCAAATAAGCACATCAGCCCGGAACCCTTGAACACGTCATCCAACAATTCTTTCAATTCCCTGTTTTTTGCTTTGACATCGAAACGAGACATTTTTTTCACGTATTCGCTCTTGTACATAAAGCGAACTCCCGTCTGTTTTCTAATCTCTTTAAAAAACTCTTCCACGCTACAATTCTCCAAATCCAGGTTGACACGCTGATTTTGAGAAAAAATTTCTCCTTTCACTTGGAACATGAGCACAAACATCAGAAATAAAGTGATTTTCATGACTTTAAAGATTTTCTGATTGGGCCGTAAATTTTCTTTACGATCTTCATTTTTTTTCATAAATTTGTAATTTAGATTATTAATGAGCATTATCATCGTCGATAATGTTGCTACAAACGGAAGGATTGGCCGATCCTTCCGTTTTTTATTTATTTTCAACTATAATGGTTTTTCCCTCTATTTTAAATTTCACATCCATACTGCTCTCAAAGAAGTGAAGCAACTCTTCTATCTTACCGTATTTTTTCATATCTCCGGACAGACGCTCCTCTTTCAATGCCTGATTTTTGAAAAAGACATGACAATCATACCACAAAGAGAGTTTATCCATGATATCCTCCAATCGCTCTTCACTGAATATAAAATCCCCGTTTTTCCAAGCGATATATTTCTCAACATTCACATCCTCCTTGTACATTTCATTTTTGGACGGATCGTAAACCACCCGTTGCGAAGGTCTCATTTGTAATTCCATACTATCCTTTTTCACGTAAACTTCGCCTTTCACCAATACCGTTTCCACCGAGTTATGCCAATGGGTATTCACGTTGAACTCCGTGCCCGTTACTTTCACCTCCACACCATCGGCCAAAACGACAAAAGGCTTTTGAGCGTCGGATTTAATCTGAAAATAAGCTTCTCCTTTTAGCTTAACCACCCTTTTATCCCCCAGGAAAACAATAGGATACTCTATCTCAGTGGCCGAGTTTACCCAGGCGACAGAACCATCCGAGAAGTTTACTTTATATTCGCATCCCCGTTCCACCGAAAGAGTATTGTACACCTCCTCTTGAAGAGTATCTTCTTGCGGTTGATAAACCAACTCCCCCGACTCATTGGTCAATACCCGCACCTTCGCCTGCTCCCTAATCACGCCCTTCCCTTTCGTCAATACCACCTCCTGCCCGGAAGAGAGAAGCAGTTTCGCCTTAAAAGTTCCAGGGGTGATCATCTCTCCGGCATAGCCCTTCATAACCGGAACTCTCTCCTCCCCGTTCCGTAACACAAAGAAGCCCGCTAACAATAACAGAGAAGCGGCTACAGAAGTAATATATACCAAATGCCTTCTTCTCGAACGGAGCTTCAAGGGCTCTTTACGACAGATCAATTTACTCCGGAAGAACCAGCGTTGCCTCAGATAATCGATTTGTATCTGCTCAAAATAGGCTCGATTCTTATCGTTCTCGGCGATCCATAACTCGATCTTCCGCCTCTCTTTTTCATCAATTACCTCTCCGGTGATGTAATCCAATAATTTTATATCCCAATCCTCTTCTTTCATATCCTATTTTTATTATTTTATTAATAATAGACATGACTCTTTAAAACGGTTGACAACGAATTATATTTTTTATGAAAAAAATTATCATAAAATAAAAATAGCCTTTGCCATTATTTAGCAAAGACCACTTGTTCTAAGACCGGTATAAGATTATTTTTTGATTATTTCCTGGAAACGACAGTGTATTTAACCTTGTTAACCACGCAAATATAAAACAGTAATATACTTCCTTCTACAGATTGACGTAAAGATTTCACGCAACGAACCAATAACGTTTTAACCGTGGAAACGGAGACTCCCATCTCTTCCGCTACCTCGGCATATTTCATATTTTTCAGATGGACGCACTCCAGTATCTCTCTGCTTCTGGGGGGGAGTTTTTGAATCTCATCCATAACACGCTTGATGAGTTCGTCATGCGTATGATCAACTTCCTCCCACACTCTCTCCACGAGCGCGATATCAGGTAAATTCTCTATTTTCTTTTTGTTTTGCAATTTCCGCAAAGCTAAATTCCGTACGGAAGTATACAGGTAAGACTTTAAATATTCCTGTCTTAAATGCTCGTATAACCTTTTTTCCCACAAACGAATAAAAAATTCCTGCACGACATCCTCCGCCAAACTCATATCTTTCACAATCGTATCCGCCCACAACACCAATGGCTCATAATAATCGCGGTACAATTGTCTTATTTCTACCCGTTCCTGAATTTTTAACACACCCATTTTTAATCGTTTTGGATAAAGCATCTTTAGAGCAAAAATAGTTAATAATCCAAAGATCACAATTCAATTTCTATAATATTTCTTAAAACGACCTCATCGCGAAAAAGAGAAATTACTAAACCGCTTCGTTCTTTAGACTATTCTACAAACGGATAACCTTGCCAAACAGATAATTTATTCTATCTTCGCACCGCAATTAAAAACAAGCGTTAAATAGAAAATTATTCGACGCTTAATAATCTGTTCAGGTATTTTTAACTTTAATGTATGATTTCAGTAGACGGATTGACGGTAGAATTTGGAGACAGAGCTTTATTCAAGGATATATCATTTGTCATTAACGAGAAAGATCGAATTGCCCTAATGGGAAAAAACGGGGCGGGCAAATCGACCCTGTTGAAAATACTCGCGGGAGAACGGCAACCCAACCGGGGTAATATTTCCATACCCAAAGACACGGTTATAGCCTATCTGCCTCAGCACCTAATGACCGAGAACAGCCGATCCGTATTCGAAGAAACCTCTCAGGCTTTCGCCCACCTTTTCGCCATGGAGAAACGAATAGAAGAGCTTAATCGACAACTAACCGAAAGAACAGACTATGACTCCCCGGAGTATTACAAGTTAATAGAGGAGGTCTCCACGTTAAGTGAAAAATATTACAGTATCGATGCTACTCACTACGAGGCCGACGTTGAAAAAATCCTTCTCGGATTGGGCTTCCAGCGGGAAGATTTCGACCGCCCGACCGGTGATTTCAGCGGAGGATGGAGAATGCGCATCGAATTGGCTAAAATGCTACTGAAAAATCCGGACGTGCTTTTATTAGACGAACCAACCAACCACCTGGACATCGATTCCATTCAATGGTTGGAAGAGTTTCTTATCAATAACGGAAAAGCGGTCGTTGTTATTTCACACGACCGGACTTTCGTCGACAATATCACCACCCGAACCATAGAAGTCACCATGGGTCGGATATACGATTACAAGGTAAATTACTCGCAATATCTCATTCTGCGACAAGAGAGGCGTATACAGCAACAAAAAGCTTATGACGAACAACAGAAAATGATTGCCGAAACAAAAGAGTTTATCGAACGTTTTAAAGGAACTTATTCCAAAACATTACAGGTTCAGTCCAGGGTGAAGATGTTAGAAAAATTAGAAATTTTAGAAGTAGATGAGGAGGATACCTCAGCCTTAAGATTAAAATTTCCACCCGCACCCCGTTCCGGTAATTATCCGGTTATTGTTCAGTATTTGTCTAAAAGTTACGGAGATCACGCGGTATTCGAGGGGGCGCATTTCACTATCGAGCGAGGGGAGAAAGTCGCTTTTGTCGGACGCAACGGAGAGGGAAAGTCCACGCTGGTAAAATGTATTATGGGAGAAATTGACGACTACACGGGAAAGCTAAACCTCGGACATAACGTACAAATCGGTTATTTCGCCCAAAATCAAGCCTCGTTATTGGATGAAAGCCTGACGGTCTATCAAACCGTAGACGACGTTACACCAAGCGAATTAAAAAGCAAGATCAAAGATTTATTGGGGGCTTTTATGTTTAGCGGCGACGATATCGACAAAAGGGTCAAAGTCTTATCAGGAGGGGAAAGAACCCGTTTAGCCATGATTAAACTCCTTCTATCGCCGGTGAATCTGTTGATTTTGGATGAGCCGACCAACCATTTGGATTTAAAAACCAAAGATATTTTAAAAAACGCCTTGATCGATTTTGACGGAACCCTGATTGTCGTATCACACGACCGGGATTTTTTAAGCGGATTAGTGAAAAAAGTATACGAATTCGGGAATAAACGGGTCAAAGAACATTTAGAAGATATCCACGGCTTTTTACAAAAGAAAAAGATGGAAAACCTACGGGAGATAGAACGCAAAAAACAATGAATAAAACGGTCTCCCGTTTTTCATCTCTCGCATGTATGAAAAATCAGGAGACCCTCTCTTTTTAGCACCTGTCAATCAAACACGATGACAGAAGGAAACCAATAGGTATCTTCATTCTCTTTCGTGTAGAATATTTTCTCCTTTTCTTGTCCGCTTTTGCCATCAACAACATAAATAGCCGTATTCAAATAATGAGTACTATAACCGTCTTCCGTATACGTGATATAAAGATCCCCGGTTCTCGGATTCACCTTTAACGCCGATCCGTACACGGAAAGATCCGCAGAAGGAGCCGAATAAAATTTTGCAGCTTTGCGGGAAACGACATCGAATTTCCAAATCTCTTTTCCGTATATACTCCATCCTTCTTTCTTCTCTTTGGCAAAGAACAGGGTTTCTCCATCCGTAGAAACAGCGAAAGTCGCAGGTCTGTACGAAGAGGAACGATCATAATAGACGGAAATATCATCGCCCAAAACAGTTCTCTCTACTTTTAAGCTTCGTACATCGATCTTCACCAACTCGTTCTCATTGGTTGCCCATAAAGAACCGTCTTTCGTCTGCACAAAACCGGATTTTCCTGCTCCCAATTCTTTTACGAAAGCAAGATCGGATGCTCTGTATACTTTTATCTTTCCATTGTTGATCAAAAAAACATACTCTCCGGCCTTAAGGATATCACCACAATACGTATCATCATTCAGATAATTTTTATCCATCCCCTCCAACCGCTCGCCCAAACTCAAAGAAGTGAGATTTACCTTCAAGGCCCCGTGATTCGTTGTCAACACGCCCGTAGTCTTGTCTACGATACAAAAATTATATGCTTGACCGTTCATTCCAATCGGTTCGTTTTCATCGTCTTCGATTCTGGCTTCTTCCTTAAAATCCATGATATTTACGCGAGAAAGAAAGCATTCCTGTTTCGAAACGAGATACATCTTTCCCTCAAAAACGACGCCATTCGTGGTCGTCTTTCCCAAGTTCTTCCCCGTATTGTTTGTCTCAAAAACAGTTTGCGACCATGTCTTTTTTTTATAATAATTTACACTTCCGGGATCAGGATATTTTCCTTCATTCACCACGTAAAAACCTCCCGCATACTTCCGGACATCCACAGCAAATGAAATCCGGTCCCGACCCACCTTATTGCTTACCGCAAACTCCACGGTATAGGTACCGAGCATCGTGGCATCAAACGTATAGCTCTTCTCTTCCGAAACCCGTTTACCATTTATTTTCCACTCATAGCTTATAACTTCCGTCTCTTTCACCGCAGGAGTTATCACGAAATTTTCTCCCTGTGCAACAATGGTATCACCGGATATTCCCATATTTTCAATTTTCGGAGCAGAAGAAACGTCATCTTTTTCACAAGCGACCAAAAGAGACATAACAATTCCCGTAAAAAGGCATAATTTACCGAACCATAAACTCAATTTTTTCATTTTCAATTTTTTGTTAATTAATAAATAAATCATATGTCATTACATACATAGGCTTCCGTATCTTCACGAAATCTCCCGTACACGAAAAATGATTCTGACACGGCAAATTCTTTTTCGACCGGCAAATAAAAATCTTGACAGCATATCTGTAAAATTACTTCCGTCTTACTCCCGAAACGGTCCATAACAATATTCGGCAGGTTTTCTGGCTCTCTTCTCATCCGTTTACCTTCCCATTCCGATAGGAATAGTGGTCAGAAGTAGAATGAATACCGAAGATTACAGCTGCGGGTACAGCTCCCGATTCCAACGGGATTCCCTCTCAGGTCGTCTTAACAGATCACACCTTCACCTAAAATCAGCTCAAAAATAATTATTTATTAACAATAAATGAGCCTTTTGATGATTTTTTTTATTCATTTTCCCTCTTATCGTTTACAATCAAACCCTTATATTGCATGCCGACAAAAGCATCCGCCGCAGCAAAGTATTGAACTCCACATCACGAGAACATTTATTTTGATTATTTATCTTGTAAAGCAAGATTTCTTCCGAATAAATTCCATATCTTTGTCTCCGAAAAAAGTGGAAAGATTTGGCTGATTGCAACCACGGAAAAAAAGTGCTAAAACGCGAACCGATTCTGATTCAACCATCCATGTACTTTCCGTTGACAAATAACAATTAAATGTATGTGATTGAAGGATTAACAACCTCAAAATCACGACACGAAATGGTTTAATCAAAAATTAACTTATAATCAGTATGGGATATTTATTTACTTCAGAATCCGTATCCGAAGGCCATCCGGATAAGGTGGCCGATCAGATCTCAGATGCGATTCTCGACAAGATCATCGCCTTCGACCCCAATGCGAAAGTAGCCTGCGAGACGTTAGTCACAACAGGACAAACCGTCATTGCCGGAGAGATAAAAACCAACACCTACGTAGACGTCCAACAAATCGCCCGCGATGTGATCAACCGCATCGGTTACACGAAAAGCGAGTACATGTTTGACGGAAACAGTTGTGGCGTACTAAGTGCCATTCATGAACAATCACCCGACATCAACCGGGGAGTGGTAAGAGAGGATCCGATGGAACAAGGGGCCGGAGATCAAGGCATGATGTTCGGGTATGCCTGTAACGAAACAGACAACTATATGCCTTTGTCTTTAGAATTATCACACCTTTTATTATACGAGTTGGCACGGATTCGGAAAGAAAAGGAGAAAATGACTTACCTTCGTCCCGATTCCAAATCGCAAGTAACCATCGAATACGGAGACAATAATAAACCGTTACGGATTCACACGATCGTGATTTCCACCCAGCATGACGAATTTATTCATCCCGAAAAACAAACACTTGAAGCGCAATTAACCGCAGATGCAGAAATGGTTAACCAAATCCGGCAGGATATCATTCACGTCCTTTTACCGAGAGTGAAAGCTCAATTGCCGGAGCGGGTACAAGCTCTTTTCGATGAAAATCTAATTTTACATGTCAATCCGACCGGAAAATTCGTAATCGGGGGTCCTCATGGAGATACCGGCGTTACCGGAAGAAAAATCATTGTAGACACCTACGGAGGTAAAGGTGCACACGGGGGAGGTGCCTTTTCGGGAAAAGATCCATCCAAGGTAGACCGTTCTGCAGCCTACGCCGCTCGCCACATCGCTAAAAATATGGTTGCCGCCGGAATTGCCGACGAAATTCTGATCCAGATCTCTTACGCCATCGGCATAGCCAAACCAGTCGGTATCTTCGTGAATACTTACGGAACAGCAAAAATAAATTTGAACGACTCCGACATTGCCCGGAAAATAGAAGAGATTTTCGATCTGCGCCCGAAAGCCATAGAAGAGCGTTTGAAACTCCGCAACCCGATATATTTGGAAACCGCAAGTTACGGTCATATGGGACGTACACCCCGTATGGTAAAAAAAACATACTCCTCGAACTATTGGCCGACGATCGAGAAAGAAGTAGAACTATTCACGTGGGAAAAATTAGATTACGTGGAGACAATCCGTAAAGCGTTCCAATTGTAGATTAAATATAATTACTAATTTAATGATTGGGTGATTAAAAAAGATCGATGATTGTAGATTTTAAAATTCAAGATCAGGAATCCGATCGTAAGTCATAAATTATTTTTTAATGTCAAAGACCGGACGAGTTGAAGTCTTTAAATAATAAAGTCGGCTAAAATCAGCCGACTTTATTTATTTTAATTTCTACGTCCCAAATAAATCATGACGTAATAGAGTAAGGTAGCTAAAGAGGATAAAGCAGCTATCACATAGGTATAAGCTGCCCACTTCAACGCATCGAAAGCATATCCCTGAGTTTGGTTATCGGTAATTCCCGAGGAACGTAACCACACCAAAGCCCTGTGACTGGCATCGATCTCCACGGGTAGGGTGACAAAACTAAATAGAGTGATCGTGGCAAACAAACAGATGCCAATCAACAATAAACTGGGAAAAGTATTTACCATCAATATACCGGCCAACAAAATCCATTGTACCCAATGAGAGGCAAAGCTGACAACAGGTACCAAAGAAGAACGCAATTTCAACATTTGATAAGCCTTCGCATGCTGTAAAGCATGACCGCATTCATGCGCGGCAACGGCAGCGGCAGCAATATTGGCTCCATAGTAAACCTCCTTACTCAGGTTAATGGTCTTATCCGCGGGATTATAATGATCGGTCAGCTGTCCTTCAACACTCCCGATCTTCACCCCTTGTATCCCATTATCCCGTAACATTTTCTCAACTACATCTTTTCCCGTCATTCCATTCGCCGTGGGAATATTCGAATATTTTTTAAATCTGCTTTTCAATTGCTGGCTAATCAACCAGCTTAACAAAGTAAATCCAATAAATATTACCCAAATCCAAATATCGGGTCTCATCGCTGTTTCTGTCATATACATTTAAAATTTTGATTCTACTAATGGCATACAAAAAACACGCCAAATTATTTTTGTCATGTTTTCCTGACAAAAATATAGCATTCCTCTCATATTACATACTATTTTCACCAAGAATGACATTAACTATTGTATTTTAATAAAAACTTTACTACTTTGTGATCGTTGAATCTTTATGAGATTATTTGTAATATAAATATTAACTTTAAAGGTATTACAATGAAAACCTATAAACCAAACGAAATTAAGAACATTGCCTTAGTGGGTAGCTCCGGTTCGGGCAAGACCACGTTGGCAGAAGCCATGATGTATGAAGGCGGGGTCATCCCGCGCAGAGGTAGCGTTAGTGCCAAAAACACCTCATCCGACTATCGTCCGGTAGAGCAAGAATACGGTTCATCCGTATTTCCTGCCGTGCTATACACGGAATGGAAAGAGCACAAGCTCAATTTCATAGACACTCCGGGTGCTGACGACTTTGTCGGTGGAGTTATCTCTGCGCTAAATGTTGTCGACGCCGGGGTAATGGTCATAAATGCCGTAAGAGGTGTCGAGGTCGGAACGGAAATCATTAGCCGTCATGCCAAAAAACTCAACAAGCCATTGATTTTTGTTATCAATCAATTAGATCACGAAAAATCCAATTTCGAACATACGGTGGAACAAGCCAAAGCCGCTTTCGGTTCTAAAGTCGTTCTGGTTCAATACCCGGTAAACCAAGGTACCGGTTTCAATAAAGTCATTGATGTGTTAAAGATGGAGATGTACCAATGGAAACCTGAAGGAGGAAAACCGGACGTACTTCCCATTCCCGCGGAAGAAGAAGAAAAAGCCAACGAATTACACAACGCACTGATCGAGGCCGCCGCAGAAAATGACGAAAACCTGATGGAATTATTTTTCGAAAAGGGCAGCCTGACAGAAGACGAGATGCGCTCAGGCATCCGGAAGGGCTTGGTAAACCGCGACATGTTCCCCGTATTCTGCGTATCTGCTGAAAAAGACATGTGTGTACGCCGATTCATGGAATTCCTTATCAACGTCGCTCCGAAAGCCAATGAAATGCCTCCGTCCGTTACGGTAGAGGGTGTCGCAGTTCCTTATGACGAGAAAGGCCCGACCTCTCTTTACATGTTTAACACCACCGTCGAGCCGCATTTGGGCGAAGTTATCTACTTCAAGGTAGCTTCCGGTACCATCCACGAAGGAGACGACCTTTACAACGTAAATACAGACACGAAAGAACGTATATCCCAACTCTACGTCGTCGCCGGAAAGAACCGGACAAAGGTGACCGAACTGATGGCCGGCGACATCGGGGCAACCGTGAAATTGAAAAATACAGGAAACGGGGATACGTTAAACACAAAAGACTGCGATTACCAATTCGCCCGAATCGTTTATCCGAACCCGCGCTTCAGGACGGCAGTAAAAGCCGTCAATAACAGCGACGATGAAAAACTGGCAGAGGTTTTACAACGGATCCACCAGGAAGACCCCACTTTCAACGTGGAGTATTCGAAAGAATTAAAACAGATGATTATCTCCGGACAGGGAGAATTCCATCTGAACACCATGAAATGGCGTATCGAACATAACGATAAAATCGAAATTGAATTCATCCCCCCCAAAATACCTTACCGGGAGACCATCACCAAATACTCGTACGCCGATTATCGGCATAAAAAACAATCCGGAGGAGCCGGACAATTCGGAGAGGTTCACCTGGTCATTGAACCCTATACCGAAGGAATGCCAGATCCGGTATCTTACAAGATCAATAATGTCGACACCAAAATGTCGATTAAAGACAAGGAAGAAGTAGATTTACCGTGGGGGGGGGAACTCGTATTTTACAACTGTATTGTCGGAGGTGTTATCGAGGCCCGCTTTATGCCTGCTATCTTGAAAGGTATTATGGAAAAAATGGAAGAAGGTCCGCTAACCGGATCCTATGCCCGCGATATTCGGGTATGTGTATACGACGGGAAGATGCATCCCGTGGATTCCAATGAAATCTCGTTCAAATTAGCCGGACGTAACGCTTTCAGCACGGCCTTCAAACAGGCTAATCCCAAGATATTGGAACCGATCTATGATGTCGAGGTCCTCGTGCCGGATGATTGCATGGGCGACGTAATGGGAGATTTACAAACACGTCGGGCTATTATCATGGGAATGGAAGCCGATTCGGGATTTCAGAAGCTAATGGCAAAAGTACCCCTGAAAGAGATGCAACGCTATTCAACCGCTTTAAGCTCTATTACCGGTGGTCGTGCAACCTTCACGATGAGTTTCTCCGGTTATGAAAAAGTTCCGGGAGAGATCCAGGAAGAGCTGCTTAAGGCATACCACGAAGAGGAAGCCGACGAATAGTGATGAACCCTTTTCGAACCGTACGAAGAGCTATCCCGGCATTTGGGGATAGCTCTTTCCGATTTCAAATGCAAGACAAGAATTAGAGATCGAGAGATTAAAAGATTGGGGGAGGCATGGATTGGGAGGAGGATTTTAGATTTATGCTTTAAAGAGGGAAAATTCAGAACCATCATCATAAATCTAAAATTACTTTCGGGCTTTACGCACCTCCGAATCAATTGCAAATTGATTCGGATTTTCTATTTTTGCATCATCAATAAATCTAAAATTATGCATCTGTTTTATACTCCGGATATTGATGGAGAAAAATACATTTTGTCGGAAGAGGAGTCCAAACATTGTATTAAAGTTCTCCGGCTGGAAACGGGCCATGAAGTACATCTGATTGACGGACGTGGCGGTTTTTACCGATGCGAGATCATCCGAGCTGACATCAAACGTTGCGAGGTTCGTTGTATCGAGAAAAAAGAGAATTACGGAAAAAGAAATTTTCATCTTCACATTGCCATCGCTCCGACCAAAAACATAGAACGTATGGAATGGTTTTTAGAAAAATGCACGGAGATCGGGATTGATGAGATTACCCCTCTCCTATGCGATCATTCCGAACGGAAAATAATCAAACCGGATCGTTTGGAAAAAGTCATCGTTTCCGCCATGAAACAATCTTTAAAGGCCTACCGCCCCGTATTGAATCCGTTGACAGAATTCCAAACTTTTATAGCAAAAGAGCGGAACGGGGTAAAATATATCGCCCACTGTGAAGAAGGAGACAAAAAAAGGTTAGACGAGGTATACTCCCCGGAAAGTAATGCCACGATATTAATCGGACCGGAAGGCGATTTCTCAAAAAAAGAAATTCTCTCGGCTTTTTCTCATCATTTTATCCCTATCACGTTAGGTAAGAGCCGATTACGAACAGAAACCGCCGGGATAGTAGCCTGTCACAGCATCAACTTCATAAACCGGATATGATATTACAGCCACTCGATGCCCTCTATCCGCAACAATTTCATTTTCACCTCCAGACCTCCCGTGTAACCGGTCAGCTTACCTCCGGCCCCGACCACCCGATGGCAGGGGATAAAAACAGGAAGCGGATTACGGCCATTCGCCATCCCGACCGCACGACAAGCATTCTTATCTCCGGCCCTCTCGGCCAATTCGCCATAAGTGATCGTATACCCGTAAGGTATCGACCTTAAGAGTTCCCATATTTTCATTTGAAAGAGGGTCCCTTCCGGGGCTAAAGGTAAATCAAACACTTGAAGACGTTTATCGAAATAAGCGTCTAACTGACTTTTAGCTTCTCGAATCAGGGGAGTCTCTTTCATTTCAATCTCAGCCGGAGCCAACGATACCCGATCTCCTAACCATAACCGGACCAACCTCCCGTCCTTTTCAACAAGATAGTATTTTCCGATCAAACCGTTATAAGCGTATTTTGCTTGCATAAATCAATTTTTACGTTTTAAAGATACTACTTTTATTTACAATCGGAATATTCATTCGTCCTTTTTCAACCTCATCCCTATTTCTGATTCCGTCGGTCCGAACAGAAAAACAACAATTCTAAAAATATGGAACATATCTCTCCCGAATTAAAAAGGATTTTATATTTTTGTACCGGTAGAAAAAGAGTCCCGTAACGATTTAAAGACTCTTTTCCAAAAGAAATTCGGAAGAAAATCTCTTCCCTGAAAAAAATTATCGTGGATTTTGCAAATGAGTTAAATGAGCGTCAAAAAGAAGCCGTGCTTAACACGGAAGGGCCAACACTTGTCATTGCAGGAGCAGGCTCGGGAAAAACCCGTGTCTTGACCTACCGGATAGCTCAACTCCTAAGTAAAGGAGTTCCGGCTTATCGCATTTTAGCCCTTACCTTCACGAACAAAGCCGCCAGAGAGATGCAACGACGCATTGCAGCGCTTGTCGGACAAGAGCAGGCAGCCAATTTATGGATGGGGACATTTCACTCCGTTTTTTCCAAAATATTGAGAACGGAAGCCTCACACCTCGGTTACAGTTCTAATTTTACCATATATGACTCGCAAGACTCCAAGAACCTGATCAAATCCATTATCAAAGATTTACGACTGGACGACAAGGTATATAAACCGAGCGACGTACTCGGCAGGATATCCATGGCTAAAAACAACCTGATCATAGCTCAGGCTTATGCTCAATCGGCCAAGATTACAGCTGCAGACCAGGCTGCCAAAAAGCCGATGGTCAGTGAAATATACAAATACTATCAGCTTCGCTGCAAGCAAAGCGATGTCATGGACTTTGACGATCTGCTGTTGCAAACCAATATTCTTTTCAGGGATTTTCCCGAAATATTGGCCAAGTACCAGCAAAAATTCAATTACATTTTAGTGGATGAGTATCAGGACACGAACTACTCCCAATATCTCATCATCAAAAAACTGTCCGAGATACATAAAAATATATGTGTCGTGGGAGACGATGCCCAAAGCATCTATTCATTTCGGGGAGCCAGGATTGAGAATATCCTGAATTTCCGAAACGATTATCCGGAATATAAACTTTGTAAATTGGAGCAAAACTATCGTTCGACCACAACGATCGTGGAGGCTGCTAACAGTATTATCTGCAAAAACAAAGAACAGATACCCAAGACCATCTTTTCTCAAAACGAAGAGGGAGAGAAGATCCGCGTATTGAAAACGATGTCGGACAAAGAGGAAGGATTTCAAGTAGCGAACGAAATTTTCAAGTTAGCGCAAACCGAACAATCGGATTACAGCCATTTTGCCATACTCTATCGGACCAACGCTCAATCCAGAATCATGGAAGAGGCTCTTCGTAAAAGAAACATTCCGTATAAGATATATGGAGGGCTCTCCTTCTACCAGCGCAAGGAGATCAAAGACCTGTTAGCCTACTTACGGTTAACGGTAAACCAAAACGATGAAGAGGCGTTGAAGCGAATCATCAACTATCCGCGACGGGGTATCGGAGATACGACGATCGACAAACTGAAAGAAGTCGCAACCAAATACAACGTCAGTATTTGGACCGTACTCTGCAATCTAAATAAAATTCCCGGCATCCTGTCTGCCGGCAGCGTCAGCAAACTGAATCATTTCCGAGAGATGATAACAGGTTTTTCCCGATCGGCAGAAACAGAAAATGCTTATGAGGTAGTCTCTCAGATAGCAAAAGCCTCCGGAATAGTTGAAGACCTGGCAACGGATGATACACCGGAGGGGGTATCCCGAAAAGAGAATATCCAGGAATTATTGAACGCCGTTAAAGAATTCAGCGAAACGGCTTACAAAGAAGGAAGAGAAGATAAACTCCCGGCATTCTTAGAAGGTGTAGCCCTTCTGACGGATCAGGACAGTGAAAAACCGGAAGATCGGGAAAAGGTAACCCTGATGACGATTCACGCGGCAAAAGGTCTCGAGTTTCCCAACGTATTTATAGTCGGTGTAGAGGAAGATCTTTTCCCCGCTCAACAAAGTACATTCTCTCCAGCTGCCTTGGAAGAAGAACGACGCCTTTTTTACGTGGCTCTCACGCGGGCCGAAAAGCGGGTTTTAATCAGTTTCACGACTACTCGCTATAAAAACGGAAACATCGTCTATCCGAAACCCTCCCGGTTCATCGGTGAAATGAACCCGCTTTACCTGGATGGATACTTTGCCCCGGCCCGACCGTCATCCGAACTACCTGTTTTCAAAACGCCGGCACACACAGAAAGATATGCCAGAACAAACAAAACTCCTTTAAAAAACGTAGAAGTACCTGCAATAGATACTTCCAAACTGAAAATACTATCGACAGATGCCGTCGTTCCGGACATGGTTATTTTTCACCCTAATTTCGGGGCGGGAAAAGTCATTTCCCTCGAAGGATTGGGAGTAAACAGAAAAGCAAAAGTGTATTTTTCCAAACACGGTCAGAAGATTTTATTGTTAAAATTTGCAAAACTATACGTGCAAGAAGATTAATATTAATGACTTATAAACAATTTATATTATATTTGTCCCATATTCTATGACAATAACAGATAAAACTAAATTATTTCGGTAGAAATTTTCTTATTCCGAAGTTTCCAAAATCAATTTTAAAGTTTAAACATCCTATACATGGCATATAATTATAATACCCAAAGAAAGAAATTGATTCTTCCCGAGTATGGAAGAAATATTCAAAAAATGATAGATCATTTATCGACTATCGAAGACCGGGAAGAACGGACCCGTGCAGCCAAAACCGTAATCAGCGTCATGGGAAACCTATATCCCCATCTTCGGGATGTTCCCGATTTCCGTCATAAACTTTGGGATCATCTGGCCATCATGTCTAATTTCAGTTTGGATATTGATACTCCCTATCCTCTTCCGTCTATAGAGAAATTACACGAGAAACCCGAAAAATTAGAATACAATAACCACCATATCAAATATAAACACTACGGTTTGTTAACCGAAAAATTAATCCAAAAAATAAAAGAAACCGACGATCCCGAACTGAAGCGCGTTCTAACCGTACTGACGGCCAATCACATGAAAAAATCATTCCTGACCTGGAATAAAGATTCCGTCGAAGACGAGCAAATTTACAATGATATCAACACGTTATACGGAGGCAATATTGAGATGCCAGAAGGCATGACTCTCTCCCACTCTAAAGACCTCCTGCAAAAAAAAGGCAAACCAGCCAACAAACCCCAAGCCAAAAACGGGAATACAAACGGAAACAACAATAAAAAAATTCATTATAAAAAACACAATTAACTCCCTGCCTAAAAAATAACTTTGTCCGGAGGTAATAATCATATCCGGACACTCCGATTGAAATTTATACAGATGAACGTATTAACCCAAAGCTCATAATGGAGGTAACTCTTATTTTCGGAAGTAATATGGGTGACCGAAAGGCTGTCATTCAAGAAGCCATGAGGCTGATGGAAGAGATCGGGAAGATCCGCAGCATCTCCTCTTTATATGAAACGGCTCCGTGGGGATTCGAATCTCCCGATACGTTTTACAACCAGGCAGCCCTATATTCAACCTGCTTATCAGCTGAAAATGTATTGAAAAAATGCATGGAAACCGAAAAAATACTCGGCAGAAAACGCACCTCCTCCCGATATTGTTCCCGTACCATAGACATCGACATTTTGTTTTACGATTCATGCATCATACATACTCCTGATTTGGTTATTCCCCATCCCCGGATAACGGAACGAAATTTTGTCCTGACCCCGTTAAATGAGATCATACCGGATTTTATACATCCGTTAACCGGTAAAAAAATATCCGAACATTTTGCCGAATGTCCGGATTCCTTGCTCGTGTTAAAGCGGGAAGGTTAAACTCTTCTGATCTCCGCCCCGATTGCGTTCAATTTTTCGTCAATGTTTTCATAACCGCGATCAATCTGATCGATATTATGAATTACGCTTGTTCCCTGGGCAGAAAGAGCGGCAATCAACAACGCGATTCCGGCACGAATATCCGGAGAAGTCATTTTCGTTGCCCGCAACTGGGATTCATGGTTCTGCCCTATCACCGTAGCCCGGTGCGGGTCGCACAAAATAATTTTAGCTCCCATATCTATCAACTTATCGACAAAGAAGAGCCGGCTTTCGAACATTTTTTGATGAATCAGCACACTACCTTTCGCCTGAGTGGCAACGACCAGGAACACACTCAACAAATCAGGAGTCAACCCCGGCCAAGGAGCATCCGCAACGGTTAAAATGGAACCGTCAATAAAATCCTCAATCAAATAATGTTCCTGCCGGGGAATATACAGATCGTCGCCTCGTTCTTCCACCCGGATTCCTAAACGCCGAAAAGCCCCCGGAATAATGCCCAATTGCTCGATACAAACATCTTTAATCGTAATCTCCGATCGGGTCAGCGCCGCCAACCCGATATAGCTCCCGACCTCGATCATGTCGGGCAAACAACGATGACTGCACCCTTTTAAAGAGGCTACCCCTTCAATCCTCAACAAATTGGAGGCGATACCTGAAATTTTAGCTCCCATGGCATTCAACATCTTGCACAGCTGCTGGATATAAGGTTCGCAGGCAGCATTGTAAATAGTGGTTACCCCTTCCGCCAGAACAGCAGCCATCACGATATTGGCAGTACCTGTCACCGAAGCCTCATCCAACAGCATATAGGCCCCTTTCAATTTTTGCGCGGAAGCCTTAAAACACCCTTTCACGGCATCGTATTCAAAAGAAGCCCCCAAGTTCTCAAATCCTAAAAAATGGGTATCCAAACGACGACGTCCGATTTTGTCTCCACCCGGTTTCGGCACCAATCCATAACCGTATATGGCCAAAAGCGGACCAAGAATCATGATAGATCCCCGCAGACTTGCCGCTTTATTATAAAAATCCTCGGTGTCCAAATAGCCGAAATCAATATCCGAGGCCTGAAAAGCATACTCTCCTTTACGAATCCTCTCTACGGACACGCCCATTCCTCGTAATAATTCTATCAACTTCAACACATCCAATATTTCCGGTACATTACTGATCGTCACCCTTTCTTTTGTCAACAAAGTTGCACATATCACCTGTAATGCCTCATTCTTTGCTCCCTGAGGGATAAGTTCTCCTTTTAAACGCTTTCCTCCGACAACTTCAAACTTGCTCATTCGTATACTTCATTTTAATTACAACGTATGCGTAAAACTATTAAAAAAACAAACGCGAACAAAATAAGCCTAACTTTAAATTTGCTGTAGCAAAATTATATGTATACATTTGTAAAAAACATATTGCTGCACAAATAAGATTAATCTTTAAAAAAAACAGTATGAGAAGCTTCTTAAAGTATACATTAGCAACAATCGTCGGTATCGTCATCGTACATATTTTTTTCTTTTTTATACTTATCGGGATGATCGGTGCCATTGCCAGTATGTCGACCACAACCGTTACCATCAAAGACAATACGATATTAAAACTCTCCTTACAACATGCCATACCCGACAAAGCATCGGATAATCCGATTGAAAATTTCGATTTCAAATCGTTGACCCCCAGCAAACTGATGGGACTGAACAACATATTGAAAAGTATTTATCAAGCGGCCGGAGACAGCCGGATCGCCGGTATTTATATGGATCTTACCGAAATCAACTCGAACTTCGGTGGATTGGGAAGTATAGAAGAAATACGTAATGCCTTAATAGATTTCAAAAAAAGCGGAAAATTTATTTATAGCTATTCCAATCTGGGATATTCGCAAAAAAGTTATTATTTGGCATCCGTCGCCGATAGCCTTTTTGTCAATCCGGAAGCCCCGCTCTTACTGACCGGAATGAGCGCAGAAGTCGCATTCTATAAAGATCTGCTGAAAAAAATAGGAGTAAAACCGGAGGTCATCCGGGTGGGTAAGTTCAAAGCCGCCGTAGAACCGTTTATGGAAGATCACATGAGTGAGGCTAACCGGGAACAAATACAAACCTACTTGAACTCGTTATGGAATACTCAAATACAAGGAATATCCGAAGCCCGGCATATTCCGGTGGAGAAAATCAATCGACTGACCGACAACTTCCGGGTATACACGACACAAGAGTTCGAGCAAGAAGGCTTTTTCGACGGGACGATATACGAGGACGAGATGTTGAATAAACTGAAAAGGGCCTGCGGACAGGAAGCCAACCAAAAAGTAGAGATAGCCTCATTACCGGATTATTTCAAAAGTTTAGCTCCTAACCTCGACTTCACGGCCGACAAAATAGCTGTCATTTATGCCCAGGGAGAGATCGGTTTCGAACAAAACTCAAACACGATCGGGCCGGAGTTAGCCAAAACGATCCGAAATGCCAGAGAAGACCAAAGCATCAAAGCCATCGTTTTGAGAGTAAATTCCCCGGGAGGAAGTGCCTTAACTTCCGAAATCATCTGGAGGGAAGTCAAATTAGCCGCCAACGCCAAACCATTCATTGTTTCCATGGGCAACGTCGCGGCCTCCGGAGGCTATTACATCTCATGCGCCGCCGACACGATCGTCGCCGACCCGATGACATTAACGGGCTCCATCGGTATTTTCGGACTTCTATTCAGCGGGGAAGAACTGATAAAGGATAAATTAGGTATCTCTACCAACGTCGTAAAAACCAACGAACACAGCGACTTCGGAGGCGGTTATCCCCTTCCTCTTCCCGTAAGCTCCAGGCCACTTACCTCTTACGAAAGAAACGTTATGCAAAATTATATTAACCGGGGATATGATACCTTTTTAAGTCGGGTTAGCGAAGGACGCCACATGAGTAAAGAGGCAGTCGATGAAATCGCCCAGGGGAGAGTCTGGA
Organism: Gabonibacter massiliensis; assembly: GCA_001487125.1. GTDB lineage: Bacteria > Bacteroidota > Bacteroidia > Bacteroidales > Marinifilaceae > Gabonibacter > Gabonibacter massiliensis. The sequence continues at coordinate 1,499,444 of LN913013.1, forward strand.
CGGGTACCGATGCCCTCAGAATCGGGTTAGTCGATATTCTCGGCGGTTTGGACGACGCCATACGCATTGCAGCCGACAAGATAAAATCAACCCAATACCAAATCGTAGAACTGCCAACGAGTAGAAATCCGATAGAAGAGTTGATTTTAAATCTTTCGGAGACAGTAAAGAACCAAATCATAAAATCCGAATTAGGGGCATACTACGAACTGTATACGACCCAAAAAACATGGTTAAGTATACAAGGAGCCGTCGCACGTATCCCTTACAACGTATCATTCAACTGAAAACAGTAAGGTTCAATTACTAACTTTAAAAATCTGCATAGTGGTTAAATATCTTGTCCTATGGCCTTTAAGCATACTTTACGGATTAGGCGTAAGTATCAGGAACCGTTTGTTTAATCTGGGTCTTCTCGAGTCAAAAGAGTTCGATGTTCCCATCATCTGTATCGGTAATATCACGATCGGAGGCACGGGAAAAACACCCCACACGGAATCCATCATTAACGTACTTCAGAAAGACCATCGCGTAGCCTGTTTAAGCCGGGGATACAAGCGCAAAACGTCTGGATACATATTGGCGACAGAAAATTCCACGGCAGACGAAATCGGAGACGAACCCAAGCAAATAAAAAATAAATTTCCGGATATCACGGTTGCCGTCGATGCCGACCGAGTCAGAGGGGTGAAAAAACTACAACAATTACCCAATCCTCCGGATATCATTATTCTTGACGACGGATTTCAACACCGATACGTGAAAGCGGATATCAATATCCTGTTGATCGATTATAACCGTCCTATTTATAAGGATCATCTCCTTCCCTTGGGACGGTTACGCGAACATCACAGCGCTTTGGAACGGGCCAATTATGTCATCATCACCAAATGTCCCTCCAATATCACTCCGATAGAAAAAAGAATCATCTATAAAAATCTGAAGCTAAAAGCTTATCAGGAACTGCTGTTTACCACCATGAAATACGGGGAAATTACCCCGTTGGACGGCAAGAGTAAATACCTAAAAAATAATAATAGCGTCGTCTTATGCGTTACGGGGATCGCACAACCGGGCCCCTATCAGGAACATTTGAAAACGCTTTTCGGACAGGTCTCTTTTTTAACTTTTCCGGATCATCATCGTTTCACGAACAACGACATACAGAAAATCATTCAGGAATTCAATAAAATTGATCAACCGGACAAGTACATTTTCACAACGGAAAAAGACGCAACCCGCTTGGTTTCATACGAGTTTCCCGATGAAATTAGGGAACGTATGTTTTATATACCTATCGAACCTGAATTTTTAACTTCCAAAGATCAACTCATCAAAAATATACACAATTATGCTAAGCAAAATAAAAGAAAGTAAAGATTTTATCTATCCTTTTTTAGACGGAGAATATTCGATAGGTATCATCCTTGGTACGGGCTTAGGAGAACTCGGAAAATCCATTAAAATAAAACAGGCTATCCCTTACGCGGAAATTCCCAACTTTCCGGTATCGACAGTCGAAGGGCATCAAGGTAAACTGTTGATCGGCCAATTCGGTAATAAAAACGTGATCGCCATGCAGGGACGCTTTCACTTCTACGAAGGATACAGCATGAAGGAAGTTACTTTTCCCGTGAGAGTGATGCACGCCTTAGGGGTGAAAACATTGTTCGTTTCCAATGCGGCAGGCGGAGTAAACACCAACTACCTGGTAGGAGACCTCATGATCATAAAAGACCATATCAATCTCTTCCCGGAACATCCGTTACGGGGAAAAAACATGGAGGAGCTGGGCCCACGCTTCCCGGGCATGACCGAGGCTTACAGTAAAAGATTAATCTATTTGGCGGAAGAGATCGGCAAGAAACTGGATATTAAACTACAAAAAGGTGTATACGCCGGCTTGCAAGGGCCTTCTTTCGAGACACCAGCAGAATATAACTGGATAAGAGTCATCGGAGGAGATGCCGTGGGCATGTCTACGGTACCTGAGATTATTGTAGCCCGGCATATGAATATGGAATGTTTCGGTATGTCGGTAATCACCAATAGTACAGCTAACGAAGAGCTGATAAAGACAAATCACGAAGAGGTGCAAGACGTGGGCAATCACGCGCAACCCCGAATGACTGCAATTTTCCGGGAAATGATCAACCAATTATAATAAAATGACGGTAATACCGTCATTTTTTATAATTCTCCAATTGCAACATGATTTGAGCAGCTCCCCGGGCATCGCTCAGCGCTTCATGGTGATTTAACGCTATTCCGAAATAATCACACACCGTGTTCAAACGATAATTCGGTAACTCTTTTATATATCTCCGGGTTAACTGATAGGTACAATAATGTTGGGGTAAACGGGTATAAATATCAGCTCTCTCCAAACAGGCTTTCAATACCCGCATATCGAAACTCGCGTTATGGGCCACCAACGCATCCGTATCCAAAAAAGAGGCAATCTCTCCCCAAAGCTCTTCAAATAAAGGAGCATCCGCAACCTGCTCGGGGGTAATTCCATGTATATCTATAAACTTCCGGTAAAAAAAGTAAGGCTCAGGCTTTATCAAACGGAAAAATTCATTTACGATTTTTCCGTTTCGTACCTGAACCAGACCGATAGCGCATGCACTTGTCGGGTAACGATTGGCAGTTTCAAAATCAATAGCCGTAAAATCTAACATGAATACCGTAAATTCCCGTCAACACTTTTTCTTCATCATTATTCCAGCCCCGAAGCGCCCGGTATCTCCCCGGTCTCCCCGGTAAGAGAAAAAACGATCCCGATTACAAACCGTACAAATACGGGCTACTTCAATATAACCGGAACATAAACCGGCCTCCGTCAACTCCCTGCGATTAGCTTCCCACAAATCGAAATTGTATTTCCCATGATTTTCCCCCGACTCTACCAAGTCTTCCCAGCGATTCAAATTTTTCCGGACGATCTCGACAACCTCTTCGCCCACTTCAAAACAACACTTCCCGATAGAAGGTCCTATGCCGGCTCTTATGTCTTTAGGATTACATCCGAACTCTTTTTCCATCCGGGCGACGACCCGAGAGGTAATCTTCCCCACCGTTCCCCGCCATCCAGCATGAATCGCCGCAATCACGCGCCTCTCCGTATCGTAAAGTAAAATAGGTACGCAATCGGCGGCTAACACCATCAAACAAACCTCCGGCAAAGCAGTAATCAAGGCATCTGTCTCCGGCAAACGGGTTTCCCGTTCTCTTCCCCCGCACCCGATGCTATTTTCAAGCACGACCTCGACATGGGTCGTATGTTTTTGTTCCCCGGTCGTCAACGTCGATAAATCCACTCCCACTTCCGACAATAACAGTTGTCGATTCTTCAATACATTCTCTCTCTTATCCTCCTCTGTAAAACCGATATTTAAAGAAGACTGCCCTCCACGACTGACACCACCTTCACGACCGGAAATAAAATGCACAAGATGAGAACAACTCCCCAATCCCGTAAACCGATAAACAGGTATATTATTATGAATACTCCTCTTCAGCATAAATAACTCTTTTAGGCGGCAAAGTTATAAAAACACCCCAAGAAAAACTCACGAAAACAGAACAATTTCTCTTTGGAGAACGTACTTATCACAAACTAAAAAGTAAGAAAAATGTGGCAAGAATTATGTAAAATGAGGGCTGAATACCTCGATAAATATAACATTAAAGCTCAAGGCTATCCCTCTCGTTTAGTGGAAACATTACTCTACGAGATTGCCAGATTAGAAGGAATTACAGTTAAAAAGCAAGATTTTCTGGATGTTCTCAACGAAAAAAATACCCCGGAACGAATAACCGAATGGGACATTTACAGAATAAAAGATTTGGAATCCGCCTTTTTGTATCTTGTCAGATGTTCCAAACAACAGAAAAAATTTTCTTCGGAATTCGTACGGGATGTCAGCGCCTTGGTAATGAAACACACGGGAAAAGAGGAGACAACCACCGTCGGCCGATACGATACGTCACTGGGTGATTTCCGCTTGGGAGAAGAGTACTACGAGGAAGGAGTGCTCTCCGATTATACTCAAATTCCGGATATGCTTGACAAATTATGCAAGAAAGTTAATGAAGAGTTGGATCAGGTGCACGATATCATGACGGTAAAATTAGGAGCCCGTTTCCACTATCGCTTCCTACACATCAAACCGTTCGGAGAGGGAAATATCGAGGTGGCCTTGCTGTTGATGAACTACATCCAAATGTTATTTAACGAACCGCTCATCGTTATTCCGGGAGAGGATAAAGCCAAATACCTTTCAGCTTTAAAGATGCAAAAAGACAAACCTACACCCGAAATCTTCGAGGAGTTTGTTGGTAAAGAATTACTCGAGTCTCTACAAAAGGAATTATCTTAAAGAGGAGCATATTGATAAGCAAAACCGTTCGAAGGCGGAAGTGGATAAACCCATTTTCCGCCTTCGATTATTATAAACGGATCAACGACAAGTATCCCGACTTTTATTCCGTATTCGTCCGAACGAATTCAGGAACTTTTCAAAGAGATAAAAAAAAGTCAATGAAATTCTTTGTGATTTATAATGAATGGACTATCTTTGCTGGCCGTTAAAGTAGAAACAAATTTAAAATTATATACGAGATGAAAAAGGGCATACATCCTGAAAATTACAGATTAGTAGCATTTAAAGATATGTCTAACGGAATGACTACTATTACCAAGTCAACAGCCGCAACAAGAGAGACTATTGAAATTGATGGAGTAGAATATCCTCTGATTAAGATGGAAATTTCCAACTCTTCACACCCGTTTTATACCGGTAAAATCAAATTGATCGACACCGCAGGACGTGTCGATAAATTCATGAACCGTTATAAATCACACATGGAAAACAGAAAAAAATAATCGTTCAGATACGATATAAAAAAGTCGCTTATTAAAAAATAAGCGACTTTTTTACTATTTAAAGGTCCTGAATTCACGGGTATCTTCGAAAACTCGATCGATAATACGTTTTTCCACGTCATCGAAAACTTTTCCCCGTCTTTTCATCACAGCTTCTGCCGTAACCGTAAATTGACGCATTTGATGCTCTACAAAACCGGAAGCCCCTCCCCAGGAAAAAGAAGGGATAAAATTCCTCGGAAAATCGGAACCGAAAATGTTAGCCCCTACACCTACAACGGTTCCCGTATTAATCATCGTATTGATTCCCATTTTCGAATGATCTCCCATGATTAAACCGCAAAACTGCAAACCCGTTTTCCGAAAATGCCGGGTGTCGTAATCCCACAGCTTAACCTCTACATACGTGTTCTTCAAATTGGAATTATTCGTATCCGCACCCAAATTACACCACTCGCCTATAACCGAATTTCCCAAAAAACCATCATGCGCTTTATTGGAATACCCGATAAACACGACATTATTCAATTCCCCGCCGCATTTGCAGTAAGGCCCCAAAGTCGTTGCTCCATAGACCTTCGCTCCCATATTTAATACGGCATGCTCACACATGGCTAATGGCCCCCGGATCAATACTCCCTCCATGATTTCCGCTTCCTTACCTATGTACACCGGTCCGGCGTCCGTATTAATCGTCGCGTACCGGACAACAGCCCCCTCTTCCAAAAAGACAGGATACTTTCCGTGTACCCGTACGCTATTTTCCAAAATAGCGCTCTTTCTCCCCTTTGTCAACAAATCGAAATCAAGAAGTAATTCCCCGGCATTATAAGCAAAAACATGGTAAGGATAAATTATCCTCGTGCATTCTCCCGAATATTCCAGGGAACGGAATGCGGCGAACTCCTCTTTTCTTAACCTATCAGCCACCTGTTTACCGCCTCGCACGGCAATCACGACTCCCTGTTCTCCGAACAACAAATCATTCGATTCCAAACGACGAACAGCAGCAACTAGGTCCGCATTTGCACATACGGAGGCATTTATCCACAAATTATCATCCTCCGTCCGCAAAGGATATTTCTCCTGAAGATAATCACTTGTTAAATAGGAAACGGAGTTATTCAACCTTCTTTCCCACTTCTCTCTGAGCGTGAGAATACCTACCCGAATCTCGGAAACCGGACGGGTCAAGGTAAGAGGCCTTAACGTACTCCAACTTTTATCATCAAATAAAATGGTATTCATTCGTATTGTCTAATTATTCTATGACAAAAATAACAATTGCTTCCATTACTTCCCGTATTACAGGAAAAAATCTTTGGCACAGGAATTGCCCTGTATAGAATCGTCTCAATTCAAATGAATCGTTGACAAAATGTCAGTCATTCGTTTTTATCACAAACGAGACAGAAGGTGAAGAGGAGTGTAAATACAAAAAACAACTAAAAAGGAAGATAAGGAGATCATAATGAACGAAATAAACTTAGACGACATATTATCGGAAAATATACAGGAAGAACATCAGGACTTATTACAGATATTAGGAGATGAAAAAGAATTGCTGAACGAATCGATTAATATACCTGACACACTGCCAATATTACCGCTTCGGAACACCGTGTTGTTCCCGGGTGTAATTATTCCCATCAATATCGGCAGGGAAAAATCCCTGAAACTGATCAAATATGCTTATAAACAAAGCGCCATGATCGGGGTGATCGCCCAAAAAGACACCAACACGGAAAACCCGGCACAAAACGACCTGTATTCTATCGGTACCGCCGCATCCGTTTTGAAAATATTAGAGATGCCGGATGGAACAACAACGGCAATCATTCAGGGGAAAAGAAGATTCCAGTTGGAGGATATCCTGTACGATGAGCCCTATCACGTGGGGAAAATTATAGTAAAAACGGAAGAAGTTCTATCTAAAAACGATGAAGAATACAATGCTATTTCCGACTCGTTGAAAGAGATGGCTATGAAAATCGTAAAGTATTCCAGCAATATTCCCAATGAAGCCGGCTTCGCGTTGAAAAACATCGAAAGCATGCTTTTCCTGATCAATTTTATCTCATCCAATACGGACATTGACTATCGAAATAAACAGGAACTGCTGGAGATTGACAGTATAAAAGAACGGGCGATAAAACTGTTGGAACTGCTGAGTAAACAGGTCAGCATTTTAGAGTTGAAGAATGATATCCAGAAAAAAGTAAAATTCGATCTGGATAAACAACAACGGGAATATTTCCTGCATCAACAAATGAAGACCATTCAGAACGAATTGGGTGGGAATTCCGTTGATGATGATATTCAGGAACTGGAAGAAGCAGCCAAAAAGAAAGACTGGGGGAAAAACATCCAGGAATTCTTTGAAAAAGAACTACAGAAATTACGAAGACAGAATCCTTCCATGCCGGATTATTCCGTGCAACTGAACTATTTGAAAGAATTAACCGAGTTACCGTGGAACCACTATTCGGAAGATAACTTCGACTTGCAGAAGGCTTCGGAAATATTAGACAGCGATCACTACGGCCTGGAAAAAGTAAAAGAACGAATCCTCGAATACTTAGCCGTATTGAAATTAAAAGGAGACATGAAATCTCCGATCATCTGTCTGTACGGCCCCCCGGGAGTAGGAAAAACTTCTTTAGGAAAATCCGTAGCCAGGGCTTTAAACCGGGAATTCGTCAGGATGTCGTTAGGAGGACTGCACGATGAATCGGAAATCCGCGGGCACCGTCGTACCTACATCGGAGCCATGCCTGGACGGATCATTCAGGGAATAAAAAAAGCCGGGACCTCAAATCCCGTGTTCATTTTGGACGAGATCGACAAAGTCGGACAGGACTTTAGAGGAGACCCCCAATCCGCCCTCTTGGAAGTATTGGATCCGGAACAAAATTCAACTTTCCACGACAACTACTTAGACGTGGATTACGATCTGTCCAAAGTGATGTTTATCGCAACGGCAAATGATATTTCCACCATAGCTCCGCCCCTACGCGACCGAATGGAGATGATCGAGGTTAGTGGTTATCTGATGGAGGAAAAAATTGAAATTGCCAAACGGCATTTGATCCCGAAACAGTTAACCAATCACGGGGTAAAAGCAGAAGAGGTAGAATTTAGCGATACTATTTTAAATTACATCATCGATAAGTATACCCGGGAATCCGGAGTACGCAATCTGGATAAAACATTAGCTAAAATTATGCGTCAGGTGGCCAAACACGTCGCCCTTGATCCCACTTTCTCGATAAAGCTCTCCAAAGAAAGCGTAAAAGAATACCTGGGGACTCCCATATTCACGCAAGAAGAGTACCAAGGGAACGAGTTGCCGGGTGTCGTTACGGGATTGGCATGGACAGCCGTCGGTGGAGAAATCCTTTATATCGAATCCAGTATCAGCAAAGGAAAAGGGATGTTAACCATGACCGGCAGCTTGGGAGAAGTCATGAAAGAATCCGCCACCCTGGCCTTAGAATATATTAAATCGCACGCGGAGGAATTAAACATAGACACCGCATCTATCGAAGAGCATAATATCCATATACATGTTCCTGCCGGAGCTGTCCCTAAAGATGGTCCTTCCGCCGGAATTACCATGGTAACCTCTTTAGCGTCTTCCCTCACGGGAAGAAAAGTAAAAAAAGCGTTAGCTATGACCGGAGAGATTACTCTTCGCGGCAAAGTGTTACCCGTCGGAGGAATCCGCGAAAAAATCTTAGCCGCCAAACGAGCCGGTATTAAAGAAGTCATCCTGTGCCACGAGAACAAAAAAGATATCGATGAAATAAAGAAAGAATATATCAAAGGTATTAAATTCCATTTCGTCGATCATATACGGGAAGTTTTACAAATTGCCTTACTCTAAAATAGAAACGGCCTTTCCGGGTGGAAAGGCCGTTCTTATTTCTTCACGACTCTTTACCCCTCCTCATGTCGCACTCCATTTTCATCATTCAATCCCTTCGTAAGAGTCTTCACTAACTTATATTTATTGAAAAATTCACCAAGAATCACCCTCAAAACCGTATAACCCGGAATCGCCAATATCATACCCGGAATACCGGCAATGCTACCGGCTATCAAAATCACAAGAAAGATCTCCAACGGATGGGCATGGACACTGTTCCCGTATATCAAAGGCTGCAATACCGTGTTATCAATCAATTGAGTAACAGAGAACACAATCGCCATGTATACAAGTAAAGGAAACAGCGCCGTATAAAAATCCATATCAAGATGCGTGGCTATTCCCACAACCAACCCAAAAACAGCGCCGATCAAAGGGCCGATATAAGGGATCACGTTTGTAATTCCCGTCACCAAACCGATCACCACCGCGGTATTAAATTTCAGTCCCACGATGGAAAGCCCAAGGATGTTCAATCCCATCACAATGATCACTTCGAAGATAATACCTACAAAATAACGAACGAGCAATTTCTGAATAGAATCCAACGCTTTTTTCGTTCCTTCCTCATATTGAGTGGGTACAACAGCCAAAAGCATTCTGGAAAACAGCTTGCTATCTTTCAGAAAGAAGAAAGTAATGAAAGAGATTGAAAACAGGGCGATAAAAATGCCGCTGATCGTCCCCGCCAATGAACCGAACAAATTTTTAACCCTGCTAACATCCACCAAAGAACTTAAGTTTTTCTCAATATAATCTTTTATATCCTGATCGTTATCGATAATACCAAAATGCTTCAAACCGCGCTCAGCATCCGCTAACGGAGCATCAAGCTGATTCACTATATTGGCAATGCTCAGATCACTCAACGACTGAAATTCCTGACTCGCCATAGGAATAACCGTATAAAAGAAAAGAATAAAAACCACCCATATACACACTAAGGTCACAGCAGCCTTCAATGAATCGGAAAGAGCGTATCCCCGTATTTTTATACGACCTAACAAATCTATAATCGGCCTTCCGAGAAAAGAGATCACCACAGACACCAAAATATAGGCAATAATGGACGAAAAGTACCAACACAGAAATGCGATGATGGCTAAAATTATTCCTCCTAAAAGATATTTCCCTAAACTATTCATATCTCACGTTCCATTTATTCTATCTTTATACGAAACAAAATTAGATAAATTAATCGGTCCTTTCCCTCTTTTTACCATTTTTCCGTCATTTCGATAATGTGATGTTTACGAATAATCAACATTCCATGGCGATCTCCCGTTATTCCCGGAGCTAACCTGTAAGGAAATACAGGCTTGTTACCTTCCCTCCGGGTCGGAAACAAACAAAATTCACATTCGCACAATCCTTTTTTAAATCTTCCCCCGGCGTTTTTGGTGTTTCGGTCAAATGCCTTCGTAAGAACCAACGTACCGTCATATACATCCTTTACATTCGTACCGCGGAACAATCCATCGAAAATAACAACCACACCAGAACGACGACTTACCTGGTCCACGCTCTCTCTCTTCGGGAAAAACAAACCCGATACTTTTCGCAACCCTTCCAACTGAAATATAAACATCCAACCTATAATTACCTCCGAAATCTCCCTCTTCATTGTAAATCTAAAAATTAATTACTTGATATCAAAATCTATTTACAGTCGAATTCAAGCGGTTAAGATAAACAGACCGAATCGCGAACACTTTTCCATCCTATAAAAACTATCTATCGGCACATAAATAAATATTATTAACAATAAGAATATTATATTAGAAAACATTTTTATCTTTATTACGTTTTTAAGTTATTATAAACTCATTTTCGATTATGCTGAAAAAAGTTTGGAGGTTATACTACGACGGATTTAAAAATATGCCCCGATGGGGAAGAAATCTATGGCTGATCATTTTAATCAAGCTATGTATCATGTTTTTAGTGCTCAAACTATTTTTTATGCCCAATTACTTAAATTCTAATTACGATACTTTTCAAGAAAAAAGTGATCATGTATTTGAAGAATTAACCACAAAACCTTAACATTATGTTCTTTCACCTAACAACAACTTCTTTAGTGGAATGGTCACGTTGGCAATTTGCCATGACTGCGATCTACCATTACATGTTTGTTCCGTTAACATTAGGATTAGCCTTAATGCTTGCCGTTATGGAAACCATCTGGGTTCGTACAGGAGATCAACGCTGGTTAGATGCGACTAAGTTCTGGATGAAACTTTTCGGAATCAACTTTGCCATTGGTGTAGCTACCGGCCTAATCTTAGAATTTCAGTTCGGAACCAACTGGTCGAACTACTCCTGGTTCGTGGGGGATATATTCGGGGCTCCACTCGCTATCGAGGGGATCCTCGCTTTCTTCTTGGAATCGACCTTCGTTGCCGTCATGTTCTTTGGATGGAACCGGGTCAGCAAACGTTTCCACCTGCTTTCCACATGGATGGTTTTTGTAGGGGCAAATATTTCCGCCCTGTGGATATTAGTTGCCAATGCCTGGATGCAAAATCCGGTCGGCATGGAATTTAACCCGTTGACAGCCCGGAACGAAATGGATAATTTCTGGGCCGTACTTTTATCTCCAACGGCCATAAGCAAGTTTTTCCACACGGTAACTTCCGCTTATACCCTCTCGGCCTGTTTTGTCGTGGGGATCAGCGCTTGGTTTATATTGAAAAAAAGACATCTCGAATTTGCCCGTAAAAGTATAATTTTAGCTTCCGTCTTCGGACTGATCAGTATACTTATTACCATTTATACCGGTGATTCCAGTGCTCAGGACGTGACAAAAACACAACCCATGAAATTAGCCGCAATGGAAGGCTTAAACGAAGGAGGACGAGGTGCCGGGTTAACCGTTATCGGCCTTCTGACCGATGATCCGGCACTGCCGACGACTCGCATGAAAAAAGTTTCGTACGGAATCCATATCCCCCGGATGCTATCGTTTTTGGGATACCACAAAGGAGACGCCTACATTCCCGGTATTCAGAACATTCTGGACGGATACACTTCGGAAGAGGGTAAGACCTATCCTTCGATCGAACAGCGTATGGCTAACGGGCGCATGGCCATTCAGGCTTTGAAAGATTATAAGCAAGCCGTAAAAGAAAACAATCCGATTGCAGCAGACAGTACTTTAAAGTTATTCAGGGCTAACTACGCAGACTTCGGATATGGCTATCTTAATTCCCCGTACGATACGATCCCTTCTGTTCCCCTCGTATTTTACAGTTTCCGTATCATGGTGGGGTTAGGCATGTTATTCGTTCTTTTATTCGTTCTTTCACTTTGGTACGCTAAAAAAAGAAAATTCGATAAATTCAAAGTCATACCCTACCTGGCTCTCGCTTGTGTTCCTTTGGCTTACGTGGCTTCGCAATGCGGATGGATCGTTGCCGAGGTCGGACGCCAGCCTTGGGTCGTACAAAATCTTTTACCTACCAACGTGGCCGTAACTAAAATTACGTCCAACTGGGTGATAACGACGTTCTGGATGTTTGCCATACTCTTCACGGTACTACTCATTGCCGAACTGAGAATCATGGGAAAACAGATTAAAAAAGGACCGGAAGGCGATTAAACGGATGAAAATCAGGCGATTTAAGCTTTCAAATCTCCTTGTTATCAATCTCTTAATCACGAAATCAATGAATCTTAAATTGAAAGAATTATGGAATTTTTACAACATTATTGGTGGATTTTAATATCGTTACTCGGCGGATTGCTGGTATTCCTGTTATTCGTCCAAGGAGGACAAACCCTACTATACACGATAGCCAAAACAGAAGACGAACGAAATTTACTCGTCAATAGTCTTGGCCGGAAATGGGAATTCACGTTCACGACCTTAGTCGTATTCGGAGGTGCTTTTTTTGCCAGTTTCCCTCTCTTCTATTCAACGAGTTTCGGCGGAGCTTATCTCGCATGGATGGTCGTACTTTTCTGCTTCGTCATGCAAGCCGTCTCTTACGAATACCGTAGGAAAGCAGGTAATCTATTGGGAGAAAAAACATATAATGTCTTTTTGATCATTAATGGAGTCATCGGGACCATCTGTATCGGGGCGGTAGTAGGTTCCTTCTTCACGGGTAATCCCTTTTCATTGGGAGTGATGAATGACGTAACCTGGATGAGTCCTTGGCGAGGGATAGAAGTACTATTCAATATTGCCAATCTCTGTTTGGGATTCGCCATTTTTTTCTTGGCTCGCACTTTAGCAGCCCTCTATTTTATTAATAATATCGACCATCCGACCATTTTCAACAGAAGCCGGAAACAAGTCCTTTATAATGCGGTCCCGTTTGTCGTGCTTTTGTTGGCGTTTCTTGCCATTATTTTATTAAGTAAAGGTTATGCCATCGCGGAAAACGGAGAGATCGTTCTCGTGCAATACAAATACTTCCATAATCTGATCGAGATGCCTGTCAACACGATCATTCTTTTGGTCGGAGTTGCAGGAGTCCTTTTCGGTATCGTCAAAACATTGTTCTCGGAGAAATGGAATAAAGGGATATGGTTCTCGGGCATAGGAATCGTTTTGGCTGTAATTGCCCTGTTCATTCTGGCGGGTTTCAACAACACGGCTTTCTATCCGTCGTATACCGACCTAAACTCTTCCCTAACCATATATAAGGCCTCCTCATCCCATTATACGCTGAAAGCCATGTCATATGTCTCCCTGATATCGCCTTTCGTGATCGCGTATATTTTCTATGCTTGGAGAGCATTGAATAAAAAACAGATCGATTTGAAAGATATACAGGAAGATCATCACGCGTATTAATCTTTGCAAATTGTAGATTGTAAATCTAAAAAAATTGGTATTCGATTTACAATCTACAATTTACAATCTAAAATCGCCAATCCTTTTAATCATTGAATAATTATAGATTACAGATACGACGAATTGTCCCAGCAATGCGTGCAAAGATCCTCTTTCGGAATGCCGATGGCTTTTACCAGATCATCCAAACGCTGGAACTTCAACGAATCCAATCCCAAATGTTGTGCCATCACCTCCAGCATCTTTTTATATTGCACCGAATCGGGATCGGTATAAGGTTTCAGAATCTCTTCCGTCAGATCGGAGGTTCCCTCCAGATCGCGGATTACCCGACGGGTAAACAAATCGAAATTTGAGCGGGAAGATGAAAAATTCAGAAAGACACAAGGGTAAACCAACGGAGGACAAGCGATCCGCATATGTATCTCTTTCACCCCGCATTCCCGCAATTTGACGACATTATCCTTCAACTGAGTGCCGCGAACAATAGAGTCATCCAAAAATAAAATCCTGGCTCCTTTTGTAAAAGCCTCATTCGGCAACAATTTCATCTTAGCGACCAAATCCCGCATACTTTGATTTTGCGGCATAAAACTACGCGGCCACGTGGGCGTGTATTTCACGAAAGGACGCTTGTACGGAATCTTCCGGGCATTGGAATAACCTATGGCATGGCCTACTCCGGAATCAGGAATACCTGCCGCAAAATCTACCTCCACGTTATCATGCGCGGCAATAGCGGCCCCGCAACGATAACGGGCATCCTCCACGTTAATTCCCTCGTAATATGAAGAGGGATAGCCGTAGTATACCCAAAGAAAAGAACAAATCTGTTTCCTGCAACCCGGTGTTGTCACCTGAGTAATACCGTCCCGACTGATTTGTATCGCTTCCTTAGGTTCTAAATCCCGTACAATCGTGTAACCTAAATTGGTAAAAGAAGAACTTTCACTCGCCACCACATAACCGTTATCGTTCTTTCCCAAAATAATCGGGGTACGACCATACTTATCCCGGGCGGCATAAATTCCGGTTTCCGTCAAAATCAAAAAAGAACAGGACCCCTTTACCCGGCTATACACGTTCTCAATTCCTTCTTTGAACGTGTTTCCCGTATTAATAAGCATGGCCACCGCTTCCGTTTGGTTGACGGTAGAGCTCGAAAGCTCTGCAAAATGCTTCTTTTCACTCAAAAAACATTTTTCAATCTCATCCAAATTATCTATCCTCCCCACAACTACAACGGAAAAACGTCCCAAATGGGAAATCACCGTAATCGGCTGAGATTCCATATCGCTAATTACCCCGATCCCCAAAGAAGAACCCTTGAATTTATCCAACTCCGGTTCGAACTTATTCCGGAAATAAGCACTTTCCAAACTATGGATAGAACGGGTAAACTCCTGCCCGTTGTAAAAAGCCATTCCGGCTCTCTTCGTTCCTAAATGAGAATGATAGTCCGTGCCGTAAAAAACATCAGCAACACACTCTTTGCGAGAAACGCACCCAAAAAATCCACTCATAAATTATCGTCATAAATTAATTCGTACGCAAAAATATAATAATTTTCGAAGAGAAAATAAGATTGCGATAAAAGAAAAAGCCGTTCTGGTTTTTGTCCCGAACGGCTTTTCCGTTATTTTGCCTCAACCATTGCAAGAGCGGCTTTCAGAGCAAGATCAAATTTAGGATAAATTTGTTCTTCCCCTATCTGCCGTCCGATACCGTTTTTAAGTAAATCTTTTCTTACCTGCTCATTTACCCCGGACAATATAATCCGTGTTCCCTCTTTCGTCAGTTGAGATATCGTTTCCGTTAAATTTTTCAATGCAGTCGTATCCACGAAAGGCACATGCCTCATCCGGATAATCAATACCTGATAACGGACTCCCATCATCCGGATCGTCTCACAATAAGTCTTGGCCGAACCGAAAAAGAACGGGCCGCTAATCTCGTATATCCCTACACCGGAAGGAATATCTTTATAATTCTCCAAAACATCCTGATCCATATTTCCCGTTCCGGTAATATCCCTCGGGGCATTATCAGCCATACGCTTCATAAACAACAAGGCCGCTAAAACCACACCGATCTCGATGGCAACGGTCAGATCGACCAAAACAGTTAAAAAGAAGGTTACCAAAAGTATGACTATATCGAAATAGGAGGCTTTCAATACGGAACGGAAAGACCGCCACTCACTCATATTATAAGAAACGACAATTAATATTCCCGCCAAACAAGACATCGGAATCAAAGAGGCCCACTTTCCGAAAAAAAGCATGATCAATAGTAAAACCACTGCATGTATCATCCCCGCCACCGGAGTCCGTCCCCCGTTTTTCACATTGGTAGCCGTACGGGCAATAGCACCCGTGGCCGGGATGCCCCCGAACAGAGGAGCCACGATATTGGCCGCCCCTTGGGCGATCAATTCCGTATTGGATCGGTGATGTCCCCCGATCATACCGTCGGCCACCACGGCCGAAAGCAACGATTCAATAGCTCCCAAAATAGCGATCGTAAAAGCCGGTTGCACGTAATGAGCCAAATTAGCGAAATCCAATGAAGGAATCGTCGGGGCAAAGTTACAAGAAATCTCGCCATACAAGGTTCCGATTGTCGTCACCGGAAGAGAAAAAATGACGACCACAGGTGTAACGAGCAGTATAGCCACAAAAGAACCCGGAATTTTAGTAGTCAATTTCGGCATGTATACCGCTATTAAAACGGTCACGACCGTTATGATGACAGCATACCAGTTGATCGTATGTATATGATCGATATAACAGGCCCATTTCCCGACAAAACCGCTCGGAACATCCGTTAATGTAAGTCCCAAAGCATTGGATATCTGGGTCGAAAAAATAACCACCGCAATACCGGAAGTAAAACCGACAATCAACGGATGAGGTATAAATTTAAGCAGCGTCCCCAGCCGCAACATCCCGAACCCGATCATAATGATTCCGGCCAACATGGTGGCAATAATCATCCCGTCCATACCGTAATCATTCACGATGCCGTAAACGATCACGATGAATGCACCCGTCGGTCCCCCGATTTGTACCCGGCTACCACCCAAGAACGAAATAATAAATCCAGCGATAATGGCAGTCATCACCCCCTTTTCCGGAGAAACACCGGAAGCCACGGCAAAAGCGATGGCTAACGGCAAAGCCACAATCCCGACAACAATACCCGCTAAAACATCTTTCGACAAGTTCTTTTTGACAGAACCATCTTTAATCAATCCGAATAATTTCGGATCAAACACTTTTTCCATATCAAATACCCTTTAATAAAAACGCACAAAGGTAAAAAAATAAATACATTTGAAGGTATTTGAAATAAAGAATCATAAAAATCCGAAGAGAAGCCTTTTACAGCTTCTCTTCGGGATCTTCGGTATAATGTAACAAATAAATCTTCTAAGTTATTATAAATTAAAAACTTTCTGAAACAACTCCTTAAACTGAGCTTTCGACATCGCACCGCTCGCCACTTGAGGTTGAGCATCCACCGGAACGAACATCAACGTCGGAATACTGCGAATATTAAAAGCAGCGGCCAATTCATTCTCAATATCACTATCTACCTTATAAAAATCTATCTTATCCTTGTACTCCTCCTGCAATTCGTCCAATATCGGGGCTATAGCCTTACAAGGTCCGCACCAGGTTGCGTAAAAATCAACCAAAACAGGGTGCTTTCCTTTAAACTCATACGCTTCTTTATTTTGATAATCAAACACTTTTTGTTTAAAACTATCCTTTGTCAAATGCTCTATCATATCCCTCTGTTTTTAAATACATGATCTATTCTCTACAAATGATACGTTTCCCTGCCAAAATTGTTACCTTTATTTTATTTTTGCCTTCTAAAAACACTCTTTAAAACAAACGTTATGAAAATCTTGGGAAATATTATTTGGATCGTTTTCGGCGGATTGGTTATCGCGTTGGAATATTTTACCTCAAGCGTAATACTTTTTATCACCATCATCGGAATTCCTTTCGGGCTGCAAACCCTTAAATTAGGCGTATTGGCCCTCTGGCCATTCGGTAGTCAAGTTATAGACATTCCCCATAGTAACGGATGCCTGTCCCTTCTCATGAATATCATTTGGTTTTTCATCGGCGGCATATGGATATGCCTTTCACATCTTTGTTGGGGCATTGTTTTTTGTTTAACGATTATCGGTATACCTTTCGGGTTACAACATTTCAAATTGGCCGGATTAGCACTTTCCCCCTTCGGTCACGAAATTATAAACAAGTAAAAAAGGGATTGCCCTACAAGCAATCCCTCCATAAAAACAAAGCCCATTTTGATACATCCCAAAGGCTTCTTTCTATTTTATTCCTTTCAAAGCTTCCAAAGTTTTCAATGTTGCCGGATCAGAAGGACGAGTCATATCGAGATTCAATATTTTCCCCTCCTTATCCAACAGGATAAAACGAGGGATCGTCCGTACCCGATAAGCATTCATAAAAGCCCGGTCGCCACCTGTATGCAACTGAATACCGCCTAACTTCTGATCTTTCACCATCTTTTCCCAATCCGCTTTATTCTGATCGCATGAGATACTCACGAAAACAATATTCTTATCATGCATCTTTTTCTCCAACTCTTTCAAATGCGGCAACTCCTGTCGGCAAGGCGGACACCAAGTAGCCCAAATATCAATGTAAACATACTTGCCCTTCAAATCACTCAAAGAAACCTCTTTTCCATTGATATCATAGTATTTGAACACGGGAGAGACATCTCCTGCCTTCAACTCTTTTTTCTCTTGAGCCCCGACCGTAGTGAAAAACAAACATGCACATAAACATGCCAATAAATATCTCAATGCCATACTTTTCTATTTTAGCGTTTTAAAATGATAGTCAAATTTAAATCATTTACGGCAAAAACCGATCACATTCAACGGATTTAAGATAGATTTAATACTTCCGTTTCTCGTTGAAGTTCTCTTACTGGTTGATATAGATGAGCTTCCCCGTATCATAGCCGCGATTCACCGCCTTCGTCAACAATTTTTTAAGCTTATTATCAGGCAATTTCGGGGTCCGACTCAAAATCCATAAATACTTGTCGGAAGAGCTTCCGATCAAAACAGAGGAGTACTCCTCGTCTAACTCCAAAATAAAATAATCGGAATAAAAAAACCAGAAAAAAGAGACTTTTAACTTTCCGGGTTCATCCGGATCCGGCATCTTGGCCTTTCCCCGGGCTTCATGCAACCGTCCGTCCTTATAACCGCTGTTTATAACCTCGATTTTTCCATCGTCACATAAAGAATAAACCGCCGTCACCCGATCCAATCCCCGTTCGAAACGATGATCAAAACGGGCTATTTCATACCACTTACCCATGTAACGAGTCAATTCCAGCTCTTTTACCACATGCGTATCCACTTTAGGGTATTTTCCATTGTTTTCTACACGATATGTCATAATCCGCGTTATTTAATATGTACGAATTATAACGCAAGATGCCATCCCTTGGTTACCGAACTATTTTTTATCAATCACTATTTTACAAAATTCATCCAAACGAAGAGTTCCGCTGAACGCATTACCCTCAGCGTCTTTAAAACCGGACAACACCCCGGTTTTACCTTTTAGCACTATGGACTCCACCTGTTTTTGGGTTATTTTTTTCCCTTGAATCTCCATCGGTATCAGGAAATCACAGGATTTTTTATAGAGAGAACATCCCCAAGCTGTACGTCCCTTAATAATCTCACCACTACCGCATTTGGGACATTTCAAAACAAGTGGGATCTGTTCCTTTACGGGCTTCCCGGCCACTTTCTCTTCTTCTGTCTCCACGGCAATCGCTTTCCGGCGAGCGCACTTCACCTCATGGATAACCTCGTTGACCATCACCTTTAACTCCTCCATGAAATCCGTAACACGATAAGATCCCTCTTCGATCATCCGAAGTTTCTTCTCCCATTGTCCGGTCAATTCGGCGGATTTCAACAGTCCGTTCTGGATCGTATCGATCAGTTCGATTCCCGTAAGCGTAGCTACCAACCGCTTTTTATCTTTCCGGATATAACGGCGTTTCAACAAGGTTTCTATAATACCGGCCCGGGTTGAAGGGCGTCCTATTCCGTTTTCCTTCATCAAATCTCTCAGCTCCTCGTCTTCGACCTGTTTCCCCGCTGTCTCCATAGCCCGCAACAAATCCGCTTCGGTAAAGTATTTCGGCGGTTGCGTCTCTTTTTCCTGTAGTTCCGGATGATGGACTCCCCGTTCCCCCACTTCATATGCAGGCAAAACATTTTCATCACTCTGCTTATTGGAAGCTGTCGGAAAAAGCACTCTCCAAGCGGGAACCACAATCTGTTTGCCCGTGGCCTTAAACTCATGCTCTCCCACAACTGCCATCACCGTTGTATTGGCCACCTCACAATCCGGATAAAAAACGGCAATAAAACGACGGGCAACCAGATCAAATACCCGTTTCTCATCGGGAGTCATATCGTAACTGAATACGCCGGTAGGGATAATAGCATGGTGATCCGTGATCTTTTTATCATTAAAGACTTTCCCCGATTTTCGAATCCTCCCTCCGCTTAATATCGGTTGTATCACTGACTCGTAAGGCTTCAGTCCCATCAATATAGCGGGCACTTTAGGATAGATATCGTTAGGTAAAAAATTGGTGTCCACGCGAGGGTAAGTCGTTAATTTTTTCTCGTAAAGCGATTGAATGATTTTTAACGTGGCATCCGCGGAGAATGCGAATTTACGATTACACTCCACCTGCAATAAGGTGAGATCGAACAATTTCGGCGGATGCTCCATTGCTTTTTTCCGTTCCACGCTCGCAATTTCCAACTCCAACGGCTCTATCTCCTTCAAAAAAGCCTCAGCTTGGGATTTATCCGTAAACCGTCCTTTCGTGTTGGCGAACCATCCCCCTCTGTAATCCGTACGTACCTCCCAGTAGGTTTCGGGTTTAAACCGCTCAATCGCCTTCTGGCGCTCCACGATCAAAGCCAAGGTAGGAGTCTGGACCCGGCCGATCGAGAAAACCCCTTTACCGTCTCCATATTTTAACGTGTAGGCCCGGGTCGCGTTCATTCCCAACAACCAGTCTCCGATCGCTCTTGCCGATCCGGCAGCATATAACGTATCGAAATCGGCAGCATCCATTAATTTCTCAAACCCTTCCCGAATGGCCTCTTCCGTTAAAGAAGAGATCCACAACCGTTTCATCGGAACCCCGCATTTGGCTTTCGTCAATACCCAACGTTGAATCAACTCTCCCTCCTGCCCGGCATCCCCGCAATTAATGACCATTTCGGCCTTCCCCACCAACTCTTCAATAACGGCAAATTGTTTCTTGATACCCTCGTCCTCTATCAACTTAATCCGAAACGTCGAAGGGATCATCGGCAAATAAGTCATATTCCACTGCTTCCATTTGTCCGTGTACTCATGCGGTTCCTGCAAAGAACAAAGGTGTCCGAACGTCCAAGTCACACAATAGTCATTCCCTTCGAAATAACCGTTTCGACGTACTTTCGCTCCCAACACGGTAGCAATCTCCTTTGCGACACTGGGTTTTTCCGCTATACAAAGCTTCATGAAATAGGATTAAACATTAAAAACTCACCTGTACCCGTCCCTGAATCATGTTAAAAGTCTGCTTACCGTCAATCCGGGCATACTTATCCAAACTAACCAGACTATAACTCATTTTAGCCGCAATATATTTATTGAAATAATAGATAGCTCCCAAAGAAAGATCGTTTTGTTTCCCCCCCATAATCCCTGCTTTTCGATCATTCAAATTAGTCACATTATATCGACAAAGTACCTCCAGGCTTTTTGTTCCCGGACTCTTCGCCATTCCTGTCATCTTGCTGTAACCGTATTTTCCGCTCAACAAAGCGTATCCCATCTGCACGTACCAACCGTCACCGTTATAATTCGAAACGGCATGCCTCCGGTTCACATGCCCGAGCATATATTCGCTTTGCATATAAAATTTATCGTATACCAGAATAATCTCGGCTCCCAATTTCCATTGATTGATGGCCTCCGTTACCTCCGCCTTCAAGAACTTTTCCGAAAGCAACTCGGAAGGAGCTCCGGCAGCATAAGTAATCGTATTTTTTTCCGCCTCCCCATGCGTGCTGAAACGGGAAGAGAGCCCGATGTGAACGGCATTATCTCCATTTACATAAGGACGATACAGATACCGGCCGGCTATCGTATACCCCTCATCTCCTTTCTCCTTATTATCCACATCCTTATCGCTAAAGATGCCAGTCCACAAATTTAAAGCGTCTACATTATAGATATAACTGATCCCCAATTTACGACGATCTCCAAATGCTTTTCCGGTAACAGACGCCCCGTTAAATTTCATATCCGATGTCCCGATGCGGTAATCCAACCCAAAAGCTTCGTAATAATGTCCGATCCGGATCGCGTGGCGTTTTTGCTGATATTCGATATAAACATCCTTCAAAGAAACTTCACTATTAGCAAATCCTATCTCGATTTTTCCATACCAATGATCCAAAAAACGCATGGTGGTCCCTAAACGTACATCATAAACCTCGACGGCATTTCCCAACGGAGTCTTATCACTAAAAAATACGCCCCCGTCAAACAAAGCCCGGCCGATCAACCGACACTCGAACTCCCCTTTCTCAGACTTCAACACTAACTGAGCCGAAGTAATATGCACGAATAAAATAAGAAAAAGTAACGAAAAAAGAACTCTCATAAATTTAACATTTTCAAATAAATACTATATTTCCCATTCAAAAAGGCAAAAATACAAAAAAAATCCATTATCCCCTGTCGATAAAATAACACGATCAAAATCAGATCGGGATTTGTTTTACAACACGTTACAGTTCGATATCATACGACATTCACAAAGATTAGTTACCCACCTACTTACGGCCCTCTTTTTTGAGTCTTTCTGTTTTTATCCTATCTTTGCTTAATATATAAACTTTCGGCCATGGAAAACGAGACCATAGAGCACACGATAAAAGCGTTAGAAAAAAATCATTTCGAAGTCTATTTTGCCCGAACGACAACCGAGGCTCAAGAGATTTTCTTCACCGAGATTTTCGAACGCCTCCAGCCTACCGCAATCTCCTGGGGCGATTCCGAAACGATGAAGGCTACCGGAGTATTGAATGCCTTGGAAAACCATCCCGAATGCGTATTGATCCGAACCTTTCAAGAGGGATATAGTAGAACCCAAAAAACATACTGGAGACGACAAGCCTTACAGGCCGATTTGTTTCTTACCGGAACAAATGCCTTAACCAAGCAGGGCCAACTCGTCAATGTGGACATGGTCGGGAACCGGGTTGCAGGCATCACGTTCGGTCCCAAAAACGTCGTTTTATTCATCGGCGTAAACAAAATCACCGAAAATCTGGAAAAAGCGATGGAACGCATCCGTACCGTCGCCGCCCCCCGGAACGCAATACGTCATCCCCATTTGCACACGCCATGTCAAACAACCGCCTCCTGCATGAACTGCCAAAGCAGCGATCGCCTTTGCAACACCTGGACTATCACCGAAAAGTCTTTTCCGCCCAAACGAATTAAAATCATCCTGATCAATGAATCTTTAGGTTTATAAAACATGCATACATATCTATTCGAATTAGAAATGAAAGTACGTGACTACGAGTGCGATATTCAAGGAGTAGTCAACAATGCCAATTATCAGCATTATTTAGAACACGCCAGGCATGAATTTTTGGAATCCACCGGTAAAAGTTTCTCCGATCTTCACGCTCAAGGGATAGATGCCATGGTCTCAAGAGTGGATATCTCCTACAAACACTCTCTCAAAGGAAGCGACCGCTTTTCGGTAAAGATCGCCTTAAAACGGGAAGGAATCAAACTGCTCTTTTTTGAAGACATCTATAAAATTCCTGATAACCAACTTTGTGCAAAAGGATGTGTCGAAGTCATATGCTTACAAAACGGGAAACTAACCCGAGGAGAACCATTCGACACGCTTTTCAGCAAAGAATTAGAGAGATCGGAAAAATAATTTTTCGATAAAAAATTCTTCATTTCTTTTGACAAATTAAAATTATAAATTAAATTTGCACCGCAATTCGATACACGGGCGCTTAGCTCAGTTGGTTCAGAGCATCTGGTTTACACCCAGAGGGTCGGGGGTTCGACTCCCTCAGCGCCCACAAAAAGAGGTTCAAAAAGGACCTCTTTTTTATTCTCCAAAAATTTACCCGTAACATTCAGGGATTCCGACGAAGGAATAAAAAAATTCTGTGATTCAATGATTCCGTGAGTAAGAGATTAAAAAAAATGACAATTGTATATTGTAAATTAGAAAAATGGGTACTACAATTTAAAATTATCCAGTGATCGGGTGATTGTCTCGTACTGAAATAACGTTAACCTTATTTTATTATTATCACTCGACTAAAAGTAAAGTTATGATTATCAAACGAGAGTATTCAAAATCTTTTCGAGTTTCTGTCTTAAAGTAAGATTCTATACATACTAAACAATAAACAGTATACGAATAATGCAGCATCTGCATATACTAATCTCCACAAAAATTCAATACATCTTTTAGATAAGAAAGGCGATATACCTATCACACACATCCCTATAAATAGTATAACTCCTCTATATGGGACACCCTTCGAGTATTCTAACAAATAACAAATCATTAGAATCAACATGATCAGTAACCCGATTATAAAAAATATTTTGCCGATTTGCCTCATAATTTTCTTATTACAAAACCATACGTTACTCATTCATCCGCAAATAGGAAAGACAAGACAAACCGATTCTATTTAAACGCTGAAAGAAATGACACGCATATCCTTACAACAAGCATCCGAAAGCACGTCAACACTCACGGTCTTCAGACCACCGCGTCCAGATTAAAGAGTAAACGGGGACGAAAATTGATTAATTTTTAACCGATTTAAAACATCCAAAGACACGAGCCTTTCATTATCATTCCGTTATTCCTTATCTCCCGATAGGTTCACGACTACCTGACTTTAACCCATTTCACGGCATCCGCGTACAGGTATTGATATTGATCGACCCCTTTCCCGGAGAGGATAACCTTTGCCTTCCCCGCGGGGAATCGATACCTCCCGAGCGATACCCAGCCGTCTTCCGCACGCAACGGAGCGATAGACACCTTTTTGTCACCGCCCGCATGGACAAACCGGTATCTTTGTACCGGTTCTCTCTCTTTTTTCCCGCGACTGTAAAAAGACATCGTGTTTCTTCTATCGGCAAAAAGCTTGTTGTTGTACACGAACAACTCGTACCTCCCGGCTTCAGGCAGGTCCACCTCCCACTCCACGTCGGAATCTCCTTGCCCGGACTTTTTTATTAAATAACTTTTGGAAAGTTCTCCATACGCATCTTGTCCGAACGTCCAACGCCAACGGGTATTTTTATAACTCTTTCGCCGGCGAAACTTCTGCATCGCCCGGCTATCCTCGAGCACCCGGCAACCCGGGTCATCGTTATCCACGATATACACCCCAGGATCGGGTGCAAAAGCGAGGGTATCCGCGTCAAAAACTCCGTCTATCGGTTCTTTCATCGAACCTTTTTCAGCAAAAGATTCGAAATCATAAAGCGAGGGGACATTTTGGGACTCGTTCGTCTCTACCATGATTATCCAACGATCACTCGGGCCCTCGAAATACACCTTGATCTCCTTGCAAGCTCCCTCCGGGATAAGGTAATGGCGTCCTTCCTCGACATACCTGCGTCTGATCGAGAGAATGCCATCACGGTTTCCTTTATTCCATGCTTTAACACTGAACACGTACCCCACCTTTCCACCCGGGACTTCCACGTCATCCACCCGGGCATCCCTGAAATAGAAAGCGGGCAAACCACGCTCGCGATACAGTTTCCGGGTCAAGTTTAGAAGGGAGACGCCGAATCGCTTCTCCAACTCCCGACAATACTCCTCGTAGCTAAAACTCTGGAACAGATGGTCCCGGATAAATCCCGTGTTAAAACGGGCGAACTCACCCGCGGGAACAACGCGTAACACCTGCTTTAAGAAATTACTTCCTTTTTCAAACAGTACACGTCCCACTCCTATTTCAGTACCCCGGGCGCGCAACGCGTCTTCAAGACTCCGGTTTAAAAGGAACCTAGCCGACTTAGTACGGCCATCACCTCCAAAATTGTAAAAATTAGTGACGAATCCCTCTTGCATGTAGTGAAACAAGAGATTGATTCCCGCGAACTCGGGAGAGTACACGTTGTAATGATATTTTTGCAGCAAATACGAGATATCACTTTCATTTTTGACCTCTTTTTTTCCGCTTCTACCGCTTTTCCCGGTCAACTGATTAAAAAACACGTTTCCCGTTAGAGGGTATCGCAAATCATGAGTTAATTCCATCATATAGCGGCCCAGAAACACACGTATCGGGCTGTTCGTGCCATTCCATTCACTTCCCATTTTAAATGCCCGGGAGAATAACGCCTCTCTCCCCGGGCGAAACACGATTTCCGGTTGTACCAGCTCGCTATTGGTCTTCCAGTCCCGCCCGTAAGCGCAAAAATGAACAGGCGTCTCCACGAGACACAGTTTATCGAAAGCGTACGTTACCTTGTTATCTTTCGACCTGTACCTGCACATGCCTTCCCAGTATTCAATAGCCTCTTCCGCGGTTATTTCTTCAGGAATAAGGTATTCATGTCCCTTGAATAAAAAGAGTTCATACAACACGCCATTCATGTCCGAACTCTTCCGGGTATAATCACCCGCGCAAAGCGTCAGCCCAGGCAAGGCAACCTTGTTCACGAAACGAGTGTCATCTCCTTCCCTCGTTTCCTCTCCCTGGGAGATCACCGCTCTCGAGCGTTCCCCTTTTACCCGTAACGTGAAACGAGTGTAATCCTGACCCGACAGGTAGGGCGAGTCGACGTTGACGGGAGCGATACTCGAGGGATACCACAAGCACTCGGGAGTGAGCAAGGTGTAGTCCGGTTGAAGGTAAAAACAATGTTGCCCCGTGTTGTACATGTAATAGCGACGCGACATGGCGAGAGAATCGATATTCGTTACTTCGGGGTAACAAACAGCCGGGGAGATCGAACCCGTGTACTCGATCTCCACTTGTCGCGTTTTCCCCGCCTCTATCGACAACGGGAGGATCAAAACCTGTCGCTCCCGCCGAAAGGGTAAAACCTCCCCGCCCGAGGTTAATTTCAAGACCTCCAACCCCGGGTTTAAATACAAAACAACGGAATCGAGCTCGTGATCGTTTATATTAAGCAAGTTAAGCCTGCCGGAGGCCGAGTAGGTGTAACCCTCCTGCTTGAATTCAATATCGTGATCGGTAACACGAACCTTGGGAACGGACTCATACTTGGCAAACGTTTCCCGAACCGCCTCCCGCTCCTGATCCCGACGGATGAAATGACCCGCGTAAAAGCCCGATAGGACAACACTCAACGCCAGTAACCACGCTCCAGGGCGGCCGGCGGAGACATTGCTCCTCGAGCCGGAAGGAAGCCGGTGAACGAAAGCGACTCCCAGGATGATTAACCCGCATCCCCAAGCGAAAAAAGAGACCCGTTGTAACAGGTAGACCCCGAGACCAGCGAATCCCGTGACATCGGAAAAAGAGTTGGGCAAGGAGAGGGACAACACGTCAAAAATACCGTGAAAAAACCTGCTGCCGAAGTTGAAAAAGAGATACAACATTCCAAGTAATGAAACACAGGCCAAGGCGGGGTTACGCACCATCCCCTTCACGCTTGTCGCCAATCCCGTGAAGAAAACAAGTAACGGGCAAGTCAACGTGAAAAAATAAAAAACATAAGGATAAAGAGCGAAAGGAGAGTCGCTCGAGAACAAGTGAATTAATATCGCCACCACCCCCAGGAAAAAACTCAGGCAAAGCATTAAAATTAAAAAACCCGCCGTTTTACCGCACGTCAGTTCCATGTTCGAGAACGGGCGTGTCGATAACGCCGCTCCCGCTTCCCCCGAGCGCCCCTCCCGCTGATAACTACCCGCGAAAAAGACAATCACGATAAACAGGAAAGCGTTCACCAGACAAGCGTTCGCGTAAGGGATGGCAGAGGGCAGCGATATGGTAATCCATTCCGGTTCCACTAAACTACTTTGCGTGATCACGTGAAGAAAAGTCACGATCAACAAGACCGATGCCGTGACCATTCTGAAACTCCACTCTCTCGAGATCGCTTTTATCTCGTAAACGGCTATCAAGCCAACATTTCGAAAATTCATATTTGTCATTCGAACAACATGTTTAACATTAAAAACAACAATAGCAACATTGTAATCACCAAACTACAATAATACCACATTGCATACAAATATAATACAATTAAGATGATTTATTGTAATATATTTTACAATTACAAAATAAAGTTTAAATTACAAACAATTTCGCGTTTTATTAACAGGAAAAAGGTAACAACAGATTCAAGAAATCAGACCAAACCCAATGACAGTTGATTACAAACCAAATAATTACATACACAACACGAAGAAAACCACCATCATTCATAAACTAATCCAACATTAACGATATTTCTATCCGACCATATCATTACCGACCGCCACTTCTTTCACCGTAAATTCATATAAATTAATTTACGATAATTGTTACCTTTTACGACAAAAAAACGTAAATAGACATCGGATAACAAATAACAATCATGAAAAGAAATAAGAAAAATTACTGTATTTACATACTTATGCTCCTTATATTCGGAGTATTGATTTACGAAGCATTACTTACCGGAGAAAAATTTACCGGGCAAACCGATACGGAAACAGTCGCAGATTCGGGAGACAATGCTTTCAACATGTTTAAAAATATCATCATCGGCAACCTTCAAGGCCCGTTAACGGTTTTACTCTTTCAGATCATCATCATCCTGTTTTCGGTAAGAATTTTTTCTTACCTGTTTAAATACATAGGCCAACCGGGTGTTATCGGTGAAATCATAGCCGGAATCGTATTAGGCCCATCGGTTTTAGGGTTGTTTTTCCCGGATTTCTTTCACGCCTTATTTCCGGCAGACTCTTTAACAAACTTAGAGTTACTCAGTCAAATCGGATTAATCCTGTT
Source organism: Gabonibacter massiliensis (assembly GCA_001487125.1). Classification (GTDB taxonomy): domain Bacteria; phylum Bacteroidota; class Bacteroidia; order Bacteroidales; family Marinifilaceae; genus Gabonibacter; species Gabonibacter massiliensis. The sequence continues at coordinate 1,528,206 of LN913013.1, forward strand.
TATGTTTGTCATCGGCATGGACGTTGATTTCAACCTCTTAAAAAACAAAATGAACGAAACCCTCGTGATCAGCCACGCGGGAATCATCGTTCCTTTTTTCTTAGGAATAGCCGCCTCTTTTTGGATATACGAAGAATATGCGGCCCATCAAACGGAATTCCTGCCGTTCGCCCTATTTATAGGAATATCGATGAGTATAACGGCTTTCCCGGTACTGGCCCGTATCATACAGGAACGCAACATGACCAAAACCCCTATCGGGGTATTAGCCATCGCTTCCGCCGCTAATGACGACGTCACAGCTTGGTGCTTACTGGCTATCGTCATAGCGGTCGCCAAGGCGGGAACCTTTCTCAGTGCATTATACACGGTAGGTATAACGATACTATTCATAGCCTTCATGTTCGGCATCGTCCGGCCTTTTTTGCGTAAAGTCGGAGATTCCTACATCAACGCTGAAGTCATCAATAAAACATTCGTGGCTTTTATCTTTTTAATTTTAATCGCTTCTGCCGTTACGACCGAAATCATCGGGATCCATGCTTTGTTCGGTGCTTTCCTTACCGGCGTCGTCATGCCCACCAATCCGGGATTTCGAAAAGTAATGATGGAAAAAGTAGAGGATATCGCCTTGATTTTCTTTTTACCGCTCTTTTTTGCTTTTACCGGTCTTCGTACGGAGATCGGCTTAATCAATACACTCGAATTGTGGATGGTTTGCATTCTATTGATTTTCATCGCCATATTGGGTAAACTGGGCGGTTGCACGATTGCCGCCCGTTTGGTCGGAGAAACATGGAAAGATAGTCTCACCGTCGGTACATTAATGAATACAAGGGGATTAATGGAACTCGTCGCCCTGAATATCGGTTATGAAATGGGAGTCCTCTCCCCGGAAATATTCGTCATTTTAATACTAATGGCTTTGATTACCACGTTTATGACCACTCCGATATTGAAAACGGTCGAAAAAATCTTCCAGACCACTTCTGAGGTCACCACGAATAAATTCAAACTCCTACTCTCTTTCGGGCGCCCCGAAAGCGGTAAACTTCTGCTCTCCGTCGCCGCACACCTATTCGGCAAACAATTAGAAGATACGGAAATCATTGCCGCCCACTACACGATCGGAACAGACGTGAACCCCCGGAAAGCCAAACAATATGCAGAGGAAAGCTTCATTCCTCTCGAACAAGAAGCTTCCCGTTTAAACCTAAATGTCGATAAACGCTATAAAGTTACGGACCATCTGATCCGGGAAATAAGCCAACTGGCCAACAAAGAAAAAGCTCATCTATTACTTATCGGAGCAGGCCCGCAATTTTTGCAACCCGAAACATCACCCCCCGCACAAAATCAGGCATGTACGCTCTCTCAACGTACACTGAAAAACATACGGCAACGCTTTTTTCAATTACCTGGCGGGCTGATGAAAGACAAATTACAAGAGGTGATCAAAAATACGGACAGCCCCGTGGCCATATTCGTCAACAGGGGATATACGCGTATTCGCCGTCTATTTATGCTCCTCCTCGATGAAAAAGACTTTTCACTGCTACCTTACATTCAGAAATTATTCGCGGAAAACGAAACCGTCATCCATCTCTGTTTTTTAACACCCGTCCCACCGTCACCGCATCTGGAAGAGAGCATGGAAAAAACAGTTAAGGCAACGCGACTATTCACCCGGGATCAAGCCCTCGTAAACAATCGCCAAATCAACCAGCCGGACAGCTTACTTATCGTAAGTTATTCCAGCTGTATCGAATTAACGCGTGACCCGTCACTGTTTACCTCGTTACCTTCTTTACTCGTCATGAATCTACCGGAATAAAAGCAATCGAAAATATTTCAAAAGGGGCTTGGACAGTCCCTTAAATCATGTTTCTACAGGTTGAAAATAATAACGTATTCTTCACGGAAGAAACTATTTCGATAAATTCGTTCGTGTTTGTCAGAGTAATACATGAAAATAGGGTCCGTATACCCGATCTTCCTTATTTTATCCTGGGGAAATTTCCTACTTATTTTGAACTATTCTCCATTGTATTTATATTTGTTGATAATAAATGATCGAATATGAAATATATTATAATACTGACCGTATTTTATTACACGATTCCGGCATTCGCCCAAGAGATCACGGAAGAAAACTATTTGCAGGAAGATTCCCTCGTCTGGGAAAAGTACAAAGTCATCGAAACACGAATGTTCCAATTAACGGAAAAATATCCCGAGAAAAGAGACAGCTTACTTACCGTATTGTATGAAAAAGAACTTCCCTCCATCCTACGCGAAAGCCGGAATTTAGCCCTAAAATACGCGGCTGTCCCAAGCGGTTTGAAAAGGTTATTCATGGTAAGATTAGAGATCCCCAAAGATACGCTATCCCGCATTCTTAAATCGCTCTCCCCGGAGATACGGGAATCCTTCTACGGAAAATGCCTGCATCGACATATCATCACGAAACAAATCGAAGAGGGAGATCTCTACTTCGATTTCCAAGGCTCAAAAGAGAACGGAACGGAGTTTCACCTCTCCTCATTAGCAGGCAAACGGATTCTACTTCTCTATGGAGGATTGGGCTGTATGGGAGAAAAAGGACGTACTTATTTGGCCGACCTCTATCAAAAATATTCCGACGACAATTTCGAAATCGTCGTTTTTTGGCCTTGTTCCTCTTTAGAGGAGCTAAAAGAGTACAAAAAACGGTATCCTTTCCCTTATACTTTTGTCTCCGACTTTTTTGAAGACCTGAGTCCGGTGAAAATCACCTACGGGACACAAGCAACTCCCACCTGCTTTTTCATCGATTCGCGAGGTATCGTCAAAATGAGATCCGAAGGCTTCAACCCGATTCTATGCGAACAATTGTTAAAAGAATAAAACAAACGGAACTCTATAACTCCGTTTGTCCTATTATCGCTTCTGTTTTTGTGTTCGTTTATCCATGGCAACACCCATGATAAAAGGCAACCCTTGAGGACGTACGCCACGTGCTATTCTGTTTTAAAGTAAAATAGTAAAGAGAGAGAAAGTATTATTACTGACTATTTATAAATCTCGTAAAATATATTATCCAACTACTCTTCCTTTCTCCAGAGGAATGTCATTCCCCGAGCCTCCTGTACAGAAGGGGTAGTGGCTAAACTCGAGGTCTTCATACCCCTTACTCGTTCTAACCCTGGCCCGCTTTTGATTCTGATTCCGTCTTGATCTTCTTGTGTAATTTCAATTTTTTTTTCCGGACCGGGTTGTCCAACACCATAATAATTTTCAACCCTTACCCTAAAGATATAGCTCTTACCTTCTTCTAAGTTATCAACTCTACAAAGCGTATTTACATACTCAAACCGACCATTCCCCTTGTCTACCATCGGAACAAGAGGTGCGCCAACTTCTCTCCAACGCTCTATACCTACTTCCTGACATTCAACATGATAGATCAGCAAGCGTTCTCCACCATCACGAAGTGGGGGTTCAATAATTAAAGTAACCCTACCCGCGGCGGCAAACGCCATATTCGATACTGATACCAAAATCAACACGATAAAAAATTTACTTGTTTTCATGATTTCATTTTTTTATTTGATCTCTCTCTAACTATTTAGTTCCAAACGATTCGATATTCCCGGCAACACGAGTCCTTTAGCACGACCCCGCCATCCCCTGTTCCCCCGGGGAGTATCTCACGATTACTTGACTTTTACCCATTTCACGGCATCCGCGTACAGGTATTGATGCCGATCGACGCCTTTCCCGCGCAGGGTAACCTTTGCCTTCCCGGCGGGAAAGCGATACGTCCCGAGCGATGCCCAACCGTCTTCCGCGTGCAACAGGTCGAGATCGACCTCTTTCACGCCACCGGCATAAACAAAACGGTATTTTTGTACCGGGTTTCTTTTTTTCTTCCCGCGACTGTAAAAAGATATCGAGTTGTTATCGTCTGCACGAGACTTATTGTTATAAACAAACAACTCGTACGCCCCGGCCTCCGGCAAGTCCACCTCCCACTCGACATCGGAATCTCCTTTCCCGGACTTTTTCTCTAAATAACTTCTGGAAAGTTCCCCGTACGCCTCGTTACTACTCATCCAACTCCAACGTGTATTTTTATAACCCGTTTGCCGGTACAATTTCTGCACGATCCGGCTATTTTCCACAACCCGGCAACCCGGGTCGTCGTTATCCACGATATACACGCCCGGTTCCGGGGCGAAAGCAAAGGTATCGGCGTCAAAAAATCCGTCTACAGGTTCTTTAATCCTACCTTTTTTAGCAAAAGGCTCAAACACACGATACGAGGGATCATTTCGAGACCCGTTCGTCTCGACCAGGATTGTCCAACGATCACTCGGTCCCTCGAAATAAACTTTGATCTCCTTGCAGGCTCCTGCTGGGACAAGGTAATGACGTCCTTCATTGACATACCTGCGTCTTATCGATAGGATACCGCCACAGTTTCCCTTATTCCACGCTTTTATACTGAACACGAATCCTTTCTTTCCTCCCGGGGCTTCCACGTCGTCCACCCGGGCATCCCTGAAATAGTACGCGGGCAAACCTCGCTCGCGATACAATTCACGGGTTAACTCCAAAAGAGATACGCCGAATCGTTTCTCCAACTCTTCGCAATACTCCTCGTAACTAAAGCTCCGGAACAAGTGGCTTTGAATAAACCCCGTGTTAAAACGGGCTAATTTCCCCGGGGAAACGGTACGTAAAATATATTTTAAAAAATTACATCCCTTGTAAAACAGCACACGTTTCACGCCCACTTCATTATCCGGGGTCTGCAATGCGTCTTCCAGGCTCCGGTTTAAAAGATACCGGGCTGCCATTGAATTACCACTCCCTCCCCAACTGACAAAATCCGAGTCAAACCCCTCTTGCATATAGTGAAACAAGAGATTGATCCCGGCAAACTCGGGAGAGTACACGTTGTAATGATACTTTTGCAGCAAATAGGAAATATCACCTTCATTTCTCACGTTGCTTCTCCCGCTTTTCCCGGTTAATTGATTAAAAAACACGTTTCCCGCCGGGACGTATCGCTTATCACCGGTTAATTCCCTCATGTACATGCCCAAAAAACCACGCGACGGGCTAATCGTCCCGTTCCATTCAGTTCCCATTTTAAACGCCCGGGAGAATAACGCCTCCCTTTCCGGACGAAACACGATTTCCGGTTGTACCAGCTCGCTATTGGTTTTCCAATCCCGGCCGTAAGCGCAAAAATGAACAGGCGTCTCCACGAGACACAGTTTATCGAAAGCGTACGTTACCTTGTTATCTTTCGACCTGTACCTGCACATGCCTTCCCAGTAGTCGACAGTCTCTTCCGCGGTTATTTCCCCGGGAACGAGGTATTCATGACCCTTGAATAAAAAGAGTTCATACCAAACACCGTTTATTCGAGCGCTCTTCCGGGTATAATCGCCCGCGCAAAGCGTTAAACCGGGCAAGGCAACCTTGTTCACGAAACGAGTGTCATCTCCTTCCCTCGTTTCCTTTCCCTGGGAGATCACCGCTCTCGAGCGTTCCCCTTTTACCCGTAACGTGAAACGAGTGTAATCCTGACCCGACAGGTAGGGAGAATCGACGTTAACAGGGGGAATACTCGAGGGATACCACAAGCACTCGGGAGTGAGCAAGGTGTAGTCCGGTTGAAGGTAAAAGTAGTTTTGCCCCGTGTTGTACATGTAATAACGGCGGGTCATCGCGAGAGAATCGATATTCGTTACTTCGGGGTAACAAACAGCCGGGGAGATCGAACCCGTGTACTCTATCTCCACTTGTCGCGTTTTCCCCGCCTCTATCGACAACGGGAGGATCAAAACCTGTCGCTCCCGCCGAAAGGGTAAAACCTCCCCGCCCGTGGTTAATTTCACGACCTCCAACCCCGGGTTTAAATACAAAACAACGGAATCTATCTTCTGGTTATGAATATTCTGCAAGTTTAGCTCGCTACACGCCGAGTAGGCGTATCCCTCCTGCTTGAATTCAATATCGTGATCGGTAACACGAACCTTGGGAACGGACTCATACTTGGCAAACGTTTCCCGAACCGCCTCCCGCTCCTGATCCCGACGGATGAAATGACCCGCGTAAAAGCCCGATAGGACAACACCCAACGCCAGTAACCACGCTCCAGGGCGGCCGGCGGAGACATTGCTCCTCGAGCCGGAAGGAAGCCGGTGAACGAAAGCGACTCCCAGGATGATTAACCCGCATCCCCAAGCGAAAAAAGAGGCCCGTTGCAACAGGTAGACCCCGAGACCCGCAAATCCCGTGACGTCCGAGAAAGTGTTGGGCAACGTGATGGCCAGCACGTCGAACACCCCGTGAAAGAGTTCACGGCCAAAATCCAGAAAAAAATACAACAAGCCGAGCAATAAAACGCAAGACAAGGCCATGTTACCCACCATTCCTTTAATACCCGTCGTCAATCCCGTGAAAAAAAAGAGTAACGGGCAAGTCAACGTGAAAAAATAAAAAACATAAGGATAAAGAGCGAAAGGAGAGTCGCTCGAGAACAAGTGAATTAATATCGCCACCACCCCCAGGAAAAAACTCAGGAAAAGCATTAAAATTAAAAAACCCGCTGTTTTACCGCACGTCAGTTCCATGTTCGAGAACGGGCGTGCCGACAGGGCCGCATTAGCTTCCTCCAGGCGACTTTTACGCTGAAAATTACCGGCAAAAAACACGATCTCGATAAACAGGAACGCGTTTACCAGGCAAGCGTTCGTGTAAGGGATAGCCGAGGGTAACGACACGGTAACCCATTCCGGTTCCACCAGGTTACTTTGCGTGATCACGTGAAGAAAAATCACGATCAGCACGACAAGCGCCGTGACCATTTTAAAACTCCACTCTCTCAAGATCGCTTTTATCTCGTAACCGGCAATCAAACTAACATTCCTGGTATTCATATCTATAATCCTGACAAGGTGTTTAACATCAAAACGAATCAATTATCACGACAATATTGTAATCAATATTTTACAATAATATCATTTGATTTACAAATATAGTATAATAATGATGACATATTGCAATATATTTCACAATTATAATATAAAATTCAGTTTACACCTCGATATTGAAGTTTATTGAAAACCACGCGGGAGTCAAAAAAAAACACACAGGACTAAATCACCATATAAGATTATTACCAATCAAACATCTAAAACCAGAACACCGAAAAAGTACACGCACAAATCTATAATCCAATATAGACAAATTACCGTTCGGGACCCAGGCTATCCCGACCTGTTTTTGATCGATCCCTTGCGGATCGTCAAAATGTAAAACCGAAGGTTTTAACCCGATTCCACGCGAACAATCACGAAAAGAATAAACGGAGCTTAAAAGCTCCGTTTAATATCAAGACTTTTGTTTTCGTTTATCCATGGCAAAACTGATGATAAAAGGTATGGCAAAAAAGACCACGGTCCCCGTTATCACCAATCCGGTATAGAAGGCCGGACTTCCGACAGGCAGTTGAGAAGGAGGAAAAAAAGTAACGGCAAAAGAGAAAAGAACGGCCAAAAAGCCGATTCCGGCAATCAGCCACATTCCCAGATTCCCGCCCGGGACCTTATAACTCCTCGGTAAATCGGGTTGGGTATATCTCAATTTGATGCCCGAAGCATACATCATCATGTACATTAACAGATACAATCCGATCGTCAAGGCACTCAACAGGAAAAAGGCCACACTCACGTCATCCATAACCATATACAACGACGATAAGACAGTAACGATACATCCCTGTATAATTAAAATATGAATCTGTATTCCGTTCTTGTTCGTCTTTTGCATAAAATTCGGCAATTGTCCGTCCCGGGCCGTCCACAACAACCCCCGGCTGGGACCGGATATCCAGGACATTACCCCCGCCAATGCTCCGAACGCAACCAACAGTCCCATCACATTCGTCAACCAACCGACGTGATAATGATTGAATAACTCCTGAAACGTCACCAACAAACCGGCCTGCAGATTAATCTGATCGTAAGGTGTTACAACGGCCACGGCCAAAGAACCGAAAGTAAACAAAGCAAAAGAGATCAACGCGGCTAAAAACATAGCGGCAGGAAATTGTTTTTGCGGATTTTTCATCTCCTGTGCATGCACCGCGTGTACCTCCACTCCCGCAAATAAAAGTAAGATCCCGGCTAAAAAAGCGATATCGCTCATCCCTGATATATGAGGAAACAGTCGGGGATGTACGTGCTGTGCGGCATCCACGCTAACAACCTGACTTACCGTGGAGGGTATATGCTCGAAGGATACCGGATTTTTCCCGACAATCCAGATAATGGCCATAACAATAATCACGACACCCGGCAGTACCGTTCCCAACAAGAACCCCTGACTGGTTATCCGGGAAACGATAGAGGTTCCTTTAAGAGTTACCCAAGTTGCAAACCAATACATGATAATGGAAAACAAACCGACAAACATACCGTTTTGCGCCAAATCGGGTCTTCCGATCATATAAGCGATGGAAGCAGCCGCAAAACCTAATACCGTCGGATACCAAACCACATTTTGTATCCATTGCAAAAAAATAGCTGCAAATCCCATCCTTCGGTTAAAGGCTTCCTTTACCCAGGTATAAACTCCTCCGCCTTTATCAGCGAAAGCACTTCCCAACTCCGCTCCCACCAACGCCGCGGGAATAAGGAACAGAAAAGTAGCAAAAAATATATAAAAAAACATCGTCAGCTCTTCTTGAGCCATCATGGGTAATCCCCGCAAACTGATCACCGCGGCAGCCGTCATTAACGCTAATTGCCACGTGGAAATATTCCTTTTCCGTTTTTCCATCATCATAATTTTAAGTTAAATGCTAATTAGACTTCTAATTACAGAGTAATAACGTAACAGCACTTTTTTTTGTTTACCCTCCTCCCGTTAATAAATGCGGCGATCTAAAAAAAAAAGGACCCTCAAAAATTGAAGGTCCCTGTTTTTTAATGGTAAGATAGGATTCTCATACATTATAAAATTTCGTAAACGCCTTAATTACGTAAAAATGATCCATCACCCCTCCGGTCTCCCGTACCGAATGCATTCCCCACATCGGATTACCTATATCAACACCTCTCATCTCCATCTGCGAAAGCAAAATATTGCCCAAGGTAGATCCTCCAGCCATATCCGAATGATTCACAAACTTCTGGCAAGGCACATCTGCCATCTTACAAATCGTTTCGAAAACAGCGGCAGAATCACCATCCGTCACATATTTTTGATTGGCATTAAATTTTATGACAGGACCACCGTTTATCACCGGATGATTCGTCGGGTCATGCTTCTCCACGTAATTCGGATGAAGGGCATGCGCCATATCGGCTGAAATCATAAATGAATTATGAATAGCCCGATAAAGATCTTCCGGAGTACCGCCTAATCCAAAAACGATCCGCTCTATGATCGTTCTCAAAATCGGCGAACCGGCCCCCTGTTTGGTTCCGCTACCCACCTCTTCATTATCGAAAATAGCCAACACCTTGGTTTTCGAACATTTTTCAGAAGCTAAGAATGCTTTCAACCCGGCATGAGCCATTGCCAAATCGTCTAACTTGCCGCAAGAGATAAATTCCTCGTCGATTCCCACCAAACAACCTTTTTGATACTCGTAAAGGGTTAAGTCGAAATCAAGAATCTCTTCTTTATCCACTTTCATCTCTTCAGCTATCAAACCCAACAAATAATTATCTTTTTCAAACGTGTCGTTGATCATTCCCAATACGGGCAACATATCCTTTTGCTTACTCAACGGATTCCCTTGGTCATTCACGGCACGATTAAAATGAATGGCAATATGCGGGATCACCAACACGGGACGCTTAAAGTTCACGAATTGAGTCGCGGGTTTCAACGGATTCAAACTCCGCAGCATAACTCTTCCGGCCATAGATAAAGGACGATCGAACCAGGTATACATGATCGGTCCCCCGTAAACTTCCGTGTTCAACTTCAAATATTTCCCGGCAACAAGCATTTCTGCATTCGGTTTTATTCTGAACGTCGGGGAGTCGCTATGCGCACATACCAACTTAAAACCCTCTTCGGCAATCTCACCGCTACCAATCTCAAAAGCAAAAAGAGAAGAGTGATTCTTCGTTACAAAATATTTTCCACCTTTTTCTATATGCCATGCCTCACCTGAAAACAGTTGCTTGAAGCCGTGATTCAACAACTCTTTTTTAGTATTCGCCACTACATGAAAATTGGTCGGGCTTTCATGTATAAATTCAATTAATTCTTTTGCTACCTGTTTTTCCATTTTATCCTGTTGTTATTATTTATTTCCCGATTTTTCACCCAACTGAAAATCATAAAAACGGGTATCTCCCGCCATAATCAAATCATGAATCCGTTTACTGAACATAATAAACGGAGGGCTTAACATATTCTCTTTATTATATACCAAATTTCTTCCGGTCTCCAAGTTCAGCACCATTCCTCCCGACGCTTCGACGATAGCATGACCGGCGGCCGTATCCCACTCCGAACATTTCCCGAATTTAGGACATATATCCATCTCCCCCTTAGCGATCATCACCTGCTTCAAAGAAGCTCCAAAGGGGAACAACTCGACTTCATATCCCAAACCCTTTAGATAATCGATATATTGAAATTCGTTTTCCGTCATATTGAATCGGCTGACCGCAACTTTCAATTTATTTCCTCCGGCCACGGAAGTTTTTAACTTTCCGACCCCTTCCCCGTCTTTAATTCCACACTCCACATCCACACCTCCCCACACCAATTCCCCATCATTCACGTTATTTATCATTCCGAATACGGGAACTCCGTTCTCCACCAATGCAATATTCACGCAAAATCTCCCGTTCCGGTAAATAAACTCTTTCGTTCCGTCCAAAGGATCGACTATCCACAATTCCCGCCACCCGGAACGAATTTTATAATCCGGCAACGGAAGTTCCTCGCTCACCACCGGAATCCCGGGAAAAAGCTTTTGTAAAGCCGACACGACATATTCACTCGACACCTTATCCGCCTCCGTCAACGGCGTCAAATCACTTTTCAACTCCACAGAAAAAGACTGCTTATTGTATATATCCAATATCAAACGCCCCGCCTCTTCTGCAATCTCTTGGATTCCAGCTATTTTACTTCCTATTACCATAACCTAATCTTAATACAAACGGTTTTATAAACTTACGAATAATATTAATTACAACCATAACAATCTATTATTTAATTAACAAAAAAACAATCCATTTCACACAGTCAAATTAACATTTCGCTATATATCAACAAGATGACTATTATTAGGTCAAAAAACACAAAAAATAAGTCCAAGATATTAAACAAGATTAACTATACATATAATATTTATTAACAATAAATATTATACCACAATAGAGATTGGCATTACCTTTGCAGTGTCTTTAAGAGATTGAAGATTTTTCATAAGTTTGTATGGTTTAGGTTAGTAGTTAGTAATGTAATCTTAAGAGTCGACATCCTGTCGACTCTTTTGTATTTAAAAAAGGAGTAAAGTTATCATTTTTTTGTAAAGTAAATACACATGGAAGGAATTATTGAAATCGAAGGAATGGAATTTTTTGCTTATCATGGCTGTTATGAAACGGAGCGTAGTGTAGGCAACAAATTCAGGGTTTATGCCAAAATCATCGCAGACTGCGGAAAAGCGGCGGCAAGCGATGACATCAATGATGCCCTCAACTACTTCTCTGCCTATGAAATTATCGCCCGGGAAATGATGATCCCGTCCCATTTATTAGAGCACGTTGCCAAACGGATCATCGATGCCCTATACCTGGCTTTTCCCGAAATCCAAAACGTCACCATTAAAGTATCCAAATTAAACCCTCCCTTAGGAGGAAAAATCGCTGCAACCAGCGTGACTCTATCAAAATAATTACGGACAAGATTTGTATATTCCGAAAAACCCCTTATCTTTGCCACGCAAAATCGCAACAGGGTCGGTTGGCCGAGCGGTTAGGCAGCGGTCTGCAAAACCGTGTACAGCAGTTCAAATCTGCTACCGACCTCACAAAAATCAGTCACTTACAAGGTGACTGATTTTTGTTTATAACCCCTTTTTTGCCGTTTTCACTTCCTTCATCGCTATCATTATCAATTATTTATCACTTAATTTGCAATACAAGGCCGGTGAATATTATTCTCATTAGTTAATATACAATAAACTGATACCTTGGGTAAATTCAAACAGGTTATCATTGCCTCTATCATAAGGAAAAGGCGTTTAATATTTTTAGGATTCTCTCTCTCATGAACCAATATTTTATCCTGTTCTGCCGATCCTTTAGCGAAATCTTTCAACTACCCCTCTTCCACCAAATCAATTTCCTTGTGCAGAAGAGATCGTAATACGATTATCGCCGATGCCGTAAAATGGGTTAAAATGTAGATGTACTTTCGTTAGCGAGTTAGCCTCTCTTGTATTTTCTCAAAAAACCGCGATAAATGTTCGCCGTCGACAAAGGCATGGTTCACATATACGGAGAAGGGCATAACCGATTGTTTTCCGCGTCGTATAACTTTACCCATCGTACTTAAAGGGTGAGTACATCCGTTCCCCGATTCATAGATTGTATATGTTATCGAGGTAAAATACATTTTGGGAACAGCACTTAAATGCATGACATCGAAATCACCTTTAGCGTACAGCTCTTTTTCCACACCGTAAGGATCTCCGTCAGCCTGAACATGGGAAATGAGTTCCCGTGCTTTGACCTGGAAGCGTTCGAAGTCCGGGTCGTAAGGGATTCTGACGGTCACGAACGTCTTTCCGGGAATCGCTACCGGAGTAATCATATCGACCGTATCATGCAGGACAACCCGTCCCTCTTTGTCGGTTCGATAACGTAATGCCTCAATCTCATTCGCGGCACATAATACGGCATGCAGGTAGCGCAAAAAGAACGATGTTCCGGTACTCTTCGCCGTAACGAACGCTTCCGTACACTCTATTTCGGTCGTTACCGAGTACCATGAGTTGACATACGAACGGAAAAAATTGAAATTATCTACACGTTCCCAATTTTCCAAATCAATCAAATGCTTCATGCTTTTTGTAATTATAAAATTATTTTAAGGAGATAACTTTCTGAATAAAAGGATTTAAACGAGTTGACAACCGTGCCTGCTCCCGCATTATGCGCTGTATTTCCTCAAACAACTCAATGCGAATATACATAAATTCTCTTATATCCATATAATAAACATGAATTTGTGAACACGATGCCGGATAAGTGACACGGAATATTTAAACCACAGATTTCTCTGTGACAGTGACGGATAAAAATGCCCGGAAATCATCCATTATCCCTGAAACTGCCAAATTGGCAAAAAGGCTTATCGATTTCAGCATTATCGCATAATCTCTTTTCTTCGTTTGTGGTCGCACACCGATTCACGTACCCCGGTTCTTTATCACATGGGCATGTTCGATAATTTCGTCGCATGGTCTTTTCAACGCGAGGCATACTTCTCTCGATCCTTATCCCACCGTGAGAGAATAAGCGTTTCCAAGTTTTGACGTTACTTTTGAAGGTTTAAATAACAGAAAGAACATGCTCGTTTAAAAATCATTCACAAGTAATTATGTCAGGATAACATCAGGCTTTGCATGGAATAATCGCTTCTTTTATACTGGTTTTCTTAGCGGCAACCCTATTTTTACACACGATTTATTCATAATGATTTCCTAATGATTATACTACCCGCTATAAACAAAGTAGACAATATCTCCGCAATGGGTACAGATAGCCAAATACCGGTATACGAAAACCACACGGGAACAACAGCAAAACACACCACCGGCAACACCCCCCGGATAACGGTAATCATCAAGGCTCGCACACTCTTTTCAATAGACATATAATAGCCGATAAATACTACATTCATACCGAAGAATATAAAGTCTATTGAAAAATAGGGCAGTCCTCCAACCACATGTATCCATGCGGCACTACTTTTGTCGGGGATAAACAACGATACCAGTCGGCTACTGAATAAAGTCGATATAACAACAAACATCCCTCCAGTTGCAATAGCCGTCGTCAACGTCAATCGTAAAGACTTCAACACGTTGATACGGTTGTCTAACCCGTAATTATAACTTATTACAGGTTGGGCAGACTGTACAATTGAATTAAAAATCATATAGACAACCGGAAATATGTAACCTATAATGCTGAATGCGGCAACCCCGTCGATTCCAATATAATGACCGAATGTATAATTACCCGCAATAGACATGGCTGAAATTGTTATCTCACTTAACAGTACCGAAAAACCTAACCGTACCGTTTGCCAGGTATTTTTTAAACCGAATTTTATGCTTTTGAGGCTGTATTTCAGTTTAACAAGCCTGATCGCGGGAGACTTTTTTATTAAATAATATAGCAATATTGCCGTTGCAACGGCTTGTCCAATTCCTGTCGCGAAAGCAGCACCAAAAAGTCTCCATTCAAAAACAAAAATGAACAGATAATCTAAAACGATATTCAATATAGTGGCAACAGTTAAACTTAACATGGCGAAATTCGGATTACTAATCCTAACAAAATAAGGAAGTGAACATATCGCTGTCTGGAAAACAGCAAACAAAGAAAGCGTAACAAGATATTCACTTGCCGGATGTATGATTTCATCCGGTGAGCCGAAAAAGATTACTATTTTTTCAGGAATACAAACAGCAATGACCGTGTAAGCAAACATAATCAGGCTTGATACCACAAAAGACAATGTTGCCACCTGATTGGCTGCCCGCTTCTTACCTTTGGAAAGGAATATAGTTACCGAAACGGCTGCCCCCATTCCAAACATCAGCCCTACGCCCGTCATAATAGTAAAAATAGGCACCACGATGTTTACTGCCGCCAATGCTTCACTGCCAATGCCCCTGCCGACAAATATTCCGTCTACAATTACAAATAAAGCCGAAAGCGCCATACTTAAAATATTAGGAACAAGCTGTTTCAAAAAGAGCTTTCGGATACTGGTGTTTGTATAATCCATTATAATGCTGATTTTATTTTATACAATTAGTTACAAGTGATTTACAAAGGCAAAAATACTTCATTATTCAGTGTATGGAATTTTCAAAAAAGCCACTCATTTTTTCAAAAACGGAATTATTCGTTGTATTATTAGAAGATTAACTGTAAATTTGTGTAAGAAAAGGAACAATGAATTACTCTATCATTAACGACCGGTCATTTTGGTATGGCGAACTAAAAAAAGAGCTACTACCTCACTTTCTGTACAAAACGGTAGGTGGTTTCGTCTTACTATGCACAAGCGGAAATGCAAGTATAACGATTGGCATTCGGAAGTATGAAATAACTGAAAATGCCGAGTTGATTATTTTACCCGGAACAACATTCAGCTTTGTCGATTCTACAACAGATTTTACCGCAAAAGCATTCACTTTTTCGAAAGAGTTATATGATAATGTGATTTTGCGGCTCGGTGCCTCTTTCTCCAGATATTTACGTGATACCCCTTTCTATATCCATCCTGAAGGGAGTGAATTGCTGAAAAAAGCACAATCTTGGATGGATATGGCTAAAATTGTACAAGAAGAAAGCAACGATTTTATGGGGCTTATGGAGCGAAACTATCTTCAAAATTACATTCTTTACCTCTACGATAAGTGCAAGCTCCATTTCAACCATTTGATAGGTATTTACACGCGTAAACAGGAAATATTTCATCAATTCATGTCTTTAGTAGACACACATATCAATGAACATCGGGATGTTCTTTTTTATGCAGATAAGCTATGTATCACTCCCAGGTATTTACGGAAGATCACCCTGGAGAATGTCCTTTCCGAATCGCCTAAAGCAATTATAGACAAGCGTCTTATAACCGAAATAAAAGTCCTGCTTCAATCGACGGAATCAACGATACAGGAGATCGCAGATAAATTGAATTTTCCCGATCAGTCTTACTTAAGCCGCTATTTTAAAAAGAATTGCGGTGTCACGCCTACTGATTATCGAAACGAAATAAAATTCGTGAAGTAATGGAAAAGAAAGCAGATGCTCGGTCTGCCTTACTATATATCTGCTGTCGCAAAAGCATCAGCCAGCATCACACTTATAGGCGATTTACTCTTTCTGCCATTGGTAATGACGCGGGAACCGAACTTTTTCTGACTTTCGTCTATCGGTTTACCCTCACCAAATAAAAGCCGGACAAAGAACATAAAACACACATTATCAATCGGCTATCTTCATTTGAATAAACTTTATTTTGCCAGACCTTATTTTATACGAAAATCTTTTATTCCGTCCATTTATCCCGCGGATTATACCGGAAATAATCACAACGAATCATCAAATCGGAAATCTTCCACGCTTCCTTGGCCCATTCGATTTCGCTCTCCGGCACGCCGGCGATATCCCCGTAAACCTGCATTTGAGGGCTTACCGCAAAAGCCTTTTTATCCGGGTCCAGAATACTCCGTCCCAAACCCGTCCATGAACAATCTCGCAGGCCTAACAAATCCAGCAAGGTCGGGTACATGTCGATTTGTCCCATCACTTTATCGTAACGCATTCCGACAGGAGAGTTCACCACGATAAAAGGGACATAAGGATCCGAAGAAACCACGTCTTTACCCTTCTCGGAACAACACAATGTTCCCCGGCTGTTGGCCAACCCTTCGTGATCACCCGTGATCACGATCAATGTTTTGTCAAACTTTCTTTGAGAACGCAAAAAGGCGATAAAATTTCCTATTGCCCGGTCCGTGTAATTCGCCATGGTCATGTAATCATTCATCCGCTTGGGAATTTTATCGGAGAAGGAGACCCTTTTCAGCTCTTCCGGCAGGATAAAAGGATTATGTCCGGAATAGGTGACGCATTGAAGGAAAACGAATGCGGAATCCGGCCATAGTTCCGGAGAAGAGATTTTCTCCCCGCATTGACGTAAAAAAGAGAGATCCCCTAATTTTTTCCGCGGCCCCACCTTTTCATCCAAAACGAAACTACGTCTCGAAATCAAAGAATCGAAACCCAAGGCCGGACAGATCACCTTCTGATTCCAAACGATCTCTTTATCTACCATCATCCCGTAAATTTTCGCATTTTCCGCATTCTTGAGGTATTTCAAAAAAGAAGGATAGAGGGAACGGGGAAATTTCGTACTGTAAGAACCATTACCGATGGGCAATAAACCGGAATACAACAGAAGTTGGGCATCAATCGAACGACCTCCTTTTACTTGCGTGAGTACTTTAGAAGCGTAAAGCGTCGACTTTTCTTTCAATAAGGCATTCATACAAGGGGTGATCTCCACTCCTTCCACCGTCTTTTCCAATACCCAACTCTCCAACGACTCTGCAAGAATCAATATACAACCGTTACGCTCTTCCAATTGAAAGGGTAATGTTTTATGCCGGGGGTGAAGTTTTAGCCAGGCCTCGATCTGTTGTTTTATTTCAGGCGTATAAGCTATGTTTTCTAACAGATAATCGTAATAAAGAGATCCGAAAACGGTATATATCGGGGTATCACAGGTATGTTTATTGGCCCCTTGCAAAGATTCGTAAGCAGCCTTAAAACCTCCCTTCGACCAGATAAAAGCACCCGAAAATAAGGTTGCGACCAAGATCAACAACAAATAACGTCCGGCCCATTGCCGTTTTTTCCAAACGGGGAGGATAACTTTCTTTTGCTTATATTTTTTATAATAGAGGATGGCCGTCAAAAGGGTAGAAAGCGGAAAAACCGCATCGATCCAACACACCGAATCGTATACGCTTGCGGTAAAATCTTTCAGATTACCAACGAGTCCGTAGCTATCCAAAGGTATTGCCGTAAAATAGGTCCTGAAATACATCAAATTGACGATAAACAAAATATCCAATAAAAAAGCGATAAAAAGAGTCCATTTTACAGCACGGAAGCAAAATAACGGGATAAGAAAAAGCAGGGTAAACCACAGCTTATTCAAATATCCCTCCAAAAAAGAAAACGAAGTAAACGTGGTCTGCGACGACCAGATCAGGTCGAACAAAACAAACTTGAAATAAATGCAAATGAAAAATAGTAGATACGCTTGCCGATTTACTTCTTCCGGGAAAAAATAATTTACAACCTTTTTAAAAAATACTTTCATACAACCGTTTTACCTCATATATAATACGGAAGGCAAAGGTATAAAAAACAAACATTTTAATTGTAAACAGCAAATTTTTAATTGCAAACCGATATTTAAATCATAAAAATCATTACTAACACGTTTCAACACCCAAACGATTTATTCCGCCCAAGGCGAATAAAATAACTTTATACCCTTACGTTACCGACTAAATAACAACATATTAAACGTGATCCTATAATCAGGAATCAAACAAAACGGACAATTTCGGGAACCCTGTATCGAATTTTACGTTTGATTACAAAATCAAAATAGAATAATATGAAAAAAAAGAGTTATAAAATCTGGCAAGTCATCGGCGTTATCATCGCCATCGTTTTATTGATATACTGGCTATTAGCCGTAACCGTCTTAGAGGAAGACGAGAACGTCATCCCCGTGTTAGACGGCACGGAACAAACCACCTTCTAAAGGGATCAGTCATCCGTATTCCGGATGTTTACATTCCAATGCTTGGAAATCAGGGTATCCAAAGCGTAACGTCCCCCTCCGGTAAAAAAGAGTACCACGTATATGCCGAAATAGAGCAGTGGTAACTCTTTTACTTGAAACGGATCGCTGCCATGCACGACAAAAATGACGACAAGCATGGAAAATATCAAGGGTAAGGTAGCCAAGCGGGTAAATGCCCCTAATATCAACAAGACGGAGCAACCGACTTCCGCACCAATAATCATGAGCAAAGAGAGGGAACTTCCCAAGCCGATCGGATCGGGGAAGGTAGCCGACAGCTCTCCGAAAGAGAGCAATTTAGCAACACCATGCGTCATCATGGTTATTCCTACCAAAAAACGCAGCAATAAAAGAATCGTATCCGGAAAGCGACTTTCCGAAGAGAGGGTACGGGCAATTATTTTTTTCATAGTAAATTGTTTTTATTTCTTAAACGTAAGGAATAGGACAAAGTTACAAAACACTTATCGCAAGCCCGGCCAATTGAAAAATTAATCGTACTTTTGCCGTAAAGAACAAAAAGTTATGATTATTGTTATCGGATTAATGGTATGCGGCATTGTCCTCGGATATATCTTCCGTGAAAGAAATTTGAAATTCGTGCATAAAGGAATCAACTATGCCATCTACCTACTGTTGTTTTTGTTAGGGCTTAGCGTCGGAGCCAATGACGATATCATGAATAATTTGGAGACGATCGGGTACGATGCGTTACTGATTACCTTGGGAGCCGCGGGAGGTAGCGTACTATGCGCGTGGGCCGTTTATAAATTCTTTTTTACCGCCACTTCTAAATAAAAGGACCCGATAAAATGAAAGGAAGTATCACCATCGTTGCATTTTTTATAGCAGGCATCTTAATCGCCCGTTTTATCGATACTCCCTCTTCCGTCACGGGAGACAAACTTACGGTATACGCCCTCTACCTGCTTATGTTTTTAGTAGGAATCAGTATCGGAAGCGATAAAAAAGCGTTACAGGCATTAAGGCAACAAGACCTGAAACTCGTACTCGTTCCGTTAGCCACAATCTTGGGAACCCTTGCCGGTTCCGTTATGATCAGTTTCGCGTTACAAGGCAGGAGTATCACGGATTGTTTAGCCGTGGGGTCCGGTTTCGGCTACTACTCCCTCTCTTCTATTTTTATCACCCAATACAAAGGTGCGGAATTGGGAACGATCGCTTTAGTATCTAACATCATGCGGGAGCTTATCGCTTTATTAGCCGCCCCTCTGCTGGTTCGATACTTCGGGAAGTTAGCTCCCATATCGGTCGGGGGAGCCACGACCGCAGACACCACGTTACCGATCATCACTAAGTTCAGCGGAAAAGAGTTTGTCATCATCTCCATCATCCACGGGATCACGGTAGACCTAAGCGTACCTTTTTTGGTCACGTTTTTCTGTACAATCTGATCAACGTTTGGGCTTAATCAGTAACAGATTCCGTTTCACACTATAAGTGTATCGCGTCTCCCGTAAGCATTGTTTCAGGGCCCTCTTCACCGAAACCTCCTTAAAGCTCCCTGAAATCAATGGGACTTGCTTTATCTCTTCGTCACAATATAAAAAACGAAGTCCCGTCTCTTCCTGAAAAAATTCCAATACCTCCGTTATCGGGGTATTGAAGAACTCCGCACTTATCCGTTTTTCCGTCTCCCAATAACGAAAAGACAACAAAGTTCCCGACAACAAAATTCCTGTCAACAACACGAAACACATTCTCTTTTTACTTACCACTTTCTTCATACTCTCAATTACAGGTTTAAAATACCCGAAAAGCATTTTCCACCGGAATACATCCACCCAACTTCCTCCGCGTACTCCCATTTTCAAACACTTCCCGGGCTTACTTCAAAACTATTACTATCTACACTCGATTCCCAATAATCATATTTTTATCCCTATTCTTTTCTCAAAACATTATACTGAATTATGCCAATAATCGTTTCAGCATAATCTATCTATTCATACCGGTGCTCGATTCGAATAATCTCCCCGTTCGGATCACGGAACGTGTCCCTCACGTGTTTTAAAGGGCGTGTTTTATGATATTGAACGGTTTCTATCTGCCGTTTCTCCTTCTCGGTAAGAGAATCATAATTTTCAATACAAAATCCCCCAAATCTAATATTAAAAACTTTACCGGTATCTCCCCACACGTAAACTTTTGCTGAATATAAGCCCCAAAATATTTCCTCTTTTCTATTATAAGGATATTCTACCGTGTAATAGGAACGACCTCTATTTTTTTCTATAAAGCTTATTCTTAAATCCTTAATTTTATCCGAAATTCTCAGGCTTTTTATTACCGGAGGTTTATATTCTCTATAAAAATCAGGACCATGGCGCAGCACCACCTCTTTTGCCATCTTTATCAGCTTTTTATTACGTCTTTCCGTGGACAAAGAATCCAAATTCTCTGCAGTAACTACCTCCGATAAACTTAATAAGCCTATCGTCATACAAAATAATAGCAATAATCGTCTCATAACAATATGGTCTATTCATACCTGTTTTCTATTCGAATGATCTCCCCGTTTGGATCCCGAAACGTGTCTCTTACGTGTTTTAAAGGTCTTCTCTTACGATGTTGAACGGTTTTTATTTTCCTTATTTCTTTCTCGGAAAGCATATCATAATTTTGAATACCAAATCCTCCCCCAAACACAATATAAAAAACTTTACCAGTATCTCCCCAGACATAAACCTTAGCAGAATAAAAGCTTCCAAATACTTCTTCTTTTAAATCATAAGGATATTCTACCGTGTAATAGGAACGACCTTTATACTTTTTCCTTAGATTAATCCGTAAATCTCCACTCTTATCTGAAACTATCAAGCTTTTAATTACTGGAGGTTTATAATCCCGATAATAGTCTGGCCCGTGGCGTAACACCACCTCTTTCGCCATTTTTATCAGTTTTTTATTACGCTTTTCCGTGGACAAAGAATCCAAATTCTCTGCAGTAACTACCTCCGATAAACTTAATAAGCCTATCGTCATACAAAATAATACCACTCGTCTATTCATACCTGTTTTCTATTCGAATAATCTCCCCGTTCGGATCCCGGAACGTGTCTCTTACGTGTTTTAAAGGGCGTGTTTTATGATATTGAACGGTTTTTATTTGCCGTTTCTCCTTTTCGGTAAGCGTATCGTAATTTTGAATACCAAATCCTCCCCCAAACACAATATAAAAAACTTTACCGGTATCTCTCCACACATAAACTTTAGCAGAGTAAAAACTACTAAATATTTCCTCCTTTAAATCATAAGGATACTCTATCGTGTAATAAAAACGACCTCTATACTTTTCGATCATGCCTACCGACATATCTACCGTTTTATCCGATACACGTTGACTTTTAATTACCGGAGGTTTATACTCTCTATAAAAACCCGGGCCATGCCGTAACACCACCTCTTTCGCCAGCTTTATCAGCTTTTTATTACGTCTTTCCGTGGACAAAGAATCCAAATTCTCTGCCATGACCACCTCCGATAAGCTTAATAAACCTATCGTCATACAAAATAATAGCAATAATCGTCTCATAACAATATGGTCTATTCATACCTGTTTTCAATTCGAATGATCTCCCCGTTCGGATCACGGAACGTGTCCCTCACGTGTTTTAAAGGGCGTGTTTTATGATATTGAACGGTTTCTATCTGCCGTTTCTCCTTCTCAGTAAGAGAATCATAATTTTCAATACAGACAGTACCTCCAAATTCTATATAAAAAACTTTCCCCGTATCACCCCATACATAAACTTTTGCTGAATATAAGCCCCAAAATATTTCCTCTTTTCTATTATAAGGATACTCTACCGTGTAATAGGAACGACCTTTATACTTTTTTCTTAGGTTAATCCGCAAATCTCCATTTTTATCCGATACACGTTGACTTTTAATTACCGGAGGTTTATACTCTCTATAAAAACCCGGGCCGTGGCGCAGCACCACCTCTTTTGCCAGTTTTATCAGCTTTTTATTACGTCTTTCCGTGGACAAAGAATCCAAATTCTCTGCCGTGACTTGCCCCGATAAGCTTAACAAACCTATCGTCATACAAAATAATACCACTCGTCTATTCATACCGGTGCTCGATTCGAATGATCTCCCCGTTAGGATCCCGGATCGTGTCCGTCACTCGCTTTCGAGGCCGTTTTTTATGGTACTGAACGGTTTTTATCTGCCGTTTCTCCTTCTCGGTAAGCGTATCGTAATTTTCAATACAAAATCCTCCTCCAAACATCATAAAAAATACTTTGCCGGTATCTCCCCAGACATAAACCTTAGCAGAATAAAAACTCCTAAACACCTCTTCTTTAAGATTATACGGATATTCTACCGTGTAATAGGAACGACCTTTATATTTTTTTATCATGTTTACCGTCATATCTACCGTTTTATCCGATACACGTTGACTTTTAATTACTGGAGGTTTATAATCCCGATAATAGTCTGGCCCGTGGCGTAACACCACCTCTTTTGCCAGCTTTATCAGCTTTTTATTACGTCTTTCCGTGGACAAAGAATCCAAATTCTCTGCCGTGACTTGCCCCGATAAGCTTAACAAACCTATCGTCATACAAAATAATAGCAATAATCGTCTCATAACAATATGGTCTATTCATACCTGTTTTCAATTCGAATGATCTCCCCATTTGGATCCCGAAATGTGTCCCTTACATGTTTCAAAGGGCGTGTTTTATGATATTGAACGGTTTTTATCTGCCGTTTCTCCTTCTCAGTAAGCATATCATAATTTTCTATACCTATCGTACCTCCAAATTCTATATAAAAAACTTTACCAGTATCCTTCCAAATAAATACTTTAGCAGAATAAACTCCCCAAAACAATTCTTCTTTTTTATTATATGGATACTCTATCGTGTAATAGAAACGATTTTTATACTTTTCGATCATTTCAACCGTCATATCTACCGTTTTATCCGATACTCGTTGACTTTTAATTACCGGAGGTTTATACTCTCTATAAAAACCCGGGCCGTGGCGCAGCACCACCTCTTTTGCCAGCTTTATTAGCTTTTTATTACGTTTTTCCGTGGACAAAGAATCCAAATTCTCTGCCGTGACTTGCCCCGATAAGCTTAACAAACCTATCGTCATACAAAATAATACCACTCGTCTATTCATACCGGTGCTCGATTCGAATGATCTCCCCGTTAGGATCCCGGATCGTGTCCGTCACTCGTTTTCGAGGCCGTTTTTTATGGAACTGAACGGTTTTTATCTGCCGTTTCTCCTTCTCGGTAAGAGTATCATAATCTGTAATCTCACGTCCATTTCCAAAAAGAATTGAAAAAACTTTACCAGTAGCACCCCACACGTAAACTTTTACGGAATAATAATTATGAAATACTTCTTCTTTTATATTGTACGGATATTCAATCGTATAATAAGAACGACCTTTATACCTTTCGATCATTTCTACCGTCATATCTACCGTTTTATCCGATACACGTTGACTTTTAATTACCGGAGGTTTATATTCTCTATAAAAATCAGGACCATGGCGTAACACCACCTCTTTTGCCAACTTTATCAGTTTTTTATTACGTTTTTCCGTGGACAAAGAATCCAAATTCTCTGCCGTGACTTGCCCCGATAAGCTTAACAAGCCTACCGTCATACAAAATAATAGCAATAATCGTCTCATAACCTATCTATTTACAATTTAAGGAGTTGCTCGTCGTTCCCTGCCATAAGTATAATATTTTTTAGGATTATTTTCCATATCTACAGGATCACTTGCCGATATTTTCCTTTCATAATCATATACAATTCCCGGTAATTCACAATCAAAATCTTCTGGAGACGGCCCGACCTCTCTTGAAGTTCCTCTTACCGCCCAAGTCAACGGATAATGCGAATGGATACATCCCACGACCAATAAATTGGCTTCCGTGGGGTCCGGGGTATGTTCGGGATACACAAAATTAACAGTAGCTGTCACATCACGATCCAGCGTTACCTCTTCTCCCAACACGTCCTCTCCCGTGGAATATCCGCCGGTTGCCGTGTTCAGGTAGATCAGGCTTCCGTATTCCCGAACTTGTCGCATCTCTTTATTCGCAGTAGCAAACGCCACCGTTTTATTCCAAAGATCGACGGCCCGGGATTTCACCGCGGCATGATCTTTAAATTTAGCGATTCGAGGGTATTTTTCCTCCACCCTTACCACATTGGAAAATAGAACACTACCGCTCGGAAGACGAACTTCAGCCCGCACTTCAAAAAAACCGGGAGATATAGCCGTCCTTATATAACGAAACGGATTACAGTCAGATTCCTCTGCAACGACCTGCCATCGCGGCATGCCCTCCCGCCGCATCATCACCTCGACATGAGCCACGGACGGATAAACATTTCCGGAAGACGTACGAGTCATTACTTCAACTTTTATGTTATATCTTTCCATTAATTCAACAGAGGTTATATTAACATTCAGCACCACTTGAAGATTTTCCTCTCCCCCGCCGCCGGTCCCCGGGTCCGTAGTTGTACCGCTACCGCTTCCCCCGGAACCGCCAGAAGACCCACCGCCTTCATCTCCCGGATCGACAGGATCGCCGCCACCCACACCGGGATTTGTTGTCGAACCTCCTCCGCCACCGCCATACACATCTATAACATATAAAACATCCGAAACCCCATAGACAGATTTAAAATCGTACCTACATCTTCCCATATAATTTTGAAAGGTCTGAATGACCTTCTTCCTTTCAATATAATGAAATGAAAAAAAATTCACATCTAAAAATTCCATTTCAACATAAATTTCCGGACATTTTACCCTTCCGGGATATTCAAAAAGAAATACACCGTGACGCATAAAAATTTCATGTCTACCCTTCAATGAAATGCCGTTGGCACAAGGTTCATCCTCTCCACTCTCCATTCCGTTATACATCTCTATATAATAGTCGATATGCCCCCTGTATTCCAAAGGCTCCGTTGAAGCCTGCACAACATTCTCATTTTCGGCTGTTTGGGTTTTTGCACCTGTACCCGTATTTTCCATACTCAAATCCTGAGAAACACATAACAAAGAATCAACCTTTAACCCGCATTGTTTCCATTTTCTGAAAAATACAGAACGCATCTCTTTTTGGACGGAAGGCAATTTTACAAACATCCCCCTATCCACCAAGCGGGGAATACCGAGCAGAATCTCCGGTTGCGGATTCCCCGCTATATCCGTAATCACGGGAAAGATTACACAAGCGTCGATTACTCCGGATTTTTCACTTTGAACCGGAATAAGGTAATGAAATCCCTCTCCAAAACCGACACCGTATTGGACATAGTCCATTACCAACTTTCCCCCGCACGAATCGAGTAACTGTTTTATCTCTTCTTCCTTATTCTGTTCGTTCACCTTCTCTATGAAAGAAAGACCCACCCGGTTCTCGCCTTTATAATTCAATCCTACATCCGTATCTATAATCTCTATGTCATCGTTACATCCATATAAAAACACTTCTATCAGTACAATGCAGCACAAATAAATTAATTTTTTCATACTAAATTTTTATAATAATTCGAACTTCATACATTCATCATTATTACTCGTTTGCCTTTTTCCAAATAACAAACACAAAAAAATTAGTACACAGTATATTACAACAACTAAAAGCATACATACAGTAGCTTTTTAATAAAAGCTACCGTAGTTATATTTCTGGTCGATTCCCCTTTCGTTCACATGAATCCCCTCTTTCATCCAGCGGGGCATAGGAAGTCCTTTCAAATAGTGATCGAAGAACTGTTGCATGCGGAAGGTCCAGTCCCGCTCTGCCGCTTTATTGTAGAGGAAATGGCGTTCACCCTTATAGTTCAACAGCCAGGCCGGTTTTTGCAGCCTCCGCATGGCTAAGAACAGGTTGAGTCCTTCCGCATAGGGCACGGCCTCGTCCGCATCGCAATGGAAAATCAACAGCGGAGTCTGAATTTTATCCGCGTAAAGGATCGGAGAGTGTTTGATATATATTTCCGGGTCCTCCCACAACGATTTTCCGATACGACTTTGTGTCTCCTCGTACATAAACATACGGGGCATACCGCTACCCGTACGGATTCCCGTGTAGGCCGATATCATACTGGAAACCGCTGCCCCGGGGCTGGCACACTTGAACATATTCGTACGGGTTACCAAATAGGCCACCTGATAGCCGGACCAGCTATGTCCCTGTATCCCGATACGATCCTTATCTGCTATTCCCCTGTCGATCAACATCTGCGTCCCGCTTACCACGGCATTGTAACTGCTCTCCCCGGGATTTCCGACGGTGAAATGCACGTCCGGCATAAACACGACATACCCGTTACTCACGTAGGTCACCGTGTTGATCATGCCGCTACTTAAAACAGGTACGATATAATTGTGTAACTCTCCCGAGTGAGTTTCATAAAAATTCACGATCGTGGGATAAGTTTTCGTAGAGTCGTAATTTTCAGGCAGGTAAAGTAATCCGGCATTCTCCTTCCCCTCGAAATTGTTCCACTTCACTAACCTTACGTTTCCCCATTTATAGTTTTTCTGCTGCGGATTAGCGTCCGTGATCCGTCGGGGATGTTTGAAGTCGCTCCTGCTCCACCACAAATCACGGAATTCCGTGTAACTCTGTTTCGTCCAGATACAATTTTTTCCATCTTTCGAAAGTTGGTAGACATTGACGGCAAAAGGTCCCTCGATCAAACGGACAAACTTACTTTCAGGCGTAAAACGATAGATTCCCTGATCACCGTTATCCACCTTGGTGAACTCCAGTAAAAGATCTTTTTTCAAATCGATGATTTTTTCATCGTAATCCCGTTTCAACCAACGGAATGTTCTTTGGGTCTCCCGGCCGTACCCCTTTGTCAAACAATAAGTCTTTGTTTTTCCCGTCAGATCCACCACCCACAAATCGTAACGATCGTAAAGGATCACCCGGTCTCCGTCGGCCGTCCATCCCGCGATACCGTAAGGATCGGCAGGTTTGGGCAGGTCATGCAATTCGTTATGTACCGGATGACCGATAGCCTTGGAAATATTCTCCTGTTTCCCGGTTTTCGGGTCCACCTTATACCACGCCTTCTCTTTCGCGTGATAAAGCACGGCATATTTCCCGTTCGGACTCCACTGAGGTTCCGTCTCAAAATCTTTCTCCAATACTATTGCTTCACCGGAATTCAGATCTATCAGGTAGATATCGGCATTGACATC
Source organism: Gabonibacter massiliensis (assembly GCA_001487125.1). Lineage (GTDB taxonomy): Bacteria > Bacteroidota > Bacteroidia > Bacteroidales > Marinifilaceae > Gabonibacter > Gabonibacter massiliensis. The sequence continues at coordinate 1,556,110 of LN913013.1, forward strand.
GCTCTTCCAATCTGCAAAACGTTTGTAAGGTCCCCTGTCCACGGCAAAAGCGTAATCGTAATAAGTACTCGCGGGAAGGATCAGTTTCTCCATGTTCTGTGTCGTGATCCGGTAACATTTTCGACGTTCCACATCATAGGCGAACTTGACGTTACTCGGATTATAGCTGCTTTTACTTTGCTGCAAGGAAGAAACCTCATCGTTCCACGTCCATAATTCCAACTCAAAACTCGTATCCGGTCTCTCCTCCCTTTTCCTTCTTCTTGAAGAGATCGTATCCACATCGATAATTACCCGGTTCCCTCCGTTCGACAAACGGTAGGGACGGTTCCGGGCAATATATTGTTTGGGTATTCCTATTTTCGTGTAATCCAACAAAAAACGCACGGTCCCGTCCCGTAACGAAAAAACATACAATAGATCCGGATTTTTGATCCTCGAGGTATCCGAGGCTGCCACAAAAGAGCCTTCCGCATTTTGGGGTTGTAAAGTAAAATCCGTAACGAAGGCTTTCGCATCATTAAAAAGCACCGCATGACGACCTTTTAAAGGACCGTAATACAGAATCCCCTCTTTTACATAAAGGACATTTTTTCCCTTGTCCAACAGCTTATAATCACCGATACTATCTATCGCTACCGTATCTCCGGTTTCTATATTCCAACATACCAATCGTTTGGGAGCATCCTTTTCCTCCGACAGTTTATAAGTATAGGTAACTAAATGGCAACCGGAAGATTCCGAAAAATCATACTTCCGGTTCCAGTATATTTTTTTCATATCCCTCAAACGCAGTAAAAAGGTCGAATCCTGCATTCCCGTGGTATCGGCTTCCGGCTTCATCACCGTGTACTTTAACCATTTTCCCCCGGCAAAAAAATTCGGACGGGTCACGCGAGGAAGTTCCCGGGTCTCGCGGGTAACCGTATTATACAAAAAAGTCGTCGGATCTTTCGGATTGCAATCGCTATCGATAAAAGTAAACTGATAGGTGACCCATTTCCCGTCTTCGGACATGTTCTGGGCATCCACCCGTTTCCACAGCTTATAATCCTCCATCGTCAACCTCTTTTTCTGGGCATACCCCTGAAAGCAACAAGCCGTCATCAAAAGAAATAAAAAGATATTTTTTGTCTTCATCAACGTGAATTATTGTGCCCGATTTAAGATCGTACCACGGGAATAAAACCCGTGGTACGAATCGGACTATTATGAAAAATGGATTAACTAATTCTTTTTCAATGCTTTCTTTATTCTGTAAAGCATCAATTCATAATGCAATTTGGTTTCGCCGGAGCTGTTTACGAGAGCCCGGTTTATCAAATCCCTCGTTTTAAACAACATTTCCAGATAGATATGGGCCGTTGAACCGTCAAACGCTTCAAAATAGGGAATAGACGAATATCCGGCAACCTCCTCGAACTCGTCTCCGGCGGGCCGATCAAGGGTAAAACGGTTCTGCTCCTGTACCTGCATTTGGTTGACTAATTCTATCTCTAACGGGTTCAGCGAACGAAGTCCGTCGGAGAATTGCGGGGCAAAAACAGTTGCCGGAGCATCCACGCAGGAGGTGGCGATAATACTGGCTAAAAACAATTGTTCCATATCCATATCGTGTTTCGTCAACGGACGGTTCCGGATGGTATTTTTCCACACCTCGTCATAAATATCCTGAATAAACTCCTCCTGAGTATAATCTCCTCCCGATTTCTGGGCTGCAATTCCCACGTAACGGAAACGGGACATGATGCCATTGAAGATTTCATTTCTCATCTTCAAGGAGGGGAGATCGCTGATCTGCATTTGGGTCAACACCTCTTTGTTGTCGATCCAGGAGAGATCTTTCGACAAATCGAACAGGTACTTCAACACCTTTCTTTGTGTCGCTTTCGGGATAACCTTATAGCTTGGCGCCTGATCCCCCTCTTCCACGTCGAAGATCTCGATACCTCCGATATAGATCATCAAAGGGCGGATGGTCGTTGTAAACAAACCCGTCAACTCCATGTTGAACAGACGACGGGCCTCCATATCCAAATCCCCCTCTTTATACCATTCAAAAAAGTTTTTGATAGCCCCTTTCATATTGGGCAACATATAATTCATTGCCTTAATCGGGTCGTCGCCCAAATCTCCCCGGACTACCTTCGGATCGAACTTGGCCCAGGAATCCGGATTCCGTCTATAAACACAATAGGGTTTTGCCTGCATCTCTTTGATCCATTTCTCCAACACGGGCTTTTCGGCCTTTACCTCTTTTACTCCCGGTATCGGCTTATACAAATACTTAATCACCTCGTAATCGTACTCGCCCAAACGATCCTGTACCAATAAAACCCCGTTCTTCACGTCTTCCGGCTGAGCAATACGGTTACAGGGAAAATCATCCATGACGGAAGGAACGATTCCGTATTTTCTCGTGAAAGAGACCGAACGTAACGAATCCACGGGGTAGGCGGAAGAGGCGGCATAATTATCGGTCAACCCCAGGCAACGCCCGATGACCTGCATCATTTTCGCTTTAATCATCTCCCCGGTCTGTTCGTCGGACAACCGTGCTTTCCGCACGCTCGGGTCTGCCACCATGGTCTCTTCCGTGCGCGATGTATAAAAAACGGAAGCCATATTGGCATGCATATACACGGAGGCATTCAGAATCTCTCCCGTCCGGGGATCCGTATGCATGGAAGTTTGCGGGAAATACATCCACAAAGGAGAGTACCGGATGGTCGAATTCCTGATGTTATTGGCATCGAAAGAGGGATCTTTCGGAAATTCCACGGCTTGTATCACATTTTTTAAACCTATCTTTTCAAAAGCGTCATTCCAGGCTTCGGCTCCCTCTTTCACGTATTTTTTCCAGGCTTCAGGCATAAGCGTGTCGATATAAAAAACGATCGGTTTCTTCACGTCCACCAACTCTCCCCGGCTATACCTCTCCTCGTCAACCGGCTCCAGTCTCCACCGTTTCGTGAGGTAATCCTGTTTAATTCCCTCGCATACTCCGCGCAACTCCGATTGTACGACAGGACTCACCCCGATACGGGAATCGGCTAACCGAGGGCGCATGGGCTCCTCCGGCAGTATCAACAGAATTTTGTTTACCGTAACGGAAACGGGAACGTCCTTCGCTTGCAGAAAAGCACCAAAAACCAAGCGATCCACGTTAAATCCCAAGTTACAGGTTACCACGATATTGTCTTCATTCGCTTTTATTCCCAGTAATCCGGAACGGTGTTCTTGAAATTTATGTACCCGCTGTATAAAACCGAACAACGAATTGCCGGCATAACTGGAAAAAGGATTGGTAAAGCGGGAGCTCTCCATAAAGAATTTGGTCATATCCACCACGACAGCAGTACTATCGGGTGTATAAGCCTCGATCCTGTAGCTCTGGAAAATACCGGGAGTATTGGAACGTTCGATCATATCGTCGGCATTCTCTCCCATTCCCAGGTTCTTCACCTTACGGCGCAAGACCAACCGGGCTTGCAGCAGCGAATCCAATTTCGTAAAACGGAAATGGTTGCCCCGGCCGGCAAATTGACCGACAACCCCCTCCCCGTTATCGCTGATATCTTCAATAGAGGAGGTCAACATCATATCCTTATTCAACAAATTCAAAGGGAACTCCACGTACACCTTTCCATTCATCAGGTGCATCTTCATGAACCCGTCTGCCGTAACCGCCTTTTTCCCCTTAAACAGCTTGTCGTAAACCGTCAGGGTCTCCTTTTTTTCCGCCTTCTTTTCTCCTTTTTTCTTTCTGGCCCAAGCATCATGGCTTACACCTATCAATAAAAGAGAAATAAAGCCTATATACATCAATTTTTTCATCTAATTCTCGTTTTTGATTTATGATTGACAAATAACCCGTTTCAAATATTTAGATTCTAAAAGTATCGGACTATTTCTCCAACGCCTTTTCAATCTTATAAATCAACAATTTATAATGTTGTTTCGTATCTGTCGATCCCGTGCCGGCTTTACTTTTCAACAAAGCCAATGTTTTTTTCAACGTATCGAAATAGATATGATCCGTTGCGACATAGGGAGCCGTAATTCCCAGGAAAGAACCGAAGCCCATTTGTTCGGCTTTCTCTATCAACCGTTCGGAAATTTCCGGAGCCTCTGTTTTCCGGTTGGTATACATTCCCACAAACTCTTCGGACAAAATTCCGTAAGTCGCCCGGCTTTGTTCTTTCACGAACTCCGGAATGCGAATCATATTCGTTGTCAAGGCGAAAGGAGTCGCTTTCTGAACCGTAGCGATACCTGCCTTACCCATAATCGTACTCAACAAGCCGACCTGAAGATTTTTTTCCAATTGGCTCAATGTTTTACCCTGCCGGGTCGGCGCCCACACGAAATCATAAATATCCTTCATGTACTCCTCCGCCGTGTAAGGTTTATCGAACGTCTTGCTGGCACAAACCATCACGTTAGCCGTCTGTTGGATCAGGGCAAAAAACATCTCATCCTGTATATAGGAAGCGATGTTCCCCCGTAAAGGATAACCCTCCTGCATCTCCTTGGCGTCCAACCAATCCATATCCTTCAATTGGGACAACAGAAATTGAACGGCGCGTTTCTGTTTCTCCTTAGCCACCGGAGCATAACTCGGCAGAGCGTCACCGTCATACCGCTCGTTGATATAGATTCCCCCGATATTCATCAACACGTTATTCAGGTAACGGAAGTATTGATACAAGACCTCGTTGTACATATTCAAACGGTATTTATACTCCGGATCGTCTTTTCCTACCCACTCATTCAAATGAGCCAAAATGACCTTCAGGTTTTTAATACCGTAAGCACCAGCCTTCATCGCGTCGTCTCCCAAATCCTCTTCCAAAGAGCTCGGATCGATGCGCGTGCGGAATTGTTGTTTGCCGTAACGATAGATAGGATCTCCCGATTTTTCAGAAATCCATTTAGCCAAAGTCGGAACCTCGTCTTTCGGAGTCGCGGCGTCTAAAAGAGGAGTATACAGCCAGGCGATAGAAAAATAATCGTATACGCCCAATTCAGGCGGTGTCAGTTTCACTCCTCTCTCCTTATCTCCCGGCTGTGCCACGTAATTATTCCGGGCATAATCCATGATGGAGTAAGTCGTACCGTATTTCCGAGTGAACGAGGGAGAACGCAACGAATCTACCGGAACCGCGGCAGAAGCAGACATATCGTGCATCAAGGAAAGACAATGTCCCACCTCGTGAGAAACGACATAACGAATACAATCGCCGATCACATCGTCATCCAAAATCACCTTTCTCACGTCCGGATCAACAGCGGCCGTGTGCAAGAAACGCCAATCCTGCACCAACTTTATCACGTTGTGGTATACATAAACCGAAGCATTGATGATCTCTCCCGTCCTCGGGTCCGTCCAGGAAGGGCCCATAGCATTGGCAACCGGAGAAGGCGAATAGCGAATACAGGAATATTTCAAATTATCCGGATCGAAATCCGGATCATCCGTCGGAAAATCTTTGGCAACGATGGCATTCTTAAAACCGATCTTCTCGAACGTCTTTTGCCAAACCTCCACAGCCTGTTTCATGTAAGGCTTCCACATTTCAGGAAAGGCACTGTCGATATAAAAAACAATCTGTTTTTTAGGTTCCACCAATTCACCCCGACGATAGGCAGCCTCATCTTTCGGTTCCAATCTCCAGCGATTGGCATAATAAAGAGGTTTCATGCCGTTTCCCTCGTTACTGAATTCCGATCTCCCCTGCCAGAAAATATTGATGCGGGGATCGGCAATCCTCGGACGCATCGGCTCTTCCGGCAAAAGCATAAAAGTACGGGTCATCACAGCCGTGAACGGCTCCTTGTACCAGTAATAAAATTTTCTATCCCGCAAGCTAACTAAATAAGTCAAGGAGGACTGTACACTGATATTATCATCAAAAGCCTTTATTTTAGCAATTTGAGAATCTCCCTTTTTAAACTCCTTTTCAACCCAGGCACCGCCCCACGTGATAGGTGCATAAGGAGAGAAGGGATTCAGCTGACCGTTATCGCTCAACAGGAAATCGGTCATATCGATCACCACGGCCGTACTGTCGGTATTGTAAGCCTTAATCTCAAAATTTTCGATAATGGCCGGAACCGTACTGGTCGCTATCCGCTCCATCAGGTTTTTATCTTCCGAGGTATACGCGCAAACTACCTGGCGCAGGTTAATCGTAGAGTCCATCTTAGTAAACCGGACGTGCATCGGGTCATGCGGCTTTTCTCCCACGTTCGCAAAACCGTTATTGGTGATTTCCGTCACGGTAGAACCGATCAACATATCCTTTCCCAATATATTCAAGGGCAATTCGAAATAGATCTTATTATCCATCTTGTGAAGGGTTATCACCCCTCTCTCGGTCTCACACTTTTTTCCCTTGAACAATTTGTCGTAAGAAGTCTCTTTCTTCTTCTCTACTTTTTCCTCCTTGTTATCCTTTTTCTTTTTTCTGGACGCCCCGTAAACCGGCACCACAGCACTTTGGATAAGCAAAAGGCTCGCTAAAAAAATGACCGTTTTTAGTCTCATAATAACTACATTTAATGATTTTATATAAATTACAATACAAACTTTATCGCTTCATGAAATAATCCAGATCGGTCTGATAACCGGCCGAATCGTCACCCATAAGGTATTTGGCAAAGTGATGCCACAACTGGTATTCGAAAAAACGACCGGCATTACCAAACCCGTGATTACAGCCGGGAAGAACATACATATCGAAATTTTTCCGGGCTTTGATCAAGGCATCAGCCATCCGTAAAGTATGAGCCGGATGAACATTATCGTCCATATCGCCTGTCACAAGCAAAAGATGGCCTTTCAGATTTTCGGCTAATGCCTGATTGATAGGTACACTCACCGTGTATTCAAATTCTTTCTCCCGCATCATTTGTACGTCGATCATCTCGTGGGCAGGACGCAAGCGTTCCCATCCCCCGGACTTTCTTTTTTGCTTTTTCTCCGGTTCCATCCCCCGACGAGTCTCTTTCACCCCGTGATGTGTTTCCACCCATCCCGAATTATAAATCCGGTTGTCGTGATTACCGGCAGAAGAGACGGCTGCAGTGTAAAAATCCGGATAGGTACAGATGGCAGCTACCGACATAAATCCTCCTCCCGAATGGCCGTAAATTCCCACCCTCGAAGCATCGATAAAAGAATAACGATCGGCCAGTTGCTCGATAGCATATTTATCATCCGCCAAAGGGTAATCGCGCAAATTCCCGTATCCGTAGCGGTGGTAGAATTTCCCCCTCAAAGGACTTCCTCCCCGATGTCCCATAGCCACCACGATAAATCCCAGTTGTGCCAGCTCGGTATTATACCCGTCATCCAACGAGAATGTCGTATTTACATACTCGAAAAAAGGGCCCGGATAGACAGAAGAGATAATCGGGTATTTCTTGTCGGGATTGAAGTCCGCCGGTTTCCACATGATACCGTAAAGGTCGGTCATGCCATCGGCAGCTTTCACCGTAAAACGTTCCGGGGCCCGCCATCCCATCTCGTACAGACGCCGTAGATCGGGTTTGGCCAACTCCATCATGACTTTGCCTTTCCTATCCCGCAAAAGGATTTCAGGTTCATCGCTTACCGTCGCATAAATATCTACAAAATAGCGATGCGTGGGAGAGAAAAAGGCCCGATGCCGGGCGTTCTCTCCTCCTAACAATTTAACATTTCCCTTGTCGATGTGCGCCCGGTAGATCAGACTGTAATAGGGATCTACCCCTTTTTCGCGGCCGTAGCCGTAAAAATATACCTCTCTTCTCAACGTATCGACGGAAATTATCGTCCCGGCAACCCAATCGCCGGCCGTGATTACATTCTTCAACACCCCATTCCCGTCGTAATGATAATAATGGCCCCATCCGGTACGTTCCGAACGATAAAGGATATCGTCCCCATCATGAAGAAAGGTGATGTTTTTCATCTGATAATCCACGAACGGCCGATCCTCCTCGTGGATCAGCACTTTCACCTCTCCTGTCTCCGTATCGGCCACACACAGCTCCACCTGGTCCATCGTCCGTTTATACCGTTCGAAATAAATTCTATCGCCTTTCTCCGCCGCATACACCACCTGTATCTCCTGATCCTGCCATTTATCGGCTTTTACCTTCACCGCCTGACGTTTTTCCACGTCGACGATAACCAGTTCCGGCTGAGAAATTTCTTTTGCCCCGGCCATATCGTATTTGTAGCGTTTTAATACCGGACGAGACTTCGAAAGGACATCAACTAAAAACAGCTCTTCCACCCGTCGGCTGTCGTAACGCACGATATAAGCCTTTTTAGAATTTTTAAACCAACGGACTTTACTCTCCTGCTCCCCGTCTCCTGTTTGCGAACCGTCCCTGGCATAAGAAAAATAAAGCTCCCCGTCCACGGTCAACTGTATTTCCGTCGTATCTTTCCCCTTTTCCGGTATCCCTTTCATGTACAGGTTATGCTCTTTCGCATATAAAATATAACTGCTATCCGGAGCGATAACCATCCAGGAATAACGCTCTCCATCGGCCTGTTCAGGCCTGGCTATCCGTTTTAGCCTCTTTGTCTCCAAATGATACTCGCAATGAAGCGTGTCCAGCCTGAACGTGATCGTTTTTCCGTCCGGAGAGAATTTCAAACCGGAAATTTCCAGTTCCCGCGCATGGTAAGCCGCTCGGGTAATCTCACTCGCCTGTCGTGCCACATCTTCATTTTCAAACAGGAGTCGTTTTACCCCTTTTACCGGATCCACGTAATAAAAGCTTTTCCCTTCCTCCGTGGTAAAATCAAACCAGAAACGATCCGAATTATTGATATACCTCGGGTACATGTCTAAACTAAACTTGGACAAATGTCCGAAAGAAAGATTCCGAAACTTCTCTGCCAATTCGTAATTGGCCTTTTGCTGAGCCGTAGCCGTCAAAACCGTCCCCAACAGCAAAACAGAAATTAAAATAATACGCATATTTATAATTTTAAATTGTAGATTTTAAATTGTAAATTACAAATCCTCGAATCATTTAATTGTAAATTAAGAATTTCGAAATACAGAATCTTCTAATCTAAAATCGTCAATCTACAATTGTCAATTTTTATATTCTTCAATCCCGGAAAAGTAATCTCCGGAGGTATCCTTCAACAGGTATTTTGCAAAATGGAACCATAATTTCCGCTCGTAAAACAGTTCGGCATCGCCACTGAAACCGTGATCCTGTCCCGGCAAGACGATCATATCGAAATTCTTTCCGGCCTTAATCAAAGCATCTGCCATCCGTAACGTATGAGCCGGATGGACATTATCATCCATATCGCCCGTCACCAAAAGCAGTCCGCCTTTGTAGTTTTTAGCCAACTCCTGATTGGTACGTACCTGGAATTTAAAAATATGCTCTTCCCGGTCGCCGTTCACGCTATCCTTAATCGCCTTTTTCTCTTCCGTTACCCCGTTATGGGTTTCGGTAAACCATTTATTATAAATCCGATTATCGTGATTACCGGCTGCCGCCACGGCGGCCTTGTAAAAATCGGGATAGGTACAAATGGCTGCCGTCGACATAAATCCTCCCCCGGAATGACCGTATATACCGACTTTTGTCGCATCGATAAAAGGGTAACGATCGGCCAGTTGCTCGATGGCGTATTTATCGTCGGCCAAGGGGTAATCCCGCAAATTTCCGGCGCCATACGTGTTGTAATACTTTCCTCTCATAGGCGTTCCTCCCCGGTGTCCCACGGCAATTACGATAAAACCCAGCTGAGCCAATTGGGTATTCCGGTCATGAATAACAGCAAATTGAGTAGGCACGTATTCATAAAAGGGCCCGGGATAAACCGAAGAGATAATCGGATAGTGTTTGGTAGAATCAAAATCAAAAGGTTTCCACATCACCCCGTACAAATCGGTTATCCCGTCGGCCGCTTTTACTTTAAAACGTTCAGGAGCCTTCCAGCCCATCTCTTTCACCCGGGAAATATCGGCTTTACCCAAGTCTATTATTTTTTTCCCTTTTTTATTCCTCACGACGAAGTGAGGTTCCATATCCACCCGTTGATAAGTATCCACAAAATAGTTAAAGGTTTTAGACCAATCCACCATGTGCGTGGCATTGTCAAAAGTCAACTGTACCACCCGACCAGGTTTATCCAAGTCCGCTTTACACAACGTATAATAGTAAGGATCGATATGCTTATCCTTGCCTAAGGCGTAAAAATAAATCGTACGTCCCACGGTATCGATCTCCGCGATAGGCCCGGCAGTCCACCCCCCGGCCGTAACCGTATTCTTCAGGTTTCCCTCGCCGTCATACAGGTAATAATGTCCCCACCCGGTACGGTTGGAACGAAATAATATATCCTGACCGTCATTCAAAAAAGAGACGCTTGCCATCTTAAAATCCAAAAACGGTTTATCCACTTCATGAATCAATACTTTCACTTTTCCCGTCTTAGCATCGATGACGCAGATCTCTTTTTCATTGAAAGCCCGGTTGACCCGCTCAAAATAAATTTTCTCCGCTTTCTTATCGGTATACAAAACATCCACGTATTGATCGGGCCATCTATCGATGTCTATTTCCGTGATCTTCCGGGTTTCAATATCGATTATCAGAAATTGACTTTGGGAAATCTCCTTATCCCCCGGCATATCATAACGATAGGTCTTTAACTTCGGACGAGGTTTAGCCAGATGATCGATCAGGAACAGCTCCTCCACCTTACGGGCATCTTCCCGGACGGCATAAACTTTTTTCGAATCCTTCATCCACGAAGCGATCGTCTCCACCTCCGTGTCCGAATCCGCAAACTCTTTGGCAAAGGTATAATCCTTCTCCGCATCGAAAGTCAACTGAATAGCCGTGGTATCTTTTCCCTTTGCCTTATTCCCCATCACATACAAATTGTGATTCCGGGCATACAGGATATAACAGCTATCCGGTGAATACTTCATCCATGAAGCATACCCCGACCAGGGTTTTATCGTATCGATCTTCTCCACCGAAGCGGTCTTAAAGGTATAACGGTATTTCGCCTCGTCAAACTCAAACGTGAAAGACTTTTCGTCTTGGGCAAACTCTATATCCTGCAGGGAAAAATCTTTAGGATTATAGGCCTTCCGGGTCTCTTTACTGAGCTGCGCAAACAAACGTTCATGATCGAAAAGCGGTTTCTTGTCTTTTTTCGCCGGATCTACCAGGTAATACTTCTTCCCTTCTTCAGTAGTAAAACTATACCAAAAACGATCCGACTTATGAATAAACTCCGGATGAATGGCCATACTCATTTCTGAGACTCCCGTCATCGCTCTTTTATTAAATTTCTCGGCCAGTTTATAATTGGCTTTCTGCTGGGCTGTAGCACCCAAGACAAACCCCAACAGTAAACTATATATTAAAATAATACGCATCATCTAAAAATTATTTATGATTCGGTGATTGGGAGATTCAGTGATTAACACATTTTTCCCAATCACTTAATCTTTGAATCATTCAATCACTTAATTATTTAGTTTTTCCCAATAATCGGCAGAGTCATCTCCCAAAAGGTATTTGGCAAAATGAGCCCAGAGTTTATACTCGAAAAAGGCCTCGGCTGCTCCGCGGAAACCGTGTCCGTTTCCCGGAAGCACGACCATATCGAAATTCTTACCCGCCTTTATCAAAGCATCGACCATACGAAGCGTATTGGCAGGGTGTACGGTTTTATCCATATCTCCCGTAACCAACAGCAGGTGTCCTTTCAAATTTTTAGCCAGCTCCATGTTGGTCGGCACTTTACAAGTATACTCGTAAACGGTACTATCCTTTCCGTCAGCCCCTTTTACCGTTTTGACCGTCTCTTTTACTCCATGATATATCTCGGACCAACCCCGGTTAAAGATATTATTGTCATGGTTTCCGGCGGAAGAAACTGCTGCCGTGTAAAAGTCGGGATAGGTGCAGATAGCAGCCGTCGACATAAAACCGCCGCCGGAATGACCGAATATCCCCACCTTCGTCCCATCGATAAAAGAGTAACGGGCTGCCAACTGTTCAATGGCATACTTATCGTCTGCCAGCGGATAATCCCGTAAACTCCCGTAACCGTACCGGTGGTAGAATTTTCCCCGCATGGGACTGCCTCCCCGGTGCCCCATGGCAACGACTATAAATCCGAGCTGCGCTAATTTCGTATTATGGCTGTCGTTGATCGTAAAGCTCGTGTTTACGTATTCAAAAAAAGGACCGGGATAAACCGAAGAGATAATGGGATACTTTTTATTCGGGTCGAAATCGGCCGGCTTCCACATGATCCCGTATATATCGGTCAACCCGTCGGCCGCCTTTACTTTAAAACGCTCCGGGGCGATCCATCCGATCTCTTTCAACAACCGGGTATCGGGCTTAGCCAACTCCATAATTACCTTCCCCTGATTGTTTTTCAACACGATCTTAGGTTCCATATCCACCCGGGAGTAGGTATCCACGTAATACTTCCGGGAAGGGGTGAATTTTGCCGAATGCTGGGCATTCTCCCCGCTTAATAAGGTTACCCCCTCCTTATCGATATGTGCTTTATAAAGCATGTAGTAATAAGGGTCCGTTCCCTTTTCCCGGCCGTGCCCGTAAAAATAAATCGTGCGACCGACCGTATCGATAGTGGCCATTTGTCCGGCCACCCAAGAACCGGATGTGATGGTGTTCAACAACCGGCCGTTTCCGTCGTAATGGTAATAATGGGCCCACCCCGTACGCTCCGAGCGGAACAGGATGTCTTTTCCGTCATTCAGAATTACCGTATTCTGCATGTGGTAATCGCGGTAAGGCTTATCCACCTCGTGAATCAGCTCTTTTACCTCCATGGTCTCCGTGTTGGCCACGCAAATATCCACCTCGTCCCAAGTACGTTTAAAACGCTGAAAGAATATCTTATCCCCGTTTTTACCCGGCTCGATCACCTGAATGTACTGATCCGTCCATTTATCGGCCGGAACCCGTTTCGCTGTCTTTTTTTCCGCGTCCATGATCCACAATTCGTATTGACAAAGATTCTTCTCTCCCGGCATCTCGTAACGGTATCTTTCCAAGGTAGGCCGTTTCGTCAAAGAATTGATCACGAACATATCCTGCAATTTCCGGCTATCCTCCCTGACCATAAAAATATGCCGGGAATCCTTAAACCAACGGGCATTGGTTTCCGTTTCCCCCTTGGAGTCTTGTTCAGCATCCCGGGCAAAGGAATAATATTTTTCGCCGTCGGTGGTCAACCGGATCTCTGTCGTATCCATTCCCTTGTATTTGTTGCCCCGTACATACAGATTATGATCCTTAGCATACAGGATATATTTCTCATCCGGAGAAAAGACCATCCAAGAGTAGCGGGTTTGCCTATCCTCTTCCGATACCTCTTTCTCCGGCAAAGCTTTTACTTTTTTAGTCTTAAAATCAAATTCGTAATTACCGTCCATCGAAAAGGTCATTTTCGTCAGGTCTTTTGAAAACTCGATACTCGAAATCCTCAAATCTTTTTCGTTATAAGCCTTCCGGGTAATCCGGCTCACCCCTTGCGCGATATCCGAATTATTGAAAAGCAACCGCTTTTCTCCCTTCGCCGGATCGACGAAATAAAACAACCTCCCCTCTTCCGTGTAAAACTCGAACCAAAACTTATCCGTACCGTTAATAGCCTTCGGAAAAATACTCATACTATTCTTCCCGACCACACTTCCGAATGAAATGTTCCTAAACTTCTTTGCCAATTTATAATTTGCTTTCTGCTGGGCATCCCCTCCCATAAAAGCAAACACCAAGGACAGTAATAACAATAATTTTTTCATACGTTTTTTCTGATTTACTTACGATTACCCACACGAACAAATAAAAAGGAATAGACCGAAGGGAGTTTTTACTCCCCTCGACTATTTATCGAAATACTAAAACAACATATTAATATAAATAACTTGCTCCTGGTCTTGTTCCCGAACCGAATTTATATTCCAAATCCACGATCTCTCCGAATCCGTCCTTATGATAAATTTCCAATAATTCTACCGTCCCCTCTTTTTTATCATATTTCACTTCATACACATAAATTTCTCCGGACTTTAAAGCTACCGCTAAATGTGCATTATGCGTATCCCGATCATAATCCTTTACAGCAATATCCACAATTTCAGATCTATAATTCGGGGCATCAAGCATCTGCACAAAAACCGGGTCATCCTTTTCATAGGAGAATCCATATAATGTATTATTACTTGCAATCATCAATATTTTTTTCCATGGCAACACACCTAAAGCTTGATGACCATTCATAACGGAAACATCCAAAGGACCACTCTTGCTCTCCGATGCAATCATTTTCATCCCCGGTTTATAGCGATACCCATCAAATTTAAACGTATAATAATGCCAGTAATAAGCATTTCCCCTTTTCAATACGGAGAGATAACTCCCACTTTGATAAGGTTGATCTACCCAAGCATGAAAAATATACTCTCCATCGATATTTTTAAACAAAGATTCATCCGCACCCTTAATACTCCCCAATTCCATCAGACTACCCGTATAATTTCCACCGGCAACGATTGTAAAGTCGTTTCCATGAGCATCTTTAATATTACATTGATCTACAATTCCGAAAAAGGTATTATTTTCATCGATTCCGATAACAGCAATATTTCCGTAAGAAGAAGCTTTCCAATAAGGTAATAATTGCTTTATTTTTTTCCCGTTGAATATCGGCTCTTTCAAATAACGGCCGGAATGTAAATCCGAAGCAACAGACATGGTTGCTCCATAAACATAATTATCACTACCGAGTAACCATTTACCCCCCCAGGTAAGTGCGGCATTCACGGGGTCAAAGTTAGCCGGAACCCCGTCGAAAAACTCATCTCGAGCCATACCTACTAAAGTCAAGTGATTTCCTTCCAATTCCACCGGACCGCTTTCTTGTAATACCATTACCTCATCTTCAATATCACTATTATAACACTCTTCATAAATAAAATTCTCCACTAATTTTCGCGGTCCCCTACCTAAATTAGGAACAATATTTATATCTTGTCCGACATAAACCACCGTGTCCACACCCTTCTCTTTTCCAGTCTCAACATCCACTACAAACTTAGATTGCTTTTTAGACAGAATCATCGAGAGTTGCGATTCGCCCGATCCCCCTTTCGACAGTACCATCCAGCCATTTTTCCAGGGAGATACAACATCTATATCTATATCCTCACTGAAAGTAACTCCCGTCTTGTTATCGATTGCGGTCAGTACCAATCTATAATCTCCGATTGTCGTTGCTTCATGCGTATAAAACAGTTGATCACAAACTTTCGTCAGTTTCTTATCTTTCTCTATATACCAAGCATAAGTAGCGTCAGGATTCAACGTATCTATCGAGAAACGAACTTTGGGTTCCAATGTCACCGACTCTCCGGGATAAAGCGTATAACTACTTTGTACATTCTTTACGCCTACATTCTGCCAATCTTCAAAATCATTTATATCCTTATAATTATAGTTGCTCTTATCGTCCAAACAACCGATACATAAGAATACAATCCATATCCATAATAAATTATTTTTCATAACCTTGTTTTTTAACCTACTACAGGAATTACTATTTTCTCGCCTTTTTCATCTTTCAACGGGGTCAACCCGGCAACTTGATTAGCCGGATCGTTATTAAAGGCCTCTACCCGGTATTTTAATCGTTGAGCATATTTTTTTAACACCAAGCGGTCTTTCCCGTCGAAAACAATATCATCCTTGGCCAACTCTTCTAAAAACATAACGTATTTAGTTTCAGAATAGTCTCCGAGATAGTAACTTTCGGCCACATTAAATGACGGTTTACCACTATATCCGCCATCCAACTCCGTCCACCATTTTGGGCGCTCCAATTTATCAGACACCTGAAATATAGCTCGTTGATACTTTATATCGGCAGCAACTTTCACCTCCTCGCTTTCGTCTATTTGCAATACAAAACGATACGCTTGCTCGGCTAACCGGGGATCATTCAAAAAAGTAATCGTTATCGTATCTAATTCCTGTCCGGCAGAAAACTCACATTTTTCCGGTAAATCATATAACTCAGCCGGCAATGTCGTCAATTTGGGATCAGCGGACACACTAAATGCCCGGTTCTCTATTAACCATCTTCCTTTGGATCTTATTGGAATCTCCACAGAAACTCTATCTTCATTATAGGTTCTAAAGGATAATACGGTACTATCTACCGTCGCATCCGCTACAAAAGAAAGAAATATCTTATTATCGGAAAACTCTTCGATTCCTTTTCTATCACAGGAGGTCAATCCTCCTATCAATATTAACGCAAAAACAATAAAAGATTTCATAACTATTTATTAATATTAGTTTCACTATTCGGTACGGGAACGACAAAATTCTCTTCTTTAGCCTCTATCGTTTTACCTCTTTCGCTCGGAATATTTTTATTCAAACGCTTATACAGGTAGAAAGTCTGACCTTCACCGATCCAATCCCGACGCATATCATTAATCAACAGATGATTGAATTCCTCTAAAGTCGCATTATTCACATCTTTTATCGATTGATCCGTTTTTCTCAAGCCCCGTCCCTCTTTTACATAGTTCAAATAAGTCTTAGCCTTTGCAAGTCCGTCTGCATCTTTTTCAGCTAAAATTTCAGCGGCCATATAATAGATCTCACTCATTCGGATCAACGGAAGCAATGTTTTGCTAATTTCTATTGCGGTAGAACCTCCCGTTGTCGGAACATCATATTTCTTTAACCGATAGTAAGAATTATAATTTTTCCAGTCATCAATCCCATTCATATAACGAGAATCATTCGATTTAAAGGTTTCAATCTTATCATCATATGTCAAATCTGACCCGAAATAATTACCTTCAATTTCGGATATACAGAGAAAAGTTGCAATTTTTTCATCCGTAATATCGTTTATTTTTTGATTTAATTCCGGTAGATCGATCACGTACAAGCCAAAAATCACGTCTCTGTATAATTTTGAACCGCCGGAAGAGGTACTAAACGGAAAAGCACGATTCTTGGCAACAAAAGTGATGATTTCATTGGCTTGTTCCAATGCCTCCGTCTCTTTCTGGGCATATAAATAAACCCGTGCCAATAAAGCTGTTGCGGCCCAATAATTCATATGATACCCCCGCCGAGTGAAAAAGATATTATCCCCGTTTCCCGGTGTCTCAAAGGTTACCGACGGACTAAACGACTTAGCGGTATCAATCTGCCAAAGCAATTTTTTAGCTTCTTTCAAATCCTCGATAATCAATGTTAAACACTCGTCTACCGTTTTCGGGTTTGAGATATAAGAGGGATAAACGTTTATATAAGGAATAAATTTTCTACCTCCTGGCTGAGCTACAGGTGCCGGAGCAAACAAACGCAGCATATCGAACTGCAAAAATGCGCGTAAACCTAAAGCTTCTCCCCAAATCATCGATTTCTCCCGATTTTTCAAGGGAAACATAGCCGGATCGGTATTTTCTATATTTTTTATAAGATTGTTGCAATTGGCCACGATATTATACGTCTCATCCCACATGGATTCGATCTTGGGTTTCAGATACTCGTTATCCCAACTATATGCAGCCGCACCTCTCTCCATAGCATTCAACTCACTGGAGCCATACGAATAATCATACACTTGCCCCAAAGCATCCACTATACCCCAACTCATATTCATTCCATACAAATTCCCTGTTCCCATGGTATAATAGATACCATTCAGCGCATGACGAAAACCGTCAGCAGAATCAAAAAGATCTTCTTCATCAATTTCATCCTCCGGTTTCACGTTCAACCATTCGTTACATCCCGATATAAAGAATGGTAAAAACAATAACAATAAAAATCTATATTTTTTCATATTACCTAAATTCTAAAAAGTTGCACGTAAGGTGAAATTTATACTTCTTGCAAACGGGTAGCTGGTTCCCCGTTCCTGTTTCACACTGGACAAACGGAAAATATCGTTCATTTGAAATTCTATATTCAGCGTTCTCAAATAGATTTTTCGTAACAAATCCTGATTAAAATCGTAACCGAGGGTCAGCGTACTCAACGATAATACATTTTCATCCTGTACAAAGCGGGAGGTAGGCAGTGTTACCGCATCTCTGTTTTTAATATCTTTTAACGGAGCTATATCTCCCGGTTTCTCCCAACGCTGAGTCAGCACTCGTTTATCCACGTTACTGTTTTCGATATCCGCATTCTCTACGCTATTCACCAAAGTTTCATTGTAGATCTGTTTACCCCAATCGTAAGCAAAAGAGACGAATAAACTCACGCCCTTATAGGTAGCATTTACTCCGAAAGAACCACTGGCATCCGGCTCCGTATCTCCCAAAACGACTTGTTGAGACGATTTCCATTTACCGCTAACCTGACCGTTTCTGTAGAGATACAACTCTTTACCGGTGGTCGGATCGATACCCAAAGAACGGACTCCGTAAATTGAGGTTAAAGAAGCTCCTTCTTCGTATTTCATCAATGGCTTGGCATATTCTTCCATTGTCTTATCCCACCACGGAACCAATTGCTGACTCACCTCCGCATCGGCATAATAATCATCAACCTGACTATTATACTGTTTTAAAGCATCGGAAACCTTCAATATCTTGTTCTTATTATGAGTTAAATTTCCCCAAATATTCAGATACCAATCTTTACTTTTTATAATATCAAACTGAGCCCTGATATCAAAACCCTCATTCAAAGTCTCTCCTAAATTACTTTTATAAGAAGGAAAACCAGAAGAGCCAGGTAAAGTAACATCCGTGATCAAATCCACGGTTTTATCATGATAATAATCAAAATTTAAAACTATACGATCACCCCAAAAACCTAAATCCGTACCGATATTCATCTTATTCGTCGTTTCCCACTTTAAGTCCTTATTACCCAAAGCCCGTAAACCAACTCCGAACCCGGATATATACCAACGGTCAAAAGTCTTATAAATAGTCTTTGCATTGTAAGGGGCAAAGTTGGTTTTTCCGGTTTGCCCGTAAGAACCTCTTAACTTTAAACGGGTTATTACTTCATTGTTCTTTAAAAAACTGTAATTATGAACATTGATTCCCAAACCTCCGGACCAGAAAGGCGCCCATTTCTGATCCAATCCGAATTCGGAAGAGCCATCGAAACGGACGGAAAGATCCGCTAAATAGATATCATTCCAAGTGTAGTTGGCTAACAAAAGAAAACCGACCAAGCGAGTTAGGTTTTCAGATTTCGAAGGTTTATTATAAACTTCCGCGGCAAAATTCGGAGAGTGATATTCTCCGGACGGAAAACCCCGATAGTGAGACGAAGTACTCTCTGTTTTGGTATTCGTTGCATTCATTACCAAAGAAGCATTTAAAGCATGTGCATTTCCAAATACTTTTGTAAAATAAGCTCCTATCTGAGCATCCCATTTGGTTTCGTCTCCTTTGGTAATATACAAATCACCCATATACTCTGTTGAGGTTATTTTGGAAGATTTCGGATCTATAAAACGCTCATTTTTAGACATAAATTTTGTTATAGCGAACTGACCTTTCAAATGAAAATAGTCCGTAATGTAAACCTGAGCCATCAAACGTTCGATAAAAGTATCCGATTTATCGTACTGGAAATTATTTAACAAGGCTTCATATAAAGGATTATTCTTTCCGTAATTCGTATTATCTCTTTTTTTAGAAAATTCTAATTTTTGAATAAGATTACCTTGTTTGTCATAAGGACGGTCATACGGTTGCAAATGAGCATAATCACTAAAATCACCATAGGGAGAATCTTGGGCATCCGTATAGGTATATTCTATATAATTAACAACCTGCAACCAATTCCCAATTCGATAATCCACATGAAAACCGAGATCTAAATTATCCCGATAAGAGTCTTTCATCACTCCATTATCGTTTTTATAACTGACATCGAGTCCATAACGCAAATCCTTGTTACCACCTTCAACAGACAAGGTGTGTTTATGTTTAAAAGCATTACGTAAAGGTAAAGCCAACCAATCCGTAGTAACACCCTCTTTTACACGTACCAAACGTTCATTATAGGCATTCATAGCCTGCATCCAGGTTCCTTGGAAAGCAATATTCGGATCAAACAAACCGGATTTCATTTCTATTTCCAATTTTTCTGCCGCATTTGCCAAATTATAATCCGTAAGATCTGGCATTGAAACTTCTCCTGTCAAACTATAAGAAATCACCACCTCTCCCGGCTTGGGAGCAACCGTGGTAATCACCACGACTCCGTTAGCGGCCCGGGATCCGTACATGGCCGTTGCAGAAGCATCTTTTAGGATCTGTACATTCTCTATCCGCATCGGGTCCATATCGTATACCTTCTGTACGCTCACCTCGAATCCATCCATAATAAATACCGGAAGATTCGGATTGTTTTTCAACGAAGATTTGGACAACGCATCCTTATCCAAATCCTTTACCCCGATACCGGAACGTCCCCGGATATACATTTCCGGAACGGCATTCGGGTCGGAACCCCATTGATTGCTTTGTTGTATCCGGAAAGAGGGGTCGAAAGTAGACAATGCTTTTATTACATTCGTTTTAGAAACCTTCAATAACTCTTCTCTCTTGATAGAAACCGAACTACCCGTAAAACTCTCCTTTTTAATATTCGCGTACCCGGTGACCACCACCTCGTCCACCTCTTTTACCTCCTCTTTCATCGTGATGACCAACTCTTTCTCGTCGTCTTTCGGGTCCTTGCTAAGACGATGTTCCACCTTTTCCATCCCGATAAAAGTGAATACAAGGATGGTCGTGTCCTGTTTGGGAATTTCGATGGTAAATTTTCCGTCGAGATCCGTCGAAACGCCTAAAGTCGTACCTTTAATCACAACCGTCACGCCCGGAAGGGGTACTTTTTGAATATCGATCACTTTTCCTTTGATTACTCTTTTCTTATCCTCTTTCTTCTCCTCTTTAACAGGAGTAATGATCACAACATCATTTTGGATTTCATAAGAAAGGGAAGTTCCTTTCAACAGCTGATTTAAAACTTCTTCCAAAGCCGCATTTTTTACATTGAGGTCTCTTTTGCCGTATTTCAGGACCTCTTCCACCTGATACAAGAAACGATAGCTCGTCTCTTTACTCATGTTCGTAATGATTTCATCGATGGTAGCGTCTTTCATATTCATGGTCAATTTCACGACCTGCTGACCGGCATTGACCTGCAGAAAAAAGACCGACATGAACAGAAGAAGAACGCAACGTTTAAAAATAAATCGCATTTTTAGCAATCTTTGATTCTCATCAAAGACCCCGATTCCGTTTTTTTTCATACTTTTACATGCTTAATGATTAATGATCGATTTGTTAATCGTTATCTAAACTCAATTTTCAAGCAGAAGATAGGACCAGTATCTTCTGCTTTTTATTTTTTACTACTCGAATTCCATTACATCCTTTTACGCACCACCACATTGTTTTTATTGACCTCGAAAGAGATCTTCGCCGATTTCTCTAACATCCGTAAAGCTTCCGAAAAATCTTCATACCGTTCCAACTCTCCGGAGAAATGATAATTTTTCACTTCCGGATTCATGTAGAAAATACGAATATCATACCATCTGCTCAATCGGGCCATAATCGATTCCAAGGTCTCGTTTTTCATCACGAAACGTCCGTCTTTCCAAGCCGAATAGGCTTCTGCATCCACTTCTCGAGAAGAGAGCTTCCCGCTTTTTTTATTATAAACAGCTTGCTGATTCGGATGCAATTCCACGGACTGATTACCTAAAACGACCCGAACCGCTCCCTGATTCAAAGTCGCCTCGACATCCTCCTCATCAACATAAGCCTGTACGTTAAATTCCGTTCCCAAAACTT
Organism: Gabonibacter massiliensis; assembly: GCA_001487125.1. Classification (GTDB taxonomy): domain Bacteria; phylum Bacteroidota; class Bacteroidia; order Bacteroidales; family Marinifilaceae; genus Gabonibacter; species Gabonibacter massiliensis. The sequence goes on from LN913013.1 coordinate 1,578,000, forward strand.
CTACCTGCAACTTATTCGGCGTGTTGACAACAAATGGATGACTTTTATCTTTCGCTACCACAAAAAAAGCTTCTCCCTTCAAAAATACCTCCCGCTTCCCCTCGCCGAACAACTCCGGAAAACGTATTTCTGAATCAGAGTTCAAATAAACCCTCGATCCGTCGGACAAAGTCAGATTATATTCCCCTCCCCGGGGAATACGGATCGTAGAATAACGAATCTCCCGCACTACCGTATCTTGTCCTCCTCCCTGTAAAGCCACACTCTTTCCGGTATTTAAGGCCACGACACCGTTATTTAAAACGATCTGCTGGACATTACTATCCTGCAATTCGATCTGCTCTCCTCCGGACGTAATCAAAATCGCCTTGGATGTTCCTACCTGAATACCGGTAAATTCGACAGGCGGTAAGATCTCTTCCCGTTGTTGGAAAAACCACAAGCCGACACCGACCAACAAAGCAATCGAAGCGGCGATCCCGATCCCCCAACCTAATTTCCGGTTTTTCTTTTTAAAAGGAGATAACTGTTGCTCGAGCGCTCTCCACTCCTTTTCAATATCCAATCCCTCCACGTACTTATCCCGCTCCGCTTTGTTATCCGAATCCATAATCCGGTCATACAATCTCCGATTGTCCGGGTCAGCAGCCAACCAACGCTCCAATCTCTCCTCCTCCCCGGAGGAAAGTCCGTGAACAAATTGCTTGGCTATCAAACGGGATATTTTATAATCTTTAGGTTCTAACATAAAACTTCTCTCCTTCATTTACAGAACGACTAAGAAACTCAAAAGGATGACTCGCTCTCTCTATTATTTTCATTTTTAACATTTCAATAGCACTTGGGGACGGGGTAAAAGTGCTATATCGACTGTTTTCAAAAAACAACATAGAAGCAATATTTATCTAATTTAGCTTAGACGGAGCGATGGCAAACAAATTCAAAGTATCTCTATTGGTAAACCTTCGAGATATGTTTTATACCTTGGCGCAAAACGAGAAACGATACGGAATATTCCCCGACCGCAATATTCGCATAAACAATATTTGTGATATATCTATGTACGAAGACCATGAATTCAGAGGCTGTTATCGGATTTTGCGCTCAAACGGTTCAATGTTGCCAAGCCTTTAACCGTTAGCAAATATTTCTGCCGTGGATGTCGTGGCTTATCTGGATAGAGCATACAAACAAATTCCTCTTTGATGGCAGGATTAAGTGAGTATTCCATAAAGTTTTCACGATTTTTTAATCCTATAGCCAGCATCAGTTCTTTTACAGACAGGCGATTGCCGGAAAGAGCCTTAATCAGGCGAATGATATTTTCATTGTCCGTATGCCATGCATCTTCGGTACTTGTCGGGGTACTTGTCGGGGAGAGTGCAATTGCGTTCTCCAGAGTATCAACGACCAAATATCGGTTCTTCAACTCATTGTTTTCACCCATTAACAAATTGCGGAAAAAACGTTCCAGATATTCGGATTCCCGTTTTACACCTTTCTGAATATTTTGGTAGTTAGCTCTTACCAATGCATTACGGAAATACCAAGAATGATTGGCAAAAAGGTTATTTTCCACATCAAATCCCATGGAACGTAAATACTGAATGGTAAATACAGCAGTTGTACGTGTATTGCCCTCTCCAAACGGATGTATCTGCCATAAGCCTGATACGAAATTGGTTATATGTCTAACTATTTGGCTGATGTTTAATCCTGTATAGTCAAAGGCTCTTTCTTGTTCAAAGTCATATTCAATAGCCCTTCGAATGTCGGGAGCAGATACGTACAATATAGTATCTCCACGAAGTACCCATTCCTTTTTCGTTATATTATAATTGCGAATTTGTCCTGCAAATTCGAACACATCGTCGAATATGCGCCGATGTACAGCAGTTAGTCCGGCTATGTTAAAAGCAAAAGATCGTTCATTAAGTAACTTAGTTATGTTGGTAGAAACCTTATCCGCTTCTTCTGTTCCATTATCCTTTTCAGTTTGAATATCTTTTGACTCATAGTAACTCTTGATAAGTTCCTGCACTTCATCAATAGTTATATCCCCCTCGATGTGTCTACGAGCCGTATTAATAAGATATTCAGAGGGCTTTAAGCCATCTACTGCCTGTAAACCAATAGCTGTCTGCCACGCATAGCCTTTTTCTCGTTTCTGCGGTTCACTCTGACGGATATATTCGTCGAAATTAGTCATATCAATTTGTCTATATAGTTCTATTGATCGCTGATCTTTTGTTGTGGAGGATTCCGAGGAAGCAATTCGCAAAACAGCTTGATCGATACACAATTTTTATGTTCAAAAAACGTATCGAGTAATGTTTTGTCCGAATTTCCACGAGAATATCCTATGATAAGCACTCACAATAAACGTCCGGCAAATTTTATTGCTTATAAATGCGTATTGAGTACTTTTCGGATCACCATCGATTAGAAATGCCGTTCCCGTTTTACCCATGATTTAAATCCGATGCAGAAAATATAAAGTCCTCTGAAAACGTCCCAATCTGATGTTTTATCTGTTCTGCTATTTTCATATTTTATCTTGTATGCAGATGTAAAGATACAAAAAACATCCCGTTATTTATGTAAAAAACGGGACGTTTATTCTACCACCTTATCCTTTTCCGTTCTTCGTCCATATATTCATCTGTCTATTTTAATGCTTTTATGATGCGCTCCTTCTGCATTCGTTATCGACCAATACGAAGTCGTAAATAGCACTTTTACCCCGTCCCCAAGTGCTATTTAACATTTCACCCACGATCTCAAGATTACAAAAGCGCCGGAAAACCGACAAGAATAAATTCATAATCTTTTCATACATTTTGCGATGAACGACTTATTATCCACGCGTGACAAAAAATAGTCGGAAGGAGAAAACTCCTTCCGACTATTTATCGAAACACTAAAACAGCATATTCTATAAATCACCCTTATACAGTAAATCTACCGGCATTCCTTCTACCCTCCACTCCGTATTCGCGGTAACTTTAGGAGAATTCAAATTTAGCCGGTCAAATTCGAACAGATGGAATTGTCCATCAGCCGTAACGACTCCCACCAAAGGACCCGGTTTCGGTTTCCAATCTTCCCAACAGTCGATCGCCATAATTTTTTTACCTTTAAAATCATAGTAAAGTCCGGTCTCCCCCGTTAACGGTCTATGCCAATATAATTTATCCTGTGCATCTCCCCCGTTAAAGAAAATATATTCATTATACTTTTTAAAACCTCCGGTACAAGACAAGTTCGTTATTCCCAAGGGACGTAAAGAGGAACGGGAAACCGTCACAATAGCTTTTCTGTTTTCTTTCTTTATCGAAAAGTCATGAATATAATACACCCCATTTCTATTAAAAACCGTTGTTACAACAGTCCCTTTATCACCTTCTTGAGATATGGCGGCAACCATTTCCCCCTCTAAATTGACAAAATCCTCTGCAAACTCTTTGTTGTCATATTGAAATACCAACGAACGCCCGGAGGTACTTTCCGAATACGAATCTTCTTCGATAGCTAAATAATTTCCATCTTCAGAGAATAATAAAAAGAAACGGTACGTGAATATATTTATCGGGATTAATTTTTGTATTTTCCGTCCCGCCAAATAAGGCTCCTTGATAAAGAATGCAGTGAAATGCTCATAGTTATCTTCATTCTTTCTTGAATACAGGTACCCGTCGTTAGACAAAACATAACTGTTCCACGGATAAAATCCGGCTTCTTTCATTTCAAAATTTACAGGCAGATCCCGATCTAAAAACTCATCCTGCAAATACATCACACGCTCCATGGTTACGTTATCCAGCTCGACAGAGCCTTTTCCCCCATTTTGCATAACCAATAATTGACCTTGAAAATCATCTTGTGCCTTATATTGATGCAATTTCACGGGATTCCCATCTAACGAACTACCTGTTAATGTTTTATAAACATCACGCTCTATGGACTTTACGATCATCGTATCGTTTTTCCCTTCCCAATACCCGCTTTTTTCTTCTGTTCGTAATAATGTCAATTCCGAAACCCCATTATTTTCAGCCAAAATCAACCACCCCTTTTTATACCGGGATTGCACTTTTATAGAAAAACGATTATAAAATTTTCTCCCGACCCTTTTATCGTAGACAATAAAAGCACACGCCTTGGTACCTATCTCTTCCGGAATATACTCCAATACAGAGTCCGTGGATACCAACTCCCCATCAATTTTCCATTCATACCCCAACTGTATGTCCACGCTATCCAATGAAAACTTCAGTTTCGGCTTCTTTACAATCACCTTATCACCGACATCCGCCGTTTCGTCCGCAATTCTTTTATCCCAACTAATCTCATTTAGTTTGATATAGTCATAATTTCCTTTGTCGTCAAAACAACTTAAAGACAACAAACCGATTACAAACAACACTATAAAATTGATTTTTTTCATAACTTCATTATTTTAAAGTCCGGTCATTACGGTCACCGTCATTTTTTCATTATTCTCTTCATCCATTACAGGTCTTCCCGCTTTTTCTTCCTCCTTTAAATACTTTTTAAAACGAAGTGCTAAAAGACGTTTCTGACTTGAATTTTTTTCACTTAAATCAGAAACACCTGTCACTTCCATAAAAAGCCGGTATTTTTTTTCCGAATATTTCCCTAAAAAAGCAATTTCCACTCGCCCACCTTCTTCCCACCAATCCGGTCTGGAAGGTTTATCCATCAACCAGATTCTGGCCATACGTTTAACCTTTGGACCTAATAAATAATCCTTACCCGCGTCAATTTGCAGCGTTAACCGATAGGATTGTGTTTTCAATTCCGGTGCATTATTAAACACGATATAAGCCGTATCTTTTGTCTGTCCCGCACGAAACGTAAAAGATTGAGGAATATCATATAATTTAGGATCTGCATCCGTCCCCTTACCGTAAGCTGAAACAGTATAGATAATATCCTGTTTTGGCACGAGACCGGAAACACTCATTTCAAACGGAAGTTTCACCTGATCTCCCGCGTGAAAGAAAAACGAAAGCATAATACTGTCGCTCTCTATACTCTTAGAGAAATAAATATAGGACTCATCCTCATTGTATTCAGTTAATTTTTCATAGCTACATGAAAAAAAACAAGCAAATACACAAAATAAAACGATATACATTTTCATAATCTCAAATTCTTAAATGTTTTCACTATCCGGTATCGGCACAATAAAATTGGTACCTAAATTTAACTCGGCCCCGTCTTTCAGTGGTATCGGACGTTTTAACCGTTTAAACTGAAAAAACATTTGACCGTCACCCAAAAATTCTCGTTGCATCTCATTATATAACAAATCCATAAAACTAGATTCTGTCGGCGTCGGAGGTGTCGATGAAAGTCCCCGAACGTTACGGATGTATTCCAGATAAGACCATGCTTTTTGTTTTTCAGCATCGGATGCGGCTTTCTTATACATTGTTTCTGCCAAAATATAGTACATCTCACTTAAACGCAACATCGGAATCATCTTCGTATTATATTTTCCTTTGGATTTATCACTGCTTTGCTCCCGGTATTTTATCAAAACCCGATCTCCATTCTTCAAAGGCTCACCATGCTCGTCTACAGGAACTTCTATTTGATAACGATAACGATAATCTCCAACTTCGTTCTTAAATATAACATTGGCCCCATCGGGCTGTAAAGCCAATCGAGTCGAGTAGTTACCGCTTCCCGACTCATTGACCTGTCTCTCGATATCCCCCAATTTCGCATTATAACCTGCATATATCACATCGTCATATAGTTTGATTTTCCCGTTCTTCATGTCGTATGACGAACTGGTAAATTTAAAACGGGTAGACCCTTTATCCGTCTTCAACAAACGATAAGCCTCATTATAAGCTTCATCCAGATTTCCGGCATAAAGATAAACCCGAGCCAATAAAGCCGTGATCGCATAATAGTTTAACCGATATCCTCGATGGCCGAAAAAACGATCGTCATTCGAATTTCCTCCCATATATTCCAGCCTGTATCCCACACTACTCGGCATATATAAAGTATCGTAATTAGCAACTAATTCACGTGCTTCTTTCAGATCCTTAACGATTCGCTCAAAAGTCTCCTTCATCGTTAATTTCGGAGGAAACATTACCGGGTAAACATCCACATACGGAATCCATTTAGCACCGCTGTTATCCACGGGAGAAGCAGCAAACATTCTCAACAAATCAAAATGCAGCATGGCCCTTAATCCTAACGCTTCCCCATGAATCAATGCCTTTTCCAAAGAACGTTTATAAAACTTCATGGAATCCGTTTGCTGAATATTGGCAATGATATTATTACAATTAGCAATAGCATTGTAAGCATTTACCCAAATAGCATCCACTACCGTTTGCAACCGATCATATTTATACTCGTACCCGACGGCCGTCCTATAAGCATGAATATATGTTTTTGTTCCATCAAATTCCTGTGCCAAATAAGCAATCAAACCATAGGATAACTCCCTTCCGTAAAGATTAGAAGAACCTATCGTTCTATAAACGCCATTTAAAGCATTCCGGAAACCTTCTCCGTTTTCAAACAAGAGATCTTCACTGATCTCCTCTTCAGGATTCACCGTCAACCATTCGTTACACGCGGATGTAAAAATGGCAAAAACAACTAAAAATAATAATTTATATTTTTTCATATTCCTGATTTCTAAAAAGTTGCTCGTAAAGAAAAATTTATACTTCTTGCAAACGGATAACTCGTACCTCTTTCTTGACGGATCGTGGAAAATCTTGCAATATCGGAAGCGCTCGTTTCTATACGTAACATACCGAGACCCCATTTCTTCAACCACTCCGTCCTAAAGTCATAAGATAACGTTATCGCGGACAAATCAATAAAATGATTGTCTTGGATAAACCGAGAAGAGGGACGGGTCGTCGATTCGCTCTTGGCAATATTCTTTAATGGAGCAATGTCGCCCGGCTTTTGCCATCTCATGGTCGCCACCCGTTTATCCACGTTAGCATACCGGATATTCGCATTCTCAACATCATTCACTAAAGTATAATTATATTCTTGTCCCCCGTATTCATACATAAACGACGTGAATAACGTCAGGTCTTTCCAACGTAAATTAAAACCGAAAGAACCTCTGATTTTAGGTTCGGGATCACCTATTACAACCTGTTCTTTAGGATCCCATTCATGAGTAACCGTTCCATCGGAATTAAGTAATAGTTCGTCTCCGGTTGCAGGATCGATTCCCAATGATTTCATCCCGAAAATCGCCGTTTGTGAAATACCCTCTTTATACTTCGTGTAAGCCCTTGAATTATCACGTTTTGAATCTAACTCGTCATACGAGGCATCAATACGATCATTATAACGTTTTAAAGCATCCGAAATCTTCAGCATTCTGTTCTCGTTATGAGACATATTGGCATACACGGAAAAATCCCAATCTTTACGCCTGATTATATTGGATCGGATATCCAATTCATACCCCACGTTCTCGACTTCTCCCATATTATCCTTATACACGGAAAAACCGGAGGAGGTCGGCAAGGTCACATCCGTTATCAAATCAAGAGTCCGTTCGTTATAATAACCGAATTTGAATTCCAAAAGTCCGTTTTTCAAACCAACCTCTATTCTTGAATCTAACTTACCGGTTCTTTCCCATTTCAAATTAGGATTTCCCAAATATTTCAATTTAACACCATAACCCGTTATGAACCAATCGTCCGTCATGGATTGATACATCGTAACGGCACTATAGGCGGGAAAATTTCCCTTACCAGTCAAACCGTAAGAAGCAGCTATTCTCAAGGTGTTGAATAAATTGTTATCTTTCATAAATGCATAATTATGGATGTTTAATCCAATCCCGAAAGCACCGAATGGAGCCACTTTTTTCTTCGTTCCATATTCGGAAGAGCCGTCAAAACGGAAAGAGAGGTCGAGCAAGTAAATATTATTATAGGAATAATTCAGTTGCCCCCGAGCACTGGCCATTCTTTTATTACTTTCCGTTTTCGCCGGTTTACCTACAACTTCAGCCGCATAATTAGGAGAGCTCAACAAACCGGACGGAAATCCTCTGTATTGCAATTTCAAATACTGCGACATATTAGAGCGCGCATCCACGCCAAGATCTATATTTACATTATGATGTCCAATACTTCTATTGTATGCTAAAGAAAATTTAGCCTCCCATCCCCAAGCTTCATTTTGGGTAAGATATAAATCTCCGGCCAACTGATTCTCACTCGTCGGTTCCGTACTTACCAATGTCGAATTAGGATCGACAAAACGATCCGTCTTTTCATATTGCTTTTGAACACTGAATTGTCCTTTTAGCTGGAAATACTCCGTTATATACCAATTAATCATAAAATTGTCTGTAAATTCATCATATTGAGAACGATGATGATTATGCAGGCTGGCTTCATATAACGGATTAAGGTTATCGATCCCAGAACCCCATCCCTCCAAATGTTTCAAATAATTACCATTCTCATCCTTAAATTTATTGTAAGGAAGAGCGGTGGTATACATCGAAAAATCGCCATAAGGAGACTCCTGATTTTTCATGAATCCATACGAAATCTGATTTCTTATCTGTAGCTTGTTCTTCAATCGAAAATCAAGGGAAAACCCGAGATTCATCGTATTACGATAAGAATCTTTCATCACACCGTCTTTCCCGGAATACATAAAATCCACCCCATAGCGCACCAACTCGTTTCCTCCTTCCAGATAGAGGGTATGTTTTTGAACGAAAGCCGTTCTTAAAGGCTTTCCTAACCAATACGTATCGACCCCTTCAAGAATATTTTGCATTTTTTCCTGATAACGGGATTCTTTATTTATCCAATCGTCAGAACCCAACACAGGATCCGGTTCAAAGCAACCCGCCAAACGCTCTATCTCCAATTTCTCTCGCGCATTAGCAATATTATAATCACTCAAATCAGGCATTACGATTTCTCCGACCAAACTGTAAGATACATTCAACGTTCCCGGTTTAGGAGCAACCGTGGTAATCACAATTACGCCATTGGCAGCACGAGACCCATACATTGCGGTGGCCGCTGCATCTTTCAATATAGTAATCGTTTCGATACGCATCGGATCCAAATCGAATACTTTTTGTACACTCACCTCAAATCCATCCATGATAAAAGTCGGTAAATTAGGATTGTTTTCCAAAGAAGATCTCTTTAGCGAAACATTATCAAGTCCTTCTTGATCTAACTCCTTAATTCCCATTCCGGATCTACCCCGAATATAAAGTTCTGGTACCGCATTGGGGTCCGAACCAAATTTATTATTTACGGCGATACGCAAAGAAGGATCGAATGTCTGTAAAGCCGAGATTATATTCGTCTGAGAAACTTTTAACAAATCATCTCTTTTCACCGAAACAGCATTACCCGTAAAACTCTCCTTTTTAATATTCGCGTACCCGGTGACCACCACCTCGTCCACCTCTTTTACCTCCTCTTTCATCGTGATGACCAACTCTTTCTCGTCGTCTTTCGGGTCCTTGCTAAGACGATGTTCCACCTTTTCCATCCCGATAAAAGTGAATACAAGGATGGTCGTGTCCTGTTTGGGAATTTCGATGGTAAATTTTCCGTCGAGATCCGTCGAAACGCCTAAAGTCGTACCTTTAATCACAACCGTCACGCCCGGAAGGGGTACTTTTTGAATATCGATCACTTTTCCTTTGATTACTCTTTTCTTATCCTCTTTCTTCTCCTCTTTAACAGGAGTAATGATCACAACATCATTTTGGATTTCATAAGAAAGGGAAGTTCCTTTCAACAGCTGATTTAAAACTTCTTCCAAAGCCGCGTTTTTTACATTGAGGTCTCTTTTGCCGTATTTCAGAACCTCTTCTACCTGATACAAGAAACGATAGCTCGTCTCTTCACTCATGTTCGTGATAATTTCATCGATGGTAACGTCTCTCATGTTCATGGTCAATTTTATGATCCGCTGGGCTGCATCAACCTGCAGAAAAAAGAACGACATGAACAGAAAAAGAACGCAGCGTTTAAAAATAAATCGCATTTTTAGCAATCTTTGATTCTCATCAAAGACCCTGATTCCGCTTTTTTTCATACTTTTACATGCTTAATAATTAATAATCGATTTGTTAATCATTATCTAAACTCAATCTTCAAGCAGAAAATAGGACCAGTATTTTCTGCTTTTTACATAACACTAAAATTCTGCTATTCTGTGTCACCACGTTATTTTTATTGAACTTCAAAGAGATCTTTACTGATTCTCCCGTATTCGTAAGCCTTCCGGGATATCTTGATACCGTTTCAATTCCTCGGACGTATTCTATCCCTTGTAAATCCAGATGAATCAAATATTTAAAACCATCTGTCGAACATTACCATCCTGCAATCCGATCTGTTTTCTTTTGAATGTGGTTAAAACCGTCTTGGATGTTCCCACACGAATACCAAAACACAAAATAATCAAAGCGGCGATCCCGATCTTCAAATCCAATTTCCGTTTTTTTTAAAGGAGATACCTTTTGCTCACCCCCCATTTTTTTCAATATCCGCCCCTCCATGTATTTATCCCGTTCCGACTTCTCCTCCTCCTTTGGGGAAAGTCCGTAAACAAACCATTTGACAATCAAACGGGATATTTAATAATCTTTAGGTTTTAACATAAAATTTCTATCCTTCATTTACAGAACGACTAAAAAACTCAAAAGGATGACTCGCTCTCTCTATTATTTTCATTTTTAACATTTCAATAGCACTTGGGGACGGGGTAAAAGTGCTATATCGACTGTTTTCAAAAAACAACATAGAAGCAATATTTATCTTATTTAGCTTAGACGGAGCGATGGCAAACAAATTCAAAGTATCTCTATTGGTAAACCTTCGAGATATGTTTTATACCTTGGCGCAAAACGAGAAACGATACGGAATATTCCCCGACCGCAATATTCGCATAAACAATATTTGTGATATATCTATGTACGAAGACCATGAATTCAAAGAAGGTTCGGAAACCGACGTCGCTCAAATGATGAGATTGATTGACGAACGCATCGCATGGATGGATGCCAACGGTATAGATCAGTGGAACAACAGCCATTACCGCGAGCATTACCCGGAGGAATATTACGTCGACGCCGTACAGGCAGGACGATTGTATGTTCTGTACCAAAAGATGAGCGGCAAGGTAGTGGCAGGAGCGGTATTGTTGGAAAAGGACGGACGTTGGGACGTCATCACCTCTTCCGCCTATTACGTACATAATCTTGTAGCAGCAATCGATGCGAAAGGAGCCGGAAAGAGAATGCTTGAGGAGATTGAAAACCTATGTCGGTTAAATGGCAAGAAGTTCCTGCGACTTGATTGCAGTGCGGGAAACAAAGCATTGAACAGGTGGTACGAAAGTCTCGGGTTCCGACACGTGGGAGCGGTTATCGACGGCGAATATACCGGTAACCTGATGGAAAAAAAATTGACATAACCGTTTTCAGAAGGAACGACCTTAAAGCCCCGGATTCGCAACTGTCACTTTTGCCCCCAAAGCAAAACAACTTTTTAAATGAGCTTACGAATTTCCTCACTTGAACCTCACGGCAATATTGCAATAAGCTTTTAACAAACATTCGACTACAATGAGAAACACGACTAATACCGACTCTTCTCTAATCGCGATAAAAAAGACAATGCAACACACTGAATTACAACAATATATTAAATACAGATATACATTAGCGGAGAATTTAGTATCTTTACCAACCAACATTATAGCTTTAGAAATAGTTTATGATAAAGGATTTAAGTAAAGAGTACAGAAGGCTGATATTCTCTCAACAACCTAACGGACAGTCTCTTAATTACGATTTATTACGACGGCATATCGAGATATTCTCACAATCGAACGAATTGCAGAGCTCCGCCGTCACGATCTATGACAATTACCGTTTCGAACATGCATACGTGTCGGAATACCACAGGCGACTGTTCGGAAATGGAGAGATGAAAGTTCATCCTGATGACTTGGCCGATGTATTGAAAAATGCGATAGCTGCCCTTAAACATGTGTTTCAAGGAAATAAAAACTTCGCACACATGAAAACAATACGGGAATACAGAGCTAAAATAGGAGACAAGTTCCGACGTGTAACCGAATCATTACAGGTTTTGGAAACCGACCAAATAGGAAATATCTGGTTGACCTTGTGTATTTTGGAGATTTCACCCAATCAGATGCCGCCATTTACGGTCAACTCCCAAATCATCAATACCGCTACGGGAGAGGTATTTTCTCCGTTGACCAAATATTATAAAAACGAATCGATATTGACGAAACGCGAATTGGAGATATTGAATCTTATCGCTCAAGGCAAATTGAGTAAGGAAATATCGGATCAGCTACACATAAGCGTCCATACCGTCAATACCTATCGTCAACATATACTTGAAAAGCTGCATGTGGACAATTCACACGAAGCTGTGCGATACGGGTTATCTCTCGGGCTGATCGAATACTGATAAATCAGTATTTTTTCACTCTTGGCAACAGCTTAATTTTGCCTCAAAAAGCTGCTATGTACAAGAGATTTATTATTTTGATTTTGGGAATTTTACTCTTAAAGGTTGCAAATGCACAGCATTTTCAGACTCTCCGCGGAACAGTAAAGGAACAAGGCGGAAGCCGACCGATTGCCTATGTTACGGTTGTACTCTCTGGAAACGGCTACACAACAGGTTGCACGACCGATTCATTGGGAAATTTCATACTGACTCATGTCCCGGCGGGACGCTACGATCTCAAATTCAGTTTTATCGGTTATGAATCTGTGATCGTTAAAGAGCTTCTTGTCGGAAACGGTAAAGAGACGTTTGTTGAGGTGGAGATGTGCGAAAATTCGATGACTCTCGGGGAGGTTATCGTACGTCCCCGCATCAACAAGCAAGAACCGATCAACAATATGGCACTCGGCGGCCGCATGCTCAGTGTCGAGGAAGCGGGGCGTTATGCCGGGGCGTTGGACGACCCCGCCCGGCTGGTCTCCTCTTTTGCCGGAGTAACGCAAAACGTGGGCAACAACGGTATCGTGGTACGAGGAAATGCCCCCAAATTTTTACAATGGCGTATGGAAGGCGTGGAAATTCCCAATCCCAACCACTTCGCCGATGTTACGAGTTTCGGTGGCGGTGGATTTACTGCATTGAGCAAACAAGTGCTCGGCAACTCCGATTTCTTTACAGGAGCTTTCCCAGCGGAGTATAGTAATGCACTTTCGGGAGTTTTCGACATGCATATGCGCCGTGGTAACAGTGCAAATCACGAATATACCGTCCAAATCGGTTCTCTCGGTGTTGAAGCCGCTTCCGAAGGTCCCTTCAAAAAGGGCTACGGAGGTTCCTATCTTTTCAATTATCGCTACTCGACCCTTTCGCTTCTTTCTTTCCTTCTCCCCGAAGATGCCGATGGAACGAATTATCAGGACCTGTCGTTCAACATCTTCCTTCCTGCAGAGAAAGCCGGAATATTTTCAATATGGGGTGTCGGATTGATCGACCGTTCGGGTACGACTCCCGAACCGGACCGCATCAAGTGGCAATACGAACAGGATATGCAGAATCAGAAAGTGAAACAGTATATGGGTGCGGCAGGTATCAAACACAAGATCTGCGTGGGAGAAGGTGTTTCACTTCAGTCTACATTCGCCACGACTGTTAACAGCATCGATATGCACACCGAACTACTCGGGAACGACGACCGGTTGCTACCCAAGAACATCGTCCACAATACCTACCTCAATTTCGTCGCATCAACTGACTTTCAGAAACGCTTCAGCCGGGTACATACGAACCGCACGGGCATCCGGTGGACGGGGCTCCAATACGATCTCATGTTTGCTGATGCCACGGAAAATTTGGGAAATTTAATTAGCATTGCCGATGAATCGGGTTTCAGTTCGCTCGTAAACATCTATTCAGAGTCCATGCTTGACCTCGGCAACAGAGTGAAGATGAATATCGGCATCGCAGGACAATGGTTCACGCTCAACGACCGTTTTACCGTCGAGCCTCGACTGAGCGTGAAGTGGAAATTCGCTCCCCGGCAATCGTTTTCGTTTGCCTACGGCATGCACAGTCGTCTGGAGATGTTGAATTACTATTTCACCAAAGACAATCGCAACAAGATGATTAACAAAGATCTCGATTTTACCAAGGCGCACCACCTTTCACTCGGGTACGACCTTTCGCTCGGCGAAAATCTCTATCTGCGGATAGAATCCTATTTCCAATGGCTTTACGACGTACCTGTCGTACCCGGAAGCACTTTTGCGATGCTCAACTTGCAGGGTAACGAAGACTGGTTCATTGTGGATCGGCTGGTCAATACAGGTAGTGCCATGAACTACGGTATCGACATCACGTTCGAAAAGTATATGTCGCGCAAATTCTATTACATGGCGACAGCTTCGCTCTACAATTCGAAATACCGCACTTCCGACGACGCTACATGGTTTAACTCACGCTATAACCGCCATTTTACAGTCAATCTCCTCGCCGGCAAAGAGTGGATACTGGGCCGAAATAAGCAGAACATATTGGGGTTGAACGGTAAATTGACCGTTCAGGGAGGCGATCGTTATTCGCCCATCGCTATTGAGAGCTCCTTGTTACAACAAGACGCCATATATGACGAAAGCAAACCCTATGCATGTCGGTTCTCCCCCATGGTATTGGCGCATCTGACCGTTAGCTATCAGATCAACCGCCGGAAAGTGTCGCACGAGTTTGCGGCAAAACTGATAAATATTACGGGATTCAAAGATTATTACGGCCATCGCTATAACTTTCGGAACAACAAGGTCGAAGCCGAACGCGAAGCCAATATCGTACCGAACGTCAGTTATAAGATCAGTTTTTAAACCGATTGCGCGTTTATCAAACAAGCCGTCTGTTTCAAAATACCGTCTTTATCAAATAAAGAATTCCATAGGGCAAACGACTTATAAAACCCAATTATATTGTCATTCAACAGATAAGAGTATTAAAAACTACGAACGAGAAAAAGCTTTTGAAATAGAGAACATTCTGAAATTATCGGTGGAAAAAAGGAAATAGCACTTTTACCCCGTCCCCAAGTGCTATAGTTTGTTTTTTACGGGATGGCGAAAACGGAGCCTGTCGTCGCCGAGGTATCAATTCGCCCGTCTGTATTCGTTAGGCGTTACGCCTGCATATCTTTTAAAAAAACGTACGAAATGCTGCGGATATTGGAAACCCAACGCATAAGCGACTTGGGTGATCGATTTGCTATAATCAAACAAGATTTCCTTCGCTACGTCCAGCATTTTCAATTGTATATATTCTTTTGCCGTTTTCCCTGTTTCCTTTTTGATCAAATCACCGAAATAATTGGGCGAGAGACAAATCTTGTCCGCAAAATATTGAACGGACGGCACACCTTTTTCCGAAGCAATCCCCGTACTCAAATAGTCATCAAGAAGTCTCTCGAAACGAGCCAACACGTCGAGGTTCATATCCTGCCTCGTGATAAATTGCCGTTCATAGAATCGTAGACAATAATCCAGCAATAATTCTATATTCGTGCAAATCAGTCCTCTAGTATGTTTATCTATGGCATGTTGCAATTCCGTTTTTATTATAGACATACAGTTGAGAACGATCGTTCGCTCCTCTTTCGAGAGGTGTAGTGCCTCATTAGACTCGTAAGCAAAAAACGAATATTTTTTAATTTTCTGCCCCAATGAAGTACCGCGAATGAAATCAGGATGGAACAGCAAGCCTTTGGCTTTGGTCGGGATTCCCTCGATCGTGGAATAGCCGACGGTTTGTCCCGGAGCAATGCTGACTATTGTCCAATCGTCGAAATCATATTTGGTCTTTCCGTAGTTTATCGTACAGGCTACCGTCTCTTTCAAAAAGATCGAATAGAAACCGACCGTCATGCGATACGGTTTCTGACTCTCCACCGTATCGAAATCGACGAAGTTGACTTGCGGATGCCGAGTCTCGAAATCGAAGAGGTTATTGTATTGTTCGATCGTATCTACTTTCAATATAGGGGATTCATTCATATCCATAGCGACGACTTTTATTCAGAACAAAGATAGTGTTTTTCTCGTATCCGAACCGGGATCACATCCGAAAACGGTAATCGGGGTAATTCTTTCCGTATATTCCGTGATTCAGGTAATATCATTGAACATCAAACAATAGTAAAAATTGCAAAATCCGTAAATAAGGTAAATCGAACCTTGTTTTTGGTATGATACGATATATAGCAACTCCGTATTTTTGTATTAAAACAATAAGATATGAAGAGCAATATGAAACGAATTTTATTTTTAACGGTATTGACAATTACAGCCTTATGCGTCCCATGTCACGGAAAAGACAGAGAACGGACACCAAAATCGATAAAGAGAGTCGAAGCAAACGAAAATCATTTTAAAGCCGATACGAATATGAAGGAGAATTTGAATTTATCTCAAAAGTGGGACAAAGTATTCCCGCAAAGCGACAAAGTAAATCACAGCAAAGTAACTTTCCGTAACCGCTACGGCATCACGCTCGCGGCCGATCTGTATATACCGAAAAAAGTAGAGGGGAAATTACCGGCCATAGCCGTTTGCGGGCCGTTCGGAGCCGTAAAAGAACAATCATCCGGCCTCTACGCTCAAACTATGGCCGAACGCGGTTTTTTAACCATAGCCTTCGACCCATCGTTCACAGGCGAGAGCGGCGGCGAACCCCGTTACGTGGCGTCGCCGGACATCAACACGGAAGACTTTTGCGCGGCAGTCGATTTCCTCTCGACACGCGACGACGTCGATCCAAAACGAATCGGCATTATCGGTATTTGCGGCTGGGGAGGGATGGCGATCAACGCAGCCGCTATCGACACTCGCATCAAAGCAACGGTAGCTTCGACGATGTACGATATGAGCCGTGTAAACGCTAACGGTTATTTCGATGCAACGGATGCCGATGCTCGCCACGAACTACGTAAGCAACTTAACGCACAACGGACCGCAGATTACCGGAACGGCACTTATGCACTTGCCGGAGGCGTGATCGATCCGTTGCCTGAAGATGCTCCGCAATTCGTGAAAGACTATCATGCTTATTACAAGACCGAACGCGGTTATCATCCCCGCTCGTTAAACTCCAACCGCGGCTGGAACAAAACATCGGCCCTGTCATTTATCAACATGCCTATCCTTTCTTACAGCGATGAAATCCGTAGTGCCGTACTCTTGATACACGGAGAAAAAGCCCATTCTCGTTATTTCAGCGAGGACGCTTTCAAAAAGCTGAGAGGCGACAACAAGAAGTTAATGATCATACCCGGTGCAAATCACACGGATTTATACGACCGTACGGATACAATACCTTTCGATCAGTTGGAAACATTTTTCAACAATTACCTGAAATGATATGCGCGTAAAAAAGCGATGATTACCTACGCGTAAATTTTTCCGGCTTCATTTGTCCGACACGATTCGACAGATGAAGCCGGTCATCCATCCGTAACCCACCACCCAAAACAAAAAAAATAATACGACAAGAAAACCGAAGTGCTTAAATCCCTAACAAAATTAGAAGAATATAGAAATAATCCTTTAAGGAGGTTTTTAATGATTCTAACGAACGGTATTTCAATGTTTTAACAGTATTCACCGAAATCCCCAACAATTCCGCAATCTCTTTATTTTGTTTTCCGTCCAAAGAGAGCTTAATGACCCGGGCGCTTTGCGGGGGCAAGGCATCAATGGCTTGGGAAATAATTCGATAAGACTCTTCCTCTATCAATAGATCTCTAAAAAAACTTTCATTGCCGACGACTTCCGAATCCATATAGTCAACCGTATCTTTCCGCGATTTCAAATAGTCAAAACAGCGATTACGTACCAATACATACAAAAAGATTTCCAAGTTAGGGATCGTGTCATACTCTTCCCGTTTCTCCCATAGTTTGATAAAAATCTCCTGAGCAATATCTTTAGCCGCATCCCCATCTCCTATATACCGTTTGGCGACGGTACACATGGACGCATAATATTGCTGAAACAAAGTCTTATAGGCTTTTATATCACCCCGCTTTATCGCATCAAAAGAGACTTTATCCACCATAGTATATAAAAACTACCCTATTTATTTCCAACACGAAAAAAATGATCGCTAATCAAAACTTCAAAAATTCCACAACAAAATCACCCCGTCAAAGATAATATCTTTATCTTGTTATTATCCATCAGCACGTTAAAAAGATTCAATCCCGTCCATCTTTTATAATTTTCACTTCATTACACCAGTATCTGTAATCGCTCCTTTTATGATATGCATATCTTTTAACATCCTTATACTTAAACGACAGAAGGAGATCGTTACGGATCTCCTTCTGTCGTTTATTTCTTTCCATTAATACCCTTATCGGAATTGATGAACCTTTTCGTATGTTTTTCAACTTTATTAAAAATACATTAGGAAAACAAGGTATTATGGAATTTATTCTCCCAAAAAGACAATTACCATAAAACACCCTTGCTTTCAACCACCGCTATGATTTAATCACAGGTAAAAATTAATCCGCATTATTAGCGCTTGTCCTATAATTATACACATTATAGTTCGGATACTTATAATCGATGTCCATTACCCTGCCGAACCCCGATTTCTCGTATATACACTCTCCAGAATACAACTTTTCGTTTTCAATGTTCAAGGTGGCGAAGACCCCGTCGTCCAATATTACCCCCAATTCCGATTCCTGCGGATTGGAACTCATTGCCACAACCGAAGCATTCTCATTTTCGAAGGTATAGAAGGGGTAACTCTCTCCCGTGGTCAGATCATACCAGTATACCACGTTCTTTTCCGCAAAGAACATGTATCCCCGAGTCTTTAACGTATAATATTTCGTATTCTCCGAAATATATTTTTTACCCGAGAAATCCCGTAAGGTAACATCGATGATGGAGACCGACGAAGCATTATAATAAGAAGGAGTAGATTTCGCCGTAAATGTTTGCGCTTTTACGATATCTCCTTTTCTAAAGATAGCCACAAAACGAGGTTGCCCGTAGGCAGAACCTCCCGTATGCGTACCGCAGAATACCAATTCCCATCCCTGCAAATCAGTCAGGTCGATATATTCGGAAGCAGAAGTCTGCATCACGGAGGGGATCACCACGTCCACACTTGCGCTATAAGCAACCCCCGCCCACAAGAAACGACCGTTCTCCGCATCATACAAACCACAAACATAATCATACATGGGGCGGGTAGGAATCACGCGGTCAATATGCAAATCCTTTCCTTTATATTTAGAGGGAATATTTGTAAAATCACGAGTATAAAGCGGTTGAAACATTCCTTGCACATTCAAAAAATTACGCACGTACATTTTACCCGTCTTATCTAACACGATATCTACGTTAGTCCCGTTAAAAAAATCCTTTACCTCCAAATGATCCGGTACTCCTCCCGCAAATTCATCACTCAACAATACCTCCTTTTTATAAGAATTTCCGTTCAGATAGAGAGGAGTATTCTTTTGCAATACCATAATAGCTCCGTCGTCCCAAGTCAACATCTGCCTTAACCCGACAGGCGAAGAGCCCAAAGGTTGTTCCGGAAAAATCGTTCCGTATAAATCGACTATCGGGGTATATATTCTCTTTTTCCCCTCTCCCGTCTCTCCGTAGCCCGGCCGGACAAAAGAAAGCGTCGTCCGGTCGTTATCCAGTCCCAAGATCATCCATCCCTTCCCGTAAGAACTTTGTACGTTCAGGGCTAAAATATCCGAAGTCGTTACGACTCCCGTTCTCTGTTCCTTTGCGCATAGCCTAACCCAAACCTCCCCGGTCTCCTGCGGGTTAAAATTCAAAACCTTGGTCTTACAAATCGTGTCATAAGAACCTCCGGAAGCACTACTTCCGGTATATTCCCACCAATACTCAAAACCGGCAGCATCCGACGTATCGGCAAAAGTTATATCCGGATTATAATAATAAATTTCTCCCAGATAAGCCACTTTCGAAACAGGATTAAGGGTTATCGTAACCCCGTTCGAACGAATATAATCGTAATTTCCTTTGTCATCATAACAAGCCTGGATGATAAACAAACAGGCAAGCATGCATACTATAATCTTTGCATTCATAATTTTTTTTATTAAAGTTATCATCCTTTTACCGGGACAGAAATATCCGTTCGTCCCTCGTCCTGTAACCAATATTTAAACATCAACGAATAATACCGTAGCATCCCCTCATCCGCTCCCATCAAATCATATTGCTTCGTAGCTTGAATAAACAATTCATATTTTTCGTCGGAATAAGTACCTAAATAATACCAGGACACTTTATCGTCCCACCATTTCGGTTGCGATAACTTATCATTCACCAATAACACGGCAACCAACTTATTCTCTTCCCCCTGCTTAAAAGAAGCATTCTCCTCAATTCGCAATACGATCCTTAAATTACTTTTTTTCATCTCCTCCCGACGCATTAATTTCACCAAGCAGGTATCCCGGTAAGCTCCGACCTTAAACGTTAATTTCTCCGGGAGTACGAAGTGTTTTCCTTCCTCGGCTGTTGTTTCCTTTTTATCCACCACAACACGATAAGAAGTCTCCGTTTTACAGGCTGATCCCGACATTTCCAAAACTACCGGAAATTCGTAATCGTTCAATCCCGGAAAAAAAGAGAAAGAAAAAGTATTCGTGTCTTTCGATGTCTTTATGAACTGAATGTAATTATCTCCATCATATATCATCATCTCGTTCTTTTGGCAGCTCAAGCAAAAGAGCAAGCCGATTCCCCATATATATAATAGTTTTTTCATCATCATTAAATTAAAGATTCATATATGCAGTTTCACTATACGGCGCAGGCAATACCCATTTACCCGTCATATCTATTCCGTAAGAACCGTTATACACAGGTTCATTCAAACGTTTATATAAAAAGAATGTCTGTCCTTCCGTCATAAATTCCTTTACGATCTCCTTATGCAGAATGATCAAAAAATCGTCTTTTGTCATCCCGGGAGCTAATGGATTAATCGCTCCCCGAGCCGTCCTCACCGTTTGCAACAAACGAGTGGCTTCATCCACTTTTCCCTCTTCCGCCAAACACTCGCACATAATATAATACACCTCGCTCATCCGAATCACCGGGGCAATCGGACCCTGATAAGCCGCAACATCCTGTGCCTCCGAATAGGTCAAATCAGCCGGTTTCGACCAACGATTGGAAAGATAGGTCCAAACTTCTTCCCAGTCATCCCAACTGCTGTTAATTAATTTGGTTTTACGGAAATCATTGGCATCGGAGCTGTACAAATTATCGATCTTATTTAAATAGAAATTAATCTCCTTCGATTGGGAGTTCAACTCATCCTTATAAATATCATACATTTTTTCATTATAAGCAGCCATCAGAATATCGTCATACATTTTTTGCGGCCACCCGTTTTTATCCCATAATTCGAAAGCCGAAGCAGGAGTGAAGCCGAAATAGCTTTTCCCGGTCGAATAGCGATAAACTTCTTCGGCATAGCGATAAGCATTCGTCTTGTCTCCTTTGTACAAATACGCTCTTGCCAACAGAGCCGTAGCCGCAAAATAATTCATACGGCCTCCCCGATTCGAGAAAAAGAATCCTCCTTTTACAGAAGTCGAGACACCGTGAAAACGAACTTTTACGCCATTAACGGCATTTACATTATATAACGTATCGTTATAGGCCAACATATCCCGGGCTCTTTTCAAATCTGAAATAATACTATCCATCACGGCCGTTACCGAAAGATGTCTCGGCTGATGTTCCGGATAAACGGTCACATAAGGTATATACAACTTACCATCGTCCGCCGCAGGCGAGGGTGCATAGAGACGTAACAAATCAAAATGCAGCAAAGCGCGCATCCCGATAGCTTCTCCCATGATCACATCCTTTTCAACCTTCCCCTCCGGGAAAAAATCATCACCCCTACTCCTCCCTTGTATCAACAAATTATTACAATTGGAAATCAACCTGTATCCTTGTTCCCATATCTCCTCCACGTACTTTTTACCGCTTACGGACTCGTAATCATTGAGAAAATCCCGGTACGAATAAGGCAAGGTGTTTTTTTCATAATTATTCCCTAATACACTGACAACCCCCCAAGTCAAATTACGAGCGTACAACTCTTTTGTCCCCAACAAACGATAAATACCGTTCAGGCTGGAACGAAACCCCTCGTAACTCTCGAATAGTTCCTCCTGAACCACTTTCGTGTCGGCATTTACGTCTAACCAATCGTTACAAGAAGAGAGCCCGCCCGCAACGATGAAAAACACTGTGATATATCGATATATTTTCATAACCTTATGCATTAAAAACTTACATTCAACGTAAAATTAAAAGTACGGGCAAAAGGGTAACTCAATCCTCTTTCCTGTTTCACCGTCGAGAAAACAGCTACATCTTTCATATTAAAAGACAGACGTAACATACTTATTCCCAAACGCCGAAGCGACTCCTTATCAAAATCATAGCCCAATGTCAAAGAGTTAAAATTCAAGGTATTGTTTTTCTCCACGAAACGAGAAGTCGAGCGGGTAACGTTATAACGGTCTTTTATCGATTTCAGCGAAGTCATATCACCCTCCTTTTGCCAACGAGCGGAAGATACGCGCTTATCCACATTACGGGCCCATAAATTCACACACTCTACCTGATCGACCAAAGTCTGATTATAAGTATCTCCGCCCAATTCAAATAAAAACGTCGTGTACAAGGTAAAATTACGGTACCGCAAATTCAATCCGAACGAACCTTGTACTTCTGGTTCCGTATCCCCGATAATCACCTGTTCCGAAGATTTCCACGTATAAGAAACTTTACCGTCCCGGTAAAGAAATAACTCATTTCCGTTAGCTGGAGAAATTCCCAAGGATTTCATCCCGAAAATAGAAGTCAGCGAACCTCCTTCCTGGTATTTCATAACAGGTTTCGAGTACTGATCGTCTCCAGAATCGTAGTCGTTATAATACGAGTCTACCCGGTCATTGTATTCCCGAAGAGCATCGGAAATCTTCATTATTTTATTTTTATTATGGGCCAATCGTACGAAAGTACTCACATCCCAATTCTTATTCTGGAAAGCATTAACATTCAAATTAATCTCGTATCCGCGATTTCGCACCTCTCCCAAATTATCCTTGTACACCGTTGCCCCGGAGGAAGAAGGTACCGATACATCCGTGATCAAATCTACCGTTCGCTTATTATACCAGGACAACTCCAAGTTAACGCGTTTTGCCACGTTTATATCAAGCCCCAGGTTCAACGTCTTCGTTTTTTCCCAGGTCAGATCGTCATTACCCATATAATACAAAACCGTCCCTATTCCCGTCATATGCCAGCTGTCTGACAAAATCTCATAGGTGTGACGAGCCGCAAAAGGAGGAAAATTAACTTTACCGGTCTGTCCGTAATTTGCCTTTACCCGTAATAACGTTATCAACGGGAACGCTTTCATAAAAGCGTAATTATGGACATTGATACCTGCTCCCCCGGACCAGAACGTGGCAAAACGATTGTTCGCCCCGAACTCCGACGATCCGTCCAAACGTAAAGAGACATCCAATAAATAAATATCATTGAAGGTATAGTTACCCTGTAAAAACGCTCCTACAAGCCGGGTGTGGTTACTCTGGAGGGTCTCCTTGTCTATCCGGTTTGCAAACTTCCGGTCGCTCATCCCGGAGAGGGGAAAACCGATATATCGGATTTGGTTATAATTCGTTTTATCTTCCTTCACGTTTGCACCCAAGGTCAAATTAATATTATGGTATTTCCCTATCACTCCGTTATACATCAATAAAAGATTAGTATTCCAGCCGAACGTTTTCTTCTGCGCATAGTTAAGCCCTCCTTTATCCAGTTCGGAAACCGTTCCCCCGGAAAGATCTATATCGTTATAAATCGGATGATTCGGATCGGTAAACACGTTAGATGTCTCCTCTTTCCAATCAAGAGATAGCTGAGCTTTGAACTGCAAACTTTTTGTAATATACCAGTTTAACTGCAAATTATCGGTAATCTCCTGGTAACTACTCCGGTTATAACTGTTCAGCGTCGCTGCATACAACGGATTGGCCGTACCGCCGCTGGTGCCATAAGTTCGCTTATAACTTTGTATCAACTCTCCATTTTCGTCCGTCGGCTTCCAATAAGGCTGCATTTTTACATAATCATAAAAAGTACCATAAGGTGAATTTTGTGTCCGTACCACATCATAAGAAACCTGATTGCTGATTTGAACGCTCTTGATCCGACTGTCCAATTTCAAATCTGCCCCGACTTTATTCCGGTACGATCCTTTCATGACCCCGTTTTGTCCCTCGTAACGCAGCCCTAACATATATCGAACGGACTCCACTCCTCCGTCCACGAACAGGCTATGCTTATGATTAACTTCCGTCCTCAAGGGTTTTCCCAACCAATAAGTGTCTACTCCCAACAGGACATTATTCAATTTATTTCTGTAATCCGCCACACGGTTAGCGTAATCATTCGTTCCCGGTTCCAAAGGACTATCCGCATCCAATAGTCCGGCAGCCACTTCCGCATCGAGCTTCTCCCGTGCATTCATCAGATTATAATCCGACAAATCTGGAGCCGTTATTCCCAGCGTCCCGTTATAAGCCACCCGCAATTGTCCGGGTTTCGGGGCTACCGTCTCGATAACAATCACTCCGTTCGAAGCTCTCGAACCATACATGGCAGTCGCTGCCGCATCCTTCAAAATATTTATCGTTTCAACACGATTCGGGTCCATGTCATATACTTTCTCTATCGATACCTCGTAGCCATCCATAATAAAAATCGGAAGATTGGGGTTATTCGTTAAGGCATATTCCGATATATCCGACGATTGAATCTTATCCAATTGCTTTACGCCCTCCATACCAGAACGTCCACGAATATAAAATTCGGGCAACGTGTTCGGGTCCGATCCCATCTCGTTATTTTTAATCATTCGCAAGGACGGATCGAATACCTGTAAAGCGTCAATAACATTCCCCGTGGAAACCTTTAACAGCTCTTCCCGTTTCACTTGCGTCGCCGATCCCGTGAAACTCGATTTCCGGATATTGGCATATCCCGTTACCACAACATCTTCCAGAACCATCTTATCCTCTTTCATCACAATGACCAACGCCTTACGTTCTTCCCCCGCCTTCAATTCACCTATCTTCACATGTTGCGTTTTCATGCCGACAAAAGTGAATACCAACGTAACCGTGTCCTTCACCAACAGGATTTCAAACTTTCCATCCTTATCCGTAGCGATACCGACAGAAGACCCCTTTATTACCACAGTCACTCCCGGTAAGGGTAGACCCGTCTCGTCTTTTACCTCTCCACGCACGATATTCTTCCGGGGAGTTTTCTCTTCCGGGACATTAGTACTCGGACGAATTAAAATAACATTATTGTAAAACTCGTATTCAAAATCCACCTGCCGCAATACCGTCGTCAACACCTCACTCAACATTTTTTTCTTCACCTTGACAGAAACCCGACCTGCTTTCCCAACCAATTCGGAATTGTACATAAAACTATAACTCGTCTGCTTTTTCAACTCCGTGAGAAAACGTTCCATAGATACATTTTCCAGATCCAAAGAAATTTTTTCACTTTGGGCACTCACGGTTGCAGATAAGTTCAAACACAGCAAGAAAACAAACACGCAACACAATTTCATAATCATAAGAATCTTTTTGTACTTTTTCCACAGGCAAAAATGCCATAGCAATTGAATTTTTTTCATAACATTGTAAATTATTTATAAGTAATTCGAGGGAAACGGACGACAGACCTGAGAAATTTGAAATCCGTTTCCCCTATTTATTTATACAACACAACCACCTCTTCCGATATTTCGTAACGCACTTCCCGCAAACGCCGCAATAATTCCAAAAAGACCGTAATATCATCATATCGACGTAAATTCCCCGTAAAAGTCAATGACCTCAACCCTTCGTCCCGAAATTCCACCTTTATGTCATACCATCGTTCCAAGACGATCATTATATCCTTCAGCGATTTGTTATTAAACACGAACCATCCGTCCTTCCAGCCGACATACTCCTGTACATCCACGTCCCGAACCCTCATATCGCCGGCTTTAGGCATTACGGCTTGTCGACCGGGAACCAAAATAACTTTTTCATTCTCTACCGAAGTACAGCTCACTTTTCCATTCACCAATGTCACATATCCCTCTGTCCCGGAATAGGCGCTCACACCAAAGGAGGTTCCCAATACATCGATTTCGCCAAAACCCGTATGAACGACGAAAGAACACTTTTCATCCCGCTTCACGTTAAAATAAGCCTCACCCTCCAAATAGACTTCCCGTGTCGATTTACCGAAAACAAGCGGATACTTCAGTCTCGAATCGGCATTCAACCAAACTTCGGTTCCATCATCCAAACGCACAAAACATTCCCCGCCGACAGGTACAATCAATTCATTGGAATCCGCCTCCGAAACAGACTCACCTTTCGACAAATAGCTCAACTCCCCCCTTTCATATTTAATAGAAGTTCCTCCCTTTTCTCTGATCTTGAGCGTATCATCCTGTATTTTCACGATTCTTCCATCAGTCAGTCTCAAAACAGCTTGTTTTTTCCCGGGGAAGATTCTGTTTTCTTTTACGGTCATCCCGGTTTGATAAAGAGTATCATCAGCTTCTTGCCACACCGCAAGGCTAAACACCCCTACCAATAAAACGGCAGCAGACGCAACACCTAACATCCATTTCAACCGACGATATTTACGGGCCCGAGTTTTCAAACAGGCAAAAGCTTTCCTGTAATCATACGATTTCAGTTCTTCTACTCGCTCAAGCAAATATTTTTCATCTTTCATCCGTTCGAATATTCCCCGCATAACATTGTCCTTCATCAATGTTTCGAACTCCTGCTTTTCCTTCTCATTCAATTCATTTTTACACGAACGTCTAAATAAATCTATTATCTTAAATACATTTTTCTCCATCACACCAATTTTCGAATTTCATGATGTATAATACATGAAATTCGAAAGAGTATGACATAAACCTGTTTTTTTAGATTCCTAAAACAAAAAATAAAAGTGAATTTTTGTAACGAGATCTTAAATATTTAAATACCCGACTCTTATGTGTCTTTACCGTGTGAATGGTCACTCCTAATTTCTCGGCGATTTCAGGTCCGGAAAATCCTTGTATTGTTAAATTTATAATTTCACGCCCTTTTTCCGGTAGCTCCTGAATGTAAACATACAATTGCCGGATTAGTTCCTCTTCTATCGTAAGAGCAAACATCTCTTCGTCCGTATTCACGGACTCCCGTATCATTCGTTGCTCAATACCCCAATGCAGATTCTTATTCCGTATATAAATTAAAGCATTATTATAACAAGAACGATAAAGGTACATAGAGAAATCACGCATATTTAAAAATTGTCGGGAAGACGTCCATATCGATACTAATATATCCTGTACGATGTCCTGGGACGCATCCTTATCCTTCACGATTCGATTCACATAAGAACATAATGTCGCGTAATAGTCTGCATACAAACATTCCCATGCTTTCAGGTCCTTAGTATTGATCCCGATCAATAAACCGTTTAATGACGTATTCATGCCAGACGAACTTTATATTCTAACAAATGTAATTTATTTCCCCGATTTTTTAATTCGGTGTGTATTAAAAAAACCTTTGGACACCGTATGTTTATGTAAATAGTTATTTATATCCTCAAAATTATCATTATTTTTATGGAATTATCCGTTGAATAGCATCTATAGAACAACTATTCAGCTTTAAAAACGAATAATAAATTGATTATTGACGAAAAAATAAAGGAAATGAAAACAATAAGATTACTTGTAGCCATACTTTTCGTTCTGTTCGTAACAGAAGGATTCGGACAGTCAGAAAATGCAGAAGAAAATCCGAGGACAGCCTTGGCCGAAGCTCGTAAGACGTATGAACAAGCCTTAAAAAAGAAAAACTCTCCTCTTTTGATTAAGTCGATTATCCTACAGATCAAATACCAAAGCTTAATCGACCAAGACAGTATACCGACGTTGCTGTCCAATTTAGAAAGTCTTACAGCGACAAGTAATAATCCGGTTGAAAAAAGTATTTTACACTCGCTTTTAGCCGAATTATACAAATCCTATTATATAAACAGGGCCTTTGAAATCAACAGGCAGACTCCAATCAGCGGATACACACCTGAAGATATGAAAATTTGGACGGGTAACATCTTTATTGAAAAGATTTTCCAACATATAGAAGCTTCTCTAAAACCGTCTAAAGAACTAATCGCCACAAACAGCCTGCAATACAAAGATATTTTAATCTTAGGAAAAGACTCCCGGGAATTCAGTCCGACACTTTATGATTTACTTGTTTATCGCAATATCAAACTGCTCTCTTCCATAAGCTACTACGTTTCCGACTTCTTTGAGCAAAAACCTCTCACGAACGATAAGCTGTTTGCTCCCGCAGACGAATTTGTCCAATTGTCCCTACCCGAAGAACCTTATAATTGCGATCAATACATCATCCGCTTATACCAATCTTTACTTCAGGTTCAATTTAATTCGGGACAAAAAAATACATTATTATGGGCCAATCTACAACGGCTGAATTTCGTATCGACTCATATTACGAGTGTAAATGCCAGCTCTCTCTATGAAAAAGCCCTATTCGAGTTAAACGAAGAATACCGAAACGATCCGCTTCGAGTAGAGATATTGCATACTCTTGCCCAATTATACCTTCAAAAAAATATCGAACGATTGAAATCTAAAATCCATATAGAGAATCCGGAAAATCCGACAAAATCCGAAGAGGAAAAAGAGACGCGCAAAGCCCTTCGATTATGCCAGGAAGGAATTCGACTTTTTCCCCATTATTTTAGGATCAATATCTTAAAAGATTTGGAAACAACAATCAAAAGAAGCCGAGTGAGTGTCAATCTCCTTCAAACGGTATATCCGGGAAAAGACCAGATTATCCACGTAAACTACAAAAATACCTCTTCCATCAAATTCGAATTGTATAAATTAAACGTAAAAATGAACGACTATCTTACCGGTACCTCCAAAGCCTATCCGAAAGAAAAAATTTCAACCCGTTCATACAAACTTCCCTCCTGGCTGATTGCATACGACACGACTTTTCAGATTCCGATCACCCGGATCGGTCTTTACGAACTGATTATCAGCAGTCAGGGAAACACGTTAGAAAAAGATACTCTTTATTTCAGTTCCAGCCATTTCGCCGGATTCCCTCGCCAAATAAAGAAAAATACCAATTCCTTATTGGTATGCGATATGGAGAGCGGAAAACCCATACCCGGAGCAACGGTAAATATTTATAATCGGACGGGAAATGAAACTTACCAGTACATTTCTCAATATCGTACAGATAAATACGGCATGGCTTCTATTCCCACGGACCATAGAAATACGCTCTGTTTTCAAATATCTTCAGGAGAAGACACTTACGGTGCTGTTCATTATCTACCTTCATACTATTCCAATTATCAAAATCCCACACAACTATCCGAGGTAAACCTGTTTACAGACAGGGCCATTTACCGGCCGGGGCAGACGATCTATTTCTGCGGAATAGCCTGGGAAGCCAATAAAGAAAATTCAAAAGCGATCGCGGGAAAAGTGTATACCGTAACCTTCCACGATGCCAACAACCAGGAGATCGCCAGTAAACGGTTCACCTCTAACGAGTTCGGATCATTTGCCGGAAATTTCACGATTCCCAAAGATATATTAAACGGCCACGTATCGATCCGTACTGACGGAGCCCGACATTTTGTAAGCGTTGCCGAATACCAACGTCCCAAATTCGAGATCACGTTCGATCCTGTAACGGGAAGTTATCAATCGGGCGACACGATAACCGTAAAAGGGAAAGCAAAAACCTATTCCGGAGTAAGTTTATCCGACTGTCAAGTCTCCTACACGTTATCCAAAAATAATTTCTACCGATTTAATCCCAAACGTTTTATATCCCACGGTGAAGTAATGACGGATCGCAACGGAAATTTCCAAATTCGATTTGCCACAGACACGACAACACAAGATACGCCTTATACCGGAATATACAACACTTACTACACGGTTTCGGTTACCATTACCTCTCCGAACGGAGAAACACAAACAAAAGAATTTACACTCCGTATCGACAAGACCCCTTACCAACTAAGCATACAACTACCCACGCGGTG
This sequence comes from Gabonibacter massiliensis, assembly GCA_001487125.1. Lineage (GTDB taxonomy): Bacteria > Bacteroidota > Bacteroidia > Bacteroidales > Marinifilaceae > Gabonibacter > Gabonibacter massiliensis. Next base: position 1,608,340 of record LN913013.1, read on the forward strand.
GAACAAGCATAACCCTCTCGATGTAGAAATCACAGCTGTCAATGCTAACGGTAATCCATTAGCTCAGACGGTAAACTACTCCATCGCACAACTCAAACCTCTCTCTAATTTAAAAGAGTCCTATTCGATAAACAATGTCATCATTGAAAAAGAGATTCTCCAGGGAGTCTACAAAACCGGGAATAACCCGTTACATATCGATTTATCCATTTATCCTTCCGGAGCTTACCTGTTCACGGCAGAAGGTAGTACCTCCAACGGGCAGAAGATCCGCAGACAAAGAATCTTTTATCTCTACGCCCCATCGGACAAACGTCCGCCGATATTGACTTATAACTGGCTTATAGAAGAAAAAACGACTTGTAAGCCCGGAGAAGAGGCCAAAATCACATTGGGTTCTTCCGCCTCCGACGTATACGTTTTATACGAAATATACGATCGGGGACAATTTATACAAAGAAAACGTTTTGAGCTAACAGACGAGAACATCACGCTATCCGTCCCTTATAAGGCAGATTACGGAAAATCGATCCAATTACTTATCACCTACGTGAAGGATCGACAACTATTCTATAATGCCATCACGATTAAACGACAGGAGCCCGACAAGCAACTGGATATCTTCACCGAGTCATTCCGGGATCATCTTTCTCCCGGACAAAAAGAGGAGTGGAGTTTTACGGTTCGCAACAAGGCGGGAGAACCCGCGTTCGCCGAATTTATGGCCGGAATGTACGATGCATCCTTAGATCAATTCGCCTCGAACAGATGGTATTTCAATCCTGTGCTCCGGTACCACGAAATAACACCGCAATGGGACGCCAACACTCTTTCGTTCAACATATACAGATCTATCGATTTCAAATCAAAAAATTACAAGATCCCCGCATTCAAATTCGACCGGCTGAACCTTTTCGGGTTGAAATTCAATCAGCCCATCGTCGTTCGCGGATACGCTGCCGGCCGGGCAGCCAAAACGGTCATGCAGGATGCCGTATTGGAAGAGAACAGTGTTACAGAATATGACTATGCCGGTGAATATTCGGACGAAACAAAATCGGAAGAACAGCAAACTCCCCCGGTACAAATCCGACAAAACTTACAGGAAACGGCCTTTTTCTATCCGCAATTACGCACGGACTCCGCCGGAAATATTAGTATTAGATTTACCGCCCCTGAAGCTACGACCACCTGGCGTTTTATGGCCTTAGCCCACACTCCCGACATGGACTTCGGCCAATTGGAGAAATCGGTACTCACCAATAAAAATTTCATGGTAAGCACGAACCTTCCCCGTTTTGTCCGTACCGGAGATCAGGTAATACTCAAGGCTACCGTGAATAATCTCTCCCCGTCTCAACAACAAGGCAATATTTATTTGGAGTTATTCGATCCTATAACGGACAAAACGATTAGCAGACAAACGCAATCATTCAACGTAGCTACCGATCAAAACCAAACTTTCAGCTTCTCTTTTACAGTTCCGGAAGGGTTCGATATGTTGGGATGCAGAACCGTGGCCTCCTCTTCCCTCTTCAGCGACGGAGAACAGCAAGTGATAGCAGTCGTTCCGAATGAAATACCGGTAACCAGAACCTTACCCATTTATATGATTCGCAAAGGAGAAGAGACGTTCGCGATGAACATACCTAAAAAGATTACTCCGTATCGGTTGACGCTTGAAATGACAGCCAATCCGATCTGGTACGCGGTACTGGCCCTACCGAGCATCAACACCCCTCAAACGGACAATGTCACCGAAATCACGGCATCCTATTATGTCAGCACATTAGCTACCGCTATCGCAAATGCCAATCCAGAAATTACCCGAACAATAAAAGAATGGCTTAGAAAACCGGGCAATACCCTGACCTCTCCTTTAGAAAAAAATGAAGAATTAAAATCCATCCTTCTCCAACTGACACCCTGGGTAAGAGAGGCTCAAAACGAAACCGGGCAAATGCACCTATTGGGAGAATTATTAGATATCAATCGTCAAAATTACATCCGTAAACAAGTCCTGACCCAATTAGCCCGACTGCAAAACAGCGATGGAGGCTGGAGTTGGTTTAAAGGATCCAAGTCCAATACCTTTATTACCGAGAACGTATTAGAAGCCATGGCAAGATTAGTTAGAACCGGAGCGACGGAACTATCTCAAGAAGAAAAAACGATGCAAATTCAGGCTTTAAAATACTTAGACGATCAAATCGAAAGAGAATATAGTGAAAAAAACGAATACGGATATTCGCAATTACTGTACCTCTATACAAGGAGTTCGTTCCGGGATATTCCTCTAACAAACGCCTTAGAAGCCCACAAACACTATCTATCGAAATTCAAAGATTCCTGGGCCGATCTATCTCTTTATGAAAAAACCCTTGCCGCCATGACATTGTACCGTTACGGTGAAACAGAAACGGCTAAACGCATTCTTCATTCGCTGAAAGAATACGCTACCATCACTCCGGAAATGGGCATGTTTTGGGCCAATAACCGTTCGAATTTATTTACCAATTCGGCCATTCAAACCCAGGTGGCGCTCATGAGTGCTTTTCACGAGATCGAAGGAGATTCCAAGGATACCGAACTCATGAAACAGTGGCTATTACGTCAGAAACAAACCCAAAACTGGGGAAGTACGCCAACAACCGTGGATGCCATTTACGCCCTTGTCCTCACGGGAAAAGATCAACTTTCCCAACAAGATCATCTGGCGATAAAATTGGGAAACAAAAATATCAATGTCACGCCGGAAGAGGCAAAATTGGGATACATAAAGAAAAGCTATACGGCAAAGGAGATCACATCCAAAATGACGAAGGCAAGTATTACGAAAACCACCGATCAGGCCTCCTGGGGCGGTCTCTATCTGCAATATTTTGAAAAATTAGACAGGATAACGTCTCATTCCGGTGGGGTATCCGTGAACAAGCAACTTTTCATAGAAGAAACAGGAAAGAACGGGAAAACCCTGATACCTTTAGCCGGTCAGAAACTACGGATCGGAAATAAAATCAATGTTCGAATCACCGTACAAACAGGGCAGGATATGCAGTTCGTTCATTTAAAAGATTTACGTGCCGGTTGCCTTGAACCGACAGAACAGCTTTCCGGTTACCGTTGGCAAAACGGCATCTCCTACTACCAGGAGACCACGGATGCAGCCATGAACTTCTTCTTCGAATTCCTTCCCAAAGGAACCCATGTATTCGAATACACGTTATGGGTTGCACAAGACGGAGTCTACCAGGGAGGAATTGCCACCTTGCAATGTATATACGCACCGCAATATTCAGCCAACAGCAAAGCTTCAATATTAAAAATCGAAGAATAATTAAAAATGCCGTCCGAAACATCAACGGACGGCATTTATAATTTAGGGACATTGCGATTGCTATTCCAGGATAAGCCGAAATCCCGAACCATGTACATTTTCAATTTTGATAGAAGGATCATCCTTAAAATACTTACGTAGTTTCGTCACGTAAACATCCATACTCCTCGCCGTGAAATAATCGTTCGAACCCCATATCTCATTCAACGCTTTTTCCCGCTGCAGTAATCCGTCCTTATGGTAGTATAGCAACTCCAATAAACGGGATTCTTTCGGGGTAAGCTTTATTACTTCATCATTTTTCGTGATCGTTCTTAATTCCGTGTTGAAAACGTAAGCACCCAACTCTATAAATTTCGGTTTTACTTCCGTCTCGTCGTGCTCGCATCTGCTGAGAATCGCTTTTATTTTAAAAATAAGCAATTCGGAATCAAACGGTTTAACGATATAATCATCCGCCCCGATTTCGTATCCTTGTTTCATATCATCTTTCATGCTTTTAGCCGTAATATACACAAAGGGTACGGCCATATCGATCTCCCGAATTTTCTTACCCAGTGTAAATCCATCCATTTCAGGCATCATCACGTCTAAAAGACACAGATCAAATTTCTCTTTCCGGAAAGCTTCAAATCCGTCATGTCCATTCACGCAATGGACCACATCATAATCGGACAACTCCAAATAGGATTTCAGAACAGATCCGAAACAAGGATCATCTTCTACCAAAAGTATTTTATGTCCCATACACTCAATTTTTAATTTATGGTTCAGGTTATAGTTTGTCTACTCTATTTTAAAAATAATCTCCACTAACGTCCCTTTGTTTTTCTTAGAAGTCAAGCGTATCGTCCCGTTATGCAACTCCACGATCGACTTCACGTAACTCAATCCCAATCCGAAACCTTTTACATTATGCAAGTTCCCGCTCGGTACACGGTAAAATCGCTTAAACACTTTTTTCTGAGATTCTTTAGGTATTCCGATACCGCTATCTAAAACCCCAATAATAAAGTGTCCGTCGACACGACGTGTAAATATATAAATATTCAACGAATCATACGAATACTTGATCGCATTATCTAACAAATTACACACGACATTTAACATATGTACCTCATCGGCCTCCATGACAAATCCTTCCGGATCCAACTCTTCCTTAATTTCTCCTCCCCGTTCTTCAACCTGCAACCGGAAATGTTGTACGGCCTCATCTACCAATATATTCAAATCGGCCTCTACTTTATTCAAATGAATCTCTCTGCGGTCCAATTTGGCCTGAAGCAAAATACGTTCCACATATTTATTCATCCGGTCATTCTCCTTACGGATCATCGTATTAAATTTCAACAGCTGATTTTTATCATTCAATACCTTTTCCTTTTCGATTGCCGATGTCGCTAAAGATATGGTCGCCAAAGGCGTTTTAAACTCATGCGTCATATTATTGATGAAATCATTTTTAATGACAGATACTTTTTGCTGACGCGTAAGTACTACTATGGTGAAAATAAACACCCCCATTAAGCCGAAAATGCAAAAAGCAGAGGCGATCAACATCCAACCGATATTTTCGTAAATCAACGAATCTGCCGATTCTAAGGTAATGCCCAAAATCGCATCCTTGACAATCCAATCCCTCGGGAATAAATCCGTACAATAGAAATTTTTCTTCAGGTCATCCCTTATGGCTTTTTGTTTCAACTCCTTTTTTCTTATGATCTCGTACTTAAAAGGAAGACGGATGTCCTTAGCATCCAATGTCATTCTCAAAAGCCTATTGATGTCTACACCTTCCAACCGCTTTTCGACAGAGACATTTTCCGGATCCTTCTCTTTAATCAATTTCAACATGAGATCCTCCAATCTCTTGTACAGAGCCTGTTGACTCAAATTACTCGTCGTATCTTGGATTCCAAACCCCAATGTCTTAATGCTTTGCTCCAAAAGGTCCTGATTCAGGTATCTTCTTTGCGGCAAATTATGAGGAGGGATGCTACCCGGGGTTTCGATCACGAAAGCAGTACTCTTGTTGGAGGATTTACTACCGTATTCCCATACTTGCGTAATAAAAGAAAAAGCCGGAAAATTTTCTCCTTCCATATTCGTCGAATCCCAGGGAATCACCTCTTTACTCTGCTCTTCAATACGCTTCATGTGTTCTGTTATTTCGGTAAGATAACGAACATTATTAATATCATCAATCGTATTTACCACCTGCTCCAGGGCCGCATGCACCTTTGAGGAGAAACGGATCTCGCTTTCTCTCATGCTGTATTTTATCCAAAACCACTGTACACCGACGACAGCAATAAAGGCGACCAACATAACGACGGTTAATATTCTGATTATTATTTTTTTGATCATACCAACAGAAATAGATTTAGCGAAAATAGTATTTTTTACGTCATCATGCAACAAAAAAGAGGTACCCGGGAAAGGCACCTCTCAAAAACAACTAAGTAATAAAAACGGGAAAATAAAACCATAAAATGGTTTTTTACTTTAATTTGTCTTCTAATACTTTGTATATATTACTTTCTTTATTCTCGATCATCATCTTTTTGAAAAGAGCTTTCTGTGCATCCAAGCTATCAACCAACTCATCTTTTAAGATAAATAAAGAAACTTCCTTACCCGGATTTGCCTCGATTAAAGCTTTTGCCCAGTTGGCCCGCATTTTCAAATAACGTTGAATCCTCAATTGATTGACGCCCATCAACATTTCATAATCCTTGCTCTTTTTCTTGCTATTGGCGATCTTCTCGTTCTTAGCCTCTAACTCCTTAATAGGTTCTTCGTATTTTTCTTTGAATTGCTTCTTAATATTCTCGTATTCATCCATCAATCCGGAACCGTTTGCTTCAATTTCAGTCGGAAATTTGATCTTACCTTTAATCCAGATCATGTCCTTCGTATCCAGAATAATTTCAAGGGTCCTTTTCCCGTCAATATCCACCCAAACACGTGCCGGAATTTTCAGACTATCCGTTCTCAGATCTATATTACCATCTTTCACTTCCTGTTCAGCAAGAATGGTCAAGCCCGGTCTCCCCGGCATCTCAGCCATTAATTTTACAGGCCCATTCAAGCCTTCCACTTTTCCCCGAACTTTAACCTGATCACTATTGCATGCACTTAATAGAAATGCGATAAGCACTAAAATTAAATTAATTCTTCTCATAATAAACATATTTGGTCTTTATTACTTAAAATACACATCCTGAGGATGTAATGGTATCTTCATGAGATATCCGCTAATTTACGACAAATATACAAAAATATCATTCATAAAAGAATTATCTGTCGGAAAGCTTCAAAAAATCTTAAGTATTACAGATCAAGCGTCTTAAAAAGCAATTCGGTTCCGTCAGGAGCGGGAGCCGTGGGCGTAATAATCTTTCCCATGGGATCTATCAATAAAAAACGAGGAAAAGTGTAAGCCATATAACGGGCGCAAAACTCGTCCCGTTTTTGAAGGATATAGTGTTCACCCGGAATATTATTTTCCACTATATACTTCTCCCAAAGATGTTTAAGTTGTACATCATCCAACGAAAGAACGACAAAACGTATTTTTTTCTCTTTAAACTTCTCTTGCAAAAGCCTTAAAGCTTCAAATTTTTCCCTGGAAGCTTCATTCCAGGTCGCCCATACATAGACATAAACGTATTGGCCGGCAAACGAGCGCAAAGAAAACTCCTCGCCCTGTTGATTCATCATCCCGAAATCAGGTGCGGTAGCCCCGGCCGAAAGTCGCCGCCAACGGTCCACCAACCTCTCTATCCTCGATATTTTCGCCGTATCCGTCACCTCTTTCCAACAAAGCGAGAGTAAATAATCCGAATCCCTTAATCCTTTCGTTGTCACATGATTCATGATTACCTCCGACAACAAATAGTTTTTTATCGTCTGATTATGAATATTCTCCAATACATAATTTACAAGCTCGCGTATATCCATACTACGTCCTTTGTAATATATGTAGTTCAACACGTATCGGGAAAAATCCCGTGAACCAATCAGATCTCCATTGTCCAAAGAGAAGCCGGAAACAAATTCATCGAATACAGGACCCGGAACATATTTCCCATGCAATGAATCCATCCGGTGGAAATTAGGGTAGTAAAGAGCCCATCCGGCAACAACGTATTTGATCCGTTCCCGTTCCAAATCCGAAAAGGTCTCCCCAAAATTTTTAGCTTCCAACAGTAATATTTTTTCCCGAATCAGATTCTGCATCTCTTTTACGAACTCCTCTTCATCCAAATCAAAAAGTTTAAATTTCAATTCATTTTCTATTTCCCGTTCGTACAAATAATTATTGATGGCTCCCAACGTCCCGCGAAATTGTAAAGTTCCGCCAAAGTCCATCGAATTTACATTGATTTCCAGATCTTCACCGGGACTTAAAAACAAACTGATGCCGTATCGATCCATACTCGCGTAAGTAGCACGCTCCAAACCTATTTTTCCGGAAAAAAAATTCTTATCATCCAAAGGAAAGGTAAATTCACGATTGTTGGCGGTAATCCGAACAACCGAGTCTTGCACGTCAAAACGCCCTCCCACCTGTACACTATCAGAATGTGTACACGCAACCAATGTCAAAAAATATATTGCCGCAAGCAGTACCCTCATACTTTCAAACCTAAAATGGGATACAAAGATAAATATTCGCGCAATCACAATATGTTAAAGAAAAGGTAAATAAAAAGACCAAAAACAATTTTTTGAAGTAAAAAATAACATTACGAATATAAAAAATATTGCATTCCCTCAAGAAAAAAGCGGGTAAAAAGAAAAGACTATCTGAAAAATTACAGATAGCCTTTTCCAAATTATCAGAAATTAATTATTTTACGATCGAAGTAAAATCCGCATTATCGAAATATTTTGCAAACTCCATGTCTGTTGCGGCCAATTGTTTCAAATCAGCATCCATGGCACATGCTTTCTTCAAGTTATCCAATACCATGGCATCGTCATTTGTTCTGGCTCCAATTACAGCCTTCAAATAAGAAGCCATAGCCGAATTTTCACCTGCATTCAATTTCTTTAAAGCCTCATTATTATTTCCGGCCAAAATATTAGCTAAAGCAGCGTTCACACAACTACAATTTCCAAAATATCGAACTGCATTATCATAATCACCCTTCATGATAGCGACAACACCTTTATTGTAATCTACTTCATTACCCACTCCGGTAGCAGCTCCGAAATAAACTTCAGCCTGTCCGATATTACCCTCTTTCAAAGCAATAGCACCCAAGTTATTCTGAATTGTTTTATTGTTGGCTGACAAAGAGTTGGCTTTCTCGAAATTAGCTTTTGCCAAATCTACTTGTCCCATTTCGAACTGAATCATACCGGCATCATTATAACCTCTCCAATCACTCGGGAACTGACTGATACAAAGATTATAAATAGCTAATTTGTCTGCATTGTCATCGAATAGGGTAGCAGAATACAGTAACTCCTCTACATTCAATTCAGCAGGATTAGATTTAGCCAAACCTTTCAATTCTTCGTCCGATTTACCGATTAACTCAGCATTTACCACAAACATGGATCTTCTCAATTTCGGAAGAATTTGATCGGCAATGATCGTGAAAGCAGAAGCAATATTTTTGATCTCTCTTTCTCTCACTTCCGGATCAGAATACATAGAAAGAACGCGAAGGATCAACTCCTTATCTTGAATATTAGAAGCCTCCATAGCTTTCTGGAATCCTTCCCAATCTTCTGCCACCACGTATTTTTTGAAAAATTCAGCATCCTTATATTGTTGAATTTTATCTTTTTTCATTTGTTTCTTCATGAAAGTAGAAGAATTAGCCTCGCGTTTGTTAGCTAACTTCTCGTTCCAATCATAGCTACCGTCCGGAGAAGCATATGATCTAACATCGATACCGTTTAATTTCATATTTTCCTTAGAAGCCGCTTCCTTAACAAATTTCTGCAAGTTCTTCATCTCTTCGGAAGTCATCTCTTTGGAACGAATATTGGCTGCATTGATTAAGAAATAGATCGCAGCCTCTTCTTGTTGTTTAATAATTCTCTGGAAGGCATCAGCTCCTAAAGCGATAGCCGGTTGATTCTCTACTAAAGTTTCCGTAGCAATCACACCATCACCGATTTTTCTCGGTTCAAATTTCCGAGATGCCTCTCCCTTAGAACCAAGAATGTCGATCTCTAAATTTGAAAGTCTCATGGCATCTTCAAAAGGAATCCGGCTCACGTAAGAAACCGTTTTTCCTGCCTCATAAGGAATCACTTCGTTATTGCCCTGTACTTTTTCTCCTTGAATGGCTTTTGCCGCAAAGGCTTTTTCGCCTCCTTCATATCTCAATACCGGAGTGGCTTCAATTGTTACTTTTTTATGGAAATATTTTTCCGGGAAAGTAACATCAATTTTCAAATCAACCATACCGCCCTTCGTAACCAAAGTTTCAGGAGTTACCACATACGTAACTTCATTTGCACGTTTTTCCATCTTTTTCAAAGAAGAACAAGACACAGCAACAAGTCCGGTCAAACCAATAACCGCAACCAATCCAAAAGTTCTTTTCATAGAATTCTTAATTTTATTTGTAATACTCAAATTAGTTTTCACTTTTCCACAAAACAAATGTATAATTTTTTTTTAACATTACACATCGAAGTGCAAATTTTATACCAAATCCACTTTAATTTTGTCTAATATTAACCTCTCGGCTCTTTGGATCGCGTGCTCTACACCTTCAGGATCTGAACCTCCGGCAGTTGCAAAAAACGGTTGGCCGCCTCCACCGCCTTTCATTTCCTGTGCCGCATCTTTGACAATTTGTCCTGCATGCAAATCATATTCCTTTACTAAGGATTCACTGATCATCACCGTTAAATGGGGTTTCCCGTTGTATACGCCTCCTATGATCAAAACCAGTCTATCCACTTCTCCCTTCAGCTGAAAAGCCAAATCCTTCACCTTCGTAGACGGGAACGAGAGATTTTTAGATATAAAATTAATATCCCTTACTACCCGTTTACTGTTTTTCAGACCGTTTTTGGCTATTTTTAGCGACTCATTCTCAAACTTTTCAATATCTTTTTTCAATTCCACGTTCTCTTCCAACAGACTCCGAATATTCTCCAAAACCCCGCGATTGGACTTGAACATATTCTCCACCTCGTTAAACATATGGAAATGATTCAAAATGTACTCTTCGGCCTTTGCTGCCGTTATCGCTTCAATCCTACGTATCCCCGCGGCAACAGAACTTTCGGAAACGATTTTAAAAAATCCGAGTTGTCCGGTAGCATGGGCATGCGTTCCTCCACACAACTCCACAGATTCCCCAAATTTCACCACGCGTACCAAATCCCCGTATTTTTCGCCGAAAATCGCCATTGCTCCCATTTTCTTCGCCTCCCCTATAGGCATGGAACGATTCTCTTCCAGCAGCGAATTTTCCCGTATCCTACGATTCACGATAGCAGCGACCTTGTCCAACTCCTCATTCGTAACCTTCTGAAAATGGGAGAAATCAAAACGCAGATAGTCGTTACTCACGAATGACCCCTTTTGTTCCACATGCGTTCCCAACACTTCCCGCAAAGCATGATGCAACAAATGAGTCGCCGTATGGTTGTTTGCAATAGCCGTCCGTCTTTCCGTGTCAACCCGTGCCGTAAACGTCTGGGTCAGATCTCCCGGTAATTTATCCGTAATATGTACCGTCAATCCGTTTTCTTTCTGGGTATCGATGATCCGTATTTTTTCAACATCAGAAATAAGATAACCGCTATCACCTACCTGACCACCCCCTTCTCCATAAAAAGGAGTAATATTAAACACAAGTTGATAAAAGGTTTTTCCCTTGGTGATTATTCTTCTGTAACGGGCTATCCGTACTTCTGTCTCCGTGTAATCGTAACCCACGAACTCTTGCGTATCGTCCGCGATCAATTCTACCCAATCGTCTGTATCGACAGCGGCAGCTGATCTGGAACGTTCTTTTTGAGCCTCCATTTCCGCTTTAAATTCCCGGCGATTTACAACTAATCCGTTTTCACGAAGAATCAATTCCGTCAAATCCAAAGGAAAACCATACGTATCATAAAGTTCAAAAGCTACATTCCCCGGAACCGTCACGTAATCCTCTTCCTTCGTTTTGGCAATAATTCTGTCCAACAACTTTATCCCCTTATCCAACGTCTTAAAAAAAGCCTGTTCCTCTTCCTGGATCACACGCTCTATTAACACCCGTTGGTTAGATAATTCGGGATAATGTTGCCCCATAACTTCTATCAACACGGGAACCAACCTAAACATAAAAGCCTCTTTCTGGCCTAAAAAGGTATACGCATAACGTACCGCTCTCCGCAAAATACGACGAATGACATAACCCGCCTTCACATTGGACGGCAATTGCCCGTCGGTAATCGAAAAAGCTATGGTTCTCAAATGGTCGGCTACCACCCTCATGGCGATATCCGCCTTTTCATCCTTACCGTAGCGAATTCCACTAAGCTCGGAAATCTCTTCAAGAATGGGAGTGAATACATCCGTATCGTAATTGGAACGTTTACCTTGAACAGCCATACACAACCGTTCAAATCCCATACCCGTATCCACATGGTGATTGGGAAGATTCTCCAAACTACCATCTGCTTTCCGGTTATATTGCATGAATACCAGATTCCATATCTCGATTACGAGAGGATGATCTTTATTCACTAATTCGCACCCCGGCTTCAATTTTCGTTCTTCTTCGGGACGCAAATCAATGTGGATCTCCGAACAGGGACCGCAAGGCCCCATATCTCCCATCTCCCAGAAATTATCCTTCTTATTCCCGAAGAGGATACGTTCCCGGGGTAAATAATCGGACCAAAATGTTAAAGCTTCCGTGTCCGCATCCAGATGATCCTCGTTACTACCTTCGAACACCGTAGCATATAATCTCTCTTTATCCAATTTCATCTCCTCGGTCAGGAACTCCCACGCGTAAGCAATCGCCTCCTTTTTGAAATAATCACCGAACGACCAATTTCCCAACATCTCGAACATCGTATGATGATAGGTATCATGTCCCACCTCTTCCAGATCGTTATGTTTACCTGAAACCCGTAAACATTTCTGAGAATCGGCCACCCTCGTCGCTTTCGGCCGCACGTTTCCCAAAATAATATCCTTGAACTGATTCATCCCAGCATTTGTAAACATCAACGTGGGATCTCCCTTAATTACCATCGGGGCGGAAGGGACTATCATATGAGACTTCTTCTCAAAAAAATCCAGAAATTTTTGTCTGATCTCTGCCGACTTCATATAGCTATTTTTCTAAATAATTAAACTCCGCTAACGAACTGCAATCGTGTCCGAAAGGCCATAGAATTATAAGGTTGCAAATTTAGATTATTTCTTTTAACTTTGCGCCGGAAACAATAAATTTATTACAAACAAACCAGATTATGCCAAAAGCTGGGTATCATTTTAATTCAGAAACATTATCTTTTGATAAAATAGAGACAACGATAAGAAAAAGAATCAGAAAGGCCATTCAAAAATTCATCTCAAGTTTCTCTTTAGCCATCGTGATGCTTCTTCTTATATTTGCTTTTATGGATTCGCCCAAGGAGAAAGCCCTGAAAAGGGAAAACGAAGAGATCCTTACCCAATATCATCTATTAAGTAACGAAGTTAAACGGTTAGACAATATTTTAAAAGATCTCGAGCAGAGAGACGATAACATATACCGCGTCATCTTCGAAACGGACCCGATTGCAACTTCCATACGCCGGGCCGGCACGGGAGGAGTCAACAAATACGAGTACTTGGAGCACCTGAAAAATTCAGATCTGATTATAGAAACAGCCCGGAAAATCGATCAATTATCCAAAGCCATCTATATTCAGAGCAAATCGTACGACGAAGTCGAAAAGCTGGCCAAAAACAAGATCGAAATGTTAGCTTCTATCCCGGCCATCCTACCCGTTTCTAAAAATGCAGCACATCCTGTCTCTTCTTCGTACGGATGGCGCATGCACCCCATCTACAAAACGGTAAAATTTCATGCAGGAATGGATTTCACCGGTATCGTGGGAACTCCCATCTATGCCACGGGAGACGGAATCGTGGAGAGCAACACATTCGACAAAGGATATGGACGCCATGTTGTTATCGACCACGGCTTTAATTATAAAACCCTTTACGCTCACATGAAAGAGTCTTACGTGAAAAAAGGGCAAAAAATAAAACGGGGTGATGTCATCGGATATTTAGGGAATACGGGACTTTCCACAGGTCCTCATTTACACTACGAGGTCCGGAAAAACGGAAAACCTGTAGATCCGATAAACTACTATTTTAACGACCTTACCGCGGAAGAATTCGATGCCATGGTTGAGGCGGCTAACAATACGGGACAGAGTATGGACTAAATCACTTTGTAATCCAGACTAAAAATCATACGGGATTATGAAAAAAGAAGAACAAGATTTAAAAGTATATTACTCCATCGGAGAAGTAGCCGGTATGTTCGGCGTAAATGCTTCTTTGATCCGTTTCTGGGAAAAAGAATTCGATATCATAAAGCCGCACAAAAACAAAAAGGGCAACCGACAATTCACCAAAAACGACGTGGATAATTTTCACTTGATCTATCATCTTGTAAAAGAAAAAGGAATGACCCTGAAAGGAGCCCAGTTACAACTAAAAGACAGAAAAGAAGAAACGGAACTCCGATTCGAGATCATTAAGAAATTAAAAAACATAAAGGAAGAACTGATTTCCATCAAGGAGAATCTGAAGTAAAACGAATCTTTCTACGATTTAAACCCATTCGTCATGAAAATACAGGAGATTATTCAGATCATCGAAGCGTATGCACCAAGAGAGTTACAGGCCGATTTTGATAACTCCGGGCTGATTTGTGGGGATGTCGAGCAAGAAGTCACTTCGATTTTACTTTGTATCGACGTAACAGAGGATGTCGTACGGGAAGCAATCCAAAAAGGACACAATCTTATCATCTCCCATCATCCTCTTATATTCAAAGGATTAAAACAAATCACCCCTTCAACTTACGTCGAAAGATCCATTATACTTGCCGTTAAGAACGAGATCGCGATCTACGCGGCCCACACGAACATGGACGTTATCGCCCAGGGAGTCAGCGGCAGAATGGCGGATAAACTATGTTTGACAGATCAGGAAATATTGCAACAGGAAGGAGAGACGCCCTATCCATACGGATATGGCATCATCGGAACGCTGGATTCCCCTGTCGATCCCATCTTTTTCCTCCAACACGTGAAGGAGACTTTTCATTGTAAAGGCATCCGTTATACGAACCCATCCAAGAGACAAATCCAACGGGTAGCCGTATGCGGGGGAGCCGGGGCTTCATTTCTGCCAACGGCGATTCTTAAAAAGGCAGACCTATATATTACGGGAGATCTCAAATACCATGATTTTTTCTTAACGGAGAACCGGATTATTTTAGCCGATATCGGACATTATGAAAGTGAACAATTCACAAAAGATATCTTTTATGAGTTAGTTACAAAAAAAATGCCTAAATTTGCCGTTCAGTTTTCTGATATTAATACAAATCCGATAAACTATTTATAATATATGGTGACGAATAACAATGAAAAAATGCAAGATCTGACAATTGAAGAGAAATTGCAGAACCTGTATGAATTACAACGAATTGACACCGAGATCGACAAAATCAAAACACTCAGGGGCGAGTTGCCGTTGGAAGTTCAGGACCTTGAGGACGAGATCGCAGGTTTAGAAACTCGAATCGAAAACTTTAAAACGGAATTGAGTGAATTGGACAAAACAACCGCTCAAAGAAAACAAGATATAAAGAAGGCTGAAGATGCCATCAAAAAATACAGCGAACAATTGGATAATGTTCGCAACAATCGGGAATACGACGCTTTGAGCAAGGAAGTCGAATTCCAAAAATTAGAAATCGAACTTCAGGACAAACGAATTCGCGAATCGCAAAAAAACAAAACGGAAAAAGAAGCTTTAATGGCAGAAGCCACCAAACGGTATGAAGACAAAGTCGCTGATTTGGAAGCTAAAAAAAGTGAATTGAACGATATCATCCAAGAGACACATAAAGATGAAGAGTCTTTGACGGCCAAATCGGAACAATTGGCTGCCACTATCGATGAGCGTCTCGTCACGGCTTACCGCAGGATTCGCGCCAATGCTCGCAACGGTTTAGCCGTCGTCACCGTGGACCGGGATGCCTGCGGAGGATGTTTCAACAAAATTCCTCCTCAAAGACAATTGGACATCCGTTCCCGGAAAAAAATCATCGTCTGTGAATATTGCGGCCGTATATTAATTGACAAATACATCTGTGACTACGACGGTTCACAGCAACAGGCAGACCTGGAAGCAGCACTTGAATCTCAGAAGAAGAAGAGCAGAAGAGTAAAAAAAGCGGATGAATAAAAGAAGCTGAATATTTAAATAAAATAAAGAGGTTGCCGACAAAACATTCGGACAACCTCTTTTTTCAATTAAAAATTAGAAATCGTAAATTTAAAACTGTAAATGAAAATGGTTCCCACAAACTATGACCCGAAAACGAGCGAAGAGAAATGGTATCGATACTGGATGGAACACAAGCTCTTTCATTCTTCGGTCGACAAAACAAGAACTCCTTACTGCATAGTAATTCCTCCTCCCAACGTGACCGGAGTGTTGCACATGGGACATATGTTGAACAATACTATTCAGGATGTTCTCGTCAGAAGGGCCCGTTTATCCGGTAAAAATGCCTGTTGGGTGCCGGGAACCGATCATGCCTCCATTGCCACGGAAGCTAAAGTAGTAAACAGATTAGCCCAGAAAGGGATCAAAAAAACAGATTTAACGCGAGACGAATTTCTGAAACACGCCTGGGATTGGACGGAAGAGCACGGGGGTATTATTTTAAAACAACTTCGCAAATTAGGGGCTTCCTGCGACTGGGAAAGGACAGCCTTTACCATGGACGACAAACGTTCGGAAAGCGTTATCAAGGTTTTCGTCGACCTGTATAACAAAGGATTGATATATCGCGGAGTGAGAATGGTAAATTGGGATCCCAAAGCCTTGACCGCCCTCTCCGACGAAGAGGTTATCTACAAAGAGGAGCATAGCAAACTATACTATCTTCGTTACAAAATCGAAGGAGAAGAGGGGTACGCCATCGTGGCGACCACCCGTCCGGAAACCATCATGGGAGACACGGCCATGTGCATCAACCCCAACGATCCGAAAAATCAACATTTAAAAGGTAAAAAAGTGATCGTGCCTTTAGTAAACCGCGTCATTCCAGTTATCGAGGATGAGTACGTGGATAGTGAATTCGGAACCGGTTGTTTGAAAGTGACTCCCGCCCATGACGTGAACGATTATATGTTAGGCGAAAAATACAACCTGCCTTCCATCGATATTTTCAACGACAACGGAACTCTTAGCGAGGCCGCGGGACTGTATATCGGCATGGACCGCTTCGAGGTCCGTACGCAGATCGAACAAGATCTGAGAGCCGCGGGGCTGCTGGAGAAGGTCGAATCCTACGAAAACAAAGTAGGTTATTCAGAACGCACGAATGTACCGATAGAGCCCAAACTCTCCATGCAGTGGTTTCTGAAAATGGCCGATTTAGCCAAACCGGCATTAGATGCCGTTATGAAGGACGATATCAAATTCTATCCTGCCAAATTCAAAAACACATACCGTCATTGGATGGAAAACGTCAAAGACTGGTGTATCAGCCGACAGTTGTGGTGGGGACATCGGATCCCGGCCTGGTTCCTCCCGGAAGGAGGATTCGTGGTGGCGGAAACAGCTGAAAAAGCGTTAGAATTAGCGAAGGTAAAAAGCAACAACAAAAGCCTCACGCTTGCCGATCTCCGGGAAGACGAGGACTGCCTCGATACCTGGTTCTCCTCCTGGTTATGGCCTATCTCCCTATTCGATGGCATCAATCATCCGGACAACGATGAAATCAACTACTATTATCCGACGAGTGACCTCGTCACGGCTCCGGATATTATTTTCTTTTGGGTTGCCCGCATGATTATGGCCGGATACGAATACCGAAAGGCCATGCCCTTCCGAAGTGTCTATTTCACGGGAATCGTCCGGGATAAGATCGGAAGAAAAATGTCCAAATCTTTAGGGAACTCTCCCGATCCTTTAGACCTGATTGAACAATACGGAGCCGATGGCGTCCGCGTAGGCATGTTGTTATGCTCTCCGGCCGGAGGAGATTTGTTATTCGACGAAAGCCTACCGGAACAAGGACGAAACTTTACAACAAAAATGTGGAATGCTTTCCGTCTCGTTAACAACTGGAAGGTTGCCGACATTGAACAACCTCTTCACTCGAAGTTAGCGATCGAATGGTTCGAACAATACTTACGAAAAAGCGTAGAGACCCTGAACGCCCAATTCGACCAGTATCGGATATCAGAAGCCTTAATGACTGTTTATACCGGTTTTCGCGACGAATTCTCTTCCTGGTTACTCGAGATTATCAAACCTGCTTACGAGCAACCGATAGACCGGACGACTTACGAGAAAACATTGCGCCTATTTGAAGAGATGTTACAGCTCCTCCACCCTTTCATGCCGTTTATCACGGAAGAGATCTGGCAAAATTTACGGGAAAGAAAAAGCGGAGAAAGCATTATGGTTTCCGTATTGCCGACGCTGGAAGAATACGACAATCGTTTTCTAACCGAATTCGAGCACGCCAAAGAAGTAATTGCCGGCATCCGCAACATACGTAAACAAAATAACGTCGCTTTTAAAGAGGCTATCGTTCTAAAGATAAAAAGTAATGAACGCTATCCGAAAAAATTCGAATCCATTATCCGAAAGATGGGAAATATAGAACGGGTAGAGGAGGTTAGCGACAGCGTTAAAGGAGCATGGAGTTTCATTGCCGATACCGTGGAATATTTTATTCCCGCCGTCGGGCAACTGAACACGGAAGAGATAAAAGCAAAATTAGAAACGGACCTGGCTTACGCCAAAGGTTTTCTGGCTTCCGTCATGAAAAAACTCGGCAACGAGAAATTCGTGAACGGAGCCCCGGCACAAGTAATCGAAAACGAAAAAAAGAAGCAGGCGGATGCCGAAGCCAGAATTAAAGCCATCGAGCAACAGTTGGCCGAATTATAAAAATAAAGGTCGCTCGGCGACCTTTATTTTTTCCTGTTATACTCATCAATTTCCCGATAAGTTTCCGACGTGTAATCTCCTAAAAGATGCTTGGCAAAATGAAACCACATCTTCCGCTGGAAGAAATCATCCTGAATCCCGGAAAACCCGTGACGAATACCCGGGAGCACCACCAAATCGAAATTTTTTCCGGCCTTCAGCAATGCATCTGCCATCCGAAGGGTATTACCCGGATGCACGTTATTATCCACATCTCCCGTCACCAACAATAAATACCCTCTCAGCTGTTTCGCTAACTCTATATTAGTCGGAACGCGGGTTTTAAAATAAGTCTCCCGACGAACGATCGTCGTGTCCTTCCCGGTAAGAGAATCCTTTACCGTTTCCCGGATTTCACGAACTTCTTCTTTTATTCCATGGTGGGTCTCTCCCCACCATTGGTTATAGATATTATTATCGTGATTACCGGCAGAAGATACCGCTGCCGTATAGAAATCAGGATACGTACACAAGGCGGCCGTAGACATAAAACCACCTCCGGAATGCCCGAAAATACCCACCCGCGAAATATCGATAAAAGGATGACGGGATGCCAACTGTTCTATACCGTACTTGTCATCCGCCAGAGGGTAATCCCTCAAGTTTCCGTAACCGTAAGTATGATACCATTTATCCCTCAAGGGAGTTCCCCCGCGGTGCCCGAACGAGACTACGACAAAACCGACCTGAGCCAACCCCGCGTTGTAAACGGAAGTAACGCTAAAGACTAACGGGAAAGCTTCTGTCTGCGGTCCCGGATAGACGTAGGAGATAACCGGATAAGTCTTGGTCGAATCAAAATCAAAAGGTTTCCACATGAAACCGTACAGATCGGTCACCCCATCGGCCGCCTTCACGGTAAAAGGTTCCGGCATTTTCCACCCCGTTTCATACAAACGGGAAAGATCAGGCTTCGGTAATTCGAACACGACTTTACCTCTGTTGTCTCTCAACACACTCCTCGGTTCCAAATCCGCCCGGGAATAATTGTCCACAAAATAGCGTCCGGAGGGAGAAAAATCGGCAGCATGGGTTGCCATCTCCGGTGTCAATATCTCAACACCTTTTTTCCCGTCTATATCGGCCTTGTTAATCCGTGCATAATAAGGAGGCTCTCCCTTTACTTGCCCATAGGCTGCAAAATACATCGTTCGATGGACCGTATCGATTTTTATCATTTTTCCGGCTGTCCATTCCCCCGAAGTAATTTCGTTTTTTAAATTTCCCTCTCCGTCATAATGATAGAAGTGTCCGTGTCCCGTACGCTCGGACCACCATATGATATCCTCCCCGTCATTCAGAAAAGAGATATGGTAAAAATCATCGTTAAAATAAGGCTTATCCGTCTCATTTATCAAAACCTTCACCTCACCGGTAATCGCATCGACCTCACAAATATCCAATTCGTCACACGTCCGCTTTTTACGTTGTACATAAAATTTATCCGTTTTCTTCGCCACATATAAAACACTCACTTTCTGATCCTTCCACTTCTCAATCGGAACCCGAATCTGTTTTTTGGCATCCACATCGAAAACAGAGAGATCGTACTGCGTCACGTGCTCGTCTCCGGCAAAAACATATTTATATTTTTGCAAGCGAGGACGTTCTCCCAGGACATTAACAACAAATAAAGAATTTACTTTCCTGTCATCCGACCGTCTCACGTAAAACCGATTGGAATTTTTAAACCACACAATCTTGGCAGCCATCTTCTGAGCGGAAGTATCCTCTTCCGCATAAGCATAGGAATGGTAAATTTCCCCGTCGGTAGTCAACTGGGTTTCAACGGAATCCTTTACCCGCATCGCGTACAGGTTATGCTTTTTAGCATACACCACGTAAGTACTGTCAGGAGAATAGCTACCGATAAGCCCCGGAGCACGGGATTTCGACTTTTCTTCTTTCTCTAAAGAATCCAATTTAACCAATCGCCGGGCAAATATATCATAAGAAAATGCAAAAGTATCCATCTGAAAAGTCATTGTTTTTTCATCTTCCTTGAATCGGATATTCTGTAAAGTTAAATTTTTACTATTCATCGGTTTGTGAGTGATCTTGCTTAACTCTCTCGCCATAAAATCACGATCGAAAAGTTCTTGCTTTTTCCGGGCCTTCGGATCGACGAAATAGTAGCGCAAGCCGTCTCCCGTTTTGTACGTAAACCAAAATTTATCACTCTCTTTAAGAAATCGGGGTTCGACTTTCGTCGAGCCGATCAAATCATTTCCCCTTCCCCGCATAAATTGCTCGGCACGTTTATAGTTGGCTTGTTGACCGGTACAAATTAAAACAAAGAAACAAGGAAATAACCATAGAAAACATCTCATCATCATTATACTATTTTTTAAATAAACCTTTTTTCTCGAAATGGGAACGAAGATAGAAACATCTATTGGAATAATTTATTTTTTATAAAGACTTAATAATTTTTTAACAAACAAAGTTGAGTGATAAAACTCATCTACTCAAACGTTTGCATATGCTACAAAACATATTTGCAAATAAAAAAATCTAAATTCTTATCGCTAACTTTGTGAAGTATAAAAATAACATGCAGACTTCATATTTACCGGATTATGGAAATACGCCCGATCAATAAAGAGCTGGAACAATTGTTTCACCAGATTCGCCACCGGATACGCCGGTTACAGAACGGAAAAGGATTAGACAGCTTGGAAAGAATCGGGGCGGATACCCAAGGACAAGTCGGAGCCAGCTATATATCCCTGAAAACGCTATCCCGGAACTATCCCCGAAATCTGGAACTCGCTCTCTTGTTATGGGGTACCCAAAGACGCGAAGAACAAATCTTGGCATGTTTCTTGTTACCTCCTTCTTTGGCAATTAAAGAAAAAATTACACAATTATTATCTTTGTGTTTCAATTTCGAAATCGCCGAATATTTTGGAACCCTCGTGTTATCCAAACGAGAAGATTTAGAAGAAATAGTAGATGAATTTTTGGAATCGGGCGTCCCCTACCTTCAAGTAGCCGCCTTAACCGCTATCGCAAGAAATCGGATCGAAAAAAAGCTAAATACCCCGTTTTCGGCTAATTATATCCAAAACATCGCTTCTAAAATCGGGACGGATAAATACGTTCGACTGATTTTCGAACGTTTGAGAAGCGGTGTAAATATAGAATGAAAATTGAATGTTAATAAAGCATAAAGGAGAAGAGGAAAAAGGAAGAAGACAATTTTATAACGAAATGTTTCCTACATTTGCAAAGTAATTACAGAAAAAAAGTATTAATAAATGGTTTATATAAATTTACTATTATGTCAAAATTAGATTTAAGCAAGTACGGAATTACCGGTGTAACAGAGATCTTACACAATCCTTCCTACGAAACTCTTTTCGAGGAAGAGACGAAACCGGGTTTAACCGGCTACGATAAGGGTGTCGTAACCGAATTAGGGGCTGTAAACGTAATGACCGGTATCTACACGGGCCGTTCTCCCAAAGATAAATTCTTTGTAAAAAATGCAGCAAGTGAAGATTCAGTATGGTGGACCTCCGATGAATATAAAAACGATAACAAACCGACATCCGAAGCTACCTGGAAAGCATTGAAAGAATTAGCTGTCAAAGAGCTGTCCGGAAAAAGATTGTTTGTGGTAGATACATTTTGCGGTGCAAATCCCAGTACCCGTTTGAAGGTTCGTTTTATCATGGAAGTAGCCTGGCAGGCACACTTCGTTAAAAATATGTTCATCCGTCCCACGGAAGAAGAGTTAGCTAACTACGGGGAACCCGATTTTGTTTGTTTCAACGCTTCCAAAGCAAAAGTCGAAAACTACAAAGAGTTAGGTTTAAACTCCGAAACAGCGACCGTATTCAATTTGGCCACGAAGGAACAAGTTATCCTGAACACTTGGTATGGCGGAGAGATGAAAAAGGGATTGTTCTCCATCATGAACTATCTGAATCCGTTAAGAGGTATTGCTTCCATGCACTGTTCCGCCAACACGGATTTGAACGGAGAAAACACAGCCATCTTTTTCGGTTTATCGGGAACGGGTAAAACGACCCTGTCTACCGATCCGAAACGTCTGTTGATCGGGGACGATGAACACGGCTGGGACGACGAGGGAGTATTCAACTATGAAGGCGGTTGCTATGCCAAAGTCATCAACCTATCCAAGGAAGCCGAACCGGATATTTACAATGCCATTACCCGCGACGCGTTGCTCGAAAACGTTACGGTAGATGCTAACGGAAAGATCGATTTTGCAGACAAGTCGGTTACTGAAAACACCCGTGTTTCTTATCCTATTTATCATATTAAGAATATCGTAAAACCGATCTCCAAAGGGGGACATGCTAAAAAAGTAATCTTCCTGACAGCCGATGCTTTCGGAGTACTACCTCCCGTTTCCAAATTAACTCCGGAACAAACCCAATACTACTTCTTGAGTGGTTTCACCGCCAAATTAGCCGGGACAGAAAGAGGAATCACCGAACCGACACCGACCTTCTCCGCTTGTTTCGGAGCTGCATTCCTCTCTTTGCACCCGACCAAATACGGCCAGGAGCTGGTGAAGAGAATGGAAGCGGTCGGAGCTACCGCTTATTTAGTGAATACCGGATGGAACGGTACAGGAAAACGTATCTCCATCAAAGATACACGCGGTATCATCGACGCGATCTTAGACGGCTCTATCGATAAGGCCGAAATGAAGGAGATTCCCTATTTTAACTTGGCTGTTCCGACGGCTCTTCCGGGTGTTGACACCCAGATTCTGGATCCGCGCAACACCTATGCCAACGTTGCCGATTGGGATACAAAAGCCAAAGACCTCGCCGGACGTTTCGTTAAGAATTTCGAAAAATTCACCGGAAACCCTCATGGAAAATCCTTAGTGACTGCCGGACCGAAATTGTAATTCGATATTACGCCATATACTTAAAAGACCTTGCCGTTAAGCGGCAAGGTCTTTTTTATCCATACGACCGTGATTCAAAAAACGATTAAAATCCGATATAAAACTTAAGTCATTACCCGCGGTATTGATATCAAACCAACCATTCGACACAAGTATCTGTATATATATAATTTATATAACTATTTTATTTTTTTATTAAAATAATAATAATTCATTTTGGATATCTACACACAATACCTTATCTTTGACACAGATTTTTATTAATTAAACTGAATATTATGATATCAATTAAAAAATGGGTAATGCTATGTGCATTGTTATGTATTAATGTATCACTATTTGCTGTAACATCGGTAACCATAACAGCCGAAGTTCGATATTATCCAGCTCCCATAGAAGGATACATTGTCGAATACCGTAGACTTGATCATAAAGAATGGATTCCTGTCAAATCTTTTATTTCAACCATCAAAATTACGGATTTAATCCCTGGTTACGATTATGCCTTCAGAGCCCGCGCAGAAACAAGATACGGTTTAGGAGATCCTTCTAAATCTGTTACCGTCGAGATTCGGGATGATGATTATGATATTTCGTATAGATTAGACTGTCCTCCCCCTCCGGGACCTGCAAAATCATACGCTCCCTCCTTTCTCGACAAGATATACACTACCGATACAGTAGAAGAGGGAACTAAAATCCCGTACAGACAAGAGGAATAAAATTGAACCAATAAAAAAAGCGCCGATCGGCGCTTTTTTTATCCTAAATATCCTTTCATAATTCCTCGCTTGCTATTACGAACGAAAAGAATGATTTCATCTCTTTCCTTGGAAGCGGGCATTTCCGCTTCAATGCGTTCTATCGCATCGGAATTGTTTAAACCGGATTGATAAAGAATCCGATAGATATCCTGTATCTCGTTGATTTTCTCGTTGGTAAATTCCCGGCGGCGCAACCCGATAGAGTTCACTCCGGCATAAGAAAGCGGTAATCTTCCGGCCTTCACGAAAGGAGGAACATCCTTACCGATCAAAGAACCGCCCTGAATCATTACGTGGCGCCCGATATGTACAAATTGATGCACGGCAGTCATACCCCCCAAAATAGCAAAATCATCCACCACGACTTCACCCGCCAACTGGCAGGCATTCGTTATAATGCAATTATTACCGATTTCACAATCGTGAGCAATATGGGCATACGCCATAATCAAACAATTATTACCGATTTTAGTGATACCCTTGGCTGCCGTTCCGCGATTCACGGTCACACACTCCCGAATCGTGGTATTATCACCAATCATTACGATCGATTTCTCTCCTTTAAATTTCAAATCTTGCGGGACCGCCGAAATAACGGCTCCTGGAAATATCTTACAATTTTTTCCAATGTGCGCACCTTCCAATATGGTTACATTCGACCCGATACGCGTTCCTTCTTCTATCACCACGTTCTTATCTATCGTCACAAAAGGCTCAATCACCACATTATCGGCGATCTGCGCTTCCGGATGAACGTATGCTAACGGTTGTTTCATTCGTTTTTTATTTGATTTAAAATCTATTTTTTACACACTATCATTAAAATTCACGATGCAAGTATACAATTACTTCTTGGTTTTTGCAACTTGCGCCATGAACTCTGCGACTTCACACACCAAATTTTTCCCAACAAAAGCATAAGCTTTCATTGTTACAATCCCGCGCCGAATCGGGGCGGTTTTTATTAATTTAAATACCAAGGTATCTCCCGGAACCACTTTCCGACGGAATTTTATTCCATCAATTTTCACAAAATAAGTAGAATAGTTTTCCGGGTCTTCTACTTGATTGAGCACCAAAATTCCCCCGCATTGAGCCATTGCCTCCACGATCAGCACACCGGGCATCACCGGCTCTTCCGGAAAATGTCCCACGAAGAAAGGTTCGTTCATGGTCACATTCTTACACCCGATCACAATATCGTCGGTCACCTCGTATATTTTATCCACTAACAAGAAAGGAGGACGATGAGGCAATAAGGATTTTACCTTATTGATATCCATCAACGGTTCCGATGTAACATCCACATCGGGGCAAACATCCCCACGTTCCGCATGAAGAATAGCCTTGTATATTTTTTGGGCCATAGCGGCATTTGCTTTATGTCCCGGTCTTTCCGCAATTACCCGTCCTTTGATAAAACGCCCGCACAAAGCCAAATCACCAATAACATCCAACAATTTATGACGAGCCGGCTCATTATCAAAATACAAGGTCAAGTTATTCAATATACCCTCTTTTATCTCTATCGAATCGTAATTGAACAACTTTGCCAGTCGATCGACCTCTTCCTGAGATATCTTGCGATCCACGATAACAATAGCATTATCCAAATCTCCTCCCTTGATCAGGTTATGTTGCAATAACATTTCAATTTCCCGCAAGAAAACAAAAGTACGGCAAGGAGCAAAATCTTTGGCAAAATCAACGTTATTTTCCGAATAAGTTGCATATTGCATTTTTAAATAGGGAGAATCATAGGCCACTACCAGATTCACGTTATAATCCTTATCGGGCAACAGGGTCAATTTGGTCAAACCGTCTTCACTCACATACTCCATCTGCTCTTTCACGACAAAATATTTCCGTTCCGCTGCCTGTTCTTCCAAACCTATTTTGGCGATTTCATCCGTATACATTTTAGAGCTTCCGTCTAAAATCGGAAATTCCTCTCCATCCAGCTCAATCAAACAGTTGTCTATTCCGCTACCATACAAAGCAGCCATTGCATGCTCCATCGTATATATATACACTCCATCTTTTTCAAGGCAACTCGCCCGATCTACAAATTTCACGTATTCAGCTAAAGCTGGAATTTCAGGAGTTCCGTCTAAATCTATCCGATGTATCTTATAACCGAAATCCTCTTTAGCAGGTTTAAAGGTAACCGTAACATGCTTGCCGGTATGTAACCCTTTACCACTTAGAGAAAACTCTCCTTTCAAGGTTTTTTGCTTTACTGTCATCTCTATTTCGACTTTAAGGTTTTTATCTCTTTCTCCAAATCTTTTATCTGCCCGTAAAGTTCTGGCAATTTACGGAAAACGACATAACATTTCTGATACTT
Source organism: Gabonibacter massiliensis (assembly GCA_001487125.1). Lineage (GTDB taxonomy): Bacteria > Bacteroidota > Bacteroidia > Bacteroidales > Marinifilaceae > Gabonibacter > Gabonibacter massiliensis. The sequence continues at coordinate 1,634,908 of LN913013.1, forward strand.
AGGAAGATCAAAAGCGGGGGATCCGCGAAGCACGGATTTTTCGGGTATATTTGCCGTGATACCGCTTTGAGCCGCTATCTGTGTTCCGGCACCTATAGTCAAATGACCGATAAGGCCTACCTGACCTCCAAAAACACAATTTTCCCCGATTTTAGTTGTCCCGGCCACACCCGATTGGGCCGCAATAACCGTATTGGCACCCACGACCACATTATGGGCGATCTGGATTAAATTATCCAATTTAACCCCTTTACGGATAAAAGTCGATCCCATGGTAGCCCGGTCAATACAGGTATTCGCCCCTATTTCAACGTCATCCTCAATCACAACATTGCCGATCTGCGGAATCTTTTTATAGTGATCGCCCTCAGGAGCGAAACCGAATCCATCGGCTCCGATTACGGCCCCAGAATGAAGGATGCAAGAAGTCCCGACAACACAACCCTGGTAGATCTTTACTCCGGAATAGATAATCGTATTGTCTCCGATCGAAACGCCATCGCCGATATAAGCCTGAGGATATATTTTTACATTATTTCCAATTTTTGCGCCTTTCCCGATATAAGCAAAGGCTCCGATATAGGGATTTTCTCCCACAACAGCAGAATCGCTAACAAAAGAAGGTTGCTCTATCCCTACCGGTTTCGGACGCATGCTCTCGTACATTTGCAATAAAGTAGCTATCGCATCATAAGCCGATTCCACCCGGATAATCGTACAAGAAAGTTCTTGAGCAGGTTCAAATGTTTTATTCACCAAAACAATCGATGCCTCTGTCGTATAAATGTAATGCTCGTACTTCGGATTGGCTAAAAAGGCCAAAGTACCCGGCCGGCCTTCCTCAATTTTTGACACATTATTCACAGAAATCTCAGGATCCCCTTCTACAACCCCATTTAGCAGAGCTGCAATATCTTTTGCTTTAAACTCCATAACTCAAAAATTTCGGCAAACTTACAAATTTTATTTCGAACTATGTAAATTTATTACGAATATGTTTCATAATTTCCCCGGTACTTGATCTTTCTCCTATTGCCCTTTACCTGAAAAACCGACATAAACACTAAAAATTCATCTCATCACACGATCCAAATCTTATCCTTAAGGATTCGGATATAAACGCACGTTAAAAACGAATCGTATAGAAAATTGGAGGAGAACTCTTTGTTTTTAAAATAATTAATACTATCTTTGCCACGGTTAAACACTGAGGGGGCGATATGTCCCCTCTTGTGTTATTTAAAAAGGAAAGAAGAGGAATGAAAAGCAAGGAGGAAATTAAGGGCATGATTGAGCGTATCGCTCAAGAGCAAAATTTATTTTTAGTCGATCTGACGGTTTCTCCGGAGAATAAGATTGAAGTTTTTATCGATTCGCTAAAAGGAGTAAACGTGGGCACTTGCCGTACGGTATGCAAAGAGCTGGAAGCCCTTCTCGATAGGGAAAGTGAAGATTTCGACTTAACAGTTTCAAGTGCCGGCATCGGTTACCCGTTTAAAGTTCCCCAGCAGTATGAAAAGAATCTGAACAATCTGGTAGAAGTACGTTTACAAAACGGTAATAAATTGCAGGGAAAATTAAAAGCCTATTCCGAAAAAGGCATTGTTCTGGAATGCGAGGAGAAGCAGAGTGTCGAAGGGAAAAAAAAGAAAGAGACTGTTCGGGTTGAAAAAAACATAGATTTCATAGAGATAAAGGAGGTTAAAGATATTGTTATTTTCTAATAATAAGAGAAAGATGGAAAATATTAATTTAATAGATTCATTTGCGGAATTCAAAGAACTAAAAAATATTGACAGAGCGACTTTAATGAGAGTATTGGAAGATATTTTCAGAAGTATGCTTATAAAACGTTACGAAACAGACGAAAATTTTGATATCATTATCAACATCGACAAAGGAGATTTGGAAATCTGGAGAAATCGTATCGTTGTGAAAGACGAAGAATTTGAAAATCCCAATACGCAAATCTCACTTACTGAAGCCAAAAAAATCGATAACGATTATGAAGTAGGCGAAGAGGTGACCGACGAGGTCAAATTCAAGGATTTCGGACGTCGTTCCGTTCTGGCATTAAGACAAAATCTTTCTGCCCGCATATTGGAATTGGAAAAAGATCATGTCTTCACGAAATACAAGGAAAGGGTGGGACAAATCGTCACCGGTGAAGTTTATCAAGTATGGAAAAAAGAGATTCTGGTGTTGGACGATGAGGGAAACGAGCTCATCTTGCCGAAACAAGAGCAGATTCCAAGTGATTTCTTCAAAAAAGGAGACACGATTCGGGCTGTTGTCATTCGCGTGGAAATGAGAAATGCATCTCCCTACATTGTACTTTCGAGAACTTCTCCCGTATTTCTGGAGCGATTGTTTGAAAACGAAGTTCCTGAAATTTTCGACGGTTTGATTACCATCAAAAATGTAGTTCGCGTTCCGGGAGAACGAGCCAAAGTGGCTGTCGAATCTTATGATGACCGTATCGACCCGGTAGGAGCCTGTGTCGGAATGAAAGGATCCAGAATCCACGGTATCGTCCGGGAATTGAAAAACGAAAACATTGATGTCATCAATTACACGAACAACGTTCAACTATACATCACAAGAGCTCTTAATCCGGCGAAGATCAACAAAATAGAGATTGACGAAAAGAGTAAAAGAGCTAATGTCTACCTGAATCCCGAAGAGGTTTCCTTGGCCATCGGTAAAGGAGGATTGAACATTAAACTGGCGAGCCAACTTACCGGGTACGAAATAGATGTGTATCGCGAATTGGATCAAGCCGAGGAAGAAGACGTCAACTTAGACGAGTTCTCAGATGAGATCGAACCGTGGGTAATCGACGAATTGAAGCGAGTAGGCTGTGACACGGCTAAAAGTGTATTAGAATTAAGCGAATCAGAATTAGAGAGCAGAACCGATCTTGAGGTCGAAACAATCAGAGAAGTTCTTAAAATCTTAAGAGCTGAATTTGAATAAATAAGACCTGAAGTATAATGCTTGTAAAATTAAAATCTTAATATGGCAGTAAGATTAAGTAAAGTTGCTAGAGAATTTAACGTAGGCCTGTCTACCATTGTAGATTTCCTACAAGATAAGGGGATTAAGATTTCATCTGATCCAAACGCAAAATTGACCGAAGAGCAATACGCTTTGGTTGCAAAAGAATTTTCAACGGATAGCGAGGCCAAAAAAGAATCTATTAAAGTTGATTTAAAAACGAGCCGACAAAAAAAAGAGGCCGTGACTATAGATACGTTAACCAATAGTCAGGAAGAGGAAGAAGAGAATAAATTCATATCAATAAAGGACGAGGTTAAGATCGAGAATAAAATCAAAGTTATCGACCGTATCGATTTAAACCGCGTAAACAAACCTCGCCAGGAAGAGAAAGCCGAAGAGAAAAAAGAGAGTAAGACGGTAGAACAACCCCGGGTAAAGGAAGTTATTCGTCAAACGCCCAAAGTCGAGAATCGTCCGGCAACAGTAGTACCTCCGGCAAGAAAACAAGAACCGGAAAAGCCTGTAGAAAAAGAGACCAACACGGAAATAAATTTCAAATCCCCGACTCCCACGCTGAAAGAGGTGAAGGTTGTCGGTTCTATTGATCTGGACTCTATTAACCAACGGACTCGTCCTCCGAAGAAAAGCAAACAGGAGAGAGAACGTGACAAAAAAGAGCTTAAACGTAACAAGACAATCATTCCGGCTAAAGTTGATACTCCGGAGGATGATTCCTTGGAATCGGGAGACGAGCTGGAGATTCGGAAAAAAAGGAAAAGAATATTAAAGAAAGACGAGAAGATAGCTGTCGATTCTCCAAAATCATTAAAAATAGAGGAGAATAAAAAGAAACTCAAAAAGCTCAAAAAGAAAAAAGCGACAAAAGCCGAAATTACGGAAGAAGACGTTCAAAAGCAGATTAAGGATACTTTTGCCCGCTTAGGTAGTAAAGGTAAAACGAAAGCGGCCAAACACCGGAAAGACAAGAGAGAGGCTGTACATCAAAAAATGCAGGCTGAAATGGAACAGGCTGAGATCGAGAAGAACATCCTGAAATTGACGGAATTCGTTACAGTAAGCGAATTGGCCAACATGATGGATATCTCCGCGACTGAAATTATATCCGCCTGCATGTCCCTCGGTTTATTTGTCTCCATCAACCAACGCTTGGACGCGGAAACGATCAACGTTGTGGCGGAAGAGTTTGGATTTGCCGTCGAATTCGTCAGCATCGATATACAAGAAGCCATCGAGGAAGAGGAGGAGGATCAACCGGAACATTTAGAGGCTCGTCCCCCTATCGTAACGGTAATGGGACATGTCGACCACGGTAAAACATCCTTATTGGACTATATTCGTAAAGCTAACGTCATCGCGGGTGAGGCAGGAGGTATTACCCAGCACATCGGAGCTTATAGCGTGAAATTACAGGACGGAAGAACGGTAACGTTTTTGGATACGCCCGGACACGAGGCATTTACAGCCATGCGTGCCAGAGGAGCACAGGTAACGGATATCGCTATTATCATCGTAGCTGCCGACGACAATGTCATGCCCCAAACCATTGAGGCAATCAACCACGCCAGTGCAGCAAGTGTACCGATTGTATTCGCTATCAACAAGATCGACAAACCAGGTGCGCATCCAGATAAAATACGGGAAGAGTTAGCTAACATGAACTATTTGGTTGAGGAGTGGGGAGGTAAATACCAATGTCAGGAGATTTCAGCCAAACAAGGACTTCATATTGAAGAGTTATTGGAAAAAGTATTGTTAGAAGCGGAAATTCTGGAACTAAAAGCCAACCCGTATAAAAAAGCGACCGGATCCATTATAGAGTCTTCATTAGACAAGGGCCGGGGGTATGTGGCTACCGTATTGGTTCAATCGGGAACCCTACGCGTGGGAGATGTTGTATTGGCCGGACAATATTTCGGACACGTGAAAGCGATGTTCAACGAACGGGGACAAAAAATGGAAGAAGCAGGTCCTTCAACCCCGGCATTGATACTTGGTCTGAACGGAGCTCCGCAAGCGGGGGATAAATTTAACGTGATGGGGAATGAGAAAGAGGCTCGACTATTGGCAAACAAGCGGGAACAATTACAACGCGAACAAGGTCTGAGAACTCAAAAACACATAACGTTGGATGAAATCGGAAGACGAATCGCTATCGGAAACTTCCAGGAATTGAATATCATCGTAAAAGGAGATGTTGACGGTTCTATTGAAGCCCTTTCTGATTCGTTAATAAAATTATCGACTCAAGAGATTCAGGTAAACGTGATCCACAAAGCTGTAGGACAGATCTCGGAAGGAGATGTCATGTTGGCTGCCGCTTCAAATGCTATTATCGTCGGATTCCAGGTTCGCCCGTCATTGGGTGCGCGTAAACTGGCAGAGAAAGAACAAATCGATATCCGCTTGTACTCTATCATCTATACGGCGATCGAAGAGATTAAGGCCGCCATGGAGGGGATGCTTTCCCCTGAAATGAAAGAGGAGATCACGGCAACCGTCGAAGTACTGGAAACTTTCAAGATTTCCAAGGTGGGTACTATCGCCGGTTGTATCGTCAGAGACGGAAAAATATCCCGTAATTCGAAAATACGCGTTATTCGGGATGGTATTGTGATCAACACGGGAGAGCTCGGTTCATTGAAACGGTTCAAAGACGATGTAAAAGAAGTCAGTAAAGGATTTGAATGCGGATTAAACATCAATAATTTTAACGATATCCAAGTCGGAGATATGATAGAAGGATTCGAAGAAGTAGCCGTAAAGAAAACACTATAATATTCCGGAAAAACATTGTGATTTCCTAATATTTTAGTAATTTGCCAATCCTGAATCTTTAAAAATTTGAAATATGAAAAAAGTATTGATTCTTACAGTCGTTTTGGCTTTGACGGTAATAGCAAGCGCACAGGTTTTAAAACCCGTAAAATGGCAAATTTCCGTAAAGAAGGTCAGTGAAGGAATTTACGACATCGTTTGCAAAGCCACGATTGAAAACGGATGGCATTTATACGACACGAAACTTCCGGAAGGAGGTCCTCAACCGACTACCTTCCATATAGATAAAGATGAAACTTCCGGTATCGAATTGGTAGGAGAATTTAAAGCGACAACCAAAGCATTGGTGGAAAAGAGTAGCGCTTTCAACATGAATTTAGGATATTTCAAAGATTCAGTCACCATGGTTCAACGCGTCAGATTGACCAAAGAGAAGGCTAAATTAGTCGGCTACGTTGAATATATGGCTTGCTCCGACGGACAATGTGTTCCACCCTCGGAAGAAGAGTTTGAATTCGATTTGAAAAAATAATCTTCAGGGCCGCCAGTAATGACGGCCCTTTTTCCATGAAAGCATACGTTATTATATTTTTAGTCGGTCTGATGGCCTGCCGGGAAGCTACTCCTGTCAAACCGTTTGTTTTTCCGGAAGAAGAGAAGGTATCTCTACTCTTTTGCGGGGATATCATGCAGCACTTTCCACAGATTCTCAGTGCATACGATTCTGTCCGGAAAGAACACAATTACATGAATTCATTCAAATACATGGCCAATTACTGGCTCCAGACAGATTTTACAATTGCAAATCTGGAAACGACTCTTTCCGACAAAGGCTTCAGCGGCTATCCAAGATTTTGCTCTCCCTGGCAATTAGTGCGGGACATGCATAGATGCGGCATCACCACCTTTGTGACAGCCAACAATCATTGCTGTGACCAAGGCGAACAAGGCATAAAAAAGACCATCCATTATTTAGATTCTTTACACATCGAACACACGGGAACATTCTCGGATACGGCCAGTTATCAGGATCGTTTTCCCCTCTATCTCGAAAAAGGGAAATTTAAGATCGCTTTAATGAATTATACCTATGGAACCAACGGCTTACCCGTGCCTAAAGGATGCGTGGTTTCACTTATCGACACCAGTCGCATAAAACGACATATTCAAAAAGCCCGACAGGACTCAGCCAGTAACATCATCGTTTTCATGCATTGGGGATACGAATATCACTCAACTCCCAACGCCACTCAAAAAAAACTGAACGAATGGCTGCACCGGCAAGGTGTCGATATCGTTATCGGTTCTCACCCGCATGTCGTGCAACCCGCAGAATACGCGATAAACGGCAAAGACACGGTAGGCATTACCGTTTACTCGTTAGGCAATCTCATATCCAATCAACATTACCGTTATACGGATGGAGGCATATCGGTCCGATTAACGCTAACCAGAAAAGCGGACGGCCTTTTCAGTTACCGGATGAAATACCTTGGGCATTACTTGTATCGTCCCTATGAAAACGGAGCAAGAAAGTATTACATCGTCCCGGAACCTATGGCCGACTCCATTGTAAAAGGCAATTATTCCATTTCCAGCAAAAAATATTTTCTTCACTTGGATTCATTATTGAAACAGATCGAAAAAATAAAAGAACAAAATAGGTGATTTACCGTAACAAACAAGTCTAACACTATATAGATAAAACATGAAATTAGCAGTTATTGCCCATGATGGGAAAAAAGCGGAGATGGTAGCCTTCCTGAACAGGCATCTCGAATTTTTACATTCAGCAAACATTCATATCGTAGCCACGGGAACGACGGGAAAACACGTACAGGAAGCCGGACTTGATGTCGAGAGATTGCTTTCCGGTCCTCTTGGCGGCGACGCCCAAATAGCAGCCCTCGTGGCAGAACATAACGTACAAATGGTTTTCTTTTTTCGAGATCCATTGGATAAACACCCGCATGAACCTGATGTCCAAATGCTAATGCGGGTATGTGACGTCCATGATGTTCCCCTTGCCACGAATCCTGCCTCCGCCGAATTGATGCTGAAAGGATTCGAAGCGATCAACAAATAAAATTGTTAACATTTTCCTAAAGCATTCTCATCGTTTGCAAATTATAGATCAGAACGTTATATTTGCAAAGATCAGAATTCGTATATCATGAAAAAACGGCGTGTAGCATTTATTCCACTCATCGTAGCGAACATTATCATGCTACTTTACATGGCCATTCCCCACCACCATCACGGGGAGATGATATGCTTTATCCAAACGCATTGTACCCAACAAGAAAAAACCGGGAACTGCGGACATATTCACAACTCGAATTCTTGCGACAAAGAATGTGAGGTCCGATCATTATTTCAATTGGATATTATAAAACAACATCAAACAGATTGCAATTGTTGTTCGCATTTTACTCCGGATATCTTATTCCTTCCGCCGTTTCTTTTAACCGAAATGCTTGATGACTTTCATGACGACCGCATCTCTCGAAAATACATCATTCCATTTCAGGAACGACTCTATCCCCTATTCGTCAATTCAACCCTTGCCGGACGAGCACCTCCCGTTATGGTATAACGGAAATTTGCGTGTATTCACGGAATCCGTATTTCTCAGCATTTTTAATTCATATCAATCCTTTACTGTAAGGAGTTTATATCATTTTATCTAATTAATATGAGAAATATATCTATTTTATTACTTTTGCTCGCTATCTTATTTACGGCATGTCAGAATCAGAACTCTGAAAAACAAGAAACGATATCCGCCCAGCAGGCGGAGCACAATCACGATGAAAATACATCCTGTGATAAGGAGACTCCGAAAAACACGGAGCATAACGAAGATGAAATCATCTTCACAAAAGCACAGGCCGCCAAAACTAATTTTGAAGTTCAGGAAATTCATCCCAAAACCTTTCACCAAATAGTAAAAACAACCGGTCAAATATTACCGGCTCCGGGGGACGAAGCCATAATCGTAGCCACAAGTAACGGAGTAGTCTCTTATAATTCGCAACAGTTATTGGAAGGAAGCAGCGTAAAAAAAGGAGAGACATTATTCCACATCTCTTCCCGCAACATGGCCGAAGGGGATTATTACAGCAAATTGAAAATTGCCTACGAAACGGCAAGAAACAATTACGAACGGGCAAAATCCCTTATCGACGACAAAATCATTTCCCAAAAGGAATACGAGACATTGCAAATGGAATATAAAAATGCTAAGATCGCATTCGATGCCATCGCTGTTAATAAAACGGCCAAGGGTGTCGGGATAACGGCTCCCATCAACGGCTACGTGAAAAACATACTCATTCGGGAAGGGGAATACGTTACCGTAGGACAACCCATAGCAACATTATCTCAAAACAAACGTTTAGTACTCAGGGCGGAGGTTTCCGAAAAATACTATAATGCACTTAAAAATATCAGTAGTGCCAATTTTCAGACTTCCTACGATAATAAAATATACTCCTTGAAAGAATTAAACGGACGATTGCTCTCTTATGGAAAAACATCCGATAAGGACTCTTTCTATGTGCCTATCTCTTTTGAATTCGATAACAAGGGAGAGATTATTCCCGGTTCTTTCGTGGAAGTATTTCTTATCTCCTCTCCTATCGCCAATGCATTGACAGTACCCGTGTCCGCCTTGACAAACGAGATGGGAATATTTTATATTTATATTCAATTGGATGAGGAAGGATACCGTAAGCAGGAAGTAACCTTAGGGGCCAATAACGGTAAAGAGGTTCAGGTTATAAGAGGAATAAAAACCGGAGACAAAGTAGTGACTCAAGGAGCCTATCAAGTAAAGATGGCCGCCAATTCAGGTATAATCCCCCATGGACATACCCACTGACATACAACATCGTATCAAATACTCAGATTTATAGACTATATTTATGTTAAATAAGATCATACAGTATGCTCTTCATAATCGTCTAATCGTTATGATTGCAGCCGTAGGCTTGCTCTTATGGGGTTCCTACACGGCAAAAAACATGGAAGTAGATGTATTTCCGGACTTAAACGCTCCAACAGTGGTCGTCATGACAGAGGCTACCGGAATGGCTCCGGAAGAGGTGGAACGTATCGTTACCTTTCCAATAGAAACCGCGGTAAACGGGGCAACGGACGTACGAAGGGTACGTTCCTCTTCCACCACCGGATTTTCCGTGGTATGGGTAGAATTCGAGTGGGGAACCAATATCTACACCGCCCGGCAAATCGTTTCGGAAAAATTAGCCACTTTAGGAGAGACCTTACCGGATAACGTCGGACAACCGACCTTAGGACCGCAATCTTCCATACTGGGAGAAATGATGATCCTCGGTCTTACAGCCGATAGCACCACGTTACAGGATTTGCGAACAATAGCAGATTGGACAATTCGTCCCAGACTCCTATCTACCGGAGGCGTTGCACAAGTTACCGTCATTGGCGGCGATATAAAAGAATACCAGATTCTGCTTCACCCTGCCCGGATGAAATATTACAATATCACCATGGAAGAGTTACTACCCGTGGTACAAGAGATGAATCAAAACTCCACGGGAGGTATTCTTTATGAATACGGAAACGAATACATCGTTCAGGGACTTCTCTCAACCAACAATTTGGAGGATATAGGGAAAGCCGTAGTAAAGACAATCAACAATCGTCCTATTCTTTTAAGCGACATCGCCGATATCCGGATCGGAGCAAAAACTCCGAAATTAGGATTAGCTTCCGAAAAAGGAAAACCTGCCGTACTGTTGACCGTAACGAAACAACCCAACACCAATACGCTGGAATTAACCGACAAGGTGGATCTGGCTCTCAGCGAACTACAAAAAACATTACCTGCCGACGTAAACATATCCTCGGATATTTTCCGGCAATCCCGTTTTATCGAAAGTTCTATTTCAAACATTCAGAAAGCCTTGTTCGAAGGCTCCGTTTTTGTCATTGTCGTACTTTTTTTCTTTTTGATGAATATCAGGACGACCGTTATTTCATTAGTAGCCCTTCCGCTTTCCCTACTTGTGGCTATTCTTGTCTTACACGCGTTAGGACTCACGATAAACACCATGAGTTTAGGAGGACTTGCTATCGCCATCGGTTCATTAGTGGATGACGCCATCGTAGACGTTGAGAACGTGTACAAACGACTACGAGAAAATCAATCGAAACCGGCGGAGGAACGCCTCTCATCCTTAAAGATCGTATTCGAAGCCTCGAAAGAAGTACGAATGCCCATTTTAAATTCTACGTTAATCATCGTGGCCTGTTTTCTTCCGCTGTTCTTCCTCTCAGGTATGGAAGGACGTATGCTCATTCCATTGGGAATTGCTTTTATCGTGGCCTTATTTGCTTCTACCGTAGTAGCTTTAACCCTTACACCCGTATTATGTAGCTATTTACTGACAACTCCCCAAGCTCTAAAGAAAAACGAACGGGAACCGATCGTAGCCAGAGCCCTTAAAACAGTCTATAAAAAAGCTCTCGAGTGGACTCTTAAACACAAAAAATTAGTCGTTGGTTCCAGTATAACTCTACTGATTTTCACCATTATCGTCATAGCTCATTTGGGAAGAAGTTTCCTCCCCTCTTTTAACGAGGGCTCTTTAACAATAAACATTAGCGGGATGCCGGGAATATCTTTAGAAGAGTCTGACAACATCGGGAAAATAGCGGAAAATGTTTTATTAAATATTCCGGAAATCCAAACCGTTGCCCGCAAAACCGGCCGGGCAGAATTAGACGAACACGCTTTAGGGGTAAATGTATCGGAAATAGAGGCTCCTTTCCTATTGGATAAACGCAGTCGCAATGAGTTTTTAGCAGATGTACGTCATCAACTAAACGAGTTGAAAGGAGTGAATGTTGAAATCGGTCAACCCATCTCTCACCGAATCGACGCCATGTTATCCGGAACAAAAGCCAACATAGCGATCAAACTGTTCGGGGATGACCTGAATAGATTGTTTGCAATCGGCAGTCAAATCAAAAATGCCATTGAAAAAGTAGAAGGGATTGCCGATTTATCATTGGAACAACAGGTAGAACGACCCCAATTACAAATCAAACCGAAACGCGATATGCTTGCCAAGCAAGGAATCACCTTGCCGCAATTTTCCGAATTCATCAATATCGCCCTTTCCGGAAAGGTAGTTTCTCAAGTATACGAAGGGGGGAAAGTTTTTGATCTTACCATAAAAGTAGACGATAAAAACAGGAAAAATAGGGAAGAAATAGGGGAACTGATGATAGACGCCAACGGCAAAAAAATACCGTTACATTACGTGGCAGAAATCATTCCTTTCGTGGGACCGAACACGATCAGCCGAGAAAACGTCCAACGTAAAATCGTTATTTCCGCCAATGTTGCAGAACGCGATTTGAACGGAGTCGTGAAAGATATCCAGAAAACGGTAAAAGAACAAATTTCCCTACCGGAAGGGTATCACGTGGAATACGGGGGACAATTCGAAAGCGAACAAGCAGCTTCCCGGACCTTATTCATCACCTCTTTGATCTCCATCCTGATCATTCTGCTCCTTCTATTCAATGAATTTCATAGCCTTCCCCTGTCGGGAATCATCATGATCAATCTACCATTAGCTATTATCGGAGGAGTCATCAGCATATGGCTGACATCGGGAATCATCAGTATTCCCGCGATTATCGGGTTTATTTCGTTGTTCGGTATCGCCACTCGAAACGGAATATTGTTAGTATCACACTACAACTATTTACAAGCACAAGGTTATTCTTTATATGACAGTATTATTCACGGTTCCCTCGACCGACTGAATCCCATATTAATGACCGCTTTAACCTCTGCGTTAGCTTTAATCCCTTTAGCCGTGGGCGGCGATCTTCCCGGCAACGAAATCCAAAGTCCCATGGCCCAGGTGATATTGGGCGGTTTGTTAAGTTCAACCCTATTAAACGGATTCGTTGTCCCCATCATGTATCTTCTATTGAAGCATAAAGAAAAAAAACAGGAAAACCTTGAATCAAACAATATATAAATAATACACATGAGAAATTATTATCTATCGTTAATCATAACCGGTCTGGCAATGCTAACAACCGGAGTCCACGCCCAAAATTCCATTCACCGGGTTTTGAAAGAGATTGAAGGAAATAATAAAACCCTTCAGGCAAAAGAAAAATTGACGGACGCCCAGAAATTAGAAACCCAAACGGGTAAATACCTGGAAAACCCTACCGCCGAATTCGAGAAAATGTGGGGGAATCGCAATAATCCCGAATCGGAATACTCTTTTACCTTCAAACAAGCTCTCGATTTCCCTTCGGTATACGGACAAAAAAACAAGTTAGCCGAATTGAAATCGACTACTCTCGATTACCAATTGGCAGCTTACCGGCAACAACTACTTTTAACAGCAAAACAAACCTGTATCGAAATCATCTATCTCAGGAAGCAAAAGGAAGTGCTCGACAAACGATTGAAGAATGCCGAACAACTTGCAACTATTTATCAACGAAGAGTTGAAAGCGGAGACGCGAACCAATTAGAGATAAACAAAATTCAACTTGAATTGCTTGCAGCACGCAATCAAAGCCGTCTCAATGCGGCGGCTCTCTCCACGGCAGAACTACAACTATACAATTTAAACGGAAATATTCCCATAGAATTCAATGACTTCGAGTATCCGGAAACCGTTGTAATTCTTGACTTGGATGCCATTTACAGAGCTTATCTCGCTATGGATCCGAATATGAAGAATCTTATAGGGGAACAGGAAGTTGCCAATCAGGAAGTGAAGGTCAGCCGATCACTGACTTTACCCAAATTCGACTTAGGCTACAAACGCAACGCTTCCGGTAACAATGTTTCCGCCAACGGTTTTGTTATCGGCATCTCTATCCCGTTGTTTGAAAATAAGAATACGGTAAAGAGAGCCAAGGCGCAGGCCGCATTTGTCACCACGACCATTGAAGAGAGTCGTCTTAATCTTCGTTCTTCACTGCAACAACTATACGAACAAGCGGTAACGTTGCAAACCTCACGCAACGAATACGCCGCCTTATTAAAACATCAACGTAACGTGGAGCTTTTGAATAAAGCACTTCAAGCCGGTCAACTTTCCATCGTCGACTACTTTACGGAATTAACGACCCTATACGACAGCCTGCAAAGCTTCCTTGATGTCGAACGGGATTACTACAATCTATTGGCACAATTATATCAATACGAACTATGATTATATTCAGCGATTAAGTGATTCCGTGATTGAAAAATCACTTAATCGCTGAATCACTCAATCTCTTTAATTATCTCCTCCATGCAAAGAAGGACAGGGGCAACTTCTCGCAAACGCCGCTCGCTATTATGTCCTCCGACGTACAAACGGACATCAAATCCCAAAGCATTCGCAACCTCGGCATCATGCAAAGTATCCCCTATCATCAAAGTTTCCCGAGGAACAATGGAATACGAGGAAACCATTTTTTCTCCCATAGCTGTTTTCCCCCCGGCATATATGTTGTCGGAACCGCATATTCCGTCAAAGTAATTCCGGATCTGAAAACGTTCCAACATCTCCTCTAACAAATTCTCCTGCAATGCCGATAATATATATTGTCGAATTCCTTGACCCCGTATTGCAGAGAGAACCGGAACGATACCCGCCGTTAATTCGACACCATGACTTAAACTCCCGTATACATCCACAAATTCTTGAGAAACAGCGTCCCAATCGTCTCTATCGAAATCATACCCTAAAGACTCATAAAATCCTTTCACCGGGAAGCCAAACAGATCCCGATAACGCTCCTCGGTTATTTTTTTAAAATTTTTTCCGGCTAACATCCGATTTAAAGTCTCCACGCTAATCCGGATATCATCCAGCAATGTCCCATTCCAATCCCAAACAATATTTTTATATCTCATCTCTCTTCATTTTCTTTATAAAAAGCCTCTATGCCTGTCCATCCCAAACGTTTCGCCGCAACCTCCTCAGGAAATACGCGATAGACCACATCCGCCTCACTTCCCAGTTGTCCATCGGCGTTGAATAACTCCACATGCATTTTAACCAAACGGCTCCCTTGTTCTACTATTTTAGAACGTAGCAGTAACTCACCCCTATCCGTGTACACGGTATTACGGTATTTTACGTTCATCTCGATCGTAACCCCCGCACTCTTTACCTTCGCAAACACATTCCAACAAGCAATCTCATCCATCAGCGTAGCCTGTATCCCGCCATGCAAAACATTGAAAAAACCCTGAAATTCAGGACGAGGCATCCACTGACAGGTGATATAATCACCTTCCTCGTAAAATTCACACCGCAAACCGTACTCGTTCGCAGAAGCACAACCGAAACAATAATATCCCTCGTGCACTTCATAAGCATTATATAACTTCTTTCTTTCCATACTTTAAAAAAGAGGCTCGCTAAATAATTTAGGAGCCTCCTTAAATCTTATAAAGATTTCATTTACCGTTTAATTTTTAAAATGACGACGAATTAACTCCGCACAAGCTTCCATCTCTTCTTTTGAATATTGTTTTTTCGGATTTGCAAAATTCAATTCATTCCCTTCCTTCAAAGGGACCAAATGAATATGAGCATGAGGTACATCCAATCCCAACACCGCGACTCCGACCCGTTTACACGGGACACACTCCCGGATGGCCTTAGCGACTTTTTTGGCAAATACCATCAATCCGGCTAACTCTTTATCCGTCAAGTCAAAAATATAATCTTCTTCTCTTTTAGGAACTACCAAAGTATGTCCCTTTTGCAAGGGTGCAATATCCAAAAAAGCATAATAATGCTCATCTTCAGCCACCTTATAGGAAGGGATCTCTCCTTGCACAATTTTAGTAAATAAGGAAGACATAAGCCAAATCCGATCTTAGTTAAATAGAAATATCCATAACCTCAAATTCCATCAATCCGGCCGGAACCTGGACCTCCACCTTATCGCCCAGCTTTTTACCGATTAATGCTTTCGCTATCGGCGTTGTAATGGATAATTTCCCAGCCTTAAAATCCGCTTCGCTTTCGGACACCAAAGTATAAGTCATCGTGGCATTCGTTTTCGTATTGCGAATTGTCACTTTATTCAATATTTGTACTTTAGAGGTGTCGATCTGGGATTCATCAATAATCCGGCAATTCGAAACAATATCTTGCAACTGAGCGATTTTTGCCTCCAATAAACCTTGGGCATCTTTTGCCGCATCGTATTCGGCATTCTCGGAGATATCACCTTTTTCGATTGCCTCACCTATGGCTTTAGAAATCTTGGGCCGTTCTACATTTTGCAGATTATCCAATTCATCCTGCAGCTTTTTCAGGCCCTCTTTTGTAATATAAGATACCTTTTTCGTCATAATTATATGGTTTTATTAATTACTATATAAAAAAAAATAAATGACACTTATCCTCCAATAAGTGCCTTTATCTAAAAAAGAATTCCATTTCTCCGGAATCCTCACCTCCTGCCTACAAATTTAAAACCTTTTTTTTTATAAACCAAACTTTCCATTAAAAAGTTATACTTTTCTTCTATATGTCGATTACTTGGCCTCCGTATCGAACAAAAAAAGACGGTGTACAAAAAGAAGCCGAGACATATATGGTAAATTGGCGTTTATTTTCTTAATTTGCAGGTCAATTCAAAAAACGAACAAATGGAGAAACACGTGTTGGAAACAATTAAGACCGAATATCAAGACAATGACGATCTGATCCAACTTTATGAAGATTGGGGAGATTCCCCCTATTTACAAGAAATATTTCATATTTTAGACGAACAAAATCCGGAATGGGTAAAAGAAAAAGAACTGGGAAGTTGGGCTGCCGAGTTTATTTTAGATATATTACTCGAACATGCGGATGAATTGGAAAAGTTATCTCCTCGGGAACGAACGGATATGTTTCGGGAAGAGATTGAAGAACGCTACGCCGATTTCCATAGTTGCCGTCGGTTCGCATACATCAACAACCTTTCCATTCGATTTGAAGAAGATCAGGCAACCGATTGCGAAGATATAGACGAATATATCTACGTAAACGGAGAGAAGATAGGATTTCCCCGTTTTTAACGATTCTCTCTTTCAAGGTAAATACTCCGTTTGAATATTTCGCATTGCCGCAAAAAGATTATTTCGCACATGAGGGGATAAGGTCTCTAATTGATTTATAATCTTTCCGACCGCATCTCTGTTCGTTGCTTTCTCGAAAGGGCAGTATTTTTTCTGTTGTTTGAATTGCCGGAGCGTCGCGTATTTTAATGTTTCGGCATTACCAAGATAAATCAAAGGACGAATGATCATAAAGGTATGTCCGAACATCTCCAGACGAGCAGGCATACTACTGATTGTTCCGTTAAATATCATACTCATTAACAGGCTCTCTACCGCATCATCCCGATGATGTCCCAATGCCAACTTGCCACAATGTTGTTCCTTGGCAATATCGAAAAGCATTTTCCGGCGATGCCAGGAACAAACAAAACAAGCCGGTTTTTTAGGGTTTTGCTCCATATCGACCCGGATCGTCCGATGGATGTACGCCACGCCCAAACGTTCACAAAAGGATCTCAAATATTCATTGTCTACCTCGTACTCCACGTTCTCCACATCGATATGGGCCGCCACGACCGTATAATGTTGTTTGGGATCTTTCGCCCTCAAGGCTAAAACTTCGAGCAAGGCCAAGGAATCTTTTCCCCCCGATACCCCGACCAAAATACGATCCTCATCCGCAATCAAATCATAATCATATATCGCTTTTCCCACTTTACGGAAAAAATCACGCATAAATACCTTGTCTTGTTTTTCTTCTGTTACCATTCTTCATTTCATTTTTCCCGTCCGATCATCCTCCATCTGCTCCAGTCATCTTCCATCAACCACTCGTACCTCTATTTCCTATCCTCATCTGCATGCAAATTTAAGAATTCTAATAAACATCCTATTTCACTCTCGTAATTATTTGTAAATTTGGCCACTCAATCTAATATCAAACCTATGCTGAAAAAAGTTCCCCATACTTATACTATTGTATTTTCAATTATTATCATCTGCGCCGTTTTAACTTGGATCATTCCGGGAGGCGAGTATGCCAGAGAAACCGTCGATGTCAACGGGATAGAACGCACGGTAATTAAAAGCGATTCTTTCCATGAAGTAACTAAAACACCTCAAACCTGGGAAATATTTTCGGCATTGTTCAACGGATTTGAAAAACAAGCCGGCATTATTGCTTTTATTTTAATCATCGGAGGAGCTTTCTGGATCATGAATAACAGCCGGGCCATAGACGTGGGTATTTTCTCTTTCTTACACTTTACCGCCAGTTTAGAACATTATTCATTTTTAAAAAAGATCGGAATTAATAATATCATCATGACAATGATCATGTTATTATTCAGTAGTTTCGGGGCCATTTTCGGAATGAGTGAAGAGACCCTTGCCTTCATCGTTATCATCATTCCTTTGGCCATCTCCATGGGATACGATTCCATTACCGGTTTATGTTTGGTATATGTAGCGGCCCACGTCGGATTTGCAGGAGCGATTCTAAATCCATTCACCATCGGTATTGCCCAGGGATTATCCGACTTGCCTCTATTCTCCGGTTTTGAATACAGATTACTTTGTTGGGTTATTCTAAATATCGTACTTATCGCTTTTGTCCTCCGCTACGCGGCAAAAGTAAAGGCCTGTCCCGCATCTTCGATCGTGTATGAAATAGATACCAATTATTGGCGCCGTACAGAGATAAAAAACGACGAAAAAATTGAATACTCATCCACAAAATCCGGCTGGTTCGTCTATTTTTTTATCTTGACCAGTCTCATTATTTTCTCGTTCAATTATCCGACAAGCACATTGAGTATCGGAGAACATACAAGTCTCACAACCTGTATCGTTCCTATTCTCACGATATTGTTCGCGATTTCCGGCTTTTTCGGAATCCGGAAATCATACCATTTCTTAATTCTCACCATCCTCGGTTTTACCATTATCTTCCTGATTATCGGTGTCATGGGCTATGGCTGGTATCTTCCCGAAATTTCCGGTCTGTTTTTAGCCATGGGTATATTTTCCGGATTTGCCGCGGGTAAGAGTGCAGACAGCATCGTAAAATTATTTATCGAGGGTGTCAAAGATATATTGTCTGCAGCCCTGATCGTGGGATTAGCAGGAGGCATTATCATCATCTTACAGGAAGGACATATCATCGATCCTATTTTACACGCTCTGGCTACTTTAATGAGTGAGGTCGGGAAAGTGGCTGCCGTCGGAATCATGTATATCATTCAGACTTTTATCAACATCATTATCCCATCAGGTTCCGCGAAAGCCGCTTTAACCATGCCCATTATGGCTCCCTTCTCCGATGTTATCGGCCTCTCGCGACAAGCCACGGTAATGGCTTTCCAATTCGGAGACGGTTTCACAAATATGATTACTCCGACTTCCGGTGTACTGATAGGAGCCTTGGGTATCGCCCGTATCCCTTACGATAAATGGATTACATTTTTCTGGAAGTTTTTAATACTACTCATTCTTATGGGCTTTATCCTCCTGATTCCGACAGCCACCATACCATTAAACGGATTTTAAAATCATAAAAAAAGCTGCGTAAGTAACGCAGCTTTTTTTTATCATAGAACCAGCTTATTTCTGATCGGCATAAGCATCAATCGGATCACAAGTACACATCAGGTTACGATCGCCGTAACCATCGTCTACACGACCCACCTGGGGCCAAAATTTATTTTCAGCCACCCAAGCTAACGGGTAAGCGGCCTTACTGCGCGGATAGGAGTGGTTCCACTCGTCAGCAGTCAAGACCTTATGCGTATGAGGAGCATTTTTCAACACGTTGTCCGTCTTATCGGCCTTTCCTTCCCCCACTTCAAGCATCTCCTCGCGAATGGTTTTCAGAGCTTCGATAAAACGATCCAGTTCCTCTTTCGGTTCACTTTCCGTCGGTTCAACCATCAAGGTTCCATGAACCGGGAATGACAACGTCGGAGCATGGAAACCAAAGTCCATCAAGCGTTTGGCTATATCCAATTCGGATATTCCATACTCTTTGTTAAACATATTGCAATCCCATATCATCTCGTGTCCAACACGTCCCCGCTTGCCTTTAAACAAGATCTTAAAGCCCAACTTCTCGAAAGAAGAAGCCAAATAGTTGGCATTCAATATAGCCATCTCCGTAACCATCTTTAATCCCTTACCGCCTAACATCAACAAATAACCGTACGTTACAGGCAACATTCCCACGGAACCGTACGGAGCAGCAGCCACCGCATGGATTCCATGTTCACCTCCGGTCTTCACCATAGTGTGAGTCGGTAAAAATTCTACCAGATGAGGTGCGACACAAATCGGTCCGACACCAGGACCGCCGCCGCCATGAGGCATTGCAAAAGTTTTATGCAAATTCAAATGACAAGCATCTGCACCGATAGTACCCGGACTCGTTAAACCGCATTGTCCATTCATATTGGCACCATCCATAAATACCTGTCCTCCATTTTCGTGTATGATTTGGCATAATTCTTTAATGGACTCTTCAAAAATTCCATGAGTAGAAGGATAGGTAATCATCGCTCCAATTAGATTATCCCGATTCTCAATCGCTTTCTGACGGAAATCTTCCACATCGATATTACCTTCCGGATCCGTTGCCGTCACGATAATCTTAAACCCGGCCATTGAGCTGGAAGCAGGATTCGTTCCATGAGCGGAAGCAGGAATCAAAATAACATTCCGGTGTCCCTCTCCGCGAGAAATATGATACTGACGAATAACCATCAAAGCCGTGTACTCTCCGGCAGCTCCGGAATTAGGCATTAAACTGCAACCGGCAAACCCGGTCACCTTACATAACATCTCTTCCGTTTCACGGATCATCTGCTGATAACCTTCAACCTGTGAAAGCGGAGCAAACGGATGCACTCCACCTATTTCCGGCCAGGTAATCGGCAACATCTCCACGGCCGCATTCAACTTCATGGTACAAGAACCCAATGAAATCATAGAGGTGGCTAATGAAATATCCCGACGTTCCAAGTTTTTCATATAACGCATCATTCCGGTTTCAGAATGATAAATATTGAATACGGATTGTTGCAAGAACTCATCCTCGCGCAACATGGAAGGTTCAAGAATCGTGCGGTCGTCAAGGAATTCAACCCGCTCCGCCACCTTACCGGCAGCTTTGGCAAAAATTCCGATAATCGTATTGATCTCCTCTTCGTTGATTTTTTCATCGGTAGATAAACCGACAACCTTACCGCAGCCGCAATTGCAATAAAAAAGATTGATCTCTTTTTCCGATGCCGCATCCCTAACGTTTTCCTGACAAACGCCTTCCGGTAACTCGAAACGTAACGTATCAAAGAATTTATTATGCTTCAGTTTATAACCGTATTTTTGAATCTCCGTAGCCAGAATAACAGCGGCGGAATGTATATGACGAGCAATCCGCACTAAACCTTCCGGTCCGTGATAAGCTGCATAAAAACCAGCCATCGTTGCATTTAACGCCTTGGCAGTACAGATATTCGAAGAAGCCTTTTCTCGCTTAATATGTTGTTCGCGGGTTTGTAAAGCCAACCGAAGAGCCTTGTTTCCCTGAGCGTCTATCGTCACTCCGATGATTCGGCCCACGATATTACGTTTATACTCTTCCTTGGTCGCCATATAAGCAGCATGAGGACCTCCGTACGCCATCGGAATACCGAAACGTTGAGTAGTTCCTACCACGACATCCGCTCCCCATTGTCCCGGAGGGGTCAACAATACCAAACTCATCAAATCCGCCACGACGGACAATAAAGCCCCGTTGGCATGTACCCGGTCGGCAAACGCCTTATAATCGCGAACCTCACCGTCAGCAGCAGGATATTGAATGATAGCACCGAAAACGTCCGGAGTAAATTCAAATGTATCGTAATCCCCATACACCAATTCGATGCCTTGCGGAACGGAACGGGTCACCAATACATCCTTCGTTTGAGGGAATATCTTGTTATCGACAAATAATTTATTGGCTCCAGCTTTCTTCATCTCTTTACTTCTCAAACCAAACATCATGGTCATAGACTCGGCAGCAGCAGTAGCCTCATCCAACAAAGAGCAATTGGAAAGCTCCATACCGGTTAATTCCACTATCATCGTCTGGAAATTTAACAAAGCCTCCAAACGTCCTTGTGAAACTTCCGCCTGATAAGGAGTATAAGAAGTATACCAAGCCGGATTCTCCAGAATATTACGCTGAATCACAGCCGGGGTAATCGTATCATAGTATCCTTGCCCGATAAAGGTACGATATAATTTATTTTTAGACGCAACCTTCCTCATCCGCGCAAAAAACTCGGATTCCGTTAAAGGAGAAGGTAAATCCAACTCTTTCTTCAATCGAATGGATTCTGGAACAGTTTGATCGATTAGTTCATCAAGAGATTTGACACCGACTACCTTCAGCATATCCTCGATATCCTCAGGACGTGGTCCGACGTGCCTCCACAAAAATTTTTCTGTAGCCATTTATTTTACTCTGATTATTAATAGTTTATATTCAATTCACTCGTTTCGTCAACGATTGTGTAAAAGTAACTAAAATTCTATTGGAGACAAAATATCTCTCGATATTTAATGGAAACAGACAATGATAGCACACGGAAAGGGATACGACAGCTTATCGTAGCTGTAGATTATCAGATAAAAGGATTGGGTGATTAAGGGATCGGGTGATTGAAACGATAGATGATTGTAGATTGTAGATTGTAGATTTTAAATTGTAAATTAAATAAATCTAAAATCTACATTGCCTGGAAGGGATTGGGAAAATCGAATTGAACTCCGTATTAAATACAAAAAAAACGGTTAAAATCAACCGTTTTTATAGGTGGGTGGAAGATGGGGCTCGAACCCACGACCTTCGGAACCACAATCCGACGCTCTAACCGACTGAGCTACATCCACCATTTTGCTTTTGCGCTGCAAAGATAAAATAACTTTTTTTCTCTACAAAGAAAAGCATCTAAATTTTCAAAGCTTAAACTTGATTTTCCCCCGTTTTATCTCGTTTGCCACATAGCATAACTGTTCGTACCACTCCGTTCCATACTTCTCAATCAAAGCATCTTTTAGAAAAATGTAAAGAGGAATACCTTTTTTTTCTCCCTTTATTTTCGCCCCCGCACAAATCTTCCATTCATCGTAATTAACTGCTTGATACGAGGGGTATCTGGTGATCCTAACCGGATACAAATGACAGGAAATAGGTTTGCGAAAAGTACTTTTCCCTTCCGTCCAGGCTTTTTCAATAGCACACCAACAACTTCCGTTTTCTTCAATAGCATAGGCACACTCCCCTCCATGAATCAAAGGCGTACCCAAATCGCCTTCCACATCAATAACAGCCCATCCCTGTTCTTCTACAGCCTGTATCCCCTCCGGTTTCATGTATAATTTAATGTTCTCGTAATTCTCCCGTATGTATTTCTCCTCTTCTTCTTCCAAAGGTGCCCCGGCATCGCCTTCAACACAACAAATACCTTTGCAAACCGATAAATCACAACAAAACTCTTTTTTGATCACGTCCAAGCTGACAATCGTATCCCCTATCTGTATCATGTAACTGAAAATTGAAATAAAACGGGCAAATTTAGTCATTTCTCATTACCCGACAATTTCCCGACCAATAAATCCATACGCCAAACCCGCAATTACAGATTAGCGAAACCGGATCATTAAATTGAATCACTTCATTGTAAATTCCAGATCGAATTTATAATTTACGATTGAGTCTTGATATTACCTCCTCTAAATCGACCATCATATTAATCCCCTATTCATTGTAAATTTTAGATTTGTTTAATTTACAATTTAAAATCTACAATCATCTATCGTTTCAATCACCCAATCCTTATATCTCAGAATCCTTTTATCTGATCATTCACAACTAAATAACACATCCTCCCCGGGGATATTCAGACCAACAATGGTTTTCCTGTCATTTCCGGCGGGATAGGTAATCCCATAATAGTTAAAACCGTCGGAGCGACATCGGCTAAAACTCCATCCCGGAGATGATCACATTTAGAATCCGTCACCCAAATACATGGAACCGGATTCAGAGAATGGGCCGTATTGGGAGATCCGTCTTCATTCACCGCATTGTCCGCATTTCCATGATCGGCAATGATCAATACATCGTACCCGTTTTCCCGAGCGGCCGCCACCGTCTTTCCGACGCATTCGTCAACCGTTGCAACAGCTTTCTGAATAGCTTCATAAACACCCGTATGCCCTACCATATCCCCGTTAGCGTAATTCAAACAAATAAAATCCGCCTCCTTTCGTTTCAACTCTTCCACTATTTTTTCAGTCACGGTCGGGGCCGACATTTCCGGTTGCAAATCATAAGTAGCAACCTTGGGAGAAGGGACCAGTATCCGTTTTTCTCCGGCAAAGGGCTCCTCGCGTCCCCCGTTCAAAAAGAAGGTAACATGGGCATATTTTTCAGTTTCAGCAATACGCAACTGTTTCAAACCTAAAGATGCGACATACTCCCCAATGGTATTCACCACGTTCTCTTTATCAAAAAGAATATGCAATCCCTGAAACTTAGCATCGTAAGGAGTCATACAACAATAATACAAAGGAATGGTTTTCATCCCGAAATCAGGCTTGTCTTCCTGTGTCAACACAACCGTCAATTCTTTAGCCCGGTCATTTCGGAAATTAAAAAAGATAACCATATCTCCTTCCCGAATAGTCCCTATCGGATTCCCGTTTTCATCTACCCTGACAATCGGTTTTATAAACTCATCCGTTACCCCTCCCTCATAGGATTCCTGTACCGCAGCAATGGCATCCGTTGCCGGTGTTCCCTTACCTCTTACCAAAAGATCGTAAGCCTCACGAATCCGTTCCCAACGAGAATCCCGATCCATAGCGTAATAACGACCGATCACGGAAGCTATCTTTCCGGTAGATTCAGCCATTTGTGCCTCCAGAAGTTGCAAAAATTCCTTTCCGCTACGAGGATCCGTATCCCTGCCGTCCATAAAACAATGCACGAAAGTATCTTCAATACCGTATTCCTTTGACAGCTCACAAAGGGCAAATACATGATCCAAAGAACTATGCACACCGCCCTGGGAAGCCAACCCCATAAAATGAACCCGTTTACCGTTTTCTTTAGCATAGGTGAAAGCTTTTACAATTTCCGGATTTCGAGCAATGGAATGATCCCGGCAAGCCCGGTTAATTTTCACCAAATCCTGATATACTACCCGACCGGCTCCAATATTCAAATGTCCCACTTCCGAATTTCCCATTTGTCCGTCCGGCAACCCGACATTCTCACCGCTGGTATACAACAAAGAGCGGGGATTATTATTGGCCAAAGCCGTAATACAAGGAGTCGGGGTACTCCCTATTGCATCCGAATGATCATGTTTACCGATTCCCCAACCATCCAAAATCATCAATAATACCTTTTTCATATCTATTTTTTTATCGTTTCCTTATTTTTTCGATGCAAAGTTAATCTTTATTATGAAGTTTAATTCACTCTATTCAAGTAAAATCCACGGAAACGTTTGCCTCTTGTCCGAGAGATGAATTCATGCTTAAAAAAATATTTTTTATTTTTATAGTACCATGTATTGCATAATACTATTTTTTATTTATATCTTTGCCATACACAAAAACAAATACGCAGGACATGAACATTGAAAACACACAAGCTCAAATGCGAAAAGGAATCCTGGAGTATTGCATTTTGTTGATTATCTCACAAAAAGACGTATACGTCCCTGATATTATCAACAAATTAAAAGAGTCCAGGATGATCGTTGTCGAGGGAACAATCTATCCCTTATTGACAAGGTTAAAAAACACAGGCCTCCTATCCTATCGATGGGAAGAATCTTTGCAAGGGCCTCCTCGGAAATATTATAGCATTACCGAATCAGGACGTCTTTTTTTAAAAGAGCTGGAAAACTCTTGGGAAGAGTTAACCTCTGCTGTAAATCATATTAAAGAAAATCACAACGCTTAATCCTATTACCATGAAAAAAACATACACCATAAATCTGAGCGGAAAGGTTTTTCATATCGATGAAGATGCTTTTGAAAAACTTCAGGATTACCTCAATACACTTAAGAATCATTACATAAAGGAAGAAGACGGGACCGAAATCATGTATGATATCGAAAGCCGCATTGCCGAACTTTTCATGCAATATCAAAAAGAAAACTTCCGGGAATCCATCGTTTTGGAAGACGTCGAGAAAGCAATCACGACCATGGGGAAACCGGCTGATATCATAGACGACGAGGAAGAAGCAGAAGAATCCAAAGGGAAACCCACACATAAACTGTACCGGGATCCGGATCACATGGTATTGGGGGGTGTCGCCTCGGGTTTGGCTTCCTATTGGGGAATTTCCATGATACTTATACGTATCTGCTTTATCCTTTTTTCACTATACTACGGCATTTTCATTTTAGTATATATCGTACTCTGGACAGTTATTCCCAAAGCCAAGAACTCCAGAGAAAAATTAGAAATGAAAGGTAAAAATATCAACATCCCCAACATCGAACGTTCGGTAAAAGAAGAGTATCAGGAAATAAAAATATCTCCGATACATCGGTTTTTCAGAAGGATAGGAGAGCTCATAGGTAGATTTTTCGGCGGGATAGGGAAAGCCATCGCTTTTCTCTTCGGTTTATCCGTTCTCTTATTCGGTATCGTATCGCTCTTTACATTCATATCGATACTATTTTTACCCAACTTAATGCCGTGGGCGGAAGCGTACGAAGAAGCCATCTGCATGGTTTCTCCTTTTCATCTTTCCATCCTTAAAATCTGCTTTTTCTTCCTAACCGTCATACCCTGTTTATTCATCATTTTTCTGGCACTTAAAATATTGATCTCTTTTGAAAGTAACAATAGAACTATTCTGTTGCCGGCCGGAGTAATATGGTTAGTCTGTTTATTTCTACTGCTCATTGTCGGATTATCGGAAGCACAGAATTATACGCAACGAACAATAAGGACCCACACCTCAACGCTTCTCAGTCCGTTATCGAATAAAATCGTCATAGATCTCAAGGATCGCTACAATACAGGTTACAATACTAATAGATATCGATCAATTTTTAGAGTCCGAGATAAAAAAGCATCCTTTTTGGTTTCTCCTGTTAAATTTTCCATCTACGCGTCAAAAAACGTCGAGGAACCCCAAATATCTTTCAATCGGAGTACCAATGCCTCGGACTATCTTAACGCGGAAGATAAAGGTATCCAAATCAACTGGGAGCTGAAGAACGATACCTTACGAATGGATAATTATTTCAAAATCGAAGGCCCGTGGAGGGGACAAGAGCTGGATATCAGAATTCTCCTACCCAGCCATTACAAAATAGAATTTACGGAAAACGTACCCAGGGATCTAAAATTTTATTATCTCGAAGGCCAGATAAAAGAATACTGATAATTGGTTTTTAGTTAAATACTTCTCTATTGATTGACGAAAAGGGCGTTGCAGCGCCCTTTTCTTATTCATTTCCGACCGATCTCTCCCAACAACTCCTCCACAGCTTTTTCCAGTTGTTCATCCTTCCCCGAAACGACCTTTTCCGGAGAGTTAGCCACCTTCACATCCGGCTCCAACTGTTTGTTCTCCAAATAAGAACCGTCTGCCAGACGATATCCGACAATAGGGATACCGAAAACCAACGTCGGATCTTGTAAGCGCTCCCAGGAAACGCTTGTCATAGTACCCGGAACAGGCATCCCGACTAACTTCCCTATATTTTTATATTTATAGACCCAAGGGGTTCCGTGAGCATTCGAATAATTCGCTTCGCCTATAATCATAACGGATGGTTTGTTCCAACGACGACTGGGCATATCACAGGCTTCCCGTCCCCTGACAACCTGAGTAAAATACTTTTCTCCGCTAAACAACACCTCGATGTCTTCGTGTAAACGTCCTCCGCCATTGAAACGAGTATCAATAACAATTCCTTCCCGATCATTGTATTTCCCCAATATATCGGAATAAATCGAACGGAAACTCGGATCGCTCATGCTTGCGATATGCACATAGCCCAACCGGCCTCCGGAAAGACGATCGACCTCCGCGGCTCTCTGTTTAACCCAACGTCTGTATAACAGCTGCCGCATACTGCTTTTAGAGATCGGTTTGATGACCTCTTCCCAACGCTCTTGCGATTCCGGATTATAGAAAGAGAATAACGTTTTCTCACCTCTCTTTTTATTTAACATAGGAAAATAGTCCATCCCGATTTCGATTTTTTGTCCGTCAATCTTTTCCAAAACGTCTCCGGCCCGTACTTTCGACCGGGCGTTATCGAAAGGTCCCTTTTCCAATATTTCCGTAACGATCAAACCCGGCCGACGCTCGTTCCATTCAAACAACAACCCCGTCTCGGCAGTTTCGTCTCCTCTCTCTTCCGGATAAAAACGACCGCCAGTATGAGACACATTCAATTCACCGAGCAGTTCACTCAACAACTCCGAGAAATCATGGTTATTGTTGATATACGGTAAAAATTTTTCATAATCCTTCGTCACGGCCGGCCAATCCACCCCATGCATATCTTTATCATAGAATCGCTTAGCCTCCTGCCGACGCACCCGGTCAAACATATAAGCCCTCTCGGCCACTCTATCCAATTCCATCATGGCCCTATACACGACAGGTGTTTGCTTATCGGACTGCAGATTAATCTTCTGCATATTCCGACTACCTAATAAAAAGAGATTGTTACCCGATTTATCCAGCACTAAAGAACCCCAGTTCCCGTTCAATTTATGTATCAGACGAGTATTTTTACTACGCAGATTCATCTCCCACAAACCAAGGCCGCCCTCAAAGGAAGCCAGATAATACAGCTTCTCCCCTTCCCGGCTCAAAACGGCATCACCCAATTCGGAAGAGCTCGGAGTCAATCGTACGATCCGATCTTCTATTCCTTTCAACTCCACGACAATCGCTTTCCGTTGTTGTTTCTCCGATTTTTCCTCTCCTTTATAAGCCGACTTCTCCTCTTGCTTCAGCAACTCGTAATCCTCTTTACTCAACCTAAACCTATCGTAGGCATCCTGATTTAAAAAAACGATCATCACGTCTTCCAAAGAGCCCCACGAAGCATGATTCCTCATCCCGTAGCGTTCACTCGAAAACAGTATCGCATTTCCATCCAACACCCACCGGGGATTACCATTCGAATAGCCGCTACGGGTCAAATTGATAATTTGCCCTCCTCCATCCGCACGAACGATCCCGATATCCCCATAAGGATCATGTTTGTTTCCAATAAATTCCAAGGCGAACCATTTACCATCCGGAGACCATTTATAAGTGAAACCGTCTCCTGTTCGATAATGCATACTTCCATCGGTAATTTGCCGAACTTTCTTATTTTGCAGATTGACTACCATTAATTTATTACGGTCCTCTATAAAAGCCAACTCTTTACCGTCCGGAGAAAATTGAGGGGCAAAACGCTCCACGGAAGAGGCGGGTAATACGGCTTCTTCATCGATCAACGTGGCATTCGGAAAATTAATCTCCTCTTTTCGGGCCATCTTTGCCGTATAGATATTCCAATTTCCATTGCGTTCGCTCGCGTAAGCCAATGTCCGGTTATCGGGAGCAAAACTCAACCATTTCTCCTGTTCCGGAGTCTCGGTAACCTGCTTTGTCGTCACGTAATCCGTAGATGTAACGAACACCTCCCCGCGTAAAATCAAAGCAATCTGCTTACCGTCAGGTGAAACTTCGGCATCCGTCGCACCCGAAGTAAAAAGAAGCTCTTCTCTGTCATCAATGGCCTGATCTCCGCGAATTTCAACTGCAACCTTTTTAGGATTAGACATTTCGTCTTTTATATAAATTTCTCCGTCATACCCAAAACATAAACGTCCGGTATTGGCAATACTCAAAAAACGCACGGGACGATTCTTAAACGAAGTGACGGGCTCGACCCGATCCGGAACGGTCAGGTTAAACGAATAGATATTGAAAGAACCTCCGCGTTCACTTAAAAAGTAAACTTTCTCGTCTCCCGGGGCGAAAACAGGATTTCGATCCTCTCCCTGCCAACCGACCAGGTTCGTGTGTTTCTTACTTTTTATATCATAGAGATAAATATCCCGAGTGACCGAAGAGGTATGATGTTTACGCCACTCATTCTCTCCACCCTTCTTGTCATGATACAGAAACTGTTTACCCGATTTGGAAAAACAAATGCTTTCCGCAGGCGTTCCCAACACCTGTCGGGGCCTTCCTCCATTGACAGAAACCGCATAAAGTTCCGTTAAAGCCGGGGAAGGGAACAAAGCGCTTTCAGCCGGATCCTGTATCTGAGCCCCATAAACAATTTCTTTTCCATCAGGAGTAAAAGCATACGGAATCTCCTTACCCGAATAAGTGGTTAACCGTTTAGGAGTTCCTCCCTCTGCAAGCATAATGAATATATCCAGATTCCCGTAACGATCACTCGCGAAAGCGATGTATTTACCGTCAGGAGACCAGATCGGATAAGTTTCATACCCGGGATTCGTCGTTAATTGCTCAGCTCGCCCTCCATCTGCAGAAACTTTATAAATATCTCCCTTATAACTGAATACAATTTGTTTACCATCCGGAGAGATACTCGGATAGCGCATCCAAAGGGGACCCGCCGATAACACTCCCCAAATAAAAAATAAAACAAGTGTCAAATACAATTTACTCATCGTTCTTTATTTTAGTATTATACCAAACGTAAAACAGAAGCCTCCTCTGACCATCTGAAGTGCTCCCAATCAGCTCCTTGCACAAGAGCCAATCCAGTTCTCCAATCACATCTTTTATCATACATATCGACAATACACGATAACAAATCATCCCCGGGACACCAATCCCGTTTATCGCTCATTAAAAACCCAGCAACAATCATTCCCCCATAAAATTCCAAACCGGGAATCTCACGAATAAAACCTCCCGTGTTTACCACGTCTACGACATTCTGACCATCAATAACAACATATCCATTCCTCACCAAAGGATAACCCGGCAAGAAAATATAATTAGCCGCAATTTTTCTCATTATTTATTTAATCGATAGAGTTCCTTGTTACGCTCTTCTTCTTTCGGAGTTTGATACAGTTTAAATATACCCGTATTCCAAACCTTTCCGTTCCATTCTTTTTCTCCCTTTCTTGTCTCTTCCCCGGCCAGAATACGGATGCGAAGTCTGTTATAGGTGGAATCGGCCACGTAATAAGACCACTTATAATCTCGTTTAATCGAATCCATCACCACCCACGTATCACTGATCTTCAGCGTATCATTCTGATCCGAAAGCAAATAAGAAAGGATTTTATTACTCCTTTTCCTGTCCCGGTGTTCAAATTTCAGACTTGTCTCAAAATTATACATTCCGGGAACAATACTATCCAATTCGATCTCGACATACGGATTCTGTCTATCTAACGTAACCGTATCCGTCATAACAATCTCTTTCATCCAATTCCCGGCACACAATAAACCAATGAATTCATCTTCAATCCGGACAGAATCACAATCCAAAGTATCGAATACCCACATTTTATAACCCGGCATTAAATTTAAGGAGTCCTGACCCGTCAATTGCTTATAAATACGCGTTTTCTCCGTTAACCTGCGATTCAAAGAATCAATAACGACATCGTATATTTTAGTAAAGAGAGCCGTTTTAGCCGAATAATAATGGACGCATGAGTCAAACTCCGCCCGCGTGATTCCATACTTCTCGAATAAGTCATTATAATACATGTATTTTTTCCGGTCATCTCTGCGGTCATTTCCCTCCTCCTCCATCCATACCACGAGAGCTCCGTCTGCCATATGCATATCGATCAACAATGACGTGAATTCTTTTCTGTCTAAAGGGACTTTTTCCGAACAGGCCGTCATACAGGTTACTATCAATATAATCCACAATACATTTTTCATACGCTATACCTTATCTTTAGGTTTTGACTCCCCACGATCCTCCCATTTTTCTTTTATCAATTGATTAAATTTCGAAGTAAACAAAAATTCATTCAAAGCTTTGTTAGTAGCATTCATTATCTCCGCGTTATTGCCCTCCCACTCTTTTTTCCCTTCATGAATGAATAGAATGTTCTCGCCTATTTCAAACACGGAATTCATATCATGAGTATTAATAATCGTCGTCATTTGATATTCGTGAGTCAATTCCGATAATAAATTATCGATAACAATAGAGGTTAAAGGATCCAAACCCGAGTTGGGCTCATCACAAAACAAATACTTCGGCTGCATGACAATCGCCCGGGCAATAGCAACCCTTTTTTTCATTCCTCCACTTATCTCTGCCGGATATAATTTTCCCACGTTATCCAAATTAACGCGGTTCAAACAAAACAAGGCTCGTTCCTCTTTTTCCTTCTCACTCATACGAGAAAAAAGATTCAACGGAAATTTTACATTTTCCAAAACGGAAAGAGAATCGAACAGGGCTCCCCCCTGAAATACGACCCCCAATTCCTCTCTGATCTTCTTTACCTGTTTCGTATCCATAGAGGTAATATCACGATCGTCATACAGGATCCGGCCGGAATCGATCGGATGTAAACCGATCAAAGACTTTAACAATACCGTTTTACCGGAACCGCTTTTCCCAATAATCAAATTGACCTTCCCCTCTTCAAAAACGGCATTGATATCCGACAATACAACTTTCTTATCAAATGATTTATATACATGTTCAACCCGAATCATTACAATAAGATTTTAGTTAATATCAAATTAAAGACTAATATCGCAATACTGCTATCCACAACGGCTTTCGTGCTTGCACGTCCGACTTCCAAAGCCCCTCCCTGAACATTATAACCGTAAAATGCAGGAATAGAAGTAAAAATAACCGCAAAAAACAGGGTTTTTATAATCGAATAAGTCACATAATACGGGTTAAAGGAAAAATGCAGCCCATGAATATAATCATCATAATTCACGACTCCCGACGCCAACCCGGAAAGGATTCCACCGATAATACCGACGAACACGCTAAACACGTATAAGACCGGGTTGATAACCAAAGCGGCCGCAATCTTAGGACCGACCAAATAAGAAACGGAATTTACCCCCATGGATTCCAGCGCTTCTATCTGTTCCGTAATCTTCATACTACCGATCTCCGAAGCAATATTGCTACCGATCTTTCCTGCCAGAATCAAACTTACAATGGTCGAAGAAAACTCCAACAACAACGTTTCACGCGTCAAATAACCGATCAAATAACGGGGTAAAAGCGGGCTTGACATATTATATGCCGTTTGTAACGTCAATACAGCTCCAATAAAAAAGGAAATAATCATTACCAATACGATCGAGTTCAAACCCAATTTTTCAAATTCATTGAGCAACTCCTTTAAATAAACTCGTTTTTTTTCAGGCTTTGTGAATATTTTCCCCAGAAATAGTATATAAGCTCCTAACCGATCTAAAATTTTCATCAATACTAACTTCTTTATTAATACCCGTCTCCAATCCTTTCTCCAAATTTTATCGTAAAAATAGAAATTATTCACGGATTTATTACTAATTTCGACAACAATAAGAGGAATTTAATTTCAAAACTTCGATTGAATATGAATAAAAACTCGTACTGCGTAATCATGGCAGGTGGACTCGGAAAACGATTCTGGCCAGTCAGCAACAAGGCTTGTCCAAAACAGTTTTGCGACATCATGAATACAGGTAAAAGTTTTCTGAGACAAACTTTTGAACGAGCAAATCAAATTTTCGACCTACAGAATATCATTATCGTTACAGGAACGGCCTACGAGGACATCACAAAAAAACAAATACCGGAAATTCCGACCGAAAATATCTTAAAAGAGCCTTTCGGCAAGAATACCGCCCCCTGCATAGCCTATGCCGCCTATAAAATCGCAAGAACAAACCCCGAAGCCTCGATGGTAGTCGTCCCCTCCGACCATTTTATTTTCAACGACAAAGAATACATCGACAACATCACGAAGGGCCTGGATTTTGTCGAACAATACGGAGGATTGCTTACCATCGGAATAAAACCGACCCGACCGGAAACCGGTTACGGATATATCCAAATCAAAAAAAACAGAATCACGGAATACGTTTCCAAAGTCAAGACTTTCACGGAAAAACCGGATAAAGAATTGGCAAAAGTATTTATGGAGTCAGGTGATTTCCTTTGGAACGCGGGTATTTTTATTTGGAAAGTAAAAGAAATTATCAACGAATTTAAAAATCATTTGGAAGATCTTTACCTTCTGTTCGAGAATGAATATAAAAATGCTGAAAAGCCCGATTCCGCCGAAAACATATCTCATATTTACAGCCAAAGTCCAAATGTATCCATCGACTTCGGCATCATGGAAAAATCTTCTAAAGTTTATGTGATCAAAGGTGAATTTGGCTGGTCGGACGTCGGAACATGGCACTCGTTTCACGAAATAAGTCCCAAGGACGAAAATCAAAATGTAAGTAATAATGGAAACGTACTTTTTATCGACTCCAAGGAGTGTATCGTGTGCGTTCCTCACCAGAAAAAAGTAATTGTAGAGGGTATTGATAATTGCATCATCGCGGAACAAAACGATTACCTTATGATTTGTACCCGGGAGCATGAAAACAACATCAGACACTTTGAAGATATGTTGAAACAAAAAGGAGCTTTAAAATAAAGCTCCTTTTCATATCATAACTTTAACCTCTTCAATACGTGCACTTTTTACCTGCAATATTTCAAAAGTAATTCCCTCAACGACAACTTGCTCTCCTTCATTCGGAATATCTTCATTATAATACAATATTAATCCGGCCAATGTTTCGTATTCTTCACTTTCAGGAAGATCCAGATTGTATTTCTCGTTCAGATAATCGACCTCCAGACGGCCGGAAAAAAGATATTCGTTAGGTGCCAGCACCTCTTCCTTCAGGTTTAGATGATCATGTTCGTCCTCGATCTCACCGAAAATCTCCTCCATGATATCCTCTATCGTCACCATTCCTGCCGTTACCCCGAACTCATCAACCACGGCAGCTACACTTTTTTGTTCTTTCGTGAAAAGATTCAGCAAACGTAAAGCCGACATGGTTTCCGGGACGATCAAAATCTTACTGACAGCCTTAACAATCGTCTCCGGATGATGGAAAAGGGCCGATGAATGTACATATCCTATAACATTATCTATACTATCCTTATAAATCAAAATACGAGAAAAACCCGTCTGCACAAAGAGATCTCTCAATTCATCCAAACTTCCGTCCAACGGTAAGGCCACGATATCCGTACGGGGAACCATACATTCCCTTAACTTTACTTCGGAAAAGTCCAAAGCATTCCGGAACAGCTTTATATCATGTTCATCTTCGTTTAACGTTCCCGAAGCCTCTCCTTCTTCTATCAGGTTATTCAAATCAATCTTTCCAAAAGCTCTATCTTCCTCCTTGTGTGCCAATTTCTTTCCCGTGAAAACCCGCAACAACAATCCCCCGAACCAAACGGAAAAATAGGATATAGGAAAAAATAAGATGTAAAATAAAAAGACAGGTACGGCAAAAATACGTAAAAATAAATTGGGACGTAACCTGAAGATAACCTTAGGCAAGAACTCCGCAACGGCCAACATGATCAAAGTCGAAATTAACGTGACGGCAAACATTCGGAATCCTAAAGAGATGCCTATTTGTTCCAAACGGGGATCCAAATAATCCGACATGAAAATACCGTAAATAACCATGACCACGTTATTTCCGACCAGAATCGTGGTAATATACATTCCGGAATTAGATACAAACAAATCGATAAGCGTTTGGGTAATCCCCTTATTGGATTTGTCAATCTCGATACGTAATTTATTGGATGCCACGAAGGCTATTTCCATCCCGGAAAAAAAAGCGGACAGTAGCAAACAAGTTATTATGGCAACAAAAACGGTCATTTAGTTTGATTTTCTGATTCGGCTATTTTACCCGTAACATTCTTAAATTGTGGATTATTCAATTGCTGATCCGACTCAAATCCGTTATTTCCCTCTATCATCTGTTCCCCGGAAGTAAAACGTGTGTATCGATCGGTATAAAGAAACTCTTTTTTCATATCCCAATATAACAACTCCGTTTCCAATTTTTTCCCCTCGGAATTCACTACAACTACTTCATTACGAATCTCCCATAACATCTCATCTTCCAATTTTTTCGCATATTTCGACACCAGGGAACCCACTTCGTTTCCCTCCTTATCATACAATATAGCGTGTATACCTTTCGGAAATTCATCGTATTTCTGCCCCTCTTTATTGTATTTATCATACACGGGTGTAATCACTTTATATTTAATGCGGGCAGAGTCCGAATAGAGCAATGTAAGATTTTCTCCCGACATTTCCGGTCTATCAGTCCGACTTACAATCCGATCGATCTCTTTTTGGTCTGTTTTACAAGAAAAAAGCATTACCGTCCCTAAAATAAGGACGGTAACGCTTTGTATTTTCCATACATGATGAAACAAAACCACACTATTCTTTATTAAATCTTGCGACCGTATTTTCATTTATCCAACCTCCGATTTTAACCGTGTCCCCACTCTTTATAGAGTTGAAAAAAGCCTCTCCAGAGGTAGGGAAATAAACCGAATAGGTTTTTATCAACTCATCCGCCTCTGTCAAAACCTCGGGGTCCACTTGTTTGGCTTTAATAAATTTATCTACTGCAGCCCAAAAAACGGTATGCTGTTCAAAATCATCCTGACTATAACCTTTACTTCCGAAAACATAAGCTTTTCCTATAAGAATATATGCCTTTCCGGAATTCGGGTTTATCTTCAACACTTCCTGAGCGTATTTTTTGGCTTGAGGAAAATTCTTCGTCGTTAAATAAAGCTGGGACAACATCATATAAATATTCTCCTTCTCTTCGACATTCTCGGCTTTATCTATCGCCTCTTTAAAATATCGTTCGGCCTTCTCTATATCGCGCTTGCCCAAAAACATAACGGCCAAACCATAAGCCGCATCGGAAGAGGGCTCTAACTGATATATTGTCTCGGCAACGGTTGTATAGATCGGAAGATCCGTACACTCACGTCTTCTCAGCAGAGAAGAAATACTCTTCAATTCGTCCAAATTGGTTTTATTCGCTTCATATCTCGCCGTCAACAAACCAGCTAAAGTTTCACAATTCGCTAAACCGGAAGCAAAGAAGAAGGCATCTAAGTTTTTTTGACATTTCTCGAAATTCTCACCGATTTTTCCGCCTCCCAAAATGTTCTCCTTAGCAAGCCGGGACAAATCGTCATACAAGTGCAACACCTCATCGGCCGAAAGTTGCTCCTCCTTAGCCAGTTCACAAGCCGTACACATCAACCGATCAACGACATCCGGAAGAGAAGCGTTTCCTTTCATCTCCACGGATTTCAGCAAATAATTATACGCTTGCTTCCTGTTTTCCACTCCCTGATCTCCATAGCGAAGCAAAGCCAAACCTTTACGTCCTAAAATATATCCTTCTCCCGCTTTGGGATCGTCCCCGAAATACTTTATACGTTGATCGTAAATCATCATCAATGTATCCAGATACTCTTTCTTTTGAGTACTTTTATACATATATTCTATAATATCTTCTCCCCGCACGTAAGTATTCTGTTGAAATGCCGGAGCATTAAGAAACACGTATCTCCAGGCAGGCAACGCCTCCTTGAAATTCTTCTGTCTCCATAATTCCGTATAAATTGAAGCATTATACAACGTTTGTATACTATCTTTCCCAAATTTTGATTCACTTTGGGCTTTTAAACCGCCAACGGTAAGTATACATATCCCAAACGCTAATACAGCAATTCTTTTCATATGATCCCTCTATTTTTAAGTTTAAATTAAGAAACAATTTGCTTTTATATTCCCCTAAATAATTTCATCCCGGGCAAATTTACCATTATTTTTTTTAAAAGTAAAGGCTTCAACGACTTTTTCTATATGCATATTTTAATTATTATCTCCTCTTTTGAAATTCTAACATCTGATTTAATCCCACAATTACTAATTTTTCATCAAAAAAAACTTCCCGTTTTAAAGACTTTTTTAAGAAATGACTGGCTCCTCCCGTAAGGATAACTATTGCCTCCGGATTTTCGCGACGCAATTCATCTATATAACCACGTACTTCAAAAAGTATACCATTCATAACTCCGTCCAATATGGCCCCCGGAGTATTTTTTCCTATATATTCATACGTATCGGACCCTTCGACCAAAGGAAGGCTTAACGTGAATTCATTCAACGCACGAAAACGGATTTGGATGCCCGGGGAAATATTACCCCCCAGAAACACACCTTCCCCATTCATAAAGTCGAAAGTAATGGCTGTTCCCATATCGACAACCAGTATATCTTTACCCGGAAATAAAAAAGCGGCGGCAACACATCCGGCAATACGATCTATTCCCAACGTTTGAGGAGTATCATATCCTAAACGAATGGGCAACGCCATGAGCGGATTAGCTTCACAAAAAAAAGTTGCGATATCGCTTAGACAAGCTCTTAATCCTGTCGATATCGCCCCGGTACTGGCCATAATTACATTAACCTCTTCTCCCCTCTTCCGCCAGCAGAGAGCTTTCTCGTACAATTCAGGGACTCCTGTCCCACTCTCGACAAAAAGATTATCTTCGAATACGGCATATTTGGTCCGCGTATTTCCTATGTCAACAACCAGATTCATTTCATATTAATTTTTCTCCGTAAATTCTTCCATGGCCTTTGTTATCCCGGATACCCGCCCAATATTTTCAATACCCGTAAACACGAGTGTCAATTTATCGTTTCGTTCACTCATTTTACAAGGAACAACCTGTTTTTGCACAAACTTCAAAACGGCCGTAAAAATAGCAGAAGCGTAATAAGAAGAATGCTGATCGCCGATAAAATAAGCCACCATCTTACCGTTTTTAACCAATAAACGTTCTATTCCCAAGTTCACGCACCTTCTCCGGATTCGGACCACCTCCATCAAAGCCTCAACTTGTACCGGAATCTCTCCGAAACGATCCCGCAATTCAATTTCAAATCGCTGTAACGTATTCTCATCCGTGATATTATCCAACTCCCTGTATAAACGAATCCGTTCGCTTACATTCTCCACGTAAGCTTCAGGAATCAAAATCTCAAAATCCGTATCGATAACACAATCCACCGAAAAATACTCGTTATTTTCCGATTTTCTTTCTTCCAATTCCGGAAATTCTTCATCCCTCAACTCCAACAAAGCTTCATTCAATATCCGTTGATAGGTCTCGTAACCG
Source organism: Gabonibacter massiliensis (assembly GCA_001487125.1). Lineage (GTDB taxonomy): Bacteria > Bacteroidota > Bacteroidia > Bacteroidales > Marinifilaceae > Gabonibacter > Gabonibacter massiliensis. The sequence continues at coordinate 1,674,113 of LN913013.1, forward strand.
ATCTCGGCAATAAATCCGGACTGCTCTCCACCTAAAATATTGCCGGCACCGCGAATATCCAAATCTTGCATCGCAATATTAAAACCACTCCCGAGTCCGCTATAATCCTCTATCGCCTTCAAGCGTCGTCTGGCATCTTGATTGATCAATTCCAACGGAGGAGTCAACAAATAACAGAATGCCTTCCGGTTAGAACGCCCCACCCGTCCCCTCAATTGATGCAAATCACTCAATCCGTAATTTTGTGCCTGATTGATAATCATGGTGTTGGCATTAGGAATATCCAAACCGGATTCCACAATAGTCGTAGCTATCAATACATCATAATCTCCCCGTATAAAATCATGCATCACGGTTTCCAAATCCTCTCCGTTCATCTGCCCGTGGGCCACACAGCTCTTCACTCCTGGAATCAGACGATGAATCAGGTATTGAATCTCCCGGATATTCTCCACCCGGTTATGAATGAAAAATACCTGTCCGCCACGTGCCAGTTCATAAGAGATCGCCTCTTTTATAACTTTTTCATCAAAACGATGCAATTCGGTAACAATAGGATAGCGATTGGGAGGCGGCGTCCGGATAATCGACATATCTCTTGCTCCCATCAAAGAGAATTGCAAGGTCCGGGGAATTGGCGTTGCCGTCATGGTAATCGTATCGACATTCAATTTCAAATGTTTCAGCCTCTCTTTTACGGCCACCCCGAATTTCTGCTCTTCATCAATAATCAATAGCCCCAAATCCTTAAAATGCACATCGGAGCTCGTTAAACGATGAGTCCCGATGATAATATCTACTTTCCCCTCGCTTAACTCTCTCAGTACCCGTTTTATGTCGGAACTTTTTTTCATTCTACTGATATACTCCACCCGACAAGGCATCCCTGCAAGCCTTTTGATAAAAGTATTATAGTGCTGATAAGCTAAAACCGTAGTAGGTACCAAAACGGCCACCTGCTTACTATCCGCGACGGCTTTAAAAGCAGCTCTTATCGCCACCTCCGTCTTTCCGAAGCCGACATCTCCACACACCAACCGATCCATCACGTGCGGATTTTCCATATCTTCTTTTACGGCCTGAATCGCCTTCATCTGATCGGGGGTCTCCTCGTACATAAAGGAAGCTTCCATCTCTTCCTGCAAATAACTATCCTTAGAATAGGCAAAGGCCGATTCTTTACGACGTTTGGCATACAACGCTATCAGCTCCCGGGCAATATCTTTCACCCTGGATTTCGTTTTCTGCTTCAAACGGTTCCAAGCATCTCCCCCCAATTTATTGACAACCGGAGGAACACCGTCCTTTCCCTTATACTTAGAGATCTTATGTAAAGCGTGAAGGCTGACATACAATTCCGAATTATTTTTATAGACTAAACGTATGGCCTCCTGTTCACGGCCGTCGTTATTAATCTTGACCAACCCGCCGAACCGGCCGATCCCATGATCCACATGAACGACATAATCACCGGGATGTAAATTTTGCAATTCACTAATCGTAATAGATTCCCTCCCTTTTCTTATCTGTGTCGTTTTCAATCGATACTTATGATAACGATCAAAAATCTGGTGCTCCGTATATATGCAAATCCTCAATTGTACGTCACAAAACCCCTCGTGTATAGTCCCCTCCACGGACTTAAAATTTACGATATATCCCTTGTCCGAAAAAATATCCCGTAACCGTTGAAGCTGCATTTCATTATTTGAACAAACGCAAAGCGTGTATCCCTCTCGTTGTTTACTTTGCAAATGTTCCGCCAACAAATCGAATTGCTTGTTTACTGCCGGTTGTAATTCAGTCTCCATTCTCAGAACCTGCCCCCGAAAATAAAGATCCGATCCCCATTCAACAACCGGACACTTCCCGACCATTTGCAGGAGATCATCGGCAACAACCAACAAATCACCCGGATCATCCTGTTTTAATGTATTCAAACGATCACGGATCAAAAAAGTGTTTTTTAACCACCAAATCACTCCTTTCCCGAGGAATTCGGCCAACGTCCCGGATTTGCCGCCATCTACGGTCTCACTTAAATCCGGCACGAGCACGATACGTTCTATTTGTTGTTCCGAAAGTTGGGTCTCCACATCAAAATAACGAATACTCTCTACCTCGTCCCCGAAAAAATCCAAACGTACAGGACGCTCTTCCGCGAAAGAGTAGATATCGACAATACTCCCCCGTATTGAAAATTGTCCGGGTTCATATACAAAATCACTCCTTTCAAAATTATACTCCGAAAGCAGGTCTTCCAGAAAAGAGATCGACAACTTGTCTCCTTTAGAAACAGGCATCGACATATCGGCTAAAACCTCTTTATTCACTACCTTTTCAGCCAATGCCTCCGTGTAAGTCACCACCCAACCGACCTGCTTATCCACCAATGCGTTTAACACCTCCGTCCGCACCAGAATCGAATCATTATCCTTATCCTCAAAATTACCGGAACGACGAAAGGAAGCAGGCAAAAAACGAAGTTTTTCTTCCCCCAAAAGAAATAACAGATCATTATAAAAATAGGCCGCCTCTTCCTTATCATTCAATACGAACAATTGTACTCCCTCGCTCTCTTTTCCAAGAACAGCCGCAATAAAAGAGAGTACCGAACCGACTCCATTTTCTATTTTCAATTTCACATCCGGACATCCATTCAAAGATTTTCGAATTTCGTCCACAACAGGATGTTTTTGAAATAACTGTAATAATTCTCTCGCTTCCAACATTATTTATTTTGAAAAAAGAGGGTGTTCCCATTCGTCAGGATGCACCCTCTCTTGTTTTTTCAAAAGATGTCTCAAAAATTTCCAGGATCGATCCTCTCGCCCAAAGCCTCCCTCCTCTTAATTAATTCATCGGCATAGAGTCACCTGAAAAACGATTCTCGGACAATCTCATTTTACAGGATCAACATGGCATCCCCATAAGTTCCGAATCTATATTTTTCTTTAACAGCTTGATTATAAGCTTCCATAACAAAATCATAACCTCCGAAAGCTGCCACCATCATCAGTAAGGTCGAATAGGGCAGATGAAAATTAGATACAAAAGCATCGGGTACACTAAAATCATAAGGAGGAAAAATAAATTTATTCGTCCATCCGTCAAATTCCGTCAAACGACCCTTTGTCGTAACACAGCTTTCCAACGTTCTAACGACAGTAGTACCCACCGCACAAACCTTATGTTTTTCATCCTTGGCATCATTCACTATTTTCACCGTCTCGGACCCTACGATAATCTGTTCGGAATCCATCTTATGTTTTGTCAGATCCTCCACATCAACTTCCCGGAAATTCCCTAATCCGACATGCAGTGTGATGTAAGCGAAATCGATTCCTTTGATCTCCATACGCTTCATCAACTCCCGGCTAAAATGCATCCCGGCTGTAGGAGCAGCGACCGCTCCCTCTTTTTTCGCAAAAATAGTCTGATAACGTACCGCATCTTCCGGTTCTACCTTTCGAGTGATAAAACGAGGTAACGGAGTCTCTCCTAAAGCATACAGTTCCTTCTTAAATTCATCATACTCCCCATCAAACAAAAAACGTAACGTTCTACCGCGGGAAGTCGTATTATCGATAACCTCGGCAACCATACTGTCATCTTCCCCGAAATACAATTTATTCCCGATCCGGATTTTACGAGCAGGGTCTACCAAAACATCCCAAATCCGAAGATCCCGATTCAACTCTCTCAGCAAAAACACTTCGATCTCGGCTCCGGTTTTCTCCTTATTCCCATACAACCTCGCAGGAAATACCTTTGTATCGTTGAACACAAAAACATCTTTTTCTTCAAAATAATCAATAACATCCTTGAATACTTTATGTTCAATCTTTCCTGTTTTTCTATCCAATACCATTAACCTACTCTCGTCCCGATTCTGCATGGGATGTAATGCTATTAATTCCGTAGGCAACTTGTATTTAAATTTCGATAGTTTCATATGAGTAAACTAATTTATTATTTATCAAATTTTGAAAATCACAGCATTTCCTGCAACGTTTCAACTACTTCATTCATTTTACAAGCATCTTCCACTTTAAATCCGCCCACCCGGCTTCGCCGTAAAGCAGAAAGATACGAACCGCTTCCACAGGCCTGTCCTAAATCATGTGCCAACGAACGTATATATGTTCCTTTACTACACACGATTCTTAACTCAACCACGGGAAGTTCCATTTTCACAATCTCAATCTCCCGAATCGTCACCCGACGACTCTTCATCTCCACCTCGTCCCCCTTACGGGCTTTCTCGTAAGCACGAACCCCATCTACTCGTACAGCGGAGAAAATCGGGGGATATTGCTCAATCTCACCGACAAAACGAGTAATGACCTCCTCCATCAACATACGGTTCACATGCTCATACGTAAAGGTCCCGTTAAAAGATGTCTCCAGATCGTAAGAAGGAGTCGTGTGTCCGAAAGTTATCTCCGCGACATACTCTTTCTCTTCTCCCATGTATCTTTCGATCTCCTTCGTCTCCTTTCCAACGCATACGATCACGACCCCACTCGCCAACGGATCCAATGTCCCCGCATGCCCTACCTTTATCTTACCGAATTTCCTTTTCAAACAGATCCGAACCTTATTCACCACGTCAAAAGAGGTCCAACGCAAAGGCTTATCGATCACGATTACAGCTCCCGCCTGAAAATCTCCTTCTTCTCGAAATCGAATCTTACTCCAAACTTCTGTCATCCCAACACAATTGTCAATATTCCCACAATAGCACAATAAATGGCGAACCAAATCAATTTTCCTCTCTTTACAATGCTTATCATCCACTTACAAGCGATACATCCGGAAACAAAAGCAGCGATAAACCCGACAATCAAAGATACAACAGGTACACCGTCGCCGGAAGAAAAATCCCCCTTTACCAAATCCAGCATAGCTTCTCCCAAAATGGGTATCAAAACCATCAAAAAAGAAAATTTGGCAACAATCTCTTTTTTATTCCCCAACAATATGCCCGTCGCTATCGTCGAACCGGAACGGGATAATCCAGGCAATACGGCACACGCTTGTGCCAAACCTATCACAAAAGCGTCCTTATAAGAGATATTGGCTTTCTCCCGAGGTTTGGCGTAGTAGGCAAAAGTCAACAGCAACGCGGTCACTAACAACATACAACCCACGATCAACAAGCCCGAACCGAATATCTCTTCTACAAAATCCTTAAAACAAAACCCCACAATCGCCACCGGAATCATCGATATAAATATTTTCAACACGTAAGCCATCTCGTCATTATACCTGAAACTAAAAAATCCCCGAAACAAAACAGAAACCTCTTTCCACAAGATCACAACCGTACTGCATACGGTCGCCGCATGAACCGCAACGGCAAACGTCAGATTCTTTTCAGCCTCAACACCAAATAATGCACCAAAAATTTGTAAATGTCCGGAACTGCTTACAGGTAAAAATTCTGTTAATCCTTGAATTATACCGAGCGCCAATGCTTCAAACCACTCCATAAATTTATATTAAATTGAGAACGGGAAAATTCCTATAACATCTCTTCGTCCTACCTCAATACTACATCTATTTCTCCTCTTTTTTAGGTTTACGCATAATGCCCCAGAACACGAAACCGAAACCGAATAAAACGACCATCGGGGCTAAGGTAATTCTCCTAAAACTAAAAATGTCATAGTTAAAAGTATCCGGAGAATCAGATCCGCCTCCCATCATCAATAAAAATCCGAGCACGACGATCCCGAAACCGATCAAAATAAATTTATAGTTACTCTTGGGTATCGGGAAACCATCCTTCTTTTCTTTCAAATCATTTACCATATATCTTTTTTTATGTATACAATTCATTTAAATCCCTGTTCAAATATCGATGAACAGAATACCAAGCCGATATAAACGATAAAAACATACCGCAAAGAACGACAAACACCACCATAATAACGATCGTATCCCGATGTATAATATTCATCACCCTTCCTATATTCTCTTGTAGAAAAAATATAGCACCCAACAGCACCAAGTTCGCGATCATAGCTCCGAAGAACCCCCTCCACATGCTGTCATACACGAACGGCTTGCAAATAAAGAAAGATTTTGCCCCTACTAACTGCATCGTCTTTATTAAAAAACGCTGTGAATACACGGCCAGATGTATCGTATTCCGGATCAAGGTAAACGATATCAACATCAGAACGGCCCCGACAATCAAAAAGAATACGCTTATCCGACGAATATTCTCATTGATACTCTGTATCATCGACTTCTGGTAATAAACATCATGAATGATATCGAATTTGGCCAATCCTTTTTCGACCATCGCCAAAGAATCGTTATTCGCGTAAGCCGGATTCAATTTAATCTCGATAGAAGGCAAAAGCGGATTCGCACCTAATATAGCTTCGAAATCCTCTCCCATCTCTTTCTTGAAAGCAGCAGCAGCCTGTTCTTTCGTTATATATTGAGAAGAATAAGTATAGGGACGGGTATCCAAGATTTTTTGCACCCGCTTAATTTCAGCTTCGTTTGTATTATCCTTAATTATGACAACGAAACCGATATTACGTTTAACATGATCCGACACCATGCGGGCATTCAATAGAATAAATACGAGAGCACCCACGACCACGAGCACCAAAGCAATACTGATCGTAGAAACAAAGTATGATCCTTTTACCCTTCTACTTCCTGTATGAGACATCTCTTTTCTTTAAAAAACACGACAAATATAATCATTCTAAACCCGAGAACAATCATTTCAATAAAAAAAACAAAAAAAACGGACTCTAAATCCGTTCAATAACTACATGAGAAACAGAATTTAATATATAAAACCGAAATAATTCCTTATATTTTTAAGAGAATTCGTTTGTACGATAGAAAAAATGCCCTATATTTGCGTTCGCATTTGCGAAAATAGCTCAGTTGGTAGAGCATAACCTTGCCCAAAGCGAAGCGTCATCGATGTAACCTTGGTAAGGTTTAAAGATGCCAAAAGTGTTATTGATTATATTTGCGAAAATAGCTCAGTTGGTAGAGCATAACCTTGCCAAGGTTAGGGTCGCGGGTTCGAGTCCCGTTTTTCGCTCGTTCTTTTTCAATGTTGCTCGAGTGGTGGAATCGGTAGACACGCGGGACTTAAAATCCCGTGGCCATTGCGGCTGTGCGGGTTCAAGTCCCGCCTCGAGTACCACATGAAACAAAAAGCCGGTCGAAAGTAAAATTTCGACCGGCTTTTTGTTTCAACGCCATTTTTTATTTATTTTTAAAAATCAAGTGATCGTTCTCAACATCCACAACGATATGGCTATCTTTGGAAACCTGTTCGGCCAATATCTGTTTGGAAAGGTCATTTAACAAGTTTCGTTGGATAATTCGTTTAACGGGACGCGCCCCGAACTGCGGATCATAACCCGCTTCCGCGATCCACTCGACCGCTTTACCCGTTACGTCCAAAATAATTCCATTGTTAGCAAGCATTTTATTGACACCATTAACCTGCAATCGAACGATATCCACAATCTCGGATTTTTGTAAAGGAGTAAACATAATCACCTCATCGATACGATTCAGAAATTCCGGACGAATCGTTTTCTTCAACAACTCATATACCTCGTGATTGGTCTTTTCCAATACCTCATCCCGGTTATTATCGTTTAAGTCCTTTAGCTTCTCCTGGATAATATGAGCACCGATATTAGAAGTCATGATGATAATGGTATTTTTAAAATCCACCACCCGGCCTTTATTATCCGTCAACCGACCGTCATCCAATACTTGCAAAAGGATATTGAATACATCCGGGTGCGCTTTCTCTATCTCATCCAACAAAACAACAGAGTAGGGTTTCCGGCGTACGGCTTCGGTCAGTTGACCGCCTTCATCGTATCCCACGTATCCGGGAGGTGCCCCGATCAAACGAGAGACAGAATGACGCTCCTGGTATTCGGACATATCGATACGGGTCATCAAAGACTCGTCGTCAAACAGGAACTCGGCCAACGCTTTGGCCAACTCCGTCTTACCGACTCCGGTCGTTCCCAAAAAGATAAACGAACCAATCGGTCGTTTGGCATCCTGCAATCCGGCCCGATTACGACGCACGGCATCCGCCAAAGCGGCAATAGCCACGTCCTGACCGACTACCCGTTTATGCAACTCTTCCTCCAAATGCAATAATTTCTGACGTTCGCTTTGCATCATCCGGCTTACCGGTATTCCGGTCCATTTAGATACGACCGAAGCTATATCATCCTCCGTAACCTCTTCCCGAATCAAAGAATCTCCATGCTTCATATCGGCCAGCTTCGCCTTAATCTCCTCAATCCGCTGTTCCGCAGATTTTATTTTACCGTAACGCAATTCGGCCACCTTTCCGTAATCTCCCTCCCGCTCCGCACGGGAAGCTTCAAATTTATACTGTTCGATGGCATCTTTATTTTTTTGAATCTCATCGATCAAAGACCGTTCAGATTCCCATTGAGCCCGCAATTTCGTACGCTCCTGATTCAAATCGGCTAATTCTTTTTGGATCTCATCCAACTTCTTGCTTTTTCCATCCCGTTTGATCGCCTCTTTCTCTATCTCAAGCTGTTTGATCTTACGATCCAGTTCATCGATCTCTTCAGGAACGGAATTCATCTCCAACCGCAATTTTGCGGCAGCTTCATCCACCAAGTCAATTGCCTTATCCGGCAAGAAACGATCGGATATATACCGGTGCGACAACTCAACGGAAGCAATAATGGCATCGTCCGTAATCCGCACTTTATGATGGTTTTCATATCGCTCCTTCAATCCCCGCATGATACTGATAGCACTCATGACATCGGGTTCATCGATCATCACTTTCTGAAATCGACGCTCCAAAGCCTTATCTTGTTCAAAATATTTCTGATACTCGTTCAAAGTGGTCGCTCCGATAGCCCTTAAATCTCCCCGCGCCAACGCCGGCTTTAAAATATTGGCCGCATCCATCGCCCCTTCCGACTTCCCGGCCCCAACCAACGTGTGGATCTCATCGATAAAGAGAATGATATCCCCTTCCGACGCCAAAACCTCATTCACCACGGCCTTTAGCCTCTCTTCGAACTCTCCTTTATATTTAGCGCCGGCAACCAAAGCTCCCATATCCAAGGAATAGATGCTCTTGGATGCCAAATTCGAAGGGACATCCCCGTTAACGATACGCTGAGCCAACCCTTCGGCTATAGCCGTCTTACCGACCCCCGGTTCCCCGATCAAAATCGGGTTGTTTTTCGTTCTCCGGGATAAGATTTGCAATACCCGACGAATCTCATCGTCCCGCCCGATCACCGGATCCAGCTTACCGTTGCGAGCCCGCTCGTTCAGATTAATGGCATATCGCCCCAATGCATCGTAATTGTCTTCGGCCGACTGCGAATTCACTTTCGAACCCTTCCTCAACTCCTCGATAGCAGCTTTGACTTCCTTCTCTGTCATTCCGCTATCTTTCAATAATTGCGAAACTTGATCCCGGATGGATAACAAGCCCAATATAATGTGTTCCAGAGAGACATACTGGTCACCCATCTCCCCTGCAATCTTCGTTGCTTTTTCCAGCACCTTATTGGTATCTTCGGAAAGATAAGGCGATCCTCCGGAAACTTTCGGATAGGAATCAATCATCCTATCCAAAGCCGAAACCACGTTCCGTCCGTTAACTCCCAATTTGTTAAAAATAAAATTAGTGATATTTTCACCTTTAGCAATAATACCTTTCAACAGATGCCCCGTCTCGATGGCCTGTTGCCCTTTTTCCTGCGCAATCTGCACGGCTTCCTGCACGGCTTCCTGCGACTTAATTGTATAATTATTCATGTTCATAGTCTCATGCTCCTTTCGTGTTTAAGGAAATACAAAGGGTATACCGAATCTATAAACTAAAAGTTTCACATTTCCTTCTACAAAAAGACGCACAAGATAAAACCATGACTATCAATACATAGAAAATTTTTCCTGCCTCTATGCCGAAACCGAATAGTTCAAAATGCCCACGCAAATAAGACATTTTGTCATAATTACGGAAAAATAAATGCCAAAATGTCTTATACACTGTTAAAAGTCTTCTATTCCAGCCATTTTCGGAAAGAATCGGTAAAAGGAGGATATGCAATCCCTTTTTCCGTAATAACGGCCGTTATCAGATTACGAGGAGTAACATCAAAAGCAGGATTATATACTTTTACCTTATCCGGAGCCATTCGATGAACATACCACTTCTCGGTAACTTCTTCAGGAGGACGCTCTTCTATATGGATTTGCTCACCCGTCGAACAAGCCAAATCGATCGTAGAAGTCGGTCCCAACACGTAAAAAGGAATCCCGTAATGTTTTGCCAGAACAGCGACTCCAGAAGTTCCTATCTTATTCGCCGCATCTCCATTGGCGGCCACCCGGTCACATCCGACCAAAACGGCTTGAACCCACCCTTTTTGCATTACAATCGACGCCATATTATCGCATATCAACGTGACATCCACTCCTGCTCTCTTTAGTTCGAAAGCCGTTAGCCTGGCCCCTTGCAACAACGGACGAGTTTCATCCGCAAACACCTTAAAATCATATCCGTTCTCTTGCCCCAAATAGATCGGAGCCAATGCAGTTCCATATTCGGAAACTGCCAAATGACCGGCATTACAATGAGTCAGCAGACCCATTCCGGGAGATAATAACGATAACCCCCACTCCCCTATCCGCCGACAGGCTGCTGCATCCTCGGAACGAATGGCCTCCGCCTCCCGCCGCATAGCATCTTTCATCCCCCGTACGCCATCGGGTTCATGCACCCGGATACAATTTTCCATCCTATCTAAAGCCATAAACAGATTTACGGCCGTCGGACGAGAAGTTGCCAAGTAGCTCTTTATCCGGTCAAACTCTTTATGAAAGCCCTGCACATCCTCTTCCCGGTAGTTCTGCATACACACCGAAATCCCGCAAGCGGCAGCCACCCCGATCGCCGGAGCCCCTCTCACCCTCAACGAGTATATCGCTTCCCATATCTCTTCCGGAGTTTTCAACGCCAGGTATATTTCCTTGTTCGGAAGTTGCGTTTGATCGATAACGATCAATGCCCCTTGTTCATAATCCGCCCGAACAGTCACTATATCGAAAATCGCATTCATTGCTCAAATTTTTCCCGTAAACGTTTCAAATCTTTCCTCTCTTCCTCCGAAAAGGGGATTAAAATATCCTTACGGCATTCCGCCAGATGTACTGCCTGACAATAAGCTTCGAGGTTTTCCAACTTCCAATAGGCCTCTTCCACACTTTTTCCCCAGGTAATAGCACCGTGTCCTTGCATTATAATTGCGTTACGCCCCAAAGCCAAAGCGCCAACCGCCTTTTCTATCTCCTTCGACCCCGGTCTCGCGTACGACGCCAATCCTAACTCTCCCAAAAATATCTCCGCTTCCGAAACCACCCCCTCCTTCGGCAGATGTCCGCACAAAGCAAAAGAGGTCGTATAAGGCGGATGGGCATGTACACAAGCCCATGCATTCGGATTCCGGCGCATAACAGCAAGATGGGTTTTTATTTCACTCGTACTCGGTCGTTCTCCCGCGAGCTGTCGTCCCTGCATATCCACCATACACATATCTTCCGGTTTCATAAATCCCTTAGAGATATAAGTAGGAGTGCATAACACCATACTCTCGTTCAGACGTACGCTGATATTCCCTCCATTTCCATCCACGTAATTTCGTTGCCACATCCTCTTCCCGATATCACATATTTCCTCCTTCAGGCGTTCTGTCGCTTCCTCGTAAAAAATCTTATTATAATCCATATTATCTTTATTGAAAACCCTCCCTACAAAATTAGACAATTCGCATGGAAACGCCACCATATTACGAAAAGAAAAAGCCTCCGATTTCTCGGAGGCTTTGTACCCAGGGCGGGAATCGAACCCGCACGTCTTTAAGGGACACTGGATTTTGAGTCCAGCGCGTCTACCAATTCCGCCACCTGGGCAAGAACTCGGGTGCAAAAGTAGTGCTTTTCTTCAAATTTCCAAAAAAAACGATTCTTTTTTTATAGATATTCTTTACATTTTCGTCTGAAATCCCATAAAGAATTCAGTTTACAACACGATTAAGGACCATGAATGGAGGTGAACGGGATATTTTTAGTTATATTTGTGAATTCCGAACTCAAATAAACCGTTATGAAAATCCGACGAATACTTCTTTTTCTTTTTTTTAATCTTTTCCTTTTTTCCTCTTTTGCACAGGAAAAAGGGGTAGTAAAAGGACGAGTAGTCGATCGTAAAAATAATGAACCCATTCCTTTTGCCAATGTAATCATCTGGAAAACGACCATCGGAGTTACTACCGACACCAATGGTTATTTCCGAATCGAAAAAATACCACTCGGTTTTAATCGACTCGAAGTAAGCAGTTTAGGCTACAAAACGATCCTGTCTGAAGAGTTTATGGTAAATACGGCTTCGGAAAAAAACATTAATATTGAACTGGAAGAGAGTAGCTTCGCTTTAGATCAGGTGACCATAAAAGCCGATCCCTTTCGTAAAACCAGCAACAGTCCCATATCTCTGCAACGGATCGGAATTGCCGAAATCGAGAAAAATCCGGGAGGTAACCGGGATATTTCCAAGGTATTGCAATCGATGCCGGGAGTCCTTTCTTCTCCCGCATTCCGAAACGATTTCATTGTCAGAGGAGGAGGTCCAAGTGAAAATCGTTTTTACTTGGATAATGTGGAAATACCTAATCTAAATCATTTCGCCACCCAAGGTTCCTCCGGGGGAGTAGTAAGTATCATTAACGTGGATTTTGTCAAGGAAGTCGATTTTTATGCCGGAGCTTTCCCGGCATCGAGGGGTAATTTGATGAGTTCTTTATTGGAGTTCAAACAAATAGCGGGAAATCCGGATAAATTAAAATTCAGGGGCACTTTAGGAGCAACCGATTTCGGTCTCTCCATCGACGGACCTCTAACTCCCAAAACGACATTCATTGCCTCGGCCCGCCGGAGCTATCTTAAAATGTTGTTCAATATCATCGGACTGCCATTTTTACCCGTATACAATGACTTCCAGTTCAAAACAGAAACAACAATCGACGGCAAGGATAAACTGACCGTTATCGGTATAGGAGCTTACGATGTAAATCATTTGAATAAAGGGATGAAGCACCCTGACGACAATCAAAAATATTTACTCCGTTATTTACCGGAAAGTAAACAATGGAGTTATACCATAGGCATCACTTACAGGCATTACGGCAAACATTGGAACAACCTCTTCGTGCTGAGCAGAAGTACTCTACAAAATGAAATCGAAAAGTATACAGACAATAACCAAAACCGTCCGAAATCAACGGACTATAGTTCGGGTGAAACCGAAAACAAATTTCGTTTCGAACATCAACGGTTGCTAAAAGCCAGCATCCAACTCAATTTAGGTACGGGTATCGAGCATGCGGCCTACAAGAATAAAACCGTCAAAACATTATTCACGCAAGGAGATATTTCCTCCATTCATTACAATCACGATTTCCATTTTTTTAAATGGTCCTTTTTCGGACAAGCTAGTAAAATATTCGGAGATGAAAAGTTAACCCTCTCTTTGGGCATTCGGGCAGACGGGAACAATTACTCTTCCGATATGCAAAATCCTTTCAAGCAACTCTCCCCCCGTTTCTCTTTATCCTACGGATTAACACCATTCTGGTACATCAATTTCAACGTGGGACGCTATTACCAGTTACCCTCCTACACGACCATGGGATACGCGAATGCGGAAGGCCTCCTCGTGAATAAAGACAATCATTTAAAATACATTTCAACCGATCATTACGTTGCCGGTATCGAATTCCGCATAGGAGACCTTACCCGGATAACCCTCGAAAGTTTCTATAAAAAATACGATCATTACCCTGTCTCTTTGTTGGACAGTATCGTCTTGGCCAATAAAGGTACGGATTATGTCGCCGTGGGAGACGAACCGGTAAAATCTTCAGGAGAAGGCCGGGCATACGGAATCGAATTCATGTTACGAACCCAGAAACTTTTCGGACTCACGGCTTCTGTTGCCTATACATATTATTACTCGGAATTTAAAAAAATGGATAAAAATTTTCGACCGACATCTGTTTATATTCCGAGCAGCTGGGACAATCGACACATTTTCTCGTTAACAGCGATACGGAAATTCGGGAATTGGGATATCGGGATGAAGTGGCGTTACGCGAACGGGGCTCCTTCCACCCCTTACGATGCAAAGACCAGTTCTTTAATCGTCGCATGGGACGCCAAACATCAACCCTATTACGACTATTCTCGTTTCAACAGCGAACGGGCCTCGGCCTTCCACCAATTGGACATACGGGTCGATCGAAGTTTTTATTTCCATCGTTGGTCTTTGATCTTATACGCTGATATTCAAAATATCTATAACCATAAAACCAAAAGTCCGGATTTATTAGTTCCAGCAGAGAACCCGGATGGTAGTTACATCGTAGATAAAAACAATCCGGACCATTATATCATGAGATATATTAAAAACGATACAGGTACACTACTTCCATCCATTGGAATTATTATTGATTTTTAAACACCAGAACCATATGATAAAGAACATTATTTTCGACTTAGGCGGAGTTGTCGTAGAATGGAATCCCAAACTCATCCTCCAAACCTTTCCCGGTAATCCGGATCTCATTCGATACATTCACGCGAACGGCTTTTTCTCCAACTATTGGTCGGCATACGACAAAGGCATCCTGACCAGAGAACAGGTTATAGAGAAAATCGCACCTTTAACAGGCTGTTCCGTGGAAGATTGTAATGAATTTATAGAATTCGTGAAAGTTTCATTAGTCAATATACCGGAAACGGAAAAGCTGATTCAAGAATTATCCCAACGGGATTATAAATTATTTTGCCTCTCTAATATGTCCGAAGATTTTTATGAATACCTGAAGCCAAGAAAAGTTTTCAGTTATTTCGAAGGAAAAATCATCTCCGCCATCGAAAAGATGGTCAAACCGGATCGAGAAATATACGAATTGCTTCTGAATCGTTATCATTTGAAAGCAGAAGAATCCTTGTTTATTGACGATTTGCCAGCCAATATTCAGGCAGCTCAAAAGATGGGGATACATACCGTACATTTCACGGATAAAGAGAAAGCATACCAAGAGATTAAAGACAGACTGAAGACTTCCCAAAGATGTATCGTCGAATCCGTTTAGCGATTCCGCAAAACATAGTAATAACGGAAACACAACATCACTCCGGTAAGGGTCAGTCCTACAGGATACCCGATCCATATTCCCTCAATACCCCTATTCAACACAAAACCAAGTATGTAGGAAACCGGCAGGGCAATCACAAAATAACCGACAAACGAAATGACAGCCATGGAGGTGACATCCGCAATTCCCCGTAAAGAATTTGCATACGTGATCTGTAAACAATCCCCGAATTGATAAAAAACCATAATCACCATTAATACGGCGACCAAATGTACCACCTCTCCCGAAGTCGTAAAAATATACCCGATATATCCTCTACTAAAGAAAAAAAAGCATGCCACAGCGGCAGCCAATACAAAGATCAGATGAAAACCTGCCATAGTCGCTTGCCTCACGTTAACAATATCTCCTCTCCCGTAAAAATTACTTACCCTCACGGAGATAGCAGCTCCGACGCCGTAATAAACCATAAACCCTAAGGTCGAAACGGCGACGACGACCTGATGAGCAGCCAACGCAATCGTCCCCAGCCATCCGATCATAACCCCGCTCACGCTAAACAGAGCCGTTTCCATACCCATTTGCAATCCGACCATCATGCCCATTTTATTAAGTACTCCTACATCTCCCCTATTATAGCTTGTTCGTTTATACCCCACCAAGTAGCGACGATAGCCGCTTCTACGATAAAACAACATGACAAAAGCAACAAACATAAGCACGCGGGAAGTCAACGTTGAAATTCCGGCTCCCGTCAATCCTAATGCCGGAGCTCCAAACTTCCCATAGATAAAAATATAATTTCCGATAATATTCAACAGGTTTGCCGACAACATAATACACATAGGAGTAACCGTATCCGTTATTCCGTCAGCAAATTGTTTAAAACTATTGAACATCATAACAAAAACCAGAGAAGCTAACTGCAAGAGAAAATAGGGACGAATAATCGGTAACAACTCTTCAGGTTGTCCCATCCTATCCACATAAAGATAAAGTATCCACATGATCACAGACAACAAAATCCCTATACATAGATTAGCCAACAAACTGTTTCTCAACAATCCTCCCACCCGGAATTTGTCACCCCGACCGTAATATTGCCCGACCAGGGGCGTTAACCCGTAAGAAAAACCTAAACCGAATAAAATCGGAATATTGAAAACACTATTGACAAACGAAGCTGCCGCCAAATCCGCTGTACCGTAACGTCCGACCATAATATTATCGGCCAACCCCACCAACACGATGCCCAATTGTCCCAAAACAATAGGAACACCCAGACGTATCGTATCTACATAATGTCTTCTATACTGCTGAAAATAAGTTACCATTCCCTCTGTTTATTTGACGAGCAAAGATAAACAGAAAGAATGGTAAGCAAAATATCGTTCTATATTTATTTGAATAACTCTCCGGCAAGTTCTTTTTCCGCCTGCATATCCATTTTGTCCTTCAAGACGAAGTCCATGTAATAAACGTAAGCGTGCTCCAAGTTCGGTTCAATAGCTTTACAAGTGAAACTTTCATCAATCTTCTCTGCCACGACCTGAATCTCCATGCCGCCTTCCGTCGGGATCGTGGATACAACCGGATATTTCTCCTTTACCTCCTCGTATTCCGTTTCCGTGACAAACAATTCCCATACTTTTCCTCTGGCTTGGGAAATCATTTCATCGGGAGAACCTTTAAATTTCAATTCTCCCCTGTTCAACAAGGCCAAATTCTTACAAGTACTTGAAATATCGCCTACAATATGAGTCGATAATAAGATAATCGCATCTTTATCACTAATATCGGATAAAATATTCCGGAAACGGATACGTTCCTCCGGGTCCAAACCGGTTGTCGGCTCATCGACGATGATTACTTTCGGATTACCGATAATAGCCTGCGCAATTCCCAATCTTCGTTTCATACCACCGGACAAACGATTAGCCCAACGATCGCGAACTTCGAATAATCCTACCTTACGTAACATTTCATCTACAAGCTCTTTCCGTTGCTTCTTTTCGATTCCGGCTAAACCCGCACCGTAATCTAAAAACTCCCAAGTCTTTAATTTCTCGAAAAAACGAAAATCCTGCGGTAAATATCCTAATAAAGAACGGATGGCTTTCCGGTCTTTTGCGATATCGTAATCATCAAAAAATATCGTCCCCGATGTCGGTTCCTGTAAAAGCGTCATAATCCTCATCAAAGTAGTCTTTCCTGCCCCATTCGGTCCTAACAATCCAAACATTCCCGACTCAATCTCCAGATTCAGGTCATTTAAGGCTTTTTTTCCTCCGGGATAAACTTTATCCAAATGCTCAATTTTAATTTTCATGATCTTAGGTTTAAAAGTTAATACACGACACGGTCTACTAACAAATTTGCTTCTAAAATTAAGACATTTATTTTAGTTGTATGTGTTTTTGTTTATTATTATCCTCTATTTAACATATTTTATGTTATATGGTCTCTATCCTGTTACCTGTTTCGATTTCACAAGGCACAAAAAAGAGCCGTCGTTTCGACGGCTCTTGACATACTTTGCACGTTAATACAAACGTTACTGCCAGAACGTAAATTCCGAAGTATGTTTGTAGATCACATCAACAATTCCGTCTCCAAACCCTGAGCACCGGTACAGAACTTCTGGTTTATTATAGTATAATGCAGCATCGGTCATGTGATAAAAATAGAACTCCCCGTTCGAAAGCCCGACACCTAAACCGGGATACCCGGACCACATAGAATAGGTATATCCCTCATTCGGACAAAGAGCGGTTACGGATTTCCCGTTAAAATTATCATGTACGAACGTCTCGCCATCCACCATACGGTAACAACACAAGAGATCATTATTCGCTCCCCCGCTAAAGAATAAATACTCTCCTGTCTTATACAAAAAGAATTTGCTGTTCGGCGTGATGTATTCACCCCCGGAAAAATCTTTTTGCAAGTATGCTTCTTCAATAGTCACACCTCCACTTGATCTTGCCGGAACCCCAAATTGTTGAATCTTATATTTCCCGGAAGGATCTTTCAATATCATCACGTATTTACTGCTTCCGCCGTCCCATTCGTAGTCGCCATAAGCGGCGACATAGGTCAACTCCATATCTCCTAAATTATCCAAAGGAGTATAATTCTCTGCCGGCCAGCCATCTTCACAGAACAAAACCACCATAGCAGCCAAATTAGAACCGAAACAAGCCGAATAAATCAAACGGCGGTTGGTTTCGTCATGTAATAAAAAGTTATTGGTATTCGTGTAAATCGGTTGAATTAACCGTTCGATTTTACCTCCTTTAACTCCGTTATCCACGTCTATATACATAGGTACATTCACGTAAGCATTAGAATGGAAACCTTCATTAGACAACATCTCCCGGTTATACAATTTTCCATCCGCATTCAACAGAACATTAATGGATGGGTGATAGCAAACATCAACAGGTGCAAGATTAGCAGGAGGATTTTCATTCACAAACTCTTGTTTTGTAGTAATCACCCTTTCAACGGTCGTCCCGTCCACCTCTACGCATCCGTCTCCGCCCTTCTGGATTACTAAAAATTCACTCTTATTCATCCCTGCAATATGTTGAATTACCTTCTGTGGCCCCGTCCCTAAATCAGTTCCGTTCACATCCTTATAAACATGATAATAGATTTTATAATCCTTAAAATCTTTCGGATCTCCGAACTCCATAAATCCTTGTACCTTAACAAAACCCAACCTTGACGTTTCTCCCTCTTTGTACAAAACCACAAAACAATCCTGATAAGGAGAAACACCACTCAACAATAACGTACCGACATATTGAACCCCCGTACGGGTATCCGTTGCCTCCAATCTAAAACGATATTCACGAATTTGTAAAGGAGTGAATTCCAATATCTTTTTATTGGAAACAGAGTCCTTCCCATCATACCATATATACGTAAAATAAACCGAATCGGCAGGAACTTCATATTCGACCTTAGGATCGTAGGTGACAGGCTCCCCCACTATCGCCTGCAACGAAGCCATAGTTCCTTTATTAATAGTCAATCCCGGCAATTCAATATATTTGTAATTCCCTTCATCTTCGATACAGGACCAAAAACCCAAAAGTCCAGCTATCAAAATCAATATATATCTTGTCTTCATTGTCATTCTATATTTAATGATTCTTAATTCCCTAATACCGGTACACTCGATAACATCAACGAGTTATCTTCATCATAACACGGGTCACCCATTTCCGACAAACGAATCAACTCGTTTTTAAACTCGAGGGCCAATGCCCGTCTCTCATCGTAATTGTAATCCGTCAGGTCTCCGACTTTCGTCACTTCCATAAACTTTCTGAATTTTGTCACGGTATAGGGACCTAAAAATATTTTTTCAACCTGACCACCTTCCGGCCACCACGTGGGACGAGTTACTTCATCACTAAACCATATGATTTTCCGTGTATAAATCGTCTGCCCAGGCATTAAATCTCCCCCGGATTGAATCTCAACGACGAGTCTGACTTTCCGGGTTAAATCCACTTTTTTCAACGTCAGATAAAGCGTATCTTCCGTTTGGTTCGGCTTAAAATATATCTCTTCGGGAAGTCCGTATTGACTCGGTTTAGCCGTTGTCTCATCCTCGACCACCTTTATCACAAATTTCGTTTTTTCCTTCAGAGGATCACCCACTAACTTTACTGCTAACGGTATCTGCAAATCATTCGCCCAAGAATAGAAGAAAAAAGAGTATTCAAGGGAATCGGTCCAAATATCAGTAAACTGCACGTAATGCTCAGGACCATACATTGGAATCTCCTCTTTACTGCAAGAGATCAGTAAAGATATTCCTATCAAAAGAGAAAATAATCTTCCCATAACGATTTCATTTTATTAGTAAATATTTTCATTTTCAGGGACAGGCAACACAAACTTGGATTTGTCCATTTGAATGATCTGTGTTCCGCTAACGATCGGTCGGTTCAAACGTTTAAACAAGAAAAAAGCTTGTCCTTCCGCCAAATACTCTTTCTTCCCCTCCCAAATCAATTCGTCCGTATAATTATCGGCAGAAATCTCCCGCAATGCTCCCCGTTTCGCCCGGACTTTATTCATATAAGCCACTCCTTCTGCCTTTGTAGCTTCTTTAGCCACAAGACATTCACTCAAGATATAATAAATTTCACTCAAACGCAACACGGGAATTAAAGGTTCTTGAGCATGAACCAACTGCTCGTCGGTATCCAAATCCAACCATTTTTTAGTTACTACATTACTTGATCCCGGAATCGGTTGACGTTGATAAGCACGATAATCCAACCCGTCATTCCGGCCCGTAAACATGGCATCCCAATCTTTTACGTACATACCGGCTTTTGTCGAGGTTTTAAAGTCCGCAATTTTTTCCAACAAATGATCGTCATAAAGAGCGAAAATAATATCGTTCCAGTATTTCACGTAGAATTTTTTATCTACGGTAGAAACAAAATTCTTTTCCGTGAAATCAATCCTATCTTCTCCTCCCTCATCCGACACGTAACGTGTTAAAATACCCCGGCAATACTTCTCGGCATTCGTCAGATCTCCCGCGTACATATATGCCCGCGCCAAGAGTCCCTGAATCGCCATATAGTTCATCCGCCCGCCTCTCAGGGTAAAGAAACGTCCGCCTTCAGCAGCATCGGAAACCTGTAAACGAGCTTCCGGACTTGCCATATACCACTTATTATAAACCGTATCGTAACTTGCCACTAAATCTTTTGCCGTCAAAAAATCCTGTATCACCAATTCCATAATCTGGGATACGGTCTTTTTGCCTTCAAATTTAGAAGGGTATACATTAAAATAAGGAATATAACTGCCGCCATCACCCGTAACGGGTGCCGGAGCAAACAAACGTAACAGATCGAAATGAATAAAGGCCCGTAAAGCGAAAGCTTCGCCCATAATCAAATTCTTTTCAGCATCGCCCAATTCAAAGAAAGACCCCTTTTTACCCTCTATCTCGCTGATCAGTTTATTGCAATTGGCTATCGCCTTATAAGACTTCGACCAGATCGTAGAAATAATCTCTTTATTCCCCGCTAATCCGTACTGGTATTTTACCAAACCGGAATAAGCTTGCTCTATATCATTATCGTCATATGTTTGAGCTAAAACACTCAAGAATCCCCAGGATAGTTCCCGTCCGTAAAGCTCTTGCGAAGAGAGCATTTCATAAACTCCGTTCAAGGCGTTTCTAAAACCCTCGCCATTTTTGAAGAGCTCCTCGTCCGTCACCTGATTTTTAGGCGAAACATCCAACCATTTATCACATGAAGAGAGTGATACAAGCAGCAGGATGACTATAAATATATTTCTATCTATTTTCATAACCGACTATTTTAAAAACTTACGTTTAATGTAAAATCAAAACTTCTGGCAAAAGGATAAGACAATCCTCTCTCTTGTTTTACACTCGAGAAATGGGCCACGTCATTCATCTGGAACTGTAACCGCAACATACTCAGTCCAATTCGGTTGATCAAATCCGTATTAAAATCATAACTCAAAGTCAATGCTTTGAAATCTACCCGATTATTCTTCTGAACAAAACGAGAAGTAGGACGTGTCGTGTACTCGCGTTCCTTAATAGATTTCAATTTCGTGCGATCTCCCGGATTTTGCCAACGCTGAGTAAGAACGCGTTTATCCGCATTCGCGTATCTTAAATCCACATTTTCTACCTTATCCACCAAGGTCTGATTGTATTCATACCCTCCGAAATCATAAGTAAAAGTGGCGAACAATGAAAATCCTTTATATTGTAGATTCACACCAAAAGCTCCTGTCACGTCAGGTTCCGTATCTCCTAAAATCATTTGTTCCGAAGCGATCCAATCATAACCGATTGTTCCGTCCCGATAGACATAGATCTCCTTGCCGTCGCTCGGATTAATACCCAATGACTTCATACCCCAGATCGAAGTTAATGATCCGCCCTCGGTATATTTCATCAAAGGTTTACTGTACTTGGAATCTTTCCAATTTGAATCGTAATCCGCAAACTCGGCATTCACCCGGTCATTATATTCTTTAAGCGACTCTGAGATTTTCCGGATTTTATTTTTATTATGAGCCAAATTTCCGAATACAATCACATTCCAATCTTGATTTCTCAAAACAGTAGCCCGAACGTCCAACTCAATTCCTTTGTTCTGAACTTCTCCGATATTATCCTTATAACTCGTAAAACCTGTAGAGGCCGGTAAGGTTACATCGGAAATTAAGTCTTTGGTTATCTTATTATACCAACCGATTTTAAATTCAAGAGCATCCTGCAAAAAGCCCAACTCCAACCTCACATCATAATTATCCGTTATCTCCCAGGTCAAATTATCATTACCCATATAGTAGAGTTGTAATGCATTTCCGGTCCCATAATATTTTTTGGTAATCTCATAAGTATGTTTGGCCGCATAAGGTTCGAAATCAACTTTTCCCGTTTGTCCGAAAGTTCCGGTAACTTTCAGTAGACTCAACGTCGGATTACCCTTTAAAAAAGAGTAATTATGTATGTTTAAACCCACACCGAATGAATAGAAAGGAGCTGTTCTTTTCTTAGAGCCGAATTCAGAAGAACCGTCCAGACGAAAAGAAGCGTCGAACAGATAGATATCGTCATACGAATAATTCAATGCCATCAATCCACCGAATAATCGGGTATGATTATCCGTGTAAGTCGGCTCCTGAGTCTCTTCCGCATAACTCGGAGAACTCAATGTTCCAGAGGGGAATCCTCTGTAATAAGTAGATGTTTGGTCATAACGCTCTTCCCGGGCATTAATACCGATAGAAAAATTTATATTATGCTTGGCAAAGGACTGTACGTAATTAGCCATCACTTTCAAATCCCAACTTATCGCTTCCATTTTCGTTTTGGACAAATCACCGCGTAACGCTTTTGATTCGTACACGCTTTTAAATTTATCCGACAGCGGATCCGTGAAAACTTTCGTCCACTCATCTTTTTTGGTGATCGAGAACTGTCCCTGTACCTGCATACCGGTAAAAGCATACCAATTGACTTGAAAATTATTAGTCAAATCACTATACCCTCCTTTATCATAATTATTTAAAATCTTAGCTTCGTAAAAAGGATTTTTCGTGTTGGAACCGTAATGCCAGGGTAAGGTCTTCAAATAATCCCCGTTTTCATCCACAAAAGGCACATAAGGCAATCGTGTTGTATATTCGCTGAAAGTACCATAAGGAGAATTGGTCGATTTTTTTACATCATAACTGACTTTATTCTTGATTTGAAGATGTTTACTCCGATAATCAATTAAAAAACCGGTTCCCACAACTTTACGACCCGAACCTTTCATTACACCGTTCTGAACATCATATCTTAAATCAACCCCGAAACGAATATCGTTCACACCACCTTCAATATATAAACTGTGCTTATGATTAAATTCATTTCGCAGAGGTTGAGAGATCCAGTCACTATCGACCCCTTTTAGAACATTGTTCCGTTTAGCAATCAACTCTTGTTGTAACTGCTGATACTGTAAATCGTCATCATTTTCATAAAAATCGGCAGCGATCTCCGCATCCAGTTTTTCTCGGGCATTCATCAAGTTGTAGTCCGAAAGATCAGGTACGGTCAAACCTCCGGTGAAATTATAGGAAGCTCTCAATTTACCGGGAGTCGGAGCCTTTGTTTCTATAACAACGACTCCGTTAGCAGCACGAGAACCATAAATAGCCGTCGCCGCGGCATCTTTCAATATAGTTATGCTCTCAATCCGGTTGGGATCAAAATCATACACCTTTTCAACCGTCGTCTCATAACCATCCATGATAAAAATAGGTGTATTGGGATTATTCTTTAAAGCCGTTTGAGAAATAGAGGATTTATCCAATTCCTTTACACCTATTCCGGAGCGTCCGCGAATATAGAATTCCGGCATGGTATTCGGATCCGATCCCATATCGTTGTTTCGCATGATACGAAAAGAAGGATCGAACACTTGCAACACATTAATTACATTCCGGGAAGAAACCTTTAACAAGTCTTCTTTCCCTATTCGAATCGCATTTCCGGTAAAACTGGATTTCTTAATGTTGGCATATCCCGTGACCACAACATCCTTCAATGTTTCGGTTGCCTCTTTCATGATCACCTTTATATGAAGGGAATCTTTGATAACAATCTCCTGAGTCTCCATACCGATAAAAGAGAATACCAACGTTAACTTTGCCGTATCCGGAACAGACAACTTAAATTTTCCTTGAGGATCGGAACTAACTCCAATGGTAGTTCCCTTAATTCTGACGGTAACGCCGGGAAGCGGCTGTTTCGATTCATCCATGATCTCCCCCGTAACGGTTTTCTCTTTCTTTTCATCTGCCGAACGGGCCGTCAGCACAAAGATATCATCGACTACCTTGTAGGTTAAATTCGTGTTTTCCAAACATTTGTCCAATACCTCCCGGATAGTCTTTTCTTTCATGTCCAAATCAAATCTGTTCGTAGATTTTACTTGTTCGTGATTGTAAAGGATTTCACACCCTATCACGTTCGTTAAATATTCCAGCGCGGAGAGCAAGGTTACATCTTTAAGATGTACTGTAACGATCTTGTTTTGTTGACCATACAGATTTTCTCCGAAAATAGACAAGACCGTAAAAAGCTGGATAAAGAGAACTATACTCCCTTTATAAAACAACTTTCTACACCTGTTTCTAAAGAATGAATGATCGTTTTTTCTCATTTTTGTAGTAGTTAAATTATAAATAATTATTCACACATTTTTATCGAATTCATTGGTGACGACAGCCTCTCAATAAATACTTTTGTCCCCGACGGACAATCTAATTATTTCAACAACAATAACCGTATCGGATTTTTCATGATTTTTTAATCAGATTTCACATACATACCATTAATACATACAACTCTCTACTTCATCTTATAGTCAAGATGAATAATTTCATTTCAAATCCGATATGGTTAATTATTCACATTTCATGACCTTCACGGTCTTGTCTTTAACATCAAATTTTACATCTTTGGCCGTTAACTCCAAAATTTCAAATGCTTTGGATATCTTCTCGTATTTTGGAATAAACCCCGAAAAATGATAGTCCTTAATAGATTGATTCGTATAAAAAAGATTCACATCATACCAACGGGCCAATGTTCTCATAACCACTTCCAAACGTTCGTTTGAAAAATAAAATTTATCATTTTTCCACGAAATTGAATTTACGGCATTGACTTTCTTTATTTCGATTTTATTCTCCGTAATCTCCAATGCTTGATTTGGAGTAAGCCTGTAATTTTTATCCGCTTTAGCAACCTCCACGCTCCCGCTTAACAAAACGATACGCGAAACATCGTCTTCTTTGTAATTCGATACATTAAAACAAGTTCCCAAAACTTTAATCGAGAAACCTTTGCTTTCAACAACGAAGGTCCGACTTTTATCAGATTTTACCTCAAAATAAGCTTCTCCTTCCAAATATACTTTGCGTTCTTCAGAATTGAAAACCAATGGATATCTTAATTTAGAATCTGAATTTAAATAGACGACAGTTCCATCTGGCAGTTGCACGCAAAACTCTCCTCCACGCCCGACGACTAAAGTATGAATGTCATTTCCCGCATTTGTATCCGTTAGCGATGTTTCCGTCGAATAATATAGAGTAGATGAATCGTTTTTGAAACGCATACCTGTACTATCCATCATCTGAACTTGATGTTCCTGCCCTAATTGAATTTCTCGTTTGTCGGAGAGAATCAATGTCGCTTTCCCTGTCCCCGGTAAAATATTATTTTGGACAGTCATTACAGACACCCGTTCTTCGTTCTTTTGGTCTTGTCCAGGCCAATAAAGAAAAGCTCCCCCTATTAATAATAAAAAAGAAGCAGCATATCCGACAAAACGAATCCAATGATATTGTTTCTTTTCTCGCTTTGAAATTTTACCCCAAACTTTTTCCGGTTCTATCTGTTGATAAAGTTGGTACTGTTTCAAAGCATACCGTTCATCTAATAAATGCTCGTATAATGCTCTGTTTTCGGAGGATTGTGCAATCCATTTATCCAAAACAACTTTTTCATCCATATCAATAGTCCCTTTAATCATTTTAATGATTAATTCTGATATGATTTCTATGGTTGCTTCTTTTTCCATTCTTAATTTTGGATTACAATTCATGTATATGACAAAAAATAACGTCCCGAGGGTGACAATACTTGTTTATTTTTTTTATCAAAAAAAACATCAATCTATAACATATTGCATTTCAATGCTTCTCGCACTTATTCATATCTGTGTATTTTTATAGATTCGGTATAAAAAGTAATAATAACGGGAAAAGGTCTTTCAGATTTTCTTTTAAAAATTTACGTGCTCGCAATCGTTGAGTTTTCACTGTGTTTTCCGAAATATCTAATATTTCGGCAACCCGATTAACTTCAAGTCCCTCTATATAACTTAATTTGAATACTTTCTTACACTCTTCCGGGAGACGTTCTATCGTATGAAAGATTTCTTCTATCACCTCGTTCTCGATACGTTGTAACAAGTAATTTTTATCATCGTATTCTTCTTGATGAAATTCTTTCATTTTCTCACCAACGTAAGCTTGCTTCTTCACGTGATTAATACAAGCATTATAAACAGAACTATATAAATAAGATTTCAGTGATGTCTTTTTTGTCAGCTCTACGTTCTTATTCCACAGAGCTATAAATGTATTTTGGACAATATCTTCTGCTTCATCGAAATTTTTTACTATACGATGCGCAAAAAGGCACAATCCCGGATAAAATTTGCAAAACGTCTCTTTGCATTTTTCATCTGTCGCGAAAATTGAAGTATAATGTGTTAATTCCGCCATACATCAGATGTATTTTATAACAAATATACATATCCGTATGGTATATGACAAAAAAAATTAACAAACGGGTGACATTATATCAAAAAAATATTTTTTGGGTAACAAAAAGAATCGTTACTCGTTAATATTACAGAGATTACTACTTATTGACTTAGTGGCACATAACATTCTGCTTAGTACTGCTAAGTACAAAAATATTATTTTTCAGTTACTTCGCATAGGTAAGTTGTTGGTATGAAATCTAAGATAGATCTACAAGTCATTGAAAAAATCAAGAAACGCCGCTTGGAATTGAAAGTTTCCCAGGCAGAGTTAGCTTATGGCATAGGTGTATCCTTAGGTTTTATCGGGCAAGTCGAGAGCCTGCACTATCCGGCAAAATATAGTGTAACGCAACTCTATCAAATCGCACAGTATTTGGAGTGTGCCCCCGGGGATTTTTTTCCTCATATCGACAATGAATAAATAATGGCAATAGAAGAATTGATCTTCAAAAACTGGCGTATCAATTGGCATATTTATCGCCCGTTTGGAAAAATACAATTTATGAATACAAATATAGATCGAATTATTGGTCGAATCAGATTTAGTCTATTCAGGCCAAAGGCAAATTGGAGTTTGATACAAATCCGTATGATGTTGTCAGATGGTAGGTTTACTTATTATTTACCGCGTCAACTGAAAATCAATCCTCTATACTGGGATAATCAAAACGGTTGTGCTGTTATAGACAGTAGAGTAAATGCAGATTTAAAAGGGAACCCGATATTAAAAAAACATTTGCTGAATATAAATTCAGAAATAGAACAAACCAGAAATACACTTATTGATATTCTGCAAGAATGTCAAAGGAAAAAGCAAGTTCCTACGGTTTCACATGTAAGAAATCAAATCCGTTTCAAATTAGACCCTAAAACCAATCTCTCCTCCTCTTGCGATTTATTAAAGTTTGTCCACTATTATTTGGAAGATGTATCGGACTATCGTCCTTCCACCTTGACAAGTCATTGGTGTAGTGTCAAGATCTTGAAAACATATTTCGATCATAAACGAAAAAGACTTCGCTTAGACCAGATAGATCTTGATTTTTATAATGATTTTACAAAGTATTTAATAGTTCACAACTACAAACTAAATACGGTCGGAAAAATTATCAAACATATAAAGACTTGGATGCGTCGTGCGTATGAAAAAGGCTTTACCGTAAGCGATGATTATAGAAAAAAAACGTTTAGAAAACCAACAGAAGACAAAGAAACAATCTATCTGTCAACACAGGAGTTGAAACAAATCGACCAATATGACTGTGCCGTCCATTTGGAAAAAGTAAAAGACATGTTCATTTTGGCTGCTTACACGGGATTACGGTTTTCCGACTTTTCCAGACTAAAAAGAGAGAATATAACCAAGAATAATACCATCCGGCTTCAAACACAAAAAACGAACGAGATCATTGAAATTCCTTTGCACCCCATCGTAAAAAGAATTATTCGAAAATATGATTTCGGTTTTCCTTCCGTACCCTCTAATAGTCTATTTAACGAATATATCAAAAGAATAGCTAAAGGAGCAGGTATAAAATCGGCTATTATTATTGAAGAGACAAGAAAAAATCAGAAAGTGCAAAAAATCTTGGAAAAATGGCAACTGGTGACAGCCCACACGGCCCGCCGCTCGTTCGCCACGAATGCTTATCTGGCGCACGTACCGACACTTGCCATCATGAAAATTACGGGACATTCTTCCGAGAAAGTTTTTTTACGTTATATCCGCATAACGCAAGAAGATAACGCGAGACAATTGCAGGAACATCCTTTTTTTAAAGGATTATAATCCATTCTGGCTTACATCATGGCCGACAAAGAATAATGTCCCAATACAACTCATTTATAATTAATGCATAAGTAATTGTTCAAATTGTCCGTCGGGGACAATAACATATTAAAGCCGGTAAACAAACACAGGATTAAGAATCTGAAACATATTCTCACCAAGCAAGTATAGATAAAAACAATTTCCCTCACTTTATATCATATCATAAAGTCGTAAATCACATACTCGCGAATATTGAAGGAATTAACGTTATTAGAGATCATCGGTATTTCCAAAAGTAATACTTGGCAATATGGTATTTTTTATAAAAATGGGATCATCTAACGAAAGATGATCCCATTTTTGTGTCTCGTTAAACAGGTATTATTGCATGGGCAAATATCCTTTGTCCTGTAACATTTTTTGAATTTTCATGACAACTTGTTGACCCCATTGTTGTCCAATTTGCATACTACCTTGCATAATCAGAGGTTGGGCTGCAGCCAATTTTTTCCCGATCGGAGTTTCGTAAAATTTAATAATCTCTTCCAAATCCGTCTTTGTCAATTGCTTTTCATAAACAGGAGCCATCATCGTTATTAAATCATCTAATGCCGTCTTTTCTACCTCTGCTTGAATAGCATCAAGAGCATCTGCCGGAACATTGGGAAGCTGTTGCTTAATTGCTGCAAACATCTGGGGAACCATCATTTTAAAAGATAAGTCTGCACCCGAGATCTGCATCATTTTTTTCAATGTTTCAACATACTCTTTTGAAGGCTGAGTTGCCGGTGCTGTTGTTTGTGCTTTTGTTCCAACCCATACAAAAAGGGTTAAAACGACCATGATCATAATCTTTTTCATAAATCCTTTTTTAAATTATTCTGCAAGTATATCGATTTTACATGAAAAGCTATCATAACTCGAAGAAAAAATAAAAATATTTTATAAATTGCCGTCTAAATAAAACAATGGATCATGAAACATCTATTTCTTTTTCTTATCACAATGGTATTTATGTCAGTTACCTCATTAGCTGACACTTCTCTATTAAAAAGATTGCAAGAAATTAAAGAAATCTCCGATATCAAAAAAATGGATATATCTCCGTACAAGGAATACTACGAATTTTGGTTCGAACAGCCTGTTGACCATTCAGATCCGAGTAAAGGGAATTTTAAACAAAGAGTTTTGTTGGGACACCGCGATTTCAATGTACCCATGGTTGCCGTTTTAGAGGGGTACGGCATCCACACGGCAAACGAAAGTGAACTTTCTGAACTTTTTAATACAAACCAGATTACGATAGAACACCGTTTTTTCAATCAAAGCGTACCCTCATCCGGAATCCCCTGGAAATACCTCACGATTAAACAGGCCGCGGCCGATCAGCATAACATCATACAGGCCATCCGGAAAATATACCCCGGTACCAAATGGATATCCACAGGGATCAGTAAAGGAGGGCAAACCACTATATACCACCGTTATTTCTATCCGGAAGATGTAGAAATAAGCGTCCCTTACGTGGCTCCCATGAATTTGGAAGCTATTGACCCCCGATTGGAAAAATATTTGGACAATTTGGGAGGAACTCCCGAACACCGGAAATTGTTTGAAGGCGGAGGCAAAGATATCAAATGGCAGATCATCGATTTCCAGAAACGATGTTTTGAAAATCTAAATACGCTCGTGCCCAAGATGCAAGAATTTGCCCGGGACCATAACTATACCTTCCTTACGGTAGGCGGAGTAGAGAGAGCTACCAAATTGGTTATTTTGGAATTCCCGTTTGCCTTCTGGCAATGGGGAGCCGACATAAACGATATGCCGACAGAAGATTCCAGGGATATGAATGAAATTTTTAACTATTTGGTAACCGTATCTTCTCCCGATTTCTTCGACGATAAATCCATCGTGAAACTTCAACCCTTTTATTATGCAGCCTTAACGGAAACCGGTATGTACGCTTATGACATCAAACGATTCAAAAAATATTTTAAAGAAGAACCCGATAATACCATTGATTTCCATTTCGCATTACCTGCCGGAATCGACAAGGTTTCTTTCAACACGAAGCAATTACAGGCGATCAACAAATGGCTTCAAACGAATGCTCAAAACATGTTGTTTATATACGGGGGACTTGATCCCTGGAGTGGAACAGCCGTGGATTTAAAGAAAAACGAGAAGTGTTTGAAATACGTGAAAGCGGATATGGACCATAAGTGTAGAATACAGAGTTTCGAAAACCTGACAAAATCAGCTATACTCAAAAAATTGAATAGTTGGATTAAAGGTATCGAAGAAGAAGAATCAGAGGAATTAATTTATTAATTGACGAATAATCTGGTCGGTAGCTCCCAACCGACTACAAACAAAATTCAGGGCATTCGTTCCGGCCGTCTCCGTGATTGCCGGATTTTTTATTAAGGAATCCATAAGAGCCGTAAATTCATCCGTACTTTTTATCGTAAATGCCCCTCCGCATTCCAATAAATCCACAGCTTCTTTAAACTTATGAAATTTAGGACCAAAAATAACCGGAACTCCGTAAATGGCAGCTTCCAACGTGTTATGAATCCCTTTACCGAACCCTCCCCCGATATACGCGATCGCCCCGTAACGGTAAATAGAAGAGAGTAGCCCTATGCAATCGACTAATAGAACCCGACAAGCGGCAAGATCTGCCCGCTCATCCGTAAAACGAGCTATTTTTTTCTTACAACCGTCCATAATTTGTTTCAAATGGCTCTCCCCGATTTCATGCGGCACGATGATCCATTTATAAGTATCATCTTGCCTGTTAATATAATCGAGAATAATTTCTTCATCTCCGGGCCAAGTACTTCCACAAACGACAGCACGTTTATCCGAACAAAAAATCTCTACCCGATCAATTTGTTTGGCAAGATCCGCAATTTGCTTTACCCGATCAAACCGCGTATCACCCGTTTTTTGAACGTTAGTAATCCCAATAGACGACAAGAGCCGGACAGACTCTTCATCCTGTACAAAAAGTTTCGTGAAGAATCCCAACATCTTCCGATGCAAACCGCCCCACCATTTAAAGAATGGTTGTTCTTTTCTGAATATGGCCGAAATCAAATAAACGGGAATCCGACGTTTGCTTACTTGGCGCAGATAATTATACCAATACTCGTATTTTACAAAAACAACGGCATCAGGACGTATGGAATCCAGAAAATGCCGAGCATTTGAAGGAGTATCTATAGGCAAATAGAATACATAATCGGCACCGGCGTAATTTTTACGTATTTCATAGCCGGAAGGTGAAAAAAAAGTCAATACTATTTTTGTCGTCGGTTCCTTTGCACGTAACATCTCCATAACAGGACGCCCTTGCTCGAACTCCCCCAACGAAGCAGCATGGAACCAAACCAATTTACCCTCTCCCCGATCTATATTTTCCAACTTCTCCCCAAGACCTTTTCTCCCCTGTATCCATAAAGAAGCTTTTTCATTAAAGCAAGCAGCAATACGAATTGCAAAAAGATAAAATACAATACCGATATTATATACAAATACAGACATACCTTATGATTTTAACTTATGAATCTCCGATTTTACCCCCAATTTAATATTTTCTACGGCAGAATTTTTTCCTTTAAATAGTTTTCACCGTAATTTCCTTTGATGTTTTATCACGCCTCAAAGGTATAAAAATTCTAACCTGATAGCATAACTTTTGTAAATAACGTTAAGCATAAACGATCATCTTGATTATTCATTAATTTTACCGGAGAATTAACACGAAAATCAGTCACAATATAAATTAAAAACTTAAGTTATGAAGATTCTGAATCTATTCATGGGCATTATGATGAATACCATTCTCATTTTCCCACTCCAAGCACAAATTGGAAAAGAGATGAAAACCTTCCGTAACAAAGAAGGAATAACCGTGACCATGCTGAACCCGTCACTTTACGGATTATATAAAAAGAATAATCTTTCGCTCTCCGCGGAAGAAGTACTTAAAAAGGTAAAAGAAATCAATGTTCTTCAGATTGACCGCCAACAAATAAAAGCCGACGTCCTCGAGAATATATACCATCGGTTAAATCCCCTATTAGAAAACGAGTCAAAATACAACCAAGTGCAAAGTTATCAAGGAGTCACGAGAAATGAACGTATTTTCGTCACGCAAAATGACGATACGATTACTTCCCTGGTTCTATGGAATGAGGAAAAAAATAAAACTACGATCATCGAACTGAGGGGAGATATCGAATTGAACAAGATTCATCTATTGGCAAATGCCCTTCAGGTAAAGGGTATGGACGTTCTCGCCTACATCAATGCACCCGAACAGGAAGAAGAAAACATCCTGGACAGACATCAGGAACTTTTAAAAAGATTCTTACAAGAAAACCCCTTTCATAATGACTCTACCACGCTAAACGGATTTTTAAAAAATCACCGGGAGCGATTGGGTAGCATGGACGAAATGTTTGCACGAATGCAAGAAATGATGGAAAACATGGGGAATTCATTTGAATATCGACAAGGAACGACTTCAGACAACGGCTTCGAAGAGTTTATGTCCAACGGCTTAGAGGTCATCCAAGAAAACGGAAAAACCAAGATTAAAGTCAATGCTCAAAATTCGAAGATCATCTATTTAATCGACGGAAAAGAATTTTCTGCCGACAGTATAGGTAATCGTATTCCGGATGAAATCGCCACCGTTAATATGGTTCGTTCTCCCGAAGATCCCAAAACGTCCTATGTCGTGATCAATACCAAACAAAAAGCCGGCAGATTCATCAGTTACGCCGACGGTATTTTAAAATTCAATCACGAGCATCAGGATTATACCTTTAACATAGATAAACTGGACGAGCCGATTTTAATCATTAATAACCGATTAACCAGAAATTTGGATATCGATCCGGCAGATATTATCCAAATCCGTCCTATAACCGAAATCGAGAGTAAAATATTGGGATATCCGTCTGCCCAGGTCATTATCATTGTCGATAAAATGATATTCGGTTTCTAACTTTTCCAATAAAAAACCGTATAGCTGCAAAAGAGAAAGTCGTCTTTCATCTGGACGACTTTCTGTGAATTGTATTAAACGATCAACAATACGTTTATGAGACAAGCAGCAATACCCATGAAGCCAGGAGTTTTTCTTCTGATTATTACCTTTATGATTCTTCACCCGAGCTTTGGCCAAAACAAAATGATCCGGTCAAAGCAAGAAAATGAGAATTCTAATCTGCAACAACCCCTTCCCTCACAAGACGAGTGGTGGAAATTATTCAAGGATCCGATTCTTGACTCGCTAATCATTAAAGCTGTAAATAGAAACTATGATGTACGGATTGCAATCCGTAAAATCGAAATGGCAAAATCGAAATTAAGAGTAGACCGTAGTCCGTACTACCCCTCTATCGATCTTACCGTAAATTATGCTCCTGAAAAAAGCAGTCTGAGCGCAGACAAAAAAAACATAATCGAACGGAACGGAACAGCAACACTAAATTTAAATTGGGAATTGGATATATTCGGAAGAATTCGTAAAGAGAGCTCTTCCCAAAAAGAGTTCTATCTGGCAGCCCAAGAAGATTACCGGGGAGTTATGGTTTCCATGGCAGCCCAATTATCAACGGCCTACATCAATTTACGCACGGCACAAAAACAACTTCAGGTAACACAAGAAAACTTGGAATCACAAAAAAAGGTCATGGAATTGACCGTCTCTAAATTTGACGTGGGATTAGTATCACAATTAGATGTCGCACAATCCAAAAGCCTGTATCTACAAACAAAAGCCAGTATTCCCGGAATAGAATCTTCCATAAACGAAGAAATTAATCTAATCAGTGTTTTAATCGGGGAACACTCGGACCTCCTGCGGGAGAAATTACTAAAAGCCGAACCGATCCCGACCAATCCGAGAAAAGCAGCTCTCGGAATTCCGGCAAATCTTATCCGGCAACGTCCGGACGTTCGTTCCGCAGAACGAACCATTGACGGTTTAGCTGCCGCGGTCGGAGCCAGTCGCGCCGACTGGTGGCCAAAATTCCTACTTACCGGATTTTTCGGGTATTCATCGGAACAGTTTGAAAACTTCACAGACCGCGACAACATGATATGGCAAATCGCTCCCACGATGAAGTGGACCATTTTTAGCGGTCGTAATCTCGTCGAATCGGAAAAAACAGCTCAATTACAACTGGAAGAAGAAATTAACAATTATAATCAAACCCTATTGACCGCCATTCAAGAAGTGGACAATGCCATGGTCACCTATAACAAGTCATTGCAACAAATTTCGGCTATGAAAGAGGCTTTCCAGCAATCCAAACTCACGTTAGAATTGGCCATAAACCTGTATAAAAGCGGATTGACGAACTACCAGAATGTCCTCAGCTCGCAAGTAAGTTTGTTAAACTACGAGAACTCTCTGATTCAAGCCCAAAGCATATCGCTTCGGTACCTTATCCAATTATATCAGGCATTAGGAGGCGGATGGCCGATCGGAGACCGTCTCGAGAAATAAAGAAATAATCCATAAAAACAACATACAATGAAACGACTGACTCATCTTCTTGGAATATCATTTATAACGATAAGCATCATCGCGGGAGGTTGCGGAAAACGCAAAACACAAGAGGCTCCACCCGCTCCCTCTATCGAAGTAAGTAATCCCACGCAACGGACAGTCGTATACACGTTTGAATACCCCGGCTATCTGGAGGCAGAACAAACGGTAGATTTAGTTGCCCGAGTTCCCGGTTTTTTAGAAGAGATCCATTTCAAACCGGGTCAACGCGTGCATGAAGGACAACTACTCTTCGTCATCGAACCCCAACCTTATAAAGATAAGGTACGCCAAGCAGAAGCCACCCTGGAGAGCACTAAATCTCAATTAGCTTATAGCAAAGCTTCCTACCTAAAGATGAAGGATGCCGTAAAAACAAATGCCGTCAGCGAAATTGATTATTTACAAGCAGAAGCCAATTACGGGGAAGCCATGGCCACTTACGAAGAAGCCCACAGTCAATTAGATTTAGCCCATATCAACCTGAACTACTGTTACATAAAAGCACCCTTCTCGGGCAGAATATCCCGGAATCTTATAGATCAAGCCAATCTCGTCGGCACGGAAACGACTACGTTAGCCACCATTTACAAGGACAGCAGGATGTTTCTCTATTTCAATATGGCCTACCAAGATTACGTAAAAATGTCGCAAACGGCCCCGAACCAAGCGCCAAAACAGATTACCATCCAAGATGTAAATACTCCTGAAAAAACATGGGTGGGAACATTAGACTATACCGCTCCCAATATAGATTTAACGACAGGAAGCCTTACCCTCAGAGCCACCATTCTAAATCCTAACGGAGAGCTTCTTAGCGGACAATACGTGAAAGTGATCATCCCATATAAAACGGTTACCAAAGCTATCCTTATTCCGGAAGGTTCTATCGGAACCAACCAAAGCGGAAGATTCGTTTATATTGTCAATCCCGACAATACGGTAGAATTCAGACACGTGGATGTGGGAGTACTCACTCCGGACGGAATGCGGGAAATCACACAGGGAGTCGAAATGGGAGAACGATATGTAGTGGAAGCTCTCGTAAACGTTCGTCCCGGAATGAAAGTAACCCCTGTACTCTCCGTACCCAAGTAACGGGCGCTGTCAATGATCCATTTTAATTTAAATCTTCAAATTCTATGATGTCAACATTTTTCATTAATAGACCCATCTTCGCCACCGTACTATCCATATTGATCGTCGTGGCCGGATTGGTTACCCTCCGCAGTCTACCCGTGGAACAATACCCCACTATTACTCCCCCGACCGTAGTTGTAGAGGCGAGTTATCCGGGAGCAAACGCGACAACCATTTCTCAAATGGTAGCCACCCCCATCGAACAACAAATCAACGGAGTCGAGGGAATGCTTTATATGTCATCTACTTCTTCAAGTGCGGGGGTTTATAAATTAACCATCACATTCGAAGTTGGAACGGATCTTGATATGGCAACCGTATTGGTACAAAACAGGGTAAATATGGCTCTTAGTACCTTACCTCAAGAAGTGACCCAAATCGGAGTCACGACGACAAAAGAATCGACAAACGTGGTTATGTTTCTTTCCATTACTTCCGACAATCCGAATTACAACGCACTTTATCTCTCCAATTACGCGGAACTGAATTTAGTAAACGAATTGGGACGCGTCAAAGGAGTCGGAAACGTAGGACTATTCGGAGCCGGGAATTACAGCATGCGTATTTGGTTAAGCCCCGATTTGCTCACGATTCGGGGAGTTTCGCCGGAAGAAGTTATTGCCGCTATTAAAAGTCAGAACATACAAGTAGCAGCAGGATCGGTCGGCTCCATGCCATTAAATCAAAAAGTAGCATTCAAATATACTCTTGAAACCCAAGGCTTATTACTGAACGAAGAGGAGTTCGGAAACATCATCATAAAAGCCTTACCCGGAGGAAAATATTTACGAATAAAAGATGTAGCGACCATCGAATTAGGCAATGAAAGCTACAATGTAGAAGCCACTTTAAAGGGACAAAACGTAGCCGCTATAGCCATCTACCAACTCCCGGGGGCAAATGCTCTCGACGTAGCAGAACGGGTAAAAGCCCAGATGGAAAAACTGGGTTCCTATTTTCCGGAAGGTGTTCATTACAATATCACCTTAGATACGACCGAATTTATTAAAGCATCTATTAAAGAGATATACAAAACCTTAGGTTCTGCATTTATACTGGTACTTATTGTCATTCTGCTATTCCTGCAAAACTGGAGGGCCATGTTAATACCTCTTATTACTATCCCGGTATCTCTGATCGGTACTTTTACTTTCATGGGGCTATTAGGCTTTTCTATTAATACCCTAACCCTCTTCGGTCTTGTTTTAGCTATCGGCTTAGTCGTAGATGATGCCATCGTAATCGTAGAAAACAGTTACCGATTGATTGAAACCGGGAAATACGACAACATGAAAGAGGCCGTGAAACAGGCTATGAAAGAAGTATCCGGAGCCATCGTCGGTATCGTTTTGGTTCTGTTGGCCGTATTCATCCCGACGGCATTCATTGGAGGAATTACGGGATCGCTCTATAAACAATTTGCCTTGACGATTGCCGTAGCCACGGTAATCAGCGGATTCAACGCTTTAACTTTAAGTCCGGCTCTGTGTGCTCTTTTTCTTAAACCCAAACAACCGTCCAAGTTCTTTTTATTTAAAGGTTTCAACCGTTTCTTCGAAAAAACCACGAACGGCTATTTATGGGTAGTAAAAGGCTTTATGCGAAAATCCGTATTGACTTTTATCGTTTTTATCCTCCTCTCCGTCATCGCTTTTGTTCAATTCTCGAGAGAACCCCAGACCTTTATTCCCAATGAGGATCAAGGGTACTTTATCATCTCCATGCAATTGATGGACGGAGCCTCCTACTTCCAAACGGCTAAAGCAGTTGAGAAAGCCAGCAAAATATTAGATGAACTGGATGGAGTAGAGACCTATATTACCATCAACGGTTTTTCCATCATGGACAATGCCGAAAGTTCCAATGCCGCATCTATTTTCGTGATGCTAAAAAATTGGGACGAACGCAAAAATAAAAGCCTTAGTGTCGGATCTATCGTTAATCGTTTCAACGAAATGGCCTATTTACAAATTAAGGAAGCCGAGGCTTACGCCGTTTCTCCTCCACCCATTCCCGGATTGGGTGAAAGCAGCGGTTTCCAAGTCATGATAGAAGATATCAACAGTTACGGTCCCCAAATGTTACAACAAGCGACAGACGCTTTGGTACAGGCAGGGAACGCCCATCCCGGATTATCTTCCCTGCGTTCCACGTTCAGCGCCAACGTACCCCAATATTTTCTAAATATAGACCGGGATAAGGCCGAACTCATGCAAATCCCCATCGGAAACATATTCAACGCCTTATCCAGTTACTTAGGCTCCGTTTACGTGAACAATTTCGTTAAATACGGACGTACTTACCAGGTCAAACTGGAAGGGGCTCCCGACAGTCGTCGATTAATCCACGATGTTCTTTATTTAAACGTACAAAATGCCGAGGGTAATATGGTTCCCCTTTCGGCATTTACAACCGTAAAACAACAACTCGGAGCCGAATTACTACCCAAATACAATACTTACGTGGCAGCCATGATTTCCGGAGAAGCCGCCCCCGGTTACAGTTCCGGCCAAGCCCTAAACATCATGGCACAACTTATGCAGGAAAAATTAGGTACTTCATTCGGCCATGAATGGACAGCCTTGGCGTATCAGGAAGAGAATGCCGGATCTACCACCTCTCTTATTTTCGCCTTAGCCATTATCGTTGTTTTTCTGATTTTGGCCGCTCAATACGAGAGCTGGACCACCCCGTTCGCGGTAATCATGGGACTCCCCATTGCTCTTTTAGGCGTCGTGATCGGCGTTATGATCATGAATTTGCCTATCAGTGTATATACGCAAATCGGCATTATCCTGCTAATCGCACTAACGGCTAAAAATGCCATACTGATTGTCGAGTTTGCCCGGGATTACCATAACGAGGGAAAATCAATCTACGAAGCTGCATTGGAAGGAGGAAGAGTTCGTCTACGTCCGATATTAATGACCTCCTTCGCTTTCATTCTCGGTACTTTCCCCTTGGTTATCTCCACCGGAGCAGGTGCGGCCAGCCGTATATCCCTCGGCATCGCCGTCTTCGCCGGAATGTTGATGAGCTCGTTAGTAGGTACGCTGTTTATGCCTAACTTTTATTACATGATGCAATCCCTACAAGAACGCTTGGGTCGAAAAAAGCATAACCTTCCGGAAAAACAAAAGTGCTGTATGCCCAAATAAAAAGAGTCGGCAGTAACCTGCCGGCTCTTTACCCATATAAAAACTTCTCTATTAATATACGATTGTCATCTCGTCGATCAAATTTTTAGCTTTAGCCATTTTATCGATAATAAATAGAACATAACGGGTATCCACATTGATACAACGTTGCAGATTCTCTTCAAAATCGATATCTCCGGACATCGCTTCGGAGTTTCCGTCAAACGCGGCTCCGATTAATTCTCCGTTAGCATTGATTACCGGAGAACCGGAATTTCCTCCGGTAATATCATTGTTGGTAATAAAACAAGCCACGACATTATCCGTTCCGTAAGGAGCGAAATTCTTAGCAGCATACAAATCCTTCAATTGTTGAGGAACTTCGAATTCACCGCCTTTAGGTCCCTCTTTTTCCATCACTCCCGTCAGAGTCGTGTAATAATCGTAAAATACGGCATCTCTCGGTTTGTAACTACCGACCTTACCATAAGACAAACGGATCGTGGAATTAGCATTCGGCGCCCATACCTTATCCGGATTCATCTTCATCAACCCGTTTACAAACAAACGATTGCCCTTGGCTATATTTTGATTCATCTCACTCGTCTTGGCACTCATACCGATATAAAACTCAAAGAAAGACTTCCCGGCTTTATATGCCAAATCTTTCTCCAATTTCTTCATGTCCGGTTTTTCCAAAAACGCCGTAAAGGACTCTTCACTCGCGTAAATCGATTTATCGAACATATCCTGAGCGAATTTTTCATAGTTGCCTTTATACTTTTTATTTATAAATTGAATAATCTCCGGATACATCTCTTCTCCCACCGACTCGCTGTAAATCTTAAATAAAGTAGATACTAAATTTTTATCTATCTCAGCATTAAAATCTTTGTAAAAATCCTTCGCGTATTTCTTCAAAACTTCCCTTATCTTCTCTTTTTTATCATCGGAAAGCGTATCTTTTTTAGATAACTTCTCGAGCAAATTACTCGTACGGAAAGCAAACATATGAAGTTCCGGTCCTCCCAATGCTTCTTGCAAATAGGCCATAGCTACAGAGTAATCAGCCATATCCTCGTAACCCTTCTTAATCAGGTTCAAAGCGTTTCCGTATTTAGCTTTACGTGCAGGATCCGCATTAACCCAAGCAGTAAATTCGTTTTCAATCTCAAGCTTATTGGCCATCGTGTTCAACTTCTTCAATGCTATATTCTGCTCATGGGAATACTTCCAATAATTAGCACAACTGGCATACTTAGAAGCATATTGAATACGGGTTTTCGGGGAAGCATCCATTCCTTCTTTCATAACCCGAAGTTTCTCCGTACGCACCTTGTAACGAATATCATTGGTAACATCCATGGTCTCTTTTAATCCGAACGAGGTTAAAAAACGATCCGTGGAACCGGGGAATCCCATAGTCATAGCGAAATCTCCATCCTGAATTCCTTTAGCAGAAACCGGGAAATGATGCTTGGGTTTTAGCGGAATATTCTTTTCCGAGAATGAAGCCGGCTCTCCGTCGGGACCGGTATAAATACGGAACAAGGAGAAGTCCGCCGTATGGCGAGGCCACATCCAGTTATCAGTATCTCCCCCGAATTTACCCATACTTTGGGGAGGAGCTCCGACCAAACGAACATCCCTATAAATCTTATATACCAACAAAAAGAATTGATTGCCTTCAAACATATCCTGTACCTGAGCACTTAAATTCGTACCCTT
Source organism: Gabonibacter massiliensis (assembly GCA_001487125.1). Classification (GTDB taxonomy): domain Bacteria; phylum Bacteroidota; class Bacteroidia; order Bacteroidales; family Marinifilaceae; genus Gabonibacter; species Gabonibacter massiliensis. Next base: position 1,715,617 of record LN913013.1, read on the forward strand.
GGTTACTTTCTCCACGATCAATTTAGATATGCTATCGATCGCCACGGCTCTCTCCGATTCCGTCATATCATCGTTCAACACGGCATTTACCTGATCCGTCACGTCTTCCATCCGTTGAAGAATGGAAGCGGTTATTCCCGGATTCGCCAATTCTTCTTCCAAACTATATGCCCAGAAACCATTGGAGAGATAATCATGTTCTATTGTAGAATGAGATTGAATCGCACCAAAACCACAATGATGATTTGTCATCACCAACCCCTTCGGAGAAATAATCTCGCCGGAACAGAAATGACTAAAAGGACGACCTTCCCGTCCTAATCCCACTACTGCATCTTTTAAACACGCTTGATTTATTGAATAGATATCTTCAGCCGATAGTTTACAACCCATGGCTTGCATCGTGTCGATATTCTTGTTCAACAAGGATAACAACCACATGCCTTCATCCGCCCGAGCTATAGACGCTGAAAGCAAAGCAAAAACAACAATAAAAATTTTTCTCATCTGCTTCATTTAAACATTCATTTTATATAATCCAATTTTAAATTTACACATACACGAATCCCGATTAATCACACTTTCAGGCAAACGTCGGCAAATATACAATAAAATCAATTAGAGCCAGCATATTCACTTTTATTTAACTTGTTATTAAAAACGAACGGACAGAAACGACACCCGTCAAAAGCAGATTTTTTTATCCGGAAACCAGAAAAATAAAACGTGATTTCAAAAGAAATCGTTTTCTTTCTATCTTTGCCTTCGTAGAAAAGAGATTATGGTAGAAAAACGAAATATCAGGAAATGTACCGGGAAAGAGATCTCCGATTTCCTTGAACAGCAGGGAGAAAAAGCGTTTCGCACGAAACAAATCTGGCAATGGCTTTGGCAACGAGGTGTAACCCGATTCGAGGACATGACCAATTTATCCAAAAATACACGGGAGCTATTGGATAAATATTTTGTTATCAAAACCATAGCCTTAACCCACATCCAAAAAAGCAACGACGGAACGACCAAATTAGGTTTCACGTTGGATGATGGGCAATTGATAGAGTCCGTACTTATTCCCTCACGGGATAAAGCCACAGCCTGTGTTTCGTCTCAGGCAGGATGCAAATTAAAATGCAGTTTTTGTGCCACGGGCGGATTAGGTTTCACCCGAGACTTACAACCCGAAGAAATTTTCGATCAGGTAGTAGCCGTAAAGAAAATGGCTGAAGAACGGGGATTGATTTTCTCCAACATTGTCTTTATGGGCATGGGAGAACCTCTCCTGAACTACGATAATGTAATGGAAGCCATCCAAAAAATAACCTCCGAAGAGGGATTAGCCATGTCTCCCTACCGGATCACCCTTTCGACATCCGGCATTCCGGAAGGAATAAAAAGATTAGCGGATGATCAGGTCCGTTTTAACTTAGCCATATCTTTACATTCCGCCATTAACTCGACCAGAAATCAAATTATGCCGATCAATAAAGCATATCCTCTTCCGCAACTGGCCGAAGCCATTAAATATTTCGTGGAAAAAACCGGGACTCGTCCGACATTTGAGTACCTTCTTTTGAAAGGGATTAACGACAGTTTGGAAGCTGCAAAAGCACTCGCCTCATTTTGCCGGCAATTCCCGGTTAAAATCAATATCATAGAGTACAATCAAGTCGAAGGAGCAAAATACCAACACAGCCCGGCAGAGAATAGAGATTCTTTTATTCGCTTTCTTGAAAGCAAAAATATCGTTGTCAATCTACGACATAGCAAAGGAAAAGACATTGATGCCGCCTGCGGTCAATTAGCGAATAAAAACCAATAACATTTTTCCCATGACACTCGTAGAAATTAGATCAAACATCTAATTATCAACACTTATGTCATGAAGTTATTTTTATTTTTGATGCTGCTCACGGGAATCAGCATCTCAGTAGGAATCGGGCAAACCGAAGGGAAAGTCGACAACACGGCAATAGACAGTCTGGACATGGATAGATACGCCGGACTATGGTATGAAATCGCCCGCTTCGATCACCCGTTCGAGCGAGGTTTGGTAGGGGTCACAACAGAATACATCATCAAATCTAACGGAAACATTGAGGTCATCGGTTGCGGATTCCAGGACAGCCTGAACGGAGAAAAACGGGAAATAGTAGGGAAAGTACATATTCCGGATAAAGACAAACCGGGAATTTTAAAAGTTACTTTTTTTCTGATCTTCAGCGCGGATTATTATATTCTGGAAGTAGAAGACGATTATAGTGCTGCCCTGATTGGAAGTTCCGAAATCGATCATCTTTGGATCGTAAGTAGGTCACCTAAAATTTCGAAGAAAAAACTAAACGATTTATTAAAACGAGCTAAAAAAAGAGGCTACGATACCCAAGCTCTTATATTCATCCCCCATAAACTTAAAGGAATTGAGCAAGAGGTAGCTGACAGGCAATAATTTCGCTTATTACCTCAAAATAACTACCGAAAATTTTTACCCTCCTTTTTTATTTCCTTATTTTTGACAAATAATTATCAGAAATATGGAAATTCTTATTTTAATCCTTTCTATCATCATACTGGTTATCAACATCATTCTCATTTTCCGTTTTAGAGATAAAGGGACACAAAAGCAGATAGAACAACTTCAACAACATCTTTCCAGATTAGAAAAAAACATGCTGGACGAGATCCGATATTCGAGAGAGTGTGAAACTGCCCGATCCGGTCAAAACAGAGAAGAACTATCCCGAAATCTCTCCGATTTTCGAACAGAGCATCGAGATGTTCTAAAAAACCTCTCAGATCAAAACACTCAAGTAATCCACTCGTTTCAAAAAAACTTTTCCGAACATATGGAATTTTTCCAACACCTGCTAAAAGAAAAAATGGAGGAACTAACCATTCGTCAACAAAATCTGGTACAGTCCACAGAGAAAAAACTCGAGGATATGCGGCAGACGGTAGAAGAAAAATTACAAAAAACATTGCATGAAAGATTAGGTCAATCTTTCGAATTAGTCAGCAGACAATTGGAACACGTGCAAAAAGGATTAGGAGAAATGCAGACATTAGCTCATGACGTAGGCGGATTAAAACGCGTATTGAGCAATGTGAAAATGAGAGGCTCTATCGGAGAAATCCAATTGGAAATGCTCTTGGAACAACTCTTGGCACCTGAACAATACACGGCCAATGTAAAAACCAAAAGAAACTCGGACGCCATCGTCGAATTTGCCATACGACTTCCGGGTAAGGAGGATTCCCGGGAGAATGTTTTTTTGCCCGTCGATGCCAAATTCCCCAAAGATGCTTACGAGCAATTGTTAGATGCTTATGAATCGGCAGATCCGCAACGAATCGATGTTGCATCCAAAAATATAGAACAAACCATCAGAAACATGGCTAAAGATATTCATGACAAGTACCTTGATCCCCCGCATACAACGGACTTTGGAATTATGTTTCTGCCCTTCGAAAGTATATATAGCGAAGTCGTTCGCCGGGCCTCCCTGTTGGAACAACTCCAACGCAACTACCAGGTAATTGTCACGGGCCCCACCACTTTCGCCGCTATCCTAAACAGCCTCCAAATGGGATTCCGGACGTTAGCGATCCAAAAAAGAAGCAGTGAGGTATGGAGAATCCTCGGAAACGTGAAAAACGAATTTGACAAATTCGGAGGCATGCTTGAAAAAGCGCAAAAAAGTATTCAGACAGCCAACAATCAATTAGAAGAAGTTATGGGAAAACGTACCCGGGCCATCCAACGACAACTCCGCTCCGTCGAAGTTTTTCCTTCCGACGAATCCCAAATACAATTGACGATTGACAATCCTGATTATCAGGAAAATGAACAATAAAGCAATTTGAAAGACTTACCTTTCCGAACTCGAATTAAATCGAAAGCTATTTTGCTGCATACACCAAAGAAAAAAGATCAATCGCTCCTCATGAGAAAGTTCTTCCCGCAATATCTGATAAGCTTTACTAACCTGCACTTTTATCGTATTTACAGACAAATTGTATTTCTCTGCAATAGCTGCATAAGAATTTCCTTCAACACATATCTCGATAAAAATTTCTCTGCATCTTTCAGGTAAAGTTGCAATTGCTTGTTCCAGTTTAAAACGTAAATCCGCCCGTTCCATCTCAAATTGAATATCAGTAGAACCAATCATATTTTCAGACAATCCCGTGTATCGCTACTTGGTTCGTAATACATTTAATGACATGCGATAAATTGAAGTATGACAATAAAAACGAAAAGAAAACCTTTGACAGAAATAATGAATCAACGGCCATAATTTCCCCCAAAAATCTTGAACGTTATCTTCTGACTCCACTTTACCTCCCACCACGCTATAAGCAAATACATACAACTCTTTTGAATATGCATTGAAAACACATTCACCATGAGAATGATTATCCCTTTTAAGTTTTTCGATATTAATATCCCAAAACATGTACACCTCTGATTTATGTGCGGCAAGATAGGATATTTTCAATATAAAACAAAATTGATGTTTCATTATTCAATTGTAAAGTTTTTATTAGTTTTGTATGAATAGAAGTTTGGTTTATATATAAAAATATGGAAACAAGAAAAAATAAAACAACTTTGCTTATTATGGCAGCCGGAATGGGATCGAGATTCGGAAGTTTAAAACAATTGGCATTACTCGGACCTCATCAAAAAACATTACTTCACTACTCCATTTACGATGCTCTTCATTCTGGATTCGATAAAGTCGTTTTTATCATCCGAAAGAGTTTCGAAAAAGAATTCAGGGAAGCAGTAGGGAAATATGCCGAAAACCACGCGGAGACCTATTACTGTTTTCAGGAAATGGATCGTTTACCGGGCAATCTACCTCCCGTCGAACGAGAAAAACCGTGGGGAACGGCTCATGCCATATGGTCCGCCAAAGAGGCGATTCAGGAACCTTTTATCGCTATTAATGCCGATGATTTTTACGGTCGGGATGCATTTCAAAAAATGCACGAATTCATCGCTTATAATCCGGATGACACCTGTTTCAGTCTTGCTGGATACCGCTTGGATTCCACCTTGTCTGAAAACGGTTCCGTTTCAAGAGGAATTTGTACTTTCGACCGAGACCTTTTCATGACAAGTATTACAGAATGTACGAAAATCATCAAGGACAATGACGGCATCAAAGACATCGCAACCGGAAGAGTACTACGAGGCGATGATATCGTTTCCATGAATTTCTGGGGATTCACGCCTATGTTATTTGAAGAGATCGAAAAACAATTCATCGAATTTTACCGCCAAAACAAGACAAACCCAAAGGCTGAAATTTATATTCCCAGTGTCGTGGATACACTTCTCAACCGGAAAGAAATAAAAGTGAAGATTTTAAAAACAAACGCCAAATGGTTTGGAGTGACTTACAAAGAAGATACCGACTTCGTCAATCAGGCATTAAACCGTTTTGAAACGGAAGGCGTATACACGGATATAAACAAATAAATAAAATCAAAAACGGGAGCTTAATATATAATGGACAGAATCAAACGGATATACGAAGCCTTTAAGAGTAGCGGACAATTCATTTCCGCTACTCCATACGGTTCGGGACATATCAACGATACGTATCTGGTGAAAGTAGATGAAGAGGCTGAATACATTCTCCAACGCATCAACGGGAATATTTTCACGGATATACCGAAATTGGTCCGAAACAAAGAGCTGGTTTGCGGACATATTCGCAACCGCTTGATCAAACACAAGATTAACGATATTACCAGAAAATACATCACCTATTTTTACACGAATAAGGGAAAACCGTATTACAAAGATTACGACGGTAATTATTGGACGCTCGCATTATTTATCAAAGGATCAAGGAACTACGAAGTAGTCACCTCGGCTCCCATGGCTTACGAATTCGGAATAGGGTTGGGGGAATTTGAAAATCGCATATCCGATTTCGACGCTTCGCTTCTGATCGAGACCATCCCCGATTTTCATCATGTCGTCCATAGGCAACATGAATTACAAGACGCCCTTTTAAAAGCAGAAGACGAAAAAATAGAAAAGAGCCGAGAGTTGGTAACCTACCTCTCCTCTTTAGACCCGGAAATGACTGATTTTCAATCCATGAAGGACGAACACTATTTTCCTTCACGAGTTACTCACAACGACACTAAAGTCAATAACCTTTTATTCGACGGAAACAATCATCCTTTATGCATGATCGATTTGGACACCGTCATGCCGGGCATTGTACATTACGATTTCGGAGATGCTGCAAGATCTTGTTGTAATACAGCCGGCGAAGAAACGACAAACCTGAACCAGGTTTATTTCAATATAGAGTATTTCAAAGCTTTTTGTACCGGATTCATGGAAAAAACCAAGCACCTGTTAACCCGTAAAGAAAAAGAAACACTCGGTTTTTCTTGCAAATTAATGACTTATTTACAGGCTATCCGCTTTCTAACAGACTATCTTCAAGGAGATCTCTACTATCCCGTAACTTACACGGATCAAAATCTCCAACGAACAAGAGTTCAGGTAAAACTACTGAAAGACATTACCAAACAAGCGGATCGAATCTCTCGATTTATTTTAGAGAATTGAAATCTGGAAGAAGAGCGAAAGAATTTCTCCGCCCTTCTTCCTGTTTTCATTTTTTATCCTTATCGCAATCTTCTTTTGTACAGACGACGGAACATGCTTTATCTCCTTTGCATTCCGATGTCTCACATTTCCGGTCGCACGAATCATTACAGTCCCCCGTACAATTTTTGTCGCAGTTATTCGGTTTACAAACCTTACACCGCAATAATTTCCCGTCCTTAGAATACATTCCCAAAACTTTTACATCGCATTTCGCGAGAGCCGCACACAATCCCTTTACGGAATTCTTATCCATTCTAAAGGTCAATAAAACAGTAGAATCTTTCAGATTGACTTTAAGATCTTTTACTCCTTTCTCGAAAGGAATGTTCTTTTCAACTTTTGCCTTACATTTAGGACAATGAATATCCGTTTTAAAAATTACAGTCGTATCTTTTTTAGTCTGGGCATCAACCGTCAAACCGACGGTTATAAACGATACCAACGCACAAATTATTTGTATAATTCTCATAATCAAATTGTTTATTAATTATTTAATAGGAGTACTTCAAATATATGTATTCTATTTTAAATTTAAAAATCATTATCTATGATTCCCGATCTAAGGCAAAGCGTATTCCGATATAAAATTTTCTCCCGTGAACCGGTCCCCAAATTTTCGAGGAGTCAAAATATTTTCCCCATGGATCGTCTGAAGCTATCACCGGATGTTTCTGTTTAAAATCCCCCATATTCTCACATCCCCCGTATACACTCCATCGACGGAAAAACTTGGTCACCTGCGCATTCATCAACTGAAAAGCCTTAAAATTACTTCCCGTCTGATAAGTTTCAGGGATTCCTGTCTGACGAGGCATCCTTCCTCCCCCGTTAAATTGAGTCGTAAAGTCAAATTGCCATTTTCTCATATTAGTGTGATACGATAAATTCAACAGTCCTTTGTAACGGCTGGCCAAAGGCAACATTTCTGTTTTTCTTCCATGAAGCGTTGTTTTAACATCGTTATAACGATAAGCGGCTAAAAGATCCAGACGGGGAATTACCTCGTATTGCATTTCGATTTGATAACTATTGGAATAAGACTTACCCTCCAAATTATAAAAATTCACCCGGTCAAAAGCCGTCTCGTTATCAACAACCACCTGATCCGTAAACTTCGTATGATAACAATCAGCTGAAATCGACAGAATTCGATTAAACAAATAGAATTTACGGTTCAGATTTACACCAATATTCCAAGCATCTTCCATCTTTAAATGCTTTAATTCACCCGGATTTTCCACCAACAATTTTCCATTAACATAGATACCTGCCGAAGACGCTAATAAATAGCTATTCTCCGCTAAAATATTAGACATGCGTAATCCTCTTCCGGCAGTAAGTTTCAAATTGGTCATCTCGTCCGGCCTGAACATAAGATGAAGCCGGGGAGTTACAAAATTCCCGTATAAATTATGATGGTCATATCTCAAACCCGCCATAAAAGTAATTTTTTTATCAAAAAACATTCCGGTATATTGAAAAAACGCACCCACGGCCTTTTCCTGACGCTCAAAATTAACCGGATTCGTAACCGTAGCATTATCATCCGTAAAGTAACGGTCTTGAAAATACTCATCATAATCATCGTAATTGAAACTAATTCCCGTCGCGTACTGTTGATCCGGATTGGAACCGAATATAGACTGAAAGATATAGTTCAGGTAAAGATTTCTCTGACGGGCATCGTATCTTTTTAATCCGTAATACGAATCCTGATCATGATCCGTATAATTTATCATAAGGGCCATACTCGTATAGTCGTACCGCGGCATAAGATAACCCCATTTTAAGAAACCCTCGTAACGTCTTGTGTCTATTCCGATTCGATACGAAGAACCCGAATTCACACCGACCGAATGATGCTTGCTCTCTCCACCTTTCCGCTCCTCATCCAAAAACTTTCCTCCGAATTGAAAAAACCACTTATCGTCTTTATATGCCCAACGATTCATGACATTGTATTGGGTCTTCTCCGGCATATCCGAAAAACCATCCTTATTTCCATCATGAACTTTATCCAACCAATCTCCATGTATCAAAAACATCGTACTCCAACGATCATTAAATTTGACTCCGAAATTAGAGTTAAATTCAAACATCCCGTCATCACTATAATAAGCATTCAAATACAGCTTTTCACTATTCTGCGGTTTTTTATAATCGACACTAATTTGTCCGACAATCGATTCATACCCGTTTACCACCGATCCCGTTCCTTTTGAAATGGAGATTGCCTCCATCCAAGGCCCTGGAATATAACCTAATCCGTACAAAGAAGAAAGTCCCCGAAAATTAGGGAAATTTTCTGTCATCAACTGGATGTATTTTCCCGTCAATCCTAATAATTGAATTTGTTTAGCTCCGGTCACCGCATCGGCATATGAAACATCGACAGAAGCATTCGTCTCAAAACTCTCGCCTAAATTACAACAGGCAGCTTTTAAAAGTTCCGTACCGGTAATGACCTGTTCAATCACGGGACGATTCGTACTCATGACGGTAGATCTTTTTCTGGAAACAACACTCACTTCATCCAATTGACGCCCCTCGATCAATACGAATTCCACAAACTTATCCGTAGATTTTACTTCTACCGTATCCGATTGAAATCCTATAAAACTGGCAACTAATTTTCCACTATCATCCCATTTAATTTTAAACTCACCCTTTTCGTCAGCCACCACACCTTTCGATGTACCCAACCAGTATACATTAGCCCCTGCTATCGGTTGTAAACCATCGGCCGCCTCTTCCATAACCCGGCCCTTAATTATTTCAGCCCGAACCATAAAAGTTCCGAGCATCAATAATACAATCATTATATATTTCATCTATTATTTCTAACTTGCATTTTCCAATAAATACGCCTATCCGGAAGGCCTATCACTCCATTACGAATACACTAAAGATCAAAGATAAATCTCGTTTATCCTCTTAAGAAAAAAACGTAAATCAACAGCGGAAAATACATAACAACTCCGGAGGCCGGAAGTCGCCAATGAAAGAAAGATCCGTATCGAAAGAAAAGGAAGCAAGACTCGTTATTGGAGGAACAAAATATACCTCGTCTTTCCGATCCAGAATATCAAAACATAAAAATACCACAGTTGAAACAGCCCAGTCTCCAGGCAACTTATAAAAGTCATGTTCGGCTCTCTCTTGCTTGCAAGCACTCTTCTGAAGTTTTTTGCACGAAGAACAACAATCGTTTCCACATAAAGAGACCTCTTCACCCGGAAACATCCGTACCTCCACATGGGCCATCCGACAACCGAGGCATTGTACCTTAATTACATTTATCCCGACAGTTGCAAGGAGAAATGCAAATAAAAGCAATAATGCCGGCACGTTCATTCTATCCTTTCTCATCGGAACAAAAATAATTCTTTTTCCTAAAAAACAGAACAATAAAAAGAAGGATTAAAAAATTATTAGCTCTTTTTTCTATCATATCCACCCATTTATATTTAAATAACGGAAAAAAGTATTACTTTCGAACGCCAAACATGTACGAACGGATTATTTATATCATTCCAGTCAACTATGAAAAATTTATTACTTTCAGGATTATTCATTCTCCTTGTTATCTCTTGCGGGAAAAAATCCAACGTGGAAATAACAGGTGCTATTAAAGAGGCTACTGCCGGAACAAAAGTGTATTTAGAACAAATTGACGTAGCCGGAAAAAAGATCATAGATTCAGCCAAATTGAATAAACAAGGACATTTTAATTTCAAGCTTAACATTACTTATCCCTCATTTTATTCCTTGAAATTTCCAAACAAGGAACAGGTGACTATTATTGCCAGCCCGGATGAGAAAATCGAAATCAGCGGAACCTTAAAAGACATTCAAAACAATTATTGGGTTGAGGGTTCAGAAAATTCGTTGTGGATCAAATTATTGAATTTCCAACTTCAACGAACCGTGACGTTGACGGATTCATTACAAAAGGCGTATCGAACCCTTCCCGAGGACAAGAGTTACGATAGTCAACGGGAAGAATACTCTAAAGCATGGAGCGAAGCCCTAACCAAACAAGTCAATTTCACGCGTGATTTCATCATCAAACACGCTACCTCGTTGGCCGCCTATTATGCCCTCTATCAAAAGATAAACAATAACCTGTTCATATTAGACGAGATCAACGACTTACATTATTTCAAGGTTGTTGCCTCTTCTTTAAGTGCCCTTTACCCGGAATCACAGTATACCAAGGCTATTATGAACCACTTGAAACAAATAGGGCAGGCCATACGCAATCAACAATTAGCGGAAGCGATCAACAATTCGGAAAAATCCTTACCTGATATAAAATTACCCGATGCCAAAGGAGACTCGCTGTCTTTACTTCCCATTAAAAGTAAATTTGTCGTTCTCGAGTTCGGGGTACTAACCGCACAACAGAGCCAGACTTATATCAACGATCTCAAAAAGGTATATCAGAAATTTAAAAACAGAGGAGTAGAAATTTATCAGGTCTGTTTAGACAAAAATAAATTTCTATGGGAAGACCTTGTAAAGAAAAACAATATCACCTGGAAATGCGTACGCGATGAATACGCGTTACAAAGTCGGGTTGCCGCAACATGGAACGTCAAAACAATACCGGCCAATTATATTATCGATCAAAATATGGAAATCGTCGGAAAAAATCTATGGGGAAGCCGATTGGAGGACCGACTGAATGATCTGTTGAAAAAATAAACAAATATTCACCATGCAGCACAAAAAAGTGTATTTCCTTTCCGATGCTCATCTGGGAGCTAAACTCTTAGACAACAACAGGGAGAGAGAGAGAAAGCTTGTTTCATTCCTGGAAAAGATCAGGCCGGAATGTGCTGAACTTTACCTGCTTGGTGATATGTTTGATTTCTGGTTTGAATACAAACGCTCCGTCCCTAAAGGACATGTCCGTTTTCTCGCAGAATTGGCCCGCTATACGGATAACGGCATAAAAGTACATTTCTTTACCGGTAATCATGATATATGGGCCTTCGATTACCTAAACAAAGAGTGCGGCGTAATTTTACATACCGCCATTGAAGAGACGCGAATCAACGGTAAAAGTTTCATGATCGGTCATGGAGACGGATTAAATCCTAAAGATAAAGGTTATCTTTTCCTTAAAAGAGCTTTCCATAACCGTTTTTTACAAAAATGCTTCCGGCTTATCCATCCAGACTGGGGAATTAAATTGGCTCATGCCTGGTCTTCTCATTCCCGTTTGAAAGACAATGGCAAAATAGAAGCTCTGGAATACTTGGGAGAAGACAAAGAAGAGATCGTCCTCTATTGTAAACAAATTTTACAACAACGGCATTTCGATTACTTCATTTTCGGACATCGCCATATTCCCATCGATCTCCCGTTGTGTGAAAGCAGCCGCTACATCAATACGGGAGATTGGATTTCACATTTTAGTTACGCCGTCTTCGACGGAGAAAAAGTAGAACTAAAATTTTGCAATTGACGATTAAATAGTTAGGTGATTAGAATGATTGACAATCGTAGATGCAATATTGTAAATTAGAAAATTCAGCGTCCCATTACAATCTACAATTTAAAACTTGCAATGAATGTGTGATCCGGAATCAATCGTAAATCAAAAATCGATTTACAATCTTTTCCCTCCATTTTTTCAGTATATTGCATTGTTTTCGTGTAAAAAAGTCTTAACTTACAACATCATATCCCTACTATAAAACTATTTGACCATGTTAGTAAAGACTTTCGGAGGTGCCGTCTATGGAATAAACGCCATCACCATCACAATAGAGGTAAATATTCTTTGGGGAGCCAAATTCATAATCGTGGGATTACCCGATAATGCCGTTAAGGAGAGTCAGCAACGTATTGATTCTGCCTTAAGGGAAATCGGGCTTAAAATTCCGGGCAAAAGAGTCATCATTAACCTTGCCCCGGCAGATGTGAAAAAAGAAGGATCATTGTACGATCTCCCGTTAGCTTTAGGAATCTTAGCTGCAAACGAACAAATCCCACATGAAGAATTAAAAAACTATGTTATCATGGGAGAACTTTCCCTCGACGGGAGCCTACAACCCGTGAAAGGCGTGCTTCCCATTGCAATCAACGCGAAACAAGAAAATTTTAAAGGGATCATTGTCCCCATTCAAAACGCCAATGAAGCTGCCGTAATAAAAGGACTTGAAGTATACGGATTTCACCATTTGAAAGAAGTAATTACATTCCTTAAAAAAGAAAAAGATTACCAGCCGTTTTCTTATCAATTCGCAGAAGAGAACAATTACACCGACAACGAAATGCTGGATTTCAAAGATGTAAAAGGACAGGAAAATGTAAAAAGAGCATTGGAAATCGCCGCTGCCGGAGGCCATAATCTGATCATGATCGGTTCTCCCGGATCAGGTAAAACGATGTTAGCCCGTAGATTACCGTCCATTCTCCCGCCCATGACCGTCGAAGAGTCACTCGAGACGACCAAAATACACTCCGTCGCCGGAAAGATACAACACGAAACCTCACTTATTACCTACCGGCCTTTCAGATCGCCCCATCACACCATATCCGATGTCGCTTTGGTAGGAGGCGGAAGCTGGCCGCAACCGGGAGAAATATCACTTGCTCATAACGGAGTCCTTTTTTTAGACGAATTACCGGAATTCAAGCGATCCGTATTAGAGGTCTTGCGTCAACCGCTTGAAGATCGTACGATATCTATCAGTCGGGCAAAATTCAGCGTAGAATATCCCGCAAACATCATGTTGATCGCCTCCATGAACCCCTGTCCTTGCGGTTTCTACAACCATCCGGCAAAGAGCTGTACCTGCCCTTCCGGAAGCGTACAGAAATACCTTGCCAAGATATCCGGTCCTTTACTCGACCGCATCGATATGCATATAGAAGTGATTCCCGTCGAATTGGAAAAAATGGCTATCCGGACAGAAAGTGAGTCCAGCATCCTGATCCGAAAACGAGTCATTGAAGCCAGAAGGATTCAGAACTTTCGCTTCAAAAAATATCCCGGAGTATACTGTAACGCTCAAATGACATCTCCTCTATTGAAAAAATACTGCTCTCTAAATGAAAAATGCATAGCTTTATTAAAAACCGCCATGCAAAGATTCGGACTTTCCGCCCGAGCTTATGACCGTATTATCAAATTATCCCGTACGATTGCCGATCTGGAGCATCAAAACCTCATCTTCCCCCGACACATCGCCGAAGCCATCCAGTACAGAAGCCTCGACCGCGAAGGGTGGGGAAACTAAAAGCATTACATTGCAAATTGCAGATTAGGAAATGTTTTTTTAATCACAGAATCCTCCAATCACTTAATCCTTTAATTTACAATTATCAATCCACAATTCCTACACTCTACTCAGGATATCTTCCAGACCTTGGAAATGGTTTTTGTAGTCTTCAACACTACGGCGAATCACTTCATAGGCTTCTTCCTTCCCATATACATCAATAATCTCCGTATGCCTCTCTTCACCCGGAAGATCCTTATACGTCAAAAAATAATGCCTCAACCGATCGACTACAATATGTGGCAAATCCGCGATATCATTATACACACTATAAGTGGCATCATGTTTCAACACGGCTATAATCTTATCATCGGCCTCGTTTCCGTCCAACATACGAAATCCTCCTAAAGGACGAACATCGGCAATAATATCTCCATGCGAGATCGTTTTCTCTGTCAACACGCAAATATCCAACGGATCCGAGTCTCCATGAATCCCGGTCCGCTGCGACTGCATCATACAATATTCCGCCACCAATCCGCCACAGTAAGTCTGAGGTAGAAAACCGTACAAAGCCGGAACGACATTAGAGTATTTTTGAGGGCGATCTATCTTTATATAACCGCTTACTTTATCCAATTCGTATTTCACCGTATCCGTAGGAACCATCTCGATAAAAGCCGTTACGACCGCGGGAGATTCCTCACCGATATCCAAACCATGCCAAGGATGTGATTTATACCTCAAGCCCATCAATCGGGCAATCGGATCATTAATTTTGTTTCCCATAACTTTTATAATTGCATTTTTACAAGCTAAGACTCGTCGCCTTAGCCTTTATTGTTTGTGTATTTTTTTATGAAAAAAGTTTATTCTCTATAAACTCGATCAAAATATGGATGATCTTAATATGAATTTCCTGTATTCGATCCGAATATCCATTCCAGGGAATACAAATATTCACATCGCACATTTCTTTCATTTTTCCCCCGTCTTTCCCTGTCAATCCGATAACCTTCATCCCTTTCTCCCTGGCCGCTTGAATAGCTTTAACTATATTCAACGAATTACCGGACGTACTTATCGCTAACAATACATCCCCTTTCATACCGTGAGCTTCCACGTAACGAGAAAAAACATATTCAAACCCAAAATCATTGGCGACGCATGTCAAATGAGAAGGATCTGCAATAGCTACTGCCGGCAATGCTCTACGATTTTCACGAAAACGACCGGTTAATTCTTCAGCAAAATGCATCGCATCACAGAGAGAACCTCCATTTCCACAACTCAACGCTTTTTTCCCCTCCCGTAAAGCACCGACAAGAATCTCCCCGGCCTTTTCAATTCGACATATATTCTCTTCATCCGCTACAAAATCAGCTAATAGCTGCCGGGCATCTTCAAAACTTTTTTTTATTCCATTCATCCTTTCTCAACTATTTATTTTTCTCCACTCAACAACCTCTCCACGGTCTTTTTTCAACATAATCGAAGGAACGACCTCTTTAATGTTTTCACAGAGCAAATCGATTAACTTTTGCTTCGCATAATGTCTTGAATAAATTACACTCACTTCTCTTAACGGAATACGTGTAGAAAAAGATCTCACCTGCCTTTTTTTCTTTTCGCTCATATCACGGATCGCCAATTCCGGAATCAAGGTAAACCCTCCCTCCTGATCTACAATCTTCATTAAGGTCTCCAATGAATTACTCTCAAACTCAAAAGGCAAATTCTTATGCTGAACAGCATTCATCTCGCATAAATTGATCACCTGATCCCTAAAACAATGCCCACTCCCTAACATCCATATCTCGGGTGTTGCTATATCCTTTACCTCCACGATCTCTTTCTTCAACAATTCATGTTCCGGATGAGCATAAATCATCATCTCTTCATAAAACACGGGACATTCGATAATTTTTTCATCCCCGTAAGGAGTCACGAAGATTCCCGCATCCAACGTATCACGCTTCAATCGATAAATAATCTCTTCGGAAACCAGCTCCTCCACCTCCACCTTTACCGCGGGATATTTACGAATATAATTACCAATAAAAATAGGTAATAAATAAGGAGCTAAGGTTGGAATTATTCCTATCTTCAACGAACCTGACACCTCCTCTTTCTCCTCGTTGATAATCTCCCTGATCCGTTGATTCGCCGCTAAAACGTCCCTCGCCTGATCGATCAATTTCTTTCCAATATCAGTCGGGACAACCGGTTGACGACTTCTGTCAAATATAATTACACCCAGATCCTCTTCTAATTTTTTTATCTGCATACTCAATGTCGGTTGAGTTACGAAACACTTATCCGCAGCCGTGGCGAAATGCCTGTACTCGTCAACCGCAACAATATATTCTAATTGAGTGAGTGTAATCATACTTTATATACTATTCAAAAAAATCTTTCACCTTGGAAAAGAAACTTTTCTTATCGCTGGCTCCCGGATGGAAACCCTCTCCTTCTTTCATCTTTTCCACCAATTTTTTGTCTTCTTTCGATAAATTTTTCGGAATCCACACGTTTACTTTAGCTAATAGATCGCCTTTACCGTATCCGTTGACATCGGGTAATCCTTTGCCGCGTAAACGTAAAATCTTACCAGGCTGGGTTCCCGGCTCAATTTTCACCTTCACCTTGCCGTCAACCGTCGGGATCTCGACCGTCTCCCCCAACACGACTTCCGGATAACCGACAAATACGTTATACAACAAATCATTGCCGTCACGCAACAAATCTGGATGCTCCTCCTCCTCTATCATCACGATCAAATCCCCGTTCACACCTCCCCGACGGGCAGCGTTCCCTCTACCTCCCAGGGACAATTGCATGCCGTCTGCCACTCCCGCGGGAATATTTATGGTGATTACTTCTTCAGACATCTGTACTCCTTCACCATTGCAATACGTACATTTATCGTTAATAATCTTCCCCTCTCCTTGACAAGTCGGACAAGTCGAAGTTGTCTGCATCGCTCCCAAAATAGTATTCTGTACCCGTGTTACCTGTCCGCTTCCCCCACAAGTGCTGCAAGTCGAAAAAGAGGTGCCATTTTTTGCTCCCGTTCCTTTACAATGCTCACAAGCCACGTACTTCTTTACCTTGATCTTTTTTTCTATACCGGTGGCAATCTCTTTTAGGCTCATCTTTACTCTCACCCGTAAATTGGTCCCCCGATTTACCCGACGAGCACTTCTTCCCCCTCCGCCGAAACCTCCGAAACCGCCAAAACTTCCGAAAATATCTCCGAAATGAGAAAATATATCGTCCATACTCATTCCGCCTCCGAAACCACCGGCCCCGCTTCCCATTCCCGCATGACCGAATTGATCGTACCGGCGTCTCTTCTCTTCGTTACTCAATACATCATAGGCTTCTGCAGCTTCCTTAAATTTCTCCTCGGCCTCTTTGTCCCCGGGATTTTTATCCGGATGGTATTGTAATGCTAATTTTCTATATGCCTTTTTTATCGCAGCAGCATCCGCATTTTTAGATACCCCCAACACTTCATAGTAATCTCTCTTTTCCATTTTAAATTTTAGATTTAAATTTTAGATTTAGCACACACCGTAAATCACTATAAATTTACAATTTACAATCTAAAATCAATTATTCTCCAACAACAACCTTCGCAAAACGAATTACCTTATCGTTCAACGTATATCCCTTTTCGATACAATCGATGACCTTACCTTTTTGCTCCTCCGTAGGTGCGGGAATAGTGGTCACAGCCTCGTGCAAATCCGTGTTGAAATCCACATTTTCTGTCTCAATCACCTTCACGCCATTTCGCATCAGAAAATCCTTAAAATTAGCATAAATCAAATCAACCCCCTCTTTTAAAGCACGAACATCCGTGGCCTTCTCCATGCTTGCCAAAGCCCTCTCGAAATTATCGACCACGGGTAATATTCCTGTTAACACCTGCTCTCCGGCCGTTTTCGTCAGCTCCATTCTCTCTTTTAAAGTCCTCTTACGGTAATTATCGAACTCTGCTGACAAACGAAGATATTTATCATTCATCTCCATCAGTTTCTGTCCCATCTCCTCCAATTGCTTTTCTTCCTTTTTACAAGACTTATCCTTCTTTTTTGAAGATTCTTCATGTCCCTCACCTTTTGATTCTGATACATGTTGAGCCCCAATCAACTCCTCTTCCTGTTTTCTTTTCTTCTCTTCCGACATATCTATAATTTTTTTAGTTCTATTCTTGTGATTTTTATTAATAAACAAAATCTTTGCCAACAACAGGGTATGCCACATTGACAATAACACGAAATGCCAACATGGCACAACTGTCAGACACAAAGGTAGAGATTTGCTCATTGACAGACAAATAAATACCGATCTCTTTTTTGTCCCGGATCATACAATAATCTTACCAAAACCTCCGTTTCAGCCTCTTATTTACAAAATACCGTAATCCGCAAAACTATAAAAACCATGAGAAGTAATAACCAAATGGTCCAATAAAATTATATCTAACGTATCCCCCGCTTTTCGAATCTTCCGGGTTAACTCTATATCCTGATTACTCGGTTCTATATTTCCGCTCGGGTGATTATGAGCAATGACAAAAGAACGGGCCTTCATCTCCAATGCTTTACGAAAAAGTATGCGCATGTCGACAAGAGTTCCTTCCATTCCTCCGGAAAACAAACGTTCACAAGATTTCACTCTACAACCTGTATTCAGAAAAATAACCCAAAACTCTTCATGATCCAAATCGCCTATACGAGGCTGAAGCAACTCGTAAATATCCCGGCTGGAAACAAGTGTCATAACATCAGTTTTTCCGACAAGCCCTCTTCTTCGACCAAGCTCGAAAGCCGCAATTACAGAAGCCGCTTTAGCAACACCTATCCCTTTATAAACATTCATAAAATCACGAACGCCAAGCCGGGCAACTACATTCAAATCATTATTATGGTCTGAAAGGATCCTGCGTGCCAAATCCAAAGCAGATTCCCCGTCGCTCCCGGAACGCAGCAAAATCGCCAGCAGTTCATTTGTTGAAAGAGCCGAAACCCCTTTAGATAAAAGTTTCTCACGAGGTTTATCGTCTTCTGCCCATGAAGATATTGGAATATACTTACCATCCATACCCGATCAATTTTAGATATGGTAAGTTAATCCATTTCAAGAAATAAAAAAAATCCTGAGACGGAAATCTCAAGATCAGACAAATAAAGAAATGAAGGTAACGGGAAATCCGTTACCTCAATATCTTAAAACGAAAAAGAAGATTATAGTTTATTCACGTGCAAAGCCAACTTGGATTTCAAGTTTGCAGCTTTATTCTTGTGGATAATATTTTTTTTCGCTAATTTATCCAACATAGCCACAACCTTCGGAAACAAATCCATAGCAGTTTCTTTTTCATTCAATGCACGCAATTTTCTAACAGCATTTCTCGCAGTTTTTGCATAATAACGATTGTGCAATCTTCTTTTCTGAGTCTGCCTTATTCTTTTCTCTGATGATTGATGATTTGCCATCTCTTCAAATAAATTTAATTCAACTTTCGTAGTCCGTACGGGAATCGAACCCGTGTTACAAGAATGAAAATCTTGCGTCCTAGCCCCTAGACGAACGGACCATCGTAATAATCCTAAAAACTATGTAGTCCGTACGGGAATCGAACCCGTGTTACAAGAATGAAAATCTTGCGTCCTAGCCCCTAGACGAACGGACCATTATAATAATCCTAAAATTGTAGTCCGTACGGGAATCGAACCCGTGTTACAAGAATGAGAATCTTGCGTCCTAGCCCCTAGACGAACGGACCATCGTTTGCCTTTAGCGGATGCAAATATACGGCAATTTTCATTCCTACCAAAAAAATCCTTGCATATTTTTCCATCCCCAGACAATTTTCACTAAAAACAAAACATAAAAACATAAATACCAATATTTTACGCGAGCAACGACCTTAAAATCCATCTAAATAACCCTCCGTTCGAAATATCCGACTAATACATTTTAGTCTTTATGCAACCGCTTTTCAAATAAATACCTTACTTTTGTTTTCCAATCGATTGAGGTTAATTTTACAAATATTCATATGGCCAAACTTTACCTGATCCCTACCCCCGTGGGTAATCTCGAAGATATCACGCTAAGAGCTTTAAGACTTTTAAAAGAGGTTTCCGTCATTTTGGCGGAAGATACTCGAACTTCCGCAAAACTTTTAAAACATTATGATATCAACACGCCACTACTCTCGCATCACAAGTTCAACGAACACCAGCAAGTGAAAAGAGTGGCGGAGCGGATCCAACGGGGAGAAGATATAGCTCTCATTAGCGATGCCGGAACTCCGGGGATTTCCGATCCCGGCTTTTTACTGGTACGTACCTGTGTGGAACAAGGCATAGAAACAGAGTGTCTGCCAGGAGCAACGGCCTTGATTCCGGCCTTGGTCAATTCAGGTTTTCCCTGCGATCGCTTTTGTTTTGAAGGCTTTTTACCTCAAAAAAAGGGACGATTGAAAAAATTAACCCAGATGGCAGAGGAAGAAAGAACAATGATATTTTACGAATCCCCTTTCCGTATCGTCAAAGCTTTGGAACAAATGGCCGAATTATTCGGAGAGGATCGAAAAGCATGCGTTGCAAGAGAGATCAGTAAATTACACGAAGACTTTCAACGGGGAACCCTTAAGGAACTGCTGGAACATTTCACGGAAACAGGAGTAAAGGGGGAAATCGTATTGATCGTGGAAGGAAAACCTAAAAAAGAAAATACGGGAAACGACATAGAAGAAGAGTAAATATTTACAAATCCACAAGATACCTAATTGTAGCTTGGAAACGATAAGCATTTCGTGATTCAGAGATTAAATTCAATCTCCGAATCTTTGGATCGTTTTTATCTGCCATCGTAAATCTCCGAATCACATAATCGCCAACTCAATCATCTGCTTTTCCCAAATATTTCCATAACCCGGCAGCACAAACAGCTCCCCAAAAAGGAGCGACGATAAACAGCCAAAGTTGCGACAACGCCTCGCCTCCCGCAAAAACAGCAGGAGCAATACTTCTGGCAGGATTAACGGAAGTCCCCGTCACCGGGATACAAACAATATGAATCAAAACCAACGCCAAACCGATCGCCAAACCGGCAAAACCCACAGGAGCACCCTTGCCAGTAGAACCAAGTACAATTACAATAAAGATAAAGGTAAATACCAGTTCCGCCACAAAAGCGGGAAGAACATCTCCATCCGCGTATACATTAGCCCCGGTTCCTTCCAACCCCATTTCGGAAGAGATCATATAAAGAATCGCGGAACCCATAAAAGCCCCTATGACCTGGAACAACATATACATGCCCGCGTCTCTACCGCCCATCCTCCCGGATAACCACACTCCTAAAGTTATGGCAGGATTGATATGACACCCGGATATGCTCCCGATAGTATATGCCATGGCCAAAACAGACAAACCAAACGCAAAAGCGATACCCAAGAAACCTATTTCACTACCGGCGATAACAGCGCTGCCACACCCCATGAGGACGAGAACCATCGTTCCAATCATCTCTGCCACATATTTTTTCATACCTTCCTTGTTTAAATTCCAGAAATTAAATCCCCCGAAAGTTATAATAAAATCTTCTAAAAAGACCGTCTTGTTAAAAAATATCTTTATAGGCAAATAAACGATAGAAATATCCAAAATAAAAGCCGTTCGAAAAATGACGAACGGCTCTCTCGCGTATAAATTATACTTACTTACTAAATTTACGACCGTAGAATTTAGCATTATTTCCTAACTCTTCTTCTATACGAAGTAATTGATTGTATTTGGCCATACGATCGGAACGACTTAAAGAACCCGTTTTTATCTGACCGGAATTCGTTGCCACGGCGATATCCGCAATCGTAGCATCCTCAGTCTCCCCTGAACGATGAGAAGTTACTGTCGTATACCCGGCACGCTGAGCCATTTCTATCGCATCCAACGTCTCTGTCAATGTTCCGATCTGGTTTACTTTGATAAGAATGGAATTAGCACATCCCAATTCGATTCCTTTTTTCAAGTATTGTACGTTCGTAACGAAAAGGTCATCCCCCACCAATTGGCAACGATCACCTATACGCTTTGTCAACAATTGCCAACCGTCCCAATCATTCTCGCTCATACCATCTTCAATGGAATCAATCGGGTATTTCGTAATCAATTCCTCCAGGTAAGCGGCTTGCTGTTCTGAATTCCTCTTGGCACCCTGAGGCCCTTCAAATTTAGAATAATCATATATACCGTCTTTGTAAAACTCGGAAGAAGCACAATCCAAACCGATCATAACATCTTCTCCCGGCTTATAACCCGCGGCCTTAATAGCACTAATGATAGACTCCAAGGCATCTTCCGTTCCTTTTAAAGCGGGAGCGAAACCTCCTTCGTCACCGACAGCCGTACTCAGGTTCCGGTCGTGCAATACTTTTTTCAAACTATGGAAAACTTCAGCTCCCATCCGCAATGCTTCCCGGAAAGAATCTGCCCCAACCGGACGGATCATAAATTCCTGAAAAGCAATCGGAGCATCTGAATGAGAACCTCCGTTAATAATATTCATCATCGGCACAGGCAAAACCTTAGCATTCACTCCTCCCAAATAACGATACAAAGGCATCTCCAAAGCATTGGCAGCAGCTTTAGCACAGGCTAAAGAAACCCCTAATAATGCATTGGCACCTAAATTACTTTTAGTCGGGGTTCCGTCTAACTCGATCAAGACACGATCTATTTCCACCTGATCCAGTACACTCATGCCCAATAAAGCATCGGCAATCACCGTGTTCACGTTATTTACGGCCTTGGTAACACCTTTCCCGCCGTAACGTTTCTTATCTCCATCCCGCAACTCCAATGCTTCATTTTCTCCCGTAGAGGCTCCGGACGGCACTGCAGCACGTCCCATAGCTCCACATTCTAACATAACATCCACTTCTACCGTGGGGTTTCCTCTTGAATCTAAGATTTCTCTTCCTACAACTTCCGTAATATACATCTCTTGTGCTTTTTAAGTTCATAATAAATTAGGGATACTAAGATACGAAAAACAAAAGAAATAACCTGCATTACTTCTTACAAATTGTTTCTAATCTAACAAACAAAGAAAATGCCCGAGAAAGACGTCTCCTTCGACCTGTCCTATCTCTTTTTCGAAAGTACCTATGGCCCATCTGTCCTGAAATAATAAAAAAGCCGCCTTTCGCGGCGGCTTTTATATTTCGAAGTAAAAATTTACTTACTCGGCTTTAGGAGTCTCCTCCGCAGGAGCTTCTTCCGCTTTAGGAGCCTCAACGGCAACCTCAGCTTTGGGAGCCTCTTCCTTTTTCGTCGTACTTCTACGACGGCGAGTAGTTGTTTTCTTCACCTCTTCTTTCTTCACCTCCGTGTAAGTGGTGTTATAATCAACTAACTCGATAATACACATTTCAGAATTATCACCGATACGGTTAGCACCCAATTTCAAAATACGGGTATAACCTCCCGGACGATTAGCTATCTTCTGAGCCACATCCCCGAATAATTCGGACACTACTTCTTTTTGACGAAGGTAGGAGAATGTCATTCGGCGAGAGTGAGTCGTATCGTTCTTGCTCTTTGTCAAAAGCGGCTCAACATACATCTTAAGGGCTTTAGCTTTAGCTACTGTCGTTTTAATTCTCTTGTGAAGAATCAAAGAACAAGCCATATTAGAAAGTAGTGCTTTTCTGTGAGCACTCGTTCTACTTAAGTGGTTAAATTTCTTTTTATGTCTCATTTTACTTATTCTTTGTCTAATTTATACTTGGCAACATCCATTCCGAACTCGAGGTTATTGTTCTCAAGCAAAGCTTCCAATTCTGTCAAAGATTTCTTTCCGAAGTTTCTGAACTTCAACAAATCGTTCTTATTGAATTGAACCAACTCACCCAAAGTCTCTACCTCAGCTGACTTCAAACAATTCAAGGCACGAACAGAAAGATCCATGTCCACTAATTTTGTCTTCAGCAACTGACGCATGTGCAATACCTCTTCATCAAACTCTTCATTTCCATACTTGTCTTCGGTTTCCAGAGTAATCTTTTCATCCGAGAATAACATGAAGTGATGAATTAGAATTTTTGCTGCCTCTTTCAACGCATCTGTCGGATTAATCGAACCATCGGTTTCAATCTCGAAAAGGAGACGTTCGTAGTCGGTCTTTCCTTCTACACGATAATTCTCAATCTCGTATTTTACGTTCCGGATAGGCGTGTATATAGCATCGATCGGAATAAATCCGATTTCAACCTCCGCCGGCATATTTTCAGCAGAAGGAACATATCCCCGTCCTTTCTGTATGGTAATCTCCATTTCCAACGTGGTCGAAGAGTCCATATTGCAGATTACAAGTCCCGGATTCAAGATCTCAAACCCAGACAGGAATTGGTTCATATCACCGGCAGTAAACGTCTCTTGTCCAGAAACGACAACGGTCAGCTTCTCATTCTCCACGTCCTCCACTTTTCTTTTAAACCGAACCTGTTTCAAATTCAAGATGATCTCGGTTACATCCTCGATAACTCCGGGAATTGTAGCGAATTCATGTTCTACACCGTGAATTTTAATACCGGTAATCGCATAGCCTTCCAAAGAAGACAACAAGATTCTGCGTAGTGGATTACCAATAGTGATACCGTAACCAGGCTCCAAAGGACGGAATTCGAATTTTCCGAATTTATCCGTTGATTCGAGCATGATCACTTTGTCCGGTTTCTGGAAAGCTAATATTGCCATATATATTTTTATTTTACTACTTAGAATATAATTCTACGATTAACTGCTCTTTGATGTTCTCTGGAATGTCCGTTCTTTCCGGAACGTTGAGAAGTTTACCGCTCATAGAAGCAGCATCCCACTCCAACCAAGAATACTTACTGGTCTTTGAACCTCTTAAAGATTCATTGATCACCTCCAAAGATTTGGATTTCTCTCTCACACCTACGATATCTCCCGGGCGTACGTGGCAAGAAGGAATATTACATACCTTGCCGTTAACCACGATATGTCTGTGCGATACATACTGACGGGCAGCGGCGCGGGTAGGAGCGATACCTAAACGGTACACGACATTGTCCAAACGGCACTCCAACAATTGAAGCAATACCTCACCGGTAATACCCTTACTGCTCTCGGCTTTTTCAAACAAAATACGGAATTGCTTTTCTAACAATCCATAAGTATATTTTGCTTTTTGTTTCTCCTTTAGCTGCATTCCATACTCGGAGATTTTCTTTCTACGATGAGCCAAACCGTGTTGTCCAGGAGGATAGTTTCTACGTTCCAACGCTTTATCCGGTCCGAAAATGGGCTCACCAAATTTTCTTGCTATCTTAGACTTAGGTCCTGTATATCTAGCCATTTTATTCTGTATTTTAAAATTCTTAGATTAAGCTCCACGCTTATACTCTACGTCTTTTAGGAGGACGACATCCATTGTGCGGAAGCGGGGTAACATCGATAATTTCAGCCACTTCTATTCCACAAGCGTGGATAGCGCGAATAGCCGATTCACGACCATTACCTGGTCCCTTTACGTAAACTTTCACTTTTCTCATACCCAAATCAAAAGCAACCTTCCCACAATCGGTAGCTGCTGTTTGAGCCGCGTATGGAGTGTTTTTCTTCGATCCTCTAAAACCCATCTTACCCGCGGATGACCAAGAGATCACCTGACCGTTGGAATTGGTCAAAGAAATAATGATGTTATTAAAAGACGAATGAACGTGCGCTTGTCCCACGGCTTCTACTTTAACTAGCCGTTTCTTGTTTGATGTAGACTTCTTTGCCATAATTCAATCTCAATTCAATTATTTAGTTGCTTTTTTCTTATTCGCAACAGTTTTCTTCTTACCCTTTCTCGTACGGGCATTATTCTTCGTACTTTGTCCTCTGACCGGAAGACCGATACGATGCCTGATTCCGCGATAACAACCGATATCCATCAGTCGTTTAATGTTCATCTGGACTGAAGTTCTCAATTCTCCTTCTACCTTGTACTCACCATTGATGACTTTACGTACAGCAGCTAATTGATCGTCATTCCAATCCTTCACCTTAGTGTCAAAATCGATGCCCGCCTTTTCAAGTATGGTCCGGGCACTACTTCTACCTATTCCGAAGATATAGGTTAGAGCTATTTCTCCTCTTTTGTTCGAGGGTAAATCTACACCAACGATTCTTGCCATAAATTTCTTTACTCTTTTTACTTAAATTAATAATCAACCCTGACGTTGTTTAAACTTCGGGTTCTTTTTGCAAATGACGTACAAAACGCCTTTTCTCCTGACAATCTTGCAATCAGCACTACGCTTTTTTACAGATGCTCTTACCTTCATGGTTCAACAATTTAATTTTTATATCTGAATGTTATCCTACCTTTCGTGAGATCATACGGAGACATGTCCACCCGTACCCTATCTCCCGGAAGTATTTTTATATAGTGCATCCGCATCTTCCCGGAGATATGGGCCGTTATAATATGCCCGTTTTCCAGTTCAACACGAAACATAGCATTTGACAATGCTTCCGTTATTACTCCATCCTGCTCTATTGAAGGCTGTTTCGCCATAATTTAATTTTAGATGTTAGATTTTAGATCTTAAATTAAACCTTTTATCTTCTAATTTACAATCCAAAATTTACAATTTACAATTTCTATATATACTCAAACGTCGACAAAATATCAGCACTTCCTTTACCCACCGCAACGGTATGTTCAAAATGTGCTGAGGGCATATGATCTCTGGTTCGAATCGTCCAACCATCGGACAGCTGATAAACATAACGTTTCCCCATATTTATCATCGGTTCAATGGCTATAACCATTCCCGTCGTTAACTTGCACCCCTGTCCCCTTCTTCCAAAATTTGGCACTTGGGGCTCTTCATGCAAATTTCGGCCAACCCCGTGTCCGACTAACTCTCTCACGACAGTAAAACCGTTCGCTTCCGCGTGAGATTGTACGGCATACCCGATATCGCCTATACGCATTCCAGATATTGCCTGCTCTATTCCCTTGTACAAACACTCCTGAGTCACCCTCAAAAGTTTATCGACCTCTTCACTGACTTTTCCCACGGCAAAAGAATAAGCACTATCACCATAAAAGCCATTCTTTACGACCCCACAATCGACGGAAACGATATCACCCTCTTTTAGACATCGAGAAGATGGAATTCCGTGGACAACTTCATCATTTATCGATATACAAAGCGTATTAGGAAACCCTCCATATCCAAGAAAACCGGGAACCCCACCATTTGAACGGATGCAATCTTCCGCGATCTTATCCAATTCCAACGTTGAAATTCCAGGACGTATATATTTAGATACCTCTCCTAAAGCCCTTCCAACCAAACGGTTACTTTCCCGTAATAGCTCGATTTCCTCCTGTGTCTTAAAAAAAATCATGCCGCAAAAGTAATACTTTTTAATTGAAAACGGAAAATTGAAAATGGAAAATTAATATACAATCTTCTTCATTTTCAATTTCCTATTCCTTTACTTTCAATTAATAAGCAGCAGGACCGCCCGGATTCTTACCTTTAATACGTCCCGATTTCATCAACCCGTCATAATGACGCATCAACAAATGAGATTCGATCTGCTGTAACGTATCCAATACGACACCGACCAAAATCAGCAAGGATGTACCGCCATAGAACTGCGCAAATTGATGATTTACTCCGGAAATTTGAGCAAATGCAGGCAAAATAGCTACAATCCCAAGGAATATAGAACCGGGAAGAGTGATTCTCGACATAATCGTATCAAGGAACTCCATTGTTTTCCTTCCCGGTTTCACACCAGGAATAAAACCGCCGTTCTTTTTCATATCTTCAGACATCTGCATCGGATTCACCGTGATAGCCGTGTAAAAATAAGTAAACGCTACGATCATCACGAAGAATACTCCATTATACCAGAAACCGGTAAAATTGGACATGGCCGAAGCAAAACCGGATAAAGACTCTGAATTAGCATAGTTGATCAAAGAGATAGGCAAAAGCATAATTGCCTGAGCAAAAATGATAGGCATAACTCCGGCAGCATTGATCTTCAACGGGATATATTGACGTACACCACCGTATTGCTTATTACCCACGATACGTTTAGCATACTGTACAGGCACTTTACGCGTACCTTGTACTAACATAATCGTCCCGCAGAATACCAAGAAAAGAAGTATCAACTCGATTAACAAAGCGACTAAACCGCCACCTTGCTGCGTCACCCGAGAGGTTAACTCCGCAAAAAAAGCGAAGGGCAAACGAGCGATAATACCGATCATGATAATGATAGAGACACCATTGCCAATACCTTTATCCGTTATTCTTTCACCTAACCATAGAACGAACATAGATCCCGCGGCCATAATAACTATGGACGAAATCTTAAAGAAAGCACCTGTTAACACAAAAGCCTCGGCAGGCACTTGAGCATATAAGTTGGTAAGATACGCTGAACCTTGCAAAACAAGGATAACTAAGGTCAAATACCGGGTAATCTGGTTTATTTTACGCCGACCGCTCTCACCTTCCTTTTGCAAACGTTGAAAATAAGGAACAGCGATTCCCAATAATTGCACGACGATTGACGCTGAGATATACGGCATAATTCCCAATGCAAAAACCGATGCATTAGAGAACGCTCCTCCAGAGAACATATCCAATAATCCCAGAACACCACTTTGTGTCTGTGCCTTCAACGCATTCAACATGTGAGGGTCGATACCCGGCAGTACCACCTCAGTTCCTAATCTATAAACGAGAATGAGCCCAAGCGTAGTCAAAATTCTAGTCTTGAGTTCCTCGATTTTCCAAATGTTCTTTAATGTATCAAATAACTTCATAAGTTCTTCCTTTTAAGGCATTAAATCTGGGATTTTGTTAAAGTTGCTTCAAAAATAGTAAATCTATTCTAAAAACAACTTTAAACTCCCAAATTTTTAATCTTACAATTCAACTACCGTACCGCCGGCAGCCTCGATAGCAGCTTTTGCTTTCTCCGAGAACTTGTCAGCTTTTACTTCCAATTTGGCAGTCAATACTCCATCACCTAACACCTTAAGAAGTTCGTTCTTAGACATTAAATTAGCTTTGATCAAGTATTCCCTATCGATCACAGTAAGATTATCTCTTTCTGCCAAAGCCTGAAGCATACCAACATTGATAGCTTTATATTCTACTCTGTTTATATTTTTAAAGCCAAACTTAGGCACACGTCTCTGCAAAGGCATCTGTCCTCCCTCAAAACCGATCTTGTTTTTATAACCGGATCTTGATTTAGCACCTTTATGTCCTCTTGTAGAAGTACCTCCTTTTCCCGAACCTTGTCCGCGACCAATTCTCTTTGTATTGTGAGTTGATCCGACTGCCGGTTTTAAGTTACTTAAATCCATTTTATTATCATTAAAATAGTTTGACAATCACTTTACCTCTTCCACGCGGAGAAGATGTTTTACTTTCGCAACCATACCCAAGATCTGAGGAGTAGCCTCGTGTTCCACGCTACTGTTCATCTTCCCCAATCCCAGAGAATCTAACGTTCTAACTTGACGTTTATCGCTGCCGATTTTACTTTTTACCAATGTAATTTTAATCCTTGCCATCGTCATTCAAATTAACCGTTAAACACTTTATCGAGATTGACTCCTCTTTGTTGAGCTACCATTCGGGCGTCTCTTAACTCTTTCAACGCGGCAAAAGTAGCCTTGACCAAGTTATGCGGGTTGGAAGAACCTTTACATTTAGCCAACACATCTTTTACCCCGGCACTCTCCAGCACGGCACGCATAGCACCTCCCGCCACAAGACCGGTACCGGAAGAAGCAGGACGCATAAACACCTCGGCACCGCCGAATTTAGCCTCTTGAGCGTGAGGAATCGTTCCTTTATACACGGGAACCTTTACCAAATTCTTTTTAGCAGCCTCTATTCCTTTAGAGATAGCCGTCGTTACTTCATTGGCCTTACCTAATCCATAACCAACTACACCATTCTCATTGCCCACTACAACAATAGCAGAGAAACTAAAGGTTCTACCTCCTTTGGTAACCTTGGTTACACGGTTGATAGCAACTAATCTGTCTTTCAATTCCAAGTCAGACGTATTATTTATCTTCTGTTCCATTCTTGCTTACGATTAAAAGTTAAGACCACCGTTACGAGCTGCATCTGCTAATGCCTTTACTCTTCCGTGATATAAATATCCGTTTCTATCAAACACCACGTTCTCGATTCCGGCTGCTTTCGCTTTTTCGGCAATCATGGCACCCAAAAGTTGAGCCTGTTCGATTTTGGTGATTTTCTTCTCTGCAATCTCCTTACAAAGAGAGGAGGCCGATACTAATGTCTTGGCGACATTATCATCAATCAACTGAACAGAGATCTGCGCGTTGGAACGGAAAACCGTCATCCGGGGTCTCTCTGCTGTTCCGAAGACTACTTTACGTATTCTTCTTTTTATTCTTATTCTTCTTTCTACCTTCGTTAAAGCCATAACATTACTTTTTTACAGGTGATTAAACTTTAGCCGACTTACCAGCCTTACGACGAAGAACTTCACCCACAAATTTAATACCTTTACCCTTGTAAGGCTCCGGTTTACGGAATGAACGAATTTTCGCCGCAACCTGACCGATAAGTTGCTTATCACAACTCTCCAATGTAATAATCGGATTAGACCGCTTTTCAGCAAGTACACTCACCTTAACTTCTTTCGGTAACACCAAGAATATTCCATGTGAATAACCTAATCCAAGTTCAAGTACCTGACCTTCGGCGTTCGCACGGTAACCGACTCCGACCAACTCTTGTTTAATCGTGTACCCTTCTGAAACACCAACAACCATATTATGTACCAAAGCACGGTAAAGACCATGCTGAGCCTTATGACTTTTATCTTCGGTGTGACGTTCCAAAGTCACCTGATTCTCTCCCACGTTTACGGTAATATCGGTTCCTACATTTTGAGACAGCTCTCCTTTCGGACCTTTAACAATCACCGTGTTGTCCGGGTTTACCGTTACGGTAACCCCTTGTGGTATATCTATTGGTAATTTTCCTATTCGTGACATCTTAAGCCCTTTCTATTAATAAACATAACACAATACTTCCCCGCCTACATTTTTTTGGCGAGCCTCTTTATCCGTCATTATTCCTAATGAAGTAGATAAAATCGCGATTCCCAATCCGTTCAATACCTGAGGCATTTCCTCCACGTTGGTATAACGTCTAAGACCCGGTTTTGAAACACGTGTCAATGCTTTAATGGCGGGCATCTTCGTTTCCGGATGATACTTTAAAGCAATCTTGATATTGCTTCTTACGCCATCCTGCTCAAACTTGTAGTTCAGGATATATCCTTTCTCTTTCAAAATCTTGGTCATCTCCCGTTTCATTTTAGATCCGGGGATATCTACTACCTTATGACCTGCTCTTACTGCATTTCTAATGCGCGTAAGGAAATCTGCTATTGGATCTGTCATCTCTTCTAAATTTTAAAATTTACCAACTAGCCTTCTTAACTCCAGGTATAAGTCCGGCAGAAGCCATCTCCCGGAACTGAATCCGGCTTATACCAAATTGTCTCATGTACCCTCTCGGTCTTCCCGTCAACTTGCATCTGTTATGCAAACGAACGCGACTGGAGTTCTTAGGTAGAAGGCTCAATCCAACGTAGTCTCCTTCCTCTTTTAATTTGGCTCGCTTTGCGGCGTACTTTTCTACCAATTTTGCACGCTTTACCTCACGGGCCTTCATTGATTCTTTTGCCATTTCGCTTTTCTTTTAATTCTTTTTAAATGGTAATCCAAACTCTCTTAGAAGTGCAAAACCTTCTTCGTCGGTATTAGCCGAAGTTACAAACGTGATATTCATACCCATGATCTTGTGGACATTGTCCAGCACGATTTCCGGAAATATGATTTGCTCTTCTATTCCTAAAGTATAGTTTCCTCTTCCGTCCAGCTTATTGTTGATTCCTTTGAAATCGCGAATACGCGGAAGGGCGGAAACAATAAGTCTTTCCAAAAATTCATACATACGTTCTTTACGTAAAGTCACTCTCACGCCGATCGGCATGCCTTTACGCAATTTAAAATTAGAAACATCCTTGGTTGACTTACAAGTAACCGGTTTCTGACCGGTTATCGCCGTTAACTCGTTCACGGAAAACTCAAGAATTTTCTTATCCTGAATGGATGCTCCTACGCCCTGATTGATTACTATCTTCTCCAATCTGGGTGCTTGCATAACTGACTTGTATCCGAACTCTTTCATCAAAGCCGGTACAATTTCTTCGTTATACTTCTTTTTGTAATTTGGTACGTAATTCATCTAAATATTTATGATTTTCGATTCGTCGTTTTATCATTAACACTCCACAAGTCGAAATTCCGCAAAATTTCAAGGTTGCAAAGATATAATTTAAAATCAGAAATCCATAGTTAATTTATAATTTTTGATTTACGATCAAACATTCCGTTTATCGTAAACCAAAAATTAAAATTTCAAATCTGGACATCGCCTCCCGGCAATCCTTACAATTATTTCAATTCGGTTCCGGATTTCTTCGCGTAACGAACAGATCTCATCTTCGTTACTTTCTTTCCGTCCTTTACAATCTCCACCTCTACCCGTTTTCTTCCGACACGCGTCGGCTTTCCGGTAGTAGGATCAACCACGTTCAAGTTTGAAATATGGATCGGAGCTTCTTTTTTCACGATTCCACCTTGTGGATGAGCGGCATTGGGTTTCGTATGCTTGCTGATCATATTGATTCCCTCAACAATGGCTCTCTCTTTCCCCGGATCCACTTCAAGTACCTTGCCCTGCTTTCCTTTATCTTCGCCGGCATTTACCTGAACTAAATCACCTTTTTTTATATGAAATTTTCTATTCATCACCTATAAAATTTTAGATTTCAGATTTTAGATTTCAGATAAAGCAACTAACTACCAATCGTAAATCTAAAATCATAAATCGTAAATAATTAAAGTACTTCCGGGGCCAACGAAACAATTTTCGTATAACCTTCACGAACTTCTCTGGCTACAGGTCCGAAAATACGGGTTCCTCTCATTTCACCCGCGTTATTCAACAACACGCAAGCGTTGTCATCAAAGCGGATATAAGATCCGTCCGGACGTCTGTATTCCTTGCTTACACGAACTACTACTGCCTTACTAACTGAACCTTTTTTTACTTCACCGTTCGGGAGTGCGTTCTTCACGGCAACAACGATTTTATCGCCTACGCGTGCGTATCTTTTCTTGGTTCCTCCAAGTACGCGAATACAAAGCACTTCTTTGGCACCGCTGTTGTCTGCTACGGTCAATCTACTTTCCTGTTGTATCATGATTACTTAGCTCTTTCAATGATTTCAACTAATCTCCATCTCTTGGTTTTACTCAAGGGACGAGTTTCCATAATTCTCACTGTATCGCCGATGTTACATTCATTCTTTTCATCGTGAGCAGTGAATTTCTTGGTCTTGCTGACAAACTTCCCGTAAATCGGGTGTTTCTCTTTGAAGCGAACGGCAACAGTGATAGATTTCTCCATCTTGTTACTTACGACAAGACCGACACGCTCTTTTCTAAGATTTCTTTCCATACTTTATTACTTTACCGTTAATTCTCGCTTACGCAATTCCGTTAACATTCTTGCGATATCTCTTCTGACTGCCCGAATTTGCATCGGATTTTCCAAAGGAGAAACAACATGGTTCATCGTCATTTTAGTCAGATTGGTTCTCTCTGCCAAAATTCTCTCTTTCAGGTCTTCGGTGGTTAACTCTCTAATTTCTGAATTTTTCATCTCACTAACAATTTTTTGTTTTGAAACTTAAAATAGCCTCTCGACTATTCCGTATAATCACGTCTAACCACGAACTTAGTAGCGATGGGTAGCTTCTGGGCTGCTAAACGCAAAGCCTCCTTAGCTATCGCATACGGTACTCCGTCTGCTTCAAAGAGAATACGACCTGGAGTAACAGGAGCAACGAATCCTTCTGGAGATCCCTTACCTTTACCCATACGAACCTCAGCGGGTTTTTTAGTAATAGGTTTATCTGGAAATATACGTATCCATATTTGACCTTGTCTCTGCATGTAACGTGTCACTGCAACACGGGCTGCTTCAATCTGACGTTGTTCGATCCACGTACTTTCCAACGCCTTAATTCCGAAAGATCCGAATGCCAGTTCATGTCCCCTCTGGGCATTCCCCTTCATTCTACCTTTCTGCGATCTTCTGTATTTAGTCCTTTTTGGCTGTAACATAGCTCTAATCTATTTATAAGTTAAAAGACTACTTTTTTCTTTTCTTGAATCCACCCTTTTTGCCGGCTCCAGCGTTCGGACGACCGCCATCTTTCGGGGCACTAATCAACGAGTTCGGAACAAGCTCGCGCTTGCCGTAAACTTCTCCTTTACAGATCCAAACCTTGATACCCAATTGGCCATATGTAGTCAATGCTTCGGCCTGGGCGTAATCAATGTCTGCCCGGAAAGTGTGTAATGGAATTCTACCTTCCTTGTAGATCTCAGCTCTTGCCATTTCCGCACCGTTCAAACGACCTGAAATCAGGATCTTGATACCCTCCGCTCCCATTCTCATGGTTGAAGCGATAGCCATCTTGATGGCTCTGCGGTAAGCGACACGACCTTCCAGCTGACGAGCTATGTTATTACCCACGATCACCGCATCCAATTCAGGACGTTTGATCTCGAAGATATTAATTTGAACTTCTTTATCCGTGATCTTCTTCAGCTCCTCTTTCAATTTGTCCACTTCTTGACCGCCTTTACCGATGATGATACCCGGACGCGCGGTGTTAATGGTAATCGTGATCAGCTTCAGAGTTCTCTCGATAACAATCTTGGCGATTCCAGCTTTGGCGAGACGGGCGTTCAAATACTTTCTGATTTTGTAATCTTCCACCAATTTATCACCATAGTTTTTACCGCCGAACCAGTTAGAATCCCATCCTCTGATGATTCCTAATCTATTGCTTATTGGATTAACTTTCTGTCCCATGCTAACTATTCTTTAGTAATGTTTTCAACAGCTGTCTTGCTTCCCAGCACGATCGTCACGTGATTTGAACGTTTACGAATCCGATGTGCTCTTCCTTGAGGAGCCGGTCTTAATCTTTTCAACATACCAGCACCGTCAACGAAAATCTCTTGTACAAACAGGGAAGCATCGTCCACGCGTTTTCCCTCGTTTTTCTGTTCCCAGTTCGCAATTGCTGAAAGCAGGAGCTTCTCCACTTTACGAGCAGCTTCTTTCGGACAAAACTTAAGCATATCCAAAGCTTTCTGTACCTCTACCCCACGCACTAAATCCGCTACCAATCTCATTTTCTGAGGAGATGTAGGACAGTCGCGAAGAATAGCAAAAGCCTTCTCTTTTCTGGCTTCTTTATTCTGATTTGCTCTTAATCTTTTTCTTGCACCCATTTTAATACATCTTCATTAGTTCAACTTAACCACGCTTTATTTTTTCTTCTTGTCAGCATGGCCTCTAAATGTACGTGTCGGCGCAAACTCACCCAGCTTATGACCTACCATATTCTCAGTCACGTATACCGGAATAAATTTATTACCGTTATGTACAGCGATAGTATGCCCTACAAAGTCCGGAGAGATCATGGAATAACGAGCCCAAGTCTTAATAACTGACTTCTTATTGGTCTCATTCATTACCAAAATTTTTCTCTCTAATTTGAAATCTATAAAAGGGCCTTTTTTTAACGAACGACTCATAACATCAATAATTAATCAGTTATTTCTTTCTTCTTTCTACAATATACTTATTAGAAAGCTTCTTCGGCGCTCTGGTCTTGTATCCCTTAGCCAACAAGCCTTTTCTTGAACGAGGATGTCCTCCTGAAGCACGGCCTTCACCACCACCCATCGGGTGATCAACCGGGTTCATTACAACACCCCTTACACGTGGTCTGCGACCTAACCAACGGGTACGACCGGCTTTACCTGAACGCTCCAACGCGTGGTCGGAATTGGATACCGTACCCACAGTAGCGCGACAGGTTAACAAAATCATACGAACCTCGCCGGAAGGTAACTTAATTGAAGCATATTTTCCTTCCCTTGCAACCAATTGAGCGTAAGAACCGGCACTACGGGCCATCACGGCTCCCTGTTGCGGTCTTAACTCGATGTTATGAATAATTGTACCAAGTGGGATCTCAGACAAGAACAACGAATTTCCTACCTCGGGCGCCACGCCAGCACCGCTCATCACGGTCTGATCTACTTGCAAGCCCGCGGGAGCTATAATATAACGTTTTTCTCCATCGGCATATACTAACAAAGCGATATGAGCGGTACGATTCGGATCATACTCGATCGTAGCTACACGCGCCGGAATATTATCCTTGTCACGCTTAAAATCTATCTCTCTGTATCTTTGTTTATGACCTCCACCTATATATCTCATTGTCATCTTACCGGAGTTATTACGTCCACCGGTCTTTTTCATCGGTCTTAACAATGATTTCTCAGGTCTATCTGTAGTCACCTGATCAAAGGTAATTCCTACCTTATGTCTTTGACCAGGAGTCACAGGATTAAATTTTCTTACAGCCATCTCAATTAAATATTGCTAAAAAAATCAATACTATCACCTTCTGCTAAAGTCACAATTGCTTTCTTAAATGAAGCGGTCCTACCGGAAATAACACCTGCTTTTGTATAGCGAGATTTTACATCTCCCTGATAAATCATGGTGTTTACCTCTTTCACGGTAACCCCGTACATTTTTTCAATTGCCTTTTTTATCTCAAACTTGTTCGCTGCCTTGTCAACAACGAAAGCGACTCTGTTCTGTTTGTCAGTCAAAGCAGTCATCTTTTCTGACAATATGGGCTTCTTTATTATTTCCATCTTTTACTCTTCGTTAAGATTGAACACTTCATTTAGGCCCTGTACAGAACTCTCAACGAACACGAGATTTTTAGCTCTCATGATGTCGTAAGTAGCCAAATCACAAGCTCTCATTACACTTACGTTCTGCAAGTTACGAGCCGACAAAATAATATTCTCGTTACTCTCATTCAAAATCAACAACAAGTTCCGATCGTTTACCTTCAAATTATTCATCAATTGAATCATCTGCTTGGTCTTCGGAGCTTCAAAGTTAAAATCTTCAACGACAGTCACAGCATTCGCCCCTGCTTTTACTGATAAAGCGGATCTACGAGCCAATCTCTTCAGTTTCTTATTCAGCTTAAAGCTGTAATCTCTGGGAACGGGACCAAATACTCTACCACCACCTCTGAACAACGGGTTCTTAATACCACCAGCTCTGGCGCCACCGGTACCTTTTTGCTTTTTCAGCTTACGGGTACTACCTGAAATCTCATTTCTCTGTTTAGATTTATGAGTTCCCTGACGATTATTAGCCAAATACTGCTTTACATCAAGATAGATAGCGTGTTCATTAGGCTGAATTCCAAAGATAGCGTCATTTAACTCTATCTTCCTGCCTGTCTCTTGTCCGGCAATGTTTAATACACTTAACTCCATTACTTCTCGATAATTACGTATGAACCTTTAGCTCCGGGAATAGACCCCTTCACCAATAACAAATTATTCTCAGGTATCACTTTCAACACCTTCAAGTTCTGAACCGTCACTCTATCACCGCCCATTTGACCGCCCATACGCATGCCTTTGAACACGCGTGCGGGAGTAGAACAAGCTCCGATAGAACCCGGCTTTCTCGCCCGGTTGTGCTGACCGTGAGTTGCCTGACCAACTCCACCGAAACCGTGACGTTTCACAACGCCCTGGAAACCTTTTCCTTTACTGGTCCCGATTACATCAACGAAATCTGCTCCTTCGAACAGGTTTACGTCAATTACGTCTCCTAACTTGTACTCGACATCATACCCGGAAAACTCTACAAGTTTTCTTTTAGGAGTAGTGCCTGCCTTCTTAAAATGTCCACTTAGCGGCTTCGTCGTGTTTTTCTCCTTTGCATCGTCAAACCCCAACTGAAGTGCTTCGTAACCGTCTGTCTCCATTGTTTTGATTTGGGTTACAACACATGGACCGGCCTCAATCACAGTGCATGGGATACTTTTCCCCTCGGCACTGAATACGGATGTCATTCCGACTTTTTTTCCAATTAAACCTGGCATCTCTTTTTTTCTTTTTTAAAATTAGGTTCTAATTCTCTAATAACGACATAGGTTTTCGCCGTTATCATACTTTAATCTCTACTTCAACACCACTCGGTAACTCAAGCTTCATTAAGGCATCGATTGTTCCAGCCGTTGAGCTGTAAATATCAATCAATCTCTTAAACGTGCACACCAAAAATTGTTCGCGGCTCTTCTTATTCACGAAAGTAGAGCGGTTAACAGTAAAGATTCCCCGGTGAGTCGGAAGTGGAATAGGACCACTCACAACAGCTCCAGTAGCTTTTACCGTCTTAACAATCTTCTCTGCAGACTTGTCTACCAAGTTGTGATCGTAAGATTTCAATTTGATTCTGATTTTTTGGCTCATGTTATTTAATTATGATTCATGATTTAAGATTTACGATTTCGATTGAAAACAATCTACATCGTAAATCGGTAATCTAAAATTCTATACTAAGTCTACTCTTCCGCTATTCTTTTCAACAACCTCCTTGGCTATTCCCTTCGGAACCTCGGCATAATGAGAGAATTCCATAGAAGAACTGGCACGACCGGATGATAACGTTCTCAATACGGTTACATAACCGAACTGCTCGGACAAAGGTACCTTCGCCTCGATCACGCGGGCTCCGGCTCTGGATTCCATTCCTTCCACCTGACCGCGACGGCGATTCAAGTCTCCGATAATGTCACCCATATACTCCTCGGGAGTAACTACTTCCAATTTCATCACGGGTTCCAATAATACCGGTTTAGCCTTTTGTGCGGCCTCTTTATAACCTATTTTGGCAGCCATTTCAAAAGATAATGCATCGGAGTCTACCGGGTGGAAAGATCCGTCGATCAACGTGATCTTTAAGCTTTCCAACGGATAACCCGCCAGCACACCACTCTCCATAGCCTCTTTGAATCCTTTCTCCACGGAGGGGATAAACTCCTTCGGAATATTACCGCCTTTTACCTCGTTCACGAAAGTCAAACCTTCTTTACCTTCTTCAGCCGGCTCCATCCGGAAGATGATATCGGCAAATTTACCGCGACCACCCGTCTGTTTTTTGAATACATGACGATGTTCGAATACACCGGTAATAGCTTCCTTGTAAGCAACCTGAGGAGCACCCTGATTACACTCTACCTTGAACTCGCGTCTCAGACGGTCCAAAATAATATCCAAGTGGAGCTCTCCCATTCCGCTGATAACGGTCTGACCCGAATCTTCATCCGTTTTTACGCGGAAAGTCGGATCCTCTTCAGCCAACTTGGCCAAAGCCATTCCCAACTTATCCGTATCTTTTTGCGTAAGCGGTTCCACGGCGATACCGATCACCGGTTCCGGGAAGGTCATACTCTCCAGTACGATCTGATTCTCCTCGGTACATAAGGTATCCCCCGTACGAATATCCTTAAACCCGACGCAAGCGCAAATATCACCGGCCTCAAGAACATCTCTCGGCTGTTGTTTGTTTGAATGCATCTGGAATAAACGCGAAATACGCT
The DNA here is from genome assembly GCA_001487125.1 of Gabonibacter massiliensis. Taxonomy (GTDB): domain Bacteria; phylum Bacteroidota; class Bacteroidia; order Bacteroidales; family Marinifilaceae; genus Gabonibacter; species Gabonibacter massiliensis. Next base: position 1,755,210 of record LN913013.1, read on the forward strand.
CTTTTTTATCTGTACGCGGATTATATACATACGAACCCGCTTCGATCTTACCGGAATAAATACGCGTATAGCACAAACGTCCCACGAAAGGATCCGTGGCGATCTTAAATGCCAACGCAGAAAGCGGAGCCTCGGGATCGATCTCGAAAATTTTCTCCTCCCCCGTTTTCGGATCCGTACCTGCAGCAGCCGGAATATCCAACGGATGAGGCAAATAAGCAATTACCGCATCCAACAGGTTCTGAACTCCTTTATTTTTAAAAGAAGAACCGCACATTACCGGACAGAAATCCATCGCTATCACGGCTTTACGAACCACAGCCTTTAATTCCTCCACGGTAATCGAATCCGGATCTTCAAAGAAACGTTCCATCAATGCTTCGTCCTGAACAGCAGCAGCCTCTACCAACTTCTCTCTCCACTCTTGAGCTTCAGCCAACATATTGGCAGGAATCTCTTTTACCGTTGCCGTCATCTCTCCATTCTCCCACACGTAAGCCTTCATTTCAATCAAATCGATCACACCCTGGAAGTTTTCTTCAGCACCGATCGGAAGTTGAAGCGGAATCGGATTAGCTTTCAACTTTTCACGGATCTCGCGTACTGCCTTAAAGAAGTCAGCACCTGAACGGTCCATTTTATTCACGAAAGCGATTCTTGGAACTCCGTACTTGTTTGCCTGACGCCAAACGGTTTCCGATTGAGCCTCTACTCCACCCACGGCACAGAATAGAGCCACAGCTCCATCCAATACACGCAAGGAACGCTCTACCTCCACGGTAAAGTCAACGTGTCCCGGAGTGTCGATAATATTGATTTTATATTCTTTATCCTGATATTTCCAAAAACAAGTGGTCGCGGCAGAAGTGATGGTAATACCTCTCTCTTGCTCCTGAACCATCCAGTCCATGGTAGCCGTACCATCGTGAGTCTCCCCTATCTTGTGAGATACCCCCGTGAAATACAGGATTCGTTCTGTCGTTGTTGTCTTACCGGCATCAATATGAGCCATGATACCGATATTTCTCGTAAAATGTAAATCTCTTTTTGCCATTTTCTTACTTTATCCCCTCCTTAAAATCTGAAATGAGCAAAAGCACGATTGGCCTCTGCCATACGATGAATATCCTCCTTCTTCTTGAAGGCCGCACCTTCTTCCTTGTAAGCAGCCATGATTTCGGCAGCCAACTTCTCAGCCATTCCCTTACCGCTTCTCTTACGAGCGAATAAGATCATGTTTTTTACAGAGATTGATCTTTTTCTTATTGGATTAATTTCCATCGGCACCTGGAAAGTAGCACCTCCCACCCGGCGACTTTTCACCTCTACCTGAGGAGTGATGTTCTCCAAAGCCTGCTTCCAAATATCCAAAGCCGGTTTCTCTTCTTTTTTCGCCATCTTCTCCTCTACGATATCGATAGCATCATAAAAAATACTTAAGGCGATGCTTTTCTTACCATCCACCATTAAATCATTAACGAACCGCGTTACTAATACATCATTAAACTTCGGGTCCGGTAACAGGATTCTCTTTTTTGGTTTTGATTTTCTCATTTCTTCCTACGTTTACGAATTCGTTCGTCAGCTGCCCGTTTTGGTCTTCAACGGTCTCCCGACCATTTACTCAACTCTCGGGAACAACCCATAAACAATTCCTGTTAATAACTACTTTTTACCTTTTTCCGGAGTTTTACCTGCTTTCGGTTTTTTAGCTCCGTACTTGGAACGACTTTGCAAACGACCGTTTACACCGGCAGCATCCAAGGTTCCACGAACAAGGTGATAACGTACACCCGGAAGGTCTTTCACACGACCACCGCGGATTAACACGATAGAGTGCTCTTGCAGATTGTGTCCTTCTCCCGGAATATAAGCATTCACTTCTTTTCCGTTAGTTAATCTAACCCTGGCTACCTTTCTCATTGCAGAGTTCGGTTTTTTCGGAGTCGTCGTGTAAACACGTACACATACCCCGCGTTTTTGCGGACAAGAATCTAAAGCCGGAGCTTTACTCTTATCCTCAATTCTTTTTCTTCCTTTTCTTACTAACTGTTGAATAGTTGGCATACAAGTACTTTTAAATTAGTTACTTTTATTCAATTTGGCCCGCAAATGTAGTAACTAAAAACCACATCACCAAACATTCTATCTATTTTTTCGCAAAAAAGTATAAGATTGTGAGAAAGTTAGCACTCCCCCCGGGATTAAACCAAACGACAAAATAAAAAACAGCTTAAGGATTTTTTAAAATGAAGACGGGTTAAAGCCAAAAACGAAGATTGTTAATGTTTACTAAATAAAGCAAGCAGCACCTTTCCAAGAAACATTTTACCACTCAACAATGACAAATAATACGGCAAAAATATAACAATATAGATCTATTTTCATCATCTTATAAAAAGTGAAAAAATAAATCGACAAAATGAAAAATATTTTTTCCATATTTGATAATTCAAAGTGAAGGCATACGGACAAGCATAGACCCGTTTTTCCTTTGCTTGAATAATACGAAGAGGAGAAAATATCGACTCGATAATAACATACATCATTCATAATGATAAATTTAAATACTGTGGATCTACAACTATTTGAAGAAAAAAAGACGATAGACCGTATTCTGACAGACCTGAAAATAGGATGGTGGAAAGTAGACCACGAAAAAAAGGGATACGTTCTCTCCGACATCGCGGTAAAAATGTTAAAATTAGATAGTAACATCATCCGCTTCAAAACCTTTACCGAGATGATACGGGAAGATTACCGTGCCCGTATCATGAAAGAAATTGAAAACATCGAGAATCAATACCTCTACGACCAAACCTTTCCGATCCAGACTCCTTCGGGAGAGATATGGTTACGTTCCAAAATAATCCATAAAGAAACGGACGAAAAAGGTAACTCCTCCATTTCCGGATTTATCCAGATCATCCCTAATCCGGAAGTAACTCAACCGGAAAAAGCATCCCTTTTAAGAATAAACAATTTATTATACCAGTTAAATACCATTTCACACACGCTGCTCTCTTTTCTCCAATCCGATACGGCCGATACCGTTATCAACAAGATTCTTGAAAATATCCTGGAACAATTCAAAGGCGGAAGGGCTTACATCATTGAGTATAACTGGAAAAAAAAGACACAAACTTGTACTTATGAAGTCACAGACTCCAACGTGAATAAAGAACAGTCACGAATCAACGATATGCCCATGGAGGAATCTCCATGGTGGACGCGACAAATTACCCGACAAAAACATATCATACTTTCCGATTTAAATGAGCTCCCGGAAGAGGCTTATATCGAAAAAGAATTTTTAGCCCTCCAGGAAATCAAATCCATCATTGTCGCCCCCTTAATCTCTCATGAGGGAGTATGGGGTTACGTGGGTATCGACGTCGTGGAAGAACATCACGAATGGAGTAACGAAGATTGTCAGTGGTTCACCTCTCTCGCCAACATTATCAATATATGTATCGGATTGCAAAGATCGGAGCATGAAGCTCAAATCGATCGAACTTACTTGCAAAACCTTTATAAACACATGCCATTGGGTTACACGAGGTTAAAACTCTTGTACGATTCCAATCGCCAACCGATAGATTATCTATTCGTAGACGCTAATTATGCCGCGGGAGAAATCAATGGTTATAACGTCGAAAAATACATCGGACATAAAGCCAGCGAATTGAGAGTAAACCTGAAAGAAGAACTCGTCTACCTCCAGGATATCCTACATACCAAGAAACACGCCGATGTAAATTATTATATAGAACCTCTCAAAAAACATTGCCACGCCATTATCTATTCGACGGTAGAAGATGAAGTCATCTGCCTCATCTCCGACATAACGGAATCATACAACACGCACGAGGCTCTGGATCGAAGCGAAAAAATTCTCCGAAACATATACGATAACCTGCCGGCAGGAATCGAACTGTATGACAAAACCGGAAAATTGGTTGATATGAATATAAAAGATCTGGAAATATTCGGTCTCAAACGGAAAGAAGATGCTTTGGGTGTCAGTATTTTTGAAAATCCCAACATTCCAGCGGAAATCATAGAAAAAATTAGAAAAGAAGAACCCGTCTCTTTCCGGCTCAACTATTCCTTCAAATCTATCGAACATTATTACTCCTCGACAAAAAAAGGAAATATCGAGATATACACGACGGTAAGTGCCTTATACGATAAACAAGGCAATCTTATACATTATCTGTTTATTAACATCGATAATACGGAAATCAGCAACGCTTACAGTAAAATAGCGGAATTCGAAAGTTCTTTTTCCGCCATCAGCAAATTCGGTAAAATCGGCTATTGCAAATTCGACTTATTCACGAAAAACGGATACGGAGTTGCCCAATGGTATCGAAATTTAGGAGAACACGAAACAACTCCATTGCCACAGATCATCGGCGTTTACAATCATGTCCATGAAGAAGACAAAGCTTATATTTTGGACTCCATACGAAAAGTAAAAGCACACGAGACCGATAATTTCAGCCGGGATTTACGAGTTCATACGGAAGAGGGCTGGAAATGGACAAGAATCAATGTGATGCGCAATACCATGAACAACGATCCCGGCAAACTCGAAATGCTGTGTGTGAATTACGATATCACCGAACTAAAAGAAACGGAGAAAAAACTTATCGAAGCGAAAAACAGGGCTGAAATAAGCGATCGGCTGAAATCCGCTTTTTTAGCTAATATGAGTCATGAAATACGAACTCCTTTAAACGCTATCGTAGGCTTCTCAAATCTTTTGACGGAAACGGACGACCGGGACGAACGGGCTGCCTATTTCGATATTGTACAGGAAAACAACGAATTGTTATTGCAATTGATCTCCGATATTTTGGACTTGTCAAAAATAGAAGCCGGAACATTGGATATTACAAACAGCGATGTCAACGTAAACCAGTTATGTGAAGAAATCATCCGCTCTTTCAGCTTGAAAGCAGAAGAAAACAATATCGAAATTCTTTTCGAGCAACATTTACCCGCGTGTCATATCAATAGCGACAAAAATCGCCTGACACAAATCATCACGAATTTCATCAATAATGCTCTGAAATTCACGTCTAAAGGCAGCATCACCCTCGGTTATTACCAAAGCGGACCGGAAGAGATTAAATTTTATGTCAAAGATACCGGAACAGGTATTCCCAAAGACAAAATAAACAACGTATTCGAACGCTTTATCAAATTAAACTCTTTCGCTCAGGGAACAGGATTAGGCCTTTCCATTTGCAAAAGCCTCGCAGAACAAATGGGAGGAGAAATCGGAGTGGAATCACAGGAAGGGAAAGGTTCCTGTTTCTGGTTTACACACCCGTTCCACCCCGATGTACAACTTAAATTATCTTTTGAAACCACAGAAGCAAAAGCAATCGAACCTGCACATCTTTTTCCAAATCCTTCCCAACCGACCATATTAGTAGCCGAAGACACGGATAGCAATTTTTTACTTGTTTCAGCCATTTTAAAAAAAGATTACCGTTTATTCCGCGCCGTCGATGGAGTAGAAGCCGTTAAACTGGCCGCAGAGATTCATCCCGATCTCATCCTCATGGACATCAAAATGCCTCACATGGACGGAATTGAAGCTACAAAAGAGATCAGGAAAACAGATAAAAACGTTCCTATCGTCGCCGTGACGGCTTTCGCTTTCGATAGTGATCGACAACGAGTTCTGGATGCGGGCTGTAACGACTATATGTCCAAACCCATAACCGGGCCGGAGTTGCATCAAAAGTTGCGTGAAATGATCCGCCTTCGTTTCAAAAAGACCCCCTAAAACCGATACTCATGAAAACTATTGATTTTCTTCTATTAAATACTTAATTTTGTTAAGTATGTCAAATTCACCCGTACGCGACATCTTTGGTATCTAAACTCAATTTATTATGGATGCGACAAATTCATTGTTATGTCAAGTAGCCATCACAATGACCTCGAAGTTAAACAATAAACTCGCTTTCCCCCTGTTCGAAAGATGCGGAGGCGTAGAAGGATTTTTCCATGAAAGCAAAAACGCCCTGCAAATACTTATGGAAGAATTTCATTGGAAAAACATTGAAATAAAACAGAAAGAATGGTTGGATCTGGCTAAAAAAGAATCAGATATCATGCAAAAAGAAGAGATAGCGTGTTGTTTCATCGAAGACATGGAATATCCCCCTCTGTTAAAACATTGCGAAGACGCCCCTTTAGTCCTTTTTTACAAAGGTCGACTGACAATATCCGGAGATAAAACCATCGCTATCGTGGGAACCCGTAAAGCATCCGAACGCTGCAAAAACCGGATGGATTTCATCATAGAACAAATTGCCGGAATGGGATATCGCCCCCTCGTTGTTAGCGGACTTGCTTACGGAATCGATATAACCGCACATAAAGCCTGTCTGCGGCATAACCTCATTACCCGGGCCGTTTTGGGACACGGTTTACACATGGTCTATCCTTCCCGCCACAAAGAGATCGCCGACAGAATTATTTCTCAGGGAGGAGCACTCATTAGTGAATTTCCCACCTGTGCCCCCATATTACCTATCAATTTTTTACAACGGAATCGAATTATTGCCGGGATGAGCGAAGCCGTTCTGGTTGCGGAATCCGCCATTAAAGGAGGAGCTATGGCTACCGCCAGGCAAGCGCTCTCTTACAACCGAGAGGTAATGGCCCTGCCCGGGAGACCGGAAGATCTTCTCTCTTCCGGTTGCAATTTGCTGATCAAAGAAAATATCGCGGCTCTCGTCGAGCACGTCGATGATATTCTTAAAATCATTCACTGGGAAAATCGACCTTCGTTATCCCGACAAACGTCTCTTCCGTTTTTAGGAGAAACCGACATGGAAAAGACCATCAAACGACACCTGGCAGGAGAAGGCCCGCAGGATATCGACCAACTTCACGTATCGACCGGCATACCGATCCCTACCCTCTCCTCCCTGCTCCTGAAATTGGAGTTAGAGGGAATTATCTCCCGATTACCCGGAAAAAATTATATGCTCCTATAAATGATTTTCTTACAGATTCATAGTATTCGGACGAACGACATATTAATATTTAATTATTATAACGTTTGCACCTGATAAAAAATAATAGAAAAAACTTTTGGAATCATAAACAAAAACATACCTTTGATGCGAATTTATAAAATTCGAATATACAAAGATGTTTTTTTAAAGTTTTGCTTAAACAATATTCAAAATGAGAACAGAAATTAAAGAATTCATGGACGCCTTAAAGGCTAAAACTGTGGGTGAAACCGAATTTCATCAGGCAGTACAAGAAGTGATCGAAACTGTTTGGGATACCTATCAGGCAAACCCCAAATACAAAGCCAATAAGATCCTTGAGAAAATGGTAGAACCTGAAAGAGTAATCATGTTCAGAGTACCTTGGATTGACGACAAAGGTGAAGTACAAATCAACCGTGGCTACAGAGTACAATTCAACAGTGCTATTGGACCCTACAAAGGAGGTTTGCGTTTCCACCCGTCAGTAACCCTCGGCGGTTTGAAATTCTTGGGATTCGAACAAACTTTCAAAAACTCTTTGACTACTCTTCCTATGGGTGGAGGTAAAGGAGGTTCGGACTTCAACCCGAAAGGTAAATCTGACAACGAAATCATGCGTTTCTGCCAAAGCTTCATGACTGAACTTTGCAAACACATCGGAGCTGACACCGACGTTCCCGCTGGTGATATCGGTGTAGGTGGTCGTGAAATCGGTTTCTTGTTCGGACAATACAAGAGAATTCGCAACGAATTCGTCGGTGTTTTAACCGGAAAGAATCGTGAATTCGGTGGATCAAGAGTACGTCCGGAAGCTACCGGTTACGGTACCGTATATTTCGCTCAACACATGTTGGCAGAAAAAGGCGAGAAAATTGCCGGTAAAACGGTTGCTATCTCCGGTTTCGGTAACGTTGCTTGGGGTGCCGCTCAAAAATTAGTTCAATTAGGAGCTAAATTGGTTACCATTTCTGGTCCTGACGGATATATCTACGACGAGAAAGGTCTTACCCAGGAAGGTGTAGACTACATGTTGGAACTTCGTGCAAGCAACAACGACGTAGTTGCTCCGTATGCTGAAAAATTCGGTGCTAAATTCTTCCCGAAACGTAAACCGTGGGAAGTAAAATGCGACATCGCATTCCCTTGCGCTATCCAAAACGAATTGAACGAAGAAGATGCTAAACAATTGGTAGCTAATGGTTGCCAAATGGTAGTTGAAACTTCTAACATGGGTTGTACTGCAGAAGCTGTTAACTACTTGAACGAGCATATCACATTCGCTCCGGGTAAAGCAGCTAACGCCGGTGGTGTTGCCGTTTCCGGTCTCGAAATGAGCCAGAACTCTATGAGATATAGCTGGACTGCTGAAGAAGTAGACGCTAAATTGTCTCAGATCATGAAAGACATCCACGATACTTGCGTTAAATTCGGTAAAGAAGGTAACAAGATCAACTACGTTAAAGGTGCCAACATCGGTGGCTTTATTAAAGTTGCTGAAGCTATGTGCGCTCAAGGACACGTATAATCAACTGTCTTTATATAAAAAAAACCGCTTCTTCCCGAAGCGGTTTTTTTATTCCTCCACTCCTTGCCGTCTTTCAATCATACATCCGACAATCACCCACATTCATTGTAAAATCTACAATCGTCAATCACTCTAATCATCTAATCTCCGAATCATTCAATCACAAAATCATTATATCTTTAATCATTCTATTTTTATCCACTTTACCGCATCCGCCACAATAGCCACATCCTTCCTTCTCTGAACCTCCTTATCGGAAAGCTCCACTTTCGCTTCCCCTGCCGGAAAATCGTACTCCCCGAGAGAGGCCCAGCCGGAAGGATTTCCCCGGAGAAAAGCATCAAGATTGACCTCTACCTTTTCCGGCTTATCCCCGTGAAAAACCGTGTAGTAATAAACTACACCTCCCGGTCTGCCAGGCCCGGGGACAAGAGATTGTCTGTACACTTTCCCCATCACCCGGTAACGTCTCGCTTCCGGCAGGTTGACTCGCCATGTAGCCGTCGATTTCCCTCGCCCTCCGCTAATACAATGACATCCTTGAATCGAATCCCCTTCCGCTTCTATCGTGACCACCGGAACCCAACGAGAAGTCTCTCCTTCATAAAAATCCCGGACTTCGGGAGCCTTTTGAAACCACTTTTGAAGCCAGGTAAGATTGCCGTCTACCAACTCGAAACCGGGATCCTGATCATCCACGATAAACTCCCCCTCGTTCCGGTCGGCCAAAAACTCCTCCGCGGGAATGGGCCGCCACTCTCTACCGGGCTCCCAAACCGAATCGTTCCTTACGGTCACCCCTTTAAAAAGGAAAATATTCGGCCGATTAGCAGACAAGCCCGTGTTCATATTATTGATCGTTACTCTATCCACAGGAGATCTCCCCTTCGGCGAATCTTGCAGGATAAAGGTAAAAGCCTTAGCCTCACCGGGACGTATATAACAACTGTAACGTTCCACGGATATCATACTCCCGTACTCGATAGAAACCACACCACCTGTTTTACCCATGTTCATGATTTTGCCTTCCGCCTTAAACATCCTCGTCTTCGGATTATAATACATTATTCCCCTCTTCATTCGGAAAAATTGCTCGTGCCGGGTCGTGACCCAGTCCGAAACCATACTATCTATATCCACTCCCCAACGGGCGGTCCATACATCTGCCAACGAATCGTAATCGATCTCCCCTTTACGATAACGGTACAAACTATTCAAACAATCTTTCAACGGGCGTTGAGGAATATTTAACGTTAACCGGGTCCATAAATCTTGTACCTTCGTGTAGAATAAACTGTTTTTAAAACGATCGTCCAATTTTTGATCGGATAAAACATCCCGTAACGAATGACCGCACAGGTAATCGTATTTCGATTTATTCCGACTGAACATAAACCCGTAAACACTTTGGTCCATGTTAAACGAATTCACGCTGTTTTGCAATTGCTCGAATACATGCCCTAAAAAAGGATTTTCCAAAGAATGTATCCAGATCTTCCGGTCTCCTCCTAAGGAACCTATACTCCAATCGACAGGTCTATTTTCATAATCTGCTCCTTTCCGCCCCATATCCCAAAGCGGGTGGCTACTCCTCTCTCGAACCGTGCCGTTAAACAATCGACCGTGTAAAGCGTCGGTCACCGCAAAAAATTCGTTCCCGTTTCTGATTTTTCCGGCAGTCATCACCCCCGCCATATCCAGGTCGAATCCCCGTTCCCGAATAAAAGTCATTCCCGGCTCCACGAGTCCCGCCGACGTTTTTCCCACGTGGGAGGCCAGACGAAACGAAACGGGGACCTCCGACACGTGCAGGTAAGGAGAGCCTGCCTCGTACCAGCTCATCGTCCGGAAGTTTCTATAATTATGCCAGTACATGACAGGGGGATTCTTCCACAAAGAGGCGAAAGCCTGCCGGCTAACCCCCGAAAAAATAGGCGCCAACCCTTTCACGAGACTGAAAGAATGGACTTGGAAACCGAACGTTTCATCCACCGGCAAACTATAGTTCCTCGGGTTGGCACCGTACAACGAGATACCGTTCAACGGGTTCCGGCAGGTAAAACGAATACCGTTTTTCAGCCGCTCGGGAAAGCCCTGCGAGAGAATCGTTTGTTGCGAGGGATTTTCCACGATCAACGTGAAAAGGGTGAAATCCCGGCCCGTCGCTAACGGCATAAAGGGATTCACCGGGGGAATGGCCACCGGGTACCACGTGCACGCGGGGGTTAACAGGAGAAAATTCTTCCCGGTGAAAGCCCCCCGACGACCCGTCGGGAAAAAACGATCCCCGTGAAACGTGTCCTCGTACACCTTGTCCGGCAAATGCAGGTCGCAATAACGATCGTCTACCCTACCCTCGTATTTCAATCGCAAGGACAAGGTATCTCCTGCCCCCAAGGCCCGGTCGATCAACACGAATTGTTGATACCGCCGGTACGGCAAATCCCCGCCGCCCGACTGAACCGACGTCACCCGTAATCCAGGATTAAGGAAAAGCACGATTTGACGTAAAGGCTCTTTTTCCCGGTTATAAACCAGCAGGTCGCTCTCCGCCTTCAAAACATGACCCGACTGGTGCAACCGGATAACGTGCCTCTTTACCCGGCAGGTCGCCTCCTCCCAGTTCCGCTCGAAGCTCGACCGGTAGGCCGATCGTACCGAACGATCCCGGTAATAGGAATACTCCAGCAAAACGCCACATGTCAAACCCGCTAACAAAAGAGCGATCCCGCTTAGCGCGTGAATCCTCCCGGTTCCCCCGCGATTCGGCAGGCGTTTCATCCCCCTCGCGCTCCACGCTAACAATCCAATACCGGTCAACGCGTAAGCCGAACGATGCAACAGGTAACGGGGAAGATTGATATGCCCCGTGATTTCCGAAAAAAGATTCGGCAACCCGCTTCCCGTGTAATCGAGTGTCCCGTGCAGGTGATAAGGCAACCAGAACAAGCAGCACGCCAACCAGATCGCAGAAAGAACGATCGCCGCAAAACGACCTCCGGAAACACTGCTGACCCATAAAGAAAAACCAGCCACCAGCAGCCACGAGGGAAGATTTAACGTCAACAGGTAAAAAAGATAACACGACCAGCTCACCGGGGCCAAGCTCGTCAGGTTAACGATAAAAACCGAAACCACTATCACCGTAACATTCACCAACCCGAAAAGCAACAAGTTACCCGCGACCATCCCCCAGTAGTAAGTCGCGTTATCGGCCGGGCGAGCCCGCGTACTATCGAGAGCCCCCGGACGGCAAAGCCGCCGGGGAATATCCGCCATCATCACCGCCAGGAACAACGATTGCATCACGCTATACAGGTAAGCGTTTACCAGCGGCATCGAACACGACAACGCCATCATCTTCCAGTTGTCGGCTCCCTGTCCTTGCCAGTATATATGACAAGCCACTATCCCGACTAACGACAACAAAGCGAAAAACCGAAAAACCCAACTCCTCCCCTGCTGCTTTACCTCGTATCCCGCCACCAAAAACAGTTCATGCAAGTCCATCATTTCTCGTTTTAAATTTTACTTAGGCCAATACAAGCATTTTAGATCTCCAAATCAAACTTTTGGTCCGGTACAAATCAATTGAGCGAAAGGATTACTTACCTTGTTCATTTTTAAATGATCTGTTTGCCCCGTAATAACCGCCATAGGAGAACCAGAGACGGTAAGGGTAACACATATTCTATATTCAAAATATGGATTTGCATGCTCATCTATAACATAACACCCGAACCAGTAATCTCCTTCATCTTCCACACATACTCCGGCTTTTACAAATGCAGATACTTGTCCCAAATTTCTATATCTTGGAATCGCACCAGGTAGAACAAAACAAAGAATAACATCAGGTACTCCACTAAAAATTCCTAAAAAACTAACATGAAAAGTTCCTCCAGGACTACATGTTTGAGTACGATAAATTATTCCACTCCTTGCTGTATTTGTCAACATCATTTCAAACTCAGGTGATACAACATTTGAATTTTGCGCCATTCCTGTTAAAACTCCTCCTGCAAGAAGAATCAACGTTACCGCCACGAATTGAATTGTCTTTTTCATGATCTTAAAATTTAAAGCTTTGAAAAATAATTAGCTTCGGGAATAATTTCCTTTCAATTATCCCCATGATCCCCGGGCATTTACTACCCGCCATTACACTCCTTTAGCTTATTTCCAGATCACATTATAATCACTCCAATCACCCAATCTCTGAATCTTTTAATCTAAAATCGTCAATCTACAATTTACAATTATTTCATTCCACTTTTATCCATTTCACCGCATCCGCCACGATAGCCACCTCTTTCCGCCGACGCACCTCCTTGTCCGAGAGGGTTACGCTCACCTCGCCGGCCGGAAGATCGTATTCCCCTATAAGCGCCCAGCCCGAAGACCCCGATAGTTCGGCATCCAAACTGACCTCCGCTTTTTCCTCCCGCCCCCCGAAAGAGAGCGTGTAATAGTAGATGATTCCGGAATCGTCAAAAGGTGCTTCCGGCATTGGCAAGTCGGTAGCCATAACTATTTTCTGCGGTCTGAGGTGGATACGGTATACTTTTCCCATAACCCGGTAACGTCCCGGCTCCGGAATATTCGCTCGCCATGTCGCGGTAGATTTACCGGACCCGCCGCCGATATAATGATATCCCCGGATGGCATCGCCGCAAGCAGAGGCATCTATCACGCGTTGCCAAACTTTGGCATCTCCTTGCATTTGAAGCCGAGTCCCGACAACCCGGGGAGCTTCCTTCCGCCCTTTTTGGAACCACGAGAGATTGCCGTTCTTTACCTCGAACCCCGCGTCCTGATCATCGACGATAAACTCGTTCGGGTTTTCATTTTTCATGAATTCGGACACCGGTATCGAACGCCACTCATCCATCAACTCCCAGGGTTTTTCCAACGTTCCCGGATCTCTATACTCGAAGAAAAAAGCCGCCGGAATGTTGGCCGACAATCCCGTGTTTATACATGAAGCAGATTGCTCCGTTACCAACGTGAACGTCTTTGCCTCTCCCGGTTCGATGCGGCAGACAAAGCGTTGCACCTGACCGAGAAAACCCCCGCATTCAATGGAAACAATTCCGCTACTGCTTCCAACATTCATCACCTTTCCCCCGATTTTGTAACGCCGAGAACCACGATCAAAATAAATCGCGGCATCTTTCACCCTAAAATATTGTTCGTGCCTCGTGGTAATCCAATCCGCTATGACATCCTCCGCGTTTACCCCCCAACGCGTATCCCATACCTGTATCAAAGAATCATAGTCCAATTCGCCTTTCCGGTAACGGTATAAACTATCCAGACTTTGTTTCAGCTCCTGTCCCGGAATACCGGACAAGACCAGACGAGTCCATAAATCGTTGAGCTTATTCCATAACATAATCTCCCCGTTGTCCGCCCATATATCTTTTAAAGAATGCCCGATAAAAGGAATATTCTCCTCTTGATTCCCTATCATGGCGTTCGCAGCACCTCTCGCCACGCTAAAATCCGTTGTCGCCAACGCGTTGAATATTCTCCCCATAAAAGGATATTCGGAAGAGTGAACCCAAACCCGTTGCACGTCATCCAAGGAAGAAGCATCATTATCGTTTTTTTCGAAATTCCAGGAGAAAGTTACATCTCTTTTTCCCAATCCAAGCAGGGGGTGACTATTCTGTTTTCTCCGCATAGAATAGAAAAACTCGGGCTGAAGCACTGTAAGAACCTTGAAGAGCTGCTCTTCATTTTCAATCGCCCCGATCGACATCGCTCCGGCAAGCCTCATATCGAATCCCCGTTCCCGCCAAAAGACCATTCCCGGCTCCACCAACCCGGCTTCCGGCTTTCCGGCGTGAGAATCCGAACGGAACGACACCGGAACCTCCAATAAATACAGGTAAGGATTTTCCGGCTCATACCAATCTCCCGAGCAATAATTTCGAATCGAATTCAAATTCGATCCCCGCTCTCCCGTCCGCAAAGAGATTATATCGGCTTGCTTTACTTTTGAGAAACACTTCACAAATCGTTTGTCCCAAGTCACGGAACCGAATTGCAAACTGAAAGTTTCATCCTCCGGAAGCTTGTAATAGTTGTAATCGCCCCCGCATAAAGAGATTCCGTTTAAAGCATGATGACATACGAAAACGACGGAATCCCTACTTTCGAATGCCTGTCCCTGAGAAACGACCACCTTTTGCAACGGGCGGTCCACCACCAACCGGAAGCGGGTAAAATCCCGCCCCGTGGCCATGGGCATCAAGGGATTCACCGGCGGTATCGCCACCGGGTACCACGCCGAGGCAGGAGTCAATAAAAGAAAATCCCGCTCCGCGAAAGCTCCCCGGCGACCCGTGGCAAAGAATCGATCGTTATAAAAAGGATTCTCGTAGGCCGTGTCCCTCAAGTGCAGATCGCAAAAACGCTCGTCGATCTTCCCCCCGTAAGCCAAAAGTATACGCGTAGAATCGCCCGCCCCCAAGGGACGATCGATCAGGATAAACTGCTGATCCCTCCGGTACGGCAGATCCTTCCCGCCCGACTGTAAACCCGTCACCCGTAAACCGGGATTCAGGAAGAGAACGATCCGTTCCAGCGACTCACGCCCCGGGTTATAAACCGTCAGATCGCTCTTCGCCCTCAACTCCTTACCCTCCTGTCTTAAAGTGATCGCGTTACTCTTTAACCGGCAAGTTCTCTCTTGCCAATTCCGCCGGAAACTATCCCGGTAAACCACCCGTACCTGCCGATCCCGGTAATAGGAATATTCCAACGCCACGCCGCAAAGCAAACCGGCCATACCCAAAAAAAGACCTAAACAACGATTCAGCCTTAAACCGGCCGCACCATTCGACAAACGCCCCATCTTTCCCGCGCACAGCGCCAACAACCCCGCCCCCGCCAAAAGATACGTCAACCGGTGCAACAAATAGCCGCAAGGGTTCGCGTGCCCCGTGATATCCGAGAACAAATTGGGGATCCCGCTCGCCATGTAATCCAGCGTACCGTGAACCTGATAAGGCAACCAAAAAATCGAGCCCGCCAACCAGCACACGGGAATCACCATCGCCAGTACACGGGAACGGAACAAATAACTCAACCACAACGTCAACCCGCCGATAAACACCCACGAGGGAATCGTCAACGTCAACAAATAAAAAAGATAGTAGTTTAAACTCAACGGAGCTACACTCGCCAGGTTCACCGCCAACACGGAGACCCCGATCACCGCGAGATCCACGAGCAGGAAAAGCACGAGATTACCCAGGAGCACGCCCCAGTAATACGTCGCGGTTCCCACCGGACGGGCGTAAAGACTTTCCACAGCTCCCTTCCGTGCCAATCGCCGGGGCACATCCGCCATCATCACCACCAAAAACAACGACTGCACCACACCCAACAGGTAAGCATTCACCAACGGCATCGAACAAGGCAAAGCCACCATCTTCCAGTTGCCGCTATGCCCCCACCCCTGCCAATAGGCGTGACACCCGACCACTCCCGCCAAAGCCACCAGCACGAAAAACAAAAACACCCGGCTCCGGCTTTGCTGCTTCAGCTCGTAACCGGCTACCAAAACCAAATCACTCCAACTCATACTATTCTATTTTTAATTTTACACCACACATCTATTGTAAATTGTAGATTGAAGATTGACGATTATTTAGTGATGACGAGATTCTGTGATTAAAGGATTTACCTGTAACGGAATCTCTTCATCGACTATTTACCTTTGTCTATTGATAGCACTTTTACCCCGTCCCTAAGTGCTACCTTAAGTACTGTTAGGATCAATCGTATTTCACAATTAATCGATCTCCATAAGAAAAATAATCTGTTGTCCCCTTTTTTACAACAAGATAATAAACTCCCTCATCAGAAGTCTGAATATCAGACAAGGTTATATAAATATTAGTTTTAGAATAATTACAAGAAATAACGAATCTATAATCCCCAGGAGTTGGACGATAGATGAACCCGTTATTTCCCAAAGCAATAATAAATTTGGGAGCTTGCCCAGAACGTTGAAAATATAACATAGCAATATCCCAATTTTCTAAATTTAATAGAAAGTATGACCATTGAACAGTACTTCCTGGTCTCGCAATAATCTCGCCACCAGTATTACTTATAATTTGAGGAATACCATCTTCATTACTTTGAGCTACTCCATCACATACATCCCCAGCAAAGAAGAATACCGATACCATAAATAACATCATAACCTTTTTCATGACCTTAAAATTTTAATGTTTAATAGAAAAATTAATTTCGAAGATGAACTATTCTCTGTCATCTCCATGTTCATACAATCAGGGACTATATTCCCCGTCATTATCCTCCTTTGAACTATTTTCAGATCACATTTAAAAAGCAGATTTTTGAAAATGGTACCATTTTATTCTAAATCACCTACTCCCCATCACTTTATTGTAAATTGTAAACTATGAGAATTCCGTGATTTAATGATTTCGTGACTAAGAGATTTAATTTGAATCACCTAAATCTTTTAATCTACAAATTATTTTTATCTACAATCGTCAATCTCTTTAATCACCCAATCTCTTCATCGACTATTTATCTTCGTCTATTTATAGCACTTTTACCCCGTCCCTAAGTACTACCTAAGTGCAATCAGAATCAGAGAGATAACACGGTTAATTGATCGCCAGCAGAGACACAATCCATTGTTCCTTTTCTCACTAAAAGA
The DNA here is from genome assembly GCA_001487125.1 of Gabonibacter massiliensis. Classification (GTDB taxonomy): domain Bacteria; phylum Bacteroidota; class Bacteroidia; order Bacteroidales; family Marinifilaceae; genus Gabonibacter; species Gabonibacter massiliensis. The sequence goes on from LN913013.1 coordinate 1,772,470, forward strand.
TAATAAACTCCCTCATCAGAAGCCTGAGCATTAGACAAGGTTACATAAATAACAGTTTTACTATAATTATTAGAAATACTGAATCTATAATTCGGAGGATATGCACGATGAATATTTCCATTACAATCCAAAGAAATAATAAATTTAAGACGCTCGCCAGGGCGTTGAACAAATAACGCAGCATAACTCCAATTTTCTAAGTTTAATAGAGCATATGACCATTGAGCAGTATTCCCTGCTCTTACAACTATTTCTCCACGAGCATCACTTATAATTTGAGAAGTACCATTCTCATTATTTTGTGCCACTCCATCAAATGCTTCCCCAACAAAGAAGAAAACCGATAACACGAATAACATCATAATTTTTTTCATAGCTTTAAAATTTAAATGTTTAATAGAAATTTAATTTCGAAGATGAACTGTTCTCTATCATCTCCATGTTCATGATAACGAAGACTATATTCCCCGTCATTATCCTCCTTCGAATTATTTTCAGATCACATTTAACAAGCCGATTCTTTTACAAAATACCACCTCCTTCTCTCTTTTTAATCACTCAATCATAAAATCATTATATATCCTAATCACAGAATCCCTTAATCCTTCTATTTATTGTAAATTTTAAATTGTAGATTGTAAATTAACTGCTTTTCGTAATCTACAATCGTCAATCATTTTAATCACTCAATCACAAAATCATTATATCTCTCAATCCCCTAATCTTTTAATTTCTGAATCATTTTCATCGTCATTTTTTCTCCGGGAACCAAAAAGGGCGAAAGAACTTTCGCCTCTTTCGCCCTTCACACTACGATTCTTACCCAACACCATTTAACCTAACTTATAATTCATTTTTAGATCCTACTCTAAATAATATCCATATTTTATAGGATTTCCCTTTATCTGTTTTAGCCGAAACTCCAACTTTTGATGTAGATTAAAACTGATCTTGCTATCTTTAAATCATAAATCTTTTAATTCAGGTTTTGGTGTTTAGAGATCAGGAGACTCATACAGTCTCCCAATCCCTTCATCACCTAATCATATTAATCACTAATCATAAAAAGCTATTAACGCCCTCTTCTCCTGATCCACATAAACAAATACAGTAAGAGCAAAAGTCCCGGAAATACTCCCATCAACATATAATTAAGCACTTCCGCACCACCTTCCGTGGTAGAAATTCTATTATCTATCGATGCCGGACGACGAACATCGATCGGCACTTCCCCATCCGACAACCAATAGAAACCTCCTTGCACTATCCCGAAATTAGCAACCCACAAAGGCGAACGGGAACGACCGAACTCTCCGTCGCTGATACAATCCGCATCTCCTAATACGATAATTCTCTGCTCTTTATCTCCCATTTTACGAGACAATGCTAATCCCAAGGTGTAAGATTGCTGCACTTCTCCCACTTCCGGATTATACTTCACATCTTCCTCATTGATAATCTCTTTTGTTTCCAACTCGTTCCAACAAGTGGAATCGGAAACAAACATCGGAGTTACTTTAAATCCTTTATCCTCGGTATATTCCAATCCGGTAGCCGAAGGCATAACAATCACATAACTCCGTCTTAATGCATTAAATACGTAGGCTAAATCACCAGCTTCTTTTGTCGGTTTCATCACGATCAGATCGATCGGAAGAGCCGGGACTGTATAACCGGCAAACGGACCAAGATTGATATTATCCTGCTTTTTCTCTTCCTCCGGATCCTTTGCTTTAGGCGGTTGAATCAGGAATCCGTCCATAAACTTTACGCCGAATTGCTCTACCACCGGATTCATCACCTCCTGTCGTCTCGGTTCTCCGATAATCATGAGGTTACCGCCACGGGCAATATACTTATCCAAATTTACTTTCTCAGCCTCCGTCATGGGCTGTCTCATCTCCGCAATCACGAGAATATTCACATCATCCGGAATTTCCTTATCGAGTGTAACATCTTTGTAATCGAATCCTTGATTAATTAACGAACTTCGAAAAGACGGCATATGCGTAAACATGCAATAATTTCGCTCACCCGGTCGGTCGGTCTCCCGCTCCCCATGTCCGGTCAGGAATCCGACCGTTGGTAATTTCATCACCAAACGTTTCAAAGCGGCTGTAATCTCTGCCTCACCCGGGTATCTTTGTTGACCATCATATATCCGTAAAAACGTCTTTTCTCCGCTTTCTCGTTCTATTAATCGAGTAAAACGATTTCCTTCTGTCGTGGTTAAATCGATTTGTTTCCGAATCTGTTCCGGAGTCAATACCTTCTTCGGATTCATCTTTTTTCGCTCCATCTCTTTTTTCGCCTTCTCTTCGTATGTCATACCGGGATATATCTTTTCTAACTGATCGTTTTTAATCGTATCGTAATAGAAAACGTATTCCATTTTAATCTCCGGTTTAAACCGAGTATATTGCTCAAATAATCGGATATCATTATTATAGTTTTCAGGGTCCCCAATTTCAGCAAATCGATCCAAGATATTCACGTAAGAAGTAATTGTCATTCCCCCCGTAGCACGTTTAATAATCTCTTGACTATTCGGTGTCAAGGTGTTCATTTTCATCTGAGTGGCATCGTAATAGAATTTAAATACCGGACGAGACGAGACATAAGCCAAAACAATCGCTAAAATCCACACTCCCGCATATTTACCCAAAGAAACCATCCAACTCACTTTCTGACGCCTTGTTTGCATACGGATAATCGTCATAAAAAGGAAAAGAGCGATCACCACGAAAAAATAAAGCAGGTCCTCCGTGGAAACCAAACCTCCCACAAAAGCCCCAGCTCTTCCGGAAATTCCGAACCAATAGGTAATATCCCGCAATATGGCGATACCTTGCCACATTCCCTTCACGTAGGTCAATACAGCCAGAATAGCCAACGTCCCCACGGCCGCCACTATCTGGTAGGAGGTCAAACTGGACATAAACAACCCGATGGAGACGTAAATGCACAACAACAGGTAAACCCCCAACAACCCGGATAAAATAAGAGTAACGTCCGCATGTTCAATTACCACGATAGCGTATATGGCATACACCACCAACACGCCGATCAGGGCCAACCCGTAAATCATCATGGCTAAATACTTACCTAAAATAATTTGCGTGTTCGTAATCGGGGAGGAGTAGAGCAGTTTAATGGAGCCGCTGCCCAATTCCCTACTCATCAATCCCATTGTCAACAGGGGAATATAGAGATACAGATAGGATTGCACATTCGAAAACAAACCACTCCAACCGGCAAAAAAACCGAGGGTAAGGTTTATATGCTGATATCCCATCACCTGCCCCTCTGCAACTTGGGAGATCATACCGGAAAACAGCATTCCGGTTTGAAAAGTGAATATAATTAAAATCAACCAGGCTATCGGAGAATAAAATAGATCTCTTAGCTCTGTTTTTGCTATCTTGAATATTGTTCTCATCTTTAACGAAATAAATTTAATAGATTATTTTTTAGACAATTCGGCAAAAATCGTATCCAAAGAACTCTTCTCTTGTTGAAGCTCCGACAACTGCCAACCGCGTGTATAACTGGCCTCCACGATATGATCCATCGCCTCCCGGGCATCCGAGAATTGTACGCGGAAGCGGGGACCTCCCAACTCTTCCACGCGGACCACTCCCGGAAGCGCCTCGATCTCCTCTACCGGGGGCATGGCCCCCAGCGAAACCAAAATCGTACTCGGTTTAATATAATTATCAAATTCATCTACCGTTCCGGCGAAAACCATACTCCCTTGCTCGATCATCCGGATATAATCGCAAGTGGCCTGAACCTCGGGCAAGATATGCGTGGAGAGGATCACCGTACGATCTTGGGCAATCTCCTTGATCAGGTGGCGGATCTCCACGATCTGGTTCGGGTCCAACCCGTTTGTCGGTTCATCCAACACCACGAACTCGGGGTTATGAATAATCGCCTGGGCAATCCCGACCCGTTGTTGATAACCCCCGGAGAGATTCCGGATCACCCGCTTGGCAAAATGAGAGATTCCGCAACGTCCCATCGCCTCTTTTATCGCTTTGGGTACCTCCCGATCCCGGATATGCCGGATCTCCGCGCAAAACTCCAGGTATTCCCATACCGTCAGATCCGGATGCAAAGGCGGTACCTGCGGTAGAAAACCGATATGGCGTTTGGCCTCTACCGGGTTTTCCCGTATGCTCACCCCCTTGATATACACATCCCCCTCCGTCTGCTTTAACACCCCGCACATGATATTCATGGTCGTGGACTTCCCGGCTCCGTTGGAGCCGAGTAATCCGTAAATACCATTCTTCGTAATCTCGAAATCGATATCCCGTATCGCCCACTGCACACTATAACGATGGGATAAATGTTCTAACTTTAAAATCGGTTCTTCCATACAATATGATTTATCATTTTTACAAACTTTTTCTTAGACATTTAATATTCACTTCCACTTACTTTCGATGTAATCTCTTTAGCCGAAACCACCCGACCGCTCAACTGTTCCGTCTTCAGCAATTTCGGATCATCTCTATCCACTATACTATAAAAAGCCAATTTCCCGTTAATTCCTCCAACTACCAAAACCTGAAAATTGCCATCACGCCCCACAAAGGTTACTTTTTCTCCAAAATCCGAAATCAATGGAAAATTCATGTATTCTCTATCTTTATCAATATAATTTACAGCATTTCCATTCGAATAGATAATCATAGGAGTCTCGCTTAACGTTCCAGATAAAACAAAGGAATCATCCGGAACCTTCACAGAACACTCTATCAATTTGGAAAGGAGCGTTCCCGGAAAAGGTCCCCATCCAGCAGTTGCCTGTACTAACTCTCCGGTATTTCCATTCGCCCCACACTCTCCATAATATGTTTTACCGTTTAAATTATATAGCAATGAATACCTATATATCGGTGGCACTCCCATCCAACCTCCTTCAAAACCAGCATAACATCCTATATCCAACATTTTCGTACCTTGTGGCATATTCCATACTGGAGGACATTGGCTTACAGTAGAAGAATAACGCACCGGAATTAATTTACTTGTTGAATACGCTGGATCCCATGGCATCGATCCTTCCGGTTGTTTATCTGCAAAAATAACCATGATCACCCTGTTATGCTTTTCATCGTAACAAGGGAAAGAAGATCTAAGTCCATATTGCTTCCGTCCGAATTTTGTAATCTTATATCCTTTCTCATCCAAAAAATAGGGAGTAGTCATAAAAGCTCCTCCTAAATTATTATTAGACAGTTGCCTTCTGAATAACCGCCCGTCTTCGGTCGTAACAAAAGTGGTTCTTCCGACTTTGGCATCATTTTCCCATGCATCGACACGAGCGACCGGTTTAAAATCTGCAGGAGTTCCGTTACCGAACTGATCTTTTAATTCCGCTACTTTTAAAAAATTTTCCGGACGGAATTCATAAGCGACCTTGTCCGTGATAATAGTTCCCGAACCGAGGGGACCGATATTTTTAGCTGTTCTGGTATAAGCCAAGAATAACGGTTTACCCGGGATATTCTCCCCGTTTGCCTTATCGTAAGTATCCTTGATCTCAAAGATCGTCTTGTTGGTCTGTTTATCCACGTAGCGATCGATATAATAACACTTGGCATTTCCCCCATCTTCCGCCAACACGAACCAATCACCCGATCCCCTCGTTGCCGTGATAAAATAAATTACTTTTGACATAAAACGGGTACCCGTTTCTTTATCGATAACAGTAAACGTTCCCGGCAGAGATTTATTTTCTGCTAAAAATTCCGTCAAATTGACCTTTTTAACCACCGAATCAACTTTAATATCAAAATCAGCCTCCTCCCCGATGAGGACATTTTTTATACGCCACTCGTAGCGGACCTCTTTTTCCCGTTGAGCCGAATCGGTTTCCCATTTAAAAGCTTTATGACCGCGAAACTCCATGACCTCCCCTTCCTTGCCATAAATTGCTATCGGCTGTGCAATAGGATCGGCATACCATTTCGGTTCGTTGAGACTTTTATAGTCATAATTTCCCTCGTCTTCCAAACAACCGATCAACAAAAAGAAAGACAAGTAAAACAGTATATTTAGTTTTTTCATAACAGATCTTTTTTAATTATTAAATTTCCACCGTTATTTCTCCGAACTCATCTGTCTGTCCCGGATTATCGGCTAACCATTTCTTAAATTTCAATACATACTCAATGGCCAAATCCGGACGATTGGTTATCAACTCCTCGTTAAATTCTCCCTTCGGATCGGCATGTTGCAAAAACAATTTATATTTCTTTTGCGAATAGCGTCCCAAAAGCGTTATTTCTACCTCTGTGGTCCACCATTCCGGTTTTGACTCGAGGGCAGTAAAAACAATCACGGCCCGACGACGTTCGTATTGCCCCAGCTCCAAACTTTCCATCGGAACCAATTCGACAATCAATCTCACTCCTCCTTCCAAAGTTTTCAATCGATCCGTATACAAAAGTTTTACATGTATCGTATCTTTGATATCCGATTGTCCCGGAGAAATCGGTTTAGCGTGAAACGTGTAGTAGTCATCTAACTTATATTCATCTGCGTTAGCCGTTGTTCCCTCTTTTACCACTCTTAACCCGAATTTCAGGTCGGAAGTCAAAGGAGTTCCCGAGAATTGAACCACCAACGGAACCTCGATCACCTTTGTATCTTCCGGGAAGAAAAAGAACGACATCACGGTAGAGTCCGCCTGTTCCGTTCCGGGTTTCAGCGCATCCATATAGAACTTATCGAAATAGACCTGAGAAGTTCCATGAAATACCTCTATATCTTCCTCATTACAAGAGATTAGAAACATCGGTATCCAAATCAACAGTAAAATATATTTCTTCATCATCATATTCGTTTTAATTATCATTTTATATCGGCAGGCACAGGCAATAAATACTCGTCACGGGTCATCGGACGTACCTTATCGCCGATTTTCAAATCGGCATTCAAACGTTTATAGAGATAGAACATTTGTCCTTCCGATAACCATTCTCTCCGCGCATCATGTAACAAATCAGCTTGAAACTCGGCCCAAGTCGTACCGGACAATGAACTTCCTCTGATCCCGCGGGATTCACGAATAGCGTTCAACACCTCGTAAGCCTTCCCGAAATTCCCGTTACGAGCGTAATACTCCGCCATGATATAATACATCTCCGTGGCACGTATGACTGGAAATATCGGTACATTCTGACTCCGGATGACTGAATTATTTTGATGAGGATACCATTTCCCGGATACCGGATACAGATAATTACCTAAATACATCAGGTATCTCCAACGATAATCGATCCCGGATTCATTCACACCACCCCGTTCAAAATAAGATTCCGATATTTGAAACCAATTTGGGGTAGATACTACAGTCCAATAGTTTCTATACATAGCATTCCGATCATAAACCAATTTATCGTAGGCCGCAAATATCAAATTGGCGTTCATCTTCACATCAGGTCTTTTTTCGAAATTTACCGTCTCATGCCCGTCATTAGTCGTTATCCCGGAAAAATCATCCCTATACATGACAAGAACCCGTCCGTCCAATAATTCCATCTTAAAACCAAGAACCTTTTCGGCATAGTCAAAGGCCTCCTGCCCCATCCCGGCATATTGACATACCCGGGCTAAAAGAGCCGTCACGGCATAATAGCTTAATCGATATCCTCTCCCTTTAAAGAAATCATCTACCAACTCACTCTTAAATCCATCGATGAACGGATCTATTGTTTGTTCTCCGTCCTTATATTCATTCCAGAAACGTCCTTTTCCGACAATACTTACGGCTTGCCCCACAATCGTTGTATCGAATACAGCCGTTAACTCCTGCGCCATTTTCAAATCGACGATTACTTTATCCAAAACGGGTTTTACGCCCAATTTCCCGGTTTGTATCGTCGGATAAGCATCCACATAGGGAATATACGCCCGCCCGTCATCGTTCACGAGGGCCGGAGCAAACAAACGCAACAATTCAAAATGCATCAAAGCCCGACAGGCGTACGCCTCTCCCAAAATCATCTTACGCTCCATTTCACCCTCTGCAAAAATACCATTAGAAGCATTCTTAGCATTCTGGATCAAAGCATTGGCATTGGCTATAATATTATAAGCCTTAGCCCACATCCCTTCAATCGTTCCGGACAAACGGGAACTTCTATAATCAAATTTTTGAGCATCTTTATACTTTTCATCTGAAAAGGCTCCGTTGGTCTCCAAATCATATATTTGGGCCATACAGTCGATCATCCCATAAGTTAACTCCATGCCGTACAATTGAGGATCACCCATAGCTTTGTACAATCCGTTCAAGACGGAACGATAACCGTTTCCGGAAGAAAACATCTCTCCTTCCGTGGCCTGGCCCTCCGGAGTAACGTCCAACCAATCTTTACAGGAGGAAAACATCACCGCCACGGCCAACACGAGTATATTAACATATATTTTCATCTTCTTTACTATTTAGAATCCTACATTTACCGTAAAACTAAAATTTCTTGCAAATGGATAGTTAATAGCTCTTTCCTCCTTCACATTTCTCCATTTCGCCAATCCATTCGCATTAAAACTGATTTTTAAATTTCTCATCCTCCACTTCCGTATCAATTCGGAGTTAAAATCATACCCGACAGAAAGACTTGTAAAGTCCAGACGGTTATCGTCCTGTACAAAACGACTGGTCGGGTTTTTAGTCGGATTTTTACTGATATCGTAATAAGGTACGATATTCCCGGCCTGCTTCCAACGGGCAGACAAGACTCGTTTATCCACGTTTTCAGTCGAAATTTGGGCGTTCTCCACCTTATCCACCAATGTTGAATTATAAGTTTGCCCTCCCCATTGATAACTGAAAGAAGCGCTCATCGTGATCCCTTTCCAGGCAACATTCACCCCAAAAGAACCTTGTGCATCCGGACTATTATCCCCCACGACGATCTGATCATTGGCATCCCAAGTATAAGTGGACATCCCGTTCTTTTTAATAAACCGCTCTTTTCCGTTAGCAGGATCGATCCCGTCCGAAGGAACGGCATAAATGGCACTCAAAGATTTTCCTTTATAATAAAAAGCCACCGGGCGACTCAACACATCACCGTATTGAGGTTTTTCTCCCTCCATTGGATTTTCTGAATACCCTTTCTCGTATTCATCTAAAATTCTCTGATTATAGGTATTCATCTCTTCGCTCAAAGAGGTGATCTTACTCTTGTTAGAAGCTAAATTAGCATTCACCGTGATCATGCAATCCTTGTTCTGAAACACGGTAGCGTTCATCTTCAATTCGAATCCTTCGTTTAGGGTAGAACCGGAATTCACCTTATAAGAAGAGAAACCCGAATAGGTCGGAATGTTGATATTATCAATCAAATTCCGTGTTTTATTTTGATAATACGATCCCTCTAAAAAGATAAGATCCCGCAGGAACGTCGTCGAAAATCCGAAATCCAATTTATCGGTCGTTTGCCAGGTCAATTTCGGATTGCCCAAAGCTATCAAATTAGCAGCCGGTCCGGTATAAAACCAGGTATCCGTAGCCATCTTAAAAGTGGTAATCGCCGAATAGGGTTCAAACCCGACATTCCCGGTAGAACCGTATGTCACCCTCAATTTCAAACGACCGATCAGCCAATGGTCTTTCAAAAAAGCGTAATTATGAAGATTTATACCGGCCCCGACAGACCAAAAAGGAGCAAATTGTTTGTCTTTTCCGAAATCGGAACTACCGTCCAAACGGACAGAGCCATCAAATAGATAGATGTCATTATAAGAATAATTCACCGATCCCAAAAATCCTATTTTACGACTGGTCGATTCTGTTTCCTGTATCGGTATCGGCTGTTTTGCCGCAAATTGAGGTTTATTCATGTTACCCAATTGAAAACCGGTTAAAGCAACAGACGTAGCTTCTGATTGATTTTCTGAAACTTCCACTCCGGCCGTTGCATTAACAAAATGTTTATTTATCATTTTATTAAAATAAAACATACCTCTTAAGTTCCAATTCCAGTTTCTATTATCACTTCTTCGCAATTCGCCTTTATCTTGAGCAACGGCATTTGAAAAGGTAGGATCTGCCGGATCCGTGAAGTTTTCAGTTCTGGAAGTGACACTCCGGATTCCCAGCGATCCTTTAAACTGCAGACCTTCCTGTATCACGATATTTAATTGAAAATTATTCGTAATATCGTTTTGTCTCACTTTATTAAAATAGCTATTCAGATTAGCCACTTTCCACAAAGGATTCGTTTTCGGATTCTGAACACCGATCACGATATCCTTCAGCAATCGTCCACTCTCATCGTAAATAGGAGAATAAGGTTGGGCCTTCGCGTACTCCGAGTAGGGTCCATAAGGAGAGTCTTCGGAACGTGTTACCGAATAATTAACCGTATTCAATAACTGTAACCATTTACCGGCACGGTAATCAAACGTCAATCCCGCCCCGTAGGTATGCCGGTAAGATCCCTTCATTACCCCGTTTTTACCCTCGTTATAATTCAAATCAAGGCTATAACGAATATTTTCCACTCCGCCCGATAAGCTCAAGCTATGAATATGACCGAATACATTTCGTAAAGGTTTCGACATCCAATCAGTATTTACCCCCCGCTGAATCTCTTTCAATTTCTCATAATATTTAATCGTTAACGAATTTTGAGTATCCGGATCATCGGAAGTATACAATCCGGACAAACGCTCCACTTCCAATTTCTCTGCCGCATTACAAAGATTGTAATCGGATAGGTCAGGCATATCCACGCTACCGGAAAGATTATAATAGATTTGCATCTCTCCCGGTTTCGGAGCCACCGAGGTTACCACGATCACCCCGTTGGCAGCCTGAGAACCATACATAGCCGTAGCGGCAGCATCTTTCAATATGGTCATACTCTCGATACGATTGATATCCATATCGTAAATTTTCTGTACATCCACCTCGAAACCGTCTAAAATAAAGATCGGCAGATTAGGATTATTCTTTAGATTCGTACGCTGCGTCATCCGCTCTTTCTCGATATCCAATCCTTTCTGTTGTCCGATAGAAGTTTCACCCCGAATGTTAAATTCCGGCAAAGCATTCGGATCGGATCCCCATAGTTTATTCTCTTTAATCCGGAAAGAGGGATCGAATGTCTGCAAGGCCGCAATCACGTTTCTGGCATTCACGTTCATCAGCTGGTCTCTTGTCACGGTAGTAGCATTTCCCGTAAAACTCTCTTTTCTGACGTTTAAATACCCGGTGACCACCACATCCTGCAATTTGACCTTATCCTCTTTCAGGGTCACGTTGATGGTGTCTTTACCGGTATATTTGATCTCCTGGGTTTCCATTCCCATAAATGAAAAGACCAACACGATATTTTTCATTTCCGGCAATTTCAATGAATACTTTCCATTGAAATCAGTGGCTGTTCCCAACTTAGTCCCTTTTATCAGAACGGTTACCCCGGGCAAGGGAAGCTTTCTTTCGTCGATCACCTTTCCGACGATACGGATCTCTTTTACCTTATCGTCGGGAGCGATAGGTTTCAGTACAATGACCGCATCCTGAATCACGTAGGTCAATCCCGTTCCTTTCAGACAAACCTTTAAAATCTCTTCGATCTTGGAAGCTTTTAGTTTGACATCGATCTTTCCGACCTTGTCCAAATCCTCTTGATTGTACATAAAGGTAAAAGCCGTCTGACGCTCGATTGCCCAAATCACATCTTTCAAATAAGCGTTCTTCATCGAAAGTGTTACCTGCTGTTCATTCTGGGAATATGCAGCCCCATGTACATTAAACATTCCCAGTAGAACAAATAATAGAGTCCATTTTGACATAACCCATGCTTTTTTTAATCTTCCGGATGGATCCCGGAGAGACATCAGAATTTTTTTCATAAATTTGTTCTTTAAATTGCATTAATAGATTATTTCGCTCGAGCGAGATAGTCCGGGCAGGAGATGTTACCAGCATCTCCTGCTTTCTTACCGATCCCGCTTTACTTTTAAAATCTTTCCATCCTTATGGATCTTTATTTTACCGTTTAGCTCGAATATCCTCAATAGAGGATCGATCATTTCATGACGTCCCATGTTAAACCCGAAACGGAATTCCTTAACCTCCTCGTCTTCATAGACGACTTTCACGTCATACCACCTTTCGACATCTCGCATAATATCTTCCAACCGAACGTCCCGGTATCGGAATTTACCGTCTTTCCATGCCGTAAAATAACTCGCATCCACTTGCTTCAATTCCGCTTTACCCGTGCTTTTGTTTAAAATAAACTGATCGTTGGGGGTCAATCGTCTGACTCTGTCGATTTTATTGCCGGAAACCGCCACGGTACCCTGTACCAAGGTGGTGGTCACATTCGCTTCGTCCGTATAGGCCGAAACATTGAACTGGGTTCCCAAAACTGTCACATCATAAGAAGTTGTCTTTACGATAAACGGTTTCTCCGTATTTTTCGCCACAATAAAGTAAGCCTCTCCTTCCAATTCCACCTCCCGGATCTCCCCGGTAAACCGGATCGGATAGCGAATTTTAGTCATCGAATTCAAATAAATCAACGTACCGTCACTTAGGCTCAATTGATATTCCCCGCATTTCGGCACTGTGATTTCATTATACTCCATCGCATCCGAAATCTCAGCGAGGCAAGTATCGCTATAAGTAAGCTGGTGACCGGTATTATAAATAAAGGTCCGTTCTTTTTCCGTTCTGATCGTTCCGCTCACGGTCTCCAAATCGATCTTTTGACCGTCAGCCAACGTCAGTATGGCTTTAGGTGCCCCCGGTAGGATCGTGCTCATCGGCGCAACGGATAGCTTTCTATCCGGTTCTCGGTTCATGAAAAAATAAAAAACACCACTCAAAGAAATCACAAGCAACGCCGCATAAGGCAAAAACCGCGAAAGAAACTTTCTTTGTCTTCTCCTGAATTGTTTTTTACGGTAATTCTCCCAGCCTATTTTATTATTAAAAGAAGAAAATTGTTCTTTTTTTAGCTTGATATTTTCCTCACTCACAACACGTTCGAATAAAGCATTATTCTCCTCCGAAGATTCCCGCCAAACCTCTAACTCTTCCTTCTCCTCTTTCGTAGGTTCTCCCGTGAGAAAAGCCGAAATCCATCGAGCTATCAAAAAAGGATCGTTTGATAATACAAAAATAGATTAAATATAAGTTTTTGTTAATTTATTGATAACAAGAGAGAAAGACTTTTTTGCATGAAGAAAATAGAGAAAAAAATAAAAGAAAAGAGTGAATCAAAAAACGATCCTTTTTGGCATTCGCTTTTCGCCTATTACTTATATAACACAAAAACCCGTTTTTATGGGGAACGAAAAATGAACTTTTTTGCTTATTTTTTTAGTACTAAACGATAATTCGATTATAATCAAACGATTACATGCAAAGAAAAAAAATCAGGGTAGGAAAATAAACACGAGATAATAATAATCTTTCAATGTCACCTTCAATTTTTTATAAGCGAGCTTCTTCAAAGTATGCACAGAACTTTCGGCTATTCCCATATGTACCGCGATCTCTGCATTTTTCAACCCGTCCAAAGTCAATTGAATCACTTCCCGGGTCTGGAGCGGTAAAGACTCCACGGCATTATAAAAGATACGATAAGCTTCCTCCTCTACCAGATTATCTACAAAAAACGCATCCGATTCGATGAGCGAAATATCTTCTCTTATCTCCTTTTTATCGCGAATCGTATTAAGACAGTCGTTACGGACAACCGTATAAAGAAAAGATTTGACTTTGAAAAGATTATCAAAATCCCCTCGACGGTTCCAATACTTTATAAAAACCTCCTGCACGATATCGGCAGCCTGTACCTGATCTTTTACATACGTCAGCGCAAATACACACAAGGCCTGATAAAATTCATCAAACAGTTCTTTAAAAGCAAGCTCATTGCCTTGTTGTATCCTATCTATTACAATATTCATAATTATACCGGAGGAATTGGGTCAAAATTAGCAAAAATCGAATGAAATCCAAATTTTCTTTAAATATTGAGATTCCACCGATGATTCATTATCTTTGTTTCCGACTAAAACAGTAAATATATTCCATATGTTTATAGATACGCATTCACACATTTATGCCGAAGAATTCGAAGCAGACCGGGATCAAGTCGTGGAAAGAGCGTTGTCCGCCGATGTAAAATACATCATACTACCGGACATAGACCGAACGACCCGTTCTTCCATGCTGACACTCGCGGAACAATACCCGCGTATAATGCTTCCCTTACTCGGGGTTCACCCGACTTCCGTTAACGCCTCTTACAAGGAAGAGTACGCGGCATTTGAAAAACTTCTCGGGAAATATACGATTTACGGTATCGGCGAATGCGGTATCGATCTTTATTGGGATAAAACTTACTACAAGGAACAAATCGAGGTATTCGAAAGACAACTGAATATCGCCAGGGAAATGAACTTGCCGGTCATCATTCACTCAAGAGAATCCTTGTCCGAAATTTTTACAGTGTTAAAACGCCAACATTACAATATGAAAGGGATACTCCATTGCTTTCCCGGCAACACGGAAGATGCGAAACGTGCCGTTGACCTCGGATTCCTTTTAGGAATCGGGGGAGTTGTTACCTACAAGAAATCGCTTATGGCCGAAGTGGTCAAAGAAATCGGAACGGATCACCTCGTATTGGAAACGGATGCTCCTTATCTTACCCCGGTTCCTTACCGTGGAAAAAGGAATGAAAGCAGTTATATTCCGTATATAGCCGCTAAAATTGCTGAAATATTAGGGGTTGACGTAAAAAAAATAGAGACGACCACGTCAAACAATGCAACTAATTTATTTAATTTGCATAGTGAAAGGTGCGAATAAAATTATTCCTGTTTTAAAATCCAAAACCTCGTTTATGGAAAAACCAGTATTAATCATATATACCGGGGGAACCATCGGTATGGTAAATGATCCTGAAACCGGGGCATTGTGTCCGTTCAATTTCGACCAGATTGCATTGGAAGTTCCGGAAATCAAAGAGTTCGGTTTTCTGATCGACAGCTACACCTTACCCGAGATTATCGATTCTTCCGACCTTCAACCCGGACTATGGAAACAATTATGCCAAATTATCCTGACAAATTACGATAAATACCAGGGATTCGTAATTTTACACGGTACCGACACGATGGCTTATTCGGCCTCGGCCCTGAGTTTTATGCTGAACAACTTAGACAAACCGGTGGTTTTTACAGGTTCACAACTACCTATTGGAAAAATCAGAACGGACGGAAAAGAGAACCTGATCGCCGCCGTAGAAATTGCCGCAGCATACGACGAAGGCAAAGCGATTGTACCTGAAGTTTCCGTGTTATTCGGCGACAAACTATTCCGGGGAAATCGTACCACGAAGATCAATGCCGAAAGCTTCGACGCCTTCCAATCGTTTAATTATCCCCCTTTAGCAAAAATCGGG
Source organism: Gabonibacter massiliensis (assembly GCA_001487125.1). Taxonomy (GTDB): domain Bacteria; phylum Bacteroidota; class Bacteroidia; order Bacteroidales; family Marinifilaceae; genus Gabonibacter; species Gabonibacter massiliensis. Next base: position 1,787,928 of record LN913013.1, read on the forward strand.
ATTCATATACATTACAATTACGGTGCTATCGATTACACCCCCCGCACGGAATCCGTTTCCGCTTTCTGCGATGTAGACACGAATATCGCCATCCTTAAAATATTTCCGGGTATGCGTCCCGAAATCATGGACGCCATTATGAATATTCCCGGATTAAAAGGGCTCATTTTAGAAAGCTACGGTTCCGGAAACGCTCCCACGAATAAAGTTTTTCTTAACAAAATAGAGAAAATATTACACCGGGGAATATATGTTTATAACGTGACCCAATGCCAGGGCGGAAGCGTGGAAATGGGAAAATACGAGACCAGTAGGGAATTATTAAATTGCGGGGTAATAAGCGGTTATGACATCACGACTGAAGCGGCGGTAACCAAGATGATGTACGTGTTAGGCAAATATAAAGACCCTAACGAAATAAAAAAATGTTTAAATAACACGCTTAAAGGAGAAATATCCCCAAAACGCATTGGCTTTTAACATTTTTTTTATACCTTGCCGCTCTAATTTGTGGTGAAAAGAAAGGAGAAGAGAACGAAATGGAGAAGAAAACAAAATATAGAGTTAAATTTTAATTATTTATAAACTAAAAATCAGTTAAATAGATCATGAGAAAATTATTTGCACTAATAGCAGTTTTTGGAATGCTTACTATTGGAGCATCATCTATGCTAATGGCACAGGAAAATGAGACAGTAAGTGTCGACATCCAAACCACGGAAACAGAACAACCTGCAACAAGCACCCCGACCCAATCCATGGATGACGAAGAAAACATCGAGAGTTCTTCATTCCACGCGGTAGTAAAACAAAAATTCATCGAAGGTGGTGCCGCTTTCATGAGCTTCGTTATCTTGGCTCTAATCTTCGGTTTGGCTATTTCTATCGAGAGAGTAATTTATTTGAACTTGGCTTCTACCAACTCTAAAAAATTGATCGACAAAGTAGAAGATGCTTTGGAGAATGGAGGAGTTGAGGCTGCCAAAGAAGTTTGTAGAACGACAAGAGGCCCTATTGCAAGTATTTTCTATCAAGGACTTTCCCGTTACGACCAAGGTATAGATATGGTTGAGAAATCGGTTGTATCTTACGGATCCGTTCAAATGGGATTATTGGAAAAAGGTATGTCTTGGATTGCCTTGTTTATCGCGTTGGCCCCGATGTTAGGGTTCTTGGGAACTGTAATCGGTATGATCGACGCTTTCGATAAAATCCAGGCTGCTGGTGATATTCAACCGTCTTTGGTTGCAGGAGGTATTAAAGTTGCATTGATTACGACCGTTGCCGGTTTGATCGTTGCCATGATTCTTCAAGTGTTCTATAACTATTGTGTTGCAAAAATCGAAGGAATCGTGAACGACATGGAAGATGCTTCCGTAACTTTATTAGACATCCTTGTAAAATATAATCAAAAACACTAAATCACCATGCAGAAGATTAATAAGTTATTGAATATCCTAACCATTGTAATGCTCGTAATTACAGTTGTGTTGATTGGATTGTTTTTTGGAGGAGGAGATCTTCCAAATGCCCAATACACCACTCCTGTCTATACGGACCAATTGATATGGTGGGCTTATATTCTGTTCGGACTTAGTGCTGTGGCAGCATTGGTATTCCCTATTGCCAGACTGTTTACCAGACCGAAACAAGCAATTAAGAGTCTTATCGCTCTCGTGGGGATCGTTGTTCTCGTGTTAATTGCTTATTCATTGTCCGACGGTACATTATTAGACATGAAGGGTTACGATGGACCGGATAACAATCCGAGTGCATTAAAGTTTGCCGATACCATCCTATTTACCATGTATTTCTTGGGAATTGGAGCGATCGGGTCTATTTTTGTAACAGAAATTATCAGAAGATTGAGATAACTCGTTCTTCCGAATAAATAATAAAAAGAATATGGCAAAAAAAACACCGGAAATTAATGCCACGTCAACGGCAGATATTGCCTTTTTGTTGTTGATTTTCTTCTTGGTATCAACGACAATGGATGTTGACTCGGGATTGTTCAGACGGTTACCGCCCATGGCGCCGGAGAATCAAGCTCCTCCGAAATACGCCAAAAGAAATATTCTGGAGATATTGGTAAATAGAGATGATCTCTTATCCGTAGAGTCAAAGATAATTGATATATCCGAATTAAAAGAAAAGGCGAAAGAATTCATTCTGAACCCCCAAAACAAAGACAATCTACCGGAAAAAGTGAGCAAGGATGTTCCTTTCTTCGGAAAGGTGGAAGTCTCAAAAGGTATTATTTCTTTGCAAAGTGACCGAGGCACTTCTTACAAAATGTATATTGCCGTGCAAGACGAACTTGCTGCCGCATATAATGAAGTAAGAGACGTAATGGCCATGAAGCAATGGGGAAAAAAATATACCGAATTATCAGAAGAACAACAGGAGGCTGTAAGGCAGATCGTCCCGACGGCCATATCTGAAGCTGAACCGAGAAACATCGCAAAGAAAGGAGGGAAGAAATAATGGCTAAGTTTAACAAAGGAGGAAAAAAAGAGACCCCTGCTATCTCAACAGCATCTCTTCCGGATATCGTATTCATGTTGTTATTTTTCTTCATGGTAAGTACGACGATGCGGGAAGTAACTCTTATGATTGAAAATGCGATGCCAGAAGCCAGGGAGATTACCAAGTTGGAGAAGAAATCCTTGATCAGTAATATCTATATCGGGAAACCCAAAGCACAGTTTGTCGGTGCTTACGGAAGTGAACCTCGCATTCAGTTAAATGATAAACTGGCCACGGTCGGAGATATAGCTGAATTTGTTTACGCGGAACAGGAAACCCGAAAAGAAGAAGATAAAAACAGGATTACCAATAACTTGAAGATCCAAGCTGATACTAAAATGGGTATCGTAACAGACGTAAAACAGGAATTACGTAAAGTAAATTCTTTGCGCGTGAGTTATGCCACTCGTAAAAAGTTATAATATCTCTATGACGAATAGAAGTAAAGGGGACGAATGTCCCCTTTTTTATTCTCAACATCCTTTCCGAATCTAAAAAAAATGATTAGATTTGTCCCCGGAAAGTCAAACTGACCATCCGACTCACGGTTCCGTAGTTCAATGGATAGAATGAAGGATTCCGGTTCCTTTGATTGGGGTTCGAGTCCCCACGGAATCACCAATAAAAATAAAACCAGCTGATATTCAGTTGGTTTTATTAATTTTAGGAACATACATAGGAACATAATATCTTTTATCCACCTTTTAGAGTATGAGATCTGGAGGTATTTCGTATACTATTCTCTTTTCCCTTCCCTATCTTAACTTCCCCTTCATTATAATTAAACAAAATCTCAATCACTCTATCTTTATCCACTTCACCGCGTCAGCCACGATCGCCACGTCTTTTCGTTTTTGGAGGTCTTTGTCGGAAAGCACCACCCTTGCCTCCCCCGCCGGGAAATCGTATTCGCCTAAAGAAGCCCAACCACGAATGTCTATACGCCTCGGGAGCAGCTCGTCAAGATTGACTTCCACCTCTTCTTTTTTATCCCCGTAAAAAACCGTGTAGTGATAAATTACTCCTCCCGGCAAAATCGGCCCAGGTACAAGAGATCGCTTGTACACTTTTGCCACGACCCGGTAACGTCCCGCCTCCGGGAGATTTACCCGCCACGTGGCCGTCGATTTACCCTCTCCCCCCCCGGTACAGTAACAGCCACGAATCGAATCCCCTTCCGCATCCGGCGTGATTACCAATCCCCAGCGGGATGTTTCTCCATCCTGAAACCGTCGTAAAGAAGGTTCTTTTTTAAACCATTTCTGAAACCACGTGAGGTTACCGTCCACCAGCTCGAAACCGGCATCCTGGTCATCCACCACGAACTCGTTCTTGTTTTCGCCTGCCAGAAATTCTTCTACCGATATCGAGCGCCATTGTCCGCCTATTTCCCCGAAACCCGTCCCATTTACCACTTCATTATGACTAAATATAAAACCAGTCGGACGATTGGCCGACAATCCGGTATTTATAGCAGATCTTCCTCTCAACACAAAGGAATACTCCTTCGCTTCCCCAGGCTCCAAATAGCAAGCGAAATCCTCCACGTTACCAATTTCACCCGTTAAATTATGCTCTATAGAAACCACTCCCCCCGTTTTTCCGGCATTCATGACCCTACCCTCCACTTTTGCTAATTTAGTCACAGGATCATAATAACCCCTGTCATCCTTTACCCTGAAAAATTGCTGGTGTTTGGCACTCATCCAGGCCATCACTATACTATCCACGTTCACACCCCATCTAGCACTCCACACTCCTATCAAAGAATCATAATCAATCTCCCCCTTCCCGTGACGATACAAGCTATCAAGGCAAGATCGCCATACCCGGGAAGGAACATGTATAGCTAAACGAATCCCTAATTCTTTTACTTTATCTCTCAACAACACGGCTCTCGTGCTTTCCTGCAATTCGGTATCTGATAAAATATCTTCCAGGGTATGTTTTAGTGGGTAATCAAGTATGAACATTTGTTCTGAAAATGAAGAAGTATTTAAGAAAGGCCTTCTATTTTGCAAAACCTCAAAAGTTTTGCCAATAAAAGGGTACTTTAAAGAAAAAATCCAAATGTTCCAGTAATCATCAAGAGACATCACCCTACTATCACCATAAGATGCCTCTTTCCATTTTTGCCCGATATCCCGCAAAGGATGACTTTCTTTACTCGAACAACTTCCCTCGAATAGAGCAAAAAATAGAGGTTTAAATTTTACGAAAAAATCATCTCCATTTCTCACCACACCTCCGGACATCACGTCGACAAGATCAAATTCAAAGCCCCGTTCCCGGAAAAAAACAATACCCGGTTCCGTTAAACCGACTAACGGTTTACCTATCCCCGAGGACAATCGAAAAGAAACCGGGACCTCCGAGAAATGAAGGTAAGGGTTACGGGGTTCGTACCAACCCATCCGGGGAAACCTCCTGTAATCGTACCAGTAGTAAATAGTTTCGCTCTGCCAGAAAGAAGTGAATCCCCGCTGGCTTACCCTCGAGAACATCCGGGCGAAATCCTTTCCCCAGCTCGTCAGGTTAAAACGAAAACCGAAACTCGAATCAACAGGCGTAGTATAATTCAACGTGTTCGCCCCGTACAAAGAGATCCCGTTCAGAGGGTTATGACTCGTGAAACGAATACCATCCTTTATTTTCTCGGGAACTCCTTGAGAGACCACTGTCTTTTGAAGAGGTTTTTCTACCTCCAGCGTGAAAAGGGTAAAATCACGCCCCGTCGCCAAAGGCATAAAAGGATTAGAAGGAGGTATCGACACCGGGTACCAGCTACTGGCAGGAGTCAACAAGAGAAAGTTATTTTCAACAAAAGCTCCGCAACGACCCGTCGGGAAAAATTTATCATTATAAAAAACCGTCTCGTAGTCCTTATCAGGCAAGTGCAGGTCACAATAACGATCATCAATCATTCCCTCGTACGCTATATACAAGGGCGAGGTTTCATTCACTCCTAAAGGTTGACCGATCAGGATAACTTGTTGATCCCGGCGGTAAGGTAATTCCTTGTCTCCAGATTTTACAGACAGAACTTCTAATCCTGGGTTTAAGAAAAGAGTGATTTGACCCAAAGTCTGTTTTCCCGGGTTATAAACCAACAGGTTGCTTTCTGCCTTCAAATACCTACCCGTTTGTCGTAACCGGATATCGTGCTTCTTTACCCGGCAGATCTCCTCCCGCCAGTTACGATCGAAACTTGCCCGGTAACCCGACCGAACCAAACGATCTCGATAGTGAGAGTATTCTAATAAAAAACCACTGCCTAATCCAACAAACAAGAGTAGCACGCCAACGAGCACCTGATTTTCACGTGTCGATCGATAATTAGGGATCCGTTTGAACCGGCTAACACTCCATGCCAACAACCCCAGGCCTATCAACGAGTAAGCCAAACGATGTAACATATAACGGGGAAGGTTTAAATGTCCCACCAGCTCGGAAAAAAGATTGGGCACACCGCTACCCGTGTAATCGAACGTACCGTGTTGAAAGTAAGGTAACCAGAACAGGCAGCCAATCAACCAAGCCAGGGAAAAAAAGATAGCGAGATAACGGGAACCCGTGACACTACTTAACCACAAAGAAAACCCGGCCACGAGCAACCAGGAAGGAAGATTCAATGTCAACAGGTAAAACAAGTAACACGACCAGCTTACCGGGGCCAAACTCGTCAAATTTACGATAAAAACAGAGGACAGGATCACGACAACATTTATCAACAAGAAAAGTACACCATTACCCGTGATTATTCCCCAGTAAAAAGTAGTATTATCTACTGGGCGAGCCTGTAAACTTTCCAGAGCTCCCGGCCTACTTAATCGACGGGGAATATCCGCCATCGTCACCGTCAGGAACAACGATTGAATAACGCTATACAGGTAAGCGTTAACTAAAGGCATCGAGCAAGGCAAGGCCACCATCTTCCAGTTCTCCACGCCCTGCCCCTGCCAGTAAACATGACATAACACGATTTCAATCAACGAGAACAAGGCAAAGAAACGAAAAAGCCAACTTCGGCCCTGCTGTTTCATCTCGTATTCAGCAACGTGAAAAAAAACACTCGTGTTCATGTCATCTTATCTTTTAATTCTAAGCTACGCTAATACAAACAGGTTGGATTGCCAAACTAAACTTTTTTCCTCGATACAAGCTAAACGGGAAAAAAGAAGACCGTGATCGACACCTCTTACATCATCCGTTTTACCCATTCTTGAAGCCATGGAAGCGTCAGGTTTCCTAATTACAATTAGATCCACAATTAATCTTATATCTTCATTTGCATTAGGTACAAGCGTTAAATTATGCCCAAATTCATAGGTTCCACTTTCTTCTACTGTCACTCCAACATAACAAAATATGCCCACGTCTATCCCCACCTGCCAACAATCTATAGGGACCACACCCACACTTTGTCTAACGTAGATTATTTTTTTGTTATTAAATGTGACTCCCAAAAAACTGACCGTGAAAGTTTCCCCTTCATAACACATTTGGGTTCGTCTAATCGTGCCAGCATCTTGTGCCATACCCGTTGATATTCCCCCGACAAGGAGAATCAACGTTAATACTACTAGTTGAATCGTTTTTTTCATAATTTTTAATTTTAGAGGTTAGTAAAATAATTATTTGAATAAATATTATTATAAAAAATAATATTTGTGTAAATATACGATAATTATTTCTTATATCAATGTATTATAAATATATAATATTTATTATCATAACATAATCTATCATAATAATATTATTACAAAAACATGAGAAGTGACAAACGAGAAAGGAGCGTTTATACATTTCCATTGAAAAACGCCCGCTACAATATAATGATCTATAAAGAATAAACGTATTTAAACTACTTTCTCAATTCAATATACCTTGAATAAGTGATCTTACTATAAGGATTCTTGCTAATAACTTCTTGGCGAATTGCTTTCGTTCCCCAACGAATGAATAAAAATTTTCGAGGAACACGGTAAACGATCTGTACAAGAGTATCCCGACTTTCGATCGTTCTTTTTCAATGTTGCTCGAGTGGTGGAATCGGTAGACACGCGGGACTTAAAATCCCGTGGCCATTGCGGCTGTGCGGGTTCAAGTCCCGCCTCGAGTACAAATACAAGATAAAACCCACTGTAAATCAATGGGCTTTATTATTTACCAGGAACACAAACAGGAACGCCATGACTTATTCACTATTTTTTCAGCAAAATAAATCATTCGTTTTGATTTAAATATTTCGTAGAAAAAGAAAATACCAACACAAAATTTTATTATTGCTTTATATTTATTTTTGTTATAGATTTGCTTTGTCATATATAAAGTATATCAACTTTTATCTTCACATCTCTCGTGAATAACCTGAGATTTAATTTCGCAATTATGAAAAAGAAAATAGATACTTGTCCTATAGTTATTGTTGGAGCATGGAATAAGGCTATATTTACGCCAGAATGGATACAAAAATATATCATAATGCATGACGCATTTGAGGTAAGAATTCCGCAACCACACTTAGTAAATGCCTCTCTGCAATTTGTTACTCCAGATTTTGCTATTAATATTTTAGGAGAAAGACTAGAATTTAGAATAACAGGCAATCCAGAGAAAGCAGTTGAGTGTTTACGTAATATATTACGAATCTTACCTCACACTCCTATAGTTTCCATGGGGATCAATACTGCATATATAGAAGATTCTGCAAAAATCCCGCAAGAATTAACTAACAAATTAAATTTAAATGAGGATCTCAAAAACTTAGAAGTTATTTCTTCCGCTATGATTATAGCATTAAAAGTTAACGAACAATCTTTCCTAAATATTCGTATCATTAAGGAAGGAAACGATATTACATTTGATTTTAATTATGATTTTCGTATAAAAGAAGCTCAGAATATTTTTGATATTATCGGTGAAGATGACACTATAATTAATAAAAAAGAAGAAGAAGCAAAAGAATTATTAGAACAATTATACAATCTAAAAATTGAGTGATTTATGGATAACTCAGCATATTCTAATAAGAAATCGGATTTCAAATCTGTTTTATCTCTAAAAGAAATAAACACAGAAAAATATTCCACAGACACAAACAGTATTTGTGAAAATGAAGAATATTATTTACCAAAAGAATTCGAAAAAAAAGAATACACTTTTAATAGCCAAAAACAAACAGAACTTGTCTCTGTCTTTGATGCTGCCCGTTATATATTAAGTCGCTTAAAAGAGAAACAATGTTCAACCATGAAATTGCATAAATTGCTATACTATTGTCAAGCATGGGCCATGGTTTGGGAAGAAAAACCAATTTTCAAGGAGAGAATCGAAGCATGGGCAAATGGTCCTGTCGTTAGAGAACTCTTTCTCTTCCACAGAGGGATGTATAGTATTTCCTATTGGGATCTTTCCAATGGGAATGAAAATGCACTTAATAATACTCAGAAAGAAACTATTAATGATGTGATAGACTTTTATGGTGATAAAGAAGCGCAATGGTTGATCGATTTAACCCATTCTGAAGCACCGTGGCAGAATGCTCGTCTCGGTTTAAAACAATTGGAACGAGGTAATAATGAAATTACCCTTGATTCTATGGCTGAATATTACTCTTCAATAAAATGACTCCTCAACGTATTCCCAAAACAAAGAATAATAATATAAATCCTCCTCAAAAAAAACCAAAACAAGGAGTTAATATTGAGCCTTACAATGAAATGCCCATTTGTTGGCAAATTGGAAGTATTGATTTAGATAGTAAATGGGGATTGCAAACAATTCTTGGAAATGTTAAATTCGTCTTTTCCAATTCTCTATATGAAAAAGTCTTTGAGTTTAATGACGAGGAATTAAACAAAATTCTAGAAAGCTTTAAGAATAGAACATTTTCTAACACATATGAGTTTATCAAAAAACTTCAGGAATATTATCAAAAGCCTATTCCTCCTAAAATTTTCCAAGAGTTTCTTCAAGAATTATCTAAAGATTATTTTCTACAAATTCTTTATCCCCTATTGAAAGATAGAGAAAATTCAACATGGCAAGCGATAGAAAGAGCTACACATGGCAGACAAGGAAAATCTAATAGCCACCATGTTTCTGTAGGAAATTTATGTCCCGATGCACAAAAAAGACTTAAAGAAATGAAATTAGATGATATTGACGAAATTTACTCATTACGTCTGGGAGGAGAATTACGTATTTATGGAATCCGAAAATACAATTATTTAAAGATCTTATGGGTGGATCCTAACCATGAAATCTACCCAGTATAAATATTACATACTGACATGAATAAAGAAGGAGTGTTTTACTCCTTCAAAAAAGATATTTTAAAAATACAGCATTTACAAAAACCTACGAACAATTTTCCAAATAGAAGGCACTGAACACGCCGCTAAAACAAATATTACCCACCACATAACGCCGGGAACTCGATACTTCAGAACTTCTACCGGGTAAGGCTTTGTTATAGTATCTTGTTTAACAAATGTGTCCCGGACAAGACGATCCTTGTAAACAGTTCTCCATCGATCCCGATATATTTTAATAGTGTCGCCTCGTTCTATAATTCGAACCGTGTCAGAATAATAAACACTATCCTTTTGAATATCAACCCGATCCCGATATTCTGTTTTAATATTCTCCACCGGAATATATTTTATCCGACCGCAAGAGACGACAAGTACACAAATGCAGATTAGAAGTAAATAATTTCTCATAACACCAGTTTTTTAAAGTTTCTAACAAATTCCTTCTCCGTTCCCTTGCCTATCCTTGTGTTATAGTGTTCTTTCCAATATTTTGCCCAGCCCGTTAAATCATCTGGTATCCTTACCGGCATGCGGAGATAATGCACCCGACACATGCAAATAGAGAGTGCAAGATTATACTCAAGGTACTCACTCCGGAAAGCGTTCGCCCCGGAGATAGCCATCACCTTTTTTGCCAGTTCAGGTTTGTATTGCAGGTAATTTTGAACGATATCCTTAAACGTGTTCGGTTCCATTTGAAATATCCCCAATGCCGGACCACTACCAAGCTGCCGAATGTATTCTCCTAATCCCGATTCCTGCGCTGCTGTCCCCATCAATAAATTCTCTGCTGATTCCGAGTGCAAATCCAAATCGACCAGCACTCTTTTAATTAAATCTCTAAGTTGTTTTTTGTCCATCGTTTTTCTCCTCCAATATTTCCTTTATCAAGTTACCTTTCGTTCCCCTGATCAACCGGATAATTTTTAAAAAGATCGGGCTCCCCGTAATCGTCGCCATATTCTCCAGTATCGAAATAAATTCCACAAGGCAAATAAAACCACCAATCCACTTGTACGAGCCGATCATTTCACCAGTAAAAGCCTTTTCTGCCACGAACGCCATAACCACGGCCCCGAGATAACAAAGCAGCTTCAACACGCTCTTCCGGGCACGCCGGGAGCTCCTGCCGATGCCGTTCTTGCTACTCGCTATTATCCCAACAATTAAATCTATCGTGACGAACAATAACATGCACCAGAATACCTCTTTCATTGGGGCTAAATATGCCGATAACACGGCAAACGCCCACACGAAAACACTATAAACTCTTTCCATTTTACACCTCCTTTATACAATAATATTAGACCAATTATATTACATTTACAAAATTGAAAATTCTATTGGCGGCGTACCGGGACGGGAAACCGCCAAATTTCTTTATTTAACTAAATTATCCCGGATAGCGTCGGTAATTTTGTTAACGAAAAAATCTGTATCTAACAGGCTATTCAACGTGTTTAATTCCGTTTCGTCTAATTCCAGTACTCCCGTCGATTTATAAATTTTCTCGGCTAATAGCTTATATTTTAAACCGTGCGTCTGATCGTAAATTATTTCTGCAATCCCCTCCCTACTATCTATTTCCGTAACCACGCCGGAAAGGCTTTTCACTTTCAATTTTTCAAAATTAATTTTCATGATGTTATGCTTTTAAGAATTATTAATTATTATCTGCCTCGCCATACCACGAAGTACCACTGAATATTAGACTTTTTTTAGATTTTCCTTTGATAAAATTATATGTTTGCTCGTCTCTTGCCGTGTTTATAAACAAGTCTCCCAAGGTGTCATTTATTACTTCAATACGTTGTCCCTCGTCGCCGGGGCCAAGCACTAAACGATTTCCTGATGTTGTACTTGTAACCTTCATTACCGATACGCCTTTAGTAGAGACCGTACCTCCTGTACCAACTACTCGAATCCCGTAAATTTCAGCTCCATTTAGTTTTAACGATCCATCCTCTATTAAAAGAGCTATTGGAAGCTTAGATGGATTTGAATAGGTATTTTTTGCAGAAAGAATTAACGTGTATTCCTCTTTTAAATATCCATTGCTTTGCGCTCGTATTTCTAAACCTCTCACCATTGCGTTGTCGGCAATAGCGGTAATTAATCCAGCTTGCAGTAATCCTGTTGAAGGTTGTAACATACCCGTTTCTGTCGCGCAAAACATAAACGCTCCATTAGGAAATAACTTAGCAACTGCCCCACCTTCAGTTAAGCTGCCCGACCTATTATAAGTTGGCCAACTAAACGTTTTAGATTGAAAACCTGTTGTTATACCCCAACCCGCGACTTGATTATTATTACCAAGTTGGAACACGGTATCCCCTTCTATTACGCCTTTAATCCCCCAATTCGTTGCACTCCGGTAATACATTTCGACGTAATCGTTATCGCCCTTGTGCACGTTAAAGCCCCAGTCGTTTTGCGAAGATTTCATTTGGATTCCCGCCGCTCCCGATCCGAGCAAGGCCCCGGAATATAGCAATTCAGACGTGGCGGTAAATCCCCACGGAATCACCAAAAAAATAATACACACAAGGTATATTAATCTATTCAACTATGATTAAATGCTGATCCTGACTCCCCAAGTCGTAAATCCGGGATCACGGGATCTTTTAATCACCGAATCTTTTAACACATAGCACTTTTACCCCGTCCCAGGGTGCTACTCTATTTTTATCCACTTCACCGCGTCAGCCACGATCGCCACGTCTTTTCTTCGCCGGGGATCCTTGTCGGAAAGTACCACCTTGGCCTCGCCCGCCGGGAAATCATACTCGCCAAGAGAAACCCAGCCACGGGAGCCCATGCGCTTGGGTATCGCAATATCCAAATCCACCGCCACTTCCTCTTTCTTATCCCCGTGGAAAACCGTGTAGTGATTAACCACTCCTCCCGGACGACCAATCCCGATAGCAAGAGATTGTACATGCACTTTAGCCATGACCCGGTAACGCCCTGCCTCCGGGAGATTCACCCGCCACGTGGCCGTCGATTTTCCCTCTCCTCCCTCGATACAGTAACAGCCTCGAATCGAGTCCCCCTCCGCCTCCGGCGTGATCACGAATCCCCAGCGGGAGGTATTGCCGCCCTGGCGAAAACTACGCCTCAAGGGAGGGTCCTTCCTGAACCATTTTTGAAACAAGGTAAGGTTACCGTCCACCAGCTCGAAACCGGCATCCTGGTCGTCCACCACGAACTCGTTTTTGTTCTCGCCTGCCAGAAATTCTTCTACCGAGATTGAACGCCATTCCCCGCCTATTTCACCGAAACTTCTCCCGTCTCTCTCCTCATAATTATCAAAAACAAAACCAGTCGGGCGGTTAGCGGATAGTCTCGTGAGAATACCGGATCCCCCTTTCGACACGAGGGTGTACGCCTTCGCTTCCCCGGGGCCCACGTAACAAGCAAAATCTTCCACGTCGCCATATTCACTCGTCAAGTTGTACTCCATGGAGACCACCCCTCCCGTCTTACCCGCGTTCATGACCCGTCCCTCCACTTTCGAGAGTTTCATCACGGGATCGTAATACACCCCATCATTTTTTACCCTGAAAAACTGCTGGTGTTTAGCGTGTACCCACTCCATCACGATACTATCCACGTCCACGCCCCAGCGAGCGCTCCACGCTCTCGCTAAAGAGTCATAATCGACCTCCCCGTGATCGCGAAGGCTATCGAGACTGCCCCGCCACGCCCGGCGAGGAACGTGTATCGAGAAACGAGACCGCAAGTCTTCTGTTTTAAGATACAAGATCCACTCCCGCAAATCTTCCCGCAAACCGGGATCCGATAATATATCTTCCAGGGTATGCTCCAAAAAGTAATCAAGCATGAACGCCTGTTCCGAGAACGAGAAACTGTTAACAGGAGGTCTCCTGTTTTGTAAAAGTTCGAAAATCCTTCCTATAAACGGGTGTTTTAAAGAATGTACCCAAACATTCTTGTCATCATCGAGTGACTTCACCCGGCTACCCGTGTAATACGGTTCTTTCACTTCATACCCGATCCCCCGTAACGGGTGACTGTTATCACTCGGGCAATTACCGCTGAACAAAGACTGGTACAAGGGGTTAAACACCGCGAAAAATTCATCCCCCGTCTTCACCTTTCCCCCCGTCACGACATCGAGCATCCGGTACTCGAATCCCCGTTCACGGAAAAAGACGATACCCGGTTCCGTTAAACCCGCCAGCGGTTTACCCACCCCGGGGGACAATCGAAAAGAGACCGGCACCTCCGAGAAATGAAGGTAAGGGTTACGGGGTTCGTACCAGCCCATCCTGGGAAACCTTCTGTAATCGTACCAGTGATAGATCGTCTCGCTACGCCAGAAAGAGGTGAAAAAACGTTGACTGATACCAGAGAACATCCGCGCCAAGTCACGACCCCAGCTCGTAAGGTTAAAACGGAAACCGAAACTCGTGTCTACCGGTACCGTGTAATTCAACGTGTTAGCACCGTACAACGTGATCCCGTTCAGAGGGTTATGACTCGTGAAACGAATAACGTCATTTACCCTACACGGGACTCCCTGGGAGACTACCGTCTTTTGAAGAGGGTTTTCCACCTCCAGCGTGAAAAGGGTAAAATCACGCCCAGTGGAAAAAGGCATGAAAGGATTAGAAGGGGGAATAGACACCGGGTACCAGCCACTCGCCGGCGTCAACAGGAGAAAATTATTCTCGACGAAAGCACCGCGGCGACCCGTCGGGAAAAAACAATCGTTATAAAAAACAGCCTCGTGGTCCTTATCAGGCAAGTGCAGGTCACAATAACGATCATCAATCGTACCCTCGTAATCAATACTCAAAAGCAAGGTACTTCCGGGCCGTAAAGTTTGATCGATCAAAACAACCTGTCGATCTCGACGGTAAGGCAACTCCTTGTCGCCTGATTTTACCGATAACACCCGGAAGCCCGGGTTGAGGAAAAGAACGACTCGATCCAAAACCTGTTTTTCCGGGTTATAAACCAAGAGATTACTCTCCGCTTTTAATTTTTTACCCCTCTGCCGTAACCGGATAGCGTGCTTCTTCACCCGGCAGGTCTCCTCCCGCCAGTGACGGGAGAAACTCGAACGATAATCTTCACGAGCGGAACGATCACGGTAATAAGAGTACTCTAATAAAAATGCACCGCCCAACCCCGCTAAAAAAAACAATAAACCGACGAGTACCTGAGTTTCACGGGTCGAACGGTAATTCGGGATTCGTTTGAAACGGCTCACGCTCCAGCCCAACAACCCCAGGCCCAACAACGAGTAAGCCAGGCGATGCAATAAATAACGGGGAAGGTTTAAATGACCCACAAGCTCCGAGAATAGATTAGGCACGCCGCTACCCGTGTAATCGAGCGTCCCGTGTTGAACGTAAGGCAGCCAGAACAAGCAACCAATCAACCAAGCCAGGGAAAAAAAGATAGCGAGATAACGGGAACCCGTGACACTGCTTAACCAGAAGGAAAAACCGGCTACAAACAACCAGGAAGGAAGAGTAAGCGTCAACAGGTAAAACAGGTAACACGACCAGCTTACCGGGGCCAGGCTCGTCAAGTTCACGAGAAAAACACTGGACAGGATCACGACAACGTTCATCGAAAGGAAAAGCAACCCGTTTCCCGTGATCACGCCCCAGAGATAAGTCGTGTTACTCACCGGGCGAGCCAACAACGCTTCCTGGGAGCCCCGGTGATCGAGCCGACGGGGAATTTCCGACATCATTACCGCCAGGAACAACGATTGAATAACGCTATAAAGGTAAGCGTTAACCAGGGGCATGGAACAGGGAAAAGCAACCATTTTCCAGTTTCCCGCCCCAGGACCCTGCCAGTAAACGTGACACGACACGATCCCCACCAACGAGAACAGGGCGAAAAAACGAAAAAGCCAACTTCGGCCCTGCTGTTTCATCTCGTACTCCGCCACGTGAAAAAAAACACTCGTGTTCATGTCCTCTTATCTTTTAATTCTAAGCTACGCTAATACAAACACGTTGGATTGCCATTCCAGGCTCTTTTACCAGACACGAGTAAACGAACCACGTTTTAAATTCCTCTTCGAATCATTCATCAATCGTGCTCCCCCGGATTTCAACTGTTAATATTACAAAAAATTCGTGTTTAAAACAAGTGTCCCGCGCTTATCTGCAACCACTCTCTTTCCCGGGTTAAACGGAGTATAACATGCCGCACGAACCGAATCTTTTAACACATAGCACTTTTACCCCGTCCCAGGGTGCTACCAGGGTGCTACTCTATTTTTATCCACTTCACCGCGTCAGCCACGATCGCCACGTCTTTTCTTCGCCGGGAATCCTTGTCGGAAAGTACCACCTTGGCCTCCCCAGCCGGGAAATCATACTCGCCAAGAGAAACCCAGCTACTGGATTCATAACGCCCCGGGAGAATCTCGTCCAGATCCACCGCCACTTCCTCTTTCTTATCCCCGTGGAAAATCGTGTAATGATAAATTACCCCTTCCGGGTATCCAAAACCAGAAACAAGAAACTGTTTATATACTTTCGCCATAACCCGGTAACGCCCCACCCCCGGGAGATTCACCCGCCACGTGGCAGTTGATTTGCCGTCGCCACCGCTGATACAATAACATCCTTGGATCAAATCCCCGTACGCCTTATCCGTGATCACCTGTACCCATCGAGAGGTTTCTCCCTTCTGAAAACCTCGTAAAGGAGGCTCTTTTCTAAACCATTTTTGAAACAAGGTGAGGTTACCGTCCACCAGCTCGAAACCGGCATCCTGGTCGTCCACCACGAACTCGTTCTTGTTCTCGCCTGCCAGGAATTCTTCTACCGAGATTGAACGCCACTCTCCCCCAGACTCTCCAAAATCCTCACCTTCCTTCTTCACATAACGACTAAAATACCGAACACAAGGACGATTTGCTGATAATCCAGTATTCATACTTATAACAGATCCTGACACCAAAGTAAAAGCTCTGGTTTCGCCAGGTTCCAAATAGCAACTGAAGCGCTCGACTACTTTTTGGTCAGGCAAGGGTTTATGCTCGACAAAAACCATTCCTCCTGTTTTCCCAATGTTCATGATCTTTCCCATAACTTTCATACGTTTTGCAACAGTATCAAAATACAAAATATCATCCTTTATCCTGAAACATTGATCGTGCCTCGCCATTACCCATCTCTGTACGATATTGTCTACGTCTACTCCCCAACGAGTACTCCACAATCCCACTAACGAATCGTAATCTATCTCCCCATGCCGATAACGATAAAGACTATCCAAACACGCCTGAAATTCTATTGGTGGTATATACATCGTTAAACTATTCCAAAGATCCCTCACCTTAATTAGGAACACCCATATTCCCATTCTCGTTTCCAGTCCCGGGTCTAATAACATATCTTGTAACGTATGATTCGAAAGATAATCGTAAATAGATTTAATCTCCGGAAGGAAAAAAACATCAGTAGGTCGAGTAAAGATATGCATGTTATTCTGAAAAATCTCAAAAATTTTACCCATAAAAGGATATTTCAAAGAATGAGCCCAGATATTTGAATTCTCGTTGAGAGACTCCACACGACTATCCGTGTAATACGCTTCTTTCACTTCATACCCGATCCCCCGTAACGGGTGACTGTTATCACTCGGGCAATTACCGTTGAACAAAGACTGGTACAAGGGATTAAACACCGCGAAAAATTCATCCCCCGTCTTCACCTTTCCCCCCGTCACGACATCGAGCATCCGGTACTCGAATCCCCGTTCACGAAAAAAGACGATACCCGGTTCCGTTAAACCCGCCAGCGGTTTACCCACCCCGGGGGACAATCGAAAAGAGACCGGCACCTCCGAGAAATGAAGGTAAGGGTTACGGGGTTCGTACCACCCCATCCTGGGAAACCTCCTGTAATCGTACCAGTGATAGATCGTCTCGCTACGCCAGAAAGAGGTGAAAAAACGTTGACTGATACCAGAGAACATCCGCGCCAAGTCACGACCCCAGCTCGTAAGGTTAAAACGGAAACCGAAACTCGTGTCTACCGGTACCGTGTAATTCAACGTGTTAGCACCGTACAACGTGATCCCGTTCAGAGGGTTATGACTCGTGAAACGAATAACGTCATTTACCCTACACGGGACTCCCTGCGAGACTACCGTCTTTTGAAGAGGGTTTTCCACCTCCAGCGTGAAAAGGGTAAAATCACGACCCGTCGCTAAAGGCATGAAAGGATTAGAAGGGGGAATAGACACCGGGTACCAGCCACTCGCCGGCGTCAAAAGGAGAAAATTATTCTCCACGAAAGAACCGCGGCGACCCGTCGGGAAAAAACAATCGTTATAAAAAACAGCCTCGTGGTCCTTATCAGGCAAGTGCAGGTCACAATAACGATCGTCTATCGTTCCCTCGTAATCGATACTTAAAGACAAGGTATCGCCCGGAGACAGAAAACGAGCGATCGAGATCACCTGTCCATCGCGATCGTGAGACAAGGCGTTCCCCCCGGATTTAACCGACAAGACACGCATACCGGGGTTAAGGAAAAGAACGACTCGATCCAAAGACGCTTTTCCTGGGTTATAAACCAAGAGATTACTCTCCGCTTTTAATTTTTTACCCCTCTGCCGCAACCGGATAGCGTGCTTCTTCACCCGGCAGGTCTCCTCCCGCCAGTGACGGGAGAAACTCGAACGATAATCTTCACGAGCGGAACGATCACGGTAATAAGAGTACTCTAATAAAAAAGTACAGCCTAATCCTACTAACAAAAATAATAAACCGACGAGTACCTGAGTTTCACGGGTCGAACGGCAATTCGGGATTCGTTTGAAACGGCTCACGCTCCAGCCCAACAACCCCAGGCCCAACAACGAGTAAGCCAGGCGATGCAATAAATAACGGGGAAGGTTTAAATGACCCACAAGCTCCGAGAATAGATTAGGCACGCCGCTACCCGTGTAATCGAGCGTCCCGTGTTGAACGTAAGGCAGCCAGAACAAGCAACCAATCAACCAAGCCAGGGAAAAAAAGATAGCGAGATAACGGGAACCCGTGACACTGCTTAACCAGAAGGAAAAACCGGCTACAAACAACCAGGAAGGAAGAGTAAGCGTCAACAGGTAAAACAGGTAACACGACCAGCTTACCGGGGCCAAGCTCGTCAAGTTCACGAGAAAAACACTGGACAGGATCACGACAACGTTCATCGAAAGGAAAAGCAACCCGTTTCCCGTGACCACTCCCCAGAGATAAGTCGTGTTACTCACCGGGCGAGCCAACAACGCTTCCTGGGAGCCCCGGTGATCGAGCCGACGGGGAATTTCCGACATCATTACCGCCAGGAACAACGATTGAATAACGCTATAAAGGTAAGCGTTAACCAGGGGCATGGAACAGGGAAAAGCAACCATTTTCCAGTTTCCCGCCCCAGGACCCTGCCAGTAAACGTGACACGACACGATCCCCACCAACGAGAACAAGGCGAAAAAACGGAAAAGCCAACTTCGCCCCTGTTGTTTCATCTCGTATTCAGCAACGTGAAAAAAAACACTCGTGTTCATGTCCTCTTATCTTTTAATTCTAAGCTACGCTAATACAAACAGGTTGGATTGCCAAACTAAACTTTTTTCCTCGATACAAGCTAACCGGGAAAAAAGAAGACCGTGATTGATACCTCTTACATCATCCGTTTTACCCATTCTTGAAGCCATGGAAGCATCCGGCTTTGGCATAACAACAAGCGTCACTATTAATCTTGTATCAAAAGCAACAGTAGACGACCAATGGCCAAATTCATACACTCCGCTCTCTTCTAAAGTTACTCCAACGTAACAATACATTCCTATATCTGTACCGATATCCCAAGTCTCGTAAACATCCCCCAAAATACGATGTCTAATATAAATCATTTCATTTGATTTAAACTGAATACCCATAAAACTGACAACCCAATTTTCTCCCTCGTAACAAAATTGAGTTCGCTCAACAGGATTAACCTGTGCCATACCCGTTGATATTCCCCCGACCAGAAGAACCAATGTTAATACTACTAATTGAATCGTTTTTTTCATCATTCTTAATTTTAAAAGTTTAGTACGATAGTTATTTAAATGAATATTATCATAAAAGATAATATTTGTGTAAAATTAAGGTAATTATTTTTCATATCAATACACTACACATACATAATATTTATTATTATAATATAATTTATATTAATATGACAACAAAACACGAATAATTCACAAAAAAAACGTTTCGAATTCATACTCTTTTAATAGCATCTGTACTTGTTTATTTTACCCTTTCATCCGGGACGACGAGTGTACATTTCGTGATCTTTTTGTATATTCGCAAAAACGAATTCACGGGACATGCAAAAACTTTTCAAATTCACCAAACTGAAACTGATTGCCGGATATCTTATCCTGCTCTTTCTGGCAACTGTGGCCATTATCTTTATCTACAAAGAGACGCTGCAATTGACAGAAAAAGATCCCAAAGAAACCATCACGCAAACAAAACTATTCATCATCAGCAATACATTGGCCAAACTTTATGAAGCGGAGGGCATCGGTATCGCTTTCTCACAAACCAATTCCAAAACGAAATTCAATCGTTATATAAACTTGATGAAAGAGGTTCGGAGAAATATGGATACGCTAAAAAACCTGACTACCATAAAACTTCAGAAAAAAAGAATAGATACGATCAATTATCTTCTCAACCAAAAAATCGATAACCTCAAGGCTTTAATGGAGGTAAAGCAAATTTCCCTTCCGGAAGATTTCTACAATATCGCCATCGAACGGGTCGAAGCCATAAAAGACAGTACCGCCGTGGAACCGGAAGAGACAACACCCCAAACGATCACCACATATGATAGCGTGTACACCGTGAAGAAAAGAAAAGGCTTTATGGGACTTTTCTCCCGCCGGGACACCACGCTTCAAGTTACGATCAAGCATATCCCAGTCGATACGATCACACAGGAAAAACCCGTGGCAAAGACAGATTCATTAGTCACGGTAATCAAATCGGCCTGGGACGAATTTCAGCAACAGAACCAGGAGATGGCCAAAGAGGTCTACCGGAAAGAGATTGCCGTTATTCAAAGCGGACAAAATATCACGGAAAGAATAAAACGCATCCTCAGCGATCTGGAAAATGAGGAATTCGATCATACCATCACGAAGATGGAACAGCAACAACAGTTGACTCACAGTATTACACGCACGATAGCATGGATTGCCATCATATCCTGCGTATTGGTCATCGTATTTATTTCACTGATCATAAGCGACATATCCCAAAGCCAACGGTACCGAAAAGCTTTAGAGGAAGCCAAATCATTTACCGAAAAACTTTTACAAAGCAGGGAACAACTCATGCTGACGGTTACCCACGACATCAAAGCACCTCTTAGCTCCATCATGGGATATATTGAACTTCTGAACAACACATCTTTAGAAGAGCGTCAACGTTATTTTCTCCAAAACATGAAAAGTTCCTCCGAACACATTCTTCATTTAGCCAATAATCTGTTGGACTTCTCTAAACTGGAGTCCAACAAAATGGATATAGACCACGTTCCGTATAATCCGGCCCGTCTGCTACAGGAGACAAGCGACAGTTTACAACCTTTAGCAGCGAAAAAAGAGTTAATATTACAAAGCAACATAAGCTCGGCCTTGGATACTTCATATTCGGGAGATCCGATGAAAATCCGGCAAATAATCATTAATCTGTTATCGAATGCCATTAAATACACCCGGGAAGGAAGAATCGAGTTATCCGCCTTCGTGAGCCCCACGCAGGCAGAGACCTTAATTATCGTCATTAAAGACTCCGGACCGGGAATGACCCGGGAAGAGCAGGAGTTGATTTTCAAAGCATTCACGCGCTTAGATGCACAACACAATAACGGAGCCGAAGGAACGGGTCTCGGACTAACGATCACTCAACAGTTGGTTCAACTTTTGGGCGGAGAAATCAGCCTTGAAAGCGAGAAAGAGATCGGCAGTAGCTTTACGGTCAAACTTCCCCTACTGAAAGCTGTATCCCCGGTAGAAGTGCTGCCCGAAAAAGAGGAGACCAATCTTCCGGAGGTTCAACAATTGAAAGCCTTGTTAGTAGATGACGACCCATTACAACTCCACATGAGCACCGAACTGCTCAGACAAAAAGGGATTGTTTGTACATCTTGCAATGATCCGACAAAAGTATTGGAATATTTAGAGAAGGAAAGGTTCGATATTATTCTTTCCGATATTCAAATGCCCGGAATGGACGGATTCGAATTGATCGAGCAAATCCGGAGATTTCCGGACCCGGACATTCAAAAAATCCCGGCAATAGCCCTTTCCGCCAGAGGAGATATGAAAGAAAACCATTATAAAAAATCGGGTTTCTCGGCCTATCTGAATAAACCGTTTACACCGCAACAACTTTTCGAATGCATCGCCAAACTAACCGGATTTTCAGTAAAAATAAAAAACACGGAAGGAGAGTCCGTGACAAATAACCTTCCTTACGATTTAAACAGCATAAAAATATTTGCCGACCACGATCCTCAGGCTATAAAGGAAATCATCCGCTCCTTCATTAGGGACTGCGAAACCAATTTCTCGACATTAGCTCAACTTCTCGATAAGAAAGAGTTCCAACAAATCGGCAGGCTGTCCCATAAGATGCTGCCCATGTTCAGACAATTTGCCATAAAAGAGATTATACCGCTCCTGGCTTTTTTGGAGCAAACAGATTCTGCCCGGACCCCGGAAACCCGAATAAAAGAGCAAGTTGAAAAAATCATCCGGCAAGGAGAAACGATCTTGGAAGAATTGAAAAAAGAGTTATAAATCCTCCAACCCGAAATGTTTTAGTTTACTGTAAAGAGTCTTTCTATCGATTTGAAGGATGCGGGCCGCCTCGCTTTTGTTATTTTTACACCGAATCATTACGTCCCGAATCAACTCTTTTTCCATATCCTTACGACTTCCGACACTCTTCTCGGGAGAAGGGGCTTGTTGCTGCCATAATTCAGGCTGCAAACACTCTTTAACAATAAGTTTTCCGGGACACAAAAGGGTCGCTCTTTTCACCACGTTTCGCATCTCGCGAAGATTCCCCGGCCATCTGTAATTCCGGAAAATATCGGCAACACTCTCGTCAAAACCGACAACCTCTTTTCCTAAATCCTCATTGGCATTATCTAAAAAATGATTGGCAAAAACCATAATATCTTCCTTCCGCTCTCTTAAAGGTATCGCCTGAATAGAAAATTCATTCAACCGGTGAAACAGATCTTCCCGGAACTTTCCGGAAGCTACGGCTTCCTTTAAATTCTCGTTCGTGGCGGTAATGATACGGACATCGAAAGATATATCTTTCTGCCCCCCGATCGGATGAACCTTTCGTTCTTCCAACGCCCGTAGCAGTTGCACTTGTACATCATAGGAGAGATTTCCGATCTCATCCAGGAAAATAGTACCCCCCGACGCTAATACAAAGTAACCTTCCTTATCGGAAACAGCTCCTGTAAACGAACCTTTTATATGACCAAAAAACTCACTCGCGGCTAAATCTCTCGGAACCGCACCGCAATCCACAGCCACGAAAGGAGCATCCTTCCGGCTACTCATCGAATGAATCAAACGGGCGATATACTCCTTTCCCGTTCCGCTCTCTCCATTGATCAGTACACTCATGTTCGTGGGTCCTACCAAACGGATGTAGTCGTACAGTTGATCGGCCTTCTCGCTTATTCCTTTAATATAAGTGATTTCCGATGTTTTCGCGGTAGCGGTTTTTCCCTTTTCCTTGGGTTTTGTTTCCAATTTCAGGGCTTCCTGCAATTTTTTCAGAATCTCATCGGGGATAACCGGCTTGGATACATAATCGAAGGCTCCCAATTTAATAGCCGTAACGGCTGTCTGAATGTCGGCATAACCGGTCATTAAAATAACCTGTGCCTGAGGAGTTTTCTCTTTAATGATACGAAGCAGATCTATCCCATCTTTATCCGGCAAGCGCAAATCCGTGAGAACCACATCAAAAGCGGTTCCCTCCAATTTTTTTACAGCCTCTTTGCAGGTAAAAGCATTCTCTACTTCAAATTTACGCTTCCCCAACCAATTTTTCAACATGATACAGAAAGTCGTATCATCATCGACTACTAAAATTTTTGCCATAGATCGATTATTTATCTTACGAAAATAACCTTAAACGACTAAACAAAAAAAGATTTAACGCTATTTAATAAATAAAGAATCTTGAGGCGTTACGCCTCGGATCACCTCCACACATTCGGTGATACAGATCAGAAATTGATTATTATCTACATATACAATGAAAAGGAGGCTATCCCGGAATAGATCCGAACAGCCTCCTACAAATGCACGATTATGTACCTCACTTATTTCTCCCCTTCACTAATGAATTTCCCGTCTTTATCATATATGACCGTGATTGTTTGTTCATCTTTTTTCAAAATCAGTTTATATTGGTCGTTATCACCTTTATAAGCCTCTTCAATCGTATAGCCCTCGTATTTTTTCGCAACGGCATCCTTTACTGCTTGCGGCACATCGGCTACGTCAATTTTCGTCCAAACCACATCTGCCCGAGTGATCAGACTCAACATAACTTCCTGCTTGGTTGTATCCGGAATAACCGTATCTCTGGCAATAGTCTGGTGGGACGCTGCCACAACATAATTTGAAAAACCAAACACAACAACTGCTACGACTACGATACTTTTCAATACATTTTTCATAATTTCCCGTTTTAAAATTAAACTCATATATATTCAGTTCACTTATTAGATTCCAGCTTATGATCAGGTTCCGTTAAAAAGTGCGGCAATAACAACCCCGATACGGCTACAACGATAAAAAATCCAAAAACTACCATACTTTCAATTTTTAATTTTAACCTCTTTGCCTTATCTATAAGAAATAGTATGCCAAAACATACAATTTCCGCCGCTTCCAAGATTTCATACTAATAATCAATATTATACAATATCGTTTATCGCCATACACCGTTTCCCGGATTGTAGAAAAACGGGGAACAACTGTGGCGATTTTCCACACCCATTCCGTGATTCCACACTTTACGAATTAATCCGTCGAAAAAACTTTTATTATTCTTCAAAAAATCGTAGTATTGTTGTTTATTTAAATATATGAAAACATTACTATATGGGTTCCTGTTCGCAGGACTACTCGTCGGCTGTCAGGACGACAAGATAGGGGATAAGAAGGATCTTTCGGAAAACTACAACATCAATCAATTTGTAGAGTCCCACATGAAAGAAGAGTATTTTTGGGCCAAAGAGGTCCAAACGAAAAACGTGGATAAAGAAACAGCTCCGTCCAGCTTTTTCAATGCCCTAAAATACGAAGGAGACAGGTGGTCTCGTTTAACCGACGAATCGGCTGACGGGACTCTCTCTGCCATTGAAGACGGAGATGATTACGGTTTCGGCATACGCGTAACCATTTGGAGCGATCAATCCGGCAATACCCTTTTTTCCAAAATCAATATGGTTTTTCCGGATTCCCCCGCGGGGAAAGCCGGACTGCGTAAAGGGGATATTATTACACGGGTAAACGGATTAACCCCGAATCTCTCTAATATACAAACGGCATTAAACGCCCGAGAGATAACGATTCAAGTGACCCATAAAAACGGTTCTTCCGAAAGTATCAGTCTGAATGCCCAAAAATATGAAGTCAATCCGATCCTAAAAAATACGGTAATCGAAGAGGGAGACAAAAAAATCGGTTACCTCGCCTATGCCAGCTTCGTTTATAAAAATCAAAGCTCTTTAGATGAACTAACCCGGATTTTCAACGAATTCAAAACACAGGAAATAGACGAATTAATATTAGACCTTCGTTACAACGGGGGAGGTTACAATCATGCGGCCGTTCATTTGGCCTCTCTTATCGCCCCGACATCCGCAGTTATGTCAAACAAGTTGTTGATTTATAAACAATGGAATGAAAAATACCAGGCGATATACCAAAATTCTTCTCTTATGACAGAAGAACATTTGAATGCCAAAGTTCCAGAGAATGCCCGGTTAGGTTTGGAAAAGGTATGGATTCTTACCAACAACTCCACCGCTTCGGCTTCCGAAGTTGTCATATCGGGCCTAAAACCTTATATGGATGTTATTACCGTAGGAGAAACCACTACCGGTAAAAATGCCGGAGGAATCGTTTATACTCCTTCCGATGCAAGCATCGACCAATGGAATGTCTATTTGATCGCATTCGAATATACCAACAGTAACCGTGAATCCGTAAGAAACGGGATTGTCCCCGATTACTACATAAAAGAAAGCGATAACGCTTATTTCCGGGATCAGAACGACTGGGGTGATAAAAACGAATATTTAATCGCTTACACGCTTGACCAAATAACCGGCCGAAGCTCATTCCGTTCGGCCCGCACGATATCGGAACAAGCAGTTCCCGAAACCTTGGAGCCAGAAGGACGTTATATTATCTCCTTTTAACTAAAGACCCTCCACTACTCAAATTACGAGTAATAACAGGGCTCCCGTCATACAAAAGCAAACCGGAAGAAGATATCTCCGCGTTTAATTTCTGACGCACGAAGATCTCTCCTTTAGCAGCATTGCTTATGTCAGCATTACACGTATCCGCTGATAATTCCCATGCCTTCAGGTAGGATGCCGTTGAAAGATTCAAATCCAACTGCTTTACTTCCCCTTTCAATTCCAAACGGGAGGCACCGGAAGCTTCCACCTGTAACTCGTTTCCCTTCACCTCCAATTTCATATTGGATGCACCGGAAGCGACCACCTCCAATTGATCGACCCGCAACAGCGCCGAGCCCTCAATCCGTGCCGCAGAAGCAGCCTCCAAACGAACAAGTCGCGGTAAGGTCACCAATACGTTCATTACCGTGTAGCGGCGAATGCTAATACCCGGTTCTATATATACATTCAACTGATTATTTTTTATCTCCGTCTTGATATATGGCAGAATATTATCATCCGACTCCACGGATATCGTTGCCGTCTTATCCAATGTCACATAGAGTGTAATCCCCTGTTGAACGGATATTTTTTCAAAACGGACCTCCGAAGGTCGTTGCGACATCAACACATAACCCGTTCCCGTTACTTTTTTGTCTTTTGCCCATCCGCTTACCGCAAAAAGCAAAAAACACAATCCCCATAATAGACCTTTCATCATTCGAATTATTTATAATCATATTCATTTTTTCCCTCCAACAAACCGATAGACTGCAGATACTCGGTTTCACTCAGTTTCAACTGCGTCTTGGCTTCGACCCAGTCGCTCCATGCTTGTTGCCATTGAGCTTGAGCCTCTAACAAATTGGTCAGATTTTCCATTCCTACCTCGTATTGGTTTGTCGTAATCTTTAAATTTTCTTCCGCCTGAACCAATGCCGTACGGGTTAATTGAATACGGGTTTGAGCATCTTTCAGTTTAAATCGGTTTCCGGCAATTTCCAATCTCATCAATTCCCCCATTTTCTCTTTGTTTAAACGGCTTATCTCCTCGTCTACCTTTGCAGAACGGACCTTGTTCCGACCTTCCCCCCAATTGAATACGGGAATCTGTACCGAAGCCAATGCATTAAACGAATGATCGTCGGCACCATCCCCGTTTAATTCCAAGCCCCCGCTAAAACCATACCCTACAGAGACTCCGACCTGAGGCAAGAAACCGGAACGAGCGATACGGATCTCTTTCTGTTTCATCTCGATCTCCTTTTCTAACATATTATAATCGGGACGTTGCTCCAGATGATCGGGTAAAGCCCATATTTGCGGACTTAATGTTGAAGATAACGAATCTGTCAATTCTATCCTCGTCTCCAAATCCAATCCGACCAAACGACAAAGATTCATCCGGGAAAGTTCCTGCCCGTGTTGGGCCTTCTGTAATTGCAAAACAGCCTCATTGAATTTCACCTGTGCTTTCAACACATTATTTAAAGAAGTCATTCCGGTTTGTTGAGCATCTTCCAAATTTTTCACCAACTCCCCCACGACCTCCTTGTATTTCCGGGCCACGAGAACCAACTCCCGAACCCGTATACATTGCCAATAAGCCTGTTCCAACTCAACAAGAACTTGCGAACGATTTAAGCGCACATTCTCCTTTGCCAATATTTCTCCCGCTTTGGCCGCCTGATGAGCGGCCCGGATCTTCCCTCCCAAAAAAAGGGGCTGTTGCAACTGCACGCCGGCCATATATACTCCTCTCATCGAAAGAGAAATCGGAATATCCGGTAAAAAAGCATACTCTTTAAACACGGGTTTTCCATCGGGACCGAAGATAGGTTTCCCGTCCGGACCGACAACTAAATTCGGTTCTAACTTTTGATTCTCTCCGGGCACGTAAGTCGGCAAATATCCCCCGTCCAAACTATACTTCTGTTTTTTCTGGTTATAAAAATAAATACCGGTAATCGAAAGTTTCGGATAGTAATTGGCTCTATACTCTTTTTTGGTCCAAACGGCCTTTTGTTCCTGTTGGCGGGCAATAGCCAATTGTTGGCTATACTCAAGTGCCATTTCCCGACAGCGCTCTAAGTTCAGCACGACCTGCGCCTTCACCGGACTCAGTCCTAACACCAGTAGGGTAATAAATAAAAATCGCATCTTCTTCTATTATTTAAATTCTATCGTTCAAAACTCATTCATTAACTTAATCCCATGTGAAAATCTTTCTTCTCCCGTTTCGGATGTTTGATTTTTAAAAAGAGAGAATAAAGAACCGGAAGAATAACCAACGTGATCACGGTCCCAATAAACAACCCACCCATTATGGTCACGGCCAAAGCCCCGAACATATCGTCGTTAACCAAAGGAATCATTCCCAATATGGTTGTCATCGCGGCTAAAAATACAGGACGCAACCGGGAAGAAGAGGCATCCAACAAAGCCTGGAAAGGATCTTTCCCCGATCGGATCTGGATATCGACCTCATCCACCAACACCACACCATTTTTAATCATCATCCCGACAAGCCCGAGTGCTCCCACGATAGCAACAAAACCGAACTCTTTTCCGGCCAACAACATTCCGAAAACGACTCCGGTAATCGCTAACGGCAAACACAATAAAATCATCGCCGGACGTTTGAAATCTTTAAAAAGTGCAATCAAAATAGCCAACACGAGAACAATAGCAACCGGCACATTCTTAAACAGGTATTGTTTGGACTGCGTACTGGCCAAATACTCCCCTTGCCACTCGGTCGTATACCCCGGAGGAAATTGAATCGTGTCGATTTTAGTAAGAAGGCTGTTCCGTACTTCATTGCTGGTGTATCCCGGAGCATTGTTACATTGGGCGGATATAGAACGCTGGCCGTTATAACGACGCACCACGGGAACCTCCCAAACGGCATTTATTCCATTGGTCGCTTGATTTAAAGGCGTTGACCCGATTGCAGCCGTCAATAACTCGTCTGCCGAAATCATTCCGCTTATCAGCTCTTTTATGGTCTCCATGTTCAACAGATTCGTGGAAGGAACCAAACTCCAAACCGGAACGTTTCCTAATTTACCCAAACGTTGATTATCCTGTCCCACACTTTTTACATAAATCGGCAAATCGTGTTGTCCCTCGTAATAGGATCCTACCGGCAAACCGTCTGTCGTCGCCAACAAGGCCATTCCGACATCCTCGCGGGAAAGATTGGCCACCCGTGCTATCGGTTGATAATACTCCACGTTCAAAGCCGGCGTCATGGGTCCCCAGTCATTGGTCACCAGCATCGTGGTCGAATCATCCCTCATGATCTCCTCCACTTGGGCACATAACCGCTTTAAGACGGCAGGGTCAGGCCCTGAAATCATAAACTGCACGGGATAGTCCATGTACATCAGATTGTATTGTTTCATGCGTACGTAAGCAGAGGGGTAATGTTCCGATAAATATTTCTGTAACTCGTTCAGATTCGCTTTCAATGTCTCCGGAGAAGTAAAATCCACGATCAACTCGCCGTAACTCAAAGCCGGCTCGGCCACGGTCCGGACCAAATTATACCGGGAAGGTGTTCCTCCCAAGCTCGTCGTTACCATCGTGATCTCGGGACGGGAAGAGAGATAACGTTCGATGGAAGCCAGATCTTCTTTTACCGTCTGCGGATTCGTCCCGTAAGGCATCTTATATTCTATATACAATTGATTGTAACTCAAATCGGGGAAGAACCCTTGTTTTATATACCGAAACATGTACACACTGACTAATAACAGAACGACTGTCGCAGCCAAAACACCGATCCGGTTATACACGGAAAATTGCAACACCCCCCTAAACATCCGGTATACCTTCGTGTCATACATCTCTTTTTCGCTAACCTGCTTGGCCGGGTTTACCTTCAATCCCCTATCCGCCTGAATCGGGACATAAGCCAACGCTAACACCCAACTCAACCACAAGGAGACCGCCAGTACGATAAAAAGATCCCGGACATACTCACCCGTCGTATCGGGAGAGAGATAAATCGGTAAAAAGGTTAAGATCCCGATCGTCGTTGCTCCCAACAAAGGCCATGCTGTTTTTTTGGTAATATTGACCAAAGCATCGGGTTTCTTCAGTCCCCGTTTCAAATCTACCAATATCCCATCCGTGATTACAATAGCATTATCCACCAGCATTCCCATGGCCACGATAAACGAAGCCAACGAAACCCGTTGTAACGTTCCATGCATCATATGAAGTATCACGAAAGACCCTAAAACCACGACAACCAAACCGATACCAATAATATAACCGCTTCTGAAACCCATGAATAACATCACGACCAAAATAACGATCAGGACGGATTCTATCAGATTCACCATAAATACGTTAATAGCACTCTGCACCCGGGTAGGTTGAAAAAATACTTTTTGAAAATCAATTCCAGCCGGAATAATTTCCCGTTTCAATTCTGCTAATTTCTCGTCCACCTTCTTACCCAATTGAATGATATTCCCTCCTTTTTCCATGGCAATAGAGATGGCGATAGCAGGAATCGTATCATAGATTAATCCCTCCCGCTGGGGTTCCACGTATCCTTTCGTGATAGTTGCCACATCCGAAAGCCGGATCTGATCTTGCTCATGCCCTTTTATCAGAAGGTTACGAATATCCTCTATGGCTTTATAAGCTCCGTCTACATTCACCCTTATCCGCTTTTCTCCGCTATCGAAATAGCCGGAATAAACCGTTTTATTTTGTCCGTTCAGCGTCATGATAATCTCCGCGGGATGAACGCCGAGATTGGCCATCTTATCCTCCCGTATATCGATATTGATACAAGCCTGCCGCTCCCCGTATATATCCACACTGCTTACCCCGTCTATATCCAATACCGTACGACGGACCAATTCGGCATAATCGGACATCTCCTGATATCCGAATCCGTCCGAGGTCATGGCATAAAACATTCCGTATACGTCCCCGAAATCATCCATCACCAAAGAGGCATTGGCCCCTTCCGGTAATTGAGCTTGAACATTTGCCACCTTCCGTCGCAAAATGTCCCAGTTTTGTTGTAACTCCGCCAGCGGTACCGTACTGCTCAGTTCCACCGTAATCATCGACACATCGTCCATCGAAAGAGAAGAGACATGATCCAAATCTCCCATGGAACGTATGGATTTCTCCAGAACATCCGTTACCTCCAATTCGACTTGATAAGCCGAGGCTCCCGGAAAAGTGGTTATCACCAAAGCCTGCTTCACCGTAATAGCCGGATCCTCCAGTTTACTCATGGTAAAAAAAGAATAAACTCCTCCGACCACCAACACGAAGACGAAAAAATAAACTAAGGCTTTATTTTTTAATGCATATTCCGTAAAGTTCATATTATCAAAATTACAAGTTGCCTACCCGCCGGTTACCATCGTCTATAAATCGTAACCGACAAAGCATTATAAAAGTTTTCCGACATTAGAGGTTGATACGGGGGGAAGTTGACGAACTTTTTGTCCCTCTTTCAAATGATTGACCCCGGCTGTAACGATCCAAGATCCGGGTAGCAGTTCGGATTGAACCAAAACCATCCCGTCTTTCTGAATTTCAACGATCTCTACTAAAGATTTACTTATCTTCCCCTCCTTCTTTTCGTAAGACCACACATACGATTTCCCGTCTTTTTGAAAAAGAGCGGAAATAGGAATCAAGGCCAAATCGTCTTTCCCCGGCATAAAGTCGATGGTGACAGTAGCGCTCATCCCTGCAGCGATATCCAATTTTTGTTCCGGTTTCAGACGAAACCGGACTTTAAAGAGTTGATTGTAATTAGCCTGTTGTGCGATTTCCAATAGTTCCAACGGAATTTTCATTCCCGGATACACATCGGCAACGCAATAAGAACTCACGAAGTTCTCCCGGCGAATATAATCACTCGAGGGAATATCTATGTCTATCTCGAAGTAATTATCATTGATCATCGACAATACGGGTAATCCCTGATTAACGATTTCATGAGCATCAAAAAACTTTTTTTGGATATACCCGTCAAAAGGAGCCCTTAATTTCGTATCGTTCAAAGCATTTCGATGCGCCTCATAAAGAGCCGTAATCCGTTTCAATGCAGCAACCGCCTTATCATAATCATTTACCGGAACACTCTTCCGGCGATAAAGCTCCATCACTCGCTCCGACTCACCTTTGATCTGTTTATACTCGGCCGCCGTAGCATCAAATTGCAACTTATAATCCCGGGGATCGATTTCGGCTAATACTTGTCCCTTCTTCACGTATTCCCCCTCTTTTGCTCTAAACCTTATGATCGGACCCGCCACCCGAAAGGCCAATTTCACATCCGAAGCCGCTTTTATCTTCCCCGGATAACTCGTACTACTCTCTCCTTCATATTTTTGAATCTCTGCCGTTTTAACCAACTGCGGGATCTCTAATCCAGGCGCCGCTCTGCGACAGGATTCGACTACAAATAAAGCTCCTATCACCGGAGCCCATTTCAATACAGAAAAAAACATCATCTTCATAATATACAGTTAAAGATCATAACCATATACTCAAAAGACTAAACAAATGTTTCACTTTCTTTTCCGAAACTCGATAAAAACATCCAAACAAAAAACGAAAACAGCGAAAACAAGTATATTATTTCAATCGATCGTATCTGGACGAATCTTTACAATTGCCCTGTCGCTTTCAAATAACGGGTTTCACTTAAACGTAATTCAGCCTTGGCATCAATCCAGTCACTCCATGCTTTTTGCCACTGAGCCTGTGCTTCCATATAGTCGGTCAATGTTTCCATCCCGACTTCGTATTGATTTTTACTAACAATCAAATTTTCCTCCGCCTGAGATAACGATTGACGGGTCAATGTTACCCGGGTTACCGCATCTTCCACGTTAAAACGAGCCCGGGCAATCTCTAACTGCATCATTTGTGCCATGTCTTCCTGTCTCAAACGGCTCATCTCTTTTTCCGCCTTCACTGAACGAACCTTATTTCTACCTTCTCCCCAATTGTAAATCGGAATTTTTAAGGAAGCCATTGCCGTAAAAGAAGATATACCAGAACCCTGTCCGTTCACGGTTATTCCATCGGAATACCCGTAAGAAGCCGAAACTCCCAGTTGAGGTAAAAAATCGGAACGGGTCAGTTCCACCTCTTTTATTTTTAACTCGACCTCCTTTTCTAACAAATTATATTCGGGCCGTCCCGTGATTCCCGCCTTCACCTCGAATAACCCCGGAGTAATCCCTTCTTGAAGAGTGTCACTAATCTGTACTTCCGAATAAAAATCGATCCCGACAATCCGACATAAATTCATACGGGCCAAAGACTTACCATTCATAGCCTTTTGCAACATAAGCTCTGCCTCATTCAGCTTTACCTGTGCTTTCAATAAATCATTACGGGAACTCATTCCGATTTCATAAGCATTTACCAGGTTAAGTACCAACTCTTTCACAACCGACTTATATTTCTCGGCAGAAGTTACCAATTCACACACTTTCAAATATTGCCAATACGCCTCGTCGGCCTCTAAAATTACCTCCTTTCGATTGTATTCCTGATTCAGATCCGCCATCTCTTTCCCTATCTTTGCCATCCTGAAAGCAGAACGCACCTTTCCACCCATAAAAAGAGGCTGCTCCAACAAAATCCCCGCCGTATAAATACCCCTCAAGCCCAAAGCCAAATTGATATCAGGCATAAAAGCATATTCATTAAAAAGAAACATACCGTCTTTTCCCATCACCGGCAAATGCGTTGTCGGATCAAGATATAAATTGGGAACTAAATTCCCTTGTCCGTCCTGAATATACGTGGGCAAATAACCGCCGTTAATCTTAAACTTCCACCTCTTTTGCATATAAGCATACACGCCAGTGGCCGAAAACTTCGGAAAGAAATTAGCCCTGTAACTTTTCACGTCATAAGCGGACTTCTCAACTTGTTGAGCCGCAATAGCTATTTTCTTACTGTTCTCCAAGGCCATTTCCCGACATTTTTTTAAATCCAATGATACCTGAGCCTGTACCGGTATAAAACCCACCAACAATATAACTACAAATAAAAAGCGCATTTTTCCTTGATTTAATTTATCATTCGCTAAACGTTATTCCTCTTTTTATCTTCAAAGAAGATTGCATATAAAACCGGAATAAATACCAACGTGATCACTGTTCCGACTAATAATCCTCCCATAATCGTTACTGCCATAGAGCCGAACATATCGTCCCCTAAAAGCGGAATCATTCCTAATATAGTCGTTAAAGAGGCCATCATTACCGGACGGAAACGGGAAGAAGAGGAATCTAACAACGCTTGCAATTGACTCTTTCCCGAGGCTATCTGCAAACCGATCTCATCTAACAATACCACTCCATTCTTAATCATCATCCCGATCAATCCGAGAGCTCCGACGATAGCCACGAACCCGAACTCTTTACCGCTTAATAACATTCCCGCCACAATACCGATCGTCGCCAAAGGTAAACACAAGAAAATGATTATCGGTTTTCTAAAATCTTTAAACAACATAATCAATATGGCAACCATCAAGATAATAGCCAACGGAATATTGGCGAAAAGATACTTCATCGATTCCCCGCTCGCTTTATGCTCCCCTAACCATTGCATCGTATAGCCTTCCGGTAGAGCAATCGTATCTATTCTCTCGGCCAAAAGAACCCTTGCACTTTCGGCAGTATAGCCCAAAGCGTTATTACATTGCGCCCGCATCGCCCGTTGCCCGTTATAGCGCCGTACGACCGGATCTTCCCACTTCATACTCACACCACGGGTAACCTGATTCAAAGGGGTCGAACCTATGGTTCGAGCCAACAACTCCTCTCCCGAGGTCGTTCCCATCAATAATCCTTTCAAAGATTCCTCGTTTAAAGCAGAAGCAGAAGGCATCACGCTCCACACGGGAATATTATCCAACGCTTCGACCTTTTCTCCCCGGCTATTCCGGCTCTTCATGTATAAAGGCAGAGAACGGGTTCCCTCGTAGTAAGCCCCTACCGGCAGTCCATCCGTTGCCGACAACATAGACAATCCCACGTCGGAACGGGAAAGTCCCGCAGAGCGGGCTATCGGTTGATAATAGTTCACCATCAGCACGGGAACCATCGGGTCCCAATCCCTCGTGACAAGCATAACTGCCGGTTCATCGCGCATAATACGTTCGGCTTTAGCCGTCAACTCTTTTAAAACGGCAGGATCGGGACCGGAAAACATCAATTCGATCGGAAATTTTTTGTACATGAGATTATAACGCTTCATCCTCACGTAAGCATCCGGATAATGAGCCTCCAGATAATCCTGGATTTCCGATAATGAACTTTTTAATGCATCGGGGCTGGTATAATCCACAATTAATTCCCCATAACTCATGGAAGGTTCTGCTATGGAACGTACCAAATTATAGCGGGCAGGAGTTCCTCCCAAACTCGTTGTCACGTGGGTAATATCCGGACGATTCAATAAATAACGCTCGATTTCGGCCAAATCGGATTTTACTCGTTCTATCCTGGTTCCTTCAGGCATTTTAAATTCTACATATAACTGGGAATAACTCAGATCAGGGAAAAAACCCTGGGGGATATAACGGTAACAATAAGCCGTGATCGCCAATAAAACAACAACGACAGCAATAGCTAACTTCTTATGCCATAAAATATAAGTTAAAAAAGTCCGAAACAAACGGTAAATTTTACTATCAAAAAGTTTTTCACCACCCTCCTTCGGTTGTATTTTCAACGATCTATCCGCATGGATAGGAATTTGAGTCAAGGCTAATATCCAACTCAGCAACAAAGAAACGGCCAACACGATAAATAGATCCCGAACATATTCGCCCGTCGTATCCGGAGAAATAAAAATCGGGAAGAATGCCAATATGGCTATCAAGGTGGCCCCCAATAAAGGCATAGCGGTCTTCTTCGTAATATTTGTCAAAGCCGCCGGACGTTTTATTCCCCGTTCCAGGTCGACCAAAATCCCGTCCACAATAACGATGGCATTATCCACCAACATTCCCATGGCTACAATTAACGATCCCAATGAAACTCGCTGCAATGTTCCGTCAAAAAGATAGAGCACCACAAAAGAACCCAACACAATAATCACCAAACCGGTTCCTATGATAACACCGCTCCGGAAGCCCATCGTCAACATCAGAATCAATATGACAATAACAACGGATTCCACTAAATTCACCATAAATACGCCGATAGCCTCACTTACCCGTTCCGGTTGAAAAAAGACCTTATGGAAATCAATACCTACCGGAATCCGGGAAGTTTTGAGATCTGTCAGTTTTTTATCGACAATACGCCCCAATGAAACAATATTTCCCCCTTTTTCCATAGAAACGGCTAATCCAAAAGCACGTTTTCCATCATAGCGCATCTCGTTACGAGAAGGGTCCTCGTATCCCTTGGTCACGGTAGCAATATCCCGTAATCGCAATTGATCTCCCTCGTGCCCCTGAATAATTAAATCTTGAATATCTTCAATAGAGCGATAGCTATCATTCACGGCCACCCGGATACGTTGGTCACCGCTATTAAAATAACCGGGATAAACCGTCTTATTCTGATTATTCAATGTAGCCAGAACCTCCATGGGATGTACACCCAGGTTCACCATTTGATCCTGAAGGATCTCGATATTGATACAAGGTTTCCGATCCCCGTACAGTTCGACCCGACGTACCCCCGCAACATCCTGTAACTCCCGTTTCACCAGTTGGGCATAATCCATCAACTCCTCATCTGATACGCCGTCGGTCGTTATCGCGTAAAACATACCATACACGTCCCCAAAATCATCCATGACAACGGAAGGACGGGTCCCCGATGGTAAACTGGCCTGTGCATTTATCACCTTCCGTCGTAAAATATCCCATTTCTGTTCTAATTCATCTCCGCTGACCGTACTCTCCAACTCCACGGTTATCAAAGACATATCCGCTACCGATTTGGATTCGATAGTAGATATAGCTCCCATGGAACGAATCGATTTTTCCAATACATCGGTCACTTCCAACTCCACTTGATGAGCAGAAGCCCCAGGATAAACAGTAAGAATCATCGCCTGTTTTACCTTTATCTCCGGATCCTCCAATTTACTCATAGAGATAAAAGCAAAAACACCGCCAATCACGAGCACGGCAATAAAAAATTTCACCAACGCTCTATTATTCAAAGCGTATTCCGTCAAGTTCATAGCAATCCTCCCACGTTAGTCGATGACACTCCTTTCAAAAGTTCAACTTCCATACCTTCGTTCAACCCGTGGACTCCGGCTGAAATAACGATCTCTCCCACCTTCAACCCTTGTGCGACAATAACGGTCCCGTCTTTCAATATTTTACCAAGTTTTATCTCTCTCGTAGAAACGGTTCGAGTCGAAGGATTATACACCCAAACGGCAGCATCCCCCCTATTTTCAAAAACAGCGGATAACGGAATAATCGTTAACTCGCTAATTTGAGGATTATATTCGATGTTTACGTTTACACTCATCCCGGCAGCTATATCAAATCCTTTTTCCGGTCTCAGACGAAGACGCATCTTGTAGAGCTGGTTTAAATTAGCCTTTCGGGTAACTTCTATCAATTCCAAAGGGAATACCTTATCCGGAAAAACATCGATAGTACAAGAAAAAGATTTGAACAAAGCCTGACGAACATAGTCGCTCGAGGGGATATCGATCTCCACATCGAAATAAGCACTATTGATCATAGAAATTACCGGTATACCGGCATTTACCGTTTCATGAGGATTAAAAATCTTTTTTTGAATATACCCGTCGAACGGAGCCAGTAAACGGGTATCTTCCAACGCATTTCTATGAGCGTTGTATTTAGCTGTTATTTGTCTTAAACCGTATACGGCTTTTTCATAATCGTTCACGGGAACGCTTTTCCGATTATACAACTCAATCACTCGCTCGGCCTCTCCTTTTACCTGTCGGAATTCAGCCTCCGTGGCAGAAAACTGAATTTCATAATCCCGGGGATCTATTTCGGCAATTACAGTGCCTTTCTTTACGAAGGCTCCTACCTCCAACGGCATTCTCAAAATAGGACCGGCCACCCGAAAAGCCAGATTCACATCGGAAGCCGCCTTTATTTTTCCCGGATACACAATAGATAATTCCCCTTGATGGTCTTTTACCGTATCCGCTTTTACCACCATTTTTCCCTGAGTACGGCCCGTCTTTGACGTACGGCACGCCCCGAGCAATAACACCATACTCAATACCAGAAGAATAAACTTATTCGTCATACACGCTGTTTTTATATTCGTTTATTAACCACCACGCTAAAAAGTCGTTCTCTCTATCTTAGGGCTATCCCATTCATCCCCAGATTTTTTCCACCTCTTTTTTATACAAAAAATAAGCCAATCCGAAATAAATAAATGTCAAAATCCACAAGCTGTAAAACTCACAAGAGACTTGGGATAGAGTTGCTCCCATATTATTGATAGAGATAAAACCGTTTATTCCATGTGTAGAAGGGAATACATTGCTTATCCAAAGCCAATATTCCGGAATCGCCGTTTTAGGCCAGGAGATTCCGGAAATAAACATCAAAG
This sequence comes from Gabonibacter massiliensis, assembly GCA_001487125.1. Lineage (GTDB taxonomy): Bacteria > Bacteroidota > Bacteroidia > Bacteroidales > Marinifilaceae > Gabonibacter > Gabonibacter massiliensis. Next base: position 1,826,874 of record LN913013.1, read on the forward strand.
GAACAGAGGTGAAAACAAATAAAAGATAAGGCATTTCCCGCTCCTTGGACAAAAAAGAGAGTATCATGGCAAAAAAGATACACGAGAGTAAAAAAGGCAAGAGAAACCACATCAGTTCCAACTTCGCCCCGATTTGAGTCATCCCGAATATACGGGGGACGATGAATAAAATCCAATAACCCATCACAAAATAGATCGGGAGATAAATCATGCCCTTTCCCAACACGACCCGCAAAGGGTAACGGTAATGCATATTCCGGGGGATCATTCGCTTTTTAATATTACGATCCCTCTCTGTTCCCGCAATAGTTCCCATTCCCAATAATAAAGACTGTTGTATTACTAAAATCAGAACAGCCGGGATTAGGAAAGAGGTAAATCCGCTCTGAGGATTATACATCTTCACCTCACGTACTTTAACAGGAGAAGCTGTTAGTTGTTGTTGGATTTTCGAGGCATATTCCATCCCGTCTACTTGTATCTTTTTCCCCATAGCCAAAGAGACATCCGTAGCTGCCGTCAATAAAGTCTTATAATTCAACAAGGCACTCATATCACAAAAAAGCGAAACATGAGCCTGTTCTCCCCTGGCTATCCATCTGCTAAAATCAGAAGGGACCTCCAATATACCATAGATCTTTTTCCGGTACATTAACTTCTTCGCCTCCTCCATATTACTGCAATAAGCTACCACATCCACCCCTGCCGTGGCATTCCAATTCCGGATAAACTCCCGACTCTCCGACGATTTATCCTGATCCACTACGGCAACCGGGATCTCCCGAGCCACTTCGTTGCTATAAATATAAGCATAAGTTATCGGGTAAGCCAGGGTCAGAGCCACGAAAAAAGTTAACACGGCATGATCCCGGAAGATCATGTAAAATTCCCGTCTCAGCACATAATATATATCTTTCCAGAAATCAATCATCCATTTCACAAATTAATCATTCTACCGATCACGGCATATATTTAAATTTCAACAAATCCAATTTCAATTTTTTCAGGACCAACAACGGTAACAACATAAATACCAACAAGGCGGAATAAGACTGCCAGGAATAAATCATATCCAAGCCATTAAGAGCCTGATCGATATAAATCAAAAGATAATGCCTCATTTGAAAAAGATTACTCATCGCTTGAACTAAAAAAGGCATGGAACGGACAGGATAAGTAAAACCGCAAATGGAGAAAGCAAGCACTCCCCACAAAGCACAAGCACTCAAAGCAATTCGATTACGCCGAACCAGTCCCGTTAAAAACAAGGCCACTCCCTGAGATGCAAGCACCATCATTACCATTCCTAAAAACATCGGGAAAAAACCGCTGTTCAATGGGAAACGAGCGTAAACATAAAGTAGTGACAAATAAAACATCCCCATACAGATAAAGACAACAGCTTGAGGGATAAGCTTACCCATCAACGACAACACGATCGAGTTACGCCCCATTTCCAACCATTTCCGGGAAGTTCCCCGCTTTACCTCTTCCCCGATACTGTATGCAGTCATGAACATCACGAACATGCAAAGAAAAGCCGGTAAAAGAAAATTAGCCAAATATACGGAGTAACTCAGCCACGGATTATTCAACGGATGAGAGTCCAAAGCGACAGGCATCAACCGGGCTGACAACAAAGGACCTCCCTCTCCTTTTGCCAATAATAATGTTTGCTGAACTGCACCGTTGGCCAAAGAGGTTTGGGTTCTCATATCTTTATATACCAAAGAGGCCGGAAGAAAGTAGGTATCATTCGTGTAAAAAGAGATAACCGGCTCTTTTCCCGTGGAAATATCCCGCCGGAAATCTGCAGGAATATGGAAAATACCGTACACTTCGCTCTTTTGCATGGCCTCCCTTGCCTCCTTAAAAGAGGTAGTCTGCATCGCCACTTCCGATTGTGCAAAAGAATTCAGCGTGCGGACCAATTGACGGGACATAGCCGTATTGTCTTCATCGACAACGGCTATCGGTAAATTCGTCGGCAAGCCGTCTTTCAGTAAATCCATAAAAAAAAGGAAACAGAACATCGGGGCGACCACCATCACAAACCAATACAGCCAACGCCCCGAGAGAATCCTAAACTCTCTCTTCATCAAAACCCACAAAGCCCGTATATCCTTTTGCATCTCTATTTAAGATTTAAGATTTTTCCGACTAAGAACTCCGTTTTCCGGTAGCTTAACCCTTCACTTTTTTCAACACGCTCATCCCCGGACGCAAACCCTCTACCGGTTCTGTCGGAACAGCCTTTACTTCAAAAGTTTTAGCATCATACTGTCCGGTCGTCTTGGTCGCTCTCCAGGCCGCATAACTTCCCATGTCTTTCATCCGGGTCACTTTTAAAGTAATCTCCTTATTATCCAGAGCCGGAATGTAGGCTTTGAAAGTAACCCCCACCTGTAAATCTTTCAGTAAATCTTCCCGGACATTAAAAACGACCCACGTATCGGATAAATCCAATACATCCATGACCGGAGAACCCGTTCCGACCAACTCTCCCACGTGAGGATAGCGTTCGGATATCTCACCGTCTATCGGAGAAATTAAAAATGTCTCGTTCACGTACGAACTAACCTCGGCCACGGCTCCCTTAGCCCGGTTCACCTGAGCCTCCGCAGCCAATTTATCCTCTTTTTCAGCCCCGTTCATAGCCATTTCATATTGGGCTTGGGCGGCTTGCTCCGTAGCTGACATCGCTTTATAATTCGCTTCGGCCTCATCTCTTTTCTGAGCTGACATAACCCCGTTCTCGAACAATTTCTGCACGCGTTCATAAGATTTTTTGGCAACATCCGAGGCTGCCTGAGCCTTTTTCCAGGTTTGATACGCCATAGTGATTTTTTCTTCCCGAGCCCCTTTCTGAGCTTTATCACTCAATGCTTGCGCCGCCTCTTCCGCCGCACGGGCCTGAGAATATTTTGCTATCACCTCCGGACTATCCAGAATAGCGACAGTATCGCCTTTCCGAACCCGATCCCCTTCGTCCACTAAGAAAAGGGCAATTCTTCCGGGTACTTTCCCGGAAATCCTGACCTCATTCGCCTCCGCTTCTCCCTGTATGATCTCCGGAAGCGGTTTCCTAAAAATAAAACCGAAAACTCCTACCAAAAGGACGATCAAAACAATTCCGGCAAAAATTTTTACCTTACCGTTTTCCTTTTTTTCATTTTTCATCACCATATCGTAATTATAGTTATACCTTATTTATCAATCTCCAACAAGGTTCCGTATGCTTTTTGCAGATAAACTTCGCTCAATTTCGCCTCTATCCGCGTATCGATTAGCTCGGCGTTGGCCGACAACCAAGCCGTCTGTGCCTCCAATACGTTTAACACCGGAATCGTTCCTTCCTGAAATCCCAGGTTGGCAAATCGAAGATTCTCTTCCGCTTTTTCCATGTTTTTACGTGCCATCTCCAACTTTTTGGCTACTTCCTTAACCTTAAACTCGGATTGATTCACTTGCAACTCGATTTTTTCTTTCGCTTCCTGCAACTTATAATTCATAATGTTAGTCTGGGCCTTTGCGTGCCTCAGGCTTTTCCGGGAAGCTCCCCAATGAAAAATCGGAGCTTTTATCCCGATCCCGACGCTCCACATTCCATCGAACTTAGCACTTATCCCATCATAAAAAGAGGGAGTACTTGCAAACCAATTAACCATCAAAGCGATCGTCGGTAAATACTCCGACAACGCTATTTTTTCCTTTTTTTTATACATATCGGTTGCCAAGGTCAAACTGGCCACCTCGGGACGACGGTTAAAAACCTGCCGGATATCCACACCCGAGACCTCCTTTAACTTCATATCCATATGCTCCTCCCTTAAAGGGATCACCGTATCGATCGGTAACCCGCAAATCTGGTTCAACACCATACGCGACAAACTTAACCCGTCTTCCACCTTCGTTAACATCATCTCTCCCTGATTCAGTTTTACCTTTACGGAAAGGACATCCGCCTTTGTTGCCACTCCGGTCTCCTCCATCAACAATACATCGTGCTCAAATTTTTTCAAGGTCTCCACGTATTTTTCCGCCATCTGTTTCCGGTTCACCAAAGAGACGATCTGCCAATACGCCTCATCCGTGGCAACGATAATATTCTGTAACTCCTGAGACCGGTTACTTTCCGCCAATTTCTCGGACAATCCCGCCAACTGATTATAAGCCCGGATCTTTCCCCCCATATACAACGGCTGTGTCAAACCGATCTGCAATACGGCTAAATTACGTTCGTCTACCGTCATGGCACTCTTTGGCAATAAAGCATAATCTTTCGGAACATACTGACCATTCACTACGACCGGTTTTCCATCCGGCCCCGACATCAATTGATCCGGCCGAAAAGTAAACTTTCCATTCTCTATCGTACCTACAGGCAAATGAGCGTCTTCAGCTAAAAGATTGATCTCTTTTTGATTCCGCATATACGTACCCATCGCATCGATTCCGGGTAAATATTTCGTGAAAGCCTCTTTTTTCTGCTCCCGGCTTGCACGAATCTCTTCATCGGCTATCTTCAGGTTTTTATTATTCTCTATCGCCAAACGACGGAAATCTTCTAAGCTCATTTCCCGCTGGGCGCATAAATTCATAAATAGGAATACACAAACAATACTAAAAATAACCCTTCTCATATCTTTAAACATTAGTTATGCAAACATTAACAAAAACCGATTTCAATATTCAACGTAATCTCGTCTCTTTTTATTATACTTTTCGGTATGTGGTTTACCAAAAAAATTACCCTGCTTTTACCAAGGAATACAATTGTTCGTATTGCGATCGAACAGCCGATAACGCATAAGAAATATCCTGATGCATGATCAGATAATTGATCACCCCGACTCCTATATTCAGCAAATTCTTTGCCAAAATAGACGTATCCACGTCATCTCTCACTTCTCCCTCCCTCTTCGCCTGCAATATCAATTGTTCCAATTTAGATAACCAGGAAACTTTCGTATTCAACACGACTTCCCGAAACTCGGGATAAATGGAAATCACTTCTACCAATAACGAAAGACATAAAATTTCCGGAATATCGCTATCAAAACTTTTGGCGCTATAATTATCGATCTCCAGCAAATGGCGTATCGTCACATCTATAAACTCCCGTAACGAATGTATCTGTTCAAATTCCTCCGTCCTTTTCCGGTTCAATAAACGATAGTACTCGCTGATACCCTCTTTCAAAACCTCTTCCTTATTTGTAAAATGGTAGTAAAACGTACCCTTCGTCATCCCCACGGCCCGTTCCAAGTCCGATAAAGTCACCGCCTTATAGCCCCGCTTCAGAAAAAGCAAAAAGGCCGCTTCAATGATTGTTTCCCTGGTACCGCTCATCTTTTTATCAACAGATAATATTGTTCAAACTGCATCCGCATATCCGAAAAAACAAATTTCATATCGGCCTCTTCGAACTTCAAATTCAGCATACTGATCGACACGGACATTAAATTCTTCGCCAATACGGAAGTATCTAACGTTTCACGGATTTCACCTTTTTCCTTTGCCTTCAAAATAATATACTCCCAACAGGCTAATCGATTTTTGGAAATACCGTATATCCGCTCTCTAAATTCGGGAAACAGCGAAGACACTTCCAATACCAATTGAAAAAATAAAACCTCTATCACGTAGGTATTGAATAATTTTTTCGAAAGATCGGCACTCTCTTCCTTATATTGTAATACCAACCCGAAAAATTCCCGCAATGAAGAAATCTGAACCAATTCCTTATCCCCGATTTCACGCATAACGGTAAAATATTTCTCAATTCCTGCCTTCAGTATCTCTTTTTTATCCTTAAAGTAGTAATAAAAAGCCCCTTTGGTCAAACCGGTAGCCTGTTCCAAATCTTTTAGAGAACACGCTTTATACCCCCTCGTCAGGAATTGCACAAACGATTTGCTGATAATCTCCTCCCGTAATTCGGCCATTTTATACTTTTTGGTATGCTAAATAGTTCTGCAAATATAAAAAAAAATGGAATCTAACGGTTATAAACGATAAAAACTAAAAAATCAAACTCATCCGCCCGACCAATAGTTTACCTAATAAAAATCAAAAAGGTCGTTTCGTCCGAATGGTGAAGCGACCTTTTTCTCTAACATTAAAACACCTATTATGAAAACGAATCAAAATACGCTCTCAATTCTTTTATCTTACCCTTTTTTGATTTTATTGTCACCGTCACATCTTTCGAATACCAATCATAAATAAAAGAGGTCCCCGTGTAACGATTTACCTCTTGTTGAGGAACATCTATTTTCCATTCATTTTCTCCTTTACTAAAAATCAATTCGAGATCTCCTTCCACCTCTCCCTTCAATTTGACTGACATATTGAATACAAGCTCTCTATTTAGAGAAAACTGCTGACTCCATGCTTCCTGATTTTCTATCAAAAACTCCTTTTCATAAGATCTAAATAATTCTATACCGCTATAATTGTAGATGATCAATAAAATGACACAAACAAACAATACAATAAAAAAAATTCTTTTCTTTTTCATCTTACTTATTTTTATTGATTCGTTGGAATAAGTTCTCCATTTTTCTCATATAATAAATCGCCATTATTTAAGGCATCCATTGCTTTATCACTGGCAGATCTTTTATCCAGACCCGAATATTTTTTAAATATATCATATCCGACTTTATTATTATGCAAATCCATTCTCTTTTCCAAAGCATTTTGGTCTGAACGCTCTTCATGCGCATTCCCAAAACGTCTTGCCAATACGACACCACAACTGATAGAATTTAAAATATTAAAATAACAATACCGAAAAGCATCACTTTTATCATTCCATCCATTTTTCCCGAATAATGCTTCTGTCTCTCTTTCCGCAATTTCAGCATTTTTCCTAATTTCCAAAGCTTGCAAGGGAAACCTCGTAACTAAAATTATTTCTTCAAGCGTTAATTCAGGAATTTTATCATAAGGGTCTAACTGAAATGTCTCCAAATCTATCCCTAATTCCGCCAGCTCCGCTTCCGTGTGTTCATATTCACCTGAAGTACCGCCCGAACTACCACTTCCTCCCGAAACCCCATACCAAAACAGGTGTTATCCAATACCAAACGAATACACTTAAGATCAAGGACCTTTTCTAATTCTTTCTTTTGATTTTGTTCATCAAGTTTTTTAACAAGATTTAATCCGGCTTTATTATCACCATCATAATAAATACTTTCAACTTTATTAGTCTCTCCCAACTCGTGAACACATCCATACCATAAAATAGAGAGAATAAAAAAATAAATCACTCTTTTCATAATGCTTACTATTAAGTAGCAATATATCATCTAAACCCATTGCAACATTGTAAATTATTTTATCTATTGCAAATATTATAAAACATACATCAACAATAAACACTACTCTATTACGCCACAAGGCGCATATTTAATTGTTTAATAGAAAATTATCTGCAAAAAGAATCGAGAATCAAATCGAATCCAGAATCATCCTATATTACACGAAATACATAACAAAACATGCCGCTTAATAATTAGGCGGCATGTTTATCTATATCTGAAAAATAACCTACTCTACCGAAACAATCTCTTCCAGCTCTTCCCGGGTTCCCGGATGAGCTTTTAATTCGTATTTGCTGATGCGATTCATGATTACGGCGATTGCTCCGTCACCGGTCACGTTACAAGCCGTTCCGAAACTATCCATCGCAATATACAAGGCGATCATCAATCCCTGGGCCGTTTCGTCAAAACCCAACATGGACTGCAATAATCCCAAAGCCGCCATAATCGCCCCGCCGGGGACTCCCGGAGCCGCCACCATAGCAATACCCAACATCAAGATAAATCCGGCAAATTGCCCGAAGGAGATATCCATGCCGGACATCAGCATGATAGCCATCGCACAGGCAACAATCTTCATCGTACTGCCGGAAAGATGAATGGTCGCACAAAGCGGTATGACAAAGCTGGCAACTTCTCGATTGACCCCGTTCTTAATCGTCTGCTCCAACGTAACCGGAATAGTGGCTGCAGAAGATTGTGTCCCCAAGGCTGTCATATAGGCCGGAAGCATATTTTTGAAAAGCCGGAAAGGATTCGATTTGGAAACAAAACCGGCGATAAAGAATTGCATGAACAATAGAATGATCGTCATTATAAAAATTACGACAATAATTTTCACGAACACACCCATTACCCCGGATACCTGACCGGAACCGGTAATATTTAAAAAAATACCGAAAATATAAAGAGGCAATAAAGGAATAATAACCCCCGTGATTACCCTATTGATGATATCTTTAAAATCTTCCATGGCCCCTTTCAGCGTGACCCCGTTAATAACAGACATTCCCAAACCCAAAGTAAAAGCCAGAAGCAAGGAGGTCATCACATCCATTAACGGCGGCATTGCCACGGTAAAGTAGGGAGTCAAAGTCTCCCCTTTTGCCGTTTCCAATGGATGCAATTGCTCCGCAGTATCGAGCAACCACGGGTAAGTCAAATCACAGGTAAAATAAGTAAAGAAGCCCGAAAAAATAGTAAATCCATAGGCTAAAAGAGCGGTAAACATTAACAGACGTCCCGCTCCTTTACCGACATCTGCAATACCGGGAGCCACTAATCCCAAAATCAATAAAGGAATAATAAAGCCCAAGAAGTTTCCGAATAATCCGTTTATCGTCAAAAAGATCCGAACCAACCAATCCGGAAAAAAGAAGCCACAAACTACCCCGAGTATTATAGCTATTGCCACCTTCGGTAACAAACCCAATCTCTTTTTTTTCATATTTTTTTATCATTTATTTTCCACGAATCAGCTACACCCTCATCCTTGCTTACTCGCAAAAATTCTACCACCCCAAATACGTTACCGCCAATTCGCATCACATTAATTTTTAACTCGCCCAAATTAATACCTCTTCACCTATTACGCAACCTCCTTGTTCATAAAAAGAAATAAGAAAAAATAAAGCCCTGCTTGTTAGGCCTTTTTCCTCCTATTTTTTTACCATTCATAAACAATCTGTTTAAAAAAGAGTACTTTCGCAATAAATTAAGAACGTAATCCATGACAAAAGATAAATGGCACGGGCATATCGCCATCTTCTCCGCAAACATTCTTTTCGGACTGAACATTCCGATCGCCAAAACACTGATGCCGGAATGGATTAGCCCCATGGGACTTACCTTCGCGCGTATGGCGTTCGGAGCCATCGCTTTCTGGTTCGCCTCCATCTTCTTTATAAACGAAAAAGTTACAAAAAAAGATTTATTAATCCTGTTTTTTTGTGCCGTACTCGGGACGACGGTCAACCAACTCTTTTTTATTATCGGATTAGGTATGACCTCCCCTATCGACGCCGGACTTATCGTCACGATGAATCCCGTGGTAGTCATGATCATTTCGGCCCTTATACTAAAAGAACCCATCACCTCTAAAAAAGCGGGAGGAGTATTTATCGGGGCCTGTGGGGCCTTATTGATTATCTGGCAATCGGCATCCGCATCCGCAGGACAAGGCAGTTCGCTTCTCGGTAACCTCTATTGCTTTCTGAGCGTTGTCAGCTACGCCACCTATCTGGTGATCTCCCGCCCCATCGCCCAACGCTACACTCCTGTCACCCTGATGAAATGGATGTTTCTCTTTTCTACTCTACTCACGATTCCATTTGGTATCACGGACATGCAGGAAGCCAAAATCTTTACTTACGAAACGAACTGGAACGCCATTCTAAGCCTATTTTATGTCGTATTCGGAGCTACCTTCCTCGCTTATTTCCTCATTCCGGTCGCATTGAAACGAATCCGGCCGACCACGATCAGCATGTATAATTACGCCCAACCCTTAATCGCTTCCGTCGTGGCAATCCTGATCGGACAAGACAACCTGTCCTGGGACAAGCCGATTGCGGCTATCTTGGTCTTTACGGGTGTTTATTTCGTTACCCAAAGCAAGTCTCGTGCAGACATCGAACAGGAAGAAAAACAATAACCCGTCATATCCCTTCTTTCCATAAAAAATACCGCATCCCATTTATCGGCATGCGGTATAAGGCATTTTATTGCACTTAATATCAATCTTCCGAATACTCCACTTCCCCGGAACGAAGTACCCGAAGTTCTTGTTTTAACCGATCCATCTCGTTCTGCATGTCTTTCATTCGTTCCAGCAGATGACGAATGGCATCTATTCCTTCGATATTAATAGATAAATCATAATACATCCGGGTATATCTTTCCAACTCTTGCAATTGAGAAAGCAACAAATAGTGTTCACCTCCAATGATCCGGACATCAATAAGCCCTCCGTCTTCCAGCAACACGATGAACGAGGGATCTATATGGCATTTCTGACAGTATTCACTAACAATTATCAAATCTGTTTCCATAACAATGTCTTTTAATTTAATCCCTGAATTTCTTTAAACAACTCTTTCTGCTTCTCCGTCAAATTCGTGGGAACCTCCACGGAATAGGTCACAATCAAATCTCCGTATTTTCCATCTTGCTTATAAACCGGAAAGCCCTTTCCCCGTAATCTGACCTTAGCGTTATTCTGTGTTCCGGGTTTTACTTTCAACTTTACTTTTCCGTCCAACGTTTCTACCGTTTGCTCTCCACCCAATACAGCCGTGTACAGGTTCAAGGGTGCCGTGACGTACAAATCGTCACCCAAACGTTTGAATACCGAATCTTCCGCAATCACGAAAGTAATATACAAATCTCCATCAGGCCCCCCGTTTACACCCGGACCTCCCTGTCCTTTCAACTTGATGATTTGTCCGTTTGCAACGCCTGCAGGAACGGTAATTCGGATATTTTTCCCGTTTACACTCAATACCTGTTTGTGGGTTTTAGCCGCATCTCGCAGTCTCAAATGCAACTCGGCATTGTAATCCTGCCCGCGGAAACCGGCATTTCCACCCCCTCTTCCCCGGCGAGAACCGAACAAAGATTCAAAGAAATCAGAAAACTCTCCGTCTCCTCCCATACCGGAAAAACCTCCCTCCGAAGACCACTGATAAGAACCTCCCCCGAAACCTCCCTGCTGTCCGTAGCGCTGTTTTTGCGCCTCAAACTCATCGGCATGCTTCCAATTCTCCCCGTATTGATCGTATTTTTTTCTCTTTTCAGGATCGCTCAACACCTCGTTTGCCTCGTTGATCTCTTGAAATCGTTGCTGCGCATTCGGATCATTCGGATTTAAATCGGGGTGATGCTTTCGCGCTAATTTTTTAAATGCTTTTTTAATATCTTCCTGAGAAGCCTTTTTATCTACCCCCAGAATTTTGTAATAATCTATATAGGCCATGCTTTGATTAATTTAGACTTTATATAAATAACAAATATCGTACCTAATAGTAATTATACGTACAAAATTCATTTTCTGTTCGGATAAAAACAGGCTGAAAACTTTTACACGTAAAAATTGACATATAAAAAAAGGGGCTCCGACAAAAAGTCAGTAGTCCCCCCCCGTTTTTTAATACATTGAACCTATCATTTCAAAATAATCTGTTCGAAATAGATTTTGAATTTATCTTTCAATAAAGATTGTATCTCCAATACTTTATTCAATTCCAACTTCCTCATCCCAGACTCACCCGCCACGTATTTACTAATAAATCCATCTTTTCCGAAATCATGAATTAAAGCTACTTTTCCGTCAATCTCTTTTTGATAAATTTGAGCCAATAGTTTAGCATCGGCTTTTTTCAACTTTAATATTTTAGCTTCCTCTTTTACCCGGCCATCGATCTCTCCCTTAATTTCGTTGCATCTGTTCAGCATCAGATCATAGACGGTAGCATCATCTCCTAACTCTTTTTTTAATCCTTCAACCCGCTTAGCTTGCTCTTCAGCCGATAAAGCCTTCTCCACAGCCAATGCTTCCTTCTCTTTAATTAAATTCTCTATGTATTGCTCATAGGTCAATTGCGGAACCTCTTCGGCTTGCAATTTAAACGTAATCGGATAAGTTATCATATAGCGTACCGGCTTCCCCTCCAACAACGCCGGAAACCATTTGGGCATCATGGACATTACCCGAATACCCTCTTTGTCCAATAGCGGATGTACCGAACGAGCAACCGTTACATTTGTAATCGACCCGTCCTTTTCCACGACGAAAGAGATATAAACCCGTCCTTCGATACCCTCTTTCTGGGCATCCTCCGGATAAACCACATTCTCCCCGATCCATTGATTTATATTTCCCTTAAACACCGGATTCTGGTCGACAACCACACATATCGTCGTATCCTCATCGACTAATCGTACCTCGGAAGCCCGCACTTCCGATACATGGCCGACAAACAGCATCATTCCTAAAACTATTCCCGTCTTAGCTAAATTGTAATACATTTTCAAATGATTCATAGTTGTTCGTTTATTTGAAATTCTTTTTATAAAAATCAGGTAAACTTACAATTTATATCACAAAATTGCTAATTGTCCCCTATAAATTTAGGTCTTTTATACATTTTTCCTCCCCTACAAAAAATAACCGCCCTATTTACATCGGGCGGTCATTACTCAAATTCAAAACTTAACTATTCATTTAAATATGCACGAAGCATCCATAAAGTCTTTTCTTGCTCGGAAATATAAGGATTGATCATATCCTGAGTCCCATCGTCTCCCGCCTCGGCAGCCAAAGCCATAATCTGGTGTTCTTTCTTCAGAAGAATCAACAAATTTTTAACGATATCCTCTATACAAACATTCGGATCACTCACCCCGACAACCTCCTTTATATCCGATTTTTTCATATAATCGGAATAAGCATGAAGCGGAGTTTCTCCCAAGGCAAGAATACGTTCTGCTATTTCATCCGCTTTATCCATCGCATCTCGATAATACTCTTCAAATTTCGCGTGTAAACCGAAAAACAACTTACCTTTGATATTCCAATGGAAACCTCTTAAATTTTGATAGAATATTTGGTAATTAGCCAAAAGGTCATTCAACTGATTTACGATTTCTTTTGATTTTTGTGCGTCCAATCCGATAAAATTCGTCTTCATATTCATTTATTTTTAATTTGTTTATACTCTTGTTATTTTTTCTGTTACAAATGTAAGTCGCTTATTCACATAAATCAAATCAATTACATCTACATAAATATATACAACATTTATAAACATTGATATTCAAACAATTATATTTACATTTTATAAAAATCAAACTATATTTTTTACGTTTCCAATAGAAAATTAGTTATATCCACACGATCTTATATTTCATTCTTTATATCTGTTCTCTTCCGTTTACCCATAAAAAACAAAAACCACATGTAAAACGTACCTTTACGCGAAAGATCTAATTACATTTTCAAAAAAAAATCCTTCAATCATTTGGAGAATCCGGAATTTGCTGTACATTTGTACCCGCAATCGAATAGGTCGCACGGGCGCTTAGCTCAGTTGGTTCAGAGCATCTGGTTTACACCCAGAGGGTCGGGGGTTCGACTCCCTCAGCGCCCACAGAAAGAGGTTCAAAAGAGCCTCTTTTTTATTTCCACAAAAATTTCTCATAACATAAAAGGTTCGAACGAAGGGAAAGCGGGTTCGTAACGCATTGACGACGAGCAAAGCGAGTCGTCATCCTTCAGCGCCGATAGTGTCCCAAAAGCGTGTATTTCTTTATAATCAACCAACCATAAATCATTTTAATCACAGAATCCCTTTATCTCCCCAATCACTAAATCCGCAATTAAAAATAATCAACTTCACCCGTTCCTTCTGTGCTATTTCATACATATCACATAGCTATATTACTAAAGTTTTTTCCATTTCGCGGTATCTCCCGCTTCAGTTTTATTCACGACAGAATAGTGATTTAATTTGTTTCTAACAATTACTTTATCGCCTTTTTCCAGTAATTTATTCCAGTAATCCCATTTAGAAACAAAATGATTAAACAAGTTCTCGGAAACATTTAGTTCCCTTCCGTTCTTCATAGATGATTCAAAACGATTATTATTTATCAACACATTTTGTTCCATACGTTTTAATGCACGTGTATACACATCCTTATTTCCCCATAAAATTTTGGCATCATTCAAATTTCCTTCAATTTCGAGATAGGCTGAATCCGCATACCTTATAGCATACGATGATTCTTCCATTTGCTCGAAATTTTCATTTTGTTGGCAGGCCCTCATAAACACGGTTATACAACAAGAATACAGTATAGCTATAATTAGTAATGCTCTTGGAATCATAATTTTAAAAATTAGCACAATAATATTTTCGTCAAAAAGAATCATATTATATTGTAAATATATAAAAATATTTTTATATATACTTTATATTAATTAATATTTTTAGAATTGTGACAAAAATAAAAGATACCAATGTTTAATCATCGACTATTATCATTCAATTCCAACTACATACATCAATAACACATTCATTCACTTGGAGACTTTAATCAGTCACCATTCATGCCATTCCACTAACTTTCTAAGAAAACTATAAAATATTTTTGACAAACATCTAAAATTAATACATAATTTGAATACCATGTCTCCGAAAACGTACTACCACTATACTTACATGAAAATGCGCATAAACCTCAACATGTCCATTATCATCAGTAAAAAAGAGATCCTCTCGAGAATATTAAAACAGAAAGAATAAAAACGGCATACTGAAAATCGAGAAGTCAATCACCCAATCGCAAGTTATTCTTTTTAAAAGGGAATCCATTTTTATCATTATTTAAATTCGCGATAAAATTTCCATTCGAATCTCATATTCTATTCATGAACCCTACAATCCGCGCACAAACCTTTTAAAACATAATTCACGCTTCGCACGGAAAATCCGTCGGGAATTTCCACAACGGGCACATGGACGTTCTTAAAACAAAATGTGCGGTGGCATTTCTCACAATAAAAATGGGTATGCAGATCGTCCACTTCACAGGAACAATCGTTACTGCATACCGCGTATTTCAAAGAACCCGAACCATCGTCCACCGCGTGAATAAGATGATGAGCAAGAAACAAGGTAATCGCCCTGAATATTGTCGATTTATCGACCGTATCCAAAGCATTTTCGATATCGAGTAAAGAGACGGCCCGTTGAAACCGCATCATTGTTTTCAGTATCAATATCCGTATGGCAGTGGGCTTTATCCCCCTTTGAGCGAACTTATCCAAATAAATCTTGTCATCCATAACTCTTATTTTATTAATCTCTGTAGCCTTATGGCATTCAATATGGCTAACAAAGCGACTCCGACATCCGCAAATACGGCCTCCCATAAAGTAGCCAAGCCTCCGGCTCCCAGCAACAACACGATCATTTTCACGCTGAATGCCAAGGTCACGTTTTGCCAGATCACCCGATGCGTCTGTTTCCCTACTTGTATGGCCATTACGATCTTACTCGGTTGATCCGTTTGAATAACCACGTCTGCCGTCTCTATTGCGGCATCACTACCTAACCCTCCCATGGCGATACCGACATCGCTTAAAGCTAAAACCGGCGCATCATTCAATCCGTCTCCCACGAAAGCAATCCGATTTTCCTTATCTTTCTTCAACTCCTCCATATGTTCTACCTTACCCTCGGGTAATAAATCCCCGTACGCTCTACCGATACCCAAACGTTTTGCTAATTTAGAAACAATTGCCTGTTTATCGCCGGACAGGATCTGAATATTATGAATTTTTAATTCTTCAAGTCCTTTAACGGCAATCAACGCATCTTCTTTTTCGGCATCAGCCAAAAGAAGATAACCGATATATCGCTTATCCGCCGCACAAATCACGATGGTTTCCGGAATCTGCCTAATGGCTGACGGAAAAGCGATCCCTTCTTTCACCAGCAAACGAGCGTTACCGACCAAAATCTCCTTCCCGGCTATCGACGCCTTTAACCCGTAACCGGCCATCTCCGTCACGTCTTTTACCGGAGAAAACTCCACCTTGCAGTTCCGTGCGTATTTCACAATAGCCTTGGCTATCGGATGATTGCTGCCTTCCTCCACAGAGGCGATCAAACGAAGCAACTCTCTATCCGAAACGATTCCGGCATTATCGATAGCTTGCACGTCGAAAACCCCTTGAGTCAACGTTCCCGTTTTATCGAATACTACCGTGTTGATCTTCGTAATGGCATCCAGATAATTACCCCCCTTAAAAAGTACTCCTAAACGGGAAGCTGCCCCGATCCCTCCGAAATATCCCAAAGGTATACTGACCACCAAAGCACAAGGACATGAAATCACCAAAAAGACCAATCCCCGGTATAACCAATCGTTAAACACATACTCGAATCCGGGACGCATCAAAGAGTAGAAAAACGGGATCAAGACAATCGACAATGCCAAGCCGGTCACGACAGGAGTATAAACACGGGCAAGCCGACGGATCAACAGCTCAGCCGGAGCTTTTCTTTCGGATGCCTCCTGCACCAAAGTCAATATTCGGGCCAACGCACTCTGGTCATACGCTCGGGTAACCCGTATTTCCACCGTTCTATCGGTGGATATCATTCCGGCCAATACGGTCTCCTCCCTGCGAAAAACCCGGGGAACGCTTTCTCCGGTTAAAGCCGCCGTGTTGAAAGTGCCTTTTTCGCTCAATAATTCGCCATCCAAGGGAACTCTCTCCCCCGCTCTGATCTCTACGATTTCTCCGACTTCCACCTCTTCGGGAGATACTTTCAACCGTTCACCTTCTCTTATTACGGATGCCGTATCGGGCCGGACATCCAATAATGCCTTTATATTATCCCGCGCTCTACCCACGGCATGATCCTGAAACCGTTCGCCAACAGCATAAAACAACATCACCGCTACTCCTTCCGGGTATTCTCCGATATAAAAGGCTCCGATCGCAGCCAATCCCATTAACATAAACTCGTTGAAAAAGTCTTTTTCACAAATACTCTTCCACGCTTCTCTTAAAACGGGAAACGTAACCGGAAGAGCCGCAACAAAGAACCATATAAACCGCACATAGGGTTGCCGAAACCACTCTCCACCGAATTCGTCCATTAAAATTCCACCTATCAAAAACAGGAAGGAAAACAATTCTGCTCTATATTTTTTCATCATCTTATTGTTTTTATGACAAAAATAAGATCAAACCCTTGCAACTAAGTTGCAAAATTGCAGAAAGCCATCGAAACAGGTATTTTTTATCTCAAAGAGAACGTTTCAACTTTCAATACTATATTTAATAATAATAAGGAGGAATTTTGGAAACCTGTTCTCAGGCCGACTCGTTTCTTTGGTACAAACGCTAACATCAAAATAAACTATCATGGAAAAAGAGAAAAAACAAACCAAAGGAAAAAAGGATCACGAAGAAGACAAACACGCTGTCAAGAACATTTCGTCAAAACAAGACAAACCTTGGGTAGGAACCTCGCAAATGGAACAAACCCAGTTCGATGAAGAGGAATTCAAGAAAAAGAAAAAAAAGCAATGAGATTTAAATCCATAACGATGGACCGAGAAGAACATGTAAAATACCCTGAAATAAATCTTTTCGGCCCATCTCATTAAAATTTTCTCGATTTTACAAATAACTATCATTTGTCGTTTTCGGTGTAACTTTTTTACACTGGAAAACGAATAATTCAACATAATATGAATTTTTATGAAAATATTCCGTCTAATTCTCCCGTTAATGATCACTTTATGGTATTCGACGTCCAAAGCCGAACCGACTCAAGATCAAATTATTATCATCACCAATGTAAATGTTTGGGATGGGATAGGCAACTCTTTAAAAAACAATTATCAGGTTTTAATTGTAGGAAACCATATCAAACAAGTAGCCCCGCGTGTTACCATACCTGCCGGCGCTAAAATCATTGACGGTAAAGGCAATACGCTAATTCCCGGATTATCGGATGCCCATCTTCACCTGATGTTTACCATGCCCATGGATAAAGCCTACAATAACGCCAATTGGGCCTATTTGGCTATCAGAGCGACCAAAATGGCAGAACAATTTCTAATGCAGGGATTCACGACGATCAGGGATATGGGTGGTCCCGTACAAGGTCTTAAACAAGCCATTGACGAAGGGTTAATTCCCGGACCTCGTATTTATCCGTCAGGAGCGATCATCAGCCAAACCGCCGGACACGGGGATATGCGAAACCCTAACGATATGAACCCGCATTGGACAGGAAACAACGCAAACTTTTTCCAACTACAGGGTTGGTCCTATATCGTAGACGGACGCAGTGAAATTCTAAATGCTGTTAGAGAAAACTTCCGGCACGGAGCCACTCAAGTCAAAATGATGGCAGGAGGAGGAATTACAAGTAAATCGGACCCCATACATACGATTCAATTCACGCAAGAAGAATTAGAAGCCGGAGTACAAGCGGCTTCCGATTGGGGTACTTATGTCGGAGTCCACGTCTATACCCCTGCCGCTATCATCCGGGCACTTAATGCCGGGGTAAAAAGTATCGAACACGGGCAGTTGATCAATGAAGAGGCTATGAAAATGATCAAAGAAAAGGATGCTTTTTTAGTTCCTCAAAGCTATTGGACAATGAGAGATCCGGCAACTTCTTCGAATCCACAAAAATTTCTCGAAGTACGAAAAGGAGCGGAAAACGAAATGAATCTGGCCAAAAAATACGGTGTTAAAGTTGCTTTCGGAAGCGATGTATTCGGGAATCTCGGTATCGCACCTCAAAGTATGGCAGAATTCACCAGTAGAGTAAGATGGTATACTCCGGTAGAAGTGTTGAAACAAGCTACCTCTCTGAATGCCGAACTATTCGCCTTGTCAGGAAAACTCAATCCTTACCCCGACGGAGAATTGGGAGTTATCAAAGAAGGTGCCTATGCCGATCTGTTGATATACGAAGGTAACCCCTTGCAAGATATTCAGGTGGTCGTCGATTTTCAAAAGAATCTGAAATTCATTATGAAAGACGGTAAAATCTACAAAAACGAATTATAATATTTTTTTCATACAACAAACATAATTTATCGGCCGGGCGGATAAAAATGAGAATAGCAACAGCAAATGACGCAACTACCTGCTGTATTTTCGATATTTGTTCATTCATCTCCTCTCGGCCGACTTTTTATTTGCACACTTTAAATAAGGGCCTCTCCCGGGGTAAACTAAAAACAAATTCATTACTTTTGTCTCGTTCACGAACCGATTACCCGCTTTATGAAGAAAGACAAACTCTTTTTTATTTTGATTTCATGCATGCTGATGGTTTATGCTTGCCGAACGTCAAACCCGAAACTACCGGCGCCTCCGAATTATGCCGACACCATCAGTTGGTTTCAACCCGGGAAAATGACTTTCGATAAAAAAACGGATGTTTTTTATATCGCTCCGACCTGTATATGGGATTGGAAAAACGATCAGGGAGATACCCTTCACCATATGGATATCAAAAATAAAAAGCAACGCCTCATGTTAACTCCCGCCATTTTGTTGGGGAAACGGGTTTTTGCCGACAGTTGTAACTTTTTCTCCCCCTATTATCGACAGATTACCATGGAATCGTGGATGAACGGAGAGAGAATTACGAGCCAACGTTATCCGATAGCTTTACAAGATATCGAACATGCTTTTGATTACTACCTCAAACACTATAATCAGGGACGTCCTTTTATTCTGGCCGGTCATAGTCAAGGGGCGAAATCGGTTATCGAGTTACTCAAACACAAATTAAACGCCGCCAATTACCGGCAACTTGTGGCCGCTTATCCGATCGGTTTTTTCATTACAAAAGAGGAACTGGACCACTATCCCCATCTACGCCCGGCCAAAGACTCCACGGATACGGGTGTAATCGTCTGTTTCAACAGTGTTACGGACACCAATGCCATCGCTCCATTATTCAAAGATAACAAGGTGTGTATTAATCCTCTCAACTGGAAAACCGATACGACCTATGCTAACCGGTCATTGAACCGGGGAACCGTATTTTTTGACAGAAAGGGAAATATCAAATCAGATTCAGCCTGCTTTACCGGAGCGCGTATAGACCCGGTTTATCATCTACTTATTGTTCCGGATATCGATCCCGATCCCTATTTCATTCCTTCCATTGCCCGTATTTTTCCCAAAGGAAATTTACATGTACAGGAATTAAATCTCTATTTCAAAAATCTTCGAAAAAACGTGATCGACAGAATCCACGCTTATCAAAAAACACCTATTCTATAATATGTCTCGCGATATTACCATTTATACAGACGGAGCAGCAAGCGGCAATCCCGGCCCCGGAGGCTATGGGGTAGTCCTGATCTCCGGTCCCCACCGGAAGGAGCTATCGGAAGGCTTTCGCCTTACCACCAATAACCGCATGGAATTACTTGCCGTTATCATCGGGCTGAATGCGCTAAGGTTCGATCATTGTAACGTGACTGTTTATTCGGATTCGAAATACGTAGTCGATGCGGTAGAAAAAGGATGGGTTTTCGGATGGGAAAAAAAGGGGTTTAAAAACAAGAAAAATCCGGATTTATGGAAAAAATTTTTATCTCTCTACCGAAAACACCAGGTGAAATTTATTTGGATAAAAGGTCATGCCAATGTCCCGGAAAACGAGAGATGCGACCAACTCGCCGTTGAAGCTTATAAAAGTACACACCTACAAATAGATGACTATTACGAAGCTATCGGTCGATCCGACGAAAATATTTTTAGTTGAAAGACAAAAAAAATTTCGTTTTGTTAATCCAACGATCACATTAAATAATTACTTTCGCGAGAACAAACAAAAGTAAATCGTTCATCAAAAAACAATTGGGATGAAAAAAATATTAATCGTCGGAGCAGGGGGACAAATCGGTTCAGAACTTGTTCCTCATTTAAGATCCATTTATGGAAACAACAATGTAGTGGCAGCCGATATCAGCGCTGATAAATGTAAAGCATTGGCAGAAGCCGGACCATTCGAAGCATTAAACGCTTTGGATGGAGAAGCTTACACCGCTATCGTTAAAAAATACGGTATCGATACCATTTTCAATCTGGTGGCCCTATTATCCGCTACCGGAGAAAAAAACCCGAAATTAGCCTGGGATATCAATATCGGAGCATTAACCAACTCCTTGTATATCGCTAAAGATAACAATTGCGCCGTGTTCACGCCGAGTTCTATCGGTGCCTTCGGTAACGACACCCCTAAAGATAAAACACCTCAAGACACCTTACAACGGTCCAACACGACCATTTACGGTGTTTGCAAGGTAACGGGAGAACTTTTAAGCGATTATTATTTCCATCGTTTCGGAGTCGACACGAGAAGCGTACGTTTCCCGGGGTTGATCTCTTACGTAACCCTACCCGGCGGAGGCACCACTGATTATGCCGTTGAAATTTATTACGATGCCATTCGCAAAGGTTCCTTTACCTGCAACGTTCAAGCAGGTACATACATGGATATGATGTATATGCCGGATGCATTGAATGCCGTGGTTCAATTGATGGAAGCCGATCCGACCAAGTTAAAACACCGGAACAGCTTCAATATCGCTTCCATGAGTTTCGAACCGGAGCAAATAGCCGCAGAAATCCGCAAACACATACCGGAATTTAAGATGGACTACCAAATCGACCCGGTAAAACAAGCTATCGCCAACAGCTGGCCTAACAGCATGGACGATACCTGTGCCCGCCAAGAGTGGGGTTGGGCTCCGAAATACGATTTAACCAGCATGACAAACGATATGCTCGTTAAGGTAAAAGAAAAATTCGATAAGGGATTGATCAAATAAGAACTTCCCTATTTACTCATAAATGGCTTTCGGCTTATTACACCCGAAAGCCATTTTTTATTCTTCCGAATTTTATTTCGAATACCTCCGTCAGCCGTCTGAACGAGCAATTATAATAGCACTTTGGGACGGGGTCAAAGTGCTATTAAAATAGACTGCCTCATCATAAAACAGATATCAAAAAATAATATTACTTTAGTGACATTAAACTTTAAAGGATTATATATCCTTCATAAATCTGTAGTGTATGTCAAAAAAAGAGAAAAAACCACATAAAAGTATCGGGAAAAAAGAACTTTATCAATCCTTATTCGATATCTTTACTCATAAGCCCAACGAATATTTCAATTACAAGCAATTAGCCTTGCAGCTGGGCATCAAAAACATGGAATTAAAGCGCCTGATCAACGAGGTACTTTACGAGATGAAGATCGACGGACTGATATCCGAAGAATCGACAGGAAAATTCAAATTAAAAGCCGTCAGCACATATATTACCGGAATTATCGATTTAACTGCAAAAGGAACCGCTTACCTGGTTTCGGATGAAACCAAAGAGGATGTTTTCATTCCTCAGGTAAACCTAAATCACGCGTTAAACGGGGACAAGGTAAAAGTCATCGTCTATGCCCGAAGTAAAAGCAGAAGACCGGAAGGAGAGGTTGTCGAAATCCTTGAAAGAAAAAAAGAGACCTTCGTGGGAATCATACAATGTTCCCGGCAATATGCTTTTTTAGTTCCTTCCGGCAAACAACTTCCTTATGATATCTTCATTCCCCTCAACGAGTTAAACGGGGCAAAAGACGGGGATAAAGCCATAGTAAAAATCACAGAATGGCCTGAGAACCAAAAAAATCCGGTAGGAACCGTGTTGGAGGTCCTCGGAAGACCGGGAGACAACGATACGGAGATGAATGCCATCATGGCGGAATTCGAACTTCCCGTTAAATTTCCGGCAAACGTGGAAAAAGCGGCAGAAAAAATCCCGGATACGATCCCCGATGAGGAGTATAAAACACGAAAAGATTTCAGGGAAATAACAACGTTCACGATCGATCCTAAAGACGCCAAGGATTTTGACGACGCCCTTTCCATCCGAAAATTAAAAAACGGTCATTATGAAGTTGGCGTACACATCGCCGACGTGAGCTATTACGTCGAAGAGAACTCCGTATTGGATAAAGAAGCTGACGCAAGGGCCACTTCCGTATACTTGGTAGACCGTACGATTCCTATGTTGCCCGAACGGCTCTCCAATGGGGTCTGTTCCTTACGTCCGAATGAAGAAAAACTATGTTTCTCCGCCGTTTTCGAGTTAAATGATAACGCGGAAATAGCGGACCAATGGTTCGGCCGCACGGTTATAAAATCCAATCGCCGTTTCACTTACGAAGAAGCACAGGCGATGATCGAAGGAGGCGAAGGCGATTACAAGACGGAGATCCTGGAATTAAACGACCTGGCCCAAAAATTAAGAGCGGAAAGATTTAAAAGCGGAGCCATCGACTTCGACCGGGTGGAAGTAAGATTCGATATAGATGAAAAGGGAAAGCCTACCGGGGTTTACTTCAAACAATCCAAAGAAGCCAATAAATTGATAGAGGAATTTATGTTGCTTGCCAATAAAAAAGTAGCCGAACGAATCGGAAAGCTTAAGCCCGGACAAAAACCCAAAACTTTCGTCTACCGTGTACACGAACAGCCGAACCCGGATAAATTAGAAGAATTCGGACGATTCATCGCGAAATTCGGCTATCATCTACGTTCAAGCAACCCCAAAACCCTCTCCTCCTCCATGAACAAATTGATGAGCGATGTGAAGGATCGGCCGGAACAAAATATGATCGAAACACTTGCCGTACGTACCATGGCTAAAGCCGCCTACTCTACAGAGAATGTAGGACATTACGGTTTAGCTTTCGACTATTATTCCCATTTTACTTCTCCAATCCGGCGTTATCCGGATGTAATGACCCACCGTCTGTTGGCACGTTATATAGCAGGAGGACGTTCGGTCAATCAGGAAAAATACGAGGAAGAATGTAAACATTGTTCCGAAATGGAACAAGTGGCAGCCAACGCGGAGAGAGCTTCCATCAAATACAAACAAGTGGAATTTATGTCCGACAAACTGGATCAGCCCTTTATGGGAACCATCTCCGGAGTGACCCAATGGGGTTTTTATGTCGAATTGAACGATACCAAATGCGAAGGATTGGTCTCTATGACCGAGTTAGAGGATGATTATTACGAATTCGACGAAGAGAACTACTGCATTGTCGGTCGTCGCCACCGAAAGGTATACCAATTGGGAGATCAGGTAATGGTCAAAGTAGCGAAAGCTAATTTAGTTGCCCGTCAATTGGACTTCACTTTGGTAGGTAATGAAAAAACGGAGACCTCTCCATCCGTTATTCGCTCCAAGGCTATAACGCCGCCCCGTTCTGTACGAAAATCACGTCGAGGAAGACGAGGAGATGAAAGCAACAAAAACAAAGGGAGGAAAAAATCGAAAAAAAGGAATTAACTTTTTAAGTTCTTTCTTGAATGAAGAACAATAAAAAAACATTTTTTCTATCTTTGGGAGGTGTGAAAAACGACTAAACCAATGATTACTTTTATTATCTCCATCGCGTTGCTTATCGTCGCTTATTTTACTTACGGGAAATTTGTCGAACGATTTTTCGGTGCATCATCTGAAATAAAAACTCCGGTTAAACGACTGGCTGACGGAGTTGACTACCACGAACTAAAACCCTGGCGGATTTTCGTCATTCAATTTCTGAATATCGCGGGGTTAGGTCCCATTTTCGGGGCTATATTAGGAGCAGCCTACGGTCCCATGGCATATCTATGGATCGTAATCGGTTGTATTTTCATGGGTGCTGTACACGATTACTTTTCCGGAATGCTCTCCGTACGGAACGATGGCATGAGCCTTCCGGATATCGTGGGTAAATACATGGGCAACGGTATCCGGAAATTCATGACATTCTTTACCGGATTTCTTTTATTAGCGGTGGGAGTTTCCTTCGTGAACGGTCCCGCGGGACTCTTAGGCAATTTAACCGGAACAAGTATGGCCCCATGGCTGTACATTATTTTTGCCTATTACATACTGGCAACTTTATTGCCGATAGATAAAATCATCGGGCGTATTTATCCTTTTATGGGAGCAGCCTTGATTTTTATGGCACTCAGTGTAGGCGGTTATCTCCTGTACGGGGGATTCAGCGGGGAAGTTCAATTAGAGGAACTCACTTTCGACACCATGCGTAACCTGCACGTTAATCCACAGGAAAACATTCTTTTCCCGATGCTGTTTATCGTCATCTCCTGTGGGGCTATATCCGGGTTCCATGCTACCCAATCCCCCATGATGGCCCGTTGTATGACCGATGAAAAATACGGAAGACCCATTTTCTACGGAGCCATGATATCCGAAGGTATTGTTGCCATGATTTGGGCCACAGCCGCCATGGCCTACTTCGGGGGAGCGGAAGGATTAAATGCGGCAGCAGGTTCCGGTAGCGATCCGGCCATAATTGTCAATGAAGTGTGTCGTTCCTGGTTAGGACGTTTGGGAGCCATTATTGCCATTATAGGTGTAGTCGCATGCCCTATTACTTCGGGAGACACAGCTTTTCGCAGTATGCGATTGATCATTGCCGATGCTCTTAAATTCACTCAAAAGCCTATAAAGAATCGACTGATCGTTTCGATTCCTATCTTCATTCTGGCTTATTTCTTTTGCAGTTTTGATTTTTCCACCATATGGAAATATGTCGGCATAGGGAATCAGGTTTTAGCCACGGTAACCCTATGGACTGCTGCCACTTACTTGGCAAAAACAGGGAAACCCCATTGGATGCTCTCTATTCCGGCCACCTTTCTAAGTATCGTATGCGTTACCTACATCCTTGTAGCTCCATACAAGGCCGGGGGAATATTCATTCAACCGTCTGTCGGTTACCCGATCGGAATAGCCGCAGGCATCGGCTTATTGATTCTTTTCTTTCTGAGAACCAGCAAACTAAAAAAAGGGAAAAAGATTTAGTTTAAAATAATAAAAAACGGGTTGCAGTTTATAAGAGTTTACTCTAAATTGCAAACGGAAAAAGCAACATACAAAACAAACAAAAAGGGACACATCTTATCCCGAAGGTAAGATGTTATCTATGAATATATGAATATTTTGTAGAATGAAAAAAACAAAATGGATCTGGATTTGGGCAGCCGTAGGCGTTGTATTGGCTATCGTTATTTTTTGGCCTAAAGAGTACAAAGAAGCTGTATTGGAAGCCGAAGCAGTGGAAGAGGTAGTCGACACGACGGAGTTAAAACAAGAACATTACAAATACGGTATTCCTTCCGATAATTTCGAAGTAGAGGAAGGAGTCGTGGGACGCAACCAAAGCCTTTCGGCCATCTTGGCCAAATACGGAGTTTCTCCTAAAAAAATACACGAAATCTCTCAACGTTGTAAAGATATTTTCGATGTCCGGAAAATAAAAGCGGGACGAAAATACACTTTATTTCTCGCCAAAGACAGTTTGAAATCTCCGGAATTTTTCATTTATGAAAACAATGCATTAGAATTTGTTGTCATTGACTTCAAAGAGACCTCGCCTGTTTATATCGGGAAAAAAGAGGTCGAAGTAAGGGAGCTATCCGCAAAAGTCGGTATTCAATCCTCTTTATGGAATGCGATGGTAGAGGCACAAACAGACCCTACATTAGCCATTAGTTTAGCGGATATATACGCCTGGTCTATCGATTTCTACGGCATTGCCAAAGGAGATTCCATTCGGGTGATCTACGAGGAATCCTATGTCGAAGAACAACCTTTACGGGACTTCAAAATAAAGGGTGCTATCTTCACCCATGCCGGTAGGGATTTTTACGCTATCCCTTTCGTTCAAAACGAAAAATTCTCCTATTTCGATGAAGACGGGAATAGTTTGCAAAAAACTTTCTTAAAAGCTCCTCTTAAATATTCGCGGATTTCATCCGGATTTTCAAACAACCGTTTCCATCCGGTATTGAAAAAATATCGTTCCCATCACGGAATAGACTATGCCGCTCCCACGGGAACCCCTGTCTATACAATCGGAGACGGAGTCATTACCAAAAAGGCTTTCCAAAAAGGAGGAGGGGGAAATTATGTCACCGTCAAACACAACAGCGTCTACTCCACCACCTATATGCATCTCTCCCGGTTCGCCCAGGGAATTGCCCCGGGAAAACGGGTTAAACAGGGAGAAGTCATCGGCTACGTAGGCAGTACCGGATTAGCGACAGGTCCTCACCTGGATTTCAGGGTATATAAAAACGGAACTCCCATCAATCCCCTGAAAATGGTATCTCCTCCGAAAGAACCGATTTCAAAAGAGAACATGCCTCAATTCATTGTCGTGCGGGACTCTCTAACTCGACGATTAAAACAGTTATAACCGACCGGAATCAATAATCGGTTCTTTTTTCCCCGGTAATTCGGTAGTAATGCCATTTACCAACAGGATGACCTTTTTTATAACGTCCCTCACACAATAAATGACCGGTTTTGTAATAAAATCTTACCACACCGTGACGCATTCCTTTACGGTAAGGCATCTCTAATTTCAATGTCCCATCGGGAAAATATTCTTTATAGAATTGAATCTCTCCTTTACGGTAAACGACCTTCCCTTGTAATTTGCCATCCTTATAAAAAAAACGAGCTTCTCCGTTTATTTTACCCTCCTCATACGGGAAGAGTCCTATCATTTTTCCAAGCGGATCGTAAATACTCCAACACCCGTCCGGATCTCCATCTTTCAAAGCTCCTTTCACCGTGAAAAGAGAAGTTTTGTATACATAAAAATCTTTCACTCCTATAGCGATACTATCCGGAATGCTCGGATAATAAAAACCGGACTCGATCCGGTCTATTTGTTTTTCCAATTCCCGGTTAAGTTCCCGTATCTTATACTCTTCCGGAGCATTTTTATTAAAATTTGCAATTACATTGGTTTTAAAATCCTCACCTTGTGCCGACAACGCCAGTCCGATAACTTCAAAACTCAAAAATGCATCTTTATTATTTTCTAACTCCTGCCGGGCATCCGATTTTAAATCATGATACAAAAAGTCGTACGCGTTGGAAGTATTGATATAACCATAAATATTACTTCCGTTACCTAAATCTTGCATTAAACCGATGTATTCTTCATCATGAGCTAATGTCTTGCCTAACAAGTAATCCCTGATCATCTCCGCTAAAGAAAGAGGCGAATTACTAAATACGACATAATCCCCTATAAAAGTATAATAGGGACGATCCAATCGGTTGAACTTAGAATTCAGAAACAGTTTAAAAAATCCCTTCAAACTAAAATAATGAATCTTATACCCGTTAAATTCCATAGCTTTCTCACGGACCGGAGTCTTACGATCTATTTGTTCCATCAAATAGTTCAACTGATCTCGCGCATAAATAATATCGTTCGCCTGAATAGCCAAAATAATATTGTCCTGCCGATTCTCTTCATCGAGAGCCGGTTTGATCAGGGCAATTTCATGCCCGACCCAGGAAGTAAACAGATCTAAAATATCAAGATTCAAAAATCTATTTATTTTCCCGACCGAACGCTCTATCGCTTTATAGTCTTCTTCCCGTTCCGACCTATAATTCTCAATCAAGATTTTTTGTAACTCTGAAAAAGAAGAAAAACACCAAGAAACATAGGCCGCCGTGTGTTCTCCTGCAATCCGGTCAATTCCGGAAGCCTTCCCTTTGGTCCGGTTCAACAAATTAAGTATCGAAAATACATCGCGATTCGATTTGGTAATACCGGAGAAACGAAGATTTCGATCATTCAACTGCAACACTAAACGAGTAAAATCAAGCAAAGGCTCTTCTTCCGTTATAGACGCCGTTTCCAAAAAAGCATTGATTGCATTCCCTATCCGTTTATGGTCAACGTCGATTACGGCATCTCCACCAGGTAGGTCTTTTTTTATTTTTACCAGACCTTCGCATGCGGATAGAGAACGCTCAACTAATTCCCGGGAACAGGAGGTAATTAAAAGATTCCCTTTTATGGCGAAATACAATTTAAACCCTTTGCCCGTCAGTTCATGAAATTTTTCTCCCTCGCCTTTTAATTTCGTTATTTTCAAATCACCGTTATTCAACAATACCGAAACCATGCCTTCAAAAGTCCTGATCACGTTCAACTTACCCAAATCGCATACATATAAGAAATCATAATTAAAAGAAGTAACTTCATAACAGGAAATAGAAACAGGTCTATCCGTCAACATTCGCTTCAACGTCGGATAGACTTTACACAAAGAATCGGCCCGTTCAAAATAGTCGTGATATGCTTCAAAATAAGGATAAGTTTTAAGCGATTGCCATATTCTATTCCGACTTAGACTCTCGTGTATATGATTGAAAGAAGGTATTTCCACCGTAAAAACTGCATTCTCCGGTAAAGCTTGTGTTATTTTATAACGCCCGGCATCTTTATAAAAAGCCAACCAGATCAAAACGATCAAGGTCACGAATGGAATCGTTATAAGAATAAGTTTGCTTCTCATGATAAAGTCATCAATTTAAAACACCGTACAAAATACAAGTATACAATATTATACAACCATTCACGCCATATCACGTATTATTTTTTACAAAAAGCAAGAAAACGAGAAAACAAAGAATAAATATATATTTTAATTTTACGCCCCGAAAAAAATAAATATGAAAAAAAGTTTCATCGCATTAGCTTTCGGAACATTAGGATTAGGTATTGCCGAGTTTGTGATCATGGGAATCTTACCGGACATTGCACGTGCTTTACACATCGACATCGCTACCGCCGGCCATCTGATCTCGGCCTATGCCTTAGGAGTCTGCTTCGGAGCTCCGGTACTGATTCTTGCCCGTAAATTTCCATTAAAGCACATCCTTTTGGGATTGGTTTCTGTAATAATGATCGGCAATATTTGTGCTTCCCTTGCCCCCAATTATTGGACCCTGGTGATTTCCCGTTTTATCTCGGGACTCCCGCATGGAGCCTATTTCGGAGTAGGTTCCATCGTTGCCGAAAAATTAGCTATCAAAGGGAAGGGTTCGGAAGCTGTTTCCATCATGGTTGCCGGCATGACAATCGCGAACCTCTTCGGAGTACCTTTAGGAACTTTCTTGAGTACGTTCCTTTCCTGGAGAGTCACATTCCTACTCGTCGGTCTATGGGGGATCGTCATTCTCTATTACATCTGGAAATGGATCCCTCCGGTAGAAAACCTACCCGATACCGGCTTTACAGGTCAATTCCGTTTTTTAAAATCCCCGGCTCCGTGGTTACTAATTTTTGCCACCTTATTGGGAAACGGAGGCATCTTTTGTTGGTATAGTTACATCAACCCGTTACTGACACAAATTTCCGGATTTCCAGTCGACAGTATTTCATTACTTATGATTTTAGCCGGAGCGGGAATGGTTGCCGGAAATTTGATCAGCGGTCGTTTATCAGATCGATACACTCCGGGACGGGTAGCCTTTTTCACCCAAGGTTGTGCATTCACGATTCTGTTGCTTATATTCTTTTTAGCGCGGGTATCCTGGATTTCGGCAACACTCATGTGCCTATGTACGGCTTGCCTTTTCGCCTTGTCCACGCCGCAACAAGTTTTACTCATTCGTTATTCCAAAGGAGGAGAAATGTTAGGAGCAGCAAGCGTTCAGATCGCCTTCAATTTAGGAAATGCTATCGGGGCTTATTGCGGGGGGCTACCCTTACAAGCCGGATTAAGCTATCAATACTCGGCTCTCGCGGGAACTCCATTCGCGCTGACCGGTTTTATGTTACTGTTCGTTTTCACCCGGAAATACGAAACGATAAAAGCATAGATAAGCCCGGATTTTTACCTGTTTTTTTCACCTATTTCTAATAAAAAGTAAATCTTATCATGTACATTTGTTCGATATAGAAAAACAACTATTATGGCATCTTATTGGCAAATTTTTTGGTCTTTTTTCAAAATCGGAACATTCACGTTAGGAGGTGGTTATGCCATGATTCCCCTCATACAGAAAGAGGTGGTTGATAAAAAAGGATGGCTTCAAGAGAAAGAGTTTATCGAAATGTTAGCGGTTGCCCAATCTGCCCCCGGTCCCATAGCCCTGAACACGGCCATATTCGTGGGTTATAAAGCCAGAAAAGGTAAAGGGGTGGTTTTTTCCAGCCTCGGCACCATCTTACCTTCTTTCATCATCATTCTGCTGATCGCCATTTTATTTACCGATTTTAAAGATAACCCGGTCGTCGAACGGGTGTTTAAAGGCATACGTCCCGCCGTAGTAGCCCTGATTGCAGCCCCGTTGTGGCAAATGGGCAAAGCAGCCGGGGTGACACCGAAGACGGTGATCATACCTATCTTAGCTGCCCTATTGATATGGCAAGTCGGAATATCTCCCATTTACATCATCATTTTAGCCATACTGGGAGGTGTCGGTTACGGTTTATTCAGAAGCGGGAAAAACAAAATAACGCCTAAGGATAAAAATAAATAAGCAAATTCGAAACAACGTTCATGGAAGAATTCGATTTATATCTCAGTCTTTTCATCACTTTTTTTAAAATCGGCCTTTTCGGTTTCGGGGGCGGATATGCCATGCTCTCTTTGATACAACATGATGTGGTCGAGGTTCACCAATGGATCAGTGTTTCCGATTTCACGGATATCGTGGCTATTTCTCAAACAACCCCGGGACCTATTGCTTTTAACACGGCAACCTACATCGGCTACACGGCCACCAACAGCATATGGGGCTCTATCATATGTACCATTGCCGTCAGTCTTCCCTCCCTGATAATCATGATTACCATCTCCAAATTCTTTTTTGCCTTCCGGGAAAATCGTTACGTGGATATGGCCATGAATGGCTTGAAAGTTACCGTCACCGGGTTAATCGGGGCTGCAGCACTGCTTTTAATCAATAAAAACAACTTCATCGATTACAAAAGCTGGCTTATCTTTATCGGGGCTTTTTTACTAACCTTCAAATTCAAAATGGATCCGATACTCATGATCGTTATCGCGGGAATCGTCGGCTATATCCTCTATTAATCGTTTTTATTCAACAACCTCTTTCTGATCTCCGAGGGTGTTCCTCCTAAATATTTAAGACAAAAATTATAAAAAGAGGTATGCCCCGAAAAATGATATTTATCTATAATGATCTGAATATCCTGAGTCAAATTAGCTAAATCGCTTTCAATTGCTTTCGCTTTTTTTATCTGTAACCACTTATAGGCGGAAGTATTGAACTCTTTTTTAAACCTCCGCTTAAAAGTAGACAAACTACACCCCGTTTTTTCGGCAAAATCTTTTAACGACGTAACGGATTGATAATGTTTAAACACAAGCAATTTAAAGGAATAATCATCACCCAATACCGGATAAAACAGTTTATATATCTCTTCTTTCGTGTAATATTGAGAAAAAATGGCCGCCATATTCAATTTATAGACATTCAAATAATAATGGCAAGGCATGACATTATGAATGGAATACAATAAGTAATTTAAATACAGCCGTAAAGGCTCATTCACTTTTAAAGAGCTATACTCCCACCGAAAATATTTCAACCCCGAAAGAATTTCCTGATGATCTTTCAGGCAGATCTGCTCTTCCATATTAGATCGGATACACAATAATTTACATGGATTATTCGACGTATTTATCTCCACTTCACAATTTTTGGGAACAAGAAACATCTCCTCCTTTCCACAAACAATCTGTCGTCCTTTAAAAGTTACAGAAATGTCTCCCTCCAATACAACCATCAGTTCATGACAGAACTTGCTTCCCTGGTAAACTTTTTGAGTATTTCTTTTTACCTCCTGTAAAACGAAGCCGTATTTATTTTTCGGATCATATTTTTCACACGTAGACTGCTCGCATATTCTCGTATTCATTTGCCCCTTTTCCTTGTATAGTACAAACAAATATAAGCATTCCGTTTTTTTATTGCCTACAAATTACATTTTATAAGTTCTTTTATAAACTAAACAGGCTCTTTAAGATCATCTCCCCGGAGGAAAAAAATATTCCAACCATAAAATATTTCAACAAATACGATCTCTGTTTTATAAAAAAACTAATTTTGTAA
This sequence comes from Gabonibacter massiliensis, assembly GCA_001487125.1. Classification (GTDB taxonomy): domain Bacteria; phylum Bacteroidota; class Bacteroidia; order Bacteroidales; family Marinifilaceae; genus Gabonibacter; species Gabonibacter massiliensis. Next base: position 1,859,760 of record LN913013.1, read on the forward strand.
ATCATTTAAACCGTCGACACCATGATTTCACTTATTATTCTTATCGTTATTTTCGGTTACAGCATCATTGCGTACAATAATTTGACACGTAAACGCAACAACACCGAAAATGCATTCGGTTCGATCGATGCCATGTTGAAAAAAAGATTCGATTTGATTCCGAATTTGGTTGCAACCGTACAACAATACGCCAAACACGAAGAAAATACCTTTAGCAGGATCACGGAATTACGTTCACGGAATTACGATTCACTGACCACGGAAGAAAAAAGCGAGTTCGACCGGACATTCAATACGGCCAAACGAAGTTTTTTTCTGGTCGCCGAAAATTATCCCCAATTACGGGCTTCGGAGAATTTTATGCAATTACAAAAAGCCCTAAATGAAACAGAAGAGCAATTAGCGGCAGCCAGAAGAACTTACAATGCCTGTGTCACTGATTACAATAATGCTGTCACGACCGTTCCTTCGAATATCATTGCCAACCTTTTCAATTTTTACAAGAAAGAAGTACTGAGTATTCCGGAAGAGGAAAAAGCGGTACCCGATGTAAAAGATCTGTTCCAATCCTAAAGCGGTTGTATGGATAATAATTTCGACAGATTGTACGGACAATTGACCCCGGCCCTTAAACAACTGGAAGATAAAAGACTGGAATTAAAAAAGAAAGGGACTCAGAACGGTCTGATAGCCGGAGGTATATGTTTTATGGTCGGAACAGGCATAACCATTGGGATCGAAGCCGGCTATACGGGAATCATAATTGCTACCCTCATCGGAATAATCGTCTTGTTCCTCTGTATCAATAGCCAATCTGCCGTACTATCCGGACATTATAAAAAGGATATCATTACCACGTTGTTAACGAGCCTATGCAAGGATTCCTCGTTCCAACCCGAGAAAGGCATCTCGAAAACCGCTTTTATGAGTAGCGGATTATTTTCCACCACGCCCGACCGCTATCATTCCGAAGACATGATAACCGGACAGCTCGAAAAAACAGCTTTCGTATGTTCGGAAGTCCACGCTGAAGAAAAGCACGTGACAGTAGATTCCAAAGGACACAGACATGAAAGTTGGGTGGATATTTTCCGGGGTTTTTTCTTTATTGCCGATTTCCACAAAGATTTCAAAGGACAAACCATCATTTATCGAAATGCTTGGATTAAGCTGAATTTCAACAACCGACGGGTTAAATTGGAAAATCCGGACTTCGAGAAAAGTTTCGACGTTTATTCTACCGATCAGGTAGAAGCCCGTTATCTATTGACTCCGGGAATGATGGAAAAACTTCTGATGCTCGACCGAAAATTCCCGGGAAAAATTACAGTCAGTTTCTATAACTCCAATATTATCATCGCTATTCCCGACCGAACCGATCATTTCGAAACCAGTATTTGGCGTTCTCAACTCCATAACAACAGTTTAAAACAGGAGTACGATACCCTCTCGGCCTTGACAGGTATTGTCAACGACCTGAATCTAAACCTACGGATTTGGAGCAAAGAATAACTTCTTCCTCCACCTCCCGAAAACAATATTAAACAAAAAATCCGCCTAACCTGAAGTTAGACGGATTATATATCATATTTCAACAATTTTAAAGCAGTGCATTGATTTTTGCAACCAAAGCCGTTTTAGGCACAGCACCGACCTGTTTGTCAACCACTTCTCCGTTTTTGAAGAAAAGAATCGTCGGGATATTACGGATTCCGAATTTTCCGGATGTCCCAGCACAATTGTCCACGTCTACTTTAGCAACAACAATCTTACCTTCGTATTCCTTAGACAATTCTTCTACAATCGGCAGCATCATTTTACATGGTCCACACCATTCCGCCCAGAAATCTACCAATACGGGAAGCTTTGAGTTCAAAACCACTTCCTCAAAACTTGAATCATTAACTGCAATAGCCATACTTTTTTATCTTTTAAGTTTACATTCTCTTATCTATATGAAAATCACTACAATTAAGAATAAAAATACCCTTATTTGCCGTGCAATATTAATCAATTTTCATCTTAATCACATCATTATTTTCAAAATATTCATATAATTCTCTCGAACGTTTTATTTTACAGCTTCTTGAAAACATCTTAACTCTATGCCCTTCCCGGTCGTAAAGGATAAAATTCAACGGGATGTCTCCCGCTTCGTTTACCAATTGATTATGAATCTCCGTTACGATTTCGTGTGTCAGATTCTCTATATCGACCTGCAACGTGATGGAACGAATCAGGTTTTCTCCGATAACGCTGAGCAGATCCATACTGATTACGTTAAAGGCCAGTTCATTGTTCCACTTTTTCGTTTGTACCTTTCCCTTAATATATATTGCCGTTTCCAAAATAAAATAGTTCCTGAATTTTATATAATCCTCACCAAAGAAAGGCAACTCGTAGGTTCCGCTAAAATCCTCTATCGTCAAAATACCAAAATCATTTCCTTTTTTGGTCTTTCCCTGCCTCATGGCGATGATAATCCCGGCAATAGTAACATCCCGGTTTTTAAAAGAGGCGAAATTACTATTCAACTCTTCCAAAGGAGTGCAAAGCGTTTTTATCTCCAATTTATAGGGATCCAAAGGATGAGAAGTGAGGTAAATACCGATTAATTCCTTCTCTTTTCGGGCCTTTTCCATATCCGTCCAAGGTTCACACAAAGGAATAGAGGGCTTTGTCACCTCGTATCCGTCCATCCCCCCAAATAAGGTCGCTTGCATTTTCAGCCCGTCGGCCTGTTTCTTCTGTCCGTAATTTACTAAATTCTCGAGCAAAGAAGTATGCCCGTCAACTTGGTAAAAAAACTGTCCCCTGTGCAAACCGAAACTATCCAATCCTCCGGCCGTAATTAAATTTTCCAACGTTTTTTTGTTTACGGTACGATAATCGATACGTTCAAAAAAGTCAAACACATCTTTATAAGGGCCATTTTCCGTACGCTCTTTAATGATCGAATCTACTGCCGCCAACCCTACTCCTTTTATTGCCGCCATTCCGAAACGAATGTCACCTTTATGATTTACCGTAAAGTCATTATCCGACTCGTTCACGTCAGGAGCCAGCACCTTCAATCCCATTCGTTTACACTCATCCATAAAAGTGGTCACCTTCTCTATTTGGGATAAGTTACAACTCAAGTTGGCCGCCATAAATTCAGCCGGGTAATGAGCCTTCAAAAAACCGGTTTGGTAAGCGATATAAGCATAACAAACAGAATGAGATTTATTAAAAGCATACGAGGCAAAGGCTTCCCAATCTCCCCATATTTTTTCTACCAAAGGTTTGACCTCTTTCCCCATCTCTTTACATCCCTTTACGAACTCCGGATTTTTATTACACCCCTCTATAAATTGCGTCTTCAGGGCATTCATCGTATCGATCTGTTTTTTACCCATAGCTTTTCGAAGCGTATCGGACATACCACGGGTGAAACTCCCCAAAGCCCGTGATTGTAACATCACCTGCTCCTGATAGACAGTGATCCCGTAAGTATCCTTTAAAAAGGGTTCCATCATAGGATGATCGTACACGATGGGTTCCTCCCCGTGCTTACGTTTGATGAAATCAGGAATATACTCCATAGGTCCCGGACGATAAAGAGCATTCATCGCCACCAAATCCTCGAAGCGGTTAGGCTGTAAGGCCCGCAGGTGTTTTTTCATCCCCGGCGACTCGAACTGGAACAGGCCCGTCGTCTCTCCCCGGGAAAAAAGAGCAAAAGTCTCCTGGTCCTCCAGAGAAATCGCATCCACATCCAAAACCTCGTGGCGGGATTTTTTAATATTATCCAAACAAGTTTTTATAATAGAGAGAGTCCGCAACCCCAAGAAGTCCATTTTAATCAATCCGATAGGTTCTACAAAATGACCGTCATACTGCGTCGTCATCAAGCTCTCCCCCTCGGTCGGCATAATCGGAATATGTTCCGTGAGCGGATCCCGGCTAATCAATATTCCACAGGCATGGACACCCGTCTGTCGCACGGAACCCTCCAAAATCTCCGCCAACCGAATCGTTTTGCCCACTACCGGATTGGGTGATTCTTTCTCTTTCTTTAAATCGGGATTCTCTTCATATGCCCTTTTCAGTGTCATTTTCGGAGCCTCCGGAACCATTTTAGCCAATCGATTGGCTTCCGATAATTCCAACTTCAACACCCGGGCCACATCCTTAATTGCCATTTTAGCGGCCATACTTCCGAAAGTAACGATATGAGCCACTTTATCTGCTCCATACTTTTGAGTTACCCATTCCAATACGCGTTGCCGTCCGTCGTCATCAAAATCCACATCGATATCGGGTAAAGAGATACGGTCGGGATTTAAAAAACGCTCGAACAGCAAATCATATTTTATCGGGTCTATATTTGTAATACCTAAGCAATAAGCTACCGCACTCCCCGCCGCCGAACCCCGTCCGGGACCGACAATCACCCCCATATCGCGGGCTGCCCGAATAAAATCCTGTACAATAAGGAAATAGCCCGGGAAACCCATCGTCTTCATGATATGAAGTTCAAAAATCAAACGCTCCATGATATCGGGAGGGATATGCTCTCCGTAACGCTTCACCGCCCCCTTCATCGCTAACTCCTTTAAATAATCGGCCTCCAATTTAATACGATAAAGCCGATCATAACCTCCTAATTTCTTCACCTTCTTTTGAGCATCCTCTTCACTCATCACCACCTCACCCTTTTCATTTTGAGTAAATTCATCGAAAAGATCTCTTTCCGTGTATTTTTTTCGATACTCTTCTTCCGTTCCCAACTCAGGAGGAATCGGGAATACAGGCATCAACGGATCGGAATCCAATTTATAATCCTCTACCTTATCCACAATCTCTTGCGTATTCGCAATGACTTCCGGAACGTCACTGAACAAGGCTTCCATTTCCGCCGTTGTCTTAAACCACTCCTGTTGAGTATACCGCATCCGCTTGGGATCATCCAAATCCTTATTCGTCTGCAAACAGATTAGGATATCGTGAGCTTCGGCATCCTCTTCATTCAAAAAATGCACATCATTGGTAGCAATAACCTTTATACCCAATTTTTTCCCGATTCTCAGTATCTCGGCATTACACCTCACTTGCCTGTCGTATACATCCGCTCTCAAAAGAGGATTGGTCGTCGGATGTTTCATCACTTCCAAATAATAATCCTCCCCTACCAAATCCTTATACCATAGGGCAGCAGCCTCCGCTCCTTCTATATCCCCGGCCATGATTTTCTGACAGATTTCCCCTCCCAAACAAGCAGAGGAAATAATCAATCCCTCTTTGTGCCTCTCCAAAAGGGCCTTATCGATACGAGGCCGATAATAAAATCCTTCCACCTGGGCTACAGAACACAATTTCACAAGATTTCTGTATCCCTGCAGATTCTTTGCCAAAAGAATCAAATGTTCCCCGGAACGATCCTGCGGATTTTTTTTATTATGCAATGACACCCGGGCGACATAAGCTTCAACACCCAAAATCGGTTTGATACCTTTCTTTCGACAAAGATCATAGAAAAGTTTGATACCAAACATACTTCCATGGTCTGTCAAGGAAATCGCCGGCATCCCGTCAGCGATGGCTTTATCAATCAAACCGGGAATACTCGCCGCTCCATCCAAAATAGAATACTGAGAATGTACATGAAAATGGGTAAAAGACATATATTATACGCTAAGAATTAAAACAAACACCTAACTGTCAATAGAATAGAAAAAACGATTCCATTGATTTATACCTAAACAAAGGTAAGGAATAATCTCTTGAGAACGATCATCAACAACTGAAAAACAGTTCTAAAATTTTCCACATTCTTTATCCGGATCTATCCCTTTTTTCTCTTCCCCAAAGCTCCGGGTTCAGGTAAAGACATTCTGGAAAAACTCACGATAGCGGCAAGCGCTGCAAAAGCACCCCCCAAATAAAGTGCGGCATGCGTCCCGTTATACGGAAACAAGGCAAACATCAAAGCGACCAAAGAGGCTCCGGAGGTCTGTCCCAAAAGACGCGAAGTCCCTAACATTCCGCTCGCTCCTCCGCTACGTTGCCGGGGGGCAGATAAAATCAAAATACTGTTATTCGGCGTTTGAAACAAGCCGAATCCGGCACCACACAACGCCATTCGCCAAACAATACTCGCGTTTGTCGGCATTTCGGGTAAAGTAGCCAACAGAAATAAACCGCCAGCAAACAAGGTCAGCCCTATTCCACCCAACAAACCCGCGTGAACGCGTTCGATCAACCGACCGGCAAGAGGAGCCGCCAACATGGTAGCCAAAGGCCAGGGAGTTAACAACAAACCCGTCACTACCTCATCCCTCCCCAACGCGTTTTGTAAGAAAAAAGGCAAAGAAACCATAGCCAACATCTGAGCGGTAAAAGAACATATCGATGTGCCGACGGAGAGAGCGAAAATAGGAATTCGCAACAAATCCACGGGCAACAGCGGATAAGTCTGATTCAACTGACGACGAATAAAAAAGAAACCGACAACGAACATGACCGCTAAGCCCGAAACGATATATATGGAATCGATACCGTGGGCATAGCCTTCAATTGCCGATATCAACAATCCGAACGTCAAAGCGTTCATCCACCCGCTCATCCAGTCAAAACGCCGTCCCTCTACCCGCACCGTATTGGAAGGCAGAAATTTAAAACTCAACATCAAGGCCGCAATCCCTATCGGAACATTGATCGCGAACAACCAAGGCCAGGAAGCAACGGAAAGGATCCCGGCGGCGATAGTAGGTCCGGCGGCAGCAGATACCGCAACTACCAAAGCGTTTATTCCCATTCCCCGGCCTATGATACGCTGAGGATAAATAATACGAATGAGCGAAGTATTCACACTCGTAATCGCGGCAGCCCCGAATCCCTGAAGAACACGGGCAATCGTTAACGTCCACAAAGAATTGGAAAGCGCGCAGGCCAACGAGGTAAAACTAAATAAGAACAATCCGCTTATATAAACTTTACGGTAGCCCCAAATATCCCCCAAAGAGGATAGGGAGAGCAACGAGACAACGATAGCCAACTGATAAGCATTCACGATCCATATCGACATGGAGGGTGTCGCCTGCAGATCCTGCGCGATAGTAGGAAGAGCGACATTCGCTATCGTCCCGTCCAGAACGGAGACGGTTATACCCAATGCAATGGACAAAATGGCCCAATAACGTCTCGGCAATGGAAGCCCGTCCATCTTGACTTCTTCAGTTCCCATAAAAATCTTTTCCTTTTATCCTTACCTATCGAAACATTTGGAAAAAAGTTTCAACCTATCTCAGTTCTTTCCCGATTTATCCGGGAAAACAGGAATAGGCGGAACCGATCTCTTCGCCGTTTTTAATTGCTCTAAAATAATTTCTATCGCCTTCTCCAACTGTTGATCCCGCCCCGTATATTCTAAATAAGGATCGTTTTCCAAATCTATATGAGGAGTAACACCGGTTCCTTCGATGATAAAGCCGCTTCCGTCAACAGCAAAAGGAGCGTAAGAAGGAGTTACGATCGCCCCTCCGTCCACGACAGGAATGGTTCCGCTATAACCGACCACTCCGCCCCAGGTACGTCTTCCGATAACCGTACCCAATTTATTGTATTTAAAACGATAAGGAAACAAATCTCCGTCAGAGGCCGAGTACTCGTTCACCAACAACACCTTGGGACCAATAAACGTACCGACCGGATTTACCGATCCCTCCTTTTGATTCGTATGCATCGTAAAATAAGTCGGCGTACGCATCAAACGTTCAATAATCATGGGTGAAACATTGCCTCCCCCGTTTCCCCGGTCATCGATAATCAAAGCCTTTTTTTGCAATTGGGGATAATAGTGTTTCACAAATTCATTCAATCCTTCCGTTCCCATATCCGGTATATGGATATAACCCACCTCTCCGTTCGTCGCCTCCTCCACTTTCTTTATATTGTTTTGTACCCAATGATAATAATACAGTTTCGATTCATCTGCCAACGGAATTACTAAAACCCGGCGAGATCCGGTAACGGAAGGTTTTGAATTGACCTCCAATTCAACCGTCTTTCCGGCCATATCTACTAATTCTGTAAATAAATTATCGGTTTCTTGCAAAGATTTTCCATTGATAGCGATCAAATAATCTCCTTCCCGGACATCCACTCCCGGCATGGTCAAAGGCGAGCGGGTCGAAGTTTTCCAATTAGCCCCCTCGATGATTCTTTCTACCTGAAAATAACCGGATTTATCCCTTTTGAAAGTTGCTCCCAATAAGCCCATCTTAATTCGTTCCGGTTCAGGATGTTTACCGTTTATAGAATAGGCATGCCCCACGTTCAGCTCCCCGATCATCTCTCCTATCAGATAAGTCAGATCCGTCCGATGGTTAACATAAGGCACGAGCACTTTATACTTCTCGTATACTTTATTCCAATCCACCCCATGCATATTTTCAGCATAAAAGAAATCCCTCATCTGACGCCAGGTCTCGTTATAAATTTGCATCCATTCTTCATGGTAATTAATCCGTTTCTTCACGCCATTTGTCGAAATTCCACTCCCCACGGAAAGAGAGGTCGTCGGCAAATCAATAATTTGAAAAACCTGCCCGACAACTCCTAACGCCTTATCATACCCCGGACTGAAAACAATTTGCCCGCCAAGGGAAGATTCGCTTTTACCCGCCAGGTCATACACCATTGTATGACCTCCCCGATCGTAATAAACATAGTTACCTATCATATGCAAATTACCGTAATTATCGGCCGGCAAAATCGGTAATTCGATCAAACGACGGTTTACACCCGTAAAATCATAGCCACCTTCTATTCCTTCGCCATCCGGCGTTTTCACCTTCGGCATTCCGTCGTTTTCAGGAGAAAAAGGAATCCAAGCTCCTTTCACCAAAGGCAAAATATAAACTTTATTCATCTCCCGATAGACATGGTTCCATTCTGTTCTGCCGTAAGAGGGGGAGAAAGAGCGGGCAGAAACGAACAAAAGATATTTTCCATCGCAACTGAAATTCGGAGAAGCCACCCCGTACCAATCGTCAGTTATCTGATGTTTCCGCTTATCGGACAACTCGTATATTATAATATGATCGACCGCTTTTCCCGGACGTACATAAGTAATGTATCTGCTGTCAGGAGACCAATTGAAATCCGTCATCGGGCGCACGGGAGAAGTTTCGATAATTTCCCTCTTTCCGGTAGAAACATCCGAAATATTTAAGGTATTCCCCTTATCGCTCCATAAAATAGACCGGGAATCAGGTGACCATTTGTAATTAAAGATGTATCCTTTAAAACCCTTTATCAACCTTTTTTCCCTGCCGGTCGCAACCTCCCGGATATAAATCGAAAACTCACCCTCCTTATCGGATATATAGCTTATGTAATTGCCGTCAGGAGACCAAGCCCCCATCCGATCATTGGCATGGGAAGAGTTGGTCAAATTATAAGTAATGCCCTCTTTCACCGGAAGTGAAAAAATATCTCCTCTTGCCGAAACCAAAACCCGCCGTCCGTCAGGAGAAGGAGCCCGGAAGTCGATCTGATCGCTTACCCGTCTCCATTCCGGACGCGAATAAACCTGATCATTATCGATATCAATTTTAATCCGTTCGTTTTTACCGTTCTTCAAATCGTAACGATAAATATATCCTCCATGCTCGTAAACAATCGACTTATCGCCTATGGCCGGAAATTTTATATCGTAATCTTTATAAAAAGTCAATTGGCGAGTCTCTTTTGTCTTTATATGATAAACGTAAAGATTCATGATGTCGTCCCGGTCCGAAATATAATAGATATCCTCTCCGTCGGGAGACCACATGGGAATAATATCCTGCCTCACATCATGCGTTATTCTTTCGGATTTTTTGGTGGAGAAATCGAAAACCCGGATATCGTCGGCCATCCCGCCTTCGTATCTTTTCCATGTCCGAAATTCCCGGAAAATATAGTTATAAGCTAATCTTTTCCCATCGGGAGAAAAAGACGCAAACCCTCCATTCGCCAACGGAATCTCCGTTGGCATTCCTCCCGATACGGGAACCGTGAACAATTGTCCGGTAAAATCATTAAAGGTATATTGCCTGGAACGATATAAAATAGATTTACTATCCGGAGTCCATCCGATCACGACGTTATTAGGCCCCATCCGATCCCCCAAATCATCCCGCTTCAAGGTGGCGGAATAAGTCAGCCGTTTCGGTTCTCCCCCCTCGACAGGAATAACGAACACTTCCGTATTTCCGTCGTATTGTCCCGTGAAAGCGATATATTTACCATCCGGAGAAATTCGAGGAAACATCTCATACCCCACGTGAGAAGTCAGGCGACGGGCAACTCCTCCCGATACAGGTACCGTATAAAGATCGCCGGCATACGAAAAAACGACCTTCTCCCCAACACTATGAGGAAAACGTAATAAACGAGCCTCTTCTGCCTTCAAGCACAGACAGCCTAAAAAAAATCCCAATAATAAAACTATATTCTTTTTCATCATTCCCAATCAATAAGCCGTATAAATTCTTTTTATTCTTGCAGGAATAACCCTCATTTCTCCAATACCTGTTTTACCACTTTCGGGAAATACTCGTATTCCAAATCATGTATCTTGGCAGCTAACGAATCCGGCGTATCCTCGGGCGTAACCTCACATCTTGCCTGAAAAATTGCAGCCCCTTCATCGTAATGACGATTTACATAATGGACGGTGATTCCGCTCTCCTTTTCCCCGGCAGCGATTACAGCCTCATGGACATGCATTCCGTACATGCCCTTTCCCCCGTAACGAGGCAAAAGAGCCGGATGTATATTGATGATCCGGTACTCATAGGCATCGATGATAGGCTCGGGTACCTTCCACAAGAAACCGGCCAGCACGATCAAGTCCACTCCCAACTCACTCATTTGTGACAAGATACGATCAGACCGATAAAAGTCTTCTTTATTGAAAACAAAGGCGGGTATATTCAAACGTCTTGCTCTCTCCAAAACAAAAGCATCCGGCTTATTACAAAACACGCCGATCACGCTATTTTGCGGATCATTTTTAAAAAATTTAATGATATTTTCAGCGTTAGACCCTGAACCAGAGGCAAATATTGCTATTTTCTTCATGATGTAATTAATTAAAAATCAAAGTCATAAAGATAATAAAACTTTATTCAAGCAAAAAAATTTTCTATGAAAAATAAATTCTCTAACTTTGCCCCCGAACTTTGAGAGTTATGTACACCCCAAGGGTGATTAAGTGTGAAATTAAAAAATGTCTAATTAAAATTTAAAGTTATGTCTGACATTACAAACAGAGTGAAAGCTATTATCGTTGATAAATTAGGAGTTGATGAATCAGAAGTTACACCAAGTGCAACATTTACAAATGATCTTGGAGCTGACTCTTTGGATACGGTAGAATTGATTATGGAATTGGAAAAAGAATTCAATATCACTATTCCGGACGATCAAGCAGAGAAAATTGCTACCGTAGGCGATGCTATTGCTTATGTTGAAGCTAACGCTCAGTAATTTAATATTGATTTTATGAACCTCAAACGAGTAGTAATTACAGGTCTTGGAACGATCAATCCTCTCGGTCACACGGTGTCCGAGTTTTGGGACAACTTGAAAAAAGGCGTTAGCGGCGCCGGTCCTATTACTCGTTTTGATGCATCTAAATTTCGCACGCAATTCGCGTGTGAAATAAAAAATTACGAGCCGACGGAACATTTCGACAAGAAAGAAGTCCGTAAAATGGATCTTTACACGCAATTCGGTCTCATTGCAGCCCGGGAAGCCATTAAGGATTCAGGACTCGATTTATCCGCAGAGGATAAGAGAAGAGTAGGTGTAATCTGGGGCGCAGGTATCGGAGGATTGGAAACATTCTATGAAGAGTGTAAAACATTTGCCATCGGAGATGGTACTCCCAGATTCAACCCTTTCTTTATCCCCAAGATGATTGCCAATATGGCAGGAGGAATGATCGCTATCGAACACGGCCTAAAGGGGCCTAACTATACGACGGTTTCTGCTTGTGCATCATCGGCTCATTCTTTAGTAGATGCATTAAACCTCATTCGATTAGGAAAAGCAAACGTGATTATTGCCGGCGGATCTGAAGCCGCGATAACCGTTCCCGGTGTTGGAGGTTTCAACGCCATGAAAGCCATATCCACCCGCAATGACGATCCGAAAAGCGCTTCTCGTCCGTTTGACGCAAACCGTGACGGATTCGTGTTGGGAGAAGGCGGAGCCGCACTAATCGTTGAAGAATACGAGCACGCCATGAAGAGAGGAGCTAAAATCTATGCAGAACTTGCAGGAGCAGGAATGAATTGTGATGCTTATCACATGACGGCTCCCGACCCGGAAGGAGAAGGTGCCGGAGACGTAATGAAATCTGCCCTCGAAGATGCAGGCCTGACTCCTAAAGATGTCGATTACATCAATGTACACGGGACATCTACGGGATTAGGAGATATAGCAGAACCTAAGGCTATTCTTAAAGCATTTGGAGAACACGCTTATCAGCTGAACATCAGTTCTACCAAATCAATGACCGGACATTTATTAGGCGCCGCCGGTGCCATCGAAGCAATCGCTTGTGTCTTGGCCGTGAAAAACGACATTGTTCCCCCGACTATTAATTTCCAGAGCCTGGATCCGGAACTGGATCCGAAATTAAATTTTACATTTAATAAGGCTCAAGAAAGAAAAATAAATGTTGCCATTAGTAACACCTTCGGGTTCGGTGGTCACAATGCCTGTGTTGTATTTAAAAAATAATCACTAACTAAAACGTTGGAAAGTGATTAGGCAAATAATTCAATCCATAAAACTATATCTGCATCGCAAAGATAAGTTTTATGGATTGTCTATTTACGAATGGGGATTTATCCCTCAAAATAAAGGGTTATATAACCTTGCTTTACTGCACAAGTCTGCTTCCAGGTATACGAAAAGCGGAACGATCCTTAATTATGAACGCCTCGAGTTCCTGGGCGATGCCGTATTGGGTGCCATCGTGGCTGAAATTCTTTACAAATTTTTTCCGAACAAAGACGAAGGATTTTTAACCCGCCTACGTTCCAAGATCGTAAGCCGGGAATCCTTGAACGAAATAGCCATAAAGATGGGATTAAGTAAAGAGGTCATCGCCAAATCGGACATTTCAAAAAACAAACACATATACGGTGATGTGTTCGAAGCTTTTACCGGTGCCATCTATCTTGATCAGGGATACGCCAAGACAAAGGATTTTATCGAACAATACATCTTTCCTCACTACGTAAACTTAGAAGACCTGGTATACATCGATAAAAATTTCAAAAGTCGACTTATCGAGTGGGGACAAAAAAATAAAATAGAATTAAGCATACACACGGAAGAGCTCTTTAAAAATCGTCGCTCCAAATTCGTTTGTACGATCTCAGTCGGAGAAGAAGTCATCGGTAAAGGCGTGGGGTCTTCCAAAAAAGAAGCTGAACAACATTCCGCGGAAAAAGCCATTCAAAAACTTCAAAATGAAGGGCAAGGCAATATTATCATATAGCCCGAGCTTATCCGACCAAAAGCCATTCTCGCAATTTAGCAATTTTTTGATGGAATAACCTCATCCAGATTGTCGAATCCGCCCTGTTTGCCCTTCGAGATGAACATAAAAGAGACTACCCTCAACGCGGATAGTCTCTCCATAAATATCTTTTCTTCTTTTTACTCCCTCACGCGTTCCACGTAAGAACCGTCTTGCGTACTTATACGTATTTTTTCCCCGGTATTAACAAAAAGAGGTACCATCACTTTGGCTCCGGTCTCCACCTCAGCTGCCTTCAAAGCCGTTGAAGAAGCCGTATCTCCCTTCAAACCCGGTTCCGTATAAGTCACTTCCAATACGACGTTCGGCAATAACTCAACATACAATGGTGTTTCCGTATCGGCGTGCACAACCATCTCAACGGCATCTCCTTCTTTTAAAAATTGAGGGGCATTGATCAACTCTTTTGCAATATTCAATTGCTCGTAAGTCTCCGTATGCATCATAACATAATCCTCTCCCTCTTTATATAAAAACTGATAAGGACGTCTCTCGATACGAGCTACATCTATCTTTATTCCAGAGGTAAAAGTATTTTCCAAAATACGCCCTGTTTTTACATTTCTTAATTTCGTTCTCACGAAAGCGGGACCTTTACCCGGTTTCACATGTTGGAATTGTACAATGGTATATAAATCGTCCTTAAAAACGATGCATAATCCATTCCTAAAATCAGCTGTCGTTGCCATTTATCTAATAAGTTTTAGTTTTAATAATTGAAATTAGGGTGCAAATATAAGAAAATCAGCCCAACTGACCAAAAGTCGAATCATTTTTCCACAGCCATGACCATTTTAGCATCATGACAAGTTTGCTCTCTATAAAAAATCCGAGAAATGGAAAAAACATTCAAAGCACTTTTTTCTTGGGAACGGTAGCGATAAAATCTTTTAAGTAAAACGGTTCGAAATAAGCCAGATCTTCAAAAGTTTTCTCTTCCCACTTTTGTTCAGCCAAAGTTATCATATTGACAGCAGAGGTAACCACCCGGTCCACAAATTGCGCATGGGGATGAACTATGACCTCTTTTACTTTTCCACTACCGTTTCCAAAGAAATAGATTTTATGATCAACCAACCAATCGCTAAATGAAGACGGGTCTATGATTTCCGCCCGTACCTCACGTATCATCTCCCCGTTCCGATTAAAAATAGCCGAATAAACCTCCATGCGACGAGCGTCTATCATCGGACAAAAAAGAGCCTCTTCGTCAACATTCCGGGCAACGGAAATAGCTAAAGCTTTCAACGTGCTTATAGCTATTAAAGGTTTCCCCGTTCCGAAACATATCCCTTTGGCCAACGAAACGCCAATACGTAACCCGGTATAGGAACCGGGCCCCATGCTAACGGCAACAGCATCCAACTCTTTGGCCCGTATTCCATTCTCTTTCAACAGTTCGTCTACATAAACACCCAATAAAACAGAGTGATTCAATCCCTCGTCATTCTCTTTCAAAGCCAATAACTTTCCATCCCGAGCTATAGCCACCGAACAAATCTCTGTTGACGTATCTATATTTAAAATCAATGCCATAAATTAAAATTTTATATCCTTTATTGACGAATAATCTGTATCTCTCCCCCCAAGCCTAATTTAACAATACTGGAAGGGGCCGGATTAGTCGTTTCCTCCTGTCGAAAATCGACCACGTAATCGACGGATTTTTTTACCTCATCGCTGATATCGGCAAAACACTTGGGCGAAGGATCTCCACTAATATTGGCAGATGTAGAAACAATCGGCTTGCGAAAGCGAGCAACCAACATTCGCGAAAAAATCTCTTTCGTGATACGGATTCCTATCGTGCCGTCCGCACTAACCAGTCCTTTGGCCAAATTCTTAGCACGCGGATAAATGACCGTCATCGGACGATCGGCAGCTTCCAACAAATCATAAGTAATATCCGGCACATCCACATAGGATGCCAACTTACCCAAATCATCCAAAAGAACCAACATCGCCTTACTGTCTTCCCGCTTTTTCAACTCATATACCCGTTTTACCGCCTCATCATTAGTCGCATCACATCCGATTCCCCAAATCGTATCCGTGGGGTAAAGGATTATCCCTCCGTTTTTCAATACCTCACAAGCCTTCTTTACTTCTTCTCTGCATTTTTCTACATTCATATCAGTATCATTGAAATTGATGATACAAAATTGTCAATTATTTTCCAGATTCAATTTTATTCATATAAATAATTTTTCCCTTGTGCTATTACGCATCCTATTTCCTTCGAATCCATATCCAACGGTTCTATTCGGATCATTTCGTATCAATTACGGCCTAATACAACACTACCTCCTGAAAAACGTTTTACAAGACATTATTTTACTATATTTGAACACGTAAATATGTACATTATAGTACCAAAAGGGATCATGATCAGTGAATTGTTTTCTTCCATTTTCTGGATGTATTTTTCGTACGTCCTCTCGTTTATCATACCTCTATTTTGTGGTTTAACGTTGTTGTTAATTACAAAGGACAAAAACTACACAGGAAAATTTAAATAACGCAAAAATTTCGATAAGTACGAACGGAACAAAATTCGACTTCGAACCGGGCAATGAAGCTTTTTGACCCGTGGGTTCCCTCGATTTTTACGCCTATTATCCTCAGGTTACCGGAGCCGGTCTGAGCGAATCCGGCGAAACATTCGTCACCGATTACCTGGTATGGCCCGGTTCTGCCCCGGAATTTACCCTGACCCTAAATAATACAGATAAAACCGTAACGCCGAAAGACGGAGAAAACGAGCTGACGCTTATAGCTAATCAGAAACATACATTGACGTTTACGATAACAGCTACCGGAATTCAAGTTACAGCCAGTGTACGGATTGGTCTACAGGAAGCAATGGAACAGGAAGCATTTAATCGAGTCTTCGCTTTTTTGAAAAAGACCGGACGATGATAATGGTCCGGTCTTTTCCAGTAAAATATTCTCTATACCAAATGCTTTATCAGCTCCTTCCGGTCTCCGTACAGTAGATCAATAACCGGAATCTCTATCAAAGTATAACATCCCGGCCGCTGCAGCACGGAAGCCCTGGCCGTAGCCACCAAAATCTGACCCGTCAGGGCAGGATTATTGATCTTCATACCGAATTCAAACAATTGATTCTGTGTTTTTCCGGAAACTCCTTTCCGGATCAGGTTGACTCCGTGTCCCATATCTTTCAAAGCATCTACACTGTCCACCTGCATTACATGGGTTTCATCATGTTCGAAATAAGGATCCGTCTTAATAGCTTCCGCCACCCGTTTGAAATCATACCCCTCCTTTAATTCGATATAAACCATCCGGCGGTGAATGCCCGTACCAACAGGAATCGTCATAGATAATGCCGCTTTTACCCCTTCGATAGCTTTTACGGCTACCGTATGTCCCATACTCATGCCGGGGCCGAAATTCGTATAAGTAATTCCTTTCGGGGCACAAGCTTCCAACAGGGCCCGAACCATAGAATCACTCCCCGGATCCCAACCGGCAGAAATAATAGAAACACTATTGTATTTTTTAGCTATCTCTCCCAAACGCTCATGTAATCCGGAAATCTCCGTATGAATATCGAAACTGTCGACGGTATTTATCCCCATCTTCAAAATCTTAGAAGCATAAGTCTCCACACTTCGGGTCGGCGTACACAGGATAGCAACATCCACCTCTTTCAGACAGGCGATATCCGAAACAACCGGAAAACTTTTCAACTCATCAGGTATATCCGCGGCATCTCGGCGTACGATTCCCGCCACTTCAAAATCAGGTGCGACCTGAAGCGCATCAAGCACATAGCGTCCGATATTTCCATAGCCGACAATGGCAGCTCTTATCTTTTTCATCTGTTTCTTACTTTAAATTTAACGCTGCAAATTACAAAATAATCCTCTCCCGTAAAAAGGTATCTCTATTTTTCATCTCCCCAAATATCAAATTATTTCAACGAACTATTAAAAAACCATGATAATATGTCGAATAGCCGAAAATAAAAGGGATTTTCTTTTTTAAATTGTCGAAAAGGGTTAATTTTGCTTTTCGTTTTTAATAACAAACAGTTACAGAACAATTACATAAAAACTTATTATGGCAGAGAATGTACACACAAAGCTTTTCAGTGAATTTGCACCAAACACGACTCAAGAGTGGATGGACAAAGTAACTGCAGACCTAAAAGGGGCTGATTTCAATAAAAAGCTGGTTTGGAGAACAAACGAGGGCTTCAATGTCCAACCGATGTATCGTTTGGAGAATATGAAGGACCTCAAGTACTTGGATTGCTTCCCCGGAGAATTTCCTTACGTGAGAGGTAACAAAAAAGACAACAACTGGTTTATTCGTCAAGACATTAAGGTAGAGAATGTTGCAGAGGCGAATAAGAAAGCGTTGGACATTTTGAACAGAGGTGTTGATTCCTTAGGCTTCGTTATTTCTGATGGCAAGAACTTCACGAAAGCCGACATGGAGGCTCTTTTAAAAGATATTTGCCTCGACTGCATCGAAATCAACTTCGTTTTATGTTGCAATAAAGTTGCCATCCTTAATATGTTTAAAGAAGTGGTTACGGAAAAAGGAGTGAATCCGGAATCCATCCACGGAGGTATCAATATAGATCCGATCACGAAATTGGTTCTGGAAGGCAAGTTCTGTGATCCTCATCCTTTCAATGTTGTAAAAACGACCACGGAAGGAACGGCCCAGATGAAAAATTTCAAAAGCATCGAAGTCGGAGGATTTGTTTTCAACAATTCCGGTGCTTCCATTGTACAGGAATTGGGATTTAGTCTGGCTGCCGGTGTTGAATACTTAGATAAACTGACAGATGCCGGCATGGATATCAAAGATATCGCCCCCAGAATGCGCTTCCACTTTGCCACAGGCTCCAAATATTTCATGGAAATAGCCAAGTTGAGAGCCGCTCGTTTCTTGTGGGCTCAAATCGTGAAAGCTTACAACCCGTGCTGCGACTCCATCTGTAAAATGAATATACATGCTGAAACTTCAGAATGGAACAAAACGGTTTATGACCCGAATGTAAACATGCTTCGTACTCAAACGGAAGCCATGTCCGCTATTTTAGGCGGTGTTGATTCTTTCACCGTACACCCGTACGACTATATCTACGAATGCCATCCCTCTGAATTGGGTGAACGGGTGGCTCGCAACCAACAATTACTGTTAAAAGAAGAGTCTCATTTCGGCAAGATTGCAGACGTAGCCGGAGGATCTTATTATATCGAAGAGCTGACTCAGTTCATTGCTGAAGCTGCCTGGAAGTTATTCCTCGAAGTTCAGGAACAAGGCGGCATGCAGAAAGCTTTAGAGTCAGGCTTCGTTCAAGCCGCAATAAAGGCTACCGCCCAAAAGAGAGACCAGGACATCGCAAACCGCAAAGAAAACTTCTTGGGAACAAACCAATTCCCGAATTTCAACGAAAAGATCGACAAAGCTCTTTGTTCTTGCATCTTGGAACCGGAAGACTTCACCGCCCCCGATGCTGTTGTAGAAACATTGAAACCTTACCGCGGAACCCAGGCTTTTGAGGCTATGCGTTTAAGAACCGACATGTTTGCCAAAGAAAACGGACACCGTCCGGTCGTTTACATGTTCCCCATGGGCAATCTGGCCATGCGTAAGGCAAGAGCCCAATTCGCATGCAATTTCTTTGCTTGTGCCGGATTCCAGGTAATGGATAATAACGGATTCAAAACCGTGGAAGAAGGAGCAAAAGCCTGCTTGGACAACAAAGCCGATATCGTGGTAATCTGTAGTTCGGACGACGAATACGCGACGATTGCTCCGGAGATTTACGCTGCATTAAAAGACAAAGCCATTGTCGTTGTTGCCGGAAACCCGGAATCCAGACCGGAATTGGAAGCAATCGGTATCACCAACTATGTTCATGTAAAATGTAACGTACTGGAAGACCTGAAGGGTTACCAACAAAAATTGGGAATTAAATAGTTGACGATTTTAGATTTCAGATTGAGAGCACAGCCTTAATCATAATTACAAATTACAAAGATGAAACCGAATTTTAAAGATATAAATATCAAGTCATCACAAAAGCCTGCTACGACCGCTTCCGAGTGGGAGAAAGCCAATCAGATTGAAAAATCGTGGATGACCCCTGAACTTATACCGGTAAAACCCGTGTATACCGAAGAAGATTTGAAAGGTATGGAACACCTGGACTATGTAGCCGGTATTCCTCCCTACCTCCGCGGACCCTATTCCGGAATGTATCCGATGCGCCCCTGGACGATTCGTCAATACGCCGGATTCTCCACGGCAGAAGAGTCTAACGCCTTTTATCGCCGTAACTTGGCCGCCGGACAAAAAGGTTTGTCAGTGGCATTCGACTTGGCCACTCACCGCGGGTACGACTCCGATCACCCGCGCGTAATCGGAGACGTGGGTAAGGCCGGTGTTGCCGTAGACTCTATTTTGGATATGAAGATCCTGTTCGACCAGATTCCGTTGGATAAAATGTCCGTCTCCATGACGATGAACGGTGCGGTTCTTCCGATCTTGGCTTTCTATATCGTTGCCGGATTAGAGCAAGGAGCCACCCTGGATCAATTGTCAGGAACCATTCAGAATGATATCCTGAAAGAGTTTATGGTGCGTAATACCTATATTTACCCGCCTAAATTCTCTATGAAGATTATCGCCGATATCTTCGAATATACTTCCAAAAATATGCCGAAGTTCAACTCTATTTCTATCTCCGGATACCACATGCAAGAAGCAGGTGCTACCGCCGATATCGAGCTGGCTTATACATTGGCCGACGGTTTGGAATATCTGCGCGCAGGAGTGAACGCGGGAATGGATATCGATGCCTTCGCTCCGCGTTTATCATTCTTCTGGGCCATCGGTATGAACCACTTCATGGAGATCGCCAAAATGAGAGCCGGCCGTCTGTTGTGGGCAAAGATCGTAAAACAATTCAACCCGAAAAACCCGAAATCTTTGGCATTACGTACACACAGCCAGACTTCCGGTTGGTCCTTGACCGAACAAGATCCGTTCAACAACGTGGGACGCACTTGTATAGAAGCCATGGGCGCCGCTCTTGGACACACCCAGAGTTTGCATACCAACGCGCTGGATGAAGCCATCGCTCTTCCGACCGACTTCTCCGCACGTATAGCCCGTAATACACAGATCTATATCCAGGATGAAACCACCGTTTGCAAATCCATCGACCCGTGGGGAGGTTCCTACTACGTGGAGAGCCTGACGCAGGAATTGGTAGACAAAGCATGGGCTCATATCGAGGAAATCGAAAAATTGGGCGGTATGGCCAAAGCCATCGAATCCGGCATACCTAAACTTCGGATCGAAGAGGCAGCCGCACGTACGCAAGCCCGCATCGATAGCGGAGTTCAAACTATCGTAGGAACAAATAAATACCGTTTGGAAAAAGAAGATCCGATCGATATTCTTGAGGTGGACAATACTGCCGTACGGGAAGCACAAATTCGCCGTTTGCAAGAATTAAAAGCAAACCGTAATCAAGCTGAAGTGGATGCAGCCTTGGAGGCCATCACCAAATGTGCGGAAACCGGAGAAGGCAATTTACTGGAATTGGCCGTAGATGCTGCCAAGAAAAGAGCCTCTTTGGGCGAAATATCATACGCGTGTGAAAAAGTTGTAGGACGTTATAAAGCAGTTATCAGAACCGTGAGCGGAGTATATTCAAGCGTAGCAAAAGAAGACGAAGATTTCCGGAAAGCAAAAGAGTTAGCAGACAAATTTGCAGAAATGACCGGACGTCGTCCTCGTATCATGATTGCCAAAATGGGTCAGGACGGACATGACCGCGGTGCTAAAGTTGTTGCCACGGGTTATGCAGATCTCGGTTTCGACGTGGACATGGGACCTTTGTTCCAAACTCCGGAAGAGACCGCTAAACAGGCCGTGGAAAACGACGTACACGTAGTCGGAGTTTCCTCTTTGGCTGCCGGACATAAAACATTGGTACCCGCCGTTATCAACGAGTTGAAAAAATTAGGCCGCGAGGATATCCTCGTTTATGTAGGAGGAGTTATCCCTCATCAAGATTATCAATTCTTGTTCGATGCCGGTGCTATCGCCGTATTCGGTCCCGGAACCAAAGTATCCAAGAGCGCTATTCAGGTTCTCGAAATCCTGATCGATTTAGCTAAGAAATAATTTTCGAATGCTCTATAAAATAAAAAGAACTGTCTAATAAATATAGACAGTTCTTTTTTGCTTTAAGAAAATGGGAATAAATGTATATCCAAATCCAACCTCATTCTGTTAAAAAACAAGTGTAAAAAACACGTATTTTCGATTAGGTTTAATTTTTATTATTCCTTGACATTTTATTGTTAATTGTATGGATTTCTAAATATAACAACACTTGACTCCCTTGACGGTACTCCTACTCCAGCTTCATTTATAGCTGAAACACGAAATACCCCCCTGTCTCCTTCTTGCTTATTACGAACGGCATATGTACGCCCCTTCGTTATACCAACCTTTTCCCAGTACCAGTTGAATATATTTCTATACTCAATAAGATAACCCGTAATTGGTGCCCCCCCATCGTATTTGGGCGCTTCGTATGACAAGTCACATCCATCAACTCGTATTCTATCAATCTGCGGCTCCCCCGGAGCATCAGGAGTAATAAAAAAATCTGAATTGGCATACACTATCGTCGTAAGGGTTAAACCCAAACAGACGAATAAAAATAACTTCAAAATGTTTTTTCTAATCTTTTTCATAGTTTTATTAATTATAAGATTAATAACTTAAATATATCACTTACAAAATTAATATAATTTTTATATTTAAAAATAATTATATTTATTTTATTAAATAAATTATACTATAACGAATGAAAACTACTTTTATTACTTTTCACGGCATCCTTTTTTAACCGTAACCATGCAATCAAAGATCCGATTATCCCTATCTCGAAAATAGAAACGGATCTTCCTATTATCCGAGAATTAAAACTCCCATTTTAAAAGAGACAGCATACCATGCGGAGACATTCCGAAAAACTGCGGATGCCGTTATAGCTTAAACACGATAGAAAAATTATCGAAAAGAAAAGCAACCTCGAATTAGAAGACAGATCATTTTTGAGCTATCGGCTCTATACAGTAAATTTGTACTTGTTCAGGAATTTAGGCCGCTCGAAAAATGAATTAGCAGATACACCGGTAGATTCAATAATCGTAACAGGGAGACAAAACCGTAAACGAACGGCCTCCGCTTTCATAAAATTACTTTTCACGAGGCACCCTTCGCAAGTTTGTGAAGAGTGTCTCGTATATTTTTGAATCACCTCATTGTTTACACCACTCTTCCACGTGGTCTTTCGCGTACAAGAAATAGATAATCAAACCGATCCAGCTGGTCAACAAAAGAACAATGATAATCAGCAACTTGCAAGGCGTCGAAATGTTTTTCTTTACAAGATCAAGAATGGCATAAATTGTCGCCACGATCCCGATAATATAGATAATCAATCCCATAACATTTATTTATTTAAAATTAATACTGCAAAATAACCTGTTTTAGTCGAATTCATCAACTGAAAACAGAAATAAATACGACAAATTTTAAAATTTAACTTAAATAAAACCATAATTCCCATTTCTCATAAAATATACGCGTATCCTTTAGATCGCGTTCAGAAAAAATTCCCGTATATATACCCCTATTCTCGCTGCCCGACAGGAGTATCGACGGTGGATTAGCGCAACGGTATTCGGCCATAATAACATCGATACACGAATTCTTTCCCTTAAAAGTTTGCTTCAATATTGGAGTTCATTATATTTGTATACATAAATAATAGAAATGAATTCATCGGCAACCATACTACATTTGATCAAGAAAGACGAAAGCAATGCTTTCCAACTTCTTTTTGAACAATATTACGATAATCTACTATTGTATTCTTACCATATATCAGATGATTTGGAAGCCGCGGAAGACATCGTACAAGATTGTTTTATCGGCTTGTGGAACAGCAAAAAGCTCCACACGTTCACCGGAGATCTGGACCGGTATATTTATAAGATCGTCAAAAACCGCTCTCTACTTTTCCTGAAAGAACATAAAAAAAGATACGAAACCCAGCTCTCTTTTTCAAAAGAAAATGACATACATCACTACGACACGACGGAAGAGTACCAGGGAACAGCCGAAATTCTATATGAAACCGTAAACCTACTTCCCGAAAAATGCCGGAAAATATTTCTAATGGCCTGCTTGAACGACAAAGGGTATCAAGAGATTGCAGAGGAGATGAAAATCAGCATCAACACGGTAAAGACTCAAATGAAAACAGCTCTTAAATTCCTGCGTGAGAACCTTCAGGAAAAGATCTTCTTAACACTTTTATATTTATTAACAAAAAAAGATTGATTCTCTATCACCCTTTTTTCTTATTTTATAAATATATAAGAAAAGCGTGGTAAATGATGGAAAACAAGATCGATGAAATATTAGCAGACATACTGAACAACAATGCGTTGACAGACGATCAAAAACGATTGTTTAAAGAATGGGAATGTACTTCCGTTCAAAACGCAAAAATTGCAAGAATCATCCAGGAATTAACATTTCAGAAGAGGATACTGGATAAACACCAAAAAAGAGATACGGTTTTCGTCCAGATCAAACGAGAAATTTTCCGGAGAAAAAAACGGAGACGTATTTTCTGGTCATCTTGTGCCGCCGTATCCGTTTTGTTGGTAGGTTTTTACTTTGCCTTTAAATGGGAAAAACCGGCAGAAAAGAAATTTCACATGGATCAAATATACCTATCCGGTCTCTCTGTCACCAAACCTGCGGCGGAATTGATTTTACCGAACGGGAAAAAACAACTGCTCAGCCAAAACAAATCGACCGTCATCTTATCCGATGACAAGAAAAAGATTCGTACAGACAAACAAACCCTGATCTTCGAGTCCTACACAACCGAAGAACGGGTTCCCGAATTTTACACGATAAACGTCCCGTTCGGAGCGGAATACAACGTGATCCTCCCGGACGGGACCAAGACCTATCTTAACGCGGGGAGTTCCTTACGTTACCCCGATCAGTTTGCCGAAAAAAAACGAGAGGTTTTTCTAACCGGAGAAGGCTATTTTGAAGTTATCGACGATTCTTTACACCCGTTTATCGTACACACGGCAAATGTTTCGGTTCGGGCATTAGGAACCTCCTTTAACGTAAAGGCCTATCCCGACGAAACATGGATAAAAACGACATTGGAACAAGGTCGCGTGGAAACCCGATGCGGAGATCATCACGTTATCATGGTCCCCGGAACGCAAGTCGTATATAATAAACAAACCAAGGAAACAGACTACTTTCCCGTAAACACGCGGCAATTTACCTCCTGGAAAGACGGCTATTACGATTTTGAAGACATGTCTTTAGAGGAACTAATGCAAATCTTCTCCCGGTGGTATAATATCAAAATCGAATTCTCCGATTCGGAATTGAAAAACATAAAATTCAGCGGACGTTTAAAAAGATACGATGACCTCGAACCTCTATTCGATAGGTTGGAATATACCAGAGATGTAAAATTTGTCGTGGAAAAAGACCACATAACGATACAAGGGAAATAAAACACAGCAGGTTGAAAACCTGATCAATCTTCAACCTGCTTCTCTTCATAAATACATCCGACATCCCTGCAAGAAACGGATGTATCGATGTCAAATTATAATACTACAAATTTATGAAAAAAAAACGAGACCATGCATTACCAAGAAGTTGGAATACACGACGAAGAATGTTAATCTTTAAGAATTTCTTTGTGCTTTTGTTTTTGGGCGTATCTCTTTCCGTACCCATAACCCTGCAGGCACAACAGAAAAACAAGGTTACACTGGACTTAAAAGAGGTCACTTTAAACGAAGTGATTGCGGAACTGAAAAAACAAACCGATTACGATTTTTTTTACAACAGCGAATTGGCAAAATCGAAAGGAAAAATTTCCGTAAAGGCCGAAAACAAGGAAGTCAAACTGATTCTTGATGAAATTCTTCCCGGCTTGGGGTTGGAATACTCCATTCAAGGAAATTTAATCACGATCCGTGAAAAAACAACGGTATCCCTGCTTAAAATAAGCGGTAAGATTACGGATGAAAAAGGGAATCCCATTCCCGGGGCTACAGTAATTATCCACGGAACAACCCGGGGTGTTGCCTCCGATACCAACGGACGGTACGTAATTCCTGCAAAACCGGATGATGTACTAAAAGTCTCTTTTATCGGATATAAAACAGAGATCGTACCGATTAAGGGAAAAACCAAAATCAATATACGACTAAATCCTACCGCTGAAAATATCGAGGAGGTAACCGTGGTGGCCTTCGGGGAACAAAAGAAAGAGAGCGTGGTAGCGGCCATCACTACCGTTAACCCGGGAAGCCTGAAATCATCGAGTAGCGATCTGACCACCCAATTCGCAGGAAAGATCGCCGGCATCATCGGGTGGCAAACGGGAGGACTCCCCGGGGCATTGACGGAAGACGAGATGAATACCAAATTTTATATCCGGGGAATCACCTCGTTTCAAACTCATGCCAACATCGACCCGCTGATTCTGATCGACGGCGTGGAATCGTCGAAATTGGATTTAGCGCGCATGCCCGTCGAAGACATCGAGAGCTTCAGTGTGATGAAAGATGCCTCGGCAACAGCCATGTACGGGGCTCGCGGAGCCAACGGAGTAATCCTCGTCACAACTAAAAAAGGCGTGGAGGGTAGCGTATACACTTCCGTACGTTACGAGGCAATCACTTCCATGCCTACACGAAAAATCGACGTGGTCGATCCAGTGACTTACATGAAGATGTACAATCAAGCCCTCCTGGCTCGAAACCCGATGGCCATGCCGCAATACAGCGTAGAACGTATCGAACGCACCGGATCCGGCAAATATCCCTCCTTTGTCTATCCGGCCAACGACTGGTATAAGATTCTATTCCACGACCATTCCGTCAACCATCACATGGGATTGAATCTACGCGGCGGATCGAGGATTATACAATACTACGCTTCTGTCAATTATACCCGGGATGAAGGTATGCTAAAAACCGATAGACTGAACCAGTTCGACTGCAATATCAGTAACAACACGTTCACTTTTCGTACCAATCTGAATATCGATCTGAGTACAGGAATCAGGTTGCTGATCAACTCCACGGCTTCACTCGACAAATATCACGGTCCCTTCACTGATGTAACCCAAGCCTACGCCATGGCCTTTGCCGCTTCACCCGTGGATTTTGCACCCATGTATCCCGCAGATGAAACCTATGCCTGGCCACACCTGCGATTCGGAGCTACCACTCGGGAGAGTGTTAATCCTTACATGGCCATCCAAATGGGGTATAAGGAACGGAGTCGCTACTCGGCGACCACCCGGGCGGAATACATCCACAACCTCTCGTCCATAGTCAAAGGCCTTGAAATGAGAGCCAGTATCTCTTTGAATAAAATAGGATATTACGTCAATGCCTATAACACAGAACCCTATTTATACGCCTTATTGGACAATAATTACGATTTTGAAACGGGAAAACACACGTTATCCGCTCTGAATCCCAACACGGCCAGCAGAACTTTAGAAAAAAACAGAGAGGCAAGCGGCAGTAGCCAAAGTACGCAACTCGGTTACGAAGTACGTGCCTTGCATACGGCCGCCTGGAAAGAGCATCAAACCAGTTTGACCGCAGTTCTCGGTGTACAGGAAACCACCATCTCACAGACAGCATCCGTTTTGGACGGTATTCCCCGACGTAACATGGGTTTCTCCATGCGGGCTTCTTACGGGTATAAGGATCGTTATTTTGCAGAGGCGAGTTTCGGTTACAACGGCTCCGAGCGTTTTGCCAGAAATCACCAGTGGGGATTTTTCCCGGCTGTCGGGGCGGCATGGATCGCTTCCAAAGAGAGTTTGTTAGCCGACCATACCGCTCATTGGCTGTCTTTCTTGAAATTCAGGTTTTCATGGGGAAAGGTCGGTAACGACGGGATTATCTCCTCCCCCCGCTTTACTCATCTTCCGTTACTTACGGAAAGGCAAATTCCTGACCCCCGTCCTGGAGGACGAGGAGTAAAGACATACAAAATAGTCTCCTATCCCAACAATAAAATCAAATGGGAGATTGCCGAACAGATCAACATCGGTATCGAGACCAAACTATTTAAAGGTTTTTTAGAGGTGACGGCCGATCTCTACCAGGAAATCCGTCATAACATCCTCGACTACCGCATCACGATTCCGGCAAGCGTCGGTATCGAGGAGCATCAATTAGCCAATGTCGGCAAAGCCCGTTCCCGGGGAGTCGACCTATCGGGAAAAATCCAACACGCTTTCAATAAAGATTGCTGGATCATCCTCAACGGCACATTCACCTACAACAAGGCCGTTTACCTCAATATCGAGGAAGCCTCCGACAAACCTGCCTGGCAATTAAAAGAGGGGCACGAACTATCGCAATCTATCGGGTATATTGCAGAGGGACTATTTCGTGATCAGGCAGAAATCGACAACTCCCCCGTCCAGGGAGGCGACGTCATGCCCGGGGATATCCGTTACCGGGATCTGAACGGCGACGGAAAAATCGATGTCAACGACGCCACGCATATCGGTTTTCCGACCACACCGCGGATCATCTACGGCTTCAGCGGATTCATCAACTATAAAAACTGGGAATTTAGCTTTGCTTTCCAGGGATCGGGCAAACGGACCTTCTTTATGGACCCCATGCAAATCAATCCTTTTGTCGGAGATCGGGCCATGTTAAAAGCCATACACGACGACCACTGGAGCGAGAGCAATATGAAAGAACGTCCTTTTTGGCCCCGCCTTTCGACCCAGCCGATCAGCGTCCATAACCCGCAAGAAGACTGGGATGCCGGAACAGAAAATCGCAAAAGTACCTATTTCATGCGCGAGTGCCGTTTTTTGCGTTGCACGTCGATGGAGTTAGCCTACAACCTACCCGTTAATCTGATGACCAAATTAAAAATGCAAAATGCAAAGTTTTACGCCCGGGTAAATAACCCCTTTCTGATCAGTAATTTCAAAATATGGGACGTGGAGCTGGGAGATAACGGTTTCAGTTACCCGATACAGCGAACCTTCTCGATCGGAATGAACGTAAGTTTCTAATTTTAAAACGATTGAACAATGAAACATTCATTATATATTTTATGTACCGTCATGCTGTTATTCGCGTGTAGCGATTACTTGAATATGACACCTGAAAAAGATATCGATACGATAGAGACTATTTTTGAGCAACGCACGAGTGCTGATAGTTGGCTCGCCGGTATATACGGATTAACGACAATGTTAATGGCAAACATATGTGATAATGTAGCTTATTTAGGTGCAGATGAATTGGTTACCTGTAATAGACTCAGAAATGCAGCGGGAGGTAAAGGTAAATACGAATACCCGGGTTTTAAAATTTCCGACGGACTGCAAATGTCCCAAGCTCCTTATGATAACTTATGGGAAGAAGGCGGTATAAATAACTATTATAGTTCATTTTATGAACTCATACGTTCGTGTAATATTTTTATCGAGAATATCGATAACGTTTACAATATGTTAACAAGCGAAAAACGGCAATGGAAAGCGGAGGTCAAGGCCCTAAAGGCTTTTATCTATTTCGAGTTAGTTCGCCGTTACGGCCCGATCGTCCTTGTACCCGATAACATCGGTGTGGACGAAGACATGTCCAAGATGCAACAACCCCGGGTCCACGTGGACACCTGTTTCAATACCATCGTACGTCTACTCGACGAAGCCGTCCCATTTTTACCGACAACTACCACAAGAACATCAGACCGGGCACCCTATTTTTGCCAGGAATCTGCACTTGCCCTTAAAGCTCGGGTATTAGTTTATGCAGCCTCACCCCTTTTTAACGGTAACGAGTACTACTCGGATTTTAAAGGTAAGAACGGCGAGCCCCTTTTCAGTACTCAAAAAGATCCCGAGAAATGGAAACGGGCGGCAGAAGCTGCTGACGAAGCAATCCGAGTATCCGAGCAAGTCGGGCACCACTTGTATGATGGAACAAACAGCAAAGAGTCCGATTTGCTGAACAGAATGGGTGATATCGAATTTTCCATGTATTCCACGTTTTCGAATCCCGAATTCCTTTTGGAGTGGAAATACACAAGCGAAGGATTTTACAAGTTTTGTCTACCTCGATTTAAGTCCTCGGATTTGACTTATTTTAATGAAAAACTGTATGGTTGTCTCTCTCCTTCCATGAAAATGGTAGAGATGTATTACACGGAACACGGGCTTCCCATCGATGCCGACAATACTTGGAACTACAACAGCCGTTACCAAATGAGTAAGGAAGCCAGTTCGTTATATAAAAACGTGGTACCGCCCAACACGGAAGTACTTCAACTTCACTTGCGTCGAGAGCCCCGTTTCTACGCCTGTATTGCGGCCGACCGCCTTCACTGGCAACTCGGCACGAATACTCCTCGCGACGATTATAACCTGATCGTGAAAGCCTATAAAGGAGAACAGTTCGGCTCCCAATACGATATCGTTACCAGCAATTCCTGGCAAAACATCAACGGTTATTGGCTAAAAAAACACTCGTATTCTACCTGGGCTACCAGAACATATCAGGGAAATCTTACCCGGGAAGAAACCTTACCGATCATCCGCTTGGC
The DNA here is from genome assembly GCA_001487125.1 of Gabonibacter massiliensis. Lineage (GTDB taxonomy): Bacteria > Bacteroidota > Bacteroidia > Bacteroidales > Marinifilaceae > Gabonibacter > Gabonibacter massiliensis. Next base: position 1,890,076 of record LN913013.1, read on the forward strand.
GGAACTTTACCTGATTCAGGCCGAGGCTTGGAACGAATATTTAGAGAAACCCGACAACCGGGTATATGCCCCGCTAAATAAAGTACGCAAACGAGCCGGAATCCCAGACGTGCTAACCGCATGGAAGTCCTATTCAAAAAATCCCGATAAGGTCGATTCCCGGGAAGGGATGCGCGAAATTATCCGTCAGGAGATCAATATAGAACTCGCATTCGAGGGACACCGTTACTGGAACCTCCGCCGTTGGAAAATCGCACACGAAAAGCTAAATGAAAAACAATACGGGTGGAACGTACTCGGCGAAACGGCTCGGGGATTTTACAACAATTTCGAAGGTCCCGTGGTTATCTGGAACAAGTGCAAATTTACGGCCCCGAGAGACTATCTCAACCCGATCAGGGCGGAACAAGTATTGATTTCCGGAGTGGTTCAAAATCCGGGGTGGTAAAAACGGACATCATAAAAAAAACATTAAAACGGTCAATCATGAAACATATTTTATTTATATCAATCATACTCTTGGGATTTTTTGCCTGTTCGAAAGACGATCACCTTGCATTCGACGCAACTATGCCCAAGGACAATATCCGGTTCAAAGCTTTGCCGGGTGGAGCTGCAATGTATTACGACCTACCTTCCGATTTTGAAATTTTCGCCATTAATATCCGCTATATCGATTCCAGGGGTTACGAGGTATTAAAAACCGGAGGTTACGGATCTGACTCGCTTCTTATCGACGGTTTTAACGAGGCCCGACAAAAAGTCTCCGCCCGTGTCTCCCTCGTGAATAACCGGAACGAGGAGTCGGCCCCTTTCGAGGTGACCTTTGACACGCAGGACTCCGCACCATACGCTTTTTTCAATACGGCGGAAGTCTCCTCTTACTGGGGTGGTTTTCAAGTAATATACAATACACCCGAACGAGTATCGGGAATGGCACACGTTCTTTATTTGGGTACCAATCCCCTGACCCAACAAGAAGATACCATCCTGTTAAAAAGTTTTCCGATTAATAAAGGGGGGGACACCATCAAGTTTCATTTGCAACAAGATCAGACAATGAATACCGTGGTTATTCGTACCGAGGACTACCGTGGTTATCGCGTAAGACAAAAAATATGGAAAGACGTGGAATCTTTCTATTTCGAGAAATGGAACCTTTCCGAAGAGAATTTTTTTGCGGGCGATCTTTCTATCGAAAACGAAGAAGCCTGTACGGGAGTAAATTATTTGTTTAACGGAGATACGAAAGGAGAAGAGCGTTTTAAAACTAAGAAAAAGGAAAAAGTTTACACTTTTGTGGCTGGCCCCAACGCACAAGGGAACCCTTTTATCATAGACTTGAAAGAAGAAAAAATCCCGGCCAGTATCCGAATATACGGTATGCTGAACCTGGGAATCTATTTTACCCGAAAAGATGAACTTTTAGGAACGGTATGGAACTCAGCATACACGAATAAACTCCCCTGCGAAGTAACAGTTTACGCGGGTAATGAGAAGGAGGGCAATCCTTCCTCGTGGACAAAGATCGGCTATTTTTATCAGCATCCGGCAACAAAAGACAAAGATAGATGGTCATGGCCTTGTTCAAATATAAACTATGAAGGAAGGATGGAGTCCTTGGAAATGCTTGAAGCTACCGATCCGGCTTATTTGGAAATACTCTTTCCTGCCACTCCAATAAGATATCGCTATATAAAATTGATAGTGAACGATACATACGAATACTATTATCCTGGTGTAGATGAAAATAATGGTAAATATATTTCAATACAAGAGTTGGAAGTTTACGTAAAAAAAGATTAAGTTATGAAAAGAATAAAATATTTGGTAAACTTACTGATAGCGACGGTGGTATCAGTAAGCTGCGGAGAAAGTCTGGAAGACACGTACAGCGACTATGCCGGTAACGGTAAGATCCGTTATCCGGCGAAATGTTCCGACTTAGAGGTAACCGTCGGATGGAAACGGTTGGAATTAAAGTGGAACAACGGCGTGGATGCCTTCACCGATAAGATAAAAGTATCTTGGTCTGCCTCAAATATACAACACGACTCCTTGTTAGAAAAATCCGCAACATCGTGCGATCTTCGTAATTTGGGAGACGGGACCTATCGCGTAGACGTTTGTGCCGTGGATAAAAACGGTAACGAATCGTTAATCGTATCGAATTATGCCCGCCCTTACACGGAGGATCACGAGGCCGTACGGACCTTCACGAGAGCAGTCACCAAATTCTATAAAGTCAAAGACAATCTGGTCTTTTTTATGGATCAATGGAATGACAATATTGTAGAAATAAAGCTCAATTACACCGACACGCAAGGCAAAAGTCAAATCTACCCGCTGACCGAAGAGAAGTTCAACGAAGAGTTTACGGTCTTGGAAGATGTGGATCATGACAAGCCGATCACGATCGATCGTTTGGGAAAATTAGAAGGATGTCCGGATATTATTCGTTTTGCCCCCGTGCTATTGGGTAACGAGCGGACTTTTTCCTCGGATTTCAAATCGGCCATACGGCAACGTTACGGTTATAACGATCAAAGCACGGCTGAAGAAGCGGCATTCAGACACTTTGTCGATACGGTCAGAATACTCGAATTCGATTATGACGCAACCACTTTCGAAGATGTTCTCTATTGCCCGAAGCTCGAAAAGTTGCTACTCGGTAAAAATCGTTACCTCTACCCCGATCCCGCCTACTCAACCCCGGAAGACAACAGCCTCCTTTATGAAAAAGAACGCAGTCTCCGCGTATTGGATGCGGCAAACGGATTAACGGGATTAAACGTCGAACGTTACCACAACCACTATTTCGGTAATATCCACCGGAACTACATCCGGGAGATGGGCTATCCCGACCGGAAAGAATTGGACAAACTCCATTATATCCCCCAAACAGAAGTAGAGGCCATTAAATGTTCTGTCCCCGATAGCGACAGTGATACCTATCTAACTGATCTATTGGACAACGACCCGAATACCTGGTGGGAATCTTCCGTATCTCCGATATCCCGTACTTACGAGTTAACCATCGTATTGAAAAAGCCCCAAAGAGTACGCGGGATCAAGATAACACAAATGCTGTTCGATCCCACCAAGGACAGGGATTCGCCACATTATTTGCCCCCTTCCGTTATCATCAAAACCTCGACCGACCAGATCGACTGGAAAAACGTCACTTACATGGAAGAGAACATTCTCGGCAAAGGTTCCGGCGAGGTTACCTTACTACCAATCGCCGAAGGTTCCAGAGAGATCCGATACATCAAAATCATTCTACACGACGAAGTAAACAAAGGTATATTCAGAATCAAATTAGCAGACATCGTAGCTTATCAGTAGTATCAGTCAAACCCGTCTAACAATAACACCCGTTAGACGGGTTATTAACCAATAAAAAAAATCAAACGAATGCAACAAAACAAGCCAAATACCCGTTCACGAAAAATATGGAATAAAAAATTTTGACAGATTTGTTTATGCATAATATTTATAAACACTGTTCGGCTTAGAATAAGGTAGTAAAATACTTCGTGTGAATATTTGAGCGATTGTTTTCAAACTCTATGCAATATCAAGCGGCACATACCAAGAGCAAAACTGTTCATCGAAATAAACACTTCCTTAACAAAATTATTCCCGGTATCCCGATCATTGTTCACTACCGTGAAGACGATACAAGGACACTTTCTCTACTGGACAAGACAATGCGAGAGTATAATATGAAGGACATCGATAGAACCTACCGTAACCGTGTATAATTTACGCTCTTCATCCCATTGCATCTCTACATTAGGAGAAATATATTTTGTCAATTCATGCTTGAGGATCGATTGATCCTTTACAGGAAAGTCTGCCCTTGCTATATCGATTTTCAAAAAATAATTATTATCTGATTGACGCAAATATCTCATGTCTACATACACTTTTGATTCTTCGTTTCGCATACGAATACTGGAATCCCATGTGATGTTTTTATGAAATCTCCATCCGTTTATATCTTCATGACCATATTTTTCTTTCAAATCATGATATAAACGCATATTTTTAACAGATATAGGCTTTGCCCACGAACGTTGCACAAGCATCCAACCGTAATTATCTGCCCAATAGAGGTGTTTTGTATTACAATATTCCAACAAATAGTTGTAATGCACAAATTCTGCCCATGGATTATTGGGATTCTCTGGATATGTTTCTTTCATTTTCTCCAAAATAATTCCGACATCTGAACCTTCAATCCTGTCAAATCGATTTAGAAAAGCTAAAAACTCCAGGCTATTGGCGGCAAAAATATCTTTCCACTCGTTCGAATAGAATCCAAATTTCTCATTATTTGGATAATGAGGCATCCGGCAAGTTATCAAAGACTGCCGGACAAGATCACTGGTCCAGTCTGCATTCTCGTTAAAGATTTTATGGAAATTGCAACATATCCTCTTAAATTCAAGGAAAGAGAATCTTTCATTTTCTTTCGACCAATTCATCAAAGCTTTGATTTCTCCATTCCAGAAGTTTAAAGATTGTTCTTTCCAAATAGCATTTTCTACTACCCTGTCTCGCGCATCACGGCATATCATCACTTTTTCAAACTCATGCCCGGTAACAATACTCTTTATACGTTCATCATTAGAATCCAAAATAAAATCATAAAAGGATAATGGGCTTTCTTTATATTTTGATAAAAAGTATAAATAATCTATGTGCTTTTTAATCTTGTTCCGTCGCACTTGGTTTAGGATGGTCTGATAAACTCGTTCATATTCAAAGTCGTCTTCCTGTTTTTTTATAATCTCCGTAAGTAACGCCTTTAACACATAAAAATTTCCATCACTTTCCTTATCACCATAGATACCTTCCACCTCGGCCTTATATCTGCCATTAGATAATTTTGAAAGTCGTACGATAGCATCCATATACAGTTCTATGTCCTCAAGACTTATACTCTCTGCATCTTCAACGGGTTTGATGTAGTTATGCTCACCACGAGTAATAAGTTCAAGTACAATTCGTACCATATTGTTCATTGCATTATCTATGGACTCTATTTTACGTTCGCCACGCAACGATTTATCAAAGAAAAATTCTTCCCAATCATCCCACTTTTTCCCATACGTCTCCTTATCCCATATATCCTTCACTTTGTTTAATAAACGCGGTTTTATCTGTTCCGAATCCGTCAGCTTTTCTCCTCTACTGTTCATCGTAATATACAGCTCTTCCCCTTGCGAAGTTTGGTCTACGTCAAAGTACCAAAAGCAAACCTTGTCCATAACTACTTCATAGGTTAAATTTGTCAATTTTGACGAAAGTTCCTCAAATACATCAAGAGCACCTAACATAGATTCTATTGTAGGATCATTAGAATATTCGCTTTTAAACCATACCTGATCTTTTATCGTTTTGGAATCTATTACTTTAGATTTGAGTAGGTGAGCAAAAAATGATTCTGTATGTGTCCGCACTCTATAAGAGAAAGCGGGCATCTTGCTATCAAGGTGATGAAGTTTCAAATAATTAAAATAGACAACAGGATTATCTTTTAGAGACAAATGATAGAGAAGAAGCAACACGGTTGTATACCGCTGCTGCCCATCTATCAGATAGTGTTCAGTTCCCGATTGATATGAATACAAAAAACCGATGTTCGCTTCCCCATGACAAACCCTGTCATTTAAATCTTTAAGGAATTGTATGAGAACATTTTTGTTCCTGCTATCTCCCCACACATATTCACGTTGTATTTCAGGAACAACGAAATAGTGGTTGCAAAGCAAATCGAATACAGTCTTCTTTTCCATAATTCCACTAATTAATCCTCTTGGCTAATTTCAGGGAAATTCAAATATTTACTGATACGCATATCTATTTTCTGAATGGTTTTTAAAATGTCATCGTCAGACCAAAATATTTCGTTATCATTTATTCCGTTGTTGTCCATATTTTTCAATTTTGAAATGAATACGCTGAAAGTATGTGGACGAATATAACAGTTATTCATTATAAACTCATTAGCTATTCTATCCATTTTCAATGTATGTTTGTCATTTCCATAACTACGATTTATACTCTCATGCAGCAAAACGATATTACCTATGGAATTCAACCCGTTACGGTTCTCATCAAGTTGCGCTTCTTTATCCTCTTCTGTAATATTTTCTTCATTAATACGACGAGTTTGAGAACGTACATGTTCTTTATCTTCTTCTTTTATGCGTTTGAAATAATCTGTTTGAATTCGCTTAATAACAGTTGTCACACTATTTTTTTGTTTCTTTTCAATAGGAAGTATATCCAGAAGAGGTAATAATTTAATTGTAAAATCGTTTGTATACCAATCATACGATGTATCAAGAATCGCTTTTCTCAAAGCTATAAGTTCTTCTCCGGATTGTTCCGTTTCACCTGAAAAATGGAAAGCCAATTGTTCATTAATTATTCGTTTGATTTCATCTATAAATAAACGCTTTGAATTTGAAGTTTTCCAAATACGCCAAAGCCTCTCAAAAGTAACCGTGGAGCCCTTGAAATTATACATAAGATAGCCGACTAAGTTGTAAATCTCATCATTACTATACCAATCTACCATCGTAAAATGAAATTCTTCCACTGCATTATAAAATTCGAGATGATCGTCACTATTATCACCGTTTAAGTCAAGACCATTTTCAAAGAATCTTAATTCCAAATCACGATCACTCTTCAATTCTGTAAAGTATTCCTTATATGCCTCGTAAAATGCATAATACAGTAAATCAATAGGATATTGACTATATTTGAACGAACGATTTTGAGATATTCTATTTGGCAGTAATTGTTCAAAGTAATTGCGTACATCTCTGTCAGACCACCATTTATTCATCTTGTCAAGTTCAATACCCAATTTCACACGAAACTCGTTGATCTTCCCTCGTGAAGACACGGTGATATCGATATTCAGATTGATATCTTCATTGGTAATCTGTCGAAGCTGTTCCTTTGAAATCATAGACGGGTATTTCTGTTTTGCAGCTCTGGTAATAAGTATTGCACGAACTAAATCTGCTCCATCAAGATCAACTTTGCCCCCATTGAGACTTGCAAAAACGGTCTCTTCATCGCCACTATCAACTTTGTTCACAATAATAATTAGGTTATCGAGTATCACTTCGGGGGCTAAATCGTTTTTTTTAAACCAATCGTCTATGGCACGAGCAACTTCCATGATATAATATTGGTCTTTCGATTTTGCTTTATCCGGATTTATATTAGTATTCCACAAGGAACCTGAAATAATTTCCGTACGCAAGAATTCATCGGTTGTCTTTCGAACCGAATATCTGAGAATGTCAGAATTACTCTCGAGGATACGGTTCATCATATTTCGCTGAATGTATGAAACGATAATAAACAATGTCGTAAGACGCTGTTGTCCGTCTATAACATTCATGCAAACCTTTTCATTCAATTTACTTTTTGTAATAGTAATATTCTGTAAGCAATAAAATGCCTCAGAATCACCCTTTCTAAAGTTCTTCAGGTCGTTGAGCAACTGTTTCACGTTGTCTGCCGTCCATTTGTAACCCCGTTGATATTCCGGTATATTAAAGAAATCACAACCCTGCGAAGGTAAATAATCTCTAAATACTTTACGTACGCTATATATTAGTTCGTCCATATAACTATATTTATCAACATCTTTTCTTTTTTCCGAAATTTTTCCATTTCATGGTATTGTCATAAAGCATCATTCCACAAAGTTTATCGATAAACACACGGGTTCTTTGCCATAAAACTTTATTTAATATCACAAAACTATATAAAGGCATGTCAATTCAATACACAAGTTGTGGAAAAATTCAATTTAGTTTTACTTATATTGTTGCGCATCAAAGGTCACCATATACATTAAAACGGTAAAAGTTGTTTTATCTTACCGGAAGCAAAATAACGAAGACCAGAAATCTGATCAATACACTATATCTGTTCCTACAAACAACTTAGCTATAGCCATTCGAAGACATCTATCCGTTTTATTCGCCTATTCGATAGATTTATCGTAACTTTGCCACCGCTAATAACAATAATATGTTCCATTTTTCAGATATCAATTTTACGACAATTATCGACTACATCGGAACCTTTGCTTTTGCAATCAGTGGTATCCGATTAGCATCAGCAAAGAACTTCGATTGGTTCGGGGCATACGTGGTCGGGGCAGCCACGGCTATCGGTGGCGGAACCACCCGGGATCTTTTGCTCGGAGTGACGCCTTTCTGGATGCACCAGCCCTCTTATTTAATCGTTACGGCACTTGCCTTAGGCTTTGTTATCCTTTTCGGAAAACACGTGATCAGATTGAATAACACCTTCTTTATCTTCGATGCCATCGGATTGGGACTATTCACCGTGGTCGGCATTGAAAAAAGTCTGTTAAGCGGATTTCCTGCCTGGGTGGCGATTATCATGGGAATGACAACCGGAGCCGTCGGGGGAGTTATCCGGGATATCTGTATCAACGAGGTTCCTCTGATTTTCCGAAAAGACATTTACGCGATAGCCTGCATCATAGGAGGATTCATCTATTTTTTCTGCGATTTTATACAAATCGGCCCGGTATCTACTCAAATCGTCACGGCAATCAGTGTCATCATCATTCGTGTCTTAGCCGTAAAATATCATATCAGTTTGCCCGTGTTAAAAGGAGAGCATCACAATAATCCATAAACTTATATACGGTCCCGATCGGATCATAGAGAGGAACCACTCCGATCGCAGGAGATACGATAATCTAAAGTTTAAATCGTAAATTTCTCCTTAATCTCTAAAATCCCCCAATTATTTAATCGAACAATTTCAAAATCCCTTAATCTCAAGATCATTCAATAACTTAAATCTTTGAATCTAAAAGTTCTCCTCTGAGTTCTCTATGCCGACAGCAATTTCAGGGATAATGCCTTTTTCCACGTAAACAGGCCGGGTCAGGCGGCGGATCAACGGGCGATAATGCTCGAAAAGGCAAGCAGCCAATACGCAACCGATACCCGAACACATAATGATAGCGGGTAACCCGATATACTTTTCAATAGCTCCCAAAACCATGCTCCCGATCGGAGCCATCCCCGTAAAAGTCATGGCCATATATCCCATAACCCGCCCCCGCTTGTCCTCATCGGACAAAGTCTGCAACAACGTATTGACGGAAGCTACTGCCGCTATTATGAAAAAACCGATCGGTATGCATAAGATCGTTGCCACCCAGGGAACGGAGACAAAAGATATCAGAATAATCCCGATTCCAAGTAAGAGTGTGGATAACATCACCACCTTTCCCAACCCCAACACGCTTTTCCGGGCCGCCAGATAGAGGGCCGCCCCGAAAGAACCGATCCCGATACTGGAGAGCAATACGCCCAACATCTCGCTCTCTCCCCCGAGGATCGTCTTCACGTATGCCGGAATAAAAGTCATCAACGGGATACCGAAAAAGCTAACGCTACTCATTAATAACAATAAAGTCCGTATAGGAATATTTTCCCATACATACCGAAATCCGTCTTCTATATCCACCCATACCCGCTGAACAACCGGTTTCGGCCGGAAAGGGGTCAAACGCATCATCAATAAAGCAACAATAACACCCAAATAACTGATTCCATTCAATAAGAAACAATATCCCTCCCCGAATAATCCGATCAATACACCTCCTACAGCCGGACCTATTAACCGGGAACCGTTAATTACCGCTGAATTTAAAGCTATGGCATTCCCCAAATTCTCTTTCGGAACCAAACTCGGATAAAACGATTGCCGGGTAGGGTTATCCAGGGCATTGATCAAACCGATAAATACACTTAAAACTAAAATATGCCACACTTCGATCCAACCCGATAAGGTCAACCAAGCCATAATCAACGCTTGCAACATAGATAAACTTTGGGTAAAGATCAAAATATGACGACGGTTAAAACGATCGACAAAAACACTCATGAAAGGTGTCACGAGCAAGATCGGAATCTGAGCCATAAAAGTCACCGTGGCTAACAAAAAAACGGAACCCGTCAAACGGAATACCAACCAGCTCATGGCGATTTGCTGCATCCACGTTCCGATCAGAGAAACACATTGCCCGCCAAAATAAAGACGGAAATTATAATTTTTCAAAGAAGAAAAAATATAAAAAAAAGCACTCGAGTTATTGGGTAATAACTCTCGCCATCCTTTTCTTCCTCCCCAAAATTTCTTTTTATTTTTATCCTCATGCATTCCGATCAGAAATCTAACTTAGGCAAAAGTAGTCAGATTTTAAACAATGTAGACATCAACAGCAGAATTTTGGCTATTTTTGTAAGACAAATTCGTTTAATAAAGAATTTAGTACTATGTCGGAAACAAAAAGCAAACTTTCTATCGCGGAAGTGCAAGGAATTTGTCTGAGAAATAACATTCCTTTTTACACGTATCGTCTACCCGGTTCCCAGGAGATGGTTTTCGGAGCACAGCTTTCAAACGATATCAATATATTCAATGGTTTCGATAAACACCAGAAAGGCAAAGGATTTATCATTGCACCTTTTAGCCGGGCCTCCTGGAGTTTTCCTTTTTTTATCAAAGAAGACCTCGCTTTTACCGATTACCTGTGCGACCAGGAAGCGATCATAAATCTCAAGAACACGGTATTCAATACTCCAGGGCGCCATTTTACCAAAAACGATTACGATCATCTTGAATACATCGATGAACTCCGGACTTTAATCGCGACTTTAAAAAGAGAATCCATGAAGAAGGTGGTCTTTTCACGAACAATTACCCTCCCTTGCGATTCACTCAAAATGGCTCCCATTCTTTTCGAGCAGATGAAACAATATCATCACGCTTTTCTCTTTTTCGTGGTCATTCCCGGCAAATGTGCCTGGATGGGAGCTACCCCGGAAACTTTTTTGAAATACGACAGGAACGGTTTCTTTACAATGTCTCTTGCCGGAACACAACCGGCCACAACACCTAAAGAAAAAATCGTGTGGAGTGAAAAGGATAGAATAGAACAACAGATCGTAACGGACTATATTACTCAGATTTTACAACCTATTTTTACTCGCAACTTAGAAATAACAGGACCGGAAACCGTACAAGCCGGAAACGTATACCACCTTTGTACCTTGTTTAAGAGCGACGAACAACTGCCTGCCGAAGAGATAGATCAATTGATTTCCCTATTGCATCCGACACCGGCGGTTTGCGGCATTCCTAAAAAGAGGGCCATGCAACTGATTTCAGAAATAGAAAAACAGGAACGGCGGTATTACGCAGGCTACTTAGGCCCCATACAACAAAACGGCGCCTTCAATCTTTTTGTAAACCTACGGAGCATGGAGCTTTTTAACGATGCATTAAAACTATACGTGGGCGGCGGAATTACTCCGGCCTCCGACCCGGAAAACGAATGGGAAGAAACTTGTACAAAAGCCGATACCCTGTTAAATTTAATACGACAGATCAATTATGGAAAAACTACATTCTGATATAGAGAGCGTACGTATACTCACGGAACTGTTGGTTCAAAAGGAGATTCACGATATCGTCCTCTCCCCGGGCTCCAGAAATGCCCCCCTACTGGTCTCCGTGGCCAAAGAAAAAAAGTTACGGCATTTCGTCATTCCCGATGAACGATCCGCCGCCTTTTTCGCTTTAGGCATAGCGCAACAAAGTCAACGAACAGTCGCCCTCATTTGCACATCCGGAACCGCACTCCTGAATTATGCTCCCGCGATAGCCGAAGCTTATTATCAAGGGATTCCCTTGCTTGTCATTTCGGCCGACCGTCCGCCGGAATGGATCGATCAGGACGATAGCCAAACCATCCGGCAAAACAACATCCTGACCCCTTTCGTCAAATACTCTTGCCAGTTACCGGTAAATATCGTTACGCCGGAAGACCGGTGGTATGCCAATCGTTTGATCAACGAGGCGATCAATGCCTCCCAGACAGCATATAAAGGTCCTGTACACGTAAACATACCCCTGCGGGAACCCCTGTACGGATTTCACTCACACGGGATATCGCCCCAGCGAATCATCCGGGTAAGTCCTACTCGAGCCGAACTGCTGCCGGATGAAAAAGCAAAATTACAAGGATTATTCTCCCGGTATAACAGAATTTTACTGATCGTAGGTTTTCATACACCCGACAAAATTATTACCCAACAAATAGAACAACTCATCCTGCAACATAAAGTTGTCGTCTTAACCGAAAATATAGCAAATAAAAACATCCCGCAGGCCATTCCGACCATCGACCGGGTTTTGGCCACGATCCAATACGAAGAGGAATCCCTCTTCGCTCCCGATTTATTGATTACTTTCGGAGGAGCCGTCGTTTCGCGAATGATCAAAACTTTTATTCGCCATCATCCGCCGCGGGAACACTGGCATATCGATTTAAGAGAAATTGCCCCGGATACTTATCAATCCCTGACTCTACCGATAAAAATGGAGGCCCGGGCTTTTTTTACTCAACTGACAAGCGGATTAGCGGAAAAACCGGAACCTTCGGATTATTTCCGGCTCTGGAAAGAAAAAGAGAACTTAGCGGAAAAACGGCATAATGAATACCTTAGCCGGATTCCATGGTGCGATTTGAAGGCTTTCTCGCTTCTTCTCCCCGCCTTGCCCGCGAATACGCGTTTACAATTGGGGAATAGCACCCCCGTAAGATATGCCCAACTTTTCCATTGTAACACGATAGCAAGAGCAGACGGAAACAGGGGGACAAGCGGAATCGACGGATGCTCCTCCACCGCTGTTGGGGCCTCCGTGACAACTCGCGATCCAACGATACTGATTACCGGAGACATCGGATTTCTATATGATTCGAACGCTTTATGGATAAAATACAAGTCTTCCAATTTAAAAATCGTTGTTATCCAAAACGGAGGAGGGGGCATCTTCAGATTTCTTCCCGGTCCCTCTGTATTGGATGAGGTAGAAGAGTTCTTTGAAACGCCGCATCAAGTCGATATCGTTCGATTAGGAGAGCTCCACGGATTTAAGGTATTTGAAGCAGACAACGAAATAACCCTGAAAGAATGCATCTCCTCTTTTTTTCAACCGGCAGAAAAACCTTATCTGTTAGTTGTAAAAACACCCCGGACTGTAAACGGCAATATATTGAAAGAATATTTTAAACACCTAAGTAAAAGAAACTGAATAATAATATGACAACAAGAAACTGGACTACAATTAAAGCATACGAAGATATCAAATTCGATTTCTTCGAAGGAATTGCAAAAATAACGATCGACCGGCAACAGGTTTACAATGCTTTCCGGCCGCAAACCAATGCGGAGATGCTGGATGCCATGGCCATATGCCGGGAGCGAAACGATATTTATGTCGTCATCCTCACGGGTGCCGGGGATAAAGCATTTTGTTCAGGAGGCGATCAAAACGTAAAGGGGAGTGGTGGATATATAGACGAAAACGGAGTTCCCCGGTTAAATGTTTTAGACCTGCACAAAGCCATCCGTTCCATTCCTAAGCCCGTCATCGCCATGGTAAACGGCTATGCTATCGGAGGCGGCCATGTCCTGCATGTCGTATGCGACTTAACGATCGCTTCCGAAAATGCCCGTTTCGGTCAAACCGGTCCTAAAGTAGGAAGTTTCGACGGGGGATTCGGTTCTTCCTATTTGGCAAGACATGTCGGCCAGAAAAAAGCAAGGGAAATTTGGTTCTTATGCCGACAGTACACGGCCAGGGAAGCAGAAGAGATGGGAATGGTGAATAAAGTGGTGCCCTTCGAACGACTGGAGGACGAAACGGTAGAGTGGTGCAAAACCATCATGCAACGGAGCCCTATGGCCGTTCGGATGATCAAACGGGCGCTTAATGCCGAATTGGACGGACAGCACGGTTTAATGGAATTCGCCGGAGATGCCACTTTGATGTATTATCTTATGGAGGAAGCCCAAGAGGGCAAAAACGCCTTTTTGGAAAAAAGAGATCCGGATTTTAAAAAGTTCCCTAAATTCCCCTGATTCTATGTTAAAGGCATCCTATATCCCTTATCGTCTCGTCTTTAAACAACCGGCGGGAACTTCCAGAGGAATCCTGACGACAAAAGAGAGCTGGTTTATAAAAGTATGGAACACCGAGCGCCCCGAGGTCTTCGGGATAGGGGAATGCGCACTATTCCGGGGGTTAAGTGCCGACGATCGGCCCGACTACGAAAAACAACTGGAACAGGTATGCCTAAACATAGACCGATTACCGTTGGAGACATTGAATGATTGGAGTTCGATCCGTTTCGGCGTAGAAACCGCTTTGGCTGATTTGGGAAACGGGGGTAAACGTTGGATTTACCCTACCCCTTTCCTTGAAAATAGCCGGCCGATAGAGATTAACGGCCTTATTTGGATGGGAGACCGGAAAACGATGGAAGAGCGTCTGGTTGAAAAATTGAACGCCGGATTCCATTGCATAAAATTAAAAATAGGAGCAATCGATTTTCAATCGGAACTGGAACTATTGAAACTGATCCGTTCCCGTTTTAACCGTCACGATATAGAGTTACGGGTAGACGCGAACGGAGCCTTTACTCCCGATGAAGCCTTATCAAAATTAGAACAATTAGCTCGTTACGATATCCACTCCATCGAACAACCCATTCGCCAAGGCCAATGGAAAGAGATGGCCCGGCTTTGTCGATTATCTCCCGTACCTATCGCCCTTGACGAGGAGTTAATCGGGATATCGGAAACAGAAAGAAAGAGAGAGTTGCTGATGACGATACAACCCCGGTACATCATATTAAAACCCGCCCTGACAGGAGGATTCTCCGGCGCGGAAGAGTGGATCGAAATAGCCGGTCGACTCCGTATCGGCTGGTGGGTTACTTCCGCCTTGGAATCGAACATAGGGCTAAACGCCATTGCCCAATGGACGGCAACACTACCTACCGCCATGCCCCAAGGGTTAGGAACCGGGCAATTATACATCAACAATATACCGTCTCCCTTAGAACAAAAAGGTTGTTTTATCAGTTATAATCCGACTAAAAAATGGGAATTGAATCCACTCTCTTTTTAATACCAACCGCATGAAACAAATTCGACTGAACGGCAAATCTTACACAAAACTTTCGGAAATCGATCCATCCGAAAATAAAGAAGTCGCTTCTTTTTTAAAAGAATGGTTCGACCCGAACGAATACGTTATTGGTCGTACATCCGGTTCAACAGGGAAGCCGAAAGAGATCCGACTTTTAAAAAAAGATATGCTGGCTTCCGCCCGGATCACCAATGCTTTTTTTGAAATAGGCCAGGAAACCAATATGCTGTTATGCCTCTCCCCCTCTTACATCGCCGGAAAGATGATGATCGTAAGAGCTTTGACGGCGCAGGCAAATTTATGGGTTACTCCTCCTTCTTCCTCCCCTTTATCCCATTTCTCCGGAGCAATCGATTTTGCCGCAATGGTTCCCATGCAAGTAGATACAACATTATCAACCCCGGAGACAGCCAAACGACTTAACCGGATCCGGCACGTCATTATCGGAGGGGCAGCTACCTCTCCTTTACTCCATAAAAAGCTGCAATATATTTCTTCCCATTGCTTCGGAACTTACGGAATGACGGAAACCGTCTCACACGTAGCTCTTCGTTATCTCAACGGTCCGCAGGCTTCCGATCCGTATTTTGCCATAGGCCAAGTCCGGTTTGCTACCGACGACAGGGATTGTTTGGTTATCCATACTCCGCATTTGCATACCGGAACATTCACAACCAACGATATCGTCCGGCTTATAGACGAGCGACACTTCGAATGGTTAGGGCGCCACGATAACGTTATCAATTCGGGGGGCATAAAGCTCTTCCCCGAAACATTGGAGCAAAAATTAGCCCCTTACATCGCTCAACGTTTTTTTATTACTTCCCAACCGGACGACTACTTGGGAGAAAAAGCCGTTTTAGTTATAGAAGACGCTCCTTGGGACAAGAAACGGTGTACAGCCCTGAAAAAACAAATAAAACAGTTACTTCCTCCCTACGAGGTACCTAAAAATATTCTATTCCAAAATCCGTTCCGGGAAACTTATTCCGGAAAAGTCATTCGAAAACTTTAAATCATGTCACGTACTTAACCCAAATAAAATCTTTCGTATATTTGGACCGATAAATTACGAACGAGATGGATTACAAAGAGGTCATCGAGAACATATACCAGGAAGTCAAACCCTTTTTCGGAAGAGGAAAAGTAGCTAACTATATTCCGGCTTTAGCCCATGTGGATCCGCACCAGTACGGTATTGCCATCGCTACTTTAGACGGTGAAATAATCGGTACCGGAGATTACCTCACCAAGTTTTCCATACAAAGCATATCCAAAGTTTTTACTCTGTCCATGGTTGTCCGTCACCTCGGAAGCGACTTATGGCAATACGTGGGACGAGAGCCCTCGGGTACTCCTTTTAACTCGTTAGTACAATTGGAACATGAGCAAGGTATTCCCAGAAATCCTTTTATCAACGCGGGAGCCCTTGTCGTTACCGATAAGTTAATGGACCTTTATCCGCGCCCAAAAGAAGCAATTTTACAATTTATTCGGGAGGTGGCAGGAAATGATGATATCTATTACGATAAAAACGTAGCCTCCTCCGAATTCGAACACGCCAGCAGAAACAAAGCTTTGGGGCATTTTATGAAAAGCTTCGGAAATATCCGGAATGACGTGGATTCACTGGTAGACGTTTACTGTCATCAATGCAGTATTGCCATGAATTGTGTCGATTTAGCCAAATCTTTTCTTTTTTTGGCAAATCACGGAACGAATCCTTATAATCAGGAAGAAATTCTTACCGTCAGTCGTTCCAAACGGCTTAGTGCTTTGATGCTGACCTGCGGATTTTACGACGAATCCGGAGATTTTGCATTCCGGGTAGGTATGCCCGGAAAAAGCGGTGTCGGAGGAGGAGTAGTAGCCATTATTCCCGGTAAACTCAGTATTGCCGTGTGGAGTCCCGAATTAAATCGCCATGGGAATTCATACATGGGCATAGAGACCTTGGAACGTTTTACCACCAATATTGGTATCTCTATTTTCTAACATTCCATTGGTTTCTCGTTTTTTTGTCATAATTTTGAAACACGGAGGCGTGTATTAAATCTCTTACCAAAATTATTTATCCGATGCTCCCTCCTTCTACTCGGGAAAAGAAGGAGTATATCCTCGTCTTATTACGTGATTTTATCACGGTACGTTAACATGCTGAAAAATAATAAATGTAGACCCCATGAAAAAATTAATTTTTCTACTCGTAATCGTATGCTTTTGCATAAGCTGCTTCATGGATGAAATCATTACAGGTCAGGAAACTCACGTTAGTTTTAGTACGACGCTTGCAGGTTCGCAGACGAAAGACGTAAACGCCGCGTTTTCCCGTTTACGCATTATCGCATTCGATGAAACCAATCATGTCGCACGCCTATTTTCCTATTCGGAAGAAGATCTCGACGGAACCGACCTATCGATCAACCTCCCGATAGGCAATTATGACATTGCTTTTATTGCCAACGGAACGGATGAAAACGAAGTTAGTGCCAAAATAGGTGACCCGAAAGAGAAGATACTGTTGAAACTTTTAAAAACAGGTGAAAACTACCGGGAATCTTCTGAATTTCTCTCGGTCATACAACGCGTGAATATTACCGAAAACTCACCTCCGGCCCCCATTGCCGTTCACCTCCAACGACGGGTCGGAAAAGTAATTGTCGATCTCAACGACATCGATCCGGATATCGATTCGATCAAAGTGGAACTGAAAGGGGTTCCATACACCTCTACCGTCGACGGAAGCAAACTCGGAACAGCCAATACTATCCTTAAAAAGTTAGCCCACGTGAAAGGTATGCGAACGTGTACGGCTGAACTCTTAACCTTTCCCGTTGCGGCCAATAAAGCGGAAATCGGAATTCTGTATACAAAAAATCAGGTCACCTACCGGGGTGTCATGCCCATGGCTCCTGCCATCCGAGCAAATCAGATCGTAAGAATATCCGGAAGATTCATCCCGACGACAAGACAAACTTTCAACTTTATTATTCAAGATTGGGACGAGAACGTCATCGATGCGGGTAGCCAATTCACGTTTGACGACAATAACCCCATTGTCGCCGACGACCGACCGATTACAGGCAATCCGACCGGCCCGAATCTCCTGACAAACGGAGATTTTGAAACCTGGGAAACGGCACCGGTAACCCCTATCGGTTGGCTGGTAACCGGAGGAGCTCATAACGTTGTTCATAAAAACACGGATGCGACTTTCTCTCTCTCGGGTAACTCCGCTCGACTGGAACATCAAACCTATATTTATCAAGATATTCCGGTCATGGAAGGAGAATGTTTTCTAATCAAATTAAACGTAAACTCGACAGCGGCCTCTTACGCTTGGAAAATAACCAGTACATGGCGTAAAGCATCAACCGCCCTATCCGGTTTCAACGAAAAACTTCAGACCCAAGAAACCAAAGCGACCGATGGCTGGATCGAACCTTTAGGAGCCAATAATAAATTCAGGGCTCCGATGGGAGCTAAATTCCTGAGAATAGAGATCAGAACCTACTCTCCGGGATCAAAAATACCAGACCCCGCAGAGGCTGTCTACGTGGATAATTTCGAAGTCCGTAAATTAGAATAACGATTTCATACGGGTCATCCCAATAAATTCTTTTTATTTCCTTTTTAGTTTTAAGTTTTACCATTAAATTTGCAACCCTAATTCAGAGATAGAATAATAATCAAATAGATACAACTATGGGAAGAGCGTTTGAATATCGTAAAGCACGTAAACTGAAGAGGTGGGGTAACATGGCCCGTACTTTTACTCGGATAGGTAAAGAAATTGATATCGCCGTGAAGGCCGGAGGACCCGACCCCGCAAACAATACACGCCTCCGTATCTTAATCCAAAACGCTAAGGCTGAAAACATGCCGAAAGAAAACGTGGAACGAGCCATCAAAAGAGCCGTTTCAAAGGATACCTCGGATTACAAAGAAGTGGTATACGAAGGTTATGCTCCTTACGGAATAGCAATTGTCGTTGAAGCCGCCACGGACAATAATACGCGTACGGTAGCCAATGTACGCCATGCTTTCACCAAATACGGCGGCTCTCTCGGAACCACCGGTTCTTTGGATTTTCTCTTCGACCGGAAATGCGTGTTCAAAATACATAAACCGGAAAATTTCGATATGGAAGGATTCGAGCTGGAAATGATCGATTACGGAGCTGACGAAATCTTCGAAGACGAGGACGGCATTATCGTAATTTACGGCCCGTTCGAGGCTTATGGAAACATCCAAAAATTCTTGGAAGACAACAAATACGACATCGTTAGCGGAGAATTCGAACGGATACCGTTAGATACGAAAGAATTGACGGAAGAACAACGTGCCGAAGTCGACAAAATCCTCGACAAACTGGACGAAGACGACGATGTCACCAATGTTTATCACAACATTAAAGAATAAATTTCTTGCAGATTAAAAAATATAGTTGCATATTTGCACCCGCAAATCAGTCAACACTGTAAGCAAAGGATGACTTCGTAGCTCAGCTGGTAGAGCAATTGACTCTTAATCAATGGGCCGTGGGTTCGAGTCCCACCGAGGTCACAGAAAATGAACCACTTACGAAAGTAGGTGGTTTTCTTTTTTTAGTAAAATTGGGGTGTTTTGAGGTAGATGTTTAAACCATGTTTAAACCAGAATTTAGACATGAATACTTCTGTTTCAGTAGTTTACTACACATCAAAAACATTAAAGAATGGGAATCACCCTTTAATGCTAAGAGTTACTCAAAATCGGAAACCTAAATATGTGAGTTTAGGCATTAATATTCATCCGAATTTTTGGGATACAAAAAAGAACAAGCCTAAAACTAATTGCCCCAATTATATGGCAATTCAAAGACTTATTACAGACAAAATTAAAGAATATACAGATAATATTGTTGATTTACAAATTGAAAAGAAGGACTTTACAAGCAAAAGCCTCATTGATAAAGTAAATAACCCAACAAAACGCAAAACAGTAGGAGAATTATTTCAAGAACAAATTCAACACTTATACAACGCAGATAGAATTAGTTATGCTTTATCGCATAAATTTGTTTATAAGAATCTATTAAAGTTCAACGGACATTTAGATATTTACTTCTCCGATATTGATGTACAATGGTTACAAAAATATGAAGATTGGCAAAGAAAGAATGGAAGTGCAGAAAACTCTATCGGTATCCGATTTCGTACTTTAAGAGCAGTATATAACATTGCTATCAAAAAAAAGTATGTCAAAGCCGATCTTTACCCATTTAAAGATTATAATGTTTCAAAACTACATGAAGACACTCCCAAACGGGCTATTGTGAAAGATAATGTAAAAAAGATCGTATCGACCTCCACAAATAATGCTTATAAAGAATTAGCCATTGATTTATTCACTTTCTCTTATTTCATGGGAGGTATCAACTTCACTGATATGGCAAGAATCAAGCATGATAATATCATTGATGGACGATTGGCATATAAGCGAAAGAAGACAAAGAAGCTGATACAATTACCGTTGCAACCCAAAGCTATGGAAATTATCAACAAATATAAATCACTTAGCAATCCTTACATTTTCCCTATTCTATCAACATTTCACAAAACGGAACAGCAGAAAATAAATAGGATTCATAAAGTTATTGGTAAGGTAAACAAGCATTTGAAAACATTAAGAGTTGAATTAGATTTAGATAAGAAGTTGACAACCTACGTTGCTAGACATTCATTCTCAACCACACTCAAAAGATCAGGTGTAAGTACATCACTCATTTGTGAAGCATTGGGGCATAGTTCTGAAAAGGTAACACAAATATATCTGGATAGCTTCGAGAATGACCAGATAGATGAAGCCATGAGTAATTTACTTTAGGTACATCTAAAATTAATAAATTTAGTAAAGTGAGTTTTAGCCAGAATGGTACATAACAATGTATCTTCTGGCTATTTATAATACAATTATGAATAATTCATGAAATTACTTATCTTTGAAGATAAATACGTTGTTAGTAAAATATTGAATCAAGAAAACTTTAAGTATATAAATTATGTTGTTAATAGAACAATCACTAATGGAGCCAGATGGAAAAATTAACATCACAGATTACCTGAATCTTTTTTTTGAAATTGAAGAATCTCAAACTTCTAATATTTTGAAAGCATTCTCTTATTATATTTCTACAAACAAGAATTATAAATATAATATTACCTATATTACAGATCAAATTGATTCATTTGTCAATACAATTAAGACATTAAAACAAAAAAAACAGTTGTATAGTGAGCTTAAAAAGGAACTGGTAACATGGTTCAAGACTTTTAAAGAAAAATATGAGTGTATTCTTATTATTGACTACTGCTTTTTATGTGAATTAAATACAGAGAATGACATACGGTTTATTTCGAATTTAGAATCTCTTCCTATGGAGATACTCTCCTTAAAAAATACTTGTATTCAATGTAATATTAAATTTCCCCAAGGATATAAAGAGGAATCTTTATATATATTGACCTATAAAAATTTTGTGGAATTAAAGGGAAATATAAACAATGATGTTTTAATGAAAATAAAATCAATTTTAAATTAATGCTATGATTGATATAAAAACGACTCAATTATATAAAAAAATAACAAGTAAAGAAAATATTTTCACAGCAATATATTCTGTTGAATCATATATTTTTGAAAGACAATTATTAGATGAGGAAGATATAACATTATTAAATGCACTTGTAGACAGATATAATGATAAAATTATTTGTGAAGTTATTGAAAGATGTGAAAAAAAACTTGAAGACATATTGTGTAACAAAGATTCTCTTTTTAATGTTTCAGTCTATTTTAAGTTCAAAAAAATTGATCGGAATGACCAAGGAGAATTTGTCGCAAAATCTCGTCCAATTCATTCGGCTGATTTGATAAGTCAAATTTGTATCGTTTGTATGCTAAATATACTGATGTTTGAAGATTCTCCTGAAAAAGGACGACAACTGTCCGAAATCAGTAATATGCTACCATCCTATTTTTATGGCAATATTCCCAGTACGGATATTGATAATCTTTTTATCCCTTGGATAAAAAAATATAAAGAATATACTCAGGATGTAATAGAAGGATTTCATAATTATAAAGAAAATAAACGATATAAATATGAAATAACTTTAGATATACAAAATTTTTTCCCGTCAATAAACCCTAATATTATTTATAAGTTAATTAAAAATTCATTTGCACATTTATATCCTGAAAGTGAACTAGATTGTTTAGATCAGGTTCTATTTAAACTCTTATATTTCAAATTAAGCATAGATCCTGAAGATTATTATGAGTATTATGGTAAAGTCGTAAACGAAGAAAAATATGACGAATTCATTGGAAATGCTGATTTCTATACATTAGGTATACCTCAAGGACTACCTCAATCTTATTTTTTTGGAAACTTATGCATGATTCAGGTAGATTCTTTTATAAAAAGAGAAATTGAAGGAGAATTTTTTTATTATGTTGATGATTCGACGATCTTTTCTAATACTGATTTTTCTAATCCTCAAACATTTAGAATATGTATAAATAATATAAATAAATATTTAGAGGAGTATTGTAAGAAAGATAAAGAAACACCGTATATAGCATGTCAAAAATTTAATAGTTATTTAAACTATCTCATTCGTATTCATGAAGAAGAAAAATCTACATGTGAAGATATTACAACAAAGGATGATGAGTGGGGAGGCATATTTTTTATAGCTAAACAAGCATCTGTTATATCTCACGATCTTTTTTCTAGTATTGACGATTCTGATGATTATACTTTGAAAGAAAAAGTTGAAGCCCTACTGAATGAAATTAATCAAGAAATAATTCGTTTGAAAAAGCATGAAAATGAATCTGCAACTAAATATAAGAATAGGATTAAATTATTAATACGCTATAAAAAGTTTTATTCTTTTAGATTATTGTTGCTAAAATTACATGAGAGTAAAGGAGATAATCTTTACGATGGTATGGATGACAATGAAGAAAAAGATTATAACACTCGTTATTGTGATATTCTAAAGAATGAAGATCCCAAAATACTTAATGAATGCAAGGAATTAGTAGAAGAAGATATTTTTTGGGCTGAATCTCTATTGATGATTAAAAATTTAAAGTCCAATAAAAAGAAACAGAAAGAACTAACAAATAACATAATTGCATTCGAAAGAAAATTGTTTGGAGAAAAACTTAAATCTTTGTATTACAAGAAATACATAAATGGATTAAAATTAGAATTATCTCTGATTAATGATGTGTATAAGAGTCTTTCTTCTAAAATAAAAATATATTTTCCTGATTATCGCAGTATCAACACATCTTATTTAAAAACTGAAATTGATAGTTATCTAAACAAGTATATTGTTTCAAGTAATGCACTTAATGCCGTAAACGAAATTTTAAATATAAAAGGTAGCTATAATAATTTTGTATTTAAATATTCAGTTTCGTATCAAAGAAGATTTTTAAATACTCTATTTTCACATTTATTTTCTGTCCCTATTTCTGATGAAGGGAATATCATAAAAATAAATGGTCAGAGTATTAGATATTTTGAATTGAGGATACTTGTACTGTTAAGAAATAGTAGATTTCATCTAGAAACTTTTAAGGAAAAAATACATCACATTATAACTGATATTGATAACAATGGTTATCAAAAAATAGACCTTACGTTATTAGATGTGTTACCTATTTTTAGAAAACATGTGGCAGAGCCTAAAGATATTGATCGTCTGATCCTACTTCACAAATATGTAAATAGTTTATGGAAAAATGGTTCGAAATTTTTGTATTTCTATACATTGCATAATGAAGAACATTCAGTAGAATTAATAAAGTTGGTAACTAAGTTAATGAGAGCAATAAACTTTCTAACTCTGAAACAATCTGATTACTTCATTTTATTTTCAGCATGCTATTTACATGACATATCGATGGTTATTTATCCTGATATATATCAATTTATACCAGATAAAAAGAAATCAGAGCAAATATATACAATATTTAAAGAACGCTTAAAGAAGATCGATAATTATCAGGATATTAAATATAGAGATGAGATAAAAAAATTTATAGTTGATAATTATCAAGATGTCAATAATTTTTTTGAAACAAAAATTAGAGAAGAACATGCAAAATTAAGTGCTAATTTTATTATAAAAAAAAATAAAGAAATAGATAGTATCTTAATTGGTCCTGAGAAAAAATATATTGCAGAAGTGTCTGAATCTCATGGTTATAATACTTATGATATATATGGCTTAAAATCAACAGCAAAAAGTGATATAATCAATTTAAAATATTTGATGATATTACTTCGTCTTGCAGATTTGATGGATATGGTAAAAGATAGAGTTAGTATCAATATACTAAAACAAAATATCAAGTATATGCCATCAGAATCTAAATTTCATTGGATTTCCCATCTAGTAACAGATAAATGTGAAATAAAATCTAATTATTATCATAACCCTAGCAATGTAAATAAATATTGTCAAAATGGATCTGTTGTTGAAGAGTTTATAGTTGAGTTGACTTTAAATATGAAAAGGCTTCAAAATGTAAATACCATAAATCGATGTTCTTATATGAGTTGTCAATTAGATAAAACGAATCAAAAACTTGAGATTGAAATTCATGAGGATAGTACTAAGCAAGAATTTGAAAATTGTTCTAATTGCTATTTCTTATGTAAATGGATGAGGGTAAAGAATCAGTATTTATTCGATGAATTATATGATTTACAACGCTATTTAAATAGGAATATAAATAATTTATTTAAATCCAAAATTAAAGTTGTTCTAAATTATGAAGATTTGAATTCAATTTCAGCAGAATACATTGATATAGTGAGAAATAGGATTTCATAAATCAATTTCACCTTATTGCACTATTGTGATTCATAAATTATTACTTTTTATTAAAAGGAATGCAGATATTATTAGATTTCAAATGTTCTTCCTAAAAAAATTGAAATGTAATACAAATTATTGATAATCCGATATTACTTTCTTATGTCAATAAGATACTTTAATTAATGTAATATGAATATTATATCAAATATTATCTATCCAGTTGCAACCTTACTACAAGTAGAACCATTTCTAGTAGAGTATTTCGCCTATAACAGAACTATGTTATATACAGAAATAGAAAAAATGTATCTAGCCACGTGGGGATTCATGGGTAAGGTAGAGGATAAATACATGATAGAAGTTCCTAACACGCTAGATGAACTGGCAACAAGTGATAACCCGTTTGATTGGCAACGTTACGCTCCCAGAGAGCAAAAGATGATAAAAGTGGTTGATACCTTGGCTTACATGACAGAAAACATAAAAGGAATCCTTTTTGAAGATGATGGATTGAAAAAGAAAATAGAGGAGTTGACTAGTAAATTGCCAGATAAAAACAGGGATGCCATATTTCACACTCTCTGGATGCTAGTCATTATCTACAAGAAGCATCAAGCGTTCAAACCTATCCTCGACCCTGAATTACTGGAAGAAACGTATAACATGGATACCTATTTCCAGCAAGTAAGACCTGAAATGTTACAACTCTACCTGTTCCTTGAAAGGGATAAAAGGAAGAAAGATAAATCAATCACTTTAAGTAATAATCAAGAAAAGATCACCATTAACAACGCCATGGAAAGCTGGTTCACCAATCTCCTAGATTCTTACCTTCATGTATACTTGGGAGTAAATTCTATTGAAGAAGCGGAAGAAGAATTAAAAGAAGTCTATTCACCGAAGAAAGGGCGTAAGGCAGATAACCCAGCACAGAATCTCGTGATGGTAGGGATATACCGTTTACTGGTAAACCGTTCTGGCATGGAGAGAAAAAGTGATATATATAAATTTATCCTCGATTACATGGAATTGATAGGACTGGTAAAGGATGAAGATAAACAAATCGACGAGAACTACATAAACTCTAAAATAGCTTATCTGGACAAGCATGGTTACAAACCAGAATGGATACCAGCCTCACAAGGTAATTATAGAACTTCCCCTAACAATCCTTCCAAACTTTATTTCTGGTAGTATTACCACTTACATGTCTGATTAATAGCCAGCTAAAGAATACCCCTTGAACTGGCTATATTTCTTTATAACTCACCCCCTTATTTTGCACCACCTTTGCTTCCGCAATCGAACGGGTAAAGAGAGTGATTAAAACAGACCTCGATTTGAAGTAAGGTTGCAACACGAAACGAGAGTTCTGACAGGTAATGATCTTCTAAAGAATGGGACTTCAAACGCTCCTTATTCTTTATGGATTTGCCAGTAACAGGGCAGTAGTTTTGTACCAGCAATCAAAGATGAACGGTGCGCACCTCGTTAGCGATTGAAATTAATATTACAAATTTTAAAAAGGCAACTTTTATGGTAACAAAAATCAGTATGAATGCGCCCTTGACGCAAAATGTAAAAAAAGATGATGTAGAAAGAGTAAAATCGGCTTACGAGAAGTTAAAAATGGCTGTAGTTGTGGCAAGTTTATTAACCCTTCGCTTCTACAACACCAGAAATGGCGTGAGGATGGCTATCGTTAGAAGTTATATTCCTAACACGAGAAGCTTTAGAGAGTTCAAACTTCCTCTGAATCAGGAGTTGTTTGATGCCCTAATCTCGATCTGGTTCGGGCAAGAGCCTAAAGAGATCACTAGCTTTGACATTGCTGGCTGGGAGGCAGAAACAGAAGAAAACCTTAGCTTCGAGGTATTCAAGTTACTGAACGAGGCAGGGGTGCGGATGATCGCCGAGGAGGACAAGGTGAAGGAGGGTGAGGTTGTTGGCGTACCCTTTAAAGTCAAGAACGGGGGCAAGTTCGTCATTGACTTGTACCTGCCCCTGAACGAGGAAGTTGAAAACTATTTAAAAGCTAATAATCTCAGGTAGCAAACTAAAGAGAGGGGTATGTTCCCCTCTCCTCTCTCGAACGATATTTATTTCATTAATTTAAAATACATAATCATGGTAGCATTAAAAAATTCCATTAATCTCCCGAGCTTGGGGCTGGATCAAAAGACTCCAGCGAGCAAGACTGGCAAAGTGTTTAATCAAGATAGTATCGACAAGCTGGATGCTATAAACTTCGATGGAGTAAAACCAGAATTAATGCCGACTACTATAAATGGTAAGCGGGCTTTCAAGGTTGCTGTCGAGAAGAACGGGTGCAAGTATTATTTTGATGTTTATGTCAATCAAGAAATAGTGGAGTACGTTTACCTGCTTGTAAACGCTCGTTTCCCCGACAAGCCAGAATTAACAGGCGAGGAGGATTACGATGCAGAGCTAGGAGAAGATTTCGGTTTTACCTTGTTCAAGTTGGAAGTGGAGAACAAGTCAAGGATCATTTTTAAAGAAGATTTCATCACTAGCAGGGGGGAACGTTGCATGAAAGCGGACATCTGGCACACGAGAGGTGTCATTAAATTCTGTATCAAGCGCACCCCAGAACTGGAACAATTTTTGATAGACAGGGGACTAGTTTTAACCCGTACCTTTAACAAGGAACAAGAATCCTAGAGGGAAATCACTTCCTTTTCCATTATAAAAAGATCAAGAGGGATGAATGTCCCTCTTCTTCTGTATCAGGCATCTAAAGAATCCCCTTCAAAACCCCGTTCATTCTTTATTACATACCTCTTGGAGTTCGCACACTTTTGTCATGTCAAACTAAAACAAGCGGTATGAAACTACATTTACCATCCATCCATTTAAAGGATAACACCTCGAATCATGAAACACTCAAATTCCTGATGTTATATGATCGCAGGCTGGAGATCACGTTTAACACGGATTACAGGGGACTGCCATTTGCCACCGTTGAAACGATTGGGGTGAAATGTTTTGCCTACTATTTAAATAATGACAGCCTGCAATGGTTGTTAGGTTACCTCCTACACGGAGAGATAGAGGATTTCGGTATTAACCCGTGTAAAGTAGACACACGTGATGACGTGGAATTACCTGTCTTCATGAGACTGGTACAAGCTAAAGTGAAGATGCAATACATCCCTCTATTAAGGGAGAACACGGGTAAAGTCAGGGCGTTAGCCTCGTGCGAGCGAGGAACTATATTTTTCAAGTTAAAGAGAACGCCAGAACTGTTACAATACCTGAAAGCCAACGATCAACCTGTAAATTTACTCGTGGGATGAAAGTCTATATGAACAAAGATCAACACCTGTCAGATGTGCTACCCGTCATTCCAGACAACACGATACTGGATAAAAAGATCACTGGTTGCGGGGCAACTTATGGCGAGATCAAGGCAGACCGCCACTCCATAATAATAGAGCCTAACGTTCCTGTGATAAAAGGCAAATATTCTAAGCCAGAGCATGGAGAAGATAACCTGCTTGGAGTTCATGAAGGAGTTTACAGGGAACAGGTTATCAATTACCTTCACCAGAGTATCAAGGAGAATAGGCGATTCAAGATTCTATCCACCCCAGAGAGTTTTCAAAAGGTCAAGGAAGCCTTTAGCGTTCTGGATATAGACATGAAGGAGGAATGTTTCCTGTTGTTTGACGAGTGTCACAAGGTGGTGAAGGACGTGGATTACAGGGAGGATATAACCCTGCCTTTCGATGACTTTTTCCAGTTTAAAAGTAAGGCTCTGGTATCCGCTACACCAGTAAAATTTAGTGACCCTAGATTCAACACGTTTAAAACCATGGAGGTTGTACCAGCTTACAACATCCAAAAGACTATCAACCTTTATCCCACCAATAATATTCTGGAAACATTAAAGGAAGTAATCCAGCGGGAAGGTAAGATATGTTTCTTTATAAACAGCACTGACATCATAGACTCTATAATGAACACCCTGCAAATAAAGGAAGAATCAACCGTCTTCTGTGCCCCTAAAAGCGTGGAGAGATTAAACGTTAAAGGATTCATGAACGCCCATGAGGACTGGAAAGAGGAAAGTATGAAGAAATACAATTTCTTTACCAGCAGGTTCTATTGCGCCCTCGATATAGAGATGCAAGAACGTCCCACGGTTGTAATGGTAACAGATTTGTACCATGCCACCCATACCATGCTCGACCCCAGAACAGACATCTGGCAAATAATCGGGAGATTCAGGAATGGAGTGGCAGACGTGTATCACGTCACCAACTTTAACCAGAACTTGCCAGTACAGTCTATTACCGATTTAAAAGAACAAATCTCTATCATGGAACAGGTACATGATTATCTCCAGCTACAATACGATCATGCCTCTAATAGGAATGCTAGAATAGTGTACATGGAAACCTTGAAGTCACATCCTTATAAAAAGTTTCTAGGCAGGAACGATCAAAAGGATTGGCAGTTAATAGATAATTATATTGATGAAGGTATAGTGACATCATTTTATAATAGCGTTGACAGACTACTGGATGGCTACAACCAGAATAATGATTACAAGATAAATTACATCAGGGGAGGTTACCACAAGGCAAGCGAGAAGCTGGAAAAGTTAGTTGTTGCCAGCAAGTCTAAAACCATCAAGGAAAAGAAGAAGGTTATGGTAGAACTGCTGGAATTAATCAAGGACATGGATTCCGAATCAAAGAGGCAATGGAAGGATCAGTTGTTTCAGACCGATCCATTTATAGTAGAAGCGTTTGAATTACTCGGCAAGGAAACGATAGAAGAACTAGGGTATTCCAATCAGAAAATAAAAGAGGCTATAATTCTGGCAAGATACAGGAAAAATACCACTAGCACGGCATTTATAGAATTGATAAAGAATACCTTTATAGCTGGTGGCAAGTACAAGCTAGATGAAATAAAGGAAACGATCATCTCTATATACCAGAAACTAGGTATAGCCCCTTTAAAAAGAGTAACCGCACGAACCCTTGACGAGTTCTTTGATACCGAGGAAATATGGATCGGGAAAGCCAGTAACAGGAAGAGAGCCTTATACATTGTTAAATCTAAAATATAGGATGCACATTTTTCAGGTAAAAATAGTTTTATAGCCCCTAGATAAAAAATGTGTATTATTATTTTCTTATCTTTGAACACACAAGTATATAGTGATATTTAAAACAGATTGTATGTGGTTCAAACAAGTTACATGTGATAATTGCTTCACCCCACTTGAAAATACAGGGCGGCATAATTGTTATATATTACTTCGAGTTAGGGGACACAAAGTAATAACTTCTGATACATCATTTAGAAGTTATCTGCCTTACCAACAGTTATATCCTTTCCCATTTGCGACATTTAATCAAACAAAGCCATATGGTAATATATACATGTACTCTGTTGCACAAGAGGATCTAACACTTAATGTTAAAACATGGTTCTGCGACAACGAATGTGCTTACGAATATGCCAAGCAAAAGAATTATTTAATGTTATATTATGACGAAACATTAAATTCTGTGCGTGCGATAACTCCACATTTAGCTCAAATAAACGCAGAATTAAATAACGCCCCTCTTAGGGGGCTAACATTTCCTTGGAATAGAGAATGGATTATTTCTCACAACAAATACAAAAACTTGGAGATGTACAATAAGCATGTTTCGTTTCCTAAATTGCCCATTAATTTCTTAAGCCTAGATTTATGTTCTCCCAATGACGCTAGTGCTTATCTAGATATGCTTAAAGATGATAGTTTTAGAAAATCATTTTGGGGAACAACCGAGGTACCAATAAGAACAGAAACACAGATAAAAGGACATATTGCTTCAATGAACGTGGCGTATGGACGTCGTTTAGGATTAGAATGGGTTATCAAGCACGATCTTTATGCCATTGGATTTATTCGAATGTATTGTACCAATCCTTCCGATCCATATAATTGGTATGTTGAATTTGGGATAAAAAAGGAATATCAAAATAGAGGATACATGGGGCATGTATTAAGTTGTGTATTGGATTGGGCTAGAGTGAATGGACTGGATAAAGTGTATGCGATTTGTGAAACGTCTAATACGCCTTGTCAAAAGTTACTGAAAGGTGTTCCTTATTCAACATCTTTTTCCACTATACATGCACACGATACATATGCAGGAGAACGAGATATGTTTAGATATGGGATATGTTTATGATTGCTAGTATGGCATTGTTGGATTTTAATTTATTGCTTTTTTAAGAACGAGTAGGTAGTATCCAGTCAGGTTTATTATAGAATAGATAGTTTGAGTCATTTCCTAACTCTATCTTTCTAGAATGTCTATGTTGAGTTTGTCTGTGAAAATTGTATATATTATCTTTGTACCATCTTAATAATCAAAGCATACCATTTGAAACAACTATATAAAAGATTCCTGTTACTCCTTGCAAGTCCACCTGTAAGGAGTAATTTTTGGTCTTCAAATGGCACTAAACTAGATACACCATACTAACTAATCAAACTATTAAATCATGTACACTTACGAGCGATTAAGGCGATTAGCCATACAATCTGGCGTCCCTGATAACAAGGTATCCATAGGATTCTGGATAAAGTTTAAAGGGCTGAAAAAGATTAAAAAACAGGTAGATAAAGTAAGGAAGATATACTACGTCCCAGATGAGAATACTAGAATCCAGATACTACCACCTTGTAAAGATTAATCTATAAAGCTACATGATATAACTGTATTTCATGTAACCAGAGATTCCAACTTGAAATAAAGAGATTATCCAACCATAAAGATCGATATTTAAAAATTAGGGATTTGACGGGGTATGCTTTTGGGGAATTGACAGGGTACATACTATTAACTAGTAAACTAATAACTAGTATTGGTGTTACAGGCTTGCCAGCCTATCCCACGAGATAAAAGCAGAACCAGAGAATCCATAGATCATTTTTAGATGGTTGTTTCAAACTGGAATTAATAATGGCGAATGAAGGAGAAAAGAAGGATTATAGAATCATAACGAGAGATATTGCAGGTAAACTGAACCTAGATGAAACTTATACATTTACATGGTTACTTTTTAAATCAGATTATGAAACAGGTGAATCCCATGTACAGAGGGAAACACTTCGTGAGGTTACTGGCATTAAAGATGTCGATACCATTTCCAAGTACACTGCCAAATTTGAAGCTTTAGGTTTCCTGCATAAAGAGTATAATTACAGGAATAATGAAGGACAGTTAACCACACCCGTTACATATCATGTAGACATTCCAAAAAGTAACTGGGTCAGGTTCAAGAAAGATTTATTACTGGAAGATATTCCTGATGAATTGAAAGCCTTCCTAGTGCTACTTAAATGTTTATGTATCAATAATACCAATATCACTTGCTATAACAAAACAGAAATATCTAGGCGATTAAACTTATCTCCAAAAACCGTAAAGAAATATATAGATTTGGCAATAAAGTATCATAAATTGGTGGAAGTTAATAATTTCTTCCTAATCACGGATAACAACATCATACTGGATACTCCACATTCTAAAAGTAATTTTGGACTGAGAACTTTTGATAAGTTAGCCAGAGAGAAGTATGACATTATATATAACTATTGTATAGAGAAGAATGTTATCCCACCTCCATACGATTTCAAGCTAATGGAAGTGTTATGTATTCACAGGTACGATCAACCAGAAGAGGAACTGGAAGCTGCCATTAAGAATAGAAATAAAAATGCCCAAAAGCATTATAACTATTATTCATTGAAATATAACCTACCTAAATTATGCCCTAACCTGCCACCTCAAATACATAGTTTACAATATTTCCTTACTTCATTGATAAATACTAAATGTTATAAAGAGAGGGCTTCTAGCCAAGAAAAAGAGGTGGAAAAAACAGTACTGTATTTCTAAGAAGCAACTTCATAATTTTACGTGAATAGAAAAACAGAATCCAGATATAAATATTTAATCTGAATCCTGCTTTCTTCTGTTTGTACTATATTATAAAAGGGCAAGCCTTTATCGTTAATTTTAACTATAATAACGTTTAGAATGTCTTTTACGCTTACTTGATGAAGTTGAAAAATATCTTCTTGCCAAGAAGTAAAACAGTACAGATATAGATATAACAGATTCAAAATTAATATCTATATCAATATGTGGATTTATAGAAAAATATATATTAATCGCTGTATTATAAATTTCTGTTTGCTTTTGCTCTACAATATCACGATTATTAAACAACAACCTGCAAATATTCGTAATATCATTCAAATTCTTATCAGATAATTCTTGACAGGGACCTTGGCTTGAAATAAAATAATTACTTATACAAATTTTAGCTAGTTCTTCTCTGTCTTTTGTTGTAGTTCGTAGCACTGGCTCCCATTCTATTATTATTTGTTTTAAATAATAGTCATCAATACGATTCATAAATAATTGGTTTGCGATGTCCAGTATCACGGGATCATAACAATTTATATTGTTACCACCCTCTATTTTCTCTGCCTTAAATGTTGTTTCTTCTACAAACATTTGCTCTAAATTAAATGATATAATCATATAACTTGAAATTTAATTACATTACAAATATAAGAAATTTAATATAATTTCTATTCAATCTATATTACTACCTTACACCCCAGAAGAATATCACAACCATATATATACCTACCCTCTATAAAACACCCCCTCCCTTTAATTTCAGGTTGGCATTATATATAATAGAGTATTCCACGCTAGAGTAGTGTACCATTTACATCCCCCACCCATCTCTGGAAAAAAATCAATTAATTAAAAGCAAACTATCATGTTAAAAAAAGATTTTGAAGTGAACAAGGTTATGATGCCCAAATGTTTTTCAGACATTAGTAAATCTAAACTGGCTGGCAAACTGGTCACGTTACCAGCACCTCCAAAAGTGGGTGATATTCTAAAAGTTATTGGATTCAAGGGTGAAGACCCAACAAGTATTTCCCTCTCCTGCATGAAAGGGGATGAAAGGGTAGATATTAGAATCCGTAACATGGTGAAAGGTTCCAAGCAAACAGGGATAACACCCGATGATGTCCCGTGTGACCCTGTTATAGAGGAACAGTATAAAGACAGGCTACAATACATTTACCCTCTGGCAGTAAATACCAGTTACGAGGATTTGTTTTCTATCCTAGACGGGCAAACTATTATTTGCTGTGGTAGCATGGAAACGCCTGCCAGTTACAACGGGAACGAGTACACGCTAACGGTATGGAAATTCGCCATACTGTTTGATGAAGAGTAGAGAGTAATCTCTACTTTTTTTGTAAAAGCATTATTCTACTAAAATAATCCTTTAGTGGAGAAGGAACAGGGACAGGGAGCGCAGTGGATAGGGGGAAGATATTGTTATACCAAAGTGAAGAGAACATTGACTTTCTAAACAGGCAGTATAAACAAGAATCTTTCCTCTCCATTGCCAAACCTGATAAACTTACAACTCTCTAAATTTCATTACCATTAACGTATTCAAATTAAAAATCAAGTAAAACAATATCATGAATGAAGAATTAATGAAAGTACCAGTAGTAGAACTGGTGTACAGGAATAATATTAAACCTTCTAAAAGGTATAAAATAGTAACCGCTAAAGACGTTCACGAGTTACTGGTTTCCCCGTTTAAAGATACCATAGAGCACCATATCTCAACTAGAGTTATCCTGTTAAATGGGAGGAATCAAGTGTTGGGAATATCTACTGTAAGTGAAGGTGCGTTATCTTACAACATCACTGATATTAGATTTATAGTACAACTGGCGGCACTCTCTAATTGTAAGAGTTTAATAGTTTGTATAAATCAACCTTCTGGTGATATAAAGCCAACTAAACAGGATGATGAACTGGTACAACAGGTAAAGATTGCACTTTCATACATAGATGTAGAGTTACTGGATTACGTTCTCTATTATGAAGAGGGGTATTACAGTTATTCAGCTAACGGTAAGATATGAAAATTTAGGTTGGTGAATTTTTGTCTGGATTGGTATATATAGCCAATAAAAGCAATAATCCTCACCACCAATAGAACGTAAACAATAAATATATTTCCATTGTTATTTTTTAACTGGCATAACGCTAGAGAATAAATAAAACAAGTAAAAGTGATAATGAACTTTATAAATCAAGGTTGGTGGAGAATTTATGAATTGTATATATAAACTGAAATTTCAAATATTTCCACCACCGTTAAATAGACTAGATTATGAACACGTCAATATTAATTCCAAGCCAGAATGAAGGATTGTTGCCAGTTTTATTTGGCAGTAATAACGTCAAGCAAGAAGAACCCACCTACACTGCTTATGAAGTGGTAAATGAACCAATTAAAAAAGATAAAAGGAGAAAACATTTCATAGAGGCTAACACTTCACCAGTAGATATGCTACATTTAAAGAATGATTGTATCGTGCCAGTGTTCAGCAAGGATAACGAGATGACAATATCTCATCCAGCATTTATTGAAACGGTGCACAAGGTGGCGAGTGAATTGTTTAGAGGGGAAAGTATAGATGAACCTGATATAATGGTTAGCCATGTTATAAAAGGTAGGATTCCAGAAGCCATACATAAACCAGTATCTGAATTACTGGAAAGTGACAAGACTATCTATTATGAAAGAATGGCGTTCGCTTTTGAAATACCCACTATTTATGAATCTATAAACGGTAACAGGGTTAATCTATGTATTACTGGTGTTAGGGCGTATAACAGGGAGAACCTCTATTCAAAGAAGACATCAGAAAGGTTCAGTGTAGCGATTGGATTCAAGAACAAGGTATGTTGTAACCTGTGTACTTTCACGGATGGTTTCCAGACTGATTTAAGAGCGATGAGTTACCATGATTTATTTAGAGGTGCGATGAAGTTATTCCAACAATATGATGCGGATAAACATTTAAGGTTGATGAAGAGTTTCACGGGTTCTTACCTCACTGAACATCAATTCGCACAATTCTTGGGTAAAAGTAGGTTGTATCAATGTTTACCTGCCAGAGAGAAGAAACATTTACCATGCATGGAGTTGACGGATAGCCAGATTAACATGGTGGCGAAGGCATATTACAACGATGACAATTTCAAGAGGGAGCATGGAGAGAATGAAATAAATTTGTGGAAATTCTATAACATGCTTACAGGTGCGAATAAATCTTCTTACATAGATAATTTCCTCGATAGGTCATTAAATGCCACGCAATTAACGGAAGGAATAGATAGGGCGTTACATGGAGATAACACCTATAAATGGTTTATTGAATGAAAACCGTTGGGAATAAATTCTTTTTATTCCACTGATTAGCCTAATTTTGCCACACAGCAACCCTAAATTGCGTTTGTTAGATGCTGAAATTTATTTACTTTTGTGGTGTCATTCGGTTTACTGGATGGCGGACATATTGAATTAATGGAAGCGTTTAGTTTCATCCTTTACGAAAAAACGACCAATTTTTATGCAGAGGGATAAACGATACAAACGCTCATGCTTGCCGTATATATACCTACTATATACATGGTTTAGCGTGGGGTTGCTGTTTATTTCTGCATGGGTTACTTGGTCGTACCTTTCGTAAGATAAGCTAACAACTACCACGCTTTCTTATTTATATTAATTACTTCTTGGGTGGTTGGAAGTAAAGATTAATTACAACATCAGAAATGAATAAACTGTTGCGTAACTACTTGCTTCTATTTATAGGATTCTTGTTATCATCGTGTGCAACGAAACAAGTAATTGTGTATTGTGAACCACAAAATGCAAATATTTATATTAATGAACAGCTTGTTGGACAGGGTATTGTCTATTATAAAATGCCTCGAAATCAAAAATATATTATGGTATCATGTGGAGAAGGTGGTATAATATATACAAGTCGTAGATTTTATATAAACCAAAGAAAATCTGAAATCAATATTTATTTAGAAGAATATAAAAAATACTCTTCTTCACCCAATACAATATCAACACATTAAAATCAAATATCATGAAACAATTACTTGTATTTATGTTGCTATTACTAGCAAGTCAACTTGTGGCTGGCCCTAAAAAGAAAATGGTTGCAATTACGGTTGCACCCAAAGAGGCATCAATTTTCGTTAATAATCAATTCATCAATTATGGTTTTGCAAAATTTCAACGCCCCAAGAAGCAAGAAATGGTCGCAATTCGAATCGAATGTGAAGGGTATAATCCCATAGAAACCAAATTTTATGGTTCAGATATTCGTAACGCCTTATCCTTTACCATGCAGGAGGATGGTTTTTATAGAACAACCGCAGCTTCAGGGTTGGTTAATAAATTTATGACGATCGATATTGATTCTACCCTATATGTGAAAAATGCTAATGGAAAGATTGATGTGTCGAAAGCATGGAAATTATTGCATCAGATTTTATTAAATTACTTTGAAGAGATTGCCACGACTGATGTTCATGGCGGATATCTCCAAACTCCTTGGCATTATAAGGCATTTCAACTTTCTAACAAACAAATCCGCACACGTGTCACCGTGAGAGATATTTCAAATCCAGATAAAATTGCTTTTCAAATTAAAGTTTCTTCTGAAGTTGCGGGAGCAATGGCTGCAAGGCACGGAGAGTTTACAAATATTGATCGGATAGTCAAAGAATTTGAACCAATGTTGCAAGAATTGCAAACTCGTTTGGGCAAAGCTTATAGTTTATAACCATTTTATTAATTTAATTATCTTTATTATGAAAAAAATTATTTTATCAATTTGTGTGTTTATCACGATGCTTTCTGTAACGAACGCTCAATCGTATAAGGAAACTTTTGATTCCAATTCATTGGAATGGACAGAATGTGGATACAAGAATGAGATTGGCACGGCAATCATTGATAAAGGTGTTATGACAATCAAATCGAAAGGGGTGAAGAAAGGCTTATCTTTATTAACGGGAGTCGTTGTTGGTGAATATACGGTATTTGAAACACATTGCTATGCACCATTAAACGTGCTCAAACCTTTTGAAATCCGAGCAAAAGTGAATGTTAAACAATTAGCGGTGGATCGTTTAGTAGGTATTGTTTTTAATTATAAAGACAATGGGAATTATTATGCATTTACTTTCAATGATGACTTTGTGAAATTTGTACGTTACGTTGATGGTAAAGAAGTTGGTTCTGTTTCACAAGGAGTGAAGTGGAAAGGCAAAAGAAAAACAGACATGGAATGGGTGTTAATATCTGATGGAGAGACTTTAACATTTAAAGTTGATGGCATTTCAATTTTAAAGATTCGCTACATGCCTCTCTCTTATAGTGGTTTTGGTTTCTACTCATTCGGCAATCAAGAATTAATTGTTGATGAAGTCGAATTTAAACAATAAAACCTTAAGCTAAGTCCTACATGCTTAATCTTGCACGAGAATAAGGATCATAGGTTGAAATTATCAAAAAATAGTTAGCGTGTGCTAGGTATGGTGTGAAGGGATGATAGACTTTGGTTTGTCATCCCTTTTTATATACAAACAAAAAGCCAGCACTTTTGAGGTACTGGCTTATTTGTGCTGTCTTTTCTTGACAAGCTTTGGTTTGGGATTTCCAAAAATATCAGGATATAACATTTTCAATCTCTCCATGTTTACATACCTGAATAAATCCATTTCGTGGAAAATTCGATAGTGTTCTACACCAAACCATTCTGAATTGGAGGTTTTTCCTTTCTTACGTAATTTCATAGGAATAAATTTTTCTAACAAACAAAAGAGTATCTAGTTCAGACAAGAACATCAGACCAATCATTTACATATGCAAAAGTACTTATTGAATTGGGTACGACAAAGTAAATATACCAGAATGTCAAATATTTATATATGTAACAACATATTGATTTATTGTTATGTTGACAGCTTTGAAGGTAAAGAATATTGCATTTTAGATATTCCTCATAACAGAATTTTAGTTAGTGAGTAATTTCTTTCATTTTAGGTATTATATGCCAATTCAGGAGAAAAGTCACCTACTTAAATATTTAACCATTAGTTGCTCGTAACATCATGGTTTTCTCATCAACATTCACTATTTTTGCAAAAAGAGAGTATATGAAACAAGCTATTATCAATAAACTAAGAGAGTTTTTCACGCTACAACCAGTTGAGAAAGCATGGGTGTTTGGTTCTTATTCACGTGGAGAAGAATCAAGGGAGAGTGATATTGATATACTTGTACGCTTTGATAAAAATGCGAATGTTACTCTTTTCAAGTATATCGGTATCGTGAACGCTTTACAATCTCTTTTGCACAAGAAAGTTGATTTAGTGGAAGAAGGACAGTTGAAAGATTTCGCCAAAGAATCAGCAGAACAAGATAAAATATTGATCTATGAGAGAGAAGCCTAAAGATATTAACCGCTTATCCCATATAATAGAGGCTATTGATAACTTGTTCGAGTTTACTGAAGGTATCAGTTTTGACGAGTACAAGGGAAATAAGATACTTCGTTTTGCCATTATCAAGAATTTAGAGATAATTGGAGAGGCAGCATATTTACTGACAAATGAATTTAAAGAAAAGCATCCAGAAGTTGAATGGAAAGTTATAATTGGAATGCGTCATGTTTTAGTACATGGTTATTATCAAATCAGTGATGAAATGGTGTGGGCTACCATTCAAACAGAACTACTACCATTAAGGGAGAAGGTTGAACGATACAAACGTGAACTAGAATAAAATATCATCATAGATAAAATATAGTGGCAATGGATTCATTTCTATTGCTTTTTTATTTGGTGGAAAATTGTAGCAGATTTAGTCATATATACCCAATAGAAATATTATTCACCAACTTACATATTTTAATTAGAGATATGAATTAAGTTGTAATTTAATATGTAACCAATTAATAACAGAAAGAATGTGTATAAAAATCATATCCCAACTACCATAATTTAGTGGTAAGTTGCTTGTATATAAGTTGTTTATTACTTATATTTGAGATTCAATAAGAGAGAGTTTATTAATAGTATTAATCAACATGGCAAGAGCATCTGTTTAAACTATGTTTAAAC
The DNA here is from genome assembly GCA_001487125.1 of Gabonibacter massiliensis. Classification (GTDB taxonomy): domain Bacteria; phylum Bacteroidota; class Bacteroidia; order Bacteroidales; family Marinifilaceae; genus Gabonibacter; species Gabonibacter massiliensis. The sequence continues at coordinate 1,930,139 of LN913013.1, forward strand.
CAACACTTCGCTAACACCAAAAAGAAGTGAGTTCATTTTCTGTAAGACTTCGTAGCTCAGCTGGTTGCGTCAAAAGCGACAGCTTTTGAGGCTTTAAAGAGCAATTGACTCTTAATCAATGGGCCGTGGGTTCGAGTCCCACCGAGGTCACCAAATGAAAATAAAGAGGTTATGAACAAATCATAACCTCTTATTTTTTGGTGTTTGCATACGATTCAAATTAAATTTTTCTTATACAGTAGATACTCCATCTTGTTTTAATATCCTAAAGAAGGTAAGATAGTGTCCCGAAAAGTGATCAACCCGGGCGATATTTTTCAAGTCGTCACGGATGGATACAATAAATGCTTTAATGTATTTTCTTAAAAAGATACTAAAATAAATTGCAGATATGCCAATATAGTTCTATCTTTATAACAAGAAACGACATTCTGGATAAGAATGTAAATATATAAAAATAATGAATATGAAAGCATGGCAAACCGTTGTGACTTACGAGAGTAAGCTGGTAAAGAGGAACTGGTTGTTCCGCCTTTTTATCGCAGGAGTATTGGGCTACATTTTGGCGCTTCTCGTCCCGTGGGACATTCGGCGGGAAATATGGAGAAATATAGCGTTCGCATCCTCTCTCCCGGCGAGAGGGGTTTATTTCCTGAACTTGTTCCAGTCTTTGGTCGTGGTACTCCTAACTTGTGATATGCAGAGAAAAAGGAAGAAAGCGGAAAGCCGGGAAATACTTTCAGTGAAGCCGTTAAGCAACAGCCAATTTTTTTGGGCGGAATTAGCGGGTATGGCACTCCCTTTTTTGATCGCAGATGTCGTTTTCATGGCATTTTGCCTGTTCATTCATTTGATGATTCCAGATTCGCCGGTGAACCCGTGGGTGTACTTGTCCTTCTTGTTGAAAGACGTATTGCCGACATTCGTCTTCGTGACGGGGCTGGCGTTGCTGGCGAATAGGATTCTGCGACATCCATTCTTGAGTTGGCTCGTGCTGACCGTGTTCCTTTGCGTGTCGTATGCTTACCTGACAAAACCACTTCACGGGATACTGGATTTCCGGGGAAGCCTGTTGCCGGAATCTTTTTCCTCGATCGTGGGGTTTATGCATTCCGACGTGTGCCTGTTGCAACGGGGAATGTTCTTGTTGCTGGGGCTGGGATTGTTGTGCGTGACAGTTCCTTTCACGAGGCGGTTGTCCGATATGCCGGGACGAAAAGTGTTTTACCACGCGGCAGGTTGTTTGTTGCTGATGTCAGCCGTGGGGGCGGGATACGTTTATATCGATAAGTTCCAGACCCGCCGGGAGAACCGGGAAGCGTACCGGGAGACTTTCTCCCGTTACGAGGCGTATCCCAAAATGCGAATCGCGACACATGATATCACGTACAAGCCGAAAGGAGAGACTTTTTCTGCCACGAGCCGGATGACGGTGGTGAACCGGAAAGCAGAGAGGATGGAGCAGTTGATCTTGTTCTTGAATCCCGGGTTGGAAATCGGCAGGTTGAAGTCGGGGGAACAGGAGGTGCCCTTTCGGCGAGACCGACAGGTGGTGGTGGTCGAACGATCGCTGGCTCCCGGGGATAGCGTGGTGCTGGAGATAGAGTACGGCGGATGTATCGACGAGGATATTTACCAGGTGGACATCGATGAAGAGGATTATTTTGCACCCGAGCGGCCGTTGATAAAGGTGGAGCGCTACGGGAAACGTTCCGCGTTCGTGTCGGGGGATTACACGCTACTCATCCCGGAGGTGTTGTGGTACCCGGCGGCAGTAGCCCCGGTAGCGTTGCAGCCGTCACGAGAAACGAATTTCACGGATTACACGCTGCGCGTGAAGAATCCCGGCAGGCAGGTAGTCTTGTCGCAGGGCATCCCGGAGGAAGTAGAGGACGAGGTGAGATTCCGTAATTTGCAGTCGTTGACCGGCCTGTCGCTTTGCATGGGTGATTACGTGAAACGGTCGGTGACGGCGGACTCTATCACGGTGGAGTTCTACACGTACCCGGGCAATGATTTTTACTTGAAGCCGTTTGACGGTTGGATGGATGAAATCGCAAAATACCCGAACGCGAAGGAGTACCGGAAGGAGTTGGTGAACAAGTGCCGCAATCGCATAGAGGGAAGCATGCCTAACCCGTACCCGTTCAGGTTTCTTAAATTAGTGGAGGCTCCTTCCTCTTTTCTTTACCAGTATTCATTCCATAATAACATCCAGCCGGAAATGGCGTTTTTCGGGGAACGGATGTTGGAAGAATCTTATAAACCTGGAGCCCCTTCCGTTGACAGATTAAGAGATATGAATAAACAGGAATACCTATTACTCAATGATTTTCCTTTTTTCCTTGACGATATACACGCAGAGCGGCTTTTCTCTGATTTCCACTGGAGCGTTGCTTCCGACAGGTACGCGGGGATAGATCTGTTGTTCGGTAAAATGGCAAACCCGACACTTGATAAGTTTAATTTATTCCCGTCGATGCTGGATAGTATCACGAAAGGAGGATTGGGGGGACTAATCCGGAGAGGGTATTCGCGGGGATACGATAAATTGATTAGCATGAAAGTTTCGCAATTGCTGGCTTATCTGACGACGATTACCACTTGGAATTCGTTGTGCGCTTACACACGGGAATTCTACGAGCGTGCCCGTTTCCGGGAAGTGGATTTTGATTTGTTCATGGAGGGGTTCCGCGAGCGTTTCGGGCGGGACATCAGGCCATTCGTGGATGATTGGTACACGACGCGAGAGGTGCCGCGGTTGGTGATAAAGGGCTTGACATACCGGCAAACGGGGGAGGTGCAAGCGGTCGATTTTAAGGTGGGCAATACCGGAGAGGTAGACGGGGTCGTTTCGGTAATTGAAGCTTTTTCTGATGATTACGGGAAGTGGATTATTGGCGATTGGCGGAGCTTCCCGGTCAAGCCGGGAGAATACAAGCGGATCGTGGCCCACGAGGTTAATGGATACTCTTTTTTCTTGTCCACCAATTTTTCGAGACGCGTCCCCGAACGTATTGGATTCTATGGCACCTCGTTATGGAAGGGAGAGATTCCCGCTGAGCGTGTCGTTCCGCTTGACAAGAACCAGTTTTATCCTCCCGGTGAAATTATCGTCGATAACGAGGACAAGGGTTTTCATTTGATCGATTCTTCGGGAAACAGGTTGAAACGACTGGCGGAACAGTTGGCAGAAGACAATATGAAAGATTATAATTATGGCATTAATGCTAAGAAGCACACGTGGGGAAAGCCATGCATAGAAGTTGAATTTTACGGGGAAGAGGTCCATAGCGCCTTTACCAAAGTTGCCGGGAACGGAAGTTTTAGGGCGGAATGGATAGCGAATCTTCCGGAAGCGGGCAGGTACGAGATTTTTGTTTACCTGCCTGATGTTAGAGACGGAGACGCGCTTTATACCTATGAATCGAAATACCCGGGAATGAAGAATTATTATACCGTCGATACCCCCGGAGGAAGTGAAAAAGTCGTGCGGGAGGTGGCAAAGGGAGATGCCGATTGGGTATCTCTGGGTACGTTTGTTTTACCGGCGGGGGAATCCCGCGTTGTTTTGGATGACCGGGGGAGTCCTCCAATTGATGATGATGAAGAGTATACCCGGGAAGTAGTTTCAATTAGTGGTGAAAAGTATACCCAGTTGGTCGTGGCGGATGCGGTAAAATGGGTAAAAGTAAAGTAGGTCGGAAAGAATATTATAAAAAGCCAACAATGAATTAGTTGGCTTTTTATAAATGATACTTTTTGAAATAGTATTACCTATTGGAGTAAGACCATTTCACTCGGTTTGGATGGCTCACCTTCTCCTTCAGCATTTATGGCACTAACACGAAATTGAACCTTCTCACCTTTTTTAAGAGGACTAAGCTTTACTCTGAGCGATGTTGCCTTAGAAGGCGCCACATTCCATAATCCTCCTTCATATCTATAACCAATGCGATAACCCGTTATAGCACAACCGCCGTCAGCATTCGGTGCAGTATATTCAATTGTACACCAATCTTTCCCAACGTCAACAATCTCGGGTTTTCCGGGAGGTCCGGGAGGCCTACACACTGTTGCACTTATAAGTGTTACAGTCATTAAGCACAAACAGATAAACATGAATGGCTTAAAAAACTCCAGAGCAGACACATCTCCCTCTTGTTTTTATATTACCGGCTTTACGTCCATATTCACTATTCTTCATTTTTACTATATCGAAAAATAACCCGCAAACCCGGTCCCGTAGATTGTTTTCAATAATTCTTAGCACTTTTACCCCGTCCCTAAGTGCTATCTCATTGATCCGGGTCTTTATATTCCATCCGATACATATCAAAACCTTTCGCCCAATAATCCTTTTTAATCTCAGTCAGTTCAAAACCCTGTTTCTCATAAAATTTATAGGCTACTTGTGAGGTTCTAACGGTTATCTTTTGAATACCGTCAATTGATTTAAGTTTATCCATTCTGTATTTGAGCAATCGCATCCCCAATGATTTGCCCTGATAATCAGGGTGAAATATATCCCAACTTAGCTTCCCGATCTTCCCGTCGTTTGCAAAATTTATCCCTCCGCACCCTACAATTTTCCCATCAAAAAGCAGAACATAATAAAGTTCCCTATCGTTCTCCAAGTAATCGGACAAATCAACTTCCTCAGCCGGAGCAAAATATTCAGGCGTATTTAACCTGATTAAATTCATAACAGCCTCCTTGTCTGTCAGCTCGTATTCTCTAATTACAATTAAATCGTTCATTTTACTACATTAAAACATTAATAATCACCCCGCAGGAATCGGATCGGTTCGATAGACTAACAATAGCACTTTTACCCCGTCCCCGAGTGCTACTAAAGAGTATAACCGGTTCCGTATGTTTTGGCAAGCCAAAGACCGAAAAAGCGGTCATAAATCTGGTAGCTATTCTCCTCTTTAGTTATAAACTCTTTTTCTAATAACTGTTTCACCGACGATTGTACCGAACTGGGAGAGTATAGGCCATGCTTCCTTATAAATTCTGCCGAAGTGATCCCTGAAGCTTTTCCTTCCTTGGCAATGGCAAACAAGATCTCTTTTTGCCGTTCGGACAACATCGAAACCATATTCTGGTAAACCGTTCGGTTCGATTCCACCGTCATATGCAAGACGAAATCGGCAATGTCAACAGTCATCTCCTCTCCGCGATCCAATTGTTCATACAACCGGTTAAAAACCGCCTGCATATACCAGGTATGCCCGTCCAACAGATTATAGACTCGTGTTATACATTCGTCCGAAATATTCTTTCCCGCTTTATTGAAATGATTCTGCACGAATTTTCTATAAGGTTCAAGCCCTATCGGCTTGAGATTCATATACGACGCACTCTGGTAGAAAGGCCTCGATGCCGAGAAAAAAATATTCTGTAACATATGGTGTTGACTCCCGCAAAACACAAAAGTCGTGTTCTTGCATTGCTGTATGTATGTACGCAAAACAGCCTCTACATTTTTTTCCGGGTATCTGACTATTTGCTGAAACTCGTCTATCGCCACAATACAACGTTTATCGGCCGTTTCGAGGTATCTGAAAATTTCTTCCAATGACAACAGAGGTTGCCGGATCTCACCTATTCCGATATCAAAAACAGGTTGACCGCTAACCGGGTCGAGTTTGAAGGCAGGACGTAAAGAACTGATCGCCGAGAAAAAATGTTCCGCAAACTTTCTCCCCTTGGATTTCAAGGTCGTAAAAATATGTTTGCCGAGAATAAAAACGAACTCTTTTAAACTACCGGTAGCATAAATATCGATAAAAAAAGTATAGTACCCCCTTTCAATTTCCTTTTGATGGAAACAATGCTCTATCAGGCCGGTCTTTCCCATACGCCGAGGCGATACAACGACCATATTACGCTCGTTACGCAAGGCTCCGGTCAACTCTGCCGTTTCACTCTCCCGGTCGCAGAAATACTCCTCCGAAACATACCCGTTTACAACAAAAGGATTTTTAATTTTAGCAATCATTCTTCTCTTATTATTTGATATATAATTATTGCAAATATAATAATTATAAATTAAATAACAATATCTTATACAGCGTTATCGTCGATACACAATCATGATTCCTATCACAATACAAGCGTATCGAGACCGGATATATCTCCTATCGTCTCTAATAACAAGGCAAAAACACTGATAAAATTCAATGCATTCGCTTTTTTTTGACCGGAAGCTTGGGAAAAAGTTTTCTAAAACGAACCAAATAGACGGTAACATTACTTCCTGCAATAATAAGGGTTACGGCAGAAACAATCATGAGTATCCCGCAAGCCAATCTCATCGTAAAAGATTCTCCGAAGACGGTTACACCAAAAAAAACTGCAGTCAGGGGTTCCAAAGCCCCCAAAATGGCCGTCGGCGTCGAACCGATGTATTGGATGGCTTGAGTAGTACAAAGAAACGAAACAGCTGTCGGAAAAATAGCCAAGGCGATCAAATTACCCCACAAATACCAGGTATCGACAACCCGCAAACTCATCCCGAAATCAACCCGTACTAAAAATAAAGTCATTCCGAAAAGCAACACGTAGAACGTCAATTTTAGCGTTGCGATATCTTTTAGCAGAGGACGGTTTACAGCGACAATATAAATGGCATAGGAAAGAGCTGAAATAACGACTAAAATAACTCCTGTCAAATTAAGCGTCGTACCGTCATCACCTTTATAAAGCAACCCTATTCCACCCAAGGCCAATAAAATACATACGATGGTCTGCAATGTCAGTCTCTCTTTAAATACAAAAGCCATAATCAATGCCACCATAATCGGATAGACAAACAATAAGGTAGACGCAATACCGGCTTCCATGTAATTATAGCTTTGGAAAAGAGTAAGGGAAGAAAGAGAAATCAACAATCCCATGATAATCAGCGGGACGATCTCTTTCCGTTTTAACTTGAAATCACGTCCCCTCGCCTTAATCATGATTCCCAACACGGGGATAGCGAACAAATACCTTAGAAACAGAACCGAATCCGGATTCATTCCCGCCTTGTATAGGGGAAGTGCAAATAAGGGATTCATACCGTAAGTCGCCGCCGCAATAACCCCTAAAATATATCCTTTAGCCTTTAAATTCATCATTGGTAAGAATTTTTATATCCACTATAAGCCAGCAAATTAAAATGGCTGCAAAGATACCATTTTGTTTTCATAAAGAAGAAAGAATTCTGCGATTCCGTAATACTCATGCGGGACGGATCAGGGAAGCCGTCCTGCCCCGTTTTACTATTATTGAATCCTATCCAATATTATTTCACTTTAAAATAGCACTTTTGCCCCGTCCCCAAGTGCTGTTACGTCACATAGAGATAAAAGTGACAAAAAAATGTTTGGCCGTTATCCAAAAATGAATACTTTTGCAGCACCTAACGAGAAACCTCCCTTACTTACTTTAGATTGTTAAGATAAAGTCAAAAAGAAAACCGGATTAATCCTTTTTGATCCGGAGAGTGTAATAATAGTAAAACCTTAATTTTTTAAAAACAAAAACATGAAAAACTTAATTTACTTTGGTTTAATTTTAATTTTTTGTGCCTGTAGCAGTAATCCTCAAAAAGAGATGGAAAAAAAACTCATCGGGGAGTGGTGTAACCCTTATACCTATCAGTCTACAGGAGAATTAAAAGGATTCAATTTCAAAAAAGACGGAGTATGCGAAGCCATCAACATTCCTTCATTGGATTTGAAAACCTGGGAAATCAAAGACGGTTACCTGATCATTAAGGGAACCAGCATTGAAGAAGACGGTTCAAAAGAGGCTTACGAAACAAAAGAAAAAATCGAACAGCTGACAGCCGATTCATTATCCTTAGTCGTACAAGAAGCCAATCCTCGCCTTGCTTTTTTGTATTTGAATACCAAAATCATTAAGGAAAAAGTTACTCCTCAGGTAAATACGACCGTAGAGCAAGATTCTACCGTAAATACCGATGTTCAATAATAACATTCTCCGGAGATACCTCAAGAGTCTTTTTTAAAAGGATAAGACTTAAAAATTTTGAGGTATCTCCGCTCAAATTTTTATAATATATGCATTATCTACACTCACTCTTTCTTTTTCTGTTTCTCTCTCTCTCTTTCCATCTCTCCGGTATAGCCCAAAAAAAAGCATTGGACGAAGAAGCTTACAAGCAATGGAGATATGTTAATTCCTATGAATTATCCATGAACGGGAAATGGGTTAAATACCGTTACCTGTATCACGATAACGAGGATAAAAATAAAGATGCGCGTCAAACCTACTACCTATACGAAGTAAAAACCGGAAAAACCATTACACTGAATCAAATCGACTTCTATCAATTTTTCGCCTCGGGAGAATGGATTACTTACAGTCGAGCCACTTCCGAAAATAATTCAGAATCTCCCGTAATAGCCAGATCTTTAAAAAACCAAAAGGAGACCGTATGTCCCGAGGGGGCCGAATTTAGTCTTTATGCCCCTCAATTCTCCTATTTTCGGGAAGACGACCAAGCCTTAATAATAAAAAATATAGAAACCAACGACAGCATCATTCTGGAACACATCGGGAACTATCAATTGTACGACCGGGACTCCAAAATTATATACATCGAGCAAACTCCTTCCTGCAACATTATCCGTCATGGTGATGTGTTTGCACAACAACATAAAACATTATATCGAGATTCGACAAAATCCCTCTCTTTTTTCAGATTCGATGAACGGGAAAAGAAAGGAAGTTTTATCGTTATCGCCGATACCCATTATAAAACGGCAAAAAATCTCTATATTTTTTCCTTGCAAAATAATTCGGCAATTAAATTAGTAGATTACAGCGAGATCGACACCCTATCAATGGATATCGAGTCCGCAGAAATTTTAGGAGATAATAAATTTCTTCTATACGATCTGCCTACTCCCCGAAAACCACGTCCCTCCCGGGGAGAAAAAGACGAAACTTTCCAATTGGAACTTTGGAGTTGGAATGACGAGATGATCCCGTCTCAACAGGCAAAAGGAGGTATCTTAAACCCTATGCCCTCTCCCTCGAAAGGGATCTTCGATCTGCAACGAAAGAAACATTACAAAATTTGTGATTCCGACTATTCCGCTTTATACATCCAAAACGGCAAAGATCCTAAATTCGCTTTCAAGACAGACAATATTCCTTACCGAAAGTTCAGAGATTGGCAACACGATACCAGATATGACCTTTATCTGGTAAATTTAGCTGACGGGGAGAGTAAAATGATCGCCCAGGCATTAACCCGACCCGTTCAATGGACACCGAACGGAGATCACATCCTCTTTTTCGACAACACGAATTCATCCTGGATACTATTGAACCCGGAGACCTTTACCCGAAGAAAACTAACGGATGAAATTCCCTATCCTTTACAAAACGAATTATACGACAGACCGAACCCCGCACCCCCGTACGGTATTGCAGGGTGGAGTAATGACGGGAAAAAATTACTCGTTTACGACCGATACGATATCTGGGTGGTCGATTTGGAAGGCGAGGAAAAAACCCATTGCTGGACAAAGGGAGCCGGTCGCAAACACCATACTGTCTTCAGGTTTGTCAATCCCGAAAGAAACGAGTTGTTCATTGACCTGAACAAAACCCAGGAAATCTATTCCATGAATTGGGAAAACAAAGATCATGGAATATACCAACTTTCTCCCCATGGAAAATTAACACCCAAAATAGAGGGAGCATTCGATATCGAAATTCTTCAAGAGAGTGAAGACCGAAAAACAGTCGTATGTTTCAAACAAAGCTACGAAGAGGAACGGGATTTATGGATCTGTGACCGTTCTTTCAAACGAATGAAAAAGATAACCTCAGCGAACCCGCAACAAAAAGAGTATGCTTGGGGATCCGTTCAACAAGTTGAATGGACCAATTACGACGGAAAACAGAATCAAGGATTGCTCTATCTTCCGGACAACTACGATCCGAACAAAAGTTATCCTTCCATCGTCACGTTTTACGAGACACATACTCCGGAAATGCATATTCATCCCGTCCCGGGATTGAGTCACGCCATGATCGATATTCCGACTTACGTCAGCAAAGGATATATCGTATTTCAGCCGGATGTCTATTTTAAAATAGGTGAACCCGGTAAAAGCTCATACAATGCCGTTGTCAGCGGAACAAAAGCCCTAATCGACCGGCAGATCCTTGATTCAAACCGAATCGGACTGCAAGGACACAGTTGGTCGGGCTTTCAAGTAGCTTATATCGTTACTCGAACCGATCTATTCAAATGCGTTAATATCGGGGCCGCATTGATCAACATCACATCCGTATACACCGGGATAAGAGACGAGGGAGGAATAGCTTGCATGCTTATGTATGAAGATTGGCAATGCCGTATGGGTAAAACATTATGGGAGGATCTACCGGGATATATTGAAAATTCGCCTCTTTTATTTGCCGACAAAATTCATACTCCGGCCCTGATTTTTCATTGCGATAAAGACGAAGCCGTGGCATTTTACGACGGACGCAACCTGTTCCTGGCCCTGCGAAGACTACAACGACCGGCATGGTTATTAAATTATATGGGAGAGGGACATTTCCTGAGATCCCGTCCCGCACAGGTCGATTGGACCATAAGGATGGAACAGTTTTTCGATCATTATTTAAAAGATACTCCTCTACCCCGGTGGATGAAAGAGGGAATCAATATCAAAGAGAGAGGTTATGATCAAAAATACGATTTAACAAAATAGCTTCTACAAAAAGGCAAAAGGCTGGTCATACGACCAGCCTTTTATCATTTAAAAAGTTCCCGACATATATCAGCAATTTTTGAAAAGGAACGGACATCAATTTTTTCGTTTTTTTTGGTCAAGGCCTTCTTGTTTCCGGTAGGAATAAAAATCCGCTTAAATCCTAATTTCTCCGCTTCGGCTATCCGCTGTTCGATACGACTAACGGCCCTGATCTCTCCGGATAAACCGACTTCTCCGGCAAACACCGTATCTTTGGGAAGAGCCGCATCCATATTAGAAGATAATACGGCCATAACGACCCCTAAATCAAGAGCGGGATCGCTCACCCGAATACCTCCGGCAATATTTAGAAAGACATCTTTCGCCGCCAAACGGAAACCGACTCGTTTTTCCAAAACCGCCAATAACATATTCAAACGTCTCGTATCAAAACCGGTAGCCGAACGCTGAGGCGTTCCATAAGCAGCCGTGCTTACCAACGCCTGTACTTCCAATAAGATAGGCCTTACACCCTCTACCGTAGCCGAAACGGCTATACCGCTCAACTCTTCCCCGTGATTCGACAACAACAACTCGGAAGGATTCGTCACCTGACGTAATCCCGATTGCAACATTTCATAAATTCCGATTTCGGAAGTCGATCCGAAGCGATTTTTCATGGAACGCAAAATCCGATACATGTATTGCTGGTCTCCTTCAAACTGCAAAACGGTATCCACCATATGTTCGAGTATCTTGGGACCGGCCAATTGGCCATCCTTGGTAATATGACCGATCAATATGGTTGTAATCGTATTCTCCTTTGAAAATCGTAACAGCACGTTCGTACACTCTCGAATCTGAGAAAGGCTACCGGGAATAGCATCGACGCTTTCTGTTGCCAAAGTCTGGATAGAATCAATAATCAACAACTTAGGCTCTAAAACCTTGGCATGCTCCATCACCGCCTCCAAAGAATTACCGGAAAGAAACAGGCAATCGTCATTTTCCGCCCCTAAACGTTGTGCCCGCATCTTAATCTGGGAAACACTCTCCTCCCCCGAGACGTAAAGTACCTTACCGCAACGATTATGAAGGGCAAATTGAAGGACTAAAGTAGATTTACCGATCCCCGGTTCTCCTCCCAATAAAATCATGGAACCGGGGACTAAACCTCCCCCGAGAACCCGGTTCAACTCATCGTCCTTCGTGTCCATCCTTTCGTCAGCATTGGTCTTCACTTCCGACAATCTTAAAGGTCTTAATGAACTCCCTCCGAGTCCGGAGGCTGTCCGATTACCTTTCGTGATGACTTCAACCTCCTCGACAAAACTATTCCACTCCCCGCAAGTAGAACATTTTCCAACCCACTTGGACTCTTTGGCTCCGCAGTTCTGACAAACAAAAACGCTCTTTGATTTTACCATACCCTCCGCATATTTAGTAATGTATCATACTGTAATAGAAAGTTTTCCGGACGCAAAGACCAAACAAAAAACCCTTTTTACAATCGTTAAATTCGGAATACAAATCCCAACTAAAAAAATTCCTCCTCCTCCTCCGGCCGGACCGCTCTCCCGTCTTTTTCCTCATCACCACAATCCAACACGTTACTCATGCCCACAGGAGCTTCAAAATCCCGTTGAGGCATGGCAATAGATTTATCCGCATATACTTTTTGCATAAATAAAGCCCAAATCGGCAAAGCCATACTGGCTCCTTGTCCGTTCGCCAAATTTTGGAAATGGATCGAACGATCTTCAGCTCCTACCCAGACTCCTCCTGCCAAATCAGGAGTGATACCGATAAACCACCCGTCGGAATGATTTTGCGTCGTACCCGTCTTGCCTCCAATCGGATTCGTAAAATGATACCGGAAGCGGATACGCCTTCCCGTTCCTTCATCGACAACCGCTTTCAAAAGACTTGCCATCAGATAAGCCGTGTTTTCAGTAATAACCTCTCTCGATTCCGGTTCAAGACGGGCCAACACATTCCCGTATTTGTCTTCAATCTTCGTTACCATCATCGGAGAGTTATAGACTCCCTTATTAGAGTATATGGAAAAAGCGGACACCATCTCTTTTACGGAAATTTCGGAAGATCCTAAAAACAGGGCGGGCACGGGATCGATAAAACTGGTAATTCCCATTTTATGGGCCATTTGAGCCACCGCTTCTGGAGTAAACTGTTTCATTACCCATCCAGAAATATTATTTACGGAATTGGCTAATCCCCATTTCAACGTTACCCACTCGTTTTCCCTTTTATCCGTGGAGTTCCGCGGAGTCCAGGTTGTCCCGTCAGGCAACACAAACGTTTGGGCGACATTCAATACTTTCTGACAAGGAGCCAATCCTTCCTGCATGGCCAATGTATATAGAATCGGCTTAATCGTTGATCCTACCTGACGCTTTCCCACACTTACCATATCGTACATAAAATAACGGTAGTCCGGTCCTCCCACATAGGCTTTTATATTACCTGTCTTCGGATCCAGCGCCATAAAACCAGCACGGAAAAACGACTTATAATGTTTTATCGAATCCATCGGAGACAAAAGCGTATCCCGAACACCTTTCCAAGTAAAAACAGACATTTGGACCGGTTTCAAGAACTCTTTTTTTATCTCTCTATAAGTTTTACCTTCCGCCAGCATAGATTTATAACGATCGGACCGTTTGATAGCCTGATTCATAATATCTTCTATTTCCTCTTTTGTCATATCGTTCGAGAAAGGAGGATTTCTTTTTTGTACTCTTTCCTTATGAAAGGTAGGCTGCAATGTCTGTCCCAAATGTTCGGCAACGGCCTCTTCCGCGTATTTCTGCATACGCGAATCCAAGGTCGTATAAATCTTTAAACCGTCGGAATAGATATCGTAATGTGAGCCGTCAGATTTAATATTCTTATTACACCAACCATAAAGCGGATTCGTTTCCCAGGCGATGGAATCTAAAGCATATTGAGACTTATTCCATTTGTAATCCTCCCGTTTCGGTTTATTGGCCGTCATAAACTGCCTTAAATATTCTCTAAAATAAGTAGCAATTCCCTCTTTATGATCCTCTTTTCTAAAATCGATACCCAAAGGCAAAAGGACCAAAGAATCGTATTCCGCCTGAGTGATTTTACCGTATTTATACATTTGTCCCAATACCACGTTCCTGCGTCCCAAGGTCTTATCCGGACGACGGATAGGATTAAACAACGAAGGATTTTTAGCCATACCGATCAACATAGCAGCCTGTTCTACCCGTAAAGAATCAGGAGTTGTCGCAAAATAAATATTAGCTGCCGAGTTTATACCGACCGCCAGATTTAAAAAATCAAATTTATTAAGATACATGGTAATGATCTCCTCTTTCGTGTAACTCTTTTCCAACTTCACTGCGATGACCCATTCCCGAAATTTACGCAAAGCCAATTCCATAAAATTCTGATTGGCCGAGCGCGGAAATAACATCTTGGCCAATTGTTGTGTGATCGTACTTCCTCCCCCGGAAGAACTATTTCCCGTGACCATTCCTTTCGCCACCCGGAACAGACCCCGTATATCAATACCGCTATGCTCATAGAAACGTACATCCTCGGTGGCAATCAACGCGTCTATCACACTCTGGGGAATATCGTGATAATCCGTGTAACGCCGGTTTTCACTTCCCCGAAAATATTTTCCAATAATTTTCCCATCTGCCGAATAAATCTCGCTGGCAAAACGATTATTCGGATTCTCCAGTTCTTCGAAAGTAGGCATAAAACCTAACTTCCCGTCAGATATCAAATAAAAAAAGAAAAAAATACCTGCCACGAAAAGAATAAACAGACTCCAAAAAATTGTAAAGCTTTTCCAATACCTTTTTAACATCCTAATCCGTATTAATTTTGAGACGCAAAGTTAGAAAATAAATCCGAATCTTCCCCTCATCATATATTCTTAACTCCCTGACCTTCCTCCATAAAACTCACGTATACAAACTATTCCAAAACCTCAAGAATAATTTTTAAATCATTTATCTCGCATTCGTTAGATCGGATCTGAAGCAATACACCGGGAGAAGTCCACGGACAATCCAAAACCTTCTCTTTTAAATCGCCTTTTTTAATCGGAAATGTTACTCTGGATTTTACCGATTGTCCCGTATTTTTTACTACAAGCAAAGCATCGCAATCCACTTTTCCCTCGAAACGGATTTTTAATCGTTCCGGCTTCTTGAATTTGGACTTAAAATCAAAAGAAGCCTCTTTTTGATGAATAACGGTAAAAACCTTCATCTCCGAACTTCCTACTTGCTGATACCATAAAATCACACCTATTACAAACAATACCAACAAAGCCCCTGTATAAACCAATCGATTTATTTTTCTCCTATTCATAATTTCAGATTATTATTCCGTAAAAATAAATGATTTTCTCCTATTTCCGGCACAGGTTTATTTTGTTTTTGAATAAAAAGCAAACAAACCACAGATTGGGCTATAACTCTGTCATGACATAGAAGCATTTACGATATAACATTTTCAATTGACGAATGCCAGGCGATCAATATTCGTCCCAACTTTTAATCACGATCTCACCCGCCCCTACTTTACAAACCGCGTAAATAAAAGCACTCGCCAAGCGGGCATTCGTTATCAACGGAATATTATAATCCACCGCCGCCCGGCGAATTTTATAACCATTATCAAGTTCTCTTTTCGTATGGTTTTTAGGTATATTGATCACCAAATCCACTTTTCTCTCTCTCAAAAATTCCATGACATTCGGCTTCTTGTCCTCATCCGGCCAATACAGAACAGTAACCTCTATTCCATTCTCTTCAAAGAATTTTGCCGTACCTTCCGTAGCATAGATGGCATATCCTTTTTCCTGTAACATCCGGGCAGAAGTTAGCAGCTCCACTTTCGAACGGGAAGGGCCTGAAGAGATTAAAATATTCTTACAAGGAATCCGGTGTCCGACAGAAAGCATACTTTTCAATACCGCTTCATAATAATTCTCCCCTATGCAACCGACCTCTCCGGTAGATGCCATATCAACCCCCAATACCGGATCTGCCTTTAATAACCGGGCAAAAGAAAATTGGGAAGCTTTGACTCCCACGTAATCCAAGTCAAAGACCGATTTATTCAAAAACTCCACTTTTTCTCCCAACATGATCCGGGTAGCCATATCTATAAAATTATATTTCAATACTTTTGAAACAAACGGAAAACTTCGCGATGCTCTTAAATTACATTCTATCACTTTAATATCATTATCTTTCGCCAAAAACTGCATATTGAAAGGACCGGAAATATTCAACTCCTTCGCGATCGACCGAGCTATTTTTTTTATCCTCCGTATAGTTTCTATATAAAGTTTTTGAGCCGGAAATACAATGGTCGCATCCCCCGAATGGACCCCTGCAAATTCGATATGTTCACTGATAGCGTAAGCTTTGATCTCACCGTCCTGAGCAACTGCATCGATCTCGATCTCTTTCGCCTGTTCTATAAATTCGGAAACCACCACCGGATGATCCTTAGAAACTTCAGCTGCCAGTTCAAGAAAATATATCAACTCCTCCTTATTCGATACCACGTTCATAGCAGCTCCGGAGAGCACGTAAGAGGGACGTATTAAAACAGGAAAACCGACCTTATCCACAAACTGATAGATATCCTCGATACTTGTCAATTCACTCCACCGCGGCTGGTCTATACCCAGTTCATCACACATAAAAGAAAATTTTTGCCGATCTTCCGCCCGGTCGATAGACTCCGGAGAAGTTCCCAGGATAGGTACCAGTTGCCCGTGCAAACGCATAGCAAGATTATTGGGAATCTGTCCTCCCGTAGAAACGATCACTCCTTTAGGCCTTTCGAATTCTACGATATCCATTACCCGCTCAAAAGAAAGTTCGTCAAAATAGAGTCGATCGCAAATATCGTAATCCGTACTCACCGTCTCCGGATTGTAATTAATCATTACCGAACGATAACCCGCTTTACGAATCGAATTCAAAGCACTAACCCCACACCAGTCAAATTCGACACTACTCCCGATACGATAAGCTCCAGACCCTAACACGATAACAGAACGGTGATCGTGCTCATATTCAATATCATTAGCTTCTCCGCCATAGGTTAGATAAAGATAATTGGTCAATGCCGGATACTCGCCGGCCAACGTGTCTATCTGTTTTACACATGGCAAAACACCTAATTTCTTACGATAACTTCTGATTTTTAACATCTTCTCATGAGGTGAAAGAGAGGAGTCCCGAATCACCAAACGACCGATCTGGAAATCCGAAAAACCGTATCGTTTGACTTTTCTTAAAAATGATTTATCTATACTTGTCTCTTTCTCCAAAGATTCCAACTCTTCTTTCAGCAAATGGATATTTTCCAAACGCTGAAGGAACCATCTGTCAATACGCGTTTTTTCATGGATTTGTTCCACGCTATATCCTTTATCAAAAGCAGCCGCAATAGCAAAAATACGAGTATCCGTAGGATGAATGAGCTCTTCATCGATATCCTTTACCCTTACCCCATTACCGACAAAACCGTGCATCCCTTGACCGATCATTCGAATTCCTTTCTGAATCGCCTCCTCAAAAGACCTCCCTATGGCCATAATCTCCCCCACACTTTTCATAGAAGAGCCTATCAGCTTGGAAACACCTCCAAACTTATTTAAATCCCAACGCGGAATTTTACAAACCACATAATCTAAAGCAGGTTCAAAACAAGCCGTTGTTATTTTAGTCACCGAATTTTTTATTTCGTGTAATCCGTAACCCAATCCCAATTTTGCCGCAACAAAAGCCAAGGGATAACCGGTAGCTTTTGAAGCCAAGGCACTCGATCTGGACAATCTGGCATTTACCTCTATCACCCGGTAATTTTCCGAATTCGGATCCAATGCATATTGTACATTACACTCCCCGACGATACCTATATGCCGGATTATTTTGATAGCAATGGCTCTCAGTTTATGGTACTCACTATTACTCAGCGTTTGGGAAGGAGCGACTACGATACTTTCGCCGGTATGAATGCCTAACGGATCAAAATTCTCCATATTACAAACAGTAATGCAATTATCGTATCGGTCTCTGACAACCTCGTATTCGACCTCTTTCCATCCCTTCAACGACTCCTCCACCAGAACCTGAGGAGAATAAGAAAAAGCACTCTCTAACAGCCGTTTAAACTCGTCCATAGAGGAACAAAAACCGGACCCTAATCCTCCCAACGTATAAGCAGCTCTGACAATCACCGGGAAACCTACCTTTTGAACCGCAGCGATAGCTTCTTCCATCGTACCTGCCGCAATACTTTTAGGAGTACACACCTGAATTTCAGATAATTTACGCACAAAAATCTCTCGGTCTTCCGTATCAATAATCGCTTGCACGGGAGTTCCCAATACCTCTACATCATATTTTTTTAAAATTCCCATCCGATGTAAAGTAATCCCGCAATTTAAAGCCGTTTGTCCGCCGAAAGAGAGAAAAATACCATCAGGACGCTCCTTCTCTATTACTTTTTCTACAAATTCGGGAGTCACCGGCAAATAATAAATTTTATCCGCTACTCCTTCCGAGGTCTGTACCGTAGCAATATTAGGATTAATCAACACGGAATAGATTCCTTCTTCCCGTAAAGCTTTCAAAGCCTGTGAACCTGAATAATCAAATTCTCCCGCTTCCCCGATCTTTAAAGCTCCCGAACCTAAAAGTAATATTTTCTTTATCTCTCTCATCATCATCTATTTTACAATGTTCAAATTCTAATTATCTATCCGTTCTCTCCATGGCTCTTATAAAATCGTCGAATAGAAATTCCGTGTCTACAGGTCCACTCGAAGCCTCGGGATGAAATTGTGTCGAAAAAAAGGGTTTCGTTTTATGCCGGATTCCTTCATTCGATCCATCATTTACATTCACGAAAAGAGGTTCCCACTCTTTCGGCAAAGTTCTTTCATCTATAGCAAAACCGTGATTTTGCGATGTAATATAGCAACGTTGGCTACCCGGTTGCACGACCGGTTGATTATGGCCTCTATGCCCGTATTTCATCTTGTAGGTTTGTGCTCCCGCAGCCCGAGCCATCAATTGGTTTCCCAAACAAACACCCATTATAGGAATACTCTTTTCCAACATAATCTTTATGTTTTCTATGGTTTTACCACACATGGCCGGATCTCCCGGACCATTGGATAAAAACAAGCCATCGTATGTTTCCCGTGTAAAATCGTGATCCCAAGGAACTCGTTTTATCGCAACATCCCGTTTCAGCAAACAACGCAATATGTTATTTTTCACACCACAGTCCACAAGCAATACTTTATACTTTCCATCTCCATACTCCATAATTCCCTCCGTAGAAACCTGCGCAACAATATTATCCTTATTCGGATCATAGAAAGGAACCTCTTTCCCATCAAATACGATCTTCCCTAACATGGCTCCATTTTCCCGCAATTTTTGTGTTAATGAACGGGTATCTACACCGAAAATTCCGGGAACTTTTTGTTCTTTTAACCAATCTCCCAGATTTTTTCGCGAGTTCCAATGACTGTATTGAAAAGAGTAATCGGAAATCACCAAAGCGCTACAATGAATTCGGTCCGATTCAAAAAATTTGGAAATACCATCGCATTCATCATCCACCGGAACCCCGTAATTCCCAATCATCGGATAAGTAGGTACTAAAATCTGACCCTTATAAGAAGGATCCGTCAAACTTTCGGGATAACCCGTCATTGCCGTATAAAAAACAACTTCCCCGGAAACCGATTTCTCGTAACCAAAGGAAGTTCCTTCATAAACAGTCCCGTCTTCCAAAACCAGACGAGCATTTTTTAAATCATGCATATTTATTCTATTTCAATACAGATTATGATTAATTTTCGGCAAAAATAGGGGTTATTTTTGAAGATTCAAAGCATATTTATGTGTTACAACAAATAAATATGCAATTTTTATTCTCCCTATTGAAAATCAAACTATTTTATTTACTTTTGTATAGTGCAATACACAGAATAATATGGGAAACAAAACAAAACGTTTGTTGATCATCCGTAAATTAATTGATAACGAACAGATCAGCTCGCAAGAAGAACTTCTATACAGATTAAAGCAGGAAGGAGTGGAAGCTACTCAAAGTACATTATCGCGCGATTTGAAATTTATGAGAGTAGCCAAGATACCGCATAAAGACAAAGGTTACATTTATATCATTCCTGATAATATGCAAAGCGAACCATCCGATGAAAAAGCATCTACCATCGTTACCGACGCTATTCTCAGCATTGATTTTTCCCAAAATATTGCCGTTATTAAAACTTTACCCGGATATGCCAAAGCCGTCACCGTCCTTATCGATAGCGGAAATTATTTTGAGGTGTTAGGCACCATTGGAGGAGACGACACGATCCTCGTCGTTATGCGGGAAGGAGTAAATCGAAACGAATTGCTGGATACTCTATCTTCCATTCATCCCAATATCCATTCATTGTATAAATAACATTAACAAACTAATAATATCTGTAAATATATCTATAATATTACCTTTATACAAAGCTATTTTCAATTTTCAATCGGCAATTTTGAATTATATCGAAAATAGTTTGTAAACTTGCATCCCGAATTTTCAAAAAAATAAGATGGAAACGATATATAAAAAATCACAATTGACCGCCTTAATTGAAAAATTGAAGAATGAGGGAAAAAAGGTGGGATTTGTACCTACGATGGGTGCGTTACACGAAGGACATATATCACTCGTCAAAACCTGTAAACGAGATAATGATATAACGGTCGTCAGTATATTTGTAAATCCGACACAGTTCAACGATAAAGAAGACCTGAAAAGATATCCGAGAACCGTTGAAAAAGATACCGTTCTTTTGGAAAAGAACGGTTGTGATTATGCATTCGTACCTGACGTAGAAGAAATTTATCCTGAAGAAGATACGCGTTTATTCGATTTCGGATATGTTGAGACTGTTATGGAAGGAGCAAAGCGTCCGGGGCATTTTAACGGAGTAGGACAAGTTGTCAGTAAATTATTCGATATCGTCAAACCCCACCGGGCTTATTTCGGAATGAAGGATTTCCAACAAATCGCCGTTATAAAAAATATGGTAAAACAATTGCATTATAACTTGGAAATCATACCATGCCCTATTGTCCGTGAAGCGGACGGCTTAGCCATGAGTTCAAGAAATACGCTTCTTAAACCTTTGTACAGGCAAAACGCACCTCACATTCATAAGGTACTTCAAAAAGCAACCGAATTAACCGGCAAGATGAATGTGGAGGAGTTGAAACAATGGGTGATAGGCGAAATCAACAAAAATCCCTATTTGGAAGTGGAATATTTCGAAATCGTAGACGATACGGATCTGCGTCCTATCGAAGATTGGAACGAAAACAAAAACAAAGTCGGTTGTATTGCCGTGTATGCCGACAAAATCAGATTAATTGATAACATCGTATTTTAACCATTCATCACAAATACCACGAATATGTTCATAGAGGTCGTTAAATCCAAACTTCACAAGGTGACCGTAACCGAAGCAAATCTCCAGTACGTGGGAAGCATCACCATTGACGAAACTCTGATGGAAGCAGCCAATCTGATCGAAAACGAGAAAGTACAAATCGTAAATGTGAATAACGGAGAAAGATTGGATACTTATATTATAAAAGGAGAACGTAATTCAGGCATTGTCTGCTTAAACGGACCCGCCGCGCGAAAATGTGCAGTCGGAGATATAATCATAATTATATCTTACGCCATGATGGATTTCGAAGAAGCTAAAAAGCATAAACCTACTCTGGTCTTTCCTGAAACAACAACGAATAAATTGATATAGCATTATGGATTATTTGCCGTATATAAAAAATAAAATAGCAAGAACGCAGGAAGAAGCGTCACGTACTTTAAGTTTATGGAGATTCAAAGACGAAAAAATCGTCTTCACGAACGGTTGTTTCGATATTCTCCACAGAGGACATATCGAATACTTGGCACAAGCAGCCAACCTCGGCACCAAGTTAATTATCGGACTGAATTCGGACGCTTCCGTTAAACGCCTGAAAGGTGAAAACAGACCCGTAAACGATGAAAATGCCAGAGCTTTGGCTCTCGCTTCTCTCATCTTTGTCGATGAGGTTATTCTTTTCGACAGCGATACTCCCTATGATCTCATCGACTATGTTCAACCCAATGTGTTGGTAAAAGGCGGCGATTATAATCCGGAAGAGATAGTAGGTTATGATATAGTTAAAGCAAAAAACGGGAAAATCATCACCATCGACTTCGTTGAAGGTTATTCCACCACTTCCATTTTAAACAAGATATAACAGATACGATATTATTTCAAAGAGTTGACCAATTACTTTTGGTCAACTCTTTTTTTATCCCCATACCTTGTGAAAAAAAAGTGTATTAAAACCGAAATAAAAAGAATAAAATCATTTTGATTTTTCATTCCGATACTCTTGTAATAATAAAACCCGGAAATACAACAATGTTTTCCATTTTTAATTTGATTTGTTTATACAAATTATTAACACGAACGTCTTACTCATTTACAAAAGATTTATTCAACGTAAATACAATTAACAACTGTGAATAACTAAGTAATTTCACTATAAATCAATATATTATTTATAAAAACCTTGTGAGTAAATTCACGACCTTTTTTTAATAACGAATAAAACAAGCGATACATATATATTTTACTACAAATACTCACATGCTATTATCATAATCAATTTACTTTTTAAATAAAGAGAAAATATAATAAGAATAAGAGAAGAATAACTTCCTTTCCAAAGGTATTTTTCGCATAAATATTTTTGTAAATAAGATTTTTATTTGCGAAAGGATTTTTATCAGATTCTTTCGTAAAAATTCCCTATCTTAGCACGATTTATTATGATAGGGTAATACTGTATTATTTAAAGAGAAAAATGAGAGTGAATATAATCAACAAATCGAAACACGCTCTTCCGGAATATAAAACGAATTTTTCCGCCGGAATGGACATTCGTGCTAATTTAGAGCAATCCATCATGTTAAAACCTTTGGAGAGAAAGCTGATACCGACAGGACTTTTTATAGAGTTGCCAGAGGGATATGAAGCTCAAATCAGACCGAGAAGTGGTTTGGCTCTAAACGAAGGAATAACTGTTTTGAATGCGCCGGGAACTATCGATCCTGATTACAGAGGAGAAATAGGTGTTATTCTTGTTAATCTTTCTCACGAAATGGTTCAAATTAACGATGGAGACAGAATTTGTCAAATGGTCATACAAAAGTTCGAACAAGTGGAACTTGTTAAGGTAAAAGCTTTAAATGAAACGGAGAGAGGCGAAGGGGGTTTTGGTCATACAGGTAAATATTAAAACGACATAAAAATATAATGATCAAATCATTACTTACATTTCTATTTATTGGATGTACTGTTTTATCTTTTGCTGATAAAAAAAATAGTGTAAGTGTTACTTTGGACGACGATAAAAAAGTAGCGTTTGACTACGCTTTTATGGAGGGGATAAGGTACAAAGTATTAGGAGATTTTAAATCTGCCTTATCTTATTTTGATCAATGTATGAAAATTGATCATAAAAGTGCGGCAGTACGTTATGAATTGGCTTCCATTTTAGTATTGACGGATAATTTGGATATTCCTTTGAAATTGATGCGGGAAGCCGTAGAGTTAGAATCTTCTAATATTTGGTTTAAAATTTTGTTGGCCAATATATTGGAAAAAAAATCGATGATAGATCAGGCTTGTGTCGTTTATGACGAGTTAATAAAGCAATATCCGGAACGGGAAGATTTTTACCTGATTGAAACTAATTTGTTAACCTCTGTGGAAAAATGGGAGGAAGCTATAGCTGTATTGGATCGGTACGAAAAACAGTTCGGTCCTTCGGAAATTTCTTCCGTGGAAAAGGTAAAGCTGTATGCCAAAGCTAAGAATATAAAAAAAGCTTCTTCAGAGATTTTGAAGTTGATCAAGAAATATCCCGGCAAGAGCGATTATTTAGGATTATTGGCGGAACTTTATTTGTCAAATGATCAAGAGAAGAAGGGATTACAGGTATTGAACAAATTAATGGAAAGGGATCCTTCCAATGGTTTTGTTCTTTTTTATCTGACGGATTATTATTTGCAAAAGAAGGATACGTTACATGCTGATATTTATTTGAGAAAGGCCTTATTGAACGATAATAACGATAATAATTTTAAGGTACAGTATCTTTTGAAATTGCTCGTTAACTCTTCCGATTCGTTTATGTCGGATAGAAGGATACACGAATACATGGGGTTATTACTGGAGAAATACGATAACGATTTAACCGTTAGAACGCTTTATGCGGATTTATTGAGGAAAGACAACAAACTGAAGGAGAGTGCAAACGAGTTGGAATTTGTATTGTCTAAGGATAAAAATAACTATTTGATTTGGGAAGAGTTATTACTGTTGTATAGTCAGTTGGGCGATACTGTTTTGATGTATGACAGAGGAAAAGAGTGCATGGAGTATTTTCCGAATCAACCTTTGCCTTATGCAATGGTCAGTTTACCTTTGATGATTCAAAAGAAATATGAAGATGCTTTGGTTTATTTGAATAAAGGTCTTGAATTATCTCCCGAGAATTCTCCTATGAAAGCTCAATTTTATGCTTATTTAGGCGAAAGTTTTTACGTTTTGGATAGTGTCGAACGCGCTTTCAAAATGTTCGACGAGGTCTTGAAGATCAATCCGAACGACATTATGACTTTAAATAACTATAGTTATTATCTCTCTATCCGGAACGAACGATTGAACGATGCCGAACGTATGAGTGCAAAAACGGTTTCTGCCGATCCGAATAACCCTACTTTTTTGGATACTTATGCCTGGGTGTTGTTTAAGCAGAAAAGTTATTCGTTAGCCAAATATTATATGAATATAGCGATTGAAAAAAGTCAATCGCCTTCAGCTGTTTTATATGAACATTATGGTGACATTTTATACATGAACGGGGAGAAGGAAGAGGCTGTGAAAATGTGGAAAAAAGCGTTAGAGTTGGGTGGTGAAGAGTTAAGTAGTGAATTAGAAAATAAAATTGAGCATGGATTATTGATTGAAAATGAGAAGTAATTTATTTATTTTATCGTTGGTTGTTCTTTTTATTTCTTGTCATTCGACAAAAAAATTGCCAAAGCAAAGGGAACTTGAAAACATTTCAGAGGGAAGATTATTTAAAAATATTGTTGAAAATGAATTGGATTTCCAGTCTTTGTATTCGAAGAAAATGGATATTTCTTTGAGCACGAAGAAAAAATCGAATAGTCTGAAAGCCACGATGCAGATGAAAAAAGACAGTTTTATTTGTATCTCCATGTCGGCATCGCCTCTTGGTATTAATGTGGCTCGTTTACTGTTGACTCCCGACAGCATAAAGTTCGTTAACTTTCATGATAAAGAATATTTTATATCGGATTATAGTTATTTTTCCAATAGGTTCGATTTAAATTTAAGTTTCGATTGTTTTCAACGGATTCTTTCGAATTACTTTTTTAATTTTGAATCCTGTACATCTTTGAACGATAGAACTAAACGATATAAGTTCGATAAGTCGGGAAATAATTATTTACTTTATACCTTAGAGGAGAAAGCGTTGGGTAGAAAGTTGAAGAAATTATATAAAAAAAGGAGGAAAAACAAGGAATATTCTTTGATTTTGCAGGAGATTCAGATAGATCCGGATTATTTTAGACCTTGTTTCGTCTCCATCAAAGATATAGAAGAGCAGATAGGGTTGAATGTAAAGTATGATGATTTTAAAGACTTCGGCGGATATCTGTATCCTGGAAAGATTCTTTTCAATCTCTATATGGAATCGGATCCGGTTGAAGTTAAAATTGTTTTTGACAGATTGGAGTTTGATGTAAAAGTAGAATCGAATTTTAAGATATCCAGTAAGTATAAACGAATTTATTGATGGTGGTTGTGCGTTATATATTGATTTTTTTGTTTCTGCATGTTTCCGCTTTTTCCTTTTCTCAATCTATCGATGAGGTAAAGAAAAAGAAAGAACAGGCAGAAAAGGAAATCTCGTATTTGAATAAATTGTTGAATTCTACTCGGAATAATCGTTCGACTACTTTACAAAAGCTGACTATAATCAATCAAAAGATAGTGAAGGGAAAGGAGATCATTCAATCGCTGAATGATGAAGTCTCCTATCTTGAAAAACTGATTACGGATAACGAAAGGATAAAGACTCATTTGGAATCGAACAGACAAAAAATGATGGATTTTTACGCGAAGATGGTTTACGAAACCTGGAAGAAAAAAAATCAGTCGGATAAATTGGTTTTTATTTTTTCTTCGACGACTCTTATGCAAGCCTATGCGCGTTATAAATACTTCGATCAGGTACAAGATTATTCCAAACGGCAAATAGAGCTTATAAAGGCAGCTAACGATTCCTTGACGACTGTCAATAATAAGCTGAATCTTTTGGTTTCGGAAAAGAACGGGAAACAAAATCTTATTGTTGCAAAGAATGCAGAATTAATACGAGAGCAGAATCAGGCTAACAGTTATGTAAACGAATTGAAGAAAAAGGAGAGGGAGTTAGATAAAAAGTTGAAAGCCGAAATTAAAAAAAGGGAAGTTTTGGCCAATAAACTGAAGTCTTTGATAGCCGCACAGGCTAAAAAGTCCGGTAGTAAGAATTCTAACTATAAATTAACACCGGAAGAGAAACTTATTTCGGATGATTTCGCTAAAAATAAGGGAAAATTGCCTTGGCCCGTTGAGGAGGGATTCGTATCGGAAAAATTTGGAGTGAACGTTCATCCTCTTTTTAAACAGGTTAAGTTGACAAATGACGGAATAACCGTTACGACGTCAGCCGGTGCGGATGTCAGATCGGTTTTTACGGGAACGGTTGTCGAAATCATGTTTATACCGGGGTATAATAACGTAGTCATGATTAGGCACGGTAATTACTTGACACTTTATTCGAATATAATAAAAGTTTATATCAGAAAGGGAGATGTAATTAAACTGAAGCAAAAAATAGGTAAATTGGCCTCTGATAATGAAAGTAGTAGTACTTTGAATTTTCAGATATGGAGGGATAAGGAAAAACTGGATCCTCAGTTATGGTTGTCACCCTGGTAGCTTTGCAGAGACGGTTTTTAAAATTTTTATCTATTTGATGAATTGATATTTAAATTTTTTTTGTTTAAATTCGCTATACGTTAAGCTGTGTATATGCGGTTTTAATTGTGATTGAGATTTGAGTGGATATTGTTATTGTGTTGGTAAATTTAATATGAACTATTTCATTTTAGTTGGTGATGGACAAATTAGAATTTTCAATTACTTCAGAGATTGGAAACATCGTTAAAGTAGAAAATTTCATTGATTACTTTGTCGATGTGTATCATGTTGAACCTGAGGTATTCGGTAAAATCAGTCTGTGTGTTATTGAAGCGGTCAACAATGCTATTTTATATGGAAATAAGCTCGATCCTTCAAAGTATGTAAAGTTTTTTGTACGTGAAGACGACGGTAAGCTTTGCGTAACGGTAAAAGATGAAGGAGACGGATTCGATTACAATTATATTCCGGATCCGACCTTGCCGGATAATATCGAGAAAGATGCCGGACGCGGACTTTATTTAATGAAAACCTTGTCAGATGATTTGATTTTTGAAGACAACGGTTCTAAAGTGACATTGGTTTTCAATTTATAAATTGTAATGAGTGAAATTTTCTTTTTTAATGAGGGGTGTGAATTGCCGTTTTTTCTATTGCCGGAAAAGATAAGAAAATGGTTGGATTTAGTCGCTTCCGATTACTCTTGCCGTATAGGAACCATTTCTTTTGTTTTTTGTGATGATTCTTATATTTTGGATGTGAATAAAAAGTATCTGAATCATGACTATTATACGGACGTAATCACCTTTGATTATAGAGAAAATGATATCCTTTCAGGAGACGTTTTTATCAGTTTGGATACCGTACAATCCAATGCTTTGGAATTTAGTACGACTTTTGAAAACGAATTGAATCGTGTTATGGTACATTCGGTTCTTCATTTAATAGGTTTTAAGGATAAAACGGATGAAGATGCTAAATTGATGAGGAAGAACGAAGATCATTGTTTAGGATTGCTTAAAACGCTATAATATGTCGTCTTTATTTCCTCGATATGATGTCATAGTTGTTGGGGCAGGTCATGCCGGATGCGAGGCAGCTTGTGCTGCGGCTAATTTGGGTTCTAAGACGCTACTTATTACATTGGATATGAATAAGATAGCTCAGATGTCATGTAATCCTGCCATCGGAGGTATAGCTAAAGGACAGATTGTTAGGGAGATAGATGCATTAGGAGGATATACGGGTATAGTAACGGACAGAAGTTCGATTCAATTCAGGATGCTTAATCTTTCGAAAGGTCCTGCCATGTGGAGTCCGCGTGCTCAATGCGATCGAATGTCTTTTTCTCAAAATTGGAGAAGTATAGTTGAAAACACGGTTAATTTGGATATTTGGCAAGATCACGTAGAGGAGTTGTTGTTGGATTCTAAAGGAAATGTAAATGGTGTAAAGACGGTTTTAGGAGTTTCCTTCTCCGCTGAAAAAGTTATTTTGACCAATGGAACTTTTCTTAACGGTTTGATGCACGTGGGAAGAGTGAATTTTCCCGGTGGAAGAATTTCGGAACAAGCCTCTTTCGGGTTATCCGAGCAATTGAAAAGTTTAGGTTTTACCGTGGGGAGGATGAAAACAGGAACTCCTGTAAGAATAGATGGCCGAAGTGTTGATTTCTCAAAGTTGACACGTCAGGATGGAGATAATGATTTTCATCGATTTTCTTTTCTTCATTTCGATTATGAAAACGAATTGAATAAGCGTCCCTGTTATATCGCTTACACGAATAAGGAAGTACATGATATTTTGCGTACGGGTTTTGACGATAGTCCCTTGTTTAACGGTACGATTAAGAGTATAGGTCCTCGTTATTGCCCCAGTATCGAAACGAAATTGGATACTTTTTTCGATAAAGAGAGTCATCATCTTTTTTTGGAGCCGGAAGGAGAAACGACTACTGAATACTATTTGAATGGTTTCTCTTCTTCTTTGCCTTTGGAGGTACAATTAAAAGCTTTGCGTTCCGTGAAAGGTTTTGAGCATGTGAAAATATTTCGTCCGGGATATGCCATAGAATATGATTATTTTCCGCCGACTCAACTCTTTTCTACCTTGGAGACGAAATTGGTTTCGGGACTCTATTTCGCGGGACAAATTAACGGTACTACCGGTTATGAGGAGGCTGCCGCCCAAGGTTTGATGGCCGGCATAAATGCTCATTTGTCACTTCATGAGAATAGAACTTTCGTGTTGAATCGCGATCAGGCTTATATTGGTGTTTTAATCGATGATTTAGTGACGAAGGGAGTGGATGAACCTTATCGTATGTTTACTTCCAGGGCTGAATATCGTATTCTATTGCGTCAGGACGATGCCGATGTAAGATTGACTCCTTTAGGGTACGACATAGGTTTGGTATCGGAAAAACGAAATCTTGTATTTCGGGACAAAGTAGTAAAAAGAGATCTCTTGTTAAATTTTATTCGAAATTATAGTGTTTCGCCTGATGAAATTAATGGAGTTCTCGATAGTCTGAACTCTTCTCCGATTAAACAAAAAATGAAGTTGATTGACTTGATTTCTCGACCTCAAATCAACTTAATGAAAATTATTGATTTTATACCTTCTTTAAAATCATTAATTTCCGAACAATTTATTAGAGAGGAGATCATTGAGGCTGCTGAAGTTTTAGTGAAGTATTCAGGTTATATAGAGAGAGAAAAATTGATGGCAGACAAATTAAATCGTTTGGAAAATTTGGTTATTGCCGATAAATTTAATTATATGGAGATTGCTGCACTTTCCATTGAAGCCCGTGAAAAGCTTACAAAGATTAAACCCAAAACAATTGGACAGGCTTCTCGTATTACTGGAGTATCTCCTTCCGATATTAATGTTTTACTCATTTTGATGGGAAGATAAAAGGATGTTTCACGTGGAACGTTCAAAATGATGCGAAGGGTTGATAAGGGCTAATCGTTTAAAAATGCATTATGAAAACAATAGAGGGGAATTTAGTAGATGTTGTCAATAGAGAAATTTATCCTTCTACTATAAAAATTTCTGAGCGAAAAATTGTATCCATTGAAAGAAATTCTAATTCCTATGATAGGTATATTATGCCTGGTTTTGTCGATGCCCATGTACATGTTGAAAGTTCTATGCTTTTACCTGTCGAGTTTTCAAATATAGTTACCAGACTCGGTACGGTTGCTATTGTCAATGATCCGCATGAAATAGCAAATGTGTTAGGGATGGAAGGAGTGAAAAAAATGATGGAGAATAGTGAAAAAGCTGCATTGAAATTTTATTATGGAATTCCTTCTTGTGTACCTGCTACACCCTTTGACCGGACTGCAGGAAAAATAGATGCTGAAGATGCTGAGGAGATGGCTGCTACCGGAAAATTTGTGGCATTATCGGAAATGATGAATATACCTGGTGTTTTGAATAATGAACCTGAAGTAATGGCTAAATTGGCTGTTGCGAAAAAATATAATTTAAGAATAGACGGTCATGCACCTGCATTGAGAGGGGACAAACTAAGTTTATATATAGGGCATGGGATAGAGACGGACCATGAGTGTGTGACTTTGGATGAAGCGGAGGAAAAAATCATGAAAGGGATGAAGGTTATTATTCGCGAAGGAAGTGCTGCAAAAAATTATGAAGCACTGAAATCTTTGATCGGAACACGTACGGATGATGTTATGTTTTGTACGGATGATGCCCATCCCGATGATCTTCTTCAGTTCGGGCATATCAATTATATGGTAAAAAAGGCTTTATCGGATGGATTTGGTATTTTTGATGTTTTGCAGGTCGCTTGTTTGAATCCGGTTCGTTTTTACCGTTTGGATGTGGGTACTTTGAATGTAGGAGATAAAGCAGATTTTATTATTACGGATGATTTAGAGAGAATGAATATTATTTCTACTTTTATCGATGGGGAAAATGTTTTTGAAAAGAGATCTTTTTACGGCTTAAAAGAGGAGTGGAATTCATGTAATCTTTTCCATCACGATAGATTAACTATTGCGGATATAGAAACGACATTATCGAATCAAGTGGCGTGTATTAAAGTTATGCCGGATGAACTTGTGACTGGTAAAATGATTTTTTCACTTGATAACATGAATGATAAATTTGAATCTGATCTATCGGCAGATGTTTTGAAGATTGTTTATTTGAATCGTTATTTGAACGGAAAGCCCCAGGTCGGATTCGTTTCCGGATTTGGTATAAAACGAGGTGCTTTTGCTTCTTGTATTTCTCATGATTCGCATAATATAATTGCAATCGGTTGTACGGATGAAGATTTAGTCGCTTCTATTAATGCCGTGATTGAACAAAAAGGAGGTTTATCGATTAAAAACGGCGATAAACTTTTACTTTTACCTTTACCCATAGGGGGAATTATCAGTAATTTATCCTGTGAAGAAGTCGCCGGGCAATACCTGAAATTGAATGACGAGATAAAAACGATGGGGTCTGTTTTGAAATCTCCGTTTATGACCCTTTCCTTTATGTCGTTGATCGTGATTCCTTATTTTAAGATAGGAGAAAAAGGAATGTTTGATTATAATAAGTTCGATTTTGTATAGGAATGATGGAAGACAATCCTCTGAAAGAAAAAGTGAGTAAGTTGCCTACTAACCCTGGGGTTTATCAATTTTTAGATGCCAATGGAATTATTATATATATTGGTAAAGCTAAAAATTTGAAGAACAGGGTTTCATCTTACTTTATCAAAACGAATCAATCATCTAAAACCATGGTTTTAGTGAGAAAGATCCGCGATCTGAGGTATGTAGTCGTTGATAGTGAACAAGATGCACTTCTATTAGAAAATAATTTGATCAAAAAATACAAACCCCGTTATAATATTTTATTGAAGGACGATAAAACTTATCCGTGGATTTGTATAACTAATGAGCCTTTTCCCCGGGTTTTTATTACTCGAAAATTCGTAAGGAACGGTTCGGAATATTTTGGTCCTTATACATCAGCGAAATTCGCTCATACCTTGATTTCGCTTATCAAATCACTTTATAAATTGCGAACGTGCAATTTATCTATAAATAAATCAAATATTTACGATGGAAAATATAAAGTTTGTTTGGAGTATCATATAGGAAATTGTTTAGCTCCTTGCGTGGGAAAAGTTTCGGAGGAGGAGTATTTGGATTTCATAGCACAAATTCGTTCCATTCTGAAAGGAAATATCTCTACTGTTTTGGAGGCTATGAATGATAAAATGAAAGAATTTTCTATTTCCATGCAATTTGAAAAAGCCCAGGAGTTGAAGGAGGCAATAGAAGCGCTGAAGACTCATCAGGCGAAATCCACGATTGTGCGCACTTCTATCCATGACATGGATGTTTTTTCTTATATAGAGGAAGATAAATATGCTTATGTAAATTATTTGCGTATCGTACATGGAGCTGTTAATCAGGTTCATACCATTGAATTAGAACGTAAATTGGATGAATCGAAAGAATCTCTTCTTTCTTTTGCCATTCTGGAAATCAGACAGTTGGTCAATAGCCATTCAAAGGAAGTTTTAGTTCCTTTTTATCCTGATGTTTTAATGGATGGGATTACTTATTTTATTCCGCAACGGGGAGAGAAAAAGCAATTATTGGAACTATCGGAACGGAATGCCAAATTCTTTAAGATGGACAGGGAGAGGCAACGGGGGGTTTTTCGAAAGGAGGAGAGTAAATTTACCATACTGAACACGATTAAAACGGAATTGAGATTACCTCGTATTCCGCATCGGATGGAATGTTTCGATAATTCGAACATACAGGGAACCAATCCTGTGGCTTCCTGTGTCGTTTTTATAGACGGTAAACCCGCTAAAAGAGAGTATCGGCATTTTCACGTGAAAACGGTAGAAGGACCGGATGACTTTGCTTCTATGGAGGAGATTATTTATCGGCGATATCACAGGATTTTAGACGAAGGGAAGGAGCTACCGGATTTAATTGTGATCGATGGAGGTAAAGGACAATTGCACGCTGCTTTGAATAGTTTGGAAAAATTAGGTCTTCGGGGACAAATTCCTATTGTAGGGTTGGCAAAACGGATGGAAGAGATATATTATCCCGGGGATACGGACCCCTATCTGCTGGCTAAAAATTCACTTGCCTTAAAAACCTTAATGCATATTCGTGACGAGGCTCATCGTTTTGGTATCACGTTTCATCGAAGGTTAAGGGAAAAAGGGCAGATTAATAGTGTTCTAAGTGAAATTGAAGGTATTGGAGAAAAAACTGAGATTACTTTGTTTCAACATTTCAAAACGATAGATGCAATAGCTAAAGCTCCTTTGGAAAAACTCTCTGAAGTTATTGGGAAAGCAAAGGCTAAAATCGTACGAGATTATTTTAATTCTGTGGTATAAGATAGTGCTTTCATCTGTTTATCAATGATCTAAATAGAATCTATTTTTCGAGAAACTTTTTTGCGGTTAAAAACGAATACCATGAACAGGGTATGAAAATACCTTGTTTATGTGATTTTTATTTGTAAAATAAACATTTAGTTTTGATACGACTTAATTAGACAGGTAATATGGGAAAAATAGCAAAACAATTAACGGATTTGGTGGGACATACTCCTTTGTTGGAATTATCTAATTTCAATCGGAATAGAAAGTTGAAAGCTAAAATTATAGCTAAGTTGGAGTACTTTAACCCCGCCGGGAGCGTGAAAGATCGTATAGCTTTGGCAATGATCGAGGATGCGGAACGGTCAGGCCTATTGAAACCGGGTTCGGAAATTATTGAGCCTACGAGCGGAAATACCGGAGTCGGATTGGCCATGGTTGCCGCCTCCAGAGGTTATAGGCTTACTTTGACGATGCCGGAGACGATGAGTATGGAGCGGAGAAATTTACTGAAGGCTTTAGGGGCGAATTTAGTGTTGACTCCGGGTTCTGAAGGTATGCGGGGGGCTATTGCCAAGGCGGAGGAGTTACAGCAGGCAAATCCGAATTCTACCATATTGCAGCAGTTTGAAAATCCTGCAAATCCTGCCATTCATGAACGGACTACGGCAGAAGAGATTTGGGAAGATACGGATGGTAGCGTGGATATTTTTATTGCCGGAGTGGGAACCGGAGGTACTATCACGGGGGTCGGTCGTCGCTTGAAGCAATTGAAGCCCGGAATAAAAATTATTGCCGTGGAGCCGAGTGATTCCCCTGTGTTATCCGGAGGAGTAGCCGGTCCTCATCAAATCCAGGGAATCGGTGCCGGATTTATTCCCGGAGTTTTTTCAAATGAGGTAGTGGATAGTATCGTACAGGTTGAAACGGAAAAGGCTTTTGAAACGGCTCGGGAATTGGCTAAAACGGAAGGCGTATTGACCGGAATCTCTTCCGGGGCGGCTTTGCATGCGGCTGTTATGGTTGCGAGACATCCCGATAATCAAGGAAAACATATAGTGGTATTATTACCGGATACCGGAGAAAGATATCTTTCGACGCCTTTGTATAATTATCAATAAATATGAAACGAGCCGATACTTTCGATATCTTGCAAAAAAGCGTGGAAAAACTTTCTCTTCCATCGGGAGAAGACGAATATATATTGCAACACGAGATGCCGCTTCCTTCTATCGAAAAATTGAAAGAGGTGGTCGATTTGCTGCGTTCTGTCATTTTCTACGGTTACTACGGTGAACCCTGTGTACATCCGGAGACTATTCGATATCATATAGGAGTGAAAATGGAGCGTTTATACCATTTGTTGTCCGAGCAGATTTTATATGGGAGTTGTTTTAATATTCAGGGGCATTGCAGTGCTTCGTCCGAGTGTGCCGAGGATTTGGCCTTGTTGTTCATTAATCGGATACCGGAGATAAAACGTGTATTGCACACGGATGTCCGGGCGATTTTAGAAGGAGATCCGGCAGCTAAAAGTTACGGAGAGGTTATCTTTTGTTATCCGGCTGTACGAGCCTTGCTAAATCATCGGGTGGCTCACGAATTATTACTGTTGGGAGTTCCGATATTGCCGCGTATTATTTCTGAGATGGCTCATTCCGAGACAGGTATAGATATACATCCCGGTGCGAAAATCGGAGAATCTTTTAGCATCGATCACGGAACCGGAGTTGTTATCGGAGAAACTTGTATTATCGGTGACCGGGTTCGTTTGTATCAGGGGGTTACTCTCGGTGCCAAACGTTTTGTATTGGACGAAAAAGGAAGTCCCATGGATGTTCCCCGTCATCCGATTTTGGAAGATAACGTGGTGGTTTATGCCAACACGAGTATTTTAGGGAGAGTGACGATTGGTAAAGATTCCGTTATAGGTGGTAACGTTTGGTTAACGGTTAGCGTTCCGCCCGGTTCTCATGTTTTACAACAGAAAGCATTGTCCAATACTTTTTCCGATGGTCTCGGTATTTAACTTAAGTAGTCGTCGGGGTTAACAAGGCGAGTACGTATCGCGTATTTTGTAGCTTCATAGGCATTGCGTACTCCTATTTTTCTGAAGATATTTTTCCGATGAGTCAGAATCGTGTGAAAACTCAGTTTCCGTCCATGTGCAATCTCTTTCGTTGTCTTACCGGAAGCAATTTCTTTAAGGATGTCCTTTTCCGTGGGAGTAAGTTTATTTTGTATTTGGAGACCTGAGCTCTTTATCGTAAGTAATTTGTTGCATATACGATTGCATATGAAACGTTCTCCGCATGTTGAACATTTTAAAGCACAGGTAATCTCTTCATTGGAACAGCTTTTCAAAATAGCGCTGAAAGAGTGGGTGCTGAAAAGCAGTTTATTCAAAATATCGTCGCTTAAATTTTCTGAAAATAGGATCCATTTGGCTTGTTGAAAGCGTTCTTTTATTTTCAGCAGTTCATTTATATCGACGAAATCGAATAACATATAGTCTATAATTACGACGGCCTCTGGATCAGAGGTAAGCCGTTGAATCAATTCTTCTTTGTTTTTTACTTCTGAAATGGTTTTAAATCCTTTCAGCTTTTGTGATAAAAAGAGAAGTCCTGCTTTGGTAATATCTTGTAAGTCTGCTATGATTAATTCGCTCATGGAAAAAATTCAATCCGTTTATTCATTCATGATCTCAGTCTGTCTATCTATGGATGCCTGATGGATGGCTTTAAATACTTTTTCAACCAACTCCCTGTTTAATCCGAGCTGTTTAGCTTCTGCCGTGACCCGGTTCAATATCTTTTCCCATCGGTCGGGTTGTAAGATCGTGATATTATTCTGTTTTTTGTACTGTCCGATATCTTCTATTATTTTCATTCGGTTGGCTAATGTCTCCAATACCATGTTATCTAAATTATCTATCTTTTCTCGAAGTTCTTCGATCATAAGTTGACAGTTGGAATCCAGGGATTGTTCCGTCCTGATAATTAGCTTCGATAAAATGTGTTTAAGCGTTTGCGGTGTAACTTGTTGTTCTGCATCACTTAATGCTGAGGCGGGACAAATATGAGATTCGATAATTAAGCCGTCAAATCCGAGATCCATGGATTTTTGGGCTATTTCCTGGAGGTATTCGGAATGTCCGCCGATATGACTGGGATCACAAAATAGGGGTAGATTTTTAATTCTTCGTTTTAATTCGATCGGGATCTGCCATTGCGGAGGATTCCGGTAGATTAAATTATTATACGAGGAAAATCCCCGGTGGATAGCTCCCAATCGAGTTAAACCACATAGGTTCAGACGTTCGAAAGCCCCGATCCATAACTCGATGTCCGGATTTATCGGATTTTTTATTAATACGGGAATATCCACTCCTTTTAATGCTTCTGCAATCTCCTGGACGGCAAAAGGGTTAGCCGTCGTTCGCGCTCCTATCCATAACAAATCGATACCGGCAGAGAGAGCCATCTCCACGTGGTGGCCATTGGCAACCTCCGTCGAGACCTTCATGTTCAACTCTTCCTGAACGCGTTTTAACCAGGAGAGCCCTTTGCTTCCGACTCCTTCGAAGGAATTGGGACGCGTACGCGGTTTCCAAAGGCCGGCCCGTAAAGTGTCGATGCCGTTATTTTTTAATTCTTGTGCCGTTTGGAATAGTTGAAATTCGCTTTCCGCGCTGCAAGGACCTGCGATGATCAATGGCCGACGGGTATCGGAGAAAAAATTCCATTCCGTGTATGGATATATATCCGGTTTGGACAACATACTATAATTATTTTGTAATCAATGTTTTGTATATCAGATGTATTTGATTTTATTCGTTAGAAAGAAATCTTTCAAAGATATTCTTTTCTTTTTTAATAGACGCCTAATTGCATATTATTTCTAACTTTGTGAAAACTAATTTGAAAAGGAAAAACGATGATAAATGAGGAAAAAAGGTTGTATTTGTTGGATGCTTACGCGTTGATTTACCGCTCGTATTACGCGTTTATCAATAATCCGAGGATTACAACGACGGGGATAAATACTTCGGCAACTTTTGGTTTTTGTAATTTTCTGCTGGAACTTTTGGAAGAAGAAAAACCGACTCATTTGGCTGTTGTTTTTGATCCGGAAGGACCCACATTTCGGCATGAAATGTATCCTCAATATAAGGCCCAGCGTCCTCCCATGCCGGAAGATTTGAAGAAATCCGTTCCCTATATAAAGAGAATAATTCAAGGATTAGGGATCAATTTGATTGCCGTGGACGGTTTTGAGGCGGATGATGTTATCGGAACCTTGGCTAAAATCGGAGAGAAAGAAAACTTTCAAGTCTACATGATCACTCCGGATAAAGATTATGCCCAGTTGGTGAGCGAGCGGGTGTTTATGTATAAGCCGGGACGGGCTGGAAATAAGTCGGAAGTGTGGGGGATTGCGGAAGTTCTGGATCATTTTGGAATAGAGCGGGTGGAACAAGTCATTGATATTTTGGGATTGATGGGTGATTCTGCCGATAACGTTCCGGGATGTTCCGGGGTAGGACCGAAAAGCGCTTCTTCTTTGATTTATAAATACGGGAGTATCGAAGGTATATACCAGCATATAGATGAGCTGAAAGGGAAACAAAAAGAAAATTTATTGGCTTGTCAGCCCACGGTATTTTTATCGAAAGAGTTGGTAACGATCAATAGCGAGGTTCCGGTAAATATCTCTATACAAGATTTAATTCGGACGGAGATAAAAGAAGAAGTGTTGGAACCGATATTTAAAGAGCTGGAGCTTTTTTCCTTGTCTAAACGGATATTTTCGATCGAGCACACTGAAGTTGCGGTTGAATCTTTGCACGAGGAAGAGGTTTCTTATCAGGAAATTCAAAGCGAAAGAGAGTTGAATGAAATGATCGGGATATTGGAAGAGTCCTCGGAATATGTTTTGCATTCAGTATTCGGGGATGGAACCCTCTATAACTCTTATCCGACTTATCTCGCTTTTTCTGTTCGGGCTAATCGGATGCGTTATCTGCGATTGCCCTTAGAAAAAGAAGCTGCCGAGAAAATGGTCGGAAGGTTGAGATCCGTCTTTGAAAATCCGGATAAAATATTGATTTCTAATGATGTGAAAAATGATATCATCTGGTTACGTCGGGCAGGAATTGAAATTAAGAATCGGATTTTTGATATAAAGATCGCGCATTACGTGTTGCAGCCGGATAGCTCGCACGAGTTGGAACGCATCGCCCTGGAGTTACTGAATTATCGGTTGGTTAAGGGAGATGGCGGCGATAGTCAGCAGCTTACGTTGTCTTTTGAAGATGATTCCATTAAGAATAAGGATTTTGAAGAGAGGACCGATATTCTTTTCCGGTTGAAAGGGAGACTCAAAGAGGCCTTGGAACAGGTCGGCTTATATGCTCTTTTCGAGCAGTTGGAGATGCCATTGGTTTTTGTTTTGGC
The DNA here is from genome assembly GCA_001487125.1 of Gabonibacter massiliensis. Taxonomy (GTDB): domain Bacteria; phylum Bacteroidota; class Bacteroidia; order Bacteroidales; family Marinifilaceae; genus Gabonibacter; species Gabonibacter massiliensis. The sequence goes on from LN913013.1 coordinate 1,968,899, forward strand.
GGACATGGAGTATGAAGGTGTTGCTATCGACAAGGAGGCATTGAAAGAGTTGTCCGAGGAGTTGAAATTAAAGATTGCAGAGTCCGAAAAGGTTATTTATAAAATGGCGGGAAAAGAGTTTAACATCAGTTCGCCTAAACAATTGGGTGAGGTGTTGTTCGACGATATGAATATCGGGGGGACGAATAAAAAGACCAAGACGGGTCAGTATAGCACTTCCGAACAGGTTTTATCCAAGTTGGAGGGTGAACATCCGATCATTGAACACATATTGATCTACCGTGGATTGAAGAAATTATTAACCACTTATGCGGAGGCTTTGCCTACCTATGTTGATCCGGGTACCGGTAAAATTCACACGCGTTTTAATCAGGCAGAAGCGGCTACCGGTCGCTTAAGTAGTTTGAATCCCAATTTGCAGAATATTCCCGTTCGGACAGAAGAGGGGAGGAATATCCGGAAAGCTTTTATTACCGGGGATCCTGATTATTGCTTCTTTTCTGCCGATTATTCACAGGTGGAGCTTCGATTAATGGCTCATTTGAGCGGAACGAAAGAGTTGATAGATGCTTTTTTGAACGGGGAAGATGTGCATGCAGAAACGGCCGCAAAAATTTATCATGTACCTTTGAACGAGGTTACGCCGGAAATGAGGCGTCGGGCTAAGACGGCGAATTTCGGAATTATTTACGGAATTTCGGCTTGGGGATTGGCCGAGCGATTGAAGATCCCGCGAAAAGAAGGGAAAGAGTTGATAGACGGTTATTTTAATCTTTATCCCGGAGTGAAACAGTATATGGAGAAATCCGTCGAAAAGGCCAGGAAACAAGGATATGTGGAAACCATCATGGGAAGGCGGCGTTATTTAAGGGATATCAATTCCAGGAATGCTGTTGTTCGCGGGGTAGCGGAACGGAACGCCGTAAATGCTCCGATTCAAGGATCTGCTGCCGATATCATTAAAAAAGCGATGATCTGTATCCATCAGGAGATCGCAAGGAGAGGGTTAAAGTCCAAAATGATATTGCAGGTACATGACGAATTGAATTTTAAATGTCATAGGGAAGAGTTGGAAGAATTAAAAGGATTGGTCGTGGATTGTATGGAAAATGTGATTAAACTTGCCGTACCCTTGACCGTAAGTACCGGATACGGGAAAAACTGGTATGAAGCCCATTAATATTGTGTATAAATAATTTTATTCATGCGTGGAGAACAAGTTGATACGTTGCATTTGCCATTAACAGGAACATCGGCAGATTCTGTTATTCGGCCTGTTTCTCTTTTTGAAAAAAAGGTATCTGTAAGGGAAGAATTTCTGTTTGACACCATTGCATCCTCAACAGCTCCTATCGGTTCATGGAAGGATGTTCCATTGAAAGGACAACAAGATGTGGATTTTATGTCCGGGGTATTGTTGTATACGATTATCTTTTTAGGACTGTTGGCGTTTATCCGATTGAGAGGGAAAGGGCTGTTCTCCGGTTTATTCGGTTTCTTTTTTAAACAGAAAAACCAGGAGAAAGTATACACGGAAGGGCTTCGTCCCAATTATTTTTTTCTGTTTATAACGTTTTGTCTTTCTGCTTCCGTTCTTTCTATATTTTTGGTTTACCTGATCAATGGCGATTTTATTTTTGACGACTCTGTTCTTGTTTTTGCTTTCCTTGCGGGATATCATTTGCTCTTGATAGGTTTTATTCGTCTTTTGGGGTGGACGTTTAATGCTCGTTTTTGTGCCAAAGAGATGGTTACAAACTTGTGGGTTTACAATACGGTGATTGGATTAATGATTTCTCCTTTTGTTATCGCGTTGTTTTATGTCCGTCCGACTTCCGTTCAGCCGTTGATTTATCTTATTTTTACCATATTTTCTATCTATTTGATTTTTAGATTTATAAGATTGATTAAAATATTATTTGAATATAGAGTTTCAATTTTATATATGATTTTGTACCTTTGTGCGCTCGAAATACTGCCATTTCTTGTAATATACAAGATGTTGGAAGAGATAATTGAAGCAAGTGTTAATTAAAAACATACAGCATTGAGGATCAAGAAAATATTAGTTTCGCAGCCTAAGCCAACAACAGAAAAATCTCCCTATTTTGATTTGGCTGAGGAGTATGGTTTGAAATTAGAGTTCAAATCTTTTATTAAAGTGGAGGGTGTCTCCGGGAAAGAATTTCGGCAACAACGAATCAATATACTTGACTATACGGCCATTGTTTTTACAAGTCGAACGGCTATTGATCATTTTTTTAGGATTTGTAACGAGTTGAGAGTTGTCGTACCGGACACGATGAAATATTTTTGTATTTCCGAGTCAGTGGCTTTCTACTTGCAGAAGTATATCGTATATCGGAAAAGAAAGATTTTCTATGGCGATAAGAAAGTAGAGGATATGACCAAAGTTTTGTTGAAGCATAAGACAGAGCATTTTTTTGTTCCTCTCTCCGATGTGCATAAAGAAAACGTGCCGGGATTGTTAGACGAATTGCATTTAAAATACACGAAGGCTGTTTTATATAAAACGGTAGCGAATGATCTCGTGGATGAAATTCCTGATTTGAAGGAGTTCGATATCATTGTATTTTACACTCCGGCGGGAATAAAATCTTTATTTCAAAACTACCCGAATTTCGAACAGGGTACGACAGTGATTGCCGCTTTCGGCCCGGCGACAGCAGAAGCAGTGGAAGAAGCGGGTTTGAGGTTGGATATTAAGGCGCCCACGGAAAAGGCGCCATCCATGACGATGGCTTTGGAACAGTTCATTAAGGCTTATAATAAAGAGAATAAGAAGTGATAAAATGGACATCGGACGATGTCCATTTTTATTCTGTTTGTGATGATGAAGCAAGAGACTATAGGATATACGTTTTGCAAGGCCGAGCGCTTGTGTAGTAGAAGTCGTTTCGAACGTCTCCTATCGTCTGGTTTTAGTTTCGTTTCTTATCCTTTGCGGGTGGTGGTATACGTGTCGGAACGGCAAGAAGAGGAATTTCCCGCGCAGATGGCAGTTAGTGTTTCTAAAAAACGTTTTAAAAGAGCGGTGAAGCGGAATCGGGTAAAACGTTTGGTACGGGAAGCCTATCGATTGAATAAGTTTCGTTTGTATGAAAATATTCCGGAAAACGAGACATGGAATATGCTGTTTATTTATCTGAATGATTCGATTGTAAAATACGATAAAATTGAAAAAGCAATAATAGGTGCCTTTAAAAAAATGGAAACTCATATTAAAAAGGATCGTGATAGGAATATTGTTGATACCCATTAAGTTTTATCAGTATTGTTTATCGCCGTTGAAGCCTCCCACTTGTCGTTATACACCCACCTGTTCCCAATACGCGATAGAGGCCCTGCGAAAGCATGGTCCTATAAAAGGGTTATGGTTGGCCACCAAACGGATATGTTCCTGTCATCCTTGGGGAGGTTCGGGATACGATCCTGTCCCGTGAATTTGTAATATTCCGGAATATATATTATTTTCGTTCTTACGTAATAAAATAAAGTTATGAATAAAAATACACGTATTGTCCTGAGCATTCTCGGTGTTTTCATCTTGACATTGGGGATTTTAAGTTTAAAGGAAGATGAAAAACGTTTTGAGGTTAGTAAGGGTTTGAATATTTTTGCGACCCTTTTTCGGGATGTGAATCTTTTCTATGTCGATGAAATAGAACCGGAAAAATTAGTGCAGACGGGAATTGATGCTATGTTGAAGTCTCTGGATCCTTATACGGTCTATTATCCGGAATCGAAAATGGATGAGTTCAAGATGATGACGACAGGAGCTTACGCGGGTATCGGTTCGATTATCAGTATGAAAAACGATTATGTGGTAATTCGGGAGCCTTATCGAAACTCTCCGGCCGATAGGGCCGGGTTATTACCGGGAGATTTGATTCTTGCCATAGACGGCATGGATATGAAGGGAAAGAATACGGAATTTGTTAGTCAGCACTTGAAAGGACAGCCGGGGAAAGAGGTTACGATAAAGATCAAACGTTTGGGAGTAGAAAAGCCCATGGAGTTAAAGGTGGTTCGGGAGAATGTTCAGTTACCGAGTGTTCCTTATTACGGTATGTTTAACGATAAGATCGGTTATATCTATTTTACCAGCTTTACGGACAAGTCGGCAGAAGATGTACGCCGGGCTATTATGGATTTGAAGCAAAAGGGTGCCGAATCTTTGGTCTTGGATCTCCGCGGAAATGGAGGAGGTTTATTGGATCAGGCCGTTGAAATTGCTAACTATTTCTTGCCTCGCAACACGTTGGTAGTAAACACGAAAGGGAAGATCAAACAATGGGATAAGGAGTATTTTACTTCCAATAATCCGATCGTTCCCGATATGAAACTGGCCGTTTTGATCGACCGTTCTTCTGCTTCTGCCTCCGAGATCCTTTCGGGTTCGTTACAGGATTACGACCGGGCGGTGATTGTCGGGGAACGTTCTTTCGGTAAAGGATTGGTTCAGACGACGCGAGATCTGGTGTATAATACGAAATTAAAGGTAACCACGGCGAAATATTATATCCCGAGCGGCCGTTGCATACAGGCCGTGGATTACGCTCACCGGAATCCGGACGGGAGCGTGGGAACCATACCCGATTCTTTGATTACGGCTTTTAAAACAAAGGCGGGACGAACTGTATATGACGGGGGAGGAATTACTCCGGATGTAAAAATAGAACCGGAAAAATACGCTAAAATTACGCAGGAGCTGGTCATTAAGGATATGATTTTCGATTTTGTCAATGAGTATGCGTTGACACATCCCTCTATTCCTGCTCCGGCGACCTTTGAGTTGACGGATGATATCTATAATGACTTTAAAAAGTACCTGAAGGAACATCAATTCGAGTATGAGACCGCTTCTCAAGCCGTTTTGGAGAAGTTAGCGGAGACGGCTAAAGCCGAGAAATATTATGACCAGGTAAAAGGTCAGATCGATCGCTTAAAATTGGAATTGGGTCATTCGGTAGACCGGGATCTGGATTTGTTCCGGAAAGAGATCAGCGAAATCCTTTCCGACCAGTTGATGAGCCGTTATTACATGCAAGAGGGAGTGGTCGAGTTCCGGATGCGGCATGACTCCGATGTGGCAAAAGCGGTCGATGTGCTCTCCGACGAGGAGGTGTACCGGAAAATTTTAAAATAAAACGGGTAGTAGTTTTTGGTTTTTCAAAAAACTACTATATTTGCAGCGCAATTGCCCTATGGTGTAACGGTAGCACTCCAGATTCTGGTTCTGTCTGTCTGGGTTCGAATCCTAGTGGGGCAACAAGCTGAAAAATATCCCTTGTAACGTCAAAGTTACAAGGGATATTTTTTTGGGTAGTGTTTTCATAAATAGTTTAATCGATACGTTTCTTTTGAATAACATCGAACCCTTCACTGGCTTGTCCGTAACCGAATATAAGTCTGATCCTTCTATTTTTGATCGTACTGTTTTTTTCTGTGTTAATATGAATATTGTTATCTTTTATAAAGACGCTAAACCAATCTCCCGTTATTGTATCATTATTATGCTTAACTTCATAGATTGTAATAGAATCAGCTATAGGATAATCACAAAGACGATAAAAAAAATACGGCATCGTAATCTTGTTTATTTTTACGGATATTTCGTGACTCGCCGAATTTAATACTAATGCCTCTACATCGAATAAGGTTTTTGCAAACTCTTCTTCTTTTTCAGAACAGGAGTATTCTTTTTCAGAACAGGAATAAATAGAAATAATACAAAGTAGGTAGATGGTATAAAGAAACATGTTTTTTATCATATGTTTATAAGTAAGGTTTAATACTGGGGATCGATATATGGTGAAACGGGTCTAAAGTGTATGGCTTCCAAGTAATAGCTGTAATCGGCTCCCAGAATAAAATTACCGTAATAACCTTTGGGGGCCTGAAAATTTTTAAGCCAACCGTCAAATTGCCCTCCTCGCATAAAATTGCAATGGACAAAAATATCTCCGTAATCTGACCAATTTTCGGCTACCGGCCCGTTCATTGCGTCAATGATCCAGACCGCATAACCCGATAGAGAAGAATTGTATCCGGCCATTATGGTCGGGCAATCAAACCTGCAAGCCTTAACAATGTATTCTACAAATTTTGAGAGTTTGGTACTTGTGCCGTTATATCTATAATAATCTCGGCTTAATCCTACATTATTTAATCCTATATTGGCCCAGTTAAGTGTTGTTTTTGTTCCGAAACCTCCACATTGAAATGTTGTAAATCCTCCTGTTGTTTGAGAAGAATCGAATTCTCTGACAAACTGAGCGACTTTACTGGCATGAGAGGACGTAGGGGTTATGGTCGGTGTAGAGGCAAATGCCCTTACGTTGTATTTGTTGGTTAAAAGCGTTGGCAAATCGAGTTGAAAAACCCGGTCAATCGGGTAGGCGGCAATACATTGTGCTAATGCAATGGCAGTATAGCTGGCTGGGTATTTACCATTTTCAGTACTTGTACAGGAACTTCCGCTGGGTTTATGATAATTATTGTTATAAGGAGAATTAGTTGTCCATTTAGTTGTCAATATTGGTTGGAACTGCCAATTTTGATAAATGACTTTTGTCTTTGCTTGGGGTAATAATTTCTCTCCGTAATACCTGTTTATATCCGATAAAACAATGTTTTTAATATTTCGGAATACAAATGCCGGGGCACTATTTTCAACGGTATCGGCAAGTTTTCCCTCCTCAATATAAGCTAATACGGTAGGGTGACGCGGATCGTCGGTTGCGATTGCGAATCCCTCTTTGCCATCTTTAATGAATTGAAATGTGTAGATATCTACGCTTTCTTTCATATCGATCCCTTTGCTTTTGGCGACGGTCGGCATCTCTTTTGTAAATTTGATCGGTAAGGATGATTTCTCCACGTTTTTAATTTCCACCGCTGAAAAATCGAATGATTTGGATTTTGGACGGTTCACTTTTTCTGCAAATTCTTTGACCAAATCCAAAGCTTTTTGATAATCTTTTTCCACTTTATTTTCAGTTTCATTTTGGGTTGTGGAAATTATTTCATCCGTGTTATTACTGCAACCGGATAAAATAAGCAATACGCATACTATGAGATAAGATGTTTTCATAAAATGAAGATTGAATGACTACTATTGTTGTTTATAATTGGATGTAAATATAGATAAATATTCTATATTTGGTGCTATTAATTCAATATTAATCTATTGAATTATCGTATTGTATTAACTCGGCGGTGATAAAACAAAAAAGAGGGTATAAAAATAAAAGCGCTATCCCGACGGACAGCGCTTTATAAGTTAAGTAGTCTTAGAGCGACTGTTATTCCAACCCCAAAACGGTTTTACCTTGTTTGAAGAAGATATCTTTCGGTATTCCGGCTCCGGCGATTTTATCCAAATCTTTTTGGAGGGATGGAGGGATAACTCCTTTGGCTGCAATCAAGGCTTGTGCTCCGGCGATGTCTCCGTTACCTTGCAAGGTGATGTATTCCCCGGCAATAACCCCGATATCCTTCTTCATTTTTTCGAAATCGATGGTGTAATATCCGGTAGTTTCGTCTTTCGTGATGGCTCCGCTTTCCATGAAATGGTTAAATTGAAGCATGTTGGCCTTTCCGTGTGCGCTGGCAGCACCGAACCGCACGGAACGGAAAATGCCGGCCACGAAAGTAACGTAGTTATCCATCAGATCTTTGTCTTTCAGAATGCCCCAATCGGCTAATTGCGTGAGGCAATATAGTCCGAGGATATCGGCTTTGGCTTCTTCGATGGAGGTATAGGTGTTCTGCAAGACGGCCCGAACCTCCTGTTTGTCTTTGATCGTGTAATTGACACCGAGACCGTGAGCCACTTCATGGAACATGGTATTTTCGAAGAAAGCGTCTCCTTTCACGTGTTTTTGTTGTTCCGGGGTGATCACCAATTTGGAAATGGGAACCACCATGGTCTGGAATTTGGCATCCATCGAGTTCTTGAGCTGCAATTTGCGACTTCCTTTGGCAGCGTGTACTCTTGGATCGTTCGGAAGGTTGATGGCTATATTTTTACTGCCGGCATTGCAATCTCCGGCATAATAGATTACGTCGTAAGCGTTTAAATCGGCGTTGGCATTGGCCTTCTCCTGTTTATAAGCGGACGGTACCGGAAGATTTTCTTGTAATTTGGGTAAATATTGGGCGTATAAGGAGAGCTTTTTACTCCACTCTTTGTCTTTGACTAAAATCTGACCGGAATGTGAAGCCTTGTAACCGAAAAGTTGGTCTTCATAGGTTTCGATCGGACCTACTACAAAATCTAAGGTGTTGTTTTGCATATCCATCCACGCTAAATCGCTGGCGAGATAATCGTCTGTCAAAAGGGCCTGGGAGCGTAGTTCCAAATACTTTTTCAATCCCGGATCTTCTGCTAATTCCGCAGCTTGTTTTAGTAATTTTGCGGCTTTAGCCGTCTCTTCGGGATAAGCCTCGTGGAACGGCACGACAATCAGCTGGCCGGAAGTATCCCGTCTGATAACGCTGTACCAATCGGTTTTCCGTGGATCTTTCAATGCCTGGAACTCCTCTTTGGTCATGTCGGCCGGGTAGAAATTGGCTCCTAAAGGTTTAGGGCCTACGCCTTCGATAAAAGGTTTATTGTCGTTTAATCGATCCCATGGTCCGTAGTTGATTTTGATATATTTCTGTGCATAGGGATCCGGGTTTTGAGCGAGTAATTCTTCTTTATCTCCATAAGCATTTTGCCAGAAAATCTCTTCCATGATGTCCGCTACCTCGATAAGGATGGGGAGCATTTTTTTCTCGTTTTCGGTTAGCTTACTCATGTCCGTCGTGAGTGTAAACTCGGCGTATTGGTCGGCAAGCGGCTTATAAGGGCTTTCTTTGGTCTCCTTTTTGGCCTCTTTACAAGAGAACGCAAAAGAACCTAAAAGTAAAAATAGGAATAGTTTTCTCATTTTGGGTAGTGTTTTTAAGTTATGCCGGCGAATTTATAAAAAGGAGGGGATTATTTGTTATAAAACGAGAAAAAATTGTTGTTTGCAAAAGAACAATAAAGGATTATCGAAAAGGCTCCTTTTTAATTTGTTCTCTTTTTCATTCGCATTCGGGCTTGAATAGAATCTCACGCGGGAGTTCTACCGAACTGAGTAGGAAAACAGAGTTGTTTCCGGTCGTTGCCGATTACCGGATAGAATAACAGGTCAGAATGTGATGCCTATCCCTATGCTATATGGATGTAGTTCCGGTCCTTTATTGGTTTTAAACATCCGGTTCAGGGAATAATTTCCCCATACGGCCAGATGTCCGTATCCGGCACGAAGAGTGGCATCGACCTTGACCGGGGTCATACTGAAATTCCCGGAATCTTTTAGACGGCGTTTTTTTCCGTCCTCTTTTTTATAGACGACCTTTGTTTTCGTGTGTAGCCTCAGACCTCCCGTAAATCCTCCCGATACAAAGGCTTTGGTTCTACTCTTACCGGGGAATTGGACTTCGACCAGCAAAGGAATGGTAAGATATAGGTTTTTGAAAGAGCTTTTTTTCACATGCAAATCGGTTAACGGATCGTCATGAATTACTCCGTGTTCATCCTTTACGATCGTATTTTTATGTTTGAAACGAAAACGTTGATACTCCAGGCCGAGTCCGGTTACCAACCCGATGGTGTTGGACGGATTCAGGCGTATGCCTTTCTGGATTAAATTAAATTGCATGACCCATGAATTCCCCTTGTCCAATTCCATGTAAGCGGTTTCTCCGAGTTGGATGTAGTTTGTATTGTCGAAATTGATGAAGCCGAAGAAGAAACCGCTCCAATGACCTTTAAAATAAAGGAAATTGTTGTTTTGATAAGAGTGACGGTGTAACGGATCGCTTAATATTTCCGTCGGGTTGGCTTTTCTTTTTTCTCTTTTTTCCTGTAAATAGATTTGTTTGAATTCCCCTTTCGTCGTATCTGATTTTGTTTTTTGAGCCCATACGGGACAAGCGATTAGGAGAATCGTAAAAAGAAGTATTGTTTTCATGGCGATGAAGATAGTTTATATTGCTGTATTTTTCGTTTTATCTTATATAAAGGTTACGGTTTCGGATCGAAGGAGACAGAATGGAAAAATTTTTCTTTTTGTATGAGAATTTCATTCAAAAGTTTCGATTTTCCCCCGATGACGATTTGGTACATGCAATTATTTCTGAATATAAACCGTTTATAATAGATCATGTTATCTTTGTCTTTCGTTATAGTATAACAGATTTCTTTTATCTCCATATCTTTATGCGGGATGTTTTTTTCTTCTTTGAGGACGGCCGATTCCACTGTCAGGGTCTCTTTTTTCATTTGTTGGTACAATTGCGCTACGGTAAGGTCTTTGAATGTCCCTTTTTCCGTATTCAATTTCGTACATACGACGCCGAATACACAGGTTAGATTTTTGGTTTGGAAAATCCATGATTGAGCACCTTCGATCTCTTTTTTTAAACGTTGGGCATGATTGGGAAATAGAAACGAGAGGTGATCCGGACCTTTGACCCGTATCCATTCGTCACTTGGTGAACTAAAAGTGAGCAGGCCTGCCAGAACAAGGTGAAGTATATGCATATGAATCATTTTATTTTGAAAGTTAAAGATATTAATTATTATTTTTGTGGCCAAACTTATAAATAAGAGATCTCTAAAATTACGCATATCTTATGATTATTGGAGGAAAAAACGTGGGAGAAAGGCCATTGATATTGGCACCGATGGAGGAGGTTACTAATCCTCCCTTCCGTAAATTTTGTAAGCGTTATGGTGCAGACTGGCTGTATTCCGAGTTCGTTTCTGCGGATGCTTTAGTACGTTCCGTGAATAAGACCGTGAAAAAGTTGACGATAGAGGATAGTGAACGACCGGTAACCATACAGATTTACGGACGCTTTATCGAATCGATGGTAGAAGCGGCTAAGATCGTAGAGACCGTGCGACCGGATTTCATCGATATTAATTTTGGGTGTCCGGTGAAACGGGTAGCTGCAAAGGGTGCGGGAGCAGGTATGCTCAGGGATATCCCCTTGATGGTTGAAATGACGCGGCAGATCGTTCGGGCTGTAAATATTCCGGTGACGGTAAAAACCCGTTTGGGATGGGATTGCGATCATATTATGATCGATGAGGTGGCAGAGCGGTTGCAGGATGTCGGAATCAGTGCTTTGGCCATTCACGGAAGAACCCGTTCCCAGATGTACAAGGGAGAGGCAGACTGGGAACCTATCGCCCGGGTTAAAAGTAATCCCCGGATAAGAATTCCCGTTATTGGAAATGGGGATATAGATTCTCCTCGGAAGGTAAAGGAGGCCTTTGAGCGATATGGTGTCGATGGCGTGATGATTGGTCGGGCTGCGATCGGAAAACCTTGGATCTTCAAACAGATAAAACATTATCTCTCCACTGGTGAAGTGCTACCCGAACTGACGGTAGCAGAACAGATCGATATCATTAAGGAGCAGATACTCTTATCTATGGAGTGGCTGGATGAGGTTCGCGGATTGTTTCACATGCGCCGTCACATGGCTTGTATGTTTAAGGGCTTGTCTCATTTCAGAGATTTGAGGATAGAGATGCTACAAGCCCCTAATATAAAAGTTTTGTGGGAGGTTTTTGACCGGATCAACGAGAGATATGGCTCCGGAGTATTAAATGGAGAGAATTCCGTAAACGAGGGCGGCGATTCCACACCCGATTAAAGGTCCGAAAACGGGAATCCACGCGTAGTCCCAATGGCTGCTGCCTTTTCCGGAAACGGGCAGGACGGCATGCATGATTCTGGGAGCGAGATCCCGTGCCGGATTGATTGCATACCCGGTGACTCCTCCTAACGAAAGGCCGATAGCCCATACGATGAAAGCCACGGGGATGGCACCGATAGAGCCTAAGCCGATGGGAGTGGTCGTATCCACGTCGGCAATGAGTTCTGCCCCGGTGATATAAAAGACGGAAAACATCAGGACGAAAGTTCCGATTATTTCACAAGAAAGATTGATGATGTTATGTCGTATTTCCGGAGCCGTACAGAATACGCCTAATTTTGTACCCGGGTTATCCGTCGCGTTAAAGTGATCGTAATAGATAATCCAGACAAGCAGGGCTCCCAGGGCGGCTCCGATCATTTGGGCGATGATGTAGAACGGTACGTCGCTCCATGGAAATTTTTCCGTGATGGCGAAACCGATTGTGATGGCCGGATTCAGATGAGCCCCGCTATACGGCCCTGCAATTACTACTCCGGCAAATACGGCTAATGCCCAAGCCGTGGTAATCGTGATCCATCCCGCACCGAATCCTTTGGTTTTATTCAATACCACGTTGGCAACCACTCCATCCCCGAGGAGAATCATGACCATTGTTCCGATAAGTTCAGCTGTAAAAGGAGACATGATGATATAATTTTAAATTGAAAATGACGGTTGTAAGTGTTGGATGTAAAGGATATCGAAAGAATTCAGAATTCGGTGATTCAATTGAATCGCCCAATCGTGAAATCACGTAATCACCTCGGATCGGATTTTATGTTACTCTTCCCAGTTACGTACCCGTTCCACGGCTTTATGCCACATGTGTAAAAGTTGTTTCACATGTTCTTCGGTATCCTGAGGTACGAAAACCCGGTCGATGCTCCATTGTTCCTGAAGCTCTTCCGTACTTTCCCAGTACCCGGTTGCCAATCCTGCTAAATAGGCGGCTCCGAGGGCTGTCGTTTCCAATACTTTCGGGCGTACGACTTTAGCTTTGCAGATATTACTTTGGAATTGCATAAGAAAGTTGTTGGCTACGGCTCCTCCGTCGACTCTTAATTCCGGAGAGGCTTGTTTCATGTCGTGTTCCATGGCCTGGATCACGTCATATACTTCGAAAGCAATTCCTTCCAAGGCAGCTCTTGCGATATGTTCCGGCGTGGTTCCCCGGGTAATGCCTATAATACCCCCTCGGGCATATTGGTCCCAGTAAGGAGCTCCCAAGCCTGTCAGGGCCGGAACGAAATATACGCCTCCGTTATCGGATAGTGAACTTGCCATAGGCTCGCTGACAGAGGCCGTAGAGATGAGCTTAATTCCGTCTCTCAGCCATTGGATGACTGCACCTCCCACGAAAACACTGCCTTCAAGGGCATAGGTAACTTCTCCTTTAATTTTCCAGGCGATCGTGTTCAATAGATTATTTTTTGATTTGACTACTTTGTTCCCTGTGTTCATTACCATAAAGCATCCCGTTCCGTATGTCGTTTTCGTCATTCCCGGGGAGAGACAAAGTTGGCCGAAAAGAGCAGCCTGTTGATCTCCGGCAATTCCGGCAATCGGTATTTTGGTGGAGAACAAGGTCGTTGCCGTTTCGGAATAGATCTCGCTGCTGGCTTTTACTTCCGGTAACAGGGATTCGGGAATATGAAACAGCTCCAATAGCTCTTTATCCCATTGTAGCGTGTGAATATTGAATAACATGGTCCGGGAAGCATTACTGACATCGGTAACATGGACTTTCCCTTGGGTAAATTTCCAGACGAGCCAGCTGTCGACCGTGCCGAAACAAAGTTTCCCTTTCTCTGCGCGTTCCCGTGCTCCTTCGACATTGTCTAATATCCATTTGATTTTTGTTGCGGAAAAATAAGCGTCTATGATTAAACCTGTTTTTTCCCGGATCATATCGCCGTATCCGTTTTCCTGCAATTCCTTGCAAATATCGGCCGTCCGCCGGTCTTGCCATACGATGGCCCGGTAAACGGGAATGGAGGTCTCGCGATCCCATATGATCGTGGTTTCCCGTTGGTTGGTGATCCCGATACAGGCAATATCCAAGCCTGTCAGGTTACCTTTGGCGATCACCTCGGCCGCAACCGAAGATTGGGAGTACCAGATCTCCGAGGGATCGTGTTCCACCCATCCGGGACGGGGGAAATGTTGTTCTATCGGTTTTTGCGACATGGCAATCACGTTGCCGTTATGATTGAAAAGCATTGCTCGGGAAGAAGTTGTTCCCTGATCCAAGGCCAGTACGTATTTTTCGGTTTTCATGATTCTGTTTGTTTTATCGTTAGGGCTTATCTTTTCTACGGGATTTAGGATTTTTTGTTACTAATTTTGTTCTGAAAAGCGTATTTAACAAAAGCATAAGCCATACGGGAGGAAAAAATGTCCTATCTTAGAATCGGTTTTAAAAGAATATAGAGATGAATAAACGAAGTGCTTTTTATGTTTTATTAGCGGCAGTATTACTTATTGTTATATTAAAGACGTCAGTTATGGGAGAGAGAAACGAAAAGAAGTCGGCTCTTTTGGAGAAGGGTGCGATAGAAACGATTATGGGACGCAAAAGTGTCCGGAAGTATTTGAATAAACCGGTAGAGGAAGAGAAGATTACGACTTTGTTGAAAGCGGGGATGGCTGCACCTTCGGGAAAGGATACCCGTCCTTGGGCATTTGTGGTTGTGACAAAACGGGCTGCGTTGGATTCGATGGCCGCGGGATTGCCTTATGCGAAAATGTTGATTCAAGCTCCTTTGGCTATCGTGGTTTGCGGGGATCCCTCGGTATCCTCCTATTGGTATTTGGATTGTTCGGCAGCCACCCAAAATATACTATTGGCAGCCGAAGCATTGGAATTGGGGGCTGTCTGGACAGCAGCCTATCCGTACGAAGACCGGATGGATGTGGTACGCAGATATAGCCAATTGCCTGAAAATTTGGTCCCGCTCTGTGTTATTCCGATCGGCTATCCCGACGGTCCGCAAAAAGTAAAAGACAAATATGACCCGAATAAAATATCGAGAGTAGAATAAGATAGTGAGATTGGGTGATCCGGCGATTAAAATAATCACGGAATCGCCCAATTTTTATAGGGTTGCTAATGCTTTTCTCAACCGTTTTAGGGTCTCTTCCTTGCCCAATATTTCTATAATGTCGAACATGTGAGGCCCGTCCGCAGCCCCGATGATGGCTAAACGGAAAGGATTCATGACTTTACCGAACCCTATCTCTTTTCCGGAAACCCATGCTTTTACGGCTTCTTCGGTATTGGCAGAAGTGAATTCGGATACTCCTTCCAGAATATCGATCAACTCCTGAACAAGGCCCGGAGTCTCCTCTTTCCAACATTTTTTCACCCCTTTTTCGTCGTAAGTTTCGGGCGCTTTGTAGAAGTATCCTGATGAATGATAGATATCGGATACGAAATTAGCTCTCTCCTTTAATAAATGACAGATCTTTTCCAGTTTCTCCCTTTCATAGGATATCCCGTTTTGGATGAGTATTTCATTCAAATTGCGGGCAAGCTCTTTATCGCTTTTCCTGGTCAGGTATTTGTGATTGAACCATTTCGCCTTATCGGGGTTAAACCGGGCACCTGATTTATTAACCCGTTCCAAGGAGAATTGATCGCAGAGTTCTTGTAGGGAGAAAAGCTCTTGATCCGTTCCCGGGTTCCAGCCCAATAGGGCTAACATATTGATGAAAGCCTCCGGGAGGTAGCCGTCCTCCTTGTAGCCATGCCATTTTTCTCCCGTTTCCGGATCGGTAAATTCCATAGGGAATACGGGGAATCCCATTTTGTTTCCGTCTCGTTTACTTAATTTACCGTTTCCTACCGGTTTCAGGATTAGGGGAAGATGGGCGAATTCCGGCATGGTGTTTTCCCAACCGAAAGCCCGGTATAAAAGTACGTGTAGAGGCAGGGAAGGCAACCACTCTTCTCCCCGGATCACGTGCGATATTTTCATTAAATGATCGTCGACGATATTGGCTAAATGATACGTCGGCATACCGTCGGATTTGAATAAAACCTTATCATCCAAAAGCGAAGTATTGAAATGTACCTCTCCCCGGATGATATCGCGTAAATACAGGTCTTCATTTTCAGGCATTTTAAAACGAATCACGTAGTGGATACCGCTTTCCAACAAATTCTTAACCTCGTCGTCCTGCATATTCAACGAATTTTTGAGATTTTTTCGGGTAGCGGCGTTATACATGAATGTCTCTCCTTTAGCCTCGCTTGCTGTCCGTTGTGCGTTTAGTTCTTCGGCACTATCGAAAGAGTAGTATGCATTTCCGGATTCTACTAATTGTAACGCGTACTGCTTATACAGGGATTTGCGTTCACTTTGACGGTAGGGACCGTATTCTCCTCCGACACCGACACCTTCGTCCACGGTCAATCCGCACCATTTTAATGATTCTATGATATATTCTTCGGCTCCGGGTACATACCGGTTTTGATCCGTATCTTCTATTCTTAAAAGGAAATCACCACCGTGGTGGCGAGCGAATAAATAATTGAATAGGGCCGTTCTGACACCTCCTAAATGGAGTGCACCCGTGGGGCTGGGAGCAAATCTTACTCTAACTTTTCTGTCCATTTTTCAGTTTATTTATTGTAATTGATTATTATCGTCTTTTTCTTCGGTCTCCTTTTCCCGGTCCAATAGATTTCGAAAAAGATCTTTGGCGTATTGAATGGCAAAACGTTCGGCGTCGGCTTTCGCGTGGAATCCGCTTCCGATTTGTTCCGCGTAACTAAACGGGGAATCCGGGCTCTCCGTTAAAAGAAACAAGGTGTAATTTGAATGATGATCCCGGCTTTTACTGGTTAATCCAAACCAGAACTCCATGCTTTTCCCTCCGGCATAGATTCGACGTCTGAATTTGTACATTACAGGTTACGTTTATTAGGGTTTTTAAAACTGGTGATCGAAACGGCAATAGCGATAGATGCCATTGCGGCGATGTTAACGTAAACGGCGGTACGGTCTCCTCCATGAAACAACGAGAGAACACTTGAGATCATAATTAGAAATGCTGCAAGTATCAGTAGGTATCGAGATATACGCATAAGATCGAAGTTATTGTTTGTTTCCTGTCGTGGCGTTTTTTACCGGATTGGCGTAAATTTCCAGAAAAATATTATTTAAAACAGAGCGGTTTCCGTTAAGACGTTCGATCTTTTCTGTCATCACCTGAATAAATTTCTCTTTTTCTTCCTTCGAATATTTCGAGGAAAAACGGGTTGTCCCGTGGAGTAAATCGTAAGCTATATAATTATTCGGCCATAACTTGAATCCGGAATGAATTTTAGAATCGATATAGGTCGCTAATTCCGCTATCCGATCTCCATTATTCGATTGGGCATCGAGTTCGTCGAGTTCATGTTGAATGGGAGAAGAGATCGTAAAGTGTACTCTTCCTTTGTAACCCGAAAGTCCCTGTTGCATGCTTCGCATATCTGCCGCCGGGGTCTTCACGTAATCACCGATACTTTTTTGATAAAGCTCATCGGTTTTTAAATCATCACAGGGTTCCCATTCATACGAGATCGCAATCGGAACAATACGTAGTTCTTTAAAATTGTCAACAAACTCTTTGGGACCGCTCATCTTAAACATTTTGAGCAGACTGTGTTGCGTCCGGTCGTCTCCATTCTTTGTTCTTCCCTCTTTTTGGGCAATCCACACGGAGTATTCATTTTCGTGAATAATATCCCGGATATAATGTGAACGTAAAGAAGCACTTGAAATCATATCTCTGACCGGTAATCCCCGTTCAATAATGAAACAGGCATTCAACTTTACCAGGTCCGTAACCCATTTATTTATTAACAGGTTACTTCCGATGGCTGCTTCACAGTAATGATCCCCCCGTTTCCTCAATAGCACATTGAGGATGGCAGAGTCGAGGATGATGTCCCTGTGATTGGTCACGAATAAATAGGATTTATCTTTTTCTATGTGTTCCAAACCTACCGCTGTGACGCCGTCTGTTGTTCCGGCGATGAGTCTTTCCATTACCGGTCCGAAGAAGCGGGCTTGGAATTCGTCTCTGGTTGTGATGCCTTCAAGTTTTTTCGCGATAAGGTTTTTATCGATTTTGGTCATATGAGAAAAAAGTTGCAAAAATTCTTCTGCCTGACTGAGACGCTCAACGGCTTCCGGAATCTCTGATCCTATATATGGCCTGATACTATCAAATTGGGGATCTGAAGTCATGTCTTGATCTTAAATTTAGAAATCTTTGGACAAAGATAGATAAAATGTTTGATAAACGAGTATTTGGTTTGCGATATTAAACGAAATGAACGTTCGTTTTACCGGATTTCTAAAAAAAGACAATAAAAAATAATCCTGAAAGACTTCTGTCTTCCAGGATTATATCAAGTAGAAAAATACTATTTTACTCTTCCAGGGTATACTTCCAATGCCTTGGCTAATGTTTCCATCGCTCCTTTCAATTCGGAAATTTTTAAGACATAAGCTATTCTTACCTCGTCTTTACCTAATCCGGGAGTAGAATAGAAGCCGCTGGCAGGAGCAACCATTACGGTTTGCTTGTTGTACTCGAAGTCTTCCAGCAACCATTGAGCAAACTTATCCGCATCGTCTACGGGAAGTTTAACTACCGCGTAAAAGGCTCCTTTCGGTTTGGGACAAACAACTCCGGGCATCTTATTTAAAGCTTCTACCATGAAATCCCTTCTCTCGATATATTCGTTGTAAACATCCTTAAAATACTCTTCCGGGGTATCTAAAGAGGCTTCCGCCAGTATCTGACCGATAGCGGGGGCGCACAAACGAGCCATGCCGAATTTAAGTGCAGCTGTCAGAACTTCTTTGTTCCGGGTGATTAAAGCCCCTACGCGCAATCCGCATTCGCTGTATCTTTTGGAAACAGAGTCCAGCAATATGACATTTTGCTCTATTCCTTTCAATTGCATCGTGGAGAAATGTTTGTGTCCGTCGTAACAGAATTCCCTGTATACTTCGTCCGAATAAAGGTAGAGGTCGTATTTCTTCACGATGGAAGCCAATTGTTCCAACTCTTCCTGTGAGTATAAGTAACCGGTAGGGTTATTCGGATTCACGATAACGATCCCTTTCGTACGGGGAGTGATCAGCTTCTCAAATTCACTGACGGGAGGCAAGGCGAAGTTGGTCTCTATGCTGGATGTGATGGCTTTTACTTTTACACCGCACATAAGGGCGAAAGCCGTGTAGTTAGCATAGAATGGTTCCGGAATGATAATTTCATCTCCGGGATTTAAGGTAGACATAAAAGCGATGGTGATCGCTTCCGAACCTCCTGTTGTAATCATGATATTGGTTTCATCGATTTGTATACCAATATTTTGATAATATTTAGCTAATTTTTTCCGGTAAGAGAGATTTCCGGCGGAATTCGTGTAAGCGATGACTTTTTCCGTGCAATGTTTTAATGCTTCTAACGCGACATCCGGGGTTTGAATATCCGGTTGTCCGATGTTCAGGTGATATACTTTGATTCCTTTTTCTTTAGCTTTATCCGCAAAGGGAACTAATTTTCGGATAGGCGAAGAGGGCATCGCCATCCCTTTTTCTGATATTTGTGGCATAGATTCGTGTTTAAGATGTTAAGTTTTGTGCACAAATATAATGCTTAATAATTAGAATTATCCTAAAAAACGGAGATTTTAAATGAAGTGATTGGGGGTGATTGAATGATGATGGGATACGGAGGTTAAATTCAATTACCGGCTCTTTTATTCTGTAATTCGAACCGTCTGTCTGCAATGATAGCATATTGTACGCCTCCTTGTCAACTGTTCGTGACGAGTTATTCCGCTAATTTTTTTAGCTTGTCGATGTCCAGTAGTTTGATTTTCCGTCCCTTGGATTCGAGAAGACCTTCGTTTTTCAGGTCGGACAGCAGCCGGATAAGGGTTTCTGTTGCCGTTCCTACAAAGTTGCTCAAATCTTCCCGGGTAACGCTTAATTTTAATGTTCCGTCCTCCTCCAAGCCGAAATCCCCGGCAATTAGTAGTAAGATTTCTGACAGTCTTGATTTGACTGATTTCTGTGCAATATCTTTGATGTAGCGATTGGCATCTCCTAATTCCTTGCAGGCGATTTGCATCATTTCGTAGGCAAAGTTAGGGCTATTGGTGATCATATGCATCAGGGAGGCGTCCGGTATATAACATAAAATGCAGTCCGATAATGTTTCTACGGAAGTACAGGCAGACTCTTTACGGATAACGGAACGAAAACCGAAAATATCACCTTCTTTCCCGAACCGAATAATCTGATCCTTTCCTTCGTTACCTGTCTGGAAAATCTTTACGATTCCGGAATACAGGAAATAACACCCCTTTATTCGAGAGCCTTCTTTGTAGATAAATTCTCCTTTTTTATAATGTTTGATCACGTTATCTGCAAGTAACTTTTCGATTTCCTGATCGGGCACATTCTTAAATGTCTTCTTGAATCTGGCGATGCATTCGATGTTTTCCGGTAATAAGATTTCTGCTTTCATGGCCTGGTTGAATAAACGCTATATCGAACAAATATAATTATAAATTGCTTCCGCATCAAATCCGCATTCTCGATATAATTGCTGTTGACTACCGTGTTCTATAAAATGATCGGGGATGCCCAATCGAATGACTTTGGCCGAATACCCGTGGTCGGCCATGAATTCGAGAACGGCACTACCCAAGCCGCCGATGGTTGTCCCATCTTCCAACGTAATGATTTTGGAGAATTTTTTAAAAACCGTGTGCAGTAACTCCGTATCTAAGGGTTTAAGAAAACGCATATCATAAATTGCAACAGAGCGGGGGGGATTTTTTTCAATTGCCTTTATGGCCTCTCGCCCGATGGCACCGATAGATAATACGGCGACCTCGTCTCCTTCGATAAGGCATCTTCCTTTTCCGATTTCGAGTTCTTTGAACGGAGTTCTCCAATGGAGCGCGGAACCGTTACCGCGCGGATAACGGATTGAAAAGGGACCTTTATCGGGAAGCTGAGCCGTATACATCATATTACGCAATTCTTCTTCGTCGAACGGAGCGGCAATCGTCATATTCGGTATGCAACGGAAGTACGCCAAATCGTAGGCCCCGTGATGTGTAGCTCCGTCAGCCCCGACCAAGCCTCCCCTATCAAGGCAAAAAATCACCTGTAGTTTTTGCAGTGCCACGTCGTGAATAACCTGGTCGTACGCTCTTTGCATAAAAGAGGAGTAAATATTGCAAAACGGGATATATCCCTGTGCGGCGAGTCCGGCGGAAAAAGTTACGGCATGTTGCTCGGCAATACCTACATCGAAACAACGGTCCGGCATCTCTTTCATCATAATGTTGAGGGAACAACCCGTAGGCATGGCAGGTGTAATGCCTACTATTTTTTCATTATTCCGAGCCAGTTCTAAAATAGTATGTCCGAATACATCCTGAAATTTAGGGGGAGTATCGGGCTTGTTTTCTTTGATCAGTTCACCTGTTTCCTTGTTGAATTTTCCGGGGGCGTGCCAGGTGGTCTGGTCCAATTCGGCTTGCTTGAACCCTTTGCCTTTAACGGTAATGCAATGTAGTAATTTGGGACCCTGGATCGCTTTCAGATCCCGGAGTACCTTGATCAGGTGATTTACATCGTGACCGTCCACCGGACCGAAGTATCTGAACCCCAAAGCTTCAAACAGATTACTTTGTTTAAGCAGGAGTGATTTGACACTATTGTCTACTTTTTGAATGAAATTGCGCGCTCCCGGGCTGATCTTATTCAATCGTCCTAAGATTCGCCAAACGTCTTCTTTTAGTTTATTGTAAGTTTTGGAAGTGGAGATATCCAATAAATATTCATTCATGCCGCCGACATTCGGGTCGATGGCCATGTTATTGTCGTTTAAGATAACTAAGAGGTTGGCATTATTTATTCCCGCGTTATTCAATCCTTCGAAAGCCATTCCGCCGGTCATGGCTCCGTCGCCGATCACGGCCACGGAAAGTCTGTCTTTTTCTCCGTTTAATTTGGCAGCTACGGCCATGCCTAATGCCGCGGAAATAGAAGTTGAAGAGTGGCCGGTTCCGAAAGAGTCGTATTCGCTTTCACTTCGTTTAGGGAATCCGCTAATTCCTTTGTATTGACGATTCGTATCGAAATTTTCTCTTCGTCCGGTTAATATTTTATGTGGATAAGCTTGGTGTCCGACGTCCCATATCAGATTGTCGTAAGGGGTGTCGAAAACATAATGCAAAGCTACCGTAAGTTCAACGACTCCTAACCCTGCACCGAAATGGCCGGGATGTTCGGAACATTCGTCTATGATTTTTTGACGGAGTTCCTGACACAGTTGAATTAAATCGTCTTCTGGGACTTTCTTTAAGTCGGCAGGAGAGTTGATAGTTTCTAATATATTTTTATTCACGATCAATAGTCTCTAAAGCGGGAAAAGAGATGCTTTCTTTTCCGTTTAACTCCTTAAATTTAGTAAACGATGGTCCCGATGTTTTCACCCGTCATGACCTTTTTGAGGTTACCGGGGACATCCATGTTGAAAACGATAATAGGAAGGTGATTCTCTTTGCACATGGTCGTTGCCGTTAAATCCATCACCTTCAATCCTCGGGAATAAATTTCGTCGTATGAGATTTTATCGAATTTTACGGCAGTCGGATCTTTCTCCGGGTCGGCAGTATAGATACCATCCACCCGCGTTCCTTTCAACATGACCTCGGCCTCGATTTCTATGGCCCTGAGACTGCTTGCCGTATCCGTGGTAAAATATGGATTGCCCGTGCCGCCGCTGATAATCGTTACATAACCTTCTTGCAGGTATTCCACGGCTTTTGCTTTTGAATAATACTCTCCGATAGGCTCCATGCGTATAGCCGTAAGTACTTTATTCTTACAACCTTCGTTTTCTAAGGCGGAACTTAGGGCAAGGCTGTTGATAACGGTGGCTAACATTCCCATGCTGTCTCCTTTTACCCTGTCAAAACCTTTGTTTGTACCGCTTAACCCCCGAAAAATATTTCCTCCTCCGATGACAATCCCGATCTGAATACCCAAGTTTGCTATTTCGTGAATCTGGCGTGCATAACTCTCCAAACAAGCGGTGTCTATACCGTATTTTTGTTCTCCCATTAAAGATTCTCCACTGAGTTTTAATAAAATTCGGTTATATTGCATATCTTTGTCCGTTTAGTTTTGAAAACAAAATAATCTGAATTATAGTAATAAATTACGATATTGCATGACCGTAAAACGAACAACAAAGCTAAACAATTTTGTCGTAACTATAATTTAATTTATGCATTTAAATTTTTTTGACTTATGAATAGGACCGCAAACTATCAGTTTACCATTATCGTTCCGGTATATAATGAAGAGGGAAATATTTTGCGATTGGAAAAAGAGTTGGGTGATTTTTTGAAATCGGCGGAAGTCTCTTCTTGCGTTTTATTTGTTAATGACGGTTCGAAGGATGATAGCGAGCGGCTGATTCGTGAAGTATGTTCCAGGAACGAAAAATTCTTTTTTATGAATTTGGCCCGTAACGGAGGATTAAGTGCGGCGATGAAAGCGGGAATCGATCACTCCTTTTCACCGTGGGTCGGTTATATCGATGCCGATCTGCAAACGACGCCGGCTGATTTCAATCGTTTATTGGAATACGTGGACGAATACGAGATGGTCATGGGGATTCGGACCGGAAGAAAAGATAGCTTGGTAAAGAATATGTCTTCTAAAATAGCGAATGGTTTCCGTCGTATGATGACTCATGACGGAGTGGAAGATACCGGATGTCCCCTGAAGATTTTACGTACGGATTATGCCAAACGGATTCCTTTTTTCACGGGAATGCACCGTTTCCTTCCGGCTTTGATTCAGCTTCAGAACGGAAAAGTAAAACAGGTTCCTGTAAAACACTTTCCCCGGATTGCAGGTAAATCTAAATACAATTTGACGAATCGGTTGGTAGGTCCTTTTAAAGATTGTTTTGCTTACCGTTGGATGAAAAAGCGTTATATCAATTACCAAATAGCGGAAAATAACTTACAATAGGGAGTAATCAAAGGTTTAATTTAAAGTTCAGCGGCATGGTATATGTCATCGGTTTTTTGGCTCAGCTATTTTTTTCGGCCCGAATATTACTGCAATGGATTTTATCAGAGAGGGCAAAACGGGTTATTTCTCCGACTATTTTTTGGCAGCTTAGTCTGGCAGGCTCCTATCTTTTGTTTATTTACGGATGGATCAGGGATGATTTCGCCATTATATTCGGGCAGTTTATTGCCTATTACATCTATATCTGGAATTTAGATAAAAAGGATCAATGGAAGAAATGGCCCAGAATAGTCCGGATTCTTTTGTTGGTAACGCCCGTCGTGGTCGTTCTTTATTTGTTAAAAGACGCCCGGGCGTTTGCAGAACAGTTTTTCAGAAATGATTCTATCCCGTTATGGTTGTTGATTTTCGGATCGTTAGGGCAAATCGTTTTTACCCTACGGTTTGTTTATCAATGGTTTTATTCCAGACACAAAGACGAATCTCTGCTCCCGTTGGGTTTTTGGGTGATTAGTTTGGTAGGGTCGTTTATCATTGTTGCTTATGCTATTTATCGGCGTGATCCCGTGTTGATTTTGGGACAATCAACAGGTTTTATCGCTTATAGCCGAAATATTTATCTCTCTTTTTCCTGCAAGGGGAATTGATTCCTCAGTTCGGTTTTTCGATGATGTAAAATTTTCCGATGACTGTATAGCGCGTTCGGGACAGCCACGCTCTTAATTCCGGTGATTTTTGAACATCCCATACTTTAATAAAAATGAGGTTTCCCCCTTTCTCGTATATGCGGAGCATCTCCTCTTTTTCTTTTATTTTAAAAAGGGGACGGTGAAGATAAACGTCCATATTTTCTCCGCTTCGAAAACGGTAAAAGTAGAGGTTTTCAATCGTACTGTTATCGATAATTTCTAAGGCTTTTTGAGATAAAGCGGAAAAGCCGAGATTCGGGTTCAGTTTCGGAAGAGCAAAGGAACTGACAAAGATAGAGATTAATAATCCTAAGGCTGTCGTTTGAATTGCCTGGTGAAGGTTATGCCGGCGTAGGCTGACGAAGGCAAACAAGGCGCTGACGAAAAGAATTCCGATGCCTGTACGGATACAGTAGAGTCTGATGAATTCGATTCGGTCGGCCAAGAAAAAGGAGATCGGAAAAGCAAGAATAAATACGACAATAGGGATGTACAGGGTAAAACGGATCCATTTCTCTTTAATTTTTGGCAGGAGCAGTATGGAAAGATAGGCGACAAAAGGATATATAGGCAGTAAATAGATATCTAATTTCGAGCTGAATAACGATAATAGAATGAATGTTGTGGCGATGACTGAAAAGAAAAGTTTTTCCTTATCCGTTGTAATAAGTCTTTTCCAAATACCTATGACCAGAATCAGGATATAGAAAAGAGACCAGGGAGCCAAAGCGTACCAAATGGTTGTTCCGTAGTACCAGAAAGGTTCTTTATGTTGGAAAGAATCTACTGCCCGGTTTATGGTTTGGTGAAACAGCAAGTCGTATAAGTAATCATACCCTCCTTCCCAGAATACGCATCCGAACCATATGACGCATAGTGTCAATAATATGGTAAATTCTTTCCATCCGAGGAATTTTCCGAATTTCCGGATCTCTTTTTTCAAGATTAAAAAAACGGCAATGGAACATACAGGGACAATAATGCCTATGGGACCTTTTGAAAAGAGGGCCATAAATATGCAGAAGGGTAACCAAAAGTGATCGGGTTTCCGGTCTTGTTCCGTGTACCGCTTGTAAAAAATATAGAGGGATAACGTGATAAACATACACATCATCATGTCCATTCTCAATACAAGGGCAGAGCCGAGAAAAAGTCCGCTGGTAAACAGTAGTAATGCTACGCTCCGGCGGGAAGACAGGGAACACTCACGGATCCAACGATCCATTATCCCTATGGTAATGAAAGCGGGAATGACCGAGAACAGGGAGAGAAGGAACATGGAATGACTGCCCCATACGATCTTGCAAAGCATAATGATCCAGAAATATAAGGGTGGCTTATCCGCGTAGATCGTTCCGTGATTATAGAATGTAAACCAATCTCCATTGCGAATGGCTTCGTCCGCAATGCTTAAATATTTTAATTCATTATTTGGTGTGAAATCTCGTAATATTAAGGCCGGTAAAACCAAAATGAATAGAAGAAAATACCGTTCTATTTTCATATTTTCCCTTTTTAGTCAGATTTAAACGACGTACAAATTTATATACTAAAATGTTTCTTTTTTGTTACGCGAATTGATTTTTTTGCCAAAAAATATTTACGTTCATTTCTTCCTCCATTCTATCGCTTCTCTATTAATTTATTTTAAATTTGCGCTCTGACTCAAACAAATAATTATTTGGTGTTATGCAAAAAAGAGATTGGATTCATATATTGTTTATCCTTGTTGTTTGTTGGTTTGCTTTTTTCGTGAACAACGATGCGATATTTGTTGATATTATGGAGTCGCGCAACCTCGTAACAGCCCATGAGATGGAGACTTACGATAATTGGTTGGTGCCTACCATGAACGGGGAACTTCGTTTGGAGAAGCCTCCTTTACCGACGTGGATAGCGGCAGGTATTGATATGATAAGCCCGGATAATATCGCGTTACAGCGAGGGGCAGCCGGGCTTATGGCGACGATAATGGTATTTTTCCTTTATTTTTTTGCATCTGCGTTGACTCAAAATAAATTATTCGGATTATTGTCGGCGTTGGTACTTGCGACGTCGTTTAATGTGATCATGCAGGGGAGGGTAGCAACATGGGATATCTATTGTCATAGTTTTATGCTGGGTGCCATATTCTTTTTTTACCGTGGGATGGCGGCGATGCGGACGAGGTGGTGGGATTTTTGCGTGGCCGGAATATTATTAGGACTATCTTTTTTAGGAAAAGGGCCGGTTTCGTTTTATGCTCTTCTTTTACCCTTTCTGATGTCCTATTTCTTTATTTATCGTCCGAAATTCGGACATAAATTATGGCCTGTGTTACTGATGGTTTTGATTTTTATTCTGATCAGTTTCTGGTGGCCGCTCTATTTGTATGTTTTCCATAAAGACATGGCTTTATTTGTGATGGCTAAAGAGTCCACGGCCTGGATAGAGCGGAATGTTCGTCCATGGTATTATTATTGGAAATTTTTTACGGAGTCGGGTATTTGGTCTTTGTTTTTGTTAACGGGACTATGTTGGCCCTGGTTAAAACATAAAATAACCTTAAAGAAAGAGTATAGGCTGGCGATTGTTTGGACATTGCTTTCCTTGGTTTTACTTTCTTGCTTTCCGGAAAAGAAAACGCGTTATTTGTTACCGTTGCTGATACCTTCCGCTATGGTGGTTGCTCATTATGTATTATACATCTTTATAGCCGTCAAAGAAAAGAGTTTGACGAAGGGCGATAAGATCGTATTCCGGATAAATGCTTTTCTGCCCGCGATCATTGCCTTGGGAATGCCTGTTGCGTTGTATGTATTGTTTTTTCAAACCCGACAAATCGGTTGGGTCTACTATATCGTAGTCTCTTTCCTTTTTTGGTTAGTCTCTTATTCTATTTTTGTAGGAGGCATAAGGCTAAAACCTCTGAAAGTTTTTACGGGAATGGTTATTTTGTTGATTCTCGTGGAGACCTTGTTGATGAATTCGGTGGCGACGATGTTTAATAATGAGGAGATAAAAAGTATACGGGCGGTCAGGGAGATTGAAAGTATCAATAAGTTGCCTTTTTATTATCCTCAAGAGGAAGAGTTGCGGATGGAGTTGGTATATGAAGCCGGTCGCCGTATTTTGCCGTGGGATACGGGTAAAGATACGGCTATACTGGATTCGCTGCCTATCGTGCTTGTTTCCGGTCGACCGGCCGAAGATGTATTGCCCGAATCCGTACGGGAACGGGTGAAGCTTCGTTTGGTTGACGTATATGATAATAACGCCAGGAAAAAAAACACGAAGTGGCACTCTCCGAAATTTGTACGTTATGTTACGGTCATCGAAAAGAGATAAAGCTACTTATTGAATAGGAACCGAAAATCTTCGTGTGGTTGTACCGTATAGGTTTTAAGCCCGAAGGATTTACCGGTCTCTATATTTCGTGGGGAATCGTCCAGATAGAAGGTGGTTTCGGGATGAATTCCGGAGCGGCGGATTACCTCTTTGAAAATAGCGGGATCCGGCTTGGTCATTTTTAATTCGTAAGAAAGAAACAGTTCGTCGAAATAGTTTTTCCAGCTTACTCCTTCGTCCATAAAGTAGGTCTTCCGGATGTAATCCATCATGATCGGATTCGTGTTACTTAACAATAATATTTGATAATGCTCTTTTAATTGTCTCAGCATTTCCAGTTTGTACCCTGGAATACCGGCCAACATCTCCCGGTAAGCATCATCTATACTTTCGTCCGTTACAGACCTTCCGATAAGTTTTCGGACACCCTCGTGAAACTCATCGGTGCCGATTTGCCCTTGTTCTAATTGTTTGAAAACTCCTTCTTTAGGGAGGTAAATATCTAAATATTCATCAATATCTTTAAAGCCGATGGCTTGAAATGCCCGTATGCAGGCATTTTTGTCCAAATCCATCAATACCCCTCCCAGGTCGAAAATTATCGTTGTAATCCCTTTCATCATTTTTTCCCTTTTAGTATGAATGAAAGTTATACGAAGGAATATTCTTTTCAGATACGAAGAGAGAATATTTTTCTTCCGGGAATAGTCTATCTTGTGTTTAACAGAAAGTGAGCAAGTTCTTCGACATCCCGTACGATGTAGTTGGCTCCGGCTAAACTCAGTTCTTTTTGATCGCCGTATCCGTAAAGTACTCCTATGGAGTCTATTCCCGTTTTTCGAGCGCCCTCGATGTCATATTTGCGGTCTCCGATCATTACGACGTCTTCTTTATTTTCAATCGAGTTTTGCTCCATTACGAGACGAATGACTTCATCTTTATGCGAAATAGAACCGTCTAAACTACTTCCTCCTATATAAGAAAAATAGGGGGTAAGATGATAGTGATCGATTATCTGACGTGCGTAGATTGTTGGTTTGGAAGTGGCCAACATCACTTTCTTTTTTGCTTTGTTCAACTCCTTCAATAAAGATTCAATTCCCGGATACAGGTTATTTTCGTAAATTCCGATTTTTTCAAATCGTTTTCTGTAAGCCTCGATAGCCTCCATTGCCATTTTTTCATCGAATTGATAGTATTCCATGAACGATTCTTTCAGAGGTGGACCTACGAATTTTTGTAACGTATTGATATCCGTTACTTGAATGTCGAAACAGGATAAGGCATATTGTACGGATCTGGTGATGCCTGGCATGGAATCCGTGACGGTTCCGTCTAAATCCAATAATATGCAAGTGTAATTTTTCTGAGGCACGGTTATCGTTTTAGGCAAAAAAAACAGGCTGTAAAGCCTGTTTTTATATGAATTGATTCCACCAATTAAGCGTTCAGAGTGAAGCGTAAAAATCCGGTGGCGGTTAAATCTTTGTCAATACTCTTCAAGTATTCTCTTACGGACATTTTTCCGTCCTGTTCGTAAACTTGATTTAATAGAGTCGATTCTTGGAAGAATTTATTCAGACGTCCTTGTGCGATTTTATCTAACATGGCTTCTGGTTTGCCTTCTTCCCGTGCTTTTTCACGACCGATTTCCACTTCGTGATCGATGACACTCTGAGGAATATCTTCTTTATCCAATGCGACAGGAGCCATTGCTGCTACCTGCATGGCGATGTTTTTCATTGCCTGCATGTCGGCCTCTTTGTTGAATCCTACGACGGTAGCCAGTTTGTTTCCCGGGTGAATATATACAACGGAAGCTTCAGCTTCTAATTTTCCGTAATAACTTAACTCTAATTTTTCTCCGATAACACCTGTTTGTTCGGCAATCTGTTCCGCAATAGTTCTTCCATCCAATTGGAGGTTTAACAAAGCTTCTATGTTTTCCGGCATATTAGCAAGAGCTGCTTCCAGAATACGGGTAGTGAATGCGATGAAGCCTTCGTTCTTAGCCACGAAATCTGTTTCACAATTCAGTGAAACGATTACGGCTTTTTTTCCGTCGGTTTTAGCTAATACACATCCTTCTTTAGCATCTCTGTCAGCACGTTTGCTGGCAATAACCAGACCTTTTTTACGGATGATGTCTACGGCTTTGTCGAAATCACCTTCAGCTTCCTGAAGAGCGTGTTTACAATCCATCATTCCGGCGTTTGTTGCTTTACGCAACTTCATTACGTCTGCTGCTTTTATTTCCATTTTCTCTTTTTTTAATTTGTAAATGATCATTTACAGTGGCAGACTTACGATATCAATCGTAAGTCTGTAAGATCGTAAATTATTTTTCTTCTTCTGAAGCTGATTCCTCTACCTCTACTTCCTCCTGATCTTCCACTTTCTCTGCTTTTTCTACTACGGCTTTTTTGTCTCCGCCCTCTTTTTCCCGTTCCACTTTTCTTTCGGTTAGCCCTTCTTTAATAGCAGAAGCCACTTTTTCAATGATCAATGAGATGGAAGTCGAAGCATCGTCATTACAAGGTATTACGAAGTCGATACCGTCCGGATTAGAGTTCGTGTCAACCATTGCAAATACGGGGATTCCGAGGGTATTTGCCTCTTTAACAGCGATGTATTCTTTCATAACATCGACAACAAAAAGAGCAGCCGGGAGCCGGGTCAAATCGGCGATACTACCCAAGTTTTTCTCCAATTTGGCTCTTTGACGGGAAATTTGGAGTTTCTCTCTTTTTGAAAGATGATCGAAAGTTCCGTCTTTCTCCATTTTGTCGATGGTCGTCATTTTCTTCACGGCTTTCCGGATAGTGGGGAAGTTGGTTAACATACCACCCGGCCATCTTTCCGTTACATACGGCATGTTGATATTAGAAATTTTTTCGGCAACAATGTCCTTAGCCTGTTTTTTTGTTGCTACAAACAGAATTTTTCTACCTGATTTAGCGATTTGTCTTAAAGCGGCACTTGCTTTGTCCAACATAATAGCTGTTTTGTTCAGGTCGATGATGTGGATATCATTACGCTCCATAAAGATATAAGGAGCCATTTTGGGATTCCATTTACGGGTAAGGTGTCCAAAGTGACAACCTGCATTTAATAATTCGTCGAAACTTGTATTTGACATTTTTGTTTTTTTATAAAGTTTACATTCTTACATTTAATCAATTGCCGGGTAGTTCTCATTAGAAGTCCCGTCAATTTAGATACTAAACCTCCATTAACGTTTAGAGAACTGGAATCTCTTACGAGCACCCGGACGACCCGGTTTTTTACGTTCCACTTCACGCGGATCTCTGGTCATGAATCCTGCTGCTCTTAATTTTGGTTTGTCTTCGGCATTGATTTTTACCAATGCTCTGGCAATTCCTAAACGTAATGCTTCTGCCTGACCGTTGAAGCCACCTCCTCCAAGGTTTACTTTGATATCGTATTGTCCGGTTACTCCTAACAATTCAAGCGGTTGTTTTACAATATATTGAAGGGTCGGCAAGGTAAAATACTCTTCCAAATTCCTTTTGTTGATCGTAATATTGCCTTTTCCCTCGCTGAGATAAACACGTGCTACTGCCGTTTTTCTTCTACCGATTGCATTAATTACTTCCATACCTTGTTATTTAAGTGAGTTTAAATCAATTACTTTTGGCTGTTGAGCCTCTTGCTTGTGCTCCGTGCCGGCGTACAAGTAAAGATTTTTCATGACAGCTCTGCCAAGGCGATTTTTCGGAAGCATTCCTTTAACAGCGTGCTCGATAATTCTTTCCGGGTGTTTTGCCAACAACTGTTGCGGTGTTGAAATTCTTTGTCCACCGGGATACTGGGTGTGTCTGATGTACTGCTTGTCGGTCAATTTCTTACCGGTTAACTGTACTTTTTCCACGTTAATGATAATTACGTTGTCTCCGCAATCAACATGAGGTGTGTAGCTGGGTTTATATTTGCCTCTTAAGAGTTTCGCAACTTTTGAAGCAAGACGTCCCAAAACCTCGTTTTCTGCGTCAATTAAAACCCACTCTTTTTTGGCGGTGGCTTTATTGACGGAAATTGTTTTGTAACTAATTTGATCCACTTCTTTTTTAATTTAAAAAATTATACTTCTGTTTGTCTTTTTTCGTGGTTTACTTTAGCATCCCTTTTCGGTGAAAACAAACGAGGTTAGTCGGGCGACTGTTGAACGTTTTCATCCTCGGGTCTGCGATGCAAGGTAAATGGCTAAGGTTCACTCCTGCATTTTTTCGAATAAACCACTCCAAAATGAGGGGCAAAATTATGAAAAATTTCGGGTATACAAAAAGTTTGCGGTAAAAAGTTTGAATATGAAGCGTTTGTTTATTTGAGGGTGATGCTTTTCGTGTCTTCCGTGTAACAAGTGAAGATTCCCAAAGCTCCCTCGATATTTCCCTCTAAAGGCACCGGAGTCGTGATACTTCCCTGATTCGCGCTATTGGCTTCATTTAAGGATATCTGATAGTTATAACAATCTTTTGTGATGCGCATCAGGCTGATAAAGGCTATATCTGCCTCTGCGATTTGTGAACAGACGATACGACGTGTTATGGTAGAAGCTGATTTGTAGTGACTGAGATTCAGGTAGGAAACCTCTTTTCTGAATATCGAATCGTTGGCTGAGAGCTGAAGCGTGTAAATATAGTAATTTTGAGTCGGATCTTCCGAAGTGGAAAAATGGATGCTGGCAACGTTATTTTTGATTTGATATGAATCTATTTTGATCGCTTCCGGGACGGCTGTTTGTGCTGTTATCTGATTTTTTTCGGGCGTTATTATTTTTAGATAGAGCGTGTCGTTGCCGGGTGCCAGTTTTTTTTCGCTCCCGTAATTGTAAATGAAATCCGAACCGGGAAGAGTGAAGATGACGTGTTCCATTTTGATCAGTTCGTTTGCTCGGATCGAGATATCGAATTCCGTCGAAAAGTCCGGAGCCAAATTGCCCGAGATGGGCAAAACGGGAATAGCACTCAAGGAGAAAGTTTCTTCCGGTTTGCAATAGCACTCGATAAAGTAGCCGGAAACGGTTCCCATGTTTTTTATGGGAAGATCTTCTTCCGGAATGCAGGCGTAAACGGAAAGCAAAATACCTAACAATACACTTTTTTTCTTCATGTCACCATCTTAAACGTAGCGAAAGATACGGAATAAACGGCAGCATTACCTTGGATTTGGGTACAAATTTCGTCCCCGTTTGTCCCGTACGTTCCGGTCTGAAATAAATAAATGAGGGATTGGACTGGTTGTATATGTTGTACGCGCCTATTGTCAATTTGAAAAAGAGATTCCGGAAATTGAACTTATAGTTGATATCTGCGTCTAATCGATGATTGTTAGGGATTTTGTAGTTGTAACGGTCTGTATAGACCGGGATAAGAACAGGATGATCCAGAATATCCGTAATGTTATGTGCGATAACCGCTCCGACGGGGAAGGTAGTGTAAACTCCCGAGGAGAACGACCAGAGTGCGTTCCATGTAAGGCGTGAAGAGAGGTTATAGGAAAAGTTGATGATGATATTGTGCTTGACGTCGTAAGGGGGATAAAAGGACTTGCCGTTATTGATCTCCTTGAATTGTCTTTTGGATTCCGATAGGGTATAGTTCGCGTGCGCATAAAAGGCTCGGTTATTCAAGGTGAAATCTATTTCGAATCCTCTTGCGTGGCCTTTTCCTTCGATTTGGTTCTCGGTTAATGCCGTGTATTCCGTTTTTATATCGGATGCAAAATCTTTGACGTGACGCATGTCTTTATAGAAAACTCCCGCGTAGACGGATAAAATTTGACTGACGGCCTGATTTATTCCGATGGAATATTGATGGCAGATAGCCGGTTTCGAATTTTTTTCTAACGGATACCAGATGTCGATGGGGGTCTTTACCGTAAAATAGGGATAAAGACTCAGGTATTGGGCGGTCTTGGCATAGTCCATCCAAAGGGTAAAGCCTCCTCGAGTGTAGCTGATTTTAAAGCGGGGAGAGAGTGTGTGTCGGAGGGTTGCTCCTTGATAAAATTGATAATTGACCCCTCCGTTAATATTAAAGTAAGGGTTTATTTGATAGATTATATCTGCATATAATTCATATAGATTAAATGATTTATCTGAACTTTTTATTAAAAAGTTGTGGTAATCGTCCATTTTGTTTGCCGTTTCAAAGCGGGCATACTCGAATTTACCTCCGGTATTGAATTGTATCCGTTCCGAAAAGGAACGGGAGTAGGAGAGTTTTGCAAGAACCGAGTAGTGTTGGTTGCCCCCGCCCATCGGAATGCTGCCTGTGGCATCTCCTTTGCTGTAAGCAGTGTTCATTCCGACCTGTAAACTCCAGAACCGATCGGAAGATGGAGTGTAAGTGGTATTTACGATACCGGATAACGTGTGCCAATTGAATTTGTATTGGATATGGTCGCTTAACTTCATCTTTAAATTGTCGATGGTGAATAATCCGAAAGCGTTCATGCGCCATTTGCCGGAGATTTTGGAATCTAAGCTAACCGTAACGTCGCTGAAACCATATTCCGGCATGTAGTTCGGTTCTTGTTGATCCTTGATGGTTTGGTTATATATTCTTGCGATATGTTCGAGATAAGAGGTCCTGAGAGATACGGCAAAGGAGGTCTTATTTTTTATAATCGGTCCTTGTGCCTTTATCGACGAGGAGACTAACCCTAACGTAATCTCTCCCTCGTAATTTTGTTTGTTCCCTTGTTCGGGGCGCATGTTGATATAAGACGAAAGGAAACTGTTGTATTGGGCCGGAAATCCGCTTTTGTACAAGGTCGAATTGCTGATGATGTAAGGATCGAAGGTGGAAAGAATACCGGTCAGGTGATCTGGATTGGCGATAGGCATGTCATTGATTAAAAATCCGTTTTCATTGCTGTTGCCTCCCCGTACGTATATTCCTGAATTCAAGGCATTGGTAGTAATAATTCCCGGCAGAGTAGCCAAGTATTTCATAATATCCTGTTCCCCGAGGATGGCCGGAATCCGTTCGATATTGTTCGAAGAGGCGAAGATCTTACCGCTGGCCGGAAAACCGGTCACGATAACCTCTTTCAAGTTATTGTGTTTATTTCGTAAGACAATCACGAAGGAGGTTCGATTATTCAATAGCTTATAGGTCTCCTTTTGGTAATTCACGTGCGATAATTCGAGGGTACACGGAAGTTCGCATTCCAGCCGGAAGTGTCCGGTCGAATCTGTTGTCGTTCCTGTTTTTCCTTCCACGTAATAGATATTTACCCCTTGTACGGCTTCTCCCGCGTTGGATATCACTCTTCCCAGGATTACGGTTTGCGCCTGAAGGCAGATAGGCCCGAATAAAAATAAGAAGGTGATGAACTTAAACATGGTTTTAATTTTAACTTGCACTTCCCGCTGAATTTTACAAATGTAGCAAACAATTCATAATTCAATGTGGGAGATACGCGATAATTGTTGTTAAATTTGTCGCTTAATAATGTTTCGTTCATGGGAATATACGTGCATATACCTTTTTGCCGAAGTAAATGTTTTTATTGTGGTTTCTACTCCGTGGCTTCCATGCAACGGAAAGAGGAGTATGTCCGGGCATTGTGCCGGGAGGTTGAATTACGAAGGGAATATTTGCCGTCTCGGCAGGCGGATACGCTTTACTTCGGTGGGGGTACTCCCTCTTATTTAGAGGTGAATGAATTGGAGAGAATCGTGAGGGAGGTAGAGTCCTGTTGGACGTTTTCTCCCGATTCCGAGCGTACATTGGAGGCTAATCCCGAAGATGTTACTGTTGAAAAGCTGAGGTTTTGGAAGGAGGTGGGGTTTAATCGTCTAAGTATAGGTGTGCAGTCTTTCGACGATAAGGTTCTGAAACAGATCAACCGGACTCACTCGGCTCGCCGGGCGGAAGAGGCGGTGTGCCGGGCTGCTGATTGCGGATTTGAAAATATCGGAATTGATTTGATTATCGGTCTGCCCGGAAGTACCTCTTCGGATGTGGAGCATCATCTGAAAATACTTGAAAATCTGCCGGTTTCCCATGTTTCGGTTTACCTGTTGAGTATCGACTCCAATACCGTTTTCGAACGCTTGGCGGCCCGCGGTAAATTTGTTCCTTTGGATGATGACTGCTTGGCCGAACAGTATCTTTTGGTTTCCGATTACTTGAAGCATATCGGTTTCGAGCATTACGAAATATCTAATTTTGCTAAAGAACGTAAATATTCGAAACACAATACTTCTTACTGGATGCAACGTCCTTACCTCGGATTGGGGGCGGCGGCCCACTCTTATGACGGGGATTCCAGGCAATGGAATGCGGCTCATTTGAAAAAATATATGGATGCTTTGCAGGAAAATCGGTTGTATTTCGAGCGGGAAGAGTTAAGCGATAGGGACAAGTACAATGAATGTATAATGACGCGTTTGCGTACGATGTGGGGGTTGGACATAAAGCGGCTTGAACGGGAGTACGCCGATTATTGGAACCGGGTAAAACACAAGTTACCTGTTTGGAGGGAAAGCGGACTTTTAGAGATAGAGAATAATATAATTCGGTTGTCTCCCCGGGGATGGCTGGTCTCTGACGGAATTTTTAGCGAGCTGTTTATTTGAAACGAGAAAAATTCCTTCTTTTCGTGGAGAATATTATAAACTTATAACGGGTTTGGAGACGGAACTTTTTAGGATATGAATCTAAGAGGTATCTATTTGTGAATTGATGCTTTATTTATTATTTTTGCCCATCCGTGTTTCGGGTGGAACATGGTGTAGATAAAATGATAATGGTGTAAATGTAAGATGATGGACACAAAAAAACGATTAATCAAAGAGCTGTTACAGTCTGAAGATTGTGACAAAGAGGTCGAGGTAAGTGGTTGGGTTAGAACCAAACGCGGTAATAAACAGGTTAATTTTATAGCCTTGAATGACGGCTCTACGATAAATAATATACAGATTGTCGTGGAAATGAATAATTTCCCGGAGGAGTTAGTGAAAAAAGTGACAACGGGAGCCGCTATTCATGTAAAAGGAATGCTGGTAGAGAGTACCGGAAGCGGTCAATCTTACGAAATACAGGCAAAGGAGATAGTTGTTTTGGGAGAAGCGGATCCGGATAAATTTCCGATTCAACCCAAAAAGCATTCGTTGGAGTTTTTGCGAGAGGTTGCTCATTTGCGCTTCCGGACCAATATTTTCGGTGCTGTTTTTCGCATTCGCCATGCTATGGCTTTTGCGATACATCAATATTTTAATAATCATGGCTTTTATTATTTACATACGCCTTTGATTACCGCATCAGATTGTGAAGGTGCTGGTGAAATGTTCCGGGTAACGACCCTCGATCCGAAGAACCCGCCTTTGACCGAAGGGGGCGAGGTCGATTTTAAACAGGATTTTTTCGGTAAATCGACAAATTTAACCGTAAGTGGGCAGTTAGAGGGAGAATTAGGAGCTATGGCTTTGGGGAAAATATACACGTTCGGACCGACGTTTCGTGCTGAAAACTCCAATACGACTCGTCATCTGGCAGAGTTCTGGATGGTCGAGCCGGAGGCTGCTTTCTATGATTTGAAAGATAACATGGATCTGGCGGAAGATTTCTTAAAATATTTGATTCGTTACGCTTTGGAACATTGTATGGATGATCTTCAGTTCTTGAGTAAGCGTCTTCAGGACGAGGAGAAAGACAAGAAAGCGGAGGATCGTTCCATGGAGTTGATTGAAAAATTGCAATTCGTACTGAATCATGATTTCGAACGGGTTACTTATACGGAAGCCATTGATATTTTGAAAAATAGCAAGCAAAACAAGAGTGGTAAATTCCAATACCCGATAACGGGGTGGGGAGTGGATCTACAAAGCGAACACGAACGTTATTTGGTTGAGAAGCACTTCAAACGTCCGGTTATTTTGACAGGCTACCCGAAGGAGATAAAGGCTTTTTATATGAAGCAGAACCCGGATGGAAAAACCGTGGCGGCAATGGATGTGCTTTTCCCGCAGATCGGAGAGATTATTGGTGGGTCCCAACGGGAAGAAGATTACGATAAATTGGTGACAAGAATGAAAGAGGTGGGGATTCCCGTGGAAAGTATGAGCTGGTATCTGGATACCCGTCGCTTTGGTTCTGCCGTTCATAGCGGATTTGGCTTGGGATTCGAACGTCTATTACTTTTTGTGACCGGAATGGGAAATATTCGTGACGTGATACCCTTCCCGCGGACACCGAAAAGTGCAGAATTTTAATACAGGAAGAGATTCAATCGTTATTTGAATCTCTTTCATTACAACAACGATGAAGAGAGATGCTAAAGCAGAATTTACAACAAAAATTGGGATTGAAAATAAATCCGTTGCAGATTCAGTTGATAAAACTGCTGGAGCTTCCCACTTACCAATTGGAGCAAAGAATAAAGGAGGAATTGGAATCGAATCCCTTGTTGGATCTGGGGGAAGAAGAGCAACAGGAGCACGAGGAGGAGTATAGGGAAGAGAGCGAAGAGGAGTATGATCAGGCTTCCGAGGAGGAGGAAGATCACGATACGGTCGAGGATGAATTTTCTTTGGATGATTACCTGAGTGACGATGATGACATTCCCGATTATAAGCTGTCTGCTTCCAATGTTTCCAAAGACGATGACGGACGGGATTTTGTGTTGTCCGGAGGAATCTCTTTTCGAGAGAACTTAATCGCTCAACTGGGGGTAAAGCCATTGAGCGAGATGGATCGTAAGATTGCGGAATACATCATCGGCAATATGGATGAGGATGGTTATTTGCGACGGGATATTGAAAATATCGTGGATGATTTGGCCTTTGGTGCCGGGATAGAGATTGATGAAGAAAAAGTGCTACGTCTATTGCATATCGTGCAGGAGTTTGAACCGGCAGGAGTAGGGGCACGAGATTTACGGGAGTGTTTATTGCTGCAAATAAAACGACGTTTGGCAGGGAATCCGACTCCCTCGTTACGTCATGCACAGATGATTTTGGAAAATTTCTTTGAGGAGTTTTCCAAAAAACATTATGAAAAGATTACCAAACGTATGCGGCTTTCGGATAAAGAGTTGAGAGAGGCTATCGATGAGATTTTAAAGTTGAATCCTAAGCCGGGAGGACAGGTGTCGGATTCGGTTAATGCCGGTTCTGAAAAAATTATTCCGGATTTTAATTTGGATATTGTAGATGGAGAGTTGCAGCTGAGCCTTAATTCTGGAGATGTTCCGGAATTGAGATTAAACAAGTCTTATCTGAATCTATTGGAGAAATATCAGAAAAGTGCTACTTCGAAAGAAAAAAAAGATGTGGTTTCTTTTGTGAAGTATAAATTGAATTCGG
Source organism: Gabonibacter massiliensis (assembly GCA_001487125.1). Taxonomy (GTDB): domain Bacteria; phylum Bacteroidota; class Bacteroidia; order Bacteroidales; family Marinifilaceae; genus Gabonibacter; species Gabonibacter massiliensis. The sequence goes on from LN913013.1 coordinate 2,008,102, forward strand.
CTCGTTCGTTTATTGATGCCGTAGAGCAGCGTAATAATACCCTCATGCTGACAATGACTGCTATTGTTCAATTTCAGAAACAATTCTTTTTGACCGGTGATGAAAGTCGCTTGAAACCTATGATTTTGCGGGATATTGCAGATATTACGGGATTAGATGTTTCGACCATTTCCAGGGTATCCAATTCGAAGTATGTACAAACATGGTTTGGAATATATTCGTTAAAACAATTCTTTTCGGGGAGTATGCCTACCAATAGCGGGGAAGAGGTGAGTACCGGAGAGATTAAAAACGTATTGAAGGAGATTGTAGACCAGGAAAACAAACGTAAACCGTTTACGGATGACGAGTTGGTTGAATTAATGAATAAGAAGGGATATCAAATAGCCAGGCGTACGGTTGCCAAGTACAGGCAGCTATTGGATATTCCGGTTGCCCGTTTAAGACGGGAAGTATAACTTAACAGTGTGTGTGTTATGAAGAATGTCGCTTTTCTTGTGTCTTTATTGGCACATCCCGTTGTAATCCCTTTGTATGCCTTGTTTATTATCTTCCATTCGGGAACTATTTTTTCTTTTATTCCTTTGCAGACTCAATATACGGCCTATTTGCTAACGATTACCGGTCCTGTTTTTCTTCCTCTGGCGTGTTTGCCTTTGTTAAAATATTTGCGATTAATAGATAGCTATGCCATGTGGAACAAGCAGGAACGTATTTTCCCGATTCTGATAACGATCGTCTGTTTTTTTGTCGTTGTCTATTTGCTTCGGGAGTTCCCTTATGCCCATATCGTACGTCAGTTTTACCTGCTTATCATCATTTTATTGTCCGGTTTCCTGTTTGTCACGATCTGTTGGAAAATGAGTATACATATGATGGCGATAGGGGCTCTATGCGGTTTCGTTTTTATCTTGGGAACAAAATATTTTGGGGATGTAATGTATACGCTATCCTTCCTGATCCTGTTATCTGGAGTTCTCGGTAGTTGCAGGCTGTATTTGAAATGTCATACACCCGCCCAAGTGTACTTCGGATTTTTATACGGAGCTACCTTTATCGTTGTCGTGCTTTATTAATACCGGATCACCCAAAGATCATCCCGGTCGAGACGTTTTTTCCAATCATTTGTTTTACGAATAGCCTCTTCTTTATCTCTATACCGGGCGACACTCACGCGGAAGCGATTATTTTTGGTAATAATCCGTGATTCCGTGTATCCTTGTTCTACCAGACGATTCAATCTTTTTTCGGCGGATGATAGTTCTGGATAACTGGCTACGATAACGTAATAGCTTTCCGTAGGAGAAGTGACAATGCGATCTTTTTGCGATGGGCTTTCCGTTTGTAAGGGTTCGGTTTTTTGCTCTTGCCGTATGGCCGTCGTGTCCTCTTTCGGCGTAACTATACTGTCTTTTAAAACGGCAGTCAGATCTCTCGTGACACTTGCCGTCGTCAATTTTTTGGAGTCTAATTTATTATGCTGGCAATGACCGAATAGAAAGAGTATTGCCAGAAATAATAAGATTTTCATCATTCTTCTTTACTTATTTGGCGTGGTACAACCAGGTTTTTTGCTTACTGGCCTCTTTTTGTATATTCTTCAAGGCTACGAGCGCATCCGTTTTTTGAGCATACCCCTCGTAAACGACTAAATAGAGATTCTCAAAATAGTTCAGTACTTCCGCTTCGGAGAAACCTTCTTTTTGGAGTCTTTGACACAGTTTATCCGCGTTGCTTTTATATTCAAAACATCCAGCAACCAGGAAGTAGTTTTTTTTCTCTTTTACTACCGGTTTTACATCTTTCGTTTTTTCTGCCTCTACCTTGGGCGGAGTCGTGTTTTCCGTTTTAACGACTTGTACGGGAGTCTCTTTTTTCGGAGCTTGTTTTTCTTTGCAAGCTGAAAAGAAAACAAATATTAAAGCGGTTGTAAAAATTAAAACAGTTTTCATGATCGTCTTTTTTTATAAGTTAGCCAAGATGAACACAAAAATATTGTAAATAAAACAAATTCCTCTATTTTTGTCGATGAAATTATTCGTTTTAATTTTAAAATCAGGTTTATGAATAAATTTTTTTTATTGATACTCTTATTCTGCAGCGGTATCTCTTGTAGTAATCAGAAAGAACAAATAGTGAGTATGTCTACGACGATGGGAGATATAAAAGTTAAGTTATATAACGAGACGCCTAAGCATCGGGATAATTTTTTGAAGTTAGTGAAGGAACAATTTTATGATAGCGTTTTATTTCATCGTGTTATTCAAAATTTTATGATACAGGCTGGAGACCCGGAATCGAAAACAGCGGCATCGGGAACTTTATTGGGAGAAGGTGATAACGGGTACACCATCGATGCGGAGTTTCAACCTCGTTACTTTCATAAAAGAGGTGTACTTGCGGCAGCCCGGGAGGGAGATGAGGTGAATCCTCAGCGAAAGTCCAGCGGCTCGCATTTCTATATGGTGCAGGGTGTCGTTTATTCGCCGGAGAAGCTGGATAACACGGTGAAGCGGATTAATGAACGCCGGAAGATCGCTTTGTATAACCGTATCAAATCGGGTTATGAAGCCGAATATGCTCGCTTGCAAAAAGCCGAAGATCAGGAGGGAATGGATCGGTTGACGGAAGAGATAGCTCATGCCTGTGACAGCCTTTTTGTTCAAGAAGAGTTGGTGTTAACTCCGGAGCAGAAAAAGATTTATACGACGGTGGGAGGAACTCCTCATTTGGATGGTCAATATACCGTATTCGGGGAGATAGTCGAAGGGATGGAGGTTATGGATAAAATAGCAGCCGTACGAACCGATGCCAACGATCGTCCTTTGGAAAACGTCGTAATCCTGCACATGGAAATTATTAAATGACCGTTTGAATTGACGATTGGCCTCTGCAATCGTCAATTTGTAACTTAAACGGTTTTAGATTCCGGTGATCTTTTTAATCTCGTTTAGCTTATTCAAAGCCTCGAGTGGGGTTAGACTGTTGATGTCCAACCCGGCGATTTCGTCTCTAATTTGGAGAAGAACGGGATCTTCCAATTGGAAAAAGCTGAGTTGGACCCCTTCCCTTTCATTGGCAATCCGACTCACGTTTTTTTGTAAGGTCCCGCTTTTGTTCTTGTCGTTTTCCAGCTGTTTCAGAATCTCAGAAGCCCGTAATATGACGGATTGCGGCAATCCTGCCATTTTAGCGACTTGGATTCCGAAAGAGTGATTTGAACCTCCTTTTACCAATTTACGCAAAAAGACAATTTTATTATTCACTTCCTTTACCGAAACATTGTAGTTTTTGATTTTCGGGAACGAACGTTCCATTTCGTTCAATTCGTGATAATGGGTGGCAAACAGAGTCTTCGTACGGTATTTGACATGCTCGTGTAAAAATTCCACGATGGCCCAGGCAATGGAGATTCCGTCGTAAGTAGAGGTCCCTCTTCCCAACTCGTCGAACAAAACGAGGCTCCGATCGGATATATTGTTTAATATATTGGCGGCTTCGTTCATTTCTACCATGAAAGTAGATTCTCCCAAGGAGATGTTGTCTGAGGCCCCGACTCTTGTGAAAACCTTATCGACATACCCGATTGATGCGGAGGTTGCCGGAACGAAACAACCGGCTTGTGCCATAATGACGATAAGTGCTGTCTGACGTAATAAAGCCGATTTTCCGGCCATGTTAGGTCCCGTGATAATAATGATTTGTTGTTTTTCGTTATCTAAAAACAAATCGTTGTGGATATAGCTTTCTCCGGGAGGAAGCTGCTTTTCGATGACCGGATGACGCCCGGCTTTTATATCGATGGAATAGGATTCATTGATTTCAGGACGGTGGTATTGGTTCGTGATGGATACGTTAGAAAACGAAATTAAAGCATCGATCCGGGAAATGATATGGGCATTAGTTTGTATGGCTTTGATATAGGATGAGGCAACGAGTAACAATTCGTTGTAAATCGTACTCTCCAACTCCTGAATACGATCTTCTGCTCCTAAGATCTTTTCTTCATACTCCTTTAATTCGGGTGTGATGTAGCGTTCTGCATTCACTAATGTCTGCTTCCTGATCCAGGTATCGGGGGCTTTACTGTTGTGAGTTTTAGTCACCTCGATGTAATAGCCGTATACATTATTAAAACCTATTTTTAATGAAGGGATACCGGTTTTTTCTATTTCCCGTTGTTGCATTTGAAGCAGGAGTTCTTTTCCATGGGAGGAGATTTCTCTCAACTCGTCTAACTCCGCGTTAACCCCGGGGGCAATGACATTTCCTTTGTTCAGCTGAGCGGGTGCTTCTTCCTGTATTTGTTGCGCTATCTTTTGATGAAGAGCCTCGCATTCGTTTAATTGCTCGATCCATTGGGTTAATTGGGGATTGTTGATGTTCCGGCAATGTTTTTTTAGCGGAATCAACGTTTGCAAAGCTACTTTCAATTGTACCATCTCTCGCGGCGAGATCCGGCATACGGCAATTTTAGAAGCTAACCGTTCCAGATCCCCGATGATCCGTAATAGTTGTTCCAGCTCGAGACGTTCGGTTTCGTGTTGAATGAAACTTTCTACGATATCCAACCGTTGGTTGATCTCTTCCGGAGATTTCAACGGCATGCAAATCCAACGGCGAAGCATCCGACTGCCCATGGGAGTAATTGTTCTGTCAATAATATCGGTTAACGAACAACCTCCTTCGTGGAGCGATTCCAATATTTCCAGGTTTCGTAGCGTGAAGCGGTCTAATAATACACAAGTGGATTCATCGATTCGTCCAATAGAGGTGATATGCCCTACCAGCTCGTGCTTGGTCATGTCTAAATAATAGAGAATGGCCCCGGAAGCGGCGATACCGCATTCTAACTTATCAATTCCAAAACCTTTCAGAGAAGAGACGTCGAAATGTTTCTTCAGCCGATCTTCCGAAGAGTCCGGTTCGAAAAACCAGGCTTCTACCGGGTAAGTATAGTATTTATTTCCGAAAAGTTCATGGAATAAGGCTTCAGAGCCTTTAGGATATAACACCTCCTTGGGTTGAAAACTATTCAATAATTTGTCTACCGTGGAAGGAGTTCCTTCCGTCGTTAAAAATTCGCCCGTGGAAAGATCCAATAACGAGATTCCGGCTTTGCTTTTGGTAAAATAGACGGAGGCCAGAAATACGTTATTTTTATTGTCAATGGTATTTTCGTTGTACGAAACACCGGGAGTTACTAATTCTATGACTCCCCGTTTGACTAACTTCTTGGTTTTCTTAGGATCTTCCAATTGTTCACAGATGGCTACTCTCTGACCGGCACGGACTAATTTAGGAAGATAGGTATCTATGGCATGATAGGGGAAACCGGCGAGCTCTACGTCTCCGGGAGAGCCGTGAGATCGCTTTGTGAGGGTAATCCCTAAAATCTTTGAGGTAGTGATGGCATCTTCCCCGAAGGTCTCATAGAAATCTCCCATTCTGTAAAGAAGTAGTGCATCAGGATATTGAGCCTTAGCTGCATAGTATTGTTGCATCAAAGGTGTTTGTATTTCTGATTTTGTAGCCATTTAGTTTTGCTTATGAATTTATAGATCGTGCGAGTGTTTACGCATCCCAAAAATAAATATTTTGCATGATATTTGTTTAAAAATCTCAGAAGTATTATGTAATTTTGTCGAACTGAAAACAAGCAAGCATAAGTTTGTTAATAAAAATTAGGGAAGAATAAACTTGACACGAGGAAATTGCGTATAGATATTTCCAGTTGCTTTATGGAGAAATAAATTGAATGTTTATGGAAAATATATCGGGAATATTAGCTACTTATAATTTTTCGAATTTAGAAGATCGGATAGAGTTCGAGTTGGATGGAGTTATCGAGAAAGAGATTGCTTTGGCCTACTGTCCGGAGAACTTCGAGCTATGTATAACCTGTATGGATTATACGACATTGAAGGTGACAGATACGGATAGGTCCGTGACGGAATTTGTTGCGGAACTGCTTAAGAAAATCAAGAAGAATGCCTTGCCTGAGGTCGCTTCGGTATGTGTATTCCCGAAATATGCTTCGATTGTAAAAAACGGATTGAGTGAAACATCCATTAAAACGACTGTCGTGGGAGCTTGTTTTCCCTCTTCTCAATCTTTTATGGAAGTAAAAATTGCAGAATGTAAAGCGGCCATTGCCGCCGGGGCGGATGAAATCGATGTGGTTATCTCCGTGGGGGATATCCTGGAGAGAAATTACGAGAGGGTATACGAGGAGCTTGCAGCTATCCGGGAAGCTTGTAAAGGCGTTTTATTGAAAGTGATATTGGAAACCGGGGAGCTGAAGGATATCGAGAGCATATTTAATGCCGCGTTGATCAGTGCATACGCGGGAGCGGATTTTGTGAAAACATCCACGGGAAAAGTGCCTGTGAATGCTACTCCCGAATCTGTTTATGTGATGTGTGAAGCCGTCCGTCAGTATCATGCCCAAACGGGTAAAATGGTGGGAATAAAAGTGGCAGGAGGTGTTTCCAAAGTACAAAATGCCATTCGTTACCTAACCATTGTCAACCATGTTTTGGGAAAAGAATGGGTGACTCCTCGCTATTTTCGAATCGGGACATCCCAGTTAATGGATGATATCTTGAAAGAGATGAAGAAATAATGAAAGACCGGCATAAGCCGGTTTTTTTATTAAAAATCCGTTAGGGATAACGGTTGTTGAGATAAGGGACCACGAATATATTTATCTGTGTTTCTCCCTTTCGTCTTCTTCATCGAAAATTTGAATGACCGGTTCTTTAAAAGTCTTGTTTGTCGTATGCTTATCCAAGGTTAACAAAAGCGAGGGTAATATAATGAGGTTGGAAAGCATCGCTGCCAATAGGGTAATGGAAACGAGGATGCCTAAAGCAACGGTTCCGCCGAAGTCCGACAAAGCAAAGATTCCGAAACCGAAGAAAAGGATAATGGCGTTATAAATCATGCTTTGCCCTGTCTCTTTCAACGCCAGAACGGCAGACGACCGAATACTCCAGTTTGTCCCTTGTAACTCTTGCCTGTATTTTGCTAAATAGTGAATGGTCCCGTCGACTGAAATACCAAAAGCGATACTGAATACTAATATGGTCGATGCTTTGATCGGGATTCCACAGTATCCCATAATGGCGGCTGTAATAATTTGCGGGATGAGGTTTGGCAGGAGGGCAACGATAACCATGCGTTTACTCCGGAACATCCATGCCATGAAAATGGCGATAAGGATAATGGCTAATAGCAGGGACGTGAATAGATTGGTGACTAAATACTGGGTCCCTTTAAAAAAGATGATACTTGATCCGGTTACCTTTACAACATTTCGGTCTCCGGGGAAATATTTTCCAATGATCCCGTATAATTTATTCTCTTTTTCCTGCATTTTTTTGGTACCGATATCCTTTATACGGTAGCTCATCCGGACATTTCTTAGGGTGGAGTCAACAAATGAATTTGCTTTTCCCCCGATACTTCCTGCGGATTGGGAAGCGTATTTTAAAATAAAATTTTTCGTTTGATTGCTCGGCAATTTGTAATAGGTCGGTTTCCCGTTATAAAAAGCCTGATTGGCAAATTTAATCACCTCAACGATGGAAATGGGTTTTGAAATGTCTTCGTCTTGGGAGAGTTCTTGGGCTAATAAATCTAATTTCTCCAAGTTGGATAACTTGATGACTTGATTCGGTTTTTTGAAATCAATCGTGATTTCCAAAGGCATTAAACCGTCGAAATTATCCTCGAAAAACATGAGATCCTGTCGGATCGGGTCGCTCTCTTTCAGATCGTCAACCATGTACCCTGTAGATTTCATCAAAGAGATACCGATAAACCCTAAAACGACTACAATGGAAGCAGTAATATAAACTTTATTCCGGTGATTAATAATAATTTCAATAACCTTATTTAAAGTGTCGTTTACAAATTTATTATGTAGATGCTTGATTTGCTTGCTGTCCGGAGACGGAAGAAAGCTAAATACGCAGGGAATCATGATTAGGCAAACCAAATAGACAAAGCTGATACCGATGAAAGCGGTGATACCGAATTCAACGAGAATCTGACTGGAGGTAACGATAAATGTGGCAAAACCGGCAGCTGTAGTCAGGTTGCTAAGGAAAGAGGCGTTTCCTATCTTTTGAATCATTCTCTGTAAAGCCTTGATCTTGTTCCCGTGGCGATCGTATTCGGCGTGAAATTTATTAATCATGAAGACCATGTTGGGAATACAGATCACGATTAATAATGGGGGTAACATAGCTGTTAAAAGCGTGATTTTAATTCCGAGCATAGCCATGACACCTACGGTCCAGCAAACGCATGTAAGAACGATTAATAAACAAAACCCGATGATTCGGAAAGAGCGGAAGAAGAGGTAAAGGATAAAAGTCGAGATCAGCAGGGAGAGAATAATGAACATATACATCTCTCCCTTGATATTTTCGGCATTTACGACCCGAATGTAGGGTAAGCCGGAATAATGCATTTTAAGCTCGTGTTTGGCAGAAAATGCTTCCGTGATTTTTAAGATATCCTTGACCAGTCCTACGCGTGCCGGAGAGTTCATGACATCAGCCGAAACGGAAACCATCATGCCGTAAATCGCTTTTTTCTTGTTAAAAAGTGTTCCGTCGTAAAAAGGGAGATTCTCCACGATTTGAGACAAACTATCGGCTTCCCGCTGGTTTTTGATGTGATGTGGAAATATGGGTTTTATGTCGAATCTGCGATTGGCCGTATCTTTACAGAGATTGAAAGAGTGAGTGATGTCCACTAAGGCGATAACTCCGCGTAAAGTTTTTAAGCTATCGCACATTTGTATCCAATCGTTGAGTTTGTTCACTTCGTAAAAGGAGGTGTCCTGAATGGCAAATACCATGACATTCCCCTCTTGACCGAATTTTTCATGGAAATCGATGTAATCGAGAAAAGCACTGTCTGTTGATGGGAGAAGATTGGCGTATTCATATGACATTTCGACCTTTCTGATTTGAGAGGCCAGAAAGAGGGTAATAATCGAAATGGCAATAATAAAACCTATCCGGTTTCTAAGAAGAATTCCGGCAATCTTAATCCACATATTTCACATGTTAATTTTATATATTGTCGCAAAAGTAGGATAAATGCATTTAATCTTTAAACAGTTTCGGATTTTTTTTATGTCGATTCACATCTCTTGCTGTTTTTTTTGCAAAATTATTACTTATGGCGGAATTTAAATCTACCCCCGTTTGATTGGCTAAACATACTAAAACCCAGAGAACGTCGGCCATTTCATCGGCTAAATTATCTTTTTCTCCTTCTTTGAAAGATTGGTCCCCGTATTTCCTGGCCATGACTCTTGCCAATTCTCCTACTTCTTCTGTCAGAATGGCCATATTGGTGAGTTCTCCAAAATATTTTACCCCGTAAGTTTTGATCCAGGCATCAACAGCCGTTTGTAATTCTGTCAAGTCCATACTATAATAATTTAAAATTCGTCGTCGTCCTTTTGTTGCTCTTAAAAAGCCATGTTATTCATTCGTTGTAATCTCCTGTTGGAGTAATCAGCGTTTAAGGATCGGCTATTTTATAACTTGTTCTTACTGTCCATGAGGATGGTTACCGGTCCGTCGTTGAGGAGTTCTACTTCCATTTCTGCACCGAATTGCCCGGTTTTAATCTCATTTTTAATCTCTTTTTGCAATGTGGAGACAAATTGTTCGTAAAGGGGAATTGAAATGGAAGGTGGTGCCGCATCGATATAGGAAGGGCGATTCCCTTTTTTGGTACGGGCCATTAAGGTGAATTGACTCACGGCTAAAATCTCTCCTCCGGTTTCTAATATGGATTTATTCATTACTCCGTTTTCGTCGTCGAAGATGCGGAGATGGATGATTTTTGATACTAACCAATTGATATCCTCTTCCGAGTCGTCCGATTGTATCCCGACAAGTACCAACATGCCTTTATTTATGCTTGAAAAGAGGTGTCGGTTTATAGTGACGCTGGCGCGGGAAACTCGTTGAATGACTACTTTCATGATGAATAAGGTTTAAAATCACGCAAGGGATTTGTTATAAAAACTAAAAGTCGGAGTTTCCTCCAACTTTTAGCTTAAAGTTCATCGTGTATCGTTTTATTTTTTTGCATACAACTCTTTGATCGCTTCGGCCAATCTCTTCACTCCCTCGATATTTTGTTCCTCGCTCATGTAAGAGAAGTTGATACGCATGGTGTTTTTACCTTTTCCGTTACAGAAGAAAACGGTACCTAATACAAATGCCACGTTCTTTTCGATTGCAATTTTGAAAAGATCTTCTGCATCGTATTGCTCCGGTAAGGTTAAGAACAAGAAAAGACCTCCTTCCGGGTGAGTCCAGCTAACACCTTCCGGCATGTACTTTTCAAATGCTCCTATCATTGCATTCAATTTACCGCGATAGAGTTCGACAATCTTTTTCACGTTGGCGTCGAAATAGTTCTTTTGGAAGAATTTCACGGTAATCTTCTGTAAAAATGCAGAGGTACAAAGGTCCGTGCTTTGTTTTGCCTTTACGAAGTTGTCGATGATCATCGGGTGTGCCAATACCCATCCCATACGGAATCCCGGCATGAATATTTTAGAGAAAGTTCCCAGCGTGATGACATTGCCTTCGCCGTTATCTAATTCGTATAACATATGTTGTGGCTTGCCGGAAAAGCGTAATTCCCGGTAAGGACTGTCTTCAATAATTAAGATCTCGTATTTTTTAGCGATAGCCAAGATCTCTTTTCTTCTGGCATCCGGCATGGTCATTCCGGCAGGATTCTGGAAGTCGGGGATCAAATAGATAAATTTGGGTTTTTCGCCTTTGGCTTTCATGTCGGCCAATGTTTTCTCCAGCTCGATGGCGCTCATTCCCTGTTCGTCCTGAGGAATTCCGACAGCGACCCCGCCATAAGAGTTAAAAGCACCGAGAGCCCCTAAGTAGGAGGGTAATTCGCAAATATATTTGTCACCCCGATTAAGGAAAATTTTACCTACAGTATCCAGCCCTTGTTGAGAAGAGGTGATGATGGTGATGTTCTCTTTTGTAACATAACTTAATCCTTGATCCCGGTAGCGTTGGGCCAGAATCTCCAATAATTCGGGAACTCCTTCGGTAGAACCGTATTGGCAAGCCGCTGCTCCGTCAGTGGCGATTACCTCTGCACATATTTCTTGCAATTGTTCTAATGGGAAGGATTCTTTCGCGGGAAGACCTCCGGCAAATGAAATGATTTCCGGTTTCTGAGTCAATTTCAATAACTCTCTGATTGCAGAGCGCTTCATCCCTTTGGCGCTGTCTGATAAAATTTCTTTGTAGTCGCTAACCATGTTTATCTTAATTAAATGAATAGACGCTTAATGCTATTTGTGTTGCGAAGTTAATAATAACTTTTTGAAATAAAATTTTTCGTATCAATTTTTTATTAATGCGGGTATTCCCGCTTTCATTTTTTATGTTTAAAGACTTTTTTAGTAATAATTTTGTTTCCGTGATCATGATAGATAACGCGTACACCGTGTTTTTTAAGGATTTAAAAGCCTGTCGAAAGAAAATACAAGATGATTAAAAAAGGGATCGTATTCCCTTGCAGATGTTACCAATGAAATAATAGCAAATTTTCTTTTCCGTTTGTTGCCGTTTAAATAATATTTGGAACTGCCATTTTTTTCAATTACTTTTGCAAACCGTAAAGGTCCCATAGTTCAACGGATAGAACGGAAGTTTCCTAAACTTTAAATCCAAGTTCGATTCTTGGTGGGATCACATTTTTTAATTGATAGTCAATGGATTAGTTTCCGGTTTACGTTTTAAGATGGAATTTTGATATTTCCTTTTTAAGTCGTCAATCTGAAAACGATCGTCGATCTTTTTTAATAGTATTTTCACCCTTTTCCCGGGTGCGGGGAATTGAATAGTCTTTTCTCCCTGTCCCTCAATCTTTCAATCCGCTAATCTCCCGATCTCTTAATCCTCTAATCTTTCAATCTCCTAATCCCTGTAATCTTCTCACTCTTTAATTCTTTTAATCTACGATTGTCGATATATAGTTTTTTTTATACTTTAGCCGAATTATAATGTGTAAAATTTGGGACTATGTATACGATAGACGAACTTCGTGAAATTGTAAAGAAAGAAATGGCGAAACAGGAGTATATAGAAAAGCCTTACTCGCTGTTCGAACCGATTAAATATATTTTGGAAGACGGAGGAAAACGGTTGAGACCGATTTTAACCTTGTTGGCCTATAACTTATACCGGGAAGATATAGAAAGGGTTCTGAAATCTGCCATCGGCATAGAAATCTTTCATAACTATACGTTGTTGCACGATGATGTGATGGATGATGCGGAGTTGAGACGGGGGAGGCAAACCGTACATAAAAAATGGAATAACAATGTGGCTATTTTGAGCGGTGATGCTGCTGCTATCACGGCTTATAAATATATTGAGCATTGTGAAGACCGCTACCTGAGGCGGGCTATCGACGGTTTTAATCAGGTGGCGATGGATGTTTGCAAGGGACAACAGTATGACATGGAGTTTGAGACCAGAAATGATGTAACGGAGGAAGAGTACCTTCATATGATTTATTTGAAAACTTCTGTTCTTATTGCGGGAAGTTTGCGACATGGAGCCTTGATAGCAGGAGCTCCGGAACATGAGTATAAAGCTTTGTATGATTTCGGCGGATTCTTGGGATTGGCTTTTCAACTTCAAGACGATTACCTGGATGTTTACGGGGATGTTTCGGAATTCGGGAAGAACATAGGAGGGGATATTGTTTCCAATAAAAAGACTTATATGTTGATCCGGGCTTTCGAGTTGGCTGATGAGGCGACTAAAAAAGAGTTGACGAGCTGGATTGAGATGAAGGATTTCTGTCCGGAAGAAAAGATTAAAGCCATAACGGAAATATACAACCGATTAGGAATCAAACAGGTCACATTGGATGCCATTAACAAATATTTGAAGAAAAGTCGGGAGATACTGTCTCAAATAGAGGTTCCGGAAGAGCGCAAACAGGTGCTTTATGAGGAAATAGATGCGTTGTGTGACCGTAAGAAGTAATACGATGGAAAAATCTAAACAGCGATTATTGGATGAACGTTACCTGAGGATGGCCCGCATATGGGCGGAAAATTCTTATTGTGTACGTCGTCAGGTCGGAGCATTGATCGTGAGAGGGAATGCTATTATTTCTGATGGATATAACGGGACTCCGTCCGGGTTTGAAAACATCTGTGAAGATGATAGGAATAAGACGAAGCCTTATGTTTTGCATGCAGAGGCGAATGCTATTACAAAAGTTGCAAAGTCGAATAACAGTAGCTTGGGGGCCACGTTATACGTGACCGCGTCTCCTTGTATCGAGTGTGCTAAATTGATCATACAGGCAGGAATTAAGCGTGTGGTGTATTCTGAAGATTACCGTTCGGCGGATGGAGTGGAATTGCTGCGGAAAGCCGATATCGAGGTGGAATTGATAGAGATAGAGTAAATAAAACAGATGAAAATGAACAGAGAAAATTTAAGGGCCGTTTTAACACCGATCGTGCTGGCGTTGGCGGTTGTATTTGGGATGATGATTAATCATTTTATACCGACAAAAAGGAACAATGCGGCCGCTTCTAAAATATTTCTGCCGGTTAATGGTAGTAAATTGGACGTTATTATCAACATGATCCAGCATTCGTACGTGGATACGGTTAACTCGAATGAATTGGTGGAAAAAGCCATTTCGATATTGTTGAAAGATTTGGATCCCCATACGGTCTATATCCCGGCTGAGGATATGCAAAGAGCCAATGAAAGTATCGTGGGAAATTTCGGAGGTATCGGAGTACAGTTTTACAATTATTTAGATACGGCATTAGTGGTTAAGGTCGTTCCGGGGGGTCCTTCGGAGAAGGCCGGAGTACAGGACGGGGATCGCATCATTCGGGTAAATGATTCGCTCATTGCCGGGAAAAATATGGATTCGAAACAGATCATGAGTATGTTGAGGGGGGAGATGGGAACGGATGTGAAATTGACTATTCTTCGTAAAGGAGAGCCTCAATTGTTGATCAAAAACGTTACGCGGGGAAGTATTCCGATAAAAAGTATAGATATCGCTTATATGCTGAATGACACAACGGGGTATGTAAAGATAAGAACATTCGGGATGCATACTTACGGGGAATTTATGCGGGCATTGGCAGAACTGACTCAAAAAGGAATGAAGAAGGTGGTAGTGGATTTGAGGGATAATGAAGGAGGGGTTCTTCCGATAGCCATCCAGATGATTAATGAATTTTTGGAGGAGGGTCAATTGATTTTATATACCCAGGGGCAAGCTTCTCCTCGTAGCGATTTTAATGCGAATGGAAAGGGAAATTACAAGGATTTGAAATTGGATGTGTTGATTAACGAATTCAGCGCATCGGCGAGTGAGATTTTTGCGGGGGCGATCCAGGATAATGACCGGGGAACAATCATCGGTCGCCGGTCTTTTGGAAAAGGATTGGTGCAGGAACAACGGATGTTGCCGGATGGTTCGGCCCTTCGTTTGACGGTGGCCCGTTACTACATTCCTTCCGGCAGGTCGATACAAAAGCCCTATAATGAGGGGAAAGAAAAATATTATAATGATATATACAACCGATTGAAGCATGGTGAATTTTCTCAGAAAGACAGTATTGTATTCGATGAGAAATTGAAATTCCAGACGGTTGGCGGGCGTACGGTTTACGGGGGAGGAGGCGTAATGCCGGATATTTTCGTACCCGCGGATACGACGGGAGCTTCGAGATATTTAGTCGCATTGTCTGAATCTCAATTGTTGTATGATTATACGTTTGATTTTATGGAGCATCACCGGGCCGAAATGAAAGATCTCAAGGATTATAAATCGATTCAGAAGTATTTGAAGCGCTTCGATTTGGTAGGCGATATGGCTGATTATGCGGCAAAGCGAGGATTGAAAAAGGATAAAAGGGGAATAAAAGATTCGTACGAAATACTTCGGGTGCGTTTGGAAGCGTTTATAGCCCGCCACCTGATCGACGATGAGGGTTTTTATCCTATTCTGGGTGAAAAAGATATAACGATACAGAAGGCAATAGAGGAATAATATGTTTTTAATGAAATTAGGATACGGGAGGCTGTTATGCCTCCTATTTCTATTTTTGACCGGTACGGGGCATATCCGTTCGCAAGAATATATTCCTTCCGGGGCAGGGATAAAAGTGAAACACGCGTTTTATTCCTTGGGTTTCGATACGATTCACAGGCAGGCCAACTGGGTGTATTACGAACTAAAAAGCAGGGGGAATAGAGCCGTTGGCCGCGAGAATGATTTTCGGGTAGACCCCCAATTGAACTTGTTTTCGGCAACTCCCGATGACTACAAACGCAGCGGTTACGACCGGGGACATTTATGTCCGGCAGCCGATATGGCTTTTGATAAAAAAGCGATGAGTGAAACGTTTTATATGTCGAATATGTCTCCTCAAGTTCCTGCTTTTAACCGCGGAATCTGGAAACGATTGGAAGATTTGCTGCGAAAACGGGGAAGGAAAGAGTTACTTTACGTGGTTACCGGTCCTGTTTTTAAAGAAAACAAAGGTCATATAGGCAAAAATAAGGTTACGGTTCCGGGGTATTACTATAAATTGTTTTATGCTCCCGCCTCACAACAGATGATCGCCTATCTGCTTCCCAACGCGGGGAGTGACCAGCCTTTAAAAGATTTTGCCGTATCGGTGGACCGGATAGAAGCCTTAACGGGGATTGATTTTTTTCCGCAACTACCGGATGAGATAGAAAAGCTGCTGGAGGCTGATACCGCTGCACATCCCGAACTGGTGTCCGGTTTGAAAAGGGGGGGTAAACCGGGAAAACGGGAACAGGCTGTATTGGTGGTTGTGACCGTTGTTCTTTTTGTTGCCTTGCAGTTTTTTATCCGAAAAAAGGGCCGGAAAAGAAAAGGCAGAAGAAAGAAGAAAAAGAGGTAGTTCTCGAGTTTTTTCGTTTGCGATGGTACAAAGGGTATGGAAAAGACTAATTCACTCCCGTTTCATTTACGGGGGTGTCGATGTTTTTCGTGGGAGTATATTTCCCGTACAGAGGAGGGTCTAAAATGAGGCCGGCGGTAGATGGACGCCTTTTCTGTCGTTCGGTTATCGATCTTTTGTCGTGTCCGTCTGCTTCTTTTTTAGCAATTGGTTGATAACCTTTACCATTTCATCGAATTCTTTTTTGTCATAAAGGCGGGTCATAAAAACGATCTTTCCGTTATCGTCGATAATGACATTCCGGGTAACTCCTGCTCCTTGGGCGGCAAAAGCATAAAACGCTTTACCTTCCGGATCGAGTAAAAGAGGATAGGTGATTTTTGTTTCTTTGGCGAATTTTTCAACAGTCTCTTTGGACTCTTTCAAGTCGATTCCGAAAAGGATGAACTTAGAGTTACCCTTCAGCTTTAGCCATATATCTTTTTCTATAAAAGGCATTTCCTTGCGACATACTCCGCACCAGCTGGCGGTGAACTGTAACATAACGATCTTCCCCCGTAAATCTTTCAATTGTTTTTTGGTCCCGTCGGGGAAAAGAAGTTCTATATCGGGAGCTTCGTCCCCTACTTTAACAATATAACCTCTATCCTCTGACTGCGCTTGAGTAAAAGAGCAAGCGAGTATAACAAGTAATAACCCTATACACTTTTTCATTTTATCTTTTTATCTGTTTCTGACTAATATTTTTTCAGACGTTTGACGCTCCCGCTCCAGGAGCAGCCTAAGCAATAAACAATTTCCGTGTTGAAACCTTCCAATGAATCTCCTTCATTCACGGGTACAACTTCGTATGTTGCGGTAACCTGAACAAGACATTGATTGCCGTCGCTGTCTTTCACGTAAAAACGCCGGATTCCGCACTGCGGGCAAAGTAAAAATCTCATCTATCTTCGTTTTTGTTTTCAAAGATAAGAAACTTTCAGTTGAAAACAGAAGCCTATTCGGGGTAAAATCATACTTTTGCAACAGTAATGGGATTAATTATGGAATTGAAAGATTACAAAATACATTTTGCTCCGGTACAGGGCCATACCGATTGGATTTACCGCAATTTGCACGAAAAACATTTTGGAGGCATAGATGCTTATTATACGCCTTTTATCCGTGTTGAAAAGGGAAATGGGTTCCGGACGAAAGATTTGAGAGATATTACGCCGGAAATAAATCGAGTCGGGGAATTGATACCTCAGGTACTCGGTGGAGATCCCGACGAGTTGCGGGTAATGCTTGCCATGCTGGCGGATAAGGGATACGGTCGGGTCGATTTGAACTTGGGATGTCCTTTTTCAATGATCGCGCGAAAAGGAAAGGGTGCGGGAATTTTATCCTATCCGGAGAAGGTTGCGGCTCTTATGGACGTAATCGGCGCTTTTCCCGTTTTGCACTGCTCCGTGAAAATGCGATTGGGATGGGAGAGTCCGGAAGAGGGAATGAAACTCTTACCCGTGTTAAACGAGGCCCCGTTGAAGGCTGTTATTTTACATGCGAGGGTGGGAGTTCAGGAGTATGGAGGAGAGGTGAACCGGGAGGCCTTTCGGGCTTTTTACGAAGGCTCTCGTCATCCGCTTTATTATAATGGCGATATTCGTACCCTTGAAGATATACGGGAAGTCGTAACATGCTTTCCTCTATTGGAGGGAGTAATGATAGGGAGAGGACTATTGGCGAATCCGGCTTTGGCGATGGAATATCGGGAAAACCGGGAACTGTGCCGGGAAAATCGTTTGAGAAAGTTCAGGGAATTTCATGATGAGTTGTTTGAACAAAACGGGGAGCGTTTACAGGGAGATCATCAGCTGTTGATGAAGATGAAAACTTTTTGGGAATATTTTTTACCCGAAACCGATCGGAAGGTTTTGAAAAAGATCAAAAAAGCCAATAAGGTGACTCAATATAACGATGCCGTGGCAGAGGCTTTTAAAGAGTAGATATGGGACAGATCCGAAAAGCTATATATATTCTGGTGGGTTGTATTTCCATTGTCTTAGGGGTTATCGGCATTTTTGTCCCGGGGTTGCCCACGACTCCGTTCCTATTATTAAGTTCCTGGCTTTTTTATAAAAGTTCCAAACGAATGCACGATGCGTTGCATCGTTCCCGATGGCTCGGCCCCTACCTGAGGCGTTTTCAAGAGCGTCGAGGCGTCAGTTGGAAAACGAAATGGTTTTCTATTGCTTGCATGTGGACGATGATCTCCATTTCGGCTTTTGGCTTTATAGAGCATATGCACCTTCGCTTGTTATTACTGGGATTAGGGGTGATCGGAACTTGTAGCGTTTTATTCATCGTCCCGAATGAGAAAAAATAGCACTTTGGGACGGGGTAAAAGTGCTATCGCCATAGAGTAAAAAATTCTGTGATTAGAAAATTTATAATTGAAACGGTTTCCTAATCACAGAATACCAAAATGAAATGAATTTATCTTGTCGCTGATAATGGCATTTAAATATTTTACCCCAAGACGACGTTGATAATCTTTTTGGGTACGATAATTAATTTTTTTATCTCTTTTCCGTCTGCCCATTTGGCAAATTCCGGAGTGGCTTTTACGGCAGCCTCTATCTCCGGATGGCTGGCAGATAAGGGCATGGATAATTTGAATCTTACTTTTCCGTTAAAAGATACGGGATATTCGAATTCGTTTTCCACTAAATACTTCTCTTCCCATTGCGGGAATCTTTCCTCGGTTACGCTGTCCGTATGCCCCAGTAAGTGCCATAACTCTTCAGCTATATGCGGGGCGTAGGGAGCGATAGTAATAACCAGGGGTTCCAGAATCTCTCTTTTATTGCATTTTAGGGCTGTCAACTCGTTCACGCATATCATAAAAGCCGGGATAGAAGTATTGAATGAAAAATTCTCCACGTCGAACTCGATCTTTTTAATGGTTTTGTGTAAAATTTTTAATTCTTCGGGAGAAGGTTTGTCCTCACTGACCTGAAATGCCTCTCCGTTTTGGAACAGACGCCAGAATTTACGCAAGAATTTGTATACCCCGTCGATTCCTTGGGTATCCCAAGGTTTACTGGCTTCAAGCGGTCCGAGGAACATTTCGTACAAACGCAATGTATCAGCACCGTATTCTTCGATTATGGTGTCAGGATTTACCACGTTGAACATGGATTTCGACATCTTTTCGATGGCCCAGCCGCAGACATATTTCCCGTTCTCGAGAATAAATTCGGCACTGGCATACTCCGGCATCCATCGTTTGAAAGCTTCGATATCCAAAATGTCGTTTTTCACGATATTGACATCCACGTGGATTTCAGTCGTTTCATACCGGTCTTTCAGTCCGACAGAGACGAACGTATTTGTTCCCTGAATGCGATACACGAAATTGGAACGTCCTTGTATCATTCCCTGATTGATCAGTTTCTTAAAGGGTTCCGGCTCGCATACCACTCCCAAATCGTATAGGAACATATTCCAGAAACGGGAATAGATGAGGTGTCCGGTAGCATGTTCGGAACCTCCCAAGTACAGGTCTACGTTACGCCAATACTTGTCCGCCTCTTCGCTTACTAAAGCCTGATCGTTGCGGGGATCCATATAGCGAAGGTAATAAGCCGATGATCCAGCAAATCCGGGCATCGTGTTCAG
The DNA here is from genome assembly GCA_001487125.1 of Gabonibacter massiliensis. GTDB lineage: Bacteria > Bacteroidota > Bacteroidia > Bacteroidales > Marinifilaceae > Gabonibacter > Gabonibacter massiliensis. The sequence goes on from LN913013.1 coordinate 2,027,765, forward strand.
TTCCAACGGATATCCCTCCTCGGTTTTCCAATTCCGAGCTCGTCCGAGAGGAGGCTCTCCCGTTTCCGTCGGGAGGTATTTGTCTATTTCCGGTAATTCCAAGGGCAGTTTAGATTCGTCCAGCATATAAGGCATACCTTCTTTGTAATATACCGGGAACGGTTCTCCCCAATAACGTTGGCGACTGAAAATGGCATCTCTCAAACGGTAGTTTATTTTGCTTTTGCCGATACCCCGTTTTTCAATCTCTTCGGCAATGTAACGGATGGCGTCTTTAACTTCCATCCCGTTGATAATACCGCTATTGATCATTTTTCCGGCTTTGGCATCGTATGAACCTTCGCTCATGTCGTGGCCTTCTCCATCGTCGACTACTGGAATAACAGGCAGATTAAAATGTTTTGCAAAGGCATAGTCCCGGCTATCGTGGCCCGGAACAGCCATAATCGCTCCAGTTCCATAGCCGGATAAAACGTATTCGCTGATCCAAACAGGAATGGCATTGTTCGTGAACGGATTGATGGCGTAGGAGCCCGTGAAAACTCCCGTTACTTTTTTGATTTCCGTCTGGCGTTCCCGTTCCGTCCTTTTGGCAACATAATCCAGATACTCTTTAACGGCCTGAGCCTGTTCGGGAGTCGTAAGTTGTTGGACGTAATCCGATTCCGGAGCCAGCACCATAAAGCTGACGCCGAATATCGTATCGGGACGGGTGGTGAAAATCTCTAATTTTATATCGGAATCTTTCACGTCGAACCGCACGTCCGCACCCTGTGAACGTCCGATCCAGTTACGTTGTATGTCTTTTAAAGAATCGGACCATGCGATCGTGTCCAATCCGTCCAATAATCTTTGTGCGTAAGCGGATACCCTTAAAGACCATTGTCTCATTTTTTTCTGTACGACAGGGTAACCTCCCCGGAGGGATAGACCTTCTTTAACTTCGTCGTTTGCCAAAACCGTTCCGAGTTGAGGACACCAGTTGACCATCGTATCCGCGAGATAGGCAAGGCGGTAATTCAACAAAATCTCCTGTTGTTCTCTTTCCGGTTTCCTTTTCCACTCTTCTGCCGAAAAGTGTAAATCCTCGCTGCATGCCACGTTCAGTCCTTCCGTCCCGGAGGTCTCGAATGCTTTCACCAATTCACCGATCGGCATGGCTTTTTGTTCGTCATAGCAATAAAAGCTATTGAACATCTGAATGAAGGTCCATTGAGTCCATTTATAATATCCTGGATCACAGGTACGTATTTCCCGGTCCCAATCATAAGAAAAACCGATTTTATCCATTTGTTCCCGGTAACGGTTGATGTTTTTTTCCGTTGTGATTGCCGGGTGCTGTCCTGTTTGGATAGCGTATTGTTCCGCCGGAAGTCCGTAAGCATCATATCCCATAGGATGCAGGACATTGAATCCTTTCAAGTGTTTGTAACGGGAAAAGATATCGGATGCAATATAACCAAGAGGATGTCCCACATGCAAACCTGCCCCGGAAGGGTAAGGAAACATATCCAACACGTAGTATTTGGGCTTGGAGTGATCCACTTCGACCCGATATGTCTTATGCTCTCGCCAATAGTTTTGCCACTTTTTTTCTACCTCTTTAAAATTATATTCCATATCTGTATGAATGATTTAAGATTTACGATTTTTGATTAGCAGGCAAAGATATAAAACTTACAAGAATAAATTTTCAATTTTCAACTTTCAATTTTTAATTATTTCGTAGTTTTGTCCAAATACAAATTTATTTCAAATGACGTCGGGTGTGGTATTGACAATTCTCTTGTCCTATTTCGTTTTGTTGATCATTGTCGGTTTTTTTACGACTCGTAAACTGAATAGCGAATCTTTTTTTACGGCAAACCGGAATTCTCCCTGGTACTTGGTCGCTTTCGGTATGGTCGGAACCTCTTTATCCGGTGTCACGTTTATTTCCATTCCGGGAGAGGTGGGTAGTAGCGATTGGACTTATTTGACCTTAGTGATGGGTAATTGTGTGGGGTATATCATTATCGGCATCGTGCTTTTACCTCTGTTTTATCGGTTAAACCTGATCTCTATTTATTCCTGGCTGGGAGATCGTTTCGGGGAGAAAGCCCGGTTGACGGGATCTTTTTTCTTTATCGTGTCCCAGCTTTTGGGGTCTTCCTTTCGTTTGTTCCTTGTGGTTGGGGTATTGCAGTTGGCACTTTTTAACGCGATGGGAATTCCCTTTTGGGTGACGGTATTCATTACGGTCGGATTGGTATGGATATACACGGTGCGTGGGGGGATAAAGACGATTGTCTGGACGGATACGTTACAGACTGTTTTTATGCTGGTGTCCGTGGTGTTGACCATTTGTGTCATTAACCGGGCGTTGGACTTTAGCTTTTTGACTGCTATTGAAAAAGTGAAGGAGAGTTCTTTTTCCCGGGTTTTCGACTGGGATTGGAGGTCGGGCCATAATGTCTGGAAACAGTTCTTGGCAGGAGTCGCCATTACCGTATCAATTAACGGGTTGGATCAGAATATGATGCAAAAGAGTTTGACGTGCAAAACATTAAGGGACTGTAAGATAAATATGTTTTCTTTTTCCTTTTTGTTTTTGGTCACGAATCTTCTTTTTCTCTTTTTGGGAGCTTTGCTTTACTTGTACGCGGGAGCTAACGGAATCGACCTTCCCGAAAAATCGGATGATCTTTTCCCGTTTTTGTCCTTGAATTATTTCGGGGCTGTTGCCTCTTTGTTTTTTTTGCTGGGAATCACGGCTGCTGCCTACTCCTCTGTCGATTCTTCATTAACGGCGCTGACCACTTCTTTTTGTATCGATTTTTTAAAACTGACACCTCGGGATGTAACTCAACGGCGTAAACGGATGATGGTACACGTGTTTTTTTCCTTGCTGATGTGTTTGGTCGTGATCCTTTTCAGGGAGTTGAATAACAGCAGCGTGGTTTCGGCGGTATTGAAAGCCGTGGGATATACTTACGGTCCTATACTGGGACTTTTTACATTCGGATTAACAACGAAATATGCTGTAAAAGAGACCTATTTGCCCTGGGTATGCCTGCTCTCTCCGCTGCTCTCTTTTGGAATCAATTGTTATTCGGAACAGCTTCTTTTCGGGTATCGTTTCGGGTTTGAAATACTTTTGCTTAACGGTTTGTTGTGCTTTGGCGGGTTGTGGCTGATTCGAAAGAGAAGATCCGGAGTCTATAGTTCGATGCCTGTAAATATTCGTAAGGCGTAACCGATTCCAAAGCTGACGGCAGCTATTCCAAGACTGATGATTGCCATTTCTGCAAATCGATGTCCAAATCTTTCGGAGCGAACAATAGAGTAATAATAATTGAAAATGGCAATGATTGATAGGGCGCTGAGCAAACAGATGCCTAATGCCCAGTAGACATTCTGCATAAGTACGAAAGGAAGGATCAACGCAATGACTGTAATGAGGTAAGCGATGCCGGTATAAACGGAAGCTTTAACTGCGTTTTTCCCGTCGTTGTCGGCCCGGGTAGAGAGATACTCCGAGGCAGCCATGGAGAGAGCTGCGGCAATACCCGTGATCCCTCCGGTGAGGGCGACTAATTTGGGATGTTGTAAGGCAAAGGTGTAACCGGCTAATGCTCCCGTGAATTCCACCAGGGCGTCATTTAAACCTAAAACAACGGCACTCATGTAATTTAATCCCTCCTCATCGATTAAGGAAATCAGTTTGTTTTCATGTTCTTCTTCCTCTTTTGCCATAACTTGTAATTCTTCGGTCTCTTCCCATTGGCGATAAGTAAGTCGGGTGCGGATTTCTCCTTTTTCCATTAACTTGATACCGAAAATTAAACCAAACAGGCGAGCAATGGTAACGTACCAGAAAATTCGCCAACGATTGGGTCCGGGAGTTTTTCCGGTGAACTTTTGGAGGGTGTGGTAATGCCTTAACTCCTCTCGAGAAAGGCCTTCCAGTACATGCCGGTTATGTTCTTTCTTCTGTATTTTTGCTAAACGCCGGTAGATGATATTTTCAGTCGCTTCATTGACCTGAAAGGCGATTAATTGTTTTATTTCTTTCGTAGTCATGCCGGATAACTTTATATGTTCAATTGGGAAAGCAGGATGTTTAGTTTAAAAATGAAGGTAATGATCCGGTTCTTTTTTGAATCGCAATGGTCTTGTGCGGCACAAGAATTTTTTGATTCTGTGATTAAGATCAATCGCTTAATCACAGAATCCGAGGCTTAATCGTCGATCTAAAATAAATTTACAATTTGTAGCTTGTTTAGTTGTATGGTGGAACTTCGATGAGTAGGATTTTGGTATATTCGTTTGCTTTGATTTCAAAACTTTCTGTATCGTATATACCTAATCCGTCCCGTTTTTCCAGCTCTTTTCCGGCGACCGTGGCTTTCCCTTCGATGAGGAAGGCGTAAACGCCTAAACTGTTGGGCGATTTTAATTTATAGCCCTGTAATGTGTTTTTTTCCAACTCTCCGATAGAGAACCAGGCTTGTTGGTATATCCATAATCCTTTGCCGTCTCCGGGATAAGGAGAAACGATTTCCGTAATCTCGTTTTTCTTGAGTAAATCGGCAATAACGGCATTTTCATATCTTGGAGATACATTCATACGATCGGGTATAACCCATATTTGTAAAAATTCAGCAGGGGTATTATTGTTTTTATTGTATTCGCTATGGCGGATACCGGTTCCGGCACTCATCGCTTGTATCTCCCCTTCCTTTATAACGGAGGCGTGTCCTAAACTGTCTTTGTGTTCTAAGGCTCCTTTCAAAGGAATGGAGACAACTTCCATATTCTGGTGTGGATGTAGACCGAAACCGGTCCCTCCCGCGATTTTATCGTCATTCAATACCCGCAGAGCTCCGAAATTAATTCTTTCCGGATCGTAGTAATCTGCAAAACTGAATGTATGATGAGTTTTCAACCAACCATGGTCGAAAAAACCTCTTGTTGCTGCTTTGTGTAATATTGTTTTCATAATTTATAATTATTATTGTTTATACGGAAAAAGAAGAATATAAGTTTTATGAACCTTTGTTTCGTGAAAATATATATTTAATTTTGCTCGGAATATACCGATTCTTGTTTCTAAACTCTGTATCATGAACTGGATGAAACGATTGGGATTTTGTTTTTTGATATTGCTGTTGATGATTACGGGAATTATTCTTGCGTGTAATTGGATCATCGAAAAGTCGGCGGAAGGTCGGGTATACGGGAATGTCATAGAGATTCCGGCGAATCGAGTGGGGTTGTTATTGGGGACTTCCCCGAAACTTAAGGGAGGAAAGGCAAACCGGTATTTTGATTATCGTATCGAAGCGGCCGTTTTTTTGTATCGTAGCGGGAAGATCGAACGTATTTTGGTAAGCGGAGACAATAGGCAACGGAATTACAATGAACCGGTAGAGATGCGGAAAGCCTTGTTGGCAAAAGGAGTTCCGGACAGTGTCATCGTGATGGATTTTGCGGGGATACGTACGTTGGACTCCGTCGTAAGGGCTAAAAAAGTATTCGGACAAGATCGTTTTACAATTATTTCCCAACGTTTTCATAACGAGCGGGCTCTGTATATAGCCAAATATAACGGTATAGAGGCTGTCGGGTTTAACGCTACGGACGTGGATGCCTATAGCGGATTAAAAACCAATACGCGTGAACTTTTAGCCCGGGTAAAAGTGTTTGTCGACCTTTTGTTCGGTAAAGGACCCCGCCATTTGGGAGAACCTATAACGATTTCCTGATACTTCAAAATTAATATAATCATATTAGATTCTATATTGATCCACGATATATTAATATTTTAATTAATGTAACATCATTGCATATATTGTAATAATATTATACTATATTTGCATTGTGGGTATTGTTAAATAATATAAAAGCCGTTTTTATAGGAAAGGAGAAAAATGCAAACGGTAGGATTTCATTATTAACTTATAAAATTAACAAGTTATGAAAATATTAAAAGAGTGATTCTTATTTGCTTATATAGTATCTTATTTTGTATTTTATCTTGTTCGGACAATATTAATGAAATAAAGCCACAAGATAATAAGGCTCAAAACGAAGTACAATTAAAAAACGGAATGTTGATTATTTCTAACTATAAAGTTTTAGAGGCAATTATAAATGGAAAGCAATCAATTAACTACGATCCATTTATTATGACGTTTAGATCTCAGCGTGATGTCATGGATGAAATTATTGAAGCGGAAAGTGGTCAAATTGATTATTTAAGAACTCTTAATGAGGTAGATTTGGAAAAAGCTATTAAGCATAGTAAGCTTTATTATAAGTATTTAAAAGAAGATTTTATCAAAGAAGTATTTTATAATGACGGCTCAACCTCTTATGATCTTAATTTAGCTACTCCTTACTACGCTAAAGTTTTGAATGAAAAATGGTATTTTGCTGTTGGAGATACGATCTATCAAGTAACTCCTAAATATTTGAAAATATGGATTGGTGGTGACATAAATAGATATACCGAGTTGAATAATTATACGAGTTCAGACGAATCTCGCAGAATTTTTGTTACAGATTATAGTCAAAAAGATACGTCTATTGAAGAGCCATTAGCTCGTACTACTTATCCGATAACTTTTTATAATATAACTAAAGGTGTTTATGGGATTAGTCCTTATAATGAGAGGGTTGTTGTGATCTTTTATGATAAAACAAATCTTTTAATAGCTCAACATGGATATACAAGAGAAACATATTGTCGTGCAATAGGGCAAGAACCAATACCAGGAACAAATTCATATAGTTTTAAGGTAATAAATTATAGTTATAATTTTATGTTTGGTACTCAAACAGCAGGAGTTAATGATTCTTTTCAACAAAGGGGAGATGCATTGGGCTATGATGATTATTATACGGTTTATTTACCCTATAAAATGGTTGTTGCCGGTAAAACAATATTGGAATCAACAGATGAATTTCCTTATTTATCTTGGTTTGAGTGTATTATATATAGAATAACACGAGTAGACGAATCTTCTACTTTTCAACTTCGAGTTGCATTTAGAGGAGAACGACAAACACCAACAAGTGGACCGTTTTTTTACACGTTTGTTAACGGAAGTTCGGTTCCTCCTGTGGATGGTGGGATATTGGAAGAGCTTATTCCATGATATTTTAATATGATGAAAATCTATTCTTTTTTCATATTTATCGGTATTTTGTTGTTCGCTCAAATTTCTTGTAATAAAGATAATGATGCGGGTGTGGTGCCTAAAGGAGTATGGCAACAGAAATTTATGGATCCCCAGTTTCCAATTTGTTTTAAAGAAGGGGTCTCTTTTACAGTTAAGGATACGCTTTATGTTGGATTCGGAATGGCTAATTGGGATAAAACGACAAGTCCTTATTTTTTGCGCTATACTCTTAACGGCGAGGAAGAGGAATGGAGATTAGTCGCTGTTTTTCCTGGAAAGCCGCGGAAAGGAGCAGTTGCTTTTGTCCTTGGATCAAAAGCTTATGTAGGGTTGGGCTATGCGGAAAATGAAAAAAAGGAAGAGGTTTATTATGATGATTTTTGGGTATTCGACATAAAGACAGAACGTTGGGAACCGGAGCCTTTGGTGTTTAAATTTCCTGGGATCGCTCGTAGAGGTGCTGTGGCATTTACTTTAGACGGAAAGGGATATGTAGGTACCGGAGATAACGGGAAAAATATTTTTTTTGATGTGTATACGTTTGAATCAGGCGTGGGGTGGAAACCATTTGAGTCTTTAAAAACTCCTATGACTGGAGCTGTAGCTTTTGTTGCGGATGGGAATGCCTATATTTGTACAGGAGGAAGGGCTGGAGAATGGGCTCCTTGGCTGTTTCGAGGTATATATAAATTTTCTTCTGGTGCGAAAAAGTGGTCCTTTATGAGTCCTTTAGAGGGGGAAGCGGCGGAAGTTTCCCGGAAATATGCTTCGGCTTTTGTATTAAACGTGAAAGGTAAAGATTATGCCTACCTCGTGTCGGGTGTCGATGTGTTTGGAAAAGAACTTTTTTCTTGTTGGGGATATGATCCAAGAAAGGATACTTGGCAAAAGATAACGGATTTGCCAGAATCTATTGCAAATGGAATTGGAGTTTCTCTTGGAGGGAGAGGATATATATTAGGAGAAGTAATCTATATTTTTAATCCACAATAGGAAATAAGGCATTGTAAAATAACGAGACAGCCCGGTTTCTACCGGGCTGTCTCTATTTTTGTTCCGGACAGCTTACATGATAAAACTGTCGCTGATGGATTTATGTTCGTAAATGTTACGGATCGTGTCGGCAAACATCGGGGCAATCGGTAAAACCTTGATTTTGGAGCAGGGTTGTTTCTGCGGAATGGAATCCGTGAAGATGATCTCCGTCAATTTGGATTTTTCAATATTTTCGTATGCTTTACCGGAAAGTACGGCGTGGGTTGCGACAGCGCGTACGCTGGCAGCACCTTTGTCAACCAACATGTCGGCGGCCTTACAAATAGTACCTGCCGTATCGATCATGTCGTCGACCACGATAATATTTTTACCTTCCACGTCTCCTATCACCTTCATATCGGCCACTTCGTTGGCTCTGATTCGGGTTTTGTGGCAGATGATCAGCCCCGAATCAAAATGTTTTGCCCAGGAGTTGGCTCTTTTGGCTCCCCCGATATCAGGAGAAGCAATGGATAGATCTTTCAGTCCCAATGATTTGATATATGGAACCAAAACAGTGGAACCGTAGAGGTGATCTACCGGAATGTCGAAAAAACCTTGAATCTGATCCGCATGGAGATCCATCGTGATGATTCGATCTACACCGGCTGCCTGAAGCATGTTGGCAACCAATTTAGCTCCGATCGCCACGCGCGGTTTGTCTTTCCGGTCTTGGCGGGCAAAACCGAAGTAAGGAATTACCGCGATAACCTTATAAGCTGATGCTCTCTTGGCCGCATCGATCATTAAAAGTAACTCCATGAGATTATCACTTGGCGGGAAGGTAGATTGAACAAGATAGACATGCTCTCCTCTCACCGTTTCATCGAAAGAAGTGACGAATTCTCCGTCACTGAATTTCGTAAAACTCTTTTTACCAAGTTCAAGCCCTAAAGAATGAGCGATGCTATCGGCGAGATAGGTACTCTGTTCTCCGGCGAAAACTTTGATTTCGGGAAAATTTGGCATAGATTTTAATTCTTAGTTGAAACACTTGGCAAAAGTATGAAATTAATCGAAAACTAAGTATTGATTTTGGAAATTATTCATTCCTTTCTTTTCATTTGTTTTTGTTATATTTACCACCGTAAAGTCGTAAATCAATCAATTATTAATATAATATGTAAATTAAATGGAAGCTGTCAAAAATTACATCGAGGAAAACAAAGAGCGCTTTTTAAATGAACTTTTTGAATTGATTCGTATCCCGTCGATCTCTTCGTTGGCGGAACACAAACCGGATATGTACCGTTGTGCCGAACAATGGACAAAACTGATGCTGGCAGCCGGGGCTGACCGGGCGGAAGTTTATGAAACCGAAGGAAATCCGGTAGCGTACGGCGAAAAGATCATAGATCCCTCTCTTCCTACTGTATTGGTGTACGGACATATGGACGTGATGCCGGTAGATCCTGTGGATTTATGGCATACGAAACCTTTTGAACCGGTGATTAAGGACGGGAAGATTTGGGCTCGCGGATCGGATGACGATAAAGGACAATCCTTTATGCACGCCAAAGCGTTCGAATATATGGTGAAGACCGGAAAGTTGAAATGTAACGTGAAGTTTATGATCGAAGGGGAGGAGGAGATCGGTTCCCCGAGTTTACCTAAATTTTGCCGGGATCATAAGGATATGTTGAAAGCCGATGTTATTTTGGTTTCCGATACCAGTATGATTGCCCGGGATATCCCTTCTATCACGACCGGGTTGCGGGGATTGGCTTATTGGCAGGTGGAAGTTACCGGACCGAATGCCGATTTGCATTCCGGAATTTTCGGCGGAGCCGTGGCCAATCCGATTAACGTGCTTTGTAAGATGATAGCCGATATGCAGGATGAGAAAGGGCATATTACGATTCCGGGATTCTATGACGACGTGTTGGAGGTGAGTGCCGAGGAGAGGGCCAAGATGGCTAAAGCTCCGTTCGACCTCGAAAAATATAAAGAGTCGTTAGGGATCAAGGAGGTGAAAGGCGAAGAGGGATTCACGACCAACGAACGCACGGGAATTCGTCCGACTTTCGACGTGTGCGGAATCTGGGGCGGTTACACGGGAGAGGGAGCCAAAACGGTTTTGCCTTCCAAAGCTTATGCTAAAATCAGTTGTCGTTTGGTTCCCAATCAAAAGCACGAGAAGATTGCCGAACTTTTCAAAGAGTATTTCGAATCGATCGCTCCGGATTATGTGACCGTGAAGGTGGAATATTTGCATGGAGGACCTTCTTACGTATGTCCGATCGACCTTCCGGCTTATAAGGCTGCCGAAAAAGCCTATGAACAGGTATACGGTAAAATGCCGGTTCCGGTACGTTCGGGCGGTAGTATTCCGATCATTGCTACTTTTGAAGAGGTATTGGGCATCAAGTCCGTTTTAATGGGATTCGGATTGGGTTCTGATGCGATTCACTCTCCGAATGAAAACTATCCTTTGGAGCAGTTCTTCAACGGTATCACCACGATTCCTTTGTTCTACGACTATTTTGTAGAGATTATGAAAAAATAATTTCTCGAATTTATATAAAAACGGGGTAAAGCCAATTTTTGCTTTATCCCGTTTTTATTTGAATAGTAATCAAAAATGCACATATTGTTGTCGTGTTTATATGTATCGTGGTGATTTCCCTATGGCGTGAATAGTCAAACTCCGTACTCTTTCGATCGATGGCGACAGGAGTTTTAATGATTGTTTTGAATATCCATGGTTTGGAATACGCGGAAATGGGTTTTACGGGAGTGGCTTTCGACGGTTATCGGCTGGATAAGGGGAGCTGCTTTGTCGGAGGAGAAGCGGAGATCGATCCGGTTTTCTCCCGAAGAGAGAGAGATACGGGCGTAATATACGGAGTAGGGAAGAGTTTGCCAGTTCCGGGTGTCTGCTTTCTCCGTGATCGCATTGGCTAATCCGACGGCGAAGCCTAACCACTCGTTTTGTTTCCGTGCCGCATACTCGATTCCTTTTTTGGTCGCTACCCGCAACAGGGAGTTGGAGAGTTCCCGCACCATACGATCGTGTAAAGTTTTAAAAGCGATTTCATTGATGTCTTCTGCTAACTCAAAGGGGTAAACTTGTCCCGACAGGGTAATCGAACCTTTGGAGTAGAGCGGATTGCGCTTCATGTATTTGGGAAATACGACCCGCAAAACTTGAAGGTCGGCTAAAGATTGTTTTTCGTTGTCGTTCAGGTTGCCGATAAAAAAGGGAAATGCAAGTCCGAGTTCCTGGTTGTAAAAGACAATAGCTCCGTCGCCTCGTTTTTGCTTGGCAAAATTAAGACTCCATTCGGATTTTACCGGACCGAATCCGTTTAACCAGAAAAAGACCAACTCTCCGTGAGTAGGGTCCGCCGAAGGCGCGTAGGTTATACCGAATACCTTCTCGTATTTCCGCAGTTCGTCCGTAAAGCCGCATTTGTAAGCTGTCCGGAGCAGATCCTTTTTCAACTGTTCGGGAGGATATACCCCGAAATTTTTCACGTAATCGGTTTGATATACTTCATAAGCATTCCGGTAAGCGATAAAGGCATTGTTGATATCTCCCGCGGCATCGTAAATCAGTCCCATCAACAGGTGGGCAAAAGCATCTTGTTGGTAGCGATTTTTATTGTCCGGATATTTGTCGTTTAATTGATTGAGTTTGATATTGATTTTCCGGACTTCCACCAAAGCTCCCTCCATGTCATTCATCTCGAGGTAATTCAACGCTTTGTAATAGTTGATCATGATTACTTCGAAATCTTCGGGATGATAAGGCCTGGCTTCCGGATTGGTGACTAAAACGGCCGCTTCGTTCAATAGATTTTTAGTTTGTTCGTCGGTAAGGATCTCTGCGGTTTCGAAAGCTTGATTGCTGGCTTCGTGGTTTCCCAGCATAAATTCCGTATAGCCTTTGTTCAGGTAATAGAGTATGCGGTTTTTACCGTTGGCTTGCTTTTTGTCTTTTGCCAACAGTTTGTTCGCTTTTTCAAAATTACCGCTTGTAACGGCAGATTGAAATTCTGCTGTCCGCTGGTACCAGGTCGCACAACCTGCGGGTAGCAAAAAGAGGGAGATACACGTATAAAAGCCAAGTTGGCGTAACACGTACCCCAACTTTCGCTTTTTAATCTCTTTCGCGTATTCTGCTGTCTTTTGCATGAATAAACCCTAACGAGTATAATTTCAGTCTTTAAAGTACCCGGTCTTTGATCTGCTTCTTTATTTTCTTATCACCCATCCAAACCACTTCATTGGTTTCGATATTGGTCAGTTGCAGGTCTATTTGATACATCACTACCTTTTGTTTTTTATAGGAATCAACGATGCTGTTGATGGTTCCCTGAAGAATAAAGTCGGCTCCTAATTCGCGACCCCATTTTTTGATGGTCTCGGGAGCTGAATAATCTTGTTGTTCGGCCCGTTCTTTCCGGAGTTCGTTTCGTTTCTCTCCGGCAACCACAAGACGGATGTTCCCGTCCCGGATAACGGCTTTTTCAATGTCTTTGATAAATGTTTCGGAATTGATGTGTTCGTGACTCTTGTTTTCGATCAATCCGACAACAATAACAGGGCGTTTTCCCGTATCTTTCGTGTATTTGGCAGGCCAGGGGGCGGTAAGTAGATCGGCAACCATTTCTTCCGATACTAACCGGGAATCCGTGTCATTCCATCTTCCGCTTAAATCGATGGTTTCGTTTGAATTTACACGGGTAATGTTTCTGCTTCCGCATCCGCTTAAGAAAGCAAACGTTATTAAAAGAAATGTTCCGATAATTAGTTTTTTCATATTTTCTCTTTTTAGGTTATACATGTTGGGAGAACCTCTCGGTTTTAGTAATATGGGATAATTACGTGAAAACCGATCATTTGGTTGACTCTTTGAGAATTTTATTACAAAAATTTGACCAAAAATAGAATTTGTTCGGGCGTATCGGTGTTAATTTAAGTTAACATTTAAAGGACGAGCGATCATAATGCCCGTATGAGAAGGAATCTGACTTAAATAGTGGGAGAGGGGAATATCGGAAAGGATTACTTTCCGGGAGGTAAGAGAGGCGTGTAAAAGATAGATATTTCCGTCCTTTTCAACGGCGATTCCCACGTGTGAAGTATCAAGTCCTTTTTTATTCGTCGTGATCAGTATAATATCTCCGTTTTGAATTTGTCCGGCTTTTTCATTTACTTGATTTGTAGGGATATAAAAATAGTTTCTTGCATTGATGTTTTTTTCGATTCGTGAAATTTCGGGGAGTAAGACGGTGTCTTTCGTCAATGCCGGATATTTCCGGTAATTCAGGGAGATAAAGCCGACTTTGTTCGGAAACGGAATCCCCCCGTTCGATTTCGTTACGTCCGAGACGAGTCCGATCCGTTGCATTTCGTAAAGCCAGTCCGTAGAGTAGTGCAAACGGGAAGTGTAGTTCAATATCTTACGGTCTCTGTACCTGATCTTTTGCAGATTGGATAAGAATTCCTTACAAGCTTCTGCATCGTATTGTTTTAACAGGGCGAGGGCCATGACGTTGTCTACGAAGGTGACGCAGTCCAACTGCCGCAGATTCACCACCAATTGCTCTTTTTCTTTTCCTTCGAGAGTGCCTCCCCGGTAAGGGGTATTCAAAAAAAATTCACCTGTTTTTACGATTCGTTCCTGAAATGAGAGACGCGAGAGTTGATGTTTTCCCGCGTATTCAAAGAAACGATCCAGTACGGCCTGATCCTCCGGTTGCAACGGATTACATGGCTGACAGCAAAAGAAAAAAATGATACAAAAAAGTATGTTCATATATTTTACGATTAAAGAATTAAGCGATTCGGCGATTGTAGAAGTTTCAATCACAGAATCCCTTAATCACAACATCATGGAATCGAGTTAGATTCCCGCGGCGGAAAATTGTTCTAAAAACCGGATATCGTTTTCAAAGAAAAGACGCAGGTCTTTGATACCGTACTTTAACATGGAGATACGTTCGATACCCATTCCTAAAGCGAATCCGGTATATTTGTCTTTGTCTATCCCGTTTAATTCCAATACATTGGGATCAACCATCCCGCAGCCTAATATTTCTAACCATCCTGTTCCTTTACACACGTTACATCCTTTTCCGTGACATAGGGTACAAGATACATCCATCTCGGCAGAGGGTTCCGTGAAAGGGAAGTAGGAGGGCCTCAGACGGATTTGGGTCTCCGGTCCGAACAACTCCTTTGCGAAATAGGTTAGAGTCTGTTTCAGATCGGCAAACGATACGTTTTCATCGATATAAAGGGCCTCAATCTGGTGAAAGATGCAGTGAGCCCGCGCAGAGATCGCTTCGTTACGGAACACGCGACCCGGCGTCACCAAACGAATCGGTAATTCATGGGTTTCCATGTCCCGTACTTGAACGGACGAGGTATGGGTATGCAATACCAAATCCGGATTCTTCTGGATGAAAAAGGTATCTTGCATATCGCGGGCCGGATGTTCTTCCGGGAAGTTCAGGGCTGAAAAATTGTGCCAATCGTCTTCGATCTCCGGTCCTTCGGATATGGTAAAACCTAATTTATTAAAGATAGACAGAATCTCGTTTTTTACGATAGAGAGCGGATGGCGGGTTCCTAATTTAAGAGGATCTCCCGGCATGGTCAGATCGATGTCGCTTTTGCCCTCCTGAACGTTGGAGAGCGTCTCCTTCAACTCGTTCACCTTGGCTATGGCGGTCGTTTTTAGCTCATTCAAAGCCTGTCCTATCTCTTTCTTTTGCTCTACAGGTACATTTTTGAAGTCATCAAAAAGAGCGGCAATCGTTCCCTTCTTGCTTAAATGTTTAATCCTGAATTGTTCCACTTCTTCAAGGTGGCTTGCTCTAAAACTGCCGATTTCGGCGCAGAGTTGTTTAATCTTGTCTAACATCTTCTCTAATTTTGAAATCCTTGGAGGACAAAGTTAAAAAAAAAGAGTTTTCTATTTTCCACTATCGCGGGTTATTTTTATGAGGAATCTCCGCTTTTAACGTGTTTGCGTTTTATCCTCGTCGTTTTCACCGAGTTGCCGGATGATCCTGCAAGGATTACCTGCGGCGACGACATTTGCCGGAATATTTTTAGTGACGATACTGCCTGATCCGATGATGCTGTTGTCCCCGATCGTAATACCCGGATTGATAATCGTTCCTCCTCCGATCCATACGTTATTACCGATCGTGATGGGATAAGCGTATTCCAGACCTTTGCTTCTTTCGGTTGCTTCTAACGGGTGTCCGGCTGTAAAAAGGGATACGTTGGGGCCCAAAAGGACATGATCTCCTATTTTTACCTCGGCACAATCCAAAATAGTACAGTTATAATTGGCATAAAAGTTTTCTCCGATGGTAATGTTGTAGCCGTAGTCGCACCGGAAGGGAGGTTCTATGTAATATTGCGTTCCGGTCTTTCCTAATAATCGCTTCAGGATAACGCTCCGTTTTTCCAGTTCGCGGGGAGGCGTAGTATTGAATTCGAGCAAAAGTTCTCTCGCGTGTAATCGTTCGGCCGTCAACTCTTTCCCGGAGGCGATATACATCTTTCCGGTCAGCATTTTTTCTTTTTCTGTCATGGTTCGTGTTCTTAAAATAATCTCCAAAGATGTCTTTTTAAATCGACACATCCGTTCGATTTGAAGGTGATATTTTCCGATAGAAGCAATTCCCTTTGTTCCGTCCATCCCGGAACTGTGCGCCCTTGGCTGTTTACAACCCGGTGACAGGGTAAATTTAAGTAGGCAGGGGCATGAGACATTGCCCGTCCTACCAGCCTGGAATATTGCGGTTGTCCGGCCAGGCGGGCAATCTGTCCGTAAGTACTTACAAAGCCAGGAGGTATCTCTTTTACGATTTGATATACATCCGAATAAAACTCTTCTTTTGTTCCGGTCTTTTTCACGGGTATAAATTCAAAACAAGGAACAAATTTATTCGAATGGGGGGAGAATTCCAAATGCTCTATTGTCGAGGGGTACAATCAGAACATGTTTTTGATTCGGGATAATAATTTGTCTTTTTGTCTTTTAACCGCGGGATAAAGCAAACAACCGGCAACAGCACCCAATACGTCTGCCAGCAGATCGCCCCACTCTCCTCCGCGTTGGAAATAAGTCATCTGTAAAATCTCGATCAGTCCGCCGTAGATAAAGCTGAATATCACGGTTATCCAAAAGATAGTATGGGTACGTATTCTGGTTTGATAATGCAGTTCACTGCATAAAAAAATGGCCATGATAAAAAACATACCGAAATGTACGACCTTGTCTAAATGCGGGATGTTTAAATGCGGATCGGGAACCGACTCGGAGGGCATGGCACATAGAATAAATATGACGAGAGCCCAAATGATATTTCTAAATAGCAGGGTTTGTTTACGTGGTATCATTACTCGATGATTTTTACTCGGATGATTTTTACATCTGTAAGCGGACGGTCTTGCTTGTCCGTCTTTAAGGCGGCAATACGATCGATGACATCCAAGCCTTCGATAACCTCTCCGAATACCGTATACTCTTTATCCAAATGATGTACACCGCCCAAGGTCGTGTATGCCTCGATCTTATCTTCCGGCATGTGGATTTTGTCGGTATTCAGATTCCACTCGAAAGCAATGTCCGTTTTTATTTTTTCAGCGATTTCCCGAAATTCCGCCACTTTTTTCTGTGCGCGCAACGTGTCTAAAATAGCTTTTTTTTCTTTCGTGAAATATTTCTGTTGGATGGCTTTTTTAATCGGAACGTTCACGGCATTTTCTATTTTCTTTAACTCCTCGGGAGTATATTTTTTCCCTTGTACGATATAAAATTGGGAGATATCCGATTCTTTGAAGAAATTGACCCGGTCCGGTTGACGGGGTGCTGCTAAAGCCCCTTTTTTATGGTAATGGTTCGGTTTTATCTCCGCATCGATAATAACTCCTTTCCCGAATCCGATAACTTGTCCGGGAACGGCGTTCCTGCTGTCGGAAGAACCTCCTTGAATGATAAAGTTTTTGATCGTTCTGTAAAAAAGGGTCCCGTCATAATGCCCGGCTTTAGCCAGTCTGATAAAATGATCCCGGTGAATGGGCGTGTCGTTGTATAATTTGGCTTTCATAGTCCCCATATTGGTTTCGATCAGGACAAGAGTCTCTTTTGTTTGTCCTAAACCACGGACGGAAGCTGTGATGAATAGGAAACAGAGCGAACCGATAAAGAAATAAGGTCTCATGGAATTAGTTTTTAACGATTTTACGAATAAGGTATTTTACGGGAAAATGTGATGCCAGGTAACCGATAGCAATAACCGAGATCAGGATAATCAATATATCGTGACCTATCAGTTTAACGGGATAGGCATCGATCATGTAATTTCCTTCACCCAAGGTAATCCATCCGAAATATTCCTGCCCCAAACAGAGTAAGGAACCAACGATAAGTCCGAAAAGGGCTCCGATACCGGTAATCAGGTTTCCTTCCAATTTGAATATGGAGATGATTTTTTCCCTGCTCATTCCAAGGGCTTGATATATGCCGATATCCTCTTTTTTGTCGATGATCAGCATGGATACGGACCCGATGATATTGAAAGAGGCGATTAATAGAATAAAGAGCAGGATCAGGAAGATGGCTAACTTTTCCGATTTCATCATGGCGTAGAAAGAACGGTTGGTATCGTATTTGTCTTCGACCTTGTATTGTTGTTGGTTAATGGCGTTCTTGAGTTCGGCTTTGATGTTAGAGATCCGGTCCGGATCGTTTAGTTTGATTTCGATTTGAGAGATCTCTCCCGGTACCATAAAAAGCCTACGGGCGAAATCGATGTCCGTGATGACGTATTTGCCGTCAATGTCCTGTTGAGCGGAGAACAGGGCTATCGGAAAAATATTCTCGCTGTTCAGGGCCGATGCCGCCGAAGAGGAGTTTTTGTCCGGATAATAAAAGGTCATGGGTGTCGTTAGCCCGATTCTGAGCTTGAGTGTTGCGGCAATCGAATATCCGAGGACGGCGGTGTATTTGTCTCCTTCTTTTAAGGAGTATTTCCCGGTAGAGATCGTGTGGTCTATCCCGGTGTGCTCGTTGTAATTTTTATCGACTCCTTTCACCGTTACGGGCATAAGTTTTTTCCCGTACTTTACCAAAGCCTTTTCTTCTACGACGGGATCGTAGGACCGAATTCCTTCCGTGTGTTTCAACGTCTCTATCAGTAAAGAGTCCGTTTTGAAAAATTTTCCTTTTACCGGGGACACGGTGATGTCAGGGGTAAAACTGTCGGTAGCGTCGGTCAGAAGCAAGTCGATCCCGTTGAAAACGGAGAGGACGACAATCAGGGCGGCCGTACCGATAGCTACCCCGATCATGCTGATAATCGAGATTATATTGATGGCATTCTGCTTCTTTTTTGAAAACAGGTATCGCCGTGCGATGAATACCGATAGATTCATGAAAAAGAGCTTTGGGTTTCAGCCTCGCCGACTGTTTGATTTGACTCGAAGGTATCGAAATTATTTTAAAAGTTCGTCGATTTTTTCGATATAATCGAGACTGTCATCCACGAAAAATCTCAGTTCGGGAATGATGCGGATCTGTTTACCGATTTTTTTCCCGAGGATAAAACGGATGTTCTTATTTTTTTCCGTTAAGCTGTTCAGAACCTTTTCCGTCAGTTCGGAAGGGAAGATGCTTAGGTATACCCTCGCGTAGGATAAATCCGGACTGACTCTTACGGCTGTAACGGATAAAATAGCTCCCACGGTATACTCCTTACACTCCTTCTGAAACATTTCGCTTAAGTCTTTTTGAATTAAACGTCCTACTTTATTTTGTCTGATTGAGTCCATTATAAGAAAAATTGATGATTCGGTAAAAATTTCTACAAAGATAGTGATTTTAATTTAGACTTTTATTATCTTTGCCCTCGCAAAACGAAAACGGGATGTAGCGCAGTTGGTAGCGCGCCACGTTCGGGACGTGGAGGCCGCTGGTTCGAGTCCAGTCATCCCGACTGTTAGAAATGAACACGCTGTAAGTCAGCGTGTTTTTCTTTTGGATGGCTGTCGTGTCGTCCCCGATTGTTGTAGAAACGGATAGTCGTATTTTACAACTATTTTATTCTTGCTGCTGATGGCTTAAGTTGTAATTTTAAATATACGATCTGCAATTTAAAATTTGTAACTAATATTCTGCTGACAATCTGCCTGAAAAGTATATTAATATTGAAAATATATTGTAGATTTGCGCAAACAATCAATCTTAAAACGGTCTTGCATAGAAATGAGAAAATGGAGTATTGACGATTCGGCCGAACTGTACAATATCAACGGTTGGGGGCTGAACTATTTTTCAATCAACGAGAAAGGACATGTTACGGTGACACCTAAAACGGGAGGGCCCCGTATTGATTTGAAAGAACTGATGGAAGAACTTCAGGTTCGTGACGTGTCGGCTCCTGTATTATTAAGATTTCCGGATATTTTGGATAACCGGATCGAGAAAATTTCGAATTGTTTCGAGGCTGCGGCGAAAGAGTACGGTTATACGGGAAAGAATTTTATTATCTACCCGATAAAGGTGAATCAGATGCGTCCGGTGGTGGAGGAGATTGTAAGTCACGGGACCAAGTATAATATCGGATTGGAGGCCGGTTCGAAACCGGAATTACACGCGGTATTGTCTATTGATATCGATGATGACGCCATGATCATTTGTAATGGCTATAAGGATGAGAATTATATCGAATTGGCTCTTTTGGCCCAAAAGATGGGACGGAATATATTCCTGGTGGTCGAAAAGTTAAACGAACTTCGGAATATTGCCTCTATTGCCAAACGATTGAAGATACGTCCCAATATCGGGATCCGGATTAAATTGGCAAGTTCTGGAAGTGGAAAATGGGAAGAGTCCGGGGGCGATGTCAGCAAGTTCGGCGTAAATTCGAGTGAATTGCTCGAAGCCCTGGATATCTTGGAAAAGAACAAACTGATGGATTGTCTTAAGCTGATCCATTTCCATATCGGTAGTCAGGTAACCAATATCCGCCGGATAAAGACAGCTTTAAAGGAGGCTTCTCAGTTTTACGTGCAATTGCAGTCCATGGGATACGATATCGATTTCGTGGATATCGGCGGAGGTTTGGGAGTGGACTATGACGGGACGCGTTCGGCTACGAGTGGGAATAGTATGAACTATTCGATTCAAGAGTATGTAAACGATGCGGTTTCAGCGATTGTCGATGCCTGCGAGAAGAATGAATTGAAACAACCCAATGTTATCACGGAATCCGGTCGTTCTTTAACGGCTCATCATTCGGTATTGGTCTTTGAAGCATTGGCCAGTACCAGCTTGCCCGAATTTGACGAAAACGAGGAGATAACAGAGGATGCCCATGAATTGGTAAAAGAACTTTACGACTTGTGGGAAAACCTGAATCAGCCGCGTTTGATTGAAACCTGGCACGATGCCATGCAGATCCGGGAGGATGCCTTGGGACTCTTTAATTTAGGACTGATAGATTTGCGGACGAGAGCACAGGTGGAGCGTCTTTTCTGGTCGGTAGCCCGTGACGTGTATGACATGGCCGTCAATACGAAACATGCTCCGGATGAATTGAAGAAGATTTCCAAACTTTTGCCGGATAAATATTTTTGTAACTTTTCACTGTTCCAGTCTTTGCCGGACTCTTGGGCCATCGATCAGATATTCCCGATCATTCCGATTACCCGGTTGAACGAGCAACCGACCAAATCGGCTACGATACAGGATATTACTTGTGATTCGGATGGCAAGATAGATAATTTTATCTCTACCCGTAATTTCTCCTATCATTTACCCGTGCACGAGTTGAACGGGAAAGAACCCTATTATTTTGGCGTCTTCCTCGTGGGAGCTTATCAGGAGATATTGGGAGACCTGCATAATCTTTTCGGGGATACCAATGCCGTACATATTAAAGTGAAGGGAGACGAATACGTGATCGATAAGATCATCGAGGGAGAGACGGTAGCCGACGTGCTTGAATATGTACAATTTATGCCGAAACGAATGGCGCGGACTGTAGAGGTTTGGGTTACCAGTTCCGTAAAAAAAGGAATTATATCGGCGGAAGAAGGACGGGAATTTTTATCTAATTACCGTTCCGGCCTGTATGGATATACTTATTTGGAATAATTTAGGCGAATAGAAAAAGGTCCGTGCTGTCGCAGCAGGGACCTTACAGTATCAATAACAAATTTATGAAAAAAAACGTCTAAGTTCAGTTTGAAATCCACTACAAGTGTAGTGGATTCTGTTTTTATAAATAAGACAACTCTATTACATTTCGGTTAATGAGTAGTTGTTTCTCGTGTTCTTTTACGGAGATTCGCTCTAAATGTTTTCGTAATTATTTAAAATTAAAGCTAAGTTGTGTAGGTTGGTGAGGGGATGAACCGTCAAAAGGATTGGAAACGGATAAACCTAACAGGCGGATGCGGTAGTCCTCCAATTTCAACTCGTTCAATAAATTCTTCGCCAAAGGGAGAATCTCTTGTAAAGTAGTCAATTCGTTGCTTAAACTGATGCTGCGGGTTTTCTGTGTAAAATCGTGAAATTTCACTTTTAAGGTTAGTGTATGCCCTTTGAAGTTATTTTTTTCCAATCGGCGGATGAGCTCTTTCGTGATGTGATAGAGCTCTATGATAAGAGCGGTATGGGTTGTCAGGTCTTTATCGTAAGTTTGTTCGCATCCTACCGATTTACGGATTCTGAGCGGTTCCACGGGACGGGGATCGATGCCGTGAGCGAAATCGTAGTAGAGCGTTCCCGCTTTTCCGAAATTGCGTGTCAGAAATTCCGGGGAACAGTATTGTAAATCCTGTCCCGTATGTACTCCGAGCTCATGCATTTTTCGGGCTGTGACTTTTCCGATACCCCAGAAAGCTTCAATTGGGAGCTTTGCGATAAACGAGAGTGCCCTGTCCGGATGAATCGTGTAGAGACCGTCCGGTTTCCGGTAATCGGAGGCGATTTTTGCCAGAAATTTATTGTAAGAGATTCCGGCCGATGCGATCAATCCTAATTTTTCTTTGATCTCTTTTTTGATTGCTTTGGCAACGTCGACTGCCAGAAAGATACCTTTTTTATTTTCGGTTACATCTAAAAAAGCTTCATCAATGGAAAGCGATTCGATCAGGTCCGTGTATTTTCTGAAAATCTGATGGATTTCCCGGGAAACGGCCTTATATACCTCCATGCGGGAGGAGATAAAGATCAAGTCCGGACAAAGCTTTAGGGCCTTCATGGAGGACATGGCCGAATGGATACCGTACCGACGTGCTTCGTAGCTGGCGGCAGCAATGACTCCCCGGGCTTCCGGACGTCCTACCACAACGGGTTTTCCCCTGTATTCCGGATGGTCGCGTTGTTCGATGGATGCATAAAAGGCGTCCATATCGATATGGATAATTTTTCGGTTGTACATGTTGGTCGTTACGAAGGTAACCGATTATATGTTATTCCGGAAGAAGAGACGGGTATTTCTTTTTTTTATTCGATTCTTTTTAATAATAGCAGCACAGAAATAATGCGGAAGTGAGGAAGATAAATGAAAGTGATGTCACTCTTTTTTGTTGTTAACCATCGATTCTCCTTAAAAAGGGAAATACTTGATGAAATAAAAACTGTCCCGAAAATAAATTAGGGACAGTTTTATATGGTAAAAAATCGCTAATGACTTATTTTACGAATAGTTTATTCCAGTTTTTGTATTCTCTTGCCTTCCATGCATTGCTGTGATATATATAGCTGGCGATCAATGGAATGACAGTGGTTCCTTCTGCATATACCATTTGTTCGTAGGTGACATCCACCTTACCCCAGGAGCAAGCTTCTTTTAATGTGGATGAAGAGCAGGCTCCGTCCCGAACATCGGCTACGGTGATTTGTATGGCGTATTTATGCATGGGTACTTCATAACCTAAGATTTCAGCACATACAACCGTGTCCTGTGCAAAATTTTTCGGAGTACCTCCGCCTACCATAAACAAACCGGTGGTTCCTGCTTCGATTTTAATTTTGGTCAATTCGATAAAATCTTTCACGGAGTCGATAGAAACATGTTTATCCGGGTGTTCCCATTGATGTTTTCCGATGCCGAATCCGGCGCTACAATCGGAAAAAGCAGGACAGAAGATAGGTACTCCGCATTCGTAGCATGTTTGAATCAAGCTGTCTTTTTTCACGGCATGTCCCTCGTGTAACCATTTTCCGATTTCCCAGATGAACTCTCGGGAAGAGTAAGGACGAGGCTCTAAATTGTTGGCGATTTCGTAAGTCGTATGGTCGCAAGCCTGGAGTTCTTCTTCATCGATGAACGTATCGTAGATACGGTCAATGTAAAGTTCGCGTAATTGCATATCCGGCACGTCCTGGCTACCTTTATAGTGTTTGAAACCAAGAGCCTCGAAAAGGTCCATGTCGATAATGGAGGCCCCGGTAGAAACCACGACGTCGACCATTTTGTTGCGAACCATGTCCACGTATACCTGCATACATCCGGCGGCACTGGTGCTACCGGCAATGGTAAGAATATTAGTACACTCTTTCTCTTTCACCATTTTCATCAAGATATCGGCGGCACGAGCGGTATCGCGAGAGGTGAATGACATATCGCGCATCGCGTCGATTAATTGCGTTGAGTCATACGATTTGATGTCGATGTGTTTGATGGTGTCTTTTAATAAATCTTTCTTTTCCATTTTTGTTAATCTTAAAAATATAAAGGTGCAATTATGAGGACCTTATAGACTCAATATTTTTAATTGGAAGTTGATTGAACGATCGGGTGATTTTTTAGTCGTAAAATCACGGAATCGCTTAATCATAAATCTTTTATTGGTTGTTGTATTTCATGCTCAATATCTGATAAATCAGCTTGCTGGCCAAGAAATCGGGAGCTTTATTCGACCCGTTCGGGCATAGTTCCACAACATCCATACCGATGATATTATGTCTCTCGTTGATCAGTTTCAGGAAATTCAGAACTTCCCGGTAATAAAGTCCGTCCGGTTCTGGAGTTCCGGTAGAGGGCATGATGGCCGGGTCGAACACGTCGAGATCGATGGTGATATACACGTTGTCGTGTAATTTTTGAGAAACCATGTACATCCAGTTACTACCTTCCTTGGCATCATGTAAGTCATGGGCATAGAAGATGCGGTCCGGCATGATATTCTCTTTCTCTTCGATGGCAGAACTTCTGATTCCAACCTGGGCTATGGTTGCGACTTCTTTTGCCCTGGCCATAACACAGGCGTGGTTATGGGTGGAACCTTCGTATTCGCTACGCATGTCCGAGTGGGCGTCGAGTTGTAAAACCGAGAATTTATCGAAATGTTTGGCAAAAGCCCGGAAAGCTCCGATACTTACGGAGTGTTCTCCTCCTAAGATGACAGGAAACTTCTTGTCTTTTAGTATCGCATCTACCCGGCGTTCAACTTCCTGAGACATGGCTTCGGGAGAAGATGCTTCCGAGACAGGCTCTACGGTTGCAATGCCTTTTCTATATACTTCAGAATCTGTTTCAATATCATAAAGCTCCATATTGGCAGAAGCTTCTAAAAGTGCATCCGGACCTTTATCGGCACCTTTTATCCAAGTACTTGTCCCGTCATAGGGAACGGGTAATACTACGATTTCGGCTTTATCGTATGCTGTATACTCTTCTTCCAGTCCGCCATAATTTAAATTTTCCATATCTTCTTGTGTTTATATTGTTTATAAACTTTTTCTTTTATAAATAAGGATTGCAAAGCTAAACTATTTAATTGAAAATTGAAAGATGAAAATTGAAAATAACTTGCTTCCGTCCTAATCTTTTTACGAATCGGAAAAAATAGGTTCAAAGGATAGGGATTTTTTAAATACAAATCCTTTTACGAAAGACGAAACGAGCAGGCAATTCGTTTCACTGCCTTTAAGGTCTCTTCTTTATCGATATGCAATACCTCCCGATTTTTCATGATCCATTCCCCGTTTACCATGGAATAACGGATATTTTTGCTGTTCATGGCATAGACGATCGCGGAGTATTCGTCGTAAACGGGAATCATATTGCTGGCATTAGCATGCACGAGTATCAGATCCGCTTTTTTCCCTGTCTCTATGGAACCGGTGATTCCGTCTAACCCCAAAGCCTTTGCCCCGTTGAGGGTTGCCATTTGTAAGGCCGTACGGGCCTGGATTGCCTCCGGGTTGTAGTGGACTACTTTAGGCAATAGGGCGGCGAAGCGCATCTCCTCCACCATATCCAAGGTGTTGTTACTTGCGGTGCCGTCGGTTCCGATTCCGACCGTGATACCTGCTTTCCGGTAGGAGTCCGTATCGGCAATTCCGCTGGCTAATTTCAGGTTGCTTTTGGGACAATGCCCGATAGAAGTACGTGTGCTTGCGAATAATTCTGTTTCTTTCGGGGTCAGCCACACGCCGTGGGCCGCAATGACGTTTTTGTCCAATAATCCGATGGAATGGAGATATTCTCCCGGAGTTTTTCCGGTACGGATTTTAATATCTTCCACCTCTTTTCGTGTTTCCGAAACATGAATCTGTAAGAGCGTATTGTATTTGTCTGCTAATCGCTTACCGCTTTTCAGTGTCTTTTCGGAACAGGTATAAGGAGAGTGAGCGCAAACGGAAGGATGAATCAAACTATCGTTTTGCCACTTTTGTATCAATTGTTCGCAAAGAGAGAGTCCTTCTTCTACTGTTTTAAAGCTGGCCGTCGGGAAATCGATAAGCGATTCTCCCACTACCCCCCGAATGCCTGCTTTTTTAGCCTCTTCCGCGATGATATCTTCAAAAAAGTACATGTCGTTGAAACAGGTCGTACCCGATTTGATCATCTCGATAAAAGCCAACCGGCTGGCAATCCGAACATTTTCGGGCGTGACGAGACGAGCTTCTGCCGGAAAAATGTGTTCCGTCAGCCACTCGTGCAAGGGAAGATCATCAGCAAATCCGCGCAAAAGGGTCATGGGAACATGGGTATGAGTGTTAACGAAACCGGGCATAACAATCATTCCTGCCGCATCCGTGATCTCTATTTCGGGGCTGTTTGTTTGGCGTTCATTCATAGATCCTATACGGAGGATTTCATCTCCTTCGATATCGATGAAGCCGTTTTTTACCACCTCCATTTGGGAATTCATCGTAACGATGCAGGCATTGATGATCTGTTTTTTCATGTCCGTTTGTTTATGAACAGGTTACTTTAATCTAACTTCAAAACGGCAAGGAATGCTTTTTGCGGTACTTCCACGTTCCCGATCTGTTTCATTCGTTTCTTCCCTTTTTTCTGTTTTTCCAGCAATTTGCGTTTCCGGGAGATATCACCCCCGTAACATTTGGCCGTAACGTCTTTCCGGACGGCCTTTATGGTTTCCCGGGAGATGATTTTGGCTCCGATGGCAGCTTGGATGGCAATATCGAATTGTTGTCGGGGAATGAGTTCCTTGAGTTTCTCACAAATCCGTTTTCCGAACGAATAGGCGTTATCGAAATGAATAAGTGCGGAAAGGGCATCCACGGACTCCCCGTTCAGCAGGATGTCCAGTTTAACCAGGTTGGCTTGCCTGTAACCGATTTGGAAATAGTCGAAAGAGGCGTATCCTTTGGTGATGCTCTTCAGTTTATCGTAGAAATCGAACACGATCTCGGCAAGCGGCATTTCATAGTTTAACTCGATGCGGTTACCGGTCAGGTAGTGTTGTTTGATCAAAGTTCCCCGCTTTCCGAGGCAGAGGGTCATGATCGGACCGATGTATTCGGTCGGGGTGATGATCTGTGCTTTTATATAAGGTTCTTCGATGTAATCCAACGTGGTCGGAGAGGGCATGTCCGACGGGTTGTGCATCTCGTATACCTCTCCTTTGGTCGTGTGAGCGATATACATTACGTTAGGAACCGTCGTGATCACATTCATGTCGAATTCGCGGTCTAACCGTTCCTGAATGATCTCCATATGCAACATCCCCAAAAATCCGCAGCGAAAACCGAAGCCTAAAGCTGCTGAAGATTCCGGTTCAAAAGTCAGGGAAGCATCGTTAAGTTGCAGTTTCTCTATGGAAGTTCGTAAATCTTCGTAATCTTCCGAATCGATGGGGTATATTCCCGCGAATACCATGGGCTTAACCTCTTCGAAACCCTCGATAGCTTTGTCGCAAGGGCGGTTGATATGAGTGATCGTATCGCCGACCTTCACCTCCGAAGAGGTCTTGATGCCGGAAATAATGTAGCCGACATCCCCCGTCGGCAATTCGGCGCGGGGTTCCTGATTCAGGCGTAAAACACCGATTTCGTCCGCGGTATACTCCTTTCCCGTGTTTACAAATTTGACCTTATCTCCGCTTTTTAAAGAACCGTTCACGATGCGACAATAAGTGATAATCCCGCGGAAGGAGTTGAATTCGGAATCGAAAATCAAAGCTTGCAACGGAGCTTCAGGATCTCCCGTGGGAGCTGGAATCCGTTCAACGACGGCTTCCAATATCCGGTCGACACCCATTCCGGTTTTACCGCTGGCTTCCAATATATCTTCTCTTTTACAACCTAAAAGTTCTTCGATCTGGTCTTTTACCTCTTCGGGCATGGCGTTGGGCATATCCATTTTGTTCAACACCGGAATGACCTCCAAATTATTGTCTATTGCCAAATAAAGGTTGGATATCGTTTGGGCCTGAATACCTTGTGTCGCGTCCACGATCAGTAGAGCCCCTTCGCAGGCCGCGATGGAACGGGATACTTCATAGGAAAAATCCACATGTCCCGGCGTATCGATCAGGTTTAGCACGTATTTTTCTCCCTTGTAATTGTAATCCATCTGAATGGCATGGCTTTTAATGGTGATTCCCCGCTCTCTCTCCAGGTCCATGTCATCGAGAACCTGAGCCTGTAAGGCTTTGCCTGTCACTGTTCCCGTGTATTCCAGCAGCCTGTCTGCCAATGTACTTTTTCCGTGATCAATATGTGCGATAATACAGAAATTCCTAATGTGCTCCATGTATGAAATTTGCAATTAATGATTTGGAGTGCAAAGATAGTGATTTTCCGTGAATATGAAGTGTCGAGTTTTGAAAATGAAACGGGCTAAACGACAGAATCGTATAAAATATTTTTTAGTCTGCTGTGATTTTTGTTTCTTGCGTGCGTCTTATGAGAAAAAAAATCGATGGATCAGGAGTTAGAAAAAGAGTTTATTGCTTTTATTCAGGAGCACCAACGGATCATTTATAAGGTCTGCTATTTATATTCCCGGGATGCAGGCCATTTAAACGATTTGTATCAGGAGACGGTAATCAATTTGTGGAAGGGGTTTCCCGATTTTCGCCGGGATGCAAAGCCTTCTACGTGGGTGTATCGGATTGCTTTGAATACCTCCATCTCCTATTTCAGACGGTTTATAAAAAGGTCGAAGATACTACCGATTGATGTCGCGTCGGATTTGTCGGACGATGACAGGGATGTAGCGGGAGAGATAAAAGAGATGTATGTTTTGATCGATCGGCTGGGGCAGCTGGAAAGGGCATTGGTGTTGCTTTATCTGGAAGAAAAGTCGTACCAGGAAATAGCGATGATTACGGGATTGTCGGTAACGAATGTTGCGACAAAACTCAGCAGGATCAAAGAAAAATTGAAAAACATGTCTAATGGTTAAATTATTGTGTTATGGAATTGGATAAAATGAAAGATAATTGGAATTCCTGGGAAGAATCCCTCAAAAGAAAAGAGATTCTCGATGAACGGATGATTAGAAAAATGATAGAAGGGAAACGGAATCAGGCTATCGATAAATTAATCAATGCTGAGATTTGGTCGGGAATATGTGCTTGTATAAGTATCATTTGTTGTACTATCGTGTGGAGTGGGCCGGTTGGGAAGAAACATATGCAGGATTGGTTCTTGTGGGTTAATCTTTTGGTATTGTTTTTTATGGTCTTATACGTGTGGAGAGGTCTACGATCGTTACACCGGATGGATGCGATAAAGAAAAACATGAAAGAGCTTTCCTTGTCCATTCATCGTTATAAAAGGAGTTCTCAGACAGAATTATTGTTTACTCCTTTTCTCGGTATCATGTATGCTGTTTTGTTCATTAGTTCTCTTAAAGCTTTTAGCGATATCGCGTACTATTTCATTCTTATTTTTGTTGCAATAGGTCTTTTATTTGCCGTTTTATTAAGTTGGATTATCTATCGGCGTTTTACGCTGAAAAACATTCAGGAGATACAAGAGAGTATTGAAGAGTGGGAAGAAGTCGAGAAGGATTGATAGGAGCTTTACAATCGGCGGATTTGTAAATCCTTTCATTTTATGAATGATAATCTGTTCAGAAAGTAGTTACAGGGTAATATGTTCGAATAATTTTTTAAGTTTGTGCGTTTGAAAAAGCATCAGACCGGAAATTTTATTATTTGAAAACGTGGAGGCAAAATTTTATAAAGAGAAGATTATCGACCTTATGACTTTGTTGTTCGGTCCTTTTTCGGGAGGATTGTTGATGAGTATAAATTTTTTTCACATGGGCCGTAGAAAGGCGGCTTGGTTTACCTTGTTGATATCTTTACTTTTAACCCTTGTGATCGTACTTGTTTTATGTTCTTTGCCGGATGAGCAGGCAGATCGGGTTCCTCGATTTTTGATACCGGGTTTGAGCGTGATCATTATCGGTTTTGTTGTTTATAAGACCCAAAAAAGACGTTTGGATGAACACGCCCGGGAGGGCGGTACCTTCTATTCCGCCTGGCGGGCTTTGGGTGTTAGCCTCGTGGGTCTTTCGGTTTTGCTCTTGTTGCTGGTCGCCACTCTGTTTTTTACGGATATAGGGAATGTATGGCCGGAGGAACTGGATCTATATGAAGAAAAAGCGTTGAAGGTTTACGAGATGATTGAGCGGGAAGAGGACCCGGAAATTGTTCGTGCTTACGTGGATACGGTCTCTCTCGTTTGTTGGAAAAAATATCAGGATGCGTTGCGGACGGTAGAGCGTTCGAAGGATTTGGGAAAGGAAAATCGTTTGGAGCTTACCTATCTGAAAAAATATGTGGAGTTGCGGCTTCAAGAGTGTTCCCAGATGTTGATCTGGTTGGAAAATCCTTTACTCCGGGACGAGGAGCTGAACCGTATTCAGGAGGAGATAGATAAGATTTTGTCAGAGTACCGTCAGAAAATGTTGGGAGAGTAATATTTTCCCGGGTGCTTTCCTGAACTTTTTCGATATTTTGTAACCTTGTTTCTAAAATAAAAGCCCTACTTTTGCAAGGAATTGTAACCTAACAAAAGTGAAAATTATGGTAAAATCAATGACCGGTTTCGGGAAAGCAACTGTTGAAAGTGGTGATAAGAAGATTGTGATTGAGGTAAAAAGCCTGAACTCAAAACAATTGGATGTTAATTTGAAGACTCCGAATTTATATAAAGAGAAAGACATAGAGATTCGGAATACAATAAAAAGTTACCTGGAACGAGGTAAAGTAGACATGTTCATTTATTTTGACGGTACGGATGCGGATAAAGAAGTGGCTGTAAATAAATCCGTCGTTTCCCAGTATTACCAACAAATGCTTGATGTTGCTTCTTCCTTGGGGGTAGAACCGGATAAAGGGGAGTTGTTACAGACAATCATGCGTTTTCCGGATACACTTCAGGTAAAATCAGAAGAGTTGGATGAAGAGGAGTGGCTTCATTTGAAGGCCGGAATCCTGAAAGCCCTGGAAGAGGTTAATAAGTTCAGAGTACAAGAGGGAGCCGTATTGATAAAGGATATATTGAATCGTATAGAACTGATTAAAAGTTTATCGGCAGAGGTTCCTCGGTTTGAAGCTCAACGTGTCGTGGCGATAAAACAGCGTTTGCAGGAGAAAATGAAGGAGTGGGGGGAAATCAAGAATATAGATGAAAACCGTTTGGAGCAGGAGATCATCTATTACTTGGAGAAATTGGATATCACGGAAGAAAAAGTGCGTTTAGCCAATCATTGCAAATATTTTATAGAAACGGCTGAAAAAGAAGAGGCTCCGGGACGTAAATTGGGTTTTATCGCCCAGGAGATCGGTCGTGAAATCAACACGATGGGGTCGAAGGCAAACGACCATGACATTCAGAAATTAGTAGTGCAAATGAAAGATGAATTGGAGAAAATTAAGGAGCAAAGCCTTAATGTTTTGTAGATCGAAAACGAACCGGAATTTAAATGGCACGCGGGGACGGATGAGATGGGTTATTTAATTGTCGTTTTTAGATGGCACGTTTAAAAACGGGAGGCCTCGGAGGGTAGGAAGAGCTTGGTAAAGTCACCTGATTGTTGATTACGGAATGAATAGATAGCGACTAATTTTTGAAAATGAATAATGATAATCAAATACCTTTGCGGATAGGATTGTTTTTCGGTTCTTTTAATCCAGTTCATAACGGTCATATCGGAATTGCCCGTTATCTTCTCGATAATGGATATTGTGATAAGTTGTGGTTTGTTATTAGTCCTTGTAATCCTTTTAAAGTTAATCAGGCATTATTGCCTGAACAAGATCGGTTGGAGATGGTAAAAACAGCCATAGCCGGAGACGAAAGAATGTCGGCTTGCGATATCGAGTTTTCCATGCCTAAACCTTCTTATACGGTAGATACCTTAAGATTACTTTCATCCCGCTATCCGGATTGCCTGTTTAAATTAATCATAGGAGAAGATAACCTGTGTAATTTTCATTTATGGAAAGACGATCAATGGATTCGAACGCATTACCCTCTGCTCGTTTATCCCCGTAAAGGGTTTGAGTGTTCCGGGGAGGAGTATCCGGATATATCTTTTGTCGATGCTCCTTTGTTTCCTTATTCGTCGACTGAGATAAGAGACCGGGTTCGTTCGGGAGGCGATATTTCCGACTGGGTTCCTTCCTGCTTACGGTCTCTGGTTAAAAAGAAATACGAAGGGTCTAAAAAAGAATAAGTGAGCTTCTATTTTATTATAGAATTAAGTTGGCAGAGAAATTCTATAAAAAATACCTACTCACCTATTCAGCAGAACAACGCTTGTTGGAAAATGGGGAAGAAGAAAATTGTGGCAAGCACAATAGACATCTTACCAGCTTCTTTTCCCGAAAGCTACAGTAAAAACTAATGTTTGGCAGGTTTTCTGACTTGCTTCCTTTTTGTCGCCTTCCCATTTTTATAAACAGTGGCAGTAGAGACTAAAGTTAACGAAGCTTACAGCTGCGGGTACAGTTCACGATTTTCACATGATTCCCTCGGAGCGTTCGAAGAACATTCACTATCCAAAGCAAAGACAAATATAAACAAATAAATGAAAATAAGGATGGGATAAATAATAATTTTGAAAGACCTATTTTCTTTTGATTGAGGGTGAGATGAGTTGATACGGCTTTTTTTGTTTTTTGTATAAATATGTGGTCTCTTGTATAAATATGCATGATATCCAAAGATTAAATCTAAGATTATCAATATTTTACATGATTTGTAATTACATAGAAAACGTTGTGGGAAATCGAAAACAAGTTGTACTTTTGTGCGTCTGAAAAAGTGGAATTAATAACTCAATAAATAAGTTTAAACATGGGATTTGTAACGAAGGAGAAATTATTCTCCAAGGATTTCTTTATTACCTATTCTTGGTTGATAGGTGGTTGTTTTGTGTTTGCGTTGGGAGCCGTGATGTTTGCCGAACCCTATGGATTTGCACCGGGAGGAACATATGGTCTCTCTATGGTTTTCCATCATTTGTTCGGTTGGAGAACAGAAGCAACGGCTTTATGTATGGATGTGCCCCTGTTGTTGCTCGGTATCTATTTCTTAGGAGCCAAGTTCGGTATTAAAACGGTAATCTGTACTTTTGCTATTCCGGGTTTTATGTGGTTGATTCACCAATCTTATGGTTTTGATGCTTTGTTGGAACCGGGGGTTGAAAATCGGGCTGATTTGCAAGAACAACTGTTGTCCTCAATTTTCGGGGGTATTGTATACGGTATAGGGATCGGTATGATTTTTAAATCCAGGGCTACTTCGGGTGGGTCGGATATCATTGCGATGATTCTGAACAAATATACGCATATTTCTTTAGGCACATTGGTAATTATCGTAGATTGTACGATCACGTTGACGACTGTTTTGGCTTTCGGGGATTGGAAATTACCGATGTATTCCTGGATTATCGTGTTTATCGAAGGTAAAGTGATCGATTTGATCGTGGAAGGAGCTTCCGTACATAAGACCTTGATGATTGTAACGAAAGAGGTCGAGTCGGTAAAGAGTATCATATTGAAAGACATTAACCGGGGAGCGACCCTGTTGCCGGCCGTCGGAGCCTATAAGGGAGAATCCCGTGAGATTATTTATACGATTCTTACCCGTCGGGAGATGATGATATTGCGTCATCGTATCCGGGAGATAGATCCGGAAGCCTTTATCAACGTCATCGACTCCCGTGAGATATTGGGTAGAGGATTCAAATCTTTAAAGGAGGATTAGGATCAGGATTAATTCGAACAGGATTATTTTTATAAAAACAGTTAAGATGCCTTATTTCAGGGCATCTTTTTTTAACTATGTTTTTATGTTACTTGGTTTGCCTCTTCCGGCTCCTACCTGAAAGAAAAACTTTCGTTATGATGTGGAGAATCTGTTGTTAGATATTCGAAAGATGTAGATTATAAATCAAAAGAATTCTTGAATTCAGAGATTGAATTTGAATCACTGAATCCAAGAATCTATTCATCTGCAATCGCTGATTATCAATAGGTTTGCGTGATGTCCCAGACAAAGGCTCTGATACCGTTTTCTCTGTTCACGTTGTCTAATTTTTCCACGTATTTGAGGATCAAAGGAACCTTGTGGTCTTCCACGATGGTAAGAATGGCCGAGTTCATTTCGGGCCAGGTGTGTGTCCCCATGCGGGGTTCGCCCGTGTTCGTTCCCCTACCGTTTACTAAAGGGAACTGAGTCCAGCCTCGTACTTGCAACTGGTCGAGTAAATAGTCCACCCGTTCTGTTAAGGCTTGGTTATAGGATATAAATACAGCTTTCATATGAATTTGTTTTATAACCCGGGATCCGAAAGTTTACTCTTCCGAATCCCGGGTTGTAAATTTATTTTTGTTCTAACTCTTTCGGATCAAAGTCCCGCATAAACTTGAATTGTTTACTTAACGCCTTTTTCTTGTCACGGCTACCGCTCTTATCCATAGCAGCATAGATGACGGGGACGATAATCATGGTGATGATGGTAGAGAATACCAAACCTCCGATTACGGCTACACCCATCGGGCGCCATGTTTCGGAACCCTCTCCCGTGCTCAGTGCCATCGGCAACATACCCAAGATAGTCGTTAATGCTGTCATCAATACCGGACGAAGACGGGACCGGCAGGCTTGTGCGATGGCATCGTATAACCGGATACCTCTTTCCCGCATCAGATTGATGAAGTCGATCAATACGATACCGTTCTTCGTTACGATACCGACCAGCATGACGGCGCCTAATGCCGCGATCACACTCATGGTCGTATTTGTCAGCAGCAGGGCCAGGATCACCCCGGAGAAGGCGAACGGGATAGACAACATGATGATGAACGGCATTTTGAATGATTCGAACTCGGAGGCCATAACAATGTATACCAATAACATGGCTAATACCATCAACATGGCTAACGAACTGAATGACTCCTGTTGGTCTTCGTAGCTACCTCCCACGTATACGGAGATCTCTTGCGGGATTTCGTTTTTCATGTCGTCGATCACTTTCTGGGCGGCGACAGCAATGTCTCCCAATGAGACTCCCCTGGAAGGGGTAATGGATACTTTTACCAAACGTTGTTTACTTTTACGTTCGATGTTTGGCGGAGACCAATACTCTTTGATTTCACCTAACTCTTTTAACCGGATCTTTTCTCCCGCGGCATTCGTAATCAGGATATTTTCTATTTCGGTGATAGAACTCCGGTATTTTTCCTGCAAGCGGACGATCACGTCATACTCTTCTCCGTCTTCCTTGTATTTCGTGGGCTTATATCCGTATACTCGGTTACGTAGGGCGTTGGCTACTTCCGTGGTGGTCAAACCGTGTCTTGAAAGTTTATCTTGGTTCAAGAATAGCTGGAGTTCCGGCTTGTCGTCGTCCCGGCTGATGTTGATATCCTCGGCACCGGGTACGTCTTCCATCTTTTGTTTGATGGTTGCGGCCAGTTTATTGGTTTGTTCGAAATCAAATCCGGAAATTTCGATGTCTACGTTATTGCTCGACATGGAACCTCCGCTGGAGGTACTAACCGTATATACCAAAACATCAGGCAGCTCTTTCAATCGGGAACGAAGGTCGTCGGCGATGGTAAATACACTGCGATTTCTATCTTTCAGATCTACTAATCTGGCTCGGATATTCAAAATATTACTACCGGTTTTATTGAATAGGGAGGAGAATCCCGCATCCTCGTCTTCACTACCGTAAGAGAGATTGATCTGTCTGATCTCCGGGTAATTCGCTCTCATAATCGAGTCGATTTGCAGGGCAACCCGTTTGGTCTCCTCTACTCTTTGTCCGGTCTGCATCTTCACGTATACGTTCATGGAACCCTGGTCGTTCTGGGGCATAAAGTCCGTACTGATGTATTTGGCCAAGAACATGGAAGCCACGAAAATAACCACGGCTGTCAGTGTGATGGTTGTTTTGTGATACAAGGACCAACGGATTAATCTTTCATACCAGGCATCCAACTTATCCAATAATCGCATAACGGTACTGTTATAACTGAATTTGCTTTCTTTTTTCTGCGTATCCTTATCTTGTAGGCGCAGTAGCTGGGAAGAGAGCATAGGGGTCAAACTGATAGCCGTTACGGTAGAGGTACAAACGGTAATACATACGATATAACCCAATTGTTTGAACAGGATTCCGGTCATACCCGTAACCAAGGTCAACGGGAAGAATACGGCCACGGTAACCAAGGTGGTTACGATAACCGACAACCATACCTCGTTTGTCCCGTATTTAGCCGCTTCGCGCGGAGCACTTCCCCGTTCGATGTGTTTCGTGATGTTTTCCAAAACCACGATAGCGTCGTCCACAACCATACCGATAGCAATCGAAAGGGAGGACAGGGAAATGACATTTAGCGATTCGTTCGTGATAAAAAGATAGATAAATGCCACGATCAACGAGATCGGGATGGTCAGTGCGATGATAAACGTCGCCCTCCATCGTCCGAGGAATAGTAATACGACCAAGACTACGAAGATCAAAGCGTACATCAATGTTTCCGACAGGTTGTTGATGGATTGAACGATGAAGTCGGACGAGTCGACCAATACGTCGATTTTAATGTCGGGAGGCAACTCTTTCATGATCTGAGCCATCTCTTTTTTGACGGTTTTAGCGATGGCTACCGTGTTGGCATCGGATTGTTTGGTTACTAACAAAATCGCTCCCTGTTGCCGGTTGATCAACTGCTCTAAGGTGATATCCTTGATCGTATCTTTAACGATAGCGATATCTTTGAGCAGTATGGATTTGCCGTTATTCGTTGCGACTACGATATTCTTGATTTTTTCGCTGTCGTCGAACTCTCCTTCCACGCGGACCTGATAATCCATGATACCCATTTTCAAATTACCGGCCGGAAGATTCTTATTCTCGGCAGCGATCAGATTTCCAAGGCTCTCCACGGTCATGTTGTAGGCATCCAGTTTGTTCGGATCGAGATCCACGTAGATAACCCGTTTGGGAGAACCCGCGATGGTCACGGAAGCGACCCCGTCTACCCGGTTTAACCGGTTGATCACCTTGTCGTCGACGATCTTTTCGATTCCGGGATAAGAAGCGTCTGCCGTCAAAGAGTAAATGATTACCGGCATCATGGACGTATTGAACTTGAACAAGGAGGGGCGATCGATATCGTCCGGAAGATTATCCATGGCCTTGTCGATAGCGTCACGAACGTCATTTGCGGCCTCGTCTAAGTTGGCTTCCCATTCGAACTCCAACTGGATAACGGAAAGATTATCGTATGAGGTAGAGGTCAGCTCTTTCAAATCTTCCACGGAATTCAACTGATCCTCTAATATTTTTGTGATATTGGTTTCTATATCCGCGGCGTTTGCTCCCGGATAACTTGTCATTACCGATAGATAGGGAGGGTCCATCTTAGGATACTGGTCAACGGGGAGTTGGACCAGCGAGAAGACTCCCAGCACGATGATACCGACGAAAATCATCAATGTCGTAATCGGTTTTTCTACGGCTGTATTAAATATACTCATCTTTTTTGTTTTAGATTTATGATTCGGATTTATGACGGTTACTTGTGGTCCCCCTCTCTTCGCATGATGATGCTTAAATCCTGCATGTTACTATTATTTTGTGATTTGGATGGGTGCTCCGTCCACCAACCGGGCTTGACCTACGGTGATCAATTCGTCTCCTTCCTTGATCTCATCGGAAATCAATTCCACCTGATCGTCGAAACGTTTTCCTAAGATAACTTCAACCCGTTTAGCTTTGCCGTTATCGTTTAAGAACACGTACCGGTTATTGGCTCCTTGTAATTTCAAAACTGCCAAGGCGGGAACAACCATCGTTTCCGTTTCTCCGATAAAGAAGGTAATCGAACCGAACATACCCGGACGTAGCGTCAGGTCATTGTTCGGAATCTTTACCTCGACGGTGAAAGTACGGGAGTCCTTGTCTATCGTCGGATATACGATACTTACTTTTCCGGGGAATGTCCGGTCGGGATAGATGGCGCTCTTTAATTCAACGGGAGTCCCTTGTTTGATAAGCGGAAAATATTGTTCCGTCATGTTTACCTTAGCCTTTAGCGGATTGATCTGCTCGATGGAGATCACAGAGGCTTTGGCGGCACCTCCGGCAGGGGAACCGGAATACATTTCACCGTTCTCGTAGAACTTTCCGGTTACCACTCCATTGAACGGGGCTAAAAGTTTCGTGTTTTCCCGTAGAAATTCCACGTTGGATTTAGCTACCTCGTACTGGGTAACGGCTGCATCATAAGCTTGTTGTGAAATACTTTCCGTCTTTTTCAACATGACGGCCCGGTTGTATTCCGTTTCTAAGTTTTTCAATTGGACTTCGGCCTGATGTAATTGGGTCCGGTCCATTTCGACTAAGAGTTGTCCTTTTTTAATCGGATCGCCTACCTCCACGTGAATCTTTTCAATTCTTCCGGTGGAGGAAGGAGCGTAATAGACTTGCTCCTCGGCTTCCAAATTGGCCGTGTAATCTATCGTTTTAGCAATCTTTTTCTTTTCAAGTTTCATAACCTTCACGGGTACGGCTTGAACGGTTGCGTTCGATGTGTCTGCTGCCTTGTCTTTCTTGTTAGAGCAGCCGGTAAGTATAGCTAACGCTATAATCGATAAAATGAGATTCTTTACCATTGTATTTCTTTTTTTGTTATTCCAAGTATTAATGAGGAAGTTGATTATACAATCTTTCAATATTCAATTGAGCTTGCAATAAGGTCAAAACGGCATTCGTATAATTGTTTTCAGCTTGCAGGTAATTGTTATTAGCCTGAGTCAGATCCAAGCTGGAAACGGCTCCGAATTCATATTTCCGTTGATAATTGGCTAATACGCGTCCGGCTACGTCGATATTTTCCTTTTGGAGGTTGTAGTTTTCAATTGCGTTTCTCAATTCGAACTTCAATTGTTCATCCTGTAAGTTCAACTGATCTTCCAACAGGCTTTTGTTTATATTAGTTTGATCCAATTGAATTTTTGCCTGTGCAACCTTTGACTTCCTTTCGAATCCTGAGAAGATAGGAATGGTCATCGTCAAACTTGCCGAGTGTTTGGCACTCATGTCGAATTCCGGCTTTAACAGTTTGTGGTTAAAGGTATAGGAACCGGAAATTGTCGGAGCATAACTCCATTTCTCCAATCCCAGCATTTTTTTGTTTAGTTCCGTTTGGGTCTGCATAATCTGAAATTCGGGATTTTTCTGGATATCGAATGTCGTTTCCGACAATTGGCGGGCTTTGTTCTCGTCAAGAAAAACGGTTAAGTTATCCGTCAGCTTGACGGTCGTACCGGCCACTAATCCCAATTGAAGGCGTAACAAATTGTAATTAACCTCCACGGTCCTTTCCATGGAAAGTAAACTGTTTTTCAGTTGACCGACGGTAATTCGGATTTGATCGACATCCGTAACCTCTACGGTTCCTGCTTTATACATATTATCGGTGTGTTGATAAATCTTATTCATGTTTT
Source organism: Gabonibacter massiliensis (assembly GCA_001487125.1). GTDB lineage: Bacteria > Bacteroidota > Bacteroidia > Bacteroidales > Marinifilaceae > Gabonibacter > Gabonibacter massiliensis. Next base: position 2,067,188 of record LN913013.1, read on the forward strand.
CGAGATTCTGGCGCAGAATGTCCAACATTCGTTCGCTTACCAAAATCGTGTAATAAGAATTACAGATGTTTTCGACGATATCCAGTTCGGTAATCTCCACCTGTTGCTCGGTCAAACGTTCGGCGATCTTGCTGGTTTGTATCCCTAAAATCCATTGTCCGCTAAAAATTAATTGTTGTAAACTTGCTTTTACATTGGATTGATCTTTCATCTTCATGGAATTACCTCCAAAATCCATTTTGTAACCGAAATTGGTATTATAATCCAAAGTACCGTTGATTTGCGGCAACCCCTGTGAAACAGATTCCCGTACTTTTTGTTTATACAGGTCTATTTCCAGTTGTGAAGATTGTAATTCTTTGTTGTGCTTGATAGCATACTCGATAGCCTGTCTTAAGGAGAGTGTTTGAGGAACTTCCTGTGAACGAAGTAGCCAAGGCACGAGTAGAAAAATAAGAAAGAATGGAACTCCTTTTTTCATGATTTATAGATTAAATTGTTATTATTCTTGGGGAATTTTAAATACAATACGCTTTACAAAAACAATACCGCTTATTTCATCGTGTTTATTTATTATAATTTATTTACTTTATTTTGCGTTGCTTTGTTTTTCAATCTCTTTGATACCTTTCTCCGTGCATATTGCCATTAAAAAATTATTGATGATGGTTTCTACTACGGTTTCTATCGGATAGGCGATTTGGCTAAATACCTCGGGTTCCCGTAAGAAACTCAATTGTTTCCCCAGCAGGTAGACTTGTAGTTCCGCATCGATTTCCGATCTGAAGTATTTTTGGTTGATGCCTGTTTTTATTAAATCGGTTAGGAAATTTTTTGTAAAATTTTCATCATTTTTCATGATTTTTTGATATACCGCCGGATGGTATTTTTTAATATCGAAATAATTTGCCGGGACCCTTCGAGAGAGGTCATGAATCATGTATGTCTTAATTTTATTCATGATTTCAATCGGATTCATTTTCTGAACGCCTTCCATATCGGCTTGTTTGCTTCTGGCTAATCTTCGATGGACTAAAACTTGTTCAACGACATCGTCTTTGTTATTAAACAATTGGTAAAGAGTCTTTTTCGAGATCTTCAGATGATTGGCTATATCATCCATGGAAGTACTCCGGAGACCGTATTTCAGAAATAATTCGGAAATATTCTCCAATAATTCCTCTTTTTGTTGCGGGTTGTTGTAATCCATCGTTTCTTGTATTAATGTTGTACGAGGAAACGAAACACCTTTAAAACGTTTCCGTGGGCAAAGGTATATAATAATTGAAATTATACGAATGCTGTGTAGTTAATTTTCTGTTAATTTGCAAAGAGAGAAAAACTTTTGGATTCTGTGATTAGGAGATTAAATTTGAATCACTAAATCACTGAATCGGCAATTCCCTAATCTCAGAATTCTTTAATGTATTCCCGTACGTCCCAGCTTATCGTTTAGTTTACGACGAATGGTGTTGATTGCATTTTTGCGTTTAATCCATTCCAACACTTGCGACAAATCTCCGCTGTTTTGTAGTTCCAATATGCGATTGTCGGCTTCGCGGGCAAGCATTTCTATTCTTCGCATTTTGTAGTTATCCAGAATCTTAGGTAGTAACTCGATCAACTTCATTTGTTCGGTCTGAATAAAACTTTCCATTCTATTCCATATCTTGCTCAATTCGTAAGGTTCGCTTAAGATCGTTGCAACGATCGTACTTACTTTTAGATCGGGATGGGCAATGAAATGACGGGCTGGAATAAATGTTCCTGATTGGTATTCCCGTTTGTATTCATTTTGAATCGTGTTGAATACCGGATTTAGTAATTCCAAATCATCTTCGGCCAATTCCCGGATAATAAACTCTCCCACGGAAACCATACGTTCAATCCCATTCACCTTTTCTTCATACAAATCGTTTGTTCCGTACAAAATAAGATAGCGAATTAGTACGGTCTCTTCCAGATCACAAGGAGTGACACTCCTCATCATTTTCTCTCCCCCGTTCAAATCCGGTTCCTGTTGCACGCCTTTCTTACCTGCCTCTTCCTCACCTTTCTTCCGGATTTTGGCTATTTCCGTGTACAAGATGCGTTCTTCTACCTCCAACTGGTGTGCCGTCTCCCGAACGTATACGGAGCGGGTAATATTATCGGGAATTTTTGAAATGCTACGTACAATGTCACTGATTAACCTCGCCTTTTCAACCGGGTCATCTCCGGCACTTCCAAGCAACAATTTGGTTTTAAAACTTATAAAATCGGTTTCATTATGGGCGATATACTCTGTCAGCTCATGCGAAGAGTGACTTCTGGCAAACGAATCCGGGTCTTCTCCGTCCGGCAGCAAAAGTACCCGTACATTCAATCCCTCTTCCAAAACCAAATCTATTCCTCGTAAAGAGGCCTTAATTCCGGCAGCATCTCCGTCATATATAATCGTGACATTAGGTGTCAATCGACGGATCAAACGAATCTGCTCTATCGTCAATGATGTACCCGAAGAAGCCACGACGTTTTCGATCCCTTTCGCGTGAAAAGAGATAACATCCGTGTAACCTTCGACCAAAATGCAACGGTCTTGTTGTACGATACTCTTTTTCGCAAAATAGATACCGTACAACGTTTTACTCTTGTGATAAATTTCGGATTCGGGGGAATTCAGGTATTTCGATACTTTTTTATCGGTCGACATGGTTCGCCCGCCAAAGGCAATCACTTTTCCGGCTAAATCCAATACCGGAAACATCACCCTTGCCCGAAAACGGTCGAATATACCCCGTTCATTTTCGATCGATAATCCTGTCTTTACCAGAAATTCTTTTTTGTATCCTTTGCCGATTGCCGTATTGGAAAAAGCACCCCAATCTTCAGGATTATAACCTAACCCGAATTTTTCGATCATCTCGTCACTGATCCCCCGCTGCTTCAAATAGCCGAGTCCGACAGAGCGGCCTTCATCCGTATGGTGTAACTGGTACTTAAAATATTCCTGAGCATAGGCCGTAACCACCAACATACTCTCCCTCTCCGTCTTCTCCTTCTTTTGCTCTTCGGTCAACTCCTTTTCCTCGATGGGAATATGGTATTTAGCGGCTAAATATTTCAATGCTTCCACGTAAGATAACTGCTCGTGTTCCATGATAAAATTCACCGCGTTGCCCCCTTTTCCACAACCAAAACATTTGTATATGCCTTTGGCCGGGGATACCGTGAACGAACCCGTCTTTTCGTTATGAAACGGACACAATCCAAGGTAGTTTACCCCCCGCTTTTTTAAACTTACAAAGTCGGAAACAACCTCCAATATGTCTGCAGCATCAAAAATCTTTTGTATGGTAGCCTGATCAATCATAAGGCAAAGATAATGCTTAATAAGCAGAATTAACTCCATTCCGGAGGACAAAAATTCAATGACGAATCAATCGATTAAAAGATTGGCAATTGAACGATTGGGTGATTCAATGATTCCGTGATGAGAATTTGAATCACTAAATCTCTAATCTCAGAATTCTCTTGGTTTGCAATTTACAATGAGCGAAAGGCATTCATAATTCCGTGATGAGAATATATCCGTTTTCCCGGTACTCGATTTTTAGGGAGGAGTCGACTTTTAATAGTTTACGGACCCGGCTGGCGTATTTTTTGAGCTCGGATGCTTTGCCGAGGTTAGCTTGGCCCCATACTCCCTCGATAAGGTATTCACGTGAGGCCACTTCCTGATTCTTTGCGCACAATAATTGCAGGAAACGGGCATCGATGGTTTTTAAGGATGTACTTTCGCCATCGATTGTCAGTGTTCGCGCACTGCTATTGTAAGTTGTACGGGGTGAAAGTTGGTACAGATGAGGGGTATTCAGGTTTGTCATGATTTTTTGGCTGATACGTTTCAGGTAGGCCACGAGTATTTCCGGCGGACGCTCTTTACAGATGAATTCGTCTGCTCCGGCATCCAGGATCGCTATTTCTTTTTCTGCCTCTCCGTGCAAAGAGTAAACGATGATAAAAGTTTGGAGATCTTGCTTCCGGACGAGTTGAGTCAATTGAAGTCCGTTAATACCCGGCATATCGAGATCGAGCAAGAGAATATCCGGCTTTTTTCTTTTGTAAGCTTTCCAGGCTTCTTCGCCGTCAGGGGCGATCTCGACCAGAAAATTATGCTTTTCTAGAATTGCTCGAGTCAGTGCTGCTCCCAGTAGATCGTCTTCGGCGTAGAGTATATTGATCTTATTTTCCATTTTTAGCGATGTTATTTTTTTTCCGGCGATTTTTTCGGGGTAATGTAATGGTGATCGAGGTTCCTTCTCCTTCGGTACTCGTCAGATCGATTTTTCCCCCGTGAGCGGAAATTACCGTGCGAACGTAATGTAAACCTTGCCCATGTCCCTTTATTTCGTGATTGTTTTGGTGATCTCCGCGATTGTAGCGTTCGAATACTTGTTTTTGGTTTTTGGAAGAAATTCCGAAGCCGTTATCCTGAATCGTGATTCGGATAAATTGGACATCTATCTCTTCACACGTGATTTTTATGGCTACCCGGTCTCCGGAATACTTTAAAGCATTGTCCACGAGATTCTGGAAAACGGCACTTAAGAAATGATAGTCTCCCGAGATGATGTTATCGGTCGGTAAAAAATCGACCAGAATCGTAAATTCTTTTTCTTCTTTTACGTTCCATTGTTTTTTTTCTGTTAGGGCTTGCAACATTTCCGCCAGATCGAAATCCCGTAATTTTAGTCGCAACCCGTGTTCATCAGTGGATTGAAGTAACATCTGATGGATGGTGTGTAACATCTCGTTCAATTGTTTTTCGCTTTGTTTAAGAAAGGAATGTTGTTCCGGGGATATCGTGTCGTGTAATAGGTGGCAGATTTTGATTTGATTTACGACGGGACGTTTCAGGTCGTGTACTATATTGTTGATAAACAGTTCCCGGTGTTTACCGTTTATTTTTTCCTTTCGAACGGTTCGATTAAGGTTCACGATACACAGGATAAGTAAAGCGGTCATGAAAATAACAAGAATGACCTGTCCGGAGGTCGATTGCAGGAAAAGTGCGGTCGGGTAGTCATAAGCGACAAGCAAAATATCTTTGGAGATAAATCCGAGGGTATCCTTATATTCATAAGATGCGGGAAGATCGACCTGTTTTTTCGGGTAAGTATCGATATTTTTTCCGGTCTTGTCTGAAACAAGGAAACGCATGGAAAGTTTTTTCAACATTACAGAATCCTGTTTTTCCTGTAAATAGCTGTAAAAATGCTCTAAGGTCCAAAGTTCCGGATCCCGAATATCGTAAGTACATTGTTCCATGACATGTTTAATGTCGTCTTGCGGGTATAGTTGGTGTTTAAATTTCTGATTATTAATGATGTATCTTAATTCGTTATTTCTCGCGTTGAAACTGATCGAGTAACCCGATTTTTTCAGATTGGTAGACTTCATGTTGAACTCGTGGATAGCTCCTTTGATCATTTCATTTTGTTGATATATGTGTGCATTTTTTCTCAGCCTGTATAAATTATTCACGTGAATCAATTGGTTGCACAAAAGAATAGATCCCGCAAAAATTGTAATATTCCAAACAAAACGCATTCTTTGATCCATTTTTCATTTATTTTGCTTCAAAGTTATAAAATTCGCAACCCTCTCGCAACCTTTTTTTAATTTTAGGTGATTCGTAGTGTGTATTTTTGTAAAAATAAAAAATATAAAACTATGAAAAGTGGAGCTATATTGATTCTTATATTTTGGATAGTAATTATAGGATGTAATGGATCTAAAACATCGGACACAAAAAGTAATTTTCCGAAAAAAGATCTTGTATTACCTGAGGCATATGATACATTAACAAAGAAACAAGGGAATAAAGCATATCTGAAATTTGTTAAGAAACAATATGATTTTGGAACCATTAAGAAAGAAAAGTTGGGTTGGAACAAGAAGATGCTATACGCGATAGCCGCAACAGGGAACAAAATGTTAAATAAAGCAGGTGATATTGCATCTGCTTCCGATTCGGATCACCCTTTAGTTAAATCCCGATCTGAATCCGGTTCCGGCTCCGGTTGGAAGAATTGTAGTTGCTCGACGAAACAGGATTTTTGTGATTTGACCGGAGAATTTCAACAAAGATGTAGAGAGGACGCAGGATGTAAATTAGATTTTATCGATTGTGGATGGTTTAGGACACAAGCATGTGATGGTAATTGTCGTCATTTATGGGCTTAATTAACAATTTTATGAAGAAATATATATGGATTTTTACCAGTGCCGCCTTATTGGAGACTCTAATTTTCCCTTTAAGGGGGTTGTATTTACCGACTTATCCCTATTTAGGACATCAGGTCTGTCTGTTCGTGGGAGCTATTCTATTTTTTCTATTAACAGTGTATATGTTACAAAAGTATAAGAATAGGATAAAGCCTTCTTATGTAATTATTCTTTTGCTTATCGGAAGTTGTATTCTGGAGCTGCCTAACGATATTTATCTTTATATACGTTACGGTTATCTAACAGCTTCTCCTCCGCAACTTCTTCTTCGCTGGATCGGCATCATTGGGGGATTAATCTATTGCAGGATGGAAAAGAAACAGCGGAAAATTCTTCTTTTGTCTTGCGGCATACTCGTAATTTTTTTGGCTTTATGGGGAAATCCTTATTGGTTAAAACTACTGTGAAAGATATTTTATTAAAAAATAAAGTGATTCCGTGATTCGGAGATTATGTGATTTTGATGGTAATTTTTGGGTAAGAAAACAAAAGTGTTATTGGATTAAGGTTATGAAGAAATATATATGGATTTTTATTAGTGCCGCCTTATTGGAGACTCTAATTTTCCCTTTAAGGGGGTTGTATTTACCGACTTGTCCCTATTTAGGACATCAGGTCTGTCTGTTCGTGGGAGCTATTCTATTTTTCCTGTTAACGATATACATGTTACGAAAGTACAAGGGGCAGACGAAACCTTTTTACACGGTTCTTTTTTTGCTAATTGGAAGTTGTATTCTGGAACTGCCTGATGATATTTATCTTTATATACGTTACGGTTATCTAACAGCTTCTCCTCCGCAACTTCTTCTTCGCTGGATCGGCATCATTGGGGGATTAATCTATTGCAGGATGGAAAAGAAACAGCGGAAAATACTTCTTTTGTTTTGTGGTATACTCGTAATTTTTTTGGCTTTATGGGGAAATCCTTATTGGTTAAAACTACTGTGAAAGATATTTTTATTAAAAAATCAAGTGATTCCGTGATTCGGAGATTATGTGATTTTGATGGTAATTTTTGGGTAAGAAAACAAAAGTGTTATTGGATTAAGGTTATGAAGAAATATATATGGATTTTTATTAGTGCCGCCTTATTGGAGACTCTAATTTTCCCTTTAAGGGGGTTGTATTTACCGACTTGTCCCTATTTAGGACATCAGGTCTGTCTGTTCGTGGGAGCTATTCTATTTTTCCTGTTAACGATATACATGTTACGAAAGTACAAGGGGCAGACGAAACCTTTTTACACGGTTCTTTTTTTGCTAATTGGAAGTTGTATTCTGGAGCTGCCTGATAGTATTTTTTTATATATACGTTACGGTGATATATCAGCTTCTCCTCCGCAACTTCTTCTTCGTTGGATCGGTATCATTGGGGGATTAATCTATTGTCGGGTGGAAAAGAAACAGCAGAAGATTTTCCTTTTGTTTTGCGGTATACTGGTAATTTTTTTGGCTTTATGGGGAAATATTTATTGGTTTCAACTCTAAAAGAAATTTGAGGTGAAAGGATAAAGTGCTATTAATAATCTATTGGACTTTAAAAATGAAATTTTTATAATAAATGCCCATGATAAATAAATTATTACTTGGTTTAATTATTATGTCTATATTAACTTTAATGGATAGTTGTTCTAAGGAATTCCTTGAAGTTGATAGAGGTATAGCGGACTTTGAAAAAGAAGCCAGACTTTATTTTGAACAAAACGCATCGGATATACAAGTTGTCCAAATCGGAAAGGCAAAAGAACATTTGGCAAAAAGTATAAATATAAGGTCTCGAGTTATACGTCCCGATTGGAAAAAGTCAATATCCGTTAAACATGGAGCTGTTTCGACGCTGGAAGTACCGTTAAATGGAGAGGTTTACTCGAAGAGTTGGTATACCCGAAAAGTAGCTGATCGAGGGTTTGAAAATACGCTCACGAACGTGGAAATAAAGTTGATTATTCAAAAACATGATAAAATAAATGAATTTCGCTATTTCATCGTGACCCTCATCGGCCGTGACGACAACGGACGATCTTCCCGGAAACACGGTTATTTGAATAGCCGGAATTTCAGCGGGCTGATGATATTCTCGGACGTAGAAGGAAATTACCTCGACTGTTACCAATTCACGGGCGGTAACAAGCAAAGGGTACGCCTGGCCAGGACAACGGGAGAGAAGAACATCCGTCCGGAACACGTTGTAAGCAGTTTTAACCTTATTGATGAAAACGGCCCAGGGGTGTACTTGCGGGGAGGAGAGGGCGGCGGGGGTACGTCACCCTCTTACTGCGCTATATGCCATAGCCAGAATTGCGACGGGGAGTGTGAGGTCGTGGTGACTTACTGCGGAGAGTGTAACAGGCCCGCCGAAAGATGCGCGTGTTGTTGGTCATGCAAAAAATATCCGTGTGTATGCTTCACTCCGCCGCCACCGGATTGGAGATGCCCCTATTGCAGCATGTCCTTTTGCCCTGGAAATTGTCAGACGGGTGGTGGCGGAGGCGGAGGTGGTAGCGGGGAAATACCGTCAGTTTCTCCGCAAGGAATGCTTTCCAAAACCCTTTTTTCTAATTACTCCCGATTGACAAGCGAACAATGGCAACAAGTTGAAGATATATTGAATAATATAAATAATGATTGTATGGGAGGAAATCTTTTAGGTAGCTTGGCAGGTAAGAATATTCAACTTATCCACGATGGGGGATTGAGTGGTTCCGGAAGTTATAACCACCAGACGAAACAACTCCGGATAAAGAGGTTTGACGATCCCCGTCAAATAGGTACGGTAGAAGCGACTCTCTTGCATGAACTTATACATGGTCGACAAACTCATAATCCCAACGCAAAACTAAATTTAGAGATAGAGGCCTTTTTTGCAGTATATAGATATGCTTTAAGAAACGCAAGTATTGCACTTGTTGGCGATGAATATCAGAACATAATTACATTAAATGAATTTTTAGATCCTCAATATAATGTTATAGAAGATGGTTTTAACGATGTTTATGAGTCTGTTATTGGTGATATTAAAAAAATCGGTAATTACAGCACTTACCCGGAATCTTCATCGGCAAGAAATTTTTCCACGGTAAAAGAACTATCAATAGATTGTGAACAGTAAAAACTAAACGTCATGAAATTATTAGTAATACTATTCGTATCGGTACTCGGGATGACAGACGTGAAGGCACAAGTTCTATACACGCCGGGAGACACGGTAAAAGGAAAAAACATGAACTATTGCTGTATAAAGCAAACTAAATTTACAACGAAAGTGAAAAATACACGAAACGTGCATCCATTTGAAAAGATGTATTTTGATAACGGTGAAGTTGTACCTCCACGTTGGGGATTTGGTGTGAGCTATAATTTTGAGTTTAAAGAATTCGTGCAAGTATTCAAAGACGCCCTTACAGCAGAAGAATTAAACCAATTAAAAGGAAAGAGAGGAATTTTCCAAGTAAATGTTATCGCAGATAAAGCGGGGAATGCTATAGAACTGGAGTTTATATTCTTTACAGATGACCCCGTTTTATCAAAATTGGATCCGGACAGGTTATTTCAACTGGAAACCAAGTTAAAAAAATTATTGAAATTAAAATTATCGGATGATGACCGCAAAATAAAGAACATAAAATATATTGTTGCTGTAAGTTATAGAAGAGATTTAAAGTGACTTTAAATTTGGCACGTTTCTCCGCTAACCGCTATGAATAGCACTTTATCACAAGTAACAGTAAATTGCAACTGATAAAAATTAAATGTTATGAAAATTTGTGCTATTACTCGTATCGCTACTTGGGATGACAAACATGAAGGCACAAGTACTCTATACCCCGAGAGATACGGTAAAAGAAAAAACCTGAGTTATTATTGTTCTAAACAAACCGATTTTACAATCAAAGTAAAAAACACGCAAAACGTCCATACATTTGAAAAGATGTATTTTGACAATGGTGAAATTGTACCACCGGATTGGATGTCAGGTTCAAAGTATAATTTTGAGTTTAAAGAATTCGTGCAAGTATTCAAAGACGTACTCACCACGGAAGAATTAAACCATTGAAAGGGGTAAGAAGTTTTTTTCAGGTAAAAGTTGTTGCTGACAAAGCGAGGAATGCCCTGGAATTGGGGTTTGTCATTTTTGTAGAAAGTACTGTTTTATCAAAGTTGGATTCGGACAGATTATTTCAACTGGAAACCAAATTAAAAAAGTTACTAAAATTGAAATTATTCGGAGGGATCGTAAAATAAAGAATTTAAAATATACTAATATTATAAGATTTAGAATAAATCTAAAATTAGCATATTTCCCCGTGTATTTATTGAAATCTCTAAGTACTTTTTAAATGAAACCTAATACTATTTTTGATAACATATCCCTGTTTATGCTCGGGGGATTATTTACGGTATTGCCTTTTATATCAAATCGATTTATTGATCAAGATGGGACTATACCGATATTCTTTATATCTATATTGTATTCCATTGATGTTATTTTAGTCGATATATTTGTGAATCGGTCGTAATTTTCTTGTAAAATGATCTGTTGTTCGACTATCGGTAGCATTTGGGAACGGAGGTAAAGGATTCTGGGATTAAAAGATAGGTGATTTAATGATTTATGATTTCGGATTTTAGATTTATAGGTAGGTGTTTAAAATCGCGCGTTAGCCCTGTTTGAAGTGTATCCCAATTACTATTGGTTGTATTACCAAAACTTAATTTTCTGGTCTTGGTAGGTAAAGATTCGTTCTTCGATGTCGGTCGTACGGTTACGGAGCCAGAGAAGTGCGTCTTTGGGAATGTTGTCGTACTCGAGGTAGTAATCCGTGGCTGTTTTCCGACCTAAAGATTGCCAGCCGTTCAGATCGTGGTAGAAAAGTTCGTATTCGTTTTCAGGGTATATTCCGTTCCCGTCGCTTCGGGGGAGGCATATTATTTTAGCTATTTCGACGGGAGAATCAAAACGGATGTTAACTGCTTCGTCTTTTTTTACTCGTGTATTTGTAAGAGGATTGTGATCGAAACCTTTAGTAAAGATTGAATCTGTGGTTCCTTTTAATCGTTCTCCTCTGGAACTGATCAATATGATCTCACCGATATTTGTCGAAATGGGTGATGTGATTCGGTAGTGTCGGTATAATTTGCGGGTTTTAATTTCTCCGAACAAATAAGTGATCTCGGATGTTTCTAAATTTGTCAGGAGTGTATCTGATTCTTGGAGTTCAGGGTCATTGCTTCCTTCAAAAGTGATACGTTCGAGTTCTCGGGCATAGGAGAGTAAATTTTCGTTGAGAGGATATTTTCGTTTTATACGAATGACTTGACGTGTAGATGTATCTGGGATAAGGTATTCTACTTCTCCTTTCAAGTTTAATATGAATGGATAGTTTATACTCGTTGCTTCTTTGTTCTCGAAACAAAGAGGTAGATAAACGAGATTTTTGGCGATATTCTTAAATTCGATTTTTTTTCGTTTTACCTTTCCTATGATTGCGGGTTGCCAGTTTAAGTTATTGAATATACCCAAGTAGGCGTGATGAGGGGTATTCGTTAACTTATCGTTTATTCGAATTCGGATATTTGTTGTGTGTAAATAGCGGTTACTGATGTCTTTGATAAAAGGGTTTCGGAATAACTCAGGGATGTATTCATTTTTATGAGGAGAGTAAATTGGGTTGTGGGAATAGGTTTTTAGATATACTCTTGCCATTTTTTTACCTGAGACATGGACTTTTTCATCGTCTTTGAATTCGGCAGAGACAAGTTCGTTCCAGTGGTGAAAACCGTTCCGGTTGACATAATGAAAAATGTGTTTGACAGCCGAGGGTAAACCTAAAGCTCTAGATCTGAAATTTTCTTCAAGAGTCGAATGAGAACACTCCACGTAGATATGATAACGGAAAAGTTTTTGTATAAAAAAAGGCACGAACGATGTTTGCGGTTCTGTGAAATTCATCATGTATTGGATGCCGTTTCCAAGAGAATAAGCTTTTAAATCTTCAGAAGAGATGTGGAGCGAATCGATCCATAAATCCAATCGTTCGTTTTCAAAGCGGTAGGGCAGAAGGTATTCCAAAAATAGGTCGAAGGGATAATCTTCGAGCCAAGGGTATTGATTTAGCCGTTCGAACGAAAGATCGATGTGCCGAATCAGAAAATCTGCTTTAATGTGTTCGATGTCTTCCTCTTTTCGGGATGCATCTCGTAGCCAGTCGATTTTGCTTAAAGAGATATCCAAGGCTTTTTTGGCAAAATAGGAGGCTGTTGTGTCCGCGTAAATCTTTTCCCGGTACTCGTTGATTAACGTTCCTTGTATGGTGTAATGGCCCGGCATATTTTCGATTAGAAATTCGGCGGCTTTCAGCTTGAGGGCGTCTGCCGGATGTTGGGCATAGTGTGCAAGCACTTTTTCCAGCTCCTTCTGGTTTTCCTTAGCCAGTTTTAAAGCGTTTTCCAATTTGTCGTTCTTTTGTCCGCAGGAAGAAAAAAATATACACAACATCACACAAAAGTACATCGTTCTCATGGTTCTAAAATTAGCATGTAAACATACAAAATATAAAGAGTGATCGATGCTGAAATGGTTGCGAATGGGTTGCGAATAGCGGGATAATGCAGGGTGTTTAATTGTAGGTTGTAGATTTTAAATTGTAAATTACAAAATGCAGCGTCCAATTTACAATTAGGAGATGGTCGTAGATTAAAAAAACAGGAGTTCGATGTAATCTCGAACTCCTGTTTTTGATGGTAGATAGCATCCGTTGTCGGGTGTTTCTATATGAATTTTTCCCGGTTGCGGGTGTTATTTAGGCCGAAGATGATAAAAAGGGTAGAGGCTACCAGCATGATAACCCGATTGTGGGCTACCGTGTTGAAAAAGATCTCCGGATTTTTATCTAACGGGACATTGAACGGATTGATAAATATGTTCCATTGACTGTTTCCCAGCTGTCCGTCCACTAAGTTAAGAATGAGACCGATGATAATAATTACCACGGAAGTCCCGTTTCCGTTTTTAATCACGGTACTCAGCATAAAGGAGAGAGTTCCGATAAAAAGAGCGGGAACCATCGTTTGAAATGTCAATTTGAATACAGGAACATCCACGATTACCCACCAGGTGAGAGTGGATAACAGAAGGGTGATCAGTAGGCAGATGACATAAGCGATAAGCAGACGGAACAGCCAGACCTTATAACTGTAATTCGGAATACCGAATATGATCTCTACGATTTTGGCATCCTGGTCATTTTGAATCCCGAAACACATGGGATAGAAAACGAGCAGAATACAAGGCATCATCAGCATGGAATAGGCAGTCGCTTGGGTAATTTCGTCATCTCCGAAAAGTTTTACGGTAACAATGATGATGAAAAAAAACAGAGCGGCTAACATGAAATAGAGAAACTTATTTCCAAAAATAATTTTAATATTGTATTGGACCAGTTTTTGAATCGTTGTCCAAATCTGTATCAGGATGTGTGGTTTTGAATTGATAACGCTCATTGTATATTCCTCCTTTTAAGAGGGCTATGACTTCGTCTTCAACTTCGGTTGAAGACGAAGTATGGTCCCGTGTTAAGTAATAATCTCTTCTTTGTTTTGAATCTTAACCGTTCGTAGTAACCACAGGTAAGAGTCTTCCAATGCCGGAAGTATTCTTTCCGCGTTTTCTGCCGGTTTTTCTTCGCTCAAGCAACGTACCCGGATGACGTCTCCCTGCCTGATGTGGTGTACGATCAACAAGTCGGACGGCAACTTCGTGAAGTCGCGGGCCGGGAGTTCGAAACTCCAGGTTACGTCTTTTGCTATATTTGCCATATCGTTCGGGGTTCCTAAGTATTTCAGTATTCCTTTGTTGATAACACCTACCTGGTTACAGGAACTGGCGATATCCTCGATGATGTGAGTCGAGAAGATCACGATCCGGTTACGGGAAAGCTCCACCAGCAAGTTACGGAAACGAATTCTCTCTCTGGGGTCTAATCCCGCGGTGGGTTCGTCAACAACGAGGATGCGCGGTAAATTCAGAAGCGTTTGGGCAATACCGATACGCTGTTTCATTCCTCCCGAAAATCCTCCGATCTTTTTGTCCTTGTTTTCATACATGTGGACGGCCGATAGGACCTCGCTGATACGATTGAAACGGGTTCGTTTGTCGTAAATACCCTTCAAAAGGGATTGATACTCTAAGAATTCCCAGGCGGTCAGGTTTTCGTATGTTCCGAATTCCTGCGGTAAATAACCGATCAGTCCCTGTAACTCTTCCCGTTTCTTTTGAGTGTCGATACCGTTGATGAAAATCTTGCCGTAACTTTGCTCGAAAATACCGCAGATGATACGCATAAGCGTGGTTTTTCCGGCCCCGTTCGGTCCCAATAATCCGAACATTCCGGTACGAATCTCAAGAGAGACGGAGCTTAATGCTTTGAAAGGCTTCTTTTTTGCTCCGATAATCGGGGTTTGAGCTGCCATCCGGAAGATGGTTTTACGCAGCATCCGGAAACGTCCGTCAATCAGATCGATATTGATATTTTCGTTATTGATTTTATTGGAAAGGAAGCGGGCTCCAATCGCCAAATACCAGAAAAGCCCGATAAAAACGGCTCCTCCGCTATTGTTGAATTTGCTGCTTCCCCAGTTCAGAATGATTAACGGGCCGATATAGTAGATGACCATGACCGTATATTCCAGTATCTTTTTTGCAAGATGCCATTCCCTGTTGATACTCAATTCATAGAAGATTTTTATAGTATTCAGGGTCATGAACCAAGAACATAGGGCGAAAACGATAGCCCAGAAAAATAGTACCTGATAGATAAAAGTAAAATAGAACAGGAAGACTGTAATAGGAACGAGCCAAACTAAAGCTTGGAGATCTTTCCAAGAGTAGTAGTAGGTTTTTAATCCTAAACGTTCCTTGACTTTTAGTCCGGAGGTCCATTCCCTGGTGAAGCGCGAAGGCCGTCCGTATATCTTCACTAAGTTACGGATCGTAATCACTAACTCCTCGTGCGGGGGAATAATATTGCTTTTTGCTCTGCGCAGACTATTCTCGAGGAACCAAGTAATTCCCGGAACCAACACGACTGCGATAATCAGGTAGAAAATACGATTCAATATTTCCGACGAGAAAATGAAGGTACAAACGACGCAGATAACAAATAGCGACAGTTGCAGGACTTTCATAAAGAGACTTTGCGTGCGTAGTCTCTTCAAAGCATCTTCCAATCCGGAATAAAGGGTAGGGATGATCACAAGAGTCAATAGGGTACTCATGGTCAATCCCCCGATAACGGTAATGGCAAAAGGAGCTCCCAATCCGGAAGCGGATTCGTCTTTTCCCATAGCTAACGGAATCATGGCGACGATAGTCGTTATAGCGGTGATCAGTATCGGACGCAGGCGGGAAAGTCCTGCCGTAATGATTGCCCGTTGCTTGCGGAAACCGTTTTTCCGCAACATGGTCGTGTAATCGATCAGAATAATACTGTTATTCACTACGATACCTATCAGGATGATAAAGCCGACATATACCTGGGCATTGTTCGCCACGGAATTATTGGTAAACAGTAAAAACAGCAACGAACCGATCGCTGCCAACGGGATGGTGAACATCAACACGATGGGAGCGGTGAGAGATTCGAAAACGGCGGCAAGGATCATATAGATAAGGACGAAAGCCGCAATGATCAGGAAGGTATAGTCTTCCGGTTGTTTTTCTTCGTGTACGATCTCTACGAAAACGCCGCTCGGAACGTCTGTTCCTTGTACCAATTCGTCGATCTGTAAACGGGAGGCTTCCAGCAAATCCTTGGATTCGTTGATATCGGATTTAAACATGTAGTTTATCTCCAATTGCTTTTCCTGGTTGACTCGTTTGACTCTTCCCTGCCCCTGTTCTAACCGGATCCGGCTAAAGTTATTCAATTGTATCAGGGCTTTTTTGCTGGTGGTGACATCTAAGTTACGCAGATCTTCCAAAGAGGGGTATTGTTGTTTTTCCACTTTTTCCTTGTCGTAGTTGATATCCCGGATCGTGATGTCATATTCCTGATCTTTTGTTTTGAATTTTGCATTCGATACCGGACTTTCCGGTTGTAGGCCGGTGAGCTCTTGGCTTACTTCGGAGGGAGTGACTTCATTTACTTCCATCAGGTAGGGATCGAAATAGATACGTGCCTCTGGATCTCCGGGTAAGACATTTATGTTGGAGTAGGCTATTACATCCTCCAATTCTTTCAATTGATAGTCGATCAGATTGGCATAGCTGGTCATTTTTTCGAAATCCTCCCCTTTGATGACAATTTTTTCGGATTGACTTCCTCTTCCCATATACCTGAGCAGGTCGCTATTCCCGAGCAGACTGCTACCGCCACTGAAATTATTGCGGCTCTCGCTGGCATCCAAACTGATATCCGTAATATTTACTTTTTTAGCTAACTCTAAGATATCGGCTTTGAGTTTCTGGAGATTTTTACCGTTTATCTTTTCGAATTGGTCTTCTAACTTGATAATTAGGTTGGCTTTTTCCTTCTCTACGGTGGAAGAGAAGGTTTTTATTTCCGGAATGCCGGGCAATTCCTCTTCGAAACGCCGGATCAGTTCATCCGTTTTTTCTAACGTCGAACCGGAAGGGGTGGTGATCTCTACCTGGAAACTGTCATTTTGTATCTCTTTCAGGGTATTCAGAGATAGCGTGAGGGAGAGGACTACCGTAACGAAGAGAATGACGAGGGAGAATAAAATAACCTCCGTGGGTTTTCGTAATGCCATTTTTAAAATAGCTATATACATTTGAACCAAACGGTTGTGTATGGAAATGTTACTGAAATTGACATTGCCGGTCTCTTTTCTTAAAAGGTAGTTGATTGCCATCGGAATAAGCAATAGCGCCACGACTAAGGAGATGATCAAAGTCGTAATAATGGAGATTCCGATATGCTCTCCGATCATTTTTATGATGTAGTCATTGGTGAACAGGAAGGGAAGAAAAACGGTAACGGTGGTTACCGTGGCTGCCAGAATGGCTTTCCATACCTCGGTAGTCCCTCGTACGCAAGCTTCTTCCGTGGGCATACCTGTAGCTTTTAGTCTATAGATGTTTTCCATGACCACGATGGAATTGTCCAATAACATCCCGACAGCAAGAGCAAGTCCTGTAAGCGTCAGGGTGTTGATCGTGATACCCGAAAGGTAGAAGAAATAGAAAGAGGAGAATACGGAGATCGGGATGGCAAAGGCCACGATGCTGACGATTTTTATTTTCCGTAAAAACAGGAATAGTACGATGATTGCCAGAAATGCTCCGCTAATCGCCAAATCAATGATGGAATTGATATTTTTATTCATGATTTCGGCCGTATCGGAGTCGATCTCAATGGAAATTCCCTTGGATTTAAGTTCCTCGTTCAGGCGGTCGATTTCCGCACGAGTTCTTTTGGAGAGTTCGATAACATTAACTGTCGGGGATTTGGAAAGAACACAAGAGACCACCTCTTTTCCTTTGGTTCTGGAATAAGTTTCCTCTTCTTTTACCCCGAATCGGATCTCCGCGATGTCTTTCAATAAAATCGGTCCTTTGGCCACAACGATGTTGCCGAGGTCTTCCGTGTTAAGATATTCTGCCGTTATATTGGCAAAATAGCGTTTGTTTCCATCGTAGGTAAGACCGATAAAGTTTTTTCCTGTTTGATTATTTGAAATCAGGTTACTGATGGTGGATTTGGTAATATTTAAAGCCTTGCATTTATCCGGATCGACGATAATCTCGATGGTTTTTTGCCGTCCTCCCCTTGCTTTTACGGAGGCCATTCCCTCCACGCTGTTCAGGTAGGGGACGATATCCTCGTCCGTGATATTGCGTACATAATCGATATCGCCTTCCCCGAGAATCAGTAAGTGCATAAATTGGTCGTTGGAAGACCCCGAGTAACCTTTACTGACGGATAGTTTGAAGATTTCCGGAACGGAGGACTGGGTGGATTTTATTTTTTGCTCCATTTGCAGGAAAGCATATTTTAGGTCCACATCTTGGTTTAAAGAAACCTTAATATCGGCACCTCTCGAGTAGTATTGCGATTCGATTTTTTCAATCCCTTGCTGGGAGCGGATAGCTCCTTCCACCGGAATAACCGCATATTTTTCAACGTAATCCAAATCGAGTTCATTTTGGGCGTTGATACTCACGTACAATACCGGAAGATCGGCATTGGGATATAATTCCATGGGAATGTATTTGTAGGAAAATACGCCCATGAGAACTAATCCGATGAATAACATCGATATAAGAACCCTTCTTTTTATGATCGTGTTCATTCCACTTTCTTTTTCTTATCAATAATATAATACACGCACGGGATGACAATCAGTGTCATGACGGTGGAGGTCGCCAATCCACCGATTACCGCGAGAGCCATCGGGGAACGCAGGGAAGCTCCCTCCCCGAAACCGAAACACATGGGCAGTAAGGCCAAAATAGTAGTGGCACTGGTCATAATGATTGGGCGTATTCTGAATTGAGCCGCCATCATGATCGCCTCTTCCAGCGGGTGGCCTTCGGCCTTCAGGCGGTTGATGGCATCCACTAAAATGATGGAACTGTTTACGGCTATACCCGCTAACATGATGATACCGATAAAAGCCATCATATTGAGAGTATCTCCTGTGAGCAGGAAAGCCCAAATACATCCTACTCCCGCTAAAGGAATGGTAAGCAGGATGGTGAACGGATGTCGTAACGATTCGAATTGGGCAGCCATCACCATATAGACCAGAAGAATGGAGAGGAACAGGGCAAATCCCAATCCTCCGAATGATTCCTGACGCATCTCCTCCTCTCCGGTAATCTTTGCCGTGTATTTTGCAGGGAACTCTACCTCCGCTATTTGTTTTTTTACTTGTGGGGCGATGTGGCCTAACGTGTATCCTTTTTCCAACATGGCCGTTACTCTTCCGATCCGGCTCTGGTTATTCCGGGTGATCTCCTTGGGAGCCGTCACGATCGAAATATCGGCAATCTCGTCCAAGCGGTATTTTTTATCGCTTTGGCTGATTTCGATACTTCCTAATTCGGCTAAGGAGACTTCAGGAACCTTAATATTGATGTCGATGCTTTCTCCTTTGTTATCGAAAGTCCCGGCCTCTTTTCCTTGTAGTTTGTTTTTTATCTGACCGGTGACATCACTGATATTGATCCCGTATATACCGCTTTTTATGCGGTCTATTTGTATATTGACCTCAGGAGCTCCGTTTTCCATGGAGGTTTTGATATCGTATAAACCGGCAATACCCGTTATTTTTTGTTTGATTTCCTTACACAGTTCGTCAATGGTTTCCAGCTCTTCGCCCTTTACCTCTACAACTAAGGGTGCACCCTCCGTACCCAGGATACTTTGTAACGTTGATTCTCCCTGTTGATAGGAGATTTCCATGCCATTCTGGAGCGGATAAGTTTCACTGATGTTGGAAATAAAGTAGTCGGCATTCAATTTAGACTCTTTTTTTAACTTTACCTTTATTTGGGCTTGATGTTCTCCCTCTAATTTTTCTCCGTTGGGATCGTTGATATTCGATGGGCCTATGATGGAGTAAATCCATTCGATGTCATCTCCTCCCAAGGCTTTTATCGTTTCTTCGATTCCTCCTGCTGCTGCATCCGTACTTCTAAGGCGCAATCCGGGTTCCATGGAAAGGGTGATGGCAAATTCCTTGGAATCGGCTTTCGGCATAAATTCCATCCCGATAAAGGGTAACATAAGGTAAGAGACAACCATAAGGATAAAGGCAACTAAAATGACCGCGTATTTTCTTTTTAATACTCGTCCCACGAAATTACCGAATCCTTTGATGGAGATAGCACGGCTTTTTACGTCCTGATTTTTTTTCACGAATCGGGAAGCCAGCATGGGAATAAATAGGATGGAAACGAATAGCGAGGAGAGAAGCGAAAAGCTAACGGTCCAAGCCTGTTCTTTAAAAAGTTCTCCCGCGGCTCCCTGTAAATAGACGATAGGTAGAAATACCACGATTGTTGTCAAAGTAGAGGCCGTGATGGCTCCGGCAACTTCGGAGGTTCCCGTGACGGCGGCCTGCGCCGGAGAGAGTTTGTTTTCATCTAAGTTCCGGAAAATATTTTCCATGACCACGATGGCATTGTCTACCAGCATTCCGGCTCCCAAGGCAAGCCCCCCCAATGTCATGATATTGATGGATAATCCGTTAAAGTACATCAGGTTGAATGTGGCGATAATGGAGATAGGAATAGAGACACTTACGATTAAGGTCATGTTTATACGTCTTAAGAAGACATACAAAATTATAACCGCCAATAAAATTCCCAAAAGAGCGGAGTCTTTCACTTCGTTAATGGAACTTCCGATAAAATCTCCTTGATTGCTGATGATATGGAAATTATAAGCCGGCATGCTTTTTTGAAATTCCTGTAATTTGGTTAAAAGATTATCGACGGCATTGACGGTATTGTATTTATTCTCTTTGAAAATACTGATACCGAGGCAACGTTCCCCGTTATACCGGACTATATTTTCCGGCTCCTGGTTCCGGATCGTAACGGTGGCCACGTCTTTCAGGAAGATCGGGGCTTTGGCTTTACTGGAAGAGCTGCTTGTTGCCCCAGAGCTTTCTCCGCTATTGCCGGAAGATGTTGTTTCTTTGAAAGCAACGATGATATTTTCAATATCCTCGACGGTTTTGATGAGGTTAACCCCTTTTACGGTATAGGTAATATCTCCCTCTTCGATGGTCCCGCCCGAAACATTGGTGTTTAAACCTTCGATTTTACTGGCGATAGTATTGGCATCCAGATTGAAAGCATCCAACATATAGCTGTCGGTATTGATCTCTACGATGGCCGTTTCCTGTCCGTTGAGCTGGATATCGGCAATGCCTTCCACTCTCACTAATTCGTTGCGCATATAGTTCTCCGCTATCTTACGGAGCTCGTTCATGTCATTGATTTCATTATGCGTCAAAGCGATGGTCAATATGGGAGTAGCGTTGGCATCGTAGCGCGTAACATTCAACTCATCGACACCGTCTTCTTGAGACATCTGAGACAGGTTCCGTTGCAGATCCAGGAAGGCGGCATCCATGTCTTGGTCCCAGGCGTATTCGACGGTGATTTTGGCGTTTCCGACTTTGGAAACACTGTACACGCTGCTAACTCCTTCCGAGCGGGCGATCTGGGATTCGGCTTTGGAAGCGAATAGTTTTTCAACTTCTTCCGGCGGACGCTGACCGCATTTTATCTCAACGTATAGGGACGGATTTTTTAAATCCGGAAACAAGTCCGTTCCCAATTTATTATAGGATATTGTTCCGAGCAGACACACCGCTAAGGTAAGCATGAGTACGCTTACCGGGTATTTGACTGCAAATTTTGTAATGCTGTTCATATATATGAATTTTAGATTTTAGATTTTAGATTACATACTGTGTCATGGTCTTTGCATGCTTAAAATGCTAAACTCTAAAAATTATTTCATGATTTTAACTCTGCTTCTGTTTCTCAGGTACTCATATCCTTTGGTGACGATCTTGTCTCCGGCATTCAAACCGCTTTCGATTTCAATGAACCGATCGTCGCTGATTCCGGTTTTAACCATTTTTTCTTCGGCCATGTTTCGTTCCACGGTAAAGACGGAGATCATTCTCCGCGAGCTGATCAGCTCTTTCGGAATGGCGACTACCGAGTCTTTTTGCAGGGTGATGATGTCTCCTTTGGCAAACATTCCCGGACGGAGTTTTAAATTGGGATTATCGATGGTAATAAAACCGGAAAAGGTCCGAGTCTCTTCGTTGATGGCCGGAGAGAGTTGGGTTACATGTCCCGATAGGGTGTCCGATTTGATATTGTAATTGGTAACCAAAACATTTTGGCCTACCTTTACCTTTTCGATGGCATTTTCCGGAAGTTCGATCTCCATATACATCTTGCTGTAATCCATAATACCTAATAGTACCTCATTGGAAGCAACGTCTACATTGGGCGTATAATAGGGAAGATTGACAATGACTCCTTTAAAGGGGGCTCTGATATTCAATTTATCGAGGTCCATCTTGGCTTTTTCCAATCCTAATTGAGCGGAAAGCAGACTTTTTTTTGCATTTAATAATTCTGTCTCCGTAGCTCCTCCTTTTCCTAATAAGATCTCTTTCGCTTTTACATCCTTTTCAGCGATTCCGAGATCCATCTCTTTGGTTTCCAAAGAAACGGTATTTTCCTGTTCCTTATTTTCGAGACGGATGATAACGGCTCCTTTTTCGACGATATCGCCTAATTTATAGGGACGCCCGGTTTTGGGATTGGTTTGTAAGATATATTTTCCCGTGACTTCGGCTTTGACTTCTGCCTTTTGGCTTGCCTTGGCCGTTCCGGTGGTGGTGGTCAGTTGCCGGATCGTACGTTTGCCTACTTCCGATAACCATACCGGAGTGGGGTTTTCGTTTCCCGAACCCATTCTCGGACTATTACATCCGTTTAAAGCAAATGCTAATAGTATAAAGCCGATGTATTTCATATTTTTATTGATCATGATTTCTATTTTTTAAGATTAGTAGATTATTTTAGCAGATCCACGGGTAAATAAGAGGAGTTGTTTTCAAAATCCCATAGGGTATTTATTTTTAACTCCAACAATTTTTGTTTGTATTGTATAATCGTATTCGTATACGATTCTTTAGCACTTGTCAATTTATTTTGATAATCTTGGAGGTCTTTATTGCTAATCTGTCCAGATTGATATTTCTCATAATTAATATCATAAATGATTGCAGCATTGTCTGCTCTTTTTTTAGCAATGGAAATTTCTTTGTATAATTGAGGAAGGCTTCTGCAAATTTGACGAATTTGAATGATAATTCCTTTTTTCTCTTCATCAAGCTCTATTTCGCTACTTTCGTTAGACAACTCCGTACTCCTGATACTTGCTTTACGGGCTCCCCAATCGAAAATAGGTATGGAAACATTGAGATTAATATCTTGCTTATCCTGAAGGTTTTGGAAAGCTCCCGTGAAATTACTGCTGTTATTCCATAATCCGACAGTGGCGGAAATCTCTCCGCTGAATTTATCTTCTGCTTTTATTTTTATAAGATTAAGTAAACCTTTTTCAATTGCGATATTACGTTGACGTATTTCCATTCGTTGGTCCAAGGCATATTTTATGGCTAAATCCGTGTTTACGTGTACGGAGTCGAATTCTGTTTTAGGAAGAACGGAGATATCTTCGTCCAAAGGCAGGCCTAATAGTTTTTTAAAATTGTCTTTTGTATTGGCGTAATCAATTTCAGCATTCGCCAAATTTATTTCGGCTTCATCTAAAGCGGTTTCAGCTTCTAATAATTCGACCTTGGGACGATTGTCCTGTTCTACTAATGCTTTCGTTAATTCATAACTTTCTTTTACCTTTTTGTAGCTTTCCTGTTGATTGAGCAAGCTTTTATAACTTTTATATACACTATAAAAGTCGTTAGTAACGGATGTTTCAATATTTAATTGTGTTATTGCATCAGAAATTTTAGACTCTTCGAGTTGATATTCTATTTCTTTCAGTTGCATTTTCAATTCATTGTATTTAAAAATGGGTTGTGTAAGAGTAAGGGAAAGGTCATTGTTGAACGAGGTATTTTTCCCTCCTCGTGATTGGTTATTTGCATCTTGCCAGTTCAATCTTTCAGTCAACGAGATGGTACCACCTGTCCATATGATGGGTTGATCTATGCTAAAACTACCATTGGAGCTCATCGTTTTCTGTGTATAATATGAGGAATTGTAATTGTCATAAAGGTTTTGCCGACTATAACTAAAAGGGGATAGATTCAGACTGAATTTTGATTTGAGCATGGCTTTCTGTCGGACAAGACTTAATTCGTCTTGTTGTAATTTGATTTTGCTTTTAATTAAGGTCGGACTGTTTTTGTAGGCAATCTCGAGCGCTTTTTCCAAAGTCAGGACCTGAACTTCCTGTGCGGAAACACGTTGGGAAAGCCATCCGGTTAAGCCGATGGTTAATAAAAGTAGTGCTGTGATTTTTTTCATAAAAGTGCTGGTTTATTTGTTATTTTTCTTTGTTTTGAAATACCCACCGAACAGCATCCGCGTAAATCACTTGATTGGGATTCGATCCTTTGTCGCTCAGAATAACTTTAGCCTCTCCGGGAGAGAAATGGAAGCTGCCTAATGAAACCCAATCCTGGGTATTTTCATTGGTCTCGATAGAAACCTCTTCCTCCCCGTCATCATGTTTTACGGTATAATATTGCATGTTTGATTCTTCGCGTCTCCATCCCCACACGATTCTTGCGTTATAGACAAAAACCTCGTAAAAACCGGGAGTCTCTATCTGGGCTACCCATTCGGCTTTATTGTTCCCGTTTCCGGTTTTTTTATAATAGCCGCTGTTGATATATTCCCCGTAGAAATTGGTACCCACGGTAGCCGTCCAACGGGTAGGAGGCATCCAAGTCGTCAGGTTTTTGTATTTGTCTTCTTGCGGTTTCTTAAATATGGATTGGAGGGTTGTCTTCTGGTTGGACTCGATCAAATGGAAATTTTGATCCTCGTTGTCCACGATAATATCTTTGGGATTGTATTCAAAAAGGGTTGCATCCGTGTTAAACATACCGGTGGTCATCTCTTTGGTCTCCGTGTTTATTTTGGAAAAATTATAGACGATATCGCTTGGTATGTTTTGGGCGATATTGGTGTTAATGTCGATATTACGGGGTCGCTCGTCACACAGCGTTTTAATCTCTTTATAGGATTTAGCCGGAATAATATAATGCTGTAACGGTTTTTCCTGTTGTCGGCCTCTCCCTCTTCTGCCCCATTCTCCTTCTTCAATATTTACGGAAACGATACCTTCTACTTCCGTCGGATTGTGAATCTTAAATTGAACAACGTATTTCGTGTAGTCGTCGACCACGACTTTATCCGCATTGATTCCTTTCACAATGAATAAAGGGGTTTGGTTGATCGTATACCATTGGGGGATAAAATCCATCAGATTGATATTGAATTTTCTCATAAAAGAGTTATTCAATACCGTGAAATTGATCTCTTTAAACTGGTAATCTTTCATGAATTGTGTCATGAACTTATTATAATCTGCCAAAGGTATTTGAGAGGTGAGGTAATTACGCAGGTAATTTCCTTTGAGCTTAAGCATCTCGTAAAATACTTCCGGGGAGAGCGAACGGTCCAGAACAGCTTGTTCGAAACTCTTTTCCTTTAAGAATGCGGATGCTTTCTGAGCATCGCTCATACCGGAAAATCTCCTTCTCCACCTTGACCACGGATCATTTTCTTCTTGCTTGAACATCGTATTCAAAAGAATATCCATGACAGGGAAGTTGTGTGAATAGATAAAATTAGCATGATTGAAATAGAATCCGGAAAAATCAAAAGGATTTAATTTGGATGTCCCGTTCCAGCCGGACGAGAAGATGCTATTTACAAATAGATTTCCTGTCTCTTCATATTTACTTTCATTCAAAAAACACCAGGTAATGAAATCTCTGAGAACTCTGGTTTCTATTTCCGTTTCGTCTATCGTTCCCCGGTTCGGCCCTCCTCCCCGTTGTCTTTGCATTTTTTTGGCAAGCTTGAAGTTCCCGCTGGGAAGAGTTGTTCCTCTTTCGGGAATAAAAGCTATCTCCGGTTGGATGAATTCACTGTAACCTTTCCAATTTCGAACGTATGAAGCGAATGACACCGGAGTTTCTGCCAGAATCAGTTTTTCGAACGGATAGACCCTGTTTTTCCGGCTTTCGTATTGATTTTTGATGTCTGAGATAATACTGCCTAAGGTATCTTTCAAATTCGTAAATTCTTTCGAGAAGTAGTCATGCCCTTTAAAATGATATAATTCAAATAGGACGGAATCCACCGTGATGGACTTTTTTTCGTAATTTCCGATAGCCAGACTGATGGAAGGTAGTCTATGTGTATTATGGAAAATGATGGTATCTCCTGATTGGGAGGACGTTCCCTGAGAAAGTATCGTTTGTTTTTCGGTGGGGATGACTTTCAATGAAAAATGGGTAAAATTCTTTTGAATATTATAAGGAGCTTCCGGGTTCATTGGCGGGAATGTGACCGGATACCATAAAACTTCGGGGGTCAATAGGGTAAAGTCGTTTTGAACGAAAGCGTATCTCTTCCCGAACCGCAGGATGCTGCTACCGGTTTGTGTATCGTAGTATTCCTCGTCTTGTACTTCTAAGTAACCAATGTTTTCACTCACCTTGCCCTCGTACCGGATTTGTAAATCTACTATTTGATAAGGGGTTAATTCCTTGTCTATAACGAGTATCTGCTCGTCTCTTTTAAACGGTAGTTTGGTACCCTCGTGAGAGACCTCCGTCACCTGCAGGGTAGGATTCAGATAGATCAGGACAGAATTGATTTTCCGGTGGTTTCTGTTTTGAACGGTTAGATGAGCGTCGACGAAGATTTGATTACCTTTTTGGGAATAAATCAGCTCTTCGGACAGAAGGTTTACTTTGTCGTGGGAGTTGTAAGCCTGGTATTTTTCGATATAACGGCTTCTTAACGTGTCGTTATGACGGAATTGCCATAGATAGGACAAGTTCGCTCCTATACCTAATAATAGGATAATGATCCCCAGTGTGTTTAATAAGATTCTCTTTTTGGGATGATGGGGAAGACGTTTTACCAAAGCGATGGTGAAAGAGAGCAGGCTAATGCCTAAAAGCAGGAAAGAACTTCTTTGCAACAAATAATCCGATAGAACGGGATGTCCCGAAATGTCGGAAAAAATATTGGGCAGCGTGAGTGCGAAGAAATCGAATGCACCGTGTTCGATATTTCCTAAATAGAACAGGGTTACTCCGATATAGCCTAACAGAATGACGAAAGTTACCGCCTGATTCTTTACGAAACACATGACCATGAACGAGAGTCCCAGGATGAATACGAGAGACGGAATGGACAGCGTTAAAAGGTAGAAGACGTAAGGAAGTAAATTGAACGGAGATTCACTTACATAGAGGTTGATGAATGCTGCAACCAGTAAAGCGAGAATGTTTAGAGAGATGAAGACTTTAATGATTCCCCAGCTTTTCCCGATAACGTAATCCGCGTTGCTCATCGGGCGGACATAGATGACTTCCGCCGTGTCTAATTTTTGGTCTCTTTTTAAAAAACTACCGGCTAAAAAAATGGCAATGACCGATTGTGCGATATTGAAAATATAAATATTGACGAAAGGGATAGAGGAGGACATCGCCACCATATTCCATTGGTACCAAAAAAGATTGGCTTGAGTAGTCAAATGGAAAAACGTGATTACTAATAAGGAGAGGATGGCGAAAATACGAAACAACCAACTTCTTCGTAAGAGTTTGGCTTCGTAACGGGAAACGGTATGTATATTATGTAGATTCATCGTTTTTTAATTTTGTGTTTTTAGTGAAATAATTCGTATTTACTATTACTTCGATGCTGCTTCTCGGGCAGGTTGTCGATGTGATAAACAGGGGTATGTTTCAAATCGGGACGGATTGCTGCTTCTCTTTTTTCCGTCATTTGTTGAAAACCCGTTTTTTGAGTTTCCCCGAGAGGATCTTCTTCAAAAAAACATATCGTTTTATCTCCTTTGGCAACGGTGTCATTGTCAAAAAAAATCTTTTCGAAAGAATGACCTTGAAGCGGAGATTGCATGCACGCAAAGATAACGTTTTCAATATTACGAAATACTGAAAAGCAAAAAAAACCCGGTTCAATGTTTACATTCAAATCACTAAAAACCCTTTTGTCACCTGAATAGATTCTATTGAGGTCGTCAATTTTTATACGCATAATCTTAGCGGTTTAATTGATTGGTTAAATTTATTTTTTGTAATTCACAAAGTGTGTTAATAAAAAGTGAAAAATACCATTTGTTATATGACATTTTCCTGCTTGAAAAGTTTATTTTTTAAGAAAATATTAACTAAAGATGAATGATGTCAAATTTTAAGAGAAGATTTCACGAATGACTTTAATGCTTTTGATGTTGAAATTGATGTTCAGGTGGAAGCTGAGGAAGAGAAGAAGTATATCTAAAATAATGCTTCTGCTTTGGCGGTTTAACGGGATATTTCCAATGTCTGCTAAAGGAGAGTTGCATAGCTTGTATATGGCTTGTGCCGCGTGCGGGCCTGTCGAGTAGGAGTCGTTCCCGGCTGTCGGATAGAAATTCCCGTCATTGAGATTAAGTATATAACCGGGGCGGTAGGTCGATGAATTGATGTCGAATCCAAGCAGGGAGGCTAAATGGAACAGAAAAAATAAATTAAAGTTAGCGATGTCCCGTTGTGCCGAATTTAAATACTCGATGGAGTTTTCTATGTATTCGTACAGGGTTTCGTTTTTGCCTTCGTTTCGTAAAGTCAGGTTTAAGATCTCGCCCCATAGTAAAGCGATATTCATTTTATATACATCAAGATAGATTGCCGTGGTGTTACGGGTATTGACGATTGTCGTTAGTTTGTGGATGTTGTTTTTTTCATTGAAAATGTACTCTATTTCGACAATCTGCATGCATTGAGTAGCGTGATTGTTCCGGCGCTTGATCGTATTGACGGGAGTGATCAGCGAAAGAAATCCCCGTTCTGCGGAGAAAACGGAGAGTATGCGTTGATTTTCCGTGTAAGGTATGTTTTTTAATACGATGGCGTTAGTTACTTCCATGTTTATCTTCTCGATTTTTTAGGAAGATGCAGAGCTTTTCGACGGCTCGTCCCCTGTGGCTGATTTTGTTCTTGTCCGCAAGATTCATTTCGGCAAAACTTTGGGCGAAGCCTTCCGGTTGAAAGATGGGATCATAACCAAAGCCGCTGTCTCCTTTGGGCGAGGGCAGGATATGGCCGTTCACTATCCCTTCGAAAAGATATTCCTTCCGGTTTATTATGAGGGCGATAACAGTTCTGAATCGAGCTTTCCGGTTGGTTACGCCGTTCATTTGAGACAGTACTTTTTTCATATTGGCTTCGGAATTATGATCTGTTCCGGCATAGCGGGCGGAATAAACCCCGGGGGCCATGTCAAGGGCTTCGATTTCGAGTCCCGTGTCATCGGCAAAACAGTCGATCCCATACCTTTCGTGAATGTAGCGAGCTTTTTGTAACGCGTTGCCTTCGAGAGTGTCCTGCTCTTCCGGGATATCGTCAAAACATTGGATTTCTTTCAAAGAAACAAGCGTGTAGGGGTCTCCTAACATTTGTTTGATTTCTTCTAACTTGTGAACGTTATTGGTGGCAAAAACTAATTTCATCTTAATGAGATTTCGGTTTTTATGCGTATTGCATGCGACAAAATTAGTGAAATAGATTATCTTTGTGAAGTTAAAAACGAAAAGAAAAGATAGAAATTGAGAATAAAGGTCTCAAAATGTCCATTGGGGTATCTTCTTGAATGTTCGATATCAGTTTGATGTACTTGTTTGGGAATGAGTTTTCGTCGCGAACCGATTTTTAATTTAAATGGCTAATCTAAGATGAGGGGTGTTGTTGTAAAGTCGACCGGGAGTTGGTATTCCGTACGGATGGAAGACGGGGAGATCTGGTCGTGCCGGATAAAAGGAAAATTTAGGACGAAAGGCATAAAGACCACTAATCCGGTGGCGGTCGGTGATAGAGTGGCGGTTGAACGACAAGCGGGAGAAGGAGTTATTTATGATATATTAGACCGTAAAAATTACATTATACGGAAGTCTACCAATCTCTCCAGGCAAGCCCATATTATTGCCGCGAATGTAGATCAGGCGATACTGGTCACGACTTTGAAACATCCTGAAGTTTCTACCGTCTTTATCGATCGTTTTTTAGTCTCCGTGGAAGCATATAATATTCCTGCTGTCTTGATTTTTAATAAGATAGATTTGTGCGACGAGGAAGATCGATGGCTTTTGCGGGCGTTGGTGGATGTTTATCAGAACGTGGGGTATACCTGTTTGGCCGTTTCCGCGGAAACGGGAGAGGGTGTAGAGGAAGTAAAACAATTGTTGCAAGATAAAGTTTCCGTGTTTTCAGGACAATCGGGTGTGGGAAAATCCTCTTTGATCAACCGGATAGAGCCGGAGCTGACTCTGAAAACGGCAAAAATATCCGAAATGCACGATACCGGTAAGCATACGACTACTTTTGCCGAGATGTTCGAATTGAGTTTCGGAGGGTATATCGTGGATACACCGGGGATTCGGGCTTTTGGACTTGTCCATATGGAAAAAAACGAAATATCTCATTATTTCCCGGAAATATTTAAGTATGCCGAAGATTGCCGCTATTATAACTGTACTCATATTCATGAACCCGGTTGTGCGGTATTGGAGGCTGTTAAAGAGGGTAAGATCAGTGAGACCCGTTATTTCAGTTATGTCAGTATGTTTGAAGAAGAGACAGAAAAATATAGAAAGGGGTAAGTGTACGATCGGGGTACAAAATTGTAATATTCGTTTTGGAGAGGGATGAAAATAAAAAAGAGAGAAATAGTTGTCGCAGATGAATTATTTTTTGTACATTTGCGCCGTTTTTGTTTCGTATAGTAGTGGATAGGTTGAAAGAATATAAGATTGCTCACAGGGGCTTGGGAGAGGGGAAACACTCCTTCGAATTCATGTTGGACGACTCTTTTTTCGATTGCTTTGAGACGACAAAAGGGACGAAAGGAGAAGTCAGGGCTTGTGTGGATATCGTGAAGTCTTCTCTTTTGATGGAGGTGAGGATGAAGATTACGGGAGTGGTGAAAGCTGTATGTGATCGTTGTCTGGAAGAGATGGAATTACCTGTTTGCGGAGAGTGGAATCTTTATGTGAAATACGGAGAACGTGAAGAGGGGAACGAGGATGATTTTATCGTGTTGTCGCAAGAGGAAGATTTTTTAGATTTGAGTGCACCGCTATATGAAATGTATATGTTGAATTACCCTCTTCGGGTTGTACATCCGGATGGAGAGTGTAATGAGGAGATGGAAAAAGTGCTGGACAATTTGGTAATAAACGAGAATAAAAAAAGTGATCCCCGATGGGATGAATTGAAGAAATTAATTAATAACTAAATTAAAAATAGAAAAAAATGGCACATCCTAAACACCGAACCTCTAAGCAGAGAAGGAATAAGAGAAGAACACATGACAAGGCGACAGTTCCTGCAATAGCAAAGTGTTCAAATTGTGGTGCTGCAGTACAGTATCATACTGTATGTCCGGAATGCGGATATTACAGGGGTAAATTGGCTATTGAGAAAGCTGTTGTCGCATAATTTTGATGTGACGATAAGTTGCCTTAAATAATACAGCCCCCTGTAATAAGGGGGCTATGGTTGTATAGGGGTATTTATTTCGAGTGAACGAAAATTATCAAAAAAAACTTTATGGAAAGGCCAAAGGCTGTAATTACGGGGGTCGGTGCATATTGTCCCGACTATATTTTGACAAACGAAGAGTTGAGTCGTATGGTGGACACCACGGATGAGTGGATTATGACCCGGATTGGTATCAAAGAGAGACGTATTTTACGGGATAAGGATAAAGGAAGTGCATACCTTGGAGCGAAAGCTGTTGAGGATCTTTTTCGCAAGACGGGACTTACACCTGAAGAGGTCGACCTTTTGATTTGTTGTACCGTTACGGCGGATATGCATTTTCCGGCCAATGGAAATGTAATTTCCGATATGGTAGGAATAAAAAAGGCGTTTAGTTTTGATCTGAATGCCGGGTGTTCCGGATTCCTGTATGGATTAACGACGGCTACACAATTCGTCGAGAGCGGACGTTACAAGAAAGTCGTTTTGGTGGGAGCGGAAAAGATGTCTGCTATTGCCGATTACACGGATCGTGCCACTTGTCCGATTTTCGGTGATGGTGCTGCTGCCGTATTATTAGAGCCTACCTTTGAGAACATAGGGGTGATGGATCATATTTTGCGTTCTGACGGAATGGGAAGGGTGCATTTGCATATGAAAGCCGGTGGTTCGTTAAAACCTCCTGCCATGGAGACGGTCATGGCCCGGGAGCATTACATATATCAGGAGGGGCAGCCTGTATTTAAACATGCCGTTTCTAATATGGCCGACGTATCGGTAGAGATCATGAAAAAAAACAATCTGACTTCCGAAGATGTGGCTTGGCTTGTGCCTCATCAGGCTAATTTGCGAATCATTGCCGCAACGGGAGACCGTATGGGACTGGATCGGTCCAAAGTTATGGTAAATATTCATAAATACGGAAATACGACTTCTGCGACGATTCCTCTTTGTCTTTACGAGTGGGAAGATCAGCTTAAGAAAGGGGATAATCTGATTTTAGCTGCTTTCGGGGCCGGGTTTACCTGGGGAGCGATCTACCTCAAATGGGGGTATGACGGGAAAAATGCAATTGGCAGTCGTGGATAAAAAAGCGGAATGAGATCAGGTGTCCGGTAATCGAAGGGTTCGGTGGTTAATCTGCAATTTACGATATTATAAAATGCTATCTGGTAGGATAGCATTTTTTTTGTTGTTTATGGCGTTACGTCTGTTATCCCGTTT
The DNA here is from genome assembly GCA_001487125.1 of Gabonibacter massiliensis. Lineage (GTDB taxonomy): Bacteria > Bacteroidota > Bacteroidia > Bacteroidales > Marinifilaceae > Gabonibacter > Gabonibacter massiliensis. The sequence goes on from LN913013.1 coordinate 2,100,001, forward strand.
TGTCGCAAGAAATATTGGAGGACAGATGCTCAGATTTCGTTAGATTTGATTTTTTATTTTAGATTACTTGTTGTATATTTGGTCACTTATTTTCTTGCAATATGACGAAAAATGTACATCAACCTAATGCGAAGAGAACAGTTATTCTTAGTACATCCGTTATTCAAGGGGATATAAGAGTGCCGAATGATTTGTTCCTGGGAGGTATTGTTGCGGGTAATGTGGATTGTGGCGGAGTGTTGGTGATTAAAAGAGGTGCAGTTGTGGAAGGTAATGTGAATTGCAAGGTGTTGGATGTGGATGGCCTGGTAAAGGGGAGCGTGAATACGGGGGATTTGACTATACGTGAAGAAGGGCGTGTCGGAGGACGTGTTGAAACCTGCCGTTTGCGGATTGTGGGGAATAGAATAGGTATTAACGAGTTGTGTTTGGTAAAAATATAATCTAAAGGACTTTTATGGGAAAAGAAGTACAACAACAGGTAGCGTTAAATTTATTAAGTGAGGGGACTTCTATCGAAGGGGATCTTCATGCGAAAAATGATATACGTGTCGATGGAACCATTAAAGGTAAGATTAATACTACGGGGCGTTTGGTTATTGGACCGACGGCAAAGGTAGAAGGAGAGATAAATTCACCGAGTGTAGATATCTTAGGCAATGTTCAGGGTAATATACTTTCGCTTGGAACGGTTTCCTTGAGAGCTAAATCGACCTTCGTGGGTACGATAAAGGCCGCTTATATAATGATAGAATCAGGAGCTGTTTTTAATGGGGAGTGCCGTATAGAAAGAGAAGTTCACCAGAAATAAATCAGGACGTGCGTTGTTTTTTAGCCGTTATACAATTCTGTTTATTATTTGCCGCTTGCGAGAGGGGAAATGGTGGTATTGAAAAAGGGGTTTCAAAAGAACTGGCACAAGAGCGGAAATCGAATATCGGGGGAGTAAGTTATAGCTTGTACTTTGCGATTCCCTCCGATAAAGGGGCTGCCATCATTGCCGATTCGGAAATCTCTTTCGAGTTGTTACAGTTGGCTCCGGTCGTTTTGGATTTTAAGGCGGACGAAGAAAGTATTATCTCGATTACTTCCGATGGAGAAAGAGTCCCGTATATATTTAAGAATGAACATATTATTATTGAAGAAAAAAATTTAAAAGAGGGGCGGAATTCGCTGAATATTAAATTTCGAGCCGGAGAGACCTCTTTGAATCGGAATGATGATTTTCTTTACACCTTATTGGTTCCGGACCGTTGCCGGACGTTGATGCCTTGTTTCGACCAACCGGATATCAAAGGGCGTTTTAAATTGAGATTGAAAATTCCTTCGACATGGAGAGCCGTTGCCAACGGGGATTTGTTACGAATGGAGCAGTTCGATGACTATAAACTGTATGAATTTGAGGAGACGAAGCCGTTGAGTACTTATTTATTTTCATTTGTGGCGGGAGTTTTTGATTACGCGGAATGGTATGTAGACAGGCGTTGGATCGGTATTTATTACCGGGAGACAGATACCTCTAAAATTAATGGCAGCCTATCCGAAATAGCCCGGGAGGTGGCCTATTCGTTAAATTGGATGGAGAAATACACGGGAAGGCCTTATCCCTTCGATGTATACAATGTGGTTGCTATTCCGGCTTTTCAATTCGGAGGAATGGAACATCCGGGGGCAACGTATTACCATGCTTCACGGTTATTTCTCGATCCGGATGCCGATATGACGGCACGCTTGAGACGAAGTGAGGTTATCGCTCATGAAACAGCCCATATGTGGTTTGGAGATCTGGTGACGATGAAGTGGTTTGACGATGTATGGCTGAAGGAGGTTTTTGCAAATTTTATGGCAGGTAAAATTTTAGCCGGCCTGTATCCGACGGTCGATCATAAGTTGAATTTTTATTTAAGTCACTATGAAGCTGCTTTACGTACGGATCGAACCGAGGGTACTCATCCGATCTTGCAACAATTGGATAACCTGAAAGATGCGGGAACTTTGTACGGGGATATTATTTATCATAAAGCGCCTATTGTGATGAATATGTTGGAGAATTTGATTACGGAAGGGGAGTTGCGTAGAGGATTGCGTCATTACCTGAGGAGATGGGCTTATTCCAATGCGGATTGGAATGATTTGATCACCCTGCTCGAAGAGACATCCGGAGTCGGTTTACAGGCGTGGAACGAAATATGGGTGAAAGAGGCGGGAGCCCCATTGATCGAATTCGGTGAAAATGGAGTCGAAATGGTCGATGAGTCCGGAAAAAACCGGGTATGGCCTCAACGGATATCGGTTATTTGGGAAAGCAACAGACGTTTGCGGGAAAATATTCTCTTTTTGAAAGATACGTTAACGCGCTACCGTAATGCTAAGGTGGTGTTGCCGGACGGAGATGTTTTGGGATACGGTTGTTTCTTACCTACGGAGTATTCTGTTCGTGCCTTGAACGAGTATTTGAGTGAATTGCCTGAACCTTTGTACCGGGCAGTCAGCTGGCAATTGCTATATGAAGGAGTTTTGAATAAAAAGTTAAAGGGGGAGCTGTTTGTTCGTTTTTGTATCAAGCATCTGCCCGCGGAAACGAATAATTTGGTTATTAATCGGACGCTTTCGTTTTTAACTACCGTATATAATACTTACCTGGATGAGGGGAGCCGTCAGTTATTGCAGGAGGATCTGGAGCGTTTCTGCATGGATATGTTGTCAAAAGAACAGACGGGAGTGAACAAGAAAACCTATTTTAAAACATTGTTGGGTATATATACCTCGTCGGAAGCCAAAGGATATATAGCGAAAATATTATACGGTACGGAAGAGACGGGCGGGATGACGATCGCGGATGACGACAGGATACTGATAGCTTATAATATGATATTGAGAGATTCCAATCAATATCAGAATATGAAGAAATACATCCTCAGAACGGTAAAGAATAAGGACTTGTTGAATCGTTTTGCCTATGTATTGCCTTCCGTATCCGGAAAAAAACAGGTCCGGGATAGCGTTTTTAACGCTTTGTTGTTGGAAAAGAATAGAGTAAATGAGGTTTGGGCGGGAGAGAGTCTGAGGTGGTTGAATCATCCCTTGCGCCGTCAAGAGTCCGAAGAATACATACCTCAAGTGTTGGAGAAATTGCAGGAAATACAGGAGACGGGGGATATCTTTTTCCCTTCCGACTGGTTGAATGCCGGTTTATCCGGCCACACGAGCAAGTATGTTTATTCCGTCGTTACTCATTTTTTGGAGAAACATCCCAACTATCCGCACAATCTGAAATTAAAAATATTGTCCAATTCCGATCATTTACGACGACTTCATGCCGAGAGTAATAATCTCAAATTAGAATAGCATAATGATTCTCAAATCTAATTTAATATTAATTCCAGCCAGGTATGCTTCTACCCGATTTCCGGGGAAACCTTTGGTCGAAATAGCGGGGAAGCCGATGATACAGCATGTGTATGAAAAAGCGACGGCCGTGTCGGAACATGTTTATGTGGCTACGGACGATGAACGGATTTACGATACCGTGATCCGGTTCGGAGGTCGAGCCGTGATGACGGCAACTACTCATAAAAGCGGGACCGATCGTTGTTATGAGGCCTATCAAAAAGTGAAAGAACTTTTGCAACAGGATTTCGAGGTTATTGTAAATGTTCAGGGAGATGAACCTTTTATTCTGCCGGAACAGATAGAGGCCTTGATATCGAGGTTCGAGGAGCCAGACATTCAGATTGCGACTTTGGCCAAACCTTTTGAAAAGAATGAAGAAATATTTGATCCCAATAAGGTGAAGATCGTTTTTTCCCAACAACATATGGCCCTTTATTTTAGTCGCTGCCCTATTCCGTTTTGTCGAGGAGTAGACCAAGGTGAATGGCTGACGCGCACTCCTTATTATAAACACGTGGGAATGTATGCCTATCGTCCGGTAGTATTGGAAAGTATCACCCGAATTCCGCAGGGGATACTGGAGAAAGCCGAATCTTTAGAGCAATTACGTTGGTTGGAGAACGGTTATAAGATAGCCGTGAGCATCACTCATCATGAATCTATCGGAATCGATACGCCGGAAGATTTGAAGAAAATCCTCCAAGATTAAGGGATTTATATGCTATGATTTGATAATTCGGTGATTGGAAATGGATCGTTTCGTCATTCAAGCGCCGAAGTTCTTAATCTACAATCGTCAATTGTCATTTTTTTGTTTAACGGAATGAAGGTAATTCTGATTATTAAGCGTTATCTTTGAACAAAATTTGGTGTTCTAAATTTATTAATAGATGAAAGCAGTTATATTGGCAGGGGGATTAGGAACCCGGTTGAGTGAAGAGACGGGAATCAAACCGAAACCTATGGTTGAGATCGGAGGAATGCCTATTTTGTGGCATATCATGAAGACTTATTCTCACTACGGAGTGAATGAATTTATTATTTGTTTAGGTTATAAAGGTCATATAATCAAGGAGTTTTTTGCAAATTATTGTATGTATCGTTCCAATCTGATGATCGATCTGCAACGGAATTCTTTGGAGATATTGGATACGGATGTGGAACCGTGGAAGGTAACGTTGATCGATACGGGGTTGAACACGATGACGGGAGGTCGTATCAAACGGATTCAAAAATACATAGGTGACGAGACCTTCATGCTGACTTATGGAGATGGTGTATCAGACGTAAATATCGGGGAACTGCTCCGTTTTCATAAAAACCATAAGAAGTTATGCACGGTAACGACCATTCAGCCGACTGGTCGTTTCGGTGCTATCACGATAGAGAAGGAGAATAGTGTTAAATCTTTTATTGAAAAGCCTAAGGGAGACGGAGCCTGGATTAACGGGGGGTATTTTGTGTGCGAGCCGGGAGTGTTTGATTTTATCGAAGGAGATCATATTACCTGGGAGAGAGAGCCCATGGAGCGAATTGCACAACAACATCAGATGATGGCTTTCAAACATGCCGGTTTTTGGAAACCTATGGATACGTTGAAAGATAAGGAAGATTTGAATAAGATGTGGGAATCGGGAGAGGCTGTTTGGAAAGTTTGGTAACGTAATTGTTGACGTATGGATTGGAAAGAGAACCCTTATAACGGGAAAAAGGTTTTGGTGACGGGCCATACCGGCTTTAAAGGCGCATGGTTGATCAAGATACTCTCAATGTTAGGAGCTCGGGTAAAGGGATATGCTTTGGCTCCGGAAACATCTCCCAACTTATACGACGTTTTAAAGGTAGAGGAGATAGCTACCTCCGTGATCGGGGATTTGATGGATGCTAAGCGTCTGTCCCGGGAAATTACAACGTTTGAACCTGATTTTATCTTTCATCTGGCGGCTCAGCCTATTGTTCGTTTGTCTTATGAATTCCCGGTGGAGACTTTTGCCGTAAACAGTATCGGGACGGCTCATTTGTTGGATGTCTTAAGGAGATGGCAACACAAGTGTACCGTCGTGTTGATTACCACGGATAAAGTGTATTATAATTACGAATGGCCCTATGCCTACCGGGAGAATGACAGGTTGGGAGGGTATGATCCGTATAGCGCGAGTAAGGCTTGTGCCGAGTTGGTAATCGATTCTTATCGGAATTCGTTTTTTAATACCGAAAGTTACGGGGAACATCATAAAGCTTTGGTCGTAGCCCGGGCGGGTAATGTTATCGGCGGAGGAGATTGGGCCAAGGATCGTTTGGTTCCGGATATCATCCGGGCTCTCCGGGAAAAGAAAGAGATTGTTCTGAGAAACCCGGGAGCTGTTCGTCCGTGGCAACATGTCTTGGAACCGTTATATGGCTATTTGTTATTGGGGGCCATGGCATCCGAGAGGTACGGGGAAATGTCCAACGCCTATAATTTCGGGCCTTGGTCTCACGACACGTTGACGGTAGAGGAGATGACAAAGTCGGCCATTGAAATTTGGGGAGAAGGGGAGTATGTCGTACGGCAGGATACGCGAGTGTTGCATGAGGCGAATATGTTGAGATTGGATATATCGTTGGCTAATAAAGAATTGAAATGGTATCCCCGGTTGAATGCTTCCGAAGCGTTGAAATGGACCTTGGAATGGTATAAAAACTATAATGAGGATCCCGGAAATATACGGGAGTACACGGAAAAGCAGATAAAAAATTTTTTTGAAAGATCATGAATACGAAAAGAGAACAAATCTTGAAGCTCGTAAGGGAGTATTACATAGAGGAATTTAAGGAGAAAGAGACTGAATTTAAGGAAGGAGACAGGATCGGTTACGGGGGACGTTTTTTCGATCAGGATGAATTGGAAAATTTAGTGAATGCTTCTTTGGATTTCTGGTTGACGACCGGACGTTATGCTTCGGAATTCGAGCGGGAATTTGCCAAGTTTTTAGGTGTGAAATTTTGTTCTTTAACCAATTCCGGATCGTCTGCCAATTTGTTGGCTTTTATGACCTTGACCTCTCCGAAGTTAAAGGAGAGACAAGTAAAAAGAGGGGATGAGGTGATAACGGTTGCGGCCGGTTTTCCGACAACGGTGACCCCTTTTATCATTTATGGGGCCGTGCCTGTTTTCGTGGATATCATGTTACCCACGTATAATATTGACGTGACCTTGTTGGAGCGGGCTTATTCGCCGAGGACGAAAGCGGTGATGGTAGCTCATACGTTGGGTAATCCCTTTGATTTAAAGGCGGTAAGAGATTTTTGTGATCGCCATCAATTGTGGCTAATCGAGGATAATTGCGATGCATTGGGTTCCAAATACCGACTGGACGGAGAGTGGAAATACACGGGGACCATAGGTGATATAGGTACTTCCAGCTTTTATCCGCCTCATCATATCACGATGGGGGAGGGCGGAGCCGTTTATACCAATAATTTGTTACTGCACCGGATAGTAAATTCGTTCCGGGATTGGGGAAGGGATTGTTGGTGCGATTCAGGAAAAGATAATACCTGCGGAATACGTTTTACCCAGCAATTCGGAGAACTTCCTCTCGGTTATGACCATAAATACGTCTATTCGCATTTCGGATATAACCTGAAGGTCACGGATATGCAGGCTGCAATAGGATGTGCGCAGTTGAGAAAAATTCCGGCTATCGTGGAGGCCAGAAAACAAAACTGGACTTATTTGAGGGAGGGGTTAAGAGGTTTGGAGGATCGGTTGATTTTTGCAGAGCCTACCGGAAATGCTGATCCCAGTTGGTTCGGATTTTTAATCTTTGTAAAAGAAAATGCCGGTTTTACCCGTAATGATCTGGTTCACCATCTTGAGAGACATCATATTCAAACCCGAATGTTGTTTGCCGGGAATTTGATCAAACATCCTTGTTTCGATGAGATGCGTAAAAGCGGAGAAGGTTTCCGTGTGGTCGGAGAGTTGAAAAATACGGATCTGGTGATGACGAACTCTTTGTGGATAGGTGTTTATCCCGGCATGAAGAAACCTATGCTCGACTATATGATAAAAGAAATTAAAGCGTTCTGCCATGAGCATGAATAAAACGATTTTATTAACAGGTTCGAATGGTTTTATCGGTAAGAATATAAAGGAGAGTTTCCTTTCCGAACGGTATCGTCTGTTGACTCCTTCGAGTAAGGAATTGAATCTTGTCAACGAGAAGGAGGTTGACGACTATTTCCATCGTCATTCGGTGGATGTGGTGATACATGCTGCCGGTCAGCCGGGACATCGGAATGCGGCTTCGTGTGAAGGATTGTTTTATAACAATACCCGGATGTTTTTTAATCTGGAACGACACGTGAAGGAGTATGAAAAAATGATTGTATTGGGCTCCGGTGCGATTTATGATATGAGGTACTATCATCCCAAGATGAAGGAAGAGGAGTATGGACAAAATATTCCGGCAGATGAGCACGGTTTTTCCAAGTATGTCTGTGAAAAGTGTATTGAAAAAAGTTCGAATATATACGATTTACGAATCTTCGGAATTTTCGGAAAATATGAAGATTATGCGATTCGTTTTATTTCGAATGCGATTTGTAAGACGTTGTTTGATTTGCCGATTACGATAAAGCAGGACCGGAATTTTGATTATATTTTTGTAGAGGATTTGATGACGGTGTTAGAGTATTTTATCGAAGCCCGGCCTAAATACAAGGCTTATAATATTACCCCGGCCTCTTCGGTTTCTCTATATGAATTGGCTTTGATGGTGAGGCGTATATCCGGAAAAGATTTGCCTGTCATTATCGCTAAAGAGGGAAAGGGGTTAGAGTATAGTGGTTCCAATACCCGGTTGTCGGAAGAGATGCCCGGATTGAAATTCACACCTTTGGAACAAGCCGTTGCACGGTTATACCGTTGGTATGTCGATAATAAGGCTCATATAAACAGAGATTTATTGTTAGTGGATAAATAATGAGAGTAAGTGATTATATTTTTAAGCGATTGGTTGAGAAATACCGTGTTGAACATGTATTTATGATTACGGGGGGTGGTGCGATGCACCTGAACGACGCTATCGGACGTTGTGCAGGATTACAATATACCTGTAATCATCATGAACAGGCTTGTGCTATTGCGGCTGAAGCTTATGCCCGTTCGACGGGCAGGTTGGCGGTGGTTAATGTGACGACTGGTCCTGGCGGATTAAATACGTTGACCGGACTTATGGGGCAGTGGACGGATTCCGTACCCGTTTTATATATTTCCGGTCAGGTAAAACAACAGACGACTGTTACCCGTTACCCTCGGCTCAGACTTCGTCAATTGGGAGATCAGGAGGTGGATATTATCGAGGTGGTAAAACCGCTCACCAAGTTTGCCAAACAGATAACCTCGTTGGATGAGGTGAAGAGTGTTTTGGACGAAGCCGTGGATCGGGCTCTCTCTGGTCGTCCCGGTCCGGTGTGGATAGATGTGCCCATGGATATTCAGGGGATGATTATGGATGAAAAGATTCAAAAAGAGTATAGTCCTTCTTCGATAAAAAAAGAGGAGCCGGATCTTACTCTTTTTTTCGAGTGGCTGGAAAAGGCCGAACGTCCCGTATTTGTGGCCGGACACGGAATAAAAATAGCTAAGGCTGCGGATCGTTTTCGGGCTTTGGCGGAGAAATTTCATATACCCGTCCTTACGACGTTTAACGGAATGGATATTCTGGAAGAGGAGAATCCTAATTATATCGGTCGAATAGGAACATTAGGTTCGAGAGCCGGTAATTTTGCCCTTCAAAATGCTGATTTGGTTATCACGATAGGTTCCAGAAACAATATACGTCAGGTAAGTTATAATTGGGAATACTATGTACGCGCGGGTAAGCACGTGGTCGTGGATATCGATCCTGAAGAGCTTCGAAAACCGACGGTTCGGGTGGATATGGGTATATGCGCCGATGCCGGGTGGTTTATTGACCGCCTGCGAGCCTATACTCCCAGGCGGTCCTGGCCGGACTGGTTAGCCTGGTGTCAGGTAAGGAAACAACGTTACCCTACGGTATCGGAAGAGTATAAGTATACAAAGGAGAGAGTTCAACCTTATTATTTCATGAGGGAATTAACCCGTCGCTTATCTGATAAATCGACTGTTGTCGCCGGAAACGGAACCGCGTGCGTGGTGCTTTTTCAGGCTGGAGAAGTGAAGAAAGGGCAGCAATATATATGGAATTCCGGCTGCGCTTCCATGGGATATGATTTGCCTGCCGCCATAGGGGCTGCCGTTGCTCATCCCGAACGGCAGATCATCTGTCTGGCAGGGGACGGCAGTCTGATGATGAACTTACAGGAGATGGCGACGATGGCCTATTATAAATTACCTATTAAGCTGATTGTATTGGATAATCACGGGTATATCTCTATTAAACAGACTCAGGATAATTTTTTTGCGGGACAATATATCGGTTGCAATGAGGATAGTGGAGTCGGTTTTCCTGATTTTGTCAAACTCGGAACGGCTTTCGGTATTAAAACACTTTCCATTTCTTCTCACGAGGAGATGGAGCGGGTGTTACCCGAATTATTGCGGGACAATACGCCGATGGTGTGTGTCGTTGATCTGTTGGATGATTACAAGTTTATACCGAAAACCTCATCCGTGAGGAAAGAGGACGGCCGGATGGTTTCCAAACCGTTGGAAGACCTGTATCCTTTTCTTTCCCGGGAAGAATTTTTAGAAAATATGATTATAAAACCATTAAATGAATAGTTATGAATGCTCTTGAACATAAGATGGTCGAAACTTTGATCGACTTAAAAGAAAATTATCATGTGATTGGCATTAAGGCAGAGTTTGAGGCTGAAGGGACGCGTATGGAAGAGGCTCTGCGATTGAAAGAAGTGGTAACGAAGGCCGGATTGGACCTGACGATAAAGATTGGAGGAGGAGAGGCCATTAAGGATATGTATGATGCGCGTTCTATCGGAGTAAAGCGTATTGTGGCGCCTATGATCGAGACCCCTTATGCCTTGAAGAAATTTCTTCATGCTACTCGCTTGGTATTCCCCGACGAGGAGTGGAACGATGTGGATTTTTTGGTAAATATCGAAACGATCGATGGGTATAGGAATTTTGATAGGATGTTGGAATTGCCTTGTATCGGGGATTTGAAAGGTATTGTATTGGGACGGGTAGACATGACAGGATCTATGGGGATGACCCGGGAAGATATCAATTCGGAAGAGATTTTTAAAATTGCCGATGATCTGTGTAAAAGGGCTGAAAAAGCTGGATTGGAGTGTGTTATAGGCGGAGGAGTTTCTGCGGCATCCATACCGTTCTTCAATCGTTTACCCCAAGGGACTCTTCATGGATATGAAACCCGTAAGGTTATTTTTGCTTGTCCCGAAGCCTTGGGAAAAGAGTCGGATAAAGGAATATTGAAAGCCGTGGGCTTTGAATTGATGTGGTTGAAAAATAAACGTCATTTCTACCAAAGTATATACGAGGAAGATGCTAATCGCATCGTGATGCTTGAGGCTCGTTACAAAAAATTAATCGAAGAAGCCGGTGGAAATTATTAAAAGAGAAAATGAATTGAAGGTAACAACACTCGCTTTTGATCTGGATGGCACCTTATACAATGGTGATAAGGCTGTTGACGGGGCACCGGAGGTTTTGAAACAGTTGAAGAACAAAGGATATCGGTTATTATATCTTACCAATAATTCTTCCAAGAACGAAATCGAGTTAAAAAATAAATTAGTACGGTTGGGATATGAGGCTGAAGAAGAGGAGATTTTCTCCTCTTTGACGGTAACCGTAGATTTTGTATGTAGAGAAGGATATAAGAATGTCTATTGCTTGGGAACGGCCGGGTTGAAACGCGAGATAGGAAAAGCGTGTAACGTGGTCGAGTACTCCGAGAAGGAAAATTGCAAGGTAGAGGCCATCGTGCTGGGACTCGATACGAGTATCGATTATAACAGGCTCGCGGAGGCATTGAAAATGATAGACAGGTATCCGGAAGCTAAGCTAATAGCTTGTAATTTGGATAAGAATTATCCTGTCGGCGGAGGCATAAGGTATCCGGGGTGCGGGGCTATTGTACGTGCGATGGAGGTGGCTTGTGAACGGGAGGTGGACGTGGTGATAGGCAAACCTAATACCTATATGTTATCTATGGTGTCCGATAGATTTCGATTAAACCCTCGGGAGATTGCTTTGATAGGAGATTCGTATGAATCTGATATCCGGATGGCTCAAAATTTCGGTTGTTCCTCTTTCTTGCTTTCGACCGATTTAGAGAAGAGTCGTACGAATGTATTGGCGAATATAGAAGAGTTGTTATTGTTTTTTTAGACACGGATAGAGATGGAAAAATTATTATCTCTTTGTATTCCTACTTATAACAGGTGTGAGATCTTGGATGCGGTACTCTCTCGCATTGTGTGCGATAAGGAGTTCGACGAGCGGGTTGAGGTAGTCGTTTCGGATAATTGTTCTACGGACGCAACGCCTGAAGTGGTAAAAAAATACTCCTCGTCTTACCCGAATGTTGTGTATCACAGGAACCCGGAGAATATTCGCGATGCCAATTTCGAGTTGGTTTTGTCTTTAGGGACGGGTAGGTACGTGAAGTTATTGAATGACTATTCCATATTGAAAGCAGGTACACTCGGTTATTTGTTGGAGAGGATAGAAAAGCATAAGGAGTCCGGTGAGAATTTGTTCTTTTATACGAGGGTATCAAAACCGGAGTTTAACGAGGCCGTATGTTATTCATTGGACGATTTTGTGGAGAAAGTCTCTTTCTGGTCTACTTGGATTGGGCATTTCGGTACATGGAGAGAATGTTTTGAGGCCCTACCCGATAAGGAACGTTGCCGATCTTTACAGTTGAGCCAAATGGATTGGACGCTGAGAATCGTGAATGAAAAGAGCCCTACCGTAGTCTACCGGGAAGATCTTTATGAAACGCTTCCACCCAGTAAGAAAGGAGGATATAATTTTTTTAAAATATTTGTAGAGAACTATATAGGTATCTATCAGGAGTATCTCCGGAGCGGCGCCCTCTCTTTCAATGTGTTTAAACAGGAGAAGCGCAAACTTTTTAAAGGGCATCTTTATCTTTGGCTTAAACGTATCTATATCAAAGATAGAGAGATGTATTGTTTCGAAACGGAAGGAACTTTTCGCATTATTTTTAAACATTATTGGAGTTGCCCTTATTTATATATTAACTTTGTGAAACTATTTCTATATGGATTAGTATATCCTTTTAAAAGGATGTTTGTGAAAAAGAAGGGATAAAGAATTGTATATGAAAAACATTATTATTAGAATGCCTAATTTTATTGGTGATTCAATAAATACACTTCCTGCGATAGACTTATTAAAACAGGAGTATCCGGATTCGAGGATAACCTTGTTGGGCCTTTCTTTTATAAAAGATATATTTGAACATGATCCTCGAATCGATGATTTTATTTGTTTTGAGAAAGGAAGAAAAAATTACCTTACTTTCGTCAAACGGATTTATCAGGGTAAATACGATTTGGGTATCCTATTTACGAATACATTTATTTCTGTTTTTATATTTAAACTGGCTTTGGTAAAATGCCTTATCGGATACAAAAATGAAGGAAGGGGTTTTTTATTGGATTTTAAGATGCCATTAAATCGTAACGTGCATTATATCAATCGGTATGCTATGCTCGTGAATAAGTATTTCAATAATAAATATATTTACCTTCCGCCTTTGAGATTATTCTATAAACAAGAGAAGACGTTTTATTTCCCGGATAATAAACAGGTAATCGGTTTGTATTTGGGAGGTATAAATAAGAAATATAGAAGATATCCGGAAAGTTTGTCGCTTGAATTGTTGAAATTGTTAAACGGCTATAATCTTGTTTTGATAGGAGACCGTAACGATGCGGGGATTCATGCTTCCTATTTGAAACGGGTGAAATTGGATAGTGTTATCAACCTGACCGGAAAAACTTCCGTGGGGGAATTTGTAACGACGATAGCCAATTTAGATGCGTTGATTACCATCGATTCTTCTGCCATGCATATCGCTGCAGCGGTTCACACGAAATTTGTGGCTCTTTTGGGACTCTCCACGAGTCCGACCTCTACGATCCTTCCCAAGGTCGATTTCGGTATCGCCTTGAAAGTGGAGAACAATATGATCAATGAGGAGGATTATATTCGGAATATAACACCGCGAATGATTGTGGATCATGTCGAGTTATTACTTAATCGGGGAGATTGATATAGTCTTTCCAAAAATTCAACTCTTTGTTCCAGCGGTGGCAACCGAAAGGGAGTTGCTTTTGAGCGAATTGAAAACAGATTTTCGGGAATAGGTCGAATGAGAAATGTATTGCTTCCTGCCAGGTCGGTATGGAGAAGTCGTTGTTTTTCGTTGCTTCCAAAGCCCAAAAGACATCTTCATTGAATTGGCTGCTTTCGCCGACACGGGAAAGATAGGTGTGAATGCGTGATTGCATCTCTATTGTTTTGCGATAACACGTATCAACCTTGCGTAAAGAGAATCCACCGTTCCCGACTTTGAAAAAACATTGCTGCCTGTGTTTTATTCCCGTAAGGGAATAGACTGCTCCCCGAAGTTTTAGAAAAAAGTTCAAGGGGAACCTCCGGTACTTCAATTTACATAACCAGGGGGCTCCGATATAATCGTAACCCCGTTGACACCATTGGGTGAGCTCATCTCGGAAAACAAAAGCATCCAATTGATAAATCAAAATGTATTTCACGTGAAGAAATCGTTCGTAAAATTCAGCTGAAAGCATTAAACGGTTATAGCCTGCAATATTGGCAAAATAGTGATCGTCGAAACTTTCAATTTCGAAAGTATCGGGATACAAGTCTAACACTTCCGTCACATCTAAGCTGTTCGGTTTGATGATGACTTTAGGATAATGGTTTAATACCTTAACTGCTTGATTTAATGAAATAATATCCGTACGATTCAGATCCGTTTTATAGACAGGTATTATGATTTTTACGAGTTGATTCATCTTCACGATAATTGAAGGTGGGGCAATATGTATCGTATTATAAACTAAAGGGGCCGCCCGGCAAATGACGGACGGCGTTATTCATTCGAGCAAAATATTCCCATTGGAACGTAAAGCCTGTCGGGGATAGCCGAGTTAGATAGTCATAATGTCTTTCTCTTTTTTAGCGAAATACTCGTCTACTTTTTTACCGTATTCGTCGGTTAGCTTCTGAGCGACAGCTTCGGCATCTTTGGCCTCATCCTCGGGAAGTCCGTCTTTAACCATTTTCTTTACCTGTTCTATGGCATCGCGCCGTGCATTCCGTATACTGACTTTGGCGGTTTCTGTTTCTCCCTTACTTTGCTTTACCAAATCACGACGACGCTCTTCCGTTAAAGACGGAATATTGATTCGTATGGTTTCTCCGTTGTTATCCGGGTTTAATCCCAAGTTGGCTGCCATGATGGCTCTTTCGATGGGAGCAATCATGCTTTTTTCCCACGGTTGTACGGAGATCGTCCGAGGGTCCGGACTGGAAATGTTGGCAACTTGATTTAACGGGGTAAGACTTCCGTAATAATCTACCATGACATCTTGTAAGATTTTCGGGTTAGCTCTTCCCGCTCTGATTTTACTTAATTCTGTTTCTAAATGATTCAGAGCAGCTTCCATTCTTTCTTTGGCTTCGTCAAGATAAAATTGTACTTCCTCGTTCATATAAATTGTGATTTAATGTTATTTTGCCTATTGATTACAAAGGTATAAAAAACTTTATTTCAATCTATTCTTTTCGAGTTTTCCTTTACGATATATTTTTAGTAGTCGATAAAGAAGGAGGCTCTCCGTCCGGAATTTTGTTTTTTGTCGTGTTTATAAATCCTTAATTTGGAAATTAATCGGCACGGTGAAAGAGACGTTCACCGCTTTTCCGTTTACTTTCCCCGGTTTCCATTTTGGCATGGACTGGATAACTCTAACGGCCTCTGCATCTAATGTTTCTTCTACTCCTCTAACAATTTTTATATCCTTAACACTACCGTCTTTCGCTACTATAAATTGGATAGCTACTTTGCCTTCTACTCCTTTTCTCTGGGCTTCGGCCGGGTATTTGGTCTTTTGATTGATCCATTTGACGATATCCCCTTCAGGAAAAACGGGCATATCTTGTACCGCAACGAAAGTATCTGTCGTATCTGCGGTAACGTTACTTAAATTAAGTGTTTGTGTGACATTCTGCTCCTGGGAGTTTGATTCTTCCGTTTGACAGGAAAAAGTAATAAAGAGAAATCCACAGAGTAATGTGGCTGGTACGTAATTCCATACTTTGTACTTTTGGGTTTGTTGTTTTGTCATCATAATTATTCTTTTCTTTAGGTTGGAACATGCAAAGTGATTCGTGAAAGAAAAATGGGTTTTAAATGATTGGCTCAGTATGAGTCGAAGATAACTTTCCGTTTGATATTTTTGGATCACCCGGTGATCGGCGATGAATTCGTGATTTTGGATTATGGCTCTTTTCAGTAGCCATGCAAAAGGATTGAACCAATTGATCAGGCAGAAAAGATGGATGAATAGTAAATCCAAGCTGTGTAGTTGGCGTATGTGTATTTTTTCGTGGGCGAAAGTATTTTGCCGGGTTTCAGCGTCTTCTACGGATTGATTGACAAAGAGTAAATGGAAAAACGAAAAATTCGGATAGGATCGGGGAAGAAAAACGATTCGTATCCCTCGTATTTTTTTAGATGGATTTGTATTTACTAAATGCCTTAATTGCAAAATGGCTAAAGCGAATTTAACGGATACGACGATTACTCCGGAAAAATAGATCCAAATCCAGTAATTGGGAGTCGAAACAGAAGCTTCAACATTTGTATCGGTTAAGAAAATGGCAGCGAACGGATTGTCTATGATTCCCTGACTCTCCATAAAGGAGCGGAAAGGAGTTGTTATTTGAATGAACGGAATAAGTTGAGCCATTAGCAGGATGCCGAGTAGGTAAAAACGGTTGGTATTGTAAAAAGTTTGTTTTTGCAACACCAGTTGATAGTATCCCAATAAAACAATCAATATGATTGTCGACTTAACGATATAAGGTAAGAAGGGTATCATGACTCTATTTTTTTCGTTCGGCCTGTTGAGCTTCTTTTACTTTTTGCAGGATGTCTTCCAACTCCTTCAAATCGATATTTTCCGAGCGGGTGAGAAAAGAAACCATTTGCGAATAAGAGTTTTCAAAATAGTTCCCTACAAAATTCCTCAGGAATTTTCGGGTGTATGTCTCTTTGTCCACAAGAGGGAAATATCGGTGACTTTTTCCAAAAGTTTCATGGTCTACGAATCCTTTTTCCTGCAAAATTCGGATAATAGTAGAGACCGTATTATAGGCCGGTTTAGGGTCGGCAAATTTCTCTACGATCTCTTTGACAAAGGCTTTGTCCAGATCCCAAAGGATCTGCATGACTTGTTCTTCTGCTCTTGTTAATTCTCTCATTGTTTTATATTTTGTATGTGCAAACGAATATAGAACTAATATTTTAGTTTCCAAACTAAAAATATAGTTATTTTATCGTATGGATAGTTTTTTAATTATTAATATGATGTGTATTCGTGGTTTATCGTTTCGATATTTTTCGGATTTTATAGTGGATAGCGGTAATAAAGATATTCATAAACGGGCTGATTAAATTGAAGAAGCAATAGGGAAGATAATCGAAAGTAGCGACCCCTAATACGCGTGATTGGGTTGCTCCGCAAGTGTTCCACGGGATTAAGACAGAGGTAACGGTGGCCGAGTCTTCCAACGCCCGGCTTAGAACTTCAGGTTTAAGCCTATGTTCTTTATAAATCTTTTGCATCATTTTTCCCGGTACGACAATAGACAGATATTGATCGCAAGCTGAGATATTGAAAAGGATACAAGAACCGATGGTTGTCGCCACGAGCGAAGTGTCGTTCTTAATATAGTTAACCATGGCTTCGCTTATTCTTTTCAGGGATCCTCCGGCTTCCATCACTCCGCTGAAAATCATCGCCATCAGGATCAACCATACCGTACTGAGCATTCCTTCCATTCCTCGGGTAGAGAGTAAACGGTCGATGCCGGGAGAGCCCGTTGATAACTCCATTTTACTGGAAATCACTTGCAGGATAAGTTGATATTTGTTGGTGAACGTTTCTCCTTTTATTAAGTTCTCGAGTAATTCGGTTTGAAAAAGCAAAGCAAATAGAACGCCTAAAGCAATACCAATTAACATTGCCGGGATGGGAGGAATTTTTTTGATGATAATGAACGCTAATAGGAGGGGGACGGACAGTAGCCAGGGAGTAATCCGGAAAGTTTCGGCGATGCCGGTTTTGATGTCGTCTGTACTGGTTAAATTTATTTCATTGGTGTGGGTTAATCCGATGATGACAAAAATGATCAAAGTAATGATTAAAGTCGGTACTGTCGTGTAAATCATGTAGCGAATGTGGGTAAACAGATCGGTGCCGGCAATTGCCGGGGCCAGATTGGTCGTGTCGGAAAGGGGAGACATTTTATCGCCGAAATAAGCACCGGAAATGATTGCGCCGGCAACAATCCCCGAATTCATATCGAAAGCGTGTCCTATTCCGATGATTGCGACCCCCACGGTGGCAATCGTGGACCAAGAGCTTCCGGTTGCCAGGGAAACAATCCCGGATATGACCACGGAAGCAACAAGAAAATAAGAGGGGGACATCAGGTCTATTCCGTAGTAGATCATCGTGGGAATAACTCCGCTTAACATCCAAGTTCCACTTAAGGCTCCTATCAGGAGGAGGATCAGAATAGCCGGCATGGCTGAATGAATGGTACTGAGAATTTTACCTTGCAGGTGATTCCAGTCCACGTGATTATGCCAAGCGATCAGGCCGCTGAGAGTCGCGGTGATCATAAGTGCGATTTGGTTGGCTCCTCCCAATGGATCTTCAAAATAAAGGACGTTTAAAAACAGTAATCCAATTAAAAAGAGGATGGGGATAACGGCTTGAACGAGTGTGGGAGGTTGCGGATGTGTCATAAGCGTGTTCTTTCGTTTTATTGAGATATACGATTTCTTCAAGAGATAGATTCAATGGTTTGGCTTCTCCAATACACTAATTTTCAATTTCAGTTTTTATTTTCGATGAACAAATGTACTTTTGTCGTTCTAAATGTTGCGTATGAAAAGAACAGATTTTGAGATAATGGCTCCCGTTGGCTCTTATGAATCTTTGGAGGCTGCCTTGCAGGCAGGAGCGAATTCCGTTTATTTCGGCGTGGAGGGATTGAATATGCGTTCCCGTTCTTCGGCCAATTTCACGTTGGAGGATCTAAAGTGTATCGTTGAAAAATGCAGGGAAAAGGGAGTGAAGACTTATCTGACCGTTAATACGATTATCTATAATAATGAATTGGAGAAGATGCGCCGGATTATCGATTGCGTGAAAGAGTCCGGTTTGACGGCTATCATTGCTTCGGATATGGCAGCTATTCTTTACGCCCGTTCCATCGGTGTGGAGGTGCATATCAGCACGCAGTGCAATATTACTAATTTTGAGGCGGTTAAATTTTATTCTCAATTTGCGGATGTGGTTGTATTGGCCCGGGAATTGGATTTGGATCAGGTCATGACGATTCATCGCCAGATTGTGGCACAGGATTTAAGAGGTCCCAAAGGAGAGCTCATGCAAATCGAAATGTTTGCGCATGGGGCATTGTGTATGGCCGTTTCCGGCAAGTGTTATTTGAGTTTGCATGAGATGAATGCTTCTGCCAACCGGGGAGCCTGCTATCAGATATGCCGCCGTTCGTATACGGTGAAAGATACGGATAGCGAGGTGGAATTGGAAGTAGACGGAAAGTACATCATGTCGCCTAAAGATTTGTGTACGATAGGTTTTATTAATAAACTGATAGATGCCGGAGTACGGGTATTTAAAATTGAGGGACGGGCCCGCTCCGCCGAATACGTGAAAACGGTTTGCGAGTGTTACAACGAAGCAATAGATGCTTATGCGGACGGTAGTTATTCCGCCGAAAAGATCGAACATTGGAAAGAACGGCTTTCAACCGTGTTTAACCGGGGATTCTGGAATGGATATTATCTGGGGCAACGTTTGGGTGAGTGGAGTGAGGTATACGGTTCGAAAGCCACGAAAAAAAAGGTGTGTATCGGGAAAGTGACCAATTATTTTACGAAGCTGCACGTGGGTGAATTTAAGTTAGAGTCTTATGATCTGAGAGTCGGGGATGAAATTTTGATTATGGGACCGACAACAGGAGTCGTGCAAATGCATGTCCCGGAAATTCGGGTTGATTTACAACCGGTTCGACAAGTCGGTAAAGGTTCTCTTTTTTCTATGCCTGTCGAACCGTTTTTGCGCAGAGGTGATAAGTTATATAAACTGATAGAAGCTGATTAATGGGCCATGGTAGATGAATAGGGTAGTGTACGAGTCTGAAAGATTTTGATTTGCGATTGAATTTTTGCTCCTGCCCTCTTTGAATCGTCAATCTACAATTCGAAATCTCAATGACGAAATCCGTCTAATTGTAGATTTTAAATTGTAGATTGTAAATTGATACTTGCTTCAATTCCAATTTTCCTGTCTTTAAATCATAAATCGCAAATTCTTTTAATCACACTTAATCCCCTGATTTCGTTGTTTTTTAATTTACAATCGTCGATCTACAATCGTTACGACTAATCCTCGGGGGCAGGGACCTTCCCATCGGTCGTGTAACGCTTTTCGTTCAGTGTCCTCCGGGACCCGTTTCGCTCGGACAATCCGTTGTCCGGTCGTTCCGAAAATCGCATACAACACTCGCCGTTCACTATTATTCCTCGTTTTTCTTTTCCTTATCTTCCTCTTTTTTCTTTGGGGACCAAGTTTCGATCATATCACGATATTTATACATTTTCGTATTGATTGCATAAACAAAAATAACACTTTTCCTCACTTGCACACATCGAAAAATAGAATGATAAATAGGAATATTCATGGGATATTTTTTACTTGCTAAATTTGCCTTTTCGTAAACCTCTTTTGCTTTACTCTCGGTTTTAAAACCGATCTCGATAATACCGAAACTTCCTAAAAACTCGTAAGGATCTTCATCCTTGGGAAGCCTATCTCCTAAAAGTTCCAAAATAAAAGTACAATCTTTTGTAAAGTCAATTCCCCCGATATATACCTTTTTCTTCATCCATTTGATTTTACCAACTCCCTTGTAATTTGTCTTTTGTCCCCCGTATAAACCCTTTGATTTTAAGAAATCTTCCAAATCGTAGGCGTAGATCTCGCATTGCTCCTTGGGAATCGAATACTCGGCCGTCACGTATTTTTGTTCTTGTGCCAAAGCAGGCAGACTAAATATCAACAACACGTTAAGCAATAATAGTTTATAAATATTTTTTTTCATAATATCTTATTTTATAGTAATTTATTTATCAGACAATACTATTTTCCGTTACTTGTACTGTTTAGTTCGTTGCCGGATTTGTATTTCCGGCAACGAACAGTTCAAATTATTCCTCTTTTTTCTTTTCCTTATCTTCCTCTTTTTTCTTCGGAGACCAAGTCTTGATCATATCACGATACTTATCATCATTTCTGTACATGGAGTAAACAAAAATTACATTTCTTCCTATCATTTTACATCGAAATATAGGATAATAAAGGGATATATTCATAGGATATTTTTTACTTGCTAATTTTGCCTTCTCGTAAATTTCTTTTGCTTTACTCTCGGTTTTAAAACCGATCTCGATAATGCCGAAATTTCCATGGAATTCGTATGGATCTTCATCCTTGGGAAGCCTATCTCCTAAAAGCTCCAAAATAAAAGTACAATCTTTTGTAAAGTCAATTCCCCCGATATATACCTTTTTCTTCATCCATTTGATTTTACCTACCCCTTTGTAATTTGTTTTTTGTCCCCCGTATAAACCTTTTGATTTTAGAAAATCTTCCAAATCGTAGGCGTAGATCTCGCATTGCTCTTTAGGAATTGAATACTCGGCCGTCACGTATCTTTGCTCTTGTGCCAAAACACGCAGACTAAATATAAACAGCACGTTAAGCAATAATAGATTATAAATAATTTTTTTCATAATATCTTATTTTATAGTTATTTAATTAGTTTTCGGTACTAAGGGAGGTTTGGTCGCCGCCTGCACGTGTACTTTAAATTTTCCTGAATTGGCTAATGCTTGTTCTGTTTTGGCATTGGAATATTGTAGTAATTTTTGATTTAGTTCTGTCATTTTATTCTTACAAATTCCAATACACCCGTACATATTACATCCTCTCTCCAAATCTTTGGGACCAGCATGTAATAAATGGCCTCCATAAACTCGCCAAGCATCTCCTGAAGGACTTGCACCGCAATAACCCGGAATAAACTGACTTACTGTATAAGTCGCTTCATCCTGTAAACCTTTTGCCACAGCTTCTCCATTTTCAAATTTTACTCCAAACCTAATTGCGTCATAGTTTGCTGTTACAGCCGCTCCCGTTGAATCTGTACCAGAAAACATTATTCTATATAAAGGTACATAGTATTCTTCTGATGTCATCCCTATTGTTACCACGGCCTGTTCTCCTGTCGTCGTACTTGTTATCACCGAACGTACCTCCCGGATACATTCACAGGGAGTTGCGTGGCATCCCGTGCATTTACATACACCCCTACACGTGGAACAGCAACTACAGCTACTTCCCCCGGGACAACCGGGCGTGGCGTAAGGACACGGATCTTGAGGAGAGGGAGGAGTTGTGCCACCACCACCGCCGCCAGTCTGACAATTTCCCGGACATACCGTACTTCCGCAATAGGAGCAAGGCCATTGGGGAGGCGGTGAGGGTGGAGTGTAACAACGACAGGGATAGTCCCGGCAGATAGGACAACAAATACAATTGTCGGCGGGTCTGTTGCAGTTCCTGCAATAAATAACCGTAACCTCGCAACTACCGTTACAATTCAATTTATTACATAAGGCGCAATAAACACCACCGCTGCCGCCACCTCCCGACTCTCCCGATCTGGAATAAACTCCCGCGCTGCCGTTGTCCATAAGGTTAAAACTATTGACAATATCTTCCGGCTGTACCTTGGAATCCTCTCCTGTTTTTGCCAAACGGACACGTTTCTTTTCTCCCCGGTCAAACTGATATGCTTCAAAATAGTTCCCTTCCAGATCCGAAAAAATCATTAAACCCGAGAAATCCCGACTTTGCACATAACCGTACTCCCGGGAAGCATCGATATACTCTTCCGTCTCTTCCCCGATGATCGTCACAATAAAAAAACGTAACGCTTTCAGTTCGTCATGCTTCTGAATGATCAACTTCGTACTTACGTCCGCCAACGAATGCCGGAATATCCCATTCCCGAGTCTCCGGGAATAAGAACTTTTCATAAAGACATCTCCCGTTAAAGGGATCTCTAAGGTTGAAATAGCTCCGAACTTGAAACCTCCTGCTTTTCCCAGTCCGGAATAATGATGCGGGAGGAAAAGCTGGTGCTTTTGGCTCCTTCCTTTTTATCCTCTCCTAACCGGACAAGTTGTATTCCCGGT
Source organism: Gabonibacter massiliensis (assembly GCA_001487125.1). Classification (GTDB taxonomy): domain Bacteria; phylum Bacteroidota; class Bacteroidia; order Bacteroidales; family Marinifilaceae; genus Gabonibacter; species Gabonibacter massiliensis. The sequence goes on from LN913013.1 coordinate 2,122,995, forward strand.
GCGTTCTCTTCAAAATAAAATCTGGCTTCTTTCATAAATTCTTCCGTGTGATTAACCAAGTCGATTTCGTCGTGTACACAACCGACCCAAAAAAACATCATAAAAGAAATGGCCAAAACGAAACTAAGTAATAATCCTTTTCTCATACATTGCGTCATTTAAATTAAAGTAATCGACTATCTGTATATTCCAATAAGGTAAATCCTTTACAAGCCATTGCCGGAAAAAAACATAACCGATATACAAAGCAAAACAAAGATCCATGTTACTGACATGGATATCCTTCCTTTTTATCGTGTCGTTAATCAATAAGCCACAACAAAGAATCGTGGCTAAAAAGATGGGTATCGTACCGTCTAATCCTCGAAAACAATTTCCGACCAGAGGAGAAAATACGATTATTCCCCCGAGAATAACTCCGGGATCGCTTAAGCCTATCTTTCTCATTAATATTTTCATCTCATTTTAGATCGATAATGATAAAGGAATAAATCCTATGTTTCTTTTCTGTACCTACTTTTCCCCTATCCCCGTTGGAGAAAAATTATAGAGTAACACGCGATATTTCTTCATTGCAGTAAAAATCCGTATATATTTCTTTCCAATCAACCAAAAAGGTTGCGAATAGGTTGCTTTTTTGTAATTTTGACGTAAAATATGATAAAAATGGATCAGAAGATGCGTTTTATTTGGTGTGTTACAATTTTCTCGGGATGCATTCTCCTGTGTAGTCAATTCATTCATTTGTATCATTTATATAAATTGGAAAGGAATTCGTATATACATTACCAGAATGAGTTTATCAAAGGTGGTGTTCACGAGTTCAACATGAAATCCGCCAATTTGAAAAATCAGGTTGCTTGGTTGGCTTTGACGCGAAAAGCAATAATTTGGCATACAGGATCGACGATCGAAAATCAACTACCGGTTACATGTTAAAGATAATATCAAACGGACCATAGAACGATGTTTTTACGATATTCGGGATCCTGAACTTTGGACGTTGGAACACTTTTATGCCTATTTGCTGGAAAAGCGGGACTCCATGACAATAGAAAATCTTTCGATACAATTTTGTATTTTGGACGATACGGGAAAAGAATAGACTCCTACCCGGGAAAAGAGGTGGAATTTCCCTTGTCGTACGAGTACAAAGACACGCTTGGTTTTCTCTCCAAAAATATTTTATTTGTCACGTATTATTATCCGGTCGGGCTTTTTCTGCAATCGTCCTCGTGGCAAATCACGCTCGTTCTTTTTGTTACCGTATTGCTTGTTTTGTGTATCATTGCTCTCTATCAAACCGCTCGCAAGGAGAAAAGGAGCGGTAAATACCGGGAACTGTTTATCGACAATATCGTGCACGATCTGAAGCTTCCGGTTGCCAATCAGCTTAAACTTTGTTATCTGTTTCGTGGTTCGCTCCCTTCGGAACAAATACCCCTTCTTGATCGGGGTGAGCAACAATTAAACGAAATGTCACAAACCATTCACCGCATGTTACTCCAATTTACTGACGAACACGGGTTACGACTGAAATTGCAGACAACGGTTTCGGTATCTCTTCCCGGAATCTGAAACAGGTATTTGAACGCTATTACCGGGGAGATCATCAGAAAAACAGGGATGTCAGGGGACACGGACAAGGATTGTATTATGCCCGAATGGTTGTTTCGGCACACGGGGGAAAGATCAATATGAAGAGTACCGAAGGAGAAGGGAGCTCTGTCATCATCGTTTTACCCCGGAAAGCTAAAGTCAAAAAGACATATTATCACGGTTAAACGAGATGGAAAACAAGCTCAGTATACTTTATGCGGAGGATGATGCCTTGGGAGCCGAATTGATAAAAGCAATTCTCGAACGGAACCATTTTCTCGTCGACATCGCCTCCGACGGGGAAAAGGCGTGGGAAAGCTATAAAAGAAAAAAGCCGGATATACTTTTGCTCGACCTTGATATGCCTCAGAAAAACGGGCTCGAGGTGACCCGGTTGATCCGGGAACAGGATAAGCAAACCCACATTATCGTGTATACCTCACACGGAGAGGCGGAGAGAGAGATTGCAATTCTCGATGCGGGAGCAGACGAGTTCATTTGTAAGGAGCGTCCTTTGGAAGTCCTCATCGCCCACTTGAACCGGATCGGTGAAAAAATCATGAAAAATATGGTTTTTTCTCATGTCTACCGACTCTCCCCGGATCATAACTTCATTTTCGATTTATAGTTTGCGGTTTAGATTAAGTTCTTGGTTCCGCTCTCTTTAAATCGTCAATCCCCAATCACAGAATCTTTTAATCACACTTAATCCCCTGATTTCGTTGTTTTTTAATTTACAATCGTCGATCTAAAATCTACAATTAAAATAGCATTGTACCCGTCCCCGTGGGTTATTATATGTTTTTATGCCGGAAAGGATTGAGACGGGGAGGTTTTATATCGAACAGGTTATAACTTACGACTAAAGCTCCTCGTATCTGGAGCATTTTGTAATCGAAATATTGATTGCTCGGTTTGAAAATATCCTTGAATCCCCAGGATACACGTAATCCGATCTCTACTCTGGAAAATAATTTGCGCTCGTATCCTGCAATCAGTCCCGCATCCCAAGTATCCAGAATGTCGCTAAAGTTAATTTTTAGCGGTTCGTCGTCGATGGCTCCCGTGTAGACTCCGTTGTCGTCCATCATAAAACCTTTGTTTACCGTTACATTGAACTTACCTTTAATGACCCAGGCAAAATAACCTCCTGCAAGGATGCGGTCTTTTTGATTCCGGAACGTGTATTTGAAGTAGAGAGGTACTTCCATCATGGTAAAGTCCATATTCATTTCAGCCGATCCCGTGAAACGGGCGATAACATCGTTTTTGGCATCGTTGAAACGTTGGTTTTCTATTCTTGCGTCCGCATCGATGGCAACTTTTTTGTAGGTTATTTCAGCTCCGACGGTCCAGTAACGATCTACGGGGAAGGTGAATTTCGCACCTAAAGAGGGAGAAAGTTTCGGATAAGGATTGAATGGTTCGGGAACATTACTGAAGGGAAAAGGGATGGCTCCCCCGATATCGGTTCCCAATTGGACTCCTAAGGCAAACCTGTATTCGACATTTTTACGATCGATACTATCCTGTTTAGCGGATGGGAGCGTTTGTTCCGTTTTTCGCGCGAAAAGGGTAACGGAGCAAAAAATGAATAAAACGGGTAAAAATATATATTTCATCATGGTAGATTAGTATTTGAATGTAAGGTTATCAACAGTTAATGTACTTCCTTTGGCACCGATAAAAAGGTCTCCTTTGTTGCTGGAAGTCATGACAATACTGATGTGAGTGGGTTCCAGATCGGAAGTATATTTGATAGGAATGACTATATTCTTCCAGTCGCGTAGGGAGAGATCCGATCCTTTAAGAACATAATCTCCTTCTCCAATGACGGTCAGATCCGGTATGTCTCTATCGTGATACTCCAATTCACCTTCCCCGTTCCAGTGTAATAATTTAACCCATATACGTCCCTCGTCTACTCCTTTTGCTTCTGTCAAAACATATTTTCCGTCTTTATTTTTAACGGATTGCTGTAACGTGTTTCCCGGTTTATATTTTGCATCTATGGAGAGAGAAGCCGGTCTATTGATAAAAGGAATACCGAAGTAGGTCATGGCTCTCGGATCGTCTAATTTGGATATATTCATCTTGAAGTAACCGGTGAACAGGGTTCCGGCTGTAACGAGGTCTCCGATAAAACCTATACTTTGGATGTCCGTGGATATCTGGGCGGCTTTGCCCCCGTTATTCGATACGGGCAAAGTCCCTTGTACGAACATGTTATTAGCGGTCGCCCAGCCGAATCCTTTACCCGGAATGGGATTAATATTTACGTCTATCGTTCCCTCGTTGATCCATAATTCGAAGTCCGAATTTTCAATGGGAGGTACGATCTGGATGTTCCATACCCTTTCGTCTCCGTTGTCGGCTACCAGGGTCAGGTGTTTAGTTTCTCCCGGTTGGGTGAAATGGAAAGAAGTAATATCGGAACCCTCCTTCCACTCTCCGATGCGGGTGATTTGTGCTTCGATATCGATAGGCCATTTTTCAATGGCGTCCTTAAAGACGATTCTAACGTAATTGTCACGGATTCTTGTACTTACCTTATCTTCCGGGAAATTGGTAATTTTAAAGTCGGAAATTTCAGCGTTCGGTTGATCTATGAGTATGATTTGGGCTAAATGAGGAACACCGCTTTCGGAAATCAGGTAAAAAGTTTGCGGTGTATACACATCGTTGAATGTAAATTCTTTCAGATTTAACGGCTGGGCGTTCGTGCTCATTGTTCCGTCAGTTGTTGATGAAAATTTTATTTCAGTAGATAAAGTTAACGGGAATAATTTTCTTCCGTAGTTCAAAGGTATGGAAACAATATTGTTCTCGATGGTTATATTGTTCTGATCGATGTTGATGCCTTGAGGAGTTATTCCGGTAACGGCAAGTGAAGTAATATTGGCCTCGTCACTAAGTTTATCTACTTTAGTACAGGCATTTAATATCAGTATGCCTGTTAAAAAAAGAAGGATAAAGTAATTTCTCATAGTTTATTTTTCTGGTTAAACCATACTTTACGTATTTGAAAATGTAAAGTAAATTATTTATAGATGTATTAACATTATGGGACATTTTCGAGCAAAAAACGTACCAGAATTTTCTTATTTGTATTTTGTCTCTTTAATTCATAGTGGTTTTAGGAGATATTAGAATCTTTTTTATACCTACGATGATATACCCGAGCAGTAACAGTAATAATATGCCGGAACATATAGCTGAAATTTTGGCTCCCGTATAATAAGATTCCGGTTTATATTCGAATACGATAGTATGTTCTCCTGCCGGAATAATCATTCCTCTTAGGATGTAATTGGCTCTGAAAAGGTCGGTTTCCTCTCCGTCGATATACGCTTTCCACCCTTTAGGGTAGTAGACCTCACTGAATAAGGCCAGTTGTTCATTGTTGGCTTTACTCTTGTACTCCAGTCGGTTGGGTGCATATTCGGTTAACACGATCTCTCCGTTTTCGTCGTAGTTGAAACCTTTGTCTTGAATAATCGGTTTGAATTCTTCGTTGATAACGGCTATTTCAGCCGGATCTATCGCCTGTAAGGTGACCAACTCCTCTTTCGGCGTGTTCACTAATTTATAATCTTGTACAAACCAAGCATTCCCAAGGGCGGATCTGTTTTCAATAGAGGCATTGGTATTCAATATAATGTATTTCGTGTTAAGCATATTCAACACTTTTTGCCTCTTCAAGCTCTCCTCCATTCCCGTGAGGGTCTGAGTTGCGTTTGCGTCTTTTTGGAAAGATTGAATCTCGGGAATAATAAAGTAATCGATGATATCCTGATAGCGTTGTAATTTTGCCGCACTATAACCGCCGATGGTTTTGTGGAAATAGCTGGAATGGGAATCGTTGAACACGTTTACGGCTAAATCCAGTACCCGGTAATTCGGGTCATTGTCTTTTAAGATTTCCAGATCGACCGGGCGAGCCCGGAATTGATTATTAAATTCTTTTTGAGTAACGAAATGACTGTTGTTCAGGTAACGTTTGTCGATGGTCCACATGTCCGTCAATATCAGAAGACTGAGGATAATGGCCATTTGAGAGAATTTTAATTTTTGGATCACTCCCGCCCAGATAACGGTTCCTGCTAAAAGAATAAAGATTAAAGAGCGGAATGCGTCGGCCCGTAACATGGATATTCTGTCCTGAATCACCAATGCCCGTAACCAGTCATAGTACTGTTGATCTACGGGAGCGGTAAAATTACCGGCCAGACCGGGAATCAGGGCGAAGACGGCACAAATACCTCCGGTAATACCAATAGCAATTTTTAATCCTTTGACTAAGGTTTTTTTGTCGAATTTTTGATTGAATATTTGGTTTAAGGTATAAATGCCCAACAAGGGAATCGTTAGTTGCAGAATGATCAGGATCATGGAAGGTACCCTGAATTTATTGTATAGAGGTACATAATCGTAAAAGATATTGGAGAAGAACATGAAATGTCGTCCCCAACCCAAGAATAGAGCTAATAAAGAGACTCCTACGATCCACCATTTCATCGGCCCCTTGATCAGAACGATCCCCAATACGAAAAGAAAGACGGCAATGGCCCCCATATACATCGGACCGGCCGTAAAGGGTTGTTGTCCCCAATAGGTTCCTAACTGTCGGATCACTTGATCGACTTCTTTTACTCCTTGTTGTTTCAAATATTTGTAAGTTTCCGAGCCGGTGCCCAATCCTCCTTGAGAGCTGCCTCCTTTGAAATTGGGTATCAATAAATTCAATGTTTCGTCTATCCCGTAGCTCCAAGCGGTGGCGTACTCTTTGTCCAAGCCTTTCGTTTTGGCGGATGGATCGTCGGAGGTTAATTCGGAACCTCCCCGCATGGTATATTTCCCGTATTCCCAGGTGGGCCATAGATGATTGACATTGGTTCCGGCTGCCAATCCGGCCGCAACCACTAATAGAAGTGCCGTTTTAAGGAAAGCGGGTAATGTTTTGTTTTTAATGGCTGTATAGAGTTGTCCTATACCATAGGCAATAATGATAAATGCCAGGTAGAAGGTAATCTGAGGATGATTTGCCGTGATCTCGAACGAAAGGGCCAAACCGAATAACAGAGCGCCTAACAACCGTTTTTTTCGGAAGGCGTAGACGACTCCTGCCAGGACAAGCGGCATAAAAGCGATAGCCATCATTTTAGCATTGTGTCCCACTAACAGGATCTGGAAGTTGTAGGAACAAAAGCCGAAAGCTAAAGCGCCTGCAATCGCTAACCAGGTATTTACGCCAAACGCTAACATCAGCAAATAAAAGCTGAAGAGTGCGATAATAAGGTAGCTTGCCGGACGAGAGCCGATAAATAATTGTTTATATATATATTCCAAGTAATTCCCTTTATATTTCGTGAGGATCATAGTGGTGGGCATACCGCTGAACATGGAGTTAGTCCATAGTGTCTCCTCTCCGGTCTTCTTTTGAAATTCAAGAATCTCGTTGGCGGCTCCTCTCCAGGAAGAGATATCCGACTGGTGCACGATTTTGCCTTCGAAAAGGGCGGGGAAATAAGCATATGAAATGATAATAAAAAGAATTAGTGCAATGAAATGCGGATATAACGGTTTGAAGTTGATTTTTTTCATGGATAAATTCTTTAACTTATGATCAAACAGGGACAAAAATAAAAAATATAATCGTCAAACCCCCATTATCGATAAATAATTCCTATTTTTGTTTACTATTTGCGCGATAAATCTATAAGTACAAAGGTTCATGGGGGTTATTATCCGGCAAAGCATAAAGGGCACTGTTGTGAATTACGTGGGGGCTTTTATCGGTTTCCTTTCCACGATGTTTATCGTGACTCGTTTTTTAACTTCAGAGGAGATCGGTTTAACTCGGGTATTATTTGAGGCTGCCACGTTATTAGGAACCTTTGTTCAGTTGGGGACGACCTCTTCCGCTATTCGTTTTTTCCCTTTTTTTAAAAGTAAAGACGGCCGTAATAACGGTTTCTTTTTTTATCTTGTCGCTTTGCCTTTAGTCGGGTGCTGTCTTTTTATTCCTGTGGCCTGGTTGCTGAAGCAGCCTGTATGTGCTTATTTCGAGCAGAACTCGGCTCTTTTCGTGGATTACTATAATTGGTTGTTTCCTTTGATGTTTTTTATCGTTTACCTCGGAGTATTCGAAACGTATTCCAATTTGCTGATGAGAATCGCTGTCCCAAAATTGATACGGGAAGTAGTGATCCGGTTGTTGTTGATCGGGGTTTACATTTTGTATGCCGTTCACGTGACGGGAATGACCGGTTTGGTTGCTACTTACATTGCCGTGTATGGTATTGCGATGTTTTTAAATCTATGGTATGCTTCCCGGATCGGTTCCGTCTCTTTAAAACATGATTTCTCTTTTATAAACAAAGATCTTCGTAAAGATATTTTGAAGTATACCGCTTTTTTAATGGTGGGGGTTATCGGGGGAAGTATCACGAGTAAATTGGATCTTTTTATGGTAAGTGCGGAGATGGGATTGAATTACGGTGGAATCTATACCATCGCCTTTTATATGGTTGCCATTATCGATATCCCTTCCCGTTCGATCACCGCCATTTCTTCCCCGGTAGCGGCGGAAGCCTTGAGAGCCGGCGATTTCGAGAAGGCAAATGCCTTGTATAAAAAAGTATCTTTGCATCAATTGTTGATCGGAGGATTTCTGTTCCTGCTTTTATGGATAAACATAGACAATATATTCGATATTATTCCTAACGGAGCGGATTATCGGGCTGGTAAATGGGTCGTTTTTTTCATCGGTCTTTCTCGTTTGATCGTGATGTTTTTGGGTTTTGGATATACATTGATTAGTTTTTCCAGATACTATTATTGGGGTCTTTATTTTACCTTTTTTATTACGGCTATTACCATTCTTACGAACAGTTGGTTGATTCCCATATTGGGGATGACCGGGGCTGCCGTGGCGACGTTGCTGACCTGTATCCTTTCCCATACCGTTCAACAATGGCTTGTATTTGCAAAAGTGAAAGGAAATCCCTATACATGGAATACACTTAAGTTGTTAGGTATCTTCTTGTTGTTATACGGTTTGAATGCCATTTTACCGGATATGGACAACCCTTGGTTGGATGGGATTTTCCGGAGTTCCATTATGTGTATCGCGGGAAGTGTACTCACTTATTTCCTGCATCTTTCGGTCGAGGTAAATCAATTGGCGGATGATCTGATTTTTAAGTGGCTAAAATGGAGAAGATGATGAAAGAATTAACTGTATTTACCCCGACCTATAACCGGGCTTATACATTGGGACGCCTTTACGAAAGTTTATGCCGGCAGAGTAATAAAAATTTCGAATGGTTGGTCGTGGATGACGGCTCGAAGGATGGAACGGAAGAGCTTATAAAAAGCTGGCAATCGGAAGAAAAAATTTCCATAAGATATATTTATCAGGAAAACGGCGGAAAGATGAGGGCTCATAACCGGGGAGTAAAAAGTACGGAGACCGAATTGTTCGTATGTGTGGATTCGGATGATTACTTGGTAGACGACGGGATAGAGAAAATTTTATCTTTTTGGAAAGAGAAGGGGGGAGATGCGGCGATTGCCGGACTCGTGGGATACCGGGGGAAAAATACCGAAGAGACTTTGTCGGACGGCAAGTTTCCTTATGAACGTAATTCGACCTTGAAAGAGTTGTATAAAAACGGTTTCCGGGGAGATTCGACCTTGGTATACAGAACGGAGGTGCTTCGTTCGTTTTTATTTCCCGAAATTGAAGGGGAGAAGTTTATTACCGAGGCCTATGTGTATAATCAGATAGATCGGCAATTTCAACTGTTGGTTTTGCCTCGGATTATCATCGTGTGCAATTATTTGGAAGATGGATATACGCGTAATCAAGCGAAATTAAGAAAAGATAACCCGATAGGATATGCTTTATACTGCGATCAAAAAGCGATGTATGCCGAATCCTTTAAAGAGAGGTGGAAGAATACGATTAATTATGTCAGCTATGCCTTGGCCGGTAAAAAGAGGCGTCTTCTGGAAGATTCATCGGATAAGGTAAGGACCTTCTGCTGTTATCCATTGGGATATCTTTTATTTTTAAAGCGGAGATATAAAAATAAGAAAGTATGAAAGTGGCTTATTTCCTTGGAGCATTGAATCGGGGAGGCATGGAGACTCTTTTATTGGATATTTTATCCCGAGCAGACCTGACTTCTTATCAAATCATATGTATTTATCGGGAAGAGGGAGTTATTTCGGATCTATTTAAAGCCACGGGGGTTCCCATGTTTAAGATGACACCCCGGAAAGGAATGGACTTATCTTACGTTTTTCGTTTGAGGAAATTGCTCTGCAGGGAAAAAGTAAATATCGTTCATGCCCAGCATTCGTTAGAGGCTTGTTACGCCTGGTTGGCAACGAGGGGGTGCGGGATAAAGATCGTTCAAACGTTTCATGGTTATGATTATCATCAGACGGCAAAGGGGCGTTTTTTTATGAAATGGATGATCCGGCATGCGGATTTGAATATTTTCGTGAGTGAGGTACAAAAGTCCTATTACGAGAAAAAGTATCGTTTCCCCCGGAACCGGAGCCGGGTCGTTTACAACGGGATCGATTTCGCCAAATTCGAACAACGGGAGAAAGGAGAGTCTTTTGAATCGCCCGGATTGCTGATGGGGAGCGTCGGTAATTTTGTTCCCGGAAGAGATCAGATAACCATTTGCCGATTTCTGGTTTTATTGAAAAAAGCGGGTATCCCATTTCGATTTTTATTTGTCGGCAGGAAAGATTCCCGTTACCCTCGCTTGTATGACGAATGTGTTCGTTTCTGTGAGACTGCGGGTTTACAGGATGAGGTATGTTTTTTGGGAACAAGATCGGATGTACCCTCTCTTTTGACCCAATGGGATGCTTTTATCTATTCTACGGAACATGATTCTTTCGGTATTGCGGTTATAGAAGCGATCGCTGCCGGTATTCCTGTTTTTGTGAACGATTGGGAGGTGATGCGGGAGGTGACGGAAGAGGGCCGGTTGGCCGTGATGTATAAAACAAAAGAGGTGGAACAATTGCTATCCTCTTTTTTAGATTTTTATGCTCATCCCGAAAAATATAGAGAGAAAGCGCGGAAAGCGGCCTTCTATATTAAAGAAAAATACGGGATAGAAAAGCATATGGAGGCCTTGAACAGGCTGTATACTCATTTATCAGGCGTTGGCAATAAAACGTGTTGAATGAAATCGGGATAGTTCTTCTCCGCGGAGAATTTTTCCAGCCATAATTTACGGGGATGGAGAGTCTCTTTGACTTTGTATAGTTCCCGGATTCGGGCAGCGATCAATTCGGGAGAAGAATCGGGAGCGATCAGAATACCGGTTTCCGGTGTGACGATTTCACTTGTCCCTCCTACATTTGTCGCGATAATCGGAATGTCGAAAGAGATCGCTTCCATAATCGCCACGGGTAATCCCTCGCTGGAACTGACATTGATAAAGATGTCGATCGGTTGTGATTGATAGTATTCGATGACTTGTTTGTTACTCCGCCTGCCGGTAAAGTTTACCTTTATGTTATCGGGAAGAAGCAGACTTTTCTCTTTTAATTCCTCCCATAGGTTACCGTCTCCGATGTGGGTCCATTCGATTTTTTGATCGCGGATGGTTTGTAAGGTTTCTAAAATTAAAGCTACCCGTTTGACGGGAATCACGTTGGAGCAGCTCAGGAGACGGATGATACCATCTGGAGGGAAGTTTTTTTTAACCCCATGGTCCAGTGTACCCAGGTAACTGCAACAGGCATTGAAACGGTAACTTCCGTATCGTTCCGAGGCGTACTCCAAACCTTGTTTGGAGATATAGACGGCTTGCGTCAGGTGAGTGTAAACTTCTTTGCGGAATGGAATATATCGATTGGCTCTTCTTTCCAGGTATAGGTCGGCCCCGTGGAAACGGACGATTTTTTTGCGCTTGTTTTTAATGAAGGGGAGTACGTAGGCCGTACCGATACCCCAATAAAAATAAACGGTATCATTCTTAAATTCGTCGTTGACTTTTTTAAAATCTTTATTAGAGAGGATGGCCCGACAGAAGGTAGATACCGAAATGTATTTTATAATTTTGCTTAGGCCGGTATAAGCTTTATCCGAAAAGAATCGGCGGATGAAATAAAAAAAGGGGGCACGGCAAAAGATTCCCGACAGAATCGTATCCCGGTCGTTTCTAAGCATGGGTTTTAGTACCTTGCAGTTGGCCGGAACCTTTCGGGTGATCTCCCCTTCGCCTATCCAGGGAAGAATCGTGATCTCATCGAAAGCTTTTGACAGGTAACCGATTTCGTTTTCGATAAAAGGTTCTTTGTAACTGTAAGGAAAACTCTGGGTGAAAAATAACAGTCGTTTCATGGGTTATTTGTTTTTACCGTAGTAATTTTTGGAGAAACCTTTTACTTCTTTTCCTTTCAGGGTATTCCATGCTCCCCAAAGCAATCCTGCCCCGTAGGCGAATACTTGAATATTCAGTGTCAGTATAGAGAGTAAAGCCGTTTGGCCGCTTTTGTATTTACAATAGGATTGCACGAAAGCAAACAAGCAGATACCGATGAATCCGCACCCGATGACGATCCAAATCAGAGGGGCATGGGCGGGTAATAGAAAAGAAAGTATCCCGACAAGGATTAATCCCAAAAGTAATAATGCCGGTAGTAGATGTACCGCTTTTAATGTATGCGGATGTCTTCGGGTCAGGTTAATCCGGGCGACACCCCAGTTGAAGATCTGTCGGAAGAATTTAGGGATACTGGTACGCCGTTTGTGATACACGTAAGCTCCGGGAATCAATCCCACCTTAAAGCCTGCGTTGTATATTCTCATGGAGTAATCCATGTCCTGTCCGTGACGTAAACCTCCCATGCCTCCGATCGTTTCATAAATTATCCGGGATATGCCCATGTTAAAACTGCGGGGGTAGAATCTTCCGATATGTCTTTTGCTGCCGCGGGTTCCTCCCGTACCGATGAAGGAGGTCATCGAATAATTGATGGCTTTCAGCAAAGGGGAAAATGAGGGATGGCAGGTGTCCGGACCGCCGAAAGCATCGTAAGAGCGTATTTGTTGTGTTTTTTCGATTTCCGTTAGCCAGTGCGGGGGAAACATGCAGTCCGAGTCTACGAAAATGAAATAATCCCCTTTGGCTTGACTCATGCCGAAATTGCGGGCTGCTCCAGGGCCTTGATTTTGTTGGAAAACAGCTCGTATCTGCAGGCCGCTGGGAGAAGAATAGTGTCGGATGAAATCTTTAAAACCGTCTTTTGAACCGTCGTCCACGAACAGAAGTTCGAAAAGGGAGCGATCTCCTTCTAAGGCCTCGGCACTGACAAGCAGTTCTTTGACCTCCTCCAACCGGTTGTAAACGGCTATGATGATGGAATATGTCGTACTGGTGTTTTTTTCTCCCATGCTTATCCTGATATCGTTTTTTATTCTATTTATAATAAGATTCAATACGGTCGTCCGTTCTGTGGTGAATGAATTGATCTTCCCATATGGCTAATCCGACTAAAATCCAGATGTAATTGTAGTGCCACCGGAGTTTCGGATGGGCCGGATAGTCCAATATGCGTTTGATGTAATCGTAATTGAATATGCCTTGTCGATCGATGTATTTTTGGGTCAATATCTTTTCCGCGGTCTCCTTTAAATCTTTTTTGAACTGGAGGTACGGGTTAACGGTAAATCCCCATTTTTTCTTCGTGATGATTTTGGGCGGCAGATAGGGTTCTAACGCTTTTCGGAAAAGATATTTTGTCTGGTTATTCTTTATTTTTAATTCCACCGGCAATCGGAAAGCGAATTCAACTAACTCTTTGTCGAGTAAAGGAACTCGTTCTTCTACCGAGTGGGCCATGGACATCCGGTCGTCGGTCAATAGATAGTCATTGACCATTTTGGTTTGAAATTCGGCATAAAGAACCTGATCCAGGGCTTTTTCGTGCCGGACACGGTGAAATAGGCTGTCGAACTCCCTGTGAACCCGAATACTCTCCATGCGTCGTTGCTTCAGAAACGATTCGTTATATATGTTTTTATAAAATGGAGTATCGTAATCCCAAACATTTCGAATAATCAGGTAGAAACGTTCTATGTTTCCGATGGCAAGCAACATTTGCACTCCTCGCCGGTATTCGTCGTAACGCAGAGCATGAGAATTATTTTGGAGCTTAAAGATAAAGTCAGATTTCCAGCGTAACAGACGTTGCATCCAGTACGGGGTATAATGATGCCAGCGATTGAACGGATAGATGAATTTATGAATATCGTATCCGGCAAAGAGTTCGTCGCCTCCCAGTCCTCCTAAAATTACTTTTACTTTCGGATGTACGAAAGCGGACATATTGTAACCTTGTAACAAATTGATCTTGGGCTCTTCGGCATGCCAGATGACTTTGGGCATCTGTTGCATGGGGTTCATCGAGAGGCTCAGGGTATGGTGTTTCGTGTGGAAGTAATCCGCTATCTGTTGAGCATCCGGAAATTCATCTGTGGGTTCGTTGAAGCCGAGGGTAAACGTGTTTATCTCCGCGACTCCCAATTCGTGCATTTTTTGTACGATTGCGGAAGAATCCAATCCTCCGGACAAGTAGACTCCCACCGGGACGTCGCTGATCAGCTGTCGCTTTACGGCGGCTTTGATCAAAACATTGATTCTCTCTTTGGCCTCTTTTTCCGTGATGGAGCGGTCTGTGCCCACGGGCATCTCCCAATATCGCCTGACCGTAAAAAGTCCGTTTTCGAATAAGGCGAAATGGGCAGCCGGAAGCCGTTTTATCCCTTTGAACAATGTTTCGTTTCCTTGGGTATATCTTAGATTCAAATGAATATGCAGTGCCTTTAGATTGAGTTCCCGTTCGTATTTCGGGTGGAGGATGATGGATTTTTGTTCCGATCCGAATAATAGGATTCCGTCCTTCAGGTAATAATGAAGGGGCTTTACTCCGAAATGATCCCTGGCGAGAAGGAGCCGGTCGCGGTTCTTGTCTAATAACGCGAAAGCGAATATTCCGTTTAACCGGTTAAAAAAATTTGTCCCGTACTCTTCGTAAAGGTGTACCAGCACCTCGGTATCTGTATGGGTACGAAATCGGTGTCCTTTGGTTTGCAGTTCCTCCTTTAGCTCTTCGAAATTATATATCTCTCCGTTGAAGATAACGCAAACGGACTGATCTTCGTTAAACACGGGTTGATCTCCCGTGCATAAATCGATGATGGAGAGACGGCGATGACCTAAGGTGAAATTTTGATGGGTATAGATGGATTTGGCATCCGGACCTCTATGGGCGATTGCGTCCAACATTTTCGACATCAACGGCCGATTGTCTTTTTCTTTTTCAAATATCCCGGCTATCCCGCACATAATTACCCTTATTCCGATAAAACGATGTTATGATCTTCGTTTACAAAGTTACTATTTTTCGGGAGCTTGTACAAATTGTTCATCCCTTTTGCGGTAAATATTGGCGGATACTAAAATTAGAGTCGGTTTAATTTTTTCAGGGCTCTGAATTTAAACCGGTACATCTTCAAAATAGGAAAGAGAGCGTCGTATTTTTCGAATTTTTTCCGGTATTCCAACAGCTCTTCTCGTTTCGTGATCCGGTAGAGCACTTCTATTTGCAAAAGGACTAAGCGAAGATAACTGATGGTGCAGGGGTCGTCTTTCGGATAACCGGGTACTTCGCAACGATTGAAACGCAACCAAAATCCCATGTCAAACGAGGGAAGTTGACGAATTAATCCCTCTACTCCCTCGTTAAAAAGGCGAAGAGCTAAACGGTTGTATTCCGCCAACCGCCCGTCGCCCGTCGCCCGGACGAAGTCGTATAAACCGAACAATGAAAAGCCGTGCCCGTCCAGTACCCGGGTAGGACGGGCCGCCACGTACTCTTCATAAAATGTCTCTTGTATATTCCGGTCTACCGCCACGCCTCCCTCTGAAATATCTTTCGTGAAAGGTATCAATGCTTTGGAGGCGGTTGCGAGGTATTTTTCTTCTCCGGTGATTTGCCATGCTCTCAGGAGGATGGAGATGCCCCGGCTTTGGGCAAAAGCCGATTTCCAGGGTTTGAATACTTGAAATTCCGGTTTGGGAACCTCGGTCAGCCAATAGGTACCGAGGTCGTTGTCCGTTACGGCGTGAGTTTGAAACCAATCGGCAATATTCAGGAACAGTTGTTTCTTCACTTCTTGCCGGGTCGAAAGCCACGAGTGGAAGACGGCTAATCCGTATTGTCCGATGGTAATCGGGTAATAATGCAGTTGTCGTTTTTCGACATCGATATAACTGGTATTGATGGGTACTCCTTTTTCATCGAACGAGTGAATGAGCCGATTCAGTCTGGAGAGATTCTCTTCGAATTTGAAATAGTAACCGGACAACAAAGGGGTAGTATTCTCTTGGTTTATCTTCAGGTGTTTGTTACCGTTCAGGTCCCGAAGGAATTTGCGAAACATGAATGTAATTTTCTTTAGTTGCATATTAATCAATGAATTGGCTTAGTCGGGCGGTTAATGTTTGTCTTGAATATCGAGAGATTTTTTCCGAGTCTCCTTGGAATTCCGGTTGTGTGTATGCCGTCGATATGAATTTTTTGATACCTTCTTTATCATGGAAAGAGAGGGTTATTCCGGAACGACAATCCCGGATGATCTTGCCCGCCATACTCTCCCTATCTTCTATACAGAGAATCGGCGTTCGGGCCGCCAGGTATTCAAACAGTTTTCCCGGCATATGTCCCTCGTTTTGATTCGTATGATGGAAGATTAATAATAGAAGTTGTGATTCGATCAACTCTCTTACGGCTCTTTCGTGGGGTATAAATCCGGTAAATACGGCTTTTATATTCTTTTTTGAAGTAATGTATGCCTTGTGTTCTTCACTTACTTTACCTACGAATTGTAAAACGATTTTTTTTTCCGGATAGAGTTCCGCAACGGCATCGATAAAGGGTTGAACTGGATAAGAGGAAGCCAATGTTCCGGCATAAGTAATCGTGAACTCCTCTTTTTTATTGGCTCCCTCTGTTTTAAAATCTTCTTCGTCAAAGCCGTTGGTTAATACGTGTATCTTTTCGGGAATGATTTTAGAGCTTTTACAGACGAGTTTCTCTTTGATGAAATTGGCGGTTAATACAATATCGCTTTTTTCTAATACCTCCCTTTCGTAAGCCTTGTCAATGGCTTGTGCTATACGGGTGGGGTATAGGTCATGATAGTAGTAGATATCTGTCCATGGATCCCTGAAGTCGGCTATCCATTTTATGTTTTTGTTTTTCTTTAATTTCAGGCCGATCAGGTGGGTGGACATCGGGGGACCGGTTGTGATGACCGTTTGGATGTTGTATTTTTCGATCAGCTCTACGGCTTTAGCATAGGCATATTTATTCCACCCCTTTCGGGCGTCGGGTAAAAAAAAATTTCCTCTGATAAAGCGGGCTACTTTTTGTCTAAAACGCGGTTTCCCCTCGTTGACAAAACCGCTGTAAGGAGCTGTTTTAGCGCGTGTGATTTTTTTGTATAATGAATATAATCCTTTTGCCGTTGTCTTGTATACCAATATGTTAGGATCAACATCTTTCTGTAAAGTAGGGTCTTGTATGGGGTATTCTGCTTTGTGCGGATCAACAGTTAAGATGACGGGTATGACTTCCGAAGTCGGCAGATATTTTGCAAATTTCAGCCAGCGTTGAACGCCGGGCCCTCCCGCGGGAGGCCAATAGTAAGTAATTACCAATACTTTTTTTATTTTTGTATGCTGTTGCGTCATGAGGATCTGCATTAACTTTTTTACAAAAATAGTGTTTTTTCGGAAACAGAGTGAATTGGAGAGAAGATAAGACGGCAATAGAGATTTGAAAAATGAGAAATAATGAAAAGATTCGGTTTTGCGTGGAAACCAATAGGGGGAATTTTTGTTCGTAATTTCTATTTTATAGTAGTACTTCTGTTGTTTAATTTTTCTACAGGGGCTTGGATGAATGCGGAACGGGAGATAGGAATATCCATATATACCAAATGGGTGCATGGATTTATCAATGCCTTTCTTGTTTGTTATCTATTGGGTGCTTTTCGGGAATTCGTCTCTTCTGTTTGGTTAAAGAGAGTATATACGGGTGTCGTAATTTTTTTATCCGGCCTATTGTTCGTGTGCGAGTGCTTTACGCTTTATTATTATAAAAGTGGATTTGTTCCTTCAATCGTTTTACCGTTATTAGCCACGAACCCGGAAGAGGCGAACGAGTTTTTTCAAATGTATGGGGGTGTGAAGTGGCTGGCTGGTGGGAGTATTGTTCTTGTCATGGCCTGTTGGATATCGACGTTTTCTTTGAAAAGCATCTCTTCCCGTTCTCTTTCCCGGATAGGTAAATTCGTTGCATTACTTTTATTGGCGGGCATTCTGGCGATGATATATCGTCAGAACAAGACCCCGTTGTTTAAGACAATGGTTCCGATTCAGCGTTTATGGGTTTCTCAGCGAATGGTACGTGACGAGATGAAGGTTTGTAACAGTTTAATGAAACAGGTAAGTAGTAATCCGGTAATTACCCGAAACGAACCCGATATAGAAGATATCGTTCTTATTTTAGGAGAATCTTTAGGAAGAAAATACATGGGAGTTTATGATTCTATATATCCGACGACACCTTTGTTGCGAGAATTGAAGGAACGGGGTGAGATTTATTTGTACCGGGACGTGATCAGTCCTTATGTCTCAACGATTTTATGTATTCAGTCTTTGTTTTCTTTCTATCATTACGAATCTGTTAAAGCATGGAATAAATATAATCTGTTGGTCGATGTAATGAAAAAAGCAGGGTATGAAACCATATGGATATCCAATCAGGAATCTTTTGGTGCTTATGGAAATTTGCCTGCGGTGATAGCTAAGCGTAGCGATGTGACTATTTTTAATCATACCAGGAGTTCCTTTGAACATTGTTACGGGGATTTTGACGAAGAGCTGCTGCCTATTATAGACGATCAATTGCAGAAAAACCCGAATCGGAATTTTTGGGTTATCCACCTGATGGGGTCTCATGGTAATTATCGGCATCGTTATCCGGAAGAGTATGCCCGGTTTAAAGCCGACGATGTGACTTGGTTAGAAGAAGAAGAAAAGAAAGAGGTATTGGCGTCCTATTTGAACACGATTCTTTATAATGACCATGTCGTTTACGAAATATTAGAGCGTTTCAGGGAGAGAAAAGCGGTGATCGTTTACCTTTCCGATCATGGAGAAGAGTTATTTGAACGTCGGGATTTTTCGGGGCATACAGAGACTGATCCGAGCAGATATATGGTTGAGATTCCTTTTTTGATTTGGTGTTCTCCCCTTTATAAGGAGATGGAATCTCAAAAAGTAGGACAGATCGCCGCTTCGGTTAAAAGACCTTATATGACAGATGATTTGATTCATACGATTTTGGATTTGGCGAATATCGGGACCACGGATTTCGATAGTACCAGAAGCGTAGTTAATCCGGCTTTTAATATAAAAAGGAAGCGAATAGTCAGTCGGATTGATTATGATAGGTTAAAAGCGGTAAGAGAGTAGTTCCGGGTGAATGGTTGGCCGATTCAAGATCTTCCGAGAGACATGCTATAAAAAAAACTGCCTGGTTTCAGGCAGTTTTTTTCACTTTAAGTTTGTTTGTTTGGGTTACTAATAGAATTTGTATCTTGAATCAACAACTCCAGCCTTTTTCACTAATGAAGGAAGTAATTGATAATTTACCCGATAGAAATTAGTTTGTAACATACTTGCTTTAGCCTGAGCAATCTGTTCAGGAGTCACTTCGTTTACATGTTTTGTATTAACCGTGACAATATAGACCCCCTGATTGCCGATGATCGGTTTGGATATTTCCCCCTCGTTCATAGCTACAGCTTCGGCAATGACCTTGGGTTCGATTCCGGCTCCCGGTAATTGAACGGAATTGAAGTTAACATCGTTTGCGTCTACTACTTCGGCTTTAGCTTTTTGGGCTATGGAGAGTAAGCTTTGGCTTCCGCTCATGTCTTTTTCCAATTCTTTAGCGATGATTTCACCTTTCTTTTGGCGAATCAACTCTCTTTTAATGAGGCTTGCAACGCTATTCAGCGGGGCGATGCCTTCTTTTTGTATCTCTGTCAAAACGGCTACCGTAAACTTATTGCCACTTTCGAAGATCGGTGATTTTTCTTTTGTCAGCAATACGTTACCGGTTTTATCCGTTAGATAAGCCTCGCGGATAATCTCTCTGGCATTATCCATACCCGGGATTGTTTTATCGTTTTTACCCAGATTGGCAATCCTTTTTGTTTGTTTGTGATCGGTAACGGCAGTTTCGAAGTCTGTTATCGTGGTTACATTATTAACGAATACGCGGGCATCGTTATAGATGTTATTGATGGTCTGCTGAGACGGAGTGATTTCTTTGCTTATAATTCCTACTAATACCTTTTCTTCCGGTTTTGATCTGTCGGTTACTTGTACGATATGGTAACCATATTGTGTTTTAACTGTTTTGATTTCGTTTTTATTGGCAAAGAACACGGTATCACTAAACGGTTGGATCATGGCATTTTGGGTGAACCATCCCAAATCCCCACCATTGATGGCGGAATTTTGATCTGCCGAGTAGCGTTTGGCAATAGCTTCGAAATCGGCTCCTTTACGTAAAGCTCCGGCTAAGCTATCTGCTAATTTCTCAGCTGCCTGAACAGATCTTCCGTTCTCCGGTACGATCAGGATATGACGGGCTTTAACCGAATCCGGTAACATTCTGCGATCGGCTACCCGTGCGATGTTATAGGCTTGATCTTTTAGATAAGGACCGAATACGCCGTTGTTTTTTTCGACAAAGATAAAATCATCCAATTCACTGTATCCGAGCTCTCCTTTTTTCAGGTAAGCGGTCGGAAATCTTTTTTCGGAAGAGAGAGTGGCGAATTCAATAACGTTTGGAGCCGAAGCAAATTCGTCTTTTAATGAGTTTACCCACTCTTCTGTCTCTTTGATGTCTTCAGGCGAGGCGGTAATATCGAAGCTGACATACGCGATTCGTCTGCTTTCCGGTACTTGGAACAGGTATTGATGCGAGTTGTAATAATCTTTGATTTCGTTGGAAGTAACGGTTATGGAAGAATCACTGATGGTATTGTAGCTTTTCAAAATGTAGCTGATATCGACCGTCGTTGCCGCATTCTCCAAAAAGTTTTTAGCAAAAGCGTCTGTAACGTATAACCCTCTTGTTAATAATATATTGTATTTACTTTGTTTTCTGGCGGTTGCTATCTGCTCTTCCATATTCAACCAGTAGGCTTTTTGTGGAGTACCCGCCGGAGCTTCGATCAATTGTTTGATAACCAAGCGAGCCCGATCTTTATCTACCTGTCCTGTTTGAGGATCTGCAAATAATTGTTGGACGGCCGGGTTCATATTGTCTCCGAGAAGAAGGTCGTATAGTTCGTCTCCGCTCAGGCCCATCCCGATATTTTCATATTCTTTTTCCATGATGGCGTTGGTAACAATCTGTTGCCACGTATTTTCACGGATCATCTGTTGTTGGTCTTCCGATAAGGCGGAAATGCCATTCATGGATTTTACCATTTCCTCATTTTTAGTGATTTTTTGCTGGTATTCCTGAATGCTGATGGATTCTCCCGCTATTTCTCCTACCTTGTTTCTGGAGCGATTCATAATGCTGGCACCAGAGCTTAAAGCATCTCCAACAATGAAAGCCACGAGGGCTAAACCAATCACGATACTAACAAGTATTCCACCGCGATTTCTAATTTTTTGTAACGTTGCCATTTATATTAAATTTTAATGTTTTTACACACGATTAATCTATTTTTTCGAGCGTACGAATATATAAAATGGATCGCTTTTTTGCAAATAAATTTTATGTTGTCGCTCGTCTATTGCTATTCCTTCTTTTTTGTTGATTTTTTAGGTGTTTTTGACGCTGCTTTACTATTAGTTTTCGTCGTTGCTTTTTTTGTTGTCTTCTTTTTGGAATCTCCGCTCTTTTCGATGATTTCCATACACTCCTCCTGCGTCAGTAGAGCTGCGTCTTTCCCTTTGGGTATTTTGTAATTGATTTTGTTGTAAGCGATATAGGGTCCGAAGCGGCCGTTTAAAATCTGTACTCCGTTTTCAAACACGTTGATTTGCCGATTTTTTTCAACCTCTCTTTTCTCGTTAATGCGTTCGATGGCTGTATCCAACGTGATGGTTCCGGGATCGTCAATACTCTTTTTCAGAGATACGAATAGTTGGTCATGTTTGATGTAAGGACCAAAACGACCCATGGCAACGGAAACGGGTTTCTCTTCATAGGTGCCGAGTATTCTCGGAAATTTGAAAAGAGCTAATGCTTCTTCTAACGTAATGGTCTCCATGAGCTGCCCTTTTAATAGACTGGCATAACGCACATGTTCACCCTCTCCGATTTGTGCCACCGGCCCGAAGCGGCCGATACGAACCGATACGTTTTCTCCTGTTTGAGGATCTGTCCCGAGCGTACGGGCTCCGGTATTACGCTCCGATTCTTTCAATGTCTTTTCCACGTTCGTGTGGAAAGGTGTGTAAAATGTCCCGATCATAGATTGCCATCCCACTTCTCCCTCTGCAATATGGTCAAGTGCCTCCTCTGCTTTAGCCGTGAAATTGTAGTCCATGATGTTGGTAAAATAATTGGATAGGAAGTCGGTGACAACCATCCCGATATCCGAAGGAAATAATTTTTTCTTTTCGCTACCGAAAAGACGGGTTAACGTATGCTTCTTTATGTCGTTACCTTTTAATTCGAAGTTTTGAATTTGACGTTCGATACCTTCCCTGCTCTCTTTAATGATATAACCCCGGTTTTGGATAGTCGTAATAGTCGGGGCATAAGTGGAAGGACGTCCGATTCCCAGAGTTTCCATCTTTTTAACGAGGCTGGCTTCCGTATAACGGGGCGGGTGCATCGTGTATTGTTCTATGGCTTCTATTTTTGTTCTTTCTAAGCGGTCTCCTTTGTGAAGCGGCGGAAGCAAATCGTTTTTCTCGTCTTCTTTCTCGTCATCTTGCGACTCCATGTATACTTTTAAAAATCCGTCGAATTGAATGACTTCTCCCGTTGCAGTAAAGATTTGCGGGAGCGAAGAGATATGAATGGGGATGGTCGTTTTTTCCAATTCGGCATCTGCCATTTGGGAAGCCAGCATGCGTTTGCGAATCAGAGTATAGAGTTGCTGTTCGTTACGATCTCCGTCAATTTCTTCTTTGTCAATGTAAGTCGGCCGGATGGCTTCATGTGCCTCTTGTGCGCCTTTGGTTTTTGTCGCGTAATTTCTGGGCTTTGAATATTTTTCGCCCAGAGAGCTTATAATGACGCTTTTAGCTGAATGAATAGCCAATTGGGAAAGATTCACGGAATCTGTTCTCATATAGGTGATATGTCCGTGTTCGTATAATTTTTGAGCGACGGCCATCGTTTGTGAAACGGAAAAACCTAATTTCCGGGAAGCCTCCTGTTGCAGGGTGGAGGTTGTAAAAGGAGGAGCCGGTTTCCGGGTTGTCGGTTTGGTTTCTACTTCTCCTACGGTAAAATCAGAAGATTTACAAGCTTCTAAAAATCGAAGGGTAGTTTCTTCCGTTGAAAAACGTTCGGATAATTCGGCTTTTAGAGAAATCTGTTTACCTTCGGAGTCTTTCGTGTTAAACTGTCCGGAAACCTTATAGTATTTTTGTTCGGTAAAATGATTGATTTCTCGTTCTCTCTCCACGATAAGTTTTACGGCGACGGATTGAACGCGTCCGGCAGAGAGCGAAGGTTTAACCTTTTTCCAAAGTACGGGGGAAACTTCGAACCCCACAAGCCGATCCAATACCCGACGAGCTTGTTGAGCATCGACTAAGTTTTTATCTATGTTTCTTGGATTTTCGATAGCATGTAAAATGGCATCTTTGGTAATCTCATGAAAAACGATGCGTTTCGTGTTTTCGCTTTTTAGATCTAATACTTCAAACAAATGCCAGGCGATGGCTTCTCCTTCCCGGTCCTCATCGGAAGCTAACCATACAGTTTTGGCTTCTTTTGCTAATTGCTTTAATTCTTTAACAATAGCTTTTTTGTCTGCGGATATCTCGTATTTAGGCTGAAAATTGTTTTCAATATCGATACCTAAATCTTTTTTTTCCAAATCTCGAATGTGGCCGAAACTGGATTTTACTATATAATTATTTCCTAAAAAACGTTCGATGGTCTTGGCTTTCGCCGGAGACTCCACTATTACTAAATTTTCAATCATAGATGATTCCTTTATCTCTGGCCTTGAGGCACAGAATTATCGCTTTCTCAAGCGGTTCACTCTGAATTTAGGCTGCAAACTTACGTAAAACAATTGAAAGTTGAAAAATGAAAATGAATATTTTCCGTGAAAATCCCCTGAAGAGATTGAATGCCTGATCTTAACGCTCTGTTTTAACCGGTTTTATTCAAGCCGTTTCTTATTTCGTCGAGAAAAATTTGCGGTAAAAAATAATTAATATAAGTACGCCGATCGTAATGTAAGAATCGGCCAGATTGAAAACCGGGCGGAAAAATTCAAAATAGGTGTTGCCCCAGAAGGGAATCCACTCGGGTAACCAACCGCGATACAGAGGGAAGTACAACATGTCTACCACTCGTCCGTGCAGGAAAGAGGAGTAGCCTCCTTCGCTCGGGAAAAGGGTTGCCACTTGGGAAAAACTTTCATTAAAGATCATACCGTAAAACATGCTGTCGATGATGTTGCCTATGGCTCCGCAAAAGATCAAAGCAAAAGAAAAAACGACCCCTTGAGGGGCTTTTTGTTTCATTAGATGACGAATATACCAACCGATACCGATTACGGCAACGATACGAAAGATACTTAATACGGTTTTTCCCCATTTACCTCCTCCCAACTCCATTCCGAAAGCCATCCCATTGTTCTCGACGAAAAGAATCTTGAACCAGTTTCCGAAAACGTTGAACGAGTCACCGAGCTGCATATGTGTTTTAACCCAGATTTTGACAACTTGATCGATGATCAGCAATAGGATAATAAACAGTATTAATTTCTTCTGACTTGTCATTTTTTCATTTGAATTTGATATTGAAATTGAAAAAACCAAGTGAAGAAACCAGGTCCCTTCACTTTTTATTTTTCAATATGAATTTCCGGTGTGCTTAGGAGTCTTGTCCCATTTTCGCATCCATACTAAGTGTCGCATGAGGAACAGCGCGTAATCTTTCCTTTGAAATCAACTTTCCTGTTACCCGGCAGATACCGTAAGTTTTATTTTCTATGCGTACCAATGCAGCCTCCAGATGAGCAATAAATTTTGCTTGTCTTTGAGCTAAACGCCCGGCTTCCTCCTTGGAGAGTACGGAGGCCCCTTCTTCCAAAACCTTGAAGGTCGGAGAGGTATCGGCTATATCGTTTCCATCGCTGCCAGAGATTACGGCCTTTAGAACGTCGTAATCTTTTTTAGCCTTTTCGAGTTTCTCGAGAATTAATTCTTTAAATTCCTGTAACTCTTCATCCGAATATCTTGTCTTTTCTGACATAGTAATAAAGTTTTTGTCTAAGTTAATAAAAAATTCCCTGATGGCTCTCCATTGCGGTAAAATATCCACTTTTACTCTATTTACGAGCGAGAGGTTACATCCGTTGAATTTTTATGAATGTACGGATATCGTCAATTTCGATTGCCTGAACGTCTTCTCCGGCTGATTCCGTTAATGTTATGTTTTCTGCCAGTACCTGACTGGAAATATAATCTTTGAAATGCAATACGGCATCGTTGATTTGTTCGTGTTTCCCGATTTGCAAGTCGATTTTGTCTGTTACATTAAAATTACTGTCTTTCCGGAGGTTTTGAATCCGGTTGATCAGTTCGCGGGCAATTCCCTCTTCCTTCAGCTCTTGCGTCAGATTTACGTCCAAAGCAACAGTCAGACGACCCTCGTTGGCTACTAACCATCCCGGAATATCTTCTGAAAGAATTTCTACATCTTCCAATGTTAATTCAACGGCTGTTTCTCCCACTTGTAAAGAAAAAGAGCCCTGTTTTTCGAAATTGTAGATGTCACTTTGTGTCATGGCCCCTACTAAAGCCGAAATTTGTTTCATGTACTTCCCGTATTTCGGTCCCAGGGTTTTAAAATTCGGTTTGATTTTCTTGATTAAGATACCGGCCGTATCCGTGATGTATTCGATCTCTTTTACGTTCACTTCCGAGAGTATGATATTTTTTACGGCCTCCAGCTGGGTTGTCATCTCTCCATTTAAGATGGGAATCAATAATTTACCTAACGGTTGTCTTACCCGGATTTGGACTTTTCTTCTTAAACCCAAGACCATGGAGGAAATTTGCTGTGCCATCTCCATTCGCTCTTCCAGTTGTTTGTCGATCATACTCGGATCAGCGATCGGGAAGGTTGCCAAATGTACGTTCGTTTGATAACGGCCTGTAGCTTGATTCAGATCGGCAAAAAGACGGTCCATGTAAAATGGAGCTATCGGGGCCGACAGCAAGGCTACCGTTTCGAGACAGGTATAAAGCGTCTGGTAAGCGGAAATCTTATCTTTCGTATAATCGCCTCCCCAATAGCGTTTCCGGGATAAACGGACATACCAATTGGAAAGATTTTCAATCACAAAATCCTGTATGGCCCGTCCGGCTCGCGTCGGCTCGTATTTCTCGTATGCCTCCGTCACCTCCTGGATTAACGTGTTCAATAGAGATAAAATCCAGCGATCGATTTCGGGACGTTCGTTAAGATCTATATCCGTTTCCGCGTAAGTGAATTCATCAATGTTGGCGTACAAGGCAAAAAAGCTGTACGTGTTGTATAAAGTCCCGAAGAATTTCCGTTTCACTTCCTCTACTCCGGTAATATCGAATTTCAGATTATCCCACGGCTGGGAGTTGGTGATCATATACCAACGTAAAGCATCTGATCCCTGTTTTTCAATGGTTGCGAACGGGTCGACTGCGTTGCCCAAACGTTTGGACATCTTGTTGCCCTTGGCATCCAGTACCAGTCCGTTTGAAATGATATTCTTAAAGGCCACGGAGTCAAATACCATCGTGGCAATGGCATGTAATGTGAAAAACCAGCCCCGCGTTTGATCTACCCCTTCGGCAATAAAATCTGCCGGAAACCGATAGCGGTTATCGATGGCCTCCCGATTTTCAAAAGGGTAATGCAATTGGGCATAAGGCATGGCTCCGGAATCAAACCAGACGTCGATCAGGTCTTTTTCCCGGAACATTCGTTGTCCTGTCGGAGAAACCAGTATAATCTCATCTACGTAAGGACGATGAAGATCAATTTTATCGTAATTAGCATCGGAGTAATCACCGGGAATAAAATCCTTAAATGGATTTTCTTTCATAAAACCGGCTTGGATAGCGCGTTCGATCTCCTCTATTAACTCTTTCACGGAGCCGATGCATATCTGCTCTGTTCCGTCTTCGCTAATCCATATGGGAAGGGGAGTTCCCCAATAACGAGATCTGGATAAATTCCAGTCTACGAGGTTCTCCAACCATTTCCCGAATCTTCCTTCTCCTGTGCTGGCGGGTTTCCAATTGATGGTTTTATTCAATTCGATCATCCGTTCTTTTACAGCTGTCGTTTTGATAAACCATGAATCCAAAGGATAGTAGAGTACCGGTTTATCCGTACGCCAGCAGTGCGGATAATTATGCTCGTGCTTTTCAACTTTAAATGCTTTGTTCTCCCGTTTGAGCATGACGGATAGATCGATGTCTAATGTGGTATCGTCTTCCGAAAGATTGGGATCATAGGCATTTTTTACAAAACGTCCGGCGTAATTGCTGTATGATGTAACATCAATGTTATTTTTGATAAAGTCAGGATCTATTTCGTCAAGGAGAAAAAGTTTCCCCTGTTTGTCTACCATGGGTTGTCTGTTTCCCTCTTTGTCTATGAGCAACATTGGAGAGATGCCGGAAATTTTAGCTACCCGGTCGTCATCGGCACCGAAAGTAGGGGCGATATGTACTATCCCCGTGCCGTCTTCGGTCGTCACGTAATCCCCCAGAATAACCCGGAAAGCGTCTCCTAACGGCTTCATCCACGGTATTAATTGTTCGTAACGTATTCCTTCCAAATCCGGTCCCTTAAATCGGTTTACGATTCGGTAAGGAATTAATTTGTCACCTTCTTTATACTCTTCCAAAGCGATAGATTCCGCTTTTTTATTAAAAAAGCTGTTGAACCGCTCTTCGGCTATTATGACCGTGATCGGCTGGAAAGTATACGGGTTGTATGTTTTTATTTCAAGATAAGTTATATTTGGTCCGACAGCCAAGGCCGTGTTTGAAGGTAATGTCCATGGAGTTGTCGTCCAGGCAAGGAAATAGACCTGATCACTATGAGCGAATAGTTTTTCGGATTTCGCATCGCGAACGACCTTAAACTGGGCGACACAGGTGGTATCCTTAACGTCGCGGTAACAACCGGGCTGATTTAATTCATGCGTGCTTAACCCTGTTCCAGCGGCCGGAGAGTAGGGCTGGATCGTGTATCCTTTATAGAGCAATCCTTTTTCATACAATTGCTTCAATAGATACCATAAAGTTTCGATATAGCGGTTATCATAGGTGATATACGGGTTGTGCATATCTACCCAGTACCCCATCTTTTGGGTCAAATCTTCCCATTCGCGGGTATATTTCATCACGTCTTCCCGGCAAGCTTTGTTATAGTCTGCCACGGAGATCGTTTTGCCGATGTTTTCTTTAGTGATGCCGAGCTTTTTCTCGACGCCCAATTCGACGGGTAAACCGTGGGTATCCCATCCGGCTTTACGCTCCACGTAAAAGCCCTGTAAGGTTTTGTAACGGCAGACTACATCCTTGATCGTTCTCGCCATTACATGGTGAATGCCAGGCATGCCGTTGGCGGAAGGAGGCCCTTCGTAAAAAACGAAAGAGGGATTTCCTTCGCGGGTTTTCAGACTTTCCTCAAATGTTTTGTTTTCTTCCCACTCCTTCAGTACTTCCTGATTGATCCGGGAGAGATCCAAACTTTTATATTCATGGAATTTTTTGTCCATTTTGGTCACTGATTTTTATAGTTATTGTTCGCATCTGAAAAATCAAGTTGCAAATATATCATTTTCTTAGGAAAGAAAAACAGACTTTTCTCTCTTTCTTGTATAAAAATGGGATTTGATAGAATACTATTCTTCTATTTTTGAGCGTTTTCGTCAACGGGAGCTACTCCTTCCGGTTGAAATTCGAATAATAATGTGGGTAATTGCTTATCCGTATTTTTCCCGAATTGAACGATCGGTCGGAAGTATTCCGGGTAATATTTTGCCGCAAGTGGATAGATCGTGACATAGCCGTGACGGAACCATCTGTCTATAATCACGTGAGTGATGCCCTCTTTTTTAAAGTTATTGAAAATAACTTCGGGTTTTCCGTACTGAGGGAAGGAAACCGCTTTTCTTCCGGATGAAAACAGATAGAAGAGTTCCGGTTTCCGACAAGCAATACGAGCCTCTTCCGGTAAGTTCTTTTTACACCATTGAATGGCATATACGTATTCGATGAAGGCTTCCGGGGCAATCCGTTCGTTCCAGACTTTAAAGGTAGCCAGTTTCCGTTGTGTTTCCAATGCTTGAGAATATTTTGGAAACATAAAAAATACGATGAACAGGACGAGTGCTCCTGTCGGGATGAATTCCCTGTATTTGTACTTGAAATTAGGGTAGGATGATAAAAGATAGGCGACAAA
The DNA here is from genome assembly GCA_001487125.1 of Gabonibacter massiliensis. Taxonomy (GTDB): domain Bacteria; phylum Bacteroidota; class Bacteroidia; order Bacteroidales; family Marinifilaceae; genus Gabonibacter; species Gabonibacter massiliensis. The sequence goes on from LN913013.1 coordinate 2,152,398, forward strand.
AGAGATACATCCGTTGAGAAAAAGAAAAATCAATAAAGGGATGATTCCGATCATATAACGGTGTCCGGCATACTGTTCCGGCCAGAAAAGTAGAACCGCCATGGTAATTCCTAAATAGAGGGATAATAGTAACCTGTATTTTTTCAATCGGCTTAATCCGAAAATAATTAAAGCGATGACACAAAAACCCCGGACCCATCCCATGGAGTTCGTTGTTTGACGGTCGTAATCAAATGGCCAGATGGCGGAAGGAATCCATTTCACGGAATAACTGGTTATGTTGTTTTGAATCCTGGTGGCCCAATCGGAGAATGTCGTCATCTGTTCACCTTTGGGCTTTTTCCTGAAATCATTGAGGTAATCGCTATGTACGACCCCGTGACTTCGGTTGCGTATGTCCCATCCGATTTTGGAACAAGAGAAAGACCCGACTAAAATAAGAAGAATCAATACGTTGCTTATTACGCGTCGTTTGTTTGTTTTTGTCAGATAGGGATTTTCGTCTTGTCGTTTTTCGCGGATATAGGTAATGGTGCGTTGAATGCAAATAATCGTGAAATAGATCATGAATGCCAGAATGATAGAAGCTCCCATCGTTCTGACAAAATAGATATAGTTCAAACATACGATCAGCAGGATAAATAACAGGATTTGGGATTTGGGCCTTTCTCCTCCGAAGAGATTATCGGTATGAACCAAACTGAGCAGGTACAGGGCGGCTATCGACAGGCTGGTAAATAGCATTTCGCTCATGACGATGGTCGAATAGCGTAGGAGTTCGGGTTGCATACAGCAAAGTAAGCAGGTTCCCAATGCCAGAAGGATGGAGTCGGATATTTTCCGTATGAATAGAAATAGGAATAAAATGGCGAAGAAAAAGAGAACTCCGTTAGCCATCTTTAAAGAAACATAAGAGTGAAAAACGGATAACACGGTAGCCGTGAACAACGGATAACCGGGAGGGAAGTGGGTATGCGGACTTTCTTCAAAACCCATAATGTTGGTATATCCTTTTCCTTCGGCAAGTGCTTTCCCCAAGGCGTAGTAATAGACGTTATCTCCGTTTAGGTCCGGTTTGTAATCGAAAATTTTTCCGTAATTAAAAGCAAAAACGATACCGATCAGGCAGATGCATAGATAAGTCTGTACTTTTGTATTGATTTTGTTGAGAACACTTGTCATGATGTTTTTGATTTTAATTGTGTAAGACAAATTGTGCCGTGATGCGGCTTCGCTGTTCAACCAGGATGGGCTGCCGACCGATGATTTCCTGTATGCAATTTTCTGTGTAATGTCGAATGGTAATCAGTTTTACGTCCCGATTGTACAATACCTCGTACTCTTTTTGCAGTTCTTTGATAAAATCGGTAAGGATCGCCTCGTGGTTATCGATGCAGAACGAGAAGCTGATGGCCGAATTTTGCATCAGGTTCAGCTTTAATTTGTATTTTGCCAGGATCCCGAAAATCTGACTTAATTTCTCTTCGGCAATGAAGGAGAAATCTCGTGGTGTAAGAGTCAGTAAGAGCTGATTCTCTTTGTTGATGTATATAGGCGGAAGGCTCAGCCGTTCTTCCAGTTCTTGAATAACGGTTCCTTCTGTACCCGGGAACAGAAAAGATTTCACGTAGAGGGGTATCTGCTTGTTTTGTATGGGTTTAATGGTCTTGGGATGAATTACTTTTGCCCCGAAGTGGGATAGTTCGATAGCCTCTTTGTAAGACATCCGATGTATGACTTCGGCTTGCGCGTACTCTTTCGGGTCCGCGTTCATGACGCCTGGAACGTCTTTCCAGATGGTGACATCTTCCGCATCCAGAAGATTGGCTAATAAAGCGGCCGTGTAATCGGATCCTTCCCGTCCCAAGGTCGTCGTTTGATTGATTTTTGTTCCGGCGATAAATCCTTGGGTTACGTATAGGGAAGTTGCCGAAAAGGTGAAAGTTTCTTTACAGAACTTTTCCGAAAGTGTTAAATCGATATTGGCATTCCGGTAATTTTGATCCGATTTTAGGACTTTCCGAATGTCAATGAATTGATTTTTTAATCCTGCCGTTTGTAAATAATCGGAAACGATAGTAGTGGAAAGAAGCTCTCCGAAACAGATGATCCGGTCGTACTCGTAGTCGTAACATAGGGAGGATTCTTCGGATAACATGTTTTGAAGAGCATTGAACCATTTTTCCATGTGCCTGTATACCGGATCATCTATCGGGAATAGTTGATTGACGATCTCCTGATGGTATTTTTTCAACTCATTCAAAACAACCCATAGTTGTGGATCTTTGTGAAAATAGGCATTGCACAAAACTTCCAGGTGATTTGTCGTTTTTCCCATCGCCGATACGACCACAATCAAATTTTCCCTTTGTTCTTGTATAATGGAAGCTAAGTTCCGGACTCCTTCTGCATCTTTTACGGAAGCACCACCGAATTTGAATATTTTCATTCATCAAAAAATTAGTTCGAGACAAAAATAATAAAATAGGCAATAAACTGGGTAAACTTTTTAAATTAAAGATTATAACCTATATTTGCAGAAAATTAAAAACACAGAACCATGATAATGCATAAAGTTACAACTTTAAATCAATTTATCGTTGAAAGACAGGCCGAAATACCCGGGGCTACCGGTGAATTTTCAAGACTTTTGCACCATATAGGAATTGCTGCAAAAAAAGTACATAGAGAAGTAAATAAAGCCGGATTAGTGGATATTCTGGGAAAGGTCGGTAGTATGAATGTGCAGGGGGAGGATCAGCAGAAGCTGGATGTATATGCCGATACGACCTTTATGGATGAATTGCGTGCAAGTGGTGAGTGCTGTGGTGTAGCAACGGAAGAGAATCAGGATATCGTTATTTTTGAAGAGGGATTATGCCGGGATGCCAAATACATTATCTGTATGGACCCTTTGGACGGTTCTTCCAATATCGATGTAAATGTGTCGGTAGGGACTATTTTTTCTATTTACAAAAGGAAATCTCCTTTAGGAGAACCTCCTATGATTGAGGATTTCTTGCAACCGGGAACGGAACAGATTGCGGCCGGTTATGTTATTTACGGATCTTCAACCATGATGGTGTATAGTTCCGGAAATGGAGTGAACGGTTTCACGCTGGATACTTCTATCGGGGAGTTTTGTTTGTCTCATCCGAATATGCAAACACCGGAAAGCGGGAAAATTTATTCTATCAATGAAGGGAACTACGTGAATTTTCCAGTCGGAGTGAAGAAATTTATCAAATATTGTCAGGAAAAAGACGATGCGACGAAACGTCCGTATACCTCCCGTTATATCGGTTCTTTAGTAGCTGATTTTCATAGAAATATGTTGAAGGGAGGCATTTTCTTGTACCCGCAAACGAGTTCTCATCCGACGGGGAAATTAAGACTGTTGTACGAGTGTAACCCGATTGCTTTTATCGCGGAACAGTCGGGAGGAATGGCGATAGACGGTGAAAGAAGGATATTGGAAATTCAGCCGGAAGCCATACATCAAAGAGTGCCTTTGTATACCGGATCAAAGAATATGGTATTGAAGGCTCGGGAGTTTCTGACATTTTTTAATCATATCTAAAAATTGTAATAGATTCGAATGGATGATCCTTAAAGAATCATCCATTCGGTTTTAAAGATAAATAGCACTATTTTTATGGTAACAAAACAATTAATAGATCCGAAAAGCATCGTTGTTGTCGGCGGATCGGATGATATTCATAAACCGGGAGGCGCTGTCTTGAGAAATCTACAGGATGGAAACTTCAAAGGAGAGCTTTATGTGGTAAATCCTAAAATGGATGAAGTACAGGGGGTTAAATCTTATAAGGATGTGAGGGATCTTCCTGTGGTGGATTGTGCGATTTTGGCTATTGCCGCCAAATATTGTCCTGCTGCCGTAGAAGTATTGGCAAAACAGAAAAATACCCGGGCTTTTATCATTTTGTCCGCCGGTTTTCATGAAGAGAACGAAGAGGGAGCGAAATTGGAAAAACAGATTGTTGATACCATCGATTCCGTGGGGGGTGCGTTGATCGGGCCGAATTGTATCGGTGTATTGACGAATCATTATAGTGGAGTTTTCACCCAACCGATTCCTAAATTGGATCCTCGAGGGGTAGATTTGATTTCCGGTTCAGGGGCAACGGCTTTGTTTATTATGGATACGGGAATGCAGAAAGGTATTAAATTTAATAGTACCTATTCTGTGGGTAATTCCGCTCAAATGGGTATAGAGGAGATTTTAGAATATATGGACGAATCTTTTGACCCGCAGACCAGCTCGCGGGTCAAATTACTGTACGTGGAGAGCATTGATAAACCTGAGAAATTGTTGAAACATGCTTCTTCATTGATTCGGAAAGGATGTCGTATTGCGGCTATTAAATCCGGCGGGTCTGCTGCCGGAAGCCGTGCCGCTTCTTCTCATACCGGTGCTATGGCCAGTCCTGATGTTGCCGTAGAGGCTTTATTTAAGAAGGCCGGTATCGTGCGTTGTAACGGTAGGGATGAGTTGATGACGGTTGCCGGAATATTTATGCATCCTGAGTTAAAAGGGAAAAATATGGCGGTCGTAACGCATGCCGGGGGACCGGCCGTGATGTTAACGGATGCACTTTCTAATGGGGGTATGGATGTTCCGCGTATCGAGGGCGAAAAGGCACGGGAACTGTTGGCGAAATTGTTCCCGGGCTCATCGGTAGGAAATCCGATCGATTTTCTGGCGACAGGTACGGCCGAACAATTAGGGTATATTCTGGACGCTTGTGATTGCGATTTCGATCAGGTTGACGGGATGGCTGTTATTTTCGGAAGTCCGGGATTATTTCCTGTTTTCGATGTATACGATGTGCTGAACGAGAAAATGAAGAGTAGCAAAAAGCCGATATTCCCCATCTTCCCTTCTTCCAAGATCGTGAAAGACGAGATAGATGCTTTCGTGGCCAAAGGGCGGGTCTATTTTCCGGACGAGGTTCTTTTCGGAAACGCGTTATGTAAGATCATGAAGACGCCTGCTCCTCAGCCTGAGCATTTTGAGATGCCTGATATGGACGTGAAGAAGATTCGGGAGGTCGTTGATCGGGCTTCCAATGGCTATTTGGCCCCTGAAGATATACATCGATTGTTGGATGCGGCAGGTGTTGCCCGCGCGAAGGAGGGTGTTTCCGATAAAGAAGAGGAGATTGTGAAACTGGCCAAAGAGATCGGATTCCCCTTGGTAATGAAGGTTGTAGGTCCGGTACATAAATCCGACGTGGGAGGAGTGGTGCTTAACGTGAAAGACGAAGAGACCGTTCGACGTGAATTTAAGCGGATGATGCAGATTAAGGATACCTATGCGATCATGCTTGCCCAACAATTGCGCGGGACGGAGGTGTTTATCGGTGCCAAACGCGACGATAAATTCGGCCATATGGTGCTTTGCGGTTTGGGTGGTATTTTTATTGAAGTATTGAAAGATGTGAATGCCGGATTGGCTCCTATCTCGAAGAAGGAAGCACAGACTATGATACAGGGTTTGAAATCCTATAAGATTATTCAGGGTGTCCGTGGACAAGAGCCGGTAAATGAAGATAAATTTGCCGAAACGGTTATGCGGATATCTGCATTGGTTAAAGTGGCACCCGAAATTTTTGAGATGGACCTGAATCCGTTGTTAGGGAATAAAGAAGGGGTTGTGGCCGTGGATGCCCGTATCCGGATCGAAAAGTAAGTTCTTTTTGAAGCCTGGTAAAATTTACAGGACAGGAAAAGAGAATGATCATCGTATTAGGAGTATTGCTTATGGCGGTACTCCTAAGTTTTGGTTGCGTTGGCCGGGCATTCGGAAGGGGGGCTGCCCTTTTTTGGAAAAAGAGAGCTCTTCCGACTCCGTGAGAGAAAAGAGAGCGGATTGATCTTAATAACTGAATATAATTTATATAGGGTTTTGTTTGGTGGGTACGAAACCATTATGGAGTAAAATGAAAAAGAAAGACATTATTTTTATAGGGTGCGTGGTCATTTGTTTACTTCCCTTTTTCGTATCGGAAGACGTATACTCTTTTTATAAGACGTTCAATGCGGAGCATGGTATGATCATGAGTTTTCTGAAGTTTGCGATTTTATCGACTTTAGGAGAGTGTATAGGATTGAGGATCAGCGCAGGCGTGTATAATCGAAAAGGTTTCGGGATATTGCCTCGGGCTTTTGTATGGGGTATATTGGGTATGGGTATAAGTATGGCGATGACGATATTTGCCAATGGTGTGCCTGCTTTTCTGACGACGATGGGAATGACCGATGCGATGAGCGTTATGGGTGCTTCTCTCTCGTGGCCAAAGGTGTTTGTGGCTTTTTGCATATCCGTGGCAATGAATACTATTTTTGCTCCTGTGTTTATGACTCTGCACAAAATAACGGATACTCATATTATCAATAACGGAGGAACTTTACGCGGATTTTTTACTCCCATTCCCATGGGAGAGATCATGGCCAATTTAAATTGGCGGGTACAATGGAATTTTGTGTTTAAAAAGACGATACCCTTTTTCTGGTATCCCGCTCATACCATAACTTTTTTGTTGCCGGGAGACATGCGCGTGCTTTTTGCTGCTTTGTTGGGTGTCGCCTTAGGGGTTCTGTTGGCCATAGCGACGCATAAAAAGTAAAGTCCTGTTAAACCTTTCATATTTTCCATCGTATAGTTTAAGGAACAAAGCATTTACTTAAACAAAAAGATATGGAAAGAAAAGATACAGGAAAAAGCAGTAAGCAAAAAAGCACACAGAAAGAAAATGAGGCTTTACGTTTAACAGCGGATTTGGAAGGCAATTATCTGTTGGAAGAACGGGTTTCCGATTTGAAGTGGTTAGGGATATTTTATGCCCCGACAGGAGGAAGTGTACACCGTGTCGCTAAGATCTTAAAGCGAAAAATAGGTGCTAAGCGGGTGGAGATGTTTTATATTTCGGAGATTCCAGCGACGAGGTTGTTGGATTACAAGAACATCATCATCGTGTGTTCTTCTTTGGGGCGCAGTACTTGGGAACGGGAACAACGGGACCAGTGGGCCAAATTTTTTCCGGCCATGCGGAAGCTTTCTTTACGTGACCGCCGGGTGGCCTTGGTCGGTTTGGGAGATCACGTAACCTATCCTGCTAATTTTGTAGACGGCATGGGGTACATGGCCGAGTTGGTAACCCAATTAGGGGCTGAATTGGTCGGAAAAACTTCAACGGACGGGTATGTTTTCAGCGGTTCGGCAGCAATTGTGGATAATCTTTTTGTGGGCTTGCCTTTGGATGAAGATTACGAATCCGAAAAGACCGAACCCCGTTTGGATAAATGGCTCTCCTTGGTGTTGCCTGAATTTGAAGATATTTAATTATCATGGAGGATATTCGATACATGAATAGAGATTGCTCGTCATCGGCAGTCTCTTTTGTTTTTATGAAGTACGTTCCTATGCTATATGAGACAAGAAATGTATATGGATTCAGCGATTCGTTATCAATTTAATCGCGTAAAGGAAATTTGATTGAAAACGATAAAAATCCACGATAGAAAAATGGCTTCTGAATAGGCTGCCTTCGGGGGCGGGGGGAGAGGGGAAAGAGAGGTGTCGGGCCGGGAAAGTAAAAATAGCATTTGTGTTTGAATTTAATTTTTTTACTTCGATTAAATGACTATATTTGCACCGCCTATCGAGAATAGGCAGTAATTCAATTATTTAAATTTGACTAAATGGCAACTAAAATTAGATTAGCAAGACACGGTCGTAAAGGCAGACCATTCTATCATGTAGTGATAGCAGACAGTAGAGCTCCGCGTGACGGAAAATACATCGAAAGAATCGGTTCCTATAATCCGATGACCAATCCCGCTACGATCGATTTGAATTTCGAGAGAGCGTTATATTGGATGAATGTAGGAGCTCAACCGACAGATACGGTGAGAAGTATTCTTTCTTATGAAGGAGTTTTGTTGAAAAAACACTTGTTGGAAGGAGTGAAAAAAGGTGCTTTCGATGAGGCTGTTGCCGAAGCGAAGTTCGAAGCATGGAAGAAAGAGAAAGTAGCCAAGATCCAATCCAAGATCAATCGTTTGGCCGACGAGTCAGAAAGTGCTTACAAGGCACGTGTAGAAGCTGAAGCTAAAGTAAAAGAAGCTCGGGCAGAGTTGATCGCTAAAAAACAAGCTGAGATTGCTGCTGCCAAAGCAGAGGCTGAAGCCGCTGCCAGAGCAGAGGTCGAAACGGCTGCTACTGAGGCTGCGGAAGCTGCAGAGACGCAGGCAGAGACTGAAACTCCCGCTGCAGAATAAGGTTTGCGATGATCAAAAAGGAAGATTGTATAAAGATTGGTGAGGTTGGCAAAACGCATAGTTTGCAAGGTGCTGTTGTTGTTTATTCTGATAACGATCTTCTCGAACAATACAAGGAAGAACCGGTGTTTATTCTTTTGGAAGGAGCACCGGTTCCCTTTTTTATAGCCAAAGACGGATTGATGAAGAGAAATCATTCGTCCTATATCATCAAATTTGATTATGTCGATTCAAAGGCTCAGGCCGATCGTCTGACCGGGAAAGAGCTTTTGATGGATAAAGATTTAGTGGGGGAGGAAGAGGAGGAAGATTTACCTTTTGAACTTTCCGAATTAATAGGATTCTCCGTTCAGGATATACTTACGCGGGAATCCGGCGAAGTGGTCGATGTGGCCAATTATTCCGGTAATATGCTCTTGTCTATTCGAATCTTCTCGAAAGAGATTTTACTTCCGCTTTCCGAAAGATACGTGAAAGAAATTTCGGAAAACGAACAACTTCTTCGAGTGGAAATACCGGAAGAGATTAAAGAATTATACTAATTTTTTCGAAGCGATTGTTCCATTCTACGTTTCATTTGTCGAATATTGGATCTTAACGTTTGCATGATAGGTTTATTGTAAAATTATCTGTAGTTTATAATGAATTTATATTTTGGAAATTTTTTCCACATTTTATAAAATATCATATTATTGATATTCAGTGTTGTATATTAATATTATGGAAAACTTTTTATTGATGTTAGTAAAAATATTTTTCCAAGAAGTTTTTTTTATTTAGTTTTGTTTGATCGGAAGTGAATATAAAAAAAGACTTATTATATAAAATGGAAAAAACGACTACTCTGATTAAAAAGCAAAAGGAAACCGTGGAACAGAAAAAGGTTTATACGCAGGAAGAAGCTTACTCGAGCTCTCTTGATTATTTTAAGGGAGATGAATTGGCAGCGAGGGTCTGGGTTAGCAAATACGCTTTAAAAGACTCTTATGGGAATATCTTCGAGTTGAATCCGAACGATATGCATCGTCGGTTGGCATCTGAAATAGCCCGAATAGAAAGAAGATATTCGAATCCGTTAAGCGAGGAAGAAATCTTTGAGGTGTTGAAAGATTTCAAGTACATTGTACCTCAAGGCGGACCGATGACAGGTATTGGTAATGAGTTTCAGATTGCCTCTTTATCCAATTGCTTCGTTATCGGGAATGAAGGTCCTTCCGATTCTTATGGAGGAGTCATGAAGATTGATCAGGAACAGGTACAACTGATGAAACGAAGGGGAGGAGTAGGACACGATTTGTCTCATATCCGCCCGAAGGGATCGCCGGTTAAAAATTCGGCTTTAACTTCAACCGGAATCGTTCCTTTTATGGAGCGTTATTCCAACTCGACCCGGGAGGTGGCACAAGACGGCCGTCGGGGGGCTTTGATGTTGAGTGTATCTATCAATCATCCGGATTCGGAAAGTTTTATAGACGCTAAAATGACGGAAGGTAAAGTGACCGGAGCCAATATTTCCGTGAAGATTGACGATGAATTTATGCAGGCTGTCGTAGAAGAGCGGGAGTATGTTCAAAAATATCCGGTTTACTCCGAACACCCGAAAAATATAAAACAGATCAGTGCTGTTAAATTATGGAATAAAATCGTCTATAACGCCTGGAAGTCGGCTGAACCGGGTATTTTATTCTGGGATACGATTATTCGGGAGAGTGTACCCGATTGTTATGCCGAACTGGGTTATCGTACCGTTTCCACGAATCCTTGCGGTGAGATACCGTTATGTCCTTATGACTCTTGTCGGTTGTTGGCGATTAATCTCTATTCATACGTAAAAGATCCTTTTACTCCGGACGCTTCGTTTGACTATGAGCTGTTTGACAAACACGTGGGAATCGCTCAGCGTATCATGGACGATATTATCGATCTGGAATTGGAGAAAATAGATGCTATCCTGGATAAGATCGACAGCGATCCGGAGGAGGAAGAGGTGAAAGGTGTTGAAGTTCGGTTATGGCATAAAATTAAACAGAAAGCGAAAGAGGGAAGACGTACCGGAGTAGGCATTACGGCGGAAGGAGATATGTTGGCGGCATTGGGACTACGTTACGGAAGCGATGAGGCTATTGATTTCTCCGTGGATGTGCATAAAAGATTAGCGATTGCGGCGTACGGTTCTTCTGTCGATATGGCTCGCGAGAGAGGTGCTTTTAAGATTTTTGATGCCGAAAGAGAGAAAAATAATCCGTTTATCTTGCGTTTGAAGGAGGCTGCTCCCGAGATGTATGAAGAGATGCTAAAATACGGTCGGCGGAATATTGCCTGTCTCACGATTGCTCCCACGGGAACGACCAGTCTGATGACACAAACCACCTCCGGAATCGAACCGGTTTTTTTGCCGGTATATAAACGGAGAAGGAAAGTGAATCCTAACGATAAGGATGTACACATCGATTTCACGGATGAAACGGGAGATTGTTTCGAAGAGTTTATCGTGTTCCACCATAAATTTATGGTTTGGATGGAGAAAAACGGGTATGATATTCATAAACGTTATACCAACGAAGAGATTGATGCCATGGTGGCTGAATCTCCTTATTACAGGGCAACCTCCAATGATATTGACTGGGTCGCCAAGGTCCGGATGCAGGGACGTGTCCAGAAGTGGGTGGACCATTCGATCAGTGTAACCGTAAACTTACCGGCTGATGTGACGGAAGAGTTGGTAGGTCAACTTTACATTGAGGCATGGAAAAGTGGGTGTAAGGGATGTACGGTTTACCGGGACGGTTCTCGTTCGGGCGTGTTGGTAGCCAATAAAGAGAAAAAGCAGGAGACCGGAAGTATGCCTTCGAAGCGTCCGAAAGAGTTGGATGCAGAAATCGTTCGTTTCCAGAATAATAAAGAAAAATGGATTGCTTTTATCGGATTGTACGAGGGAAAACCCTATGAGATCTTTACGGGTATTGCCGACGACGAAGAGGGAATCATGCTGCCGAAAGCTGTGACGGACGGTAAGATCGTGAAAAATGTGGATGAGGATGGAAATAGCCGTTACGACTTCCAGTTTTCCAATAAACGGGGGTTTAAAACAACAGTGGAAGGATTATCCTATAAATTTAACAAAGAGTATTGGAACTATGCTAAACTGATCTCCGGCGTTTTGCGTTACGGAATGCCTATCACTCAGATCGTGGAGTTAGTAGCTGCCATGGAGTTTGATAATGAAAATATCAATACTTGGAAAAACGGAGTGGAACGCGCATTGAGGAAATTTATTCCGGATGGAACGGAGGCTACAGGGTCTGTTTGCGAAAATTGCGGTTCGAAATCGATTGTTTATCAAGAAGGATGCCTGATCTGCAAGGTTTGCGGATCCTCTAAGTGCGGTTGATGCTGTTATTTTTTTTGATATAAAAGTGAAAGAAGCTGTTCGATAAATGAATCCGGACAGCTTCTTTACTATTTTTTGTATTACTTTTGTGGTAAGGATTCTAAGTAATTAAGGGTTGATCATGAAGGTTCATTACGGTGTTGAAAATATAGAAATAAATCGTCCGGTTCTCACGATCGGTAGTTTTGATGGGGTGCATTTAGGGCATTTAAGTGTGATCGAGCATTTGAAAGAAAAAGCCCGGCAAATGGGAGGGGAGTCTGTGATCATAAGTTTTGAACCTCATCCGCGGGAGGTTCTTTATCCCATGGAAAAGAAACCGGGGATATTAACGACCTTACCGGAGAAGATTTCTATTTTAGAGCGTTGTGGCATTGATCACTTGATTATCCTTGAGTTTACCCGGGAGTTGTCCGAACTGTCTTATGCCGAATTCGTAGAGTTGATTTTAATCGGTAGGATCGGTATAAAAGCTCTGGTGGTGGGGTATGATCATCGATTTGGAAAAGATCGAACCGGGAATTTTGAAAATTTGCAGCAGCTGTCTCGAAAATATCATTTTTTACTGGAACAGGAAAAAGTGTTTGTGACGGAACACGTGAACGTAAGTTCTACGAAAATTCGTAATGCCTTGGCCATTGGAGACATCAGACAGGTGAATCTATTTTTGGGTTATCCTTATTCCGTTACGGGGGAGGTGATTGAAGGGCACCGGTTAGGGAGGAAATTAGGGTTCCCCACGGCTAATTTGCAGGTAGATAATGAACGGAAATTATTACCGGCGAATGGAGTATACGTCGTGCGCGTGAAAGTCGGCGAAGAGGTTTATCCCGGGATGTTAAATATAGGGATTCGTCCTACCGTCAGCAATGACGGAAGAACTTCTCTTGAGGTTCATCTGTTTGATTTTGCACGAGATATATACCGTCAGGTGTTAACAGTAGACTTTGTAGCCCGGCTTCGCGGGGAACAGAAATTTGACGGGGTGGATGAATTGAAGGAACAGTTGGAAAGGGATAAGAAGGAGGCTATCCGTTTATTGCAAGAGGGCCATTCCCGATAACTGTTTGCTTTTCAGGAATGGCCTATTGATAAAAATAGCAGTAATTTTTAGAACCTGTATTGTATCATCGTATTGATACGGTTTGCATTACCATACTCTTTGTTGAAGTCATTGCGACGTCCGTACACGTATTCTATACCGCAACTTCCATACTCTGAAAAATCCCAAAATAAATTGGCTGCGGCATATTGAGCGTATTTATATGATGTGCTTGGCATTCCGTATTGTTCCAGTACCCTGGCATAACTATACATGATGTTTGAGGAGAGTTTCTCATTCCATTGATGGGTGAAGCCGGCAAAGCCTCCCCAGGCGTTGAATGCTTTTAAACGGGAGTCGTCCGTCTCACTTGGAACCAGATCCAGACCTGTGCCGGAAAGATCCTGAATGTAGTTGGAAATGCCTTTTCCGTAAACCCCCTGGAAGTTGAAAGAGGTATTTTTTGCCAATTGCCAGATACCGCTTAAGGCAACTCCCCAACCGGTTACGATTTCGTCTTTATCTTTTGCCGTATTTTTATAGTACATGTTTCTTAGTATTCCTCCCGCCTGTAAGTGACTGCCGTCTTTGAATGTGTATTTTACAGTTAAAGGGATATCCGGAATTCTTTGATGAATATATTCTGTGAATTTGGCCTCCGTGTAAGAGGGTTCCACGTACTCTATGGCTAAAGAAGCTTGTAAGTTTTGCGTGAAATCGTAGGTATAACGGATTTGAGGTTGGCGTAATGCGATTTCGCTCGAAGGACCTTCTTCGTCTATCGTCGCGGGGCCTGCAGAGATATCGCAGAAAGTACTCCAGGTTTTACCGATCGTAAATCCTTTGAATTTAATAAAAGCTTGTCTTAAAATAGGAGTGTTGTTCTCCCCTTCAAATTCCATTTCCATATAGGTCACTAAACGACCGACCTCAGTATCTCCGACTAACTTGAAAAATAGACGGGATTGACCTATTGTAATGCCGTAACGTCCGCCTGCTTGTTGTCCTTTAAGAGCGATGGAATTCGTTGTGAAATAGTTATCGTTGGGAACTCCGTTAAAATCATATAATCCTTGCACCTGAACGAAGCCGCCTACACCGAAAACAAAATTTTTGTTTTTATTGAAAAAAACAAATCGCGGGGAGGCAGGATCATTGAAAGAGAGAGGAAAAGCTTCCTTCATCATTTTGTAAAAGTTATCCGCATCATTTTTGGCCGATACGGAAGTTACGTTGACCTGTGCGCGAGTTTCGGAATAGCTACCGCATATTACGGCGATCAACAATAGAAAAATCCATTTTCTCATAGCATTACAATTATTAGGTTATTATAAATTTCTAATAGAATATTATAGAGCTATATACGACGTGAAAAATTGAAAGTTGAGAGGGGGGGAGTTAAAAGAAACGAAGCCCGTAATATAAAAAGATAAAAGGACTCAAATTGTTTGTATTTTATAAAAAGGACGTTTATAAACCTTGGCGGAGGATGGAGACAAAAAAATCGCTATCCGATAAGACAGCGATTTTCAGTATATGGTTTTTTACAAATTTACAAGGTAATTTGATTTAATAATTGCTTTATATCTGTTTTGGCTTTCAGTATATCGAAGAGACGGTCGATGGCAACCCGCTCCTGTTCCATGGTATCCCGATAACGGATCGTAACGGCATTATCCTCTAATGTTTGATGATCGACGGTAATACAGAACGGAGTACCGATGGCGTCTTGCCGACGGTAACGTTTCCCGATAGAGTCTTTTTCGTCGTATTGACACCTGAAATCTAAGCGTAAAAGTTTCATGATCTCCTCTGCTTTTTCCGGCAGACCGTCTTTCTTCACTAATGGCATGACGGCTAATTTTATAGGTGCTAAGGCTGCCGGTAATTTGAGGACGACCCTGGAATCTTTCGAACCGTCTTCTTTACTGATCTCCTCTTCGTGATAAGCGGCCGAAAGGACTTGTAAAAACATCCGGTCTACTCCGATAGAGGTTTCGACCACGTAAGGAACGTAAGATTCATTTAATTCGGGGTCGAAGTATTGTATCTTTTTGCCTGAAAACTCCTGATGACGTTTTAAGTCGAAATCGGTACGGGAATGAATCCCTTCCACCTCTTTAAAGCCGAAGGGGAAACGGTATTCAATGTCTGTGGCTGCATTCGCGTAATGGGCTAATTTCTCGTGGTCGTGAAAACGATAATTTTCTGCACCGAAACCCAATGATTGATGCCAGCTCATCCGGGTTGTTTTCCATTTTTTAAACCACTCTAACTCGGAGCCCGGCCGTACAAAGAACTGCATTTCCATTTGTTCGAATTCCCGCATACGGAAGATGAATTGCCGTGCCACGATTTCATTCCGGAAGGCTTTTCCGATCTGGGCAATACCGAAAGGTATTTTCATCCTTCCGGTTTTTTGTACGTTTAAAAAGTTTACAAATATCCCCTGGGCTGTTTCCGGGCGAAGATAGATTTTACTTGCCCCTTCTGCCGTCGAACCCATTTCGGTAGAGAACATCAGATTGAATTGACGAACTTCCGTCCAGTTACAAGTCCCTGAAATAGGACATACGATTTTATTGTCAATGATGATTTGCCGTAATTCTGTCAGATCATTGTCATTTAGGGCTTTAGACATTCTTGCTGTCAATTCCTCTTTTTTTCGGAGAGTCTCCGATACTTGCGGATTGGTTTGTCTGAAGAGATGCTCGTCGAAACTCTCTCCAAATCTTTTTCTGGCTTTGGCAACGTCTTTTTCGATCTTGTCTTCGTACTTGGCAATATGCTCTTCGATTAATACATCCGCCCGGTATCTCTTTTTGGAATCTTTATTATCGATCAGAGGATCGTTGAAGGCATCTACATGCCCGGAAGCTTTCCATATGGTCGGATGCATAAAAATGGCAGAATCCAAACCTACTACGTTCTCGTGTAGCAATACCATAGAATCCCACCAGTATTTTTTTATGTTGTTTTTTAACTCCACACCGTATTGCCCGTAGTCGTATACAGCCCCTAACCCATCGTATATTTCGGAAGATGGAAACACATACCCGTATTCTTTACAATGTGCGACCAATTTTTTAAATACATCTTCTTGTGCCATATTATTTAAGAATTATGATTTATAAATCATTAAAAATACGAATCAATTATCTCCGCCGATCTCTTTTATTGCCTCGGTTACATTGATAGCATAATCCCCGATTTTTTCACATTCGAAGAAAATGTCGCTATAGATAATACCTGTAGCGTAATCGTATTTTTTCTCTTCGATTGCCGTGAGGTGTTCCTGTTGTAAAATCGTTCGGTAATCATTGATAGTTTGTTCTACTTCGTAAGCTTTTTTGGCCTTTACTTCCTTATACTCCGTAGCCAGATTAGCACACATAACAACCAAAGCTTCGTCCACGATATCGAGCATGTGTTGTAACTTCTCGTCTATGAAATCCGGAAAAGTGATGTTTTGACTGTTTCTTCGCCCGATGGCTTTGGCTATATTCAAGGAAGAGTCGGCAATGCTTTCTATCTCGGAAACAATACGGAACATGGCCCGGACACGCTGGGAGTTCTCGGTAGAAAGCTTGGATTCCGAAACCTTGGTCAGGTAATCGGCGATCTCGACCTCCACCAAATCACTTTCATCTTCTAATTTATCGATCTTATTGAATTTTTTCTCGAAATCTTTCGTCGGAGTATGTAAGCATTCCACGACGAGCCGGTACATATCCAAGGTATTGTTTCCATAGTGGGTGATCTCCTGTTTCGCTTGGAAGAGAGAAGCATCCGGAGTAGAGAGTAAACCGATTTTGATGTGTTTCAAGGTAAATGCGTCATCTGCCGTCTCTTTCGATTTGATGATGCGGGTAACCAGTCTGGCAATCACTTTTGTGAAACCGATAAGAATAACGACGTTAGCTACATTGAAGCAGGTGTGAAACAAAGAGAGGGCAACGGGAACAGATCCGATATTGGTAAAAGGATCGCCGATCCCGAGGTGTTCGCTAAGTCCCGCAACCCATCTTAGGAAAAAAGGAAAGATGGCAAGGACCCAGATGACTCCGAATACATTAAACAGGAAATGGGCGAAAGCCGCTCTTTTGGCCGTCGTGTTAGCTATCATGGCAGCCAGGTTGGCGGTAATAGTCGTTCCGATGTTTTCGCCTAATACCATGGAGGCGGCAATATCGAAGCCGATCCAGCCGTTGGCGCACATCACCAGGGTTAGAGCCATGGTGGCCGAGGAGGATTGGATAAGGATGGTTAAAGCCGTTCCGATCAGCATAAATAGAATATAGGAACCGTATCCTAAATCCGTGTAATTGTGTAAAAAGTTTAGAATCTCCGGGTTTTCGTGGATGTTAGGCATCGATTTTTGTAAGAAATCCAACCCGATAAATAGTAATCCGAATCCGATAATTAACTCTCCCCAGCTTTTTCGAATCCGTTTGGCTGAAAAGAGTAAAGGCAGACTAAGTCCGATTAAAGGGAGGGAGAGGCTGACCATACTGACCTTAAATCCGAGGATGGAGATTAACCAGGCAGTAAAGGTGGTTCCCACGTTGGCACCCATAATGACCCCTATGGAACCTACTAAGTTTAATAGTCCCGCGTTCACGAAACTGACAACCATAACGGTAGTCGCCGAGGAACTCTGGATAATAGTCGTAATTAATAGTCCGGTGATGACACCTTTGACCCGGTTGGAAGTCATGGCTGCCAGTATGTGTCTCATCTTGTCACCCGCGACCTTTTGTAGGGCCTCGCTCATCATCTTCATTCCGAAGAGAAACACTCCCAGCGATCCGATTAACTGGAGAAAATCAAGAATGGAATAATTCATAAATATACTTTTCCTAACAAAAATAAAATTTGCGACGGTAAAGGTATATAAAGTAAATAAAAAAAGCCCCTATTGCTATCCCTTTTTTGTTTTTGACCGATTAAATCCTGTGAAATTGTATTAATACTTCCTATTATGTCGTAACGGGATAATAAAAAACCGCTCGAAAACTCGAGCGGTTTTTTATGGTCATATGCATGTTTTTACATCATTCCGGGCATTCCTCCGCCCATAGGAGGCATTGCCGGTGCTTCTTCTTTCTTTTCTTCAACTAACACACATTCGGTTGTTAAGAACATTCCGGCGATAGAAGCCGCGTTTTCCAAGGCGACACGGGCAACTTTCTTCGGATCGATCACTCCGGCTTCCAACAGGTTCTGGTATTCGTCGATACGTGCGTTATATCCGAAATCTTTTTTGCCTTCTTTTACGCGATTAACGACAACAGCTCCTTCTACTCCCGCATTGTGGGCAATTTGACGAAGCGGTTCTTCAATGGCGCGTTTGATGATTTCTATACCTGTGGTCTCGTCTTCGTTTTCACCTTTTAGGCCGTTCAAGGCTTCAATGGCACGGATATAAGCAACGCCTCCTCCCGGAACGATTCCTTCTTCAATGGCAGCACGGGTTGCGCTTAACGCATCGTCAACCCGGTCTTTTTTCTCTTTCATTTCCATTTCAGAAGCGGCTCCGACATAAAGAACGGCTACTCCACCGGCTAATTTGGCTAATCTTTCTTGTAATTTTTCTTTATCGTAATCGGAAGTCGAATTCTCGATCATCTTTTTGATTTGATTTACTCGTTCGACGATGGCTTCTTTTTTGCCAGCTCCGTTTACGATGGTTGTATTCTCTTTGTCAATGGTCACTTTTTCAGCTCTACCCAACATATCGATAGTCGTGCTTTCCAATTTCAATCCTTTCTCTTCGGAGATAACAACTCCACCGGTTAGGATGGCTAAGTCTTCCAACATCTCTTTTCTGCGGTCTCCGAAACCGGGGGCTTTAACAGCGGCAATCTTCAACGAACCTCTCAAGCGGTTCACCACTAATGTTGCCAGAGCTTCGCTTTCCACGTCTTCGGCTACGATCAATAAAGCACGACCTGATTGAGCTACCGGTTCCAGAACTGGAAGCAACTCTTTCATAGTGGAGACCTTTTTATCGTATAGCAAGATATAAGGATTATCAAATTCGACTTGCATTTTTTCCGTGTCGGTTACAAAATAGGGAGATATATATCCCCGGTCGAATTGCATTCCTTCTACTACTTTTACCTCGGTTTCGATTCCTTTCGCTTCTTCCACGGTGATAACTCCCTCTTTGGTTACTTTTTTCATGGCTTCGGCGATCAAAGAACCGATCGTGTCGTCTCCGTTAGCGGAGATACGGGCTACCTGACGAATTTTTTCGTAGTTTTCTCCTACCTCCTCTTTTTGTGCTTCCAAACTCTTAACTACGGTTATAACTGCTTTGTCGATTCCTCTTTTCAGATCCATCGGATTAGCTCCGGCTGTAACGTTCTTAAGACCTACGTTAATGATTGATTGGGCTAAAATGGTTGCGGTGGTGGTTCCGTCCCCCGCATCATCTCCCGTTTTGGAAGCGACTTCTTTTACCATTTGGGCTCCAAGGTTTGCGTAGGGATCCGATAATTCAATTTCTTTTGCCACGGAAACCCCGTCTTTCGTGATATGAGGAGCTCCGAATTTTCTCTCGATTACAACATTACGACCTTTCGGGCCGAGGGTTACTTTTACTGCATCTGCCAACTCGTCAACGCCCTTTTTCAGTAAGTCGCGGGCTTCCATATTGAATTTTATCTCTTTTGCCATAACGATTTTTATTTAAATTTTGATTTACGATTTGAGATTAGAGGACAACCAAAACGTCCGTTTGATTCATTACTAAATATTTCTTATCATCGATGTGAAGTTCTGTTCCGGCGTATTTTCCGAATAAAACGGTATCGCCAACTTTAATTTCCATTGGTTCATCATGTTTTCCATTACCTGTTGCGATGACAACTCCTTTTTGTGGTTTCTCTTGTGCTGAATCCGGAATGATAATTCCAGATGCTGTCTTTGTTTCTGCCTCTACCGGCTCTACGATGATTTTGCTAAGAACAGTCTTTAGTGCCATAATTCTTATCGTTTAAAAGTTTATATTAATTATTTCGATTCGTTTTTAATTACGACAGGAAACTTGCATTTTCCGTGCCAAACAAAAAAATGTCAGCATGACTGACATACTGACATTTTTACTTTACGAGTTTTGTCTTTATAATGTTTCTTATTTTTCTTCCGGAGTGGTAGTTTTATTTTCTTCAGACGGATTTGACGTATTATTGTCTGTACTTCCCGTTGAAAAGTCGGGCATGGACTGTTGTATTGGAACGGCCATATTACCGATTTTTTCCTGAATGGCAGATTTACCTCCCTGTTCTTCTCTGGGGATAAGCATTGAGGCTGCAACACATAGAACCAACATGGCTCCTGCTAATGTCCAAGTCGCTTTCTCCAGAAAATCCGTTGTTTTTCTTACGCCCATAATTTGGTTTGAGGAAGCAAAAGTGGAAGATAACCCGCCTCCTTTTGAATTTTGCACCAAAACAATCAGTATAAGTAAAGCGCAAACAATAAAGATCAAAACAGAAATAGCTATGTACATGATGAATTCGTATTATTATTTATTATCTCTTTAATTTTTTCGATTTGGTTCGCAAAGTAAATACTTTTTTCCGGATATTTCAAACTTAATTTTAGATAAGTTGCGACAGCCTTGTCATATAGTTTTTGTTTCACGTATATTTTAGCTAACGTTTCTGAAAAGAAACTTTCGTTTTCTTCTATGGCAATCCCGGAGTTTTTACTCGTGTCTTCCGGGTCTTTCAGGATGGGCCTGCTCTTTTGCTCGGACCCTTCAGTGGGAACATCCCGGTTTGTGTTTTTGTTTTTTGAGGGCTTTCTTAATACATGTGCAATCTCGCTTATCGGCAAGATTTCTTCATCGGGAAATTCGTTTTCGATTCGATAAGGTATCAGTAACGGTGTCGCGGACGACGAGGGATCTTTTTTCAGGTTGACCTCCTCCGTGTCTTTGATGAATTCAATGGCCATGTGGTTTTTTGCGTCAGACTCCAAAAAGGTAAATGCCATTTTTTCCTCTAAGGGGATCATATCATGCAGAAACCGGTAAAATTGTTTGTGATCAGGGATATGGATGGTGTTTTGCTTCAATTTTTCAGTGTAAGCGATTTGTCCTGAAACATGCAATAGTTTCAGGTATATCATCCGGGGAAGGGCGAAGTAAGGAAATTTTTCTATTAAGCTCTCCAATGCTTTTAGTTTTTCATCTTCTGCCTCCTGCGAATGAATGAATCCGATTAGTTCGTTCAAATTCACCGATCTGTTAAATGTTACCAGTTGACAAATGCTTTATTGTATACGTCTTCGATGATTTCATCAACGATTTTTTTGATTAAATCGGCCTCGATAGCATCGTAATCTTCATCGATACCGTAGTTTTGATAATGGGAAAACCGGGAATCGAAATTTGATTTGCCTGTTTCGTCCTTCGTGTTGGTATATTTTACCCGTATCTCGATGGTTAATCGGTTGGAGGCTGCCACTTCGTTGTTTTGTATCTCCATCGGACGTTGGGAGAACCCGACAATCTGCCCTTCGAAACGTACGTCTCCGTCATTGTTGGTTACTTCTGTCAGGTTGGTTCTGGAACGGAGGTAACTTTTCAATGCTTCTGTAAAATTTGATCCCAAATCCGGAGCGAACGCGGTTTTGTTCGAAAAATAATCGACGGAAAACGTTTTCACGTCGGGAGATATCTGGGCTCCGGTAAATGAATAGCTTACGCTCGCTAACTTGCAACCGCTAAAACCAATAGCCAATAATAATACAGGTATAATTTTTTTAATCATAAGCAGTTTATAAAACTTAGTGAACAAAAGTAATAAACTTTTCCAAGAATCAATTTTCAATATTGTATTCTTTCAATTTTCGATATAAGGTCCTTTCCGAGATACCGAGATCTTGTGCCGCTAATTTTCGTTTCCCGTGGTTCTTTTCCAGAGCCTTTATAATCATCTCTTTCTCTTTTTCTTCTAAGGAAAGAGATTCTTCAATAACAGCTTCGGTGTCTTCGATGTGTTCTTCCTCTTTAGGGAAAATTTTTGTAACGGGCGGTTTCCCCAGTTCTGCCGGGGCCGTATCGTATAAATTCCGAAGAACAATAGAGGTCGAAGGTTTGATATCTGTTTTTTCTATCTGCTCTTTTTGCATGATGTCATACACGAGTTGCTTTAAATCATTCATGTCTTTTTTCATGTCGAAAAGAATTTTATAAAGAATCTCTCTTTCATTGGCAAAACTCTGATCGTTCTCCGGGAGGTTGGTAAGAGTCGGAAGGTTGTTACCCTGTTGGGGAAGATACTCTTTTAATGTTTGGGCATCCACGATTCTTTCCCGTTCCAGGATAGAGATCTGTTCGGTAATGTTTTTCAATTGCCTGACATTACCTGGCCAGGAGTAATTTTCCAATACGAAAGCGGCTTCCTCTGAAAGTTTAATCGCCGGCATGCGGTATTTCTCGGCAAAATCTGCCGCAAATTTGCGGAAAAGTAGGACAATATCTTCTTTACGTTCCCGAAGCGGGGGAATTTGAATGGGGATGGTGCTGATCCGATAATAGAGGTCTTCTCTGAATTTACCGTTTTTTACTGCCGAGGGGAGATCCACGTTGGTTGCCGCGATAACTCTCACGTCGGTTTTTTGCACTTTCGAAGAACCGACGCGAATGAACTCTCCGGCTTCGAGTACGCGTAACAATTTAGCTTGAGTGGATAGAGGCAATTCCCCTACTTCATCCAGAAAAATCGTTCCCCCGTTGCTTACTTCGAAATATCCCTTCCGGTCTGCCAACGCTCCCGTGAACGAGCCCTTTTCGTGTCCGAACAGTTCGGAATCGATAGTCCCTTCGGGGATAGCTCCGCAGTTTACTGCAATGTATTGAGCGTGTTTACGGCTACTGTAACTATGAATAATACGCGGGAAGATCTCTTTCCCCACTCCGCTTTCTCCCGTTATCATGACGGTGAAGTCCGTGGGGGCGACTTGTATAGCTTTTTCTATTGCCCTGTTTAATTTTAAATCGTTACCGATAATTTCGAATCGTTGCTTAATGGCTCTTATATCTTCCATTTTCCAATTTCTGTTTTAGAATTATGCCTATCTGCAAAATTAGCAGTTTTTACTGACATAATTACATTGTCAAAAATAGTTTTTATCATCTTTTCCGTTTAACGGATAACTTTGGAAAATGACTTACGTAAAAGTAAAAGTTTGAACTCGGTGACGTGGATAGAATATTTTATTAATCTGATTTTTTTTTGGAGTTAAATTTATATATTCGTGACAAATTAAAAGCACAGAAACAATGAGAAACACATTAATGATTGCGGCACTCTTGGCCTTTGTTTTGGCCGGATGCCAACCCAAGGTTCAAAATCTGAACGTTAAGCGGGATCATTTGTCTCATACGACAGGTGATTGGAGTATCGAAGTAAAGCATTCGGTTTTCTCCTCTTCGACTCCGGCCGTAAACAAGAGTTGTGAGGTTTTGAACGGAGAAATCCAGAAATGTTTAAACGGTTTGATCGATAGTTTGAAAGCAGATGCGACCGATTTTTTTAATACCTTTGTAACGGATACGACAAATCGTCCGGTATGGGGTTACGAGTTGGTTGCGGGCGATAGCGTATTCATGGCGACAGACGAATACGTGAGCGTTCTTTTAACGGTCTATACTTTTACGGGTGGAGCGCACGGAATGACTAACTTTTATGCCTTTAATTATGATGTGAAAAATCAAAAGCTGCTGTCTCCGAAGGACATTGTAAATTATTCCAAGGAGAAAGCAATCAATACCCTGTTAAAAGCACATTTTAAAAATCCGGATGATTGTTTTACTACGGACCCGACATTGGATGCCGTAACGGTGATTAATTTTAATCGGAAGGAGTTGTGTTTTACTTATGCGCAATATGTATTAGGAGCTTATGCTTGCGGTGTGGCGCAAATAAATGTTCCCCGGACGGAGTTGAAAGGAGATTTATTCATTCATTAGCATATTGTAATTGTCTCTTTTTTACCTTCAATCTCCCATAAGAACCGAGATCGGGTAAAAAGAGACAATTTTCTTCTGATGGGTTGAATTACTCCGACTTTATTCATATATTTGTGGAAAAGAGTGTGTAAGCTTGATTCCTGTAGATAAATATAGAAGTGACGAAGAACTTTTACAACTGTATTGTAAGAGCGGGAAACTTATTTATCTAACCGATCTGTACAAGAGGTACATGCCATTGGTGTACGGTGTCGCGTTAAAGTACCTCAAAAAGCCGGAGGATGCTCAAGATGCTGTCATGCAGTTGTTCGAAAATACGGTGGAAAAAGCTAAAAGTACGAAAATAGAAGTCTTTAAATCTTGGCTTTATACCTGTACGAGGAATTATTGTCTGATGGAGTTGCGAAAAAAAACATGGAATGTTTCTTTAAATTTAGATCATTCGTTTATGGATTTCTGTGAAGATTTGCATCTTGAATTCGATGGAGAAAATGAAGAGCGGGAAAAAGCGGTGCGGGAGT
This sequence comes from Gabonibacter massiliensis, assembly GCA_001487125.1. Classification (GTDB taxonomy): domain Bacteria; phylum Bacteroidota; class Bacteroidia; order Bacteroidales; family Marinifilaceae; genus Gabonibacter; species Gabonibacter massiliensis. Next base: position 2,176,643 of record LN913013.1, read on the forward strand.
GTATGGAGGAGTTACCCGAAAAACAGAGAATTTGTATTAATCATTTCTTTTTTGATGAACTTTCCTATAAGGAAGTGGAGATGCGAACAGGATTCTCTTCTAAGAACGTGAAGAGTTTTATTCAGAACGGAAAACGGAATTTGAAGCTTTGTATAAATCGGAAAGGCTTGGGTGTCTATGACAGGGAGCAATGACATAAAAGAGTATCTTCGAAGTAATCGGAAAGGCCAGGCGGCTAATCGCCTGGAAAAAGATGCTTTGTCCGATCCTTTTTTGTATGAGGCGATGGAAGGATTGTCGCAGACTTCCGATCCTATGGATGGTTTGATACGTTTGGAACGGCAACTCGATGACCGGGCTTCGGTGGGGAATCACTTTAGGCAACGGGTATGGGGAATCGTTGCCGGAGTCATTGTTGTTACGGGTATTGCATTGTGTTTTTTATGGCCGGTCGACGAGACGGAACAGAATGTGATGTTGAGCAAGGGTGGCGAAAAGGCCAGTGTCCCGGGGGGAAAAGTAGAGAGCCCTGTCGCGTTGTCGAGAAGTAGGAAGCCGGATTCTTTGGTAGAAAATGCAAAGCCGGTCATAATGGCCGATGCGGAAAGAGCAGATACGGTCAATACGGAGAAAGAAGATGAGAAGATGGATCGTGCCGTTGAGAATATCAGGGCAAAAGAAAGTAAAATGAAAAGGACTGTAACGGGGAGTTCGGTAAAAGTTGATTCCGGAATGCAGAAAACGAAAGGAGATTCTCTTATGGCAGAAAATGTCATCCGTTTTAACCGCTACGCGGAAAAGAATTTGAAATACCCGAAGGAAGAGGTAGAGGAAAATAAAACCGGAGAAGTCCGACTCTCTTTCGAGATTAATCAAAAAGGCGTACCTTCCCGTATACGGATAGCTGATGGTTTTTCTTATCCCGTGAATGATGAAATCATCCGTTTGCTCGTCGACGGTCCCCGGTGGAAAAAGGTCGATGGGATAGGAAGGGTGGAAGTGATTGTCCGTTTCGAATTAGGAAAAGAGCGAAAGGATGATCGTGCTGTTTTACGTTTGGTAGACTTCGTTGAAAAATGAGCGGATGTCTTCTTCTATTTTCAGGATGGCCGGGTAAGCCCCAAAATGTAAATTTTTTTTCAATTGTTCGTCGATACTGTTTCTATAACCGAAAAGATTGATTTTTGAAATCTCTTTGCCGGATGATTCCCGGGCTGATCGTAAAATCTTTTTGCAGACCTCTTTGTGCAAAGAGTAGATCAGATCGTAAACATTATGTCCCCTGACGAAAAAATAGGTATTCTCCGGGACTAAGCCTAAGTTTTCGTATTTTTCCTTTAGCATATCGAGATCGGCTTTGGGATATTTACGGTGTAAATAATTTGTTTTCTGTCTGATACGTTGTTGTAGCTCTTGAAGCAGTCGTTGGGCGTTATGCCGGATGTCCGGATGGGGACCTCTCCACCGGGGAGTGATCAATTCGTTGAATTCGGAAATTGGAAAACGTTTGGGATCTGCAACGAGAAAATAGAGATGCCATAAGAAAAGTTCGTAAATAATACGGGAAAATGCCTTTATGAATCGGTCGAAATCAAAAATCGTATTGGGTAATGTGGTGATGCGTTGGCAAATTTCATTTAATCCCTTTCCGTAACAATGGTGGTTTTCGAAAGAATAAGTATAGGTTTGAAAGACAAAATGCTTTATGCTCATTTCCCGTTCTTGCAGTAAGTAGCGGTAGTCACTGTCGATGCAGATAAAAAATTTGGGTCCTAAAAATTTCAGGTATTTCAAGCATTGAGTTACTCCTTTCGTTTCGTTTCCCCTTTCGTTTCGGGAGCCTGCGATGAAGTGAAAACGGTCCCGGGGACGAAAATGATTGAATATTTTACTCCAAAACAGGATATCATCTTTATCTTCAACATGTATGGCAGCTCGACAGCGTAACATTTGTGCATCCATCATAAAACGTTTGGCCGCATGATAATAATATTTCTCTTTATTAATATCGACAGTAGGGAACATGTAAATTAATGCTTTAGGTGGTTTTCCATGATTTTTATTGAACGATCAGGTCCTCAATAAATACCAGTTTATCTCCCCATCCGTCGCCGAACAAGCTGGGCGAATGGGTAGACGTAATGATTTGACAACAGGGATTTAATTTTTGTATCTCTTCGAACAGCCGGTATTGCCATTCGATATGAAGGGAGATTTCCGGCTCGTCCATCAATAGCACGTAAGGTTGTCCGTCCATCAGGAAAACACGCAATAGAATAATCAATAGTTGCTTTTCTCCGGAAGAGAGTTTATGAAGGTGGATGGTCTCTTTGCCGTCTTTGAAGATCAGCTGATTGGTCATGGGATCGATCTCTATGGTCTTCCCCGTTCCTGCAAAAAGGTGGTTGACCGTGTCATAAAAATGCCGGATCCGGATATTTATCTCTTCCGCTTGTTCGGGGAAATTGGTCGCTTTTAGCCGGTAATCCGAAAAAGAAGCATTATTCTCTCCTACGCTGTAAACAATCTCTTTCAATTCGCTTAATAACGGGCTATCTTCTTTTCCCATTTTTCGGCGGTCCTTCAATGGAACATCGAAGGTGCTTATTTTCATGTAGTTGAAGCCGGATAATTTTTGTTTGATCTCGTTTGGCGTCGTTTGGCGATTGTAGAGAATGGCAATGTCGTCGATGATGATTTCCGCCTCGATATTGTAATTTCTCAGCCTCTTCACGTCTGCGGATAGTAATGCGTCCATTACGTTGAAAAAGGTAGTTTTCCCGCTACCGTTGATTCCGGTCAGAATGTTAACATCCGGATTGAGGTTTTCCCATCGGAAATTGTATTTCCCCCAGACATTCCGTATCTCGATTTTTTGAATTTTATTGGCTTTCATGACAAATGGCGATTAAAAATGAACTTTGCTCCCAATCATTATCAACAAAGGTAATAAAATTTATATTTTTGTGCTGCTTTGAGGGAGATTATCGTCTATATGTCGAGAATATAAATGTGTTAACAAGAAGAAAATGAAAGGGGTTTATACGATCGGATTACTTTTGGTGTCTAATATGTTTATGACTTTTGCCTGGTACGGACACTTGAAATTGCAAGAGACAAAAATAATTAGTCATTGGCCGCTTATCGGCGTAATCCTCTTTTCATGGGCGATTGCTTTTTTCGAGTATTGTGCTCAGGTTCCAGCCAACCGGATCGGTTTTGAAGGGAATGGCGGTCCTTTTTCGTTGATGCAGTTAAAGGTTATTCAAGAGGTAATCACATTGGCGATATTTATCCTTTTTTCTATGCTATTCTTCAAAGGTGTTACCTTTCAATGGAATCATTTGGCGGCCTGTATCTGTCTCGTTTTGGCCGTCTATTTCGTGTTTATGAAATAAATCACGGGTTTTATCCCATTAATCCTACCTATACGGGAAGGGTCTAAGGAGCCGGGCGCCGTTCTATCTATCGGGTTTTCGGCCTTGCCTGTTCAAACATGAAAAACTACTTGGTCAAATCGAAACAAATGGTTACATTTGGAAGCAGGGATCTAATTTCGCAGAAAAAAATGAAACTAAAGAGATTTTAATAACGTTTATTCTTGCTGAAAATAGGAGTTATGTTTTCAACGGAAATACAATATCAATTTAGAAAATTTTACCGGATAACAAAAACGATTTTGGAGGGAGCGGGGCGTGTCGTGTTGTTTATGGCTTCATTTGTGGCTATCTTTTTAGTCGTTTATAAATTCGGTTTTAAGGGAGCTTCGGCGTATCAGGAGGAGATTTATAGCATGTACAAAGGGATAACCAATCTCTTTTTTATTTTTCTTACCATCCGGTTCCTCCTTAATTTTAAATTGTTGCGGGAAGAAAAAGGTTTCTGGTTAGAGGTCTTTTTTTTGATTGTTTTACTTGGTTTGATTATTGCCGAATACCTGTTTTCGATCCCTGAGGTGATAACGCAGAATCCGGTACTGTACCGGTTGAATCGAATCGTAACCTATACGGTCGTTTTGATTCTGAGCACGATCTATCTTTCAAAAGAGTTCTTTGTCGTGCTCAAAAGTAATGTCCGTCCCGAAATGATGTTCGTTATCAGTTTTCTGATGTTGATTTTGATCGGGACCTTCTTGTTGAAACTACCCACGGCTACTTACGAGAAAATCAGTTTTATCGATGCCCTTTTTACGGCGACAAGTGCGGTGTGCGTAACGGGATTGACGGTACTTGATACGGCAAAAGTTTTTACCCCGACAGGGGATGTGATCCTTTTATTATTGATTCAGTTAGGCGGGATCGGGGTGATGACGTTTACCAGTTTCTTCGCCATGTCCTTTTTGGGGAAAACGACGTTCCGGGATCAGTTAGCTCTTAAAAACTTGTTGAACGAATCTTCCCTGAATAATATTTTCAGAACCTTGTTCTACACGGTAACGACAACCTTACTGATAGAGGCTGTCGGGGTGTATATGGTCTATCTGCAAATTCAGGATGTGGAAGGAATTCAGGATAAGTTTTTCTTTTCCCTTTTCCATGCCGTCTCGGCATTTTGTAACGCTGGTTTTTCTACTTTGCCCGGAAATTTGTATGATCCTTTGGTTCGAAATGTTTATGGATTACAAGTTTGGTTAGGTCTTCTTATCGTTTTCGGCGGCCTGGGATTTCCTATATTGTTTAATTACGGAAGTTATTTTAAATATAAGATACGGTGTTTTTTAGTGTATTTGTTTCATGGAAAACGAAAAGTTGAGTATAGGGCTCATATCGTGAGCACCACTACTCGGATCGTGTTGCCGACAACCCTGGTCTTATTGGTGTTGGGAATGGTGTTCTTTTTGTTTTTTGAAGATGGTAATACCCTGGAAGGTCTCTCCTGGCAAGGAAAGTTGGCTACCTCGTTTATGGCTTCCGTGACGACTCGAACGGCAGGATTTAATAATGTGGATATGGCCGCGTTACGTCAGGCTACGATTTTTCTATTTATCTTATTGATGTGGATCGGAGCCTCTCCGATGTCTACGGGCGGGGGAATAAAAACGACCACCTTCGTTATCGCTTTAAAGAATGTTATCGCTATTCTCCGGGGAGAAGATAGGGTGGAGATCGGTAAGAGACAATTAACCCGTTTAAATGTGAATCGGGCTCAGGCGATTATCTTTTTGTCTTTGGCGTGGACGGCTTTGGCCGTTATGCTGCTTTCGATACTGGAACCTCAGGGGAGGTTCGTTCAAATCGTATTTGAAGTTTTTTCTGCTTTGGGAACGGTGGGGCTTTCGTTGAATTTTACCCCGGCTATGAGTGATGCGGGAAAAATAATCATTAGTCTCACGATGTTCGTGGGGCGGGTAGGATTGATCACGTTGTTATCGGGTGTTGTCAAACAGCGGCAGGAGAAGCTGTACAGGTATGCGGACGATACGGTGATATTATAAGTATGAATGAAGTTAATGTTTGAATGATATGAAGTGCATTGTTATCGGTTTAGGACATTTTGGACTGGCTTTGTCACAGCGTTTGACGGCTTTGGGACATGAGGTGATCGGAGTTGACAACGATTTGAATAAAATCAATCAGTACAAGGACAGCATTACGACGACCATTGCCTTGGACGTCCGGAGCGAACAGGCTTTGGGATCTCTACCTTTGAAAGATGTGGATATCGTGTTTGTAGTCATCGGTAAGGATTTCGGTACCTCTTTGTACGTACTTGCCCTGTTGAAACAATTTGCAGTCAAGCGTATCGTTGCCAGAGCCATGTCGGAGGTTCACAAAACGATTATGGAGACGATGGGTATTACGGAGATTATCAATCCGGAGTGGGAATATGCCGATTTTTTTGCCCTGAAGGTAGAGTTGGCAACGACCATCGATTCTTACGTGGTCGATACCGATCACGTGATTATCGAATGGGAAGTTCCTGCCGGATTCGTCGGTCGTAAATTAGGCGATGTGGATTTCGAGCGGGAGTTCGGTTTGAAATTGATAACCCTGAAACGTTTGCAGGAAAAAGAGGATAAGCCTACGGTTCTGCCCGAGCTGCCAAGTGATCTGATACTTGAAAGAAGAGATATTCTGGTGCTTTTTGGATTGCACAAGAACTTCCGGAAGTTAGGAATTCAATTGCAATAAGTAATTTTTTAAGATATCCCCATTCCGGAACTCCTGTAAAAGAAAAGGATCTTTTTCGAACTCCTTTTTTACATTTTCCAGTTCCTTTTCCGTTTGTAAACCCGGAATAACGGTTGTCCGAAAAAGATACTCTATACCTGAAGCCCGAATGATACGAATAGACTCTTTTATTTTGTCCAGCAATTCGGAACTTATATTGGGGCTTATTTTCCGGTAGGCAGTTAGGTTTAACGCGGATTTTATGTCCATGGCAATTGCATCGATCCGTTTCCCGGCAATAAGTTCTCGGAGAAGGTCGGGATTGCTCCCGTTCGTGTCCAATTTTATGTCGAACCCTAACTTTTTTATTTTTTGGACAAAAAGAATAAGGTCAGGTTGAAGGGTTGGTTCGCCTCCGGAGATAACAACTCCGTCCAACCATTGGCGGCGTTTGGACAGAAACGAAAATAGTTCCGCTTCCGTCCATTTTTGATTTTCCGTAAAAAGTTCCGGTAGGACAAGGGAGGGATTGTGACAATAACCGCACCGGAAATTGCATCCCTGGGTAAATATAACGGCGGTCACTCTCCCTTCCCAATCGATCAGGCTCTGTTTAATCAATCCTCCGATTCGCATATCGCAATTTCTTCCGTGATGCTGTTGTCAAAATGTTTCCGGTCGTCAAACTCGGCCCGTTTTCCGTTGTTCCATTGACTCACTGGACGCATGTAGCCGACGATCCTGCTGTATACTTCCGACTTCGCTCCGCATTGGGGGCAGGTAAAATGTTCTCCGGCTATGTAACCGTGGGAGGGACATATGCTGAAGGAAGGCGAGAGCGTGATATAGGGTAACCGGAATGCGGAAGTTACTTTCCGTATCATGTTTTTAGCGGCTTGGGCGGAAGTCCGGTGTTCCCCGGTAAAAACGTGGAAGACGGTTCCTCCGGTATAAAGGGTTTGAAGCTGATCCTGTTGTTCGAGTGCTTCGTACAGGTCTTCCGTAAAATGTACCGGTAAATGGGTGGAATTCGTGTAATAAGGTTGTGCTCCTTTTTCGAATTCTTTCCGGTTGGCCACGATAATGTCCGGATATGCGGCCGTGTCCAATAAAGCAAAACGGTAGGAGGTACTTTCTGCCGGAGTGGCTTCCAAATTATAGATGTTGCCGGTCTCCTCCTGAAATTCGGTTAAAATGTCCCGCATGAAAAGCATTGTTTTTTGAGCGAATTCTATTCCGTCCGAATGGGTGATAGGTACTCCTAAGAAGTTGAGGCAGCATTCGTTCATTCCGTTTATCCCGATGGTAGAGAAATGGTTTTTCCAGAAACAGTCGTAACGTTCGTGTACGTGTCTGAGGTAGTATTTGGAGTAGGGATAAAGTCCTTTTTCGGTATAACGTTCAATGACTTTTCGTTTGATCTCCAGGCTATCTTTAGCGATTTCCATCAAATAACGTAGACGTTGATAAAAGTTTTCTTCCGATACGGATTCATAACCTAAACGGGGCAGATTGATGGTAACGACACCCACGGACCCGGTAAGCGGGTTGGCAGCAAACAGTCCTCCTCCCCGTTTCATCAATTCCCGTTTGTCCAAGCGTAAACGGCAGCACATGCTGCGGACATCGTCCGGTTTCATATCGGAATTCACGAAATTGGAAAAATAGGGAATCCCGTATTTGGCCGTCATCTCCCATATCCCTTCGTATTCGGGATTGTTCCAATCAAAATCCGGAGTGATATTGTAGGTCGGGATAGGGAAGGAGAAGAGACTGCCGGAAGCATCACCTTCGTACATTACTTCGGCAAATGCTTTATTCAGTAAAGTGACCTCCGCTTGGAAGTCGCCGTATACTTCTTCCTTGATTTCTCCGCCGTGAACAATCGGTTCGTTTTTTAAGAAATCCGGAACAGTTAGGTCCATGGTAATGTTGGTAAAAGGGGTTTGGAAGCCGACTCGTGTCGGTACGTTTAAGTTAAACAGAAACTCCTGTAAGCATTGTTTTATCTGTTTGTAATCCAATTGATCGTAGCGGATATAAGGGGCCAGGAAGGTATCGAAATTGGAGAAGGCCTGAGCCCCGGCGGCTTCTCCCTGCATGGTATAGAAAAAGTTGACAATTTGTCCTAAAGCTGTCCGGAAATGTTTGGCCGGTTTACTTTGGGCTTTTCCCTCAACTCCCCTGAAACCGACTGTTAGTAAGTCTTTCAGATCCCATCCGACACAATACACGCTTAAAAATCCGAGATCGTGAATATGAAGGGCCCCGCTTTTGTGAGCTTCGGATATTCTCTCCGGATAGAGATTGTTTAACCAGTAATTGGATGTGATCTGGGTGGAGATATGTTGGTTTAACCCTTGTAGAGAATAGGACGAATTGGCACTCTCTTTTACTTTCCAGTCGCTTAAAGTCAGGTAATCGTCCATCACTTCGATATTGGTAAGCAATACCTTGGAATTCCGGATCTGTTCATGTTGTTTCCGGTAAAGCAGATAAATTTTCAATAAATTGAAATCTCCGTGTTGAAAGAGTACCTGTTCAACCGTGTCCTGTACGATCTCCACGTGGGGAATGACTCCTTCCGGGGTGTCGGTTTTTAGAATTTCAATCACCTTGTTGCAGAGTTCGCGTGCTGTTTTACGATGAGGGTTTCCCGTTGCTCGCGTAGCTTTAAAAATCGCTTGTTCGATTTTTTCCGCTTTAAAATCGCAAATCTCCCCGTTGCGTTTTACAATTTTTGAAAAAGAGCTGTTTTCGTTCATTCTTAAAGGTTTTAGTAATGAATAAATAAATTTACTATAACCTTGGGTAAAATGAGAATAGTCCGATAGGCAAGCCTTCTCCTCGCTTTTCACCCGAAAGTTACGGATATATCGCAATCGGCAGGTCTTCTGACTCGCTATTTTCGACCTCCTTCCCATCGGTTAGCCGACAGTGGATCTCTTGATCGAAAAACAAAAAAAAGCTTACAGCTACGGGTATAGTCCCGGATTTTCACCGGATTCCCTATTAATCACAAACGTGAACCGAATGCATGACGAAAGTAAATAAAAATAAGATAGGATATATCGTAATTTTTGTTTTTAACAATAATTCTAAGTGAGATATATTGTTAATGAACTTGTATTAGGTTATTTGCGTGTATGAATAGGAAAATTTTGTATGATATTTATTTAGTAAAGTTTTCATTCTTGGGAAACATTTTAGTCTGAATATTCTTTTTGGCAATCCTTGCAATGAGATCCCGGTGCTTCAAATTCCAACGTGGCATGAATAATGCCGATATGCTCCAATTCATGTTTCAAATCGCATTTTACGGTTTCCATTTGGGACATGTCATCGATGACGACGTGTACGGTAAGAGCGGTTTCGGTCGTGCTTAAAGCCCAGATATGCAAATGATGAAATCCTTTTACCCCGCGGGCAGAGGCAATGGTTTTTTCGACCTGTCTGTAATCGGTTCCGGCGGGAACCCCGTCTAAGGACAAGCGAATACTGTCTCGCAGCAATCCCCAAGTGGAATAAACGATGATGACGGCAATTCCGATCCCGATAAGCGGATCGATGATATTCCATCCCGTGTTGGCGATAATCAATCCGGAGACCAAAACACCGATGGAGACCAAGGCATCTGCTGCCATATGTAGATAAGCTCCTTTTACGTTCAGGTCCTTTTCTTTATCTTTCATAAACAGCCAGGCCGTGATCCCATTGATGACTACTCCGACTCCGGCAACCCAGGCGACGGCGTCTCCGTCGACCGGCTGAGGATGGAATAGTTTGTTGATGCTTTCTCCCAAGATGAAGCCTACGGCAATCAACAGGATGACGGCATTTAAAAGGGAGGCTAAGACCGTGCTTTTTTTGTAGCCGTACGTGTATTTGGTATTGGCTTGTACGCGGGAAAGCCGGAAAGCCAGCATGGCCAATACAAGACTGAAGACATCGCTTAAGTTGTGTCCCGCATCCGAGAGTAATCCCAAAGAATTAAACCAGAATCCTGCAACGAATTCAACGACCACGAAAGCCGTGTTTAACATGATCCCTATGATAAAAGCTTTATTTAGACTGGTGATTCTATGGTGGTGATGTTCGTGCGTATGTTCCATTTCTTTTGGTTATGCCAATAAAATTAAACTTAAAGCCATGATTCCCATTCCGGAGATAAGTCCGTAGATGGAGATGTGGTGTTCTCCGTATTCCCGGGCGGCAGGAAGTAATTCATCTATGGAAATAAAGACCATGATACCTGCGACGGCTGCGAAGATACATCCCATCAGAACGGGCGACATAAAGGGCATGAGTACTAAATAAGCCAGAAGAGCACCGGTCGGTTCCGCCAGGCCGGACAGAAGGGAATAACGAAATGCCTTTTTACGATCTCCGGTTGCATGGTAAATAGGAACAGAAACGGCAATACCTTCCGGGATGTTGTGGATGGCGATAGCGACGGCTATTGCAATTCCTAAAGTCGGGCTTTCCACTGCAGCCGTGAAAGTAGCGATACCTTCCGGGAAGTTATGGATGCCGATGGCCAGGGCCGTCATCAGTCCCATGCGCATCAATTTTGTATCTTTGGGGGGAGGGGTATCCATACTTTCTACGGAACGAACTTCGTGAGGATTTTCAAAGGAAGGTACCAGACGATCGATGATACCGATCAATGACATTCCCGCGAAGAAGCAGAGGACCGTCATGGTCATACCGTATTTTGAACCTAACTCGGCCGTAAGGGAAGTTTCCGCCTGTTGGAAGATTTCCACGAAAGAGACGTATATCATTACTCCTGCGGAGAGTCCCAGCGAAAAGGAGAGAAAACGTTTGTTCGTGTGATGGGTGAAAAAAGCGATCAGGCTACCGATACCGGTTGCCAATCCTGCAAGTAAAGTCAATAATAACGGAATAAATAAACTTTCTTTCATGAATTCGATATTATCCGGGTTATACCCGATGTTTTCCGGAGATTTCGTTTGGTTTATTTTACAAAGATAGATTTTTTACGGGTATGAAAAAGCCTCGGTAAAGAAAATGAAAATTCATTTTTTGGGACATGGGATGGACGTTTTCGGAGTGCTGCAGAGGACCATCGTTTCTCGGGAAGGTTTAAGTTAGGGTAGGGATTTTAAAAGATCGGTCAATTCTTCGAACGAGTGTACGGGGATTTTTTCTCCCCCGGAGGGAAGAAAACTCATCTCCCGGGCCGTTTTTAGTTTTAATATCGGGTAAAGAGTGGAAGGGTAGGGATAGGAAAGGCAGATGTAATGGTTTCTGTTTAAAGCGTTGATCGCCCAATGTTTTAAGGTTTCGTCTTCCGCCTCGACGATGATATGGCGATCTCCCCGTATGGGCGGATAATAGTTTCCCTGGGTAAGGTCGAATTTTATTTTTTCCCGGTCGAATAGCGTATCCATGCTGTTATCGAAAATCAGGTCTTCCGTTACCCCGCAACGTAATCCTTCCGTTTTCGATAGCAACCATAGCCGATCCGCCAGAATAAGGGCTTGTTCTATATCATGGGTGGATAACAGAATCGTTTTTTGTTGTCGGTAAGCAAGGGTATGCAGGAGTTGCATGATCTCTATTCGGCTCGTTACGTCTAAAAAAGCGGTGGGTTCATCTAAAAGAATTACCGGACATTCTTGGACCAATGCTTTGGCTATCATCGTTTTTTGTCGTTCTCCGTCGGATAGTTCGGCAACGTAATTATTGAATTTGTTTTCTATCCCCACGGAACTCATAGCCTCTTCGATGATTTTGTGGTCACGTGCATGGAGTCGTCCGAAAAATCCGGTATGCGGTTGACGTCCTAAAGAGATTAATTCATAGACGGTCAATCCTCCGGCCTGTGTCCGGTCCGTGAGTACTACCCCTATTTTTCGGGAACGTTCTTTTTCCGAATAGTCGGATAAAGGTTTCCCTTCGAGTTGCACTTCTCCCGTTAATGGGGGTTGGAATGATGCGAGTGTACGTAAAAGCGTGGATTTACCGGCCCCGTTGGGTCCCAAAAGACAGACTAATTCTCCTCTATGGAGTTCGAAAGAGAGGTGTTGCTGGATTGGGTTCGTCTCTTTCCGGCCTTTCCTGTATCCGATGGTCAGGTCCTGCGACCGTATGATGGGATTATTTTGCATATTAGTTGAAGTATTGGATCTTGCGTTGTTTAATGATGACGTAAATGATCACGGGGGCTCCCAATACCGGCGTTACGGCATTTAACGGAATGATGCCCGATTCCCCCGGTAATACGCATATCAGATTACATAATAGGGCAATGGCCCCTCCCAGCAGCATGGTGTTCGGAAGGAGAGAATTATGGTTCGAGGTGCCCAACAGGAGTCGTGCGACATGAGGAACAGCTAAGCCGATAAAAGCGATAGGACCGCAAAAGGCCGTTGTGACTGCTGTTAATAGCCCGGTAGCGATCAGTAGCATATGACGGATACGGCGGATGTTTATACCTAAGTTCTCGGCATATCGAGTGCCTAACAGAAGGGCATTCAGGGGTTTTGTCAATGATAAGGAGAGGAGCAATCCGATGAGACAGGTAGCGGAGAAAAAGGGCAATTGTTCCATAGATACTCCGCCGAAATTTCCCATCCCCCATATAATATAAGAGTGTACCCCTTCCGCCGTGGCAAAAAAGTTCAACAGGGCAATGACGGAAGAAGCTATATAGCCGATCATAATACCGATAATTAACAACATGATATTGCTTTTCGTCAGTGTAGAGAAAAACAGAATCATTCCCATAACTACCATGGAACCGGTAAAAGCTCCCAGAGTGACGGAAAAAAAACCGGATAAGTTGAATGCGCCCGCTGAAATAATGCCTCCTCCCAATAACATGACAAGGGCGACTCCCAAGCTGGATCCGGTCGTAATTCCTAAGATGGAAGGGCCGGCTAAAGGATTGTTGAAGGCTGTTTGTAACATCAAACCGGAAGCCGCTAATGCCGCTCCGCATAATAGGGCCGTAATACATTGGGGAACGCGTGATTCCCAAATAATAAATCTCCAACTCGCTTTTTCGACATCCTGTCCGCACAAGATGTCCCAAACGGCATCAACGGGTATATGGACGGAACCTATGATCAAATTACCATACAACAACACCAGGATGGTGCCTGTTAGTAATATTCCGAATTTTCGGCCGGGAGATGTCATGTGTGAGGTATTCATTCCGTCAGTTTTTGGAAATAATATGCTTGATAATCTTTCACTAATTCAGGATGAAAAATACTTATCAGGTCTTTTAATAATAATTCGGGGTGGAAGGGGGACTCCTCGTAAAAAGCGACCTTACCCGTGTTGCATCCGTACACGTTCTTCTCTTTGAAGGCTTTGAATTTGGCGTAGGGAGCGTAGTCCGATTTTAATTCGCGAAGAGTCTTGTCTGTTTGCTGATTGTATTTTATCAGCCAAAAATCGGCCTCGTGTCCCTGGTCGAAAACAACTTCGAAGGCCAGGGGAACAGATCCGCTCCGGGGGTCGTCGCTCCATAGATAGTGGGCGCCGGCATCCGAATACAGTTGTCCCATCGTGCTTTTTCCACCCGGCACGTACCAGGCCGATCCGCTTCTTAGTTCGCTGATAACGGAGGGTTTTGACGGTGCCGTCAAGGCCAATTGACATAATCGCTTATACTCTTTTGTTACCGCTGAAAAGAGAGAGTCTGCTGTTGCTGCCTGTCCGAATAATAATCCGTAAAAGCGCATCCATTCCGCCCGTCCCAAGGGAGAGGTTTCCATGTAATCGGCACATTCGATGATCGGTACGTCCAATTTTTCAATTCGTCCGTAGCCGCCGCTATTTTCGAAAGGAGAGAGTAAGATGGCATCCGGGTGAATATCGATGATTTTTTCGATATCGGGATTCATGCTGCTTCCCAAATCGGCGATTTTACCTGAGGAACATCCTTCTTGTATTTCCGGTATTTTGATATACTGGAGATCGCAAACGCCGACGATACTTGTTATTGAACCCAATTGCCGAAGCAGGCTGCAATGGACGGAAGAGTAGACGATCGCCTTAGACAACGGGATTTTCACTACGGTTCCTTCCGGGAGATGAGTCGGAACTTTTTTCTCTTTCGGAACCAAAATGTAAGTATGTAATATTTTAGTAGTATCCCAGGGATTACGCAGTTGGGCTATCGTGTAGTCTTCAATCGGGAACAGCACGAGATTCTCGGCGTATTTCAGAGGGATCGGAGCCCCGGCAGCGTTTGAACCGGATGGTTGGTTTTTGCAGGAAAAACAAAGAAGAATAAGACCGACGAATAGGATATGAATTTTCATAGATATAAAAATAGATAAATATAGTGTGATTGTCCTGCCCGTTTTTTCAGGCAGGACTTTTCTATCAGGGTTTATCCCATAAGCCATTTTCCATATCTTGGTAAGTCGGATCGTATCCGTTGCCGGAAACCTTCCATTGGGCTGCTTCCAAAGAGTAGATGACGCCTTCTATTCCTTTAAATGAGGTCAACATCATGTTGTGTTGAATTTTAATACTGCCTACACTCTTCAAGGAACTGAAACCGTTTAGGTCGGTGATGTATTTGTTGCTGTAATAAGAGCTGAAACCGCATAAGGCAAACATGCCGCCCACGCTTTGCAGTTTGGGAGCCTGAACATCTGACATATTGCTTTGATAGTTTGCCGTGGTTATATTGAAATCACCTTTTACCGTTTCCAATACCGGGAGTGCTAAGATGTCGACGTTGACTCCTTCTGCTTTTAAACTTCCTAATTTTTTCAAAGCGGATAAATCGAGCGTGATCTTATTCTGAATTTGGATATCCAGCTTTCCGCCGATTTCCGTTAACCGGGGTAAATTAAAGCTTCCTGTAAGGCCGTAGACCAATAACGTGAAATCGCCGTTTACTTTTTCAATATCCAATGTCCTGTCCTGATCCGGTATATTGATGTAATACCTCAATCGGTCGACCTCTTTAATCCCTTTTATAAGGATATTGGATGTGGTGACATTGATATAGCCCGGGAAAATTTCTTTACCGGTTAAGGTCGCTTCATTTTTTATCCCTTCGAATTCCATTGAAGTAAGATTTTCCAAATTCGAAATATTTACATCTTTCAGGGCATCATTATTTTTGATAGCCAATCTGGGAACTCTTTTTAATGAGGAGAAATCGGAGAATGACTCAAAAGGCACGGAGTAAATAGTTAAGGTACCTCTTACCTCTTTAAGAGAGGAGAACCCGTTTAAGCGGGTAATCAACGGGAGTCTGTACATCCAAAAATCTCCTCCCACGTAAGAGAGCGCTTTCAATCCGTCTAAATTTTCCACTGCCGATAGGTTATCCAGAGTGAATTTTCCACCGATGAATTCCAGCGCTTTCAGTCCGTCCACGTTTGTGATCTTACTGATGTCGGAAAGATTCAACTCTCCGTCGACTCTTTTTAACGAGGATAGATCCAATTCGACCAAAGAACGATCGGAAGATAGATTCAATGCACCCCAAATCTTTTCCACCTTAGGTGCTGAAAGGGTTTCCAAGGTCGAGAGCGATCCCAAAGTAACACTTCCCCCAATATTGGTTAACTTGGGAAAGTTTATGGTTGCGATCTTACTCTGACTGCTTTCTACATATAACGTTTGGGCGATATCTTTTAATTGGGGGAGGTTTACCTCTTCCAGTCCGGTCCCTTTGTTGATGCGTATGGCCCCGACCGATTCTAAATTTTCCAATCCTTCTAAATTCGTCCCGCCGTATGTAGAGTTGATGATGAGGTCGTATTTTACTTTCCGAAGTTTGGCCAAGGGAGCCAGAGAGGTGACGGTTGCCTCGCCTTCTGCTTCTCCGATGGTCAGACTTCCGTTTACTTCATTTATGTCCTGTGCGGCGAAGGCTTCCAGGTCGGCTTGGGTTGCCAATACGACATTGCCTTCATGAGCGACGGATCTCTTCTCTACGACATAAGTATAGGTACGTTTACTCCCGTTATACGAAGTAACCGTAAACGTCTGTTTGATATTCCATGCCTGTACTTCCGAAAGGGACGGAGAGAGGGTAGCGTTTTCACTGGTCGTAATGGCGGCGGAAATGCCGTCGAAAGTAAAGTTTTCGGGAACGACCAGTTTGATGCTGTCCCCGTGAATTGTCGTGTGCAGTAAAGCTTCTCCTTGTTTCAGACGAAAGGAGGTTATATAGTTGTCTCCTCCCGTAAAATCACTTTCGTCGTCGCTACAACTCGTCACGAGAAGCGAGATAAACAAAAAGAAAAAAACTCTTTTTATAGATAACAGTTGCATATTCTTTTTCATTTACGAATTAAACTTCAATTTTGGTTGGGTTCTGTCCATTGGCCGTTTTGTAACATTTCGAGTGTCGGATTGTACTTGTTTTTCTCCGTTTTTAAACTGGAAATGCCCGGAATCGCCTGTTTTAAGCCTAAAAATGATACCAATGCTGCCTGACTGGTGATCTCGACCTCTTTTACGCTCGCAAGAGCAGAGAATCCGTCCAGATGGGTCAATGCCTTATTGGTATAATAACTGCTGCTCGTGTTTAGTGTCAGTTTATTGCCAATGCTTATCAAAGCCGGCATTTCGATAGAGGCAAAAGAGTTGCTATAGTCGGCCGTTGAGATGGTCATGTCTCCGCCGACTGCTGTTAAGGCCGGTATTTTCAGGGCGAAGTTTTTGGAGAAATTGTTGATCTTCAAATTCGCTCCGACCTTTGTAAGCAAGGGTACTCCGAATTCGGTTAAGCTACTCAGGCTTGACTTTAAGGTCAAATTTCCGGATACCTCTGTCAGATGCGGGAATTTTAGTGTCTTAAGTGAACTTGTATTTGCAGTAAGATCCCCGTTGATTTTGGTTATGCCTTGGGCGTCGATGTTGTATAAGGCATATCCGTTTAAATCCAAGCCTCCGATCTCTTCTATACCTTCCAATAAGGGAAACAGATTATCTGTTTGGGAGATAGAGGAGGTGCATTCCAGACGAAGGATACCGTTGAATACCTTGTCTCCGATTACTTTAGCGGTGGCTAATGTTTTGTTCAACAGGTTGAGCGTCGCGATGTCCAAGCCTTTGATATGGATCTCGGTTATATGATTCAGATTGGATAACTTTAGTTCGTTGATTTTCTTTAAAGTTGCCGGGGCTTCGAATTTTTCAAAATGGGTTATGGACTGAATCGTGAATATGCCTCCGATCGATGCCAGAGCCGGGAACCCGTCTAAATTTTCCAGGTGGGACAAGCTTTCGAGGGTTAGGTTACCGGTTATTTCGCGGAGGAGAGGAAATTTGCATGTAAGAATGGAGTTATTTCTTAATTTGATCTCTGCAACCTGTTCCAGTACGGGCATCTCCAGTTCGAGGATTTGACAATACCTGATATCCAGTGTCCCGGAAATCTCTTTTAAAGCGGGAGTGTTTAATATCTTAAGCATGGACTTGGAAGTATTGGCAAAAATAGACATACCTCCGCACTTTTCTAAAGCGGGTAGATCGATCCGCTCCACCTTTTCCAGTTTTTCGATGGAGAAGTTGTCTCCGATTCGGACTAAATTAGGGAAATAGATAGTCGGAATCAAAGAGAGAGAACCTGAAGAGGTATAGGTCAGGCCTCCTTCTATTTCCTCCAACGCGGGGAACTCTGTTTGAGCTAAATTTCCTGAAACATTCAAATGACGTCCGATACGGTTTAGCTTGGGACACACGATTTGTTCTACCTTCGCATGATTTACCGTAAAGTCTTTTCCCACGGAAATCAGGTGCGGAAACTCTATCAGTTCGAGGTTCTTGCCTGCCTGGATCGAGACTCCTCCCACTTTCTCCAAATTCTCTAATCCCAACAGATCTTTTCCGGTATACCGGTCATTGACGATCAAATCGTATCGTATCTCCCGAAGGTTATGTAACGGAACTAAAGAGGTGATCGAGTCTTCGCCGGAAGTCGATGCAATGATCAGATTTCCGTTGATTGCCGTGATTCCGTTTGTTTCGAATGCATTTACCTCCTCTTGTGTCGTGAGTTGTATGCTTCCTTCCAGTACGGATTGTTCTTTTTTTACCAGATAGTAATAGACTCTTTGTTCTCCGTTCGAAGCATTGACTTTAAAAAGCATTTGTTCGTCCCATTTGTCGATCTCTTCCGGGGAGGGTGTAATACGTGCCCGTTCGCTCAAAGTCAGTTCTGCTTTGGCCCCTTCCAGTGAAAGAGCTGCGGGGGCTGTGATGATGATACTGTCGTTGATCAACTCTGCCTTTAAAGAGGTACTGCCCTGTGTCAAAATAAAAGAGGTGATGTAATTATCCATTCCGTTAAAGGGATCGTCCTTGTCGTTACATCCCGTGATTCCGAGTACGGCAAAGAGCATGAAAACCGACCCTGTTATATTCCATTTTTTCATATTCATGATCATTTATTCTTTAAGTGATAATCATAGGCTGCACAACACTCGGTGGAAAGTTCTCCGATGCTTTCCGCTTTGGAACTTATTCCGGTTTGTACCATGACAAAATCGATGTATTTTAGTTTTATAGGGGTTCCGTCGCGTTGAACGGCATTACCGATGTCGAAACAATCTTTATTTGTTCCGTAGTTATCCACGTATCCCCATTCGTAATCCCGATTATACCAGATTCCTCCGACATTCTCGGTAAGGGGAGCCAGTTTGGTACCATATAGGGTATAGCTGTTCCCTTGGATAAACATCGGAAAATAATAGTCCTGGGAGTGGTAGCTATTGATATCCACACTTCCGGTTTTTCCCTCATTGTCGACCCAAATCACGTTGGCGCGAGTTGCCTTGGGCTTGTAGTAGGTAATGGCGTATTGACGGGTAGTCTGTTCCGGGGTAGCACTTCCTTTCAATTCGTACCATGTATCGTTCGGTAATCCGTCTCCGTTTTCATCCTGCATGACCCATACGATAGCCGGTTCGGAATTACCGGAAAAAGCATTTCCATTAATTTCTAAATCATATTCGCCTTCTTTGTTCTCCACGCTATGGTCGAAGCCCATGACGATGTATCCCCCGTAAGCCCCGAGGAAGGTGTAACTCTCGTTGGTAAGTATGGAACGGGCATCGTTTAAAGCTTGGGTGAAAGTAGAACCGATCTGGTATGAATTGAATTGATTCGGTGCGGGGATATATTCGAAAATGTCGGTTATCTTTGCGGAACTTGAGGCGGTGATCGTCCGACGATGGGTCTCTTCCGGTTCCGTACAGGTAATATCGGCTTCTGCAAATACTGTTTTTCCCCCCTCTTTTACAGATACTTTAAGGCGATAGGTTTTCTGTTGCGTAGGTTCAAAAGTGAAAAATACCGATTTTTCGTTTTGTACGGTTCCGTCTACGCTCCATTCATAAACGGCGTTTGGGGAAATACCGAATGTGGTCGGAGATAAAACTAATTTTCTCCCTTGAGGAACTGTAAATTTGGGAATCCGGTTATCCGTGGGAATCCGGTAACGGCCGTCGCTAAAGATCAATTGTGCTTCTATGACGGATAAGACCATCACTTTATTGATGTAAACGGCCTCTCCGTCTTCATTTTTTACGGTCAAAGCCAATTGGTATTCTCCTGCTTCGGGTTGATTGAAGATGAGTACGCTGTCCGTACCGGATACTTTTCCGTCTACTCGCCAGAGATAACTGGCACCTTCACTGTTCTCTACCGCGGGGGCTATCGGATAATCGATCCCGGCAAACGGGGCAAGGGAACCGATGATGGAGACCACGGGAAGGGCTTTCTCTACGACGGAGATTTTTACCTGTTTTTCTATACTTCCGTTATCCGCATCCAATCGAAAGTTAACAAAGCTCTCGCCGATTTGCTTGCCGAAGAACAGGAAGGTCGTATCGGTGGAGACGATCTCACCGTTTATCTTCCAGGAATAGACAGGATTTACGGCATCTTTTATTTTTGCTTTTAACGTGATCTCTTTACCGATTTTGACTTTATATTCTCCACTTCCGTTATTGAAAGTCACGTCAGGAGAACCGATATGTACCTTATCGTCGTCGGAACAGGATTGAAGGGTTCCGAGGAAAAGGCCCCATAACAAGATGATAAGTAAGAATTTTTTCATAATGAGCGATTTTTTATTTTAAATCTTTCAATGGTTTTGTGGTAAAAACAAGGTGTGCCGGAATATCTCCTGTGGTCACTTCCCATTTTTTCTTTCCGTCCGGGGTGAAACAATAAAGAGTGCCCGGGGTGATATAGTCTTTGGCATCAGAAATGTATATCTCTCTGGTTCTCGGATCTACGGCCAAAGAGTAGGGGACCTTTATCGATAGTTCCGTTCCGTCCTTGATAAAGTTTCTGGTTACGATACGTTTTGTTTTGGTATTGTATATGGCGTAGGTGACCGTGTTCTTTTCGGTGATTTTGCTGTATTCCGTGCTGTAGGCGTAAAGCGAATCCCCGCAAAGGTATAGCTCGCTTGCCGGGAAATTCAGAACGTCGGTGACGATGTCTTTTCTCGGATCGATGACATAGGTGTTGGAGTGTATGTTTTTATAGTCTCCCCGGGAGGTAACATAGATATTGGCATTCCGGTCGATTTTCATCCGGTGGAGGTTGATGGCTACCGGAATTTTTTTAATCTCTTTAAAACTGTTCAGGTCGATGACCGATACCGTATTGTCGTAGTTGGGAACGCGATACCCTCCGGAGTTGGCCGCGTATAGTTTATTTCCCGCAATAACCATCTCTTCCGGTTGATACCCCACGGAACAGGAGTCGAGTATTTGCAGGGTAGCCGTATCCACTTTGGCTACATACCCTAACCGGGCGTTGGGATCTATTTCTATTTTTCCGGCATAAGAGCTGACATAGGCGTATCCTTTGTCGAATACGATGTATCGGCAATTCGGGATAGAAATTGTTCCGATATGCTTGGCCGTATTGACATCCATGACTTCCACCAGATTGGAGGCATTGATAACCGCGTATAATTTGTTTCCGTAAATTTGAATGTCGTTTCCTACGTCTCCGAGTTCTTTGACAACCGAAGGATTTCTTTCCGGAAAGATATTTTTATGGTATTTTCCGGTCGTGTAGTCGAAGTAGTCCAAAGTGGCTTTATTGCTGCCCATATTTCCTTCGTTCAACAGAAAGAATCCCTTAATGGGACCGGAGACCGAATCGCTCGGCGCTACTTGGGTGATAACCGAAGAGATGATCTCTTCATCATCGTTCCGGCAGGAAGAGAATATAAAGCTTCCTACCAGAAAGAGTATACCTACATGAATTTTTAGTTTGATCATACTTTAAAAGATTAAAGGTTTATTTGTATCAGATTTCTATATTGATCGTAAACTTTACGTTGGTACCCGGCATGGGATAACACTCCACGACCTCGTATTGTTGATTCAGCAGGTTATTGATTTCTGCCGTCAATCGGATTTTTGCCTTCTTCCACAGAAATGTTTTGGAAGCCGAAAGATCGTTTGTATACCACTCTTTGGCTTTGTTTTCAGGAATATTGGCGCTCGATTCGTAACGTTTTCCAGTATAGATGAAGCTGTAGTTCAAATCCCAGCTTTTATAACTGCCGTTCAGGATTGCGGATCCGCTATGCCAGGGAATATAGGGGATCTGATCTCCGTAAAAAGGACTTCCCGGTTTACTGAAATCCTGTGCCTTCTGGTAGGTATAGTTTATTCGGGTATCGAGCAACCAATGACGTTTGAAATTCCATTGCGATTGTAAGGCAACATCCACTCCTCGAATTTCGACCTCTCCCAAATTGATCATTGTCCAGCGAAATTGGTTGGAGGTCGGAATGGCGATGATTTTATCGGTTACTTCGTTATAGTAGCCGTCGACTTGAATTTCTAAACTTTTTAGTGCCGAAGAGGTAAACTGGCGGGCATAGGTGATACCGAAATCGTATTGGATCGTGTATTCCGGAGCCAGATTTTTGTTCCCGATAAAGGTATAATACAGATCATTCAGGGTGGGCATCCTGAATATTCGTTTGTAAAATGCCCTGAAATTCAAATCTTTTTCCTCCCAGGGTTGCCAGGAAAGGATAATGGTGGGGGTATACTTTTGTTTACTGTCTGCAGCTGCATTTGTAACGCGAGTTTTATCATTGACGAAGGTACCCAGTAGACTTGCCTGTATGTTCAAACGCTGGAAATTAATAGCCGTAGCCAGTGCGATTAAGCCCGTGTAACGGGTAGGATAGACAAAATCGACGAGGTCTGCATTCAATTTATTCCATTGGAAATCGGCAGATAAATTTAGATTCCATCCGGGAAGAACGTTGAACAGGTTGGCGGAAGAAAGATATACCTCTTGTTGGCGATAGTGGTTGTTTACATACATCGTAGAAGCGTCCAAGCGGGGATCGGAGAGATAATGCAGGTAATCGTAAGCGTATTTGCCGTTGATAAGCATGCTGTAACGGTTGAAGTACTTTTTAAAAGAGCCTTGTAGAAAAAAATTGGAATCCCATTGTCGATCCTGATTTTTAAATTTTCCGGGCTCTTCACGTACCGAGGCTCCGGGATATCCTCTTTCCGAATGATAGAAATAAGTTTTTGCTTTCCATTCTCCCTCTTTGAGCTTGCCGAAAAGACCGTATTCTGCTCGAATGGCGTATACATCCCCGTTCTTACGTATTTCAGTGGTATCGTAACCGTTTTTCTTCCGGTAACTGAATTTGTATTTTCCGTTGGTATACATGTATTCTGCACTTAATGAACCGTCGATATTTTTACCGAGTCGGTTTTCCAGCAGAAAGGAGGGATTGGCCAACCCGAAGGAACCGGTCTTAAAGGTAAATTTGGCATTGTATTTTTTCCCGGGATTGAATCGGGGGATCCTGGAGACCATATAAATGGATCCGGCTGAACCGAAGTCTTTGGCCGATTGGAAAATGGCGCTTCGTTGTCCGTTGTATAATGAAATGGACTCCATATTGTCCAACGAAAAACGTCCTAAATCGATAATTCCGTTTTGGGCATTTCCCAACTCGATCCCGTCATAGAAAACTCCGACGTGTTGAGTACCCATACTCCGGATATTAACGGTTTTCAACCCTCCGATTCCCCCGTAATCTTTAATTTGTACTCCGGAAAAATAGCGTAAAGCATCAGCGACAGAGTGGACGCTTAATTTTTGTAAAGTAGCTCCGGATAAAATTTGGACGGGAATGATCTCTTTTTGTATCTGCTTGGCGGAAACAACGGCTTCCTTTATATGATACATTTTAGTTGTGTCCTGCTGTTGGGCATAAATTCCCGGTGTCGTCAACAACCATAAATTCAGAGCGATAAGATGCGAATAATTCATTTTTAGCTGTCATTAAAGTAATAAACAGCCTTCTGGAGAATATCCTGCGGTACAAATAACGAAGTTACTCTTTTGTCGTAAAGAATAAATCGGATAATGTTCACGTTTATATCCAAGCTCTACTCCCAGAAAGCTTCAGATTATAACGATATTGGCAGGTCTTCTGACTTACTCCGTTTTCAAACGCCCTTCCCATTTCATGTCGAAACAGTGGATGTGAGTATTGTTCGAAAATTTCGGTGGAGCTTACAGCAGCGGGTCTGTTCAGGATTCTCACCTGATTCCCTTTTCACCACCTTCCGTAAAACGAAAGGTGACACCAAAATCGATTGTTTAATCGGGTGCAAAATTAGATAGTATTTAGTAATAAACAAATAATACTTTATTTTTAATACGAAATATATAAGATAATACGTTATTTTCCGAAAATAATTGCCGGAATAGGACGTTGATTTTTAGCTATATGTATTGGATAAGAATAAAAAAGGGTAAATGAAATAAAATATTTATTTTTGTTCACTGTGATATGAGAGACTCTATTTATAAATATAGTGGAATGATGGAAAAAAGAGGATATATTCAGGTGTATACCGGAAACGGTAAAGGGAAAACAACAGCTGCATTCGGACTTGCCGTGAGGGCCTTATGTGCTGGTAAAAGGGTCTTTATCGGACAGTTTGTCAAAAGTATGAAATACCACGAGACCCAAATAGAATCTTTGTTTGATCGGTTGGAGATCCGTCAGTTCGGACGAGGATGTTTTATTAAACATGATCCGTCAGAAATGGATATGGCTCGTAAAGGACTTAAAGAGTGTACAAAAAAATTAAGTTCCGGAGAATATGATGTGGTTATCTTGGATGAGTTGACCATAGCCCTTTATTATCGATTATTAACGGAGGAGGAGGTACTGAAAGCCTTGCGAAAGAAAGCGATCGCTACGGAAGTGGTTGTTACGGGCCGCTATGCTTCGGCAACCTTGACGGAATTTGCGGACTTAGTAACGGAGATGCAGGAGGTAAAGCATTATTATACCCGGGGCGTTTTGTCCAGAGAAGGTATTGATCGTTAGGCTCAGGAAAAAGAGTTAAGCAGACTTGTCAGGTTACTCGTAAATAGTTTTACGGACATGGCAAGCAGTATGATACCGAAAAATTTACGGAGAATATATACGCCTCCTTTACCGATCAGACGTTCTACCAAGGTTACGTTCTTTAATACGATATAGACTACTACCATATTTAAAATAACGGCAATAATGATGTTAGCGATATGACATTCTGCTCGGAGAGACAAGGTTGTCGTGAGGGCGCCGGCACCGGCTACCAAAGGAAAGACAACGGGAACGATGGTGGCAGAGCCGCCGGGTCCGTCGTTACGGAAAACTTCGATACTAAATGTCATTTCAATAGCTAACACAAAAAGTACTAAAGCTCCGGCAATAGCGAAAGAGGAGATATCGATATTGAACAATTTTAGTAATGCGTCCCCGGCAAAAAGGAAGGTGATAAAAATAACCAAGGAAATTCCGGCTGCTTTTTCCGCATTGACCTTGTTCCCGTTGCTATTCAGATTTATAATAATAGGTGTGGAACCCGTGATGTCAATGACGGCAAACAACACCATAAAGGCCGTAAAAATTTCTTTAAAACTTAATTCCATGTATTAACTTATTAAAAACTTGCAGGGTACAAGACTGTTTTGATTAATGAAACCAACTCGAACCTTGTGAAAACAGTCATTTTGTACCTCTGCAAATTTACAATTATTTTTTTAATTCCATATCTCTTCATCGGAAGGTACATGTATACGCGTGGACAGAGGTGCGATCCGGGTGATATTCAATAAATGTTTATAAGTGAAGTTTTCTGAGATCGAGTTATTTCCCCAACTTCCGCAACCTAAAGTGTTTGTAACGGGTAGCCCGTTTTGTATGGAGCCTCCAGCCGTCGTGGCACAAGGTGCGTTAACGATAAGTCTGGATACGGAGAGTTCCGTGCCGGCCTTAATGATATTTGCCTGATTCATGGAGTGGATTCCTGCCGTGTGTCCGTTTCCTTCCATAAAAAGATTGGTTTTTGCGATTTGGATGGCTTCGTCGAAATATTCGTAGGGGAAAGCTGCCATGACCGGACACATCTTCTCTTTACATATGGGATCGTCGTGTCCGATACCGTGAGCTTCTACGACTATAACCCGGGTATTTTTCGGGATTGATATACCTGCTTTTTTGGCAATGGTTTGTGTGGATTGTCCTACGATGTCCCGGGCGATATGATTATCTTCAAAAATGGCATGAATGATTTTATCTCTGTCTTTTTCCGGGACAAGGTAAGCACCATGTTTTTGGAAAGCTTTCATCACATTCTCTCTCTCCTCTTTGGGATAGATGAAACTTTGTTCTCCCGAGCAGATAATGCCATTGTCAAAAGAACGTCCCGTGATGATTTTTTCTGCAGTGACATCCCAATCGATATTACGGTCTAAAATAACTTGCACGTTTCCGGCACCTACTCCAAAAGAGGGTTTCCCGGAAGAGTAAGCGGATTTTACCATGGGCATTCCGCCTGTAGCTACGACGACATCACAGGCTTCCATTAACTCGCAGGTCTTTTCGATCGTGGGGTCTTCTATCACCTGAACCAGGTTTTCAGGTACTTCCAAAGGTATGATGGCATCGATGATCAATTTTACAGCAGCCGAAGAACATTGTTTTGCTTTGGGATGAGGGGCGATGATGATGGCGTTTTTAGTTTTTAAGGCAAACATGATTTTTGACATCGGCGTAACTACCGGATTGGTCATGGGGGTTATTCCGGCTACGACTCCTATAGGTTTTGCTATTTCTATCAGATTGGTCTTTTCATCTATACTTAAGATTCCCATGGATTTTTTTCCCCTGAGGTTATACCATACTCCTTTGGCTTTATTTTTATTTTTGGCGACCTTATCGGCGTATACTCCCATTTGGGTTTCGGCTATCGTGAGTCGAGCCAGCTCTTCGGCATGGTCGAAGATGGTACGTGCCGCTACTTTAATGACCTGATCCACTCCTTCCTGATCAAAGCGATCGGCATAAATGGTTTGCGCCTTACGGGCTTTTTCTATCATTTCTTTGATTTCCATAATATTCGATTTTAATATAATACAGTATATATTTGTTTGATTTCACTCTTGGTTAATTCCACGTAATTATTTGCCAAAAGACGTTGTTGCGTCTCAAGAACATTATTGGTAAATCTTTCGATTTCATCCTGTTTCATTCCGTATGTGTGCAGCGGATTCTTGGAAAGCAGTTTACCGAGTAAGTAGTCTAATTCTTCGTAAACGTGTTTTTCGTCCGAGTGAAGGATTGTTGCCAGTAATGTATTCAATTCGCAGATGATACCGTCTGGTTTTTTCTCGTTGTAGAGTTTGAAAACTTCTGTGAAAAATTGGTAATTCGCTTCTCCATGTGGGACATGGTAATTTCCGCCTAACGGATATGAAAGAGCATGGACGGCACCTACCCCGGTGTTCCCGAATGCAATTCCGGCATAGTTGCTGGCCGTTAGCATGTCTGCTAAACGTGTAAAACGATATTCCGGCCCTTGAGCCGTTATGTGAATGAATACATCCATAATGGTTTTAATGGCAGCCCTACAAAAAAGTTGCGTATATGAATTTGTACGAGGAGAGACATAAGATTCAACCGCATGGATAAGAGCGTCGATAGAGCTGTAAATAAAAAAATTATAGGGAAGTCCTTCTAAAAATTCAGGAATAAGAACGGCATCGTCAGCCAGAATAGCATCATCTGCTAATCCCATTTTCGTGTGTAAGGATTTGATTTCAGCGATGGAAATATTGGTTACCTCGCTGCCTGTACCGCAGGTAGTGGGCAAAATAATCAATTGCTTCTCTTTGATAATGGGAATATGGCGTTGAAAAGCATCCGTTGCATTTGTGAAGTTTCGGATAACGAAAAGTTTTGAAATGTCGATGACAGTACCTCCTCCGACAGCGATAATTCGGTCATACTCTTTCAGTGAGATCTGTCCGAGTATTTGATTTATCATTTCGTCCGACGGTTCTCCTGAGCCGAAATTTTCTTGCATAATAAAGCGACAGGGTAACTGTAGGTTCTTCATATAAGGGGTATACAGGAAATCATTGGTGATTACAAGATCTTTTTTTGATAGATCGAACTCTTTTGCAAAATCAGAGAAATGATCAAAATGACTTAATCGGGTTTTTAATTTAAATAATTGCATGATATTTTTATATTATAGATTTTTTAATACGCGGGAAACGGCGGAAAAACTCTTCTGTTAAAACTTCCCTGAAATCAGGGTGGGCAATCCGAATCAGGCTTTCGGCTCTTTGCCGGAGAGTTTTGCCTTTTAAGGAGGCGATGCCGTATTCGGTAATCACGTAGTCCACGTCGTTGCGGGAAGTAGATACGGCAGCTCCTGGTGCAAGGAAAGGGACAATGCGTGATGTCTTTCCTTTGGCTGCAGTGGAGGGTATGGCCATGATGGAGATCCCCTTTTCCGACATGGCGGTACCTCGTACATAGTCTACTTGTCCTCCCACTCCGCTGAATTGCTTCGATCCGATACACTCGGAACCTACTTGCCCGGAAAGATCGACTTCAATACAGGAATTAATGGATACCATTTGATTGTTTTGGCAAATAACCCGGGGATTGTTCACATAGTTTACCGGATATAACTCTACATTGGGATTTTTGTCCGCAAAATCATAAAGACGTTTACTTCCCATGAGGAAGGTTGCAACCAGTTTTCCGGGATGTAAGGTTTTTCGTCTTCCGTTGATAATTCCTTGTTCCACCAGATCAACGACTCCGTCCGAGAACATTTCAGTATGGATGCCAAGGTCTTTTTTGTTTTTGAGGCATTGGAGTACGGCATCTGGGATAGCTCCGATGCCCAATTGCAGAGTGGAACCATCTTCGATGAGGGAGGCGCAATGTTGTCCGATCGCTTGTTCTACTTCTCCGATTTTAGGGGTGGGCAGTTCAAAAAGAGGGAGAGAAGTTTCCACGATATAATCGAGTTTGGAAATATGAATGAAGTTATCTCCGCCCACTTGAGGCATCTGTTCGTTTATTTCGGCTATGACTATGCGAGCAGCTTCTGCTGCCGGTTTGGTGTAGTCGGAAGATACGCCGAAACTGCAAAAACCGTTTTTATCCGGGGGACTGAGGTGTACCACTGCAACGTCAACCGGTAGGATCCCGTTTTGGAAAAAGAAGGGTAATTCATGGAAAAAGCAAGGTAAGAAATCGGCCCGGTCTTTTTCCACTGCAAGTCGAGAATTGGCTCCGACGAAGTTCGTGTTATGGCGGAAATGACACTCCAGTTTTTCTTGCATATAATTGCCGTCTCCGAGGCAGAGCATATGATAGATCTCCACGTCTTGATAATTGTCGGCATGGGCGACCAATGCTTGCGGAATTTCCCGGGGAACTCCGGCCGCATGAGCAAATACAACTCGGTTTTTGTTATGAATCGCTTTGATTGCCTCCTCGGCCGAGGTTCGCTTTTCTTTATATAGTTTTTTCCAGTTCATGGTTTATTGTATTTTAATAATTGTTTGGCTAAGTCCAATAACTCTGAGTCTGTTTCGTTTATCAACAAGATTTTTCCGATTTTTTCTTCCAACTCCCTCGAAAGTATTACTCGAACTGTTTGTTCGATGGTCATTTGGGCTGCCGGACAGTGGTGACAGGTTCCGAGGAGAGATATGCAAATATCTCTTCCCCAGATTTCCCGGACCATTATATCCCCGCCATGCTTCCGGAGCAGAGGACGAATGTACCGGGAGATGACCTGTTCTACTCTAACAGAAAAAAAGGTATTTTGAGTATTTCTACTTTCGGTTTCTGCTTTCATCGATTTTTGCGATTACTTTTGCCAACTCTTTTTTGCCTTCGATATTACCTTGACGGGAAATCATAATGCGTTGGGCCTGAGGAGATCCTGCTCCGTGCATGGACTCCGTCCGGTAGCCTACTGCGGCGGTTCCCAAAGTGATGTTTTCAATTAAACGTAGGATTCGCATCCGGTTTTCCGTGTCTTTTCCGCAAGCCCCTTGTAGATATTTTTTCACGTACACACCTATTTCGGGATGATGCAAATCTTGTTCCGAGGGCATGGTTACCATAAGACCTCCTGCGATGTCTTCTGCTAAGCGGGCTATTTCATAGGGCATTCGGGTAACGTTTTGTTTACATACGTTAGCTAACAGGAGGTCTATTTGATAGTTTCCTGCCTGAGTCGGATTCCCTTCGGAGGAACAGGCTATACCGCAGGCGTAAAGGGTTTCGTTGAGGTGAATCATTTCGATTAATTTCTCTTTGATATGGTTGGCTTTAGTTGTACCGTTGTATTCGGTTGCAAGGGCGGCAGCTCCGATTAGTACGTCCCCGACGCCGACTTTACATCCTCCGTAAGATTGGCGATGATACCCGGCAAAACGTTCCACCATCATTCCGGCAAAGTCGTATTCTTTGCACATGAAAACCCGTTCGTTCGGAACGAATACGTCATCGAATACGACCAAAGCTTCGTGGCCTCCGAATTGAGAGTTTCCTACGTCGATGTCCGCATCTTTTTCCATTTTTCGGGTATCGCACGATTGACGACCGTAGATCATGAACACTCCTTCGGCATCAGAAGGAACAGCAAATGAAACGGCATAATCTTTATCGTTTTCTTTCATGGCGACCGTGGGCATGACCAGGTGTTCGTGGGAATTTACGGCTCCGGTTTGGTGGGCTTTCGCTCCTCGAACGATGATTCCGTCGGGACGTACCTCTTTAATATGTAAATATAAATCGGGGTCTTCTTGTTGAGAGGGAGAGAGGCTACGATCGCCTTTCGGATCGGTCATGGCTCCGTCTACCGTCAAATCATTATCCTGAACATATTTCATGTATTCGATAAACCGTTGATGGTAATTTGTGCCGTAGGCTTTATCCATTTCAAAAGTAGTTGAGAAAATGGCGTTAAAAGCGTCCATACCGACACAACGTTGGAAGCAAGCTGCAGTTTTTTGTCCTACTAAACGCTGCATCTTTACCTTGTTTTTCAGATCCTCGCTATTTTGATGAAGGTGGCAGAAACGATTTATGATTTTGCCCGTCAGATTGGATTTGGCTGTCATTAAATCTTTGTACTCCTCTTTTTCGGCCAGTTCGTAAGTCATCGCTACTGAATTCATGGAGGGGCGAATCATCGGATGATCGACCGGATTTTTAATCAATTCTCCCATAAAATAGACCTTAAGGTTTAATTTCCGGAGACTTTCAACATACTGCTCTTTTGTCATCATGGTTTCTTGGATTTTAATTTATAATATAGGTGATTACTGAAAAAAGTACGTAATAAGATAATGAATCCGGCCTGCTGTGGAGAAAATAGGGAAGGATTGAAGAGAAGGTGCGAAGATATGGAAGGAATGTGTGTATTTCTCGCATTCTCAACAGAGCAATACACGTGATCCCTCCGGATAATAAAGAAGAGATCCTCTTTTTCAATACATGAAAAAGAGATACTTGCATCTCTTTTGGTAAAGAGATACCTGGATGTTTTAGCAATCATAATTTACCTGTCACACGGACATTAAACATCATTTAAATTACAATGAAAAAATTCGCACATTCCCTATGCTCTAATTCCCCAAAGCAACGGGACTGATTTTGCTTGGCAGGTCTTCTGACTTGTTCCAGAAATTGCGGCCTTCCCTTTTCTTGTTGAAAAAGTGACCATTAGATTGCAATTTCCCTTTTGGAGGAACTTACAGCTGAGGGTTCAGCTCCGGATTTTCACCGGATTCCCTATTCAATTTATTCCCCCGTGGGAGGATAAATCACCTAAGCGATACAAAGGTATGTAAATAAAATTGTATTCCTACTTTTTTCAGTAAATTTTATTGAAAAGTCCTTTTGCGAAAAATAATAGGGAGGAGAAAAAACTAATAAAAAACGTTACCTATATAGAACAGGTAACGTTTTTTATTGACTATTCGGAAAAAGTTCCGTTATTTCGATTATTCTTCCCGGATAGCCGTGATTCCGGGGAGCTTTTTACCCTCGATGTATTCGAGCAATGCACCGCCTCCCGTAGAGACGTAGCTGACTTTGTCGGCTAAACCGAATTGGTTGATGGCTGCGACCGAGTCTCCTCCGCCGATAAGCGAGAAGGCCCCTTTTTCGGTTGCTTTCACGATGGCTTCGGCGATGGCTTTTGTTCCCTCGGCAAATTTGGGGATCTCAAACACGCCTACGGGACCGTTCCAAAGAATGGTTTTTGAATTTTCGATGATTTTTGCAAATTCCTTTCGGGTTTCCGGGCCGATGTCCAAACCTTCCCAGCCGTCCGGGATATTCATGGGGTCTACAATTTGAGTGTGGGCGTCCTGACTGAAAGCGTCGGCGGCTAATGTTTGGTTGGAAAGCACTAAATTAACCCCCTTTTCTTTGGCGATTTTTAGGATATCGAGGGCTAAATCCAGTTTATCTTCTTCGCAAATCGAATTTCCGATATGACCACCCAATGCTTTTTTAAAAGTATAAGTCATACCACCGCCCAAAATCAGGTTATCCACCTTGTCCATCAGATTCATGATGATATCGATTTTAGAGGACACTTTCGAACCTCCCATGATGGCTGTAAAAGGACGGGTCGGATTGTGCATTACTTTATCCACGCTTTCTAATTCTCCTTTCATGACATAACCGAAAAGTTTGTCGTTCGGGAAAAATTCGGCGATCACGGCAGTTGAGGCATGGGCCCGGTGGGCGGTTCCGAAGGCGTCGTTGATCCATACGTCTCCTAAAGAGGCCAGTTCTTTGGCAAATTGTTTGTCCCCTTTTTCTTCCTCTTTGTGGAAACGAAGGTTTTCCAATAGAAGTACTTCTCCCGGTTTTAAATCGGCTGCCATCTTTTGGGCTTGTTCTCCGACACAATCTTCCGCGAATTTAACAGGGGTATGCAATAACTCCTCTAAGTGCTTTTGAATATGTTTCAAAGAAAACTTATCCTCCGGTCCGTTTTTCGGACGTCCCAAATGAGACATGAGAATAACAGAACCTCCTTTTTCCAATACTTTTTTTATCGTTGGAATGGCAGCCCGCATGCGGGTATCATCTGTAATTTCGAATTTGTCATTCATAGGTACGTTGAAGTCGACTCGAATTAACGCCCTTTTGTTTTTAAAATTGTAATTGTCAATCGTCTGCATATTATTTATGTTTAGATATATTCTTACGTAATTGTCATGATAAAGGTATGTATAAAATGAATTTAAACAAAGAAAAAAAGTGAAAAGGCTATCGGGGAGTCGGTTTGTCGGGAAATGAGAGAGAAAATTTGTAGGTCTCGAAAAAAATGCAGACTTTAGCTATTTATAGGATACATCAGATGGATAAACGTGAATTTTTTATGAAAAAGGCTTTGGAAGAAGCCTATATTGCTCAGTCGGAAGGGGAGATCCCCGTGGGAGCGATTATTGTTTGCAAGGATAAAATTATTGCCAGGGCCCATAATCAAACCGAGAGATTGAATGATGTGACGGCTCACGCGGAAATGTTGGCGATTACATCGGCAACCGCTTCGTTAGGAGGAAAATATTTAAATGACTGTACGCTTTACGTGACGATGGAACCATGTACTATGTGCGGGGGGGCTTTAGCGTGGGCTCAGTTGGGAGAGTTAGTGTATGGAGCATCGGACCCGCACCGGGGATACGCGAGGCTGACTCCCCCTATACTTCACCCGAAGACCAAAGTGGTTGCCGGAGTGTTGGGCGAAGCATGCGCCGATTTACTGAAGGCATTTTTTGTTCGTAAACGTGATTAATTCTTTCCCGCATTGTATATGCGATGGAGTTTTTATACATTTGAGACTCGAAAAAGAAAACGACGAATCCTTTAGGCAGGGATTCGGTTTTGAAACAGGTAAAAAAAAATAGATGGCTGGATTTGATATAAGAAGCGGGAATGTTCCTGAAAGTGAGAAAGAGTTGGAGAAGGCGTTACGCCCCTTGACCTTTCGTGATTTCCAGGGACAAAAAAAGATTGTGGATAATTTAGAGATTTTTGTACAGGCGGCCAAAATGAGAGACGAGTCGTTGGATCATGTCTTATTACATGGGCCTCCCGGGTTGGGAAAGACAACTTTATCTGCTATTATTGCCAATGAGTTGGGAGTAGGAATAAAGATTACCTCCGGACCGGTGCTGGATAAGCCGGGCGATTTAGCCGGCTTACTGACTAATTTGGAAACGAACGATGTCCTTTTTATTGACGAGATTCATCGGTTGAGCCCTATCGTGGAAGAGTATCTCTATTCGGCCATGGAGGATTTTAAAATCGATATTATGATCGATAAAGGACCGGCTGCCCGTTCCGTACAAATACAATTGAATCCTTTTACCTTGATAGGAGCCACTACCCGTAGCGGTTTGCTGACGGCCCCTTTGCGTGCTCGCTTTGGTATTAACAGTCATTTGGAATATTACGACCTGGATATTTTGACGGGAATTATCGAACGTTCCGCTTCTATCCTGAACGTGAAGATAACAAGCCAGGCTTCGAAAGAGATTGCTTCGAGAAGCCGAGGGACACCCCGTATCGCGAATGCCCTGTTGAGGAGAGTACGCGATTTTGCGATGGTAAAAGGAAATGGTGTTATCGATCATGAGATCACTCAATATGCTCTTGAAGCTTTGAATATCGATAAATTCGGTTTGGATGAGATGGATAATAAAATTCTGCTGACCATTATCGATAAGTTTAAGGGAGGTCCTGTCGGATTGACAACCATAGCTACTGCAGTAAGTGAAGACCCCGGCACGTTAGAAGAGGTTTATGAACCTTTTCTGATTAAAGAGGGGTTTCTGAAAAGAACTCCCCGGGGACGCGAAGTGACGGATCTGGCCTATAAACACCTAAAAAAGGACCAGGTAAAGAATGATCAACCCACGCTTTTTTAGACAATTAGCCATGCAAACGTTATATGGTTAAATTGTGTTAATAGTAGGAAATGTTAAAATTGAATTGTTAAATTTGTGGTATGAGAAAACAACAGATTATCATATTGGGTGTTGTGTTTGGTCTCTCGTTATTTGGATTAATTCTGCTTCAGACAAGCTATTTTCAGACCGCCTTTGAAGTAAAAAAAGAGCAGTTTGATTATACCGTCAATAAAGTGATGGATGAGGTTGTTGATTATATCCGGGGAAAAGTGAAGATGAATCGCATTGCAGAGGGGAACAATCTGTTGAAAAGTTCAGAGGATGGTGTAGAAGATACTCGAATGTACGTGGATCCGAAGCGGAAAATCGCTTCTAAGAACGATCCTAATTTGATGTTTAGTTCTGTACTGAGTTTGATTGATGATGACTCGGATGTGCAGGATGTCAGTGATTTTGTAGGTCGTAAGGTAACCAAAGATAATTTATCGACCTCTCTTGCAAAATTGCAACAGCAGATTAAGGAACGTTTGGGAAAGGATTATGTGCTGGTCGTAGAGGAGGGGAATAAACCGGAACGAATGATAGAGGGCAGGATGGATGTGAATGATTTGTACGGTTTTATCGGAAATGCTCTGATCGATAACGGTATTCGTAGCTCGTTTGAGTTCGGGATAAAAGAGAATGGAAAGTTCGTGTTGGCCTCTAAAAACTTTTTAAGTCAACAGGATCGATATTGGGATAAGAGAATTTTCCCGGGTGAAAAAGGAGGAACGGTACTGTATTTGAGGTTTCCTGATTTGGCAGGAGATGCGGCGAGTTCTTTGTGGATGCTGTTACCCAGTATATTGATCACATTCGCTTTGTTGTTTTGTTCTGTATTCTGTTTAGTGGTTATTATTCGTCAGAAAAAACTATCGGTAATAAAGAATGACTTTATTAACAATATGACTCATGAATTTAAAACCCCGATAGCGACGATCTCTTTGGCTTCACAGATGTTGAAGGACGGAGCTGTAACGAATACGCCGGAAACCATTGACCGGGTCGCTACCATTATTCGGGACGAGAGTAAACGTTTGACTTATCAGGTGGAACGGGTGTTGCAAACCGCTCTTTTTACGGAAACGAGGATGAAGTTAAAATTGAAAAAGATCAATATAAATGACATTATAGAAGATTTGTTACCTAAATTTATCTTGCGGGTGGAGGATAAAGGAGGTAAAATGTTCGGTCACCTGGAGGCTGAAAATGACGAGGTATTGGCCGATGAGGTTCATATAACGAACGTCATTTCTAATCTGGTTGACAATGCTATTAAGTATTGTATCCGGGCTCCGGAGATCTCAATCTATACGCGAAATAGGAATCATGAGATTGTTATTAGTGTGATTGATAATGGCATAGGAATTGCTAAGAAAGATCAAAAATTGATCTTTGAACGTTTTTATCGCGTGTCGACAGGAAATTTGCATGACGTGAAAGGTTTTGGGCTGGGCCTTTCGTACGTGAAAAAGATCGTGGAAGCACACGGAGGAAACATTGACGTGGAAAGTTCCCCGGATAAAGGGAGCTGTTTTGACATTATTTTACCATTAACATCAAAAAAACAAAAGGTAAAGAGAACCTTATTTTTCTAATTTCGTATATTTTTTCAGAGAATTTAAAACGATATAGAGAATTATTTAAAACAACATAGCTATGGATGAGAAAATTAAAATTTTATTAGCAGAGGATGACACAAACCTCGGCATGCTGCTTAAAGAGTATTTAAGAGCTAAAGGTTTTGACACCGTTTTATGCGAGGATGGAGAAGTCGCTTACGAGACTTTTTTAAATCAACCTTTCGATATTTGTATATTTGACGTGATGATGCCGAAGAAAGACGGTTTCACTTTGGCAAAAGACGTACGACAAATTAATAGCGAGATTCCAATCATTTTCTTGACGGCAAAAACGATGAAAGAAGATGTGTTGGAAGGATTCAAATTAGGAGCTGACGATTACATGAGTAAACCTTTCAGCATGGAAGAGTTGCTTTTGAGAATCGAGGCCGTATTGAGAAGATCGACCGGTCTGAAACCGGAAGATGAGCAAGAGATCTTTAAGATCGGTAAGTTGACGTTCAACTCTAAGAAGCAAACTTTGTTTGATGGAGAAGAGGAGCAAAAACTGACCACGAAAGAATCGGAATTACTTCGTTTGTTATGCTTGAATGTAAATAAAGTATTGGAGAGAAACTTTGCTTTGAAGAACATTTGGGCGGATGACAACTATTTCAATGCAAGAAGTATGGATGTTTATATCACCAAATTACGTAAACACTTGAAGAAAGATCCTTCTGTGGAAATTATCAATGTTCACGGAAAAGGATATAAATTGATCCTTTGATGTCTGATAAATGAATAAACGGGTCTCGTTTTCGGGACCCGTTTTTTATGGTGTTTATTTTACCGGAATCTTATCTATTCTCCGTTGATGTCTTCCGCCTTCGAAGGCTGTCGATAAGAAGGTGTCGATCACGTTTTGAGCCTCTTCGTAGGCTATGAAACGAGCTGGAATACTGCAAACATTGGCATTGTTGTGTTGACGCGCCAAAGCTGCCAATTCCATATTCCAGCATAGGGCACAACGGATTCCCTGATGCTTGTTTACTGTCATGGAGATACCGTTTCCGCTTCCGCACAGGACAATTCCTTTTTCGTATTCTCCGGATTCCACGCTGACGGCCAACGGGTGTGCCGTGTCCGGGTAATCCATACTTTCGGAAGAGTGGGTCCCGAAATCTTTCACTTCATGTCCCTCCTCCCGAAGGTATTTAACTAATCTCTCCTTGTACTCGTAACCTGCATGGTCACATGCTATTGCTATTTTCATACGATAAATTAAAATTTCCGTTTAACGGATGATTATACGTTATATTTTTTGCAAAGGTAAGAAACATTTAGACTTCTGTGATCAAGAGATGATGTGAATTAATCACTTAATCGGGTAATCGTTTCGAATTACCGTACGATTAGAGTCTGCACATATCTACCGGTTTTTCTTTTTGAGCGTCTGTTACGGCAAGGGTGGTCATGTATACGATATCCCGTACGCTGCATCCCATTTGCAGAATATGTACCGGCTTTTTCAATCCTAAGAGTACCGGGCCGATGATTTCGTTGCTTCCTAATTCCTGTAATATGCCCAAAGCGATACTTCCGGAACTCAGGTTGGGGAAAATGATCGTGTTTACATCTTTATCCGCTAATGGCGAGAACGGATATCGCTTTTTTCTTAACTCTTTATTGAAAGCAACGGAAGCCGACATTTCTCCGTCCACGATGATTTCCGGGTATTTTCGATGTAAAACTTCGATGGCTTCTTGTATTTGTGCCGGACTTCCCAAGTGGTATTCTCCGAAATTGGAGTAAGAGGCTACGGCAATAATAGGTTCTACGTTAAATTGTTTCACGGCCTCGTAGGTGAGGACGGTGACGGATTCTAACGTATCGGCAGAAGGATGGCTGTTAACGGTGGTATCCGCCAAAAAGTAAGTTCCTTTTTTATGGGTAACGATATGCATCCCCACGGCGTATTTGCAACATTCCCGTAAACCGATGATGTCTTTGGCAGCCCGTAGTACATGGCGATAATCGGAGTGAATGCCGGATATCAGTCCGTCCCCGTCTCCGGATTCGACCATCATCAATCCGATAAAATTCGAATTATGCATTAATTCTTCGGCCTGTTCGGCGGTGATCCCTTTTCTTTGCCTCAGCTTATAATAAGCTTGCGTGTATTCTCTTATCTTCTCTTTTTCTACGGCCGGATCGAAAATCGTTAATTCGTCGATCTTCAGATGAAGCTGTTTTTTTAAATTCTCAATTTCGGTTGTATTTCCGATAAGAATAGGATGTGCTATTTTTTCCGTAACGATTTCCTGTATGGCCAATAGTACTTTTATATCAGCACCTTCTGCAAAGACAATACGTTTGGGATCTGTTTTGGCTTTTCCCGTCATGCGTCGCATAAGGCGGTCATCCTCTCCGATTCTTTTCTCGAGTTGTTCCTGGTAGGCTTCCCAATCGGTAATTGTCTTGCGGGCGATTCCGGATGTTATGGCAGCCCGGGCTACGGCCGGAGCAATACGACTGATCAAACGGACGTCTAAGGCTTTTGGAATGATATAATTCCGGCCGAATGCGATGGAAGGATCGTTATAGGCCATCTTAACCTTTTCCGGTACGGGTTCTTTGGTTAATCGGGCTAAAGCATAAACGGCCGCTAATTTCATCTCCTCGTTTATACCTTTGGCTTGAACGTCTAATGCCCCTCGGAAAATGTAAGGGAACCCCAATACGTTATTAATTTGATTGGGATAATCCGAACGACCTGTCGCGAAAATAATGTCTGGACGACTATGTATGGCTTTCTCGTAAGAGATTTCAGGATTGGGGTTGGCCAAAGCAAAAACGATAGGGTCATTACCCATGCTTTGAATCATTTCTTCTGTCAAAATGTCAGCCACGGATAAACCTAAAAATAAATCCGCTCCGACTAAGGCTTCCTGTAAAGTTTGTAGAGGCGTGTCTGTAGCGAACTCTTGTTTTTCACTGTTTAAATCTTTTCGATCGTTTCGGATAACGCCTTTACTGTCACACATGATCAAATGCTCTTTCTTCACTCCCAATGTCAAATAAAGACGGGCACAAGAAATAGCAGCCGCTCCGGCACCGTTGACAACGACTTTTATCTCCTCGATCTTTTTGCCGTTAAGTTCCAAGGCGTTTAATAGTCCGGCTGCCGATATGATAGCGGTTCCATGCTGATCGTCATGCATAACGGGAATGTCTAATTCTTCCTTTAAACGTCGCTCTATTTCAAAGCATTCGGGAGCTTTGATGTCTTCTAAATTTATTCCGCCGAAAGTCGGAGCTATAGTTTTAACCGTTTCGACGAACTTATCCACTTCTTTCGTGTCGACCTCGATATCGAAAACATCTATGTCTGCAAAAATTTTAAATAAAAGTCCTTTTCCTTCCATTACGGGTTTACCGGATAGAGCTCCGATGTCTCCTAAACCTAAAACGGCTGTTCCGTTGGAGATGACGGCGACTAAATTGCTTTTGGCCGTGTATTTGTACGCTTCCGTCTGATTTTTTTGAATTTCGAGACAAGGTTCCGCTACCCCCGGGGAGTAAGCCAATGATAAATCGTGTTGGGTACTATGTGGTTTTGTCGGGATGACCTCGATCTTTCCGGGACGTCCTGTCGCGTGATATTGTAAAGCTTGTGTTTTTTCAATAAAATCC
Source organism: Gabonibacter massiliensis (assembly GCA_001487125.1). GTDB lineage: Bacteria > Bacteroidota > Bacteroidia > Bacteroidales > Marinifilaceae > Gabonibacter > Gabonibacter massiliensis. The sequence goes on from LN913013.1 coordinate 2,216,319, forward strand.
ATAATCTAACTTATTTGTATAAATGTAAAATTATCCGGATTTGTTTCAAACGACAAATAGAATGTGTTAATGAAAAGTTAAAGTCAAAATATTAACGCAGGTTAAAAGAGGTTATTATTAATTTAGCCGAACTAAAATAGGTAGAATAGATAATGATGAAATTTGGGTTAATAGTTGTATTGTTGGTGTCATTCATATCTTGTACCAGAAATCAAAGGGTTGTTGTTGATTTTAATCTTGTTGGAACTAACGAACATCGATTCGTATTATCCGTCGATACTACAGAATACAGGGTTGACGTGGATGATAAGGGACACGGTCGTATCGTGTTAAACGAGTTGGGGTATGGTGTGTTGAAGTACGGGAAGGATCGGATTCCTTTATTTTTCGAAAGTGGAAAATCGTTGTCGATTTTTATTTACGGGAATAAGGTTCGTCAAAACGTTCGTTTTGAGGGGGATGGGGCTGCCAAGAATATTTATCTGAATAGCAGAAGATTTCAGGAAGGATCTCTTGACTATGCTTTGGGGGAGAGAGATTTTTTGAATCAGTTGAAAGATCATATCACCAGCCAATGTGAACATTTGGATTCCATGTCTTTTGATCCGGAATTTACGAAAATGGAGCGAGAGAGAATAAAATTTACGACCTATACCGTTTTGGAGAATTATCCTTTATACCATGCCTGGAGTACCGGAAACAAAGATTTCCTACCCGATACGGCTTATATGGATTGTATTAGGGCTTTGATTCGGGAAGATGAAAAATTAATGACATTGAAGGAGTATAAAGAAGGGATGGCTTCTTTGGTCTCTTTGATCAGTACCTATCGTATTCAGGAGTTTGATGCTTATAAACGGGTTATGGCTCAATTTGATTACGTGAAAAAAAATTTGAAGAATAAGGTATTAATAGAGTATTTGATTGATCGTTTTGCTTACAATTATTTAGTCGGTTCCGGTATTGACGAACATACGGAAGAGATAGTCGCTGTTTATGATTATTATGTTAAAGATTCTGCTCTTAGGAAACATTTTTATGATTTTTATAACCGATGCGCCCGGATTGTAAAAGGGTGTCCAGCTTTGGATTTTACCTATACGGATCAAAATGGAAATATCGTTCGTTCCATTGATTTTAGAGGGAAATACCTTTTATTGAACGTATGGGCGACCTGGGGAGCGCCTTGTCGGATTGAAAGTGTGGCATGGGATAAATTGGTAGAAAAATTCAAAGGTAAAAAAATAGCTTTTGTTTCTATATCCTGTGATAAAGATAGAGGAACTTGGGAACGCTTTTTAAAGGAGAAACACACGTGTGATATTGAGCTCCATATGGGAGAAAATCGGGAATTGATGGATTTTTATTTGATTCGCGGAATCCCTCGTTTTATTTTAATCGATCCGGAAGGAAATATCGTGGATTCTGATTTTTTGCGTCCGACCAATCCCGAAACGGAAACGTATCTGAAACAACTTTTTTAATTTACGATCTACCGTCGTCCATCTTTTTTTCATTCAATAAACCACCTGATCTCGGAATCTTTTTAATCTGCAATCGTCATATCTCTCAATCATCATGATTTACTGAACCAAGGGATGACCTCTTCATTTTTTAAAATGTGAATGATGGTTTTCCCGTCGGCCGTATAGTTCGGATGTGTACAGGCAAAAAGACTATCGAAAAGGTCGTTCATCTCTTGTTTGTTCAATATTGTATCGTAGTTTAAGGCTGCGGCTTTTGCCAATGAAAGTGCGATCCGGTCCTGCATTTTTTCGCGTATGGAACCTTCCGTATTTTTATAGTGTTCGATTAAGTTAATCAGGACCTCTTTGCCCCGTGCATGTGAAAGATCGGGAGGTGTCGTGTAAACGGCATAACAATTTTTGCCGAATTCGCCTAATTCGAATCCTAATACGTTCAAGTCGTTGAGAATCTCTTTTACCAGCAAGAAGTCATCTGCTGATAGTTCCAACGTTTCCGGAAAAAGACTCTTCTGGCCGCATACTTTCTGTTGTGTCAATGATTCGCGATAGCGTTCGAAGAGTACCCGCTCATGGGCTCTTTTCTGATCTATGAACATCAGTCCCGAATGAACCGGGGTAACGATATAACGGCCTTTCATTTGGATAAAAGAGATCACTCCCTCGTGATCTTCCTGCTTGACGGCCATTTCCGGAATTTCTGTTTGTATGACCTCTTCTTTTTCTTCTAATCCTTGAAAAAGGGCATCCCAATTAGCCGGTACCCGTTCTTTTTTTGCTTGCTCACGCGTATATTCTTTGGGAAAAGAAGCGGGGCGCTCGAAATCGGAATCCTCTTTTGAAATGGAGGTTGCATAATTGAACGGATTGTAATGGGGGTTGTAACTTACTTTCGGTACTTTGGGGATGATAGGTGTCGTTTCCGGTGAAAAATCGACTTTTCCCTCCGTGTCGAAATCGATTGTAGGGGTAATGTTGAATTTTCCCAAAGCCTCTTTTACACAAGCTAAGATGATTTGAAAAATAGCGTTTTCATCCTGGAATTTTATTTCTGTTTTTGTCGGATGGATGTTGATATCGATCATGGAGGGATCTATCGTGAAATAGAGAAAATAGGAGGGAATCGTATCCGGGCTGATTAAACCGGAGTAAGCTTCTAACACTGCTTTGTGGAAATAGTTGTGTTTCATGAAGCGGTTGTTCACGAAAAAATACTGTTCCCCGTAACTCTTTCTGGAGTGTTGTGGAGCACACACGAAACCGTTGATCGTGATAAAACCGGTTTCACAACCCACCGTGATTAACTTGGGATTTATAGTTTTACCGAATGCGTTGACCAAGCGTTGCCGTAATCCGGAGATGGGGAAATTGTAAATCTCATTCCCGTTATTGACTAAAGAGAATGCGATATGCGGAGCGGTAAGGGCTACCCGTAAAAATTCGATTGTAATGTTTCGTAGCTCCGTGGTGTCCGATTTTAAAAATTTGCGGCGGGCGGGAATGTTGTAAAATAAATTTTTCACGGAAAGATTGGTTCCCCTGTTGCAATTGATGCTTTCCTGGTTCTTTAATTCGGAATCGGCAATAAAAAGATAAGTACCCAATTCCTCCTCTTCTTTTTTCGTCTTTAGTTCCACTTCGGCTACGGAGGCAATGGAAGCCAAGGCTTCTCCCCGGAACCCCATGGTCCGGATATTGAACAGATCCGTCGCAGTTTTGATTTTAGACGTAGCGTGACGTTCGAATGCCATGCGGGCATCTCTTGGTGACATTCCGCTACCGTTGTCAATGACTTGAATAAGCGCTTTTCCTACATTTTTCAAAATAACCTGAATTTGTGTAGCTCCGGCATCGATGGCGTTTTCCATTAGTTCTTTAACCACGGAAGCCGGACGTTGTACAACCTCTCCGGCAGCAATTTGATTGGCCACGGAATCAGGTAAGAGTTGAATAATGTCGGACATAAATTTCGTTTGTTTTTAGTACTAAAATAGTTTGAGAATCAAGTCGAGTTTGTATGTGGCCAGATAAAATATGACCAGTAGAATAACGATGAGGATCAAAAACAGCCGTAAAGAATAGCTCATTGACTTGGCAGGCCTGTTGGCTTTCCTGCGCGCGTATTCCCGTTGAAAACCGGACCTTACGTCAGGGATGTACTCTTCACCGTCTTCTTTTAGGCCGAGTTCGGCCCTCATCCTTTTCTCTCGCTCTTTTCTTGCTTCTGCTTCCGGATCCCAATAGCGGGGTTTTAGCTCGAAGCGTTTAGGTTTCGGTTGATTAAAAAATCCCATAATCCATTTAATTTACGGTTTCTTTTTTCGATGATTTACCAAAATTTTTTGCTATCCAACGGGGAACGATAAAAACGCCTACGAACAGATAAGGATAATAGCTAATCAGACGCCATAAGATCGCCATCGCGATAGCGACTCCCGCGTTCGGAAGGAATTCTCCGAGGTACTTTGAAAAGACAAATTCCGCAAAACCGCTTCCTCCGGGAGTGGGACTCACCAACATCATGATCCACATCACGAGTTGTCTTGCGAAGATAAGAAAATGTTGGGCCCAGTCATAACGCCCGAACCAAAAAGCTACTAAAATGGCATTTACTACCCAATACCGAGCCGTCCATGAACAAAAGGTAGCCCCGAAAGTCTTTAACCAGAAGCCGAAAGGCATTCTTCGTAATTCAATGGAGTTGCGGATGATATCGCTTCCGGCTTCGTTGGCATCGTGTCTCCATTTTCGTAATATTCTCCATTTGAAAAGCTTCATGATCAGAAATTTCAGACCTCTTGGGTTTTTAAATAGCCCGTAGCTCAAAATGATCAAATAGGCTAATTTGATACCATAACCGATAACGGCAAAGAGAATCAAACTGTCTGCAACGGCTTTGGTTGTATCCGGCATGTACCATAGAGCCTGATGGTTGACGAATAGCAGAATCAACGGAAACATGATGATAAAGTAGAGCTCGTCTAAAAAAGAGGTGGCCATGACCATGGCCGAACTTTTCCCTACGCCAATACCCTCTTTATGCACGAATAAAATGGCCAAACTTGTTCCTCCGATAGCTGAAGGGGTAACAGCCGAGGTAAACTCCCATAAGAAAATAATCCGTATGGCTTGGATCCATTTCAATCGGCCACCCGAGAGTACGCGAATTCGGATTACGTAACCCAAATCCCGAATGATCATGCATAAAAAAGCCACGAAAAGCCAGAAAATCGTACTCCAGGTGAAAGTGATCACATCGAAAGCTTTCGGGTCAAATTCCTTGTATAACATATAAGAGACAACAGCTAACCCGATAATGATCGGATATATGATTTTATACGGGCTTATTTTTTTCGTTAACTGTTTATTCTCTTCCGGATTCTCTTGTGCCATAATCAACATTTTGTCGATGCTAAATTACTAAAAAAAGTTCAATGGCGTATTATATATTTTTGCATTTACCCGAAAGTTTTTGTGTATTATACTACCCCATTTTTCATTTTCAGTTGTTATATAGTAAAACCAAGGGGCAAAATGATAAGTTGTATTATTTATTTAACTGGACTATGGGAAAATGGATTTGGTTTTTAATGGTGTTCACCTTAAATAGTTGTTAGTTTGACCGAACAATAGAAATTCGGTTGAGTGGGAGTCAAATAATATGTCTGGCTTCATTATTTTTTCTATTTTTTACGTTTATCTGGTGGATATGGAAGAAACAGAAACCTGAGATAGATAAGCATATCAATTTTATTAATATATTAAAAAAAGAAAATTGGTTTATACTGGAACAAAACCATAAGTTAAGTCAACATTCTTCTTGTCAAGCCGATCGGATAAGACAATTGCATGTAGTTTTAGAAAATCGTCTGGGGAGTTTGCGGCATTTGTTGAAGTTGGGTTCTATTTATGAAAACAAATCAGAGATTTTTTATAAAAAATTTCGAGAGCATGTATGCTTGGAAGCGAAAACTAAGACTGCTTTTACTGATTTATACGAATTGACAAATTTGTATTGTAATGGAGTCATAGAATATCTCAAAAAGAATTATCCGCTATTGAACGATGAAGATCTTCGTTTGTGTTGTATGATTGCTTTAGGATTTTCTTCGCAAGAAATTCGATTGATTTTTAGCCATACTAATAGACAGTATCTATACGAAACGTTCAAAACTTCGAGCAAAATTAGGATTATCTCCGGAAATAAATATGGAAACTTTTATACACAATATGATTATAAAATTAGGTTTAAATATATCATAAGTGTTATATTGTCAGGGTGTTGTGCGTGTTATTTTTAGTATGTTTTTGGTTTCTATATGCTTGTGTTGGTTGATTGTGGGGTATTAGAAATTTATTTTTAATAACAATTGATTATTAATCGGTTATGCTTAGGACTATAAGGCTATAAAATATGTAATATTATTGGAATTATTTTTGAATTAAAATAATTTTATAATGGATATGTGGTTCTGTAAAAATCATGAAAGAGTATTTTGGGATTCGCCTTCTAAATAAAATGCTCACCCAAATATAGAAAATAGAGTTTGTGTAGACTCTATCTGTTTTATTAATTTGAAAGAAGGCATAAAAAGATAATGAAAAGCACGATAATTTCAAAGTCTCATAAAATGGGGTGATAGATTTTATTGAAAGTCGCTTTAGGTGAAGTAGCGATAAGCAGTGCAGCAATACCAATAACGATAGATTTATCGAAAAAACTGTATGAAATAATTGGTGCGGATATCGAAAAGCAATACGAGTAGATTTTTTTAATACATAAAACGATGGCTATATGATAAATGGAAGACTTACCAAAAAACTTCATACATGAGAAACTTCTCATTTTCTAAAGGAATGATCATATATATTCGTTTGAAATAAACCCGTAAATCCCAGGAATCGGGAGCAATAAGATCTATACTGTCATTTGTTTCCCGGAATCTGGCGAGCCGGCGTGGAAATTCCCGTTCGTAAAAGTCCATCAACTCTTTACGGGTAGTGAGTATTTTTCCTTCTAAATCTTGCGAAGACAAAGTTAATCTTTTTTTATTTTTTGGTGCAAATCGTTTTCTGACTGCTAAAAGGACAGAATTATCTCCATTCTTTAAAACTTTTTTTTCTTCTTCCGTAAATGGACGTAGCAGCCATTGTATGTCTGTGTCGTATCGAAATTGTAAGGTGTCGGTGCGATCGAATAGCAGATATAGCGTATCTCCTCGTTGATAAAAAGGGTCTCCTGATTCCCGAACTTCTTTACTTAATCTGACTTTCCAGTCTTGTTTGTTTTCTTTTTTTACCGTCTGGGCATTTATTTCTGGGTAAATAAAAAGAATTATAAAAATGACTAAGTATTTTTTCATAATTAATGTTCTTGTGTACATATTCTTTTGGCATTTTCCAAATAATTCAAATATAGCTCATTTAGAGTCTCTCTCTTTTCTTTTGAGATTTTTTTCCATCCTTCTGATTCTACTAAGACTAATTTATTGTCTTTTAAATCTTGGAAATGTGTTAATCCTTGCCAAGCAATGGATCTACAAGTAGATATATTTGTGTTGGGATCTATTTCATGTAAAGCTTTTGCAATAATATCAACGAAGTATTCTGACATATATTGATGATGAGCTGTAGCGTTATAATAATATTTTTTGTAAAAATAACATAAAGTTGGGAAACTTTGATTATCCAATGCTTTCCCTAACTCTATAAAGTCTTTGTCTGATATAGATCCTGGATTGTGTGATTTTAGGGATAGTAATTGAGCATATATTTTAGCATGAATAGCCTCATGAATAATTGTTTTTGCGACCATTAAAGGTGGACTGTTCATTAAATTGATTTCATTGAGTATTATAGTAAACCAGTAATGATTCATTTCTGATATTAATTCTCCATTAATATTTTGGGGCATTCCTTCTAATTTCCATCTTAAATGAGCGATGGAATTTTCTTCAATAAAATGTTCAATCAATTTTTTGAAAGTTTCACTTTTACTATTGACTTTAGTGTAAATGCAATCAATATAATCGTTTTCTTTTAAATTATCGATATCTATTATAGGTGTATTAGTTGTGCCTCCATCAATTTCTGCATTTTGTGTAGGAGGTAAAAGAATATTTGTTGTACATCTTGTCCATCCTCGAGAGCTATAAAAGTCAATGAATGATTCTTTTAATTCACCTATGTATTGACAAATGCTACTTCCATTGTATCCGAATGTATTTATTTCGTGTGTGACAAATTCTAAATTTGCATTTATTGCGTAGAAATAATCTCCTGCTACGCGAGATACGGGCTCAAAAATTTCATAAATACGAGCATAATTAAATAGAGGGTTGCTATGTTGTAAATAAAACTTTATCATTTGCCGATATTTATCCAAATCTAATCTAAATTCTAAATACTGATTAGCAGAACATTCGTTCTCTGTGCAAATACTCCAAGCATTTCTCCACATTTGACGTGTATCGCAAACCCATGATCCAGAGGCATCTGGATTATAATAACATGTCCCCCACGAATGGATTGTCCTTGACCGTGAAGTATTGTTTATATGGAATAACATATAGCTGAAAAGGTTGTAACATTCATATCTATTGATTAATGAATCGATATCGGGAAAGAGGTCATTCAGTTGTGGTATTTTTTGATTAATATTGGTAGTATCTCGTGAGATTCTATCTCTCGTTTGCTCGTATTTTTGACAGATGTCTTTGAAAAACGGATCTTGAACCAATACTTTGTAAGTATCTTGATCTATTGTGAAGAAATCTTTCAAATATTGGGTGGTACTATCCTGTTTGTCTTGGATGTTGTTGACTTCTGAAAAATCTTCTGTTTGATAACAGGAGTGTATTAATAGGAGTAATACAAGTAGAATGGACAAGATTAAGTATGTTTTTTTCATGACAACGGATTATTATACGACGCATGTAAATATAACAACATTAATGTAGATTGCAATATAACGTGTATGATGCTTCACAAAAAAATATTTATTTTAATAATTTAAAAAGTGACAAAAATTAATATTGTGGATTGTATCGCTCGTGTTGCACATGAATTTTTAGCGGCAAGCTTTTAAAGAACATTTTACCGGAAGTTAAATTTGATTAATAATCGGTAGGTTGTTTATAAGAATTTGGAAAATCTCTAATTCTGTTTTTACAATCAAGGTTTCACTAAACTTGCGATCGAGAGGTGTCGTCGTAGATGTCTGTTTCATAGATATTTAGTGACAGAATATGCTCCGTGATTTATAAATAAAAACAACCTCTTGCTAATCAGGAGGTTGCTTGTGCCTGTGGAGAATAACGGAATCGAACCGTCGACCTTTTGACTGCCAGTCAAACGCTCTAGCCAACTGAGCTAATTCCCCGTTTGCGCTGCAAATATAGATAAAAATCCGGAAATATGAAATTCAGGAGAGAAGAATTTCTTATTTTAAATGCGTAGCTCCCGTTTTGATCTACAACGAACAATAATTAATACAAATTTACCAGGTATTGACAAGCGGTTTTCATTCTATATAAAAGAGAAGAAAACTAAATTAAACCTTTTTCAAGCAAACAACTGGAAGGAAAATCGGGTGCGGCTCAATAGCCAAAACTACGTCCCGAGATTGACTTTTTTCATTGGGATATATAGGGGGCTACGGAGAAAAATTCCGATTTAGTCCAATGAAAAACAATCTTAATATGGCCGGCTGAACAGCTTCATTCTTTCCTGACGTAACAATGCTATAAAAGGTAAAATCTTCCTTTTCCCCTATTGTCGGCTACCAGTTTTCGCACTGTGTAGGCGTAAGCTAAATTTCGGATAAGTAAAAAGCATTCTGCCTATCCGTTTGCCATTCCATAATCGACTCTACATCGGACAATCTTACCGCCTCTTCTTACAGATTGTATGATAACTTTTCCGACGGCGAATGTCAGTCTGGGTGTTAGGCTCCCCGAAAGAGTTTTCGTGTATATCGGGAAAGCCCGAACAAAAATAGCTTTGGCAAACGCCTAATACAAGGAACTGTACCAACCGCCGAAGGCTATCCGATAAAAATGTCATTATAAGAGTCGTATGGTCCTATTCGCCTATAAAAATCAGCAATGTTTTCTGTCATAAATATTTGTACTTTTATCGAAATGAGCGTTCCATCTCCAGCAAACCTTGTTTGGCATCAAGGCCTCCGCCGTAGCCGGTCAGCTTGTGGTTGCTGCCGATGACCCGGTGGCAAGGCACGAATATGGAGATGGGGTTGGTGGCATTGGCCGAGGCGACGGCACGCACGGCTTTCGGATTGTGGATGCGGCGGGCAAGTTCGCCGTAGGAGATGGTCGTACCGTAAGGGATTTTCATCAGTTCCTCCCATACGGTGCATTGGAACTCCGAGCCGGTAAAAACAATAGGAATGTCGAATGTCTTGCGATGTCCGGCGAAATACTCGTCGAGTTCTTCGATTGTCCGTTGGATAACCTCAGACGTTCCCTCTTCATACTTCGCGTTCAGGTGCCGCTGTATGCGGCGGTCGATTGTCGAGCGGCGTTTCTCCACGACCCAGTCGCAGATGCACAGCTTGTCGCCGTAAGAGCCGACCATCATCTCGCCCACGGGCGATTGATAGCGTGTAATTTTTATGGTTCCCATATCGTTCCTTTTATTGTCATAATATTCTTTCATGCATATTTTGCAGGGTCTGAATCCGGCACGCGGGGCCTCTTCGCTCTCCCGTACGTTCATCGACAGCAGTTTGCCCTCTTCATTCCGTCGGGCCGAACGGTTCGAGATAACGTTTTTTACCTGCTGCGGTGGGCGCCACTTCGAAGAGTACGACCACTTTGTTCTTACTCGCTTTCATGATTTTTGCTATTTTTTATGGTTCCTCCACGATTTTTATGGCCGTTCGCCGGGCGCTTTTCAGGTCGCCGGCAGCGATATGTTTCAGCAGTTTTTCGTGGGAGGCTTGCGAATCGGCGAAACACGCCGTGCTTTCATAAATGCGGTTGAATTCGAACAGCAGATGTCTGGATGCGGAGCGATAGATGTCGGCCAATATCCGGTTGTGGGTGGCATCGGCAATGGCGATATGGAAATTCAGGTCGGCTTCGATGCACGCCTCCAGCGCCCCCCTTTCCGCATGCGCTTTTCTTGTTTCGAGCGCAAGCCGCATGCGTTGTATATCCCTTTCGGTTCGCCGAGCCACGGCTTTCTCCACGATGGCGATATCCAGAATTTTTCTCACCTCGTCGAGCTCCGTGCGGTCGGCCGCGTTTATTCTCATACCGAGGCGGTCGTCGTCCGACGGTTCGGCGACGAAAGTTCCTGCGCCCTGCCGCACGCGAATAATTCCCGTGTTTACCAGCAATTTCACCGCTTCCCGCACGCTCGACCGCCCCACGCCGAACGCTTTCATCAGTTCCGGTTCGGTCGGGAGCTTGTCGCCCGGTCCATAAGTGCCCTCCGTGATTTTTTGTTTTATTTCTTCGGCAACCCTGTCGGCCAAAGACTTTTTATCTACCATTATATGCATCTTAAATTAATCATATCATCAGATGATTTGCAAAGGTACGTTTTTTTACGGAGAAACCAAATCGGATGAATCTGTTTTTTCAGTCGGCTCTGGAAATTCGGTCGGATATGCTGTTTCTCGGCGCCCGTACCAAGAATCATATGTTTGGAATCCGGTTGTCGGAGGAACAACGATTATTTCGTTCGAGGCGGGACGAGTCCTTGTTGTACTGCTTCTGGGTGAATGCCGAAAGCGAGGTGCGGATTATATTTTTGTAGACTGATTTATGGGCGCAATAGTGGAGTAATTGAAATGTAAAGTTGTCATATATTTTATTTTTGTAAATGTAAGTTGTATATTTGCTCCAAAGAGTTTAATGATGGCGTGTATTAAGGGCAAAAATGGAGCAATGGATTACGTGTGGATTTTTGAGCAATATTACCGGGGATTGGCTTATTTTGCCTACCGGTTGTTGAAGGATAGAGAGGCGGGAGAGGATGTGGTTCAGGATGTTTTCGTAATGTTGTTTGAGAAAGGAGTTCCTTTTGAAAAATCCGGTGTGTTAAAATCTTTCCTCTATATTACCGTTCGAAATCGTTGTTTAGATTATCTGAAACATCAAAAAGTGATAGAGAAACACCGGGCCGAATTGCTTTTAGCCGGCGGAGAGCCTTCTCGCGATTCGATATGGGCTGCTCTTGTCGAGTCCGAAACCTTATCTATCATAAAAAAGGCCATTGATCAATTACCCTGTGAATGTGCAAAAGTTATGCGTTTGTCTCTTTCGGGATATAATAGTACCGAGATAGCTGAAAAATTGGATGTAGAACCCAGTACCGTCCGGGCTCAAAAGCAACGGGGGCTTTTATTACTGAAAAAATATATTCCGCAACATCTTTTTGTTTTCGTGTTCGGAGGTATGATTTGAAAATAGTTATCGGAGATTCGATGACGGAGTCTCTCGATTGTAAGATTTCTTTCATGTCGTCCATTTTTGACGGATAGCACTTTAACCCCATCCCCGGGTGCTGTCATTCAATGTTGAATGTTAAAATTGAATTTTTTTTAGTCACTTATCGGGATATAATCGTTTTGTATATAAAATGGCAAAATATGCAAAACTTGAAAAAATATTACAGTTGGGCACAGAAAATCGCTCACGGTCTGTTGAACGGAGAGAGTAAGTGGAGGGAGGAGCTGAAAGAGGAGACCGGATTGCGGGAAGAGTTGGAATGGCGTTTTTCTCCGGATGAGTTACGGAAGGGATTGGAAATTTTTCGGGAGATCGATGGGGAGGAGGCAATCGTACGGATAGAGAATCGACTGAAAAGGAATCGTTTACGAAGATGGAGTATGGTCGGGGTGAACGTGGCTGCTGTGCTTGCTTGTGGATTTTTTGTTGTTTTGTGGATGAATGAGAAGCGGGAGCAGAGAGAGTTATGGACAGCCGAGAAATGGAAGACCCCTTATTTGCTTGTCGGGGAGAGCAAGAAAATAGATTTGTTCGATTCTTTGACCATCGTGCAACGAGGAGTTGTGGTTGAAAATAGGGCCGGGGGAAAATTGAGTTATCGAAGCGCATCGGTACGAGACACGGAAGAACCGGTTATAAATAAGTTGGTCGTACCGAAAGGATGCGAGTATTACGTGGAACTGGCTGACGGAACGAAGGTGTGGTTAAATGCCGAGAGTGAGTTGTCCTATCCGGTTTCTTTCAATGCGCTCGAACGGGATGTCGAATTGAGGGGGGAGGCTTACTTTGAAGTAACGAAATCCGAGGTTCCCTTTGTCGTGAAAACCGGAAATATGGATGTCCGGGTTTTGGGAACGGCTTTTAATGTTATGGCCTATGCGGACGAGTCGAACGTGGAAGTGACGTTGGAAGAGGGAAGTGTACGAATCCATGCCGATGGTAAAGAAACTTTGTTGTCTCCCGGTCAGCAGGTCGTGTTTGAGAAAACGGATTCCATTTTACAAGTAAAGGAGGTAAATACGAAAATTTATACCGGTTGGCGTTCGGGAGAATTCCTGTTCGAGGGAGAGTCTCTGGAAAGGGTAGGGCGTAAACTTGCCCGGTGGTATGACATGGAGATCGTCGTGGATAGCGTGTTGCGCCATAGATCGTTGAACGGTTCGTTAAAACGTTACGAATCGATCCGGGAATTTCTCGATGTATTGGAGTTGACCAATGAGGTGAAGGTAAATTATCGGGAAGATCGAGTGGAAATTTTATCCAAGAAAGAGTGAGGTAATCGAAAAAATCGGGAGATCTGACCATCCCCCGATTTTTATAGGTTACACCTATATATGTTGTTTAACCCAATTCACAAATTTATGAAAAAAAATCGACTTTCTCCGTTCTGGAGAAGAATTAAGGGATTTTTATCATCTAAACAGGTGATGATTATGCTCTTCGGTATGGTGATTTCGTTGCATTCGGGTATGGTTTCGGCACAGAAAGTGACGATCGACGTGAAAAAGGCCTCTTTGGTTTCCGTTTTGGAGGAGATCAAACGCCAGACGGGCTATCGTTATCTTTTCGTGGGGGATCAGGTTCGGGAGGTAACCGATATCACGCTTTCCATGAAAGATCAACCGGTGGAAACCGTTTTGGACTCTTGTCTACGGAATACGATCTGGACCTATGCCATTTCCGATAAGACAATCGTCCTTTCTTTGAGAGCGGGTACCGCGCTAAGTAAATCCAGGCAACCCGTTAAAAATGAGGTGGTGGGAATCGTGAAGGATAAAAAGGGGGTCCCCATGATCGGGGTAACGGTAAAACTTGTAAACACGACGCTGGGGATCTCGACGAATAGTAAAGGTTTTTTTAAGTTGCTTTTGCCGGTAAAGAGCGGAGCGTTAGAGTGTTCGTTTATCGGCTATAAGACGCGGAAAGTAGAGTTTACCGAGAAGCCGGATACGCTTCGGATTACAATGATCGAAGAGGTGGCCGACTTGGACGAAGTGCAGGTGATTGCTTACGGTCAGCAGAAAAAACGGACCTCCGTGAGTGCGATCTCCTCTATCAAAGCCGACGATATAAAGGAGTTGCCCACGCATAGTTTGGAGAGCCTGTTACAAGGACATATGGCGGGTGTCGAAGTAAATAATATATCCGGCTCTCCGGGAGGAGGAGGTTCAATCGTGGCCATCCGCGGATATAACTCTTTTTTCTCCGAAGGAGAAGGGGATGACCGTTCGTATGGAACTCCCTTGTACGTGGTCGACGGGGTGCCGATGCAGTCCTTTACTTCCCCGATCACTGGAACGAACATGTTGTCGAATATCGATCCGTCGATGATTGCTTCGGTAGAGGTGCTGAAAGACGCGGCTTCTGCGGCGATTTACGGTTCCCGTGCCGGAAACGGGGTGATTTTGATTACCACGAAAAAGGGACGGTCCGGACAGGCGAAGTTTACGGCTAATGTCTCCTATTCGGCTTCATGGATCCCCAAAACCCCCGTAGTCAGCGGTGGACAGTTAGAGCGTCGGTATAATATTAAGGGACTTCGAAACACGATTATTCCTTATAAAGATACCGACGGACATTGGAAAATGCCGACATCCTACGAAGAAGCATGGAAATACAGGGGGTCCAGTCAGAATCAACCGGTATACGACTGGTTTTGGGGGAATCGTAATGAGGCTAATCACAATCAGCGTTTGCAGGACAGTTTGAATCCTTTTTTCAATAATTCCACGGATTGGTGGCGGTATGCTTATCACACGGGTAAGGTGTATAATGCCAATCTACAGGCGAGCGGGGGATCGGAAACCGTTCAGTATATGATCGGTGCGGGATATTACAAGGAGGAAGGTATTGCTTACGGCAGCGATTTTCAACGGGTGAACGTGATGACCAACGTTTCCGCTCGTCCGACAAAACGTTTGAGATTGGACAATTCGCTTTCTCTCTCCTATAGCGACCGAAGTGTTGGTGGCGGTGCTACCGGGCATAAGATAGAGGGTATATCGGTAGATCCGATGTATAGCTCTTCGCTTAATCCGGGCGGGTCATACATAGAAACAGAGCTATTGCATCAGTTGAATAGTATACAGGAAAAAAATCATACGTACGCGGCACGTTATAACCTGGTACTCGATTACGAGATTTGTCGCGGATTATCCTTGCGCGTGTCGGGAGGAGTCGATTTCAACCAGAATAATATGAATCATTTTGAACCGAGTACTTACGACACGCATTATCACTGGTCAATGTCTCGGGGTGAGGTCGGACGAGCAATTTCACTGTTGAATGAAAACCTGTTAAACTACTCTTTCTCGATCAGACAGACGCATAATTTTGAAGTGTTATTAGGTTTATCTTTCCAGAAAGATCAAGCATTCAGTAATGGAGGAGACGCTCGCAAAGGTCCGAATGATTACGTGCATTACGTTCAGGGACAGTGGGGCGATAATAGTGGCTTGGTTGATGTTGCCGATCCCGGGAGTAACTATAAAATGTTTGAATCTGCTTTTCATTACTCTTCGGATTTTGAAGAGGAGCGTATGAACAGCTATTTCGGACGTTTGACCTATAATTTTAAAGAGAAGTATATGTTCGAAACGACGATCCGTCGCGACGGATCGTCGGTTTTCGGCGAACAGGTACGTTGGGCGACTTTCCCTTCGGTTGCCGCGGGATGGGCTTTTTCGGAAGAACCTTGGATGAAAGGATTGTATTGGTTGAGTTTCGGTAAGATTCGGGCCAGTTGGGGTAAGTCCGGTCAAAAGTTTCGTCAGCGTTATTTGGCTCACGGGTTGATGACCGGAAGTGGAAATACGTTTTTAGGAAACGGGGGAGTTCTTCCGGATAAACAAGGTGGAGTGATCAATCGCAAATTGACCTGGGAGGAGACCGATCAATACGATGTCGGGTTGGATGTTAGTTTTTGGGACTATCGTATTAAATTAACCGCGGATTACTATTATCGTTACACGAAAGGGCAGTTGAGTAGAGTAGAGCTTCCTGGAGATATCTATTTCCATGATTTTCAGTGGCAAAATGCATTGGGAGTATCCAATTCGGGTGTCGAAGTGGAATTAACAGCCGATTTTTTCAGGGAGACCGCCGTAAAATGGCGGATGAAGTTTAATATATCCCGGAATTGGAATCGTTTTAAGAAAAGTCATGACGGATGGGATTATCAGGGAAACGTATTGGGGAAACCTCTCTACCGGATGAAGGTATACAAAACCGACGGATTCTATAACTCTATGGATGAGGTTCCCAGCTACTACTTGGAGGCCGATGGTATGCCTAAACCTTTGACCGGGGGAGGAAATTATAAAGTATTTTTTCCCGGATCGCGCAAAATTATCGATCTGAACGGAGACGGAAAAATCTCGGATGCTGATCAGTATTATGCTGCCAGTCCTCTTCCCGCGGCATATGGCGGTTTTATCAACGAGATTACGTGGAAGCAGTTCGATTTGAATGTTATTTTTAACTATTCCTTGGGTCGTCATATCATTAATGCTTATAAGCAAACGCATGTAGAGCCTACCAACGTGGAAGGTTGTGTTATGGGAGATGTTCGGGATTTCGATGCCTGGACCGGCCCGGATAACAAATTCCATGATTTTCCCCGGATTCAAATGTATAACGGGTTGATAGGTCAATTTTTCGGGTCGAATGATTGTAATATCGAAAAGGTACATATGATCCGTTTAAAGCAACTCACGTTAGGGTATAACCTGCATGAAAAGCTGGCTAAGAAAGCAGGTTTGTCCGGTGTGCGTTTGTTTTTGACAATGGAAAACCTGTTTTTACTGACGAATTATTCCGGTCTGGACCCGGAGATCGTTGATATTACAAGCGGTAAGGATAATTTGAGTTCTTATCCGCTTCCCCGGAAATTTACGGTCGGTTTGACTATTAACTTTTAAAACAAAAAGTGATGAAAAATATATGTATTATACTGCTTTTTTTACCGCTTTTCTCCTGTAATGACTGGTTGACGGTCGAATCGGAAAAATCGGTAACCTATATCAATTATTTTAAAAGCGAACAGGATCTGGAAAACGTGTTGAACTCGATATTCGGGAATGAAAAGAAAATATTTGCTTCGACTTCTGTTAACAATCTTGAGATAAGCGGATTAATATGTGATTATGGAAATTTTTATGAGGATATAAGAAATTTGGTTTCTGAGGAGTTTTTTGATGGAAATATGGCGAGTTGGAGCCGTCAGTATTCCACGATCTATTTAACGGATATGTTGGAAGAGAATCGTTTCCGGTTTAAGCATATTTCGAAAGAACGGGCCGATTATTGGATTGCCCAGGCTAATTTTGCCAAAGCGTTGATGTATTTTGACGTGATCCGGAAGTGGGGCGAGGCTCCCCTGGCCCCGGGTACGGAATCTATGGAACCGAGAGGCAAGAGCTCGACCATGACACTTTTGGAAGAGGCAATCCGTTGTGCGAACATCGCTTTACAGCTTCCGCCACACGAACAATTGACCGATTCTCGCGGTAATGCTGTGACCTCCAAACAATATGCCAGCTTGGGAACCGTTCATACCCTTTTGGCCAATATCTACGCTTGGATGGGCGGATTGTACGGGGATCGAAAATATTGGGAGGAGGCCGAGAAGCACGCTTCACTCGTGATCGACGGAAAGGCCGGGTTTTATGATCTGGAACCGAATATACTCTCCATGAAAAACAATACATTGGGTCCCGGCCGGACAAGTGTCGAGACTATTTTCGGTATAGAGATCAACGAACGGGATGAGCCAAGATTCTATAGTACGATGTTCGAATACCGTTATCCCGGTTTGTTATTACTTGATTATCCTTACATGAAAGCTTCTCCCAAGGACATTGAATCCGGTACTCAAGAACCCGTAATTTATGTCGAGACGGTTAAAACTTTGTACCCCGAACGAGGAGACGAAAGACGGAAAGAGTATTGGTATGAGTTGGGAGAGATCGGTTTTTGGGAGGATTCCGATTGGGATGAAGAGGGAAACGTGATCGATTCGACATGGACGCTATCCGAATACGCTTTTTTAGATAAATGGAACAAAGAGATCCGGAGTGTGAATCCGGAAATGCTGGAAGAGGGAGAAGCTCCGTTATTGGCTATGGATGGAAACCGCGTGGTTTGGAGGTTGGCCGACCTGATTTTACTTCGGGCGGAGTGTCGGGCTCGCTTAGGAATGGAGACCGCCGTGAATGATTTGAATCGCGTACGTAACCGGGCCGGATTGCCCAACTATTCGAAATCGACCGCTCCGGAAGCACTTCGTTTGGAGATATTCCATGAACGGGAACGGGAGTTGTTCGGGGAGGGCGGACGATATTACGATGTCGTACGGAACGGTTATTTCCAGGCGGAATTGTCTTGGGCTTACGAGCGTTTGACAGATAATGACGTTAAAAGCGGGGCATTGTATCTTCCCGTGTCAAAAAATTCATTTCTTAAGAATCCATTAATGAAACAAAATATTTATTGGTCATGGCATCAAAATTAAATACAATAGGTAAGAGTATAGCGGTCGTGATGGTAGTCGTCTTTGCTTCCTGTACGAAATACGGTTATATCGACGGTGGACTGGCGGATGGAGTTCACGATTGCACGATGTGGGAATATTTTCACACGGATAGTTACAATTGGGATTCGACGATTATCATGATCGAGCATGCCGGATTGAAATCTCTTTTCGACGGAACAGGGGAGTATAAGGATATTACCTTTTTCGGGTTAACCAGCCTGAGTATCCGACGTTATCTGTTAGAAAACGGTTACGAACGGGTAACCGATATTCCGGAAGGAAAATGCATGGATATTTTACAAAAGTTGATTGTACCCAAGCGCCTGATGCTGGGGGATGTGCCTTGCGGTAATCGCTTGAACAGGGGAGGAGCAACGTTTACAGAATATGATGGGATGAGATGTCCGGCGCTTCGCGGGGAGTTGTTTTTGTGGACTTTTCTGGGCGATTATCAAGGAGTTCCGCATGCGGGAGGCGTAGTTTTGAATTTGGCCAGCCGGAATGTGGAAGGAGCGGAGAACGAGGTCATAGCCTCTTCGAATATCCAGACGACTACCGGTGTGGTTCACTCGCTCAATTATGATTTTAGGTTTAGAAACTTTTAAAATGCGGAACGATGAAAAAAATAATATATCTATTGATATGTGTCGGAATCTTCTGGATGACAGCTTGTGACGATGTGGAGATAGGCTATTTGGTTACGGAGAAAGCCGCTTACCCGACAGATACGTTGTATTTGTATAACATACAAAATCAACTTCAGGAGTTGATCGTGATTCAGGATCAGTTTTACGCTGTTGCCAAGCCTTTGATGGATGAAAGGGACGATTGGAAGCAAAAAGCGGAAGAAAAAAAATATGAATTGTGGGATTTCGACGATTACGTCCTTAATCCGTTAGAAGCGGCTTTAGAGGCTACCACGGACCCGGTACAACGTGCGATTCTCGAGCAACAGCTGGAAGAAAAATATGCGGAACGACAGACCATCTTGGATGAAAAGAATAGTTATGATAATAAAGCTTGGAATCTTGATAGTAAAATTCGGAAACTTGCCGTCGATATGGGAATCGGTTCGGAAAGGGAGTTGAAAAACAGGATTTCGAAACTCCAGAATATGATAGAGTTTAAAATTCCTTGGATGACACCGCCGATGGAGTCGGTTTTCGGAACTGAACCGTTACTGTATTCTATTGCCGGGGTAAAAAACGAAAATCAGGCCAATGCGGAACTTTTTCTTAAAAGTTTAACCATTATCGGGGGTGGGCGAATGTACGTGGATCAGAACGTGCAAGCTCCCCCGGGAACTTACTTCGTTTCGGTTCGAGTGGAAAATGAGGGACAATCAACTGTCCTGAAAGATATTTTTACCTTTATCATTCAGGAAGGAGATCAGACAGAGGATTGAGGACAATTGAAAGGAAGGAAGGATTCTGTGATTGAGAGATTGGGTGATTGAAGGATTGTCTTGTCTTAAAAAAGCTTAGGGTTTGATTTTTAATTTGCAACTGCAAAGGTCAGACACTGGTTTTTATTCGAAAATGATTCTTAATTATAATTCGTAGATGCTTGTTCACGAGGATTTATGGTTGGCGATGGAAGAGATTCTATCGCGAATCATAAAACCGTGAAATGATTCTGGGATTAAGGGATTAAAGTGATTAGAAAGATCGACGATTGTAGATTAAAATAATTCCGGGATTAAGAGATTCTATGATTGAGTGATTGTAATTTACAATCTACAATTTAAAATTTACAATGAGCGGAGGACAATAGGGGAATCAGGTGATTAAAAGATTTACGATTTCGGATTTTGGATTTACGATTTATGATTAAAAATCAAGGGATTAAGTGATTGGGTGATTTCGAATTTCCTTTAATACTACAAGAAATATCGTTACTTCTATTTATCAAATATTTAATTGTATGACAAAATGATGAATGTAAAATATATCGTTACATGTTGTTTTATTATTCTGGTTTGTTTATCCTGTCAGACGTCGGACATGGGAATGATACAAACTGACGAAGAGTCGGAGTGGGATAATAAATTATGGGAAGCTTTGCAGAAAGATTCTGTATTTATGGAAATAGGTAAATTAATGAATAACAAAACATATTATGAGCAAGTTTATTCTGTTATGAAATCTACTCCGTCGGAACAACAGGATCGTTGTATTCGGGAAATGAATGATAAACGCTATGCCGAGTTGGATGAATTGATTATAAAGATTAAAGAAAAATACGATGATTATTCTTTTATCTATTTTCAAAAACTGTATGATATCGTGAATAAAAGTCAGGCTAAAGCGTCGGACGAAGTAGATTATGATTTTGAAGAAATTCAGGTGTATGGAGATTGCGCTTATGCAATCATGACGGCAAGAGATATAATGTATAGTATATATGATTTGTATAGTAAGTTTGCCGCTCGCTATCCTGAATATGCTTCCACGTTTAAGACTAGATTAGTCAAAGGTTCTTTATTTAAAAAACCATGGCCTTACCCTGAAAAAAGAGGGTTGCAGATTATTCTATCTAATGAGGTACTTATAAAGACCTATAAATGTGAGAATATCATTGAGATAGCAAAAAAATTGAAAGGTGTCGGTACTTATATGACGAAAATACGGGATCTTTTACAGGAGGCTGTAATTTATGTTCGTCAAAACCCCGATCGACCGTTTCCTCCTCAAGGACAAATCAATCCGCCATCTCCTCGAGAACCGGGTCCCCGACCCTATATTAAAAACTCGGAAGATAAACTGGCTAAAAAAAATATTAAACGAACCATGTCGAAGCAACTTCAAAATACCTGTGTGACAAGTATAATGGAATATATCAGTAATGAATATTGTGGAGGAGGAAGGAATGAAGGTGATTTTTGGTTGGCTTATATGCAAATGACAGGAAAGTGGGTTTCGAATTATGGAATTGAAAGTAAATATATTCGGAAATTGGTATCGAACTTTTTTGATACTCCTTCCTATCCTGGTATTCAAGCGTCTATTGATAAAAAATGGGTCGTGATGACGACGATTCCTTCTAAAATAAAGAACTCCGTGCATAACGTTCTTATCGTGGGTTACACGAGTGATAGAAAAAGATATATCTATATGGATCCGGAAGTGGGGTATCTGCAAGATGCTCCTGTCAGCATGTTTTCCGGTGGTAAGTATTATATAAGTATTTCGGGTTGTAAATAATTTAAACGTGAACTTATGAAAACAACAATAAAAATTATCGGTAGTGTATGGATCATTTGTAGCTTGGTAATGATTTTAAGTGCAGGTGGTGAAAAGCGGTATAACGTTTCTCAATTAAGGGGGAAATGGAAGATGGAAACCAATTCTCCCAGGCCGGATCAAATTTTTCATGAATTTATTCATGGGTCATGTAAGGCAACACGTTTGCATAATAAAGATACGGTGATACAAGCAAAATACTGGTTTTATTTGTCGGATAGTATCGTTACCACGTTTGATTGGCGTCAAGTGGATGCCTTGACACAAGGAAAGTATATAGTGTTTCAATACGGTGAAGATTATTATCCTCCTTACGAATTTCCCTGTGATGTCTTTAAGATTTTTTCCTTAAATCAAGATTCTTTGGTCATGCAATATGTCCCTAAGGGAGACGAAGTAATGATAGGAGGAGGACCTGTCACATATAAACGAATAAGCAATTGATAATTGTAGATTTTAGATTGCCGATTTTAGATTAAAAGGATTAAGTGATTCACTAATTGGGTGATTCAGGTAAGGAAAATCGCTTTTTTGACTTTTGCTTGGAAATAAACGGATCGCGTGAGCTTATGAAAACAACAATAAAAATTATCGGTAGTATGTTGATAATCTGTACTTTGATAGGTATCGTAAGTGCGGGTGGTGAAAAGCGGTATAGAATTTCTCAGTTAAGAGGAAAATGGCAGATGGAAAATCGGTCTCCCAGATCATATAAAGCCACAGGTGAATATACTTCTCGAATTTACACGAGGATCAGTATAATGAATGGTGATACATTGATAAAAGCAAAATATTGGTTTTATTTGTCGGATAGCGTCGTAACTACATTTGATTGGAAACAGCTTGATGTCCGGACAAGTGCCCGGTCAAGTGGGAAGTATATCGTGTCTCAATCCAGTGAAGATCTTATGCCTTCTTGCAAGTACTCCTGTAGTGTGTATAAAATTCTTTTTTTAAATCAGGATTCTTTGGTTATACAATATGTTCCTAAAAGAGGCGAAGTAATGATAGGAGGGGAACCCGTTGCATATAATCGAATAAGCAATTGATAATTGTAGATTTTAGATTGCCGATTTTAGATTAAAAGGATTAAGTGATTCACTAATTGGGTGATTCAGGTAAGGAAAATCGCTTTTTGACTTTTGCTTGGAAATAAACGGATAGCATGAGCTTATGAAAACAACAATGAAAATTATCGGTAGTGTATGGATCATTTGTAGCTTGGTAATGATTTTAAGTGCAGGTGGTGAAAAGCGGTATAACGTTTCTCAATTAAGAGGAAAATGGCAGATGGAAAACCGGTCTTCCAGACCAATTCAAGTTGTAGATGAATATATTCATGGGACTTACACGACAACCTGTTTGCAGAATAGAGATACGATAGGACAATTAAAACATTGGTTTTATTTGTCGGATAGTATCGTGACGGCATTTGATTGGAAACAGATTACTGTGCGGACAAGCGGGAAGTATATTATAACACAATACGGTGAAGATTATTTACCTCCTTACGAGTACCCCTGTAAAGTATATAAAATCCTTTTTTTAAATCAAGATTCTTTGGTAATGATACGTGTTCCTGAAAGAGGCGAAGTTAGGATCGGTTTAGGACCGGTAACGTTTAATCGAATAAGCAATTGATAATTGTAGATTTTAGATTGCCGATTTTAGATTAAAAGGATTAAGTGATTCACTAATTGGGTGATTCAGGTAAGGAAAATCGCTTTTTGACTTTTGCTTGGAAATAAACGGATAGCATGAGCTTATGAAAACAACAATGAAAATTATCGGTAGTGTATGGATTATTTGTAGCTTGGTAATGATTTTAAGTGCAGGTGGTGAAAAGCGGTATCGAGTCTCTCAATTAAGGGGGAAATGGAAGATGGAAACCAATTCTTCCAGGCCGGATCAAATTATCCGTGAATTTATTCACGGAACATGTAAAGCAATATGTCTGCAAAATAAAGATACGGTGATACAAGTAAAATACTGGTTTTATTTGTCGGATAGTATCGTTACCACGTTTGATTGGCGTCAAGTGGATACCTTGACACAAGGAAAGTATATAGTGTTTCAATACGGTGAAGATTATTATCCTCCTTACGAATTTCCCTGTGATGTCTTTAAGATTTTTTCCTTAAATCAGGACTCTTTGGTCATGCAATATGTCCCTAAGGGAGACGAAGTAATGATAGGAGGAGGACCTGTCACATATAAACGAATAAGCAATTGATAATTGTAGATGTTAGATTGTAAATTTAAAAAACGGTATTCAATCTATAATCTACAATTTAAAATTTGCAAAGAATGTGTGGATTCGGAGATTGAAAGATTAGGTGATTCGAATGTAATCTCTTAATCACGAAATCATTAAATCACATAATTCTTATAGTTTGCAATCTACAATTTGAAATTAAAAATTTATTGTTATGAAAAAAGTGTTATTTATCAGCGTATTCCTAATGGGAATGTTAGGAAATGTATTTGCTCAAATGGTGATTTTCGAGGGGAGTTTTGACGAGGCGATGAAAAAAGCCAAAGAGGAGAAAAAGGATTTGTTCGTGGATTTTTACGCGGATTGGTGCGGACCTTGTAAGATGATGGCAACACAGGTTTTTGTGCAACCGGAAGTCGGCGATTATTTCAATGCCCGTTTTATCTGCGTGAAGGTGAACGTGGATGCGAAAGAGAACAAGGAAATCGCGAAGAAGTACAATGTTACCGCTTTGCCGACAATGGTTTTTGTCGCTCGGGACGGTAAGGAGCTACGAAGGATAACGGGAACCAAAGATCCGGTTTCGTTTATTAAAGAAGCCAAAATTGCCAGAGGAGAAGCCCTGAGTTTCGAACAAATGTACGAAAAGTACAAAAAGAAGAAAAAAGATATCGCGCTTTCGCGAGAACTCTTGCTGGAAGCTCCTGCTTTTCTTGCTACACGTCAAGAGTACGAGGGAAGGAAATGGGTAGCCCGTATCGATAATCTCTACGCGGAGTACATGAAAAATAATAAATTGGACCACATGATTACCGAACCGGATTTCATGATCCTGACCATGTATCATGCCCAAACGGGTAAAAAAGACCCGGTTTTCGATTTCGTGGCTGCTAATTTCGATCAATATGCAAAAGTCGTGGGAAAAGAGGTAGTGGCGGGTTACCTGATGGGGTTGAATAACTCTTATATCATCCAATTGTGTAAAAAGGGGGATCTTTCTTATAAAGACCGTTTGGCACGCGTGAACGGAGATTTACAAAAAGTATATGCCGGAATCTCTTTCGGCTCTCTTTCCGTGTTGGATGCCATCACCTTGCTGGCGGACGCCACCTATAGTTTGTACCGGCACAACGAAAACGATTTTTTCACTAACATGGATAAATATTTTGCCGGAAAAGGGGAGGAAACGGATATAAACGACTATACCCAATCCTTGGAAGACCTGTTCACGGCTTACGAGGGCAAATTGTCGGAAAACGCGTATTCGAAATGTATTCCCTGGATCGGGAAAGCTCTTGAAAAGAAAATGGATTCGGGTTTGCGTACCCGTTTATTGATCATGATGGGACAGTGTTTCCAGCATACCGGTCAAACCGATAAGGCCAAGCAATCCTTTAACCAGGCTTTTCTGACCAGTACTCAGATCGAGAACAAGATGATGATGAAACAATTGCAACAAGTGATTAAGCAAAGCTTAGAAAA
Source organism: Gabonibacter massiliensis (assembly GCA_001487125.1). GTDB lineage: Bacteria > Bacteroidota > Bacteroidia > Bacteroidales > Marinifilaceae > Gabonibacter > Gabonibacter massiliensis. Next base: position 2,241,752 of record LN913013.1, read on the forward strand.
TTTATGAATAGATGGATATTATTTGTGTTGCTTCCTTTCTTCTGGGAGGGGAGTTTTGCCCGGGATACGTCAGACGTATTTCGGCACGGGAAATTAAAGAACGGTTTGACCTACTACGTGCGGCACTCGGTTGCCCAACGGGGACGTGCCGATTTTTACCTCGTGCAGAACGTGGGTGCCTTGTTGGAGAATGATGACCAGAACGGTTTGGCTCATTTTCTGGAACACATGGCTTTTAACGGAAGCCGGAGTTTTAAAGAGGGGATTCCCCGTTTTTTGGAAAGAAGAGGGGTAAAACATTTTAATGCCGAAACAGGACAAGACGAAACGGTGTATTATATTAACTCGGTACCGACAAAAGACAAGCTTTTAGTGGATTCCTGTTTGTTGGTATTGAAAGACTGGTCGGGTTTTCTTTTACTCGACCCGAAGGAGATCGATAAGGAACGGGGAGTGATTTTCGAGGAACGGCGTTCCCGGCGGGATATGAACGCCCGGCTAAAGGAACAGACGGATCTTTACACGTATAACGGCAGTCGCTATGCCACCCGGAATGTTATCGGGACGGTAGAGGTGCTGGAAAGTTTTACCCCGATAGAGTTGAAAGCTTATTACCATGATTTTTATCGTCCGGACTTACAGGCCGTGATCGTTATCGGAGACGTGGAGCCGGCCCGGATAGAGCGAGAGATACACCGTCTTTTCGATCCCATTCCGAAACGGGTCGATCCGAAGCCGAGGCCGGTTTTTGAAATACCGGATAACCCGGAACCTTTGTACGCGAAAGCTTTCGATAAAGAGTTGACCTCTCCCGATATGGTATTGAGCCGAAGGATGAGAAGGGTTCCCCCGGTATCGTTGAAAGAGATGATGAAAAATAATTTGATCGAAAGGTTTTACAATGATATCGTGGTGGGACAATTAGACGCCTATATCAATACGCAAAATCCGCTGTTTCTGTTGACGGCCGTCGATTACGGCCGGTTGGTCCGGAATTACAACAGGTGGAGAATCTACGTACAGGCTTACCCGCACAAAGAACGGGAGGCGTTGACGCAATTGATGGAGGAGATCGAGCGGATTCATCGTTTTTCTTTGACCGATAAAGAATTGAAGAGACAGATAGACGCTTATCTTCCGGGATTGGAGGAGACGGAGAAAAACAAGGACAAGTTGCCTAACGCGGCTTATGTGACTATTTACCAGAATAATTTTCTGGAAGGGAATCCCATCTCGAGCGTGGAGGAAGATATCTCTCTTTCCCGGGAGATTTTATCGGAATTGACGGCAAAGGATTTGCAGGATTGGGTAGCATCCTGGTATACGGACGATCGGAACTGGGTGTTCGTGATGCGGGGTAACGATCCGGCTTATGATTTTCCGAGTAAGGACGAGGTTAAACAAATCATGGAAAATGCCCGAAAGGCGGATATCAAACCTTTGGATTTCGAGGTGACTGCAGTTCCCTTGCTGGATTTCGAGGTGAAGGGCGGCGAGATCGTGAAAGAGAAAAAGATCAAAAAATTGGATGCCGAGGAGTGGACGCTTTCCAACGGGTGTAAAGTGTATTATAAATTTTCGGATACCGACGGGCCGAAGGTGAGTCTTATGGGAGAAAGTCCCGGGGGAAAATCGCTGCTTCCGGCCGAAGATTTACCTTCCGCATCGGCTCTCTCTTCCTTGATGATGCGTTCCGGTTTGTATAAACACGATGTCCGGATGATGCAGGCCATATTGAAGGGACACCAGATTCGTCCCGATATTCGTCTGGGAGAGGCCTCGGAAGGGGTGAGCGGCTATTGTGACAATAACGAGACCGAGATGCTGTTCCAAATTATCTACCTCTTGTTCGAAAAGCCTCGTTTTGATCGAAACGATTTCGACAAGTTCGTTTACCTGAACAAAATGGATTATGAGAATACCCCCCGTACCGCGGAAGACACGATTTCCGAGGCGATGACGAAGCTTCGGTTAAAGGATTCACCCCGGTTATGGAAAAGGAACGATCAGTATTACGATGCTATGGATTTCGATAAGATGGTGGCCATTTATCACGATCGTTTCCGGGATGCTTCCGATTTTCGTTTTTACCTGACCGGAAATATCGGGCGGGAAGAGGCTCGAACATTGGTGAAACAATACTTGGGAGCTCTTCCTTCCGTCTACCGTAAAGAACAACCGGTGAGATACGATTTGCGCAAAAGCGGTTCGATGACGGAGACGATCGAGGCGAATATTCCGGATCATAAATATATCGTGAACATCGCGTATACCAATAAATTGAAATTAAAACCGGGAGAGGAGCTTTGTATAGATATTATCCGTGAAATCCTTTCCAATCGTTACCGGGATATTATCCGGGAAGACGAGGGAGGAGCTTATGGAGTGGAGGTGAGTGCATCTTATCTTTCCTACCCCAAGCCTTATCAGTTTATAGGTATTGATTTTCAAACCAGCACGGAAAAAGGCGATCGGATGCGGGCTATCGTCCATGAGCAAATTCAACGGTTGGTACAGGAGGGGATGAGTGAGGAAGAGGTGGAGGATATCGTGATGATGATGAAAAAAGGTCGTGCCCGGATGCTGAAGAACAGGGGTAATGCTCATTGGATGGAAGCCCTGCGTTACTACGTGGAAACGGGTAAGGATATCGATTCGCCGGCTTATTTCGAGAAACCGATTGAAAAGATCGATGCCAAGGAAGTGCAGGCGGTTGCCAAAAAGTTTTTCGATACCGCCGAATGTGCGGATATCGTGATTAAATCTGACCATTGACGATTTAAAATTGTAGATTGACAATTAAATAACACATTGCACCTGCCCCGTGGGTTATTGATTAAATGAAAGACGAATAGATTTGAGAATTTATTTATGATTAAAACTCTGATCTTACAATCTTTAAAATCATATTTTTTAAATTTACAATCGTCAATCTACAATCGTCAATTCTTTTTGAGTTTGCTCTGGATCGGATAGTGGTCTGAGAATTTGACGGTATCTCGGAGGTAAGAGACGGTTTCGAACGAGGAGGAGTGGAGGATATGGTCGATACGGAAGGAGGGAAATTCTCCGATATAAGTGTTGCCTAATCCTCTTCCTTTTTCGACAAAACTGTCTTGCATGTCGTCGTCTAAAGTGCTGTAAGTATAGGAGAGAGGAGTATCGTTGAAATCTCCGCACAGGATGACGGGATAGGGGGATCGGTTCATGTGTTTCTTGATGATCTCGGCTTGCCGGGCTCTGTTTTTGTTGGCGGCAATCAACAGGGAAACGATAGAGTGTACCTCTTCGGACAGGGCTTGTCCTTTCCCTTCCGATAGCTTTTGCAGGAGTTTGCGGTCTTTGTCTCCTAACCGGTAAGACTCCAAATGGACGCAATATACGCGTACGGTATCGTTTGAAACGGCAATGTCCGCGTAAATGCAGGCGGCCATATATTTTTTATCGAAATCGATAAAACCCGTGTTTAATAAAGGAGTACGGGATAAGATGGCGATATCTTTTTGATGGTAATAGTAGGGATAGGTAGAGAATCTTGCAAAAATTCCTTTTTGTTGAGGCACCTCCTGAAGGCAGACGAGGTTCCCCGGGAATCGATTGATGTACTCTTCCAGTTGTTGGGGTGTCTCTTTTTGTTTGGACCAGCCGTATATATCCATTTGCCGGACATTATAAGAGAGGATCGAGATATCGTATGGTGTATTTCCGGATATCGGACCGTTCATCCCGTAATAGGTTCTCATGAAAGGATACCCTGCGGCTAAAACGAACAGGATAAGCCATGCCGTTTTTTTCCAGCGTGCAATCCAATACAGGAGTAGAATCAAATTGACGATCAGGAGATAGTGATAGGCTAACCCTATGAGGGAGGAGAGATAACAGGTGTTCGGGTTTACGTAGGGAGAAGTATAACTCCCCAATAGGCCTAAAATAGCGGTCCACGTGATGATTCTGATAAAGGTATCGATGATTCGTTTCAACCTGATTTGTTTTATGGGTTTAATTTCTTCCCGATTTGAACAAAATCTCTTTCTCCTCTTTTGTCAAGCTTTCATATCCCGATTTGGAAATCTTGTCTAAAATATCGTTGATCCGGTCGTCTTTTTGTTTTTTGTATTCGTTGTACTCCCTGTCATTCATATCCGATGCCTTCTTTTTATACTTTACCCGCATCTTTTTACGGGAGATAAATAGTTTTCCGATCTTTTCAAAGAAGTTGACGATACCGCTTGCAATATCCCGGTTTTTTCGAATGCCTAACGTGAAAAGATAACCGAAAAGAGCTCCGCCCAAGTGGGCGATATGTCCACCTGCATTTCCCGAAGGTATGCTGATGATATCGATTGCTGCCGTGAAAAGGGCCAAATGGATTAATTTTACCGGGCCGACCAGGAATATATAGATCCGGTGGTTCGGCAGGTAGGTACAAACGGCAAAGACGATGGCCATGATAGAAGCCGAGGCCCCTATGGCCCATGAAAAATAGCGTTCCGTGGCAAAAGCCGGGAAGATCGCATAGGCCGCCATATAGATGATAGCCCCTGATATTCCGCCGAGAATATATACTCCCGTCAGTTTTCGTTCCGAAAAATAGTTTAAAAAAATCCCTCCGAACCAGTAGAGCCATAACATGTTGAACAGCAGATGAAAGAATCCGAACTGTGTAAACATATAGGTAATGATGGTCCAGGGAGTGTACAGAAGATTGTAAGGATAAGCGGGAACTCCCACGTAGGGCAATAAAAATTCGTCTATCCCCCGGTATCCGGCCAATATAAAGACTACGGCTGCTAACTTGATGACAATGAAAACCGCGATATTGATGTATATCAGTCGGCTAAGGGTCGTTCCTTGTCTGAAAGGGCGTTTTATTCCGCTCCATATTCCTTCAGAGAAAGGGGTATTACCATATGGGTTATAATACGCGGCCATAATCGATCAATAAAAACGTTTACTGTGTTTGCGCCAATAACGTATCATGAAGAACCCGAACAGCATACCTCCCAGGTGAGCGAAATGGGCCACGTTGTCTCCCACTTGATTTTGAATGCCTAAATACAACTCGGCGGCTCCATAAAAGAGAACGAAATATTTAGCCTTAATCGGTATCGGAATGAACATAATGAACAATTCCGTGTTGGGAAACAGCATGCCGAAAGCTAACAAGATTCCGAAAACGGCTCCTGAAGCTCCGATCATCGGAATGTTGACGTATCCCTGTATGACGTTTTGATAGATGGCCTCTGCCGTTTTAATATACTCCTGGGAATTCGGATGGTTGGTCCAACCGTCGATAAAGGCGACTAAGTCGTTCGGAATGCCTCCCAGATGAGTTCGTAAAAATTCTGCTAATAAGCCGGGGTCCGGTGTATTTTGAAATGCATAGAACTCCTCCTGCATGTTGTGGTAACCGTACCAGCTGACCAATGAATAGAGTAGTGCCGCTCCGATACCGGTGACCATGTAGTATATGACAAAACGTTTGCTTCCCCACACCGATTCAAGAATGCGTCCGAACATGAATACGGCGAACATATTGAAGAATATATGCGTTAGCCCTTCTTGGGTAAACATGTGGGTAATGTATTGGTAGAAAGCGAAGTGCTTGGATTCCGGAAGGTGTAATCCTAAAATATTGACCCAATCGATACCGGAGCGTTTTCCCATGAGGTTGATCAGTAGAAAAATGATCACATTGATGATGATGATCGCTTTTACCGCCGGGGTAATATTGGAAAGTGGACGATAATTACTCATTTTTGTTCGGTTTAGTATTTTGTTTGTTTACCGGTTTATGCTGTCTGTTTTCCACTTTGTTTACCGGTTTGTTTCCGTTGGAACGGTTTGTTTCCGTCCGGTTGTTATTTTTTTGTACGTTTTTCCGGTTATTTCTGTTTTTGGAATAGTTCTTTTTAGGTTGTTTCTTTTCGTCAAAGCGGTTTAAACTCTCTTCTCCTACTCCATCCGTGTATTTGATATCTTCCGGTCGCTTTTCATTCGTATCTAAAGCTTTAGGTGGAATAAAACCTCTTTTGTTCATGGCGATAATCTCTTTCACCCGTTCCACGGGGAGTTTGATTAAAGCTCCTTTTCCCTCTTTATCATAGGTATAAGACATGGAACGTCCGAATATGTCGGTTTTTTGATGATAGAGCATGCCTTCGCCGGTATTCAGCCAAACATTGGAGGAAGGAAAATCTTTTTGCTCGTCGATGTAAGCATCCACTTCGTAGTTAAGGCAGCATTTTAACTTGCCGCATTGGCCTGCCAATTTTTGCGGGTTCAGGGAGATATCCTGATAACGTGCCGCGGAAGTAGACACCGATATGAAGTTGGTGATAAAGGTCGAGCAACAAAGTTTTCGTCCGCACGAACCGATGCCGCCAATGCGCCCTGCTTCTTGGCGTGCTCCGATTTGTTTCATTTCGATACGGATGTGAAAAGTTTCGGCCAGTACTTTAATCAATTTCCGGAAATCCACCCGGTCTCCGGCAATGTAATAGAAGATAGCCTTTGTTTTATCTCCTTGGTATTCGACATCTCCGATTTTCATGTCCAAATTAAGGTCTGCAGCAATCTTGCGGGATTTAATCATGGTATCATACTCGAGGGCGATAGCCTGTTGCCATTTTTCGATATCGTGCGGTTTGGCTTTCCGATACACTTTTTTCAGCGGATTTCGTTCCAGATCTACCCGTTTCAATCGCATCTGTTCCCGGACCAGTTCTCCTGTCAGGGAGACGATACCGATGTCGTGCCCTAATGCAGCTTCTACGGCAACAATATCTCCGATAGTGAGATTCAGGTTGCTGTTGTTCAGGTAAAAACCTTTTCTCGTGTTTTTAAAGCGAACTTCGACGATATCGGAAGTACTACAACCCTCCGGGATATCTTGCATCCAGTTGTATTCCGTCAATTTACCGGCAAGCAGACGATGGTCTATTACCGGAACGATAGGATAGGGCTGTTTATTTTGGTTTTCGGGATTTTCCCGGATCTCTTCGTTTATTTCTTCACTCATACGTTAAGACTAAAAGTTAAAAATTAAAAGCTAAAAGTTACGACTGAAAATCAGGCTGTTTTCCGTTTTCACTTTTCTGGTCAACCTATGCGTGCGGTTGACCTATGGACGGATATTTTGCATTACCTTAATGCAAAGATCCGTGAATATGATTTTCCCGTTTCCGTTGCGGATGATGTCGCTGTAAGCTCTTTCAAACTCTTCGTAAAGCGGGATTACGTTGCCTTCATGTACATAAGGAGAAAATTTTACGGAAAAATCTTTCTCCCGTTTGGTCATGTATACTATATTTTCGAGCTCAAAGTTTCTGACAAAGTTTTCACGTATCATACGGATGCAATGAGTTAGAAAACCTTTTTGCCGCTCTCTTCCCAGGGCTGCCAATTCGTTGACGAATTCGTTAACCGTTAGCATCTTCCTCTCCCAGCACAAGCGCATCATTTGAATGAATTTTTCCTGGTTATAAACGGACTCTTCCGTCTCTTCGAGGGTTTTAAGGGCCTTTAGCCAGCTTCCGGAGGCCACGTGGGCGACTTCGTTCGCGGAATCGGGAGACAGGCTTTGCTGGCGGATCAACTGTTTGGCAATCTCTTCTTGTCCGAGAGGAGGAATATGAACACGTTGTGTCCTGGATAAAATGGTATTGATAATTTCTTCCGGGTGTTCCGAGACTAACAGGAAAAGAGTTCTCGGGTAAGGCTCTTCTAAAATTTTGAGTAGTTTGTTAGAGCATTCCGGTTTCATTTTTTCCGGTAGCCATATGATCATTACCTTGTAATCCGATTCAAAGGGTTTTAGTGCCAGTTTCCTCAGGATATTCCCACTCTCTTCCGTGTAGATCATGGCTTGTGCGTTCTCGTCGGCTCCCATCGCCGATAGCCAGTTCTCCAAATCTATGTAAGAATTGTTCAGTAGTACATTTCGCCATTCGTTGAGATATTCATCGCTAACGGGAAGTTTGATTTTTGTGGATTTTACCACGGGGAAAACGAAATGCAGATCCGGATGAATTAATTTTTGCATCTTTTTGCAAGCCGGGCAAACCCCACAAGCTTCCTCGTGCTTATCGCCCGTGCAAAAAAGATATTGGGTAAAAGCCAGGGCCAGGGCCAGACTACCGGAGCCTGTTTCTCCGGTAAATAGCTGGGCGTGACTCACTCTTCCCGATTGCAGGGTGGCGAGCAGTCGCTGCTTTATCTCTTCATGGCCGATGACTTCTTTAAAAAACACGTTTTAATTTTTAAATTTAATGATTTAGATTCCAGCCGTACAAGACTTTTTTAATTTAAGACCGGGCTTTCTCGATCAGCCAAGCGGATAATCTGAAATCATTGAATGATGTTATTTAATTTTCCGTTTTCAGTCGAATGTTCAGTTCTTTCAGCTGTTCTTCCGAAATTTCAGAAGGGGAGTCAATCATAACGTCTCTTCCTGAATTGTTTTTCGGGAAAGCGATCACGTCCCGAATCGAATCCAAACCGGCAAACATGGAAACCAAGCGATCGAATCCGAAAGCAATTCCGCCGTGAGGAGGGGCTCCGTATTTGAAGGCACCTATTAGGAATCCGAATTGAGCTTGTGCGGCTTCGTGCGTGAATCCGAGACAATCGAACATTTTGGACTGGAGATTGGAATCATGGATACGGATAGAACCTCCTCCTACTTCCACTCCGTTAATGACCATATCGTAAGCATTGGCCCGGACCTTTCCCGGATCGGAATCCATTAAAGGAATATCTTCCGGTTTGGGAGAGGTGAAGGGATGGTGCATGGCATAGAAACGTTGTGTTTCTTCGTCCCATTCCAATAAGGGAAAATCCACTACCCATAAAGGTTTGAATACGTTTTTATCCCGCAGTCCCAAACGGTTTCCCATCTCTAAGCGTAATTCGCTTAATTGGGGTAAGGTCTTCTTCTTGGGACCTACCAGGATAAGAAGTAAATCGCCCGGTTGGGCTTTACAAGCTTCTGCCCATCGTTTTAAATCGGTCTCGTCGTAGAATTTATCCACGGAAGATTTCAGGGTTCCGTCCTCGTTATATTTCACGTAAACCAAACCTTTGGCCCCGATTTGAGAACGTTTCACAAAATCCGTCAGCTCGTCGATCTGCTTCCGCGTATAATGAGCGCATCGAGGGGCGCAAATGGCTCCTATGTATTCGGCATCGTCAAATACGGCAAAGTTTTTTCCTTTGGCGATAGCCGTCAAGTCGACAAACTTCATGTCGAAACGGATATCGGGTTTGTCACATCCGTAATATTCCATGGCGTCCGCCCAAGTCATTCGGGGGATTGCCGGGATATCGACGTTTCGTATTTCTTTGAACAGATGACGGACCAGCCCTTCAAATAGCTCTAATACGTCTTCCTGTTCGACAAAAGACATTTCGCAGTCGATCTGGGTAAATTCCGGCTGGCGGTCCGCCCGTAAATCTTCGTCCCGAAAACATTTTACGATCTGGAAATAACGATCGAATCCGGAAACCATCAATAATTGCTTGAAAGTCTGTGGACTTTGCGGTAGAGCGTAGAATTGTCCCGGGTTCATCCGTGAAGGGACGACAAAGTCGCGGGCTCCTTCCGGAGTACTTTTGATCAGAACGGGAGTTTCTACTTCTATAAAATCCCGGTTACTCAGGTAATTGCGTACAATCTGTGCCATCCGATGTCTCAATTCCAGGTTTTTCCGAACAATAGGCCGGCGTAAATCCATATAACGGTATTTCATCCGTATGTCGTCTCCCCCGTCGGTTTGGTCTTCGATGGTGAAAGGAGGAGTTTCAGAAGTACTCAATATATGGAGTTCTTTAATCAGGATCTCGATTTCTCCGGTCGGAATCTTGGTGTTTTTACTGGCTCTTTCAACCACGGTTCCTTTTACTTGAATCACGTATTCCCTTCCTAATTTTTCCGTTATTTTTTTGATCTCGTCAGGAGCGGATTCTTCCACGACTAACTGGGTAATACCGTAACGGTCTCTCAAGTCCACGAATGACATGGCACCTAACCGTCTTACCTTTTGAACCCAACCACTGAGACAAACGCTTTCATTCACGTTTTCTATTCGTAGTTGTCCACAAGTATGTGTTCTGTACATAGTTTTACTATTAAATATTCGGATTCGGAGCTACTCCTAAGTCCTCTTTTGTTTTTATATGACTTTGTTTATAGGATATAATTCGCCTATTTAACAATTTGCGAAAATAATAAGAATTTATCAGTTTCCGGTGCTAATCTCGCAAAAAATCAGCATATGTAGTCAACGGATTTGAAATAGACGTTCGGGGTTTTCCGACGGATCGGATGCGGGTATTCTCTTTCGGATGAATTTTCCATAAAACGACACCTTCATTTCCTGTATTTTGATTTTTATGTATTGATTCTTTTGTTAAAATGCCAAATGCTCCATTTATGTATGTTATTTTTTCGGATATGAATAAACAAATTTTTATCTTTGAAACCTTATTATATGGATTGAAAGGCAGAGATGAATTATGTTGATGTGATTATTTTGCTTCCTTTGATATATGGAGCATATAAAGGTTTTACTTCCGGATTGATCGTGGAGATGTCGACGTTGTTCGCGTTGATTTTAGGCGTGTTCATATCTTTAAAGTACGGAAGCGTTACGGAATCTTTTTTGAAAGATTTTATCGATATTCCTGTTTCTTACTCTTATTACGTCGCTTTTGCGGTAACTTTTCTATTGGTAGTTATCGTTATTCATTTGTTGGGAAAGTTATTGACCAAATTAGTCGATATGGTCTCTTTGGGGCTTTTCAACAAATTGTTCGGAATTTTGTTAGGCATGATGAAAGCTGCTATTGTAGTATGTGTCATCTTGTTTGTTGTCAATGCATTAGACTCTAAATATGATTTTATTCCTGCAAAAACCAAGAATCAGAGCCTGTTGTATTATCCTTTTGTTAATTTTGCAAATGGGGTCTATCGGAGTGCTGTAAATTAATTGTCAAAATCCTATAAATTGAGAATCGATGAATTTTGTTGAAGAATTAAAATGGCGGGGTATGATTCATAATATCATGCCGGGAACAGAGGAGCAACTGGCGAAAGAGCAGACGACGGCTTACGTGGGTATTGATCCCACGGCAGACTCGTTGCACGTGGGGCACTTGGTGTCGGTTATGATGATGAAACATCTTCAAATGGCGGGTCATAAACCTATTTTTCTGATAGGAGGAGCTACCGGAATGATAGGGGATCCGAGCGGTAAGTCTTTGGAAAGAAATTTATTGGACGAGACAACCGTGCAGAAAAATATGGATGGGATCAGGGCGCAGTTGTCGAAGTTCATCGATTTTAATTCCGATGCACCGAATGCCGCGATCATGGTGAATAATTATGATTGGATGAAAAATTTCACCTTTCTTGATTTTATCCGGGAGGTTGGAAAACATATTACGGTGAATTATATGATGGCTAAAGATTCGGTAAAGAAGCGATTGAGTGCCGATTCGACACAGGGCTTATCTTTTACCGAGTTTACGTATCAGTTGGTACAAGGATATGACTTTCTGCATTTACGTCGTCATTATAATTGTCTTCTTCAAATGGGAGGATCGGATCAATGGGGAAATATTACGACAGGGGGGGAATTGATACGCCGGAAAGACGGTGCGGAGGCTTATGGTTTGACCTGGCCTTTGATGACAAAAAGTGATGGTAAAAAATTCGGAAAAACGGAATCCGGCAATATCTGGTTGGATCCTAAACGAACCTCTCCTTATAAGTTTTACCAGTTCTGGTTGAATGCCACGGATGAGGACGCCGAGAAATACATTAAGATTTTTACGATCCTTCCTCCGGCCGAAATAGATGCTTTGATCGTCGAACATCATGATGCCCCGCATCTGAGAAAATTGCAGAAGGTTCTGGCAAAGGAGATAACCTGTCTGATTCATAGTCCGGAAGCTTACGAGGCTGCCGTGGAAGCCTCCCAGATTTTGTTCGGAAACGCAACTTCGGATGCGTTGAAACGTTTGGATGAAGATACTTTGTTGGCAGTTTTCGAAGGTGTGCCTCAGTATGATATTTTGCGTTCCGATTTGGAAGCAGGGATCCCTATCGTGGATTTATTGGCCGATAAAACGTCGATTATGTCTTCCAAGGGAGAAGCACGCCGTGCATTGAAATCAAATGCGATCAGTTTGAATAAGGAGAAGGTAACGGATCAGGAATTGATCGTGAATGCGGAATACCTCATCGATGATAAATTTATTTTATTGCAGAGCGGTAAAAAGAATTATTTCTTGCTGAATGTCAAATAATAAAAGCGACCGAAAGGTCGCTTCTTTATTTTAAATCGGAAGAATTCAGTGATTTTGTGATTGATGATTCAGCGATTAAAGGATTGCATTCGAATCACCTAATTTTTCAATCTTCTAATCCATACATTCTTTGTAGATTTTACATTGTAGATGATGAAACGAACGCTGTTTTTTAATTTACAATCTACAATCGTCCATCTTTTTTAATCATCCAATCACCAAATCACCTAATCACAGAGTCTTTTTAATCTCTAATCTTTTAATCTTCAATTATCGTGTCTTGATACAGAAAGTCGTTGAACGGGAAACGGGCCGAATGGATTTCTTTTGCGATGTTGTACAATTTTTCTTTTAACTCCTCGATGTTTTCCTTGTTTTTGGCCGATATGTATACGGTTTCTCCTCCTTGTTTGGCCATCCACATTTGTTTGAGATGATCAAGGCTGTAATTTTCCCGTTCGATAGGGGTCAGGTCGTCTTCCTCTTTAGGTACAAAGGTAAATGCATCTATCTTATTGAAAATCGTAATCGTCGGTTTCGGATTCTCGATCAGTTCAGCCAACGTTTCGTTAACAACCCGGATTTGATCTTCGAATTGCGGGTGGGAGATATCTACAACGTGCAGGATCACATCGGCTTCCCGTACCTCGTCTAAGGTCGATTTGAAGGATTCCACCAAATGATGAGGCAGTTTGCGGATAAAACCGACGGTGTCGGCTAATAGAAGCGGTACGTTTTTGATGGCGATTTTTCGTACGGTCGTATCCAATGTCGCGAATAGTTTGTTTTCCGCGAACACTTCCGACTTGCTCAATAAATTCATCAGAGTAGATTTACCCACGTTGGTGTAACCGACAAGAGCTACCCGCACTAATTTCCCCCTGTTTTTACGTTGGGTAATCATCTGTTTGTCTATTTTGTCGAGTTGCTCTTTCAGGCGGGAGATCTTATCCCGAATGATCCTTCGGTCCGTTTCGATTTCCGTTTCTCCGGGACCTCGTAAACCGATACCTCCCTTTTGCCGTTCCAGGTGGGTCCACATTCCCGTTAAACGAGGCAGGAGGTATTGGTATTGTGCGAGTTCGACCTGGGCTTTTGCCTCTGCGGTTCGGGCTCTTTTGGCGAATATGTCTAAGATCAGATTGGTCCGGTCGAGCACCTTTCTTCCTTTCAGTTCCCGTTCTATATTGCGAAGTTGGGTAGGAGTCAATTCGTCATCGAAGATAATCAAATCGATGTCGTTTTCTTCTACATAATTTTTGATCTCTTCCAATTTCCCTTTACCGATAAAGGTCGCTGTTACCGGTTTGTCTAAATTTTGTGTGAAAACTTTCACGGTTTCGGCTCCGGCCGTTTCGGCCAGGAAGGCTAATTCGTTTAAATATTCACACATGGTATCGTAGCTGATATTTTCTGATTGTAGGGCTACACCCACAAGAATTGCTTTTTCTGCTTTTTTTTCCGTATAAAAATAATTCCCCATAATAGCGATAAATAAGGGGCTGACGATCACGACAGCCCCTTGTTATAATTCAAAAATCTTTTATTATTGATTCTTCAATTGGAAATTGATGGGTACAGTAAAGGAAACTTTTACAGCTGTTCCTCTCTGCTTCCCCGGTTTCCATTTGGGCATGGATTTGATGACGCGAACGGCTTCCTGGTCAAGAGACGAGTCTACTCCACGAACCACTTTTATGTCACCAACAGTTCCGTCTTTTCCAACTACGAATTGAACGATTACTTTACCTTGTACTCCGTTCTCCTGGGCAATCATCGGATACTTCACATGCTTGTTAATCCATTTTGTGATATCTCCTCCCGGAAAAACCGGCATGTCTTCCACGGTTACAAAGACATCGTCTTCTCCCGTTGCATCGGGATCGTACTCTCCGTCATAATCGTAATTTTGGACCTCTCTGTTCTCTACGTCAGCTTCAACGTCTTCGATTTCCAGTTGCTCCTCAATATCCGTATCATCTTCAACAATATCGATCAAGTCCGTTAATTTCGGGGCTGGAGGAGGTGGAGGAGGCGGTTTCAACATTTGTTGCGTAATTGGAATGACCTCTTCTTCCATTGTCGGCTCTGCCACGGTCATAAATTCTTCTTCAACGTTAGTGCTTACTTTCCATTCGAAAGCTAAGAATAAGATGGCCAAGGCAGCAACCAAACCGATTTCGAAGAAAATACCTTTTCTTCTTTCAAGGTCTGCTTTCGGTGATTTCTTTACTTCCATTTTATTAGTTTAAATATGTGCTTACTATTATTCCACTTTTCGTTCGTAAAGATAAGCAATATGGAGAGAAATAACAACTTTTTTTCGAATAAAATGTTAAACGAAAAACGAATCTCTTTTAAAAACTTGTTAATGTGCAAGTAGAAGGCTGAAATAAGAAGAAGTAAAAAGGGCAGCCTATTAAGACTGCCTCTTTTCGGGATGTTCGTATTGTATGTAAATCACTGTATGTATCTTATTCTTGTGTAAGTCGCTTTTTAATTTTTTGCTCTTCTATTTAAATGTTATTCAAACGTTAATTTGATGATGTAAAAGTAGAATATAAAAATGAGAAAAACAATTTTTCAAGGGATAAATGTGAATATTTTCTTAATTTTTTCACGACGCAAGCTTAAATTAACGTTAATTATGTATTCCCGGCGCTTCGAAATCTAAAAACGGACCTTAAAGGATAGAAATTCGGGTAAGTTTTTTACATTTGTATCATGCTCGAGGTTTTTTATATTTACATGCCGTCAACCGTAAGGTATGAGAAGGTTTCTCCCGGATTGAAAAAATGGATATCCGAGGAAACTTATCGGGAAATTGTCGTTTATAAAAACGAACGGGTAAAATTGTTCCGGTCGGCAGGAGAGGCTTTGGTGCGTTATGTATTGAAAACGTATTGGCATATCGCTCCTTTTTCCTATCGAATCTTGAGACAGAAAAAAGGGAAGCCTTATTTGGAAGGAGTTCCGAATCTTTTTTTTAATATTTCTCATTCCGGAGATTATTTGGTATGTGCTTTTTCCGATCAGGCCGTGGGGATCGATATAGAGAAGAGGCAAAAGGCTCGAATGGAGGTGGCTTCTCGTTTTTTTCATCCTTTGGAGGTAGAGCGATTGAAATCTGTATGGGCAGAGAAAAAGGATAGACTGTTTTATGATTTTTGGTCCGTAAAGGAGAGTTTTCTGAAATATACGGGAGCTGGTTTAACGCGTCCGATGAGCAGTTTTTGGGTCGCCTTTGAGGAGGATGGTATTTTTTTGCATGAAGAAAACAGGAAATTACCTTTAGAGGTGAGCGAATGTCCGATTGATCATCGATATTCTTGTTTTGTTTGTAGCGAGCAAAACGTATTACCTCGCGTTCGGGAATGTTCAATTTCGATATTTCAGCTTTAAATAGAGACCGTTATACTCCTTTCTATTTAAAGCTGAAATAAAAATTGTATTATAATAATTGCTGTTTGTTCAGGTATTCTGCTATTTGAACGGCATTGGTCGCTGCTCCTTTTCGCAGGTTGTCCGAAACGACCCAGAGGTTAAGGCTGTTTTCCCGGGAGAAATCCCGTCGGATCCGTCCCACGAAGACCTCGTCTTTTTCATTTGCGGTAAGTGCCATAGGGTAAATATTTTGCGACGGATCATCCTGTACGACCACTCCAGGAGTTTGTGACAGTAAATATCGAATGTCATCTAAGTTGTAATCGCGTTCGAATTCTATGTTTATACTCTCGGAATGTCCACCCGTCACGGGAACACGGACGGCGGTGGCTGTTACTTTTATAGAGTCGTCGTTTAAGATTTTGCAGGTTTCATTTACCAGCTTCATCTCCTCTTTCGTGTAACCGTTTTCTGTAAAAGAGTCGCAATGGGGTAAGCAGTTTCGGTCGATAGGATGGGCATAGGCTTTTTTCACCTCTTTACCTTCCCGTTCACCCTCGAGTTGTGTGATTCCTTTTAAGCCGCTTCCGGTAACGGATTGGTAAGTGGATACAACCATTCGTTTGATTTTGTATTTTTTGTGGAGAGGTGCTATAGCCATGAGCATTTGTATGGTGGAACAGTTCGGATTGGCAATAATTTTATCGTCTCTGGTTAATGTATCGGCATTGATTTCGGGAATGATTAATTTTTTATCGGGATCCATTCTCCAAGCCGAAGAGTTGTCTATGACGGTGGTCCCTGCTGCTGCAAATTGAGGAGCCCATGTTAAAGAGGTTTCCCCTCCGGCTGAAAAAATAGCTACTTGAGGTTTCATTTGTATAGCCTCTCGCGTGCCTACTACTTTATATGTTCGGTTTTTAAATGTGATCTCTCTGCCCACAGAGCTTTCGCTGGCTACGGGAATTAATTCGGTTACGGGGAAATTTCTCTCTTCCAAAACTTGCAACATCTTTCTTCCGACAAGACCTGTTGCTCCTACTACTGCTACTTTCATATTTTTCAGTTTTTTGCAATCGATATATTGGGATTGCAGAATTTATAATTAATGGTATTAAAAACAACGACAAATGTATGATAATTTTAATTGCAATCGTCAATCATTTTAATCATCCGATCACTAAATCACCTAATATCAATGTTTATTTAATATCATGGTTTAGCTTCATTTTTTGAATGTAATCCTTGTCTTGCTTTTTCATTCCTACGAGGTAGTAGTTGACGGGCTTGTCGTGGTCGTTCAGGTACATGCGGGGACGGCGTTTGAATCCCGGATTGACTAAAGATAAGTCCGGTCTGAAGTAGGCCGTGCGGATGTCTGCCAAATCCAGTAATGTGTGGAAAATGGCATTTGTAGAGACCGGAGCATCGGCATGTGCAAGGGCTTGGGAGTAATGTTCCGGTTTTAATGTTTTGTAAGACTCGGAAAACCACAGGAAGAAAGGAATGTGTATTTGATAAATGGTAGGGATGGGAGAGGCATGAAGAAATTTTTTCCGGCAGTCATCCAGTAGATCTTCTCCGTGGTCCGGAGAGTACAATAGGGCTGATTCTGCCTGATTTTCATTCAACAATTGGATAATGTCGGCCAGAAAACCGTCGGTATAACGAATACTATTGTCGTAAGCATTGATCAGTTGTTGTTTGTATTTGTATTCGATTCCCGAGGTGTTATCCGGAGAGTAAACGGCAAATTCTGCCGGATACCGTTCCCGGTAGTTGAAATGTGATCCGTAGGTATGGAGTACGATAAAAAGGTTGTCGGACAAGGAATCGATGCATTGCTTAATCAAAGGGATTAGGGCTTGATCGTAATTATTTTCGGTGATTAGTCCTCCTTCTAACGGTAATCGGATTGTTTTGTAGATATCCGCTTCCGAAGCGAAATAGTCCGTGAAAGAACGGTTGGGAATCTGATTGGAAAAAAAGACGGTTTTAAAACCGACTTCTTTGAAAGCGGTAATAATACTTTTTTGGGTATAAAGAGCCTCGTAATGTTCCGCGTCGGCGGCAGAAAGGATTAAGGGTACACTTTTGTGCGTGGTGTTGGATTGGGTAAGGGCATCTTTATACAGTATTAAGTTTTCCGTCGTTTTTAGACGGGGATTGGTTTCCCTTTCGTATCCCCATAAACTCCAATTCTTGGCGCGGGAAGCTTCTCCGATAACGAGTATATAGATTTCTCTCTTTTCGGAAACCAGCGAATCCCGAGTGGCATGAAAGGTGAAATCTTTAGACGTTTTTGGGTAGAGTTCACTACGGTGCCATTTATGAACGGCATATCCTAAATTGTAAAATATATTGGCAGGATAGATATCCGTTTTTATTTCGTAGCTGTTGTCCCGTGATTTCTCAAAAACGATACCTCCGGATGTAAGGACGAGTAAAGCCGCTCCCCCTATGATCATGTGTCGGCGAAATGCGGCGGGATAGATTACTTTATAATGTACCGACATAGAAGCGAGAACGATGGTCGGAATATAAAGGACACAGACCAGGATTATAGCCGGCCACAAACTGTTTAGCAGCTCGCCTGCTTCGGATGCGTTGGTCGTTGGTAAATTCAAAAACATATCAACGGCAATAACGGATTCTCCGAAAAGGTAAAACAAGACCATTTGAAAGGCGTGGAATATCAATAGGGGGATTAGGATGAGTTGGATCAGTCCGGCCTTTTTGAGCAGGGAAAACACGATAAGGTATACTCCTAAAGGAGCAAGGATAAGAATGATCCTTCCTAATCCCGAAAGAGGTTCCGTGAAGATTAAGAAGCAGTTCGGTATCATGTTCAGGATGATGAAAAACCAAAAAACTGCTTTGGGTTTTTTCGTGAAATCGGAAATAAAATTAAAAAGCTTCATTGATATTGAAGTAGAATGCGTTCTGTCCTTTGCCGAAACCATAATCTAATCTTACGTTAACTCTGTTTTTAAATTCCCAGCGATATCCCAATCCGTAGGAGGGAAGGGTTTGACTCCATTTGAATTTGTCCGTTTTCGGAAAAACATTTCCGGCTCCACCCCAAACGACAATGCCATGTCGGTTGTAGATTTTTTGCCGGAGTTCCACCTGGGTCTGAACCATATCGTTGTCTCTGTATTGTCCTTCGTAATATCCGCGCATCCGGTAGGGGCCTCCTAATAGGGCAACCATACTCCACGGGGTATCTCCGTAATTGAAAATACCTTGTATCTCCGAAGCAAGGATACCTCCTTTCCATAGCTTATGGTAATAACGGAGTTCTACGCTCGTTCTATTGAAATCATAGTCATTTCCCAAAAATTTAGGAAAAAATTGTTGTTCTAATTTGGCATAAAATCCCTTGCTCGGATTCGGAATAAAATCCCTCGAATCGTAGGAAGCTACGATTCCGGGACCGAAGCAGGAGATGCTGCTCTTTTCTCCGTTAAGGAATGAAATATCTTTAAAATCTTTTCCGTTAACGTTCCTGAACATCAGGTTGGGCCCCACGTAGGTATTTTTGGCGACTTTGAATAAAAAATCCAGTTTAATTTGATTTTCTAACCGTTTAAAGGTCGTGCTGGAATCCCTGTGTCCGGCTTCATAACCGATTCCCCAGTAAGAACTCGGAAAAGAGAAAAAATAGATGTTTCCGTCGATTCGGAATTTGTCTTTCGGAAATATCGTATTCCCGCGAATCCCTAACAGGTAAAATCCGGTTGTGGTGATATCACCGTAAATAGAAACATTGGAGGGAGATATGGATTTGTCTGAACGGTCTAATCGGTATAGACCGGAAGCGACCACGCCGAGGCCTAATTTGGTATCGCTCGAAAAATGAGGTCCTCCGATGATGGAGAAATCGAATTTTTTCTCTTCTTTTACTTCGTTCGATTCGGCAAAATAACGATAAAAACGCTTGAAAAAATTATCTTTTTTTGTTTTCACGGAATCAGGAATCTCGTTTATGCTGTCCCTTTTTTCTATTAGTCCGTCTGCTTTGCCCTGGGATATACCAAAGCCAAACAGGAGAATAAAGATATATAGTGATCGTTGAATCATATCTTGTTTTGTTGGAAGTAGTTGGAATATAGATTTTAATACACGGTTTTAATTCTGTTAGACGATGTACGCAAGATTTATGCCATTTGTTTACTTTTTGATAATCATCAAAGAAAAATAAGGAAATTCTTTCGTCATGATTTCCTCTTTGTCTTGGCAATAAAGCTCTCCGGTCGCACCGATATTTTCAAAATAATGAACATGAAGTGACGGGTTCTTTGCTATAAAGCGATGGATCTCGTCCGTACATTGTGAAAGTTTCATAATTACAATGACATAGTTTTTTTCTATTAAGCCCTGGAGTTCTCCCGAGGAAACGGTGCCGGGAAGGACAATTAGTTTTTCCTCCTGTTTCACGATATGGAGACCGGCCAATGCACCGGCCGCAATAAAAGCCGGAATTCCGGCTGATGTCGTGATGGGAATTCCGGCGTTTGATAGTTTCTCAAACAGATAATTGCCGGAAGAATAGAAACCGGAGTCTCCTTCCGCTGTAATGGATACGATCTCCCCTTTGTTTATTTTTTCCTGGATTTCCAAGGCTATTTGATCATACATCCGATTGGCTTCCGTCCGGTCTTTTGACATAGGGACCGGAAAACAGTGAATCCGGGTTGTATCGACGGGCAATGCCTGCAATATGGTTAAAGAACGGGATTTAAAATTACCGTTTTTATCTGCGGTTCCCGGACAGTATATGCTTGTCGATTCTTGTAAGGTTTTCAGGGATTTAACCGAGATTAATTCCGGATTGCCTGGTCCTAATGAGACGTTTATGATTTTTCCTGTTATTGCCATATCTATGATTTTAATCGTAAAAAGCAAATTTGAATCTCTTTATGATCTCTGGGTCATAAATTTGCGAGGGCAAAAGTCGTAAAAAAAAGAATGTGATCAAAATAATATTTATATCTTTGCATGCGTCTTGGTATTTCCATAAGGAAAAGGGAATCCGGTGAAATTCCGGGGCTGTCCCCGCAGCTGTAAAGTCAATCGCTATCTCGTAATGAGGTAGATCTTTTCGGTACAACCACTGAAATGTGTCTGTTTTGGGAAGGAGAAAAGATGACAAGCCAGAAAACCTGCCAGATGTGTACATTGATTAAATTTAATCTTTCGGAGGAAAAGAAAATGAATACATTCATGCAATTATCTTTAGTATTGTTGTTATCTGTCGGTTTACTTTCTTGTAAACCGGAAAAACGTCGGGCTAAGGTTGATTCTGTCGTATCCGGTATTAAAGCGGAATCAGACACTGCAAGACAAATCCGGCTGAAGTATGCGCAAGGCTTTCGGGTCGAATATCGGAAGGATTATTTGTTATTGGAGATACAAGACCCGCAAAATAAAAATAGTACTTGTTACCGGTTCGTTTTGAAGAAGCGGGGAGGTCATGCCTCTTTTCCCGAGGGAGTTCCCGTGATCGATCTTCCGGTCAGGCATTTGATCTGTATGACCTCTTTACAGTTGTCCAATGTTATTAAGTTGGGAGCGATGGATCGGGTGGTCGGAATTACGAGTACCCGTTACCTTTTCAATGAAACCATGCAAAAGCAGGTGGACGAGGGGAGGACTCAAAAGATCGGTATCGAAGGGAATTTCGATAATGAGGTGATCATGAATATCAATCCGGATTTGATGCTGATTTCCCCTTTTAAACGAGGGGGATATGATGCGGTGAAAGATATAGGCATTCCTTTGGTTCCTCATTTGGGCTACAAAGAGATGACTCCGTTGGGTCAGGCCGAATGGATTAAGTTTACCGGTTTATTGTTGGGAATGGAAGAGGATGCGAATCGGATATTCGGTCAGATAGAGCAACGATATAATGAATTGAAACGGTTGGTACGGGATGTGAAGCGGCGCCCGGTTGTATTCAGTGGAGAGCTGAGGGGTGGCGTATGGTATGCGGTCGGGGGAAAAAGTTTTTTGGCTCAATTGTTTCATGATGCGGGAGCCGATTATTTTTTAAAAGATGATCCCAGATCGGGAGGAGTTACTCTCGATTTTGAAACGGTCTATAATCAGGCCGAGAGTGCGGATTATTGGCGTATCGCGAACAGCTTTCCCGGAGAGTATAGTTACGATGCGTTGAAAGCACAGGATGAAAGATACGCGGATTTCAAGGCGTTCCGGCAAAAAGGGGTGATCTATTGCAATATGAGGGAAAAACCGTTTTACGAGAGTATGCCGGCCGAGCCGGATATTGTTTTGGCTGATATGATTAGGGTTTTTCACCCGGAGTTGTTGCCGGATTATCGGCCGGTGTATTATGATTTGTTAAAAAAGTAGGAAGATGAACATACGGAGAAATACGGTATTGATTTTTTCCATTATAGTATTTATTATCGTCTTTTTGTTGCTGAATCTGGTTTTGGGATCGGTTTCCATTCCTTTTACCTCCGTGTGGAACGTGTTGACAGGGGGAGAGGGAGAACCGGTGGCTTGGCAGAATATCGTTTGGAAATCTCGTTTACCTCAGGCGTTGACCGCATTGGTGGCAGGAGCTGGCTTGTCTATCAGCGGATTACAGATGCAGACGATTTTCCGGAATCCTTTGGCCGGTCCTTCCGTGTTGGGGATTAGTTCCGGAGCCAGTTTGGGAGTTGCTTTCGTTGTGCTTCTTTCGGGCAATCTGGGAGGGGTCGCTTTGAGCCGTTTAGGGTTTATCGGAGAGGTGGCCATGTCCGTAGCGGCTGTGATAGGGGCTCTGTCTGTTATGGCTTTGATCGTTTTTGCTTCCGGGAAGATAAAAGGGAGTGTTACTTTATTGATTATCGGAGTGATGATCGGCTATATTGCCAACGCGATTATCGGGGTGTTGAAATTTTTTAGCGTGGAGGAGGATATCAAGGCTTATGTTATCTGGGGTTTGGGAAGTTTCTCTCGAGTATCTGGTAATCAGATGATGTTGTTTGTCGGAATTATGGCGGTGATCATTCCCCTATCGTTTTTATTGATCAAGTCTTTGAATCTGTTGATGCTGGGTGACGGATATGCCCGTAATCTCGGATTAAACATAAAAAGAGCCCGGGTGGAAGTAATTACCTGTGCCGGGGTTCTGACGGCTATCGTGACGGCTTACTGCGGACCGATTATCTTTTTGGGTTTAGCGGTTCCTCATTTGTGTCGGGCTATATTTCAGACTTCGGATCATCGGATGTTGATGCCGGCTTCCATGCTGGTGGGGGCAGCTTTGGCTTTGGCCTGTAATTTGATCGCCCGTTTGCCTGGGTTTGAAGGAGCTCTTCCGGTTAATTCCGTGACGGCATTGGTGGGGGCTCCCGTGGTTGCATCTGTTTTATTTAGGAAACGGAAAGGGGATTGGAACGAATAAAATGAGGTTATGGCATTAAAGGATACGGTAAATATAAGAGGTCTTTCTATCGGTTATAAGACGAAAAGTGATACGAAAATAGTGGCACAAGGTATTTGTACGACGATTTACGGGGGGGAATTGACCTGTTTGTTAGGAGCTAACGGGGTAGGTAAATCGACACTTTTGCGGACGCTCTCTGCTTTTCAACCGAAGTTGGCAGGAGAGATCGAGATCAGGGGAAAAGAGATCGAGAGATATACCGATAAGGAGTTGTCGACGACCATAGGGGTAGTACTCACGGAGAAATGTGATGTCCGGAACATGATGGCCCGGGAATTGGTTGAAATGGGACGCAGTCCTTATACCGGGTTTTGGGGAGTGTTGAATAAGGAGGATCGCCGGATTGTCGAGGAGTCTATCGCCTTGGTCCGGATAGAGAATTTAGCCTCCCGGATGATACATACCTTGAGTGACGGAGAACGTCAAAAAGTAATGATAGCCAAAGCATTGGCGCAGCAGACTCCGATTATCTTTTTAGACGAGCCTACTGCTTTTTTGGATTTCCCGAGTAAAGTGGAGATCATGCAATTGCTTCATCGTTTGACGCGTGAAACCGATAAAACCATTTTTCTCTCGACCCATGATTTGGAGTTGGCTTTGCAGATTGCCGATAAAATTTGGTTAATGGATCGTCAACACGGCATTACGATCGGGACTCCTGAAGATTTGGCCTTAGACGGGCATTTGAGTAATTTTTTTGCTCGTAAGGGAATTGTTTTCGATATGGAGACCGGTTTGTTCCGGATTGAAAATCAATATACGAGGCAAGTGCGGTTGATCGGGCATGGCCAGAAATATGCCATGGTTCGGAAAGCTTTGCAACGAAACGGTATGTTAGCCAATCGGAATGTAGTGTCGGATATTGTCGTAGAGACCGGAGATCTTACGACCCAAGGTTTTAAGATACAGTTCCCCTCCGGAAAAATCGTATCCGTTCCCGATATCGATATTTTACTGAAACAACTGGTTGACAATTGTGAATAAAGGAATTCCGTGGTGATTGTTAGTCTCGGAGTTCTTTCGTCGGCAATTTTTGGATTGGGTTAACTGGCTTTTCGTTTTTCCTGTAAGACGACGATACTTACAGCCACGATGATTAACAGGATTCCGAGGGCTCCCTGAACGGTGAACCACTCGTGAAATACCCATATCCCTATGACTACGGCCGTTAAGGGTTCCATGGCTCCGAATATGGAAGTAAGGGTTGGGCCGATGTGTTTGATGGCTTTAACCAATGTCATGTTGGATATGGCGGTCGCCGGCAATGCCAGGCCCAGGATGTAAAGCCAGAGATTTCCGTCGGTCTCTAACCGAACTCCTCCCGTGAAACTGCCGCAAATGATAAACATTAGGGCTCCGAAAGCCATTACATAGCACGTAAGAACGATCGAATCGATCTGTACGGCACGACTTTTTCTCACGCCGACGATATATCCTCCGTAAGAGAAGATAGAGATGCAGGCGGATATAATTCCGAGAGTCGCATCTCCTTCGTTGTGATTGACATTACCGAGAGAGAGCATGACGGCTCCGACGATAGACATGCAAATAGCTGAAAGGATCCAACCCGATTTTCTTTCGCGGAAAAAAAACATCATGACCATAGCAACGGCTAACGGGTACATGAAGTGGATCGTGGATGCGACTCCGCTCGATATGTTTTGATAGGCAATAACTAAACTAAAAGAGGTCGCAGCCCGGAACAGGCTCAATAAAAAAACGATACCCAAATCCTTTTTACTTATGCAAAAATTACGCTTAAGAGATAATCCGAATAGGATTAAACAAAGAGAGGCTACTCCCCAGCGATAAGATAATACCTCAAATGATGAATATCCGGCAGCTAAAAGTGTCAGGGTGAAAAATGGGGCCAGCCCGAATGTTGAGGAGGCCACGATTGCGTATATAATCCCTTTTATCCTACTCATATCTCAAAAATTCGGCGCAAAAATACTAAATCTGTTTTATATGTTGTTGTTTCGGGTAAAAAAGATGGGGAATAATCAGTGATTTTAAATTGTACATCTCCGGATATTCCAATCGAAGAATGATAGCCTTGTCAATTGTTTTCTTGTATAAGAATGATTTCCAATTCGGAAGAGCAGAGCTGAGGGAGACAGTATTTATAACAATATTCGATGAGTTTTTCGAAGAAGGCAGGGGAATCAGCAAATAATGTCCATAATTCCCGGGCTAAGGTAATATCTGCAATCGAATGGATTAAAGCAGAAGGACTTTTTACTTCTTTGGCAATTTGACGGATGAACTCTTTGTTCATGACTACTTTTTTACTATGCGTGTCTAAATGTCCCTCCGCTAATTTAATTGCTTTACCGATCATAATGCCCATGGTGATTTTTTCAATGCCTTCCGTTTCCGCCATCTTTAACGTTTCACCGATGAAATTCCCGTAATGGATAAATGCTTGGGGGGGAAGATCGGGGAAGCGTTCCCGCAACCTGTTTTCGCTTTTGGCCCCGGAATTGATGACGATATGTTTACAACCGAGGGCTTTGGCGACTTGAATTTCTTTACGGATGGAATTGATAAATGCTTCCGTGGAGAAAGGACGTACGATTCCGGAAGTGCCGATGATGGAAATTCCTCCGGTAATCCCCAATTTCGGGTTAAATGTTTTTTGTGCTAAAATACTTCCCTCGGGTACGGAAATTCGGATGTCAACTCCCTGATCGACTTTGTGTTGATGAATCATACGTTCTACCTCTCGAATCATCATAGCCCGGGGTGTGGCGTTAATTGCCGGATCTCCCACGGGGATTCCTAAACCGGGCAGGGTCACGGTTCCTACCCCTTCCCCGGGCAGAAATCGGATTTCCGGAGAAGAGTTGAACCTGATTTCGGAACAGATCAGGCGTCCGTGGGTTACGTCCGGGTCATCTCCCGCATCTTTGGTAACGCAGCATTTGCAGGAGTCTTCATTCAAAAAACCTTGTTCAACGGGTAGAGTCACTTCTTCCCCGTTGGGCAGAGTTATTGTTGCTTCTGTTGGAACTGTTCCGGTAAGAAGTCCTTGCAAGGCGGCTTTGGTTGCAGCCGTGGCGCAGGTTCCCGTCGTGAAACCGCTGCGTAACGGGTAAAATCCGGGTAAAAGACGTTCCACCCCGTAACGTAGTCCGTGTTCTCCGTTGACGGTATAAAAAGAATCCGGTAATGGAGGACGTTTAATGACGAGTAGCGGGATATGCAGGGCTTTGGCCGCTACTGTTTTTTCACGGAAAAAACCCGACTCTCCGCTCTCTTTCGTGAGGATGGCTTCCGGTCGTATTTTTTCCAAAAGAGCGGTTTCATCTTCTCCCTCTTGCCAAAAAAGTAATTTTTCACGGGGAAAATTTTCTTTTTTGGCAAGTTGTAAAGAGTCTTCCCGGTTAAGTATTCTGAACCAACAAGGATATTGCGACCAGTAAGGATGTAACTTATGGATCGTTTGGACGCCTGTTAGGGCCAGTAAATTCCGGATAGAGTGTCGCTTTAGGTATCGGATGGCTTCATCGAAAGAGTCGCACCAGATAAACGAAGGATCGTGTTCGGGATAACGGCGTTCGAAACGGATAACGGGAATTTCCAACTCTTCGGATATAAGGGCGATATTCGCGTGTAAATTTTCGGCAAAAGGGTGGGCGGCATCCACGATAAGGCGAATATCATGGGAAATGCAGAAGTCTTGAATGGATTTCCGGTCCATCTCTCCGTTGATTCGGGTACCGTGCTTACATTCCAACTGTTGGGTTTTACCTCGGGTGGAATAGTAATAAGAACTTCCCGCTTCGTCCAATGTACGAACCGCTGCCCTTCCTTCTGTCGTTCCGCCGAATATTAAAACCATGGTAATTTTGGATTGAGAATCTTACGATGTTTGATTTACAATTGTCAATTTGTAATTTACGATCAAATTATTTTATTTGCGAAATAAGTGTTTGAATTGGTGCGAATAGAGCCTGGAAAGTCCCTGTCTGTTATCGATAGCTTCTCCTACAACGATCATTGTGGTGAGAGTCAGGTGATTTTCTTTTATGATCCGGGCCAAATCTTTTAATTCTCCCCGGTAAATCCGTTCGTCTTTCCAAGTCAGATGGTAACAGGCAGCTACCGGAGTCGTGGGCGGATAATGTTCCAACAACTCGCTCTGTACTTGCTCTGCGATAGAAGCACTTAGGAAAATACACATAGTGCTTTGTGACCGGGCCAACAGGTGTAGTTTCTCTTTTTCCGGCATCGGGGTGCGGCCTTCTCCCCGGGTAAGGATAATGGTCTGTACTTTTTCCGGTATGGTGAATTGGGATTGTAAAGCTGCTGCTGCTGCCAGGAAAGAAGAGATTCCGGGCGTAATGTGATAGTGCATGCCGTATTCGTCGAAAAAGGCCATTTGTTCTTGAATCGCCCCGTAAATGCAAGGGTCTCCGGTGTGAAGTCTGACGATAAAGAGTCCTTTATCGTAAAACTCTTTCATAATTGCGAATTGTTCTTCCAAATCCATAGAAGCAGAACTGCGTACGGTTGCTCCTGGTTTGGCGTAATAGGTTAGTTCCACGGGGACCAGACTACCGGCATACAGAATAAGGTCTGCCTGTTCGAGGAAGCGCTTTCCTTTTACGGAAATTAATTCGGGATCCCCGGGTCCGGCGCCGACAATTTCTATGAAACCTTTACGTTCCGCAAGGGCATCGCATGCTATGGCGTAGGTAAAATGGCTCCCTTCAAGAAGGGACATTTTTTGTTTTTCAATAAACAGCTGTTCGTTGCGGGCGCTTTTCAAAGCTGTACTTTCTGCCACTCCGTAAACAGAGGTAACTTCGAAAACTTTTTCGGAAGGATTGGGAACCGCTATGCCTTGTAGATCTTCTGTCGCATATACGGTAAGAGGAAGTTCTGTTTGTCGGGAGATTTCCCGGATAAGGGGCTCCTCTTTTTTTAGTTCGATAGTGGAAATGCTTTTTAGAGATAAAGGAGATAAGCCTTTGGTTGTCATATCTTTTTTTATCCATTCCCACGTTCCTTCCGGGTGAGCGTTCCTTTTACAGCCTATTCCCATGTGGAGGACAGGGGGGCGGAAGATAAGGGTCGGTATGGAAAAATTGTAAATGCGGGGAGTGACGGCGATCAACAAGTGAAAGCGTTCTTGAGGAACGTCTTCAAATCGATAGAATAGTTCTACATGTTCAGGACAGGTATGTTCCATATAGTTTGTGCCTTTGTCTCTGATATCCAACAACAGGGCCGTCGGGCGTTTGTTTACAAAGGCGGCGATGATCTCGTTCATCGGGTGTGTTTTTTCCGCTTTCCATCCGAATTGGCGGTCGAGGGTATCGAGAGCCCATAGGTTTGTATTATCGCTCTGCGTGGTAATAATGGCCTCTCCGCCGATAATTCCCGCTATGCGTTTGGCTAATTCGTTTGCACCTCCCACGTGTCCTGACAAAACCGGGATGACGTGTTTCCCTACGGCGTCTATGTTGATCACGGCAGGATCCTTGTATTTGGATTGGATACAGGGGGCTATGGTCCGAACACATATACCTAAAGCTCCTATGAACAGGAGAGCGTCGAAATCATGGAAATGAACTGCGGTAAATGTGGCGATGGAGTCGATAGGAGTGCATCCTTCTCGTTCTATCGATGAAAATATTTCGCTGTTTGGCATCTCCCGGCGGATGGTCCGAGCCGTTTCGGCTCCCTGATCCGAGGCTATGATGATGGCTATCGAATTCATATGATTAACTGTTTTTTGTCGCTTGAATAATTTCTATCGGGTTATGTTGATCGACGGTTATACGGTGTCGTTTGGTGATCGTAAAACCGCATTGTTCCGCCGTAACGGTAAATAATCGATTGCTCTCTTCCGAGACGGAATTGAATACGACAGGGCCTCCCGAAACGATCTTTTCGCTTAGGATATGTAAGATCTCCTTCATTTTTCCCCCGTGTCCGCCGATAAAAACGGCATCGGGATAGGGGATGCCTGTCAAGTCTGCCGTGGTAAAATCTTCTGCGATGATTTCGATTCCCGGGGTACCGAACTTTTGGCAGTTGGCGTACATCAGTTCTTCTCCTTCCGGTCGTTGTTCGAAAGCGGTAATATGAAGATGGGGAAATTGTAGTTTAGCTTCGATGGATACGGAACCGGTACAAAATCCGATATCCCATAAATGTTGCCGGGATCGGAGATCTAACATGCTTAAAGATAGTAAGCGAACCGGCATTTTCGTGATCATCTTGCTTCTTCCGTTCAGCAGATGGAAATCCTCTTCCGGGAGGCCGAAAGGTCGCTCTCGGGGATAAGTTTGTTCGAGGATAATGCAATTGGGGAATTGAAATTCTTGTTTGCAGACTTCCGGCAAGGAGAACCTCCGTATTCTTTCTTCTGTGTTTCCCAGTAATTCACCGACGGTCATTTGGTAGTTGTCGTATCCGAATTCAAGCATTCGTTGGGCAATGGCAGGGGGCGTTTTTTCACGGTCGGTCAGAATACCTATCTTTTTCCCTCCTTCAATCAATGTTTTGTCGAATTCATGCCATGGGCGCCCTGTAAGAGAGACCGTATGCATGTCGTGGTAAGGCAGAAGCAGGCGGTGTGACAGGGTTTGTAACGAATTGAAACAGGGGTATAGTATGATCTTTGCCTGAGGCAATCGTTTCTGGATCGTAGTTGCAAACCCGAAAAAAAGAGGATCACCGGAAGCAAAAACAACGATTTCCCCCCATAAGGCGTATTGTCGGAATACGTTGTCCAAGGGAACGGTTATATCTATCCAAGTGTAATCGGGCGGAAGCAACTTCTTAACGAGTTCATGATGTCGTTTCCCTCCGGAAAAAACAGAATGACTACTGATGAGCGAACGGATATGCTTATTAAAATCCGGTTCTTTGTTGTCGTCCAATCCGATTACAATAAATTCCATAAGAATAAAATTAAAAATGAAATACACACGGAACGCAAATAGGGTATCTGAAATTATAAATCTCTTCCGGGACGTAATTGCGACGCATCGTCGAAGCAAAGGATAGCATTGACAATTGTAGCGGCAAGATTACTTCCTCCCTTACGTCCTTCTATGATAATCTTGGGTATACGGGTGAATGATTTAAGCATATGCTTGGATTCCCGTACATTGACGAATCCAACGGGTGCTCCGATAACTCCCGCGGGACGGGCTTTCCCTTTGCGGATTAACGAACAGAGTTCCATCAGGGCGGTGGGGGCGTTCCCGAAAACGTACAAAGCTTCAGGATGTTCTTCTGCTGCCAACCGGATTCCGGCTTGTGTCCTGGTAATATTCAGCTGGTTAGCCATTTCAGCGGTTCGTTCGTCATGCAAATAACATTTTACGGATACTCCTAAACGTTCGAGAGCTCCTTTTCGGATACCCGATGCGGCCATCGTAACATCCGTAATGATTGTCCGGATCTTTCTCTCCTTGAAATCTTGGTACAATTTCTCCACGGCTAAGGGATCGGAGTAAAAGATATTTTCCATATCGAAATCGGCTGTGGTATGGATCGTGTGTAATAATGCCCATTTCCGATCCAAAGGTATATCCTTGTTCTTTAATTCCGAGGCTATGGTACGGAAACTTTGAATCATAATTTCTTGCCCTATTTTCATCTCGGTGTCGGATTCTTGATCCCGATAGTAGCCGCGGGGAGTGATGATGTGATTGTCCCACGCGTAGGATTGAGAATTACCGATAATTACGATGGTAAACATGTCGACCTCTTCCGGGTCGAAATCGGTAAGGGTAGTTATTTTTGTCTTTTGTTCCGTTCTGCCTGCTTGACGGACAAACCCGACCGGGTTTTCCGGTTGGCGATACTCTAAAAAGATCTCCTTTAAACGATGAAGTTGCCAGTAACGGCCTTCACTTTTCGGATTATATATGGCTGTGACGAAATCGGCAGCAGCAGCTGCTGCTATTCGTTTTTCGATTTTTTCCCAAGGGGTCATTAAATCGGAAAGGGAGATGATGCAGAAGTCGTGTCCGATCGGTGCACCCAAAAGAGCCGCTCCCTTTTGAAAGGCACTGATGCCGGGAAGAATCTCAATTTCGATGTCGCTGTTTAACTCTTTTTTCATTTCCAAAATAAGGGGAGCCATACCGTATATGCCGGCATCCCCCGAGCTGATCACACAAACTGTTTTCCCGTTTTGAGCTTGCCGGAAAGCTTCTGCTGCCCGATCTTGTTCTTTTTTCATTCCCGTGTCGACACATTTTGCGTGACTGCCGATAATTTCCTGAATGAATCCGAAGTAGTATTTATAGCCGATAACAACGTCTGAATCGGCTATGGCTGTCCGTACGGCAGGCGTAATATCTTCTTTGCTTCCCGGACCGATACCCGCTACGTATATTTTTCCGTTATTCATATTTGAATTGTTTAACCGGAACAAAGTTACTTTTTTTATTTCACTTTCATAGAATCCATAAGGTTCTTCAAATCGATAAAGTTTTAAAAGCCCATGGGGTATAAATGATTTCTGATTGAGTTTTGCTCTTGCCTTCTTTACAATCGTCAATATTTTTAATCATTCGATCGCTAAATTGCTTAATTCCAGCATCTTTTTAATCTTTTGATCTCTTCGGGATACCCCTCGGGGGACCGGGACGTTCCCGACGGTCGTGTAGACGGTTTCCGTTCCCTGGTCTCCGGGACTCGCTTCGCTCGGACATTCCGTCGTCCGGACATTCCGGAAACCGCATGCGACGCTTGCCGTTCCTTGTTTATGTTCCCTCGTTTTATCCTTCCCTCTCCTCCGTTCATTGTAAATTCAAGATTGGCTGCTGCTTTTTAATTTACAATCTACAATCTACAATTTACAATCGTCAATCTTTTCAATCCTTCTATCTCTTAATTCTTCCATCACTCGATATCGTCCGATATTTCGTATTTCTTTTTCTTGGTTACGATATCTTCTTTTTTGTGGGTAGCCGCGTAACGTGCATGTTGGATGAAAATATCCTGAATGCGGGAATGTTCACCTAATCCTTTCAGAAAGAGAGAAACACGATATCCGTTTTTTTCCAATTTTTCTTTCCACTCTTTGGCGATATCGTTTTTAGCGTGATCTCCGGCTACGAACATAAAGGGGATAAGGGTAACTTCTTTACTTCCGGATGATTTAAGGCCGGACAGTACATTTTCAAAGGTCGGATAGCCTTCTATGGTTCCGATATGGTAATTTTTATGTCCTTCTGCTTTCATCATGTAATCAAGCATACCGTAAGAGGCGTTTCCCGGATGATAAGTTCCGTGGCAGACAAATACGCATTCTCCTTTCGTTTTTCCTTTTAATTCTGCGGCGATTGCTTTTATGGCTTTAAGGTAGTCTTCCGGTGAGTAGAGTAACGGGTTTCCGATACGGATATCCTTGAATTTGGATTGTAGTTGAGCCGCATCCCGACGTAATGATTCCATTTCGACACCCTCGATAATGTTCGTCGACTGTATGATGATATGAGTATAGCCTTCTGTTGCCAATTTGTTTAACGCCTCTGTCGGGTTTGGTTTCCGAACACCTTTTTCTTTTAGACGGCGTATAATCATACGGGAGGTATAAGCTTCTCGGACTTCGATAGTCTGAAACTCTTTTTTCATTTTTTGATTAATGGCATCAATGGTCAAGGCCCGGGTATCGTCATGGGTTGTCCCGAAATGTACGACGAGAAGAGCGATTTTATCGTTGGGCCCTACTGTTTTAAAGATGTCGGATTCTTTAAAACCTTCTCCGTGTCCGAAGAGAGTTATGTGGAAAAGTAGTAATAAGATGACAAATAATATGTTTTTCATGACAAGAAAGGGATAATCCCCGGGATGTTCGAAAATTCTAAAAAAGGGTAGATGTGTTTTTCAAACATCTCCGGGGAGATGGGTTATTTGGTGAAACGAATAATCAAACTGGCAAACAAGGTCCTGCCCGGATTGAGCGTGGCGTAATTCACCCCGTTCGGACGATCGTCCGTCCAGTCAAAAATATTGTCTATTCCGGCATTCACCTCAAAGAAGAAGTTTCCTACCGGGGCAAAAGTGTGGGTGGTTGCCAGATTCCATAATTGATATTTCGGGGCGCTCTTGTCCGTATAGATGGGTTTCCCCGTCGTTTTATCCTTTGTTTCGGAATAGATGTATTTTTGTCCTTGTATTCTTCCGTTTACATTTACGTTCAGTCTGTATTTGTTCCATTCGTGCATCCATCCGGCACGGAAGGTGGCCGCGTGTCTTACGGCCTCGTTCAACCGGTGTCCGGTTTTTCGGTCTTTGGCATAAACACAATTATAGGCTCCACCTGCGGAGAAACCGTATCCGAGATAACTGTTAACGGAAATATCGAACCCTTGAGCACGCGCTTTATCTAAATTGCGATACATTTTCCTCGTTTTGATTCCGTTTTCCTTGTCCTCTTCCGTTAATTCCAATTCGTAACTGTCAATGATATCCTTAATGTCATTGATATATCCGTTTACCGAGATATTCAGAAATCTTCCGACATATTCGACGTTCAAACTGTAATAGTTTGATTTTTCTGGTTTTAAATCCGGATTTCCGATGGTAATGGATCCCCGGTTCTCGTAATCATAATAGAGTTCCTGTAAGGTCGGTGCTTTGAAACCGGCGGAATAGGCAGCCCTGAAATTGAATTTTTTCAAAGAGTACATCAAGGCTAATTTAGGGGTAAACCTGTTTTTGAAATTTTCATGGTAAACGTAACGGAATCCGGGAAGGATCTGAAGTTTGTCCCATAGGCGTATTTCGTCCTGTGCATAAATGGCGAGTGTATATACCTCTTTAGGTTCATCCAAGCTGCCGGGATTTTTCATGTAGTCGTCCACGTATTCGGCACCCACGGTGAATTTGTTAAAATCACCGACCCGGAATACGCTTCTCAGATTGGCATTATAGTACTTTTGACGTTTGGTCAGTTCCTCGTCGCCAACCCGGAAGGTCGTGTCGTTTTTGACCACCTGTGCCACGGTATAAAGCTTGTTATACTCGTAGTTGTCCATGTATAAATCTAAAGCAATATAGGCTTTGTTATCAAACAGGTATTTTCCTCCTACACCGCAATTGTAATCCATATAGGTCAAATCGTACGTGTAGCCTCCGTCGCTTTTCTTGTGTTGGACGGGACGGTTCACCTCCCGGTCAAAATAGCTTCCTTGGGCATAAAGCGATAGCCTCTGGTTCGGCTCGTAAGTGAAACGTTGGCTTACGATATTGGAAAAAAAGGAGTTGACGGATTCTTTCCTGGTAGGAACGACCGTATCTGCGCTTGTTTCGTAGGGACTTAATTTCCACCCGTCCGATTGGCGTCTTTGGTAAGAGGTTGAGGAGGTAAATTTACCGAAGTTCAGGTCTAAACTGGCGTTTTGGACGAAACTGGATTTTCCCCCGAACCGGGTTTTGGATTGGATGCTGATAGGTTCTTTGGGTTGCTCGGTAATGACATTGATAACTCCGGCAATGGCTTCCGAACCATAGAGGGAAGAGGCTGCTCCTTTCAGTATTTCGATTCGTTTTACCCGGCTCATATCAATACGCGACAAGTCCGTATTGCCGGAAACATCTCCCGCCATTTTTTTCCCGTCCACTAAAATTAGAATATGTTTGTTCTCCAACCCGTTCATCGTGAAATAAGAACCCATGACGGTCGGACGGATGTTGAAAGAGGGATTTAATAATAATAAGGCGTCCTCGAAGGAGGTGACTCCGGCTTTTCTTATTTCTGTTCCGCTTAAAACTTCCACGGGTACGGGAGAGTCTTTTAGTCTGCGGTGAGTTCCCGTACCGGTGACAACGACCTGATTCAAGTTTACGGGCGTCCGGGATAGTTTGAAAACGATCTCTTCTGTGCTACTGTTTACTTTTATGTCTTCCGTTTCATAACCGGAAAAACTGGCTCTGAGGATGTATGTCCCCTCTGCGATGTTTTTCAGGGTAAACTCACCTTTGTTATCCGTTGCGATACCTATATTCGTGCCGATCAATCTCACGTTAGCTCCCGCGAGAGCTTTTTGGGTTTTGGCATCGACGACTTTTCCTTTTAGGGTGATGCCGGCGAGTGAAACACTGACAACCGATAACAGCAAAGCTGTTAACACAACAAACTTTTTCATTACAATGATTAATTTTAGCTGTTTATAATTCTATTCCTGACCCCGGGAATAGTTATTACCTATATGTCTCGGCAGGTCTCCTGACTACGCCTAAGAACGATACCTTCCCGTCCGCAATCGGACAGTGGTGTAAGAATCTGTTCTTTGATCCTTCTTTTAAAGGACCGGGCATCACAGTAGCGGGCACTGTTCCGGATTCCAACCGGCTTCCCTCTTGTGTGTTAGCAGATATGCAACACAACACCAAAGACAGTGCAAATGTATTACTTTTTGATTTGAAATAAAAAAATACTTGAAAAAAATGACAAGTTAAATCGGAGCATAAAAAAGAGCTATATCCGGTCGAAAGGAAAATAACCTGTAGCACCCGTCCCTGTGTGCTGTTCTATCTCAAAATTTTTTAATCACTCAATCTTTTTATCCGCAATCATGAATTATCATTATATTTGTCCTTCAATTCGGATCAAATGCGGAAATCACAGTTTTTAATCGGAGCGGCTTCTTCTGGAAGCGGGAAAACTACCTTTACGATCGGTTTGTTGCGGGCTTTGAAGGATCGAGGCTTGGACGTACAGCCCTTTAAATGCGGACCGGATTATATCGATACGAAGTATCACGCCATTGCCTCGGGGGAAGAATCGGTGAATTTGGATGTTTTTATGGCTGCTGAAAAGCGTGTACGGGAGGTATATGCCCGTTATGGCGAACATTCGGACGTATGCGTGACCGAAGGGGTAATGGGCCTATTCGACGGTTATGACGGCATGAACGGGAGTAGTGCGGAAATTGCCGCTTTGTTGAATATTCCCGTGATATTGTTGTTGAATGCCCGGTCGACGGCTTATTCCGTAGCCCCTGTCCTGTACGGTTTCAAACATTTTTATCCGAAGTTGCAGGTTGCGGGGGTCGTTTTTAATTTTGTCAGTTCCGCTATGCATTACTCTTATTTGCAACAAGCGTGCGAGGATGTCGGTATGGAAGCTTTGGGATACCTCCCGAAACAGGAAGATTTTGAGGTGCCTTCCCGGCATTTGGGGTTAACTCTTGATGAAACTTTCGATTTTGATGCATTTGCCGGCCGGGTGGCGAAGGTTATCACACGGACGGTAGATGTGGATCGTTTATTGGAGTTGACCCGAAGGGCTTTTGAACCGGTTGCTGTTAGTGAGAGGAGAGTAACCGAAAGATTGAGGATCGCTGTTGCCATGGATGAGGCCTTTAACTTTGTTTACCGTGAAAATATGGAGGTATTGAAACGAATGGGTGAAGTTACTTTTTTCAGTCCTTTGCGGGACCGGGAGCTGCCGTTATCGGATTTTGTCTATCTACCCGGCGGATATCCCGAGTACTATTTGCCCGAATTATCTGCCAACGGGGAAATGTTGGCTTCGATTCGGGATTATGGGGAGAGTGGAGGAAAAGTCTTTGCCGAATGCGGGGGGATGATGTATCTTTGTGATTCTATTTCGGGTATGGACGGAAAGGTATACCCTATGGCAGGACTTTTGAAACATAGGGCGACCATGGAGAAGATGGGTTTGAAATTGGGATATCGGCGGATAGAGATCGACGGTATGGTATTCCGGGGACATGAATTCCACTATTCCCGGGTAGTGTCCGGAGATCGGTTTATCCCTACGGTTGGAAAAACATATAGTGCTAAAGGGCGGGAAACGGACACGCCGATTTATCATTATAAACACGTGTTGGCTTCCTATATCCATTTTTATTGGGATGAGGAAACATTTCAGTCCTTGTATTCGATTATTTGATTTTTGAAAAAGGATTATATTTTTTATTTTAATACGATGAATAGGAGAGGCATCCTTTCTTAAAAGGGACTATAACTTCTTTTCTCTAATCGTTCTTTTTTTTCCATCGAGGATGAGTTCGATGCTTTTTAATGACTTTATGGAAGAGGTATAATTTTCTATTTTACCGTTTGTGAGCTTGTATTCGACAATCAATTGAAATTCTCCTTTTCTCGGGATATAATATTTCCGGAAAATACTTATGACATCGTAGTATTCTTCATAAATGAACGTATTCCATTCCGTGGCCGTTTTTTCTTGGATATATATCCGGATAATCTCTTTTTTTTGTTTGTCCGTTTGGGAAAACCGGATGCAGAACGGAAGAGGTGAGTTTTCTTCCGAACGGATGGAATCTTTTAACGGGTGAACGCTATCGATTCGGGTTATACGGTCATAGGATATTTGCTGGGCAGAGGCAGGAGGTACGAATCCCCAATATAGGATGCCGAATAAGAGGCTTTTTAGAATTGAGCTTGTTTTCATAAGATAGGATATTGTAGGATCGTTATTCTCGCTATTCCAAATAAAAAAAAGTATGATTAGACGCTATATCTTATAATAAAATGCTTTAAAGGTAGAAAAGTATTATCGTCTTTTAAGAATAAATATAAAAAAACGAACAAGGGATTAACTTATTGGCCTGCGATTGGGGGATATGTAACGGCTAATTCTCCGATCGGTAGTTAACCTTTTCCTGTAATTACAGGATACGAGCACCCGTACATGAAAAATAAGTAGATATAAAAATGATTAAGAGATTAGATTGAGGTAATCACCTAATCTCTTAATCATAACATTACCGGAGTTTCAATGATCCGTTTACTTTTCCTTTACCCATTTAACGGCATCGGCAATCACGAGCTGAATAAATGAATAAGGATATTTCTCTGATGTAAAAGGATGATCTACTCCCCTGTCGTCCAACACAACACGGGATTCTCCGGCCGGCAGGTTAAACTTGCCCAGCGATATCCAGGCTTCTTCTTCCGGTAAGAGGTAGAGGTTTGACAAATCGAAATTTCCTTCTTGAACTTCTAAGATTATTTCCTCTTTTCCTTGGGGAGTGTAGACGGTATAGTAATTTTTCATTCCCGGGAAGTCGGTCGTATATATATCTCTTCTTGATGTCGTATAATGAGGCCGATAGATAAATATTTCGTATTTTCCGGCTTCCGGAAGGTTGGCAGTCCATTCGGCTTTGAATTGACCGGTACCGACTTCTTTTACAAATGCGCTACGGATACGATTGCCGTACATTCCTTTTTTTAATATAGGATTCCAAGCATTAGCTTTAAGGTTTTGCGGGTTGACGTATTCCTGATCGCTCTCGTTTCTGAACAGATCGGCTAATCGTTTTCGGTTGTTTGCCGAATCGATCAACTGGAAATTCTCGTCCTCGTTGTCGACGACGATCTCTCCCGGGGGATAGAATTCATTTCTATCGATCGGCGTGACTCCTTCTTTCGGTACGGGACCTGAGAAGGGGAACTCTCCCGGGGAAAATAAAATGTTATCATTGGGTAAAATGCCCGAAAAGTTGGTGGTCAATTCTAACCGGTGTTCGATGTTTGCATGAATGACGATTCGTTTAAATTCTCCGGGTTTGATCAGGTAATTTCGGTCGTATCCGGTTATTGCACCGTACATATCAGTTATAAGGAGTGAAACGATACCGTCCGTTTCACTGATATTGCCCACCTTGAAATCGATGATCCGTGTCTTTCCCGTCGTTTTGAGGGAGAGGTCTTTTATCGTTAACAGGGGTATCTGGTGGCCCGTGTACCACTCGTCCATGTAAGGTTTGATGTTCTGTCCGAACCGTTGCTCGAATTCCTCGAGGAACGAGTCGAAATCGGTTTCTTGAAAACGGATACGCTCGTTGAATTCATGCATGAAACGGTTTAAGGAGTCCCAGGTGGTGATTGTCGCAAGGTAGCCTAATAAATGCGAAACTTTTAAAGAAATGGCCGAACTTTGTTCCCTGCTGTATCCTTCCGCGATAATTCCTTTCAACCCCTTCTCTGCAAAATGATTTAATATTTTCGGACTTATTTTGGATTCCGATAGTCTCGGGTTTATCATATTTTTGAATATCAATTCTATACCCTGGTACGAATCGGACGTGAGGCTGCTATTGTAATTCGAGAAAATGTTTTTTATTCCTATCCTACCAAGAATAGAGGGCATGTAGCGGTACAGAACGTATTCCTCCACGCTTTCGTCTTGATTAGGATCTTTTGAAAGAGTACCGGGATGGGTTGATTCTACTCTGCATAAACGTTCCCAGAAAAGAGCCATTTCCGGTTGGATGTTATCGCTAAACGAATTGTTATCGCTAAACGAAGTTTTGTTGGTCCAAAAATAGGAGGAGGAAGGAACCTCGATCAATTTAAAATATTTAAAGGGGTAAGGGATGGGAGTATTGTATTCGATTTCATTTTTACATTCATAAAAAATCTCTTTTAAATTTTTCTCCCGGTCCGGGTTATCTTTTTTCAAGGCTTCCCATTCATCGAAATATTTCATATAGAAACTATTTCCCGGATAAGTGTAAAACTCGACGGTAAGGGAATCTACGGTGATCGCCCTTTTCTCGTAATTCCCGATACAGAGGGTTAACCCGGTCAGGTTTTGTAAATTGTTGAACGTGACGTTATCGCCCTCTCTCGTCGGTTTGCCTTGCGATAAAACGGTCATCCCGCCCGGGTTTTTGACATGGAGGGTATAATCCGTGAAATTAGTCTCTTTGGATGCCTGCAACCAGACAGGGGGAACTGCCGTCGGGTACCACATCACTTGCGGCAGAAGCAAGGTATATTTATCCGATACAAAAGCCGTACGGTTACCATAGTTTTCACCTTCACGATCGGTGCGGGGAGAGAAGAATTTGTCGTCGGGGATGTTTACCTGATAAATATCCTCGTCGATCGTTCCCCCGTACGTGATCTCTATCTCGATATTTTCCCCGGGAGCCAGGGGACGCTTGATGACGATCACCTGCCGGTCCCTGTGAAAGGGAAGGTTTTGTCCCCCGGATTCGATCTTGTCGATCTTTAATCCCGGGTTTAGGAAGAGCAGAAGTTGCTCCATTGTTGTTTTTTTCCGGTTTTGGATTTTCATCCGGCTTGTTGCCGAGAATTTATCTCCCCCGGGTCGATAGGTGATATCGTGCTCAGTTACACGAGCCTTGGGATATTCATTGTATTTCAAGAAAATTTCGCGATACCCGATCCTGTTTTTCAGGCGGGTTTGAAATTTTTCAACATATACGATGCCAAGGCCCAGGGCCAGTACGAAACACAGGAAAGCGGGAATGGTTAAATAACGTTTTTTACCGGGAGTACCGGGTTGTCTTTTCGTGAAGGGTACGGCGAAGTAGAGCAGGCTTATACCCAATAACAGGATCGCACCTCGCTGGAGCAGGTAATTCTCCATGTGCATGAACCCGACTAAGGTGGAAAAAGAGTTCGGCAGCGAACTTCCCCGGAAATCGAATATCCCGTGAAGAGGCGTCGTCAGGTAGGTGTACGCTAAGTAGAGAAAAACGATCAGGATAAGCCAGCTGACGAAAGGGTGTTTAACTAACCTGTTTACCAATACGGATAACCCGGTAATAAAAACAAGCGTGGGCAACACGTAAGTGAGTAGATAAAAAAGATTTACCCACAAGTTAACGGGAGAATCCGGTATTAATATT
The DNA here is from genome assembly GCA_001487125.1 of Gabonibacter massiliensis. GTDB lineage: Bacteria > Bacteroidota > Bacteroidia > Bacteroidales > Marinifilaceae > Gabonibacter > Gabonibacter massiliensis. Next base: position 2,282,543 of record LN913013.1, read on the forward strand.
CCCGTAGACATTAAGCTAATTACAAAGATGACATCTATCGTGAAGAATGGGATAAGAATACCCAAAATTTCTCCGAGAAAAGATCGGCCGTTACCGATGGGCCGTGCTGAAAGCACTTCCCGGGTTTCGGCTTTTTTCCGTTTCCTATGGATATCGCAGACGATAAAAGCGACAATTATCGATTGGAACAAGTTTAAAAAGTGAATCCCGAATAAAGAAAAGGAGGATGCAAATACAAATTTTCTCCAATTGATGTATTCGTATTGGTAAGTATCCAATAAGGGTTGGCCTAAAGTATATATGAATACCCCGAAAATAAAGAGATAAAATAACCAGTTTCTTTTTACTAACTTGCTCTCGTAAGTTATGGCAGCTTTTAGAGTTGTTTTTTCCATCATTGCAGGTTTTGTTTTTTTGTGATTTATTTTTAGTACGTCCCAAAGATATAAATAAAAAAACTATTATGTAATACATAGTATTGTTAAAATAAGGAAAGATTGTTCGAGTATAAGATTCGGAACGGATTAAATGTCGAAAAAAACAGAAGCGAAAAGGCTTTTGTCGTATTTCTGATCGAGAATTACGCGTTATAAGCGAATATAGTGTAGAAAATAGAGATTATCAGGAGCGTAAGTAAACAAACCATTTGGTTGATGCGGGCGGCACGACGAAAGTCCGTGCGGGAGAGTTCCCGATCGTTGGTCCCGATATATGGCTTATCGACAAGTATACCGTGGTAGATGTTGGGTCCCCCGAATCGGCAATCCAAACTTCCGGCCATTGCGGATTCCGGGTAGCCGGAATTAGGGCTGGCGTGCTGCCGAGCGTATTGCCGGATAAAATTGAAGATTCCTTTCCGATAACCGACGATGGCAATAAACAGGGCTGTTATCCGGGCAGGGATATAATTGAAAATATCATCAACGCGAGCCGAACAACATCCGAAATCTTTGTATTTGGGATCTTTGTAACCGACCATAGAGTCGAGGGTATTGATCATTTTATAAGCCATCATAGCGGGAAATCCGCCGAGCGCGTAAAAGAAAAGCGGGGCAACGACGCCGTCGCTTAAATTTTCGGCCATGGTTTCCAAAACCGCCGTGTATATTTTTTTCGGGGGAAGTTGAGAGGTATCTCGTCCCACGATCCAGGACAGACGTTTGCGTCCGGCTTCTACTCCTTTTTTTTCCAACGTATCTATGACCTCTCTTCCTTCTTGGATCAAACTGTGGTTGGCTAATCCGTAGAAGACGAAAGCGGAAGCGACGATATAATAGAAGACAGGTGAGATTTTCCAGGTTAGGATTGAAATTCCTATACCGATCCCCCATATGAAAAGCGGTAGGAGCAGAGCTACTAAACATCCCTTGGTTTTTCGATATTTTCCTTGATTCAAATGACGTTCGCACCAGTTGATTAAGTTCCCGAAAGCCACGACGGGGTGAGGGAGTTTGCGAGGATCTCCGAAAAGCAGGTCCAGGATGTAACCGGAGATTAAAGGGAGCAAAACAGGTAGAAGGGACATGGTCGGAAGATTTAATACGGTTTCGTTTTGGCAGGAGAACCTTCGTTGGCCCCAAGTTCTTGTAATGCCTCTATCAGCAGGCCGTTTTTAAAATCGGTCAGGGTATTTACCCGGAAATAGCGGTTGTTTAGTCCCCGGAAATTGGAGGCATCCCGAATCAGAAGTCCGTATCTTTCAAGGAGGATATGTTTTAGAACCGTTGAATTCCAGTCAGTCTCGACTAAAAAGAAGGAGGTTTCGGAGGGTTGGGGACGGAATCCCGGAATCTTTTGCAGGGCTGTCACGAATGTTTGCTTTCTGCGTAACAGATGTTGTGTATCGGGAAGTAAGTCCTCTCCATGTGTCAAGAGGTATTTTCCGACTTCAATGGCAAGAGCGTTTATACTCCAGGGTTGTTTGAACTTTTTAATCCGGGAGATCAGTTGCTCGTTTCCTAACAGGTAGCCTAACCGGAGTCCCGGAATGGCAAAATTCTTGGTCATGGAGTGGATTACTAATAGATTCGGAAATTGTTCCAGCAGCCCTTCTGCCGGATAAGCAGAAGGGGCGAAATCAATAAAGGATTCATCCACAACAAGTGTCATTCGGGGGTGATGTCGGAGTAAGTTCCGAATCTGGTCAAGTTCCCATACTCGTCCGTCCGGATTATTCGGATTACAGATAAACATGAGTTCCGGTTCGGGACAAATTTTTCCTATTTCTTCCGGAGTACATTCCCGTTCGGAAAAAGGGATAAAAGCGAGTCGATGTTTATATAACGAACAGGCGTCTTCGTATTCTGTAAAAGAGGGGATCGGCAAACAGGTATTGGCTCCCGTAAAAGCATGAGCGATGAGGTAGAAGAGCTCGGTTGCCCCGTTACCTGCAATTACATTCTCGGAGGAGATTCCATAATGCCGGGCGACTATTTCCACAAAAGATCCCGCATCGGGTTCCGGATAATGGAGGATCTTGTCCATTTGTTGCAGGATAACCGATTGCAATAGGTTGATATCTGTTTCGTACCAGACATTCGTGGAAAAGTTCGCTTTTATCTCTCCGGCGGCCTTGTATATATCATCTCCGTGTCCGTGTATCATCGTTCATCTGTTTTTAAAGTGGAATAGATATAGGCTAAGTCTACGGCAGCCCTCACGTGATCGGCCAGTAAATCGTATTGCCTGTTTTTGTAGGCGGCATAATCGAATTCGGATGGAGCCATCGGGGTCAATCCTTCCGCCAACTCATTTAGAACGATACTGTTGTCTAATATACCGTGTAGGTAGGTGCCCCAACATTTATCATTGAGAAGGTATCCGTCTTCTCGCCCGTCGCTCAATCTATTTAAAGGTGATGCCGGAGAATCGTTCAAAAGAGTCGTCCCTCCCATATGAATCTCGTAGCCTTCGCAGGTATTTTCGAGTCCTTTGAATCGAAACCTGCATTGGCGGGTGATCTTTTCCGGCTCCAACACGGTGATTGTCGGAAAAATACTTAATCCGGGAATCGCGTCGATCTCTCCTTCGATATGGAATGGGTCTTCTATTCTGGATCCTAACATTTGATACCCTCCGCATATTCCGATGATTTTCTTCCCCGATTTGTGGGCTTGAAGTATGGCATCGGCAATTCCGTTCGAACGGATATCCTGTAAGTCGGCTATGGTGTTTTTAGAACCCGGCAGGATAATGATATCGGCCTTTTCGATTTCCCGGGTATTGTTCGTGTAATAGGCATGAAATCTGGGATCTTGTTCCAGTATGTTGAAATCCGTAAAGTTGGATAGGCGTTTCAAGAGGATGATCGCCACGTTGATTTTTCCTTTCGTTGCCCGGTCATTTTTATTCTCGAGTGCCACTGAATCTTCATCTTCTATATGGATATCCCGGAAATAGGGAATGACTCCTACCACGGGAATACGGGTCAAATCGCGGATGATTTTTCTTCCTTCATCGAAAAGAGAGACATCTCCCCTGAATTTGTTTATGATAATGCCTTTAATCTGACGCTTTTCCTCTTCGTCGAGTAAGGCGATAGAGCCGTATACCGAAGCGAATACCCCCCCCCGGTCTATGTCGGCCACGAGATAAGTTGCGGCTCCCGTGCGGACAGCCATGCGCATATTGGTAATATCCCTGTTCTTCAGATTCAGTTCGGATATGCTTCCCGCTCCTTCTAACACGATAGGGTTGTATCGCCGGGAGAGGCGTTGGTAAGCCGCGTAGGCCTGATTAAACAGTTCCGCTTTGTTGTTCGCCAGAAAATACTCTTTGGCCGTCATATTACCGATCGGCTTTCCATTTAAGACGACCTGTGAACTTTGTTCGTTCGTCGGTTTTAGCAACACGGGATTCATATCACTCTGCGGTGGAATCATGCAGGCTTCCGCTTGTACGGCTTGAGCACGTCCGATCTCCAATCCGTCCGGAGTGGAATAGGAATTGAGAGACATGTTTTGAGCTTTAAACGGGGCCGGATAATAACCGTCTTGTTTAAAAATGCGGCAAAAAGCGGCATTCACGATACTTTTTCCAGCATCGGAGCAAGTCCCGACGAACATGATGGGTTTTAACCGCATAAATAGAAAATTTTAAATTTCACTTGCCAGCTTAACACGATGCAAATATAGCGCGGTGCAAATTTATTTTGGTAGTTTGTAAGATGAATTTTTCAAATATTGTCGTTTAAGATTTTTTCTTGTATAGAAAAGATTGCCAACGTTCTTCTTCCGTCCCTTGTAAATCCATTTCATAGCGGGCCAGCGTGAAAAAGAGATCCGATAAGCGATTGATAAACCGAAGAATAACCGGAGTGACCTCCTCTTCTTTGTTTAATGTCCATAAGCGTCTTTCGGCTCGTCGGGCGATGGTGCGAGCCATATGACATTGAGCGGAAACGAGTGTTCCTCCTGGGAGAATAAAATGTGAGGAGGGATGTCGGATGGCGGATTGCCATCGGTCTATTTCTTGCTCGCAGCAAATATCTAAATCTTCGGGAAGCGGATTCGGATTTTGGGGACGTAAGGCGGTAGGAGTTGCCACGTGGGACATAACGGTCATGAGGGATTTTTGAATGAAATGGAGCATCTCCTGCCACTCGTGCCTTTCTCCGATTTGGGCCCGGATAAGTCCGATACAAGAGTTCAATTCGTCCAGGGTTCCGTTGGCCTCGATGCGAGGATCGTCCTTGTCGACCCGTTTTCCCCCGTGTATTCCTGTTGTTCCTTTATCTCCTCCTTTGGTGTATATTTTCATGTCTGTAAGTGTCGATGGAATGTTTGTTTATAAAATCTGAAATAAAATGCAGGCCGTATTTTCCATAATTGGTAATTCGGTCATCTCCATGGCTTTTTTTCCTTGCAGGTAAGTGGCGATGGCTCGGTTAAAGGCTCCGTGGCCTACGGCGACGATTCGTTTTCCCTCGTGATATGTCTTTAAATACCGGATGAAAGCGGCAGCCCGGTTGAACAGTTCATCTACCGATTCGACACTATCCGGTAAATCGCTCCAATTTACATCGTCCAATTGTTGTCCCGTGTATACGCCCCAGTCCATTTCCCGGAGCAGGGGGGTCGCTTCAGGCTCCAATTCGTGAAATGAAGCGATTACTTCGGCCGTCTCCCGGCTTCTGGCCAGATCACTGCATACGACGGCATCCACTCTTTCATTTTTTAATTTCTCGGCTAACTTTCTTGCTTGTTCAATACCTAACGGGGAGAGGGTGCCCGGGAGTTGCCCTTGCAAAATATGTTGTTGATTTTCTAACGTTTCCCCATGACGGGTAAGAGTGAGTTCTATCATGGCATCTCTTCTTTGATTCTTTCCCGCGAAGGTAATAAACAAATTCAAGTTTTTGTTACTATCGTCTTTTTACCAATCTGATGATGTATTTTACGGATAAAACAATCCCGCTCACGGAGACAAAGGCACATCCGAGCAAAAGTCCCCACATGACGATTGTCCATAATACGGGACGATCGATTAGAAATTTGAAATCCAACCGGTGTAATCCCCGGAAGGCCCAGCGTTTCCAACGTCCGTTGTTATCATAATGTTGCGGTTGAAAAGATTTCAAATTATAATAATAGCAATCTCCGGATTCATTATCCAACGTTACTTTATAGACAGGTAGAGGTAAAGTTCTGCGACGGGAGATGTAATAGTTATCGTATTCTTCCATTTTGACGATGGTGTAGTGAACCGTATCGGCCGTCAGTTTCTTTACGGCAGCGTAGATCGTCTCTTCGGTGATTTGAAAAGGGCGTATCGAGTCGGCGGATGCATCCAGAATAATTTCTTTTTCCACTGTCCGTAATTTGTAAAGTGGTATATCGTTGTAATTACTCCAGGTAATCTCTTTTACAGGACCATGTGTTTTCGATACTTCGGCAATAGCCTTCCGGTAATCCAGATTATATTTTTCGATGGGAGGAGCAGCCGCGATGGAAGGACGGCTTCTGAACGCGTTACCTGCCTTTTTGTTATTGTTGAATAAATTGGAAAAGGTGGGTGATATGGGCGCCCATGCACTGAATAGCCAAGTACAGATAAAGATACCGAAAAAGAAACCGGTGATGTGATGCCAGCGGAACCACGGCTTTGTATAGGGAGAATGAAGAAAGCCTTTCCGGCGGGCCAGCCAGTAGGCTCGGATTCCGAGAAAGATTCCACTGATGCACATGATAAGGCTGAGTAAGCAACTCCAATACAAAAGAGTATCCCATTTTTGTATATCCTGTCGAATAGAGGTGATGTATAACCAATGGGGAATAGCTCCTATCCAGGCCCAAAAGCGTTGTTCCCGGGAAGAGAACTGTAGGATATTTCCGGTACGGGAAGAGATATAAAGTTGGTAATGTTCCGGTCCGTCAAAATAGAATTTGTAGATAGGCAGGTCTTTTTTCAATTGTCCGAAAGGAATCCATACCTCTAATTTGCGGAGTGTATCGACCTCGGTGATGTTACGATCCGGACACCAGTATTTGGCTCTCTCCTCGCAAAGGGAATAGATGGGAGAAGGGAGGATATAGGTACTGTCGGCGTAGAGATCGGTTACTTCACGCCATCTGCCGTAATGGAAAACCGGTTCGCCGAAGGGATTGTTTAAATTAAAGTTGTTCGAGAGTACATTTTGGGGTAAACGTTGCCGTATCTCGTTGATTGCGGGTAGACGAGAGGTATCCAGGGCTTCCTGGCGAGGAAGTCTTTTGTCCGGTCCTACCCGGGGAAAGGAGTGGTATATCAATACTATACCGGAAATGCACCATAAAAAACACAGTATACAGAGTAAAAGTCCGAGAATCCGGTGTACGTGAATAAAAAATTTAATCATATCTTTTTAGTTTATAGTTTTATAAATATGTTGCTTACTTCACGCCAGGAATTCATCGGAACTCTTATCGAATCGCTCGATAACGATTCAATAACGGCTTGATAGTTAAAATCTTTCATTTTTGATGAAAAACATTTCAGTAACGCTATCCTTAACCCCGAGCATATGCGTTAACTATTGGTTTCGGTAGGTCTCCTGACTCGCCCCGGATAGATACCTTCCCATTCCCTCGTATTCGCTGGAACAGTGGTGTAAGAATTTATCCGTCATATATCTTCTTTTCAGAAGAAGCGGGCATCACAGTAGCGGGTACTGTACCGGATTCTGACCGGTTTCCCTCTTGTGTGTTAGTTAGAATGATAACACAACACCAAAACGCTGCAAATGTACAATTTTTTTTGAAATGATGTTATTTCTGGAAAAATATCATGAAATAAAAAATGGTAATAGTGTTTCTAATAAAGAAATTTGTATTACTTTTGTGCCGTTTTGGTGCGATACCTCTTTTCTTGAGGTGAAACAGAATAGGGAATCCGGTGTGAATCCGGAACTGTACCCGCAGCTGTAAGTTCCTGTAAAAGAATTTTGTACTTCAATGTCACTGGTTGAAACCGGGAAGGCGGCAAAATTCGGAACAAGTCAGAAGACCTGCCAAAGCACGTAAACCATAGCTTTCGGGAACAAAAGCGAGAGGAGAAAGATAAATTTATACTTTTTACTCATGTACCCTTAAACTATGTTAATAATGCTTTATTCATTATTAATATATAGTTTTTATGAAAAAAGTTGTTGTACTAACATTATTGTTACTGGTGTGTGTCGGCTCTCTTTTGGCCGAAGATAAAGACAAAAGGAAAAAAAAGAGTATCACGGATTCGATTTTTAATATTGAAGAAGCGACGGTCTTGGGAAAAAAGAAAAGAATGGAATTAATGGGACTGAATGTACCTCTCAGATTCGTTCCGTTAAATGTATCTCTATTGTCTGCAAAAGTGCTTGAACGGAAAGGAATTACCGAATGGGTGGATGCCGTTCGTTTTCTGCCTGGCGTCCGACTGGGCAACCAGGGCGGTTTGTGGAGACGTTTTTACGTCGGAGGCTCCAATATGCCGGCCGTTTTAATGGTGGACGGTATTCGGGATGACCGGCAGAGTATTAACACGTTTCCTTTGGGGGATCTTGCTTCGGCGGAGTCTATCGAAGTGCTTCGCGGACCTGCAGCCATCCTTGCCGGTTACGGAGCCATGGGAGGTGTTATCAATATTGTGCGTAAGAAAGCCTCTCCCGAATTTTTGGCGAATGCCCGTTTCAGTTATGAGAGGTGGGATGTAAAGAAGGTAAGTTTGGGATTCGGCGGTAAATTGGTCGGACCGGTAGAGTACATGGCTAACTTGCATTACGCTACTTTTGGAGGTTGGCGTCGTATGTCTCCTCAGCGTTTATCCGGAATAGCGACATTGGGAGCTACTTTAGGCAAGAGCAGAGTTGATGTCGCCTTTGGTTTTGAAGACGACCATTATACGGTCGAATTGGGGGCTGCTCCTTATATGCCGGGGGATATGGTGGATATGGCTACCGATAAAGTGGTTATGCGTAAGGGAGATCGTCATCCAACAGCCGATTTCGGGCAGGTTTATAATGATTTTGCCAATGATTCGCATAGCCGGAAAGGGTATAATATAAAACTTGATTATGTTTATACCTTTACGAACGGTTTGAAATTGAAGGAGGTTTTTGCTTTTGATCACAGCTATCACCGGACTTCCGGAGTAGGAAGTCTTTCTTACAAAAGTGCGAAAACTCCCTTTGAAGGAGCGGATTACAAATATTATACGGAGAAGAACGGGGTTCGGGAAGCGACTTATGTGGATATAGATTCTTTGCGCCGTTTCGGGGCGAGCGGTTTTTTCCCGCGTCACGATACTTATAACAACACATTAGAGTTAACCGGCGATGCGGAAATAGCTTCTACAAAACACCATTATGCTATCGGTTGGAATTGGTCGTTATTTGATATGCGACAATATTGCGGTTGGGATAACGGAGATACCTACGGTCCGGGAACCGATGTGATGTTGTCCGTGAAAAATCCGGAACTTGTACAAGGGTACTGGATACAGAATGTATCTTCCATTTACTTGAGAAAATGGTATACAAACGGTATCTATTTCCGTGATGTATTTGAATGGAATGATAAATGGAAATTCATGGCTTCCGGGCGTATGGATTTTTATAAGAGAAGAATGATGGCCAATTTTCCGACGATCGACGGGAAATCGTTCGATTACGATAAAAAAGATATGGGAAAATGGGCGAATTTTCATGCCTCAGCTTTTACCTGGCATGTGGGAGCTGTTTATTTTCCCCGTCCAGAATTATCGATTCATATTGCCCACGGGTCAGCCTTTACTCCGAATACGACGACATATCGTGTAAATAATATCTATTTGGATAAAAACGGAAATTCGATTAATCCGGATAAGGAAGGGGATCAAATTTTCAAACCCGAACGGGATTACTCTTTTGAGACGGGAGTTCGTTATACTTTTAACGAGTGGTTGGATGCAAGCGTAAATTTCTCTTACATCCGTCGTACCAATATGGTTACGAACGTGGGAACCCGTGAGGTGGAAGAAGAGCAAGGGGATGGAACCGTGGAAGTGACTAAGATGACGGTTAATGCGCAGGTAGGTAGAGCCGATATGAAGACACTGGATATGGATGTTACGGCCCGGATTTTACCTACTCTTTCTTTGAGGGGGGCTTTATGTTTGTCGGATTATCGGATACGCTCCATTCGGGAAAGTAGTGCTTTCCCCGAATATAAGCAGACGGGGAAAAACATGCGAACCACAGGAGTACCTCGGACTACTTTCTATGTGTTTGCCGATTATACTGTTCCGACGGGGATATTTAAGGCTTTGTCCTTTCATTTGAGTGGAAACTTCCGGGACAAAATTTTCCGGGATGTAGCTTCCCGATTGTATTATCCCTCTCTTTGGTTGATGGATGGAGGCGTATTTTATACGATAAAGAGTCATATTACGTTAGCATGTAATGTAAATAATATATTTAATAAGGAGTATTTCGAATCATCCAGTCCGGTACAGGGTACTCCGAGAAACTATCAACTTTCTGTGTCTTATAAGTTTTAAATAGGATTTTGGGGTTTTAAGTGAGCTGTTTGACGAAAAAATTATTCAGCTTTTTAGGTATGTATTTTCGAATCTTCTAATTGACATTCGTCAATTGTAATTTAGATGATAGCCATTCCCTCACGACCGTATGGCCGTATACAGGGAATGGCTATTTCGATGCACGGAACATTATTTGTTTGTACAAGTTGTGAATGTTCTCGGATTTAGGTTTCGTAGTATGGTATGAGTGTTTCTGATTATCTTACTGGTACCCATTTGACAGCATCGGCAATTATCAGTTGAAGGTATTCACCGAATATTTTATTCGTAACGGAAGCCCCCCGGTCGTCCAACACGACACGGGATTCTCCAGCCGGTAAAGTGAACGTGCCTAAGGATACCCAGACTTCTTCCGGCGACAGGGTGGAAGTAACCGGTAGCCAGTCTGAAGTTTCTTCTCGGTTTTCTATGATGATTTCCTCTTTTCCCTTGGGGGTGTAGACGGTATAGTAGTTTTTCATCCCCGGGTGGTCGGCTGTACATAGTTTTCCGTCACAAGCGTCAACAATACGGGGTCGGTGGATAAGTATCTCGTATTTCCCTGCTTCCGGGAGGTTTGCTGTCCAGACTGCTTTGAAATTTCCCGTGCCTGATTTTTTGGTGAAAGCACTACGAATATGTTTGCCGTAGAATTCCTGCGATAAAGTAACAATCCAAGCGTTGGCTTTCGAGTTTTCTAAATAAGTGTACTCTTGGGCGTCTTCTTTTTTGACCAGATCGGCTAATCGTTTTCGATTGTTTGCCGAATCGATCAGCTGGAAGCTCTCGTCCTCGTTGTCGACGATGATCTCTCCCGGGGGGGAGAATCGATTCCTCTCGATCAATGTGACTCCTTCTTTCGGTACGGGGCCTGATAAGGGGGATTCATTGTTATTGAATGAAATGTTTTTCGGTAAATTACCCGAGAAATTGGTGGTCAGCAGGAGTTCTTCTTCGATGTCTTCATGAACGACAATTCGTTTGTATTCTCCGGGTTTGATGATGTAATTCCGGCAGTTTTCGATTGGCTGTCCCCCGATACCATACTGACCAAGCTTAATGATCGAGACGATACCGTCCGTTTCGCTGGAATTGTTTACCATAAAGTCGATGACTTGTGTCTTTTCTGTCGTTTTCCGGGACAGATCTTTTATCGTTAACAGGGGAATCCGGCGACTCGTGTACCACTCGTCCATGTAAGCCTTGATGTCCTGCCCGAAACGTTGCTCGAATTCCTCGAAGAACGAGTCGAAGTCAATTTCCCGGAAGCGGGTACGCTCGTTAAATTCCCGCGTGAAGCGGTTTAGGGAGTCCCAGGTAGTGATTGTCGAGAGATAACTTAATAAATGCGAAACTTTTGTAGAAATGACGAGGCGTTGTTCCTCGCTGTATTCTTCGGCCATGATCCCTTTCAATCCTTTTTCCGCAATACGGTTTATCGTTTTGGGATTCATATCTTTCTTGGATACTTTCGGGTTGATTATTTGTTTGAATATGGCGTCTATCCCCTGATATCTGTCGGAGGTGATGCTGCTGGTATAATCCGAGAAAATACGATTTATGCGCATTTGGTCCAGGTAAAAGGGAAGCTGGTAGTCCAGTATATAATTCTGTATGCTCCAATCCTCGCGAGGAGTAAAAGTACCGGGATGTGTATTCTCCCATTCGCACCATCGTTCCTGAAAAAGTGCGATCTCCGGTTGAATGCCATCGCTGAACGGACTTCTGTTGAGAAAGGACGAAGGAACCTCGACCAGCTTGAAATAGTGAAAGGGGTAAGGGGTAGGTTTGCCGTGTTCGATTTTATTTCTGCATTGATAAAATACCTTTTTTAAATTTTTCTCCCGGTCAGGATTGTCTTTTTTCAGGTCCTCCCATTCATCGAAACACTTCAGGTAGAAATCGTTTCCCGGGTAGGTGTAAAACTCGACGGTAAGGGAATCGACCGTGATCGCCCTTTTCTCGTAATTCCCGATACAGAGGGTTAACCCGGTCAGGTTTTGCAAATTGTTGAACGTGACGTTATCGCCCTCTCTCGTCGGTTTGCCTTGAGATAAGACGGTCATCTCGCCCGGGTTTTTGACGCGGAGGGTGTAATCCGTGAAATCGGTCTCCTTGGATGCCTGTAACTCGACCGGAGGAACCGCGGTCGGATACCACATCACTTGCGGTATAAGTAAAGTGTATTTATCCGATACGAAAGCCGTGTGTCTGCCGTAATTTTCGTAATCAAAACGATACCTGACGGTAGAAAAGAATTTATTATCCGGAATGTTAATCTGGTAAATATCCTCGTCGATCGTTCCCCCGTACTCCATCTCTATCTCGATATTTTCCCCGGGAGCCAGGGGACGCTCGATGACGATCACCTGCCGGTCCCTGTGAAAGGGAAGGTTTTGTCCCCCGGATTCGATCTTGTCGATCTTTAATCCCGGGTTTAAGAAGAGCAGAAGCTGTTCCATTGTTGTTTTTTTCCGGTTTTGAATCTTCATCCGGCTTGTTGCCGAGAATTTATCTCCCCCGGGTCGATAGGTGATATCGTGCTCGCTCACGCGTGCCGTGGGGTATTCATTGTATTTCACGAAAGTTTCGCGATGCCCGATCCTGTTTTTCAAACGGCTTTGAAAGTTGGTAACGTATATAACGCCGAGCCCCACGGCAAGTACGAAGCACAAGAAAGCGGGAACCGTTAAATAGCGTTTCCGGCCGGCGACATTGGGATATCTCTTCGTGGCTAAAACGGCGAGGTAGAGCAGGCTTATACCCAATAACAGGATAGCACCTCGCTGGAGCAGGTAATTCTCCATGTGCATGAACCCGACTAAGGTGGAAAAAAAGTTCGGAAGTGAATTTCCACGAAAATCGAATATCCCGTGAAGAGGCGTCGTCAGGTAGGTGTACGCTAAGTAGAGAAAAGCGATCAGGATAAGCCAGCTGACGAAAGGGTGTTTGGCTAACCTGTTTACCAATACGGATAACCCGGTAATAAAAACAAGCGTGGGCAGCACGTGCGTGAAAAGATAGAAAAGATATATTCCTATATTGACGGGGGAATTCGGTACAAATATGTGGATAATCATGGAGATGATCATAAAGATGACATCTATCGTGAGAAACGGAATAAGAATACCCAAAAATTCCCCGAGAAAGGATTGACCGTTACCGATGGGCCGTGCTGAAAGCACTTCCCGGGTTTCGGCTTTTTTCCGTTTCCTATGGATGTCGCAGACGATAAATGTGACGAATATCGGTTGGAAGAGGTTCAAAAAGTAATATCCGTATAGAGGAAAAGAAGACTCGAATATAAATTTACGCCATGGAACGTACGTATTTATAAGGTTATCCAAGAGAGGACTACCTAATATAAATCCCAATGCCCCGAAGACAAAGAGGTAAAATAACCAGTTTCTTTTTACTAACTTGCTCTCGTAAGTTATGGCTGTTTTTAGATTGGGCGTTTCCATAATTGCAGGTTTTATTTTTTGTAATTTATTTTTAGTACGATACAAATATATAAATAAAAAATAGTAGCATGCAATACATAGTACTGTTAAAATTGAAATATTTCCGGGAATAAGAATTAGGAGGACGTGGATTCTGGATATCTATCTCAGGATATATTATTAATATATAATGGTTTATTCTTTAAAATGGAAGATTCGCCGGAAGTGAGATCGGTATAGGATAGTGGTTTATTTTTTTTGCTTTATTATAAATAACAAGGACCGAAAGGCTTTTTACCGTATTACGGATAGGGAAAATATACCGTATAAATAGAATCTAAAAATAGAGATTATCAAAGCATAAAAAAACAACTCTTTCGGTCGATTGGCGTGAGAAATCGGCGATTGTATTGCTGGAAGATTCGATTGATACTTGTGGCTCACAATTGGCTGTGGTTCTATTGAAATGAATGATGCTGATACGGTTGTTTTTTCCGTGAGGAATCAATTGTAAACGGAATTGCTTGTTTTCTTATTTTACAACTTCGTTTTTTTTCTGCGATTTCTTTGTATTTCGTTAAAAAACAGAGAAATTTGCCGTTATGATGAAAAGAAAAATAGTTTTGATAACCGGAGGACAGCGATCCGGCAAAAGTGATTATGCTCAGCGTTTGGCGTTGGAGTTATCGGATTGTCCGGTTTATTTAGCTACTTCCCGGGTATGGGATGAGGAGTTCCGGGAGCGGGTAAGAAGGCATCAACGAGACCGGGGGGCCCAATGGACCAACATAGAGGAAGAGAAATATATATCGAAATGCGATCTGAAGGGGCGCGTAGTGGTTATAGATTGTATTACTTTGTGGAGTACGAATTTCTTTTTCGATAATGATTCCGATATTGAAAAATCGTTGAGGGAAATAAAAGATGAATTCGACCGATTTACGGCACAAGAGGGAATTTTTATTTTTGTAACGAACGAGATCGGTATGGGGGGGATAGCCGTGGATCCGGTACAACGTCGTTTTACCGATTTACAGGGATGGGTGAATCGGTACGTGGCTTCCCGTGCGGATGAGGTCGTGTTGATGGTCTCCGGGATAGAGATGAAAATTAAGAGCTAAGGATAAAATAAATATACAATAAAAATGAGAGCGTTTGTAGTAAAAGAGACGAATAAGGCTATCGTGCCGGTTTTAGAGGATAAAATCAATAATTTGACAAAACCTAAAGGCTCTTTGGGGCGGTTGGAAGAGTTGGCTATCCAATTGGGAACTATCCAACAAACATTATCTCCGAAATTGAATAAGCCGCAGAATATTATTTACGCTGCAGATCATGGGATTGTGAAAGAGGGCGTTAGCTTTTCAGCACCGGAAGTAACCCGACAGATGATTTATAATTTCATCAAAGGCGGTGCAGGCGTAAATATGTTCGCTCGTCAGCATCATTTCGGTCTTAAATTGGTAGATTGTGGCGTAAACGGGGATTTTGGCGTATTGGAGGGTTTGATCGATCGAAAGATCAGGAAAGGAACTTCTAACTTTCGTTACGAGGCGGCAATGAGTGAGGAGGAGTTTGAGCGGGCTATTGAAATCGGCGCAGAGATTGTGGATATGGTTTACGCGGAAGGAACCAATGTGGTGAGTTTTGGAGAGATGGGAATAGCTAATACGTCGCCTTCTTCCGTTTGGATGTCCTATTTCACCGGGATCGATTTAAAACAATGCGTGGGAGCCGGAAGCGGTTTGGCAAGTGACGGTATTAAACATAAATATGAGGTGTTGAAGGCTTCTATGGAAAATTATACCGGGGACGGATCGACAGAAGATATTTTACGTTATTTCGGGGGATTCGAGATGGTCGCTGCTGTCGGGGGGATGTTACGTGCCGCGGAGTTGGGAATGGTTATTATCGTGGATGGATTTATCATGACTAATTGCGTGCTGGCAGCAAGAAAATGTTGTCCGGCAGTAACGGATTATTGTGTATACGGACACCAGGGAGATGAAACGGGACATAAATTGTTATTGGATTTTTTGGAAGCTAAGCCGTTGTTGAATTTAGGATTACGTTTGGGCGAAGGGACCGGAGCTATTTGTGCCTATCCGCTATTGGAATCGGCTGTGCGTATGATTAATGAAATGGCTTCATTTAAACAGGCCGAGGTAACAAAATATTTTTAGATTGAAAGATTCAATGATTATAAGGATTAAGCGATTGGATTTAATCTCTGAATCGCTTAATCTTTCTGACTCCCATCCTGTTAATTTATAATCTGCAATTTACAATACTATGAAAGGTTTATTGGCGGCGATGATGATGTTTACCCGATTGCCGTTGTGGCATTGGGTAAGTGTGGATAAACGTTATTTCGAGGAGGCCATACGGTATTGGCCTGTGATCGGTTTTTTAACCGGTTTTGTTACAGCCGGAACTTTTTGGTTAGCTTCGTTCGTGTTACCGGTGGGGATTGCCTGCGTATTGGCAATCATTGCCCGTGTTCTACTAACCGGAGCTTTACATGAAGATGGTTTGGCGGACTTTTTTGATGGGTTCGGCGGGGGAACGACCAAAGAGAAAATTTTAGCTATTATGAAGGATTCGCATATCGGATGTTACGGAACCATCGGATTGCTTCTCTATTTTCTGCTCTATTATAGTTTGTTGTTTGCCATCGGGGGATCGGGAGTGGAGACCTCCGTGTTATTTGCCATTATTTTGAGTGCGGATTGTTTTTCTAAATTTTGTGCGGCCGGAATGATCAATACGCTTTCCTATGTTCGAAAGGTAGAAGAGAGTAAAGTACATTTATTATACAATAAAGTTAAGCTCTTTCTTTTTGCGGGAGTCGGTTTTCTTGTTTTAATACCCTTTCTTTTTTTGGATGCGTATTTATGGTGTGCAGTCTTCCCTGCTTTAATGATGGCATGCGGGTTGCGTTTTTTTCTGAAACTCAAGATCGGGGGATATACCGGAGATTGTTGCGGGGCTTCGGTATTATTGATCGAGCAAGTATTTTATATAACAATTGTGGCTCTTCTATTTGTTTGTTGACGGCTTTTTCTTTACCCATTTTATGGCGTCGGCGACGATGTATTGGTTGGAACTTCCCCTATCATCGAGGGTGACACTGGTTTTTCCCGTTACGAGGGTAAAAGTGCCCAATGGAACCCAAAATCCAAGACGACGTTCTCGTTTGTTCATAAGGTCTAATTTAACTTCCTGTTTTTTTTCTTGCTCTATCGTGTAATGAAGAATTGCTCCGTTACAGTAATTATTTAAGACAGGTGGTTGTACCGTGTATATTAAAGGAATGTGGGCGAAGATCTCGTACTCTCCCGGTCCGGTGATGTTCGAAAAGATGTTCGGTATGGAGATGGCCAGGACATCGGTTGTCCCGTTCCAGTAATCGTGAAAAAAGCCGGAGGTGCAAAGGTAGAGTAGACCCGTAACTAATATGGTAATCCCTTTATGTCGTGTAAGAAAGGATAGAAAGAGGGTAAGTCCGGAGTAAAAGAGGGTCGCTGGAACGGTCAGAGTAATGAAATAGAAGAGATAGATTCCTATGTTAAAGGGAGAGTCCGTGAGTAGTACATGCACGGTAGAGGTGATACCGATGGACGCTAAATCGAGAATAAACAGGACCTTTATAACGCCTAACGTTTTTCCGAGTAACCACTCGCTATTCCCGGCGGGATGAACCTCGAGGTTTTCGGCTGTCGATCTCTTGTAGAACCCGCTGATCGTAAAGATGACAAATAGGTTCTGAAGAAGGTTGAGAAGCGTGGTGCTGACCCAGGGGATATAGGAGGAAATGGCGATTCTTTGCCAGGATGCGGAGGGAAAATTTCCATGGTAGATCATAACGATATAAGTGATACCGCCTATAACCAAACCCCCAAGGATTTTAAACAAAATACCTCGTCCCTGTATTTTAGCTTCGTGGGTCAGAATCGTGTTGACGTTATATAGGTTCATATCTCAGATTGACTTAACAAAAATAGAAGTTTTACCTTATTTAGCCGCAAATGCCTCTTCTCCTTCTATAAGCAGAAAGAAGAAGAAAAATAATCTTAAAATTAAACTTTTCATATTCGTACGATTTAATGATTAATATATGGAGGGACGAAGTATCGACTGTAATTTATAAAAAATAGATAATAAACAAAATTTTAGACGATTTATTTTAATTCTACATAATGCTATCAATAAATTCTTTTCCTATATTTGCTTTATAAAAAAACGGTGATATGAAAACTATTCTTATAATTTTAAGCTTCCTGATCTGGGGAGGAGAAGAAGGGGCTCCGGTACGATTTTATCATTCGGATAAGGATTATTTTTATACTATTCTATGGGATGATTGCAAGGAACTGAAGAAGACGGAAGATATTCAAAAAATAAAGGATCCTTTGAAACGTTGTGTATTGGAGCGTATCGGATTGATACAGCTTCATGCTCTACATTACCCTTTTATTACGAAAGTTAAATTTAAATCATGATAAGCCGATGAAGTTGACATTGATCCGGCATACCCGGGTAGAAGTTCCTGCCGGGACTTGCTACGGGAATAGCGATGTAGATGTAGCGGAAACATTTCCGGAAGAGGCGGAGAAGGTGAAGGCAGGTTTAGTGGGAACGCGATTCGATGCGGTGTACTCGAGTCCTTTGCAACGATGTACGAAATTGGCTGCTTATTGCGGTTTTCCAGATCCTGTACTGGATGATCGTTTAAAAGAGTTGAATTTCGGACACTGGGAAGGAAAACGATGGGAGGAAATTAAGGATCCCAAGTTACAGGAGTGGTATGACAATTGGTTAAACGTCCAGCCCGTAGGAGGTGAAAGTTTTTTGGATCAATACAATAGGGTTACTGCCTTTTTGGATGAGTTGAGAAAGAAACCTTTTCGGGAGGTTTGTATTTTTGCTCACGGGGGAACGATTCAAGCTGTATTGATTTATGCGGGTGTTTATAATTTCAATCAAGCATTTTCAAATGATATCACGTATGGCAGTCGTACGATCGTGGAGGTCGTTTAGCATCTTTCTTCCTCTTCTTCGGCATGGCGTATGGCTTGTTTGAGTTTTCGGCGTGCGTTCTTTTCGCAAACTAAAGTCAGGCCGATAATGAATAACATGACGGCTACATCGATACACATTCGAGTACTGACTCCATTGAAGTCCATCATTGCTATCCGTACGATTGCAATTAATATGAGGATATAAATGAAAGCCCGTATCCGTTGTAATTTTTTTTGACAATGGAGTATTGCGTTGTTGGGAGATTCGTCCTCTTTTTTCATAAAAAATTCTTTTGCGTCGTTAAATGTACGAATTATTTTTTAATAAGAGATATGAATTTCGATATGAAATTCAGTTGTTGACGCTTAGCCGGAGAGTTACTCCTTTATCGTTTCTTACTTGTACGGTCTGATCTTCCGAGATGGGGTAGACGTAAGAGTAGATACAAGGTACGACCTCTTTCCCTTTTTTGTTGACATAGCCCTCTTTCCCTTTGGCTCGGACTAAAGCATAACCCATGGAATTAAACGGCTCTATATGGGTATAGATACAACGGGTAAGGGGAGCTCCTTTATCGTTTAACAGACCTACCTGATTGTCTTGGTTTAGCACGAGAATGAATTGCCGCTCTTTATCAAACCAGTATATATCTTTGTACACGGAGGGAAGGGCGATGTCTCCGTTTTCGTCCAATAAGCCCAAAGCATCGTCTTTATAAATCCGAAATAGACGGTTGCTCATTTTTCCGATGGCGTCGTAGATACAGGATGTGATTTCGTTCTGCAAACTGTCGATTAATCCGAATTTTCTCTCTTTTTTTATTTTATACACGTTTGGTGTGAAATATTCCAGTTCTTCATACCGGGGAAGAAAGACCTCTTTTCCTTTTTTGTCGATATAACCGTACAAGTTATCCTTGACAACAAGAGCGAGACCTCTCTCTCCAAAATCATCAATTCGGTCGTACGTGGTTTCGCATATTGTATTGCCGTAAGCGTCGATTAATCCGAATTTCCCTTCTGCTTCTACCCGAATGATCTCCCCGTTGTATAATTCTCCGTCGGCATCACAAAAGGTGGCCGATTGGTATTTGCAAGGCGTTACCATCTGTTTTTGGAGATTGATAAAGCCGGACAGACTATCGTTTGTAATGGAGTAAAGATAGGCCCCGAATTTTTGAATATTGTCGTACAGACAAGGGAGGATCTCTTTTCCGTCTCGGGAAATGTATCCGAATCTTCCGTATTGTTTAACAAGAGCTATGCCTGTGGAATCGAAAGCAAAAATCTCGTCGTAATGGAAAGGAATCATTTCTTTTCCGGAAAGGTTAATGTAGCCGTATTTATTTTCTTTTCTGGCTTTGGCAATACCTTCTTCCGGAAAGACATGAAGTTCGTCATAGAGACAATCCACGACATTCTCTCCTTTTTGATTGATAATTCCTTTTTTGGCGTTTAGCGTAACAACTGCCAAGCCGTTTTGGAAACTTTCTGCCTGTTCGTATTTTAACGGGATCGCAATTTTTCCTTTTGTGTTGATAAACCCGTAGGTATTGCCCATCCTGACGACAGCGACACCCTCCTTAAAATCTTTTGCCCCATCGAATTTATAAGCTACGATTTCTTCTCCCGTTTCGTTAATAAACCCCCACTTTCCATTGGCTATCTGGTGGGCGTAACCGATAAAATTGATCTGTTTTTTTTCCTTGCAGGCCAGCAACAAGCCGATCAGGCATAATAGAAGGGTATATTTCATTATGTGTACTATATAGTCTATATTTTGAAGGATTAAAAGTAATAATATTTTTTAAATAGAGTGTCTGTTCTTGATTGTATGAGTGATAAAAAACAACGCTGATCAATTTCATTTTGATCAGCGTTGTTTATATCTTACAAAGATTAAATTATTCTGCGGTAGCGGCAGCTTTATTTTTTCTTTTTCGTTCTGTCTCGTCAAGGATGATTTTGCGAAGGCGCATAGACTTGGGCGTAACCTCCACGTATTCGTCTTCCTGAATATATTCAAGAGCTTCTTCCAAACTAAATTTTACGGCAGGGGCGATGTTTACTTTATCATCGGAGCCACTGGCTCGCATATTGGTCAGTTTCTTGGATTTGCAGACATTGATAACGATATCGTCCTGACGGGTACTTTCGCCGATAACTTGTCCGGCATATACTTCTTCACCCGGATCGATGAAGAAACGTCCGCGGTCTTGCAATTTATTGATTGCGTAAGCGAAAGTATCTCCGGCTTCCATGGCGATAAGGGAGCCGTTGGTACGCATTTCGATCTCTCCCATATAAGGTTCGAAGCCTTTCAGGCGGTGGGCCATAACGGCTTCTCCGGCCGTCGCTGTCAGTAAATTGCTTCTTAGACCGATGATTCCTCTTGAGGGGATATCGAATGTAAGGTGAACCCGTTCATTCCGGTGTTCCATGTTGGTCATGGTACCTTTTCGACGGTTAACCATTTCAATCGCTTTTCCTGAAAGTTCCTCCGGTAAATCGATCGTTAACTCTTCGACGGGTTCGCATTTGACGCCGTTGATCTCTTTTATGATTACTTTGGGTTGTCCTACTTGTAACTCGTAACCCTCCCGGCGCATGGTCTCGATAAGAACGCTCAGGTGTAATACACCCCGTCCGAATACGACAAATGAATCGGCTGTTAATCCGGGTTGTACCCGTAAAGCAAGATTCTTTTCCAGTTCCCGGTCCAAACGTTCCTTGATATGGCGGGAAGTTACGTATTTACCGTCTCTTCCGAAGAAGGGAGAGTCGTTGATGGTAAATAGCATACTCATGGTCGGCTCGTCGATTGCAATGGGAGCGAGAGCCTCCGGATTCTCGAAATCCGCAATCGTATCGCCGATCTCAAATCCTTCGATTCCCACTAACGCGCAGATCTCGCCGCACTCTACTTCTTCCACTTTTTGTTTACCCATCCCCTCGAATATCATTAAATCTTTGATTCTGGATTTTACCATCGTTTCTCCGTCCCGCTTACATAACGTTACGGCCATTCCGGATTTTAGCTTGCCGCGGGTTAGTTTCCCGATGGCAATACGTCCCACGTAAGAGGAGTATTCCAGGGAGGTAATTAACATTTGTGGAGTTCCTTCCTGTATTTTAGGAGCGGGAATATCTTTGATAATAGCGTCTAATAACGGGGTAATATCAGTTGTCGGCTTATGCCAATCCGTTGACATCCAACCTTGTTTGGCACTACCGTAAACAACGGTGAAATCGAGTTGCTCTTCGGTAGCGTCCAAAGAGAACATAAGATCAAATACCTGTTCATAAACAAAATCCGGTCTGCAATTGGTCTTGTCTACTTTATTAACTACCACGATGGGTTTTTTACCTAAAGCAAGAGCTTTTTGAAGAACGAAACGGGTTTGAGGCATAGTTCCCTCGAAGGCATCTACCAATAGGAGAACACCGTCGGCCATATTCAGAACGCGTTCGACCTCTCCACCGAAATCGGCATGTCCCGGTGTGTCAATGATATTGATCTTATAGTCTTTGTAATGAACGGATACGTTTTTAGCCAATATGGTAATTCCTCGTTCTCTTTCCAGATCATTATTATCGAGCAATAGATCGCCTTTGTTTTCTGTTTCTCTGAATAAATTTCCTTGGTAAATCATTTTGTCGACCAGTGTCGTTTTCCCGTGATCGACATGTGCGATAATCGCAATGTTTCTAATTTTCTGCATTTTGCTCCTTTATGGTATTGTTCCAAATAGGGCGCAAAGGTAATGCATTTTATTGGAAAGTGAATCAGTTGGATATAAAAAATATAAAAAAGGGACTTCGGAGTCCCTTTTTTATGACGCGATAGAATCAGCAATCAACGCGGTTTGCGCTTCCTAACACGTTAATTGTTTTGTGTTTATATAATTCCTTTAATGATTCGCGTGCCGGCCCGAGGTATTTACGCGGATCGAATTCTGCCGGTTTCTGGGCAAATACTTCACGAATAGCGGCTGTCATTGCCAAACGTCCGTCGGAATCGATGTTGATTTTGCAGACGGCTGATGTCGCTGCTTTACGTAATTGTTCTTCCGGAATACCTACGGCATCTTTTACGGCTCCCCCGTATTTGTTGATAATGGCAACCTTGTCTTGAGGAACTGAAGAAGAGCCGTGAAGTACGATCGGGAATCCCGGGATCCTTTTTTCTATCTCCTCGAGGATATCAAAGCGTAAAGGAGGCGGAATCAAAATTCCCTCTGCATTTCGGGTACATTGTTCCGGTTTGAATTTGTTGGCTCCGTGGGAAGTTCCGATAGAGATAGCCAATGAATCCACCCCTGTTCTTTTCACGAAATCTTCTACCTGTGCAGGACTGGTATAGACGTGTTCAGCTGCTTTCACGTCGTCTTCGATTCCGGCTAAAACTCCTAATTCTCCCTCAACGGTTACGTCGAATTGGTGAGCATAGTCTACCACTTTCTTCGTTAGAGCGATATTTTCTTCGTACGGGAGGGCCGAACCGTCAATCATGACAGAAGAAAAGCCCATTTCAATACAAGATTTACATAATTCAAAGGTGTCACCATGATCTAAATGAAGGGCAATAGGTATATTGCATCCCAATTCTTTTGCATATTCGACAGCCCCTTGTGCCATGTAACGCAAAATGGTTTGATTGGCATATTTTCGAGCTCCGCTGGAGACTTGTAAGATTACCGGTGATTTGGTTTCTACGCAAGCTCCGATGATGGCTTGCATCTGTTCCATATTGTTGAAATTGAAAGCCGGGATGGCGTATTTGCCTTCCATTGCTTTCTTGAACATCTCTCTGGTGTTAACCAGTCCTAAGTCTTTGTAATTAACCATAGCTGATATTTTTTATAATCTGCACCAAAGTTAAGGATTAAAAACAGAGTTTTCCAAGAAAAACCGGAAAAAATTTCAAACGTTTGCGTAACCTGTTAATTTCATGTTGTCCGGAAATACAAGGATTGAAGATGGGAATTGAAATTCATACCCGATATCGCGACGCACCCCTGTTTGCAATCTTGTTAGAATGCCAGGTGTACGATTAGGTTGTCCCATGCGCTATCTTGTTTCACCATTCGATCTCTTCTAAACCATGTGCTTTTAAATAGGTATTGGCTTGACTGAAGTGGTGATTTCCAAACCATCCGCCCCGATTGGCCGATAAGGGAGAAGGATGAACGGATTTTAATACCAAATGGCGTTGCGTATCGATGAAAGCTCCTTTGCGCTGGGCATAGGAACCCCATAGCATGAAAACGAGGTGCTCCTTTTTTTCGGCTAATAGTTTGATAACGGCATCCGTGAACTCTTCCCAGCCTTTATTCTGGTGGGAGCCGGCCTGATGAGCCCTTACAGTCAAGGTAGCGTTCAGGAGTAGAACCCCCTGATCGGACCAGCGTTCCAAATTTCCGGAAGAAGGTATGGCTGATCCCAAATCGTTGTTGATCTCTTTAAAAATGTTTTGTAAAGATGGTGGTTGTTCTATTCCTTCCGGTACGGAAAAACAAAGGCCGTGAGCCTGTCCCGGCCCGTGGTAGGGATCTTGTCCCAAAATGACGACTTTCGTGTTTTCAACGGGACAATGGTCAAAAGCGTTAAAAATAAGTTTTCCCGGGGGGAATATTCGGTTATGCTTATACTCTTCTTTCACAAATTGAATGAGCTCTGAAAAATAAGGTTTTTCAAATTCTTCCTTTAAAAGGTCTTTCCAGGATTCTTCTATTTTAACGTCAGGCATGGTAGGTAGAATTTAGATTATAATTAAAGATTTAATGATTTACGATTGGGTGATTTTGAAAAGTCATTATTTGACAGGCTTTATCTTTAGTTCAAAAAGTTTAGGCCAGCGTTTACCGGTAACATATAGGGTCCCTTTTTGGGCATTGTAGGCAATACCGTTCAGTACGTCATCATTTTCATCTAACTTGCCGCTCTCCTCCTTTGTTAATAAGTCGGGCAGATGCAATTCTTGTTTGACGACCCCTGTTTGCGGATCGATAACGGCGATTCGATCGGTTAGCCAAACGTTGGCCCAGATCATGCCGTTTATGAACTCCAGTTCGTTTAGATTCAGGACGGGACCGTTATGGTCGAAAACCTCTACTCTTTTCAATATATTGAAAGTTTCCGGATCGAGGTGATAGAGGACATGAGTTCCGTCACTCATGATCAGTTTGTCGTCCATTGTGGTAATGCCCCAACCTTGAGTTTGGTAATCGAACGTGGTTTCCAGCGTGAAAGTATTCAGGTCGTAAACAAATCCTTTGTGTGATTTCCAGGTAATTTGATAAATTTTGTCTTTATAGATGGTTATACCTTCTCCGAAATAGGACCTGTCAAGGTGAAGGACGGATAGTATTTTATTGTTTTGAAGATCTGTTTTTCGTAAAGAGGAGGCTCCGTATTGTCCGGTTCCTTCGTACATGAAATTGTCGTGAAATACAAGACCTTGGGTGTAGGCGCGGTTGTCGTGAGGGAAGGTGTTTATAAGTTGGTAATCGAGAGATACAGGAGCTTTGTTTGGTTTAATGACGATCGGCATGGTAGCAATCCCCTGTCTCTGGTTAGGATGGAAAGCCATGACTTTTATCGTTTGGGTTCCGCATTTCCCTTCCGGGATTTTGAAGATATACTCCCGGGTATTACTGTCTAATGTGGTGATCCTTGAGTTATTGTACAGGATATGAGAAGAATCGATTTTATATCGCTTGTCGTAAGCGAAATTTATTTTGATTTTCTCTCCGAATACACACGTGTCGTTTTTTTGAGGATAGATAATCTGGATGCTCTTGACGTATCTCGTCGTATTTTCCGGTGATGGTTTCGCATTTGCCGAAACCGACGTTGCGTTTTTGTTTTTAGGCTTTGTCTCCGTTTTACACGAGATGAACACCAATGTAAATAATAATGCGTAGAATATGTATGTCATTGATTTTTAATTATAATTATCTTCCTCCTGTGAAGAGGGTAAAAGAAGCCTCCTTATTCGAGGCTCCATTCGTATCCGTCTTTTGTATCCTTAATAAGGATTCCTGCATTTTTTAATTCGTCACGAATCTGATCGGAAGTGGCCCAGTCTTTATTTTGGCGTGCTACTTTCCGCACGTTCATCATCGCCTCGATTACTTTGTCTAAAGCTTGGTTGCTTGCCCCGGAATCCTCCTCGCTTTTTAATCCCAGAATATCAATTACGATGTCCTGGTATAGTTTTTTCAATTTATCTAAATTTTCGGTGTTTATTTTTTCATGGCCTGCGCTGATCGAATTGATGATCCGTACACCGTCGAATAGATGGGAGATTAGAATAGGAGTATTCAAATCATCGTTTAGCGCTTCGAAACATTCATTTATCAAGGAGTCCACATCTACCGTATTCTCTATTGACGGCTTCAGTTTATTCAATTGGTTGACGGCGGACATAAGACGTTCGTAACCTTTTTGGGCTGCTTTTAATGCTTCGTTTGAGAAATCGAGCGGGCTGCGATAATGGGCTTGGAGAATAAAGAATCGAACCGTCATGGGGGAGTAGGCTTGCTCCAATACGTCATTTTCTCCCGAGAAAAGTTGATCCAAGGTGATAAAGTTACCTAACGATTTCCCCATTTTTTGTCCGTTGATGGTTACCATATTATTATGCATCCAGTACCTTACGGCGTCGTGTCCGTACGCGGCCGCACTTTGGGCGATTTCGCATTCGTGATGAGGAAATTGTAAATCCAACCCTCCCCCGTGGATATCAAACGTTTCTCCCAGGTATTTTTGACTCATACAAGAACATTCTAAATGCCAGCCCGGGAATCCTGTTCCCCAGGGGGAAGGCCACCGCATGATGTGTTCCGGGGAGGCTTTTTTCCAGAGAGCGAAATCCAACGGGTTTCTTTTTTCTCCTTGGCCGTCTAACTGGCGTGTATTGGAAAATAACTCTTCTATTTTTCGGCCGGAAAGTTTTCCGTAATGGAATTTCCGGTTGTAGTGCTCTACATCGAAATAGATATTGCCGTTACTTTCATAAGCGAAACCGTTATCGATAATCTTTTTGATTAACTCCTGTTGTTCTATGATGTGTCCCGAAGCGTGAGGTTCTATACTGGGAGGAAGTGTATTCAGATCTTCCATGTTTTTATGATAACGGTTGGTATACAATTGGACGATTTCCATCGGTTCCAGTTGTTCCAATTTCGCTTTTTTGCCGATTTTGTCCTCTCCTTCGTCCGCGTCGTTGACTAAATGACCTACATCAGTGATATTCCGGATGTATCTTACCTTATAACCCAGGTATTTCAGGTATCTGAAAAGCAAATCGAACGTGATAGCCGGACGGGCATGTCCCAAATGAGCATCCCCGTACACGGTAGGACCGCATACGTACAATCCGACAAATGGAGGGTTAAGAGGTTCGAACAGCTCCTTTTTCCGGTCTAATGTATTGTATATCGTCAGTTTATTTTCCATGGTATTTTTAGTCATTTGTTTCGGATAACAAAAGTAAGAAAAAAATAAAAAACAACTTCTCTATTTTTATAAAGTTTAAAAACAGGGGAAGAGAAGAGCCTGGGATAGGCGTTTTACTCCTGCGGCTTATACTTCAAGGCTTCCGGGATCAGGGCTTTTAATTGAGCGATCCGTTTTTCGTCTGCCGGGTGGGTGGATAAGAATTCGGCTTGTTTGCCTCCCCCTGCTGCTGCCATTCGTGACCAAAAGGCCGTGGCTTCATTGGGATCGTAACCGGCCATTGTCATAAAGATCAGTCCCAAATGATCGGCTTCCGATTCGTGTTTACGTGAAAAAGGCAAGATGATGCCGACGTTGGCTCCGATTCCGATTACCTGTTCCAGTAACGCTTTTCTTGCTGCCCCCTGGGATTGGCCGAGTAATTCGCTTGCGGCAGTACTACCGTATTGAACCAATGCTTGTTGACTCATTCGTTCGTTGCTGTGATGGGCTACGGCATGAGCGATTTCGTGTCCCATAACGACAGCGATGCCCGCTTCGTTTTGGCAGTAGGGCAAAATCCCTTCATAGAATACCACTTTTCCTCCGGGCATGCACCAGGCGTTGGGTTCATTGCTGACTACCAAATTAAATTCCCATTGGAAATTTTGAATTTCGGATTCTAAACCGTGCTCTCTCAGGTATTGTTCCACGGCTTTGGATATGCGGGCCCCTACTTTCCGAATCCGGTTTTTGGCCGAATCGTCGCTCGATAATTTATTCTCTTTAATAAAACTGCTGTAAGAAGTCAGGCTGGTTTGTACCATCTGGTC
This sequence comes from Gabonibacter massiliensis, assembly GCA_001487125.1. Lineage (GTDB taxonomy): Bacteria > Bacteroidota > Bacteroidia > Bacteroidales > Marinifilaceae > Gabonibacter > Gabonibacter massiliensis. The sequence continues at coordinate 2,310,293 of LN913013.1, forward strand.
TTCCGGAAATAAAATAAGTTGATGACGTCCCGTGATGGGTACGGTGGCACACTGGTACATCAATAGAAGGAAAGAGCCTAATAGGGTAATACGGGTAAATTTCTTTTTCATCGTTTGATTTCTTTTTTATTTCGAATGCTAAAATATAATACGTACCTGAAAAATGCAATGTTTTTCAATAGAGAATCTTTCGGAAAAAATGAGTTACTTTTTGCCCGTTGGACAGCATCCCGTTAACAATCTATTTTTATTGGGGTAAAAGGTAATAGATAGATAATAGAAACAAGATTTTCTTTTATTGAATTATTTTGAGGGAAATACTCTTATTTTTGTGTTAAAATAAAAGGTAATGAATCGGAGAATTCTTCAATTGGCCGTTCCGTCGATTATATCTAATATAACGGTCCCGTTATTGGGTTTAGTCGATGTGGCTATCGTGGGGCATTTGGGTGCGACTGCTTATATCGGGGCGATTGCGGTAGGAGGATTGCTGTTTAATATTTTATACTGGAATTTCGGTTTTTTGCGAATGGGTACGAGCGGGTTGACTTCGCAGGCTTATGGACGGAAAGACGCTTCGGCGGAAACGAGGGTTTTGGTACAGGCGGTTTGTGTCGGGTTGGTCTCTGCAATCGCCTTATTGTTGTTGCAATACCCGATCGAGCGTTTGGCTTTTCACCTGTTGGATACCAGCGATGAGGTAGAACGGTATGCCGTAGCCTATTTTCGGGTTTGCATCTGGGGAGCTCCGGCTGTTTTGACTTTGTATGGTTTTAAGGGGTGGTTTATCGGAATGCAAAATTCCCGTTTCCCCATGTATATTGCTATTGCGGTGAATACGGTTAATATTCTGTGCAGCCTTTGTTTCGTTTTTGGATTTAAGATGAAGGTGGAAGGAGTTGCCTTGGGAACCGTGGTGGCCGAATATGGCGGCTTGGCCATGGCGGTAGTTTTATGGGTGAAGAAATACGGCTATTTGCGGGTAAGGGTTGTTTTGCGGGAAAGTTTATATTTAACGGCTATGCAGCGTTTTTTCGCGGTGAACCGGGATATTTTTTTGCGTACATTCTGTTTGATTGCCGTAACTACTTTTTTTACTTCCACGGGGGCCCGTCAGGGGGACGTGATATTGGCGGTTAATACTCTGTTGATGCAGCTTTTTACACTGTTTTCTTATATTATGGACGGTTTTGCTTATGCCGGGGAAGCTTTAGCAGGCCGTTACGTGGGTGCTTGTAATTTAAAGCAATTGAAACATGCTGTCCGTAATCTGTTCGCTTGGGGAGTCGGACTATCTTTGTTTTTTACTCTTTTATACGCAGTAGGAGGGAAAAATTTTTTAAGTATATTGACGGATGATACGGAGGTCATACAGGCTTCGGCTACTTATTTTTATTGGGTTTTGGCTATTCCGTTAGCCGGATTTTCCGCTTTCTTATGGGATGGAATACTTATAGGTGCCACTGCAACGAAACAGATGCTTGGGGCTATGTTGATAGCTTCATTCGCTTTTTTCTTCATTTTTTATACTTTTTCCGGGAGTACCGATAATCATATGCTTTGGCTGGCTTTTCTGGTCTATCTTTCTTTGCGGGGAATCATGCAAACGCTTTGGAGTCGTAAGATTTTTACACTGCAATATTTACAAAAAATAGGTTGTAAATAATTTTCGAGTGTTTCCGGATCATTTTGATCTATCGGTTTCGGGTATTGTCGTGTATTGTAAAAATGTTATTTTTGCACGGTTGGATGAAAATTAGTAAAAATTAAATGTATGAGTGTGACAACAGAAAAGAAAAAAGTGAAGTTCAGTAAAGCGTTTTGGGTTGCCAACACGGTCGAATTATTAGAGAGAGCGGCGTATTACGGTGTTTTTGTCGTAATCACCCTGTATTTGAGTAATGTATTGGGTTTTTCAGATATTCAGGCTGCTACTATCGCGGGAATATTTTCCGCTTGTTTGTATTTCTTGCCTACTTTCTCGGGAGCTCTTGCCGACAAAATAGGATTTCGTAAGTCCATGTTACTGGCTTTTTTGTTATTGACGTTAGGGTATTTGGGATTAGGGGTATTTCCGACTTTTTTGGCTTCTACCGGATTGGTGGAATACGGATACGAAACTCGTTTTAACGGATTGCAGGATAGTAACTATCGTTACGGTATCTTGCCGATTATGGCTTTGATCGTTGTCGGCGGATCTTTTATTAAAAGTGTTATTTCCGGTACCGTGGCCAAGGAGACGGACGAGAGTACCCGAGCGAAAGGTTTTGCTATTTTTTACGGGATGGTAAATATCGGGGCTTTTTCCGGCAAGGTATTGGTGACGCCGTTAAGAGATTCTATGGGACATGAGGGGATGATCGTCTTGAATTATTTCTCTGCCTCCATGACATTTTTAGCTTTAATAGCTATTTATTTTATGTATAAAAGCGATAAACATGCGGGAGAAGGAAAATCTTTCCGGCAGATATGGGTCGCTTTGATGAAAGTCTGTACGAACGCCCGTCTGCTTATTTTAATTTTAATCATTACGGGATTCTGGATGGTGCAACATCAGTTATACGCGACGATGCCCAAATACGTGATCCGGTTGGCCGGGGAAGGAAGTGCTATCGGGTGGTATGCTAACGTGAATCCGTTGGTGGTTGTGTTGACGGTGAGTTTGATTACGCAATTGATGCGGAAAAAATCGGCATTATTTTCTATGACGGTAGGCATGTTTATTATGCCGGTATCGGCTTTATGTATGGCTTCGGGTAATATGTTGAGCAATAGTGAGATTGTTGGAATGCATCCGGTCGCTTTTATGATGATCGTGGGTATCGTGTTCCAGGGATTAGCTGAAGTATTTATTTCTCCCCGTTTTCTGGAGTATTTTTCTTTACAGGCTCCTAAAGGAGAGGAAGGGCTTTATCTCGGATTTAGCCATTTGCATTCGTTTCTCTCTTCTATTTTCGGTTTCGGATTGTCCGGATTCCTGTTGAGTAAATATTGTCCGGACCATGCTTTGTTTAGTAGCGAGGCGGAGTGGGCGGCGGCAGCTTCAAATGCTCATTATATCTGGTATTATTTTGCCGGAATTGCTTTGGTTTCGGCTATCGCTTTGATCATTTACGGAAAAGTGGTACGTTACATAGATGCCCGGAAACAGGAGATGGGTAACGAATAACTACGTAGTATATATCGGAATGAAAAGGTGTTTTTCCTAAATACGAGGAGAAACACCTTTTCATTTAAGGTTTGGTTTGTTTTACAGTACGGGTGATTTGTTTGGAATGGAAAGGGATACGACTAACGGAAAATAATTCGTGTTTTTGAGCTGAAACCCTTATGGAGGTAACAAAAGGCTTCTTTGTTGTTGCCTTGCCCTTTGTCAATACATGTCCGTTACGGGAAGGATCACCGTCATAGATGATGATATCATGATGGAGGGGAACCTCCGAAGATTCTTGGATGATGAATTTCAATTCTATGTTTTTCATCGGGGTATTTTGATGCAGAACGCCATGTGCTTTATTGTTCCAGGCGATAGTAATACCTATACAGACTACGGTAATAGTTAAGATTAAAAATCGGGTCATGTTATTCTTTTATGTTTGTGTAAAGATTACGTGAGAAAAGAAATTCAGGTTACATCCTGATAAGTAGGAGATTGGAAAAAAGTTATTATCCGGGAGTTGCCGTAGGGAATTGGAATTTCTTTATTAGATTTGTAAAATATCTATTTTTGTAGTTTTAGTAAGGAGGTTTTGTAAAGAGGTATGGATACAATCATAGCGTTATTTGAACGGAGTTGCGAGAAATTTTCCGAAAGTCCTTATTTGTGGGAGAAGAGAGATGGAAAATATATATCCACGTCTTATCGGGAGGTTAGAGAGAAAGTAATAGATTTTGCCGGAGCTTTACTCTCTTTGGGGATGAATAAGGGAGACCGGGCAGCTCTTTTGAGTGAAGGATGTAATCGTTGGGTGTATGCTGAACTGGGGGTATTGTACGCGGGAGGGGTAAATGTACCTTTAAGTATCAAATTGACAAGTGATGAAATCTTATTTCGGATAGAACATTCGGGAGTTCGTTTTTTAATCGTTTCTTCTTATTATTTCCGTCGGATACGTGAAATGAGCTCCCGTTTGCTCCAAGTAGAGAAGATCATTGTATTCGATTATGAGGGAGAAGAGGAGCGTACTCTCTCTTTCGAGTCTCTTTTGTCTGAAGGCAAGTTGTGGTTAGCATCTAATTCTCACGTCTTGAACGATCGGATTCGGTCTGTTCGGGCAGATGATCTGGTAAATATCTCTTATACTTCGGGAACAACGACAGACCCTAAAGGGATTATGTTGTCGCATGGGAATTATGTGACGAACGTGTTACAGGCTGATTCGCTGATACAGATTCCATCGTCTTATAAGGTGCTTTTGTTTCTGCCTTGGGATCATAGTTTCGCTCATACGGTAGGCATCTACTCTTTTATGTATAACGGAGCTTCGTTGGCTTCGGTAGATTTTGGAAATTCTCCTATGGAATATTTAAGGAATATTCCGGTGAATCTTTTGGAAATAAAACCTCATGTCTTGCTTAGTGTGCCGGCATTAGCGAAAAACTTCAGAAAAAATATAGAGGCCGGTATACGGGCGAAAGGACGCTTTATATGGAAGTTATACCGATGGGGGCTGAAAGCTGCATATCGTTATAATGGTCTGGGAGATGATAGGGGAAAAGGTGGAAAGGCATTTTGGTGGCCTTGGGTTAAAATGGCGGATGGGTTTATTTTCTCTAAAATTCGTCGGAGTTTCGGTGGAAATTTGCAATTCTTTGTCGGGGGAGGGGCTTTGTTGGATATCGAACTACAACGTTATTATGCAGCCTTGGGGATTCCTATGTTACAAGGGTACGGATTGACGGAAGCCTCGCCTGTTATCAGCTCCAATACGCCGGAACGGTATCGTTTCGGTTCTTCCGGTATGGTCGTGAAGCCATTGGAGTTGAAAATATGTGACGAGGAGGGAAAGGTTCTTCCGGTTGGAGAACAGGGAGAGGTATGGATTAAGGGAGGCAACGTGATGCTGGGCTATTGGCGGAATGAAGAAAATACAAAAGAATATATCATAGACGGATGGTTGCGTACCGGTGACATCGGTTATCTTGGGAGAGAGGGGTGGCTTTATGTTTTAGGCCGGTACAAATCCTTGTTGATAGCTAACGATGGGGAAAAATACAGTCCTGAGGGGATTGAAGAGGCAATCGTGGAACACTCCCGCTATATCGAATGTTGTATTTTATACAATAATCAATCTCCATACACGGTCGGGCTGATTGTACCGAATAAAACAGCATTGGAGGAGTATATTATGCAGCAGGAGGTAGAACCGAATACCATGGATGCCTATCGCTCCATGGCCTTGAAGCTGGAAGAGGAGTTGATAGCTTTCAGAAAGGGAGGAAAATGGGCCAATTTGTTTCCGGAACGTTGGCTTCCAGCGGTTACCGGAATACTTCCTGAAACTATTGGAGAACAAAACGGTTTGATGAACTCTACCATGAAGGTCGTGAGACGTAACGTGATCGAGCATTTTAAAGCGGAAATTGATTACCTTTACACTCCGGAGGGGAAAGCTATTACGAATAAGCGCAACCTTCAGAATTTAAAACGAATAATGTCATAATCGATTGAAATATAATTATTATGCGTAGGAGAACGAGACAGGTTAAAATTGGAAATACGTTTATTGGGTCGGAGTATCCGGTTCTTGTACAGTCCATGCTAAACACGAGTACGATGGATACTTTCGCTTGTGTGGAACAGGCTGTCCGAATTATTGAGGCAGGGGGAGAGTTAGTAAGAATTACGGCTCCGGGAAGAAGAGAGGCAGAAAATTTGAAAAATATACATATTGCTTTACGGGAAAAAGGATATCGGGAACCTCTTTCGGCAGATATTCATTTTAATCCGGTAGCTGCTATGATTGCGGCTCGTTATGTCGAGAAAGTGAGGATAAATCCGGGGAATTTTGTGGATAAACGGGCTACGTTTGAACATTTGGAATATACGGAAGAAGAGTATACGGAGGAGTTGGAGCGTTTGCGGGCGAAATTCACTCTTTTTTTGAACGTGTGCCGGGAATATCATACGGCGGTACGTATCGGTACGAATCATGGTTCTTTATCCGATCGGATTATGAGTCGGTATGGAGATACTCCTGAAGGAATGGTAGAGGCGACGATGGAATATCTTCGAGTATGTCGGGAAGAAGAATTTAATGATGTGGTGATCTCTTTGAAATCCAGCGATTGTCGGGTAATGGTGGAAGCCGTTCGTCTGTTAGTCAGGGAGATGGAGAAAGAGGGGATGGATTATCCGTTGCATTTGGGAGTGACAGAAGCCGGGGAGGGGGAGGACGGGCGAATTCGTTCGGCTGTGGGGATAGGAACTCTGTTGAATGAAGGGATCGGAGATACGATTCGGGTTTCTTTAACGGAGGCTCCGCAAAAAGAGATCCCGATAGCTCAACGGCTGGTACGGATTTGTACTCCTGAATATCGTTCGGAATTTCCCGTTTGGAAATCTCATTTTGTTAAACCTTTGATCGTGGCGGATATTTCTCATGTGGATTGTATCGACGAGCGAATTACGGCAGGATTGGATTTTCACGTTGCCGCGGTCAATGATCCGGTTTACGGTGATTTGCTGAAAGCAGGAAAACAGGCTCCGGAGATTATTTACACGGAAGCTTTGGGACCGGAATTAACCAAATTACCGGAGAGTGTGAAGATCCTTGTCCCCTATGAGAACATTGATGTCGCTCACGTGTATAACCGGAATGCAGTTGCCTTGATTGGGGTGAGGGAGTTTTTAACCTTGAAGGAGGAACCGGAAGGTAATGGCGTATTCGTAGAGATACGGGGTGTGGAGGAGATAAATCAGGAATTGGCCGTGAAATTGCAAAGAGAAGAAGAGGCTATTTTGGTATTGACACCGACGGAAGTGCTTTATTCCAACTATCGCCATCTTTTGGAACGATTGGCTGAATTGAACATCAAAAACCGGGTAATTATCCGGGCGGTCGCTTCGGGAGAAGAAATAGATGATTTGAATCTGCGAGTTGCCGCTCATGTCGGAGGATTATTTATAGATCGTCAGGGATACGGTCTATGGATTAGTTATCCTCAGGCGGGTAACCCTTTTGACGCCCTATCCATTAGTCGGAATATTCTTCAGTCAGCCGGAGTTAGGCGCTATAAAACAGAGTTTATTAGTTGTCCGGGATGTGGACGTACGTTGTATAATTTAGAGGAATCGGTTGCTAAGGTGAAAAAAGCCTTTGCTCATTTGAGTAAATTGAAAATTGCCGTGATGGGCTGTATTGTAAATGGCCCGGGAGAGATGGGTGATGCCGATTACGGTTACGTGGGGGCTGGAAACGGGAAAGTGAATCTTTACCGGGGAAAAGAAGTCGTTCGGATTGCCGTTCCCGAGAGCGAAGCTCTCGAAGCATTAAAACAGGTGATCATGGATAATGGAGATTGGGAGTAAACGAAGGAACTTTTTTGATTTTGTGGTGATCGACATGTTATAATTCGTCTATCTTTGCGGCCGTTTTTATTCACCAGCTAAATAGATCTTATGTCACAAAATACACCTTTGATTTTAGGTACGGAGAAAATCGGAAAATTACTTCTTCGTTATGCTATTCCCGCCATTATTGCAATGACGGCCTCCTCTTTATATAATATGGTCGATAGTATTTTCATCGGCCACGGGGTCGGCCCGTTGGCTATTGCCGGATTGGCGGTGACATTTCCTCTGATGAATTTAGCGGCAGCTTTCGGTTCGCTTGTAGGTGTCGGCGCATCTACTTTGGTGGCCATAAAATTGGGACAAAAGGATAAAGAGAGTGCAACGCATGTATTGGGGAATGTTATCGTTTTGAATATAATCATTGGAGCGTTGTTTATGGTGCTGATGCTGATTTTTTTAAAACCGGTACTTCTTTTTTTCGGGGCGAGTCCCGAAACATTACCTTATGCGGAAGATTATATGCAAGTTATTTTGGCCGGAAATTTGGTAACGCATGTATATTTAGGATTGAATGAGGTATTGAGGGCTTCCGGTTATCCTCAAAAGGCAATGGCGGCAACATTGATGGCGGTGCTGGTAAATTGCGTGTTGGATGCCCTTTTTATTTTCGTGTTGGATTGGGGAATACGCGGAGCTGCTTATGCTACCGTCCTTGCTCAGGTCTTGGCCTTGAGTTGGGAGTTGATGCATTTCTTTAATCCGAAAAGTTTTCTTCATTTTCAAAAAGGTATTTTCGGTTTAAAAAGAAGCATAGTGGGAGGGATGCTTGCTATCGGTTTATCTCCTTTTTTAATGAATTTATGTGCTTGCTTGGTTGTCATATTGATTAATAAAAGTTTGAAAGTACATGGAGGGGATATGGCGATAGGAGCGTATGGTATCGTAAATAGAGTGGTTTTTTTGTTTATTATGATTGTGATGGGGTTCAACCAGGGGATGCAACCCATTGCCGGATATAATTTTGGAGCTCGACAATTTGATCGCTTGATTCGGGTGTTGAAATATACCCTGATTTGCGGTATCAGTGTAACGACTTCCGGTTTTTTGATAGGTCAGATTTTTCCTCGGCCTATTATTTATCTTTTTACCGTACATGCCGAGTTGGTTGAAATTGCTTCGAGCGGGTTGAGGATTGTGCTTGCTGCATTTCCTTTGGTCGGTTTTCAGATGGTTACTTCCAGCTTTTTTCAGTCCATCGGGATGGCTAAAAAAGCTATTTTCCTTTCTTTGACGCGCCAATTGTTATTTTTGATTCCCGCTCTTTTGATATTTCCTCATTTTTGGGGTACGACGGGAGTTTGGGCCAGTATGCCGACAGCCGATGTTATTGCTTCTGTCGTGACGGGATGTATGTTGCATTGGCAATTGAAACGGCTAAAAATTTCGAATTTGCTTTGATTGCGATGTTTTGTTGTTTTAGGCTATGGGCTCTCGCGAATATTTTGATTTAAAATAGGCTCCGGCACCTTATAGGAAAGAAAAAATAAGTAATTTTGTATGTATAACTAATCCTAAATAAAGTGTTATGGAAAATTGTGTTGTTACAATCGGTAGGCAATTCGGCAGTTGCGGTAAGCAAATCGGACAAAAATTATCCGAAAAATTGGGAATTGCTTTTTATGATAAGGAGTTAATCACGTTAGCTTCTCAGGAAAGCGGATTGTGTAAAGAATTTTTTGAGAAGGCGGATGAACAGAATTCCGGTAGTTTATTGCATGCTTTTGCCGCGGGCTTTACTTTCGGCGGATTTCAATATAACGATTTTCTTTCCAATGAAAAACTATTTCAAATTCAGTCGGATGTTATCCGTAAATTGGCGGAAGAGAAATCTTGTGTTATTGTAGGACGTTGTGCGGATTATATTCTGCGGGAGAAGAAAAATTGTGTGAATATTTTTATTCATGCACCGTTGGATGAACGGATAAAAACCGTGATGCGGCGGGAAAACATATCCGAGCATGATGCTTCGGAGCTTATTCGTAGAATGGATAAAACTCGTCCGGGATATTATAACTATTACACGGATAAAGAGTGGGGAGTAGCTTCTTCCTATCATTTATCTATCGACTCTTCTCTTTTGGGAATTGATCGTAGCGTAGATTTTATACAGGAATTTGTAAAAGAAATGATCTCTTGTTGATGTAATGAATACGGGATTTTAGAAAAGTATGGTTTTACGAATGTTATAAGTTTAAGGGGGCTTTGGATAGGCCCCCTTTAAATTGGATTGTTTATTTGAGTTCACAAGAGATTCGGGTTTCGTTCGGACTTGCTTGATGATTCTCTTTTTGTTTTAGGCCTGACTTGGCCCGAGGATTTGTCTCTTTTCCGGACAACGAGAATGTTCCGCTGTCGCTTTTGGTAACGGTTTCGGGGATATTCTTTTTATATTCGGTCCAAATTAATTTTACCGGAACTTTATTGTAACCTTCTGGCACAATGGAAGTTAGGTCAAAAGATACTCTGCCGTAGCTCCAAACATATGAATCTGTGTTTTGGGCATCGGGTTTTTCTCCGTATGCATTATGGCGTAAAGTGATATATACGGAGTCGTTGTGTAATCCCATATCGTTTTGAACCAGATTGATGAAGTGTTTTTCAGAGGAGCCTTTCTTTACCGGAATTTTGAATTCGACATTCAAGTATTTTCCGCCGAACCATGCTTCCGTGATATTAATGGGATCGTTACCGATGCTGTCGTTTCGGACGGCTTCATTTTCTTTAATGAAGGATTCTTTTACGGGGACTTTACAAAGTACATCGTCAATATCGTATAAACGGATGTAATAAATCATTTTGCCATTTAGGCTTGTTTCCTCCCTTTCACTCCCGATAATGGAGTAATTGGCAACAACCCGTAGACCTTCTTTTACTTCATCGCCATTGAGACGTACTCCTTCGGAGAGAATCAGTTTATTTCCGTCATCCCGGCGGATAACGTATTTGGATTGGGAATTATCGACTTTTTCAAGATTACCATAGCTTATCCACGAATTTCCGTTCCCAACGTAGTAATATTCATCATCGTCATCGCATGACGTAAAGAAGAAGACGGCTAAAAAGCAAATTAACGCCAATTTCCATGTTTTATTTTCCATAGCTGTTTTTAATTATAAAGTTCATCTATATGATGCACTACTTTAAAAAAGGTTGCGTCAATTCGATTGTAATTTTTAATTAACGAGATCGGGAGATTGAAGGACTAAGAGATCCAATGATTGAATTGAATCTCTTAATCGATCGTCGGTACATTACCCCGTTCCTATGGGTTGTTATTCAGCCATGAAGATTTCCGGTTCTTTTCGGTCGTGGAAGTTCCTGAAAAGAAATTCCGTAAAAGGAGTATTGAATATTCTGGCTTGGCTGGGGCATTGTTTTACACAGGCACAACATTTAATACAAGTTTCATCGTTGCTTATGATTTCGTCTTTCAGTTGAATGGCTTCGACAGGGCATATTTCGACGCAAAATCCACATCGGGTACATAAATCTTTTATGGTTTTCGGTGAGGCTGGAGTTTTAGGTTTCTTTTCTTTGTAAGGAATATTTCCTTTCACCTCCAATAAAGGGATATCGCTGGCTGAACCATAGATATGCAATTGTTCCACGCTTTTTCTCCCTAATGTTTTTGCTATTTGCAAATCGGATGGGTCGGGCCGTCCGGGAGCGGTTGGCATTGTGGAGGTACTGTAAGAATGTTCTCCGATGAAGGTTCCTCCACTAATGGGAATAAAACCGAGTTCGTTTACCGTATCTCTTAATTCGATTAAGGCATCTTCGTAATCTCTATTACCATACAAAACGGCGATAATGGCTGGCGATTGATGGGCTTTAATGATTTTTAATCGATCCAATGCCGTTTGCGCAACTCGACCCGCGTAAGTTGGAACAGCTATGATTGTTAATGTATTCTCAGCTTCGATTGATGTTGCGTTTGACGCAGGCGTCAAGTCGATCTCTTTTCCGATGGGAAGTTGAATTCCTTTTGCGATGGCCCTTGCCACTTCCCGAGAAGTGTGAGTTGGTGAAAAATAGATCAATTGAATGGTATTGAATTTCATTTTGTTGCAGATTAATTATTTGCGGTAAAGATAAATATAAAAAACAAAGATTAATGTCCGGCGAAAATGAGATTTTTATTTTGTATCGGAGCAATGGCGTGAATTTCTGAAATAGAAATTGCCGAAGCCGGTATATGGATAAATTCAAAATAGAAGGTAATTCCTAAAATAATAGTCGAAACGAGTAGCTTATGCTGTATTTTTCCGTAGAATATATAGATGGGTAATGGTACAAAATGCAGAGTGTTATGAAAAATATTTATATTACGGGGATACATGGTTTTATCGGGGAAACCATACGAGGTATTTTTGAAAAATATGGATATAAGGTCAATGCGATTCCGAGAAACGTGTTGTTTGAGGGAGGGATGGCATTGAAGGAATATATCGAAGATGCTGACGTGATTGTTAATCTTGCCGGTAAAAGTATTATGGGCCGTTGGACAGCTCGCGGGAAGGAAGAGATTATGCGTTCCAGGGTATTGGCGACTCGAAACCTGGTGAGGGCCGTCAATGCGCTTCAGCGAAAACCTCAGGTTTTCATCAATGCTTCGGCCGTGGGTATATATAAGGATGGGAGCGTAAGCGATGAAAATGCTACAACTTATGATTCCGGTTTTTTGGCAGAAGTTGTAAAGGGTTGGGAAAAAGAAGTAGCGTATTTGGAGGATGTGCGTAAGGTTATTTTGAGATTCGGAATCGTGCTGGGGAAAAATGGGGGAGTTTTGAAACAACTCAAACCATCCTTTCGATTTCATTTATTCTTGATCATGGGAAGCGGGAAGCAAGCTTTTCCGGTGGTGCATGTTAAGGATATTGCCGGTTTTATCCGGTACGCCATAGAAAACAGAGATATTGAAGGGATTTACAATATGGTTATTCCAAATTCACTTAGTTATTTAGAGTTTACCAAAGCCTTGGAAGAACATATTAGAATAAAAATAACAATAAAAGTTCCTGAGAAAGTATTACTGATGCTGTTGGGAGAATCTGCTTTGGTATTGACTCGCTCTGCTAATGTGATCCCCTTTCGAACGTTACATTCCGGCTATCGAATGCAATACCCCGATTTAAAATCGATCTTGTCAGATGTTTTAATTGACGATTAGAATGATTCAATGATTTAGTGATTCAATGATTTTGAGATTTAGTGATTCAAATCTTTTAATCCGTCCGTTTATTGTAAATTGTAGATTTTAGATTGTAGATTGAACGCTGTTTTTGAATTTGCAATCGTCAATCTACAATCATCAATCTTTTTAATCTCCCAATCTCTTCTTCTAATCTTTTCATCTTTTCATTTTCGTTCTCGCAGTGTTGTCGAGTCTTTTCTTTTCGTTGTCGTTAGTTTTCCGGGGAAAAAAACATTTAGAGATTTAGTGATTCAAATCTTTTAATCCGTCCGTTTATTGTAAATTGTAGATTTTAGATTGTAGATTGAACGCTGTTTTTGAATTTGCAATCGTCAATCTACAATCATCAATCTTTTTAATCTCCCAATCTCTTCTTCTAATCTTTTCATCTTTTCATCTTTTCATTTTCGTTCTCGCAGTGTCGTCGAGTCTTTTCTTTTCGTTGTCGGTAGTTTTCCGGGAAAAAAAACATTTTTTAATTCTTTCAGGTTCAGCGTGATAATTGCCTGTTAAAATTTTTCCTGTAAAAAATGTGATAAAAAATTTGGAAAAGGGGATAAAGTTGCTTTATCTTTGCACCCGCTTTCCGGAGGGGTAGCGAGATGAAACGGGCCTGGAGGTGTAGAACGAGGGGGTTGAAAAAAAGTTCGAAAAAAATAGTGAAAAAGATTTGGAAGGTAAGAATAAATGGTGTTATCTTTGCGTCCGCTTTCGCCGTTAAAAAAGGGGGAAGCCGGTAGATAGAGAGACGAGTTCTTGAATATATTGAAGTGAAAAAGACGAACAAGCGAGCGCGAGCCGTCGAGAGACGGCCGTGAATTAAACCGGGACAGGAAGAACAAAAAAAGTAAAGATTTTTTATCATGAAGAGTTTGATCCTGGCTCAGGATGAACGCTAGCGACAGGCTTAACACATGCAAGTCGAGGGGCAGCGGGGAGTGGCAACACTCTGCCGGCGACCGGCGCACGGGTGCGTAACACGTGT